>NZ_CM166476.1:2045000-3606182 GCF_056857055.1 Novosphingobium sp. BL-S-32 | reverse complement strand
GAGCCTTGAGCGCCTGCTGGACAAGGCTGGCGACACGCCCCTGCGTCAGCCCTTCGGACAGCGGATAGACCGCCTCGCAAAGCTGGCCGACCGGGGCGGCGCTGTCTTCAGATATATGCTCGGGATGCACCATCTGGAGCATCTGCCCATACTGGTCGAGCCGCCCGGCCACCCAGCGCGTCTCGCCCACGGGAAGCTGCTTCTTCGCAGTGTAGGAGGCGCGGCCGAAATAGGTGATCGTGCAGACATTGCCGGTCACATCCTCGGCCAGCACGCGGAACGGCCCGCGCCCCGAGGAGGCGCGATGCTCGCGCACGGTCAGCTGGACGATCACGTTCTCGCCCACGCTCGCCTCGTCGAGATTGGAGACGGCGCGCCGCTCCACGAAACGGTCGGGCAAGTGATAGATCAGGTCGCGCATCCGCGTCAGCCCGAGCTTTTCGAGCGGACGCTTGAGCTTGGGGCCCACGCCGTCGAGGGAATCGGTCTCGGTGAACAGGCAATTCAGAGCTTCGGGCCGCATGGCCAGCCTCTTAGCGCGAGTGCAATGCGTTTCACCAGACCATCGGGGAACGGATTTGCACACAGGCACGTTGGCTTGTGCACCCTCAGCACCCAGCACAGGAGAGATGTATGCTTCTTCCGCATGGAACCGTGTTCGCGATCGTCGATGGCGAGAACTTCGAACTCTATCGCAATTCCGGCCGCGAAGGCGCCCCGCGTCTCACCTCGCTCGATGCGCCGGAACTCGAAGCGACGAACTTCAGCGCGGGCTTTCGCCGCCATGACGCGCCGAAGCGGCATCAAGCCCGCACCGGCGACGGCAGCAACGATGCCCTGGACGAGAGCGCCCATGCGGCTGCGGTGGCAGGCTGGCTCAACCAGCAGGTCCTCGACCGCGAGATCGCGCAACTGGTGATCGTAGCCGACCCTCGCTCGCTGGGCGAGATGCGGCGGCACTATCACAAGGAACTGAAGGACGCCCTGATTACCGAAGTGCCGAAGAATCTGGCAGGCCGCCCGAGTGACGAGATCATCAAGGTGATCCAGCGCTAGACACCGGCGCGGCCTTCCCGCTCCGTCACCCTGAACTTGTTTCAGGGTGACGGGGGTTAGGTTTTGCCGAGGGCACGTCTATCGCCCACTAGATCCCAAAAACTTGCCCATGACAGCTCCGCATTGTAACGGCGCGGGCATGACCGAAATTTCGCCTCAGACCGCACAGCGCTTCGCCCGTTTGAAGTTTCGCGCCTGGCATCGCGGCACGCGCGAGGCCGATTACATGATCGGCTGCTACTTCGATCGCTTCCACACCGAATGGTCGGACGCCGACATCGACCTGTTCGAGAAGATGATCGAGGAAGAAGACGTCGACATCATGGCCTGGGCACTCGGCACCCAGAGCATTCCCGAAGAATATCGCGGCCCGCTGTTGGACCGCATGATGAAGCTCGATTACGTCGAGATTCCACGCTGATGCTTCGATCCCTCGGCAAGCCCGGGACTCGGCATGAGCGGAGGATGACGCAATTTCCCAAACCCGCTCAGCCTGAGCTTGTCGAAGGCCCCGCACGCGCCGCATGACCGACTTTCAACGCATCCTCTCGGCCCGTTCACCGCTCACTCTTGCCTCGGTCACGCGCGGGGCGCAGCCGCTGGTCATGGCGGATCTGGCCCGCGCGGCAAAAGGCCGGGCGGTGTTCATCGCCGACAACGAAAGCGCGATGCGCGCCGTTGCCGATGCCGCGCAATTTTTCGCGCCCGAGTTGGATGTCGTCGAATTCCCCGCGTGGGACTGCCTTCCCTACGATCGCGCCAGCCCCGCCCTTTCGGTCAGCGCCCGCCGTCTCGCCGCGCTCCACCGGCTCCAGCAGAAGCGTAGCGGCCCGCAGCTTCTGGTCACGACCGCCAATGCCGTGCTCCAGCGCGTGCTTACGCCGTTCCGCATTCGCGAATCGGTGCGCCTGCTCAAGCCCGGCATGGAAGTGGGGCATGAAAGCCTGATCGCTCTGCTGCGCCGCCAAGGCTATCAGCGCAGCGACACCGCGATCGACGCAGGCGAGTTCGCGGTGCGCGGCTCGATCTTCGATATCGTGCCCTCGGGCCTTGATGGCGGGTTGCGGCTCGACTTCTTCGGAGACGAGCTGGAAACGCTGCGCCTGTTCGACACCGGCACCCAGCGCTCGACCGGCACGATCCCCGAACACCTGCTGCTCCCCGCGAGCGAGGCGCTGATCGACGACGACAGCGTCAAGCGCTTCCGCAGCCGTTATCGCGAGATGTTCGGCGCCAATGCCACGGCGGACCCGCTCTATCAGGCCGTCAGCGACGGGCGCCGCCTTGCGGGCATGGAACACTGGCTGCCTCTGTTCGAGGACCGACTGGTCACACTGTTCGACCATCTCTCGGACGACGATCTGCTGGTGATCGACAGCGCGGCGCTGGGCGCCACCGACGAGCGCTTCACCGACATTGCCGACTATCACAAGGCCCGCCTCGAAACTTCGGGCCAGAAGGCGGGATCGTACCGTCCGCTGGCCATCGATGCGCTCTATCTGGAGCGCGAGGAGTTCGAGCAGGCCGTGGCCGCCTTCCCGGTCCACCGCGCCGATCCGTTCGCGCAGCCGGAAACGAAGACAGTCATCGACTTCGGCTTCGGCAATGCCCGCGACTTCACGCCCGAGCGCGCACGCGGCGACAATGCCTACGAGGCGGCTGCCAAGCATCTGCATGCCGTCGCCAAGTCCGGTCGCAAGGCGATCCTCGCCGCCTATTCCACCGGCAGTCGCGCCCGCCTCGTCTCGATCCTTGGCGAAGCACAGGGGCCCGAGCCCAAGCTGGCGGACACTTGGCAAGAAGCCCTTGGGCTTGCCGTACAGGGCCGCTCCGCCGCGCTGGTGCTTCCGCTGGAAACCGGCTTCACCAACGATGCCGTCGAAGTCGTCACCGAGCAGGACATTCTGGGCGACCGCCTTGTCCGCCGGAAGAAAAAGAAGAAGGATTCCGACGCCTTCCTCGCCGAACTGGCGGCGCTGACGCCCGGCGACCTGATCGTCCACATGGACCACGGCATCGGCCGCTACGAAGGCCTCCAGTCGATCCCGGTGGGCCAGAGCCCGCACGACTGCGTGATGCTGACTTATGCGGGCGGCGACAAGCTCTACATCCCGGTCGAAAACCTCGACGTGCTTTCGCGCTACGGCAGCGAGAGCGAAGGCGTCGCGCTCGACAAGCTGGGCGGCGAGGCATGGCAGAAGCGCCGCGCCAAGCTGAAGGAACGCATCCGCGAGATCGCGGGCGAACTGATGAAGACCGCTGCGGAGCGCGCCTTGCGCACCGCGCCCGCGCTCATCGCCGAGAAATCCTCCTACGACCAATTCGTGGACCGCTTCCCCTGGCAGGAAACCGAGGATCAGGAACACGCCATCGAAGACGTGCTGGGCGATCTGGCAGAGGGCAAGCCGATGGACCGCCTCGTCTGCGGCGATGTCGGCTTCGGCAAGACCGAAGTGGCCCTGCGCGCGGCCTTCGTTGCTGCCATGGCGGGTCAGCAAGTCGCCGTGGTCGCGCCGACCACGCTGCTTGCGCGCCAGCACTATTCCGGATTCGCCGATCGTTTTGCCGGGTTCCCGCTCGAAGTGGGTCGCCTCTCGCGCTTGGTGCCGGAGAAGGAAGCCAAGGCCACCCGCGAGGAGCTGACCGCAGGCACTATGGACGTGGTCTGCGGCACCCATGCGATCCTTTCGAAATCGGTGAACTTCAAACGCCTCGGCCTCGTCATCGTCGACGAGGAGCAGCGCTTTGGCGTCAACCACAAGGAGCGCCTGAAGCAGCTTCGCGCCGACGTTCACGTGCTGACGCTCACCGCCACGCCGATCCCGCGCACGCTCCAGATGGCGATGAGCGGCCTGCGCGAACTCTCCACCATCCAGACCCCGCCGGTCGACCGCCTCGCGGTGCGGACTTACGTGATGGAATGGGACGAGATGGTCATGCGCGAGGCCCTGCTGCGCGAACACCATCGCGGCGGCCAGAGCTTCATCGTCGTGCCCCGCATTTCCGACATGGCGGAAATCGAGGAATGGCTCGCCAAGCACGTTCCCGAGGTCAAGTGCATCACTGCCCATGGCCAGATGAGCGCGGGCGAAGTGGAAGAGCGGATGAGCGCCTTCTACGAGGGCAAGTACGAGGTCCTGCTTTCGACCACGATCGTCGAATCGGGCCTCGACATTCCCCGCGCCAACACCATCATCATTCACCGGGCAGACCGCTTCGGCCTTGCCCAGCTCTACCAGCTGCGCGGCCGCGTCGGCCGTTCGAAGCTGCGCGCCTATGCCTACCTGACGACGCCTGCGGGCCGTGCGCTTTCCGAAGTCGCGGAGAAGCGGCTGAAAGTTCTGGGCGACCTCGATTCGCTGGGCGCGGGCTTCCAGCTTGCCAGCCACGATCTCGACATTCGCGGTGCCGGCAACCTGCTGGGCGACGAGCAATCGGGCCATATCCGAGAGGTCGGCTTCGAACTCTACCAGTCGATGCTGGAGGATGCGATCCTGGCTGCCCGCGCGGGCGGTGTCGGGCTGGAGAAGGACACTTCGGGCCTCAGCCCGCAGATCACTGTCGATGCGCCAATCATGATCCCGGAGGACTACGTCCCCGATCTAGCGGTGCGAATGGCGCTTTACCGCCGCCTCAACGACGCCGAGGGCAAGGACGAGATCGAATCGCTCTCCGCCGAGATGATCGACCGCTTCGGACCGCTGCCGCCAGCGACGGCGAACCTTGTGAAGCTCATCCAGATCAAGCGGCAGGCGATCGAGGCGCATATCGCCAAGATCGACGTGGGCCCGCGCGGCACGCTCGTCAGCTTCCACAACGACAGTTTCCCGAACCCGATGGGCCTGATCGCCTATGCCGAGCGGCTTCAGGGCACGGTCAAGCTGCGTCCGGACAACAAGCTGGTGCTGACGCGCGCGTGGGGCGATCCCAAGTCGCGGCTCAATGGCTTGCTGCAGCTGACCAAGGGGCTGAGCGCGGTGGCACGCAAGGCGGGGTAATCGCCCCGCCGAGGCCCGTTACTGCGAAGCCCGAGCCAACTTCGCGAACATCGCCACGCTCATCGGCTGCGCACGCAGGAAGCCCTGGAAATAGGCGCAGCCCTCGCGCGCGGCGACCTTGCGCTGGGCCTCTTCCTCGATCCCCTCGGCAATCACTTCCAGATCCAGCGCTTTCGCCATGGCGACGATCGCGCGCAGCACGGCCACGTCTCGCCGGTCGGTAGCGACCCCGTCGATCATCGAACGGTCGAGCTTCAGGTAATGGATCGGCAGGACCTTGAGGTAGCGGAAGTTGCAGAACCCCGCCCCGAAGTCATCGAGCGCAATGCGGATTCCCTGCGCCGAAAACTCCGCCATGATCTGCGCGGCCTGCGCGATATCGCCGATCAACGCCTGCTCGGTCACTTCCAAAGTCAGGCGTCGCGGCGCGAAGCCGCTGGCGCGCACAAGATCGAGCATCTGGCGCGTATAATTGCCAAACGCGAGATCGGCAGGTGTGACATTGATCGAAAGGCGCAAGTCGCCCGGCCAGTCGCCCGCGATCGCCAGCGCCTTGGCGGCAATATGGCGCGAAAGCGGCGCGACATGGTCGGCACGCTCGGCAATGGCGAACAAAGCTCCGGCGCCGATACGGCCAAGCTGCGGATGGTTCCAGCGCGCCAGCGCCTCGGCGCCCGTGAGCCGGTCATCGACAAGGCTGAACTGCGGCTGGAACAGGATCTCGATCTCGTCGCGGTCGATCGCGCCCAGCAGATCCGCTTCCAGCTGCGCGGCGGAATGCCCCGGCGGACTCACCTCGCCATCGGCCCAGGCGAGCCGGGTGCCCTGCTGGTCGCGCGCATCCTCCAACGCATGGCCGAGCCGGTCGAGCATCGAATCGACGCCCTCCTCGGCCAGCGCCCGCACTAGCGCGATGCGCGGTGAGAGGCGCAGCACACCCGAACGCACCGTCATCGGCCGCGCCACCGCCTCGGCCAGCTGATCGGCCACAAGCTGCCAGCGCTCGCGGCTGCATGCCTCATTGGCAACGAGCACGAAGGAGCCGCCGCCCGCCCGCGCCAGCAGCCAGTGGCCATCGAGTTCCTCACCGGCGAAATGGGCGATGCGGTTGGCGACTTCGGCCAGCGCACCGTCACCGGTATCGGCGCCATAAGCCATATTGATCGCATCGAGTCGGCGCAGGCCCAGCAGCATCGCATGGATGTGGGCGCCCTCCGATTCGCCGCCCGAACGCCAGGCATCGACGCGCTCGCGCACGGCTTCGAGCCCGGGAATCCCGGTCAACCTGTCTTCAAGTGCCCGGGCTTTGCCCTGCGGCGCCCCATCCCTTCTCGAACCCATGACCGCCTCCTTAGCCCAAGCCCCTTGCCAAAGCCCTCAAAATTCGAAAGGTCCCCGACGAAGAGACGGAGGCGCGACGGTCGCGCCTTTGAGGAATTGAAAATGAGCGACGAACCCAAGCTGGCTCTCATCGTCTCGGACACCGCCAAGGCGCAGGAAGGCGCCGAGGCCCTCCGCGACTCGCATGCCTGGACCTCGCCCGAGGACGCCGACGTGCTGGTGGTGCTGGGCGGCGACGGCTTCCTGCTCCACGTGCTGCACGAGATGCTGGACCGCGATACGATCAAGCCGGTCTACGGTATGAACCTCGGCACCGTGGGCTTCCTGATGAACGGGCCGCACGATCACATCCCGATCCTGCACCGCGTGATGGAAGCGCACCGTGTTCCCGTTGCACCGTTGCAGATGCATGCGGTGAGCCACGACGGGCGGGAGTTCAATTTCTACGCGATCAACGAAGTCTCGCTGCTGCGCGAGACGCGCCAGACCGCCAAGCTGGAAGTGCGCATCAACGGCCGCGTGCGGATGGACGAACTGGTGGGCGACGGCGTGCTGCTGGCAACGCCGGTGGGCTCCACGGCCTACAACCTCTCCGCCAACGGCCCGATCCTGCCGCTGGGCGCGCGCATGCTGGCGCTGACGCCGCTGAGCCCGTTCCGTCCGCGCCGCTGGAAAGGCGCGATTCTGCCCGAAAGCGCAGAGGTCGAATTCCACATCCGCGAACCCGGCAAGCGCCCGGTCGCCGCCGTTGCCGACCAGAAGGAAGTGCGCGACGTGAAATCGGTGCGAATCCGGGCCTCGTGCGAGAAGGAGCTGACCCTGCTGTTCGACCCCGGCTTCACGCTGGAAGAACGGATTTTCGCCGAACAGTTCCAGGTCTGAATCCGCACCGGGAACCACGCCATTCCGCCGGCTTGCGTGCGCGAACACGTGCTGTGGAAAAATTTTCGCAATGTTTTGGTCAAAGTCAGGGTTGCCAATCCCGATGGCGCTGTTATAGGCGCACCCCTGCCCGCCGGTGGAGACACTGATAGGCCGGTCCCCGATAGCTCAGCGGTAGAGCATTCGACTGTTAATCGAATGGCCGTAGGTTCGAATCCTACTCGGGGAGCCACTTCTTTCTGAAGGGTTCGAAGCGGTGTCCAGGCACCGGAAGCAACTCTTCCGCCCGACGGTGGAAACACCGACAGGCTGTTCCCCGATAGCTCAGCGGTAGAGCATTCGACTGTTAATCGAATGGCCGTAGGTTCGAATCCTACTCGGGGAGCCACCTCCCTTCGCCCGAGCGCAGCTACCCACCCCATCCTGCCTTACTGACGAGACCGGAACGCGTTCCGGCGCTTCCCCTTTATTCCAACGACCGTCCATCCGCTTGTCCGGCAAGTGGCGAGACCGCATCCGTACGGCAGCCGGGCAGCGTTGACATACCGCCCTCCGCCTCTATGCAATCTGCTATTGCAAGTCCCTCGCATTAGCATAGGAGCATTTACGTGATCGTCACGCAGGGGAACGGGCAGCATCGCGGCAAGCATCGCCGCGCCATTCGAAAGACAATTCTCACGGGAGCCTCGCGCCTTGCGCTGATCGGGCTGGCCGGAGCCACTTTCGCGCCGACCGCCTGGGCTGACGATGCCGATGCCAAACCGCGCGCCGACGACATCATCGTGACCGGCTCCGTGCCCGAGGATTACGTTGTTGCCGGCCAGTCCAGCAGCACCCGTCTCGACTTGTCGCTGCGCGAGACGCCGCAGGCGGTGACGGTCATCACCCGCGCACAGATCGAGGACTTCGGCCTCAACACCGTCGATGACCTGCTGCGGCGCGCCACCGGCGTAAACGTCGACAGCGCCGAGACGGATCGCACCTATTACAACGCGCGCGGCTTCGACATCGTCAACTTCCAGTTCGACGGCATCGGCCAGCCGCTCAGCTACGGACTCCAGAACGGGCAGATCGACACGTCGCTGTTCGAGCGCGTCGATATCGTGCGCGGCGCCACCGGCCTGCTTTCGCAGACCGGCAATCCCTCCGCCGCGATTAACTTCATCCGCAAGCGCCCGACCAAGGAACTGGGCGGGGATGCCAGCCTAAGCTACGGCTCCTATGACGAGGTACGCGGCAGTGTGGACGTCAACACCCCGCTGATCGAAGACGGCTCCATCCGCACGCGCTTCGTCGGCTCCTACGAGAACGCTGATTCCTATCTCGATTTCTACCACACCTCGCGCCTGACGCTTTACGGCGTGGCCGCTGCCGACCTCGGACCCGATACTGTCGCCACCGCCGGCTACTCATGGCAGGAGAGCGATCCGCGCGGTGTGAGCTGGGGCGCCCTGCCCTTCACCTATGCCGACGGCACACCGGCAACCTATCCGCGCTCGACCAATTCGGCGCAGCCCTGGACGCGCTGGTATTCGCTCGACCGCAATCTGTTCGGCGATATCACCCATGATTTCGGCGACGGCTGGACCGGCAAGGTCTCCGTCCTGCGCCGCGCGCGCAATCAGGACTCCAAGCTGTTCTACGTCTATTACGGCGAAGACGGCGAACTCGCCGCCTACCCCGGCGCCTATCTGGACAAGCTGCGCGAAACGACGATCGACGCGAACGTCACCGGCAAAGTCAGGATCGCCGGCCGCGAGCACGACGTGGTGCTAGGCGTCAATTACGGCGTATCGCAGTTGGTCGAGCAGGAATCGGTCGATGCCGACGCCATCGGCGCCGTCCTCCCCGGCAACAGCGCCTTCGAAGGCACGTTCCCCTATCCGAACTGGGGGCCCTACACCCCGCAGGCCGACTTCACGACGAAGATCGCCAGCGCCTATGGCCTCGTCCGCCTCTCGCTGGCCGATCCGCTCAAGCTCATGCTGGGCGGCAACGTGACCAATGCCCGGCGCGACGGCACGTCCTACGACACGCCCTATTCCTTCGACAAAACCAAGTTCCTGCCATTCGCGGGCCTGACGCTGGACCTGACCGGCAACATCACGGCCTATGCCAGCTATGCCACGATCTTCAGCCCGCAAGTCTACCTGACTGCCGATCATTCGATCATAGCCCCGCTTCAGGGCAAGACGTACGAAGCCGGCATCAAGGGCGAGTGGAACGGCGGCAAGCTCACCGCCGCCGTCGCGGTGTTCAGGACGAAGGAAGACAACGTCGCCGAATCGATCGGCTTCGATCCCACGCTTGGCCAGACGCTCTACGACGGTGTCGATGCCAAGTCGCAAGGCCTGGAGGTCGACGTGGCCGGCGAAGTGCTTCCGGGCTTCCAGGTTTCCGGCGGCTATGCCTATGTCGATATCGAGGACATGGACGGCAACTACGCCCGCGCCTTCATCCCGCGTCACACGGCCCACCTCAATGCCACCTACACGCCGCGCTTCCTTGAAGCCCTGCGCCTAGGCGCCTCGGCGCGCTACCAGAGCCGGATCCATAACGACTATACCGAGCAGGACGGCTACGCGATCGTCGACCTCATGGCGCGCTATCAGGTCACCCGGAACGTTTCTGTCGCGGTCAATCTCGATAACCTGACCAACGTGAAGTACTGGACCAGCCTGCAATGGGATCAAGCCTACTACGGCGCGCCGCGCACCGTTCGCGGCACGCTGGGTGTAAGCTTCTGACATAAAAAGAGGCCGCGGCACCCGAGCCGCGGCCTCTTTCCTGTTTCCAGCGATGGCGGTCGTTGCAGAGTTGCAGCGACCGCCATTTCCATCTGCGTCAGGCGAGCGCGCCGTGGCAGTGCTTGTACTTGTTGCCCGAACCGCAGGGGCACGGGGCGTTGCGGCTGATCGGCAGGTCCGCATAGGGATTCTCGCCCGAGGCACCGGGGCCGACACCCGCCTGCGGGCTGCCCGCCAGCGAACCGAACAGTTCGGGCATCAGCGCCGAACCGTCGCCATCGCGCGAATTGTCGATACCGGTCAGCGGATCGATGTGACCCGTCAGGAAGTCCGGAAGCTCGGGAAGTTGCACCGGCTCCGGGATCTGGATCTGGCTGACCGAAAGAATGCGCGTCACGTCCTCGCGGATCGTTTCCAGCATGCGCTCGAACAGGCCGAAAGCCTCGGTCTTGTACTCGTTGATCGGCGTCTTCTGGGCGTAAGCGCGCAGGAACACCACCTGACGCAGCGCGTCGAGCGTGGAGAGGTGTTCCTTCCAGTAGTGGTCGATCCGGTCGAGCAGGATCGACTTTTCGACCTGACGCCAGATCGCCGGATCGTCGCGCGACATCTTCTCAGACATCTGCGCTTCGGCCATGGCCGCGATGCGCTCTTCGACCAGTTCGGGATCGATGCCGTCCTCGTCGATCCAGGCCTCGATCGGCACGTCGAGCGACAGGATTTCGCTCGCCTTGGCCTTGAGCACATCGACGTTCCAGTGCTCGGGATAGGAACCCTGCGGGCAGGTGTCGGCGACGATCGCGTTAACGGTGTCATTGCGCATGTCGATCACGACATCGTCGACCGTATCGGCATCCATGATGTCCGAGCGCTGCTCGTAGATCACCTTGCGCTGATCGTTCATCACATCGTCGTATTCGACGACCTGCTTGCGCACTTCGTAGTTGCGCGCCTCGACCTTCTTCTGCGCGGTCTCGATGGCCTTGGACAGCCACTTGGAGCCGATCGCCTCGCCATCGGCAAGATTGCTGTTCATCATCTTGGCGAACAGCGTGTCCGGCCCGAAGATGCGCAGCAGGTCATCCTCCAGGCAGAGGTAGAACTTCGAAAGGCCCGGGTCGCCCTGACGGCCCGAACGGCCGCGCAGCTGGTTGTCGATGCGGCGGCTTTCGTGGCGCTCGGTGCCGATGACGCAGAGACCGCCCGCCGCGAGGACGAGGCGCTTCTGTTCTGCAACCTCTTCCTTGATCTTGGCGATGGCGGCATCGCGCTCCGGCCCTTCGGCCATTTCGCTCAGCTCGTCCTCAACGCGGAACTCGACGTTGCCGCCCAGCTGAATGTCGGTGCCGCGACCGGCCATGTTGGTGGCGATGGTGACGGCGCCAAGGCTGCCCGCCTGCGCCACGATATGCGCTTCCATCTCGTGGAAGCGGGCGTTCAGCACCGAGTGCTTGACGCCTTCCTTGTTGAGGAAGTCCGACAGCAGTTCCGACTTCTCGATCGAAACGGTACCCACCAGCACCGGTTGGCCGATCTCGTTCTTCTCGCGGATCAGCTTGGCGATGGCGCCAAACTTGTCATGCGTGTTCTTGTAGAACTCGTCTTCCTCATCGACGCGCTGGACCGGCACGTTCGTGGGAATGGTGACGACGTTCATCTTGTAGATGTCGTAGAACTCGGCAGCCTCGGTGGCGGCGGTGCCGGTCATGCCCGAAAGCTTCGGGTACATGCGGAAATAGTTCTGGAAGGTAATCGAGGCCAGCGTCTGGTTCTCGGGCTCGATCTTCACGCCTTCCTTGGCCTCGACCGCCTGGTGCAGGCCGTTCGACCAGCGGCGGCCATCCATCATGCGCCCGGTAAACTCGTCGATGATGACGACCTTGCCGTCCTTGACGATGTAATCGGTGTCGCGCTTGAACATGACCACGGCCTTGAGGCTCTGGTCGAGGTGGTGGACCACCTGCGTGTTCTCAACGTCATAGAGGTTCGAGCCGACCAGCAGCCCGGCGGTTTCGAGAATGCGCTCGGCCTTCTCGACGCCGTCCTCGGTCAGCGTGATGTTCTTGGTCTTCTCGTCAGCCTCATAGTCCTCGGGGACCAGCTGCTTCACGATCGCGTCGACGGCGATGTAGAGTTCCGACTTGTCGTCGGTGGGGCCCGAGATGATGAGCGGCGTGCGCGCCTCGTCGATCAGGATCGAGTCGACTTCGTCGACGATGGCGAAGTTGAAGGGGCGCTGCACCATCTGGCCGCGCTCGTGCTTCATGTTATCGCGCAGGTAGTCGAAGCCGAATTCGTTGTTGGTGCCGTAGGTGATGTCGGCGCCATAGGCCGCGCGGCGCTCGAATTCGTCGAGGTTGGGCACGATCACGCCGACCGTGAGGCCCAGGAAACCGTGGACGCGGCCCATCTGCTCGGCGTCGCGGCGAGCGAGGTAGTCGTTGACCGTAACGATGTGAACGCCCTTGCCCTCAAGCGCGTTGAGGTAGGTCGCGGTGGTGGCGACGAGCGTCTTGCCTTCACCGGTGCGCATCTCGGCGATCTCGCCGCGATGGAGCACGATGCCGCCGATCAGCTGCACATCGAAGTGGCGCATGCCGAAGACGCGCTTCGACGCCTCGCGCACGGTGGCGAAAGCTTCGGGCAGCAGGTCGTCGAGCGTCTTGCCCTCGGACAGCAAGTGACGGAACTTCGGCGTCTGGGCGGCCAGTTCATCGTCGCTCATCGCCTCCAGAACGGATTCGAAAGCGTTGATTTGCGAGACGATCTTGTCGAGCGACTTGACGTAGCGGTCGTTGGACGAGCCGAAAATGGACTTGGCGAGTGCGCCGAACATGGCGGAAATCCCTGTTTTACATGCTGTTCGTGAATGTCGGAATTGCGCGCCTCCGCCAGTCGCGGGACGCGTGTTTTCGCGAAGCTGCGAATGGCGCGTGCGCTTACTCGCGCGCGCGGTCTATCCCGGTCAGGACAGTCGGCACCGCCAGCGAATCCGACACCGCAACGAGCGGGGGAGCATGGCGGCGCGTGTTGCGCAGGCCCGGTTCGGGCAGCTGCGCCAGAGCAACCGGCGCGCGCGGCGCCTTGGCGGCCACGGCCGCCTCGCCCAGCACCACTTGCAGGCTGGCCACCTGCGACGCACGCGCATCGACAGGGCCGATCTGTGCGGCAAGGCCCGTCAACAGGGCCAGCAGGGTAAGGAGCAGGCGATTTGCCATGGCGGATCAGATAGGGGGCGCTTTCGCCGGTGTCCACAACGGAGAGCACCGCGCCCGAATTTCCGCACGGAAGATCGCCGCCGGGCTTGCTTTGCAACCTGAGATTGCAGCGACTCTTGACCTGTCACACGCACGCGCTAGTCGCTTTGCCCATGGCCTATCCCACCTCCCCGCTCGCCTCGCCCTTCCCCGAGATGCCGCCGATCGCCGGCGTGACGCCGCATATCGTGCGTGCCGGGTATAAAGACTGGGGCCGATGCGACCTGACGTATGTGGAGCTGGACGAAGGCACGTCGGTAGCAGGGGTGTTCACTCGGAACCTGTGCTGCTCCAGCGAAGTCGAACTGGGCCGTGAGAACGTGAAGCAGGGCCTCGCCCGCGCGCTGGTGGTCAATGCCGGCAATTCCAACGCCTTCACCGGCTATCGCGGCCGCGAGGCGGTGGAACAGATCATGGATCAGGTCGCCGCGCATCTCGGCTGCGCGAAGGAGCAGGTTTTCGTTTCTTCCACCGGCGTGATCGGTGTGCCGCTGCCCAAGGACAAGGCGCGCGAAGGCGTCGAGAAAGCGCTCGGTGCAGAGCCGTGCTCGTGGGAAGACGTGGCGAACACGATTTCCACCACCGACACTTTCGCCAAGGGCGCGACGGCCACGGCGATGATCGGTGATACCAAGGTGACCATCGCCGCCGTCATCAAGGGATCCGGCATGATCGCGCCGGACATGGCGACGATGCTCGGCTACATCTTCACCGATGCCGCCGTGGAGCCTGCCTTCCTTCAGGAGTGCCTCTCCGCCGCCAACTTCCGCACGTTCTCGTGCATCACTGTCGATTCGGACACGTCCACGAGCGACACCGTGCTGGCCTTCGCCACCGGCAAGGCCGGCAACGCACCGCTGTCCTCGATCGCCTCGCCCGGCGCCCATGCCTTTGCCGCCGCCGTGCATGACGTGTGCCGCCAGCTTGCTCACCTCGTCGTGCGCGACGGCGAAGGCGCGCAGAAGTTCATCGAAGTGGCCGTTTCCGGCGCCGTTTCGGACGAGAGCGCCCGCAAGGTCGGCATGGCCATCGCCAACTCGCCGCTGGTGAAGACCGCCATCGCCGGCGAGGACGCCAACTGGGGCCGCGTCGTCATGGCCGTGGGCAAGGCGGGCGAGCCAGCCGACCGCGACAAGCTCTCCATCGGCTTCGGCGGCACCTGGGCCGCACGCGAAGGCCTGCCGCTCGCCGACTATGACGAAGCCCCCGTCGCAGCGCACCTCAAGGGGCAGGACGTGACCATTCAGGTCGACCTCGGCCTTGGCGAAGGCGCCGCGACCGTGTGGACCTGCGATCTGACGCACGGCTACATCTCGATCAACGCCGACTACAGGAGCTGACGGTGGCCGGTCCGCAATTCACGATCTGGGGTCGCCTCAACTCCCACAACGTCAAGAAAGTCGCCTGGTTCGCCGAGGAACTGGCGCTGAACTACGTGCGCCACGATATCGGCGGCAAGTTCGGCTATACCGACGAGTACCTCGCCAAGAACCCGAACCGGCTGGTGCCGATGATCGAGGACGGCAAGCTCACTCTCTGGGAATCGAACGCGATCCTGCGCTACATGGCAGCCGAATACGGCGGCGAGCGCTGGTTCCTGCATGATCCTATCGACCGCGCTCTCGCCGACCGCTGGATGGATTGGCAGATCACTTATGCCGAGGCCCAGCGCGTGCCGTTCCTCGCCATGGCCCGCACCCCGCGCGAGCAGTGGGACATGGCGGCGATCGAGCGTGACACCAAGACCTGCGCCGCGCACCTGACCGTGCTGGAACGCTACCTTTCCGAGAAGCCCTGGCTTTCCGGCGGCCAGTTCGGGATCGGCGACATTCCCATGGGCGTCTATGCCTATACGTGGTTCTCGCTGCCGTTCGACCAGTTCGAACTGGACCGGCCCGAGTTTCCCGCGCTGGCCGACTGGTACGCGCGCCTTCACGAGCGGCCCGGCTATGGCCAGCAGGTCATGATCCCGCTCACCTGAGCCCTCCCATCCAAAGGCCTCCCCCATGATCACCTCCACGCTCAATACCGCGGTCGAAACGATCATGCGCGAGGTCACGCGCGATGTGATCCTGCCGCACTACCAGTCGCTCTCGGCCGAGCAGATCGTCAGCAAGGCGGTCAACGACGTGGTCACCGTGGCCGACCGCGAGAGCGAGGCGATCCTTGCCGAGCGCCTCACCGCCCTGCTCCCCGATGCCGCCGTGGTGGGTGAGGAAGCGACCTTCGCCAACGAAGACGAACTGCTGAAGCTCAAGGACCGCCTCTGCTGGATCGTCGATCCACTGGACGGCACCAACAACTTCGCGTCCGGCAAAGCGCCGTTCGGCATGCTGATAGCCCTTGCCGACAAGGGCGAGACGCTGGGCGGCTGGATTCTCGACTGCCTCACCGGCCGCTTCTGCCACGCCTCTGCAGGCGGCGGTGCGTGGGTGGACCGCGAGCGCCTCACCGCCCGCGCCACCGGGGAAGTGCCGCCCGTCGCCGCGATCTCGCTGATCTTCACCGAAGAATCGCGCCGCGAACGCATCCGCACCGAAGTCGCCCCGCACTACCGCCTCGTCGACATTCCGCGCTGCGCCGCCGAGCAATATCCCCGCCTCGCGCTTGGCCAGAACGACGTGGCGATCTTCGAGCGCACCCTGCCGTGGGACCATGCAGCGGGCGCCCTGTTCCTCAACGAAGCTGGCGGCATGGCGGCCCGGCCGGACGGCAGCCCCTACCGCGTGGACGAGTTCGAGAAGAAAGGCCTTATCGGCGCCTCCAGCCCCGCCCTGTTCGAAGGCCTCGCCACGCGCCTCGCCGCGCTGGAAGACTGACGATCACAAGGTGACGCTCCGGTTGACACAGTTGACACGGTCCTGAGTGAAAGGTGTCACCTTGTGCCAACCGTCACCTTGCAGCGGGATAGTCCCGGATTTCCGACGATTTCAAAGAGGCGTTATCGGGAAACGCCATGACAGCATTGCGCAATGTAGGAAAATGCATTGGCGGTTAGGGGCGCCAAACGTCTCAAAGCATGAAAATTGCCGCACTGTTGAAAAACCAGGTCACGGGTTTTCCATTTATGTCTGTCGCAGGCTTGAAGCGCGCTCTACGGGCAGCATTGCAGACAGGATCGTTGAACCCCGCGTCTGCATATGATTGGACCACGTGGCACTCAATAACCGAGCCCGCAGTGTCTACGATAGCGACGAAGGGAACCCGCCCTTCTTTCTTCAGGCGCAACAATTCCGGCGGATAGTGGTCGTTTGTATCGATCGCCATGCGCATACCGTCCAGAGGCACCGGTCCCCGAGCGATTTTCGCTCCCATCGCTGGATCAACACCCCAACGCGCGTAAAGATCGTTCACGCATTTACGTAACGCTGCCAAAGGTTCAGCCATGCTACCGGTGTCGAGAGCTACATTCATTGCACCCGCAGCAATTGTGACACGCCGCACATCTTTCGCGGCCTCAGGTTCGGGTGCATTGACTTCTTGCCTGTTACCGGCAGCTTTCGTCCGCAGAACGATGGTCGCACCATACAGCGAGTTTACCGCCAACAGCGGTATTCCGGCATTGATCGGCGTGTCCGACATGAAACTGACCGTTGCAACCGCATCTGGGCCCACCGAATCCACTGGATATCCCGACAGGGCAATCTCTACGCTGTTATCGAGATGAGCACGGTTCATCCGGAGCAATACGGGACGTTCCAGCGTACCGAAGCGCCGGGACACAGCGCAGGCACTGTCAGCCTCGCTCACTTTCCATCCGGAAGTCGGCGGCAGGACGATCTCCTCCGCTTCGGAATGCGCCGCACACGTTAGCGATAGGCCCAGTATGAACGCAGCCCATCGCCCCCCAAATGCAAAATTCATCGTGCCCCCCGCCCGGATAGTCCGCGGCGTATATCTATATGGCCAGAGCGCAAACAAGTGCCCATTGCACCGGATTGCTCTTCATCACTTGCGCCGCACGAAGAAAAACCCCTCCCGCCTCGCGGCGGAAGGGGTTTTTCTTGCTTGCTGCTCGCTTGCTGCTCGGGGATAAGTTCGAGTGTGGCGAGGCTCAGAGCTCGCCTTCGATCCAACCCTTCAGCGCGCTCTTGGGCGCGGCGCCGAGCTTCTGGGCGACCGGCTGGCCATCCTTGAACAGCACCATGAGCGGGATCGACTTCACGCCGATCTGGCCGGGGATGTCGGTGTTGGCCATGATGTCCATCTTCGCGATGGTCACCTTGCCAGCCAGTTCCTCGCTGATTTCCTCCAGCGCGGGGCCGATCATCTTGCACGGGCCGCACCAGTCCGCCCAGAAATCGACGAGAACCGGCTTGTCCGACTTCAGGACGTCGTCTTCGAAGCTGGCATCGGTAACGGCAATAGTCGCCATGAATTTGAACTCCTCGGGGGGTATTTCGGGTTGAACGCAATCTAGGGAGGATTTGTTGCGAGGCAACGCCCCTGCCCACATAGCTTTACTGGACCTGTGCAAAGTCCGGCTTGTGCGCCTCCAGCACTTCGCCCGGAACCGCGATCAGGCGCGGGACCGAGGTATAGAGCAAGGCCACCTCCACTATCCGGCCCGGAAACGCCACTTCCAGCGCAGCGGCGTATGCCGCCATCTGGCGCAGGACGCCCTTCGGCACTTGCTCCAGACGTTCGGGCGGACGGCGCGCGGTCTTGTAGTCGACAAGGCGAACGCGGCGCGGCTCGACGACCAGACGGTCGATCGTGCCCGCCACCACTTGTCCGCCAACCACGGCAGCTACCGGCACTTCGGCCAGACTTTCGGGGCCGAACAGTTCGGCCCAGGCAGGTTCGTGAACCACCGCGAGCGCACTTGCCAGCATCGCCTCGCGCGCCGCCTCGTCGAGATCGGCGGCATTGCGGGCGAGCCATTGCCAGCCCGCTTCCTCGCGCATGTCCGCCGCCACTTGCGGCAGGCGCTCCAGCAGCTTGTGCACCAGCGTACCGCGCCGCAGGGCATCGCGTCCGGCGCCCGGCGGGAACGGCGGATCGGGCGCATCCTCCTCACCCAGCGCGGACGGCGCGAGCGGGCGCGGCGGGCGCGGTTCGGCAGGCGGAGCGCGCTCCAGCCAGCGCGGCAGCGGCTCGCGCAGCGGCAGTTCGACCCAGCGGACCTCCGGCGGCAGCGGCGCAGGCAGTACGCCATAGTCGCAGCGACTGCCCCAGATCGCGTCCGGCGCCTCCGCCCCATCCGGGAACAGCGTGCGCAGCCGCGCGTACCAGCTCTTCTCGGCAGGTCCGTCCTTGTCGCGCTTGCCCAGCGCGCCGCCGACGAACAGCGCTTCCTCGGCGCGGGTCATGGCGACGTAGAGCAGGCGCCAGTGCTCCTGTTCGTCCCCCTCCCGGTTTTCGGCGATCTGCGCGGCGATGCGGCCGACTTTCTCGTCCTTCGAGAGCGGCGGTAGCGGCACCTTGCGGCGCGTCTCGCGCGGGTCCGTGAGTTCGAAACCGCGTTCGCGCGCCGCCTCGGGATTGCCGGTGGCGTCGGCGAGGATGACGATGGGCGCCTGCAAACCCTTCGAGCCATGCGCGGTCATCACGCGGACAAGGCCCTGCGCCGCGTCCGCCTCGCGCTTCAGTTCTCCGTCGCCCGCATCGAACCATGCGAGGAAGCCCGCAAGGCTTGGCGTATCGGTCATGACATAGGCCTGCGCGGCGTTGATCAGTTCATCGATCGGATCGTTGGCCTCACTACCGAGCCGCGCCACCAGCTTGCGTCGTGCCTGCCACGGGCCCACCAGCAACCAATGCAGCATCGCCTGAGGCGGCGCATAGTCCGCCAAGGCCAGCAGCGCGCCCAGTTGTTGCAGCACGGCCGAGACTTCAGGGTCATACTGCGTGCGCAAATGGTCCCAGAGCCGCACGCGCTTTTCGCGGTGGCCGAAGCGCAGCAATTGCGCCTGACTCCAACCCACCAGCGGTGAGACCAGCAGGCTGGCGAGCGTCAGGTCGTCAAGCGGCTGCACCGCGAAGCGCAGCGCCGCGATCAGGTCCTTCACCGCCAGCGGCGCGCCAAGGCGCAGGCGGTCGACGCCCGCCACCGGCACACCCGCGGCATGGAGCCGTGCAACGATCAGGCCCGCCAGTTCCTTGCGCTGACGCACCAGCACCATGATGTCGCCCGCTCCGGCGCGGCGCGACTTGCCCTTGTGCAGCGCGAAGCCGGGACCGCTCGGATCCAGCCACGTCTTGACCTGCTGTGCGATCCGCTCGGCCATCTGCCGGTCCGGCCGCGAGAGCCAGTTGGGCTGCGCGCCGTCGTTGTCGTCGGTTTCGAGCGGCTCTTCCTCGTCGAATTCTTCCGCGACCGGCTGCCAGAGCGCGACATAGCCCGGGCGTTCCTGCCCGACATGGCGCTCGGCAGGACGGTCGAGGCCGAAACTGGCATGGCCGATGCCGCCGATCGCCTCGTCCACGAAGTCCAGTACGTGCTGTGCGGTGCGGAAGCTGCGATCTAGCCCCAATTCGACAAGCCGGCGCGGCGCGAATCGGCTGCGCAACATTTCGGCATTGCCCGCAGCATCCTCCATCAAACCGCGTACGCGGTCGGCGGCGCGGCGGAAGTTCTCCGGGCTGGTACCCTGAAAGCGGAAGATTGCCTGCTTGTAGTCACCCACCACGAAGAGCGTGCGCATCGTTTCCACGTAGCGTTCTTCGTGCTGGCCAAGGCCCGCCCAGAACTCCTCCGCCATGGCGAAGACGATGTCCCACTGCGCGGCATTGGTGTCCTGCGCCTCGTCGACAAGGATGTGGTCGAAGCGGCGGTCCAGTTTGTAACGGATCCAGTCGGCCGAGGCCTGACCGCGCAGCAGGTCGGCGGCGCGGCGGATCTGGTCGTCGAAGTCGATCAGGCCTTCGCGCTGCTTGGCCTCGTCCCAGGCAATGGCGAAAGCGCGGCCAAGCCGCAGCGCGGGCACAAGCCTTTCGGCAAGGCCGAGCAGCGCCTTCATCTCACGGATGCGGCCCAGGCATTCGCCGACGCGGATCGCATAGCCCTGGTAATCCGGCTCGAACTTCGCAAGGTTCTTGGCGCTGCGAACCGCATCGTCCTTGGTGAAGAGCGCGCCGTAGACGTCCTCCACCTGCTCCGCCCGGCGCGCGGGTGAGAGCATGAGCCACGGCACCAGCACGTCGGTCGCCTTGTGGGCGGTGGCGGTGTTCCACTCGGCCAGCACTTCGCAGCAGCGCCGCAGCGAACGCACGTCGAAGGCCTCATCCGTGCACATCGCCGCCAGCATGTCCTCCCCGGCGTCACCGGGCAGGCCGAGCAGGCGCAGCACGTGGTCGCGCATGTCTCCCGCCTGCCACGATCCCGGACCGAACCACGCCTCCCGCGCCGAGGCGCAGCGCAGCAGGAAGTCCATCACCGAATCCGGCCCGTGCCGCAGCGAGAATGCGGCAATGGCTTGCAGCAATTGCGCATCGCCGAACGGCGTTTCCTCTGCCTCGACCAGCAGATCGGACAGCACCTGACGTGCCAACAGCGTCCGCTCGCGGTCTTCCATCGGCCGCGCGCCGGGAACGAGCCCTGCTTCAAGTGGGAAGGTCGCCAGCAGCCACTGCGAAAAGGCGTGGATGGTATCGATCCGCAGCCCCCCGCCGGGACAGTCGAGCACGGCCGCGAACAGCGTGCGCGCGCGGCTCATGGTCTCGCGGTCGGTCGGCGCGCCGATGGCTTCAAGCCTCAGGAAAAGCTGGGTTTCCTCCAGCCGCACCCACTCCGCCAAAGTGCCGTTGATACGCGCGGCCATTTCCGTCGCGCCCGCCTTGGTGAACGTCAGGCACAGCACTTGCGACGGCGAGACGCCTTCTTGCAGCAAAAGCCGCAGCACGCGCGAGGACAGCACTTGCGTCTTGCCGGTGCCCGCCGATGCGGAAAGCCATACGCTGTCGCGCGGGTCCACTGCGCGCATCTGGTTGCCGTGAAGCGGATGGACGGCGGCGGGACCGCTCATGCGCCCTCTCCCTCAGTGCCCGATGCGGGACGACTTCCCAGCGATGTGATCCACTCGTCGAGCCGCATAAGCTGGTCGTAATCGGCATAGGAACCGAGTTCGGGATTGAGCCGCGCCGTGAACGGTTCGGTGCCCAGGATCCAGCGATCCAGCGCGTCGTTCAGGAAGTCCTCGGTCCTCGGCATGAACTCATCCGGCGCGATGCCGGATCGCTTGCCGGTTTCCTTGAGCGGCGTGGTGGTGTAGCCGATGGTGTCCTTGTTCTTCGCCATCGACCAGTATTCGAACGCCTCCGCCTCGCCGCGGATCGTGAGGTCCTGAAGGTCCTTGAACCCGCCCGCCTCGGCAATCATCGCAACAAGACCCAGCTGGAGCGCAAAACCTTCCTCCACACGGCGCGTCGAAGGCGGCAAGCCGGTCTTGTAGTCCACAACGCCCAGCTTCCCGTCGGCCAACCGGTCAAGCCGGTCCGCGCGGCCATGGATGCGGATGTCGCGATAGCGCATTTCGCCGCGCGCCTCGGTGGCGATGACGCGGCGGCCGTGGGTCTTGTGGGCAAGCACCATGTCGCGGAACGTATCCAATGCTGCGGACAGACGCGGCCACCAGAGCGCGCGCATCAGCGGATGCGCGTTCTTCTCGGCCAGCACTTGCCGGGCGATGGCGTGAAGTTCGTCCACCGGCTCGCCCGCCAGGTGCCAACGCTCCATGACAAGGTGCGCAACTTCGCCCTTCCACGCCGCGCTCGGCTCGGCATCGAGCGCGTCGAGCCGCGAAAGGCCCAGCACGGCATTGGCGTAGAACTCGTATGGATCGCCGCGCAGCCGGTCGAGCCCGGTCACCGAAAGGTCGACCCGGCGCTGGTCGGCGCCCGGCATCGGCTGCGGGCGCGGGTGCGGCGGTACCGGTGCGGCATCGTCGATCATGCGCGCAAGGCGCAGCGCCTCGCTCTCGACATGGCGCTCGGCCTGTTCGCCCAGCAGCGCCTTGACGCGCAGCACGAAGCGCGACGGGATCACCGGTCCTCCGGCATCGCGCAGCGACCAACTCAGCAGCACCTCGGGCGCGCCAAGCGCCGCCGCCAGATCGTGCGCGGCAAGCCCGATGCGGAAGTCTGCCCCGGGCACGCCGAGCGCGCGCAGTACGGCGGGCGGCAGTAACGCGTCCTGCGAGGGGCTCGCCGGCCAGACGCCTTCGACCAGACCACCGCAGATGACAAGATCGGCGCGGCTCATGCGCGCTTCGAGCAAGCCGTAAATCGAAACGCGCGGATGGCCGCCCCACGGCGGGCGCACCGCCGCGCGGTCCATCACGTCGCGCAGCATGGCATGAAGCTCGCGCGGGTCGAACAGCGTGCCGGCAGAGGCGGCAGCGGCGCGCAGATCCTCGACCATGGCGCTCAGCGCGCGGCCGTCGGGACCGGACCAGATCGCCTCGCCGCACAGCATTTCCGCAGCATCGGCAAGGCGACCAAGCATCGTTGCCAGCGGGTCACCCGTCTCCAGAGCAAAGAGCGGCATGAGCACCGCCTCCACTTCGGCCCACCAGTCGTCCAGTTTGCGCTCTGCGGCGATGCCCGCCAGCGCGGCAAGGCCCCCGCCGGGGCGCGGCCCGCGCAATGCACGGTCAAGCTTGCGCGCATTCTCCAGCCACTGCGCACGCCGTTCTCCGGCACCGGCGAGCGGATGGACCAGCAACGCTATCAGCGGCACCGGCGCGGCCTGATCGGCCATGACTTCGGTGAGCAGCAGCATCAGCCGCCCCGCCGCCGTCTGCGCCAGCGGCAAGCCCGCAGTGTCGTCCGCCGCAATCCCCCAGCGCGTGAGATGCGCCACGACGCGTGCGGCTAGACCGCGATCGGGCGTGATGACCGCCACGCGCCGCTCAGGCACTTCCAGCGCCTCGCGCACGAGAATCGCAATGGCCTGCGCTTCCTGTTCGGGATGTGCGCATTCCATCAGGCGCACGCCCGGCAGGCGGCGCTGTTCAACCGGCAAGTCCACCCAGAGCGTCGAGGCTTGCGGCGGCAGGAACAAGTTGGAAATCACTGTGCTGCGCGAAGGGGCCGAGGCGCCGGGGCCGGATCGGTGCCAGGGCGCCACTTCGCTGCGCGATACGCCCATGCGATTGAGCAGCAGTTTCAGATGATATTGCGGATGCGTCACCGCGTCATTCGGGCCGAACGGCGGATCCTCGGGCTCGACAGGATGTCCGGCAGTGCCGAGTTCATCCCACACGTTCTCGGGCAGCGCGAGATCGAAGTCCGGCAGCACCACGCTGCCTTCGGGCAATTCGCTGACAACGCGCAGCAACCGGGCCAGTGCGGGCGAGGCACTGGTGACACCCGCCGCGACCACCGGGAACGGCGGCGGCGCGGCGCGCCATTCGCGCGCGGCATGCTCGAACAACTGGTTGCGCCGCTCCGGCGCGTCGATCTCGCCGCGTGTCGCCAGTTCCGCCAGCCAGAACTGCTGCACCTTCAGGAACGTGCGCGTATTGTCGGTCCAGTGCCCGGCCATTTCGCCGACAATACCGATCACGCGCTCGCTCATCAGATCGATGGGAGCAATCCCTTCGACCAGCAGCCGATCCATGGTGCGCCCGATTTCCCAGGCACGGCGCAGCAAAGCCGCGCCCTTGCCGGCGGCATCGCCCTCGATCTCGTGCAAGTAGTGGGCGAGACGCAGCCAGCGGCGGGTGGGGTCGGCGGCCGGTGCGATCTCGGCAGCGCCCAGCGGGTCGAGCAGCGGGCCCAGCGTCTCGTCGAGATCGAGATCGCCGACCACCGCCATGCGCGGCAACAGCAGGCCCGGCGTTTCGACCGTGCCTGCATGGCGCACGAAAGCCTCGGTCACCGTGCGCACCGCGCGGCGGCTGGGCAGCAGCAGGGTCAGCCGGGCAAGGCCAAGCTCGCCCTGCCCGTAGCGCGGCGCGAGTCCAGCTACGAGGGCATCGGCGAAACCACGATGGGCAGCAATCGAATAGACTTTCGGCCCTGCCCTGTCAGGCACGGGTCAGCCATTCCTCGGTGGGCCTGATGGCCCCGGGTTCGCCCACTTCGAACCACAGGCCGGTGTGGACGATGCCGAAAAGACGGCCCTCCTCGATGGCGCGGCTCCACAGCAGGTTGGTGGAGAACGGCCCTTCCGGCGCGTCGCGCAGCAGGCGCTTGGACACGAGCTGGATACCCGAATAGATGAATGGCGCCACGCGCCCTTGCTGGCGGCGGCTGACACGGCCCGCAGGATCGAGATGGAAGTCGCCCTCGCCCCGGTAGTTCATCGCGCGCGGGTGCGGCACCATCAGCAGCAGCGCGTCCATCGCCGCCTCGTCCCACCCAAGCGAAAGCTCGTGGAACACATCGACCGGGCCATCAAGCCAGATATTGTCGCTGTTGAGGCAGAAGAACGTCTCGGGCAGCAGCGGGGCCGCCTTGACCATGCCGCCGCCGGTTTCCAGCAGCTGCTCGCGCTCGTCCGAAACAGTGATCGCCGGGCCCTTGCGTCGCACCTTGAGGTGACCTTCAAGCGCGTCGGCAAGATAGTGGACATTGACCACCGCCTTCGTGACGCCCGCCGCATCCAGCTTATCGAGCGTATGGTCGATCATCGACTTGCCCGCCACGCGCACCAGCGGCTTGGGCTGGGTGGCGGTAAGAGGCCGCATCCGCTTGCCGAGACCGGCGGAAAGCACCATCGCCGTGTCGCTGGCGAGCGGAAGGGTGTTCATACCGCAAAGCTCCCGCCGTTGGTCACGCGCAGTTCGTCCGGCACATTGGCATCGAACCAGTGCGCCACCGGTTCCAGCGCAGGATGGGCAAGATCGCGCTCAAGCTGCGCCCAGACGCGCGGAATCAGGTCGAGGTAGCGGGGCTTGCCGTCACGCTTGAACAGGCGCACGAAAATGCCCACGATCTTGGTGTTCCGCTGCGCGCCGAGGCGGGCATAGTCGGCCAGGAAGGTCTCGCCATCGACGCCGGTCGCGCGCAGATAATGGTCGAACATCTCCGCCTCCAGCTCGGGCGAGACATCGCGCCGCGCGTCTTGCAGCAGCGAGACGAGGTCATAGGCCGGGTGGCCGACTAGCGCGTCCTGAAAATCGAGCAGACCCTGCTTTTCCAGCGCGCCGAGCAGCATGATGTTTTCAGCATGATAATCGCGCAGCACGGTCACGCCGGGGCGCTGGCGGGGCAGCATTTCGCCCAGCACGCTCTCCCACGCGGCGGTGAAACCGGCGGCATCGAGCTGCAGCCCCTGCAACGGGCCATACCATTCGAGGAACAGCCGCACCTCGCGCTGATACTCGCTCATCGAATAGTCGAGGAACGGCCCGGCCGGCAGGCGGTGCAACTGCACCAGCGCATCGACCGCGCCCTTGTAGATCGCGCGCTCGTCATCCGGCCACTGGTCGATGTAATCGCGCATGCGCGCATCGCCGAAGTCTTCCATCAGCACGAGGCCACGGTCGGCCCGCTCGGCGAGGATGCGCGGCGGGCGCATACCATTGGCGTCAAGCCAGCGCGCGGCGCGCAAGAAGGGCTGCGGATCCTCGGTAGGCGGCGGCGCGTCCATCAGCATCGCGCATTCGCCGTTCGTTCCGCGTACGCGGAAGTAACGGCGGAACGAAGCATCGCCGACCAGCGGCTCTACGGCGGCGCCGTGCCATCCGGCATCGGCAAGGAAGGGTTCGAGGCCCTCGGGGAGATTGGCGGGAATCGTGCTCATTTCGGGATTCGCCCTACCCAATCCGTACCGGCTTCGACAATGGCGATCCTGCCCTCTTCCTCAACTTCCAGCGTAATCGAGAGGCAACCCGGCTCATGTGCAAAGCCGCCGGCATGATCCGGCCACTCGGCGATCAGCGCGGCGCCCTGCCGATAGTCGTCGAGACCGATCTCGTCGGCCTCCGAAGGATGCTTGAGCCGGTAGAAATCGGCATGGACCAGCGGCAGCCGCACGGCCGGGGGATCGTAGACCTCGACGATGGCGAAACTGGGCGATGGAACGTCGCCCTCGTGCCCCAGACCGGCGATGATCGCGCGGGCCAGCGTGGTCTTGCCCGCGCCAAGGCCACCTTCCAGCGCCACCACGTCGTCGGGCCGCAAAACCTCGGCAATGGCGCGGCCAAAGCGGTCCATCGCCGCGAGATCGGGAAGCGCGATTTTCATTCCGGCAGCTCCACCAAGGCACTCGTCCCTTTCCCGCGCTCCGACACCAGCCGCAGCGCGCCGCCATGCGCCTCGACCAACTGGCGGGCGAGCGGCAGGCCGAGGCCTTGGCTGCGCTCCACCGTCCGACCGTCTGCACTCTGCTTCATGCCGTCGAGCGCGAGCGCGAGATTGCGGCCATCCATGCCCTGCCCGCGATCCTGCACGAGGATCTGAAGCACATCCTCCCCGTCTCCGCCCTCCGATTTGCGGCGTGCGATCTGGACCAGAATGCGCTGGCCGCGGCGCGAGGCGGCGATGGCATTGTCGACAAGATGGCCGATCGCCCGCGCCAGTCGGCGGCGATCCCCCTGGAACGGGCGCAGCAAGCCATCGGCGCGCAAGTCCAGCACCAGCCCGGCACGTTCAAGCCGCGCCGCCCGCTCTTCCACCACCCCGCGGATGAAGGGCATCGGGTCGATCTCCTCCTTCTTGAGCGGCAGCAGACCGGCCTCGCTCTGCGAGAGATCGAGCAGGCTGTCGATATGCTCGCCAAGCTGGTCAACCGAAGCGAGGATCGCGGCGACATATTCGTGCCCACCGGGATCGAGTGAGCCGCCCACGCCCGCTTCCAGCAGTTCGGCAAAACCGCCGATGGAAGTGAGCGGGGTGCGCAATTCGTAGCTGATCTTGGCAAGGAAGCGCGTCTTGATCGCGTCGGCCTCGATCAGTGCTTCGTTACTCTCGCGCAGGGCCGCCTCGGCCTTTTGCGAGTCGGTGATATCGAGCACGGCCAGCAGGCCATTGCCGTCCGGCAGCGGCACGCCCGCATATTCGAGCATGCGCCCATCGGCGAGCACGGTTCGGCCGCCCTTCTGCACCCGGTCGAGCGCGGCGGAGCGCACGACATTGCCCACGGTTTCCGCTTCGGTCGGACGCTTGAGGCGCGGGGCGATCTTCTTGAGCAGCGCCTCGACATGCGGGTGCGTGTCGAGGAAGTCGTTCTCCAGCCCCCAATCGGCGGCGAAACGGCGGTTCCACAACTGCATGCGGCCATCGGGCGCGAAGACCGCAATCGATTCGAACAGACTGTCGAACGTCGCGGTGCGCGTGCGCAGCAGCGTGTCGCGGACGGCGGAGAGGCGAAGCTGCTCGGTCCGATCCTCGGCAATCAGCAGCAGGCCGCCATCGGGCAGCGGCTGGGCTACGATGCGCAAGTGCGAACCGTCGGAAAGCGTCCACGCCTCTTCATGGCTTTCGCTGGAGGCGAACCAGGCCGCCTTCTCGCGCCGCCAGGCGGGAAAGTCGCGCGCTTCGGGAACGCGTCCCGCATCGCGCGCGGCGTCGAGCAGCCGTTCGAACAGCGGCGGATCCTGCAAGGCGCCCTGCGTCAGCTTGAATATGCGCTGGAACGGCTGGTTGGCGAAGCTGAGGCGCTTGCGCCCGTCGAACTGGGCGACACCGGCTGAAAGCTGGTCGAGCAGCGCGCGCTGGGCATCGCGGAACGCGCGGAACGAGCGCGACATCTCTTCCAGATCCTCGATGTCGACGGCATAACCGGCAACCCCGTCCTCGCCCAGCGGCAGGTCGCTCACGCGCATGGCGCGGCGCTGGCCGTTGATCGTGGTGGAAACGATGCGCTGGATCGGCGCACCCTTCTGCGCCGCTACCCGCGCGACTTGGGCGGGGCCCACACCGTCGACGATCTCGACCAGTTCGGTGCCTGCGGCCACCACGGACTGCGCGCTCTCCCCGCCGACGGCGGTGACATAGGCGGAATTGACCAGTTGCAATTCGCCGTCGGGACGGCGGAACCACATCGGCATCGGCGCCGCCTCGATCAGCGAGACGAGTGCCGTAAAGTCTCCGCGCGCACGCGTGGCTTCCTCACGCAGGCGGCTCAGTTCGCCCTCGCTGTCGGAAAAGTCGAAGGCCCAGACCAGCGCAGCGCCGCCGGGCGAGACTTGCGGATCGGCCAGATGCCCCCGCAGTGCCAGCGAGCGCGACGAATTGCGCGGGGTGACGACCATGCGGAACGGCGTTGCGGTCTTCTGCGTGCGGCGCACCGCCTCGGTCAGTTCGGCCACCTTGTCGGCCGGCAGCCCCCGGTCGCCGCCATCAAGTTCCGTGAGGAACTGCGGCACGGTCTCGAAGCCCAGCCACTGCGCGAGGCGCGGGCTGGCCTCGATCCGTCCATCGGAGCGCACCAGCAGCGGGATCGCGGGCGATTCCTCGACCATGCGGGCCAGCCTGCGGGCAGAACGCAACTGCGCCTCGGCGCGTTTCTGGCGGCCTCTCGCGGAGAGCACGGCCCAAGCCGCCGCCAGCATCCAGGCAGCAAGTAGCAGGCCGACGATGAGGGGTACGAGGCGTTCCTTGTCCATTCGCCCTTGGCTATGATGCGCCGGAACTACAAAGACAATGGGGAGAGTACCGCAGTGCCGGTACTCTCCCCATGTTGTTCGCGGGTTGTGTATGACTTCCGCGCTTCTTTTCACCGTCGCCCCCGCGAAGGCGGGGGCCCGCTTGTTCTGCGGGCAAGAAAGGAAGAAGGAAGCGGGGTCCCCGCTTTCGCGGGGACGACGGAGCTTAATGGCGACCCGTAGAGATCGACCCCAAACCCCGCCCACACTTAAATCAATAGCGGTAGTGGTCCGGCTTGTACGGGCCAGCTTCCGGCACACCGATGTAGTCGGCCTGCTTCTTCGAAAGCTTGGTGAGCTTCACGCCCAGCTTGTCGAGGTGAAGCGCGGCGACCTTCTCGTCGAGGTGCTTGGGCAGCACGTAGACGCGGTTCTCGTACTCGTCGTTCTTGGCGAAGAGTTCGATCTGCGCGAGCGTCTGGTTGGTGAAGCTGGACGACATCACGAAGCTGGGGTGGCCGGTGGCGCAGCCCAGGTTCACCAGGCGGCCCTTGGCCAGCACGATGATCTGCTTGCCGTCCGGGAAGGTGACGAGGTCGGTGCCCGGCTTGACTTCCTTCCAGTCGTAATTGTCGAGCGCCGAGATCTGGATCTCGCTGTCGAAGTGGCCGATGTTGCAGACAATCGCCTTGTCGCGCATGGCTTCCATGTGCTCGCCGGTGATGACGGCTTCGTTGCCGGTGGCGGTGACGAAGATGTCGCAACGCTTCACGGCGTCTTCCATGGTCACGACTTCATAGCCTTCCATGGCGGCCTGCAGCGCGCAGATCGGGTCGATTTCGGTGACCATCACGCGGGCGCCGCCGTTGCGGAGCGAAGCGGCCGAACCCTTGCCGACGTCGCCGAAGCCGGCAACGCAGGCGACCTTGCCGGCCAGCATCACGTCGGTGGCGCGACGGATCGCGTCGACCAGCGATTCCTTGCAACCGTAGAGGTTGTCGAACTTCGACTTGGTGACCGAATCGTTCACGTTGATCGCGGGGAACGGCAGCTTGCCGTCCTTGGCGAGGTGATAGAGGCGATGAACGCCGGTGGTGGTCTCTTCCGAAACGCCCTTGATGGCCTTGACCGAGGCGGTCAGGTAGCCCGGACGTGCCTTGAGGAAGGCGTTTAGCGCGCGGACGAACTCGATTTCCTCGGCGTTCGAAGGCTCGAACAGCGGCTCACCGGCTTCGACGCGGGCGCCCCAGAGCGCGAACATGGTGGCATCGCCGCCATCGTCGAGGATCAGGTTGGCGGTCTGGTCGGGATTCTCTTCCGTCGACCAGTCAAAGATCTTGCCCACGTAATCCCAGTAATCGGCCAGCGATTCACCCTTGATCGCGTAGACCGGGATACCGGCGGCAGCGATGGCGGCAGCGGCGTGATCCTGAGTGGAGAAGATGTTGCAGGTGGCCCAGCGCACGTCGGCGCCGAGAGCGACCAGCGTCTCGATCAGCACGGCGGTCTGGATCGTCATGTGCAGCGAGCCGGTGATGCGCGCGCCCTTGAGCGGCTGCGACGCACCGAATTCCTCGCGCAGCGCCATCAGGCCCGGCATTTCGGTTTCAGCGATGGCGATCTCGGTACGGCCGAAATCGGCAAGCGAGATGTCGGTAATGGCGTAGTCGGGGGCGGTGGTCGTGGCCACGGGCGCGAACTCCTGGAAGTGTTGCCTTTACGGCCCCCGCACCGGAATGGCGAAGGGCGCCGCGATGGTGCCGTCCCTACCCGCTCGCTCGGCCGGAAGCAAATATAAAGATATCTTTATATCTGATTTTTATCGCGCGCCGGCGCACCCCTGAAACGCAAGAAAGGGGCGGCAGACCGCAGTCTCCCGCCCCTTTCTTCATTGCGCGTCGAGTTTACGCGAGATCGAAACGATCCGCGTTCATCACTTGCGTCCACGCGGCCACGAAGTCCCGCACGAACTTCTTGCCCGCGTCGGCGGCGGCATAGACTTCGCTGATTGCGCGAAGCTGCGAGTTGGAGCCGAACACCAGATCGGTGCGCGTTGCCGTCCACTTCTGCTGGTTGCTGACGCGGTCGGTGCCGATGAAAGTCTCATCCGCCTCGTCGTCAACCTGCTTCCAGGCGGTCTTCATATCGAGCAGATTGACGAAGAAGTCGTTCGTCAACTGCCCTTCGCGGGTCGTGAAGACGCCATCCTTCGAACCGCCGAAGTTGGCGCCCAGCACACGCAGGCCGCCGACGAGCACCGCCATCTGCGGAGCGCTGAGGCCCAGCAGTTGCGCACGGTCCACCAGCAGTTCCTCGGTCGGCACGTTGTAGGGAACCTGGATGTAATTGCGGAATCCATCCACGCGCGGTTCCAGCACCGCGAAACCGTGCACGTCGGTCTGTTCCTGCGTGGCATCGACGCGGCCGGGAACGAAAGGAACCTCGATCGGCGTACCGGCATCGGCCGCCGCCTTCTCGATCCCGACGCCGCCGCCGAGCACGATCAGGTCGGCAATCGAGACCGACTTGCCGGCACCGGCCTTGATGTCCTCATAGACCTTGAGGACCTTGGCCAGCTTGGCAGGCTCGTTGACTTCCCAGTCCTTCTGCGGAGCAAGTCGGATGCGCGCGCCATTGGCACCGCCGCGATGGTCCGAACTGCGGTAGGTCACCGCCGAGGCCCATGCTGTGGAGACCAGTTCGGCAACCGACAAGCCCGATGCACGGATCTTGTCCTTCAGCGCTGCAACATCTGCCGCGCCGATCGGTGCGCCGTCCGCCTTGGGCAGCGGGTCCTGCCAGACGAAGTCCTCCGCCGGCACATCGGCGCCGAGGTAGCGCGCCTTCGGGCCCATGTCGCGGTGGCAGAGCTTGAACCAGGCCTTGGCGAACTGATCCTCCAGCCATGCCGGTTCGGCGCGGAAGCGTTCGAGGATCTTGCGGTATTCGGGGTCCGCCTTGAACGCCATGTCTGCGGTCGTCATCAGCGTCGGCAGGCGCCGGTCCGGGCTGTGTGCACCGGGCGCCATGTCTTCGGGCTTCTGGTTCACTGGCTGCCATTGCTGCGCACCGGCGGGGCTGTGCACCAGTTCGTACTCATAATCGAGCAGCATGTGCAGGAAGCTCATGTCCCATTGAGTGGGCGTGGGCGTCCAGGCACCTTCGAGGCCGGAGGTGATCGTGTGATCGCCGAATCCGCTCTCATGACCGCTCAGCCAGCCGAGGCCTTGCTGCGCAATATCAGCGCCCTCCGGTTCGAGGCCGACCTTGGCGGCATCGCCCGCGCCGTGACACTTGCCGAAAGTATGGCCGCCCACGGTGAGTGCGGCGGTCTCGATATCGTCCATGCCCATGCGGGCGAACGTCTCGCGCACGTCGCGCGCCGATCCGATCGGGTCGGCATTACCGCCCGGGCCTTCCGGATTGACGTAGATCAGGCCCATCTGGATGGCCGCGAGCGGATTTTCGAGAACCATTTCCTTCTCGGGCTGGATGCGGGTTTCGGCGCCCTGCCCGACCCATTGCTCCTCGGTGCCCCAGTAAACGGCAATTTCGGGCTCATAGACGTCGGCACGGCCGCCGCCGAAGCCCAGCACCGGTGCACCCATCGATTCGAAGGCCACATTGCCGGCCAGGATCATCAGGTCCGCCCAGGAGAGCTTCTCGCCATACTTCTGCTTCACCGGCCAGAGCAGGCGACGCGCCTTGTCGAGATTGGCGTTGTCAGGCCAGGAATTGAGCGGCGCGAACCGCTGGTCGCCCGCACCGGCACCGCCGCGACCGTCACCGATGCGATAGGTGCCGGCACTGTGCCAGGCCATGCGGATGAAGAACGGACCATAGTGGCCATAGTCCGCCGGCCACCACGGCTGGCTGTCGGTCATCAGCGCGGTAAGGTCAGCCTTGACCGCAGCAAGGTCGAGCGACTTGAAGGCGGTGGCATAGTCGAAATCCGGGTCCATCGGGCTGGGGCTGACGCCGCCCTGCCGCAGAATGTCCAGACTGAGCTGGTTCGGCCACCAGTCACGGTTGGTGCGTCCGAGGAGCGATCGCACGGGTTCGCCGTGCATCGGGCAGCCACTGGTCTTCGCGTCCATGGGTTCTCTCCTTGTTGATCCTCTTCCCGGCCTTGTCGATCCCTGCTTCGGGGATTCAGGTCACGAGGTCGGTATGTGAAGGCCTGACGATCAGCCGCAGCAAACGGGGTGCCGCAACAACAGGCTCCCGCATGAAAGACGTGTCGAAAATCCTGAGACCCCTGGCCATGGGTCGCTCCCGGAATCGTCTGCCAACGGCGGGAGAGTGCCAGAATCCGACAGGCGATCAAAGGCCGTATTGTACTGATCGGTCATGCATAATTCCGATCATCAATCGAGAAGGATTAGATGAAGGCACCATGGCGGACGCGCGCGACGGGCGGATGACAAAGTCGGTTTCGACTCATCCCGCGCACAAAACGACCTGCCGCCGGGGATGTCCATCCGGGGTGTTTTCCGCCTCCTGTCGCGCTCGGTGGTGACTTGGCACAGGAGGCGGAAAATCGGCGCTGCAAGAACCCCGACGCTTCAGGACCTTGCAACGCACTCCCTTGCGGGCAGCCGGGAACCCGACTGCCGCGAAACGAATGAACTTGCGAGCGGGCTCGTAGCGACCCGCCGCGAAAAGACAAAGGGAATCGGCATCCTGTCGCGTTAACCCGCCATCGTTTCAGCGATGGCACTCGGAAAAGCGCATGCCGTAGTCGCGTTTCCTCCCCTTCAGGACGCCGAACGTCCCTTGGCTTGCTGTTGCCGCCAAATATTACAGGGATAAGACGATAATCTTGCCCCTTAAGTCAAGGTGTTTCGAAAAACTCATCCTTTAGAGCATCATGCGCCAAATTATAATTTACGCTCGTAGTTAAATTGGGAACGAAATCGAAAAATCCGGACGATTTTTAGCACTCGCCTTCTGGATCTCAGCCAGATGGGTAGCGAATGAACCCAGCCGACAAGGAACCGCAAATCACCAAACTATAAAACCTGCAATATCCGTCAATTTCAGGCGCCGGACGTGCCATGGGTATCGCCGCCTGTGAAAGATAAATTCCGTATCAAAACGTTGATAAGCCTTTACATGCGTTTTGGCGGTCCGAGCAGACATGGATAAAGCCTCGCAATGGCTGACAGCGATCACAATTGGCGCTTATGGGGTGAGCGCGATCCTTATTACGCGGTTCTCACCCACGCCCGCTTTCGCAGCGGCAATATCGATGCAAACCGGCAGCATTTCTTCGAGAGCGGACAGGCATTCGTGGCACATTGGGTTGCGCAGATCGAACGGCATTTCGGTGCCTTGCCGCGCGAACGCGCGCTGGATTTCGGGTGCGGCGTTGGACGGCTGACCATTCCGCTGTCCGAGCACTTCGGCGCGGTCGTCGGGCTCGATATTGCGCCGGCCATGCTGGAAGAAGCCCGTCGCAACAGCGAAGGCCGGCAAATCGATTATCTCCTGTCCGACGACACGCTTTCGCGGGTCGAGGGGACGTTCGACTTCGTGAATAGCTGCATCGTGTTTCAGCATATCCCGGTCGCACGCGGCATGGTACTTCTCAGCCAGTTGCTTGAGCGCGTGCGGCCCGGCGGTGGATGTCTCATCCAGCTCTCCACGAAGCGCAATCAAAGCCTCTGGCACAAACTGGGCTATCATATTCGCCATATCGTTCCTGGTGGACAGGCGGTGCTGAACCTGCTCGGCGGCAGGGCAGCCGACACGCCTGTAATGCAGATGAACGAGTATCCATTGGATGCCGTTCTTCGCCTGTTTCACGAAAAGGGTTTTGGCGAGATACTGGTGCGCTACGAAGATCATGACGGCACCGACGCTGCAATGCTTTGTGCACGCCGGCATTGACGGGCTAGCCGGACCGCCCAGATCAGGGCAGCACCGTCTGCAAAAGCAGTACGAGCACACCCGCCGCGGCCACGTAGCCGAGGCAAATCGGAACCGTGTTCGCAAGTGTTTCTCCCTCGCGTCCAACAAGGCCGACCGTCGCCGTGCCTGCAACGATATTGTGCGGCGCGATGATGTTGCCGATCGCGGACCCCACACTCTGCCCTGCAAGCGCCAACCCATGCGGCATGCGCACGGCATCTGCGGCCGCGACCTGGAAATTGGCAAAGATGATGTTCGAAGCGGTCCCCGATCCCGTCACGAACGAGCCGAGCGCGCCCACCAGCGGCACCGCCAGCGGCCAAAGTCGGCCGAACAGCGTGGTCACACCCACGGCCAGCGCATCGATCAGCCCGCCATGGACCATGAAACGTGCCAGTGTCAGCACCGCCACCAGCGCGATGGCGACTTGCGGCAGCCGCCGCGCCGCCGCGACCATGGAGGTGCCGACCAGTCGCGGCGACGAGCGATGGACCACCGCCGTCACCAGAAACGCCGCCATCAGCATCGTGCCGGGATGATAGAACGGCAGCATCACGTCGCCAAAGCCGGTTCCGTATGTCCATTCGATACGATCGGCCCGCAGCGCCGTGCGCAGCGGACCGATCAGGCGACTGCCGAGGATCAGCACCACCAGCACGATGTACGGCAGCCCCGCCATCAGCACAGCCATGACGCCCGGCCCTGAGCGGCTGGAAGCGGAAGGCCCCCGCCGCAGCCACGCGACGAACAGCGCACCGCCCAGCAATGCGCCACCCAGCGCCGGCAGTTCCGCTCCCGACAGCATGGCGACCACTGCCGCCGCGCCGAAGAAGCACACGGCAGCGACGAGAGCGAAACGCCGCGCCATCGGCGTGGCGTCATTACCTCCGGCCGCTCCTGCTATCGCCGGCCCGACCGCCGCGTAGCGCACGACCAGCAAGGTCATGACCCAGCCGAGGCAGGCGTGGAGCAGCAAGATCTCCAGAGCCAGTCGCCGCTCGTCGAGCAGACCGGCCTCCAGCAGCGGCACCATCGGCGCGCCTACGGCTCCGAACGACACCGCAACGACATGGCCCAGCAGCGCCGTCAATACCGCGCGCGAAGGCGAAACCCCCAGCGCCACCAGCATGGGCGCCAGGATGGCAACCGGCGTACCGAAACCCGAGGCACCTTCGAGGAACAGCGCGAAAAACCAGCCCAGCAACAGCGCCGTCGCCGCCGGACTATCGGAGATCGAGGACAGCCAATTGCCGATCACGCCCGTGGCGCCGGTGTGGGTCTGGTACTCGTGGATCGAGAGCGCGGGAAAGATGATCCACAGGATCGTCGCAGCCGTGAAGGCCGCCTCCAGAATGGGGCCTGCAAGATCCGCCGGAGTTTCGCCGAACTGGAAAACCACGACCGCCACGGTTGCCGCCGCGACCGCTGCCACGGTCCCCGCCACGGCCGCCGACCAACGCAGCACAGTCATCAACAGCACCAGGAGGAGGATCGGAAGGATCGCGAATCCTGCCACGGGTCAGCCCCGGCGTTCGACCTGGACCGGATGAAGCGGCACGCCCGTGTCCTCGAACGCGCTGATATTGGCGATGGTGGTGCCGGCGATGGCTGTCATCGCCTCCCGCGTGAAGAACCCTTGATGCCCGGTAATGAGCACGTTGGGGAAGGTCATCAACCGCACGAAGACATCGTCGCGGATCACCTGTTCGGACAGGTCCTCGAAGAACAGGTCTTCCTCCTCCTCGTAGACGTCGAGCCCGACGTAACCGATCCGCCCGCTCTTGAGCCCGTGGATTACCGCGCGCGCATCCATCACCGCGCCGCGGCTGGTGTTGATCAGCATGACGCCGTCCCTCATCGCCCCAATCGCCGCACGGCCGATCAGATGGTGCGTATCCGGTGTGAGCGGGCAATGGAGCGTGATGATGTCGCACATCGCGAAGAGTTCATCGCGCGGCACATAGCGGCCACCGATGGCTGTCAGTTCCGCTGTCTCGAACGGATCGCTCGCCACCACCTCGCAGCCGAAGCCCTTGAGGATCCGGGCGACGTTGATGCCGATCTTGCCGGTACCGATCACCCCGGCGACCTTGCCCTTGAGGTCGAAGCCCAGCAGGCCTTCCAGCGCGAAGTTGCCTTCCCGCACGCGGGCGTAGGCCTTGTGGATCTTGCGGTTGAGCGTGAGGATCAGCGCCACCGCATGTTCGGCAATGGCGTCGGGCGAATAGGCGGGCACGCGGCCAATTTCGATGTTCAGATCGCGCGCTGCGTCCAGATCGACATTGTTGAAACCGGCGCTGCGCAGCGCGATCAGGCGGGTGCCCTGTCCGGCCAGAATGTCCAACTCGGCCCGGCCGAGATGGTCGTTAACGAAAGCACAGATGCAGTCGTGTCCGCGCGCCAGATCGGCGGTCGTCACATTGAGCCGGGACTCGTACCACGAGAAGGCATGCCGCCCTCCGGTGGCCTCGTTTGCCTGCTCCAGGAATTCACGGTCGTAGGGTCTCGTGCTGAAAACGGCGATCTTCACGCGAGTTCTCCAGAAGCCATGACGAATTCGAAGGGAGACAGGTATTTACCTGACAAACCGCGCGGCCGCTGTCGCCTGTCATCGACGATATGTGCAGCGGGTGGGACGACCCGATCCGGATATCCGATTTGAGGCCCAAATCCCGGGCCGGACGCCCGGCGATGGCGGCCTGAATCAAGGCGCGGGCCTGACCGCGTCGATCACCGTGAGGTGTTCCAGCGGCTCGGCACCCACGCGCGAATCGGTAATCAGGATGGTCGCGCCGGGCGTGAGCGCAGCCTTCACCTTTTCATAGAAGCCGCGTGGCAAGCGCAGACGGTTGAGCACGGCCTCATCGACCGCGCGCCCTTCGTCATCGCTGTGGCCGGGAAGCCCGACGAAAACCCATTGCGGCTTCCCGCCCTGCGTCACGAGCGTAATCACATGGCTGCCGGGATCATCATCATTCACTTCGGCAATGCTGCGGCCGATCTCGGTCCCGTTGCGCAGCACGACCACGCGCTGGTCGAGCTTGGAAACGATGATCGAGAGCGGCCCCTCGCGCTCCAGTTCGGGCTTCCAGCGATACTGCTCGCCGCCTGCCAGAGGTTGATGCTCGACCGCCTCGCCGCGATTGTTGAACGGGGTGAGCAGGCTGTTGTCGCTGGTACGCATATGCGTGGCGGCATCGCCTTGGACAACGACCGTGACGCCCAGCTTGGTGATGGAGAACAGTTCGCGCGCGAACTCATAGGGCAAGTGAACGCAGCCGTGGCTCTCGGGATAGCCGGGCAAGCCGCCTGCATGAAGCGCGACACCATCCCACGTCAGCCGCTGCTGATAGGGCATCGGCGCGTTGTTGTACGTGCTGGAACGGTGCTTCGCATCCTTCTGAAGGATGGTGAAGACACCAGTCGGCGTGGCATAACCGTCCTTGCCGCTGGATACCGTGGCCGCTGCGATGCGCACGCCGTTGCGATAGACCAGCGCGATCTGCTTCGAGAGATCGACATAGACCAGGACCGGCCCCGAGGGCGCCACGGTCGGCGCCCAGACCCATTCGCCGGGCTTGAGATTTTCGATCCGCCGCGCGAATTCGGGTGGAGACGTTGCCTTGGCGCCTTGCGCGAAGCCAGGGTTCGTCCAGCACATTACGCCAAGCACACATGACGCGCCCAGCGCCAGCCTTGTTCCTGCCTTCATCAGGTCCTCTGCAACTCCACGTCGAACGGCCGCTCCGTTTTGCGTTCCGCCGGTACTGCCTTCAGCAGGATTTCAGCGGACTGTGCCGCGCTGGATGAAATTGACGATGGCAAGCAGGATCACCGCGCCGAAAAACGCCACGATCAGGCCTACGATGGAGAATTCCTTGACCGATCCGGCAATTCCGAAGCGGTTGGCGATGAAATTGCCGATCACCGAGCCGACGCAGCCGACAACGATGTTCCAGACAATACCCATCGATGCGTCGCGGTTCATGACGAGACTGGCGAGCCAACCGGCGACACCGCCCACGATCAATGCGATAATCCACCCCATGTCCATCTCCTGACCTCTTCCAGCCGCTCAAGACCATCCTGAACGTACCGAAAGTGCTGACACACCAGAACATCGAACTTTTAGTAGAACACGTGCAATGCAGACTGCGCCCGGATGCTTCGATCGTCAATGGATACTGTGTGTTTTCACAGGGTCACAGGCGGCTATGGGTTTTCGGTCTGCTCGGTAAGCCGCACCATCAGGGTATCGGGACGGACCCAGGAAAGCAGCGACGAGGCACGGCTGCCCACTGCCAGTCGGCGCAGAACGCCGCCGCCCTGCGTCCCCAGCACAACAAGGTCCGGCTGATAGGCCTCGATCGCCTTACCCAATGCAACCTCCGGCTCGCCGCCTGCCAGAACGCCCTCGATCCGACCGGGATTAAGGTCCGCAAAGTCCGACGAGGCGAGGAATTCGGCCATGTCTCCCTCGGCGCGGGCCAGCGTTTCCTCCATCACGTGATCGGCCACGCCCCACCCCTCGAAACCGACGTGGAACACGTGCACCACCCGGATCGCTGCGTCGGGAAACAGGCGGGCCGCTGCGAGAACCGCTGCCTTGGATGCTACCGAAAAGTCGCTGGGCACAAGCAGGCGGCGATAGAGCCCCCGCTGGCGCTGCTTGACCACCAGCACCGGCACTTCGGCATGGCGGACAAGGTAATCGACCGCCGTGCCGAGGAAATAGTCCGAAATCTGGTTGAACCGCGCCACTCCGGCCACGATCAGCGCCGCGCCCTGTTCCCCGGCGACCCGCGCGATGGTGCCCGGCGGCGAGCCTTCCGGCAGCAGGATTTCGGCGCTCTCGCCCAGTTCCGGCAGAGTCTCGCGCACGCGGCTTTCGACCAGTTCTTCCAGCAGTCCGGTGTGGCCCTCCGGCTTGACGACATGGACCACTTTCACCGCCGCGCCGAGGTCGCGCCCCAGTTCGAATGCCCGGTCAATCGCACGGTCGCTTCGGGCACTGAGGTCCGTCGCCACCAAGATCGCACCCATCGACATCGCCAAACTCCCTGCTGAAATCGCTCCGGGATCCGGAAACCTAATCGAAGCCGGCGACGAGGTCACGCCTCATGCATCGGCTGCCCCGCTCATCCGCTCACCGCGTTGTAGCCGCTGTCGACATAGACGGTCTGCCCGGTCACGAAGCGCGCCTTGGGGCCCAGCAGGAACGCCGCCATGTGGCCGATCTGCTCGATCGTCACCAACTGGTGCAGCGGCGCCTTCTCCGAGGCGAGGCGGATCAGCGCGTCGAGGTGCGAAAGGCCGGAAGCCGCGCGCGTGCGCACCGGCCCGGTCGAGAGAGCATTCACGCGAATTCCGGACGGCCCAAGCTCCCCGGCCAGATAGCGCACACTCGCCTCCAGCGCGGCCTTGACCGGGCCCATGATCCCGTAGCTGGGCACGACCTTTTCGGAGCCGTAGAAACTCATCGTCAGGATCGCTCCGCCCTCGTTCATCAGCGGCTCGGCATGGCGGGCGAGGCGGATCAATGAGTGGCAGGAGACGTCCATTGCCAGGCAGAACCCTTCCACCGAGCTGTCGACCACGCGGCCGTGAAGGTCCTCCTTCGGCGCGAAGGCAATCGAATGGAGCAGGAAATCGAGACTGCCCCAACGCTCCGCAATTTCTGCGAACAGTGCCTCGACTTGGGCCGGGTCGGTCACGTCCAGCGGCGCGAAGATCGGGGCTTCCAGTTCCTGTGCCAGCGGCTCCACGAAACGGCGCGCCTTGTCGTTCTGATAGGTGATGGCCAGTTCGGCACCCCCGGCCCGCAAGCCCACCGCGCAGCCCCAAGCGAGCGACTGGTCGTTCGCCATGCCCACGATCAGTCCGCGCATATGCCGCCTCCTTTCGGTGACTCTTACTCGTGTCTCAGGGCGTCGATGGGGTTGAGACTGGCTGCCCGCCGCGCCGGAAAATAGCCGAAGACCACACCGATAATCGCAGAAACCGCGAAAGCACCGAGATTGACGCCGGGCTCGAAGATCCACGGCACGCCCATCAGCGGCACCGCCGCGGCGACCACGATTTGTGCGAGGATCAGCCCGATCAGTCCGCCCAGGCATGACAGCACGATGGCTTCCACCAGGAACTGCATCAGCACCTCGCTCGCCACGGCGCCGATGGCGAGGCGGATACCGATCTCACGCGTGCGCTCGGTCACCGAGACGAGCATGATGTTCATGATACCGATCCCGCCGACGACAAGGCTGATCGCCGCCACGGCGGCAACGATCCGCGTCAGCATCGTGGTCGTCTGGGTCAGCGTGTCCGATATCTGCTTGGTGTCGAAGATGTTGAAGTCATCTTCCTTGCCGGCGGTGATCCGCCGCCGTTCGCGCAGCAGGTTGGTCAGCGTGGACTGGACCTGCTCGCTCGAATAGTTGCCGTCGATGCCCACAAGAATGGTGCGGATCGTGGTGGTGCCCAGGAACCGCCGCTGCACGGTCTTGAGCGGCATGATGACGGTATCGTCCTGGTCGCCGCCGAACCCGGCCTGCCCCTTGGTGGTAAGCAGGGCGATCACGTCGCAGCTCACCTGCCCCAGACGGAAGCGCTTTCCAACGGGATTGGCATTGCCGAACAGGTTGCGCGAAACGGTGGAACCGATGATGCAGACCGCCTTGCCCGCACTTTCCTCATCCTCGGAAAACAGGCGCCCTTCCTGTAGCGGCCAGGGCTGGATCTTGAAGTAGTCCGACGTCGTGCCGTTGATCGTGGTGGACCAGTTGGCGCCCTCGAAAATCGCGGTCGCGCTGGACGAGACCGACGGGGCCACAGCGGTCACCCCGCCCACTTGCTGACGGATTGCGACGATATCGGATGGGTCGAAATCACGCGGCGTGGTGCCGCCGCCGCCGCGACCGAAGCCCTGCCCCGGACGGACTTGCAGGATATTGGTGCCCAGTGCCGCAATCTGCTGCGTCACTGCCACGGTGGTCGCCCGGCCCAGCGTTACCATCGACACCACCGCGCCAACGCCGATGACAATGCCAAGCATCGTCAACAGCGAGCGCAACACGTGACGGCGGATCGAGCGCAGCGCGAGAAGGAGGATCGTGCTCAGCATCAGCCGGTAACTCCGGAATCGGACGCATTCGGCGCGGCCTGACGGGCGTTGCCCTGCTCGATCCGGTCGATCAGCCCGTCTTTGAAATGGACGATCCGCCGCGCGAATTCGGCCATGTCAGGCTCGTGCGTGACCATCAGCACAGTAATTCCGGAATCGCGGTTGAGCGTGGAGAGAAACTCCATGATCTCGATCGAGCGCTGGCTGTCGAGATTGCCGGTGGGCTCGTCCGCCAGCAGCACTTCGGGATTGGTGACGATGGCGCGCGCAATCGCCACGCGTTGCTGCTGGCCGCCGGAAAGCTCGCCCGGCGTGTGGTGCGCCCATTCGGCAAGGCCCACGCGCTCAAGCGCATTCATCGCCGCCTTGCGCCGTTCATGCTTGGCATCGCCGCGATAAAGCAGCGGCAGTTCCACGTTCTCCAACGCCGACGTGCGCGCCAGCAGGTTGAAGCCCTGGAACACGAAGCCAAGGTACTTGCGCCGCAGCAGCGCGCGCTGATCGCGGTCGAGCGTTTCGACGTGGTGGCCTTGGAACAGGTATTCCCCGCCGCTCGCCACGTCGAGGCAGCCGAGGATGTTCATCATCGTCGACTTGCCGGAACCCGAGGGGCCCATGACCGCGACGAAATCACCCGCCATGATGTCGAGGTCCACGCCCTTGAGCGCGCGGAACGCGGTCTCTCCCTCGCCGAAGACCTTGGTGATCCCGCGCAGGGCGATGAGGGGTACGGCGTCGGAGCCGGTTTCGGCCACGGCCCTGCCCTCAGCTTCCGTTCGAGGCGAGCTGGCCGGTGATGACCTGCATGCCGGGCTTGAGTTCGCCGCCCACCACTTCGGTCTGCTGGCCGTTGCTGGAGCCGGTGACGACCCCGATGGCCTGCGGCTTGCCGTCTGCGCCCAGAATATAGATCGTCCGGCGCGATCCGCGTTCCACCGTGGCGCTCTTGGCCGCCGGCTGGCCCCGGCGCGGCGGACGGAAGCCGATCGCCGAAGTGACGCCGCCGCCCGATTTCTTCGCGCTGCCGCTGGTTTCGGGCGTGAACGAGAGTGCGGCATTGGGGATCAGCAGCACGCCGTTCTTGTCCGAGGTCACGATCTCCGCCGTCGCGGTCATGCCCGGGCGCAGGCGGAAGTCTTCATTGGCCACAGACAGGTCGGCCGCATAGGAAACCACCTGACCGGTGGTGCTGGTGGTCGAGGACGTGCTGGACGAAGTGGCCGAGGACACCGTCTGGTTGGAGCCGATCTCCACGCGGATGATCTTCGCGGGGAAAGTCTCGCCCGGGAAAGCGTCGACCGTGAAGTTCGCCGCCTGCCCTTGCTTCACGGTGCCCACGTCCGCCTCGTCGATGGCGACTTCCAGCTTCATCTTGCTGAGATCCTCGGCAATCACGAACAGCGTTGGCGTGTTGAACGAGGAAGCCACGGTCTGGCCGGGATCGACTTCACGCGCGAGGACCACGCCCGAGACCGGAGAGACGATCAGCGCGCGGGAGCGCTGCGTCTGGCTCTGCGCCAAGGTCGCCTTGGCCGCCTCCACATTGGCTTCGGCGGTCTTCAGGACAGCCCGTGCGCGTTGGACATCAGCACGGCCCGCCTGCAGCTCGGTTCCGGAAGGCACCTTGCCGCCCGACAGCCGTGAGACTTCCTCAAGACGAGCAAGCTGCGCCTGCGATTCCGCCAGCGTCGCCCTTGCCTGCGCGACTTGCGCCTGATTGGCATTCACTTGCGCCGTGTACTGGCGGATCTGGTCCTCGATCTGTTCGGGATCGATCTCGGCAAGCACTTGCCCGCGCTCGACCCGATCGTTGACGTCGACCAGCACCTTGACCACGAGCCCCGAAAGCTGCGAACCGACCGTCACCTGATTGGTCGGTGCCAGCCTGCCGGTGGCGGCCACCGTGGTGACGAGGTGGCCTTTCTCGGCCTTGGTCGTGGCGTAGTTCACTTTCTCCGCGCCGCCGAAGCACTGCGAGAGCAGCAACGCCAGAGCCACGACAAGCGCCAGCGCCGTCCACGGCACCCACTTGCGCTGCCACAGCGGGCGCTTGTCGGCACCGAGGAATTCGTCGAGGGTTTCGTCGGCCATGCTCAGTCGGTTCCCTGTGGCTTCGTGGCGAGCGCGGTGTAATCGGCGCCGGGGTCCCAGCCGCCGCCGAGCGCGTTGTAGAGGGCGATCATCGCAGTCGCGCGGTCGGCATGGGCCTGGACCAACCCGTTCCGCGCGGAAACGAGCGCGATTTCCTGCGTGTTCAGCGTCGTGAAGTCGGTTAGGCCGGAGCGGTACTGCATCCGCGCCAGGAGCGCCGAATTGTTCGAGGCGTCGAGCGCGATCGCGAATTCCTTTTCCCGCGCTTCGGCCGTCTGCAGCGCGACCACGGCGTTCTCGACATCCTCCATCGCGGTCAGGACCGAGGACTTGTAGGCCGCAAAGGCACCGTCCGCCGCCGCGCGGCTGGAGCGGACTTGCGCATTGAGGCGGCCACCGTTGAAGATCGCCTGGCTGATCCCGCCGAACAGGCCGCCGGTGATCGTCTCGAACAGGCCGCCGAAGCTGGCCGCATTGGTGTCGATGCTGGCCGAGATGTTGAACTGCGGGTAAAGCTGCGCCTTCGCCACGCCGATCTCGGCCGTCGCCGCCGCCAGATTGCGTTCGGCCGAGCGTACGTCCGGCCGCTGGCGCAGCACGTTCGCGGGGATGCCTGCGCCGAGCTCGCGCGGGCCCACGGGAATGGGTTTCGGCGCCTCCATCAGCGGGCGCAGCGCACCCGGCGCCTGCCCGGTGAGCACGCCGATCCGGGCCACCGCTGCCGCATATTGTTGCTCGATCTGCGGGATTGCCGCCGCCGCCTGCGCGCGGCTGCCGCGGGCCTGCTGCTCGTCGAGCGAGGATACCAGCCCGGCCATCACCCGCCAGTGGGCGATGCTCAGGTTGTCGTCCTGAATGGCCAGACTGGCCTGGGCATTGTCCAGCTGCGCCTGATAGCCGCGCGCCAGCACATAGTTGCGCGCCACTTCGCTCTCCACCGAGAGCAGCGTGGTCGCATAATCGAAGCCGGAGCCTTCGAACTGCGCCTTGCTGGCTTCCACCGCGCGGCGGTTTCCGCCGAACACGTCAAGCTGATAGCTGGCATCCGCGCCCAGCGAAAAACTGGTGCTGCCGCCGCTGCCGGCAACGACCACGGTGCCGTCCGGCTGGGTGAGCGTGGTACCGCCGCCCTTGAGCGGTTCGGTGCGGTTGATGCTGCCCGACGCCGAGACCGAGGGGAGCAGCGCGGAGCGGCTGATGACCAGCGATTCCCGCGCCTGCCGCAGCCGCGCCAGTGCCTGCGCCAGATCGAGATTGGCGGCGGCCGCCTGATCGATCAGTTGGGTCAGCACGGGATCGTCGAATGTCTGCCACCAGTGCGTCAGGTCCGCAGCAGCCGGCGGCGCGGTGACCGACCATTGGTCAGGCACGCCGAGTTCGGCCGCACTCTTGGGAGCGTAGTTCGGCCCGACCGTGCATGCGGAGAGCAGACAAAAGGCAAGCGGGAGCGGAAGACGTCGGACGATTGCAGCTCGCAAGTTCGAGGGACTCCACAGCCCTTGGGGGAGCGCGAGGATGTCCTTGTTTTGCCTTTCAGGTCAAGGTGAAAGGCCGCAGATAAATTGTTGCAACGTGTATCAGCCGCCCCAACGAAAATGGCCGGCGCAAGATGCGCCGGCCATTCATGGTCCATGATTTGGATGAGACTTAGAGCGTGCTCATGTCGATCACGAAGCGATAGTGCACCTCGGACCGTTCCATGCGTTCGAAGGCGTGGTTGATCTCGTCCATGCGGATCATCTCTACTTCGGGAAGGATGTTCTTCTCGGCGCAGAAGTCGAGCATTTCCTGCGTTTCGGCGATGCCGCCGATCAGCGAACCGGCAATACGGCGGCGGCCGAAGATCAGCGGCGTGGTGATCGGCTCGTCCACCGGGCCGATCTGGCCGACCAGCACCAGGCTGCCGTCTATATCCACCAGCGGCAGGTAGGGATTGAGATCGTGCTTCACCGGCACGGTATCGATTATGACGTCGAAGCTGTTGGCAGCCGCCTTCATCGCCTCGACATCGCTGGAGATCAGCACGCGCTTGGCGCCCAGATCCAGCGCATCCTGCTCCTTGCCCGGCGTGCGGCTGAACACGGTGACGTCCGCGCCCATCGCGGCGGCGAGCTTGACCGCCATGTGGCCAAGACCGCCAAGGCCGATCACGCCGACGCGGCTGCCTTCGCCCACGTTCCATTCGCGCAGCGGCGAATAGGTGGTGATGCCCGCGCAGAGCAGCGGGGCCGCCTTGGAGACGTCGAGACCCTCGGGCATGGTGAGGACGAATTCCTCGCGCACGACGATGGCGCGCGCATAACCGCCCTGCGTCACTTCGCCGGTCACCTTGTCGAGACCGTTGTAGGTGCCGGTCCAGCCGTTGCGGCAATAGTTTTCAAGGTCGCGCTCGCACTGGTCGCAGTGGCCGCAGCTGTCGACAAGGCAACCGACGGCGACCGTATCGCCCACCGCGTGGCGCGTCACTTCGGGGCCGACCGCCGTCACGCGGCCGACGATCTCGTGGCCCGGAACGATCGGGTACCGCGCGCCTCCCCAGTCGTTGCGGGCGGTATGCAGGTCCGAATGGCAGACACCGCAGTAGAGGATCTCGATGGCGACATCGTCCGGACGCAGGTCGCGGCGCTCGAACTCGTAGGGGGCAAGCGGAGTCTCGGGAGACTGGGCGGCATAGCCGATGGTCTTCATGTCTGGGGAGATCCTTGGAGGAAGAGTGCCTGGGAAAGGGTATTTTCGGGGAATCGGATGCCGCAATGCAGCATACCCTCATATAGGGACAGCGAACGCTCACGAAAACCGGAGGAAATCGCAATGCAGTCATGATAGAGGCTCATGAATGCAACGTGAGCACATGGCCGACCTCATCGCCTTCATCGCCGTCGCCGACGAGGGCAGTTTTACCCGCGCGGCCGCCAAGCTGAGTTCCTCGCAATCGGCGCTGAGCCATACGATCCGCCGGCTGGAAGCGCGACTCGGCGTTCGCCTGCTGGCCCGCACCACGCGCAGCGTCGCGCCCACCGAGGCGGGCGAGCGGCTGCTCGCCAGCCTGCGCCCGGCCTTTCAGGAGATCGACCAGAGCCTGACCACCATCGGGGAACTGCGCGAGCGTCCGGCCGGCACGATCCGTCTGACGACCACCGAACACGCCGCCCACGAACTGCTCTGGCCCTCGCTCAAGCCGTTCCTTGAGCGCTATCCCGAGATCAACGTGGAAGTCAGCGTCGATTCCGGCCTGTCCGACATCGTCGCCGACCGTTTCGATGCGGGTATCCGTCTGGGCGAGTCGGTCGCGCGCGACATGATCGCGGTCTGCATCGGGCCGGAGATGCGGCTGGTGCCGGTTGCCTCGCCCGAATATCTCGCGCGCCACGGCAGACCCGTGACGCCGCACGATCTTGCCGGCCACCAGTGCATCAACTTGCGCTTCCGCACGCGCGGCAATCTCTATGCCTGGGAATTCGAACGCGATGGCCGCGCCCTGAACGTCCGCGTCGATGGGCAATTGACGTTCAATTCGATGCCGATGATCCTGAAAGCGGCGCTGGACGGCAGCGGGATCGCAATCATGATGGAATCGTTCTCGCGCCCCTATGTGGAATCAGGCGCGCTCGTTCCGCTGCTGGAGGACTGGTGCCAGCCCTTCCCCGGATATCACCTGTACTACCCCAGCCGTCGCCAGTCTTCCGCCGCCTTCCGCCTGCTGGTGGACGCGCTGCGTTATCGCGGCGGGTGAATGTCCGGCGCCGCCGATCGGGCAGCGCCGGACCCGTTCATCAGCCCCCGATCGTCGCCATCAGTTCGGGCGGATAGCGATCGCCCTCGATGGCGATGGCATCGGCGGCTGCCTGAAGCTCGGCCAGTTCGGCGGCCGAGAGCTCGACATCGGCAGCGGCGATGTTCTCCTCCAGCCGGTGCAACTTGGTCGTCCCGGGGATCGGCACGATCCAGGGCTTGCGCGAGAGCAACCACGCCAGCGCGATCTGCGCCGGGGTCGCACCCTTGGCATCGGCCACGCGGCGTAGCAGGTCGACCAGCGCCTGGTTCTTCTCCATCGCCTCGGCCGTGAAGCGCGGCAGGCGGGCGCGGAAATCACCGGCGGCCAGTTCGGTGGAGGCATTCATCGCCCCGGTCAGGAAGCCCTTGCCCAGCGGCGAATAGGGCACGAGGCCGATGCCGAGTTCCTCGCACGTGTCGATGATGCCGTTGGTCTCCGGCCCGCGCGTCCACATCGAATATTCGTTCTGGAGCATCGCCACCGGCTGCACCGCATGGGCGCGGCGCACCGTGGCGGCGGCCGGTTCGGACATGCCGAAGTGGCGCACCTTGCCCGCCGCGATCAGGTCCTTCACCGTGCCCGCCACATCCTCGATCGGCACATTCGGATCGACGCGGTGCTGGTAGAACACGTCGATCACGTCGATCCCGAGCCGCTTCAGCGAGGCATCGGCAACCGTCCTGATCTGCTCCGGACGGCTGTTCATGCCCTGCATCTCGCCATCGACGATGTTGAAGCCGAACTTGGTCGCGATCACCACCCGGTCGCGCACCGGGCGTAGCGCCTCGCCGACCATTTCCTCATTGGTGTAGGGGCCGTAGACTTCGGCGGTGTCGAAGAACGTGACACCGTGATCGACAGCCGCGCGGATCAGCGCCACGCCGTCCGCCTTCGCCACCTTGGTCCCATAACCGAAATCGAGGCCCATGCAGCCGAAACCGATGGCGGAGACTTCCGGTCCGGTGCTGCCGAGTTTGCGCGTCTTCATGCGAATTCCTTTCACATCGTGCTCCTCTTTGGGGGGACTTGAGGAGCGAGCGGCAAACTAGGGCAAAACTTCGCGAACGATTAGCGCGATCAGTCGGCACGCAGCCATGACCGGGGTTCATCAATGCGTGCGGCGCAGCACCTCGCCCGCGAACTCACGCAGCATGGCGGCCAGCGCCTCAAGCCGCAGCGGCTTGGTGAGATGCGCCTGCATCCCGGCGTCGAGCGCGGCCACGGTATCCTCTGGGAAGGCATTGGCGGACAGCCCGACGATGGGCAGTTCGCTTGCACTCACACCCGCCTCGCGCAATGTCCGCGTGGCATCGTGCCCGCCCATGCGCGGCATCTGGATATCCATGAAGACCAGCGCATAAGGCTCGTTCGCAGCGCGCGCCGCCATCACCCGGTTGACGGCTTCCTCGCCGTCTTCCGCGAACTCGTATGGCACACCGAGCCGGTCGAGCATGGCCCCGGCGACCATGCGGTTGACCTGATTGTCCTCGGCCACCAGCACCCGGCCGGCCAGTTCCAGCGGCTCATCCCCGCCCTCACCCGGCCCGCCCTCGTTCGCGTCGAGCGCCAGTTGCAGCGGCAGGCGCAGGCCGAATGTCGAACCCTCGCCCGGCAGGCTTTCGACCGTGACAGTGCCCCCCATCAGCGCCGCCAGCCGCGCGCAGATCGCGAGGCCAAGGCCGGTACCGCCGAAGCGTTCGTGGATGGTGGGATCGGCCTGCGTGAACCCGTCGAAGATGCGCTGCTGGCGGTCCGAGGCGATGCCGATGCCGGTGTCGCTGACGGCCACAACCAGCCGCCGCGCACCGCTCTCACGCTCGACCCGCGCAGCCAGCGTGACTTTGCCGCTCTCGGTGAACTTGATCGCATTGCTCATCAGGTTGTCGAGGATCTGGCGCAGGCGCAGCTTGTCCCCCCGGATCCACTGCGGCACTGCCGGATCGAGCGCGAGATCGAGCGTAATCTGCTTGTCCGCGGCGGCCTGCCGGAACAGTGCAATCGACCCGGCCAGCAGATAACGCACATCGAAATTGCGCTCGACCAGTTCGAGCCGCCCCGCATCGATCTTCGAAAGATCGAGGATGTCGTTGAGAAGGCTCATCATGTTGCGCCCGGAATCGAGGATGACCTCGACCTGATGGTGCTGTTCGGGCGGCAGTTCGGCGCGGTGAAGCAGTTCGGCGAAACCCAGCACGGCGTTCATCGGCGTGCGGATGTCGTGGCTCATGTTGGCAAGGAACGCGCTTTTCGCATCGGCGGCGGCACAGGCCTCGTCTCGGGTGCGCAGCAGTTCGTTGCGCAGTTCGGCCTCTTCTGTGCGGTCCGCCAGCACGCCGAACAGCCCCGCCGGACGGCCCCGCTCGTCAAGCTCGACGTTGGCCACCACCTCGACATGACGCAGCGCCCCGTCGGCGCGGTAGAGCCGCGCGGCGAAACGGCACGGGGTGCCATGCTCGCGCGCGGCGACAATCGCGGCGGAAACGATGGGCTGGTCATCGGGATAGTAGAATGTCAGCACTTCCGCTGGCGTGGGCACGACGCTGCCCTTCTCCACCCCGTGAATATGGTACAGTTCGTCCGACCACATGAGCGTGCCCGAGATGAAATCGAGCCGCCAGTGGCCGGCATGGACCGTCGCTTCGGCCAGCATCAGCAGGCGGTTGCTCTCGTTCAGTTCCTCAACCGCCAGCCGCCGCTGTTCGGCCACGCGGGCAACTTCGCCGGTGGCGCGCTCCACCTCGCGCGAGATCGTCCCCTCGCGCCGCACGAAATGGCCGAGCAGCATGCCCAGCAATACCGTGACCAACCCGCCGCCCAGCAGCACGCTGAGCGGCTCGTTCGACAGCGTGCGATCCTCGAACGGCGGCAGGCTGGACCATTGCAGTGTCCAGCGGCGCCCGAACACATCGACATTCTCGGTCCTGACGAACAGCGGCGTGCCGCTTATCTGTTCGGTGCCAACCGCATAGAGGCGATGCGCGGGATCGGCATGATCGCCATCGAACACTTCCAGCGCGAAGTCCTGCCCCTGCCGCGAGGTGAGCCCCGCGACGATGTCATCGAGCCCGATCGGCGCATAGACCCAACGGAAGCCGTTCTTCTCGCCGTCATGACCATGCGCCGCATTGCCGAGCGGCAGGATCAGCAGAAAGCCCGGCTGCGGCGGACGGTGCGGCAGCAGCGCGATCGGTGCGGTCATCGTCAGGCGGCCGCTTCGCCGCGCCTGTTCCAACCCCTCGCGCCGGTGCTGTTCGAAACCGAGATCAAGCCCGTAGATCATGCGGTTGTGTTCCATCGGGGCGACCAGCGTGACGATGAAATGCTCGGAGCGGCCCGGACCGAGGCGAATGTTCGGCGGGGACATGCCGCCCCGTGCGGAATTGGCGACAAGGCGCGCGATATCGCCCGACGCGGCCGCCTCGACCGTGCCGATACCGCGCATTCCGGGCAGATGGCGCTTGATCCCGGTGGCGGCGACATAGTCGGACCAGCCCTGCTCGCTCATCGCCGGGTTGACCGCAAGCACCCCGGCGGCACCGTCAAGCGCCTGCGAATAGATTTCGAAGCGGCGGTCCAGCGCGCGTTCGGTCTCTGTGGTCAGCGCGAAGAAACTGGCGTGCGCGCGCGAGAATTGCTGCTCGGCGCTGTGCTTCCACAAGGCGAACGTCACGCCGATGGAAAGCGCCAGGCATATCGCCACCGTGGCGGTCACCCCCCGCATCGGCCGCCCCCGCCAGCGCAGCGGCACCGGCGAACCCGGCGAGAACAGCAGCGTCGGCAGCACAACGACAACGCCGAGCACGTCGCCAAGGTACCATGTGCCCCAGTTGCGAAGCGCCAGTCCCGGATCGACGCGGCCAGCCAGCGCCAATGCCGAAACACCCGCACTCGCCGCGATCATGCAGGGCCCGAACACCACGAGTGTAAGGAAAGTGGCCGTGCGCCGCACATCGGTCAGTTCGACCCCGGCGGAAAAATGCCGCCGCACGCTTGCCGCGCCCACCGTAGCCTGCACGCTGGCGCCCAGGCCCAGTATCGCCCCCATGCCAAGCGCAAGCCCGAACGGAAGATGGCCCGGGGCCCCGTCCAGAGTATGCCACAGATTGACTGTCAGCGAGCCAAGCCAGACTCCCGGCCAGCAGCGCCGCCCCCAGACCAGCAACCCTGCCAGCGCCACACCCGAAGCAGGCCAGACCAGCGTCGCATAACCGGGCGGAACCGCGAGATCGAGGCCCGCCGCGCCAGCCAGCGCATAGGCTGCGGCAAGAACCGCCATCCGGGCGAGCACCACACTTGCGCCCACGGAATCGCCATGAGCCCTGTCGCGCGCAAAAAACCGAGCCATGCCCGTCATCCCCGATTCTTAGCGCGATATCGTCCCGAACCATGCGCTTGCACTGCGGTTTTCCCCGGGTATCCTGCCGAAACCCGTCGACAGCAGGGCGCCGCGCGCCATGTTGTCGCCAACAAGACCGATCCGGCCAGCAAGACAAGCCGCCGGACAGCACGCAGCGGAGTTGGATCATGTTGCAGACCGCCGAGGCTCCGCTCATCGATGAAGAGGAACTGGCGCGCGCGATGGAGGCGCTGGGTGAGGAACGGCTGGTGCCGATCCTCCAGACCTTCGCGGCAACGGTGATGGACGAGGCATGGGAGATTGCCTCGGCCGTCTCCGGGCGCGAGCCCGAGCGGGCGCGGCGGCTGGCCCATGCGATCAAGGGCGCGGCTTGTAACCTTTGCGCCACCCGTCTGGCACGCGCGGCCGAAGTGCTGGAGACGCAGAACCTCGACGCCGATGCACTCGCGCTGCTTCTGGCAACTGCGCGCGAAACCGGCGACTGGATCGCCCGGCGCTATCCAGACTAGACCGCTCAGGCCGCTTCGTCCGCCCCCTGTCGCAAGGCCAGCAGCGCCTGCGAACGGTTGTGTACGCCCAGCGCCCTGTAGATCGCCGAGAGGTGGGACTTGATGGTCGGTTCGGTGAGGCCAAGGCTGTAGGCGATCAGCTTGTTGGACTTGCCCTGCGCCAGCTCCGACATGACGCGAAGCTGCGCCGGAGACAGCTTGCTCGCCAGACCTTCGCCCTGCTCCTCACGCGGAGGGAACCAGGTTCCGCCTTCAAGGATCACGGCGATCGCCGATTTCATCTCCGCAAGCGGCGCAGTCTTGTTGAGGAACCCCCGCGCGCCCAGCGTCGCCGCCTTGGCGGGAAGGTCGGCAGCGGCATTGCCGCTCACCACCAGCACCGGCATCCGTGGCGCGATCGCCTGAACCGCGGCAAGGTTGGCCAGCCCCTGGCAATCCTTGAGCGCAAGGTCCAGCAGCAAAGCGTCGAAGCTTTCGGCAGCAAGCAAATCCCGAATTCCGGCAAGCGTTTCCGCTGTCGAAACCAGCATGGAATTGTCAACTGCGTGAACAGCCGAGGTTAACGCCGATACGCAGATCGGGTGGTCGTCGGCAATGATCAGACGTCGAATCAAGAAGCCCCCCCAAGTGTTCGTCAATCGCGCAACTGCCCCGTCTAGCGCGAGAATCTGCCACTAAATCCACACTTACATCCAAAAGTATGTTCGATCCAGCAACGATTGCATACCTTGGTATGAACCCATGAGAATGGAAAGGTTTCGCTAACCAGACGAGTTCACCTCGAATGGCATGACTTACGCGCAAACCCGTATTGCAACCAGCACCGCCGTCCTGGCGACCCTGCTCGCGTCCCAGCAGGCGCATGCCGCCAATGTGGCCGCGGGAACGCTGATCCAGAACACCGCCTCGGCCAGTTTCACCACCGGAACCGCCACCCGCACAGTGGATTCGAACACGGTGACAGTGAAGGTGGACGAACTGCTGGACGTAACGCTGGTTACCAAGGACAGCGCGCCGGTTTCGATCTCCACCGGCAGCGCGGTCCTGACTTATCAGCTGACCAATACCGGCAACGGACCGGAAGCCTTCAACCTTACCGCGAACCCGACCGTTTCCGGCAACCAGTTCACCGCCACGGTCACCTCGATCGCCTATGACAGCAACGGCAACGGCGTTTATGACGCGGGGGTCGATACCGTGCTCCCTTCGGGCACGGCGACGCCTTCGGTCGATCAGGACAAGTCGCTCACGCTCTTCGTGATCGTTACCGGTCCAAGCGGCATGACCGACGCGCAGACCAGCAAGGTGAACCTTGCGGCCAGCGCCGTTACCGGCAGCGGCACGCCGGGCACCACTTATGCCGGCAAGGGTCAGGGCGGGGGCGATGCCGTGGTCGGTGCCTCCGGCGCCAGTGCCAATGCCAACGGACCGCTAATCGCGAGCGTCGCCACGGTCGGCCTCGTGAAGTCCGCGACCATTGCCGATCCCTTCGGCGGCACTCAGCCGGTTCCCGGCGCGACGGTGACCTACAAGCTGGTCGCAACCATCGGCGGCAGCGGCTCCATCAGCGGCCTGCGCCTGACCGACGCAATCCCGACCGGCACGACTTACACTGCCGGCACGCTCAAGCTGGACACCACAACGCTCAGCGATGCGGCCGATGCGGACGCGGGCAAGGCCTCTGCCAGCGGCATCGACGTGCTGGTGGGCACGGCCGCTGCGGGCTCCACGCATACCGTCACGTTCAACGTCACCATCCAGTAAAGGTCGCCCAGCGATGAACCGCAATATCCCTGCCCGCCTGATTTCCTCAGCAGCAGCTGCCGCTCTCGGCATTGCCTTTGCCGGAGCCGCCTCGGCGGCCGAGCCCGTCTCACTCAAGGGCGATGTGCAGGTGGAGAAGGTCGTGACCGAAAACGGCGCGGCCAAGACCGTTCTGGCCCCACCGACCACGGTCGTTCCGGGCGACAGGCTGCTGTTCACCACGCGCTACAGCAACGATGGCGACAAGCCGGTCGACAATTTCGTCGTCACCAATCCCCTGCCCGCGCCGGTGCGCCTTGCCGCCGATGAGGGCGGCTACGACGTCTCGGTCGACGGCGGAAAGACCTTCGGCAAGCTGGCCGCGCTGACCGTCGCCGATGCGGCAGGCACGCGCCGCGCAGCACAGCTTGAGGACGTTACGCATATCCGCTGGACGCTGGCGCACCTCGCGCCTCGCGCGGCGGGCGCCCTGGAGTATCACGCCGTGGTCCGCTGACCCGGCAAGAGATTTCCGCCACGGGCCGCGGGCGGGGGTAGGCGCGGCTCACCCTACTTGAAGGAACTTCGTTCATGACACGCACCAGCACGCTGCTGGGTGCGGTGAGCTCGCTTGCGCTCGTCGCGCTTGGCTCCAGCCCCGCCTTCGCCACGGGGACCACGGCCGGCTCCACTATCCAGAATACCGTGACGGTCGGCTATCAGGTCGGCGGGGTCTCCCAGACCTCCAAGTCCGCGTCGGACACGTTCACGGTCGACCGCAAGGTCAACGTCACCGTCACCGAAGTCGGCAGTTCGGCCACGGTCGTCTCGCCGGGTCAGCTTCAGGCGGTCTCGACATTCAAGGTCACCAACCTGTCGAACGACACGCTCGATTTCGCACTGACTGCCGCGCAGCAATCGGGCGGCAGCGCGGCCTGGGGCGGCACCGACAACTTCGACGGTTCCAACGTCAAGATCTACGTCGACAGCAATGGCGACGGCGTGTTCACCTCCGCCGATACGCAAGTCACCTATCTGGACGAACTGGCGGCCGATGGCGCCAAGACGATCTTCGTGGTGATGGACATCCCCTCCACGCAAGTGACCGGCGATATCGCCACCGTCGTCCTCACCGCCACCGCGCGCGCGGGCGGCACGTCGGGATCGATGGGTGCGGCGCTCACCACCAGCGCGACCAACACCACCGGTGTCGATACCGTGCTGGCAGACGCCGCGGGCGCGACCGACGCAGCCAATGACGGCGCGTTCTCCGCCAAGGACGATTACAAGGTCAGCGCCGCCGCGCTTACGGTCCTCAAGACCAGCCGCGTGGTCAGCGATCCGGTCAGCGGGACCACCAATCCCAAGGCCATTCCGGGCGCGACGATCGAGTATTGCATCTCCATCGCCAATGCGACCGGCAGCGCCACGGCCACCAACATCTCGGTGAACGACCCGCTGCCCACGAACGTGACCTACGTCACCAGTTCGATCCTGCTCAACGGCACCGTCAGCGGCAGCACCTGCAACGCGGACGGCACTTCGGGCGGCACTTTCGCAAGCAATACCGTGACCGGCACGCTCTCCGACATCGCGGCGGGCGTGACCCGCACGCTCATCTTCCGCGCCACGATCAACTGACGGCTGCTGGCGGGCCGGGTGCGATACTGGACGAACTTCAAGCAGGCAGCAGCGTCCTTCGGGGCGCTGTTGTCGCTTGCCTGCGTCCAGCCGGCCGAAGCCGGCACCATTTCCAATATCGCCGATGCCGCATGGTCGCAGGACGGCGGTGCCCGCACGATCCGCTCCAACGAAGTCAGCTTTGATGTCGTGCAGACCATTGCGACGATCCAGACCTTTCGCCCGGTCTCGTCCTCCTCGCTGTCGACGCCCCTGGCCGCATCCACTTGCGGCGGCACCGAACTCTCCGCCACGGCGCGCACGACAACGAGCGCCACGCTGACCGCCATCGCCAGCGCCAAGACCTTCCATATCGGCGAGGATCTGGTGATCCGGATCGAAGCGGCCAGCGCCAATCTCGATGCCTCGGCCATCGATACCATTACCGTCACCCTCACCACCTCGCAGGGGGACGCGGAAGAGATCACGATCTACGAAACCGGCACCAATACCGGCGTCTTCGCAGGATCCATCCCAACCACCGCAATCCCGCCCGCCCCCAAGGCCAACGACTGCCGCCTTAGCGTCGCCAACAACGATACGATCACCATCGCCTACAACTCCGCCACCACGCACAAGACCATCGCCAGCACCGTGGTCGCCGTGCTGGCCGATCCCTACGGCATGGTGTTCGACAGCGAGAGCGGCAGCGCCGTCAGCGGTGCGCGGATCACGCTCATCAATGCCGACACCGGCCTTCCCACCCAGGTCTACGCCGATGACGGCGTCACGTCGTGGCCCTCGACCGTGGTGTCGGGCGAGCCAGTGACGGATGGCGCGGGCAATACTTATGCCTTCGCGGCGGGCGAGTACCGCTTCCCGCTGGCCCCGCTCGGCCGCTACCGGCTGGAGATCGAGCCGCCCGAGGGCTACTCCGCGCCCTCCACCGTTGCGCGCTCGGCGCTGGCGAAGTTTACCCGGCCGGACGGCAATACGATGGTGATCGAGGACGCCTCTTTCGGGGGCGTGGTGACGCTCTCCTCGCCCGCGCCGGTGCGTGTCGACATCCCAGTGGACGGCAAGGAAAGTGCCGTCGCGCTGACCAAGACCGTCTCGCGCGCCAGCGCCAATCCCGGCGACGTGGTATTCTACACGGTAAGCGTGCGCAATTCGGACGCCGGACGCGCCAAGTCCGGGGTGGTGCTGGTCGATACCCCCTCGGAATGGCTGCGGCTGCGCAAGTCCTCAATCCGCGTCGACGGCGCCAAGCCGGAGCATCGTGCAGTGACCGTCGCCGCAGACGGCAGCCGCCTGACGATCAACCTCGCCGCGATCCCTGCCGGCGGCACCCGCACGGTCGTCTACGCCATGAGCGTGCGCGGCGATGCCCCGGCCGGGCAGGCACTCAACCTTGCCGAGACCACGGACCTGCGCGGCGATGTCGAAAAGGCCAGCGCCGTGGTGAAGATCGAGAAAGACACCATCGCATCGCGCGTGACCGTGATCGGCCGCGTCAGCACCGGGGACTGCACCTTAACCTCGGGCCGGCAGGGCATTCCCGGCGTGCGCGTGATGCTGGAGGACGGCAGCTTTGCCATTACCGATGCCGATGGCCGTTTCCACTTCGAGGGCCTCGTCCCCGGCACCCATGTCGTGCAGGCAGCGCCCGATACGCTGCCCGCAGGTGGTCATTTCGTCGATTGCCGAAGCTCGGTGCGCAATGCGGGCAAGGCGAACTCGCTGTTCGCCATCGGTCAGGGCGGCAGCCTCGTCACCGCCGATTTCTATGCCGTGATTCCCGCGAGTGCCCTGCCCGCGCCCGTCGATACCAAGACTGCTGCGCCCACCGAGCCCACTCCAGACGGCGCACCCGTGCTCGACGATGCCAAGGCTGCAGGCGGCGGCGTCGACTGGCTGGCCATGGGTGACGGCCCCATCGATTTCCTGTTCCCCGCGCCCGATCACAACCCGCGCGCGCCTGCCATCCGCGTGGTGATCCGCCACAAGCCCGGCCAGAAGGTGGACCTCACCGCCGCCGGCAAGACGGTTCCCGCGCTCAGCTTCGATGGCGTGAAGAAGTCCGCCGATGGCCGCTATGCCGTCAGCATCTGGCGCGGCGTGCCGCTTGACGGGGAAGTGACGCACTTGGCCGCGACCGTGCGCAATACCGATGGCTCGGTGGCGGCAGAACTCTCCCGTAACGTGCATTTCGCCGCCGCGCCCGCCCATGCACAGATCCTGCGCGAGCGTTCGCACCTTGTCGCCGATGGCCGCTCGCGCCCGGTGATCGCGCTGCGCCTGACCGACCGCAAGGGCAACCCGGTGCGCGCGGGCGTCTCCGGCGCGCTCTCGATCAACGCACCTTACGAAAGCGCCGCCGCCATCGAACGGATGCAGCAGCGGCAGCTCAGCGATTCCGGCAGCACTTCGCCCACCTGGACGGTCGAGGGCGACGACGGTGTTGCCATGGTCGAGCTGGCGCCCACCATGGTCTCCGGCCCGCTGCACCTGACCTTCACTTTCGCAGACGGCGAAGTTTCCAGCACGCAGGATCTCGAAAGCTGGGTGGTTCCGGGCGACCAGAAATGGACGCTGGTGGGTCTTGCCGAAGGTTCAGTCGGTTCGCAGTCCATCGCCGACGCCATGCAGCAGAGCGGCACGTTCGACAGCGACCTTGGCAAGCACGCCCGCACCGCCTTCTATGCCAAGGGCCGCGTGCTGGGCAGATTCCTTGTCACCGCCGCCTATGACAGCGCCAAGCAGCGTGACGATCAGGTGCTGCTGGGCACCATCGATCCCAAGGCCTATTACACCGTCTTTGCCGATGGCTCGACCCGCCGCTTCGACGCCGCCAGCCGCGACAAGCTCTACGTGCGCATCGAAAGCCGCACGTTCTACGCGATCTACGGCGATATCGACACGGGCTTCGACCAGACCCAGCTTGCCCGCTACGTCCGCACCGCCACCGGCACCAAGGCCGAGGGACGCCTCGGCGCGGTCCATGTGCAGGGCTTCGCCGCGAAGATCGAGACCAGCCACCGCCATGACGAGATTCAGGGCGCGGGCATTTCCGGGCCCTACAGCCTTTCGTCCAAGGCCATCGTCGCCAATAGCGAAACGGTGACGCTGGTCGTGCGCGACCGCTTCCGCTCCGAACTGGTGGTGGAGAGCACGCCGCTGACGCGGTACCTCGATTACGATGTCGATCTGATCTCGGGCACGATCACGTTCAAGTCGCCGGTGCTCAGCCGCGATTCCGACCTGAACCCGCGCTTCATCGTCATCGATTACGAAGTCGACAACAATCTGGACCATGGCCAGTGGAATGCGGGCCTGCGCGGCGACGTGACGCTGGCGAACGGCGCCTTGCGCCTCGGCGCCTCGGCCATCTCCGACCGCGATGGCGAAACCCATACCGAGATCGGCGCGGTCGATGCCCGCCTGCGCTTCGGCCCCCGGTCCGAACTGCGCGCAGAACTGGGCGCCAGCCGCGCGAACGAGCAGACGTCAGAGGCATGGCTGGTCGAAGTGGAGCACCACACCGGCAAGCTGGACATGCTGGCCTATGCCCGCTCGATCGATGCCGATTACGGCACCAACCAGCAGTCCATTGCCGAGCGCGGCCGCCGCAAGTTCGGCGTGGACGGGCGCTACACTTTTGCCGAGGGCCTCAGCCTCACCGCCAGCGCCTGGCACGACGAGAGCCTGACCGACGCCGCCCGCCGCGATGCCGTGAAGGCGCAAGTGAACTGGCGCAACGGCCAGACCGACTTGCGCGCGGGCGTGACCGAAGTGGCCGACCATCTGGCCGACGGTAGCGACGCCAATTCCACCGTCCTCGAATTCGGCGCGACCCGCCGCCTGCTGGGCAACCGGCTGGAACTCTCCGCCGATTCCAGCTTGCCGCTGGGCCGCACGGATTCGGTGGACTTGCCCACCCGTCACCGCCTTGGCCTGCGCTATGCGGTCACGCAGGATATTCGCGCCACTGCCAGTTACGAGATCGCGCTGGGCGATGCGATCAACGCGCGCACGCTGAAGGGCGGGTTCGAGACCGCTGCATGGACCAATGCGCGCGTTTCGGGCGGCATGGGCTTTCAGGACATCGGCGAATACGGCAACCGCGCCTTCGCCGCCTATGGCCTTGCCCAAAGCCTGCCGGTGACCAAGAGCCTGACGCTGGACGCCACCGTGGACGGCAACCGCACGGTGGGCGGCGTATCGGCTTCGAAGATCATCAACGAGTTCCAGCCCGTCACCAGCGGCGGCCAAATCAGCACCTCCGACGCGTTGCTGTTCGAGGATTTCACCGCCCTGACCTTCGGCGCGGCATGGCGGCATGACCGCTGGTCCGTAACCGGCCGCGCCGAATGGCGGGACGGCGAAGTGACCGACCGCAAGGGTCTGACCTTCGGCGCAATCCGCCAATTGGGCGAAGGCAGCGTGGTCGGCTCCGGCGTGACCTGGACGCATGCAAAGGCGGAAGACGGCACCGTGAGCGAAGTGACCGACGCCGCCATCTCGCTCGCCCACCGCCCGGCGGAATCGCCCTTCGCCGCACTCGCCAAGCTGGAATACCGCAGCGACCGTTCGGTCGTCGGCACCGACGGCAATTCGGACGCGGCCGGCAACAGCGCGCTTTCCGCCAGCGACAATGCGACGGCGCGTCGCCTGCTCGCCAGCCTGTCCACCAACTGGTCGCCGCTCGGTTTGGTTAACGCAAAGTTGGTTAATGGTGGGGTAGGGAAAAGCATGGTCCACCGCATGGAGCTGGGCCTGTTCGTGGGGGGGCGCTACAGCTTTGACCGTTACGAGGATTTCGATCTGGCCGGCTTCACCGCCGTCGCGGGCCTCGATCTGGGCGTCGGCATCGGCAACCGCATCGCGGTCGGCGGCACCGCCACGGTGCGCCGTGCCTTCTCCGAACACACCACCAGCTTCGCGCTCGGCCCGCAGATCAGCGTAGTGCCTACGCAGGACATGCTCTTGACCATCGGCTACAACGTCACCGGCTTCCGCGACCGCGACTATTCGGCCGCACGCAGCACCAACAAGGGCGTGTTCGCCACCCTGCGCGCCAAGTTCGACAAGAACAGCCTGGGCTTCCTGGGGCTGGGCCGATGACGGCGCGCCTGTTTGCCCTTTTCGCCGCATTGGCCGCGCTGCTGCTGGCCGGCACCGCACAGGCGCAAAGCGCCACGGCGGCATGGTCGAGCCTTGGCCTGTCGAACGGCGGATCGGTCGGCGCATCGACGACGATCACCGCCAGCGACGGCACCACGGTCAGCACCGCATGGAGCACAACTCAAAGCACGACGAATGGCAGTTCGATGTCGGTAGCGTCGGGCTACAACAACTACGTGGTCTACAACACGAGCGCCATCGGCAACGTCAGCCCCAACTTGCTGCTGAACTTCGATTCCACTCGCTACGATGCCGCCAACAAGATCACCCTGGACATCACGCTGAACCGCAGTGTGACCGGGCTCTCTTTCAGCCTAGCCGACGTCGACAAGGAATCCTCCAATCAGGACGCGGTGACGGTCTATTACGACACCGGCAACGGCACCTTCGTGAACGCCCTCGGCACCTCCTACTGGACGGACGGCAGCGCCGTCAGCACCAGTTCGGACGGCTGGTATGGCAATGCCGCCAGTTCCACATCGCAGACGCGCGGCAACATCGCCTTCGACTTCGGTACCCAGTCCGTGAAGCGCATTCGCATCGTCTACAACAGCTACGCCGTCTCCGGAAACAGCAACCCGAGCGCACAGTACATCGTGCTCTCCAACCTTGCCTTCAATGCCAAGGGCGCTGACCTTTCGCTGGCCAATACCCTGCTCACCAGCAGCCCGACTTCGGGCGGACTTGCAACGTTCCGCCTGACGGTAGCCAACGCCGCCACGTCCACGGACACCGCGACCAACGTGAAAGTCACTGACACGCTGCCGAATGGCTTCACCTATGTCTCCTCGAACGGCACCGGATCCTTTAACGCCACGACCGGCGTGTGGACGGTGGGATCGGTAGCGCCGGGCGCGAGCGTCACCATCGACATAACTGGCACCGTCAACGCCAGCGCTGGCGCCATTCTCACCAACACGGCGGAGATCACCGCCAGCGATCAGAACGATCCGGACTCCACCCCTGGCAACGGCGTCACCAGCGAGGACGACTATGCCAGCGCCACGCTCACCGTCACCGGCAGCCGCGTCGCCGGCACGCCGCCCACGCTTTCCTGCGCGGCGGGAACGGTGGTGTTCGACTGGAGCAACCGCGCGTGGACGGCGGGCAGCACCAGCAATTCCTATTCGTTCGACACACTCGGCACGATCAGCTTCGCGCTCGCCAATCAGGGGACATGGCTGAGCAGTTCGACTTATGGCGGCCAGTCGCCGGTGCGGCAAAACGTCGTCAACGGCGGCCTCAACGACTATGCGCTGTTCGAGATGGTCAACATGCCGAACATCAGTGCCGAGGCGACGACCACAATCACCCTGCCCACGGCCCTCCCCGGCGCGCAGTTCAAGATCTTCGACGTCGACTATTATTCCGGCCAGTTTGCCGACAAAGTGACCGTGGAAGGCCGCTACAACGGCGCCACCGTCACCCCCACGCTGACCAACGGCGTCTCCAACTACGTGATCGGCAACAGCGCCTATGGCGACGGCCTCAGCGACGACGCCAGCGCGGACGGCACCGTCACCGCCACCTTCTCGCAGCCGATCGACACGATCATCGTGCGTTATGGCAACCACTCCATGGCGCCCAGCGATCCCGGCCAGCAGGCCATCGCCCTGCACGATATCACCTTCTGCCGCCCGAGTACGACGCTGGCCGTTTCCAAGACCAGTTCGGTCGTCAGCGATCCGGTGAGCGGGGCCAACAATCCCAAGGCGATCCCCGGCGCAACCGTGCGATACTGCATCCTCGTAGCCAACACCGGCAGCAGCGCGGCCACCAGCGTCGCGGCTTCGGATCCGATTCCGACGACGCTCACATATGTTGCGGGGAGCATCTATTCCGGCGGCGACTGTGCCAGCGCGAACACGGCGGAGGACGACAACGATACCGGCAGCGACGAAAGCGATCCCTACGGCGCGTCCTATGCCTCAGGCACCGTCAAGGCCAGCGCGCCCACATTGGCGGCGGGAACGAGCTTTGCGATCCGGTTCGACGCAACAGTGAACTGAAACGAAAACGGCGCCCCGTTATCGGGACGCCGTTCGCGATTTCCAGCGATGGCCGGGATATCAGCCCTTCATCGCTTCCAGTTCGATGCCCTTGGTCTCATGCACCGCACGCAGCACGAAGATCACCGAAAGCGCCGCACCCAGCGTGTAGAAGCCGTAAGTCACCGGCAGGCCGATGTTCGCGGCAAGCCAGGGAAAGCTGGAGCTGACCGCGAAGTTCGCCAGCCACTGCGCCGCACCGGCGACTGCCAGTGCCGAACCGCGCATCTGGTTGGGGAACATCTCGCCCAGCATGACCCACATGACCGGGCCCCAGCTCATGTTGAAGAACACGACGTAGACGTTCGCAGCAACGAGCGCGATCGTGCCCACGCCGCCCGGCAGCGCCAGCTTGCCGTCGACGATGCTCGCCTGTGCAAAGCACCAGACCAGCGTCGCCAGCGTCACCGTCATGCCGATCGAGCCCCACAGCAGCAGCGGCTTGCGGCCGATACGGTCAACCAGCGCAATCGAAAGCAGGCAGGCGAGGATCGAGAGCGCGCCCGAAAGGATGTTGATCTTGAGCGCATCCGCTTCGCTGAAGCCGACCGCCTGCCACAGCACCGCGCCGTAGTAGAACACCACGTTGATGCCGACGAGCTGCTGGAACACGGCAAGGCCGATGCCGACCCAGACGATCGGACGCCAGCCGCCGCCGGGCTTGCGAATGTCGGCAAGGCTGGGCGCGTGGTCGCTGGTGAGCGAGGCTTCGATCTCACCCAGCTTCACGCGCGCGGCGTCGGCGCCGAAGAGCTTGCCCAGCACCGTCAGTGCCTCGGCGTTACGGCCCTTGGAAACGAGGAAGCGCGGGCTTTCGGGGATCAGCAGCAGCGTCACGAAGAACAGCAGCGCCGGCAGGGCCTGAACCCAGAACATCCAGCGCCAGGCCGGATAGCCGCCCCAGAAGATGCCGAGTGACGAGCCCGCCGCGCCGGCCAGCCAGTAGTTGGCAAGGAACGCGCCGGTCAGGCCCGAGATGATCATGACCTGCTGCGCGCTCGACAGACGGCCGCGAATGGCGGCCGGCGTGACTTCGCTGATGTAGGCGGGCGAAAGCACGCTCGCCGCGCCGACTGCCGCACCTGCAAAGAAACGGGCGATGGCAAGGATAATGGCCGAAGGCGCCGCGCCCGAGACCAGCGCGCTGATGAGGAACAGCAGTGCCGCCATCATCATCACCGTGCGGCGGCCGAACACGTCCGCGAAACGACCGGCGAGGAAGGCGCCGAGCGCACAACCGGGCAGCAGTGCGCTGACGGTCAGGCCCAGTTGCCCTTCAGTCAGTCCGAACGCATGGCGCAGGCCGTCCTGCGTGCCGTTGATCGCGCCCGAATCGTACCCGAACATGAAACCGCCGATGGTCGCCACCGCGACAATCAGGCCGATGAACCCCAGATTCGCCCCGGGACCCGTGGATTTACCAGTCATTTACTCACCTCTCCCCGGATTCTCCGGCCCGGACCCGCCCGGGATTGTTAGCGCTATCGAGCCGCTGTTGCGGCCTGTGTCAAGCCCGCTGGGGCGGACCGTCAGAATCCCTTGCGATCAGGCTGAAGGCGACGCTCTCATCGCTGGCCGCCTGTCTCTCCTCCGCTCCCCCGGCGATGGCCCCGGCGAGCAGTTGCGTCGCCATGCGGGCCATTTCGGCCACCGGCTGGCGCACCGTGGTCAGTTCGGGCCAGATGGTGGTGGCGATCGCGGTATCGTCGAAGCCGCAGATCGATACGTCGCGCGGCACGTCCAGCCCGCGCCGATGCGTGACGGCGACAGCGGCAGCGGCCATGTCGTCGTTGGCCGCAAAGATCGCCGTGGGCGGCACGGCAAGGTCAAGCAACGCTTCGCAGGACGCGAGGCCGGAGCGATAGGAATAGTCGCCCGCCGTCTCCAGCGCGGCCTCCATCGCGATCCCCGCTTCGGCCAGCGCGCGGCGATAGCCGGTCAGGCGGAGCTGGCTGGACGCCTGACGCGGATCGCCACCGATGAACCCGATCCGGCGATGGCCCAGCGCGATAAGCCGCGCGGTCATCGCCGCTGCCGCGCCTTCGTCATCCATGCAGACGGTATGCGCGCCCTCGGCCGGTCTGCCGGTCGCCACTTGCGCCACCGCCATGCCGACGCCCACGAGCGCGCCTACCAGTTGCGGATCGTCGCAAAGAGGCGGCGGCAGCAGGACCGCGTCGAGCCGGTGGCGGCGGAGCTGCCCCACCAGCGCCGCGGCATCCGCTTCGGCCTCGCACTGTTCAAGGATGATCTGGGCATCGTGCCGCGCCGCTTCGGCCAGCGCACCGACAAGAAATTCGCTCAGGTAGGAGGCGCTGGGGTTGGAATAGAGCAGCCCGATCCGGCACTGCCGTCCGCTGGCAAGGCTACGTGCCGCCGGGTTGGGCACATAGCCAAGATCGCGGATCACCTCGTCCACTTTCTCGCGGGTCGCCTGCGAAACGCGCGGGTCGCCGTTGACCACGCGCGAGACCGTCATCGGCGAGACACCCGCCTCGCGCGCGACTTGAGAGACAGTCACGCTCGCGCCCCCGCGCCGCGCGGTTCGGCGCGATTCGCCCGATACGTCGCCCTCGATCATTGCCCCATCACCCCACCATTGGCCTTATTGGCCTACCCCATCACATCCGCCTGCCTATCCTTCCCGGACGCCTCTTGGCAAGCCGCTCGGCAGAAGCCAGCGCACGCTTGTCAATCCTGATTGGTAGCGCTACCTATTTGTCCAGCCGACGAGAGTTCAATACCTGGCGTCGCACAATCGAAGTTACCCGTGGGAGTGGGCCTGAACATGTTTCTCGGCATCGATATCGGCACGTCCCCCATCCCCGAAGCATCATTTGTCTTCGATCGCCGGGCATGGCATCCAGTCCAACCGCACGCCCGAGCCGAAGCCGGGCCGTCAGGAATGGCTGGAAAACCAAGTCAACGCATTCTGATGGAGACACGCTGATGATCGTGCTGGGGGCAGGCGACTACAGGCTGGAACTCGATCCCGCACGGGGCGGTTCGGTCACACGGTTCGACTGGCAGGGGAAGGCGCTGATGCGCCCCGCCAGTGGACCTTCGATTTTCGATGTCGCCAGCTTCCCGCTGGTGCCATTCTCCAACCGCATCGCCCACGGCCGTTTTCGCGCTGACAGCCGCGAGGTGGCACTGGCGCCCAACTTTCCGGGCTCCGACCACCCTCACCCGCTGCACGGCTTCGGCTGGCTCGCAGAGTGGGACGTGGTTGAGGCGTCGGATTTCCATGCCGTGCTTCAGCATGTCCACCCGGCAGGCGAATGGCCGTGGGAGTATCGTGCGCGGCAGGTCTTCCACCTTGACGAGTCCGGGCTGGTCATGGGTCTGTCGGTGACCAATCTCAGCGCCGAGCGGATGCCGGCCGGGCTTGGTTTCCATCCCTATTTCCCGCGCGACCATGCCACCCGCTATCGCGGCGCCCATCGGGGCGAGTGGCGCAACACGGCGGAATGCCTGCCACTGATGCTCGACACGCGCAGCGAGGCCCGTGACTGGTGGGAGGGCGAGCCCGTCGATGCCCGCGCGGTCGACACCGCCTATACCGAACGGGAGGGCCCGCTCACGATCGAATGGCCGCTGCGGGACCTTGCCCTCACGCTCGCGCCTTCGGACATCCTGGGAACCACGGTGGTCTTCAGCCCGGCCGGCGAGGATTATTTCTGCGTCGAACCCGTGAGCCATGCAACGGATGCGCACAACCGCGAGCCAGAGGAACTGGCATGGCTCGCTCCCGGCGAATCCACCCGCGCCAGCGTCGCCCTTTCCGCACGGGCACTGACACCGCCGCTGATCGAGCCGTTGACGACCTGATCCAATTCGTGGCCGGATGACGGTCAGCCACCCGGCCCATGGCAAGCGGTCCGATCAGCGGATTTCGGCGGGGTGGAAGTTCAGCGGCTCCACGCCGTGGAGTTCGGCGGCGGTCGGCGGCACGCGGCCGCCATCGGTCAGTCCGTACTTGCGCGCGATCTCCGCGCCCACCAGCGTACGGCCGCTCAGCGCGGCAAGATCCGGATCCCCGTAGAGCGCGTGAATCACGTGGCCGGTGAATTCCGGACTCTCGCAATGTCCTTCGAGATGGCCGTACTTCACCGGATCGGCGACCATGATCGCCTTCAGCCGGTCCGTCATCAGCGCGCCCATCCAGATCGAGAGCGCGGCAACCTTGCGGCCGGCGTGGCGGAAGTCTGACGCCATATCGAAGGCCATCTTGTCCATCCCCGCCTTGTGCGCGCCATAGGCGGGCCCGAGCGAATAGTGCGCCGCGCCCGACGCCGAGGTAAAGACGATCAGCCCGTGATTGCGCGCGCCCATGGCCTTTGCCGCATGCCAACTGGCGACATAGCCGCTACGCACGCCCACATTGATGAGATCGACAAGTTTCAGCGGCTTTTCCCAGAATTCGCCGGGCTGGGTCAGTTCGTCATGGATGGCGGCGGCATTGTTGACCAGCAGGTCGATCCGCCCCTCGTCCGCCAGCAGACGCTCGAACAGCGCGGCGACTTGCGCATCGTCGGAGTGGTCGCAGGCCACGGCAACGCCCCGTCCCCCGGCGGCGGTCACTGCCTCGGCGGTCTCGTAGATCGTGCCGGGCAGCGCGTTGCCGCCCGGTACCTGACTGCGCCCGGTGACATAGACCGTATAGCCGTGACTGCCGAGGGCCAGGGCGATCCCGCGCCCCGCGCCTCTGCTGGCGCCGGTCACCAGCGCGATGGGTGCCTGCTGCGTCATGCCTTCTCCCGTTTCGGGGACGGACTGCCTCCGTCCGTGTTGAACGGGTGTTTAGCAACCCCGTAGCAACAGGCAAAGTGAGTGCCATCAGGCATCCCTCGGGCGGTCGACCGCTCGTCAGCCGGTTGATCCGCAAAGCAATACTTGCAAGACGATGCGCAGGGCCAATGCCAAGAGGCGCAGGCCAAGACCAAGAGGGGCAAATCGTTTGATGTCTAGGGGATTTTCGGTGGCTCATCGCCGAGTGCGTCATGTAACCGGATGGTCCTCGCTGGCGCTTGGCCTGACCGTGCTCGGCACGGTTCCTGCCGCTGCCGATACGCCGCTTCCCCGCATCGTCGCGCGGAATGGCCGCCATGCGCTGGAAGTGGACGGCAAGCCGTTCCTCGTGCTCGGCGCGCAGGCCAACAACAGCTCGAACTATCCCGAGATGTTGCCCACCGTCTGGCCCGTACTCGACGCGATGCACGCCAACACGCTGGAAATGCCCGTCGCCTGGGAGCAGATCGAGCCCGAGGAAGGCAAGTTCGACTTTTCGTGGCCCGACACCCTCGTCCGCGAGGCGCGCGCGCATGACAAGCGGCTGGTGATCCTGTGGTTCGGCACATGGAAGAACACCGGCGCCAGCTATGCGCCCCAGTGGGTCAAGTCCGCGCCCGATCGCTTCGCGCGAATGCGCAAGGCGGACGGCACGCCGCACATGGTCCTGAGTCCGCACGATCCCGACACGCTCAAGGCCGACGCCCGCGCCTTTGCCGCGCTGATGGCGCATGTGAAAGCGATCGACCCGGACCACACCGTCGTCATGGTGCAAGTCGAAAACGAAGTCGGCAGCTACGGCCTTGCCCGCGATCATGCGCCCGAAGCCGAAGTGCAGTTCCGGGGACCGGTTCCCGCCGCTCTCGCCCGCACCGTGGGCAGGAACGGAACGTGGGAGCAGGTCTTCGGCCTCCACGCCGAGCAGGCCTTCAGCACATGGGCTTTCGCCGGTTACATCGACAAGGTCGCCGCCGCCGGTCAGGCGCAGCTTGACCTGCCGATGTACGTGAACGCCTCGCTCGGCTCGGCCGACAGCGACAAGCCGGGCGAGACCGGCCCCTACGGCGGCCCGAGCTGGAACATGATCGCCGTATGGAAAGCCGCCGCCCCGCACATCGCCGCGCTTGCGCCCGATATCTACAACCGCGACAAGGCTTTCGTCGCCAAGATCCTCGACCGATATGGACGGGCGGACAACCCGCTCCTCGTGCCCGAGATCGGCAATTCGCCCGACCATGCGCGCTTCCTCTGGCCCGTACTGGGGCACGGCGGGATCGGCTTCGCGCCGTTCGGCATGGATAGCTCAGGCTATTCGAACTATCCGCTCGGCGCCCGGCCCGATGAGGACGCGGAGGCCGTGACCGCGTTTGGCGCCGCTTATGGCCTGCTGGCGCCGATGGCGTCGGACTGGGCTCGGATCTCCCTGGAGAACCCGACATGGGGCACGGCCAAAGCGGCGGACGCCGCGGACCAGTCGACCGTCATGGGCACGTGGAAAGTCACTGTCCAATACGCACGCTGGGCCTTCGGCGCGAATGGCAGCGACGGCACGGCCCACCCGCTCAAGGACAAGCCGGTTGGCGGCGCGACAGTGGCGCAGCTCGGCCCCGACACGTTCCTGCTGATGGGCCAGCACGTGCGCATCCGGCTCGACGATGCCACCGCCGACCCGCGCCGTCCGGCCGAAATCCTCTCTGCCGAGGAAGGGCATTTCGAGAACGGACGCTGGATCATGAAGCGCCGCTGGAACGGCGACCAGATCGACTACGGCTTCAACATCGGCCCGGAACCGGTCATGCTGAAAGTGACCATGGGGCACTATCACTAATCATTGGGCACTAATCATTAGGCGCTAATCAGCGGCTTCCCGCCGAGGGGCCGAAATGGGCGTTGAGTTCGTAAGCCCCGGCAAGGAAAAGCTGGCGGACATAAGTGATCGGCTCGGCCCCGCGCCATGTGCGGCGTTCGATGCAGAGGCACGGCGCGCCGGCAGAAACGGCCAGCGCCTTGGCCTCTGCGCCCGTCGCGGCGGCGGCGGTGATGCGGGCATCCGCCTCGGTCCATGGTACATGTTCCAGCAACCAGCCGCCCGGAGACGAGAACTCGGCCTCGACAATCTCGGGCACGGCGGCGGCGTTCACGAAGCGGTTTTCCCACGCCATCGGCGCGTCGTCCGCGAAATGAATGCCCGAAAGCTCCAGCAGTAGCACCTCGCCATCGACATCCCACTTCACCGCCGCATCGAACGCGCGCAGCAGCTTGCGGCGCGAGAGCGCAAAGCGATAGGCCTGCCCGCGCGCGGCGACTTCGGCGCCAAGGTCGGGAATGTCCATCGCCATCGAATGCACGCGCGGCCGGGCGACGAACGTGCCCGCCTTACGCCGCCGCTCGACCAGCCCGGCAGCGGACAGCGCGGAGAGTGCCTTGTTCACCGTCATCCGCGCGCAGCCGTAGAGTTCCATCAGGTCCTGCTCGGTCGGCAGGCGTTCGCCGGGCGTAAGCGTGCCGGAGAGGATGCGGCTCTCGAAATCGTGGCGGATACGTTCGGAAAGGGTCATGCGCAGAGTCGGTCCAGAGTCATCCGATAGCGTCGGACGATCCCGTCGCGTGCGTGGTGGCGGCCAGAGCTAACCACCTGCTTGCCGAAGCGCCAGACGCAATCGATGCCCGATCGCCCGGACGCAAAGACCAGCCCGTCGAGCAGGCGACCCTCACCCCGCGCGCAGAGCGAGGGATGGTCGAGATCGAGCGAAACCGCGTCGAACGCGCAGCCCACTTTCAGCCCGGCCTCGACGCCCAAAGCCTGTGCACCGCCCTTGAGCGATGCCTGCCAGATCGCCTCGCCGGTCGAAGCCGTCTGCGCGTCGGCCAGCAGGTTGCGTTTGCGCGTGAACAGTCGCTGGCCGTATTCGAGCAGGCGCATTTCCTCGGTCGCGTCGATCAGCACGTTGGAATCGCTGCCGAGCCCATAAGCGCCGCCCGCCGCCAGCCAGTCCGCCATCGGGAACAGGCCGTCTCCCAGATTGGCCTCGGTGATCGGGCAGAGCCCCGCCACCGCGCCGCTGAGGGCAAGCCGCGTGGTTTCCTCGCGCGTCATGTGCGTGGCGTGGACCATGCACCAGCGGCGATCCACTTCCGCGTGATCGAGCAACCATTCGACCGGACGCTGACCGCTCCATGCCAGGCAGTCCTCCACCTCGCGCATCTGTTCGGCGATGTGGATATGGACCGGCCCCTCGCCTGCCATCGTTTCGAGACGCAGCAATTCATCCGGGCACACCGCGCGCAGGCTGTGCGGCGCAAGGCCGACCACCGCCTCGTCCAGCCCGGACACCGCCGCGCGGGCGCCCTTCAGCAGGCGCGCGAAACCGTCCAGATCGTGAATGAACCGCCGCTGCCCATGGTTGGGCGCCACCGCACCGAAGCCGGAATGGGCGTAGAATACCGGCAGCAGCGTCAGCCCGATGCCGGTTTCCGCCGCCGCCTCGGCAACCGCAGCGCACATGCGCGCGGGATCGGCATAAGCGCGCCCGTCGGCATCGTGATGGAGGTAATGAAACTCGCCGAGGCGCGTGAAGCCGCCTTCCAGCATCTCCATGGCCGCCAGCGCCGCCACTGCGTGGAGGTCCTCCGGCGTCATGCGGTCGAGGAACCGGTACATGACTTCACGCCATGTCCAGAAGCTGTCGTCGCTATTGCCGCGCTGCTCGGCCAGCCCCGCCATGCCGCGCTGGAAGGCGTGGCTGTGGAGGTTAGGAATGCCCGGAACCACGCAGGCGTGGCGCTCGTCGCCCGCTTCCGGCTGGGCACCCGACTCGATCCGCGCGATCCGCCCATCCGCGACCGTAAAGCGCACATCCCGAGCCCAACCGGACTCGCACAAGGCGCGCCCCGCATGGATCGTAAAGGACTGACGCGGCTGGGCTTGAGACATCGGGCACTCCCTTGGATTTCTTTTTGTCTATACATTATCGCGAGCCGATGCAATAAGACGCGGCAGAGAGTGATCCGCCCGGAGAGACTGGCCCGCCATGCGCTGCGATACGATCTGGACCAACGCCCGCCTCGCCACGATGGCCCCGCAAGCGGATGGCATCGGCGTGATCGAGCGCGGCATGGTTGCCGTCACCGACGGGCGGATTGTCTATGCGGGCCCCGAGGCGGATGCACCCACGCTGCAAGGCCGCATCGTCACCGATTGCGAGGGCCGCTGGATCACCCCCGGCCTGATCGACTGCCACACGCACCTGATCCACGCCGGCAACCGCGCGCGCGAATTCGAACTGCGCCTGGCGGGCGCCAGCTACGAGGAAATTGCCCGCGCCGGCGGCGGCATCGTCTCCACCATGACGGCCACGCGCGCCGCCAGCGAGGACGACCTCGTCGCCAGCGCCCTGCCCCGCCTCGACGCGCTGATCGGCGAAGGCACGACCACCGTCGAGGTAAAGTCCGGCTATGGCCTCGACCTTGCCAGCGAACTCCGAATGCTGCGCGCCGCGCGGCGGCTGGGCAGCGAGCGGCCGGTCTCCATCGCCACCACATTCCTCGGCGCTCATGCGCTGCCGCCCGAATTCGCAGGCGATGCCGATGGCTACATCGAGCATATCTGTGAGGTCATGCTGCCCGAAGTCGCCCGCGAGGGCCTTGCCGACGCGGTGGACGCCTTCTGCGAAGGCATCGGCTTTTCCCCGCAGCAAACCGAGCGCCTGTTCGCCGCCGCCCGCGCGCATGGCCTACCGGTAAAGCTCCACGCAGAGCAACTTTCGAACCTCCACGGCGCGGCGCTCGCTGCCCGGTTCGGCGCGCTTTCCGCCGATCATCTCGAACATCTCGATCTTGCCGGGATCGACGCCATGGCCGCATCCGGCACCGTGGCCACGCTGCTGCCGGGTGCCTATTACTTCACGCGCGAAACCGTGCTGCCGCCGATTGCTGCCTTGCGCGCAGCCGGCGTGCCGATCGCACTGGCGACCGACTGCAACCCCGGCACCTCGCCGCTCACCTCGCTGCTGCTGACGATGAACATGGGCGCGACGCTGTTCCGCCTCACCGTCGATGAATGCCTGCTCGGCGTCACCCGCAATGCCGCGCTCGCGCTCGGTCTTGCGGACCGTGGCACGCTGGAAGCCGGCAAGCGCTGCGACCTGGCGATCTGGGATGTCGAGCATCCGTCCGAACTTGTCTATCGCATGGGGCTGAACCCGCTCCATGCCCGCATCTGGAGTGGTCAATGAACGAAGTGCTGCTAACCCCCGGCACGGTGAGCCTCAGGGATTGGCGCGCGATCTATCGCGGCGCCGACGTAAAGCTCGATTCCAAGTGCATGCCGGTGATCGCCGAAAGCGCGGCTGCCGTCGCCCGCATTCTTGCCAAGGGCCAGCCGGTCTATGGCATCAACACCGGCTTCGGAAAGCTGGCCAGCGTGCGCATCGGTGACGAGGACCTCGCCACGCTGCAGCGCAACATCGTGCTCAGTCACGCCGCCGGCACCGGAGAGCCTTCGCCCGTTTCGGTGATCCGCCTGATGATGGCGCTGAAGCTCGCCAGCCTTGCCCAAGGCGCGTCGGGCGTGCGCGTCGAAACGGTGGAACTGCTTGAGGCGATGCTGGCCAAGGGCCTGACGCCGGTAGTGCCCTCACAAGGTTCGGTCGGCGCCAGCGGCGACCTTGCCCCGCTTTCGCACATGGCCGCGACGATGATCGGCGTGGGCGAGATTTTCGTGGGCGACAAGCGCCTCCTCGCCGCCGAAGCGCTGGCTGAGGCCGGTCTCGCGCCGGTCGAACTCGGCGCCAAGGAAGGCCTCGCCCTTCTCAACGGCACCCAGTTCTCGACCGCCAATGCCCTTGCCGGGCTGTTCGAGGCGGAGCGCCTGTTCCAGTCCGCGCTCGTCACCGGCGCGCTCTCGACCGAGGCGGCCAAAGGTTCCGACACTCCGTTCGACCGCCGCATCCATGCGCTGCGCCGCCATCCCGGCCAGATCGAGGTAGCGGGCGCCCTGCGCGCGCTGATGGACGGTTCCGCCATCCGCGCCAGCCACCTTGAAAACGACGCCCGCGTGCAGGACCCGTACTGCCTGCGCTGCCAGCCGCAGGTCATGGGCGCCGCGCTCGACGTGTTGCGCCAGGCGGCAACGACGCTGGAGATCGAGGCCAACGGCGTTTCCGACAACCCCCTGATCTTCCCCGAAGCGGACGAAGCGCTCTCCGGCGGCAACTTCCATGCCGAGCCGGTCGCCTTCGCTGCCGACATGATCGCGCTGGCCGTCTGCGAAATCGGCTCGATCTCCGAACGCCGCGTGGCGATGCTGGTTGACCCGGCGCTGTCTGGCCTGCCCGCGTTCCTGACGCCGCGCCCCGGCCTCAATTCGGGCTTCATGATCCCGCAGGTCACCGCCGCCGCGCTGGTCTCCGAAAACAAGCAGAAGGCCTATCCGGCATCGGTCGATTCGATCCCGACTTCGGCCAATCAGGAAGACCACGTTTCGATGGCCGCCCACGGCGCCCGCCGCCTGATCGGCATGGTGGAGAATGCCAGCGCGGTGATCGGCATCGAACTGCTCGCCGCCGTGCAGGGCATCGATTTCCACGCCCCGCTGGCATCGAGCACAGTGCTGGAACAGGCCCGCGAAACCCTGCGCGCACAGGTACCGACGCTGGAGGATGACCGCCACTTCCACCCCGACATGGAAGCCGCGAACGTGCTGATCCGCTCCGGCGCACTGGTGGACATCGGCGGCGACCTGCTGCCCGGCGTTGCATGATGCACCGCTCCGTCCCTTCCCCCTCCTTCGTCATTGCGAGGAGGCGGAGGCGAAGCCGACACGGCAATCCAGTGCAGCATAAGGCCGCCCCTGGATTGCTTCGCTACGCTCGCAATGACGAGATGGTGGGTAATGGCAGTTGTGTGAGGCGCAGCGCATGAGCACGAGCTTCACGCTTCATCGCGGGGAGGCGCCGCTGGTCGTCGCCTTTCCACATGTCGGCACCGACCTCGCCGACGTCGGCCCGGCCTTCCGCTCGGAATGGCTGGCGCGGCGCGATGCCGACTGGTGGGTGGACGATCTCTACGCCTTCGCCCGCGAGCTTGGCGCGACGACGATTGCTGCACGCGTTTCGCGCAGCGTGATCGACCTCAACCGCGATCCTTCTGGCGCCTCGCTCTATCCCGGGCAGGCGACGACGGAACTCTGCCCGACGACCACGTTCGACGGAGAGCCGCTTTATAAGGCCGAAGGCCCTGATGAGGCCGAGATCACCCGCCGCCGCGCGCTTTGGTTCGATCCGTATCACGCCGTGCTACGCTCCGAGATCGAGCGACTGCGCACGCTCCACGGCAAAGTCGTGGTCTATGACGCGCACTCGATCCGCAGCCATGTGCCGCGCCTGTTCGACGGCGAATTGCCACAGTTCAACATCGGCACCAACCTCGGCCAGACCTGCGATCCGGCGCTTTCCGCCGCCGTGGTCGAAGTCTGCAAGGCAAGCGGACTCAGCCACGTTCTGGATGGCCGCTTCCGTGGCGGCTGGACCACGCGGCATTACGGAGAGCCCGCCAGCGGCGTCCATGCGATCCAGATGGAACTCGCCATTCGCGGCTACATAGACGAGCCCGAAGTGCCGAGCGAAGCCAACTGGCCCCTGCCCTATTCGGCGGCGCGTGCCGCCGCCCTCACCCCGATCCTGCAAGACGTGTTGAAGGCCGCAATCGCCTTCGCGCAATCCTGACCTGAGGAAACACAATGACCCGCCTCGACAACAGCCGCGTCATCAAGCCTGCGACCGGCACCGAACTTTCCGCGAAAAGCTGGCTCACCGAAGCGCCGCTGCGCATGCTGATGAACAACCTCCACCCCGACGTGGCCGAACGGCCCGAGGAACTGGTGGTCTACGGCGGTATCGGCCGCGCCGCGCGCGACTGGGAAAGCTACGACAAGATCGTCGAGACGCTGCGCCGCCTGAACGAGGACGAGACGCTGCTGGTCCAGTCCGGCAAGCCGGTCGGCGTGTTCCGCACCCACGCCGATGCGCCGCGCGTGCTGATCGCCAATTCCAACCTTGTGCCGGAATGGGCGAACTGGGAACACTTCAACGAACTCGATAAGCGCGGGCTTGCCATGTACGGCCAGATGACCGCCGGGTCGTGGATCTACATCGGCACGCAGGGCATCGTTCAGGGCACGTACGAAACTTTCGTCGAGATGGGCCGCCAGCACTACAACGGCGACTTTTCGGGCAAGTGGCTGCTGACCGCCGGCCTTGGCGGCATGGGCGGCGCGCAGCCGCTGGCCGCCGTGATGGCGGGCGCTTCGTGCCTTGCCATCGAATGCCAGCCCAGCCGCATCGAAATGCGCCTGCGCACCGGCTATCTCGACGTTGCCGCCAGCACGATCGAAGAAGCCATGGCGATCATCGAGAAGGCCAATGCCGACAAGAAGCCGGTCTCCGTCGGCCTGCTCGGCAACGCGGCGGAACTGCTGCCCGAGATGTTCGCGCGCGGCATTCGTCCTGACTTGCTGACCGACCAGACCTCCGCCCACGATCCCGTCAACGGCTACCTCCCCGCCGGCTGGACCGTCGCCGAATGGATCGAAAAGCGCGAGCGTGAACCGGAAGCGGTCGCCAAGGCGGCCAAGGCCTCCATGGCGGTCCACGTGCAGGCCATGCTGGACTTCCAGGCGGCGGGCGTGCCCACCACCGACTATGGCAACAACATCCGCCAGATGGCCAAGAACGAAGGCGTCGAGAACGCGTTCGACTTCCCCGGCTTCGTGCCCGCCTATATCCGCCCGCTGTTCTGCCGCGGCGTGGGGCCGTTCCGCTGGGCCGCGCTCTCCGGCGATCCCGAGGATATCTACAAGACCGACGCCAAAGTGAAGGAACTGCTGCCCGACCACACGCACCTGCACAACTGGCTCGACATGGCGCGGGAGAAGATCCAGTTCCAGGGCCTGCCCGCGCGCATCTGCTGGGTCGGTCTGGGTGACCGCCACCGGCTGGGCCTCGCCTTCAACGAGATGGTAGCGAATGGCGAACTCAAGGCCCCGGTCGTCATCGGCCGCGACCACCTCGACAGCGGCTCCGTCGCCTCGCCCAACCGCGAAACCGAGGCCATGCGCGACGGTTCGGACGCGGTTTCGGACTGGCCGCTGCTCAACGCCCTGCTCAACACCGCGAGCGGCGCGACCTGGGTTTCGCTGCACCATGGCGGCGGCGTCGGCATGGGCTATTCGCAGCATTCGGGCATGGTGATCGTCGCCGACGGCACCGAAGCGGCCGCCAAGCGTCTGGAGCGCGTGCTGTGGAACGATCCGGCGACAGGCGTGATGCGTCACGCCGATGCCGGGTACGAGATCGCGCTGGATTGTGCGCGGGAGAAGGGTTTGGACCTTCCGGGGATCCTCTGATCTCGGCCTAAGCGATACCACCCCGTCGTCCTCGCGAAGGCGGGGACCCCGCTTGTTCTTCTGGCCTTGTGCGAGGACGCAAAGAAAAGCGGGGCCCCCGCCTTCGCGGGGGCGACGGGGTTATTTGTGTGAGGATGTCATCCTGACGCGCAGTCGTTACGCTCATCGGCCGAAGGCCATTCGAAGCCGGAATGCGAGCGCAACGCTTCGTCTGGGCTCGACGAAGACATTTTGTGGGTCTGGGGGATCATCCCCCAGAATCCCTTTTTCTTACCGACTTTCAGCCCAAGCCGAGCGCTCTGCCTCGCTCAGCGGCAGTTCCACCGAGCGCCCTTCCGCCGCCGATTGCTGCGCCGCCTCGATCACCGCCATCACGGCCAGAGAATGGACCGGCGGAACCGGGTTCGCGGCCCTGCCCCGCACGGCTTCGGCGACGAGACGATAGAACTCGCGCTGATCTCCGCGCTCGGCCGGGATGCTGTGCGGCTTGCCTTCACCGTCATAGTGCACGAGCGGATCGGGGTCCTCGCCCCAACCCGGCGCACCGGGGGTCATGCCAGCGAGGAGTTGGCTCTCCTGCACGTCCATGCCCTGCTTGACCGCGCTACCGGCAGTCCCGTGGACGATGAAGCGCCCGGAGCCGCCCGCCACCAGCATAGAGGCGTGCAGAATGGCGCGCTTTCCGCCGAAATCGAGCACAACATGCGCCCAATCCGTGCTGCGCGAGCCATCCCGCTGAAGGGCAAGCGAAGCGGTCACCCGCTGGGGCAGGCCCATCAGCAGCAGCGCGTGATCGGTGAGATGCGGGCCAAGGTCGAACCAGATCCCCGCGCCGGGTCCGTCGCCCTCGCGCCAGCGGTCGCGGACTTGCGGGCGGAAGCGGTCGAAGTGGATTTCAAGGTGCGCGGGATCGCCCACCAGACCCTCGTCGATGGCCTTGCGCACGCTCGCGAAGTCGCTGTCCCAGCGGCGGTTGTGGAACACCGTGAGGTGCCGCCCGGTCTCTGCCGCCAGCGCGAGCAAGGCCCGCGCTTCGGCGAGATCCAGCGTGAACGGCTTGTCCACGACGACATGCTTGCCCGCGCGCAGGGCCGCCTGCGCCAGCGGGAAATGCGTTTGGTTGGGCGTAGCGATAACGACCAGATCGATCGCCGGATCGCCCAGCAGCGCTTCGGCATCGGCATGGATCGTCGCGTCCGGGAAACGCTCCAGGATCCGCTCGGGCTGGCCCGAGACGAAAGCATCGAGCGAAAGCCCCGGCACGGCCGCGATCAGCGGCGCGTGGAACGTCGCCCCCGCATAGCCGTAACCGATGAGGCCGACCCTGACGATGTCCTGCGCCTCAGCCATGGGCGGCGTACTCGGCCATCCACATGCTCGCCGCGATGTTTTCACGCGTGAGCGTATCGGGCTCGGCGGTGGCGAGGCCTTCGGCAACTGCCTGCGCGGCCACGGCGACGGCAATCTCCAGCGCCACTTCGCGCAGCGCCGTCACCGGCGGCAGCAGTCCGCCGTCCCCTTCATGCAGTTCACCAAGGCGGCGGGCAGCGGCCATGAACATGCCGTCGCTGACGCCGCTGGCGCCGCTCGCCAATGCGCCGAGACCGATGCCGGGGAACACGTAGACGTTGTTGACCTGCGTGACGCCCGGCGTGCCGAAGGGGCTGCCGGTACCGACAATGGCCTTGCCGCCGGTCCATTCGAGAACGTCTTCGGGATGCGCCTCCGCACGCGACAGCGGGTTGGAGAGCGGGAAGATCACGGGGCGATCCACGTTTTCCGCCATGGTGCGGATCGCGCGCTCGTCGAAGGCCGATTTCTGGCCCGAAGTGCCGATCAGCACGGTCGGCTTCACGTTGGCGATCACATCGTGCAAGGTGATGAGATTGGTGCCCGTGAGGTTCCATGCCGCGATCTCGGCCGGATCGCGCGCCAGCTTCACCTGCTGGGGCGGCAGGCGCGGAATGTCGGAGAGGATCAGGCCGTCACGGTCGACCGCCCAGATCTTCGCGCGGGCCTCGGCCTCGCTCAGTCCGTCATGCTGCATGGCCTGCACCAGCATCTCGGCCACGCCGCTGCCTGCCGCACCGGCGCCGAACAGGACCACGCGCTGCTCGGTGATCGGCACGCCGGTCTTGCGGATGGCCGAAAGCAGCGTGCCCACGGCGGTCGCGGCCGTGCCCTGAATATCGTCGTTGAAGCTCAGCAGGCGGTCGCGGTAGCGGCCGAGCAGGTCGTAGGCGTTCTTGCCCGCGAAATCCTCCCACTGGAGCAGCACGCCGGGGAAGCGGTCGTTCACGGCGCTGACGAAAGCCTCGACGAAATCGTCGTAGTCCTTGCCGCGCACGCGGGGCGCGCGCCAGCCGATGTAGAGCGGGTCTTCGCGGCGGGCGTGGTTGTCGGTGCCGAGGTCCAGCAGGATCGGCAGCACTTCGGCCGGGTGGATGCCCGCGCAGGCGGTATAAAGCGCCAGCTTGCCAATCGGGATGCCCATGCCGCCGGCACCCTGATCGCCCAGACCGAGGATGCGTTCGCCATCGCTGACGACGATCACTTTCACGCGGTCATAGGCGGGGTCCGCCAGAATGTCGTCGATGCGGTCCTTGTTGGGATAGCTCAGGAACAGGCCGCGCGGGCGGCGGTAGATCTCGCTGAAACGCTCGCAGCCCTCGCCCACGGTCGGCGTGTAGACCAGCGGCAGCATGCGCGGCAGATCGCTCTGGACCAGCGCATGGAACAGCACTTCGTTGGAATCCTGAAGCTCGCGCAGGAAGGCGTAGCGCTGGAAATCGCTTTCCTTCTCCTCCAGCGCCTTGCGGCGACGCTCGATCTGGCTTTCGAGCGTGCCCACGTGGGGGGGCAGCAGCCCGTGCAGGCCGAAACGGTCGCGCTCGTCCTCGGTGAAAGCCGTCCCCTTGTTGGTCAGCGGATCGGAGAGCAGCGCGCGGGCAGCGGCGTGGCGGGTGGGGGACATCGGCGACCTTTCAACAGACTTCAGGCGCCCGGCCGGACGGGGCGGCAATGCCGAGAAAGGGCAATGCTCACCACGAGAGGGCCGGGAAGGCCCCCGAGGGATCGGCGCGAGCTAGCGTCTGCTCGATAGACCGGCGGACATGCCGTGTCACGCGGCAGCAGGTGCAATTACTGCACGGGCAATAGTGGAAAGGCCAGCTAATCCGCGGCGGCAAGTTGCGCTGTTTGCACGCCGCCCGCATCGGCGCGATTGGCGATCACTGCGCGGAACCGGTCCATGTCGATCGCCTTCTCCCAACGCGAGATGACCACGGTGGCCACGGCATTGCCGATGAAGTTGGTGAGGCTGCGGCATTCCGACATGAAGCGGTCGACGCCGAGGATCAACGCCATGCCTGCCACCGGCACCGACGGCACGATGGAAAGCGTGGCCGCCAGCGTGATGAACCCAGCGCCAGTAACGCCCGCCGCGCCCTTGGAAGAGAGCATGGCAACGCTCAGCAGCAGCAGTTGCTCGCCCAGCGAAAGATGCACGTTGCAGGCCTGCGCGATGAACAGCGCGGCCAGCGTCATGTAGATGTTCGTTCCATCGAGATTGAAGCTGTAGCCGGTGGGCACCACGAGGCCGACGATGGGGCGCGGGCAGCCCGCGCGCTCCAGCTTCTCGATGAGCAGCGGCAGCGCGCTTTCCGAGGACGAGGTACCCAGCACGAGCAGCAGCTCGGCCTTGAGATAGGCGACCAGCGAGAAGATCGAGAACCCGGCAATCCGCGCCATCGCGCCCAGCACGACGAAGACGAACAGCGCCGAGGTGAAATAGAACGTCGCCACCAGCCCCGCGAGATTGGCGAGCGTGCCGACGCCGTATTTGCCCACGGTGAAGGCCATGGCCCCGAAAGCGCCGATGGGCGCGGCTTTCATGACGATGGACACCAGCTTGAAGAAAACCATCGAGATCGTCTCCAGCAGCGAGAGCGCAGGCGCGCCGCGATCCCCCAGCATGGCAAGCGAAATGCCGAAAAGGATCGCCACCACCAGTACTTGCAGGATGTTGCCCTCGGTCATCGAGGACAGGAACGTCTCGGGGATCATCGCCATGAGGAAGCCGCTCACGCTCGTCTCATGCGCTTTCTCCGAATAGAGCGCGACTTTTGAGGCATCGAGCGAGGCGGGATCGATATTGAGCCCGTGTCCCGGCTGCACCACGTTGGCCACGATCAGGCCGACAACGAGGGCAAGGCTGGAGAAGAACAGGAAATAGGCGAAAGCCTTGGCGGCCACCCGGCCCACGGCCTTCAGGTCGCGCATAGAGGCAATGCCGGTGGTGATGGTGAGGAAGATGACCGGCGCGATCACCATCTTCACCAGCTTGATGAAGGCATCACCCAGCGGCTTCAGCGCCTCGCCCGTTTCGGGCCGGAAATAGCCGATCAGTACCCCCGCCGCGATGGCGACGAGGACCTGGAAATAGAGATGGCCATACCAGCGCTTCGGCTTGGCAGGCTGCTCCGGCTCGAACGAAGCGGTATGCATGGACCCGTCTTGTGCTCCCTGGCGCCGCGCACATCCCACGATGGCCGGCGTAGACATCGCGGGACCCTGTGCGATTTGCGGGCGGGTTCCAAGTGGTTTTTGTGGGTTGGTGCGGGATTGCGGGATCGGGCGAGTTTGCGGGAATGCACCCTTCCCAACCCGGTCACCAAGCCCCAACCCGCTCATCCTGAGCTTGTCGAAGGATGCTGGCACAGCGCCTGGCCGAGGGGCCTTCGACAAGCTCAGGCTGAGCGGGACTGGGAGCGTTTTACCACCCAGAATAACGATAGAGCCATCCGTCGCCCCCGCGAAGGCGGGGGCCCCGCTTTTCTTTGCTACCTTGCAGGCAGAGGCGAGGTCGCAGGGAGGAAGCGGGATCCCCGCCTTCGCGGGGACGACGGGGTGTTTAGATGCGCACGGGTGGTTTGCCGGTCGGGCCTGCCAGTCGGGCCCGCCCCCTCACGTCAGCCGCGTCTCGATCGGCAAACCATTCCGCAACGTCAACGTCACCGGCGTCCGCTCAGCAATGTCGGCAAGACGGCTCTTCTGCTCCTCATTGAGCCCGGTAATCGTCAGCGTGCGGGCAATATGCAGATCGCCCTTCCCACCCTTGAGCGCGAGATCGACAGTCAGGTCGCCAAACTCCCAACCCTTGCGCGCAGCATACATCTTGAGCGTGATCGCGGTGCAGGCACCAAGGCTGGCGAGCAGCAGGTCGTAAGGCGCCGGCCCCACCCCCTGCCCGCCCAGCGCGGCGGGTTCGTCGGCAGTGATGGCGTGGCCGTTGACCACGATTTCGGTGCGCCAGGGAGTCTGGCCGATAGTGGCAGTAGCTTGCGTCATGGCCAAAACTCTCAGGCAGGAAGCGGAATGAAGTCGGGTTCGTTCGGCACGGTGCCGAAGCGCTGGGCCTTCCAGTCGTCCTTCGCCTGCTCAAGGCGATCCTTCGACGAGGAGACGAAGTTCCAGAAGATATGGCGCTCTTCGGGCAGCGGCTCGCCGCCCAGCAGCATCAGCCGCGTCTGCCCCTTGGCGCGCAGCACCAGTTCGGCACCTGGCTGGAAGACCACCAGTTCGGCCTCTCCGAACGTGCCGCTCTGCCCCACGACTTCGACCGCGCCGCTGACGACATAGATCGCGCGTTCGACATGCTCGGCCTTGAGCTGATAGCGCGCGCCGTCCAGCATCACGATGTCGGCATAGATCATGTCCGAATAGGTCTTGAGCGGCGAGGTCATCCCGTCGGACGTGCCGGCAACCAGCGTCAGGCGCGTGCCAGCATCCTCGGCCACGGGCATCTCGTCCGCCTTGTGGTGGGCGAACGTGGCGCCGATTTCCTCGGCCTCCTTCGGCAGCGCCACCCATGTCTGCAAGCCGAACAGCTTGCCGCCCGTGGCGCGGATTTCGGGAGAGGTGCGTTCGGAATGGACGATGCCGCTGCCGGCCGTCATCCAGTTAACCTCACCCGGACGGATCGGCTGGACCGAGCCCAGCGAATCCCGGTGCAGGATCTCGCCCTCGATCAGATAGGTCAGCGTGGAAAGACCGATATGCGGATGCGGGCGCACGTCGAGGCCCTCGCCCGACTTGAACACGGCCTCGCCCATCTGGTCGAAGAAGATGAAAGGGCCGATCATGCGGCGCTGCGCGACGGGTAGCGCGCGGCGGACTTTGAAGCCATCGCCAAGATCGCGGACCGAGGGAAGAATGACGAGGTCTACGCCTTCGACATCGGAAGTTTGCACGGACATTTCAGGCTTCTCCGGGAAAAGGAAGGGCGGGCACCGTGGCACCCGCCCCGTCATTGTCAGGCTGCGTCGACGAGGACGATCTCGCTGTCCTCGATCGCGGTTACCCGCAGTACGTCGAGGTCGCTGATCGCAGCGCCGTCACGGGCGTTGACGCGAACGTCGTCGATCTGCACCGCGCCGGTGGCGGGAACGAGGTAGCCCTTGCGGTCCTTGCCCAGCGGATACTCGGCAGTCTCGCCAGCCTTCAGCGTGGCTGCCACCACCTTCGCATCGGTGCGGATCGGCAGCGCGTCGTTGTCGTTCTCGTAGCCCGAAGCCAGCGTCACGAACTGGCCCGAACGCTCACCCTTGGGGAAGGGACGCGAACCCCAGCTGGGTTCCTCACCATTGCGGGTGGGGATGATCCAGATCTGGAAGATACGGGTTTCCACGTCCTCCATGTTGTATTCGGAATGCTGGATCCCGGTGCCCGCGCTCATCACCTGAACGTCGCCGGCCTCGGTGCGGCCCTTGTTGCCCAGGTTGTCCTGGTGGGTGATCGCACCTTCACGGACGTAGGTAATGATTTCCATGTCGCGGTGCGGGTGCGGCGGGAAGCCGGTCTTGGGGGCAATGATGTCGTCGTTCCAGACGCGCAGGTTACCCCAGTGGACGCGGGCCGGATCGTGGTAGCCGGCGAACGAGAAGTGGTGCTTGGCATCCAGCCAGCCGTGATTGGCGCCGCCGAGGCTGTCGAAGGGGCGAAGTTCGATCATGGTCCTAAATCTCCTGTCTTGGCGGGGAGCCGGTGAAGCCCGGTGGCCGCCTTGTCGAAGACCCATATAGGCCTTGCCATCTTTCCTGATCAGAGTGATAAAATCGACTGAACTATTCGACGGAGTTGATAAGTGAGTAATCCGGGTACGCCGACTTTCGACCAGCTTCGCATCTTTCTGGCCGTGGTGGATACCGGAAGTTTCGCAGGGGCGGCGCGCAAGCTGAACCGGGCGGTCTCCGTGATCAGTTATGGTATCGCCAACCTTGAGACGCAACTCGGCCTCTTGCTGTTCGACCGCGAAGGCACCCGCAAGCCGCAGCTTACCGTCGCCGGTCGCGCCGTGCTGGCCGAAGCGCGCGGCGTGGCCGAAGGCATCGACGGCCTGCGTGCCAAAGTGAAAGGCCTGCTGGAGGGGCTGGAGGCCGAAGTCGATCTGGCGGTCGACGTCATGTTCCCGGCGGAGCGGCTCGGCCTTGTGCTGCGCGCCTTCGCGGCCGAGTTCCCCACTGTGCAGCTTCGCCTCCATGTGGAGGCACTGGGCGCGATCACCGCCATGGTGCTGGACGGCAAGGCCGCCATCGGCCTGTCCGGCCCGCTGTTCGCGGGCGTGGAAGGGCTGGAAAGCGTTTCGGTCGGCTCGGTCGCAATGATTCCCGTGGCCGCGCCCGATCATCCGCTGGGCCGCATGTCCGACATCCCGCCGGGCGCCGGGCGCGAATATACGCAGCTCGTCCTGTCGGACCGCTCGCGCTTTACCGAAGGGCGCGACTTCTCGGTGATGAGTCCCAAGACCTGGCGCCTTGCCGACCTCGGCGCCAAGCACGCCCTGCTGCGGCAGGGCATCGGCTGGGGCAATATGCCGTTTGCGATGATCGAATCCGATCTGGTCGCCGGGACGCTGGTACGCCTGCAAATGCCCGAGCATCCGGGCGGCACCTACCGCCTTGCCGGCATCTGGCGCCGCGACGCGCCGCCGGGCCCGGCCGCCGCATGGCTGGTCGACCGCTTCGTTGCCCAATGCGAGGCTGACACGGTGGGATTCGACCTTCCGGACGTGTGACACCTAATATCGAAGACCGATGGGCGGCGCGATCCGGAACGGACAAAGTAAACGCGCCGTCCATCAAGAATTGCCTTACGAATGCAATGCCCTCGGGCGATCCATGGTCCAGTTGCGAATCGCTCTGGAGCACCGGCTTTGCTTCACCAACCCTCTCCCCATCGCCGATGCATTGGCAGCGTTCCTCCCGCCGGCGCACCCATTGCGTCGACTCCGTACAATACCCGTAACGCGCGCGCCGTTAGCGTTTCCGTCATCACCCCCCGCTCCTGAACTGCCGTCCGGCAATCTTTTCAACTCTTTAGAACGATGCGAACGGATTTATCCGGATTTCTGAAAAACGCGAATCCTCATAGCGTTAAGTCACCGCAGCAAGCGCTGCCTCTCTCAAGGAGCTTCCCGATGACGATCACCGCCACCGCCAAGCCTGGCAACTCGCTGCTTTCGCCGGACAACCACGCGCTCATCCTGATCGACTACCAGTCGCAGATGGCCTTCGCCACCAAGTCGATCGCCCCCGAATTGCTGCGCAACAATGCTGCGCTCGTCAGCCGCGCCGCAGCCTCGTTCAAGGTCCCGACGATCCTGACCACGGTTGCGGAAAAGAGCTTCTCCGGCCCGATGTTCAGCGAAGTGACCGATCCCTTCCCCGGCCAGAAGCTGCTCGACCGCACCAGCATGAACACCTGGGAAGACGAAGCGGTGATTGCCGAAGTCAACCGCATCGGCAAGCCGCGCATCGTCTTCGCCGGGCTCTGGACTTCGGTCTGCATCGTCGGCCCGGTCGCCTCGGCCATCGATCAGGGCTTCGAGGCCTATGTCATCACAGATGCTTCCGGCGACATCTCCCCCGAAGCGCATGAGCGCGCCGTGGAGCGCATGATCCAGCTGGGCGCCGTACCGGTGACCTCGCTCCAGTACCTGCTCGAACTGCAGCGCGACTGGGCGCGCACGGAAACCTACGACTCCACCACCGGCATCGCAGCCGAAGTGGGCGGCGCTTACGGCCTTGGCATCAAGTACGCCAAAGCCATGTTCGGTGCCTCCGAAGGCGGCCACTGAACCCCTCGGGACCGGCAGCCCTCACCCCCCGTCCGGCTGCCGGTCCCGCTTTCCGCTTCCCATTTTTCCGCTTTTCAGCGACGCCTTCGGGTGTTCCCCATTCGCGCACCTCCCCCGCTCGCACACTTGAAAGGATCTGCATCATGGCTTTCGTGACCACCATCGACGGCACCCGCATTTTCTACCGCGACTTTGGACAGGGCCGCCCAATCGTCTTCTCGCACGGCTGGCCGCTCAGTTCGGACGCGTGGGACGGCACGATGCAGTTCCTTGCCAACAACGGTTTCCGCGTGATTGCGCATGACCGGCGCGGCCACGGCCGCTCGGACGCCAGCGCCACCGGCAACACCATGGATACTTATGCCGACGATCTGGCAGCGGTGATCCAGCATCTCGACCTTCACGACGCGATCCTTGTCGGCCACTCGACCGGCGGCGGCGAGATCACCCGCTACATCACCCGCCACGCGGCCTCTGACGGCACCGGCCGTGTCGCCAAGATGGTGCTGCTCGGCGCCGTCACCCCGCTGATGGGCGCCGTGAACGGCAATACCGACGGCGTGCCCATCGAAGTGGCCGACCGCGCCCGCAAGTGGCTGCTCGACAACCGCTCGCAGTTCTTCCTCGACTTTCCCGACGTGTTCTTCGGCATGCACCGCGGCGGCGGCGCGCCCCGCAGCGAAGGCTGGCGCATGGACTTCTGGAAGCAGGGCATGGCGGCCGACATCAATGCGCTCTACGCCTGTGTCGAGCAGTTCTGGGCCTCGGACTTCCGCGAGGAAATGAAGCACATCGAGATCCCCGCGCTCGTCATCCACGGCACCCGCGACGAAGTGGTTCCCTTCGAGACCACCGGCAAGCGTTCCGCCGAAATCCTGCCCAATGCCAAGCTCATCGCTTACGCCGATGCGCCGCACGGCTTCCCCAAGACGCATCAGGACCGTCTCAATGCGGACCTGCTCGCCTTCGCTCGCGATTGACGTGATCCAGCCTGACCCGACCGGAAAAGGAAATCGGCCATGAAGATGTACCTCCTCTCGCTCGGCGCCGGTCTCCTGGTCGGCGTGATCTATGGACTGCTGGGGGTGCGCTCACCCGCGCCCCCGGTGATCGCCCTTGTCGGCCTGCTCGGCATCCTGCTTGGCGAGCAAGTCGTGCCGCTCGCCAAGCGGTTGATCACGCACGAGGATATTGCCCACTTCGTCCGCACCGATTGCCGCGAACATGTGCTAGGCCGCCTGCCCGGCGACCGCGAAGACGCCTGAAATAGCTGAGAATTCCCGGAGTTTCCCCCCCAATGACTGACACTATCATCGTCAACGCCAAGATCACCACGCTTGACCGCGAGAACCCGCAGGCCGAAGCCGTGGCGATCCGCGACGGCAAGTTCCTGACCGTCGGCAGCGAGCAGGAGGTGCGCGCCGCCGCGCCGGAAGCCACCGTGATCGACGCCAAGGGGCACCGCCTGATCCCCGGCCTGATCGACAGTCACATGCACATCATTCGCGGCGGGCTGAACTTCAACATGGAGCTGCGCTGGGACGGCGTGACCAGCCTGTCCGAGGCGATGGCCATGCTCAAGGCGCAAGTCGACAAGACCCCCGCCCCGCAATGGGTGCGCGTGGTCGGCGGCTTTACCGAGCACCAGTTCGCCGAAAAGCGCCTGCCGACCATCGCGGAACTGAACGCGGTCGCGCCCGATACGCCGGTGTTCATCCTGCATCTCTACGACCGCGCGCTGCTGAACGCCGCCGCGCTGCGCGTCGTCGGCTATACCAAGGACACGCCCAATCCGCCGGGCGGCGAGATCGTGCGCGATGCCTCGGGCAACCCCACCGGCCTGCTGCTCGCCCAGCCCAATGCGACGATCCTCTATTCGACGCTCGCCAAGGGCCCCAAGCTGCCGCCCGAATATCAGATCAACTCCACCCGCCACTTCATGCGCGAAGTGAACGCGCTAGGCGTGACCGGCGTGATCGACGCGGGCGGCGGTTTCCAGAACTATCCTGATGACTACGACATCATCGAGAAGCTCCATGCCGAAGACCAGCTGACCGTACGCATTAGTTACAACCTCTTCACCCAGAAGCCGAAAGAGGAACTGGCGGACTTCTCCGGCTGGGTGAAGCAAGTCACGCCGGGCCAGGGCGACGACACCTACCGCCACAACGGCGCGGGCGAGATGCTGGTCTATTCCGCCGCCGACTTCGAGGACTTCCGCGTTGAACGCCCCAACATGCCGCCCAGCATGGAAGGCGATCTGGAACCGGTCATCCGCCTGCTCGCCGAGCATCGCTGGCCCTGGCGCCTCCACGCCACCTATGACGAGACCATCGGCCGCGCGCTCGACGTTTATGAAAAGGTCAACGCGGATATCCCGCTTCAAGGCATCAACTGGTTCTTCGACCACGCCGAGACCATTTCGGACCGCAATATCGACCGCATCGCCGCGCTTGGCGGCGGCATCGCCGTGCAGCACCGCATGGCCTATCAGGGCGAATACTTCGTCGAGCGTTACGGCGCCAAGGCCGCCGAACGCACGCCGCCGATCGCCCGGATGCTGGCTGCCGGCATCCCCGTGGGCGGCGGCACCGACGCTACCCGCGTTGCCAGCTACAACCCGTGGGTCTCGCTCTCGTGGCTTGTCACCGGGCGCACCGTGGGCGGCCTCTCGCTCTATCGCGGCGACAACCGCGTCAGCCGCGAGAAGGCGCTGCGCTTGTGGACGCACGAGAACACCTGGTTCTCGAACGAAGTGGGCAAGAAGGGCCAGATCAAGGCAGGCCAACTGGCCGACCTCGCGCTGCTCTCCGATGACTACTTCAGCGTGCCCGACAATGAGATCGTCCACATCCGCTCGATCCTGACCCTGCTCGGCGGCAAGGTGGTGCACGGTGAGGGCGACTATCGCCCGCTCGCCCCGCAGCTGCCGCGCCCGATGCCGGACTGGTCGCCGGTCGCCACGTTCGGCGGCTATTACCAGACGCCCGAAGCCAAGCAGAAGCTGGCCTCTGCCTGCGGCTGCGCCAGTTCCTGCGGCGTCCACGGCCACGACCACGCCGCCGCGCTGGGCGCCAATGTTCCTGCCGCCGATGTCCAGACTTTCTGGGGCTCGCTCGGCTGCGGCTGCTGGGCCGTCTGATCCAGCACGGCCCCTTCGGGCGAGGAGGGGCCGTGCCGCAACTATTCCATAATTTCGAACATATTAGTCGACATTATTCGGATCGATAGATCCTCGGTCACCGCCTAGACAGGTCTTGCGACAACGACCGAGCGGCACAGCCCTCCCCCATCGGAGCCACTGACATGAAACGCTTCACCCTGATCATCGCGACTGCCATGCTGGTCGCGAGCCCCACCCTCACGCCTGCCTTCGCCGCTCCCACGGCCGACTACTCGGTCGGTGCCCAGTACGACACCACGCACGTCTACGTGCCGCAGGACCAGTTCGACACGTTCGTCTCCAGCTTCGTCGCCACCTTCGGCGGCACCACCAGCAAGCAGGGCGAATTCCAGGTGACGCCGACCAAGAGCCTCACCAAGTCGCAGCTCGTGCTGACGCCGGCGGGCACCGTCTCGGTCTTCGGTTTCAAGACGCCGATCCCCTATCCGTTCGGTGACGAGCGCACCGGCTATCTGGTCACCGATCTCGACGCCGCCGTAAAGTCGGCCCAGAGCCATGGCGCGGTGCGCCGTCTGGAAACCTTCCCCGATCCGATCGGCCGGGATTCCGTGATCCAATGGCCGGGCGGCGTGAACATGCAGCTCTACTGGCACACCGCCAAGCCCAGCTACACCCCGCTCCAAACGGTGCCGGAAAACCGCATCTACCTGACCGCCGATGCCGCCGACACCTTCATCAAGAGCTGGACCGGCTTCGCCCACGCCAAAGTCACGGCCGATGACAAGGCTGCCTCCGGCGCCGAGATCGGCGAGCCCGGCAAGACCATCCGCCGCGTCTCTATAGACAGCGGCTACGGCAAGATGGTGGTCTACGTCTCCGACGGTCAACTGCCCTGGCCCTATGGCCGCGACATGACCGGCTATGCGGTGAGCGACCTTTCAGCGACGCTCGCCAAGGCTTCGGCGGCAGGCGTGGAAACGCTGGTCGCGCCTTACGATACAGGCAAGCGCCAATCCGCCATCGTGCGCTTCCCCGGCGGCTATATCGCCGAGATCCACTCGAACGAGGCGATCTGAGCCATGTCCGGCACCGGTACTCCAAAATTCGTCGCATCGGTGCTGGACTTCGCGCCGACCGGGTTCCTCGCCCGCCTCCTGCTGGTGGGCGCCTACCTCGTCGGCGGGGTTACCAAGCTCACCGACTGGCCCGGCGCGGTGGCGGAACAGGCCCACTTCGGCCTGACCCCGCCCGCGCTCTGGGCGGCGCTGACCATCGCGGTCGAACTGGTCGGTCCGCTGCTGATCCTGAGCGGCCGCCTCGTCTGGCTGGGCGTGGGGATGCTGGGCGTGTTCACATTCTTTGCCGCGCTGGTCGCCAATGCTTTCTGGACCATGCCAATGGGGCCGGAGCGCTTCGCCGCCACCAATGCCTTCTTCGAGCACATGGGGCTGGTGGGCGGATTTGTTCTCGTGGCGATCCTTGCGCACCGGGCGAAGCGAAGTGCCTGAATCGCAGGCACTGCCTTCCCCGGCTGTCCCTTCCCCCACTCCTTCCATTCCCTCGTCCCTCCCCCAACCCCCGCTCGTCCTGAGCTTGTCGAAGGACCACAGCGCAGCGCCAGCGTCCTTCGACAAGCTCAGGACGAGCGGGGGAGGATTTAATCCGATTGATTCAGGAGCCGTTCGATGAAGCGCCTCGCGCCGATCCATGCGGCAGCCATCATAGCCTTCGCGCCCACCCTCGCCCACGCCGAACCCACCGAAGCCTGGCAGGCCCCCACCCTCTCGATCACCCGCTACGACGAGGACTGGTCCGACCTCGCCGACGCCGAAAAGCGCGGCCACCACTGGACCGGCCCGTTCAAGTACATCCCCATCGGCGACGACGCATGGCTCTCCACCGGCATCGAACTGCGGGTGCGCAATGAGAACCTTGAGAACAACCTCTGGGGCAGCGCAGAAGCCCCGAACGACAGCTACGTCTGGTTCCGCGCGCTGCCTTATGCCGACCTCCACGTCGGCAAACTGCGCGCCTTCGTTCAGCCCATCGCCTCGACCTCGATCGGCGTCGCCCCCTCGCCGAGCCCGGTGGACGGCTCCGGCCTCGACCTGCTGCAAGGCTTTGCCGAAGCCGACCTCGGCCCCGTCACCCTGCGCGGCGGACGGCAGATGCTGTCGCTCGGCACCGAGCGGCTGATCGGCACGCGCTATGGCCCCAACGTACCGCTCGCCTTCGACGGCCTGCGGGCAGACGTAAAACTGGGCGCGGCCAAAGTGAGCCTGCTGGCATTCAAGCCCGTGCAGGCGCGCAAGGGCGATTTCAACGACCGCACTTCGCCCGACAAATCGCTGTGGGGCGCTTACGCCACGCTGCCGGGGCTCGACCTCTACTACCTCGGCTACCGCAACGACGCCGCGCATTGGGGCACTCGCGAAGGTACGGAAACCCGCCACAGCCTCGGCGCACGCTGGCACGGCACGCGGGACGACTGGCACTGGAATGTCGAGGGCGTCTACCAGTTCGGCCGCTTCGCAGATGGCCCGATCTCGGCCTGGACGCTGGGCAGCGAACTTGGCCATGCCTTCCCGGACGCCCCGATGGCGCCGGACCTGACGATGCGCGTCAACGTGGTGAGCGGCGACCAGGACAGGACCGACAACCGCCTCGGCACGTTCAACGCGCTGTTCCCCAAGGGCAAGTATTTCGGCGAGCTTTCGCCGGTCGGGCCCTACAACATCGTCAACGCCTATTCCTCGCTCGGCCTGCAAGTGGCGCCGGATCTCTCCGCCAGCCTCGCCGCGATGGCCTATTGGCGTCATTCGCGGGAGGACGGGATCTACGACATCCCGGGCAACCTGATCCGCGATGCCGGAGATAGCCGCGCCCGCTTCATCGGCAAGGAAGTGGAAGCCACCGTCGCGTGGCAGGCCACTGCCGAACTCGAACTTTCCGCCTCGCTGTCGGCCTTTGCGCCGGGCGCCTTCATCCGCGATACCGGGCCTGCGAAAACGATCCGCATGCTCGGCCTCGAAAGCAACTTCCGGTTTTAGGAACCCTTCCCGATGGACAAGCCTTCCTCTCCCCTTCCCGGCCTGTTGCTCTTGCTGTCGTCCACCACCGGCCTTGTCGATGCGGTGAGCGTGCTGGGGCTCGGCAAAGTCTTCACCGCCAATATGACCGGCAATATCGTGTTTCTTGGCTTTGCCGCAGCGGGCACGCCGGGCTTCTCGGTCGCGCCCTATCTGGTGGCGCTGGGCGCTTTCATCGGCGGCGCACTGATCGCCGGGCGCACCGGCAAGCTGCTCTCGCCGCGCCCCTTGCGCCACTGGCTCACATGGGCGGCGCTGATCGAGGCGACGCTGCTGTGGATCGCGGCCTGGGTGGCGCTGGGATACGATCCGGCGACGCTTTCGCCCAAGCCCGCGCTCTATGCAGTAATCGCACTGACCGCGATCGCCATGGGCTTTCGCAATGCGACGATCCGCCAGCTCAAGGTGCCGGACCTCACGACCACGGTGCTGACGCTCACGATCACCGGCATCGCCGCCGATTCCCGCATGGCCGGCGGCACCGCGCCTAATCTCGTGCGACGGTTGGCCGCGATCTTCGCGATCTTCGCAGGAGCGGCGGTCGGCGCCGTCATGGTGATGCGCTTTGGCCTCTCGGCACCGCTGGCGCTTGCGGGCGTGGTCGTGTTCGTCGCAACTCTTGCCTGCGTGCGCCATCCGGCAGCAGCCCACCCGCACGTCGCCTGAATATCTTTTCTATTTTCCAGAACATATCAAACAAACTTATCGGGATTTTCCGAAAAACGATTTCCCCGCATAACCGGTCCATCGAAGGACGCTGGATGAGGAAAGACCGGCGCCCATAACTGCAAAGTAGGGAAATCCGCCATGAACACCGCAACCCAGACCTTCACTTCCGAAACCACCGAAGCTCCGCTGGTCCGCGCCCTGCCGCTCGTCGGCCGCGTGCTGATCGCTGCCATTTTCGTGCTCTCGGGCCTCTCCAAGCTGGCCGCTCCGGCCGCAACGACTGCCTATATCGCATCGGTCAGCCTGCCTTTCCCGACACTGGCACTGGCCGGCGCGGTACTGGTCGAAGTGGTCGGCGGACTGCTGCTGATCTCCGGCTATCGCCTGCGCACGATCGCAGCGGTGCTTGCGGTCTTCAGCCTCGTCACCGCCGCCTTCTTCCACAACAACTTCGCCGACCAGAACCAGTTCATCCACTTCTTCAAGAACGTGGCGATGGCCGGCGGCCTGTTGCAGATCGTCGCCTTCGGTAAGGGCCGCATCTGAGCCTTACCATTCCCGGCAAACCGAAGGGGCGGATCCGACAGGGTCCGCCCCTTTCGCATGTGCCTTCCCCTCGGCAGCGGGAACGTCTATCCGGGGCGCGCGACTACAAGAACTGACAGCCCTGCGCGTGACTTTGCCCTCTCCCGGAGCCGGCCTCGAAGCGGCATTCCTCGCGCATCGCGATGCGTTGCTGCGCTTTCTGCGCGCGCGCGGCGCGGGCGATGCGGCGGAAGACCTGCTGCACGAAGTCTGGCTGCGGATCGCCGCCAGCCGCCCCGGCCCCATCGCCAATCCGCTGGGCTATCTCATGCGCATGGCGGACATGCTGATGATCGACCGCTACCGCTCGCAGCGACAGGCCGACAAGCGCGACCGCGACTGGACCGAGGTCCATGCCGATACCGCCACCGGCATTGCCGCCGATCCCTCGCCCGAGCGCCGCGTCGCCGCCGCGCAGGAGGCGGCCGAAGTCATCGCGCTGCTCGACGGGCTTGGCCCGCGCGTGGCCGCGGCCTTTCGCCGCCACCGCATAGACGGCATGGCGCAGCGCGATGTCGCGGCGGAACTGGGCGTCAGCCTCAGCACGGTGGAAAGCGACTTGCGACTTGCCTATCGCGCGCTCGGCGAATGGAAGGAACGACGCGATGAGGCTTGAGCCGAACGTCTCCGTCAATGCCGCAGGAGGACTGCGCGATGGCGAATGACGACATGATCCGCGACGCCGCCGCACGCTGGGCGGTGCTGACCGGAGAGCCCGGCTTCGACGATTGGGAAGGCTTCATGCAATGGCTGGAAGCCGATCCCGCGCACGGGCGCGCTTACGACGCGGTGAACCTTGCCGTGGCCGAGGCGGCCGAACTTGCCGTCGCCGCCCCCGCGAACGACGCCTGGATCCATGCCGAGCCCCCCGCCGCCCGGCCCACTCGCCGGATCTGGCTGGGCAGCGCGATTGCCGCCTCGCTGGCCTTGGTAGGCGGCGTCTGGTTCTGGCAGACCCATTCGCGCGAGATCTATTCGCTGGAAACCGCGCCGGGGCAGATGCGCACGGTCGAACTCGAGAGCGGCACCCGCATAGACCTTGCCGGCGGCACGGTGGTCCGGCTGGACCGCAAGGACCCGCGCTTTGCGGTGCTCGACAAGGGGCAGGCGCTGTTCACCGTGCGCCATGATGCGGCGCGCCCGTTCCATGTCGAGGCGGGCGAGGCCACGCTGGTGGACCTCGGCACCGTGTTCGAGGTGTCGCGCGACGACGCCCGGCTCAGCGTCGGCGTGGCCGAAGGCGCGGTAGGCTACAACCCCAAGGCCGAGAACTTGCGCCTCGCACCCGGAGACCGGCTCATCGCCGACGCAGGCAGCGTAAAGGTCGGCCATGTCCCCCCGCGCGAAGTGGGTGAGTGGCGCGAGGGCCGCCTGACTTTCGACGCCGCCCCGCTTTCCGAAGTCGCCGCAAGGCTGAGCCGCGCGACCGGCATTGCCTTCGCCGCGCAGCCGGGTTCCGATGCCCCCGTCTCGGGCTCGATCCTTGTCACGCCGATCCATGACGATCCGCAGATGATCGGCGCCCTTCTGGGGCTACAGGTCCGCCACGAGGGCCAGGTCTGGACGATCGGCAAGCCCTGAAACCATGCGCCGCGCGTTCCTGCTCTGCCTGACGGCGCTTGCCGTGCCGCTGCCCGTCGCTGCGCAAGCGCCGGGGCAACCGGCAATTGTGGCGACGCGCGAAGGGACCGCGAGCGACGCGGCCATCGAACTCGCGCGGCAGACCGGCACCAGCATCGTCATCGCCGATCCCCGGCTCGCCAGCCGCCGCATCCCGGCCCTGCGCGGACGGATGGAAGCGCATGAGGCCGTTGCCCGCCTCGCCCGTGCGGCCGGCGCCCGCGCGGTATCTGCGGGCCGAGGCGCATGGCGGCTCGATCTCGCGCCCGAACCGCGCCGCGTCATTGCCGAAACGCCGCCCGCCAAACCGGCACCGGTCCATCGCCCGGAGCCCGAGTCCGCACCGCAGCCCATCGTCGTCACCGCCACCAAGCGCGACTTGCGGCTCGATCAGGTCCCCTCGCAAGTCACCATCCTTGGCGGCGAGAGCCTGACGGCAGGCGGCGTCGGCGGCAGCGAGAAGATCGTGCGCCGCCTTGCCACGGTCGCCTCCACCCAGCTTGGCAGCGGGCGCAACAAGCTGTTCATTCGCGGCATCGCCGATTCCAGCTTCACCGGGCCGACACAGGCGACCGTGGGGCAATACATCGGCGACATGCGCCTCACCTACAACGCGCCCGATCCGGACCTTCGGCTTTCGGACCTTGCCCGCGTCGAAGTGCTGGAGGGACCGCAGGGCACGCTTTACGGCGCCGGATCGCTGGGCGGGATCATCCGCCTCGTACCCAATCCTCCCGTGTTCGACACGACCGGCGGCTCGATCATCCTGGGCGGCGCGCTCACGCAGCACGGCGCGCCTTCCACCGATCTCAGCGCCACCGTGAACCTGCCCGTGGTCACCGATACCGCCGCCTTCCGCGCCACGTTCGATACGGCCAGCTACGGCGGCTATATCGACAAGCCGCTGATGGGGCGCAAGAACGTCAACCGCACCGATGTCCTCGGCGGCCGCGCCGCGCTGCGCGTAAGGGTGGCACCGGACTGGACCGTTGACGTCATGGGCCTTGCCCAGTCGATCGACGCGGCGGACAGCCAATATGCCGATCGCGGCGGCGCGCCGCTGGAGAATTCCGCCCGCGTGCGCGAAGGATCGGATGCCGACTATGCGCTGGGCCAACTGGTCGTCGCCGGGCGGATCGGCGGGCTGGAACTGCGCTCGACCACCGGGGCCGTGCGCCAGAACCTCCACGAACGCTATGACGCAGGCACGCCCGACGGCCCGCCGCGCCTGTTCGAGCAGGACAACGCCACGCGCATGATCGCGCACGAGACGCGGCTGTGGCAGCCCGAGCGCCATGGCTTCGGCTGGCTGGTCGGCGCCAGCTACACCCGCAACCGCACCACTCTGACGCGCGAATTCGAGGAACAGACCTTCCGCAGCAGCGCGACCGGGGTGCGCAATACCGTGGACGAATTCACGCTCTACGGCGAGGCGAGCCTGCATCTGACGGGTCCCTTCACGGCCACGGCCGGGGGCCGCTTCACCCACGCCCGGCTGGGCGGCGACGGAGAGGATCTTTCACCGCTGGTGGCGCTGGCCATGGCCGCCCGGAACACGACCGCCCAGCGCACCTTCACCGCGTTCCTGCCTGCGCTGGCGCTCCACGCCGCGTTCTCCGGCGAGGACCAGTTCTACATGCGCTATCAGGAAGGCTTCCGCCCCGGCGGCTTCGCCATCGAGAGCGACTATGTGCGCCGCTTCCGCAACGACCGTACCGGCACCGTGGAAATGGGCGCCCGCCACGGCCGCGCGGGGGTGAGCCCGTTCGACCTAGCAGTCAGCCTGTCCTACACCCGCTGGCGCGACATCCAGGCCGACTTCACCGACAGCGCGGGTCTGCCCAGCACCGCCAATATCGGCGATGGGCGCGTCTGGTCGGCCAGCGTCTCAGCCGGGGTGAAACTGGTGGAGGGACTGCGCTTCGAGGCGGGCGCGGCGTTCAACCGCAGCCGGATCGACAAGCCCGAGCCGGGTGCGGAGATGAAGTACTTCTACGCGGCGGCGACAGTGCAGGCCTTGCAGATGCAGGTGCCCAATATCGCCCGCTTCGCCGGACGCGCTGCGCTGGCGTGGAACCACGACCTGGACGGCGATCTTGCGATTTCGGGCAATGCCTGGGCCAGCTACCTCGGCAAGTCGCGGCTCGGGATCGGGCCGGACCTCGGCATGTTGCAGGGCGATTATTTCGACAGCGGATTCGACCTTCGTCTCGGCACGCCGGGATACGGGGTGACATTGAGCGTCACCAACCTTGCCGACGAGCGCGGCAACCGCTTCGCACTGGGCACCCCGCTCGCCACTGGGCGCGAGCAAGTGACGCCGCTGCGCCCGCGCACGGTGCGGCTGGGCTTCGACGCGAAGTTTTGAGGTCGCGCCGATAGCCGCATAACGAGGCGGTATTCGCCAAACCGGCCCCGACCAAACTGACCTTGGCCAAAACGGCCTTGGCCAAATCGCCATTCGCTAAACCACCCTGCGCCAAACAACACTCCGTCGCCCCCGCGAAGGCGGGGGCCCCGCTTCCTTTTCGCCCAGCCGCAAGAACAAGCGGGGTCCCCGCCTTCGCGGGGACGACGAGGTCTGGGAGGCCAAGTTAGAGCGAAATCCGCGCGCCCGAAATTATTTTCAAGGCCCCGCCGCAGGGCCTCCGTCTTCCCCTTCGAGATCGATCTGAAGGGACGAAGATGCCTCGCTACCTATTTGCCTCCACTGCGCTGCTTGCCGTGGCGACGGCCGCGCATGCGGAAGATGTGTCGACCAAGAAGACCACGCCCCTCCTCACCTCCACCATCAAGAACGGCGCCGCAGATGCCATCAATGTGACCAAGGACGGCTCGGTCGTGCTCTCGTCGGGCACGGCGATCACGATGGACAGCAGCAACGGCGTTACCAATGCCGGTGCTCTGGCAGTCGGCAATGCCGACGGCGCCATCGGCATCCGCGCGCTCGCGGGCACCAGCGGCGATATCGTCAACACCGGCACGATCACCGTGGACGAGCCCTATACCGCGACCGATACCGACAAGGACGGCGACCTCGACGGGCCTTTCGCGCTCGGCTCGAACCGCACCGGCATCCGCGTTGACGGCGATCGCACCGGCAAGCTCACCCAGAGCGGCACGATCACGGTCGAAGGCAATCATTCGGCGGGCATCTCGCTGGGCGGCACCCTCAACGGTGCGTTCACGCATGACGGCACGACAAACGTCCTTGGCGACAATTCGGTCGGCATCGAAACCGGCGCGATCAACGGCAGTGTGCGGCTTGCAGGCTCGGTCACGGCGCAGGGCGCCAACTCGGTCGGCGCGCACTTCGGCGGCGATGTGACCGGGGCCATGATCGTGCAGGGCAACATCGCCTCGACCGGCTATCGCTATACCACCGCCCCCGCCGATCCCTCGAAGCTCGACGCCGACGACCTGCTGCAAGGCGGCTCGGCACTGGTGATCGGCGGCAATGTCACCGGCGGCATCGTGCTCGCCGTGCCGCCCAAGGACAGCGATCCCAACAAGGCCGACGAAGACGGCGACGGCATTGACGACGCCAAGGAAGGCTCGGCCAAGGTCGTCACTTACGGCAAGGCACCCGCCATGGTGATCGGCGCAGCAGATCGCGACATCGCCATCGGCGCGGTAGCCGGCACAGCCAGCGGCTTCGGCCTCCAGATCGAGGGCGGGATCGAAGGCAACGGCGTCTACACCGGGATCGACGGCAATGGCCTCGCCATCGGCGGCCTTGGCGGCAAGGTCACCGTGGCCAACGGCATCGGCGTGACCGGTTCGGTCACCGCCACCTCGAAGGACGCCGCCGCCACCGCGATCCGCCTCGGCGCGGGCGCCAGCACGCCGCAGATCCTGAATGGCGGCACCATCTCGGCCACCAGCGGCAACACCGCCGCCTCGATCGCCACCGCCGTAAAGGTCGAGGCCGGTGCCAGCCTGCCCGCCCTGCGCAACTCGGGCACGATCAAGGCGGTCGTGGGCGAGACCGGCACCGCCGTAGCCATCGGCGACGCCAGCGGTACCCTCAACCTGATCGAGAACAGCGGCACGATCTCCGCTACCGGCGCCAAGGCCGACAGCGGCCGCAATGTCGCCATCGATCTTTCGGCGAACACCAGCGGCGTCACCATCCGCCAGACGCAAGTCGCATCGGGCTTCGCCGCCCCCGCCATCACCGGCGACGTGCGCCTCGGCAGCGGCAACGACACCTTCTCCATCGCCGACGGCACTATGTCCGGCAATGTCACGTTAGGTGGCGGCAATGACACGCTAGCGCTCTCGGGCGACGCGGTGCAGACAGGCAACGTCACGTTCGGTTCGGGCAGCGACACGATGACCCTTGCGGGCACGTCCCGCTACACCGGAACTACGGATTTCGGCGGCGGCGCGGACACCCTGACGCTGGCCGATACCGCCGTGTTCTCCGGCGCGCTCGCCAATGCCGGCGCGCTGACGGTCAAGGTTTCGGGCGGCACGCTGGACGTCAACAAGCCGGCCTCGATCGGCTCGCTCGATGTCGGCGCGGGCGGCGTTCTGGCGGTAACGCTGGACAAGGCGGCGGGCCTTGGCTCCGCCTACACCGTGGCCGGAACCGCCGCTTTCGCGGACGGTGCCAAGCTCTCGATCCGCCTTGCCGATGTCTCGACCGCCGAGGGCAGCTATCAGGTCCTGACCGCCGGCACGCTGACCGGCCGCGACAAGCTCAAGGCCGCGACGGACCTTGTCCCCTTCATGTTCAAGGCCTCGCTGGACGAGGACGCACCCGCGAACGTGATCGTCGTCGACGTGGCCCGCCGCACGGTGGCGGAACTCGGCCTCAACCGCTCGCAGGCCACGGCCTATGACGCAGTCTTCGCCGCACTCGGCAAGGACGACGCTATCGAAAAGGTATTCCTTGGCGTGACCGACGGCGACACCTTCCGCGAGAAAGTCGCCCAGATGCTGCCCGATCACGCGGGCGGCGCGTTCGAGGGCATCAGCCTTGGCACCCGCACGCTCACGCGCCAGCTTCAAGACCCTCAGGGCCCGGTATTCGGCGATTCCCGTTTCACCACGCGCCTGAACCTCTCGTTCTGGGGCAGCGACAAGAACGCGGGCGCCACCGCCGCCTACAACCTTCAGGGCTACGCCATGTCGCTGGGCGGCGAATACGCGACCGATGTGGGCTATTTCGGCGGCACGTTCTCCTACCTTTGGAACCGCTACACGCGCGGTCCGGCGAGCGAGATCAAGTCGAACTCGTGGGAATTCGCAGGCCACTGGCGCGGCCAGAGCGGCCCGCTGGCGGGCTATGCTCGCGCCTCGGTCGGCCTTGGCAGCTATGACAGCGCGCGCAAGTTCAGCGGCACGACCGGCAGCGAAACCGTCAACCGCACGATCGACGGCAACTGGAACGGCAACTTCGTTACCTTCGCGGGCGGCGCTTCGTGGGAGGGCGGCGGCAAGTACCTCTACTTCCGCCCGAATGTCTCGGTCGATTACGTCCGCCTCAAGGAAGACGGCTATACCGAGACCGGCGGCGGCAAGGCGCTGGACCTCACCGTGGCCTCGCGCACCAGCGACGAACTGGGCGTCAACGGCGCGATGACCGTGGGCGTGGACTTCATGACCGCGGCGGGCCGCGACGATAACTGGTTCCGCATGGAAACCGAGGGCGGCTGGCGCGAGATCGTCAGCGGCGGCCTTGGCGCAACCACCGCGCATTTCGACGGCGGGCAGGACTTCCGCCTCGAAGGCGACGACGCGACGAGCGGCTGGTTCGCGCGCCTGCGTGCCATCGGCGGCACCGTGGGCCTGACGATGCTGGGCGAACTCTCGGCCGAGGATCGCCACGGCCATACCAATCTTGCCCTGCGCGGCTCGGTGGCGATCGGCTTCTAAGCCCCTCGCCATCGTGCCGCCGCGGCGCGCCGACGTCATCCCCACCCCTGCGTCGGCGCGCCGCACCCTTTTCGCTTTTTTCTCCTGATCGGGCCGGTTTACAGCCCGTCGCCAATGGCCGATGCTGCCCCTCCCCCCGATTGGAACGAGGCAAGGCGATGGGCAAGCTGGTCGACGGCGTTTGGCAGGATGTCTGGTACGATACGAAATCGACCGGCGGCCGCTATGTGCGCAAGGACTCCTCTTTCCGCGACTGGGTGACCGCCGATGGCGCGCCCACGCAGGAAGGCGGACGCGGCTTCAAAGCCGAGGCCGGACGCTATCACCTCTACGTCAGCCTTGCCTGTCCATGGGCCCACCGCACGTTGATCATGCGCGCGCTCAAAGGGCTGGAGGCGATGATCGACGTCTCGGTGGTCAACTGGCTGATGCTGGAGCGCGGCTGGACGTTCGATCCGGCGCCGGGCGTCGTGCCGGACAGCGTCAATCACGCGCGCAATCTCTATGAGGTCTACGTCAAGGCGGACCCCGCCTACACCGGCCGGGTGACCGTGCCGATCCTGTGGGACAAGCAGACGGGGACGATCGTCAACAACGAATCCTCCGAGATCATCCGCATGCTCAACTCGGCGTTCGACGGCCTCGGCGCCAAGGCGGGCGATTACTATCCGCAAGCCCTGCGCGCGGAGATCGATGCGGTGAATGCGCGCGTCTACGACACCGTCAACAACGGCGTCTACAAGGCCGGTTTTGCCACATCGCAGGAACCCTACGAGGATGCGGTGGGCCCGCTTTTCGACAGTCTGGACTGGCTGGAAGAGCGCCTATCACGCAGCCGCTTCCTTGTCGGCGAGGCCATGACCGAGGCGGACATCCGCCTGTTCACCACGCTCATCCGCTTCGATGCGGTCTATGTCGGCCACTTCAAATGCAACCTGCGCCGGATCGCCGACTATCCGAACCTGCAAGGGTTCCTGCGCGATATGTACCAGACCCCGGGCGTGGCGGGCACGGTGAACTTCCAGCACATCAAGGGGCATTACTACCAGAGCCACCGCACCATCAATCCGACCGGGATCGTGCCGGTGGGGCCGATTCTGGACCTCGATACACCGCATGGGCGGGGGTGAGCGGGCCCCTCTACTTTGGCACTTCGGAGGGAACTCGAATCGCCCACCCTCTCGTCATTGCGAGCCTAGCGAAGCAATCCAGGGGCGTGCCAAGCCGCTCTGGATTGCTTCGCTGCGCTCGCAATGACGAGGGTTATTCGGGTTTTCCGCCGAGCGGTGCGGGTATGGCGTGCCCCGTATCACCCCTTCGCCGCATCCGTCAGGTAAGCGCGCGGCTTCACGTCGCGCATGGCAAGAGTGGTAGTGAAATGACGCACACCCGGCAACCTGCGCAGGCGGTTGCGCAGCAGGTCGTCCAGTTCGGGAACACCCGCCGTGGCGACTTGCAGGAGGTAGTCGAAATCCCCCACCGTCGCATGACACGCGAGCACCGCAGGTTCGTCCTGCACCGCGCTTTCGAAGGCCTCATGCCGGTCGAACTCGATCGAGACCTGCACGAAGGCACTCGTCGAAAGCCCGATACCCGCCGGATCGATCACCGCGCGGTAGCCGGCGATCACGCCTGCTTTCTCCATCGCCTGCACCCGTTTCCAGCTCGGCGTCTTGGAGACCCCCGCCACTTCGCCAAGGCTGGCGAAGGAAAGCCGCGCGTCGTGCTCCAGAGCGCGGAGCAGGCGCATATCGACGGGATCGAGGTCGGGCATGGAACGATTGTTCTCCAGAATTATCAAATCTCCTTATTCCGTTCCCCGAACGCCCGCAATCGCCGTCCAATCAAGACCAATGTTTCGCCCGTAGACTGCTATCGTCCTCGTTCTTGCATAAGGGGAGAGGTCATGGATCGCGCCAAGGTTTACGAACAGCTCGGGGCGCCCGCCGCGCTCGATTATGAGGTCTATCTGAAGACCGACAGCCTGCTCGCCTGCCAGAAACCGTGGGACGCGCTGTGCAATGCCGACGAGTTGCAGTTCCAGATCGTCCATCAGGTCGAGGAACTCTGGATGAAGCTGATCGCCTCGACCGTGCTCGATATCGACGAGTGCATCGCCGCGAAGCAGGCCCTGCGCGCCAATACGCTGCTCGGTCGCTGCCACCGGCTGATGCGGCTGATGACGGCCCAGCTCGACCTGCTGGAAACGATGTCCCCGCGCGAATATCAGGAAATCCGGCTTCAGCTCGGCAATGGCAGTGGGCAGGAATCGCCCGGTTTCCGCGTGCTGCTGCGCATCGTTCCCGAACTGTGGCACACGTTCGACAAGGCCTACGTTTCCGGCGCCGGCCGCACCGTGCGCGAGATCTACGATCAGGGCTTCGCGCATGACGAGGCCTATGTGCTCGCCGAAGCGCTGATCGAGCTGGACGAGCTGTTCGGCAAGTTCCGCTGGCACCACATCTTCCTGATCCACCGTTCCATCGGCATGGGCTCCGCCTCACTCAAGGGCCGCTCGGTCGATCTCTTGCAGGCAGGCGCGAAGCACCGCTTCTTCCCCGCGCTCTGGGACGTGCGCGTGGAAATGACCGACGACTGGGGCCACGATTACGGCCGCGTGCGAGACAGCATCGGGAAAGCCGACGCGGCATGACCGAAACGTGCGACCTGTTCCATCTGCCCGAGGGCGGGCCTTATCTGCTCGCCCATTCGGTCGGCTGTCTGCCGCGCTCGGCGGGTCCGGCGCTGGAAGCTGGCATGCTCGCCCCGTGGCGCACGGCTGGCGGCGATGCCTGGGCGAACTGGCTGGACACCATCGAGGGCTTCCGTTCTGCCGTGGCCGCATTGCTGGGCGTCGATGCCGCAACGATAGCTCCGCAGACGAGCGTTTCGGCGGCGCTGTTCACGCTGCTTTCGGGTCTGCGCCCGGAGCCCGGCAAAGGCGTGGTGCTATTGAGCGAACAGGCCTTCCCAACGGTCGGCTTCGTGCTCGCGCCGCTGGCCGGCCTCGGGCTGACGCCGCGCTTTATCCCCGCGCATGAGGATCCCTCCGATCCCGCGACGTGGGAACGCCATTGCGACGGCTCAGTCGCCGCGATCATCGCCATGCATGTCCATTCGAACAGCGGGCTAGTCTCTCCGATTACCGAGATCGCCGCGCTGGCCCGCAAGCACGGCGCGCTCTCCATCGTCGATGTCGCGCAGTCCGCCGGAATCCTGCCCATTGCCGCGCGCGAATGGGGGGTCGATGCGATGATCGGTTCCTGCGTGAAGTGGCTCTGTGGCGGCCCCGGCGCGGCCTATCTTCATGTGCAGGCAGAGCGGATTCCTGCGCTTGAACCGCTCGACGTTGGCTGGTTCGCGCACGAGACCCCCTTCGCCTTCAATATCCGCGACTTCCGCTACGCATCCGACGCGCGGCGCTTTCAGGGCGGCACGCCCTCGGTCGCTCCCTTCGCGGTGGCCGCCGAGGGCATCCGCACCGTGCTGGCAATCGGACAGCACGCACTGCTGGCGAACAACCGCGCCTGCATCGCCGCCTTCGAGGAGGAAGCCGGGCAATCGCTCGACTGGAGCGAGCGAGGCGGAACGCTGTGCCTCACCTGCAACGATCCGACCGTTGCAACGCAGGCGCTCCGCGCAGCCGGCTTCGCGCACGATTTCCGCGGGGCGATCCTGCGCGCCTCGTTCCACGGCTGGAACCGGCCGGAGGAAGCCCGGGCATTTGCGCGCACCCTGTGTGAGGCGGGAGTTGCCTTAACCCCCGCCCGCTGATCTCAGGCGCGCTGGCTGCCGCGCCGGATCGCGTAGTGCACCGTGTAGCCCATGTGGTCGGAGAGCATCGAACCATCGGGCTCGGTGCCGAACGGGATCTCGATCCCCACCGGCATCAGCCGCGCGGGGCTGCCGTCGAACGTGAACTGCATGTCGCGGGCCTTGTGGCGGATCCACTGCGCATCGGTGAGCCGCGCCATCCCGCTGGGATCGGCGTCAAACCGACGGCTCAGGGCATCCTCGCGCTCGGCGCCCGGCACTTTGTCGAGCGCGCCGTGAAGCATCGCGATCCGGTCCGGCCGCTGGCCCTGATTGAAGTCTCCGGCCAGAATCGTCGGCACGCCATCGGCGCGTGAGCGGGCCAGTACATTGCTCAGGAAGGCCGCCTGCTGCGCATAGGCCGCGTCGCTGCGCTGCGAACTCGTGCCCGAAGCCTTGCGGCAATTGAGGTGCGTGGTCGCCACCCGCACCGTGCCGCCGCCGGGCAATGCAAGCTCGGCCACCAACACGCCCTTGGCGGCAAGGCAGTCATAGCCCGCGCAGGCCACTGCCGGGAATGCCGCACGCTCGGCGCGGCGGATCGGCAGGTCGGACATCACCACCAGACCGCTATCGACATGGGCCTCGCCGGTTTCGCCCAAGGTCCATGCCCGCGTCGCCGCCTGATCCTCATTCGGCGCCGGGCGGCCTTGCGGGCCCGTGGCCACGAACGCATATCCGGCCTCGCGCGCAATCGCCTTGGCTTCGGGAATGAAGGCTTCCTGCAAGACCACGACCTGCGGCTGGCGGCCCATCCGACGCAATTGCGCCAAACGCTGGCCGATTGCCGCCAGCGCCTCCGGACGCCCGCTCGCCAGCGGCCAGGGCAGGCCCTTGACGTTATAAGTCATGACCGAAAGATCGCCGCGCATCCCGGTCGGAAGCGGGTTTACCGTGATCGGCAGTGCGACGGCCGGCTGGCTGAGGAACGCGTCCAACACCAGCCCCGCCACAATCGCCATCGCGAAGAGCATTGCTGCCACATACGCCCTGCTCGTCCGTGCTCTACGGTTCTTCGTTGCCTCAAGAGTAGTCTGCGCCCCCGCAGATTCCCCCGGACCGGTATATTCCAACATCGTCGCTCCCCACATTCGGGTTTCCGCCCGCGTGCGCGCTAGACCACCGGCTTGACGACGTGATGATGAAACGGCGTCAGTTCGGTTACGCCCTCGCACTCGCGAGCCGCAAACCCATGACGTCGCCGCTGCCGCTTATCCGGAGTGATCCGGAGAGCGGCGCGGAATTTATCGGGTGAGTACCGGAGGCACCCGGCTGGCGACCATTTCGGTGCTCTTGCGCTCGATCGACCAGAGCACACGGTTTTCGCCCTGCTCCCAGCCGATAGCCTGTCCATCGGTGGGCAGTGCGATCGTCGTCACGTGCTCCAGCACGCCGCTTCTGGTGGGAACCCGCAGGACGTACATCTCCGGTCGGTCGTGGCCGGTCACATAGAGCAGCCCATCGTCGCCCCAGGCCCCGCCCGAGGCGCTGCGCGGAGAGAACCGCTCCAGCACGCTGTCGGGGAACGTCCAGACCCCGGTCTCACGCAGCTTGTCGTCAAGGCGGACCAGCGTGGTGTAACGATGATCGCGGCCCGGCTCGCCGCCATTGCCGTCGTAATTGGCATAGCAGGCGTACCATGCGCCGCCATGACGGCTCACCCATGTCAGCGAACCGTGCCCGTGGCCAAGCGACTCCGTGCGGCGCAGTTCCAGCGTTGTCGCATCGAACCAGAGCACTTCGCTGCTCATCGGCACATGCGGATAGTTCGACGCTGCGCAGACCAGATCGCGGCCATTGAGTTCGCAGGAATTGATATGCGGAAACCGGGCCGGATCGCCCTCCCAGTGGGCCACGCGCTTGCCCGTGTTCGCGTCGTATCGACCGATCGCGTGATTATCGATCGCATAGACCGAACCGTGCCCGGCCGTCGCGCCCTGCCGCGCTTCCTCGGCGGGTATACGGCGCAGCTCCGTGGCGGCGAGCGGCGGTTTAGGAACTTGGGGAGCCGAAGTCAGCGCGGCAGCGAGAAGAAGAAACATGCTCATCAGAATTTCGCCTGCATGCCAGCATAGACCGTTCGGCCATAGCGGTCGTTGGGAATAGTCCAGTCGCGCATGGCACCGGGGTAAAGGCGGACAGGTTCGTCGGTCAAGTTGCGTCCCGGCAGGAACAGGCCGCCCGCCACCTTCCGATAATTCAGTCAGATGACGGATCGATCACCGTTTGATGATGGTTCAACGACAGTCCTTCGCCGGAGCGCATGGGAACCCCGCCCCTTCTGACGGCTTATCCCGGCGAAAGGACTGATCTCGCCGAAAGGACTGGGCAATGGCCGCACGCGCATATTGGCAGGGACAGATCAGGCTCGCGCTCGTCTCGATCGCCGTCGAGGTCTATCCGGCAACGCGGTCGGGCGCCGCGATCCAGTTCCACCAGATCCACGAGCCCAGCGGCAAGCGTATCCGCTACGAGAAAGTCGCCCCCGGCATCGGCCCGGTCGACCGCGACGAGATCCTCAAGGGCTACGAAATCTCGAAAGGCAGCTACGTGCTGCTGGACGAACAGGAGATCGAAGCGGTCAGGATCGAGAGCCGTCGCACGCTGGAACTCGTCCAGTTCGTGGCGGCCGACGAGATCGACGTGCTCTATTACGAAAAGCCCTACTTCGTGGTCCCCGCCGACGATCTGGCCGAGGAAGCCTATGCGGTTCTCCGCGAGGCGCTGCGCACCAGCCGCAAGGTCGGGATCGGCCAGCTTGCGGTGCGCGGGCGCGAGCAACTGGTCTCGCTCAAGCCCTGCGGGCGCGGCATGGTGCTCGAAGTGCTGCGCTATGCCGATGAAGTGCTCAAGGCGCAGAACTATTTCCGCGACGTGGGCGATGCCAAGCCCGACAAGGACCTGCTGGAGCTGGCCACCACCCTGATCGACAAGAAGACCGCGCCATTCGATGCGAGCGAATTCCACGACCGCTATGTCGATGCGCTGCACCGGTTGATCGACAAGAAGGCCAAGGCGAAATCGAACAAGCGCGTGCTCGAGGATGTCGAGGAGCCCGCCAGTGGCGGCAAGGGCAACGTGATCGACCTGATGGCGGCGCTGCGCAAATCGGTGGGCGATAGTGGCAGCACCGCGAAGAAGGCGCCCGCCAAGAAGACCGCCTCCCCGCGCAGCCGCAAGCGAGCCTGAGCCATGGCGGCGCGCAAGGCCCCTTCAGATCCCCTCGCCAGCTACAACGCCAAACGCGATTTCGCGAAAACGGCCGAGCCTGCGGGCAAGCGCGGGGCTAGTGACAAAGGCAATCTCTTCATCGTCCAGAAGCACGCGGCGCGGCGGCTGCACTGGGACTTTCGGCTGGAAGTGGACGGCGTGCTCAAGTCCTGGGCGGTGACGCGGGGCCCGAGCGCCGATCCCGATGACAAGCGGCTTGCCGTGCGCACCGAGGATCATCCGCTGGCCTATGGCGGGTTCGAAGGGCGTATTCCCAAAGGCGAATATGGCGGCGGTACGGTGATGCTCTGGGACCGGGGGATCTGGGAGCCGATTGAAGGCAAGAGCGCCAAGGATCTGGACGAGGGACATCTCCATTTCCGGCTCCATGGCCAGCGCATGCAGGGCGAATGGCTGCTGGTGCGCATGAAAGGCAAGCCCGGCGAAAAGCGCGAGAACTGGCTGCTGCGCAAAGTGGCGGACGGCCACGACGTTGCTGGCGACGAACTGGTCGAGAAAGGGCTGACCAGCGTGCTCACGGGCCGCACCATGGCCGAGATCGAGGCTGACAAGGCAGGCACGCAATCGCTCGCGGGCAAGCACGGCGCGGACTTTGCCAAGACAATGGCAGAGGCGGCAAGGCATACCGACAACAAGGCCAGATCGCGTGCCCAGCCGAATACCAAGTCCGCCCGCGCCGCCCCGCTTCCGAAATTCCGCAAGCTCCAACTCGCAACGCTCGTAGATGCGGTTCCCGCAGGCAATCTCTGGATGCATGAGATCAAGTTCGACGGCTATCGCGCGCTCTTCGCCGTCTCGGGCGGGAGCGTTGCGGTCTACACGCGCAGCGGACTCGACTGGACGGACAAGTTCGGGCCGCTCGCCAAGGCCATGGGTGCGCTGGACCTGCCACCGTGCCTGATCGACGGCGAGATCATCGCGCGCGGCCAGCACGGCAATCCGGACTTTTCGGCGCTACAGGCGGTTCTCAAGCGCGGCCACGGTGCGCAAGGGGAAAGCGACGCGCTGGAATTCCACGCCTTCGACCTCCTCGAACTGGATGGCGAAGATCTGGCGCCTCGCACGCAAATCGAACGCAAGGAACGGCTCGAAGCCCTGCTTGCCGACGCGCAGTCACCGATCTTCGTGGCCGATCACCTGATCGGTGGAGGCGAAAAGCTCTACCAGGCGATGTGCGAGACCGGACAGGAAGGCGTGATCGCCAAGCGCATCGACGCGCCATACCTCGGGCGCAGAACGCGCGGCTGGGTCAAAGTGAAGTGCTCGCGCCGGCAGGAATTCGTGGTGGTCGGCTGGTCGCGCTCACGCGCCAAGGGGCGCCCGTTTTCCTCGCTCCTGCTGGGGGAATATGAAGGCAAGCATCTGGTCTATCGCGGCAAGGTCGGCACCGGGTTCGACGGGGCGCTGCTGGACGACATCGCCGCCCGGCTGGCCAGACTGGAGCGCAAGTCTGCCGCGCTGGAAGTGGACAAGGCGGACGCGCGCGGCGCCAGCTGGGTGACGCCGAAGCTCGTGGCCGAAGTAGCCTTTGCGGAGCTGACCGCCGAAGGCCGCGTGCGCCACGCCAGCTTCGTCGGCCTGCGGAGCGATAAGACGGCACCAGAGGTCACGGAGGAAAAGGCACGGCCCATGCCCAAGGCGAAACCGGCAATCGCAATCACCAACCGCGACCGCGTGATCTTTCCCGAAAGCGGCCGCACCAAGGGCCAGCTGGCCGACTACTATGTCGACATCGCCCCTTTCATGCTGCCGTTTGCCGCCAGCCGTCCGGTCAGTCTCGTGCGCTGTCCGCAAGGGCGCGCCAAGGCCTGCTTCTTCCAGAAGCACGACAGCGGCGCTTTTGGCCCGCACGTGCACCACGTGCCGATCCGCGAAAAGGACGGAGGCTCCGAGGACTACCTCTACATCGACGATGCCGACGGCCTTCTGACATGCGTGCAGATGGGCACGATCGAGTTCCACGGCTGGGGCGCCCGCGCCGATGCCGTGGAGAAGCCCGACCGGATGGTCTTCGACCTCGACCCCGACGAGGGTCTCGATTTCGCCGATTGCCGCAAGGCCGCGCAGGAAATTCGCCGCCAGCTTGCCGATTTGGGGCTGGTTAGCTTCGCGATGCTCTCGGGCGGCAAGGGCGTGCACGTGGTCGTCCCGCTGGATCCCGACCATGACTGGGACGCCCACAAGGACTTTTCCCAGCGCTTCGCACAGGCCATGAGCCAGGCGCATCCGGATCGCTACGTCGCCACCATGAGCAAGGCAAAGCGCAAGGGGCGGATCTTCATCGACTGGCTGCGCAATCAGCGCGGCAGTACAGCCGTGCTGCCCTATTCTGCCCGCGCCCGTGCCGGAGCGCCCATAGCCGTGCCGATCGACTGGGACGAGCTTGGCGACATGAAGGACGCCCACCCCTTCTCGATAGACGACGCGCAAAAGCTTCTGGAGCGCGCGAAAACCCTGCGCGGCTGGGGTTTCGCGGCGCAGAAGCTGCCGGAATTCTGACGCGAAATCGCACCTTCGCGCGCACCGAAAGCCCGCACCATGGCTTCCGATCAGCTTCAGCCGATGATGTGATCTGGTTCTGGCGGAACGGCGATGTTGCCTTGCAGGCATCCTCCCTTCCACTGTCTGGAAGGGCGCGTCTCGCTCGCATCTCCCTGTCTCGTTCAGACGCCGTCGTTGATTGCGGCGCCCGTCAGTCGCTTAAGCGTTATCCCGAAGCTTACCTGGCGATCAGCGCGGAGATGCGGTGCGAGAACGGATGACCCGGGGTCGCCCCACGCCCAACTTGCGTGAACATCCCCTCTTCAAGCAGCGAAAGTCGCTCCTCAAGCAGGGGTACATCCTCACCCTTGCGGACATCCATATGGACGTGAAGCTTGCCGTTGAAATCGAGGGTAATGGCCGCCGCTTCCGGAAATTCGGCATGAAGCAGGCCAAGGATTTCATCGAGTTGACTGGTCAAGCTTTTTGCGTCGGACTGTGCAGGAAGTGCGCCGCCGTCGATCGAATATATACGTGCATCTTTTGACATAAGCCAAAGGACCCCTGTTCTGCTGCACAAACCACTTTAACTGATTTCCCTTAAGGGAGAACGCTATATTTTGGCTAAGACCAAAGATTTTTTCCCAAACTCGCAAGCGGCTGGCGGGGTTGGAGGATTTGGCCATCTCCTACGTAACAATCCGCGACTCGGAACGGTTCCCTGTCCCAAAATGGAAAACTCAGGCCCGCTGCGCCATCACGACGGCGCGGTTCTGACGGTTCGCTTCGAACCGGGCGAGATCGGGATCGCCAGACAGAATCGCGGCGATGATCCGCCTGCGCCCATCGCGCCAGTTCTCCACCCCGATCCCCGCGACATCGGTCACCGTACCGCCTTCCAGAGCGGCATGGTGGAGCGTTACCCGCGTTAACATCTCGAACAACGGGCGGCGCACCATCTGGAACAGCAGTTCCTGAAACGCTTCCTCGAAGCGCCCGAACTCCGCCATGTCGCGGCACTGCCCGGCCTCCTCCCCCAGCGCCTTCAGCCGCGCCCGCAACGATGCGCTGGTGCAGCCCGCCGCCGCCGTCGCCAGTTCGGTGAACAGCAGCGAGGTCATGTCGAGCGCTTCCTCATAGCCCGCCGGATTCATGCGCATGTAGGAAGAGAGCGCGCGTTCGAGCGCGGCATCGTCCGGCCGAGCGCCGTAGTAACCGCCGCCGGGCCCGCGCCGCACTTCCAGTAGGCCCTCGTGTTCCAGCACGCGCGCGGCCTGCTGAAGCGTCACGATGCCCACTTCCAGTTCGCGCGCCAATTCGTGCAGCGAGCCGAGCAGCGTGCCCGGCGCCTGCGCGAAGATCCGCTCACGCAGGGTTCCCGCCGTGCGCGCCACCAGATTGGTGCCCTTGCGCCGTCCCGCCGTTCCGGCCATCGCACTCTCCATTAATAAGCACATTATTATCGATTTCGGGCTATTTTCACCCAAAATTCGGTGAAATCAAGTCAATTGACCGCTCATATTTGCCTCAATACCCTTCGCCTCGAACTGAAGCGGTCGCAAGCGCCGCCATTGGAGAGGAATGGTACGAGGATGGGCTTCCAACATCCGGATATTTCGGCATTTCCCGAGATCTCGCTGGTCATCGGCGAGGAACGCGCCAGCGGCGGCAGTGGCGCCGCGTGGGACCACGTCTACCCCGGCACCGGCCGCGTCACGCGCGAGGTCCGGCTGGCCAGTCCGGCCGACGTCGATCGCGCCGTCGCCGCCGCCAAGGCCGCGCAGCCTGCGTGGCGCGCGCTGCCGGGCGACAAGCGCCGCGACCTGATGTTCCGCCTTGCGTCGGTGATCGAGGCCAAGGCGGCCGAAATGTCGCCGCTGCTCACGGCCGAGAACGGCTCGATCCTGATCGCCGGCGGCCACATGAGCCTCGATGCCGCGCAGAAGTTCCGCTATTTCGGCGGCTGGGCTGACAAGATCGACGGGCGCACCGTCTCCACCTGGGGCGGCCCCGCGCACGACTACGTGATGTACGAACCCTACGGCACGCTCGGCATCATCGTGCCGTGGAACGGGCCGCTCTTCGCCGCGACGATGGTGATGGCCCCTGCCCTCGCGGCAGGAAACTGCGTGGTGCTGAAAGCGCCCGAACTGGCGCCATGGTCGCTGATGAAGCTGATGGAAGCGATACACGAAGCGGGCTTCCCGGCGGGCGTGGTCAACCTCGTCACTGGCGGGCCGGATGTCGGCGCGGCGATGGTCGTCCATCCGGGCATCGACAAGATCGAGTTCATCGGCAGCGGCGCGACCGCGAAGAAGATCCTCGCCAGCGCAGCCGAGACGCTCAAGCCGGTAGGCCTTGAACTGGGCGGAAAATCGGCGGTCGTGGTCTTCGCTGACGCCGATCTTCAGGCTGCTGCCAAACGCGGCCTTTCCGGCGCGGTCAGCGCCAATGGACAGGGCTGCGTCAACGGCACCCGCCTGCTGGTCGAGCGGACGGTCTATGAGCCCTATCTCGAAATGCTCAAGGCCATGGCCGGATATGTGAAGGTGGGCGATCCCTTCGCGATGGACACGTTCATGGGCCCGGTGATCTCGCAAGGCGCGCTCGACCGGATCGACGGCATGGTCCAGCGTGGCGTGGCGCAAGGCGGCGAAGTCCTCTGCGGCGGCGCGCGCATGGATGGCGATCATGGCGAAGGCTACTTCTACCCGGTGACCGTGCTGGCCGGCGTCGCTCCCGAAAGCGAGATTGCGAAGAACGAGGTCTTCGGCCCGGTTCTGGTCGTCACGCCCTTCGACAGCGAGGAAGAGGCGATCGCGCTAGCCAACGACAGTGATTACGGCCTCGGCGCCTATGTCCACACCACCAATCTGACCCGCGCGCACCGCGTCGCAGGGCAGATGATGGCCGGGCAAGTGCAGGTCAACGGATCGGGCGAGGCCATGACCCCCTGCGTGCCGTTCGGCGGCATGAAGCATTCCGGACACGGCCGTCTAGGCGGCATCGAGGGCCTGCGCGAGTTCCAGCAGGTCCGCAATGTCTGGGTCAACCTGCAGGACTGAGGAGATACCGATGGCACTGCTTGACCCCGCCGACCGCGCCGCGCGGGGCCTCGCCACCGAGGCCGAAGTCACGGCGCGCACGTCCAACACGCCGGCGACGCTGCTGGAAGAATCGTGGCGCGATTTCGTCTTCGCCGAAGTCTGGACCCGGCCCGGCCTGCCGCGCCGCCCACGCTTCCTTGTCGCCATCGCCAGCGCCGTCACTTGCGGTCTTGAAAACAGCCAGATCGACGACTTCGTGCGCGGCGCGCTGACCACGCAGGCGCTCTCTCTGGCCGAACTGCGTGAGGCCGCGCTGCACCTTGCCGTCTATGCCGGCTGGGGCAACGGCGGAAAGCTCGACCGCGCGGTGACGCGCGTGGCGGACGAACTGGGCTTGCCGCCCGCCACTGTCCCGCCGGTCTGCCCCGAACCATGGGACCCTGCCGTGCGCAGCCAGCGTGGACATGACGAATTCGCGCAAGTCATGACTTTCCCGCCCGGGCCTCCGTCGACGCCCTATCTCGAAGGGATCAACAACTTCGTCTTCGGGGAGATGTGGTGCCGTCGCGGTCTGGACGAGCCTTCGCGCCGCTGGATCACGCTGGTCGGCGTCTGCGAATCCGGGGCCGAGATCCCGATCCGCAGCCACATCCATGCCGCCATGGCCAGCGGCAATTGCTCGCCCGAGGAAATGCGCGAATTCTGCCTGCAATACGGTACGCATGCCGGATGGCCCAAGGCCTCGCGCATTCAGTCCGTGGTGCTGGAAATGACCGACAAGGTGGCGAAGGGGCTTCCCTGGCATGGCTGAAGACAAGGCCCGAACGGGCTTCATCGGCCTCGGCTCGCAAGGCGGGCCGATGGCGGAGCGGATGCTGGCGGCGGGTTATCCCCTCACCGTATGGGCTCGCCGACCGGAGGCGGCGGACGATCTCGTCGCCAAGGGTGCTACGCGTGCCAACTCAGTCGCTGAGCTTGGCGCTGCCTGCGACCACGTGGGCGTCTGCGTGGTCGACGATGCGGGCGTGGAGGATATCTGCGCGCAGCTTCTACCGGCGATGAAGCCGGGGAGCGTGCTGGTCATCCACTCCACGATCCTGCCGCAGACCTGCGAACGGCTGGCGCAGGAAGCGGAAGCACGCGGCATTTCCTTACTCGATGCCCCCGTCAGCGGCGGCGGCGCGGGCGCGGCAGCCGGCACGCTCACCGTAATGTGCGGTGGCAGCGAGGCGGCCTTCGCCCAGGCACTGCCGGTCATGGAAAGCTTCGCGGGGAAGACCGTGCTGCTCGGGTCGGTCGGCTCCGGCCAGCGTGCAAAGATCGTCAACAATGCGCTGATGGCCGCCAATATGGGCCTTGCCCATGCCGCGCTGTCGCTGGGCGAAGAACTTGGCATCGACCGGGCCGCCCTTGCCGATCTCATCAAGCATTCCAGCGGCCGCAGCTTCGGTTTCGAGGTCTACGCCCGCCTGCCCTCGCCCGGTGCTTTCGCCCACGGCAGCAAGCTGCTGCGCAAGGACGTCGACCTGCTCGGCGCGATTGCCGGGCCTGACAATGCACTGGCGCTGGCCGCCGATCCCTTTCTCGACGCGGCCCTGACTGCAACGGAGCAACCGACGAAATGAGCGTGATCTTCAAAAGCCTCGACATGACGGGCAAGGCCGCCGTCGTCACGGGCGCGGCTTCCGGCCTTGGCCGCATGACCGCGCTCAAGCTGGCCGAAGCGGGCTGTGATCTCTGGCTGGTGGATGTGAACGCAGCGGGACTTGCCGAAACGGCTGACCTGCTCGCCCCGCACGGCCGCCAGGTAGGCAGCGAGACTGCCGACTTGTCCGATCCCGCCGCTTGTCAGGCCGTCATCGTCCATGCCGTGGAGAAATTCGGCCGGCTCGACGCGCTCTGCAATGTCGCCGGGCTGATCTACCTCGCCAATACGCCGCAGATGCCGCAGGCGCAGTACGAACGGACCATCGACGTCAATCTCAACGCCCCGTTCTTCCTCTCGCAAGCCGCGATCCCGCACTTGCTGGAAGTGAACGGCGCCGTGGTCAATGTCGCCTCTTGCGCGTCCTACATCGGTGAGGCCTATGCCGCCGCCTATTGCGCCAGCAAGTGGGGCCTTGTCGGCATGACCAAGGCCATGGCGATGGAATTCCAGAAGAAACCCATCCGCATCAACGCCGTCGCCCCGGGCGGCATGATTACCAATATCGCGACCAACTTCACGCCGCCCGAAGGCTGTGACTTCGAACTGCTCAAGCGCTTCTCGGGGCTTCGCGGGCAAGTCGAGGTGGAGGACGTGGCAGACCTTGTGGTGCTGCTCGCCTCTCCGGCCGGACGGGGCTTTCATGGCGCCTGCCTCTCGCTCGACGCGGGCATCACGGCAGGCTGAGGAGACAGGACAATGGCATTTACTCTCGATCAATTCCGCCTCGACGGCAAAGTCGCGGTGGTCACCGGCGCCGGCGGACGCGGTAATTCCATCGGCCGCGCTTATGCGCTGGGCCTTGCCAATGCGGGCGCCTCGGTAGTCGTGGCCGATCTTAACGGCGAAGGCGCCAAGGCCGTCGCCGCAGAGATCGTGGCGGCGGGCGGCAAGGCCGTGGGCGTGCAGGTCGACGTTTCCGACGAGGCATCGACGCTCGCGATGGGCGCCGCCGCGAAGGAGGCTTTCGGCGGCGTCGACATCCTCATCAACAATGCCGCGCTGATGGTGGACGTCAGCTACGACAATTGCGAGACGGTCAACCTCGACGCCTGGAACAAGGCGTTCGCGGTGAATCTCAACGGCGCCCTGCTCTGCGCCCGCGCGGTTGTCCCATCGATGCGCGAACGCGGCGGCGGTCGGATCATCAACCAGACTTCCGGCGGTGCCTTCCCGGCAACCGGGCTCTACGGCATCACCAAACTGGCATTGGTCGGCCTGACCACAACGCTGGCCAAGCAGTTCGGCAAGGACGGCATCACCTGCAACGCCATCGCCCCGGGCAATGTCACCTCGGACGCGGGCAAGATGCTGGTTCCGGACGATTCGCCCTTCATCCAGTTCCTCAACATGACTTGCGCCCTGCGCGCGCGCGGCGAACCTGACGAACTGGTCGGCACCGCGCTGCTGCTCTGTTCGCAGGCTGGAGCATGGATTTCCGGACAGACCATCCATGTCGACGGCGGCTGGGTGATGCGCCCTTAAGATATTCCAGATGCGCAACAAAAAACAAACTTGACGCAACAAATTGTGGCGGGAGCGCAATCACGCCTTGCCTTCCGCCACGAATCCTGCTGCCTGCCGCCGATCAAAATCATGGTTGAGAGGCTGTAGCGATGAACTTCATGACCCGGCGCAAGCCGCTGGTGCCGCAAGGGCACACCGGGAGCGGGCTGAAGAAGTCGCTCGGCTGGCCGCACCTCATGGCGCTGGGTGTCGGCGCCATCATCGGCACCGGTATCTACACGCTGACCGGCGTCGCCGCCGGCCTTGCCGGGCCCGCCGTCGTGCTCTCTTTCGCGATTGCCGGCGCGGTCTGCGCCTGCGCAGCGCTGTGCTATGCCGAAATGGCGAGCCTGACGCCGCAGGCCGGCAGTGCCTATACCTATTCTTACGTCGCGGTGGGCGAAGCGCTCGCGTGGGTAATCGGCTGGAGCCTGATCCTCGAATATACGCTGGTCTGTTCGGCGGTTTCCGTGGGCTGGTCCGGCTACGCCTCGGGTCTTATCCGGCAGGCTGGCTGGGGCGTACCGGACTCGCTCCTGGCAGGCGGCGTGATCGACGTACCCGCGATCTTCATTGCGCTTGCCGTTACCGGCGTGCTGCTGGCCGGCACGCGTGAAAGCGCGACGCTGAACTTCATCCTCGTCATCATCAAGATGATCGCGCTGGCCGCTTTCGTGGCGCTGGCGCTGCCCTCTTTCGACCTTGCGCACTTCCATCCCTTCGCGCCCTTCGGCTTCGGCGCCACCGATATCGACGGCAAGAAGTTCGGCGTGATGGGCGCCGCGGCCATCATCTTCTTCGCCTTCTACGGTTTCGACGCGATCTCGACCGCTGCCGAGGAAGCCAAGAATCCGAAACGGGACCTGACCATCGGCATTGTCGGCTCGATGATAATCTGCACGCTGGTCTATGTCGGCGTCGCTGCCGCCGCGCTGGGTGCGGTGCCCTTCCAGCTCTTCGCGCCGAGCCCCGAACCGCTGGCTTTCGTGCTCAAGAGCCTCAACCACCCCGCCGCCGCCGCCCTGATCGGCATGGCTGCCGTGATCGCCATGCCCACGGTCATCATGGTTTTCATGTTCGGCCAGAGCCGCGTGTTCTTCGCCATGGCGCGCGACGGCCTGCTCCCCAAGCGTCTTTCGACCGTCAACAAGCGCGGCGTGCCGGTGGCGGTCACCATACTGACCGGGCTTGTCGCCGCCGTGATCTCTGGCCTCATGCCGCTGGACGAGATCGCCTCGCTCGCCAATGCCGGTACTCTTGCCGCCTTCATCGCCACGGCCCTCGCGGTAATGGTGCTGCGCCGCCGTTCGCCCGAAATCGAGCGTCCGTTCGTGACGCCGCTGGTCTGGTTCGTTGGGCCCGCCACGATTCTCGGCTGCGCCTACCTCTTCACCAGCCTGCAACTGCGCACGATCGAATTCTTCGTCGTCTGGAACGTGATCGGCTTCGCGCTCTACACGGTCAGCGGCCTGCTGCGCGAAAAGTCTGCCCACGCCTGAGGTTTCAGCGCCCCGCGTATCGATTTCGGTACGCGGGGCGGGAGCCGCCTGTTGTTGTTCTTACAGACACACAATCGAGCACGAAGAGCGCCTTAACCGCCCATAAACCAATTTCTTCCATTCCTCTGCGTGTTACTACGGGGGGCATGAGATGTCATTTTCAAGCGCGGCAGCCGACTTCACGGGCGAAGCGAAAGATGGCGAGATCGCCGTCGATGTTGCCATCATCGGTGCCGGACCGGCGGGCCTGACCGCTGCCTATCTGCTCACCAAAGCCGGCCTCACTGTCGCCATTGTCGAGAAAGACCCCCATTACGTCGGCGGCATTAGCCGTACCGTGGAGCATGAAGGCTATCGCTTCGACATCGGCGGCCACCGCTTCTTTTCGAAAAGCCAGCAGGTCGTCGACCTGTGGAACGAGATCCTGCCCGACGATTTCATCCAGCGTCCGCGGATGAGCCGCATCTATTACGAGGGCAAGTTCTACTCCTACCCGCTGCGCGCCTTCGAGGCGCTGTGGAACCTTGGCATCTGGCGCTCCACGCTGTGCATGGCCAGTTTCGCCAAGGCCCAGCTGTTCCCCCGCCGCACGGTGAAAAGCTTCGAAGACTGGACCACCAACCAGTTCGGCTGGAAGCTCTATTCCATCTTCTTCAAGACCTATACCGAGAAGGTCTGGGGCATGCCCTGCGACGAGATGAGCGCCGACTGGGCCGCCCAGCGCATCAAGGGCCTCTCGCTCTGGAGCGCGGTGACGGACGGCCTCCGGCGCAGCCTTGGCCTCAATAAGCGCCCGAACGACGGTCAGGCGGTGAAGACCCTGCTCGAAACCTTCCGTTATCCGCGCCTCGGCCCCGGCATGATGTGGGAAGCCGCGCGCGACCGGATCGTCGAGAGCGGCAAGGGCGAAGTCCTGATGGGTCACGCCCTGCGCCAGCTCGCCAGCGACGGTCAGGGCGGCTGGCGCCTCACCGCCGATTCCGGCGAGGGCGACGTGACCATTCGCGCCGCGCATGCGATCAGCTCCGCGCCGATGCGTGAACTGGCCGCACGCCTGCATCCGCTTCCGCAGACCACTCTGCAAGCCAGCGAGCTGAAATACCGGGACTTCCTGACTGTCGCTCTCAAGATCCGCGCCGACGACCTGTTCCCGGACAACTGGATCTACATCCATGACAGCAAGGTGAAAGTCGGCCGCATCCAGAACTTCCGCTCGTGGTCGCCGGAAATGGTGCCCGACGACGAGATGGCTTGCGTCGGCCTCGAATACTTCTGCTTCGAAGGCGACGGCCTGTGGTCGATGGCGGACGACGATCTCGTCGCCCTTGCCACGCGCGAGATGGTCACGCTGGGCCTGTGCCGTGCCGACGAGGTGACCGGCGGCTTCGTGGTCCGTCAGGAAAAGGCCTACCCGGTCTATGACGAGGACTATGCCGCCAATGTCGCCGCGATGCGCGAGGAACTCGAAGCGCGCCATCCCTCGCTCCACCTGGTCGGCCGCAACGGCATGCATCGCTATAACAACCAGGACCACGCGATGATGACCGCGATGCTCACGGTCGAGAACATCCTCGCCGGCGAGCGCGTCTACGACACCTGGTGCGTCAACGAGGACGCCGAATACCACGAGGCCGGCGACGAAGGCGAAACCAAGGCCCTGCCCGCCGCCCCCGGATCGCGCGCGCCAACGCCGGATCAGGCCGCCGCGCTCGCCTCGGTCCGCGAGGTGCCCGCGCGCATCGCCGGATCCAGCGAAGGTGGCAGCAAGCGCGAGGCTGCCTGATGCGCATGCTTGCCGAACACCCTCTCGTCGTCCGCCTCATGCGCGACACGTTCCTGCGCTATCTAGCCGCAAGCGCATTGGCGCTCGGCGTCGACATCGCCTGTTTCTGGCTACTGGTGCAGCTTGCGGTGTCCGCGGGCCCGGCTTCGGCGGCGGGTTATTCTGCAGGGATCGTTGCCCACTGGCTGGTCGCCAGCCGCGTGGTTTTCACGGGCGAGGTCGCTGAAGGCGGCATGGCGCGCGCACGGCAGAAAGCCCTGTTCGTGTTGTCCGCCCTGGCCGGCCTTGCGATCACCACTGGCGTCGTCAGCGCGGGGGCCATGCTCGGAATGCACCTCGCGATTACCAAGGCTCTGGCAATTGCCCTGAGCTTCTTCACGAGCTGGCTGATCCGCCGCCGGATCGTCTTCCGCCGCCCCGCAGCCTTCGCCTGACGGCGTAACTCAGGCCAGCAAGCGGCAGTCGATATCGGCAAGCTGCTTGCAGCCGACTTGCGCCATGGCCAGTTCGAATTCCGCGCGCAAGATATGCAGCATGTGCGCGACGCCGGTCATGCCCGCGACCGCCAGCGCATGAAGTTGCGGGCGCCCGACCATGACCGCGCTGGCCCCCAGCGCCAGCGCCTTGAGCACATCGGTCCCGTGCCGCACCCCGCCGTCGAGCAGCAGCGGAACCCGCCCCTCTACAGCGTGGACCATGCCCGGCAGCGCCGCCATCGGCGTCGTGAGGCCGTCCAGCACCCGGCCGCCGTGGTTGGAGACGACGATGCCATCCGCGCCATGCTCCAGAGCGAGCCGCGCATCCTCGGGTGACAGCAGGCCCTTGATGACGATGGGCAAGCGCGTCTCGCCGCGCAGCCATGCGATGTCCGCCCATGTCGGCGCCGCATCGGCCAGCGGTGTGCCGAAGACAATCTGGCCGCCCCCCGGCTCGGCGCGCTGCGTGGTGCGCGGAAAGGCCGTGAGGTTCGCTGCGAAAACGCCTTCCGGCAGCGCGAATTCGGATCGCTTGATCGCGGCGTCGACCGTCACCACCAGCACTTCGTAACCCGCCGCTTCTGCGCGGCGCACGAGTTCGAGGCTATGTGCGCGGTCGGGCTGGAAATAGAGCTGGAACCACAAGGGCGGCAACGGGCGGGCCAGTTCGCTGGCGGCCGCGCGCGCGGTGGCCGCGATCTCCTCCAGCGGCACACCGGAAAGCGTGCTCACCACCATGGTCGTATCGAGCGCGGTCGCCGCCTGCATGCTGGCCCGTTCGCCCGCCGGATGGGCCAGCCCGTGGTAGGCGAGCGGGGCCAGCAGGATCGGCGCCGCATGGCGGCGGCCGAACAAATCGAGCGCGGTGGAGCCCCCGGACAAGTCCCGCAGCATGCGCGGCACGAAGCGAAGGCCGTCGAACTGGGCACGATTATCGGCGAGCGTCAGTTCGGCATCGCTGCCTGACTGCACATGCTCCCAGGCATCGGCCGCGAAATGGTCTCGCGCGCGTCGCTCGTAGTCGGCAAGCGAGCGCACGTCGGCAGGAATCGCGGCTAGCGGCGGCAGGCGGGACAGAATGAATTCCTCAGGACGGGGCGCCGATGCGGCGCACCCGATCAGGTCTGGAGGACGAACGGGATCTCGACAAGCCCGCGCACCATAACTGCCGCGCCATCGCGGCGCGTGGGCTGCCAGCGCCAGCGGCGCACGGCGGAGAGCGCGGCGCGGTCGAGCGAATCGAACCCGCTGCTCTTCGAGATCGAAATGTCCGCCACCTTGCCGTCGAGATCGAGCAGGAGAGTCAGTACCACGGTGCCCTGCTCGTGCTTGCGGCGCGAATCGATCGGATAGCGCGGCGGCGTGGCCAAGATCATCTTCGAGGAGAGATCGCCCGCGTTCTCCACGCGCGGCGCCGGTGCAGGCGCGGCCGGAGCGGCGCTTTGCGACACCACAGGCGCGGCAGCCACCGTAGCCACCGCCGGAACGGGCACCGGCACCGGCGAGGTGGCGATGGGCGGCGGCGTATTGGTCAGCACGATGGGTGGCGGCGGCGCGACGATGGGCGAGGCCGGGGGCGGGATCACGGGCTTCGGCTTCGCCTGCTCGGGCGGCGGAGGCGGCGGCGTCACGTCGAGATCGATGACCGACACGTGCTGACGCTTCACCTTCTCTGCACTGACAACGTTCATGGCCAGAATCGTTGCCAGCATGCCTGCCACGATCGCCAGGGACGCCGCGACGGCGGGCAGATTCGCGCGCCGCTCCTCGCCGTAGCGGCCCGAAGCCTGCCATGGCGCAGTGCCGAACTGCGGCATCGCGACGACTTCACCCCCCGCGACGGCGCGTTGGGGAGCGGATTCCGGTCGCGAAATCGGAGCCGATTGCGGGATCGAAGCTAGTCCAGTCAACGTGGAATCCCCCTGGGGACGGACCGCCCGTCCCAGCTATTGCGAGTCATTCTCATAGCTGTAACAGTTCGGCCCGTCGAGATCCTTTCGCAACAGGCGCCCGGACGATGAGAAAGGCATTCGGCAAGCCGGACGGGAGACGCAGCAATCCGACGAAGGCATCGTCAGTTCAAGGCGATGCTTCGTGTCCGCGGCAAAGCCAATGGTTAGGCCGAACGAAAGGCTTATGGCTCAGCGCGCAAGAAGGCTCTGGCGCAATCGGTCCGATGTGTTAAGGGCCTTCTTGCTAATGCCTCGCAACAACCGGCATTTCGCACCCATTTCGAATAGTTCCTTCCTGACCAGGCCCTTCCCCGTGAACGCTCCCGAGATCCGCACCTTCCCCCGCAAGAAGTCCCGCAAGTGGCGGAACTGGTGGGTCAAGCAGCTTCATACCTGGCACTGGATCAGTGCCGCGATCTCGCTTGCGGCGATGCTGTTCTTTGCGGTCACAGGAATCACACTCAACCACGCCGCCTCGATTCCCGCCGAGCCCGTCGTTACCGACAGTAGCGGACAGCTTGCGCCCACTCTGCTGGCAACGCTGAAGGCGAAGAGCAACGATGCCCCCCTGCCCGCTCCCGTAGCGGCGGCAGTGCGTGCGGCAGTCGGCCTCGATGCCTCCGGCAAGGCGGGCGAATGGTCGGACAGCGAGGTCTACGTCGCCCTGCCCCGCCCCGGCGGCGACGCATGGGTGAGCATCGACCGCGCCAGCGGCAAGATCAGCGCCGAAGTCACCGATCGCGGCTGGATTTCTTACCTCAATGACCTCCACAAGGGCCGCAATTCGGGCTCCACGTGGTTCTGGTTCATCGATGTCTTCGCGGTTGCCTGCATTCTCTTCACGGTGACCGGCCTTTTCCTGCTCCAGGTCCATGCGCGCCACCGGCCCTCGACCTGGCCCATCGTGCTTGCCGGCGTGGCCCTTCCGGTCGTGCTCGCCCTCGTTTTCATCCATTGAAGGATCCACCGATGCGTCTGACTTCCATGATCCTGCTGGGCGGCGCGGTTGCCGTGCCCGCCTCTGCCGCCACGGTCACCGTGACGATCCCGCAGCTCAAGGTTGCCGAATATCACAAGCCCTACGTTGCAGTCTGGCTGGAGCCGGCGGCCGGTGGACCGGCCCGCACCATCGCGGTGTGGTACGACGTCAAGAAGAAGGGCAACGAACCCGGCACCAAGTGGCTGGCGGACTTGCGCTCCTGGTGGCGCAAGGGCGGGCGCAGCATGGCGCTTCCCGCCGATGGCGTGAGCGGCCCCACGCGCGGCCCCGGTGCGCAGACGATCCCGCTGCCTGCCGACCTCAAGCCGGGCAGCTACGTGCTCAATGTGGAGGCCGCGCGCGAAACCGGTGGCCGCGAACTTGTCACCGTGCCGATCACCGTGCCCGCCGCCAATGCCAAGTCGAGCGGCAAGACCGAACTCGGCACCATCACGCTTTCTCGATAACGGGGGTTTTCCAGACATGAAGGCTTATGCAACCGGGCTGCTCGCCGCAGCCGCGCTTCTTGCGCTTCCCACCGCCGCTTCGGCGCACCGCCAGTGGCTGCTACCCTCGGTAACGACGCTGGCCGGGACCGACGGCTGGGTGACGGTGGACGCGGCAGTCTCGAACGACTTGTTCGATCCCGACCACTTCCCGATGCAGACCGACCAGATCCAAGTCACCCAGCCCGATGGCAGCAAGGGCCGGATCCAGAACGCGGCAACCGGGCGCTACCGCTCGATGTTCGACGTTCAGGTCGACAAGGCCGGAACGTGGAAGATCGGCACTTTCTCCAGCAATCTTGGCGGCACGTTCTCCCTGAATGGCGAGACCTGGCGCGTGGGCGCCCGTCGCGGTCCGCCGCCCGGTGCGGCCGGCATGGGCCCCGGCGGTCCCGGTGCTGGCCGTCCGGAAGGTGCACGTCCCGAGGGCGCTCCACGTCCTGCCGGCGGCGAAGGTGGCCCGCGCCCCGGCGGTGAAGGCGGTTTCGCGCCCGCCAAGTCGGTTGCCAGCGTGGCCGAGATTCCGGCCGGCGCCACCGACATCAAGCTCACCGAATCGATCAGCCGCAACGAGTTCTTCGTCACTGCGGGCGAACCGACCAAGACCGTTCTCGCGCCCACCGGCAAGGGCCTTGAGTTCGATCCGGTCAACCATCCCGACGATCTCGTTTCCAACGAGCCCGCGCGCTTCCGCTTCCTGATCGACGGCAAGCCCGCCGCTGGCCTCACCGTCACCGTCATTCCGGGCAGCAAGCGCTTCCGCGACGGCGAGCATGCCTTGAGCCTGACCACCGGCGCCGACGGCACGGTCGAGGTCAAATGGCCCTTCGCCGGAGTCTACTGGCTCAACGTCACCGCGACCGACAACCACGCCTCGGATTCGCGCGCGGCCGAGCGGCGGATGAGCTACACTACCACGCTCGAAGTTCCCGCACCCTAAGGGATATCCGATGCGCATTGCGCTTCCCGCGCATATCGATGCCCATGCCTTCGCCGACTGCGATCCCCGGATCGCAGTCGGCGAACTGCATGGGGAGACCATGGGCACGACCTGGAGCCTTCGCTTCGCCGCGCCAGAAGGCACCGATGCGCGCGCGATCCGCGCGGCCGTGGAGGCCCGCCTTGCCACCATCATTGCCGAGATGAGTCACTGGGAGCCGGAATCGCTCCTCTGCCAGTTCAATCGGGCGCCTGCGGGAAGCTGGGCGGCGTTGCCGAACGATTTCGCAGCGGTGATCTCCGCCGGGCTCACCATCGCCGAGGCCAGTGAGGGTGCTTTCGATCCCGCCATCGGGCGTCTCGTCGATCTCTGGGGCTTCGGGCCGCCGGGGCCGAAGCCAGTGCCGGATGCGCTTGCCGTTACCGCCGCACGCGAAGCTTCCGGCTGGACTCGCCTGGCATGGGACGCCCCGACCCGCCGCTTGCGCCAGCCAGGCGGGCTCGCGCTCGATTTTTCCGGTATCGCCAAGGGGTATGCGGTCGATGCCGTCGCGGACCTGCTGGCGAGCATGGGCATGCGTCATATGCTGGTGGAAATCGGCGGCGAACTGGTGGGGCGCGGCGTGCGTCCCGATGGCGAGCCGTGGTGGGTGGACCTCGAAACGCCGCCGGATATCGCCTCCGGCGCCGACCTGTCGCTGCGTCTGGCGCTGCACGACATCGCCGTCGCCACTTCGGGCAATTACCAGCGCGGCGAACATACCATCGATCCGCGCACGGGACGGCCGACGGAAAACGGCCTAGCCTCGGTCAGCGTCATCGCGCCGAGCGCGATGTTGGCGGATGGCTGGGCCTCGGCACTCACCGTGGCGGGACCGAAGCACGGGCCGGCCCTTGCCGCCAAACACGGCCTTGCCGCGCGCTTCGTGACGATCCGCGAGAATGCCGTGCAGGAAATCCTCACCCCCGCGCTGGGGGCCATGCTGGCGGACTGAACCGCTCGGCGCATACCATCCGCGTGCTACCCCTTTCCCCTTGGGATTCAGCCCAATGGAGAACATCCCTCCCGGCGTGGACGATTCAGGATTATAAGGTCCTGTAGATTCTGCCGAAGCGCCGTTCCGGCTAGTCTCCTGGTCGGTGCAGAAACTGGGAGACGCGGCGGGTGACGGCTTATTCGAAGATCGAGGCTCCGCGGCGCGACCGTGAACTGGACCGCCGACTGCTGACGCTCGATGAGAGTCTTGCGCTCGACAACGCGCGGGCCATGGAACTCTACGCTACGCACCTCAACCGCTACATGTTGCAGGTCTACGATATCCTCGGCCTGCGGAACATGGACATCGTCAGCGCGCAGGGCTGCGAGATCGTGCTGCGCGACGGGCGGCGGATCCTCGACTACTCGGGCGGATTCGGCGTGCTGGGGCTGGGCCACAACCACCCCCGGATCATCGCCGCGGAGCGGCGCTGCCATGACGAACTGGTGCTCGACTGCATCAAGATAGCTCCGCACAAATTGCAAGGCGCGCTGGCCTACAACATCGCGCGGTTCCTGCCCGAGCCGCTCGACGTCTCGTTCCTCGCGGTCTCGGGCGCCGAGGCCAACGAAGCGGCGATGAAGCTTTGCGAGCGCGTACAGACGCCCAAAGGCAAGACCAAGTTCCTCTGCATGCAGGGCGCCTTCCACGGCAAGACCCACGGGCCGCTCTCGGTCACCACCGCCACTGACGTACAGACCGGCTTCCTGATGGGCGTGCCTAAGGAGAACGTGATTTTCTGTCGCTACGGCGACATTGCCTCAGTTCGCGAAGCGATTGCCCGCGAGGGCGGCGCCGAGAACCGCATCATCGCGGTGATGATCGAAACCCTGCGCGGCACCTCCTGCGAATCCCCGCCACCCGGATACTTCACCGAACTGGTCGAAGCCTGCCGTGCGGCGGACATCCTGACGATCTTCGACGAGGTCAAAGTCGGCATGGGCCGCACCGGCCTGTTCTGCGCCTTCCAGCACGAGGACGCGGTGCCCGACGTGGTCACGCTGGCCAAGACGCTGGGCGGCGGCAAGCGCGAGATGGGCGCGATGGTCACCTCGCAGGCGCTGTTCGACAAGGCCTATGGCAACACGCAGGACTGCAACCTGCACAGTTCGAGCTTCTCCGGCATGGGTGAGAGCTGCGCGGTCGCCATCGAAACGCTCAATGTGCTCGACGAGGAGCGCCTGATCGAGCGCGCCGGAGCCATGGGCGCCTACTTGCGCGCGGGGCTGGAACGGCTTCAGGCCAAGTATCCGCGCTGCATCGCCTCGCTGCGCGGCAAGGGCTGCTTTCAGGCTATCGAACTCAATTTCGGCCAGTTCATGGCGGAAAAATTCCTCGATATCCGCAAGAACCAGCTCTTCGTCACCTGGGAGACGGTGCTGGTCGGTTCGCTCACCCGCGACTTGTTCGAGCGGCACGGCATTCTCGCCCATTTCCAGCCCGGCGCGCGCGACCTCATCCACTTCATGCCGCCCTATGTGGTGACCGAAGGGCAGATCGACCGGCTGCTCGTCGCTCTCGATGACGTGCTGGGGCGCGGCATTGCCGAGGCCACGGTGCGCTTCGTGTACAAGAACGTCAGGCGCGTGCTGCGCCGATGACGGTTGCCATCGCCTGGGGCGACGTGCGGCTGGTGGTGTTCGACCTTGATGGGACGCTTTACGATCAGCCGCCGCTACGCCTTGCGATGGCGCGGGAACTGGGGCTCGATTGCCTCAGCCGCCGCAGCACGCGGACCTTGCGCACGCTGCGCCACTTTCGGCAGGTGCGCGAACTCTTGGGCGACGGCCCGGCGTTGAAGGACCATGGCGATTTCGCCGCCGAGCAATACCGCCTGACCGCAGAGCTGAGCCGCCGCCCCGAACGCGAGGTGCGTGCGCTGGTGGAGGAATGGATGGAGCGCCGTCCGCTCCAGCATCTGCCGCGTTACAAGGCACGCGGGATCGACCGCCTGTTTGCCGCGATCCGGGCGAGCGGGCGGACCATCGCGGTCTGGTCCGACTTTCCCGTGACCGCCAAGCTCGCCGCGCTCGGCCTTGTTGCCGATCACCAAATCTGGGCGGGAGACGAAGGCGTCGGACGGCTCAAGCCCGACCCGTCCGGACTGAACGCGTTGATGGCGCGCGCCGGCGCCACTCCGCGCGAGACGCTGCTGATCGGCGACCGGATTGATCGCGACATTCGCGCCGCCACCGCCGCCGGCACCCGCGCCCTGCTCCGCGCGCAACGCCCGCATGGACGTGCGCCCAGTTTTCGGCATTACGAAGAGCCGGTGTTCGCACCGCTCTTGCGCGGGTCCGCCTAGTTTGATGAGGTTCGCGCGGAGGCGCGGAGACGCGGAGAATCCCGGCGGCAACGCCGCCCCTCTTCGAAAAACGTGCGATTGAGAGACTTCGCCCACCTCACGGCGCGCCCTCTTTGCGCCTCCGCGCCTCCGCGCGAACCCATTTAAAAACTTCAGGCCGAAACGCCCGCCGCTTCCAGCCGCACATCGCCCCGCACACGTGTCACCATGAGCCATCCGATCCCGAACAGCGCAGTCGGCAGCCAGAGCAGAAGATGGGCGACAAGGATGATCGCCGTGGCCGGTTCGGCCGGAACCCCCAGCGCCACGAAGACCAGCACGCCAAACACCTCGAACGATCCGAAATGGCCGGGTAAAGCAGGTACTAATGTCCCCAGCGTCGCCACTGCAAAAGCCGTAAGCGGTTTGAGCCAGGCGGCAGGATCGCCGCCCAGGCTGACCCATGCTCCCAACATGACGAGGCTCTCCAACAACCAGAGCCCGACCGAAAGCAGCAGCATCCGCGCCATTCGCCGTCCCTGTCCGATCGCCCGCACGGCATCGGCCACCGAACGCGCCGCTGCGGCAAGGCGCTGCACCGGCCCGCGCGGATAGCGCCGCGCCACGGCGGCGGCGATCCGCGCCAGTATGGCGGGCATGGCGAGCACACCGATACTAAGCACCATCGCCGCGCCCGCCGCCAGTCGCAGGTGCATCATCGCCTCATGCGGAAGCGGCGCATCGACCAGCCATAGTCCCACTGCGGCAATGGCCAGAATGGCTACGAGGTCCAGCACGCGCTCGACGATCATCCCCGCCACCACCCGCCCTGCCGGAAGCCCGAAGCGGCGGTGGAACCACCAGATGCGAAACACGTCGCCAAGCCGCAACGGCAGCACGTCGCTGATGCCGAAACTGGCGATGAAAGGCGCCACCGTCGCCCGAAGGGTCAGCCCGCGCGCACCATCCGGATCGAGCAGAAACCGAAAACGCGCCGCCCGCAGCACGAAATCGAGCGCATAGGCAACAAGCGCCATCAGCAGCGGCGGCCAAGCGGCCTGCGCCATCAGCGCCGCCACCCGCGCCATGTCCACCGTGTTCCACAAGAGCGCAAGAAACGCTCCGCCGAGCACCAGTCCGGGCAGAATCCGTAATGAATCCCGCAGCCAGTCCCGACGCGGCGACGTCTCCAGCCCGGCCACGCTCACAAACGCTCCTCCACATGCCGCACGAAAAGCGTCGCCAGTGTGGTGCGGCTGGAGATGCCGAGCTTGCGATAGATGTTGTGCAAATGGATGCTGACCGTGCCCTCGGTCGAGCCGACAGTGGCGGCGATCGCCTTGTTCGAGAAGCCTCGACACACGAGTTCGCTGATCTCACGCTCACGCGGGGTGAGACTGGCGATGGCCTTGGCGACATCGATGCCGCTTTCCTCGCGCGCCCGGGCGACGAGATCCTCGGGCAGCCACTTGCGCCCGGCGATCACCTCGCCAAGGCAGGCGACCAGCGAATGGGCGGCATAGTCCTTCAGCAACAACCCCCAGACGCCAAGCGAAAGAGCCTCGGCAATCTGGTTGCCGCTCATCGTCGCCGACAGGAAGATCACCCGCACCGGCCAGTCCTGCTCATGGATGACCTTGAGGATCGCCATGCCGCCAACATCCGGCATCGTCACGTCGAGGATCGCGATGTCCGGCCGCTGATCGCGGATCACGCTGAGCGCGCGAATGCCGCTGCCCGCCGCCTCCACCAGTTCGATGCCCTCGGTCGCGCGCAGCAGGTCGGCAAGGCCGCGCAGCAGCAGCGGGTGATCGTCGGCAACGACAACGCGCCGGGTCACGCCGCCAGCTCCCCGACCGGGATCACCATCGTCACTTCCAGCCCCGGCGTGCCTCCGGCAAGGAACATCGAGCCGCCAAGTTGCAGCACCCGCGCACGGAGCGAGATCGACCCCTGCCCACCCGACGCGCAAAGCCCTGTGCCGTTGTCGACAAGCGTCAGATGCATCGCCCCGCCCGTATGCCCAGCCCGCAAGCGCACGCTGGAGGCGGACCCGTGGCGCACCGCATTCGAAGTCGCTTCCGACACAAGCTGGACGATGTCCTCGACGGTGCGCCGCCGCAAATGAATCGGCGCCCCCTCCCAATCGAACGGCATGGCGACGCCCCACTTGCGCTGAAGCAGTTCGGCCTGGCGGCGCAGCTCATCCGCAACGTCTACCGCGCGTTCGGCGCGCGCCTCGCGGTGGTCTTCGACAAACCGGCGGATGCGGCGCTGCTGTTCGGTAACGAGGTCCTCGATCTCGCGCGTCTGTCCGCCTGCCTCCTCCGGCGTCAGCGAGCCCGCACGCGCGGCGAGCGCCCGCAGCTTCAGGCTTGTGGCGGTCAGGTCCTGCAACACGCTGTCGTGCAGGTCCTGCGCCAGCCGGTTGCGCTCCTCCGCGCGCACGTTGTCTGAGTGGCGGGCGACGAGGTCGATCCGCTCAAGTTCCGAGCCCGCGCGCGTGGCGATGATGTCGCACAGCAAGGCGGCATCCTCGGGGCGGCAATCGGGATCGGCGATCAGGATCGAGCCGCGAAATCGCAGGCCGGAAAACCCCGCCATCACCGCGAAATCGCGCACCGGCACCAGCGGCAGGCGCAGATGATCGAGCAGAACGGCGAAAGCATCGGCCTCGCCGCGCGTCAGCACCCTGCCCTCGCCCCGGTCGAAGATGCCGGCGCGGTCCACCTCGACACGGTCCCAGAGCACCGAGTTTTCAAGGTCGGCAAGCTCCACGCCGTCTCCATTCCACACCGCGACGACACCGTCGGGCCGGTCATGCTCGCGCCAGACCACCATCATGTGGCGGCTCCCGGTAACGTCTCCCGCATGGCTGCACAGTTCGCCCAGCCAGGCGCGGCGGCTGCCCAAAGCGCGCTCCATCGGCCATTTCGCCAGCCGGGCCAGACGCTCGCGGCTGCTTTCGCGGTAGGCCCCGAAATAGCCGAGCATCAGGGCCGAGAGCAGGAAATAGACCGATCGCGCGATCAGCACGTTGAGTTCGGATTCGCCGTCGAGCGTATCGGGAATGCCGATCGCGAAGAGTGCGATTTCCAGCAGGAACGCGCCCATGATCGCGCCGATGAACCCCCAGCGCACCGTCATCGCCATGAGTGTGAACGGGAGGAAGGAGAAGAACGGGCTCGTCAGTTCATCGGTCAGGAACGCCAGCCAGCCCAGGATCGCAGTATCCGCGACATGGAACAGGAAGTGCACCGGGCTGTCGACCGGGCGGCGGACCGGCGCGACCACCAGAACCAGCGCATAGGCGAGATAAAAGGCAAGCACATGCCGCGCCTCGGGCAGGAAGCGGCCCGGGCGGGTGGGATCGAGGTAGATCGCCAGAATCGCGAAACACGCGGTGACCAGACGGCCAAGGGCGATCAGACGATTGGGATCGGTAATCAGCAGCGTGTTGCGCGCAGCAGCCAAGCTGGGGAATGTCCAGTACGAAAAGCCGCCCGCCCGCCTGCTGCCCGGCCTGCTCTTTAATCCTCTGACGTCTTCCCGACTGCTCACCGCCCGACTGTCCAATGCCCCGGCCTCCGCCAGCGCGGCCCGCCCCCGGAGCCTTTCGCCTGACCTCGGCACGATAACACGGCGCCGCCGATTGTTCGGGCTTCATTGGGGGACCTCCCTCGCCTTTGGGGGGATCGCTCCGGTTATTTCGAGATGGGATCTATCGCAGCACGGCCTCTGCATCGACCAGCTTCACGTCGTGCATCTGATCGAGATAGGCCTCGTAATACGCCTTGTGCGAAGCGCCGACGATCGCGAGCAGGCGCGTACCGGGATAGCGCCCCAGAACGTCGCGGATATTCGCCACCATGCGCAAGTTCCGCGTCTCCCAGTACCCCACGTAATTGCGGCCGAACCCCTGCGGCGAGGGCTCGACCAGTGCAGCGCCGAAGTCCGACCGATAGACCAGCTGCGCCTGCGAGGGATCGTTGTAGGCGCGGTACAGCGCGAGCAGGCCGTCAGGCTTGTCCAACCCGGCGTTCAGCCTCTTGCCGTCAGCCTCCCGCTGGTGCGTGGCGGGATTGTCCCAAGCGTGAGAGATCGCCGCATCGTATGCCTCCGGATCGGCGGCTTCGGGCATGTCGGCGGAATGGTCATCAACGCTCCACAGCCGCTCCAGCCCCAGCTTTGCCGCCAGCCGCGCGGCGATCAGGTTGGTCTCATTGTGCTGGTCCTTGCGCTTGTCCAGCTTGGCGGCGAGTTCGGCGGTCAGCCCGTCACCCTCGCGGCGTTCGGCCTCCGGCAGGCGCAACCACTGTACCAGCGCCGATCCCGGCTCTCCTGCGGCGAGGAACACTGCCGCCAGATGCCGACGCTGCGCCGACGAGGGTAACGTGGGCCACGCCGCCAGCAGGCGCTCGGCCTCGGCATTGGCGGCGGGCACATCGAGCCCGGTCGCTTTGCCCGCAAGGGTCGGATCCGGGCAATATGCCTCGACTGTCTCCGCATAGCGCGATGGATAGCGGCGCAGGCTATCGCACTGGAGGCCGGACATGTCCTCGGTGGCAATGGCGGTAGGCCGCCATGCCGCCAACCGGGCGACCACCGGATCCACCAATTCCAGCCGGAAAGTGCCGGGCATGTCGGACAGATGCGGCGTGCCCAATACCATGACCTCGTTCGGCCGGCCCGCTGGAGGCCCCTTGAGTGCGCCGGGATGAAATACCGGATGATAGTCCTGCGCGTCCGCCACATTGCCGAATTGTCCGGCCGCCAGACAGAAACCGCAGGCAAGAAACAGATTGTGCAAGCGGACCATCCAACACCCCCGAAGATATGACGGCTGCGGTGCTAGCAACGGGCTCTCATCGCGACAATATCTGCGCTCTATTGGGCCCACCACGCCGCAAGAAAGCCTTGAACGGTCAACGACACAACGAATTCATCGAGGATGAGTGTGTACTGTCAGGCCTGTCGTTGCCGAAGCAGCAATGCCCTGCTGACAACCGTGAAACCTCGACCAGATGCTTCGCCACCAGTCGAAGACTGTCTGGAAAATCTCCGAAGGCGAAATTCGCAGCACCGACGGCAAAAGCCCCCCAACCAACAACGCTGCGCCCCGCGCCATGTCCGTTTCTCCCGCAGTTTTTTGTGTCTGGGAGAAAAAGCGTTCCACAAGGTACTTCAATGCATCAAATAGTGAGATTTGGAGCCGCGATAGAATCTGGCCATGGGCCGTTTACGACTTTCGGATGATCGAACATCCAAGTTCTTTCTTCAACGCTGTCGTAACATTGCAAAAACCGCCAAATAGCGCGGTATTTCATGCACACAAAAGGGGTGTAGCCTGTTTCAAAAAAGAACGATCGGCAAGAAATATGGTCGAAAACCTGCCGGAAGACTTGCGCAATCCTGCCCGTAATGTTTGTTCTGTGTAATCGCACTCAACAAAAAAATTCGGGCAACAGGCAAAAAAGATGGCAGACGACATACTTCTCGAACTCGCGGCCGACATCGTCACCGCACATGTCAGCAATAATCCCGTTTCGACGGCCGATCTTCCGCTACTGATCCAGTCGGTCTACGGCTCGCTCGCGAAGCTGGGCCAGCCGGTAGAAGCCGTGGAGGAGAAACGGACCCCCGCCGTCTCGATCCGCGCTTCGGTGAAATCCGATGCGATCGCCTGCCTTGAATGCGGCGCCAAGCTGAAGACGCTGAAGCGCCACCTCGGCACCGAGCATGGCCTGACGGCGGATGAATATCGCGCCCGCTGGAACCTTGCGGCCGACTACCCGCTGATCGCGCCCGACTATGCGGCACGGCGCAAGGCGCTCGCCATCGAGATCGGCCTTGGGCGCAAGGGCGGGCGCAAGAAGGCACCCGCAAAGGCACCGGCAAAGTCCGCACCCAAGAGCCCGCCGAAAAGCCCGGTAACGGCCGGGGCGACCCCGGAGAAGGCCGCCCCCACGCTGGAAAGCAAGCGCCGGGGCCGTAACACGCTCGGCGTCAAGTTCGACTGACCGGACACTCTTACGGGGCGGCAGAACCGCCCCGTACAAGACGAATAACGCAGCGCGGCCCGGTGCCGCGCTGCATTCGTTTCAGGCCATGCTCACCCGCGCAAACGGGCTTCCGACAGGTCAAGCTCGCGCGTCAGCTTGCGAATAGTCTGGCTGCCGACACTGCGCTGGCGGATCAGTTCCGCCAAGGCCGCGCGCTCGGCCTTCACGCCGACAAGGCGGAAATCGCGGAACAGCCGCTCCTGCGCGCGCACCGCATCCTGCTCATCCTCGCTGAGCCCATCGAGGCGGTCGCGGTAGAGGTCCATCACGCGTCCGCCCGCCGCCGCATAGCGGTCGGCATCGCCATGGTCTTCGGCCAGCCGGTGCTGGTGGCGCTCGATCGCCCGGATTGCCGCTTCGGCCGTGGCCACGCGGGCGGCATCCTCCTCGGCCTGTTTCGACGGCTCGCTCGGCATGGTCAGCCCCTTGAGCAGCACCGGCAGGGCAATGCTGGCCAGCACCAGCGAGACAATGATGACCCCCGCCGCAAGGAAGATCGCCAGATCGCGCGCCGGGAACGGAGCGCCATCATTGAGCACCAGCGGCAGCGTCAACACACCGGCCAGCGTGATCGCACCGCGAACGCCCGCAAAGGACATCGCCGCGACCAGCCGCCAGTTCGGACTGCGTGCACTGACGCCCGACTGTCGCTGGCGCAGGATGGTGAACTTGAACGAGACCCAGACCCACACGAAGCGCAGCGCCGCAAGGCCGAGCACGATCGCCACGACATAGAGCGCCAGCCAGCCGGTCTCGGTATGCCCGGTCACGGCGACGGTCCGCTTCGCCTCGGCAAGGATGGCGGGAAGTTGCTCGCCCAACAGCACGAAGATGATGCCGTTCAGGGTGAACTGGATTGTATCCCACACCGAATTGCGACGCATCCGGGTGACGGCCATCGCCTCTCGCGAGATCTCGGCGAACGTCATCGTCACGCCTGCCCCCACCGCGGCAAGGATGCCGGAGGCGTGGAAGTGTTCCGCCAGCATGTAGGAGCCGAACGGGATCAGCAGGCTGACAAGGATCTGCGAGCCGGTATCCTCGCCCCAGTGGCGCGTGACCCAGGCCTTGGCGCGCGAGACGACGATGGTAACGGCCACGCCGATGGCAAGCCCGGCGCCCGCCACCCACAGGAAGTTGAGAGCCGCTTGCCCGGCAGAGAAGGTTCCGGTCAGCGCCGCCGCCACCGCAAAGCGCAGGCAGACAAGGCCCGAAGCGTCATTCAGCAGCGATTCCCCTTCAAGGATGTGCATCATGCGCTTGGGGATCGGCACGCGCGCGGCAATCGCGGAAACCGCGATCGGATCGGTGGGCGAAACCACGGCGGCCAATGCGAAGGCCACGGCCAGCGGCATCGCCGGGATCATCCAGTTGATGAACAGGCCCATGCCGATCACCGTCGTCAGCACCAGCCCCAGCGCCAGTTCGACAACGGTCGAGACGTCCTTGAACAATTCGTCCTTGGGAATGCGCCAGCCGTCAAGGAACAGCAACGGCGGCAGGAACAGCAGCAGGAACAGTTCGGGGTTCAGCGATACGCTATAGGAGGTCGAAAGACCGACCACCGCGCCCAGCAGGATCTGCACCAGCGGCGTCGGCACCGACCATGGCAGCATCCTCGATATCGCGCCGCTGACGACCACCGCCAGCAGCAGGAAAAGTACGACCGAAACTGACTCCAAACCTGAACTCCTTCCATTTCCTCCGGGGGGACCATGGCGGCCCGGGTTCCGGATTGCAAACCGGTAGCCCCTGTTCACATCGCCTTTGGCTGCCCGGAAATACTTTGAAACATTGGAAGATGCGGGCGGCCAGAACGACACCGCCACCCGTTCTGGCAGGACAATATTGCGCCCGCATGGCCGCCAACGCACCGCGCTTGCTGACGCGCGCGCCGCTAAGCGCTATGGGGCCGGCCATGCACACGCCCCATCGCGAATCCCTTGAGCCCGTGCACGTGGCTGCCCTGTACCGTTTCGCTCGCTTCGAGAATTGCGCCGACTTGCGCGCACCGCTTGAGGCCCTGTGCCGCGAAAACGGCATTCGCGGCACGCTGTTGCTCGCGGCCGAAGGCATCAACGGCACGATCGCCGGCCCGGCTGGCGGGATCTCCAAAGTACTGGAACATATCCGCGCCCTGCCCGACTGCGCCGATCTCGACGTCAAGCTGTCGAGCGCCTCTACCATGCCATTCCACCGCCTGAAGGTCCGCCTCAAGCGCGAGATCGTCACCATGGGCGAACCCGACATCGACCCGCGCGCCAGCGTCGGCACATATGTCGAGGCGCAGGAGTGGAATGCGCTGATCTCCGATCCCGACACCATCGTGATCGACACCCGCAACGACTACGAAGTGGCGGTGGGCACCTTCGAAGGCGCGATCGACCCGAAGACCGCCAGCTTCCGCGATTTCCCCGAATGGTTCCGGCGTGAGCGCGAGAAGCTGCTCGGCGCGGGCAAGCCGCCGAAAGTCGCCATGTTCTGCACCGGCGGGATCCGCTGCGAAAAGTCCACCGCGTTCCTGAAGCAGGAAGGGATCGAGGACGTCTTCCACCTCAAGGGCGGCATCCTGAAGTATCTGGAAACAGTGCCCGAGGAAAACAGCCTCTGGCGCGGCGAATGCTTCGTATTCGACCAGCGGGTGACGATCGGCCACGGTCTGGTCGAGGGCAGCCACACGCTGTGCCACGCCTGCCGCCGCCCGGTGAATGCGGAAGATGCCGCCTCACCGCTCTACGAAGAGGGCGTAAGCTGCCCGGCGTGCCATTCCGAGCGGACGGATGAACAGCGCGCATCCTACCGCGAGCGCCACCGCCAGGAAAAACTCGCCGCCGCCAAGGGCCATGCTCATGTCGGCGCGGTGCGGATCGAACGGACCGAAGACAGCGCCGACTGAGCGCGGCTGGAATCGTCGCGCGCTCCTGAAATCCTCAGGCAGCACGAAATCAATTTGTCGTGACAACGACATGTCCGAATGACGGCGATCCAGGGGCGTGATGACCATTTGGATTACGCAAGAAAGCTGTCACAAATGGGGACCATACCCTAGGCCTGTCAGAACGGGACCGGCTATGGAACGCGCGCTAGGTATTCAGGAACTCGGCCAACCCCGGTCAACGAGTTCTCGGCCGGATCTGAACCAGGGCCTCGGAAAAGTGGGCCTCATCGGGTTCGGCGCCGCTGTGATAGCGGCGATCCTCTATGTCGCATTCAGCGTCTATTCGGACGCACAGGCGGCGGGAGTGCATGCCGTTGCGCTGATGCCCTTCGTGCTGCTGTTCATCGCGCTGCTGATCGCCCTCGGCTTCGAATTCGTGAACGGGTTCCACGATACCGCCAACGCCGTTGCGACCGTGATCTACACCAATGCTCTGCCCGCGCATGTCGCCGTCGTCTGGTCCGGGTTCTTCAATTTTCTCGGTGTGCTGCTGTCGACCGGGACCGTGGCATTCGGCATCGTCTCGCTGCTGCCGGTCGAGCTGATCCTGAAAGTCGGGTCGCAGGCGGGCTTCGCCATGGTCTTCGCCCTCCTGATCGCGGCGATCCTGTGGAATCTGGCAACCTGGTGGTTCGGCATTCCTTCGTCCAGCTCCCATACGCTGATCGGCTCGATCATCGGGGTGGGCGTGGCCAATGCCCTGATGGTCGGAAAGTCCGGCACGGCCGGCGTCGACTGGTCCAAGGCGACCGAGATCGGCCAGGCCCTGCTGTTCTCACCGCTCATTGGCTTCTGTCTGGCCGCGTTGCTGTACCTCGCGGCAAAAACACTCATCCGTCATCCGGCCCTGTACCGCGAGCCTGAGCCCGGCGTGCCGCCTCCCGGATGGATCCGCGCGCTCTTGATCTTCACCTGCACCGGCGTGAGCTTCACGCACGGTTCCAACGACGGTCAGAAGGGCATGGGCCTGATCATGCTGATCTTGATCGGCACCGTTCCCACGGCCTATGCCTTGAACCGCGCCGTGCCCGCACAATACACCGCGACGTTCCACGCCAATGCCGCGCTCGCAACATCCGCGCTTCGCACGGATCCGGTGCCGATGTCGCCGGATCAGGCGCGAACCTCGGTCACCCGCTTTATCGCCGACCGGCACTTTGCACCGGACACGAAGCCTGCACTCGTCGCCCTGATCGCCGACATCGACCGTCAGGTAAGCAGTTATGGCTCGCTGGCCAAAGTCCCTGCCGCGGCAGTCGCGAATGTCCGCAACGACATGTATCTCGCGTCCGAGGCGATCAAACGGCTCGGCAGCGAACACGCGGCAGGTTTGTCCGAAAAGGACATCGCGGCGCTGAACCAGTACAAACAGTCGCTCGACAAAGGTACGCGCTTCGTACCGACCTGGGTAAAGGTGGCAGTCGCCTTTGCGCTCGGATTAGGGACGATGGTAGGTTGGCGACGTATCGTCATCACCGTTGGCGAGAAAATCGGCAAATCGCACATGACATATGCCCAGGGCGCATCGGCGGAACTGGTGACGATGGGCACGATCCTAGCAGCCGACACAATGGGCCTGCCGGTCTCGACGACGCACATTCTCTCTTCGGGCGTGGCGGGCACGATGGCCGCGAACCGCTCCGGCCTCCAGATGGAAACCATCCGCAATCTCGCCGTGGCGTGGGTGCTGACACTCCCCGTCTCGATCGTCCTCGCCGGCACGCTTTACTGGCTGTTCCGACTGATCTTCTGAGCGGGATAGTAGCGCCCCTGCCAGGCGGGAGAGCGCTTGACAGCTGTCGGGCGCGCGCCTTGCGCAAGCCTCAGGCAACCGCCGGAGACGGGGTACGCCGCAGCGATCCAACACACGAGGCGGAGAGGCAATCTCCGCGTTTGCGCGTAAAATCGGGAAAATGCTTGGAAAGGTGGTAGCGGAGGAGGGATCGACCGATTACCCTTATCAGACTGAAGTTATTGTCAATTTCTAGAAATCAAGAAAAGCGCCACCCCCAATTCCACCCCCAACCAATAAGTGAATCGCCGAACCGTGTTATAACTGCGCCAAGCCGAAGAGTTGTGGTAGCCAAACTCGGAAATCATTACCCTCCTTGAAGCGTCCGCGCTTTCGTGTTGGCCTGACACGATTCATCGAGCCCATCACCCAGATTTCGCATTTTCCAGACTATTCGCAACCACGACCATGGCCGGTGTCGCCTTACGCAGCCGGAGTGCGGCGCGCAGGCGGTCGATCGGTCCACCAGCTTTGGGTTGCGAAAAGCGTCCGCCAGCGTTTTCGAGATCGAGTAAATCGGCACTTGTACGCCCGCGATCGCGTGGCGCTCGATGTCATGTCGGAAATAGGCATCGGCAAAACGGACCAGCCGTATCGACGGGTAGGATTGCACCGGCGACCAATCTCTGGCTCCGATTGCCCCAGACTCGGCAGAGCACCTGGTCAGTCAGATCGTGGAATGCGAGGTCAAAGACGAGCGCGACGGCTTCTTTGGGAACCCTGAGCGCGGCTTCAGCAAGAATCTGACCCTCTTCAACCCCGGTACCAGGCTTTTGATAAATGCCCTACCCGATCCGTTCGATCTCTCCCGCTTCAACCGCCCTGAAAATCGTCTGTCGGTTGATGCCGGCCGCACTTAGCTCAGATGCGCGCAGCATCGTGCCGGCCTCAAGGAGGCGAATTAGTCTGGTGTTTTGCACTTCAGACGGGACGGGCATGTAACAAATCCTCGGATTGAAAATCAAAATATCAGAGGTTTTGTTACATGCCCGTCCAGATTGAACTGGACAGGCAGTCCTGTCCTAAGGTGGCCACCCGTGACCTGCAAATCGCGAACAGCACAACTCAGACGCCCGCAGATCGCGCACATCACCCTTCAGAGCCAACCTTTCGCCAACTCCGACCATCCAGCCTCGCCTATCCGAATGTGAGCTGATGGCGTCCACAGTCACCCAGCTTCAGTGAAATTCGGGTGTCCAGAAAACGCTGGGCTATTTCCATTGCCGTCAACAGATGGCCGCTTGGCTTCACGGTCGTGAACGTTCCCCCGCCCGCAAGGGCAAACGGCAGGAGCAACTGATCCGCAAGGTATGGCCCTGCGAATGCGCCCGACGCGACGTAGCCTTTGAGCCGCCCCGCCGCCGTCTTTGCCAGACGCTCGGCGGGAACGCCGAGTTGTCCGAATCCGCTGGCAATTTCGGTCACCGCATCCTTGCGCGCCTCGATCATCAGAATGATCCCCGGCCCCTGGTCGGCCGGCAGCTCGCGCAGTGAGAAGGCTTCCTCCGGCCAATCCGGAAAATCCTTGCGGAGCCGCGCCATCATTCGCAGGGCGATTTCGCCGGGCAGACCCGCGAACACCACTTGAGCCGAGGCATTGCTCAAATCACCGGATTCAAGGCACTCGATCGGGCCAAGCGGGCCAGGCGTGATATCCACTTCGATACGGCCGCCGCCGCGCGGGTAGAAACCATGACGCACCAGCCGCGCCTCCACCATGGGGCCCATCCGGTTGATGACCGGCAGGTAGGTCCGCTCGATGAAATCGAACGGCGGTGCGAGCATGTTGTGGGTGCCGCCTTCCAGCACCAGCCGCGAAGGCCGGTCGGCCATAACCAGAGGCATCAGCACAGTCTGGAGGACCAGACCGGTGCTGCCCGCCGTGCCCACCGAGAAATGGTATTCGCCCGGCTCGACTTGGCCCGGCCGGAACGCGATTTCTTGCGAGCCGACCTCAAGGCCCTGCACATCGGCATTGCCGATCCGCGCCGCAGCGTCGATCGCGGTCACGTGCTGGCGCATCAGTCCGGGCTTCGAGCGATTGCCGCGCACTTTGGTTATACGGAACGGCTTGCCGGTGACGAGCGAGAGCGCGCAGGAGTTGCGCACGACCTGCCCGCCGCCCTCGCCTTCAGATCCATCGATTTCGATCATGAGTTTACTAAGTCCAGAAAAATGTCTTCCGCCGTCCGGAATGCATCAGACGGCATGGGTCGCTCGGGCACTTCGCCCATGCGCCCCAATTCATCGCGGATCAGGGCATCGAGTTCGGGATAGCGCCGGGCATTGCCCTGCTCCCGCGTTTCGCGCTTGGCGGCGACGAGATCCTCGATCATCGCCATCGTGGCCAATGAAAGATCGGTCACTGCCATGAGCTGCTGGAGATTCATCGGCGGCCGCCGCGTCGGATCGAACCGAAGGGCACGGATCGCAAGCGCGGGGCGAAGCGCGTAAAAGTAGCGCTTCACGGGTACCGGCGCCTCGTCTTCCGGCCAAAGATCCATCGCATTGCGCCCAAGGCTGGCATAGTGCCGGGCAACGCCGTGCGGGTCGAAAACTATGTCCGCCAAGGCCGCCGCTCGCGCCATTACCGGATGGTCTGCCCGATAGCGGATTGGCGATTGCAGCCATTCGCTGCCGGTCGCGTTCGACTTCAGCATCAGCCCCAGCAGCTTGCGCAAGTCCCAGCCGTTAAGGTCGATCTCGTCGACGATGGGCCGCTCGATCACGTCGCGCGGCGGACGCAGCGCCAGATAGGCATCGCGGGCCCGCACATAGACAAAGCGTACATCGTAGTCGCTGTCGGGCGAGGGAAAGCCCCAGGCCCGCGAGCCCGATTCCACGGCCAGCAACAGGCGCGCGCCATCTTCCGCCTCGATTGCGGCAAGGCGCCGGTCGATTTCAGCCTTTACGGTCGGGTCGATTGCCCCGGTCACGGTATTCATCTCCATCAAGTCGTGCTGCGCGGCATCCACCAGAACATCCAGTGGTCCGCTTTGCGATTGTCAGAAGTGGCAATGCCGAAGTCGCCCTGCCCAACCTCCACAGATGCAAAGGCGGCAGACAGGAAACGCAGTCGATTGCCCCCGACGGTCATGACCAGCCGCTCGCCATCTGGCGTGATAGACAGGTCAGTTGCATCGGACCGATACTCAAGTCTCAGCCGCGTGAAGCGACCGTCGCATTTCGATCCGAAATTCGGCACCTGCAAAATTGCATCGGTGACGGGTTCGATATCCAAAGTACGATGGCAATCTCCTCCCCCTTTCATTCGGTCGAGGAGATTGCGAACCGATCGGCAGCTCGCCGGGTCGGCCGTGAAATGCCATCCCCTCCAGGCTGCGCGCGGCTTGGCATAACGCCACACGAACAAGCGTCCTTCCTGTTGCCATTCGGCGACCCAGTCGCGCATCTCACCCCTCCGGTAATCTGCGTGAGGGGATCACCCCTTCACGCAAACCACCTGCTTCAAGGTATGGACGATCTCGACGAGGTCGGCCTGGGCCGCCATCACCGCCTCGATCGGCTTGTAGGCGCGCGGCGTCTCATCGATGACGCCCGCATCCTTGCGGCATTCGACGCCGACGGTGTCAGCCACATGCTCGGCCAGCGACACTTGCCGCTTGGCCTCGTTGCGGCTCATCACCCGGCCGGCCCCGTGCGAGCAGCTGTGGAAGCTCTCCGGGTTACCGAGCCCGCGGACGATGAAGCTCTTCGCGCCCATCGAACCCGGGATGATCCCCAAGATGCCCTTGGCGGCCCGCACCGCACCCTTGCGGGTAACCAGCACGTTTTCACCGAAGTGGTTCTCCCGCGTCACATAGTTGTGATGGCAGTTCACCGCCTCCAGTTCGGCATCGAAGGGCTTGGCGATCTTCAGGCGCAACGCGGCGATGACGTGCGCCATCATCATGCGCCGGTTGAGCGCCGCGAAGTCCTGCGCCCACTCCACCGCCTCGACATAGTCGTCGAAGTGATCGGTCCCTTCCGGGAAGTAGGCAAGATCCTCGTCCGGCAGGTTGATATGCCACTTGCGCATGTCCTGCTTGGCCAGTTCGATGAAGAACGTGCCGATAGCGTTGCCGACCCCGCGTGAGCCCGAGTGCAGCATGATCCAGACCCGCGCCTCCTCGTCGAGGCAAAGCTCGATGAAGTGGTTGCCCGTACCCAGCGTGCCGAGATGCGTGAGGTTGTTGGTGTTCTTCAGACGCGGGTGCTTGTCGCACAGCCGTTCGAAACGCACGGCGAGCGTTGCCCAGGCCTCGACAATGGCAGGCGGCGGCGCGCCCCACGAACCGTGGTCGCGCTTTCCACGCCCAACGACGCGCCCGTGCGGCACTGCCTGTTCGATGGCCGAACGGATGCCGTCCAGACTATCAGGCAGGTCATGCGCCATCAGCGAAGTGCGCGCGGCCATCATGCCGCAGCCGATGTCAACGCCGACAGCCGCCGGGATCACCGCGCCCTTGGTCGGGATAACCGAGCCCACGGTGGCGCCAATGCCGACATGCACGTCGGGCATGGCCGCCACATGGCGGAAGATGAACGGCATCTTCGAGGCGGCGGCAAGCTGGTCCTTCGCCTTTTCGTCCACGGGCACGCCGCGGGTCCACATCTTGATGGGCACGCCGCCTTCGACCTGCCGGAATTCGAAACTGGTGTCGGTCATGGCCGATCTCCTTGAAAATACGTCATAGGTGCCGGCGACGAGGTTTGGCGAGACATCCCGGTGAAATCCTTTCGGCTTCATCCGGGGCGGAATCGAACCGCTCGGCCTTTCGGCCTTTACCGATGTAGTCCCGCCGGCATTCGCCAGCTTTGGATTGGGTCACGGCGACGAGGATTGGAAAGTCGTTCCTGCTCTACCTACTGAGCTATCCGGCCCCAATGGTGGCCGAAGCGGGGCTCGAACCCGCGACCTGGCGATTAACAGTCGTGTAGACCTTCCGGCATTCGCCGTGAAAAAAATGTCGGCCGTGGCGACGAGAGATGGCGAGACGCGGTCCTTAAGCTACAGGGCAAGGCGGGATTCGAACCCGCATCTCCCCCATCCGTCCCATCGCGAGGACGAGACGAGTAGGGGCGCTTTACTCGTCGGACCTTTGCATGGTGCCAATGTAGTCCCACCGGCATTCGCCACGGCCTGAAGTGATGCATCCCGGCGACGAGGTATGGCAAAGACCGCTCTACCAGCTGAGCTACCGTCCGTTTCCGAACGGGCAGGAGTCGAACCTGCGACACGTGTAGTCCTTGCCTCATTCGCCGAGGATGCAATCGCCTTCGTTCTTCAAACCTCCGTTTCGTTCACGATTTCGACCCAGTCGCGCGTCTGCCCTGAGGCGAAACGCGCCATTGCGTCGAAGACCGCATCGGTGAAGCCGCCGACATTCAGGATGTCCGCCCGGCTTTTTGCCTGCGTGGTGCCGTAAGGTGCGATGTCGACGCAGATCAGCTTCGCGCCCGGGTTGCGGGCCTTCAGCCGGTTCCACTCATCCATCGTCGCCGTGGCGCCGTGCCGTGAGGGATCGACCCAGGACTCGTTGTCCGAAACGATCACCACGGTATCGACCTTTGCCCGCTCGCGATTGAGCAGAGCCAGCGGTGCCGAGACATTGGTGCCGCCTCCGCAAACCCCGGCCAGCTTCGCGGCATTCACCGCGACGCGAGCCTTGGGATCGAGCTTCAGCGAAACCACGTTGCACTCGAAGGGCAGCACGCGGGCCTTACGGTTGCCGCGCAGCATCGCCGCCGCGACCAGCGCCGCAACATCGATGCACCGCACTTTCGAACTCGCGCCCTTGCGATAGCCGGTTACCGGCGACGACATCGAGCCCGAGACGTCCGGACAGACCACGACATTGCCGGCAAGGACCGGAACCTTCGCAAGCGAGGATTCCAGCGCCTTTTCCAGCGCCGCCTGCACGTCCAGCGGCACACCATCCCCGACCTGCCCCATGGCGACCATGAGTTGGTAAGGCATGACCCGCGCACGGGAGAGCGCCTCGGCATCGCCGAGCCGGCTGGCAACCGCCCCGCTCACCCCCGGCACCGTGAAGGCGCCGTTGCGGGCAAGCGTGTTCAGGTTCATCCGCAGCGCCTGCCAGCCCATCCGTCCAGCCAATTCGCCCCACTGCTCCGCAGAGAGCGAGTGCGCGGTCAGCCATTCGAACGGCACCGGCGGCAGCGGCAGCGAGGTATCCCGCTTCCACGCCTCGAATGCGGCGATTTCGGCCGGCAGTGCGGCGGTGTCATAGGGCTTGCCGATCAGCCAGCCGTAGAACGCGCGCCGATGTGCCGACGCCGGCGCCGGGTGAACCATCCTGACGATATCCGCCAGAGAGGGATCGTTGCCGGTCGCCGCCGCCATCAGGTGCTGCATCGAGGCTGCCTCCAGCCACTCGCACACGAGCCGCTTGGGACGCGAACCCAGCGAACGCCGCCCGACCTGCCCGGAGCGCATGATCTGCACGAAAGTGCGAAGCATACGGCCGTTGTCGATCACGCGCCCGAAAACGCGGGGCGCAAGATCGGGATCTGCCGTGGTCAGGTAGGCCGTCAGCAAAGCCGGCATATCCTTCATCGCGCCGGACTTGCGTGCATAGACCGCAGCCTTGGCCACGAATTCGGGCGAGACGTCCGCAGCGGCAGCCAGCACATCGGCAAGCTGCGCCTCTGCGCCGGAGTAGAACCCGTCGGACAGCGAACCGGTGGCGGCCAGCTGGGCAAGTTTCGCTTCGGGCCCATAGGCATAGGCCACGCCGCCTGCATGGTTCACCACATCGGCGCGCGGCAGAAGCCGCGAAGCAGTGCCGGCAAAGAGGCGCTTGAGAGCCATGGTTGCAATTCCTTGTTCCGGGAGTGGAGGCAGCCGGCCCATTCCGGCCGCCCCGCTTTCCCGCTTCATCGTGCCGGAGTGTTCGACCGCTCCGACGGAATAGTAATTGCAGGCACCGTGCCAAATTCGATTTTGTGCCGAAGAAAAATTTGAAAATCCCGGAAATCTGCCAAATTTCCAGAATCCGCCGCCACTTCTGCCTGATATTGCTAAAGACGACGATCTCAGATTTGTATCTATTCATATAAACTGATATCCAGTCATATATGCGATCAACCACCGTCATCGGCTTCCTCGGCTCCACGCTTGATGCGTCCAAGTTCGGCCCCTCGCGTTGGATGAAGTGGCGCCCCTCAGTGGCGCTGGCCATGCATGAAGACTTGCGCGTCGACCGCTTCGTGATGATGCATGGCACGGGGCACAGCCGCCTTGCCGATTTCGTCAGCGAGGACATCTCTTCCGTCTCGCCCGAAACCACGGTCGAGCGCCACGTCGTCGATTTTCAGGACCCCTGGGATTTCGAGGAAGTCTACGGGAAGCTTCTGGATTTCACCCGCACCCTGAAGATCGACCCCGAAGCGGAAGACCTGCTGGTCCATATCACCACCGGCACCCACGTTGCGCAGATCTGCCTGTTCCTGCTGACAGAGGCGCATTACCTGCCCGGTCGCCTACTCCAGACGCAGCCCAGCCGCCGTGAAGGAGGAACCGCTCCGGGCTCCTGGAGCGTGATCGACCTCGACCTGTCGCGCTACGATTCCATCGCAACCCGCTTCGCCGAAGACAGCCGGGAAAGCGCATCATTTCTGAAGTCGGGGATCGAAACCCGCAACGCCGCCTTCAACGCGATGATCGAGGAGATCGAACAGGTCGCATCGCGTACTCGCGCGCCGATCCTGCTGATGGGGCCGACCGGCGCCGGCAAGAGCCAGCTCGCCCGCCGCATCCATGATCTCAAGAAAGTGAAGCGGCAAGTCTCCGGCCCGTTCGTAGAGGTCAACTGCGCCACCTTGCGCGGCGACAGTGCAATGTCAGCCCTGTTCGGGCACAAGAAGGGTGCCTTTACCGGCGCCGCAGCCGACCGCGCTGGCCTGCTCCGCAGCGCCGATGGCGGGATGCTGTTCCTTGATGAGATCGGCGAACTCGGACTGGACGAACAGGCGATGATCCTGCGCGCGATCGAGGACAAGCGCTTTCTGCCCGTGGGCGCCGACAGCGAGGCGTCCAGCGACTTCCAGCTTATCGCCGGCACCAACCGCGATCTGGCACGCTGCGTGGCCGATGGAACTTTTCGCGAAGACCTCTTCGCGCGCCTCAACCTCTGGACGTTCTCGCTGCCCAGCCTCGCCGACCGGCGCGAGGATATTGCCCCCAATCTAGACTACGAACTGGATCGCCACGCCGAACGCGAAGGCGAAAGGATTTCGTTCAACAAGGAAGCGCGCGGCCGTTATCTGGCCTTTGCGATGTCCTGGGAGGCACATTGGAACGGCAACTTCCGCGACCTCGCCGCCAGCGTCACGCGCATGGCGACCTTCGCGCCGAAGGGCCGCATCGATCTGGCGACGGTCGACAACGAAATCGCCAGACTTGGACGCATCTGGTCAGGCAACACCGCCAACAGGGAGGACGGACTTGCAAGGATTCTCGACGCGGAAAGATTGGACGAGATCGATCCCTTTGACCGCGTCCAACTGGCTTACGTCGTGGAGACTTGCCGCGAAAGCACATCTCTATCCGAAGCGGGACGACGCCTTTTCTCTGCCTCGCGCGTGCGCCGCAGCAGCACCAATGATGCCGACCGACTCAAGAAGTATCTAGCTCGCTTCGGGCTGGATTTCGCGACAATCCAATAACGCACGCTAGTGATGCCTGTTCGCAGCAGACGAAAACTCAAAAAAATCTTGATCTCAAATATGACGTCGTAATTATTCACCCATTTTCAGGTCATTCCAATGCGACCACGGATTGTCGCCTGCCGACACCCCATCAGCTCACGACCCTTGTCGGTCACTCAGCCGATGATTCTTCGTTCCCAGGTGCGGCCCGTCCGCTTTCACAGTTCGGACACTCAAGCCTGACCGCGAAGAGAGAGGCGGTTTCCGGGCGACCTCCTCCAGATGGCGGCCGACAGTCTCACGACGCCCTGAAGCTCGCCCGATACTGAACCGGGGTGACATCGAGGCGGCGCTGGAAGGCGCCTCGCATATGGTCCGGGCTGGCGAATCCGCTGTCGAAGGCCACTGTCTTGAGCGGGGCATCCGAGGATTCCAGCAAAGCGCGGGCCTGATCGAGACGCACGCCCTCTACGAATTCATGCGGGGTGGTTCCCAGTTCGCGAACGAACAGCCGGGCTATGCTGCGCGCACTTACGCCCGCGATTTCGGCCAGACGCTCGACGGGAAAAGGTTCGCGAACATGGTCCATGACATAGCTCTGGACCTTGCCGATCGGCGTGGACGCATCGCTCAATGGCAGTAGCAACGGGCTGAACTGCGACTGCCCGCCTTGCCGCTGCGCCACGACGACGAGCGCCTTGGCGCAGGCGAGCGAAATCGCCGCGCCATGATCCTCACCGACCAGAGCGAGGCTGAGATCGATACCGGCGGTGACCCCGGCCGACGTCACCAGCCTTTCGTCGCGCACATAGATCCGGTTGTGCTCGACCCGCGCCGCCGGGAACTTCGTCGCCAGCATCGGCGAGCATTGCCAGTGCGTCGTGACCGTGCGGCCATCGAGAAGCCCCGCATGGCCGAGCGCAAAGGCCCCGGTGCAGATCGAGCCATAACGCTGCGCTTTCACGCCCCGCTCGCTCAACCAGGTCGACATTTCCTGATCAGGCGCGCTTTCAGGCAAAGCCGGTCCCCCTGCTACGAGCACCGTGTGAAAGGGCTCTATGGCCTCCTCGAAGCTGAGATCGGCCACCACGCGCGTCCCGTTCGAGGTCTTCAGAGGCCGTGTGCTGCCGGCAACCAGCAGCAGGTCATATTGCTCACCTTCGGGCAGGAATCCGTTGGCAGCGGAAAACACGTCGAGCGGTCCGGCAATATCCAGCGCCTGCGCGCCCTCGTAAACAACGAGGGCAACCGTCTTCCTTGCCATTTGCCTCAATCCTTTGGACCGGGCCCGTCCCGGAATTCTGGGCTACGCGCATAGGCCTGGCGATACGAGGCAGCTAATCACGCAAGGTTGGCAGTTTCTGGCAGTTCGCGATCGTTGCGGCCAGTGCGAAATGTTGCGATCTGAAAGGGGCAGGCCGCGAAGGCCATTCGAACCCCAACCCCGCACCCCGTTCTCCCGAAACCAGCGGCGCAAAGCGCCGGCGCAGCCCGCTTGCGGGGCCGCCGGACTGTGCCTGCATGCCAAGGACCCGAGCAGTGACCAACAACACAATCCTCAAGGCAGCCTCGATCGGCGGCGTGACCATTCCCGACAGCAACCTGTGCCGCTCGATCACCCAGTTCGTGCGTGACACGGAAAACGACCTGCTCTTCAATCATTCGAGCCGCGTATTCTTCTTTGCGGCGATCGCCGGGCAACGGCGCGGCCTCAACTTCAATCCCGAACTGCTCTACGCGGCGACGATGTTCCACGACGTGGGATTGATGCCCTCGCACAGCAGCGACGATCTGCGCTTCGAGGTGGATGGCGCCAATGCGGCACGCGATTTCCTGACCAGCCACAACGTCGATCCAGACGATATCGACAAGGTTTGGACTGGCATCGCGCTGCACACCACGCCCGGCATCCCCGAGTTCATGCATCCGGTCATCGCGCTGACCACTGCAGGCGTCGAAATGGACGTTCTGGGCGTTGCCTACGACCAGTACCCCGATGCTGTCCGCGAGGACGTGGTGGCAGCCTACCCGCGCACACCGGCCTTCAAGGAAGACATCATCCAGGCCTTCTACGACGGCATAAAGCACAAGCCCGACACTACGTTCGGCAACGTCAAGGCCGACGTGATCGCCGACAAGGAGCCGCATTTCCATCGCGGCAACTTCTGCTCCGTCATCCGCTGCTCGCACTGGCACGGCTGAACCTCGCCTCCCACTCATTAATGGAGAAAATCAATGTCGATCGGCAATATCATCCTCGTGCACGGCGCATGGGCCGATGGCTCCAGCTGGGCTCGCGTCATTCCGCTGCTCACCGCGAAGGGCCTCGCCGTCACGGCGGTCCAGCTTCCGCTCACCAGCTTCGAGGCCGATGTGGCGGCCGTCTCGCGCGCCATTGCGCTCGCCGAAGGCGATGTGGTGCTGGTCGGGCACAGCTATGCCGGGGCCGTCATCGGCCAGGCCGGCAACGACCCCAAGGTCGCGCGGCTAGTCTACATCGATGCCTTCGCGCCCGGTGCCGGAGAATCGGCAGGATCGCTGTTCGCTGGCTTCGAGGAGGCCCCGCTCGGCGCGGAAATCCGGCCCGATGCGCAAGGCTTCCTCAGGTTGACACCCGAAGGTGTGGCTCATCTCTTCGCGCAGGACCTGCCCGAGACCGAACAAGCCGTGATCCATGCCACGCAAGGTCCGATCAACGGAGAGGCATTGGGCGGCACGCTGAGCGAGGCCGCATGGCAGACCCGTCCGGTCTTCTATCTGATCGGCGATCGGGATCAGGCGATCTCGCCTGGCGATCAGGAACGGATGGCCACACGCATGAACGCCACCATCGGCCACGTCGATGCCAGCCACGTGCCCATGCTCTCGCAGCCCGAGGCCGTGAGCGACTTCATCGTTCAGGCCGCTGCCTGAAAAGCTCTTCGAACTGGCGCGGGCGCGATGCTCGCCTGCGCGCCCCGTACCCGCACAGGAAGATTGCCATGAAACGGACATTGCCGGGCGCATCGCAGGATGTCCGCCTTCACATCGAGGATAACGGGATCAGCTCGGCCGCGCTCGTCTTCCTGCATTACTGGGGTGGGTCATCCCGCACCTGGAGCGATGTCATCGCTGCGCTTGGGCCTGACCAGCGCACGATCGCCATAGACCAGCGCGGTTGGGGCCAGTCCGATGCGCCCGCCAGCGGCTATGCGCTGGCCGATCTTGCCGATGATGCCCAGGCGGTGATCGAAACGCTGGATCTGAAGCGCTACATTCTGGTCGGGCACTCGATGGGCGGCAAGGTCGCGCAGCTTGTGGCCTCGCGCAAACCGCCCGGGCTGGAAGGCATGGTGCTGGTCGCGCCTTCGCCTCCCTCGCCCATGGCGCTGCCGCTCGAGGTGCGCCATGGCATGATCGCCGCCTATGACAATCGCGCCAGCATCATCGCCACGGTGGAAGGCGTGCTGGCCGGCAGCCCATTGAACTCCGAGCATCTCGAACAGGTCGTGGTCGACAGCATGGCCGGGGCGCCGGCTGCCCGATCCGCATGGCCGCTTGGAGCAAGCCAGGAAGACATCACCAGTGCGGTGGGCGAAGTGTCCGTACCCACGCTCGTCCTCTCCGGAGACCTGGACCGGGTCGATCCCCCCGCCGTGCTGCGCGCCGAACTGCTGTCCCGCATCCCCCAGGCCCGCCTGCATGTCCTGCCGGGCATCGGCCATCTTTCCCCACTCGAGGCGCCGCGCGAACTCGCGGCCCTGATCCGCGCCTTCGCGCAAGGCCTGCCGGTTGCCTGACTGGCCCATTCTCAAAGGAATTTGCCATGAACACGATCGAGATCATATCCATTCCGATCCTGCCGTTCGGCATGGTCCATGCCCATCTGATCCGCAGCGAGGCCGGCTGCATCCTCGTCGACACCGGCATCCCGGGATCGGAGCGCAAGATCGAGAAGGTTCTGACGAAACACGGCCTAACATTTCGCGACATCAAGCTCATCGTCGTCACCCATGCCCACACCGATCATGCCGGCAGTGCCGCGCGTGTGCGCACTCTATCAGGCGCCCCGATTCTGGCGCACGAGGACGATGCGGACTACTATAACCGTACGAAGCCGATGACCTATTGCACGACAAGCTGGGTCGGCAAAATCTTCCTCACGACGCCCGTGCCGCACGAACCCTACGAGGGCTTCGAGCCCGATATCCTGATGAAAGACGGCGACACCTTCAGCTTGCTGAACTTCGGTATCGATGGCGTGATACGCCATACCGGCGGCCATACGCCGGGCTCCATCGCGGTCGAACTGGCATCGCAGGACATGATGGTCGGCGATCTGATCGCCTCGGGCATCCTGATCGGCGGCATGCTGTTCAAGGGCCATGCGATCCGCCCTCCCTTCGAGGACGATCCTGCCACCGTTTCGCGCGCGCTGATCCGCATGGTGGAGAGCGGCGGCAAGCGCTTCCACATGGGCCACGGGGGTCCGCTGGAAGTACCCGAAGTAATGCGCCACGCCCGCAACCTTGCGAAGCTGGCCCGGAAACAAGCCGCTCACGGCGGCTGCAATCACTGAATCGCTGAACGACGCCCTCGGCCAGACCGACCGGCACGCGCCGTGACAACCCGACCGAACCAGGAATTGAACGCATGAAATCGACCGATCTTCCCTCGCTCAATCATTTGCGCGCCGTCGCCACTCCTGAAGGTGTCAGGCCCTTCCATGTCGGCATCGTCATCGGCCCGGGCTTCGTGCCGATGGACATGGTAGGTGTGCAGACCGTCTTCGGCTTGATGCCGGGCGCCGAGATCTATCTGCTGTGGAAGACCCGCGATCTGGTCGAGGGCTTTCCCAACTGGTGGACGCGGCCGAGCACAACCTTCGAGGATTGCCCGGAAAAGCTCGACGTGATCGCGATCCCCATGCTGGCGCCCGAAGTGCAGAACGATCCCGAGGTCATCGCCTTCGTCGCAGAAAAGGCAAAGACCGCAGGCCATGTCATCGGCATTTGCAATGGGGTTCTGGTGCTCGGTGCAGCTGGCATCCTCCAGGGGCGGAAAGTCACCGCCAGCCACAACGCCTTACCTATTCTTGATGGGCTCGGCGCGAGGGAAATCGTTCCGGCCGGCCAGGGCGTGACCATCGATGGCAACCTCTACACCGCCGGGCCGGGCGTCGGCAGCTTCGAAGCCGCCTTGCTCGTCGTTGAAGCCGCCTATGGCCGAACCGCCGCCGAGCTGGCCGAGGTGATCATCGAATATGATCCGCATCCCCTCTATGGCATGGGCGTTCCCGCCAATGCCAATCCTGCCCTGGTCGCCCAGTTCGAGGCGATCATGGAACCCCTCGTCGTCGATTACCGAAAGGGATCGATGGACAGCTTCCAAAAACTGTTTCCTTGATCGTTGCAGCCCGCGATGAAAACATGCTGGTAACCGCAGCTGCCGACCCTACTCAGACGCTCAGCCGCCGATTTCGCGTTCCCAGGTGCGGACGTTCCGGTTGTCCTGTCGGAGCGCGTACGCCGGGCCGATTGTGGAATGGCGGGCTTCGGGAAGCCGACGTGGCATAGCTGCCATTCTTTCGGACGGGGAATAGAAGCGACTGGTGACCAGATTCGGCCATCCTTGGGTCGCTGCCCGAATGAACGGCTTCCCCGTTAGGAGACCCATTCTTCCTAAAGGGCGCAGGCTTCGTTTCCCATGCCATAATGAGATTTTGTGATTGCCGACGCGATCCTGCGGACGTCGCCGATACGGCTGTAGGGAATAATCCGCGGATTCTCCGAGGCGATCGGGAAGCGGCTCACCACGAGATGTTCGACCCGATCGAGCCCCAGCTCCGTTCGCAGCAGATCCTCGCGCTTTTCCTCTTTCCGAAGCGCGCGCTCGTAGCTTGCCGATCGCGCACGATTATATCGGGCGAAGAGCCGGACATTGGCCTCGATCTTGGTGATGTCGACCAGGTTGTTCTTGCACTGGACGTTAAAGATGATGCCGCCGCGCGTGGTGACGACATCGAACTCCTTGTGGTTGATGCGCTTGATACCGGTGAGCGTGAAGCCCTGCTCCTCCAGCTCTGCGGAAACGGCCTGCTCGAAGATGAAGCCGGACCGGATCTGATAGCGCCTGATCTTGTAGAGGCAGACGTTGCGCCAGTTATAGAGAAACCGGCTGAGCAACGCGACCGAGCCAGTCAACTGGCCGTCCAGCTCTATGAGCGGCGCATAGCTATTGGTGTTCTCCGTATAGGTCCCGGGCCGATGGACCAGCGCCTGGCGAAGCGCCTGCGGCAGACGAAGCGCATCCGCCACACGATCGAACTTCCGGCGTGAGAGGCGGACCCAATAATCGTCCTCGGCGAGATCGGCGATGTGGCGGACGAAGGCGGCCGCGAACCTGAAATCGGACCCGGCCAGATCGAACTCGGCATAGGCCGCCTCCATCAGGCGGATGTCATTGCGAAGCTCCGCAGCCGAGAAAAGGCGCGATGGCGATACCGGCTCGAGGCCTGCCCCTTCCAGGATTTCCGGATCGAGCGCCTGCATGTCGACGATCGTCGTCCGCTCGGGCTCGAGGTGCAGCCCGTCGAGCACGGCATAATCGTGGGAGCCATAGAAGCCGTCGCCCATGACGTGCAGGGCGAAATCCGGGAAGACCTCGGCCAGCATTGCCTTCTGATACAGCCCGGTCAGGGTGGCCCCATTGAGCTCCACCAGCGGCAGGAACTGGTTGAGGGTGTCGATGACAGGGACCGGCTCCCGCCCCTTCGCCGCATCCGGTAAGGTATACAGCAGCGACACCAGGTGCCGGCGTCGGGACTGGAAATAGTCGATCGCCGAGTTGACCGTGCCGAACGCCCCGCGGGTCGTCTCGATCCGGAGCATAGCGAAGGAGACGCCGATCGCCATCGTCTGCGCCATCAGCGTCGTGAAACGCTGAGCGAAGGCTGCGCCGAACTGATAGACGATGTGGTGATGGACGACCCGGAACCGGCGCGGGGCCCGGGTCACGTCCAGAGGCAGGTCCAGCAGCGCTTCCCATAGCCAAGGCTCCTTCAGGCCGAAGCATGGCAGGTTGATGAACTCCTCGACCGCGCGTATCGTCTCGAACAAGCTCGAGAAGGCCGACTGCGGATCGAATTTCGCCAGCGCAGCGTGCAAGCCGGCGCTGTGCTCCTCGATCTGTTCCCGGAGCAGCGCGCGTGCGTCGTCTCCGACGAGACGATCGCCGGACGTCCACTCCGTAATCGGCGTCCCCCGGGCCATGTCAGCGGTATCCTGCGCGGGCATTGTCGTTGAACATCCCGGCAGAGGACAAAGGCCCGAGCAGCACTTTTACCAACCTGTAGCGTGAGACAACGCCGATCATGCCAGTACGTCAAGGCTTCGAATTGAGGCTTCCGGGAAAAGGTTCTTCGCTGCGATCGCCGCATTCGCCGCCGCCACGTCGGGGGCGAAGATGACGACCGCCAGATCCTTCACTGCCCGCGAGCAGCAGACGTAAAAGAGACGCCGGGTGCGATCCAGCACCGTCTCCTCTCCTGCATCGATCTTCGCCTGGTCATTGTCCGACAGCGGCGCATAGCCGAAATATTTGCCATACGAGTATTGGTGAAACGCCGCTTCCTCGTCGTCGATCACGACCAGAACGCGCTCGAACTGTGCGCCCTTAACACCATGATGGGTCGCAAACGGCGATTCCTCGGTGAAATAGCGCCGATAGGCCCAGAGCTCCCCAATCTGGCAGGCGAGGAAAGCCTGGACATTGGAGAAGCCGCTGCTGCCATCATCAATCGGATCGTCTACCAAATGAGGCCCAAAGCGGTCATCGAGGCGTAGCAATTCAGTGTCGCGGACATGCCGCATGAGTTGCCGCACCGTTGCCTGTGATCCATCCGCGAGCATCGCCACCAACGCGTCGAGCGCCTGCTGAAGACCCGTCAGGATCGGAGCGGCCGGTAGCCCGCGCAAACGCTCCGGTTCGAGCCTCGGGCTTTCGCTGCGCAGGATCGACATTGCCGTGAAGCGGTCACCCTCACGCGCGGCCATGACCAGAGGCAGAACATGCTGCGCAATCGGTCTAAGCGGCCAGGCCGAGCCGTCGGCGATCCCTTCGCTAAGACTCATCGGCGCACGGTCATTGAGTGCGGAATAGAGGTTAGGAAACCCAAGCCGCGTTGCTGCCATGCGATGCACAAGCACCAGCAGCCGAACATCGCCTTCGGGCACGTCACTCAACCAGAGCTCATCGTCAGTCTCTCCGGCGAGCCAGGCACGGACCGCAGCGAGGCGAGCACTCCGCTGATCGTCGGCCGGCAGGACAAAAAGATTGGCTGTGCCGACCACAGGCTGCTCGACGTCGCCAACCTTGATCCGGCGTCCACGGGTCTGGACCAAGCCGTCACCGGCTGCTCTGATCGCATTGACCACACCGAGCACCGAGGTCGGGCACCGAAAATTCTCCGGCTTGTTGATCTCGGCCCAGCCAGGGCTGAGAGGAACGGCGCCAGTGCCGCTCATGTAGATTTTCTGCATTGGGTCGCCGAAGAAGCCGACGCACAAGCGAGGCTGCTCTGCAGCGATCGAGCGCAGCGCTTCGACGACTTCGGGATCGGTGTCCTGGCTCTCGTCGACGAAAATGAACGGGAAACGACCGGCGACGACCCGGCGCAGCAGTGGATGTGCGTCAACGCAGTAGGGCGTCAGCTTCAACACATCGTCATGGCCGAGGATGCCTTCGGCATAGCTGCTGCCGGTGCCGTAGATGAATCTCTCAACGGCGCCGATCGCGGCGAGTTGGGCTTCGAGCTCGGCGATCTCGATCTCCAACCGGGCCTTGGTTCGGGCCTGCGTGCGCGGCTTGTCGTAATGTTCGCGGCGCTCCGCGATCTTCTGCTCGATGCGAATACCCACCCAGGTCGCGATATCGCTCTGGAACGGCCGGATCACGGACCACAGAAAGCTGTGGATCGTCGAGATTTGGAACAGGGGCGAAACACCGACATCATCGGAAATCTCACCGACCGCGACTTCGGTGTAAGTGATGCAGGCAATTTGCTGCCCCGCTCGGCGCAGTGCGGGACCACGAGTCCGGGCGAGGTGATCGAGCGCCTTGATCAGCGATGTCGTCTTGCCCGAGCCAGCGCCCGCAACCATTATGAACGAGCGCGGGACAACGCTGTCGAGGCAGGCGCGGACCTCAATGTCTGCCTGCGTGTCGGGGCTGCCGATCCGACTAGTCACGCGGCGGCCTCATCATCCGGACCGGCCGCGTCACCTGGCCCCTCGTCCGCTCCTGCCGCCTCGTCGGGCTCCGGCTCGGATTCTGGCGGCGCGATTTCGGTTTCGAGCCAGCGAAGGCCATCGGCGATATATTCAGGTACGGACCATGTGGCGGGATCTTGTGCGAGCAGCGCGAGAGCGAAATCGGTTTTGCTGAAGCTCTGTGCTTGGACGCGCCTATGAATGCGGCGAACCAGCTCGACGAGATCCTTCTCGTCGTTCTTGGCGATGCGAAGCTGGAGCGGCTTACGATCCAGATGTTGGCACCATGCGAGATTCTCGAGCGCGAACGCTTCCTCCAGCGTGCGGCCTGCCAATGAGAGGGTGACGCCACGCCAGGTCACGTCAGTACGGCATTGATAGGCAACGCGCACCAGAGCGTCGTTGTCGTTGGCGCGCGCCTGCGTTTTGTCGTCGGCGGACGCTGCCCACAGCGCATCGACAGTGTTGCATTTCGGGAGCCATTGCAGAAGCGTCTGATTGGAGGTCGCCGCCCCCGGATGGCCGGCGATGCAGGTCTTGCCCGGCGGCTGACCAGCAGCTTCCCCATCGTCCTCGTCCCCGTCCTCCTCTACCGCCGCGATCGCAGGCGCCTCAGCACCTGCCTCCGCCTGAGCTGGCGGACCGAAGACACTGTCGAGATCGGTGATGATGAGCGTGGTAAGGCCAAGGAACTCGATTAACGCCTTGAAGCGATAGCCGAACGCGCCCCCGATCTCGAGGATCGTCAGGTAGGTCGATTGGAGGCGCGGTGCGGCCGTTTCGATCATCTGAGGCAAGAGCAGTCGCTCGACATTGCCTTCAACGAGCACTGCGGCATCGGCGAAAAAGAGATCACAATGCGCAAGCTTGAGGTAGCGCTCCAGGAAAGTGCGAACCTCGGGATCGGTGCTGTCGTAGAAAGCGGACAGATTGAGGACGTCCGACGTCGATGTCGCCTCTGTCCGGTTGCGCCGGAAATAGCGGATCGGCCGAAAGCCGCGCTCATAGAGGATGTGGGTGGAGTGTGTGGTGACGACCACCTGGCTGGTATAGGCGGTCCGCTCCACGCCCTTGAGCGCGAGGAGGTCCATGACCTTGCGGATAAAGGCCTGCTGCAACTGCGCGTGGAGGTGTGCCTCCGGCTCTTCGATGAAGATCAGATGGACGGGCGGCCTGTTCTCCTCGATCGCCAACCACTGGGCGTGGAGATCGAGAAGCTCGACCACCATGAAGATGAGGTTCTTGAATCCCAGGCCATTGTAGCGGTCGGGCAGCGTCGGCGGATCAGCCGCGCCATCATCCGGACCAAGGACGTAGTGGACCAGAGCACCATCGCGACTGCTCAGAATCTGCGCGGGATCGAGAGCCGAGCGGATCATCATCCGTGGATTCGACAGCCCGGGATAGCCGAGCTTCGCAAGGCTCCTGAGCGTCGGCTCGAACACACGTTCGAGATGCTCGTTGAGCGAGACTTCAGATGCGGCGAGTGCCCGGAGGGCCTCGAGATCCTCACCCTTCTGCTCGAGGTTTCGACCGTAGAAACGGCTGAGCACGCGCGACAGGTCCTCTGCTCGGGCGCCGCCTGGACTATCCGACAAATGGCGCTGGGCATTGAGGAAATCGATCCGGAGGATGCTGTTCAGAATTTCGCGTCCGCTGCGATCGCGTCCCGCGAGCGACGCGGGGACATAGCCGGGCTCGGCGATCATTCCGGCGTCGAATTTCGCCGGATCGAGCACAAAGTAGCGCAGCTCATATTCGTCGTTCAGACGATCGCGGAGGTAATCGCGAAGGTGGCGCGGCACCGGGTCGAACACCGGCACGCCATTCTCGTCCTTGTCGACGGCAGCGAGGGCACGATCACGAGCTTCGGTATAGCGAGCGCGCGTCGCTTCGGGGTCGATCGGGGCATAGGCGACGCGCATGCCGACGAGTGTGCTGTCCCATGCGAGGCTCGGCAGCAGATCAATTGCGCGATGGACGTCCTCGGCGCCAATCTCCAGCCAAATATCGACTTCCGCAGCCGGCAAGACACCGGCTTCCTCACCGGCACCGAACGCTATGATGCCCGGCCACAGTTCCGCGCTGAAATCATGGATACTGAAGCGGCCATGCCCGGTGAACAGTTGAAGCGCGTGCCCGACCGAGGTCTTTCCGCTGTTGTTCGCGCCTACGAAGATAGAGATGTCGGATGCGAGATCGATGACGACATCCTGCAACCTGCGGAAGTTGCGGACAGCCAGCTTCTTCAAATGCATCCTGATCTCTCCGGTCTCGTGTGGTGCCGATGCTTCACGCAAACCGACAGTCAGATCCTCACCTTAGCTATGTTCTCACTATCGGGCGAGCATCGCGACCAACGACATTGCGCCTGACTGTGGATGGCTTTTTTTAATCCCTCGTCCTCAACTAAAGAAATCCGGCCCCGGGATGATCGTCAAACATCTCCGCAGAGCGCACATAGCCGAGGAGCACTTTCACCGACTTGTGGCGCGAGACCTCCTGCATCTTCTTGATCGACGCGCGGGTGCGCGCCGCCTCGGTCTGGAAGCCGGCGCGCAACAAGTGACCGGCGACGGTTGCCGGGTCGAGACCGGCCAGTTCCGTATAGCGCTGGATGAAGCGGGCAACTGAAAGATGGGTCATGGACCCACAACTTTTCCAATTGAACGGCAATAGTGGGCGCGTGGCCGCGCTCTGACTACAGATTTTCTATAGGCTTTGAATGGCGGCTTTCCTTGGGCGGTCGCCGCTAAGCCGACTGTCGCAAAGGTCCCATCAGTCGTCGTTACAGTCGGCGGCTGTGCACGTAAGCAACCAGCACCCGGGCGGAACCCCGCTTCTCATTTTATCTCAACGAGTGCACGAAGCTGGCCCACCGGAATGACGGTGATGCTGCCGATCTTAACGATCTGGATGGTGCCGTCGGCGATCAGTTCATAGAGCTTTGACCTCCCAATACCTAACATCCGACAAGCCTCCGGAATGCGCACAGCCAGCGGCTCGTGATAGCGCGGCAACCCGGCGGTCTCGTTCGGTCCGCTCACTGGAACGACCGCAGCTTGCGGATTGCCGGATCGGCGCTCTCCTCGGCCGCGTTACCAGCCAACCGATCAGCAATCTCATCGATTAGCGCCGCGAAGTGTTTTGCTCCTTTGGCCTCCGCCTCGGCAGTGATCGGCAGCACTGTACCCACGATCAGTTGATGGCGAACCATCCGCGCCGTGATCTCCCAGACCAAGCCTTCATTTCGGCGCAGCCAGTCGAGGTGCCTCTCGATCCGCGCCAGGCGCGCGCCAATGGCCTCATCGCCCTTCGGTGCTTCGCGACGATTGAACCAGGCGTCGAGCGCCTCAACGAGGATTTCGGACCGCGCCTTGCCCGATACGCCGGCGACTTGCGCTAGCCGGCGGCTCATGTCCTCTGGGAGAAATAGCTGATGGCGGGTCTTGTATGTCTTCATCAAGGTCCTCGCTGACGGGTCGATAAGGCCGCATTTCCGGGAGACCGAACGGGCGGCTGTGCCTTGTGTGATTTTCGCCGCGTCGGCCGCACACAAAAAGGGCGCCAGTTGGCGTTTATTGGATATTTGCGGATATTGCCGAACCGAGCGAGCACTTCAGGAAGCGCTCTGAGCAGCGGCGCACGACCTCAAAAGGCCAAACTGATTCGCCTTAGCGTAAACGGTCTTCGAAACTGTCCGCACCCGAGATCGGCATCAATCAGGTAATGCCCGGCCCGCCCCGCTGGCGACCGATCGTCCAATTGACCGCCCCCGTCTCGCGCATGAGGCCGGAGACATTCTTGCCGACCTGCTTCTCCAGTTCGGCACGCCAGGGGACCAGCGTGAAGTCGCGGCTGCGCTCGACGATGCCAAACTTGCCCGAGACCAGATTGACGCTGCGCTGGTAAGTGCCTTCGATCCGTTTGCCAGCCTGCGCTTCGACAAACGGAATTCCCAAATCCTTCGCCATCTGGGCACCGACCGCCCTCACCTCTCGCTCGCGCAGAACACGCAGCAGGTTTCGGTTGTAGATGACCTCCGTACCTTCCGCCGTCGCCAATTGCTGTTCGATCAGCCACTGGCGGCGCAGATCGAGCGCCTTCCTCACGTCATTGCCATAGCCGCCGCTTGCAAGCTCGGTCTTGCCTTCCCCCACCAGTTCTCGGTCGAGCCAAGTCTCGGCATGCGTTCCAACCAGTTGCTCGATGGGTTTGGCCGACAACACCTCGATCCGAAACGGCTCGGCCCTTTGTCGCCCGCGCTCGTAAGCCATAACAGTTTCGAGATGATCAGGCCTGATGTTCCAGACGCCGCTCGGTTCGCGGTCGAGTTGGCCGGTTGCACGGCGGATCGCTTCAAGCCGCCGGACATGTGCTTCAGCGTATGTCTGCATGGCGTTGGGATCGTGCCTGAGGTGAAGATCGATCGTGTACCGCCCGCCATTGGCAGCCGCGACCTCCACCACGTTGGTGTCCGAGACACGAATGCTGGCCTGCTTGGGTTCGAGCCTGACCAAAGAACCAACGGAAGCCGCCTCCGCGTTACTGCCGATATCGACATAGTGGCTGTGCCCATCGACTCCGTCCACGATCAGATAGCGCCGCTCATGATCCTCGTCCGCGGCACCGCGTTTCATCACCTTGCCGACGATCGTCCCTCGGCTCTGCTCGGGCTCGCCTTTCCGGTGACCGGGTACGCCGTGGATGACCATTGGCCGAGGCTCGATTTCGGGCGCCAGTTTGAGGCTCGGAAGCTCGCGCCATTTCGAAGCGGTCATGTCGCGGTGCAGGGTGCGAATGATATCCCCGCGCCGGCCCATGTTGCCGAGGGTATGCTCGATGTCGGGATCGAGTTTCCAGGTCAGCGGTCCGGCCTTCTCGGCAAGCTCCATCCGCTCCAGCACGCGGGCACGCCCGATGAGCAGTTGCTGGTAGGAGGAATCGCCTGCCATCGGACCCTCGATTTGCTTGAGATCCACGAGGTTGTCCCTGGCCTGCGCAATGATCGTCCGATCAAGCCGGGTCATGCGTTCCGCATCGACTTCCAGGCTCAATTGCTGGCGCACTTCCATCTCGCTTTGCGGCCCGAGATCACGCGTCATAATCTCGGAAGCACGGGCACGAATGCCGTGGGCAATATAGTCGCCGGCGATGTTGAGGTTCTTGCCGTCCTCTGTCTTGCCGCGCACGAGGATATGCGTGTGCGGATGGCCGGTATCGAAGTGGTCGACCGCCACCCAGTCGAGCGTCGTCTCCAGGTCCTGTTCCATCTTCGCCATGAGGTCGCGGGTGAAGGACTTGAGGTTCTCGAACTCAGGCCCATCCTCGGGTGAGACGATGAAGCGGAAGTGGTGGCGATCCTCCTGCCCGCGCTCGGCGAAAGCCTGGCCGTCAACCTCGTCGGCAAATGTCGAATAAAAACGGGCCGGCTCACCGTCGCGGGTGACACCGTCCCGCTCCAGATAGCCCACGTGCTTCTGCACCGCCGCCACCTTGCCCGCGAGCTTCACAACCCTCGCCTTCACCGTCACCCGGCGCGGCCGCACGCGAATGCCGCTGGCGTGATCGAAAGACCAGCCGGAACCGCGCGGCAAACTCGCCGCAATTTTGGCGCCGCGACCGCGCGCATTGAAACGACCGGACTGCTTCGCTTTTACGGGAGCAAACGCCCCCCCTGTGCCGCGCGGATTGCCACCGCGTCGGGCGACCTGTTCGAGCACCTTGCCGCGCAAGTTGCGGCCTGGGCTCCTGCCGCTGCCAACACCGCCGCTATCGGGACGTGAGCGGCTGAGGCGAGGTTCGAAGCGATCGTCATCGTGTGGCATGCCCAGAATATGGCGAGGCCCCTCTCCTCCCCTCAAGTATCTCGCGGTAAAGTCGAGGTTTCCTGCGGGTCACACGCTTGCCGGCACCGAGATTGTCTCCCTGGCCCGTCCGGCCCGAGATAATCCAACTCTCTTAAAAACGATGTGCAGACAATGCCTTGGCCTTAAAGGCCCAAGAAGCGCAGCTTCGCTTTATCTTGCTGTTTTCCGCTTTTCCGGCACCTCCGCAAATCCGCCATTCCCGCTGCCCATCATCCCAATGACGACGCCCCATTTGTTCGCTATATGTTCTTTTCAGTGTTTTCCGGTGAGTCGCGAAAGGGAGCAGATCATGGGCGTGCGAATTGAAGCGAAAGCGGGTCACCGGCTGGTGCTGACAGGCGATATCGAGACCGTTCTCGATGTCCCGGCGCGCGGACAAGCCGAGGGTTTCTCGCTCGCGTTTTCAGACGGCACACTGGTGCGTGGACGCTGGATTCCGGGAGGACCAGCCTGCCGATTTGCCATCGCAAGCGAAGGCGCTGCGATGGTCAAATTCGTGCGCCATGGGCTCGGTGAAGCGATCGAACTAGACTGGAAATTCGACTGGATCACGCTCGCCTGCGGCGCGGAAACCCTGCGGCCAGAAACCGTCATCGATGGCGATGACGTGCTGCAATTGACGCTGGATATCGAGGTGACGGAGGCCGCTTGAAGCGGCCCCGATCGGGTCGCAGAGTTATGACTGTGATCGCAACTCGGCAGCGGGCCGCAGGCTGTCGATCCATTTCAGCGACACGGCTTCCACCGTGTCGCGCAGCTTGCAGACGGCCTCGCGGATCGCCTGCAAGTCTTCGATGCTGATTTCGTAAGCAGTGGAGTAGCGGGCCTCAACATAGGCTCGCTTGGCCAGCTCGAACCGGCGGCGATCCAGCTTGGTGGCGCGCGGCCATGCCTCGATCAGAGCGGGCTGTTTGTCTTCGGCCAGCGACCGCAAGAATTTCAGGTTGTGGGAGCGCGGGACATACTGGCTACGGACCAGCAGGTAGCAGATGTAAGCCCGCTCAGCAGCCTGATGGAGAGTGAAGGCGGCGTCATTCCAACGGCCCTTCGTCACATAGAATTCAGCGCCTTCGAGAGCTGAATTTACCTTACTGAGCCAATCCGCAAGGTAGGCTGTCGCCATATCATAGGCGTCAGACTTCGTAAGCGGCTTCGGCTGCGCCAGCGTGAAGCCCGATAGTTCGTAAAGAGGGATGCCGTCCCGCGCGATATCGACCCAGAAATACTCGCCGCGCGTCAGCCCCCGGTTCACGTCATCCAGGGTGTGAACGATGATGTTAACTTGGCGTCCGATAGCTTGATCGCGCAGGATCTTGTCCTCGGCCACGTACCAGAATTCGGCAATGTCTGTGAGCCGCTCGTGGCTGACAATGATCAGCAGATCGTAGTCAGACTGGTAGCCGTTTTCGGGCTCATCTACCCAATCACCGCGCGCATAGCTGCCGAACAGAATGACCTTCTGAACCTTGCCGTTCCGCTTCCACGGCTGCGTGGCGCGCGAGGTCGCGACGGAGAATTGCTCCATCAGAATTTGCGTCGCTCGCGCCAGTTCCTGCTGCTGGATCGAGGGCAGATGGTCTATGTCCATACGCATAAACGGATTCTCGCCATGTCTTGCTCGAAGGGCAAGCAAACAATTCGGGCACCACGTCCTTGAGCTGATTTCCGTTTAGGATTGCTCAAAACCGCCCAGAAAGACCGCGCAGAAGCTAGGAACAACGTTGCCGGTCCCGCCAGGACCGGCAACGCACTTCAGCGAGAGCTCAATCGCCGCCCACTTCATTGTCCCTCAAACTCTGCGCCAGATTGCTGATCGCCTTCCCCATTCGTTTCCAAACCTGTCGCTTGGAAAGCCCCGTCTGGCGCGCAATCTCTCTGATTTCCATATGATAGACGCGCATCGCGAGGAAAATTTGACGCTCCATTTCAGGCAGTTTTGCCAATGCGGCTTCCATGCGCGCGCGCCGCTTTTCGTCATGATCATTGTCCATTTCCGGTCTCCACGGAAAGAGAAGCCCGCCAGTGCAAACGCTCCGTCGGGCTTCCGGATCAGGCCGCGTGCGGCAGCGCTTGAGGTTGATCGGCGGCGCCGTCGGTTTCCGTTGCCGGAGCCAAGAACGGCCTGATCTGCTCCGATCGCTGGGCACTGCCGACGCCGTCGCGCGCGGTGTAAGAGGAGGCCGGAAACGCCATCCAGCGCGGCACCCAGCCCTCGACTTTCGCCCGTCCATGCCTGCCCGCAATGCAGTCCCTAATGATCGTGCGTTGGACCTTGGTCGTGGCTTTGGCGTTCTCGGCGGCCACCGCTTCGCCCGCCACTTCGGCAAGGATATGCCCCATGACTTCGCGGTCCCGAACACCATCGAGCAAGGCATCGTCCGCCTGCCAGACTGCCGCCATGTCGACGCCCATGTTCTGCCCCAACAGGTCAACCAATGAGGTCCCTACCGTCAGCGTTTCGGCCATGACGATAGCCAACACCGCCATGACCTGCTCGTCACTGAGGGCAATCAGCCGCATCAGCAAACCGCAGATGCCACTGCCATCGGGATCGCTACTCACCACGGTCGGCGTCTCCGCATCGAGACCCAGCATGGCCAGCACCAGCCGCCGCTTTGCATCAAAAGCCGCCTCGGAAACGCAGCCTTCGACGCTATCCGCCACCACATCGTTGGGCGCTCGTTGGTCCTCGATCCGCACATGCCAGAGCGGCGAACCGGCAATGACATGCGCAACCATGACCCGCAGCGACAGACCGGGATCATCGGCCAGCCTTGCACGCACTGCTGCATGCCGGTGCAGGTCGATATAGGCATTGACCGTGCTCGACACCTCCGGCCGGACGGCACGCTCGATAGCTTCCCCGCGCTCCAGACGCCGGGCTTCCTTGGTCGTAAGGAAGCCCTCGTGGATCGTCACATCCCCGCGATGCCCGATGGCGATATAGACCCTGCCGCCCTTGGATTTGGAAACGCGCTCGTGCTCCCAGGAATGGAAGGCTTGGCCCCGCCCCATTACCACGACTTCACTCCAGCCCTGCTCGCGCAGGTCCTCGGCCTTGGCTTCGACCGCTTCCATCTGCGCCGCCCAGAAATCGTCCGCGCAGACGAAATAGCGCTCGATGCCGAACAGGTCCGCGACGATCTCGCCCTTGTAGGTTTCAAGGTCGAACAACGCCGAAGAGGTCGGGATCGACGCACCGCCGAAGAGCCATGCCTTCAATGCCGAACCGGTAGGAGCATAAGCACTAGAATCATCGAACAGCATCAGCCATTCGCGCTGCCGGGATTTCGAGGCCATGGTGAGATGACGCAGCGAGACAGGATCGATCTTCTCGGCGCGATAGAGATTGCGAAGGCGAGAAACGAGATTGCCCAGCGCCAATGTGCGCTTCACCTGCAGGGCGGTAAGCCCGAACGTATAGGCGACATCCTCAACCGAGCGCCCTTCCCGCATGAGCCGGACAAAGGTTTCACAGCGGGTCATTTCATCGGGATCAAGGCGCGCGATGTTCTCGATCAGCGAGGCCTCGAGCGCCGCCGCGTCGTCCCCCGGCTCCAGCACCGCGCAAGGCAAATCCTCGATGCCGCCGCCCTCCTCGGCCACCGTCAGAGCAGCATGATAGCGGCGCTTGCCGGCAAGGATTTCATAAGCGGGAGAATGATCACCGCCCTCGCCTTCGCTGCTTACGCCATCAGCAACCCCCACCAGTTCGCGAACGATAAGCGGCACCAGTACACCGCGTGCCCGAACCGAGGGCAGGATATTGGTGATGTCGCAGGCCTTGCGGGTGCCGCGCATGTTGAGGCCGGAGACCGACAGACGGGCAAGCTCGATGTGCTTCAGTTCCATTGTCCTTCACTCCTTCTCTATCCGCACATTGGCCCGCCGGATGGCGGGGTGGGCGGCAGGAGCGAGCCGACAGGCGCGCCGCGGCGCGGTGCACCCTTGGGCCGAAATATGATGAAGGAGGCGAGCCTGCTCGCCTTGCACCGCGCCGCGGCGCGCCTATCGAGTGAGCGACGCCCACCCCGCCAGGCCGGCCAGCCAATCAACCGGCGCCAGCGCGCGCCAGCGCGATGACCGCATCCGGCCCATCGGGCCGCCTCTGTCAGGGATCGTGACGGCTATGCCGACGAGACGCCGTAGGCGGCTCGGTTGAGCGCAGCGAAATAGAGCCCGGCCGCGCGGCCGCGCGGGACAGCACGCTTCGACGGAGCCAATTGGTTAAGAAAAGAAGCGCCGCACTTTGAAAATGGCTGATTTCCGCGCTCTTAAGATGCTCGAAACATGGCTAGATGCGTGTTAGCTTCCATTGCGCTTGCCATATTCCATCTGTAACGGCCAGCGCGAACGGGCCTCCCCTGAGAGCCGCCGGGAATACCATGCACGACGCCAGACAAGTTGCGAATTTTCTTCTCGACTGCGCCGAAGAGCGCGGCGTGAAGCTGACGAATATGAGTGTTCTAAAGCACATCTATTTCGCGCACGGATGGCACCTAGCATCGTATGGCCAGCCCTTGATCAGCAATCGCATAGAGGCGTGGGAATATGGTCCAGTCGTGAGGGCCGTTTACGATGCCTTCAAGACTCACGGCTCGGGCCCAATTTCGAGCCGAGCAGAGATGACTGATTGGGAGACCGGGGAAGTTCTGGTAGCTCAAGGCAACTTTACGTCCGAAATCAGTAACTTTCTGAGATCCGTCCTGACCTACTATTCTGGCTTCGGGGCATTCGAGCTCTCCGACCTTACGCACGCACGCGGCGGCCCATGGGACAAAGTTTGGAATGCGCTCGACGGCAAGGTCCGCCTCAACATGGCAATCTCGAACGAGAGCATTCGCAAGCATTTTGTGGAGCAGGGGAAAAACGCCTCTCTCCAGTAGCCTCACGTTGCGCTAGCCATTCTAGCCATGTTATTTAATACTTTATGGCACTTCCGATTCCTCCTCTCCAAGACGTGGTCAGGTTGACTGGCCAGGATCTCCCGACGACGATTACCAACTTGCGGCGGCATTACGAGCGGCCCGGTCCGGTGTGGGGTTATTCTCCGGCCAAAAAGTTGGCGAAGGCGGTCTTTAGCGCCGAGATGTCCAGAGAGGCGGCCGCCAAGGCGTGCGGAGCCACCGGCCCTCTGCTGGGGCGTCCATATAACGCGGAAGTCGGAGGCATGATCTGGGATGCGGCTCAGGAGCGTGGTAGGTTTATGTGCCACGGCCTCCAAACACAGCGCCTCCACCTTCGCCAAGACTTTTCGATCAAGGTCGACCCGCTGTTCTTCTTCCGAGAAGGTGGAAAATCGATCTTCTTCTATTTGCAGCCAAGGGCCACTCATGTGCCTGGCATCCACGGACTACGTCTGATCGTGAGTGCGATCCACTCGCTCTTTGCCGTCGATGAGCACGCGGATGCTGACGTCTTATTGATCGATTTGAGTGTTCCACAGGGAGGGAAAGAGCGTGTCGCCTCAAGCTACACGATTTCAGATCTTCCCTTGCTCGAAACGTCGCGGATGGAAGCATATTTCCAAAGGTTCACCGACGCTTACGACATCGTTAGCAAGGAGGGCGTGGTCCGGCCGGAACGGCGTAAGCCTCTCCCACGCGATTTGGGCGACGACCTCTTTGGTTCCCCACCAGCGAGTTGAACGTCATCGCACAGGCCGTGCTTCGTTTTGAGCCTCGCGTCCGGTTGTGACGAGCGGAGACCAAGATAGCGTTAGAAGCTGGCCTGATAGACGCTGGGCCGAAGGCGAACGTGCGCTGCTAGCGGCGACCTCAGCTCAAATGCCTTCGGCGAGCGCGCGAAGTCATGGATCCGGAGCAGCCTAAATTCGTTGGGTCGCTCTTGCGAAAACGCCAACTCGTTACTTGATAGGAAAAACGGTGTTCGGGCATGACCCAGCGTCGTTTTGACCTCTAAAAGGCGCTCGCTTCCGTCAGGCGCATAGGAATGGATGTCATAACCCGCGCCGTCGCCATCTTCCCGCGCGACCCAGCGTACCTTTCGCGCCAAATCGTCCCGTCCCATCAGAGCTAGCCGCGATCGCTCGGCGTGAAATGCCCGCTCCTCTCCCTCCAAACCCAACTTACGATTTCGAGCATCGCGCGCGGCGGGATCAAATCGATGCAATAACCGCCTCAACGCGGCAGGCGGCGACACGTTCGGATCCTCACGCGGCGGAGGTGCATCCATTATTGGCAGATCGGCGAACTGAACACTCGGCGCGGCATCAAACTCGATGAGAGACTCCGGACGCTCGGCGGCCCCAAGGTACCGCTCCACCCCCTCAATCAAGGCATGCTGGAAGTTCGCGCGGGGCCGGTAGCCTTGGATCGTCGGCAACCCGAGCCGCTCCAAGACGGCACTGATGTTGCAATGCTTGAACTCTATCGAGGCATGTGATCGATCAACGAGCCGCCGCAGAGCTTCATTGCGGTGGGATTTGACGAACCGTTGACCGGCCAATTCCATCGAAAGCATCGCGAAATAATCCGTGACGATCAGATCAATTTCCTGATCGGTCCAATGTGCTCCGCTGCTATTTGCCCCAGCCATCCCAGGCGCTTATCATGGGTCTGTTCGCCGTGTCACCACGTGCTATCGGCATTATCCAGGACGCGCCTTGTGACAGCGCGCACTTCCTTGGCGAACAACAGAGGATGCCGGAACCAGAACCAAGGAAGGCGCTCCGTGATGGCCGACACTCTGACCGCGCCTGAACGCGCCACCAGAATGGCGCTTATTCGAAGCCGTGACACGAAACCCGAAATGATCGTGCGTCGGCTGCTTCATTCCCTTGGGTTCCGATATCGCCTTCACGCCAAGGACCTTCCCGGCAAACCGGATGTGGTTTTCAGATCTCGCCGCAAGGTGATTTTCGTTCACGGGTGCTTTTGGCATCGGCACGATGATCCAGCATGCAAGCTAGCCCGCCTCCCCAAGAGCCGTCTGGACTTCTGGATCGGGAAGTTAAAGGGTAATCGCGCGCGGGATCTCGCGAATGTTGAAAAGCTCGAAAAGATGGGTTGGAAAGTCGCGATCGTATGGGAATGCGAGTTGCGTGACCGAGAACAATTAGGCAACAGGCTGGAGAGATTCATTACGGAGAAATCATGAAGGCGATCGAACTCTTCGCGGGAGCGGGCGGGCTTGGGCTCGGCGTCACGCGAGCGGGCTTCAAGACGCTAGACGTCGTGGAATGGGATCGCTGGTGCTGCGACACCATCAGGGAAAACCGTAAGCGCAAGAGCGCTGGGATGGGCCATTGGCCCTCGCCGCGCGAGGGCGACATTCGCGATTTTTCGTTCACCCAATTCGAGGGAAAACTCGATCTCGTCACCGGCGGCCCCCCTTGCCAGCCGTTTTCTCTCGGCGGACGCCACCGCGCGCATCAGGACGATCGCGACATGTGGTCTGAAGCCGTGCGCGTCGTGCGCGAAACCAAGCCGAGCGCATTCATATTCGAGAATGTGAAGGGGCTGACCCGCGCGACTTTCGCCACGTACTTCAACTACATTTACCTTCAGCTCACATATCCCGAAATCGACATGAGAGACGGCGAGGCTTGGCTGGATCATCGCGCCCGATTGGAACAACATCACACATCCAACGGTAGCTCCGCGCTGTCCTATCAAGTGTTGCCGCCTGAAGTTCTCAACGCGGCGAATTTCGGCGTCCCGCAAAAGCGCGAACGCGTGTTCTTTGTCGGCTTTAGATCCGACACAGGCATCAAATGGTCGTTCCCGCGCGAGACGCATTCGCGAGAGGCGCTGCTGTGGGATCAAATGCACGGCGATTATTGGGAACGCCATATGGTCGCCAAACGAGATCGGCCGTTAGACATCGGCAAGGGCGCGGCGCGCCTCCGTTCCGAGCCAAGCCTAAAGCCTTGGCAAACGGCGCGCGACGCCCTGGTCGGGTTACCCGACCCGGAGCTTGCACCGCGTGCCAAGTCCGAATTTGCCGACCATCGCTACCAACCCGGCGCGCGAAGCTATCCTGGACATACGGGCAGCCCCCTCGACGAGCCAGCGAAGACGTTGAAGGCAGGTGTGCATGGAGTGCCTGGCGGCGAGAACATGCTACGCCGTCCCGATGGCTCGGTGCGCTATTTCACAATCCGGGAGAGTGCGCGCTTGCAAACATTCCCCGACGACATCGTGTTCCACGGATCATGGAGCGAGACCATGCGCCAGCTCGGAAATGCGGTTCCAGTAGATCTTGCCCATGTCGTGGCGAATTCGGTCGGCGCGCATCTGAAGGCGGCGGCGAGCAAGAAGGGCAATTCGTAACGTGACAGATGTCTACAATCCCCTCGACAAGATAAATCTTGGCAAGTCCGTCGCCGACGCGCTTCTTTCGCGCCCCGCCGAGCCGTTGGCCAGCATCACGCCCTTCGAAGGGGCAGGCATCTACGTCCTCTACTACCGGGGCGCTCATGAATGTTATGCGCCTATCGCCGAGCAAAACAGGACTGCGTCGAATTGGCCAATCTACATTGGTAAAGCCATTCCCTCTGGCGGGCGCAAAGGCGCCAGCATGTCAGCGAGCAAGCGCGGAACGGCTCTCTACAAACGCCTGACCGACCACCGAGATAGCATCCTCGAAGTCGAACAAGGCTCCGGCACTCTCGCGATCGCCGACTTTGATGTTCGCTATCTAACCGTCGACGACATTTGGATTCCGCTCGGCGAAAGCTTGCTAATCGCCAATTTTCGTCCCGTCTGGAACATAGCGCTCGACGGGTTTGGCAATCATGATCCAGGAAAGGGTAGGTACAGCGGTCTACGTCCGCTTTGGGACCACCTTCACCCTGGCCGACCTTGGGCAGAGCGCTGCGCCGAAAGACCTGAGTCTATCCTTGAGTTGGAACACCGCATTCGGTCGTTTCTGGAAGTCCATCCTCCGGGATCGCAGCACGATTAACAAAAAGCTTTAGCTTGTAAGTCGGGCTGAATTCGGCCGACTTGGCCTTTTACCGCCGTCACTATGCTCACAACCCAGCGGGGTACAGGTAATGGGCATACCGCCAATGGCTGTGCTTACCGACTGAGCCAATCTTCGTCATAGGCTTTCAACCGTTCCCGCAGCTGTTCCCGTCAGCCCTCGCAAAAGCGGGCGGATCAACAGCTCCTGAACCGTAGCAGGGTTTATGAAGATCCTATTTATCCTTGCACAAATGTCCGAATTTAGTTGCGATTGCGTAATCCATTGAAATTTGGTCATTTCAATTAATACACCGCATTCAACGCGTTCAATAAACCATGATTCCATAGATAACATCTCACCCCCTGATTATCGAACGATCTAATAAATTCGGGATGACAGTTGCCATTCTACCGTTCAAGCAATAAGACTTTGCAAGAATCATCTCCAGTGCCTCACCATTGAGGTGTATCGGGCAGAAAGACGATTTCGGCTAAGAATAATCATAATGGCTTATTACTAATCCATACGACTATCGGAGATAGACGATGGGGTTATTCGACTGGCTTGGCAAGCTTGCTCACGAAGACGGCGTGCATCGCACCCAGCTCCGGATTCCGGCAGAGAATGTACTCGTTCCCAATCGCCCTGCTTTAACCCCAGTGGCCGAGCAGAATTATGTGCGTATCTGGTTGAGCGAGATGTTCCTGCGCGATGGCGGAAAATGGTTCACCAAACGTTATCCGCTTACCTACTCTCTTGTATCCCTCGACTATGGCGACCAAAAGAGCACCGATTTTGCCAATATATCAGGTAAAAACAATCTTGAAATCAAGCAGACGGATCTAGGAAAGTCGGTACTTTTTAATTATCCGCTCACACCTCTACTGCCATTCAGAGGGGGGACGATCTCACTCGACTGCGGCCTGGTGTCAATGCAGGCCAGTAATCTGGTCACTAGCTTTGCTTCGGTCGTAAGCGAATTTGCTGGCAAGCTGGGTGGAACCCAGGTCTCCGTCGCAGCTGATCTTGCCGGTTCAATCGCGGCCAGCGTCCAATCGCTGCTCGGCGCCGGAGATGCGGTTTCCAAACTTTATTATCACAATGTCTTTGCGGCCACTGGAGGGAGCGCGCTGGTCTCCGGCTACCTCTTCCTGTCTGAAAAACCGGAGGGCCAGATTGACGAGAAGACTTTATGGGTAACTGACAACGGTCTTCGTGCCGGCCGCGACAAAAGCGGCCTGACCACGCTCGACCCGCAGGACTATCTGCTATTTCAAATCGAATGCACTGAGGAACGAGACGATTATCAGTCTTTCTCCTACATTGCAGGGCCCTTCAACGACGCGCTGCAAGCCAAGGCCGAGGGCGACGACGCCAAGGCCACACTTCTGATCGGGCAAGCCAAAAAGGCGGTGCAGGCCAGCCTCGATTTTACCGGAGTCGACCGCAAACGTGTACGTCTTGCCATCGACAAGGCTTTTGCAGACGAAGGTTGGGGCGCAGCTATCAATGAGAGCCCGGTGCAGAAGCAGACCATTCAGGAAGCGCGCGCGCTGACGACAGAACAACGCGCGGCCTTGACATTTGAGAAGGCTGTTTTTGCCCTAACTCTCGACGTGGCAAAGGATATGCCCGACCCCGAGGAGCTGTGACCCAACCCGGAGACGCATCGGCCATCGAAACGGGAGAGGCGTGATGGAGGACGACAAGCGTGGAAATGAAGCGATCAGACGGTGGTATAATCGCCTAGATGCGCGTGACAGCGAACTCCATCAAGAGATTGAGAAGCAACTGAGCGACAATGAGGCTGCTCTTGGCCGATCAGGCGACCTAAAGTTTGAGGGTGCGCCGCGACCGCATGTCGATGTTGCGGACGTCTCCATCGAAACGATCGTCCAGAAAGGTCGACCGGCGCTGTTCGTTCTGGAAGACCAGATCAACGCTGAAACTCCATTAAAGGATTCCGTCTCGGCCATAATGGTCGGTCGGGTGACGTCAGCGGCTGGCAAGCTCAACCCGCAGATGCCGCTCATCGGGCGGATTGACGTAAAAAACCATCCTGCCGGCTTTCCTTATGTCGGTACGGGGTGGCTGATCCAGCCGGGCCTTGTCTGCACCAACAGGCATGTCGCGGAAATGATAGGCCAGCAGGACGGGCGAACCTTTGTTTTTTCCCGAGGCCGGTTCAACCGACCCCTGGAGGTGTTCTTCAACCGCAGGCGAGAGAAAGACCCGGCGACGACATCAGCGGCAGACGCCTTTGAGATAGCTAGCATTGCCTGGATCGAGCCAAGCGGCGGCCCGGACATCGCGCTGCTGCGCGTGACCATGCCCGACGACGGCACCAAACCCCGTTATCTTGAGATCGACGAGAGCGACGGTTCATCTGGCGATTACGTCGCCACAGTCGGCTATCCCGCCCGCGCCTATGAGGACACCATCCCGGATCAACTATGGATGGACGAGATTTATGAGGGGATTTACGACGTCAAGCGTATTGCGCCCGGTCAGCTCGACGAGCCCAGCGAAGGGAGCAGCACCTACGACTGCACGACGTTGGGCGGCGCGTCGGGATCGCCGGTCTTCTCCCTGAACAGCGGCAAGGTCGTAGCCTTGCATTACGCGGGCCTTTACAAGATCGAGAACTATGGAGTGCCGGCCAGCATCCTGCGCAAATATACAGTGGGTGTCCCGACTGTAACGGAGACGCTTGCGGTCCAAGACAGCGGGACAGGCAGCACGCCGACCGCTCCACCGCCACAGCAGCCCATCACGCCCGTCGACCCTAGCTTGTCCGTTTCTCCGGCCGTGACCGTAACCCTGCCGCTGACGATCAGCCTATCGCTCGGGGCCCCTTTGGCAGCCGCGCCATCCACCACAGCCCTTTCCCTCGTCGATGCGACCGCACGACTCTTGGCGGAAAATCGGCAGGGAATACTGACGGTCAAGACGGGTTTCGACGGACGCACCGATTGCATCATAATCGCTGCGGAACCGGACAGCTATGACTTGATACGAGCCTCCGCGCCTGCCAGCTATTGTGGACATCCGGTCGCGGTCCGCTACGCGACCATCGAAGAACAGCTCGGTATCGTCGCACGAGTTTCGGAGGGGCCCAGCGCCATCGTCTATGACGACGCGCGACGCACCGGTCCGGATTTCAGCTTCACGAGCTTTACCGAAACCATGGATGTGATCGCCCATGTCGGCCCGGAACAAAGTTTCGATCAGCTGAAGAGCTTCATCGCCGCGACCAACGAGAGCTTGATCAGCTCAATGTACCAGTTTTTCTCTACTTACGTCGCCCAAACAGTCGAAGACCGGCTACAGGCCAAAGTAGCGATGAAGCTGGTGCTTGATCCCGCGAGCCGCGACCCGCATCCAGGACAAACCAAGGACGGCGAGTTTGAACGGAGCGAAACGTTCAAGCTATGGCGAGACAATTATGAATTCGAGAACATCTATGTCCGCAAGGGCAATGGCGGGCTAGTCGGCACCGCATATCACATCAAGGTGACGGTGCGGGACAGGGATGGAATCTGGCTGTCGAGCGGAAATTGGACGCGCAGTAGCCAGCCCTTTCCAGATCCCAAAACCCATCGCGCCGCCGGCAATCGCGAATGGCATATCGTCGCGAAAAGCGAGCGGCTCGCCACACTGTATCGCTCGCATATCCTCGCGGACTTTCAGCAATGTGCCGATCTTGGTGCCACTGCTGAAGCGTTAGCGCCGCAAGAGCAGATGGTGGACGTGCCCATAGAGCCGCTGGTCGAGGCGCCGGTCCCCGTGCCGCCGCCACTCGTATTGTCAGAGCCGGTCACAGTGACGCCGATCCTGACACCTGACCGGCGAGGGCGAGTGTATACCGATGCTGTACTAAACCTCATCCGGTCAGCACGGGACCAACTGGTCTTCCAAAACCAGTATATCAAGATCCGGCAGAGCAGTGCGGGAAATCTGGTTGAACTGGTCGAGGCGCTCATCGAGCGCTCTCATGCCATTAGAGATGTGCGGGTGATCCTGCGAGCAGGCGATGTGGACGACGACATTGCGGAACTGAGGCGGCGCGGGATGGACGTGATGCGCTGCGTGCGCGTACTCGCAAACACACATACCAAAGGCATCGTGGCGGATGGTGAACGCGTGCTGATCGGCAGCCAGAACTGGAGCGCTGACGCGGTCGGAATAAACCGCGATGCTAGCCTGTTGTTCGACCACAGTGGCATCGCGGGCCATTTCCTATCGGTATTCGAGATAGATTGGGCACGCGCGCGCGCCGCCATTGCTTCGGGCGCAGAGGTTCCAAGACGCCCTATCCTGCCCGCGAGGGGTGATACGCCGCCGTCCGGCTATACTCGCATGACCCTATCCGAATATCTAAATGGCTGAGGTTCGCGATGCCGATCTTCTCACTCGACCAGACGCAGGAAATCATCAGTCGGGCCATGTCCGCAAACGTGTTCGCTAAACCCCGCGAACTGCTGCTGAGCGGTATCAACCGCAGTTACACTGCCGGGCTGGAAACAAATCGAGGCCCAGCGGAACAGATGCAGATTGACGTAGCCCGGATGAATGAGGATGGCTGGCTAGGCGATGGGCCGCCACCGCTCGCCATCTGGTTAGGCAACGTCAAATTTCAGCTTGCCGGCCGCCTCAACGACCAAAAGTTTTTTGGACAGCGATATGAGCAAGCGATTGCCTGGGGCCAGATAGCGGCGGCCGGGCCGCAGCCCGATGAAGTGGCGACCCCCACGCCGATTTCGGCCACCGCGGACGCAGATCCAACAATTACACTCGAGCGGGTACTGTTTAAGAACGAACTGCTTCCCATCGGCTTCTTGGTCGGCGCGGCCACAGCGTCTAAGTCAGTGTGCCGGCTGGAGGTGAAAGTCTATCGCGATGGCCAGCAGGACATGTTCGGTGCAGACACTCCGGTCCTCAGTCTCGGAAGCGGCTGGCTTCTCGGCAGGCGCTATATCATCACCAACCATCACGTCATCGCGGGCCGAGATCCGCTCGAACCGCCAGTGTCTCCCGAAGATCTCAAGCTCCAATGCGAAACCGCCCTGGCAAAATTCGGCTATGACGCGGACAACGCCCAAGGAATGACCATCGCCATCAACCGGCTCGCTTATAGCGATAAAGATTTGGATTTCGCTATATTGGAACTGGAGAAGGAACCCGGTTTCGATCCTCTGCCGCTGTGCAAGAAGGATTTTGCCTCACTTGTCATTGATGACACCGGCCGCTTTGCGGAAGCGGACCGTTTCGCGGTCAACATCATCCAGCATCCTAATGGCGCCTCCAAGCAGATCGCCATGCGCAATAATCTGGCGAGCGGCGTCGAGGGCAAGAATTTCGCCTATTTCACGGATACCGACAAAGGATCCTCCGGCTCACCCGTCTGCGACGATCGCTGGCGAGTGGTTGCGCTCCATAAGGCCGCCACCCGTACGCAGGGCGAATATGACTACCAGGGCAAGACGACCGCATGGGTAAACATCGGCACACCCATCGTGAAGATCGTCGAGCACATGAAAAACCATGAACATACGGAGATAAAGCAGCTTTGGACAAACATCGGAGTAAGTATGGCGGTGGAATAGCGATTTAAGGGGGAACCACAGGATACTAATCCATGGCGAACTGGTACAAGCATGACATCTACGTGAACTTCCCCGAGGCCCGCACGGCGGAGGACGAGGAGTGGATCGATACCGTCATCCGTAATCTCGGCACGCTTCTGGAACACGCATCTCCTGAGATCGGGCCGTCTATTACCGACCGGGGCCAGAAATTTGCGCCTCACCGTGGTGCATCTGGCGACGCAGCGATCATGCTCCTGTTTCTGACTCCAGCCTTCAGGCCTGGTACCCTCTCTTGGAGCGAGACTCAGTCATTCCATGCCGAGATCGTCGAGGGCGCGCGTTCGCCCGAACAACTGGTCGTGTGTGAGTTGCGACGCTTTCCCGACGAACGTCGAGGCGAACTGCCATGGACCAACGCTCCGGGCACAAAAGCGGTAACATCGATTCGGCTATTTAATAGCCTGACCCAGGTCGCCTTTTCCGAAGGAGACGCGGTGCAAAAGCATTGCTGGCGGTTGAGCAACGATATCGCCCAGCGTATTGGCCGCCTGAGGGAAAGACAAGAGGCGATAATCGCTGCCCTAACGCCCGCGCCCAAGCGGAGGCCTGTCAAACAAGCATACCTAATGGAGCATGCCGACATCGCTATCTGGTCTCAGACCCGAACTAGTCTGCTCCGAAGTTTAGATCTGGTCATTCATCCGATGCAATTACGGACCGACCAATCAAATGCAACGCAACGTAGACAAATAAGAGAGCTGCGCCGGCGCATGCTTGAAAATTGCCAAGGCCTATTGCTGCTCCGCACTACCGAAAACGATAATCTAGAAATCATGATTTGCGATGCGCTCGCTGACCTCAGAGAAGTGGGCGAGGCAGTGCGAACGATCTGCATCGATTGGGTCGGCAATCCGCCGCCGCAATGGCCCCCGTATTTCCGGCCAGAAACCGTTGATGCGCGATCAGTCAACGAGGACAGCTCAATCGCCTTGTTCGCATGCGAGCCGTGGGTGGCTAGGGTACAGGCCCTCATCGCGGATGAGGGGAAATCGCGATGAATGCAGAGTCAACTCTCGCCACCGGAATGGCTATGCCCATCGCTCCATACCCCGGTCTGCGACCGTTTCGGGAAGGCGAGACCAGCATTTTTTTCGGGCGGGAAAGACAGTGCGAATCACTAGCAGAACTGCTTGAAACAGAGAGGCTTTTGCTGATTCACGGCCCCTCGGGCTGCGGTAAATCCTCGCTTGTGGCAGCGGGACTGATCCCTCTCCTCCAGCGCGACTATCGCAGGGCCAACCAGAAGCTCATTCATGCGGCTTTCCGCCCCTCCTCGGGACCATATGAGGGACTGGCGCGTGCACTTGAGGAAAAGCTTGGCGCGCCGTTCCCCAATAAAGACCCCTATGGCTACTGGGGAGAATGCCTGCTCGACGACGCGACAATCGTCGCCCGCCTCGAAGCGCGGCTGGATGAGCTTAAAAGCGTCGACCAAGACGAGCCAGGATCGATCGACCTGTGCATAATAGTCGACCAATTCGAAGAGATTTTCAGTTGGCAACGCGACCGACGATGCTCCGACGTCGAACGGCTCATCGCCTTTCTCGGCGCCGTCCGGAAGGCGCAGTCGAACCGCGTCTTCGTGTTGCTTACCATGAGGTCGGATTCAATCGGCGCCTGCGCGCAATTCCCCGCCCTGACCGCCGTCATCAATCAGTGCCAATATCTGCTACCTGCGCTGGAGATGAAGGATGTAGCACGGGCCATTGTTGAGCCGGCGCGCCTGTTCAATGGAAGTATCCAGCCCGAACTCCTCGAGCGTCTGCTACTTATCTCCGCGACCGGTGCAGACCCATTACCTGTGATCCAGCATGCCCTAAAACGCATGGTCGACCGACGATCGCGAGACTTTGCCGTGTCGTGGGTAATCGGCGTCGACGACCTTGATGCGGTGAGCGGAAAATCCAATCCCCTTTCCAGCCATGCTGATGAAATTGCCGGCACCATAGAAACGGGCGATCCTGTGTGCGCTATGGCCTTGCAATGGATATTCCGTGCGCTGTTTGACGTCGAGAAGAGCGGCGAGACATCACGGCGCCCGCGGGATTTCGACCAGCTGGCCGCCGTCACCGGCATTACCGATCCCGAGGCAGCCACTGCCATGACTCGCAGGATCGTTGACGCCTTTTCCCGGGAAGGTGCCGATCTTCTCGTCCTCTCCAGATCCACCCCCGAGCGTATCGATATCAGCCATGAGGCGCTGTTACGACAGTGGACGCGCATCGTTGGCGGCGACGATGTAACGATCAGCTGGCAACGGCAGGAGATCCGAGACGGGCTTTTGTGGCGGAGCTTTTCCTCGGCCTATCGCGGCGGTGATCCGCTTCGCCCCAGCAGCCTCGCTATGGCACAGAAATTTTTTTGCCGCATGGAGGCTGCGCCCGAACGAGCGCGTCGCTATCTGAGCGAAGAAATTGATATCAAGGATGTCACGCAGTCCACGGAATGGCGCCGAATCTCTGGACTGATCCATAAGAGCCGAGCGAGAATTCTATGGATACGCCTTACCGTAGGCTCCATACTCGTTTCCTTTTTAACGGCGGCGGGGGCGCTGGCGGTAAAGCAGTACCGCGAGTCAGCAATCCAGAACAAAGTTGCCCAGAAGGAAGCGCGGCAGGTGGGGCAGCAGACCACTCTCGACACATTGCTGGCGGCATCGAACAGCGCGTCACTGGAGAGTGAACAGGTTAGCCCGATAGACGCGCAGATCCTCGATGCTGTCGCCGACACAAATTTTGACCGGTCGGGGTACATTTGGATCGGCGACAAAAGCGGGACTGTCACGACCTTGCGGAAACGACAGGGCACGGCGCCCGTCACCTCTAAGGACATCAAGCCGGGCGAATGCTACAATCCCCGCTATTTACTTGCTTTACGCAGCGGGCCGCCTGACCCGCTCAACCGTTCCGCCCCCCGCATTGGCACAGTGAGCATAGGACAACGTGTCTGCGCGATCGACTCGCCCCAGCAATCCGCCTCTCGCGAGCAATGGTGGCTGCATGTGGCAACGGTGACGATCTATATCCAGGCAAGCGACGGAACCACCCCTAAACTGCTGCAAGTCCGCAAAAATCTAAGCGCACAGCACTACTATCTACCACCGACCCAAGTATTCGAAGTCCCTGCCAACATATTTGAGGTCCGCTATTGTGTGCCCGGAGATAAGGAAGTGGCGCAGTCAATTGCCAATTATTTAACTCAGCAGATCCCACAGCACACGTTCGCAGCATATGATTTTAGTCGCTATTCAGGCTGCACTAATGCTTCGCCAGGAATTCTCGAAGTCTGGATTGACAGCAAATTGCTGAAGGCCTCAGAGGACACTCACCTCGAGCGCAAGGCCGTTGGCCGTCGCCCGTCGAACAATTAGAGCGGATTTCGATCAGTCTGGATCATATCCGCAAGAGCTGAAATAATTGGCGCATTCGGCGGGTTGGAAGATGTCGACGAGCTTGCCGATGAGGCTCCACAGACCGCTAACCGTTCGCTCGCCGATTTTCCGGAGCAAGGCCTTGAGGCGGGAGAAGGCCTTCTCGATCGGATTGAAGTCCGGGCTGTAGGGCGGAAGGAAGCGCAGTGTCGCACCTGCTGCTTCGATCCGATCCCGGACAGCCGGACGCTTATGGCTCGATAGATTGTCCATGATGACGACGTCACCGGGCCGCAGTTCAGGCACGAGAACCTGGGCCACGTAGGCCTCGAACCAATCGCCGTTGATGGGACCGTCCAGTACCATCGGCGCGACCATGCCCGTCATGCGCAGAGCCGCGACCAGCGTGGTGGTCTTGCGGTGCCCGTGAGGGAAACCCATCCGCAGTCGCTTGCCTTTGGCACAGCGGCCGTGGCTGCGGGTCATGTTGGTGGCGGTCCAAGTTTCATCGATGAAGACCAGGCGTCCTGGTTCGAGATCGACCTGCCCCTCGAACCAATCATGCCGCTGCTTCAGGACGTCGGGACGGTCCTGCTCGATTGCATGGCCAGTCTTTTTTTGCGCGTCATGCCCCGACGCACGAAAAACCGATGAAGTCCCGCTACCGAGACGATCAGTCCGGCTGCGGCCAGCTCCACCCGTAGTTCTTCCAGCGAAATGTCCTTCCGCGCCTCCCAGACAGAGAGGACTTCCGCCGCTCGCTCCTCGATCCGGCGCGAACGCACGTCACCGCCTTGCGGTTTGGCGGCAAAGGCGCCCGTGTCGCGCCGAAGCGCATGCCAACGGATCGCCGTCGAGGGGGCAACGCCAAATCGCGCCGCCGCCGCCCGGCAGCTCAATCCGTTATCGATCGCTGCCAAAAGCCGCGAGCGCAAATCCATCGAAAGCGGGTGACCCATCCATGCCAGCCTCCTTCACCAGCACGGATTATGAATCACAAAACGCTATCGTAGGGAATCCCTGCCGATTCATACCGGTCGAAATCCGCTCTAGGATCGAACTACAATAATTGCCGGCTTTTTACCGATTGGGTCTGGCAGGCCCGACGGGAAGTGGGCGGCATCGAAGAGCCGCGAGCCCCACCGGCCCCGTTGCTGCTCTCAATAGGGTATTTGAACAAGCGTTTTACCTCCGAAGCATCTGCACCAATGCCCCAAATATGGTTGCCAAGCGAGGGCACTTTGGCAAGCAATTGGGAGTCGGCGCTCTTCTCGAGATTCTCTTGCATAACTCGGAAAACTAATGCCCGTAAAATAGTTTTCAGATAGTATCAGGTCGCTTCGGCGCACTGATAGTGGAGCACGACTCTTCTCAGCTTCGAGGTATACGTATCCGGACTTGTGATACTTCGTAAAGAATCGCCTGCGCCTTCGAAACAGCATCGCGCTTCAACATATCATTGCTACGAAGACCATACTTCAAATAAAATGGACCAACATTTAGAGATGTTTTAGCGCCACCAATAAACAAAACTCTCAATTTAACGGTTACCAAGTCATCTTCGACCTGCTCAATACCCGCAAATTCGCAGCCAATCGGCCGCTCGTCCAAGTACGTCCAGTCGGGTACGGACTGGGCAGAGAGCGACGAGGCGGATATTATGGCCGCCAACATTGAAGCGATTTTCCTCATATCGTATCTCCACTACCCCACCCCATGAAACCGTAGTTTCAGAAAATGCATTCGGCTCAATACGATTGACTAAATTCTACCTTAATTAACTAAATCTCATAAATTGCGGTATTATTATTTACTATTAGCAATTGGAGATATCAAATGCTACACTTATTTGAAATTCCACCGATCATAATTAGCGCCGTCGTGGCAATCTTCGGTATTTGGAAGTTTTCAAAAGAGCAACAACTAGCCAACAAGAGGCCTTTTCTGGAACATCAGCTTGCAACTTGCCTCGAGATAACTGAAATAGCTGCTCGTCTAACAACGGAAACTGACCCAATTGAATGGAAACGCCAGCGCGACGCGTTCTATTTTCTATATTGGGGACGGCTTGCGCTAGTTGAAGACAGAAACGTGGAAGCTCGGATGTACGAATTCAACCAGGCATTGCCTGCAAATCCACCAGAAGGATCTTTACCCATCCTCGACCTTCAAGCTCACTCACTGCGCCTTGCCCACGCCGCAAGAGCATTAATACTGCAAAGTTGGAATGTGAAGCTTGGATCGCTTAACTCGAGAAGTTAATTTCGCGGATATCAGATCTTTATAATCTGCCAAACACATACCAAAAGCGACAAGTCGGACATTCTCTAGATAAACACCACTTCCACTCGTTTCGACGTTTATCTGAGCCCTCCATGCATCAATCTTCGAGAGCATACGGCAGGATCTGCCGTCGAGCTCAATGACAATTCTAATCTATACAGACGCGTGCTGGGTCGCAAACGCGCTTCGAGACTCGTCACGCGCTCAATTCAATATCGACGATTGCACCTACGGCGAGCACCGTCGGCCCCCATGTCGCCGATTTTCGTTCGGCATTTTTTGGATCCTCCAACCAGACAGCGCATTCAGTTCCGCCGGGCACGGCGTAGCCCGCTACCTGGGGGAAACATGTCGGGTCGGGCATGATTGCCGTGAGGATTTTCGGACGCCGCTTAGCGGTGGCTATTGTTCCTATCAGTTCAGGAGACTCGCCCCCCTTTTGAATCATGACGTTGATCGGCTCCGCCTGGGGGGGCGCCGCAAAACGCACAGAAATCCAAGCTTCTGATTTCGCTGGCTTAGTCTGATCAGACTCTTGTGGAACGGGATTGCGCCAACCGAAAGACTCGAGAATATTTGAAACACCGAGCTTTCCGCCCGCAAGAATTAGTCCTGAAAGGAAATACCCAAATGAACCCAACGCCGTCGCACGGCCGCCAACTGCTTCATAAAGGTCGCGAACAAGGTCGAGTCCTAGTTTATAGGCGACAAACCAGCACACTGCCACGGTGATAGGCGTTTTCAAAACCCTCCTTTTAAAATGCGAGAGGAAAAAATTTGACTCAAAAAGCACCGCCAACGCCTGCTCGATCAATACAGCAATCACCAATACGGAGAACAATATATTTACGAGCTTTCCAGTATCGGCATTGCCTGCATTCGCGTGTGCTGCCACATCAGACGTATTGTTATTTCTAGAACTGCTCTGGTTATAATTTCCAGCCGAACTCGGAGAGCGGCTCGAGACTTCCGCCCCTTGTGTTGCTTCATTTTGCGGGACAGCTTGAGACCAAGCATTCGGAATGTCGATCACTGCGGCCAATGAAACCGCGGCCAACGCCACCCCCAATGTAGCAAGCACCTTGCTGTCCATCCTTCACCCCATCAAAAAATATTGAACATTTGAGAAATAATTATTACTTAATCGTGAAATCACAAGTAACATATATTTTTATACGTCGCGCTTTATAATATCACTACTGCATCGCGTGAGCCAATTTAGTATGATACGATAATTTTTCGTATCCTCCTCCATTATATCCTTTCGCGAAGGCGCGACAGCTCTGCGGGTCGGTGGAAATCATCGCCATTTCATCTTTTAAACCTGTGTACTCCACATAATCGACCAAGAGTTCGTAATGCTTGGATTCAGACGCCACAGTGCTGTGCGCGAACGCGAAAGGGCTGGAGAATCCGAACTCGTCCCACCACTCACCCAGTACCTGAAACTTGCCCCAAGAGCATGCCATGAAGGGAGCATCGACGGCGCCGGTAATGATTGCACCTAGCAGTTTGTCCCAACTGCTTTCGTTGTAGCCACCGCTCACGGGATTGCTGAATGAAGCGATCGAGTAGGCTCCACCGGTATATTTGTGGAACTTATGCCGTTCATACAGTATTTTGGGTCGCGCCTTGCTATCAAACCCACTTCCGGAGGCCTCCACTTTAGCGACAGCCTGTAATTGTTTCGTACTTATACCAAGCCGATCAGCGAAACTCGTTATCTCTTCCGATGTGAGCTTAGGAGCTGCTGCGTTCGTAAAGGTCAGTAACAAGGCGTCGCGTGATTTTTGCCCCCAAATGCCGTCCGGCTTCGCTCCCACGGCGCTTTGAAGATCAACGATATTCATGAGTGGCCTCCTTCACATTTAAGCGGCAGCGAGCGGCGCATTCGTCGCTCGATCAGACTCCGCTTGCGGGATAGGGAAAGGCTGGCGCAGGCACTGGGGGCACATGTACCCCTCCGTGCTTCCGCAAGCCCGCGTCGCTTACAGCGTAGCCCCAGTTAATAAGCCTTTCTTGCAAACCGTCATCCAGGCGACTCAGCCGGGTCGGAATATGCGCTAGCTCAAGGGTGCGTGAGAATGGTGCCGTGAGAGCATCTGGCAGCTCAAACTTCGCTAAATCGGAACCAATTCCCCAATAGGCACCGAACCTCTCTTGCGCGATGTAAGTAGCGATCAGTTGCCGTACTCTCAAGGTAGAAACCTGATCGTGAATTATTTCCAGTACTCGGCGCGCATGCCGAGCCCAGTCGACCGGCGGCGAAGGATCGATCGCCAGGGCTCCCCCCCCATTCGATACGAACAGAGTGCGATAGCGCTTAAATACGGTTTCCAATCCAAGGTTGTCGTAGACGCCGCCGTCGGTAAGGGAGACATCATGAAGCAGAGCCAAGTCTACGCCTTCCTCCACATGCGCGAAGTCTGACGGACGCGTTTCCAACACAAAAGGTGAAAGAACTGGAGGGAAGGCGGAAGACGCGGTCACAACGTCAGCGAGGGAGAATCGGGGCTGAGTAATCTCTCCCACGGTCCAATCGCGTGCGCTCTTACGGCTGAAGCGCCAGAGCTTGCCCGTCTCAACATTTGTGGCGTTGATCACGAATACAGGCGTTTCGGGCAAATCCTGCAGCGTCGCTTCGCTGAATAGCAATCTGCTGTAGATACCGGAGACACGGTCGGAAGCTGTCAACGACACTGTAATTTTCCCCGGAACGGGCAAAGTAAAATTCCCCACTTTGCGGCGTAACGTTCACGTCGGCATGGAGGCGCCTCCTGTTCTGGGAGGACGGCCTCGACGCCGAGGTTCCGTGGGTGCTGGCGGGGTAATTCGTGCAGTGGAGCGGACATGCTCGGGCAGCAGGTCTGCGTGGCGCCTGAGGCGATAGCTTGAACCGTCGATCTGGATGACGATGGCGTGGTGAAGCAAGCGGTCGAGCAGCGCTGTAGCGACCACAGGACTGCCGAAGATTTCGCCCCATTCCGCGAAGCCCCGGTTCGAGGTGAGGATCATCGCCCCTTTTTCGTACCGCGCATTGACGAGCTGGAAGAACAGATTGCCGCCCCCGGGTACCACCGGAAGGTAGCCAATCTCGTCAACGATCAGCAGGGAAGGCCTGCAGTAGAAGCGGATCCGCTCCTGCAGGGAGCCCTCCCGTTCAGCCTTTGCAAGCGCGCTGATCAGATCCGCGAGCGTGATGAACGAGACGCTCTTTCCAGCTTTGACGGCCTCGAGGCCGAGCGCGCTGGCAAGATGGCTCTTTCCGGTGCCCGGGGGGCCAAGCAGATGGACCACCTCGCATCGCGCGACGAAGTTCAGTTCGGCAAGCGCCAGGATGCGGGCCTTGTCGAGCGAAGGCTGGAACGAGAAGTCGTAGCCGGTGAGTGTCTTGACGGTATTCAGCCGGCCCATCCGCAAGGCGGTCCGGATGCGTCGTTCCTCGCGGAACGTAAGTTCTTCGAGGAGAAGCTGTTCGATCATTTCGAGTGCGGTGATTTCGCCACGGTCGAGACGAGACACGCAGGTATCGACCACTTCAATGGCGCGCGGCATTTTGAGGCCGACCATGCTGATCTTGATGCGATCGAGCAGCGATGCCGTCGGATCGGGAAGCAGCGAGTTCATGCGCCAGCTCCCGTCGTTGCCATCTGGTGAGCGACCGCGGCGTAGAAGTCGAGCGAACGGCGCGTCACCACTTCACCGCTGAAGCCGTGCGGGATCGGATTTTCGTCTTTGGCCCGATATTGACGCCGGTGACCTTCCAATAGCGAGCGCTGCCGGCGCCCTTCCAGAAGGGGGTGACGAGCAATCAGCCGATCATCTTCGAAGATGCAGATCTCGTCCGCCAGGCTGTGGACCTCTACCACCCGTTTGCGGGTCGCATCGGGTACCGAGTAATAGTTGCCGCCGACGCTCACCATACCTTCGTGGCTAATCCTGCGCTCGAGCTTGAGAACCGCGCCGAACGGGATCAGCGGCAGGAGCTGGAGTGTCGGTTTTTCCTGCGCAAACGCCTCATTGACGATACGTCCGGTCGTTGCATGTACACGCGGGTTGGCGACGCCGCTGAGCCACTTTCCGAACTGAAGGTTGAGATCGTCGAGATCGCGGAACGTGCCGCCCAGGAAAAAGTCTTCACGGATATAGCGGAATGGCCGCTCGACCTTGCCTTTCGTCTCTGGTCGGTAAGCGCGGCAAGCCTTCGGCAAGAAGCCATAGTGGCGCGCGAACTCGCCGAGCGTCCGGTTGTAAACGACGCGGCCATCTTCATCCTCACCGAGAACGGCCGTCTTCATCCGGTCGTAGAGGATTTCGCGCGGCACGCCGCCGATCGCCTCGAACGCAGCTCTGTGGCACGCAAGCACGGTCTGCATCGTCTGGCGCTGTGCAAAGCGCCCCCAGATCAGCCGTGAGAAGCCCAACACCATCGAGAACAACCAGACAATCTGGACGCTGTCCGGCGCGCTGGTGAAGCGCACTCGGAACTGTGCGAAGTCGACCTGAGCCTGTTGCCCTGGCGGCGTCTCGAAGCGCACGGCGAAGGCGCTGCCACCACCGGCCGGCCGTAGCGCACGCACCGCATCGCGCACGGTGCTGTAACTGCCAGCGTAGCCACGCTCGCTAATCTCACGCAAAAGCCGCTGCGCACTCAGGCCGGGATACGCCTCGAGCCTTGCCTTCAGGTAATCGAGCCACGGATCCAGCAAGCAGTCACGTGGCTGCCGGGGGCCGTAGGTCGGTATCTCGAGCCCACGTGCAATGTATTTGCGCACGGTCTTGCGGTCGATGCCGGTCTGGCGGGCGATCACCGCCACCTTCAGACCTTGGCGATGCAAATCCAGGATCATCATCAGATCTCCAAGCTTCTTCATCGCGGCAGCGCCTCCTCAAGAGGAGTATGCCCGATATTTTGTTTTGGCCCTCGTCCGGGGCTCGCCCCGGACAAGGGCCAATCAGAAGAAGTGGGGAATTTTCAAATGTTCGTTGTGGGGCATTTTACTCTGCCATCGACAGAAGCGCCGCCTGGCAGAAGTAAACCGCCAAGAATGGATGGGACGTCCACGCTCATGCTGGCCAGCTTGCGGATCGGATGGACCACCCTTTCGAATAACGCAGCGCGGTCCACTAAGCGCGGCCACTCCAGCCCCAATTTGGCCGACGCGATGGATCCGCCCGACACGCTGGAAATGCGTTTTGCCTGCTGGAGCACCCCTGCTTCAAACAGCCGAATAATGGCTCCGACGTGGAACAACATGGCCCGATACCCGCCGCCCGAAAAGGCGACACCAACCCCATCCTCAAGTAAATCCTCGGATCCCTCGGAAATTTGCATGATCGGGTCGCTCATCTGCACCTCCCGTGGCTCAATTGCTGGCAATCTTTTGTTCAAATGCCACCAATCAGCAGCCCCAAGATCTGGCTCACCAATTACCTATAATTATGAAATTTAGGAAAAATCAATATTAATACCCACTTAAGATCCTCCAAGCAGCATCAACCACCTCCTGGAGAGAAAATATATAACTCGAGAAATTCCGCAAAACAGGAAACCGCCGCCATGTATTACATGGCACGACGCACGTGTATCAAATTTCTGCTCAGAAGCCGCGCATCAATATAATCAATTTTATACTTTTCATTTCTGGTTGTTTCAATATTTAAAAAACTCCCATTTTTCATACTAGTGGATTGATTCCAACGTTTGGTGCCCGCGCCTGACGGCGGCGATAATTTCGTCGGGATCTGCCCTCCAGATGAAGGGACGCGGTTCCTGATTATGCTCTTTGATGAAACGGTTGATGGCAGCCTGCAGATCGACGACGGAGTGAAACACGCCGTTTTGCAGGCGCCGCCGGGTGAGTTTTGCAAAGAAACCTTCGACGGCATTGAGCGATGAGCAGGACGTGGGCACGAAATGGAAGGTCCAGCGCGGGCGCCTGGCCAGCCAGGCGCAGACCTTGGGCTGCTTGTGGGTGGCGTAATTGTCGAGGATGACATGAATTGCCTTGTCGGCGGGCATCTGGGCCTCAATGGTGTTGAGGAAACGGATGAATTCCTGATGCCGGTGGCGCTGCATGTTGCGCCCTATCACCGATCCATCCAACACATTGAGCGCGGCGAACAGTGTGGTTGTGCCATTACGTTTATAGTCGTGCGTCATGGTGGCGCCGCGCCCGCGCTTGAGCGGCAAGCCCGGTTGGGTGCGGTCAAGTGCCTGGATCTGGCTCTTCTCGTCGACCGACAGCACGATGGCATGGGCGGGCGGCGAGACATAAAGCCCAACGACATCATGCAGCTTCTCGGCAAAGGCCTTGCCATTGGACAGCTTGAAACTGCGCCATCGGTGCGGGGCCAGGCCGTGTTCGTGCCAGATCTTCACCACCGAGGAGGCCGCAATGCCCACCGCCTTGGCCATCGCGCGCACCGTCCAGTGCGTGGCCTCGTGCGCTGGTGGCTCGCCTCCGGATCGGCCTTCGCAGGGCCGCCGCCCCGCCTTCACCTCGGCCCGTCCCGCACCTCACTCGCCGACTGTTGACCGACTCGATTCATGTTTTGCATATGTTCCATTCTAGAGAAACGAAATGGAACAGATCACCGAGATCCGCGACGCGGTCGCGAAGGCGCTGGAACGCCGGGGCCTCGATAACCGAGAGTTCCTCCGGCAGATCAGGTCGGGAGAGCAGGACGATGGACCGTACATGACCGGGGCGATCGCGTGCTCCGAGATGCTGGCACAGCCGGCCGCGCATCACTGATGCCGTGGAGCGTTCGGATGGACTGAAGGCGCCGACGCGGCTGTTCGAAGCTGCCGCCTCGCAATACACCATCAAGGTGACCTGTACGTGTGGCAGGTCCGGCGTCTTTCATCCGCACGCCCTGTGGTGGCGCTTCCAGCGCGCAGGGTGGAATGACGACTTCACCAAGGCACGGGACCGCTTTTACTGCCGGGAATGCTGGCGCACCACGTATCGCAAGCTGCGCCCCACCAAGTTCGAGGTGTGCCGTGATTAGCCGACGATCAGCCTGCCGATGCCAGACGAGCGTGAGTGGAAGCGCGCGATCAATCGATACCGAGGCTAGGCACGAAAAAGGGCGACCCTCTCGAGCCGCCCTGCTGCTGTTACATCTGCGCTGGCTCATGCTGCCGCCTTCTCCCGCTGCCTGAACAACACAACCTCCGTGCCAACTGCATCGTTCAGTTCGAAGAAGACCGACTGGAGCGGCTCGATCTCCAGTTCGCAGTGTCCGGGTCCTTGCGCTCGCCAATCCCCCCCGTATGACGCCCGTTGCGACTGTAAGAAAAATTGGGGGTAATTTTGAAATTCGGGACAATTATTGGCGGGAATGTGCGTGCGTCCTGCAATCTATCTGCCGCGCTGACGCTGCTATTCGTCGCGGGATGCGGCGGGGGAGATTCGGCCTCCAGTCCAACGCCAACGCCAACGCCAACGCCAGTCGTCACTCCAACTCCAACTCCAACTCCAACTCCAACGCCCTCTCCGACCTATTATCCGTCGGCCAGCGATTTCAGCAAAGCGGCATTCGGGCAGTCCCCGATCGCCGAAGTAACCTACACCGAAGTTTATGACCCAGCGGCGGTGCTACCCGCGCCTTACTACAAATATAAGGCGGCATCGTCGCAATTGCTCGACTCGCCGGGGGCGGGCGTATTCGCCTGGGACCCAGAGAAGAAGATCGCCACGGCGCGGATCGGCGACTATTTCCATTCGTTCGACTCTGTCTCTATCTCCGAGCGCGCTCCCTCGGGTTCCTTCCTGGAAGCGAATTACAACGTGGAAGGCGACCAGCACACGCTACGCTGGAGTCGCGTAAAGGATACCCCTTTCGCCGTCGTTGACCTTGAAATGCGGCCACCCTGTACCTTTCCGCCGGGCGAACCCAAAACCTGTTTGACCACCACTCGCTACGCGACAATCGGTGCGAAGACCCTTCCGGGGGAACTTCCGCAGACCGGGTCGCGATCGGTGGCAGTAACCACCACCTTCACGCTCGCCCGACCGGAAAGCCCTTACACAGTCTATTCGAACGCCTCGGCGCAACTGTCGATCGACTTTGCCGCACGCACAGCAATCGCGCAGTGGGAGATCGATGGGCAAGAATTCATCCTGCAAGGCCAGTACCGGCCTGATCACCACACCCATCTGACAGGAACAGTGCGATCATTGGACGGGCGCTACAACGGCACGTTTGCCGGCAACTTCTATGGCGCTGAGGCGAAGATCGTCGCAATCGTATTTTCAGCTCAGGCTGATGGGCGGGGGGTCGCCGGCCGGATCGTCGGCCAGACCCAATGAAATCAATATCGCGGTTTATCGAGCGTAGAACCTAACGGATCAACGAAAAAAGGCGGTCAATTGAGCCGCCCTTTCCTTTCGCGTCTGCGCGTTTATGCCGCCGTCTTCACCTTCACTCCTTCTCTATCCGCACATTGGCCCGCCAGGCCGGCCGGCCAATCAATCCGCGCCAGCGCGCGCCAGCGTGATGCCTGCATCCGGCCCCATGGGCCGCCCCTGTCAGGGATCGTTACGGCTATGCCGACGAGACGCCGTAAGGCGGCTCGGTTGAGCGCAGCGAAATAGAGCCCGGCCATGCGGATGCACGGGACAGCCGGACTTCAATCTGCATTATCGAGTGGATAGATGTTCAGACCCCTGCCTACGAAGGACGACCATGTCGCGCTACTATCCTGCAGGGAACGGCATCCAGGTTCTTCCCGAAGACCTCATCAAGTTTGCCTGGTCCGAACCGATGCGCGACCTTGCGGCCAAGATCGGCATGTCCGACGTGGGTCTCAGAAAACTGTTCGTCTCGATGGACATCGTCCCCCCGCCCCAGGGCTACTGGAACAAGCTGCGTGCCGGTAAGCCGGTACCAAAGATGCCCAGGGCGCAGCCGCGCCAACCGGGCACCACAGGCCGGCTTGTCATTGACTGCAGGTTCGAACCCTTCGTGCCCCAGGCCCATCCGCTTTCGTCCGCAGGCCCATTCGCCAGCGCGCTTGTTCCCGAAGATCTGGAAGAGCTTCGCCGCCTGGAACTCAAGGCTATCGGCAAGGCCATAACACCGCGATCGCTGGAGGGCGCCCACCCCGGACTGCATGATGTCCTGGCCAAGGAAGCGAAGCGCCGCGCCAAGAGCGCAGAAAGCAAATGGCACTGGGACGAACCGAAATTCGACAATGCCCTCGACCAGCGAAGGCTGCGAATCTTCACCGCCATCTGCCTGGCTCTCGCCAAGCGCGGATGTAGCGGGAGCGTCCAGGAGGATCACGAGAACCTCAATGGCTCCGTACACATCGGGCAGCAATACATCAGCCTGACGCTGGAACCGGCCGGCAAGCACAAAGTCGCGGTGCTCAGAGGCTACAAGCGCCCGGATCCGGACCTGCCGGCGGGAACACCCTTGCAGCTTCGCTACCGGGGTCATCCCAGAGAGAGGTCATGGAACGACGACAAGGACGGAAAGCTCAAAACGAAGATCGCAGCCATCGTGGCCGACCTCATCGTCGCAGGTGAAGCCGCGTTCAGGGAGGGCCTACGTCAAACCGAAATCCGATTGGAAAAAGATCGGATCGCCGCAGAAGAGCGCCGCCGCAAGAAGCTGGAAGAGCTCAACGCCAGACGCCTCGATGACCTTCTCCAGAGCGGCGAACTGCTCCGCCGTGCCCGCGAAATCCGGGAACTGGTCGCCGATGTCAGCCGCGCCATGGAAGCATCGCCGGAGATGGACCCAGCCGAGTTGGACGCCTGGCGCCGCTGGGCGCTCGCCGAAGCGGACAAACTGGACCCCATTCTATCGGGACAGGTCTGCAAACACCTCCGCGCTCCCACCCTCGATCAGAGCGACTGACCACCGGGTCTGCAGAATCGATCTGCGCCGAACAGCACCGAGGCAGGTCAGGGAGGAGATTATCGCACCAGACTTGCCATGCACCGCTCTCCTCCTTCGGAAGCCGCCCGACTACACGCCAGCAATCAGGGCTTCCACATCCGATAGCGGAAGGAACATCCGCAGACGCTGGCCGGGCAGCGGCATGAAGCCGTAGGAGCCATATAGCTGCGCTCTACGCTCCACCTGATCTTCCGCGCCGCAATCTAGCACGTCCAGGAGGACGACGCGAATGCCGATGGCCCGGGCAGCACCGGCAATGCGGCATAGGCAGTCGACAAGTAGGTCCCCGCCGTAGCCTCGCCCCTGGTAACGGCTGTCCACGCCAATCATGGAAATGTAGGCTGCAGGGATCGTTCCGTGCCCCGGCCGGTCACGTCTGAACTTCTCGGGGAGGTCAGCGTAGTGGATCGAGTGCGCGTTGAGGGCGTAGAAACCGATGATTTCCCCATCCGGATCAGTCAGGACATGGACCCGGAGGTTGCCTGCCCGCTCGAGTTTGTTCGCCGTGCGCTTGAAGAAGTTGTCGACCTGATCGATGCCACATGAAAAGGCCGCCCGATCGTGCTTTGACGGATCGAGCGGCTCAATGATGCATTTCGCATCCGCCTTGCTGCTCGTCACTTGCTTTCGATCGTCCCCTGGTGACGAGCAAAAGCCGCGCGAAGCTTGTCGGTCGGCGCAGCCGGACGATCCAGCGCCGCAAAGAAGGCCTCGTGATCGACAGCGCCAAGCGTGGTGTGCTCGTGCGTCGAAATGGTCTCCATGGCGGCGCGATACGCAGCGTTCATCGTGAAAACGGAATCGTCGACCCCTGAAAGCGCTGCAGCCTTCTGGATCGCTTCCTTGATGCGCGGCTTGGTGCGAAACGACATACGCTCGGTGCTGCGTTCGTCGATCGAACTGGTGATGTCGCTGTGAGCCAACATGGCAACCTCCTTCAAGAAGGATAATGTACGCCGCTGTGGCGCACAGGTCAATATTGTGCACCGCGCCGGCGTACGTTGCAAAGCACTCCGCTGATATCCTCGAACACTATTTCCGATTGCGCTCGTGTCCCTCAAGCCAAGAAAGCCGCCGACTCCCGTCATAATTCGCCTGAAACGGCCTGACGTTGCAGCAGCGCTAAACCTCATGGCGTGGCTCCACGATGACGGTTCCAGACGCAGTTGGTCGCGCTCCATGAACGATGTCCCCCGAGATTGGGACCGCCACCTCAATGAATAATAACCAAGCCTATGCTCGAATATTCATTAAATTATTGGAGTCCGACCCTTAGCAACGCTCGCCGTCTTTAGCGATCAGCCTCAGACCTGTTCGAGCGGGCGCCTGCAGCGGCACGACGACACGCTCCTCAACCCGACGATCCTTTCGAACAATAGTCTTCGCCTTAGCGCTCGATCCGGATTTTCCAGCCACGCAGCGGTCGGAATAGTTCGCCCAATCCTGAAGCATTGAACGGCGTGGCGAGAGATAAAGTGCGCTATTGTACGCACCTCGGGTCGTATCATCGTCGGAATGGGCCAAGGCCATCTCGATCCAATCGGATTGATATCGTTCCGACTCGTTGGCCCAGGTAGAAGCGAGGCCGCGAAAACCATGCACGGTCTGACGCCTCCGGAAGCCCATCCTGTAGCAGGCATAAAGCATCGTGTTCTCCGACATGGCCTTGCCGGGCTTGTCTCCCGGAAACACGAAATCGCCATCCTCTTCGAGCGCAGCGCTGCGTCGACGGCGCAAGATCTCCGCAGCCTGCTTCGATAGCGGTACGAGATGATCGCGCTCCATCTTCATACGATGGGCTGGCACGCGCCAGATTGGCTCCTTGCCATCCAGATCCTCGAACTCCTCCCAGGCAGCGAAGCGCACCTCGCTTGTGCGCGCCCACGTCAGGAAAGTGAACATGAGCGCCTCGCGAGTCCGTTCCCGGCACCTAGGGTTGTCCTCGCCGTCATACGAGGCGATTGAGCGCACAAGTACAGGCAATTCCTTCAAGGGAACCCGGCTCATGTGCTTCACTCGCGGGCGCGGCTTCAGCGCCCCCAGCAAGTGAACTGTGGGGTCTTCCTTCGCCCAACCATTGGCAATGGCGAACCTATAAACCTGGCTCACTGACTGCTTGGCACGGCGCGAGATGTCGAGCGCGCCGCGAGCCTCGATCTTGCGGATCATCTCAAGGATCTGAGGGACTGTCACCTTGCAGATCGACAGTTCGCCGATCTCAGGGAACACGTCCCGCTCCATCCGGCTCAGCACCCGGCGGGCGTGAGCATCATCGAGACCGGACTCACGGTTTGCGTGCCACATGCGGGCTACGTGCTCGAACGTGTTCTCGTCCGCCTGTCGGATCTCAATCTGCACGACTCCGGGATCCTTCCCTTCGACGAGCAGCGTCCTCGCCTCCTCTCGCTTCACACGCGCGACGGCGAGAGAGACCTCGGGATAGCGACCGAAGCTCAGCAGCTTTTCCTTGCCGCCGAATCGGTATTTCATACGCCACAGCTTCGAGCCGTTCGGCTGGACAAACAGGTGCAATCCGCCGCCGTCCGTCAGCTTGTATGCGCGGCTCCGGATAGCCGCGTATTTCACTTCAAGTTCCTTGAGAGCCATCTGGGGGTATCGCCTGTTTGGGGTGCAGGCCAAAAATACCCCCAATTCCACCCCCAATTCAAATCGACGTGGGCGGTCTCGCATGGACGAGAGTGGACGCCAGCGGATGACCGCGAACGCCGTAAACGCTTGAATTTATTTTGAAAAAAGATGCTCCGAGACGTCAACGGACAAAGCTGGACTGTCTCGGAAAATGGGCAATGGTAGCGGAGGAGGGACTCGAACCCCCGACACGCGGATTATGATTCCGCTGCTCTAACCAGCTGAGCTACTCCGCCATACCAAGTCCACCGCTTGGGTGGCTCTGCATGGTGCCGGGGGAGCGCCCCGGGCAGGTGGCTGCCTCTAGGGGGAAGCTTTCGTGCGGTCAACACCCAAAACTGCATTCAGCCGCGAAATTTTACGAGCCGGATGTCGCGCCAGAGCCCATCCTCCCAAGCATAAAGGCCGAAGCCGCGAAAACGGAAGTTTACGGGCGCAAAGCGCGGGTCCAGCTCGGCCTGAAGGGCGCGCGCCTCCGTCGATGGCACCTTGTTCTGGATAGTCACGTGGAGCCGCAACGGGCGCGTATCCTGATCAGTCAGCAAGCCGTGCATGCGTTCGGCGATTCGCGCGTGTAGTTTCGTCATTGCCGGGCTCTCCACGGCGAGCGCCGTGCCTTGATCCAGCTTCATCAGGCCGGTGATTCGCGCCGCCGGAGGCGCCGTCCGGGCCAGATCGGCCAGCACGTCGACCAGTTCCGCCTCCACCGAAGGCGGCAGCGCGTGGAACAGCGTGACGTGGGCACGCAGGCGGTTGCGTTCGGGCGGATAATGCGCACGGCGCAGCGCGTCAGCCCAGCCGAGCACATCGGCCGGCAATTCTGCCGTCACCAGCAGCGGCGCGCCGGCCTTGCGCTTACCCGCCAGTACTTCGCCTTCACGGTTCATTTCAGCCCCTGGATCGTAGCGGGACACTCGCTCACATCCCTGCCCTCGCCCAATTGCAAGATCTTCGGCCCTACGGCAAAGTCCTTAGCCACGACACCCATATCCACGGGTGGTGCGCCTAGGGAGACGGACATGCGCACGTTCTGGATCATCGCCACGGCCATCCTCTTGTGGAACCTGCTGGGCGATGCCGCCTATCTCATGCAGGCCAGCGCCGATCTCGACGAATTGGCGAAGACCGACCCGGTAACCGCTCGTGCCTTCATGCAGATGCCCGCCTGGGCCTGGGGTGCCTATGCCGTGGCGGTCTGGAGCGGGACGTTCGGCGCGATGCTGCTGCTCATGCGGCGCGGCTGGGCCTGGGCCTTCTTCGCGCTCTCGCTGACGGCGGTGATCGTCCAGTTCGCCTGGAGCTTCCTCGATTTCGATATGCTGGGCGCGAAGGGGCCCAGTTCCGCGATCTTCCCGCTGGTGATCGTCGGGATCGCCCTTGCTTCGCTCATCTACGCCCGGCGCAAGAAGGCCGACGGCACGCTGCACTGACGGGAGGCACTCTCCTCGTCAGTGCGCCCCTTCGTCAGATTTCGCCCCGCGCACGGCGGATCGCGAACCACTTCTTCACGTTCTGGTTATGCTCTGCCAGCGTCGAGGCGAAAGCATGGCCTCCGGTGCCGTCCGCCACCATGTAGAGCGCACCGGTCTCCGCCGGATGCAGCACCGCCTCGATCGAGGCGCGGCCCGGATTGGTGATCGGGTACTTGGGCAGCCCGGCCATCGAGTAGGTATTGTAATCGTTCACCGCACGAATCTCGGATTCGAGGATGCGGCGGCCAAGCGCCTTGCCCTTGGTGATCGGGTAGATGATCGTCGGATCCGCCTGAAGCGGCATGCCGATGCGCAGACGATTGGAATAGAGACCGGCGACCATGCGGCGCTCGGAAGGCTTGCCGGTTTCCTTCTCGACGATCGAGGCAAGGATGATCGCCTGTTCGGGCGTCTTGACCACAAGGCCGTCGGCGCGCTTGTCCCACAGTTCGGCCAAAGTGCGGCTCATCGCCGCCTGCATGCGGCGCAGGACGGCCTCGCGGCTCTCACCGTCGCCGAACGCGTAGCTGTCCGGCAGCACGGAGCCCTCATCGGGCACCGCAATATCGCCGGTGAGCTGCTGCTGCGCCATCAGGCGCTCATGCACCATGATCGAGGGCATCCCCTCCGGCACGGTTACGAAGCGGCGGATAACCTCGTCGCTGGAGATGATCGCCATCACGCGCGAAGCGCTGGCGTGGGCGGGAATCGCGAATTCGCCCGCCTTGATCGCACTGCCCGCGCCGAACACCCGGGCGCGCAGCGTAAAGCCGTTGGCCGAGCCGATCACGCCCTGCTTCTCCAGCCGATCCGCAACAACGGCAAGGCTTGCCCCGTTGGGGACGATGAAGTGAGTATCCTTCTTGAGCGGGCCGGAACCATACCACCCGCCCAGGAAGGACCACAGGACGATCACCGCCGCCAGGCCAAGAGCCGCGACGAGAAACCAATTGCGCCGCGACATCATGGCCTGCGAACTTTCTTGACGGTCGATCAGTCGATCTTGCGCATCACCAGGCTTGCGTTGGTGCCGCCGAAGCCGAACGAGTTGTTCAGCACGGCACGCACCTCACGCTTTTTCGCGACGTGCGGGACCAGGTCCACGCCCTCGCAACCCTCGTCCGGGTTGTCGAGGTTGAGCGTGGGCGGAACGATCTGGTCGCGCAGCGCAAGGATGCAGAAGATCGATTCGACCGCACCGGCACCGCCGAGCAGGTGACCGATGGCCGACTTGGTCGAACTCATCGAGACGCTGCCGATGGCATCGCCGAACAGGCGACGCACGGCGCCGAGTTCGATGGTGTCGGCCATGGTCGAAGTGCCGTGGGCGTTGATGTAGTCGATGTCGGCCGGGGTCATCCCCGCCTTCTTCAGCGCCATCTGCATCGAACGGTAAGCGCCGTCGCCAGTGGGCTCTGGAGCGGTGACGTGGAAGGCATCGCCCGAAAGGCCGTAGCCGATCACTTCGCAGTAGATCTTCGCGCCGCGCGCCTTGGCGTGTTCGTACTCTTCGAGAACGAGAACGCCCGCGCCTTCGCCCATGATGAAGCCGTCACGATCCTTGTCGTAAGGGCGGCTCGCCTGTTCGGGGCGGTCGTTGTAGCTGCTGTTGAGCGCGCGGGCCTGTGCGAAGCCGGCAATGCCGATCGGGCAGATGGTCGATTCGGCACCGCCCGCCAGCATGATGTCGGCATCGCCGTCCTTGATCATGCGCGCGGCGTCGCCGATCGAGTGGGCACCGGTCGAGCAAGCGGTGACGACCGCGTGGTTCGGACCCTTGAGGCCGTACTTGATCGAGACCTGACCCGAGATCAGGTTGATTAGGCGACCGTGCACGAAGTGCGGCGAAACGCGGCCCGGCCCCTTCTGGTCGAGCACCAGCGATTCGCTCTCGATCCCCGGCAGACCGCCGATGCCCGAACCGATCGAGCAGCCGGCCATGAGCTTGTCTTCCTCGCTCATGTCGGTGAGGCCGGCATCTTCGAGCGCCTGACCGGCGGCATCGATGCCGAAGACGATGAAGGGATCGACCTGGCGCTGAATCTTGTGGTCGACACGCTTGTTGGCATCGAAGCCATACTCGTGGTCGGCCGGCTTCACCTCGCAGGCGATCTGGCACTTCTGATCGCTCGCATCGAAGCGGGTGATCGGGCCAGCGCCGGACTTGCTGGCAAGGATGTTGGCCCAGGCAGTCTCGACGTCAGCTCCCAGCGGAGTGACAAGACCAAGTCCGGTGACGACAACACGACGCATTCATGCTCTCCGAAAAAGCAATTGGCCGAAAAATACGACTGGCGAAAAGCCAGCCGGCAGAAACGGCAACAGGCCCGCCCCCTTAGAGGTCGAGCCTGTCGATTTCAATCCGCGAGTGGCCGAAAGGTATCCCGGCCGTAACCGGGAACACCAAATCGACCGTAGGCCGGATCAGCCCTTGTTCTCTTCGATGTACTTGATCGCATCGGAGACAGTGCTGATCTTTTCGGCCGCATCGTCCGGAATCTCGACGCCGAACTCTTCCTCGAAGGCCATGACCAGCTCGACGATGTCGAGCGAGTCAGCGCCCAGATCGTCGATGAAGCTTGCTTCTTCGGTCACCTTGTCGGCTTCGACGCCCAGGTGTTCGACGACGATCTTCTTAACCCGATCGGCGGTATCGCTCATTTGAATAGACCCCTTCAAAAATCCAGAGGATGTAATCTCGCCAGTCGCCCTAATGTCTGGGGCGGGCGCTGGCAAGCCTCGCACGTAAGATACGATCACGACGCGGAAGCGCCATGGCCCGATTTATCCACGATTCAGCCGCAATTCCCAGAGTTTTCCGGGAAATCACCGCAAATTGTGGCCGCCGAAGCGGAAGCAAGGCGAGAGGGCCCCATGCCCATGCCTTGCCCTGTATTCTCATCAACCCTGTGCAGGCGCCTGTGCAGCCGGCTTCTGGGGCTCAACCACGCGCATGTGCAGTTCGCGAAGCTGCCTGGGCTCGGCCGGGGTCGGCGCGCCCATCAGCAGGTCTTCGGCGCGCTGGTTCATCGGGAACAGCGCCACTTCGCGCAGGTTCTGCGCGCCGCAGAGCAGCATGACGATGCGGTCCACGCCGGCCGCCATGCCGCCGTGCGGCGGGGCACCGTACTGGAACGCGCGGTAGAGGCCGCCGAAGCGCTCCTCGACGTCGGCCTTGCTCAGGCCGACCATCTCGAACGCCTTGACCATCAGTTCGGGCGACTGGTTACGGATCGAGCCGGAGGCGATTTCGAAGCCGTTGCAGACGAGGTCGTACTGATACGCCTTGATCGTCAGCGGATCCTGACCTTCCAGCGCTTCCATGCCGCCCTGCGGCATCGAGAACGGGTTGTGCGCGAAGTCCACCTTCTTGTTGTCTTCGTCCCATTCGTAGAACGGGAAGTCGACGATCCAGCACAGCTCGAAGCGGTCTTTGTCGATCAGGTCAAGCTGCTCGCCGGTGCGGATGCGGGCAAGACCGGCCAGCTTGGCAGCCTGCTCTTCCTTGCCGGCAGCGAAGAACACGCCGTCGTTCGGGCCAAGGCCCAGCGCGGCGATCAGCGCGGCGGTCTTTTCCTCGCCGTGGTTCTTGGCGATCGGGCCGCCGGGGACGCCGTCCTTGATGTTGATGTAGCCAAGGCCGGAGTAGCCTTCGCCGCGCGCCCAGACGTTCATGTCGTCGAAGAACTTGCGGCTGCCAGCGCCTGCACCCGGAGCCGGGATCGCGCGGATCACGCCGCCATTGGCGACGATACCGGCGAAGATACCGAAGCCCGATTCGACGAAGTGCTCGGTCACGTCCTTGATGATCAGCGGGTTACGCAGATCGGGCTTGTCCGAACCGTAATCCAGCATGGACTGGGCGTGCGGAATACGGCGGAAGCTACCTGCCGGCGTGACCGGCTTGCCTTCGGCGAAATCGGCGAACACGCTCTGGAGCACCGGCTCCATGGTTTCCCAGATCTCTTCCTGCGTGACGAAGCTCATTTCGAGGTCGAGCTGATAGAACTCGCCCGGCAGACGGTCTGCGCGCGGGTCCTCGTCACGGAAGCAGGGCGCGATCTGGAAGTAACGGTCGAAACCGGCGACCATCAGTAGCTGCTTGTACTGCTGCGGGGCCTGCGGCAGCGCGTAGAACTTGCCGGCGTGAATGCGGCTAGGCACCAGGAAGTCGCGCGCGCCTTCGGGCGAAGAGGCGGTCAGGATCGGCGTCGCGTATTCGGTGAAGCCGATGCCTTCCATCTTGCGGCGCATGTCCGAGATGATCTTGGTGCGCTTCACGATGTTGGCGTGCAGCGTCTCACGGCGCAGGTCGAGGAAGCGGTAGCGCAGGCGGATATCCTCGGGATATTCCTGCTCACCGGCGACCGGCATCGGCAGCTCTTCCGCCTTCGCCTGAACCGTCACGGCGCGGGCATAGACCTCGATTTCGCCGGTCGGCAGGTTCGGGTTCACGGTCGATGCGCTGCGAGCCTTCACTTCGCCTTCGATGGTGACCACCGATTCGACGCGCAGCGAATCGAGCACGGCCAGCGCCGGGCTGTCGCTGTCGGTCACGATCTGGGTGATGCCGTAGTGATCGCGCAGATCGACGAAGAGCACCCCGCCGTGATCGCGCTTGCGATGCACCCAGCCCGAGAGGCGGACGGTCTGGCCGACCTCGGCAGCGGCAAGGGCGCCGCAGGTGTGGGAGCGATAGGGATGAGTCATGGCGGGCTCGCGCTTCTCTTCGTCTGAAACAGGTTGCAAGCCGTGCCCCCTAGTCGAGTGGCTGCATTATTTCCAGACATGGAATTGCCGCGGCGCGTCGCGCGGTCACTTCTGTCACGCTTTCGCGCGGCCGACAGCCAGCCGGAGCGCGGGATTAATCGAGCCTAAGGACTGCGCGGTAACCCGACATCAACCATTGCAGCCTATGCCGGGCCCAAAGGGTCACACGGAGAACGAGAATGCTGGCGGACGTCACGATCGACGGCAGGACGGAAGCCCAATTCCGCCTCGCGATCGAGGCCATGGTGCGCGAAGGCGGCGCCGATGAGGCCGCACGCATCCTCAAGGCCGAACTCGCCTGGCTCTGCGGCGATGGCCAACCCCTGCCCGCGCACTTCCGCTCGATCGCATCCAGCGATCTCAATGTCGACGGCTGGGACCGTCTTGTCGAGCGGATCGGCGAGCTGGACAGCCCGGGCGATCCCATCACCGCCATCGGTATCGACATATGCGGCATGCAGGCAGGCCTTGGCGCCGCGCCGATGCTCGCTTTCGAAACGACCTATTACACCGATCAGGCCTGGGGCTTCTCCCATGCCGATCGCGACGGCATTTCCGCGGGCTACCAAGGCAACACCATTGCCTGGCAGGGCGCATTCGAGGACATCGACGATGCCCTGCGCGTGGAAGGGCTCGACGATCTCAATGCGGTGATCGCCGCGCTGGAGCACCACTGCCTCAGCGGCGCCTCCACGCCCGACGAGCGCCGCGCCTATGTTGTGGGCGCCTGCCATCTGGCCGTGCTGATCCATCAGGCCATGCGCGACAAGGCCCTCACCGCGGGACTGCCGCGCGCGATGGCCGTGCTGGTGGGAAGCAACGAGTCGTATCCGTGGTTCGAAGCTCCAGCCGTGACGGCTCGCGAGGGACACGTCGCCGCCGCGGCACCGCGCACCGCCTTCGGGCGCGAGCCTGCGCCGCTACGCCGCCCGCTCGATCTGAGCGCGCAGCTTGCCGCCATGCCAAGGCCGGTGTTCGATACCGAGCACGAGCCGTTCGCCGCGCCCGCCGCAGCCTCCTCTCCGGCCGCGCCTTTCGCGCCGCCGCCGCCCTTGGCCAATCCGTTTCCGCCGACAGCCGCCTTCGCAGCCTATTCCGATTCGGACGAGTCGGAAGACGTCGAACCGGAGGCCCCTGCACCGCTATTCCCGGCCGCATCGTACGTCGACGATACAGACTGGGATGTTGAGCAACCTGAAGCCGAAACCTCGGGTGCCAGCCTGCACGAATTGGAAACGCCGGAATTCGAACATTCGGAGTTCGAACCCTCCATCGAAGCTGTCCCTGCGCAGGAGCAGGACTACGCTCCGCTCGACATGGTCCGTTTCCCCGCCCAGACCGCGCCACTTGAGAACGGAGTCGAGGACGAGGAAGCCCTCCACCTGCCACCGCCCGGCATTCACGTGACCGGCACCCAGCTCCGCCGCCGCTTCGTAGATCGCGAGACCATCGCCATCGAGGAAGAGCGCCGCCCGGGTCTGCTGGAACGCCTGTTCCGCCGCCGATAGTCATTCCTGTCGAACTTCTCCGACAAAACTTGGGGCCCGGGCCAGCGGGGGAGATTGATCCCCTGCTCGGTTCGGCGTAACGCCGCTGACGCAATGATCATTCACCCTCTGATTACAAAGACGGACGAGCTCACGGCTCTGTGCGAACGCCTCGCGAAATCCGATTTCGTGACGGTCGACACCGAGTTCATGCGCGAGAACACCTATTGGCCCGAACTGTGCCTTGTGCAGATCGCCAATACGGAGGAAGCCGCCGCCGTCGATCCCAAGGCCGAAGGCCTTGATCTTTCACCGCTCCTGGACCTTCTCACCGACAATGAGGACGTGCTGAAGGTCTTCCACGCGGGCGGCCAGGACGTGGAGATCATCTACAACTTCACAGGCCGCACCCCGCACCCGATCTTCGATACGCAGATCGCGATGATGGCGATCAGCCAGTCTGAACAGATCGGCTATTCCAACCTCGTCGAATCGTGGCAGGGCCTCACCATCGACAAGGGCGCGCGTTTCACCGACTGGTCGCGCCGTCCCTTGACCGAGCGTCAGATCGAATATGCGATTGGCGACGTGACCCATCTCGCCAAGATCTTCCCCAAGATCCTCAAGCGTCTGATGAAGACAGGACGCGGTGCGTGGCTCGACCAGGAAATGGAAAAGCTCGCCGATCCGGACAACTACCGCAACGACCCGACCGAGGCGTGGAAGCGGATCAAGGCCGCTGGCCGCAATCCCACCATGCTCGGCCGCCTCAAGGCGATTGCCGAGTGGCGCGAAATCGAAGCGCAAGGCAAGAACATCCCGCGCGGCCGTATCGCCCGTGACGAAACGCTGGCCGATATCGCCAGCCACCCGCCCAAGCAGCAGGCCGACCTCGCCAAAGTGCGCGGCCTCTCGCAGGGCTGGAAGGACAATGACATCGGCAGACGCCTCATGACGACCATCGCCAAGGCCGAGCCCATGCCCGAGGACGAACTGCCCCCGCGCGCGCCGCGCGGTGCGCCGCTCGGCAAGGAAGGCGCGCTCGTTGCCGACCTTCTCAAGCTGCTGCTCAAGATCCGCTCGCGCGAGATCGACGTGGCTGCACGCCTGCTCGCCCGCAGCGAGGAACTGGAACTGCTGGCCGCCGGAGTGCGCAAGAACCTGCCAATTCTGGAAGGCTGGCGTTACGAGGTGTTCGGCCATGACGCGCTCGACCTCGTGGAAGGCAAGCTCGCCTTCGCGGTGGTGGACGGCAAGCTCAAGATGACCCGCGTCGAGGATGTACCGGCGGACGAATGAACGAAAGCCCGGCGAAAGCCGGGCTTTTTTGTGCACGCAGAGACGCGGAGGTGCAGAGGTGTCCCGCCGGGGCTCCACGCCTCCACCTGAATCTCGTTCACACCGGCGGTAACCAAGCAAACGGTTGGCGAAACAGGGCTCTTCGTGCGATAGCCCGGGCGTGACCGTCTATCAGCCCACGCTCAAACAGCTCCAGTATCTCGTCGCGCTTCACGAGCATGGCCACTTCGGCCGTGCCGCAGACGCCTGCTTCGTCTCGCAATCGACGCTTTCGGCGGGGCTGCGCGATCTTGAGGTATTGCTGGGCGTGACGCTGGTTGAACGCACCAAGCGCGCCGTGCGCTTCACGCCGCTGGGCAATGCGGTTGTTGAAAAGGCGCACCGCGTCCTGCGCGAGACAGAGGAACTCTCAGACCTCGTCCAGTCGAGCGGCAAGCCGCTCTCGGGCGAAGTGCGCATGAGCGTGATCCCGACGATCGCGCCGTTCCTACTGCCGCGCATGCTGCCCCGTCTTCGGCGCGAGCGGCCGAACCTCAAGCTTTTCCTGCGTGAGGAACCCAGTCAGGCCGCCATCGAATCGCTTCACCATGGCCGCGCGGACTGCGTGCTGCTCGCCCTGCCCTATGCCACGGGCGAGGTGGAAAAGGAGACGATCGAACTGGACGCCTTCTTCGTCGCCTTCCCGGCCGACGATCCGCGCAACCCGCCCGAGGAAGTCGGGCCCGACATCATCGACGAGAATCGCCTGCTGCTGCTGGAGGACGGGCACTGCCTGAAGGACCACGCGCTGGCGGCCTGCAACCGGCCCGAACTGCGCGCCTCGGCCACGATGATCGGCACGAGCCTGCACACGTTGGTGCAGATGGTCGACAATGGACTCGGGCTGACCATGCTGCCGGAAATGGCAATCGATGCGGGGATTCTCAACGGCACCAATGTCGTCGCCCGGCCGCTGATCTCGCCCCATGCCAACCGAGAGATTGCGCTGGTCTGGCGGAAGAATTCACCGCGTTCGGAAGAGTTCCGCCTACTGGCGGACGAACTGCGCGCGGGCTGAGCCAGCCTCTATCGGAATGAAACGATCCGACAAAAATCCCTAAACTCCGTCGTCCCCGCGAAGGCGGGGACGAGGCTTGTTCCTGAGACGTAGCGTGAAGGAAGCGGGGCCCTCGCCTTCGCGGGGGCGACGGGAATGAGTTGCGGCGTCAGATCGCCATGCCCGAGGCCCTCAGCCCCGGCGGCGCAACGTCTGTAGCGCCAGACCGACAGAAGCGATGCCAAGACCCAGCATCGTCACGCCGCTCCAGCCCCAGTTGTGCCATACTACCGTCGCAGCACCTGAACTGGCCGCGCCGGCCAGGAACATCGACGACATGTAGACCGTGTTGATGCGCGAGCGTGCCTCAGGCCGCAGAGCGAAAATGATGCTCTGGTTGGAAATCTGGCTCGCCTGAATCGCAAAATCGAGCAGCAACACGCCCACGACCAGCCCGACGATAGAGGTCCAGAAGGCGAAGACCAGCCACGAGACCAACGTCAGCGCGCTCGCCGCAACGATCACCATGTGCGGCCCGCGCCGATCGGCGATGCGCCCGGCAATCGGGGCCGCCAGCACACCTGCCGCCCCCAGAACGCCGAACAGACCCGCCACTTCCGAACCGAGACCAAAGCGCGGCTCTTGCAAATGCAGCGCCAGTATCGTCCAGAACACGCTGAACACGCCAAACTGGGTGCACTGGGTGAACGTCGCGAGGCGCAGCGCCGGAAACTCGCGCCACAGGTCCAAGAGCGAAGCGATCAGGCCGCCATAGCCCATCCCTGCGGGATGCGGACGGCTGCGCGGCAACTGCCAGGCCATCAGCCCCGCCGTGCCGAGCGCCAGCGGCACCGCCAGCCAGAACATCGCCCGCCAGCCGAACTCGGCACCGACGAAGCCCGCCAAAGTGCGGCTGAGCAGAATGCCGCAGAGCAGGCCCGCCATGACGGTCCCTACCACCACCCCGCGCTTGTCCTCGGGCGCGAGATTGGCAGCCAGCGGAACGATCTGCTGCGCTACCGAGGCCAGCAGGCCCACCACCAGCGATGCGGCGAGCACGATCGCACCGGTCGGCGCCAGCGCCACCAGCGCCAGCCCAACCGCCAGCGCAAGGCATTGCAGCACGATCAGCCGCTTGCGTTCGAGAAGGTCACCCAGCGGCACCAGCAAGAGCAGGCCTACAGCGTAGCCCAACTGGGTCGCGGTGGGCACATAGGTGATCGCCGCGCCGGGAACGTCGCGCGCCATCAGGCCCAGCATCGGCTGGCCATAATAGATATTGGCAACCGTCAGGCCGGCCGAGGCCGCCAGCGCGAAGACCATGCCTCGCCCGAAAACGCGCGGCTTCGGCTCCCGGGTACGGATCCGTGCGGCAAACGATCGACGAGAAGCGGTAATGGGACTTATCCTTGGATTACGATGTCCCCCCGGACCGCGATCCGCCCTTACGCGCGGAGACGCTTGAGCCAATCGCAACGATCACACGGCGAGTGGAGGTTTTTGCAATGCCGCGCGAATGGGGGGCTTATACGCCCCCGCCCCGCTCAATCCATGTGCTTGAGGCCGACGCGCAGATAGTCCCACCCGGTAATCAGCGTCAGCACCGCCGCCCCCCACAGCGTCGTCAGCCCGACAGTGTGGGGCACATTGATGGACAGCCCCAGCAGGTCGACGTTCCACCACGGCATCGCCGCGCCCAGAATCAACGCGCCGAGCGAGATCAGCTGGAAGGTCGTCTTCCACTTGGCAAGGCGGCTCACCGGCACGGAGACCTGAAGACCGCCAAGAAACTCCCGCAGGCCCGAGACCGCGATCTCACGCACGAGAATGATCAGCCCGGCGATGACGTGCATGTCACCCACGTAAGGCCCGGTCAGGATCCCCTGCGCGGTCAGCACCAGAATCACGGTGGCGACCATGATCTTGTCGGCAATGGGATCGAGAAACACGCCGAGTTTCGAAACCGTCCCGCTCGAACGGGCAAGATAGCCGTCGAAATAGTCGGTAATGGCCATCAGCGCATAGAGCGCGAAGGCCAGGCCGTAGCCAAACTCCCACCTTGGCCACCACAGCAGGAAGGCCAGCAGCGGCAGCGCCAGGATGCGGGAAAGCGTGAGGATATTCGGCAGAGTCAGCATCAAGACAAGGCCATAGCGGCGAAGCAGGCGTTTGAGAATGGAGGACTGCATCCAAACCCTTAAAACACGCCCTCGCGGCCTCCATCGGCCTTCTTGCGTATCCTGCAACACCCAACAAAATACCGATCAGGGGTTGTGCCACCGCCTTACACCATTAAGTGTCCCGCCAGAGAGAGCGAGGCCGCCGATTTTTCCCACGACATGACAACGACGTCCAAACTCATCCGCGCGAGGCGCTTCCTGCCTCTTTTCGTGACCCAGTTGCTTGGCGCGTTCAACGACAACCTGTTCAAGAACGCCATGGTGCTGTTCGTCGTTTACGGCGTCTACAACTCCGAGGCCGCAGAGGCACGTTTCAGCGCAATGGCATCGGGGATCTTCGTGATTCCCTTCTTCCTGCTTTCGGCACTGGCCGGGCAGCTTGCCGACATGCGCGACAAGGCGAAAATCATTCGCGTGATCAAGTTTTGCGAAATCCTGATCATGGTCGTGGGCGGAACCGGTCTGGCGCTGGCGTGGCAACACGTCGCGCTCGATACGCTGGCGATCCCGCTGATGCTGCTCGCGCTGTTCGCGATGGGCATCCATTCCACTTTCTTCGGCCCCATCAAATACGCGATCCTGCCGCAGCACTTGCGCGAGGGTGAGGTGCTTTCGGGCACTGGCCTTGTCGAGGCAGGCACTTACATTGCCGTGCTCGCGGGTACGATCGTGGCGGGCTGGATCAGCGTCAATCATGCCGCCGTCATGGTGGTGATCGTCGCGATCATCGGCTATCTCGCCGGCCGCAAGGTGCCCCCGGCGCCGCCGATGTGCGCGCCCGAGCCGCTCGATTACCACGTCGTACGCGCCTCCATCCGGCTCGTCCGCACGACGCTGAGCGACCGGCGCGTGTTCCTGGCGGTCTGCTCGATCAGCTTCTTCTGGGCGATCGGCACCGTGCTGTTCATCCAGTTCCCGCCGCTCACCAAGAACATCCTGTCCGCCAGCAAGGAAGTGGCCAGCCTGTTCCTGGTGATCTTCTCGGTGGGTGTGGCGATCGGTTCGATGGCGATCAATGCACTGCTTAAGGGCACCGTTTCCGCGCGCTGGTCGCCGCTTTCGGTGATCGGCATGGGCGTCTTCCTGATCGCTTTCCAGGAAGTCTGCGCGATCTGGCCCCGGAATGCCGGCCCCAATACCCTGATGAACGTGGGTACGTTCGTGGTCCAGCCGCTCGCTCTGCCTCTGCTGGGTTCGCTGCTGGGCATCGCCGTATGCGGCGGCATGTTCGTGGTGCCGCTCTACGCCTTCCTGACGACTTTCGTCGACAAGTCACAGACGGCGCGCACGATCGCGGCGAACAATATCGTCAATTCGGGCGCAATGGTGGTGGGCGCTCTGGTCACCGGCATGATGACCATGCTGGGCCTGCCCGTGGTCCAGCAAATGATGGTCGTGGCGATCGCCTGCGGCGCCTCGGCCTGGCTGGGCTATCTGCTGTACCGCGCCGAAGTGGCGGCGCGCACGGCCTGAAGCCTTCCAACACGCCGCGGATACGGCGTGCAGTTTCCATCTATCAGGTGATGAACACCGTGATCGCCACCAGCGACGCGCAGTAGGCCGAGAGGAAACCGCGCCAGTCGTTGCCGCTGAGGCGCCACGTCCGGCGTGCCTCGGCATTCTCGGCGGCCTCCACGTCGGCCGGGAACGGCGCCGCGAGGACATGGGGTGGGAGCGAGCGCCGGAACGGATGTCCGGCGGCCTCGCTGGAAAGGACGAGCGCTCGACGTTTCATGTTCTTCATGAGCGCGAGGTTAAGGTTTTGTTTACTCTCCGGCCAGATGCCCGAATCGGTACATCCCAAAACGGGACGGGTCCGCCACCGCCTCGCCTTTCAAACCTTTAACAACGTGAGAAAACCCTGCGAAAAGGGCCGCCCCGAGGCGGCCCTTCGCGATACCTGTGCCACTAACTGGCGCAGGCCTGACGTCTCTTTCGGGTAAGCCTCAGATCCGGTCGCCCAGTGCGCCCTTGACCTTGCCGATTCCCTGCTGGAGTTCGCCCTTCTTTTCCTGTGCCTTGCCTTCGGCCTGCTGCACAGGGTCGTTGCGTGCCTTGCCCGCAACCTGCTTGGCGTTACCGGCAATCTCATTGCCGAGGCCTTTGGCGGTGTCCTTGAGCTGACCCATGATCGTTCTCCTTGGCGGTTCGCCGCGCCATTGCGCTGCGTTCACGACAAGCAAACCGGCCGTACCGCCCCAAGGTTCCGCCCCTGCGCCGAGCCGTGCGCCGGAAACGACGCGGGGAAAGATCAGCCCTTCGCCAGCGACAGGATGTAATCCCACTCCTCAGGCGTCACCACCGCCACCGACAGGCGCGAGAACTTGACGAGTTCCGTCTCGGCCAGCTTGGGATCGGCCTTGATCTGCTTGAGCGTGACGGGACGGGCAAGCTTGCGCACCGCCTTCACCTTTACCGCCGCCCACTTGCCCTCGAGATCGCTGGGATCGGTGAGACCCGACTGGCTGATCGTGGCGATGCCGACGATCTCCTTGCCGATGTTCGAATGGTAGAAGAACGCCTCGTCCCCCACCTGCATCGCACGTAAGTTGTTGGCCGCGCGGTGGTTACGCACACCGTCCCAGGTGCCCTCGCCCTCCGCGACGAGATCGTCCCAGCTGTACGCATCCGGTTCGGACTTCAGCAGCCAGTAGCGCTTTGCCATGAATCGCCTTTCGAATTTCGATTTGGGACGGAAACTTCTATGGGGGCGGCATAGCGATTCAATCGGTGGAAACAATATCGGTGATTCGGCGTCCATTCCAGGGCCGCCGGGCCACCGCCCCCGATCCTGTTTGCCCGATTTTGTTTGGAAGACCACGATGAACCTTGCCCAGATCCCCGTCCTCAGCCTCGAATCCGACCGCGCCGAGTTCGCCGCACGCATCGGCGAGAGCTTCCGTACCTTCGGCTTCGCCATGGTCCGCGACCACGGCATCGATCAGGCCCTGATCGACCACGCCTGGGAACTCACCGCGCAATTCTTCGCCCTGCCCGACGCGGTAAAACGCCAGTACTTCATCGCCGGTCAGGGCGGCGCGCGCGGCTACACGCCGTTCCGCACCGAGGTCGCCAAGGGCGCGACCGAGAAAGACCTCAAGGAATTCTGGCACGTCGGCCGCGACCTGCCCGCCGGTTCCCCGCTCGCCGCCTCGATGCCGCCCAATGTCTGGCCCAGCGAGATCGAAGGCTTCAAGGAAACCTTCACCGAACTCTACGCCCAGTTCGACAAGGCGGGCGCCGAGATCCTTTCCGCCATCGCGGTCGATCTCGGCCTCCACGCGCGCTGGTTCGATCCGGCCATCGAGGACGGCAATTCGGTCATGCGCCTGCTGCATTACCCGCCCGTCGGCGAAGGTGCCGGCGGCGCCATCCGCGCCGGCGCTCATGAGGATATCAACCTCATCACCCTGCTGCTCGGCGCGCAGGAAGCCGGGCTCGAACTGCTCGGCAAGAACGGTGAATGGCTGACGGTCGCCCCGCCGGAAGGCGCCGTGGTCGTCAACATCGGCGACATGCTGCAACGCCTGACCAACCACGTCCTGCCCTCGACCACGCACCGCGTGCGCAATCCGGAAGGCGAGCGCGCTGCCCACAGCCGCTATTCGATGCCGTTCTTCCTGCATCTTCGCAGCGACTTCCCGTTCAGGACGCTGGAACAGTGCATCTCGGCGGAAAACCCGGATCGCTACCCGGAGAGCATCACCGCCGACGACTATCTTCAGGAACGTCTGCGCGAAATCGGCCTCAAGGCCTGATTGTACGCACGTTTTTGCGAAATTCCGAACCCGGCGCGACAGTCTTTAAGACTTTAGTCTGATCGCGCCGGGTTGAAAAACTTAACCAAAATTTCAGCCCCCCCGTCTATTTCCCACTCAAGGGTTGCCGTTCTGGGGGGACTTATCCCGTGAAGATTGCTTTGGTCGCACAGTCGGAGAATTCCGGCGATGAATTCGATGGCGACCGCCAGATCGACATCATTGCGCTTGGCATCGTCACCGCCGCGATTCTTCTTTTCATCGCCACCGGCAGCGAAGTCGGCCCGGACGTGGTCCGGTCTCTGCTCGGGCACGGCCCCGGGCCGGACAACTTCATCCTCAACGCCTTCCTGCTGAACGTCGCGATCATCATCTTCGGCTGGAGCCGCTATCGCCAGCTCTGCGAGGAAATCCAGCTGCGCAAGAAGGCCGAGCATCAGGCCCGCCGCCTTGCCGAGACCGATCCGCTGACGGGCTTCCTCAATCGCCGCAGCTTCAACGACGCGGTCAACATGATGATCCACGACGCCGCCGCGAGCAACGACCGCGCCGTCACGCTGATCATGATCGACCTCGACAACTTCAAGCAGGTCAACGATTTCAACGGCCACAACACTGGCGACCGGCTGCTTCAGGAATGCGCCAAGCGCATCACCGCCTGCCTGCCCTCGCAATCGCTGGTCAGCCGCATCGGCGGCGACGAGTTCGCGGTTGCGGTCGAATTCGATCGCGGCCGTCCTGACCGGATCGACGGCATCGCCGCCTCACTCGTGGAAGCCATCGCCCAAAGCGCGACGATCAACACCATCAGCATCGAGGTCACGGCCTCGATCGGCCTCGCCCGCAGCGACAGCCACGCCAAGGGCGGCACGCCGCCCGATGCCCGCGCGCTGCTCGAAATGGCCGACATCGCGATGTACCATTCCAAGCGTCAGGGCCGGAACAGCTACTTCTGGTTCGAAGCGCCGATGGCCGACGAGATGCGCTTCCGCAACGAGCTGGAATACGGCATCCGCAAGGGCGTTGCGCGCGGCGAATTCGTGCCGTTCTACGAACAGCAGATCGACCTCCAGACCGGCGGACTGACCGGTTTCGAGATGCTCGCCCGCTGGGATTCGCCCCAATTCGGCATCGTCTCACCCGATATCTTCATCCCGATTGCAGAGGAAATCGGCGTCATTGCCGAGCTTTCGGAAAGCGTGATCACCCAGGCCCTTGAAGATGCCAAGGCCTGGGATCCGGCGCTGACGCTGGCGGTGAACATCTCACCGCTCCAGCTGCGCGATCCGTGGTTCGCCCAGAAGCTGCTCAAGATCCTGCTGGCCGCCAATTTCCCGCCGCACCGGCTGGAGATCGAGATCACCGAATCGTGCCTGCACCAGAACATGGCGCAAGTTCGCTCGCTGATCACCAGCCTCAAGAACCAGGGCATCACGATCAGCCTGGACGATTTCGGCACCGGCTACAGCTCGCTTGCGCAGCTGCGCAGCCTGCCGTTCGACCGGATCAAGATCGACCGCTCGTTCGTCTCCAGCATTGCCGAGAACAAGGACAGCGCCGCCATCGTCCACGCCATCGCCATGCTCGGCAAGGGCATGGACCTGCCGATCACCGCCGAGGGGATCGAGACCGGCGACGTGCTGGAACAGCTGCTCAAGTACGACAAGATCAAAGGTCAGGGCTATCTTTACGGCCGCCCGCGCCCGGCTGGCGAACTGGCCGAGTGGCTGGGCAGGATCGGCCTTGTCGCCAACAGCGAAGTGGCACAGGAGATGCTTTCGGTGACGCAGGGGCTTGGCATGCCTGCAAGCCAGGAGCCCGGCGCGCACAAGGCAGGCCTCGGGTAAAACCAAATCGTCATCGAACGCGACACTCTATAAGTCCCGTCGCCCCCGCGCAGGCGGGGGGCCCGCTTCCTTCTGCCGACCTCGCAAGAACAAGCGGGGGCCCCGCCTTCGCGGGGACGACGAGGCTTAAAGTCCGAGCTGGCGTACGGTGCTCCAGGTTGCTGAGCGCTATCCCCCATCCGCATCCCACTGGACCTCGACGCGCGGAGCGCATACATCGCGCCCATGCGGATCGAATTCACCAAGATGCACGGACTCGGCAACGATTTCGTCGTGCTGGATGGCCGGACGGGCGCGCTCCCGCCGGTCGACACGACGCTCGCGGCCGCGCTGGCTGACCGTCACACCGGCATCGGCTGCGACCAGTTGATCGTGCTCGCCCCCTCCGACAGGGGCGATTTCCGCATGCGCATCTTCAATGCCGACGGCAGCGAGGTCGAAGCCTGCGGCAACGCCACACGGGCGGTGGGCCTGCTCAACGGCCGCCCTGCCCGCATCGAAACGCTGGGCGGCATGGTATCGACCACCCCCACCGACAACGGTATCTCGGTCGAGATGGGCAAGCCGCGCTTCGGCTGGCAGGAGATCCCGCTCGGCTACGCGATGGACACATACAAGATGCCTGTCGCCTGGGAGGAACTGGTCGCGCCCATCGCTGTCAATGTCGGCAATCCGCACGCGATCTTCTTCGTCGAGGATCCCTACAAGATCGACATGGCCCGCCTTGGCCCGCTGGTCGAGAACGACCCGCTGTTCCCCGAACGCATCAACGTCAACGTCGCCGCCGTCACCGCGCGCGATGCGATCACCCTGCGCGTCTGGGAGCGCGGGGCCGGTCTGACCCGTGCCTGCGGCACCGGCGCCTGTGCAACCGCCGTGGGCGCGATGCGGCGCGGGCTGGTCGACCGCAAGGTCACCGTCACCCTCCCCGGCGGCCCGCTGGTGATCGAATGGCGTGAGGACGACGAGATCGTGATGACCGGCCCGGCGACCGAATCGTTCCGTGGTTCGTTCGATCTGGCCGACTATGGCGTCATCCCGGGCAAGGTCGAAGCTTGACCCTCGAAGTCCACTCACTCGGCTGCCGCCTCAATATCTCCGAAAGCGAAACACTGCGCGGCCTGCTGGGCGGCGCAGAAGACCTTGTCGTCGTCAATTCCTGTGCCGTCACGGCCGAAGCCGTGCGCCAGACCCGGCAGGCGATCCGGCGCGCTCGCAAGGCCCGGCCTGAGGCCCGCCTGATCGTCACCGGCTGTGCCGCCGAAGTCGAGCGCGCGATGCTCGCCGCGATGCCCGAGGTCGACGGGATCGTCGCCAATACCGCCAAGCTCGACCCGCGCGCCTGGAACGTGCCACCCGCGCCGAAACCACGCGAAGAGCGCGCCTATACGCGCGGCTTCGTGCAAGTGCAGAACGGCTGCGACCACGCCTGCACGTTCTGCGTGATCCCGCAAGGACGCGGCCCCAGCCGCTCGCGCACGGTTGCCGAAGTGCTGGAGGACATCGTAGTCCACACCGCGCGCGGCGTGCAGGAAATCGTTCTCACCGGCGTCGATCTCACATCGTGGGGCGGCGATCTGGACGGTTCACCCCGTCTCGGCACGTTGTGCGAGGCGATCCTCGCCCGCTTCCCCGGCCTGCCCCGCCTGCGCCTCTCATCCATCGACGGGGCGGAAGTGGACGAGGCACTGTTTGAGCTGCTCTGCGGCGAGGCGCGTGTCATGCCGCATGTCCACCTCTCGCTCCAGCATGGCGACGACCTGGTCCTCAAGCGCATGAAGCGTCGCCACAGCCGCGCCGATGCCGTGCGGTTGGCGACCGGCCTCAAGGGCCGTCGCCCGGACATCGCCATCGGTGCCGACCTCATCGCCGGTTTCCCGACCGAGAGCGAGGGCGCCCATGCGGCCAACCTTTCGATCATCGAGGAACTGGACGTGGTCCACGGCCACGTCTTCCCCTACTCTCCGCGCCCGGGTACGCCCGCCGCGCGGATGCCCCAGATTGATGGCGACACGATCCGCCGCCGCGCCGCACAGCTACGCGAAACAATTGCCGGCACGCGTGCCCGGTGGCTTGCCGGGCTCGTCGGCCAGCCGCTATCGGTGCTTGCCGAAAGAGGCGGCACCGGCCATGCGCAGAACTACGCGAAAGTCCGCGTGCCCGAGTCTACCCCGGCCGGCACGCTGGTCCGCGTCACGCCCGCAAGGGTAGTCGAAGGAATATTGGAAGCATGAGTACCGACGGCCAGCAGGCTGAACGCGACTGGTCCGACCGCCTCTTCGGAGGCTTCCGCAAGACCACCGAGCGCCTGACCGAGAACCTGTCCGGCATCGTCGGCAAGACCACGCTGGACGATGCGCAGCTCGACGACATTGAGGACGCGCTCATCATGTCGGACCTCGGCCCGCGTGCAGCGGCCCGCATTCGCGCGCGCCTTGCCGATGAACGCTTCGAGCGCGATGCCGACGAGCGCGCGATCATGGAAGTGGTAGCGCGCGAGATCGCGGAAATACTGCGCCCGGTCGCCAAGCCGCTGGACGTGGTGGCCTTCCCGCGCCCGCAAGTGATCCTCGTGATCGGCGTGAATGGGTCGGGCAAGACCACCACGATCGCCAAGCTGGCCCATCTGTTCCAGGAGCAGGACTATTCCGTCATGCTTGCCGCTGGTGACACGTTCCGTGCGGCTGCCATCGGCCAGCTCGGCGTCTGGGCGGATCGTTTGGGCATTCCCGTCATCAAGGGCCCCGAAGGCGGCGACCCGGCCTCGATCGTGTTTGACGCGGTCAAGGCCGCCACCGAACAGGGCATCGACGCCCTGATCGTCGACACCGCCGGCCGCCTTCAGAACAAGCGCGAGCTGATGGACGAACTGGCCAAGATCCGCCGCGTGCTCGGCCGCCTCAATCCCGAGGCGCCGCATGATGTGGTGCTGGTGCTCGATGCCACCAACGGCCAGAACGCGCTCTCGCAGATCGAGATCTTCAAGGAAGTGGCGGGCGTTTCCGGCCTCATCATGACCAAGCTGGACGGCACCGCGCGCGGCGGCGTGCTGGTAGCTGCAGCCGAACAGTATAGGCTGCCCATCCACGCCATCGGCGTGGGCGAGAAGATCGACGACCTTCGTCCCTTCAACCCGGACCTGCTGGCCCGCGTCATTGCGGGGATCGCGTGATGAACACTGAAACACAGGCTCCCGCAAAGCCGAAGTCGAGCTGGGTAAACCTTGTCGTCGATTTCGGGCCGCTGCTCGTCTTCTTCCTCGCCTACGAGCACTTCTCGCCGCCGGGGGACGCCGGGCCGCTGGCAACCGTTACGGCCGTGATCAAGGGCACCGTCGCCTTCATGGTGGCGACCGTCTTCGCGCTAGGGATCTCCAAGTGGCGGCTTGGCCACGTCTCGCCGATGCTCTGGCTGACGACGGTGCTGGTTCTGGGCTTCGGCGCGCTGACCGTGGTGTTCCACGACGCCTTCTGGATCCAGATCAAGCCCACCGCCGTCTACCTGATGTTCGCGGGCATGCTGTTCTACGGCCTGTGGCAGGGCAAACCTATGCTCAAGTACCTGCTCCAGTCCGCCTTCGAGGGGCTGGACGAGGAAGGTTGGTTCAAGCTTTCGCGCAACTGGGCATGGTTCTTCCTGTTCCTTGCCGCTCTCAACACCCTGCTGGTCTACACCGTGAGCTTCAATGCATGGCTTCAGGCCAAGATCTGGGGCTTCACCGTGCTGTCCTTCGTGTTCACCTTCTCGCAGCTTCCGATGGTCCTGAAGCACGGCATGGGTCAGGACGCGAAGGAAGAGCTGATCGAGAACCCACCGCACGATTGAGCGGCATCGAACCCGGCTGCGGGGCAGCCGGGATTTTTCCGTGACAGCCGATGCTTGTGCGGCCCGCTAATCCGCGGAGAAATCGGCAAGGTCGTCGGCGCCGCCGTCAACCGGCATCACGAATTTCATCCGCTCGACACAACCGCTGGCACCTTGCGGCGAAGGCTCGAATTTCGCTGTCTCAAGGTTCCGGGCGGCCTCATCGCCGAACTGCTCCGATGGTTGCGCGGCCAGCACGGTTACGTTGCCCACCACCCCCCAAGGCGCGATATCGTAGCGAACGATCGCCCACCCCTCGATCCGGCGGCGGCTATAGGCTCCGGGATATCGTTTGACCGGCGGCGTTGCCCACTTCCGGTCCGCCGGGCATGCCGTCCCGGATACGAGGGAAGCGGACTTGTCAGGCATGGCAGGTGCAGCCAACTGCTCCGGCATCCGCCAGTAAGGATACGTGCACCCCGTCCTTGCCCCGCCCGAAAAGCGCGAATCGCTTATCGCCTTGACCGCCGCATCCTCAAGCGCCGCATTCCCGTTGCTCTGAAACAGACGGACGTGGATCGGCTTGCCCTCGGCATTGGTGTCATATGCGATAGCGGCCCAGTCCTTCACACCCGGTGCTCCGGCGATATGCCGGAAATCGGGAAATGCCCGAAGCAGCGGCTGTGGTCGCGGCAATTGCCCGCAGGTTCCCTCCAGCCGGATACGCGCCCAGCCCTCTGGCGGTAGCGCTCCGACGATCGGCGAGATCGTGTAGGAAACGAGATCGGCGACGGACGCGGAAGCCACGGGCTGCGCGCTGGCCATATACGTGATCGAGCAGCCCTGCCGCGCCGTGGCCGGGAATTTGCTGGCGGCAAGCGCCGGGCCGAAATCTCCGAGCGCGTGCTTGTCCTTGATCGAAACCGCGCGTCCCGCCGAATCGATGTCGAATTGCAGGGTCACTGGAGACGGAGCGGAAGGCGGGGTGACACGCTCTCCCCAGGCCAGATCGTTCAGCGGCCTGCGCATGGCACCGCCCGTCACTGTCACACCGCCTTCGCAACGGACCGGACCAGGCATCCAGGTCACCAAAATGCGTCTGGAACCGGAGGATGCGTCGATTACCGGCGCGAGAGGCGTCGCCTGAGCCAACGAGGTGGCCCCGGCCAGGCTCAACACCAGCGCAGACGACAACCAACCCCGAACCGCCATGCCTGCCTCTCCAATCGTATCAGCGGCAAGCTAACACGCCAGAAAGACAGGACAATGTCGAACCGTTCGGCTTTGGCGGCGACTCAGATCTCGAGCTGGCTGCCCAGTTCGACCACGCGGTTGGTTGGCAGGCGGAAGAACTCCATGGCGCTGGCGGCATTGCGCATCATCCACGCGAACAGCTTCTCGCGCCAGATTGCCATGCCCGGCTTGGCCGAGGGAACCAGCGTCTGGCGGGAGAGGAAGAAGCTGGTCTTCATCATCTCGAATGGGCCGCCGCAGACCTCGTAGTGGGCCAGAGCGGCAGGCACGTCGGTCTCCTCCATGAAGCCGTAGCGCAGCGTCATGCGGTAGAAACCCTGCCCCAGATCGGTCATCGAATAGCGCTCGGCCGGCTCCACGTAGGGCACGTCCTGCACTTCGACGGTCAGCACAACCACGCGTTCATGCAACACCTTGTTGTGCTTGATGTTGTGGAGCAGCGCGGAAGGCACGCCCGCATTGGTGGAGGCCATGAAGATCGCCGTGCCTGGCACGCGCGCGGCCGAGCCGTGCGCGCTCTTGGCGAAGACATTGAGCGGCAGAGCGGCTTCCGTCATGCGCTCGCGCATGAGGCGGCGACCCTTGTTCCACGTCGTCAGCAGGGTGAAGGCGATGCCGCCGATCATCAGCGGGAACCAGCCGCCGTCCTTGATCTTGGTGGCATTGGCCGCGAAATAGGCGCCGTCGACCACGAAGAAGGTGACGATCACCGGAATCGCCTGCCACAGCTTCCAGCGCCAGATCACGATCAGCAGCACGGTCATCAGGCAGGTGTCGATCAGCATCGCCCCGGTCACCGCGATACCGTAGGCCGAAGCGAGGTTCGACGAGTTCTGGAATACCAGAACCAGCACGATCACGCCGGTCATCAGCGCCCAGTTGACGAAGGGGATATAGATCTGGCCGACTTCGTGCTCGCTGGTGTGGCGGGTCGAAAGGCGCGGGATGAAGCCCAGCTGCATCGCCTGATGGGTGATCGAGAACGCGCCGGAAATCACGGCCTGGCTGGCAATGAACGTGGCGCAGGTCGCCAGAATCACCAACGGCAGGCGCAGGTTCTCAGGCGCGAGGTGGAAGAACGGATTCTCCATCGCCTCGGCCGCAGCCGCGTCGTTGAGGCCAAGGATCATCGCCGCCTGGCCGAAATAGTTGATCAGCAGGCACGGCATCACGAACCCGAACCACGAAAGACGCAGAGGGCCGCGTCCGAAGTGGCCCATGTCCGAATAGAGTGCCTCCGCGCCGGTCACGGCCAGCACGACCGAGCCGAGCGCCAGGAAGCCGAGCATCTTGTCGGTCAGGAAGAACTGGATCGCGTACCACGGGTTCAGCGCCACCAGCACGTGGGGCATCTGCACGAGGTGGTAGACCCCGAGCACGGCCAGCACCGTGAAATAGACCACCATCACCGGCGCAAACAGCGCGCCGACTTTGGCCGTGCCGCTCTTCTGGATCACGAACAGCGCGACCAGCAGAACCAGCGCAATCGGCAGAACGAGCGGCGACAGGCGCGATTCGACGACCGTGAGACCCTCGACCGCAGAAAGCACCGAAACCGCCGGCGTAATCATCGAATCGCCGTAGAACAGCGATGTCGCGAAGACCCCCAGCAGGACCACCAGCGGACCGTAGCGCGACTTGCGGATCGCGCCCGAGATCAGCGCAACGAGTGCGAGGCTGCCGCCCTGCCCCTTGTTGTCCGCCCGCATCAGGATGCCAACGTACTGGACCGAGACGACCAGCGTCATCGACCAGAAGATCAGGCTGACGACGCCGAGGATGTGGAGTTCGTCGATCGCCAGCGGATGCGGGCCGACGAAAGTTTCGCGAAAAGCATAGATCGGGCTGGTACCGATGTCGCCGAAAACGACCCCGACCGCGCCGAGCGCCAGCTTGGAGAGATTGCCGGAACCATGTCCGCCGACCGGTGTTCTCCGGCCCGTAGCCGGATCGATCACTGTCGGGACGTCAGCGGTATCCGAACTTGCATCACTCATTGCAGCGCCCCGTAATGGCCTTGTCGGATCATGATTTCACGTCGCGACAAGGGCCCGCCGTTAGCAGCATGCCCGGAGCCAAGCAACGATACTTAGCGGGTCGTTCACCGTGGCGACGGTGCCGACGCGGAATCGGCGGCGCCGACCGGCGGACGGGCCGGAGAACCGTTCTGCGCGGCGATAAACGCGTCGAGCCGGATCAGTTGCTGTTCCAGTACGGGACGCCATTTGGCCTCCTTCGGAGCCCGGGCCAGCAAGTCTGCCCACATCGCACGGCCTTCGCCAAGGCGACCGGACTGCGCCAGCGCAAGGCCGAGGAAGAACGGCGGCCCGGCAGCATCGGGATCGGCCTGCCCGGCCCGGCGATAGGCGTAGAGCGAGGCCGGAGTAAGCTGCCCCTCGGCATGGGCGACCAGCGCGTTGCCCAGCGAAAGCCACGCTTCCGAGCGGCGTTCGCGCGTGTCGGGATCATTCGCCGGCGGCCCCGGCGGATCGTTGCCGATCGCCCCGCGCAGCACTTCGGCGGCATCGCCATATTCACCGTGGCGGGCCAGCCCGTCGGCGATCACCACCCAGCGATCGCTCGGCGGCAAGCCGCTGGAACTGAACGTGGCGCGCGCCTCTGCGAAGAACGCGCCCATATCCCCCGAGCGCCCTTCTGCACCGTCCTTGGGCGCGCCGGGCTGGGCGGGCGTGCCCTGCGCGGCATAGCCGGCAATGCCCAGCGCCAGCGCCGCAGCAATCGCCTCACGGCCGCCACGGGGTGCTTTGAACACAAAGACAACAAGCAGGAAGGCGGCGACCGCCAGCAGGATGACGAAAACCCAGGTCATGCCTGTCCTCCCCGACGGAAACGTCCGCGCAGCAGCAAGGCGGCCAGTGCCAGCAGCGCCAGCGGCACGGCGAAAAGCGGCCATGTCAGCGCGGTCACACGCGGTGCGTAGCTCACATAGTCGCCGTAACGCTCGACCAGCCACGCACGAATCGCCTCAGGGTCCTCGCCCGCCGCAATGCGCTCACGCACGAGGCTGCGCATGGAACCGGCGATCGGTGCATCCGAATCGGCAATCGACTGGCCCTGACACTGAAGGCAGCGCAGCGTCTCCATCAGCGCTTCGGCCTTCTGCTCCTTGGCCGGATCGTCGAGCTGGCGATAGGCATAGGGCGCGGTGGACTGTTCTTCCTGCGCCAGCGCAGGTGCCAAAGCCCAGAGGCCGAGCATGGCCAGACACGCGGCGAGAATCGCCCTCACTGCGCGGCCTCCTGCAGCTTCCCGAGGATCATCGGCACCTGATCCTCACGAATCTCACCGATATGCTGGTAGCGGATCACGCCCTTGCCATCGATCACGTAAGTCTCGGGCACGCCGGAGGAGCCGAGCGCAAGCTGCACTTTGCCGTCATCATCGGCTCCGATGCTCTGGTAGGGATCGCCGTTGGTCTTCAGGAAGACCTGAAGATCCTCGGTCCGGTCACGCACCGAAATACCCTCGATGGGAACGCCCGCCCGGGCGAGCGCGGCAAGCTGCGGTGCCTCGACACCGCAGGGCACGCACCACGAGGCGAAAATGTTGACGAGATGCGGCTTGCCGTCGGTAATCGCCGCACTGTTCAGCCCCGGACGGCCCGGCAAAGCGGGCGGCAAGTCGAAGGCGGGCATCGGCTTGCCGATCAGCGTGCTGGCAACATTGGTATCGGCCGGATTGCGAAGCTGCACGGAAACCAGCACCACGAAGGCGAAGAACAGCGCCAGCGGCAGCCAGATCGCCCAGCGGGGCGCCTTGCGCACGGGTTCGGGAGTCGAATCGGTGCTCACGAGTACTTCCCTGCCCGTCCCTGCCGTTCGCGGCGGTATTCGATCTTGTCCCGCGCGATGATGCGGCGCAGGTCGCTGGCGACGCGGCCCACCAGCGCCAGCGCGCCGCCCAGCGCGATCATCAGGCCGCCCAGCCAGATCAGCGTGACGAAAGGCTTCCACCACAAGCGAAGCTGCCAGCGGCTGCGGCCATCCTTGGCGTCCGCCTCGCCGCCGAGCACGGTATAGAGCTGGCCGTTCCAGCGCGTCAGCAGTGCCGATTCGCTGGTCTGCTGCGGTGGAGCCCAGAAACTGCGCGATTGCGGGCCGAGTTCGACGACACGGCCATCGTCGCCGTAACGCACCAACAGGCGTGCCTCCAGCGCGGTCCAGTTGGGACCCGCCACAGGCTCGACCGCATCGAGCTTGATCTGCCAGGGCCCCACTTCGGTCGTCTCGCCCACCCGGATCGCGACCAGCTTCTCGACAGAGAAGGCACTCTCGCAGCTCATGCCGAGCAGCGCGACGGCAATGCCGAGGTGCGCCGTCACCATGCCCCAGACCGGCAGCGGCGTGCGCAGGAGGTTACGGCCCTTGAGCGGCAATACGCTCGCCCAGACGAGGCCAAGGGCCAGCGCCAGCCCAATCGTCGGCATCAGCGGCACGCCGCCCAGCATGACGGTGAGCAGGACGCCCGCGACCACCAGCATCGCCGGGATCACCATCATCTTGCCGATGCGCGAGAACTTGTCGCGCCGCCAGCGCAGCAGCGGGCCGACCGCCAGCACCACCAGCATCGGCACTGCGAAAAGCGCGCTCATCGGTGTGAAGTACGGCGGCCCGACCGAGACCTTGGCGCCCATCGATTCGGCCAGCAGCGGGTAGAGCGTGCCGAACAGCACGATGCCGAGGATCGCCGAGAGCATCACATTGTTGAACACCAGCGCGCCTTCACGGCTGGTAACGGCGAAGCGTTCGCCCTCGGTCACGGTCCGGGCGCGCAGGCCGAACAGCGTCAGCGCGCCGCCGATATTGATGGCGAGCAGTGCAAGGATGAACGTGCCGCGCTCCGGATCGACCGCGAAGGCGTGAACGCTGGTGAGAATACCCGACCGCACGAGGAAGGTGCCGATCATCGACATCGAGAAGGCCACCACGCCGAGCATGACCGTCCATGCCCGCAACGCGTTACGCGCTGCCAGCACGCTGCACGAATGCAACAGCGCGGTCGCCGCCAGCCAGGGCATCAGCGAGGCATTCTCGACCGGATCCCAGAACCACCAACCGCCCCAGCCAAGCTCGTAATAAGCCCAGTAGGACCCGGCGGTGATGCCGATGGTCAGGAAGATCCATGCGCCCAGCACCCAGGGCCGCATGGCCTTGGCGAAAGCCGGGCCGACTTCACGCGTGACCAGCGCGCCCACGGCAAAACTGAAGGCGATCGAAAGCCCGACATAGCCGAGGTAGAGCGTGGGCGGATGGAACGCGAGACCAAGGTCCTGCAACAGCGGATTGAGCCCATTGCCCTCCTGCGGCACCGGCCAGAGCCGTTCGAACGGGTTCGAGGCGATCAGCAGGAACGCATAGAAGCCAAGGCTGACGAATGCCTGCCCGGCCAGCGTCGCCAGCATGGTCGGCTCCGGCAGGCGCCGCTCGATCAGCGCGACAAGGCCGCCTGCGAGCCCCATGATCGTCACCCAGAGCAGCATCGAGCCTTCGTGGTTGCCCCATGTCCCGGCCACGCGGAAAATCAGCGGCTTCAATGAGTGCGAATTCATCGCCACCAGCTTCACCGACAGGTCGGTGACCGCGAACAGGTAGACGAGGCTCAGGAAAGCGATGAGCGCCAGCAGTCCCTGCACCACCGCCACGGGGCGTACGATTCCGGCGAGCGAAGCGCCCCGCGCGCTGAGCGCCAGCGCTCCGGCCACCAGTTGCAGCCCGGCCAGCGCGGCGGCAAGCCAGAGCGCGGCAAGTCCGAGTTCGGCGATCATTTCGTGTCCTGCATGACTTGCCGAGCCTGATCGCGCGTCATGTTCTGCATTTCGCGCGGGACGTAGTTTTCGTCATGCTTGGCAAGGAGGTTGTCGGCCACGAACGTACCGTCCGCGCCCATGTGTCCTTCGGCGACCACGCCCGATCCTTCAACGAAAAGCGACGGAACGATGCCCTTGAACACCACCGGCACGCGCGCCTTGCCGTCACTGACGACGAAAGCGATGGTCACGCCATCAGCCTCGGTCCGCAGCGAACCGCGCTGAACCACGCCGCCCAAGCGGACGCCGCGGCCTTGCTCGGGTGGATTGGCGACGATCTCGCTCGGCACGTAGAAATAGCTGGCCTGATTGCGAAGGGCCCATGCGGCCAGAAGCGCGGCGGCGACCAGCACCACCAGCGCGATAACGAGCAGCACGAGCCGCTGATGCTTGGCCTTGATTCCCGTCCCCCCGGCCATGCTCAGCGTTTCCTTGCCTCGTCACGGCGTTTCTCGGCGCGCCTCATGGTCAGCAGCGACCAGGCGACCATCGCGGCCGCCGCGCCCATGCCCACGGCATAGGCAGCGACCACGAAGGTCCAGGGGTCCATTGCCTCGCGCATCGTTCAGTATCCTTCGGAAAGCGCTTTACGGCGCAGCCGCGCCTCGGCCTGCTGATGGGCGAGGATCGCGCGCATGCGCGCCAGCACCACGCCCGCAAACAGCAGCGTGAAGCCCAGCATCGCGAAGAGCAGCGGGTAGAGGAAGGCCCCGGCCATGGCGGACTTGCCCATGGTGATCGAGGGCGCCTGATGCTGGCTCTGCCACCAGATCACCGAATAGTGGATGATTGGAATGTTCACCGCGCCGACAAGGCCGAAGATCGCCGGTGCCTTGTTCTGCCCGCCGTCCGCAGCTTCGCTAGCCTGTGAGAGCGCCATCCAGCCGAAATAGAGGAACAGCAGCACCAGCATCGAGGTCAGTCGCCCGTCCCACACCCACCAGGTGCCCCAGGCCGGACGGCCCCAGAGAGATCCGGTGACAAGGCACACGGCCGTGAACACCGCGCCCGGCACCGCACAGGCCCGCGCGGCAATTCCCGCCAGCGGGTGGCGCCAGACCAGCTCGGTGAAGCTGGCGGCAGCGATGCCCATCCAGCCCGCCATGCCAAGCCAGGCGGATGGCACGTGAAGGTAGACGATGCGCACGGTTTCGCCCTGCAAGCGTTCAGCCGGCGCGAAGAACAGGCCCCATCCCAGCGCAGCCGTGGCGATCGCGATTCCCGCGCCCATGCACAGTGGCATCAGCCAACGAGCGATACGCAGGAACCGGGCGGGATTGGCGAAGCCGTGCATCTTAGCCGCGCTTCTATCGTGCGTGTAAAAAGGAGCAAGTGGCCTTGATCGCAGGACAAGGCTTATCACCCGCCTGATGGCGTCTCGACCGGATCATCGCCGGGAGGAATTCAGACCTGCACGTGGTTTTTGAAAAATGGGGCGATCGATGGGGTTCGAACCCACGACCTCCGGTACCACAAACCGGCGCTCTAACCAACTGAGCTACGATCGCCACAGGAAGCAAGGCTTGAGGCCAGACTTCCGAACCGCTGTCCGGATCGCCTTAGCAGCATCCGGTGCGGAGCGCGCCCTTTGCACAAGCTGTCTCACCTTGCAAAGCAAAAATGAAAAGACACGGGCAAAAAATCGGATCGCGACGCAACTCCGGCGATTTTCCCGCTGCGAGACCGTGGCTAAGGTCCCTCTCATGAAGGCCCCCGGCGAATCATCTCCCGACATCCTGCTTGCCCTTCCGGGCATGCAGCGCTTTCCGTCATCGCGCCTCGACCTCTTCGTGAAGCGCCAATTCCTTTCACCGACCGAGTGCGACGAACTGGTGGCGATGATCGAGGCGCAGCACCGGCCCTCCACGATCGCCAACTATAATGGCGACGACGTGTTCCGCACCAGTTCGACATGCGACCTCGATCCGCAGCTGCCTGCCGTTGCGGCGCTGGCCGCCAAACTGGCGGGCATCTCGGGCATCGATCTCACGCATGCGGAACCCATTCAGGGCCAGCGTTACGAAGTGGGTCAGGAGTTCAAGGCGCACACCGACTACTTCGAGCCGAACAACGCCGATTACGACAAGTACTGCGCCATACCGGGCCAGCGGACATGGACTTTCATGGTCTACCTCAACCCGGTCGACGCCGGCGGCGCGACCCGTTTCAAGGTGATCGATAAGCTGATCCAGCCCGAGCGCGGCAAGCTTGTGGCCTGGAACAACCGCCGCGCCGACGGCAGCCTCAATGCCGCCACGCTCCACCACGCCATGAAGGTCCGCAAGGGGCTCAAGTACGTCATTACCCAGTGGTACCGCGAGCGCCCCTGGGGATAGGACGGAAGGGAGGGAGAGAGCCCTCCCCTTCCCATCATTTCGGCGCGCTGAGCACCGCACAGGCGATTCGGCTGCCTGCATTGCCTGCCGGTTGGCTGGTGTAGTCGTCAGGGTCCGCGTGGATCACCAGCGCCGTGCCGTCGGCATCGACGATCGACTTCGGTCCGGGCGTGATCGTCACCCCGGTGTTGAGCACCTGCGTCTTCAACACTCCATCAGCGCCGACGTGCTGGTTCGGCATATCGCCGCCGTGAGGCCCGCCCATGGACATGAGGCCATGCACCGGATCGCCGGCCGTGAAGTGACCGCCCGCCGTGGTGAACTTCTGGGCCGGATCGCACAGACCCTTCTCATGGAAATGGAAGCCGTGCTCGCCCGCCGGCAGCCCCTGAATATCGGTAATGACCAGCACGCCGGTCGGCGTCTGCTCGACAGTGACGGTGCCCAGCGCCTTGCCGTCGATCCCGATCACATCGGCCTTGAGCGAGGCGGCAGCGGGCGGGCTCGTATTCGCGGCCATTGCCGGGCCGGCGGCGAGCGCTGCGATGCCAAGGGCAATGGAAAGACGTGACGAACGGTACATGGCGATTCTCCGCTACGAGCCCGCGCGGGCCCTCTTCCCGGCCGGATGCCGATGCGGCGCAGACTAAGCACCGGCGCCGGAAAGGCAATTGTCGGAACGCTGCCGGTGCAGGAAGGGGCATGCGCAGGTGTGCTGATGACCCGAAGTTAACGATCACCTGTCACAACGGCTGGCAGAAAATCGGTCGCCAAGGACGCAATTGCATGAATGCCCCCCTCGCCAGACTCTATTCGAGCGCACCGATATCCCGTTCGACGTCCGCCGGGGATGAACGTCGCCGCGAACAGCGGCATGCGACCCGCTATTCCGCAAGCGTCGAATCCTCGCGCGGCGAACAGGCAGGCGTCGTGCTCGCGGACGTCTCGCTCCACGGCTGCTGCATTTCGGGCGAGGCCGTGTGGCTGCGTCAGGGCGCCTTCGTAAGCATCCGCATAGGCCAAGGCGCGACACTCAAGGCCGTCGTGCGCTGGGTGCGCGGCGACAGCGCGGGCATGGAATTCCTCCATGCCGTTCCTTCCGACGCCCGCGAATGGCACGAATTGATGGATATCGCGGGCTGACCACGCACGGCTTTGCCAAGCAGCTTCCTATCGCGACAAACAAAAAAGGCGGCCCGCAAGGACCGCCTTCTTCGTGTTTGTGAAGCTTGCTTCGCGCTCAGTTCTTCTTGAGCGAGAGGCCGCCGAAACGCTTGTTGAACTGGGCAACGCGGCCACCGTCCTGCAGCTGCGCCTTGCCGCCGGTCCAGGCCGGGTGCGACGTCGGATCGATGTCGAGAACCAGCGTGTCGCCTTCCTTGCCCCAGGTCGAGCGGGTCTGGAAGGTGGTGCCGTCGGTCATCTGGACGGTGATCAGGTGGTAGTCGGGATGCGTATCGGCCTTCATGTCGTATCTCTCTTCGCATATGGCCGGTTCCGACCGGCCTGCTTGGGAAAGCGGCGCCCTTACACGGGCAGTCCCGAAAATGCAAGAGTCAAGGGAAAGGCTCGCACCCTTCCCTTTCTCTGTCAGGCATCCGCGATCATGGCGGTGAAGTTGACCTCGCAGGTCACCTTATCGCCTATCGCCGCCTTGCCCCAGAACTTGCAGACGCGCGAACGCTTCTGGACGAAGCCGGCGCGCAGATCGAGAAGGTTGCCGGGCGTCACCGGGTTGCGGAACTTCGCTTCCTCGATCGCCATGAAATAGACGAGCTTGCCGCTACCGGCCAAACCCAGCGATTCAATGGCAAGGATGCCCGCCGCCTGCGCCAGCGCCTCGATCTGGAGGACGCCGGGCATGATCGGACGGCCAGGGAAGTGCCCCTGGAAGAAGTCCTCGTTGAAGCTCACGGCCTTGACCGCGTGGATCTCGTTCTCATCGAACGAGACCACACGGTCAACCAGCAGCATCGGGTAACGATGCGGCAGTGCCGCCAGGATCTTCGCGGTGTCGTACACGAATTCAGTCGACTCGCTCATCGCCCGGTCCCGCCCTGCTCTCAGCGGCCCGTGGGAGCCGCCTGCTGCTGCGGTGCGGCAGGAGCGGTGGTGTTGATCGTGGTCAGCGCGCCATTGAGGGCGGTGAGCACGTCGGTGGTGATGTCGAGCGACGGATCGTAAGCGAGCGTCTGGCCGACTTCGACAAGCACGTTGGCGCCGCGCTTGGTCATCGCCGGCTTGTAGAGACCCTGCAGCTGCTGCTGGATCTGCTGGCCGACGAAGGCCTGGTTGCGCTGGATCTGAACCTGCTGGCCCTGCAGTTCCTGGCCGGCCTGCTGTTCCTTCTGCTGGTAGGCCTGGATGCGGCCCTGCAGCGCGGCGTCGGGCTGCTTGCCCGCCAGCGCCTTCACGGCAGCTTCCAGCGACTGCGCTTCAGGCTGAAGCTGGGTCGAAAGCTGGTTGCGACGCGCTTCGAAGGCCTGAATCTGACCCTGAAGGGTCTGGTTCGCGGTCTTGCAGGCGTTGCATTCCTTCGCAATGCGGTCGAGGTCGACAACCGCGACCTTCGAGGCCGGAACGGCCTGTGCGAAAGCGGGCGTGACGAGAGTGGCAAGAGCCAGGCCCGAGGCCACTGCGGCGGACTTGAGAATCTTGGTCATCAGAATTGCGTTCCCACGTTGAAAGTGAAGGTCTTGGTATCATCGCCCTCCTCCTTGAGGAGGACCTTGGAAATATCGATGCGGAACGGCCCGAAGGGCGAGTTCCAGTTCACACCGAAACCGATGGCCACGCGTGGATTCCACGAATCGCCGAGGAAAGTTTCCGTGAAGTAGGTCTTGTCGGTCGCGGTGCTCAAGGTGCACCCAGCACTACAGTCGGTCGTTTCGGGCTTCTTCACACCCCAAACTGCACCGGCATCGACGAAGATCGACGGACGAAGGCCCATTTCACGCGCGCCCGATCCCAGCGGAATCTCCAGCTCGGCGCGGCTCATGTAGTAATAGTTGCCGCCCAGCGCGTCGTCGTTCTTGGTCGAATTGGTCTTGTTGCCGTCCGCATCGACCGTGAAGTACTGACGCACGATACGCGGACCGACGCCGCGGATACCGAAGCCGCGGATCTGCGGTTCACCCAGGTAGAAACGGTCGGTCAGACGAACATCGTTGCCGCCCCAACCCTTGATGATACCGCCCTCGCCCGAGAGCGAGAAGATGAAGCCCTTGCCCAGCGGCCAGTATTTGGCAGCATTGGCACGCAGACGCGCATACTTCACATCGCCGCCAAGACCCGCGATATCCAGATTGATTGCAGCGGTCACACCACGCGTCGCACGTATACGGTTGTCGAGCGTATCGTAGATAATCGATCCGCCGACGATGGAGCTCAGACGCTTGCCGAGCGCATCGCACAAGTACAGGCCTGCATAGAGCGGGTCGCACTGATAGACATTGGGATCGACGCGGTTCGAATAGTATGTCGCCTTGTCGACCGAAACGTCATCGTAGTTGAGCGTATAACGCGCAATCGCCGTCAGATACTCGGTCAGCGGAACACCGGCACGGACCTGGAAGCCCGTGGTGGACTGCTGGTAATTCGTGTTGCGGTTCGAATCGACGAGATTGAAGCTGTTATAGTCGCGGCGATAGACATCGACGCCCAGCGAAACGTTCTTGTTGAACAGGTAAGGCTCAACGAAGTTCGCTTCGACCGACTTCGAATACGACGAGTAGCTGCCCGAAAGGCCTACCGTCTGGCCGCGACCACGGAAGTTGCGCTGCTGGATCGATGCCTGGAAGATGAAGCGTTCAAGGCTTGAGAAACCGGCCGAAAGCTGGAGCTGACCGGTCGGCTTTTCCTCGACGTTGGCTTCGAGGACGATGCGGTCGTCGGCACTGCCGGGCTTCTGCTCGACCTCGAACTTCTCCTGGAAGTATCCGAGCGACTTGATGCGGTTGGTCGAACGCTTGACCTGAAGCGAGTTGAACGCGTCACCCTCGGCAATGCGGAACTCGCGGCGGACGACCTTGTCCTGCGTCAGCGTGTTGCCGTTGATGTCGATGCGCTCGACATAGACGCGCGGCGCTTCCTGGATCACGAAGGTCAGCCCCATGGTGAGGTTGTCCTTGTCGCGATCGTACTGCGGGCGCACGTCGGCAAAAGCATAGCCGAAGGCACCGGCAGTGTCGTTCAGCCCGTCGATGGTGTCTTCGACCAGCTTGGCGTTGTACCAGTCGCCCTTGTGGATCGCGAGCGTCTTCGCCAGCTTGTCGCCATCGAAGTCGCGCAGCTGGCTTTCGACCTTCACGTCGCCGAACTTGTAACGCTTTCCTTCCTCTACCACGTACGTGATGATGAAGTCCTTCTTGTCCGGCGTCAGTTCGGCCACGGCCGAAACCACGCGGAAGTCGGCATAGCCCTGCGTCAGATAGAACTGGCGCATCTTCTGCTGGTCGAACGCCATGCGATCGGGATCGTAGGTGGTGTTCGAGCTGAACAGGCGGCTGAAGCGCGCCTGCTTGGTCACCATCTGCGCACGCAGTTCGCCATCGGAGAACTGCTCGTTGCCGAGGATGTTGATCTGGCGGACCTTGGACTTGTCGCCCTCGGTGATCTCGAAGACGATGTCGACGCGGTTCTGGTCGAGCATGACCATCTTCGGCTCGACCGTCGCGGCGTAACGGCCCTGGCGCTTGTAGAGTTCGATGATGCGGGCAACGTCGGCGCGGATCTTCGAGCGCGTAAAGATCTGGCGCGGCGCGACCTTGATCTCCGGCAGGATCTTGTCGTCCTTGATGCGCTTGTTGCCCTCAAGGATGATGCGGTTGACGACGGGGTTTTCCTTGACCGTGATGGTCACGGTGCCGCCTTCGTTGGTGATCTGCGCGTCGGCGAACAGTTCGGTCGCGTAGAGATCCTTCAGCGCGGCGTCGGCGGCGGCCTTGGTGTAAGCCTGTCCTACGCGCAGCTGGATGTACGAAAGCACCGTCTGCGGTTCCAGACGTTCCGCGCCGACCACCTGGATCGTCTGGATCGTCTCACCCACCGGTTCCGGCGCAGCCGGAGCGGCAACGGCCGGCGTTGCCGCGGGAGCCACATTCTGCGCGAAAGCTACAGCGGGCACGCCAGCAAGGATCGTGGTCCCCAGAAGCATTGCGGCTAGCTGCGGCGCACGGCGAGCATCAATGCTGCGACCCATTTCCCATCCCATCATTCAAGCAAATTCCTGTATCCGCTTACGCGAGGCTCAGAGATCGATCCGCCAGGCTACCTACCTCCCCGGCAGGCAATCGCGCCCGTCTGCCCGATGGATGACGTCCAATCAAGCAGCCAATCCCGACAGAAGTGTGATCGAGAGAAGATTCCTTCAGGCTATCCCCCGAAAATCGGAAGGGACGCCAGATCGTTGACCGTGACGAACAGCATCAAGGCCAGCACAAAAGCCACCCCGGTGCGTATCGCCCATTCCTGACTGCGTACGTCCAGTGGCTTGCGACGGACCAGTTCAGCCGCGTAGAAAGCCAGATGCCCGCCGTCCAGCCCCGGAATTGGCAGGAGATTGATGAATGCCAAGTTAATCGAAATCATGCCGGCGAAGAACACGAACGAGCCCCATCCGAGGCTGAACTGCTCGCCCGAATACTTGGCCATCTTGATGGGTCCGCCCAGTTCCCGCATCGAGCGATCGCCGGTGATGATCTGGCGGATTCCGGTGATCATGTTGCCCACGATCATGAAGCTGCGATCGACACCGAGGCCCAGCGCCTCAACCGCGCCAACCTTCTCAAGCCGGCCTACGCCGGATTGGACACCGATCCGTCCGATCGTGTGACTCTGCCCCTTGGCGTCGGTCACAGACTGGCTTGCCACGGTGAGCGGTAGCACATGCGCGACGCCGCGACGCATCACGGTAACCGTAGTCTGCTTGCCCGGGATGGCCACAATGACGTCCTGAACCTGCCGGAAGCTGGTAACGCCGACATCGCCGACGGCGACAATGCGATCGCCCACTTCCATTCCGGCCGCGCGCGCCGGCGAATCGCCGTAGAAGCCGCTCACCAGCGGCGCCGCAAAGTCGATTCCCAGATCGCCGAGCGTGGCCTTGTTGCCGAATTCGTCGCTGAGTTCGACCGCGGCCAGCTTTGTGGGAAGCGTCAGTTCCTGACCGTCCCGGCGCACCGTCACTTGCACGGTCTTGCCGGGATAGAACGATGTGTGCTGGTCGATATCGGCGACATTGCCGATCTTCGCCCCGTTGATCGCAAGAATGCGGTCGCCAACTTCAAGCCCCGCCGCCTGCGCGGCCGAGTGCTGGGAGAATCCGGCCACGTCGGGATCGGCGACCAGCTTGCCGTTGAACCAGGCGAACGCCGCCAGAATCAGCACGCAGAGCAGGAAATTGGTCAGCGGACCGGCAAAGACGATCAAGGCGCGCTGCCACAGCGGCTTGACGTGGAAAGTCTGCGCGCGCTCCTCGGGCGAGAGGCCGTCTTCGGCCGCACTCGGCGCCGATGCGGGGTTCATGTCCCCGGCGAACTGGACGTAGCCGCCAAGCGGCAGCATCGAAAGCTTCCAGCGCGTGCCGCGCCGGTCGGTCCACCCGGCAATCTCCTTGCCGAAGCCGATCGAGAAGGCATTGGCCTTCACGCCGAAAAGGCGGCCGACAAGATAGTGGCCAAGCTCGTGGATCAACACCAGCGGGCCCAGCAACAGCAGGAAAGCGAAGATCGTCGTCAACAGATTGGGCGATCCGGTCAAGTCAGGCACACTCCATCGGGCCCACGCCGCATTGCCACCAATTCCGGTTTACGCGGGTCCCGCCACCATGCTTGCCCTTGCGCGGGCCTCGGCGTCAACAGCCAGCACGTCGTCAAGGCTGGTCGGGGCCGGTGGCGCGTAGGCGCCCAGCACGTCCTCGACATGTTCGGCAATGCGGGTGAACGGGATCTGACCGGCGAGAAAAGCCGCCACGGCGACTTCGTTGGCGGCATTGAGCACGGCGGGAATCGCGCCGCCCGCCTCAGCCGCCGCCCGCGCAAGGCGCGTTGCGGGAAAGCGTGTTTCGTCGGGCTTACGGAAGGTTAGCTCGCCTATCGCGGCGAGGTCCAGCGGATCGCAAGGCGTGTCCATGCGCGCGGGCCACGCCAAGGCGGCGGCAATCGGCACGCGCATGTCGGAAGGCCCGAGCTGCGCCAGCGTCGAACCGTCGCGGTACTCAACCATCGAATGGACGATCGATTGCGGGTGCACCACGATCCGCAGCCGGTCGAGCCCGATGGGGAACAAATGGTGCGCCTCGATCAGTTCGAGGCCCTTGTTGAACATGGTTGCCGAATCGACGCTGATCTTGGCGCCCATGTCCCAATTGGGGTGCTTCACCGCCTGCGCGGGCGTCGCGGCCTGAAGCTGCTCCCAGCTCCATTCGCGGAACGGGCCGCCGCTGGCCGTCAGCGTGATCGATCGGACGTGAGCGATATCGTTGCCCTGGAGGCACTGGAAAATCGCATTGTGTTCGGAATCAATCGGCAGCAGCGTGGCGCCGTGCCGAGCGACCGCCGCCATCATCACGCCGCCGGCCGAGACCAGCGCTTCCTTGTTCGCCAGAGCGATCGCACCGCCCTGCTCGATGGCGGCCATGGTCGGCGCCAGACCGGCGCAGCCGACGATGGCAGCAACGGTCATGTCGGCACCTCGCCCGGCTGCCTCGACAAGCGCCTGTCGTCCTCCGGCCGCCGCGATGCCGGTCCCGCCAAGCGCCTCGCGCAGTGCCGGGAGGCGCGCCTCGTCGGCAATGACTGCAAGGTCGACGGCGAATTCGCGCGCCAGTTTCGCCAGTTCGTCGACGTTGGAATGAGCAGTCAGCACAGTGACGCGCCAGTCCGCCGGATTCCGCCGCACGAGGTCCAGCGTCGACGCCCCGACGGAGCCGGTGGCGCCAAGAATGCAGATGGAGCGCTGAACGGTCATGGGACCCCTTACCTCGGCTGGAACAGGATCATGAGTGCAAGCAGGAACAGCACTGCAAGCAGGCCGTCCGCACGGTCGAAGAAACCGCCGTGGCCGGGAATGAAGTTGCCCGAATCCTTGACGCCCGCACGGCGTTTCAGCCAGCTCTCGAAGAAGTCACCCGCCTGCGCACAGACGGCGACGAAAAGCCCCGTCATCAGGCACGAAGCGAACAGCGCCACGGGACTGGCCGTCAGATACCAGCACGGCTGCGAGCCGAAGCAGGAAAGACCATCGGCCGCATTGCCCTGCGCCAGTATCGAGATCATGCCCTCCTGCCAGAACCGCGCTGCACCGAAGAGCACCAGCGTTGCCCCCAGCACACCGCCCAGCAGGCCGGACCATGTCTTCGATGGGCTGATCGCAGGTGCAATCTTCGGGCCGCCCAGCGCGCGTCCGGTGAAATAGGCGCCGATATCGACACCGATCACTGTAAGCAGCACGGTCAGCAGCGGCGCCAGACTGAAAGCGGGATTGCGCAGGAACAGCAGCATGGCTGCCCCCACGCCGATATAGAACATGCCCGCGAAGTTCATCAGACCGCGGTGCATCGGATCGGTCATCGCCGCTCGCGACAGCTTGACCCATTCCCACAGCACGCCCAGCGCGATTACGCAGACGAAGGCCGTCCAGACCGATCCGCCCAGCCACAGCGCGGCGCCGGCAACAGCCAGCATGACCACGGCGGAAACCGTCCGCGCGCCCAGGTCGGACTTCTTCCTTACCGGATCAGCGTCCGCCATAGCGTCGCTCCCTGTTCGCGAATTCCTCAAGCGCCTCACGCAGGTGATCGACCGAGAAGTCCGGCCAAAGCACGTCGGTAAAGAGCATCTCGGCATAGGCCGCCTGCCACAGCAGGAAGTTCGAGAGGCGCACTTCGCCCGACGTGCGGATCAGCAGGTCGAGCGGTGGAAGATCGGCAGTATCGAGTTCGGCGGCGATGGTCTCGGGCGTGATCGGACCCTTTTCGGCCGCCTTGGTGGCGGCGCGGGCGATCTCGTCCTGCGAACCGTAATTGAGCGCGACTGCCAGCGTGGTGCCGGTATTGGCCGCCGTGCGCGCTACGGCGCCTTCGACCAGCTCGACAACATCGGGCTTGAAGGCCTTGTAATCGCCGATAATTTTCAGCCGAACCCCGGCCGCTGCGAACTCGTCGAGGTCAGAAAGGATGAAGCGCTTCATCAGGCTCATGAGGTCAGAGACCTCTTCCTCCGGCCGGCGCCAGTTCTCGGTGGAGAAGGCGTAGAGCGTCAGCGCTTCCAGCCCCAGCTCGCGCGCACCGCGCACGACGCGGCGCACCGCCTCCACGCCGCGCTGGTGGCCCAGCGCGCGCGGCAGGTGGCGCTTCTTCGCCCAGCGCCCGTTGCCATCCATGATGATAGCAACATGGCGCGCCACAGCGGGGCCACTTTTCGCGGGCTCACTCTTCGCCATCAGACATTTCTCCCGGAGAGGCCCAAAGGCCTCACTTACCGAGGATTTCCTTCTCCTTGCGGCCGAATTCCTCATCAAGCTGCTTGATGATGTCGTCGGTCAGCTTCTGGACTTCGGTTTCGCTGCGCTTGCGCTCGTCTTCCGAAATTTCCTTCTTCTTCTCGTCGGCCTTCAGGTTCTCGATGCCGTCGCGGCGCACGTTGCGCACGGCGACACGGGCCTTCTCCGCGTAAGAGCTGGCGAGCTTGGCGAGTTCCTTGCGGCGCTCTTCGGTCAGATCCGGAATCGGCAAGCGCAGCGTATTGCCGTCATTGATCGGGTTGAGGCCGAGACCCGCCGAACGGATCGCCTTTTCGACGGGACCGATGTTCGACTTGTCCCACACCTGCACCGAAAGCATGCGCGGCTCGGGAGCGGAGATCGTCGCGACCTGCGTGATCGGCGTGTTGGCGCCATAGACGGTGACCATGATCGGCTCGAGCAGCGCGGTATTGGCGCGGCCGGTGCGCAGACCCGAAAGGTCGTGCTTGAGCGCGTCGATCGCGCCCTTCATGCGGCGTTCGAGGTCCGCCTTGTCGTACTTGGCCATGGGTCAGGCTCCTTTCTGGACGATCGTCTTGGTTCCGCCACCGGCGAGAACAGTGGCAAGGTTGCCCTTCTCGCGGATCGAGAACACGACAATCGGAATATTGTTATCGCGGCAGAGCGCAACGGCGGATGCGTCCATCACTTGCAGATTGTCTGCAAGAACAGTGTCGTAATCGACGGTTTCGTAACGCTTGGCGTCCGGGTTCTTCTTCGGATCGCTGTCGTAGACACCGTCCACGCTGGTGCCCTTGAGCAGCGCGTCGCACTGCATCTCGGCAGCGCGCAGCGCGGCGCCCGAATCGGTGGTGAAGTAGGGCGCGCCAACGCCGGCGGCGAAGATTACCACGCGGCCCTTCTCAAGATGGCGCTCGGCGCGGCGGCGGATCACCGGCTCGCAGACCTGATCCATCTGCAGGGCCGACTGCACGCGCGTATGCACGCCAAGCTGCTCAAGCGCGTTCTGCATGGCGAGCGCGTTCATGACGGTGGCCAGCATGCCCATGTAATCGGCCTGCGCACGGTCCATTCCGCGCGCGGCACCGGCCATGCCGCGGAAGATATTGCCGCCACCGATGACGAGGCAGATCTCAAGGCCGGTCTCTTTGGCCGCCTTCACTTCCTTGGCGAGTTCGGCGACGAAATCGGAATCGATCCCGTACTGCTGGTTCCCCATCAGAACTTCGCCCGACAATTTGAGAAGGACGCGTTTGTAGGGGGAACTCATGGCCGCACTTCTCCTCGGGGGCTGGATGGCCCCGGCTTTAGGAGCGCGCGCGGAAATTGCCAAGGGGCGAGACTGTGGATGAGCGCGGATCGACGCAGCAAGGCCTCTGTCCGGCCAGCGCGGGAAAAATACCGCTAATTCCACGCCCCGCTCAAAGCACGCTCGCGCAAGTCGTATGCCTGCTGCGCCTCGGCCACCACAGCCATCCGCAATTCAGCCCAGTCTATCATCGCTTGCAGGGCATCCAGCAATTCCCGGCCCAGCGGACTGATCGCATAGCCGACCGTCACCGGCACGGTCGGCACGACATGGCGGAGCACCAACCCGTCGCGCTCCAGCGAGCGCAAGGTCTGGCTCAGCATCTTCTGCGAAATTCCGTCGATCCGCCGCTTCAGCGCATTGAAACGCATCTCGCCATGACCAAGCGTGGTAAGGATCAGCACGCTCCACTTGTCCGCCACGCGATCGAGCAATTGCCGCGTCGGACAGTTGGCCGCGTAGACATCCGGCGCACGAGATTCGGGAGCTGCGGTTCCCTCGGGGTAACCCGGTGCGATCAAGGTGCCTTCTTGCATAGGTGCATTCGATAGCACACCTGGTCACCATTGGATACCACATGGAGAATCGCTATGAAGATTGCAGTCCTTGGCGCCAGCGGCCGCGCCGGATCGGAAATCGCCCGGGAAGCCGCGCGGCGCGGACATCAGATGCTCGCCATCGCCCGCAATCCGGAAAAGATTCCCGCGATTGACGGCGTGACGGCCAAGGCCGCTGACGCGTCCGATTCCGATGCCCTCGCCGCCGTCATCGCGGGCAACGACGCCGTAATCAGCGCCCTGCACTTCGATGTTACCGCCGAAACCTTGCTTGCCGCTGTCCGCAAGGCCGGGGTACCGCGCCTGCTGGTCACCGGCGGTGCTGCCAGCCTCGAAGTAGCGCCGGGCGTGCGGGTGATCGACGATCCCGAATTTCCCGAAGCCTGGAAGGGCGCAGCAATGGGCGGCATCGCCTTCCTCGATGTGCTGCGTCAGACCAAGGATGTGGACTGGACCTTCTTCTCACCCGCAGCCCTGATCTTCGAAGGCCCGCGCACGGGAAGCTACCACCCCGGCACCGACCAGCTCATCACCGACGACGCCGGCGAGAGCAAGATCAGCTTCGCCGACTACGCCGTGGCCATGATCGATGAACTGGAAGCCCACCGGCACAGCCGCGCGCGCTTTACCGCCGCCTACTGACGCGGCACGCACGCAAAGAAAAAGGGCCGGGAAGCCAAAGCTCCCCGGCCCTTTTCTTATCTCGGTATCCGCGAAGGATCAGCCGGCGACAGCGGCAGCCACTTCGGCGGCGAAGTCCGAAACTTCCTTCTCGATGCCTTCGCCGAGCTGGAAGCGGACATAGTCCTTCAGCACGATCTTGGCACCGGCTTCCTTGCCGGCCTGGTCAACGACCTGCTGGATCGGGGTCTTGTTGTCCATGACGAAGACCTGCGAGAGCAGTGCGTTTTCCTTGGCGTACTTGGCAATCGCGCCATCGACCATCTTGGCCTGCACGGCTTCGGGCTTGCCCGATTCGGCGGCCTTTTCTTCGGCGATCTTGCGCTCGCGAGCGATCAGGTCGGCGTCGAGGTCGTCAGCGGTCAGGGCCAGCGGGAAGGCAGCGGCGATGTGCATCGCGATCTGCTTGCCAAGGGCTTCGAGAGCGGCAGCCGGAGCTTCCGATTCGAGCGCCACGAGCACGCCGATCTTGCCGAGGTTCGGCGCGGCAGCGTTGTGCATGTAGGGAACGACGAGGCCCTGGGCCACTTCGACGGTCTTCATGCGGCGAACCTGCTGGTTCTCGCCGATGGTCGCGACGTTGTTGGTCAGCGCGTCGCCAACGGTGCCGCCGCCCGGGTAGGCAGCAGCCTTGAGCGCTTCCACGTCGTCACCGGCAACGCCGAGGGCGACTTCGGTGGTCTTGCGGACGAAGTCCTGGAACTGGTCGTTCTTGGCGACGAAGTCGGTTTCCGAGTTGACTTCGACGGCAACGCCCTTGGTGCCGGTCACGGTCACGCCGACGAGGCCTTCAGCCGCGGTGCGGCTCGACTTCTTGGCGGCAGCGGCCAGACCCTTGGCGCGCAGAGCGTCCACAGCGGCTTCGATATCGCCACCGGTCTCATCCAGAGCCTTCTTGCAGTCCATCATGCCGGCGCCAGTGCGCTCGCGCAGGTTCTTCACGTCAGCGGCGGTGTAAGCCATCGCTCAAATCCTCTTGTTTGGGTCGGACCGGTTCTCGGCCCTTAAAATGGATGCGCGCCAGGCCCATTGGACCCGGCGCGCGACAATTCCATGACGAAAAAGTCGTCGCCGGACCTATCAGGCCTCGATAGCCTCTTCGGCAACCGGCTCGTCCATGGCGCCGATGTCGGCACCGCTGTTCACGAGCGCGTCACGGCCACCCTTGGTCGCTGCCTGGGCAACGGCCTCGCAGTACAGACGCACGGCGCGGCTGGCGTCGTCGTTGCCCGGGATCGGGAACGAGATGCCCTGCGGGTCGACGTTGGTGTCGAGCACGGCGATGACGGGGATGCCAAGGACGTTGGCTTCCTTGATGGCCAGCGCTTCCTTGTTGGCGTCGATCACGAACATCACGTCCGGAATGCCGCCCATGTCGCGGATACCGCCGAGCGAAAGCTCAAGCTTGTCGCGCTCGCGCGTCAGCTGGAGAACTTCCTTCTTGGTGAGACCGGCGGTGTCACCCGAAAGCTGCTCTTCAAGAGCCTTGAAGCGCTTGATCGAACCCGAGATGGTCTTCCAGTTGGTGAGCATGCCGCCCAGCCAGCGGTGGTTGACGTAGTGCTGGCCGCAAGCGCGGGCAGCCTGAGCGATCGGCTCCTGAGCCTGGCGCTTGGTGCCGACGAAGAGAACCTTGCCACCGGCCTGGACAGTTGCCTGCACGAATTCGAGAGCGCGGGCCATCAGGGGCACGGTCTGCGACAGGTCGATGATGTGGATGCCGTTGCGGGCGCCGAAGATGTACGGCTTCATCCGCGGGTTCCAGCGGTGGGTCTGGTGGCCGAAGTGGGCGCCGGCTTCGATGAGCTGCTGCATGGTGACGACAGGTGCCGCCATAAGATAATTCCTTCCGGTTTGAGCCTCTGGAAAGCTGGAACCAGGCGGGGAACCATAAGGCTCTGGCCGCGAAGCACCGGTATGTGCGCTTTCCATGTGGATTGCCCGAGTCGCGAGAGAACCGCGAATTCGGTCCCCTGCTTCAGGCGGGGCCGCCCTTAGTCCGGTTCGTCGGCAAAATCCAGCCCCAATCGCGCAGGAGCCGCGCTTCCCGCCCGGCGCAGCGCCGCCCCGGACCGCCGCAGATTTCATATCCCCCGGGAAACCACCGTGTTCCCACAGCTTTTCCACAGAGCCATCCCGGCAGACGATCCGCTTACGGGAACCGCGATTCCCGAACAGCCCTGCTGCAAAAGGATTTTGCCCGCACGGGAGGCGGCTTCGCCGGAGCGAAGCGCGTGCGAGGAAATCGGTTCATGGATCTCACCCCTATAGAGATTGTCTCCATCGCCGGACATTCGCTCTTCATGCTTGGCGCCTTGCTCGCAGGCGCCACCATCGCAGCCACTCTGCGCGCAGCCCTGCCCGCCATCGCCAGACTGCGGCGAGAGTTCGTAAAAGCCCGCCTCACCCACCGCGTGATCGTTCGCGCCAAGGCGCCCGTTCTCGATTCCGAATCGCGAGCCCGGAACGCTCCATTCGCGTCCACGCCGAACGAGGCCACTCAAAAATCAGGGAATTCCAAGCATTTCCGGGCCCGAATATTTTCGCCTTGACAGGGGATGAACAAAAAGAGAACAAATGCATCAACGGAACATTGATAGAACACGAGTCGGTTTTCCACAAGACATCCACAGCCGGACCCGCCTCATCGGCACCGGCGCAGATGGCTCGAAAGGATTGGACATGACTGCATTTGCCGCCTGCCTCTTCGCCCTCGCCGCAGCGGCATCGCTCCATGCGATGCTGGCGACGCTCCGCCGCTATGGGCACGAAGCGCTCTCGCTTCGGGCCCGACTGGCAGCCTGCCCGGAAACGCTGGCGATCAATTGGGCGATGGTGGTACGCGTGCCGGTTCCGGCATTGTCCGCACTCAGGCGGGATCGTGCGGTACGTCCTCGCTCGTGGACGACACAGCGCCCCGGACTGGAATGGCCGAGCGGGGAGCTTGCCGCCTGACCTTGAAGTACGTCCTGATCCCGATGGGAATCAGCGCAAGATAAACGATGGTGATGACTGCCAGCGTCCACCAAGGCTCAGTCAGCAGCGCCGCGACAGTCAGACCGACCAGCGCGATCACGCCAAGACGCAGGCTCGACGGCGGACGCATCCGCGACCAGCTGAGCGTCGGCAGGTTGGAAATCATCATGAACGCCATCAGGACCATCCACACGCCCACCACAATGGGGTTGGCGAAGATGGGCACGCCGCTGGCGATCCACAGATAGAGCGGCAGAAAGCCGAGCCCGGCGCCAAGCGGCGCCGGAACGCCCGTCAGGAAACCCGCCTGCTTGTGCGGCTGATCGAGCATGTCCATGCGCGAATTGAAACGCGCGAGGCGCAGAACGCAGCAGATCGCGAAAGCGAGCGCGGCAATCCAGCCCAGGCTGGGAAGCTGATGCAGCGTCCAGAGATAGACGATCAGCGCCGGTGCAACGCCGAACGAGATCGAATCGGCAAGACTGTCGAGTTCGGCCCCAAAGCGCGTCTGCGCCTTGAGCATGCGCGCCGCGCGGCCATCGATCCCGTCGAGCAGTCCGGCGAGAATCACCGCCTGTACCGCACGCTCGTAATCGCCGCCGATGGCAAAGCGAATACCGGTCAGGCCCGAGCAGAGCGCGGCGGCAGTAATCGCATTGGGCACGAAGGCCCGCATCGAGAGCCCGGCGGCAAGGCGGCGACGCGGATGCTGGCGCGCCGCCATGAATTCACCGGGCTCCTCGGTCACTGCGAAATGCCTTCGATCACCGGGGCCGCGCCGATTTCGGCAAGCACGGTCTCACCCGCAACAATGCGCTGGCCCATCAGAACCTTGGGTTCGGTGCCGGCGGGAAGATAGACATCCACGCGGCTGCCGAACCGGATCAGGCCGATGCGCTGGCCGGCAGCGATGATGTCACCCGGCTTCACGAAAGGAACGATACGGCGGGCAACGAGGCCGGCAATCTGCGTGAAGCAGATGCGCTGACCATCACCGCGCTCGATCAGCAAGTGCTGGCGCTCGTTCTCTTCGCTCGCCTTGTCGAGGTCGGCATTCATGAACTTGCCAGGGATGTAGATCACCCGGCGCACGGTGCCGCCGATCGGCGCACGATTGATGTGCACGTCGAACACGCTCATGAAAATCGAGATGCGCGTCACCGGCTCGGTCGACATCGGCTGCGATCCGCTGCCGTCCTCAACCGTCAGTTCGCGCGGCGGCGAGACCTTGCCGATCAGCGTCACGAGGCCATCGGCAGGCGCCACGACGAATCGGTCGTCCTGCGGCGTCACGCGGACGGGATCGCGGAAGAAAGCCAGCACGCACAGCGTCAGCACCGCCAGCGGCCAACCGACCCACGGGCCGACGAGCAGCCACGCCACAAGCGCGACGACGGCCGCAATGGCGCCAAACTTGCGACCCTCGGGATGAATCGAGGGCCAGTTCCAGGACGCTTCGCCGCGTCCCTGATTATCGAGAATATCTCCGGGCATGGCATTCCTCTAGTGAGAGTGCGTCGCTCCCGCAATGGCGGGAGCCCGAGTACATCCCCGGCCGCATATAACGCCTGCCAAGCGTACCGCGGCAGAGTCTGTTCCCTGCACGCGGGCGGATGTACTCTGAGAGAGTAGCGATCGAGATGTCCGGGGGTCCCCGAAGGGAATTCCTTGATGAAGGAAGCTGGTGGTGGACAGGGCTGGATTCGAACCAGCGTACGCTTGCACGGGCAGATTTACAGTCTGCTGCCTTTAACCACTCGGCCACCTGTCCACACCAGATCGCTGGCGGCGGAAGACCTTTCCCTAGGGAGAGGAACCCGCTGTGTTGAAGCTCTGAAACCAGAGCCTCGCTGCCGAGGAGGGCGCCTATGTAGAACCGAGCCTTGCCTGTCAATGGGGGTGCTGGCAGGAGCGGGACAGATTTTTTCGTAAAGGACATTTTCATGAGCAATCGTAGCGACCGGGACGGCGAACGGCCCGCAAAAGCGCTGCGCGGCCGCGCCGGCCGTATGAAGAACGGGCGTGGCAGCGGTCGCGCAAGTTCCGGCATGGTGCGCCTCTGGGGCCGTCATGCGGTCGAAGCAGCTCTCAAGAACCCGAATCGCCAACATAGAAAGCTGTGGGCAACTCGCGAGGGAGTCGAATCTCTCGACGGTGAATTGCCGGCCGATTTCCCGGTCGAATGGGCACAGCCTGCCGATCTGGCCCGACTCGTCGCGCGCGACGCCCCCCATCAGGGCCTCGTCCTCGAATGCGAGCCGCTTGAGGACATCTATATCGACGATGTGCTCGACGGTGATCCGGCGCGGCCGGTCGTCGTGCTCGACCAGGTTACCGATCCGCACAACGTCGGCGCCATCATGCGCTCGGCCGCCGCGCTCAATGCCTGCGCCATCGTCACGCAGGACCGGCACGCGCCGCCCGAATCGGGCACGCTGGCCAAGAGCGCCTCGGGTGCCCTTGAAATCCTGCCGTGGGTACGCGTGGTGAACCTCGCCCGCGCGCTCGAAGAGATCGCCGAGGCCGGTTACTGGCGCATCGGGCTCGAGGGTAGCGCCACGGAGACGCTTGGTAACGCCCTCCCCGCCGGTCCGGTCGCGCTCGTGCTCGGCGCCGAAGGTGATGGCATGCGCCACAATATCGTCCAGCACTGCGATTCGATCGCCAAGCTGCCGATCAACGAGGCCATGGAGAGCCTCAACGTCTCCAACGCCGCTGCCATCGCGCTTTACGCCGTAGCCACACGCCCGGCCCCCTGATCCGGGATCCGACGACGACAGGGGAAACGACATGATTTCGACCGAACGGCGCAACCCTGCGCGAGGCCTGCTTGCAGGCCTCGCCGTCGCCGGGATGGCGATGCTGGTGGCAGCCTGCATTTTCGTGCCCGGCAAATTCACCTCGCAGCTCAGCCTCAAGACCGATCGGAGCTTCCATTTCGCCTATACCGGCGAGATCGTGATGCTGCCTCTGCAAAAGTCGAAGGAAACGCCGTTCGAGCCCGAGACCTGCCACGACGACAACTCCGACGAGCGCACCTGCACGCCGGCCGAACTCGCCGAACAGAAGTCGAAGTGGGAGGAATCCCGCGCGGACAAGCAGAAGACCGATGCGCAGGCCGCCAAGGCGCTGCTGGGCGGCATCGATCCCAGCGATCCCCGTGCCGGCGAGGAAGTGGCCGCCAAGCTGCGCCGCCAAACCGGCTGGAACAACGTGGTCTACAAGGGTGACGGCCGCTTCGACGTCGATTTCGCGATCGGCGGCAAGCTGGACCACGACTTCACCTTCCCCACCATCGAAGGCTTCCCGATGGCCAATGCCTTCGTGCAGCTCTCGCTGCGGCAGGACGGCAGCGTGCGTATCGATGCGCCCGCGTTCGGGCCGTCCCAGTCGTCAGGCAACATGATGGGGGCCATGCTGGCAGGAATGAACAGCGACGCCGGAAGCGAGGCTGCCGATACCGACAGCACCAGCGAAGCCGATGGCACCTTCTCCATCATCACCAATGGCGAAATCCTGGCCAACAATACCGACGAAGGTCCGCAAAACGGTCCCGGTGGGCGCACGCTGACCTGGAAGGTCAATGCCCGCACGCCCGCAGCGCCCACTGCGCTGGTGAAGCTCAAGCCCTGATCCGACATGCGGGGCGCTCATCCGGGCGCCCCCTTCCCCAAATGCAAAACGCCGCGCCAACCTTGAGGTTGGCGCGGCGTAATTACTTCAGCCTGCGAGGCGTCGACAGGCTGCCGGATGCTGCTTAGTTGACAGCGTCCTTGAGGCCCTTGCCGGCCTTGAACTTCGGCTGAGCCGAAGCCTTGATTTCCATCGGCTCACCCGTACGCGGGTTGCGACCGGTCGAAGCCTTGCGCTTGGCGACCGAGAAGGTGCCGAAGCCGACCAGGCGCACTTCGTCGCCCTTCTTCAGCGCGCCGGTGATGGCATCGAAAACGCTTTCGACGGCCTTGGTGGCATCGCTGCGGGTGAGGCCGCTCGAGTCTGCGACCGCGCTGATCAGATCGTTCTTGTTCATTATGGGTACCCCCTAACCTTTCAGTGAAAACAGGATGTGATGGGATAAAATTTGGATTCGCCTCTGAACGGCACGGAATTGAGCGGTTTTTGCTGACGCTGTCAAAGCCTAAACAAGGCGAAAATGCGCAGTTTATCGTGTTTTTCCGCCACTCAGATGACGTTTTCGACAATTGCGGAGCCTGAATGCATTCAATGCGATGCACGCATGCTCCGAACTGCCCCGTCTGCACGGCCTTTCGCCTGCCTTTGAAGCGGGTGCCGCCGCTTCCTCTCCATGATTCGCCTCATGAAATCAGACGGGTGCATTTACCGTATAGGGACAGCCGGATTGCCGACAGGCACAAAAAAGGCGGCCCGAAAAATCGAACCGCCTCTCAAGCTGCCCGGCTGCGAAGAGCCGGGCATCACTCCCGGACTTACGCCTGGGTGTCGTTGACGCGACGCTCGGCGATGCGGGCGCGCTTGCCGGTACGACCACGCAGGTAGTACAGCTTCGCACGACGCACGACGCCGCGACGGACAACGGTGATCGAATCGATGTTCGGCGAGTAGAGCGGGAATACGCGCTCAACGCCTTCACCGAAGCTCATCTTGCGCACGGTGAAGTTCGAACCCATGCCACGGTTCGAGCGCGCGATGCACACGCCCTCGTAAGCCTGGACGCGGGTACGGGTGCCTTCGACAACCTTCACGCCGACGCGGACGGTGTCGCCCGGACGGAAGGTCGGGATATCCTTGGCGGCCTTGGCAATTTCCTCGGCCTCGATCTGCTGAATCAGGTTCATGAACCTAAGTCCTCGTTTTTGCGCCGCGCACCAGAGGCAGACTGGCCCCGAACGTCACTGCGACGTTCCCAAAGGTCCGGCCTGCGTGACCGTGTATCTTCCTCCGCCTGTTGTTTCCGCCAGGCGGCGATCTTCGCATGATCCCCCGATCGCAGCACTTCAGGGATCGTGCGCCCTTCCCACTCGGTAGGTCGGGTATATTGCGGGTATTCGAGAAGACCGTCCTCGAACGATTCCTCGGTCCCGCTGGAAGCCGCGCCCATTACGCCGGGAAGCAGCCGAATGCAAGCGTCTAACAGCAGGATTGCCGCGGGTTCGCCGCCCGAAAGCACCGCGTCGCCGACCGACATCTCTTCCACCTGACGGCCTTCGAAGATGCGTTCATCGAAACCTTCGAAGCGGCCGCAGAGGATGGTGACGCCGGGGCCGTCCGCCAGTTCGCGCACGCGCTGCTGCGAAATGGGCTTGCCGCGCGGCGTCATCGCGATGATCGGCGCGTCGGGATTGATCGAGCGGGCATGGTCGATCGCGGCGGCCAGAACGTCCACTTTGAGCACCATGCCGGCGCCGCCGCCGGCGGGCGTATCGTCCACGGTGCGGTGCTTGTCCGTGGTGAAATCGCGGATGTGGACGGGATTCATGGCCCACTTCCCCTCCGCCAGCGCCCTGCCCGCAAGGCTGATGCCAAGCGTGCCGGGGAACATCTCCGGGTAGAGGGTGAGAACGGTGGCATTGAAAGTCATGCCCCCGCGCAAAGCCCAATTCGCCGGCTACGGCAAGGGGAAAGCGCCGGATTTGCGTCCTTCAGAGCGGTTCCCACACTTCGGCGGGCAGGAAACCACGGTCAGCGGCGATCTCCTCACGCAGCCATTCGCGCAGGCGTTCGATCTTGCGGACGCCGACGCGGCTTTCCGAATGGATCAGCCATTGCGCCGGGCCCGGATAGTAGAGCGTGTCGAAAGGCTGCACGAGGCGGCCCGCTTCCAGATCCGCCCGCCAGAACAACGGCGACATCAGCGCAATACCGAAGCCCTGGCGCATCGCGGTGGCTTCCTGAAGCTGGTTGTCGAAGACGATGCCGGCGCGCGGCGGAGGCGGGGTGCCGATGCCGTTGGCGGCGAACCAGCCTGCCCACCAGCGATCGTTCGGCGCGAAGCGCTCCACCGCCAGCAGATCTTCCGGCTTTTCGACGCGATTCTTTTCGAGGAACACCGGCGCGCAGATCGGCGAGAAATGCTGGCGGAACAGGAATTCGGCGCGCAACCCCTCCCACTTGCCGTAACCGACGCGGATCGCCGCGTCGTAAGGCGAGGTGGCCAGATCGACGACCTCGTTGCTGAGCGACATCCGTACCGCCAGATCGGGGTGGCGCAGCTGGAAGCGGCCGATCCGCTCGCTCAGCCACGACGCACCGATCGAGACCGAAGCATTAAGCGAGAGCACATCCTCGTCCTCGCTCCACACAGCCGCGAAGGCATCGGTCATCGAGGCGAAGGCGCCGGTCAGCGCCGGCAGCAGCCGACGCCCGACATCGGACAGGTGCACCCTGCCCTTTTCGCGCACGAACAGCGGCTTGCCGACGCGGTCTTCAAGCTGGCGGATCTGGTAGGACACTGCCGCCTGCGTCATTCCCAGTTCCTCGGCCGCGCGCGAGAAGTTCTCGTGGCGGCCCGCAGCCTCGAAGGCGCGGATGGCGGTCAGGGGCGGCAGGCGGTCCATGGCGCAACGATAAGCCAGCCTTATGACCCGTGCCAGAGGCTTTGTTGGCGAAGTGCCGCCCGATCAAGCAGATTCCAGTCATCCGATGGAGGAACCGGACAATGCAGGATCAACACTTCATGCAGCAGTGGAACGCCGGCCATGACCGGTTTTCCGGAGATTTCGACCGTCTCGCACGCAAGCTGTTCAAGGCTCTTGGCAGCAGCTTGCGCGGCCGGCAGCCCAACGACCCGGACGATCAGAACAAGCGCCCTACCCCGCAAGAGGCCGCCTTGACCCGCAGGGCACGGCTGACGGGGATCGGGATCCTCGCCGGAATTCTGGCGGGATCGAGCCTGGCCATGGTGACGCCGCTTGTAACCGCGCTGGATTGCCCGCAGCACGCCAATCAGATCTGCGTCAGAGCGGCGCTCGCCTGATTGCAGGGCCCGAAAAGCAGAAAGGCCGCCCGAGGGCGGCCTTTCCTTTATTCTTCCGCGAAGGCGGCGTTGACCACCACGCGTTCGTGATCCCACTCGGGGACGGCGGCGGGGGTCATCGGCACCATGAAGCGGCGCCGTTTCCCATCCTCGCCCACCGGACGCTCGATCTCGATCACGTCGCCGGCGCCGAAATTCTCGACCGCGATGCAGGTGCCGAGTTCCTCGCCCGCGTCGGATACCACGCGCAGCCCCAGCAGGTCGGCGTGATAATACTCACCTTCCGCCAGTTCCGGCATCGACGAGCGCGGAACGGTCAGCGCGGTGCCGCGCAGCTTCTCGGCAGCGTTGCGATCGGGCACTTCCTCGAAGCGGGCGATCGCGCCGCCCTTGCCGTCGTCGCGCAGCTTGGCGAGCGTCAGAGTGGAATCGTTGAAGGCGCGGTAACGCTTGAGCGCCGCCACGCCTTCACCGAACAGCTTGAGGCGAACCTCGCCCGTCACGCCGTGCGCGCCGGTAACGGCAGCAAGCGTGACGGGGCGGTCTTGACCAGCCATTGTGGACTCGAACCTGAAGCTTAGGCTTCGGTCGATTCCTCAGCGGCAGCTTCCTCAGCCGGAGCTTCGGCCGGTGCTTCAGCAGCAGCCTTGGCAGCAGCGGCAGCTTCTTCAGCTTCACGCAGCTTCTCGGCCTTTTCCTCGGCGCGGTCCTTGGCCTTCTTGCCCGGCTCAGCCTTGTTCGGGTTCACCGTGGCGGCGCGTTCCTTGATGCCGGCCTTGTCGAGCAGGCGAGCAACGCGGTCGGTCGGCTGGGCGCCAACGCCGAGCCAGTAACGCACGCGGTCTTCGACCAGGCGCACGCGGTTCTCGTCTTCCTTGGGGAGGACCGGGTTGTAGGTGCCGACCTGCTCAAGATACTTGCCGTCGCGCGGAGCGCGCGAGTTGGAGACGACGATCTTGTAGTAAGGACGCTTCTTCGCGCCACCGCGCGACAGACGGATCGAAACGGACATTGTTTTACCTTTCCTTCAAATCTTCAAAAATTACTTTTTCAGAAACTTGCTGAGATCGGGCGCACCGCCCATTCCCGGAAGACCACCGGCGCCGCCACCGAGACCGCCGCCCAATCCGGGCATGGCAGCATCGAGGCCACCCTTGCCGAACATCGCGGCCAGCCCCTTGAGGCCGCCCATCTTCTTGATCTGCTTCATGGCCTTGGACATCTCCAGGTGCATTTTCAGCAGCTTGTTGACGTCCTGAACATTGGTACCCGAACCGTTGGCGACGCGGATCTTGCGCTTGGCATTGAGCAGTGCGGGGTTGGCGCGCTCCTTCGGCGTCATTGAACCGATGATCGCATCCATGCGCAGCAGCACGCGGTCATCCATGCCCGACTGTTGCATCGCCGCCTTGGCCTTCTTCATGCCCGGCATCATGCCGGCCAGAGCGCCAAGGCCGCCCATCTTCTGCATCTGGCCGAGCTGGGTGCGCAGGTCGTTCATGTCGAACTTGCCCTGCTCCATGCGCTTGGCCAGCGCTTCGGCATCCTCGATCTTGACGGCTTCGGCCGCCTTTTCGACGATCGAGACGATATCGCCCATGCCAAGGATGCGGTTGGCGACGCGGCTGGGGTGGAAGACCTCAAGGGCCTCCATCTTTTCGCCGGTGCCCGCGAACTTGATCGGCTTGCCGGTGACGGCCCGCATCGACAGCGCCGCACCGCCGCGCGCGTCACCGTCCATACGGGTGAGCACGACGCCGGTAAGATCGACTTCGCCGGAAAACGACTGCGCAACGTTGACCGCGTCCTGACCCGTCAGCGAGTCGACCACAAGCAGCGTTTCACGGGGGTTCGAGATGGCGGCAACCGCCTTCATCTCGTCCATGAGCTGCTGGTCGACGTGGAGACGGCCGGCGGTGTCGAGCATCAGCACGTCCACGGCCTGAAGGCGCGCGGACTGCATGGCGCGGGTGGCGATCTCGGTCGGCTGCTGGCCGGTGATGATCGGCAGGGTGGCGACGCCGACCTGCTCACCCAGAACGCGAAGCTGCTCCTGCGCCGCCGGACGGTTGACGTCCAGCGAGGCCATCAGGACCTTCTTGCCCTGCTTCTCCTTCAGGAGGCGGGCAATCTTGGCGGTGCTGGTGGTCTTACCCGAACCCTGCAGACCGACCATCATGATGACGACGGGCGGAACCGCTTCCAGATCGAGTTCGGCGGTCTGATCACCGCCCAGCATCTCGATCAGCGCGTCATTGACGATCTTGACGACCTGCTGGCCGGGCGTGACCGACTTCAGGACCGACTGGCCGACGGCCTTTTCGGTAACCTGATCGATGAAGCGGCGCACGACGGGGAGCGCAACGTCGGCTTCGAGCAGCGCGATGCGTACTTCGCGCATGGCATCGCGAACGTCCTGCTCCTTGAGCGCGCCGCGGCCACGCAGCTTGTCGAATACGCCACCAAGACGATCAGACAGAGAGTCAAACATTCTCGCTCCTAACGTCACTCGCGGCGAACATGCCGAAATCCCTTTCGACGGCCGGAGCCGCCAGAACGCCAAAAACGCCGGTGGGCGAAACCTCGCTGACCGGCGTGACGGAAACCTTATGCGAAAAACGCCGGCGGACGAAAACTCGTCGGCCAGCGTATCGCGTTTCCGCGAAACTGATATGTCGAAATAGCCAAACCCAGAAAACTTTGAAAGGCTATTTCGGTGAAATGGTGGAGCCTAGCGGGATCGAACCGCTGACCTCCTGCATGCCATGCAGGCGCTCTCCCAGCTGAGCTAAGGCCCCAATCATTTCGCCGGATCGACCCGGGAGGTCCGATCCGTTTCCCGCGTTTCGGCTTACGCCTCCGCTTGGGAGGCCGCCCTCTAGATTGGGTTCGCCGGGCTGGCAAGAGGAAATTTTCACGGGCCTGTCATTTTTCAGATCGCCCCCGGAAGGCACCCGATTTCCCTACGCCACTTGCGAGGATGAGCAACTGCTGAAGCGCTCCGCTGCCCCCACGAACACCGTCCATCCACACTCCGCTCATCCTGAGCCTGTCGAAGGATGGAGACCTTGCACCACGCCGCTGGGGGCTTCGACAGGCTCAGCCTGAGCGGGATTGAGAGCGGTGGGAGCGATGAGAGCGGGCGAGTCGGAGCGGCTCTCGCTCACAACGCAAGTTCGCATCGCCCGACGAGACCAGCGCCCCCTCCGTCCCCGCACTTGCGCAAAAAAGAAAGGGCGCGACCGCCGAAGCGCCGCGCCCTTTCCTGAATCAGATAGCGCCCGAGGCTTACTCGTCGCGATCGCCATCGTCGTCGCCGCCGCCGATGCCGAGATCGTCGTCACCGCCGAGGTCGACGTCGTTGTCCGGCGAATCGCCATCGTCGTCGATGTCCAGATCGTCATCGGCGAGATCCGCGTCCTCGGTCTCGACGACTTCCTTCTTCTGGATTTCCTCATAGGGAATCGGCTGCTTGGACTTCAGCACCGGCTCCGGGTGCCACGAATGGCCGCACTCGATGCAGGTGACCGGGTCATCCTTGCCCAGATCGTAGAAGCGGGTGCCGCATTTCGGGCAGCCGTGCTTGGCGCCCCACTCAGGCTTTGCCATGAAATGTCCTCAATTATTGCCCGACCGAAGGGTACGGGCGTGAATTCTGTGTCTTGATGGGAGGGCCCGCGCGCAAAATCAAGCATGCCGGATCAGGCGTGCCAGATCTGGCGTGTAGGCCGCATCAGGGCGCGCGCCTTGCCATAGGCCGCACCCGCTGTCAAAAGCCCGGCGATTTTGCGCCCCTTCCAGCCTCGAAAGAAGCACCGCCGTGAGCCACGACCCCGCCTCCCCCATGCGCCCCCGCCGTTTCCTGCCCGCAGGACCGCTCAAAGGACGGATCCGCGTTCCGGGTGACAAGTCGATCAGCCACCGCTCGATCATGCTCGGCGCGCTGGCTGTGGGCGAGACGCGCGTGACCGGCCTGCTCGAAGGCGAGGACGTGCTGGCCACCGCTGCCGCCATGCGCGCGATGGGCGCCTCTGTAGAGCGCATGGAAGACGGCGAATGGCGCGTCAGCGGCGTCGGTGTCGGCGCCCTGCACCAGCCCACCGGCCCGCTCGACATGGGCAATTCCGGCACCTCGACACGACTGCTGATGGGCCTCGTTTCCAGCCATCCGATCAATGTCAGCTTCGTCGGCGATGAATCGCTCTCCAAGCGCCCGATGGGCCGTGTGATCGATCCGCTGTCGGAAATGGGCGCCAGCTTCGAAGCCAGTGAGGGAGGCCGCCTGCCGCTGATCGTGCGCGGCGCCTCGCCGGCCGTACCGATCACCTACCGCCTCCCGGTCGCCTCCGCTCAGGTGAAGAGCGCAATCCTGCTCGCCGGCCTCAACACCCCGGGCACGACCACCGTGATCGAGCCGGTGCCGACGCGCGACCACTCCGAGCGCATGCTCAAGGGCTTCGGCGCCGACCTTGACGTGACCGTGGAGGCCGACGGCACCCGCGTCATCACCATCAAGGGCGAGGCCGAACTGAAACCCCAGGTCATCGACGTGCCGGGCGATCCGTCCTCGGCCGCCTTCTTCATCGTTGCCGCTCTGGTGGTGCCGGGCAGCGAAGTCGTGATCGAAAATGTGGGCCTCAACCCCACGCGCGCGGGCCTCGTCGAAGTCCTGCGCCAGATGGGCGGCCAGATCGAGTTCCTGAGCCCGCGCGAAGTCGGCGGCGAGCCGGTGGCGGACCTGCTGGTGAAGCATTCGGCACTCAAGGGCATCGAAGTCGATCCCGCCATTGCGCCTGCCATGATCGACGAATTCCCCGTCCTCTTCGTGGCCGCATCGCTGGCCGAGGGCGTAACGGTGACCAGCGGCCTCGACGAGCTGCGCGTGAAGGAATCGGACCGCCTCTCCGCCATGGCCGCCGCGCTGACATTGGCCGGCGCCGAAATCGAGGAGCGCGAGGACGGCCTGGTCATCACCGGCACCGGCGGCGCGCCCCTGCCGGGCACCGCGACGGCCGCGCAAGTGACCACCCACCTCGACCACCGCATCGCGATGTCGATGGCAGTCGCCGGACTCGTCAGCCGCCAGGGCGTGGACGTCGACGACACGCGCCCGATCGCCACCAGCTTCCCCAATTTCGAGGACCTGCTGGCCACTCTCGCGGAATAAGGGCATTCTCGCAGGGGCGGCCCCGTGTCGCCCCTACCCCTTATGCCGCCGGAGTCCGCATGATCCTCGACCTGCCGGAATGGCTCAGCAACACACTCGGCTTCCTGGGCACGGTGTGCTGCATCGCCGCCTATGCCTACATCACCTATCAGGACAATCCGAACCGCTACCTTCAGCACGGCTTGAACCTGGTCGGCGCGGTCCTGCTGCTGATCTCGCTGATGGTGAATGTGAACCTGCCCTCGATCGCGATGGAAGCGCTCTGGGCGCTGATCGCCGGGTGGGGACTAGTAAAGGCGCTGCTCACGCGCCGGAAGACCTGACGCCGCGATCCCGATTCGTACGGTTACCATTCGACAAGGGTTCCGGGCATAGCCTCTCCGCAGGAAAGGAGGCAGCGATGGAGTCGAAGCTGGCACATCCGGGCGCCCCTCGCAGCGTGCGCCGGGCTCTCGGCGGCCTGCCGCTGCCCCTGCTGGCCGCGCTCACCCTGATCCTGCCGATGATCGGCGCGAGCCTTGGCGTCGCGCTGGTCGTCGTCGCCTGGCTGGCCCGCGATTCCGGGCGCTTCGAACACGAACTCATAGAGATATACGGCGCCGACAGTCCGGAATTGCTCGACCCCGACCGCGCCCGCGAATCCTGAGGAAACGGTACGCGCAGCTTGCCTCACCGGCTCCAAGCCGCCATGAGCCGCCGCATGATTATCGCCGTCGACGGACCCACCGCCTCGGGCAAAGGCACTATTGCCAAAGCCCTCGCCCGCCATTTCGGACTGCCCCATCTCGACACCGGCCTGCTGTATCGCGCGGTCGGCCGCCAGTGCTTCCTCGACGGCGGCAATCCGGATGACCCCTTAGCCGCGCTGGCCGCCTGCGCGTTTTCGGAAGGCCTGTTGACGGACCCCGAACTGCGTTCTGAAGCAAGCGGCGGCCTCGCGAGCCGGGTCTCGGTCCATCCGGCGGTGCGCCGCGCGCTTTACGAGCGCCAGCACGCCTTCGCCGCGCACCCGGGCGGCGCCGTGCTGGACGGGCGCGACATCGGCACGGTGATCGCCCCGGAAGCCGATGTGAAGCTGTTCGTCACCGCCTCGGTCGAGGCCCGCGCCCAGCGCCGCTTCCTCGAAATGCAGGCACAGGGCCGCGACGTTTCGCTGGACGACATCGCCGCCGACCTTGCCGCCCGCGACGAGCGCGATCGAAACCGCAAGGATGCCCCGCTGGTGGCTGCTGACGATGCCGTGCTGCTGGATACCTCCGATCTGGGCCGCGAAGAGGCGGTTGCCGCCGCCATCGCCGCTGTCGAAGCCCGCAAAGGCTGACTCGGCAGGCCGCCGAGACCGCCATCCCGGCCGCCATTTTCCTTGCATTTCGCCCCTTAGGCGCGTAGTGGCCGCCGGTCTGGAGAACCGTCAGGTTTGAAGGACGCTGCGGCGGGCATCCGGCCCCCGTGGCGGTTCGGCCCTTTTGGCCCGGGTTCCGCATGGTGCGGGGCGCGGAGGAAGACCGGCGGATTCAACCGCCTGGCCGGAAAAATCGATAAACAGGAACAAACCTTTAATGGCTACTTCTGCCACTCCCACTCGCGATGATTTCGCGAAGATGCTTGAAGATCAGCTCGGCGGCGTCGCCGACGACGGCTTTGAAGGCCGCGTCGTCAAGGGCACCGTCACCGCGATCGAAAACGACAAGGCCGTCATCGACGTTGGCCTGAAGAGCGAAGGCCGCGTCTCGCTGCGCGAATTCGCCCGCGGCGAAGGTGAACACGGCCTCAAGGTCGGCGACGAAGTCGAAGTCTATGTCGACCGCGTCGAAAACGCTGACGGCGAAGCAATGCTGTCGCGTGACCGTGCACGTCGCGAAGCTGCCTGGGACAAGCTCGAAAACGAATTCGGTGAAGGCAAGCGCGTCGAAGGCGTGATCTTCGGCCGCGTCAAGGGCGGCTTCACTGTCGACCTCGACGGCGCCGTTGCGTTCCTCCCCGGCTCGCAGGTCGACATCCGCCCCGTGCGCGACGTCACCCCGCTGATGGACGTGCCGCAGCCCTTCCAGATCCTGAAGATGGACCGTCGCCGCGGCAATATCGTCGTGTCGCGCCGCGCCGTCCTCGAAGAAACGCGCGCCGAACAGCGCAGCGAACTGATCGACAAGCTGAGCGAAGGCCAGGTTATCGAAGGCGTCGTCAAGAACATCACCGACTACGGTGCGTTCGTTGACCTCGGCGGCATCGACGGCCTGCTCCATGTCACCGATATGAGCTACAAGCGCGTCAACCACCCGAGCGAAGTGATCGCCATCGGCGACACCGTGAAGGTGCAGATCATCCGCATCAACCAGGACACCCAGCGCATCAGCCTCGGCATGAAGCAGCTGGAAAGCGATCCGTGGGAAGGCGCAGCCGTCAAGTACCCCGTGGGCGCCAAGCTCACCGGCACCGTCACCAACATCACCGAATACGGTGCGTTCGTGGAACTGGAAGCCGGCATCGAGGGCCTTGTCCACGTTTCGGAAATGTCCTGGACCAAGAAGAACGTCCACCCCGGCAAGATCGTCTCGACCTCGCAGGAAGTCGAAGTGGTCGTTCTCGAAGTCGATTCGGACAAGCGCCGCATCTCGCTCGGCCTCAAGCAGGCTCAGCAGAACCCCTGGGAAGCCTTCGCTGAGAAGCACCCCGTCGGTTCGCAGGTTGAAGGCGAAGTCAAGAACGCCACTGAATTCGGCCTGTTCATCGGTCTCGACGGCGACGTCGACGGCATGGTTCACATGTCGGACATCGCCTGGGGCATCTCGGGCGAGGACGCGCTGGCTCTGCACCGCAAGGGCGAGCAGGTTTCGGCCGTGGTTCTCGACGTCGACGTCGAGAAGGAACGCATCAGCCTCGGCATGAAGCAGCTTGAGCGTGGCGCTCCGGCCGCTGGCATCGTCGCTGCGGGTGGTTCGCTGCGCCGTAACGAAGTCGTCACCGTGACGATCCTCGAAGTCCGCGACGGCGGCCTGGAAGTCCAGGCTGGCGAAGATGGCGCCACTGGCTTCATCAAGCGTTCGGACCTCGGCCGCGACCGCGACGAACAGCGCCCCGACCGCTTCCAGGTTGGCCAGAAGCTCGACGCCATGGTCACCGGTTTCGACCGTTCGAAGAAGCCGACCTTCTCGGTCAAGGCTCGCCAGCTTCACGAAGAAAAGGAAGCTGTCGAACAGTACGGTTCGTCGGACTCGGGCGCTTCGCTCGGCGACATCCTGGGCGAGGCTCTCAAGAACCGTTCGTAAGAACGTTTCGAGCTTCACCGCCAGGTGAAACAGTAAAGGCCCGTCCGGAGCGATCCGGGCGGGCTTTTGCTTTATGCGGTGCGCGCGGAGGCGCGGAGATCGCGGAGGAGAACAAGAAGAAGGGGATCGCGCAAAGGCGCGAAGGCTCAAAGGTGTTGCGCTTGCGGCCAAGCCGCCTTTGATTTCCAGCCGCGCCCATGCCGCTACCTTCAATTGAAACAGGTGCCTTCGGCAGGAACGACTCTCTTCGCGCCTTTGCGCCTTTGCGCGATCCTTTTCCCTTCTTCTTGTTCTCCTCCGCGATCTCCGCACCTCCGCGCGAATCCTCTTCGCCGCGCCTCTTTCGCCCACAGCCCCAAAGGACTACATCGCCCGGCAAGGAGAGATCCCATGCTCGAAGTCCACCAGTTCCCCTGCCTCAGTGACAACTACGGCTTCCTGCTGCACGATTCCGTCAGCGGCGAGACCGCCTGCATCGATACCCCCGATGCCGACGAATATCTGCGGCAGGCCGCCATCAAGGGCTGGCAGATCACGCAGATCTGGAACACCCATTGGCACCCGGACCACGCAGGCGGAAATGGCGCCATCAAGGCCGCAACCGGCTGCACCGTGACCGCGCCGGAAGGCGATGCTGGCAAGATCGCGGGCGTAGACCGCACGGTCTCGCAGGGCGATCGAGTCACAATCGGAGACTGGACGGCGCACGTCATCGACGTGGGCGGGCATACTTTCGGCCATTGCGCCTATCACCTGCCCGAAGCCCAGATCGCTTTCGTCGGCGATTCGGTCTTCGCGCTCGGCTGCGGCCGCATGTTCGAAGGCACCGCGCCGCAGTTCTGGGCCAGCCTCCAGCGCATCAAGGCGCTCCCGCCCGAGACCATGCTCTATTGCGCCCACGAGTACACCGCCTCGAACGCCAAGTTCGCCCTCCACGCGGACCCGGAGAATGCCGAACTCGCCGCCTATGCCGAGGACGTGGCCCGCGCCCGCGCAGCCGGCATCCCGACCGTTCCCACCAAGCTCGGCCGCGAACTGCTCACCAATCCATTCCTGCGCGCCGACGATCCGGCCTTGCAGGCCCGCTGGGGCGGACACGACGCAGTGGAGACCTTCGCGGCGCTGCGCGAAGCCAAGAACACGTTCTGAGACTGCCCGCCCCCCGATGACCTTGCACAAGCTTGCCCCTCTCCTCGCGCTCGCCACACTCTTCACGGCGAGCGCGGAGACCACACCCGCCATGGCCTCCAGCACGATCGTCACCTCCCCGCAGCCCCTGCCCGCGGCACACGACGCCCCCCGCGTCTTCCTCGGCGGCAGCATCGACATGGGCAGCGCCACGGACTGGCAGGCCGATCTCACCAAAGCCCTGTCGAACGAGAACGTGGTAATCCTCAACCCACGCCGGCCCGACTGGAACCCGGCATGGAAACCCGAGGCGAACGAGCCCGAGTTCCGCCGCCAGGTCGAATGGGAACTGGCCGCGCTGGAAAGCGCCGACGTGATCGTGATGTACCTTGCGCCCGGTACGCAAAGCCCGGTGAGCCTGCTGGAACTCGGCCTCCATGCGCGGGACGGCAAACTGGTGGTACTTTGCCCCGAAGGCTTCTGGCGCAAGGGCAACGTCGACATCACCGCGCAGCGCTACGGCGTGACGCAAGTGGCGACGATGGAGGAACTGCTGGCGAAAGTGCGCCAGCGGGTTCACGGCTGGAAGAAGCCGGCCTGACACTCAGGCATTGATTACCGTCGCCCCCGCGAAGGCGGGGACGACGAGGTTTTGAACGGCAAGCAAAAGCCCCTCACCTCACTTGTAAACGATGCGCACCTTGCCCGCCGTCTCGGCCGCAACTCGCCGCGCGGTATCGGTGTCCTCGGCCAGCGCAAGCGCAACGCCCATACGGCGGTAGGGCCGCGTCACGGGCTTTGCAAAGACGCGCAGGTCCACTTGCCCACCTGGTGTCGCCAACGCGTCCGAGAGACCTTCACAGGCGAAGGAATCGCTATCCCGATCGGCAAGGATCACCGCCGAAGCACTCGGGCCATAAAGCGTGACCTCGGGGACCGGCAGGCCAAGGATCGCACGTGCATGGAGGTCGAACTCGGACAGGTTCTGCGAGATCAGCGTGACCATGCCGGTGTCATGCGGGCGCGGGGAGAGTTCGGAGAAAATCACCTCCTCGCCCTTCACGAAGAATTCGACGCCGAACAGGCCATAGCCGCCCAGATCGTCCACCACCTTGCGGGCCATGTCCTGCGCATCGGCAATTGCCGCAGGCGCCATCGGCGTTGGCTGCCACGATTCCTGATAGTCGCCGCGCTCCTGCCGGTGGCCGATCGGCGGGCAGAACGAAACGCCCTCGCGGCTGCGCACGGTCAGCAGTGTGATCTCGTAATCGAAAGCCACGAACTCCTCGACGATCACGCGCTTGCGGTCACCGCGCATGTTGGCGACGGCATAGTCCCACGCCTTCTCCAGCTCAGCCGCGTCGCGAACCGTGCTCTGGCCCTTGCCCGATGAGGACATGACCGGCTTGATGACACAGGGCAGCCCGGTGTGTTCTGCCCCGGCCAGAACTTCGTCGAGCGATTCCGCGTAGCGATAACGCGAAGTGCGCAGCCCCAGTTCGACGGCAGCGACCTCGCGGATGGCATCGCGGTTCATGGTCATCTGCGTGGCGCGGGCAGAAGGAACCACGCAGAAGCCCTCCGCCTCGACTTCCGCAAGCACTTCAGTGCGGATTGCCTCAACCTCGGGCACGATAAAGTCCGGTTTGTGCTTCTCGATCGCCGCGCGCAGGCGCTCTCCATCCAACATCGAGAAAACCTCGAAATGATCGGCCACCTGCATTGCCGGCGCGCCCTCGTAAGCGTCGCAAGCGATCACCTCACAGCCGAGGCGCTTGGCCGAGATGACGAATTCGCGCCCCAGTTCGCCCGAACCGAGCAGCAGGATCTTCGCGGTGAATGCCATGATGACCGTCCTTCTTTGTGGCTTCCGGGGCGCTAGAGCAGCGTCCCGGAGAGAAACGCAAGCGCAATGCTGAAATAGATCACCAGCCCCGTGACATCGACCGGTATCGCCACGACGGGCACCGAAGCAATCGCCGGATCGAAACCCGGCCCCTGCAACACGAAAGGCAGCATCGCTCATACCAGAGCGGACCGAGCCCCATCAATATCGCCACCGTGCCGAACGGTTGCTGCCACAAGCAAAAAGCCCCCGTGCGGGTGCACGAGGGCTTTGTCTTCGTTCGGTCAAACGCCGAAAATGCCACGCATGTTTATTGTACGGTGAAGTCGAAGATCCGTGCGGTCATCGCGCCGGCCGAGCCGTTGCCCGCCAACGAATAGATGAAACCATATTCACCGGGTTCGAGCGGATGGGTAACGTCGATACGGTAGACGCCGGGACGCACCAGTTCATGCCGGAATTCGATGCGATCCTTGTCCATCACACCGGTCTTGGCACCGGCGATATTGACGCTTCCAACGCGGGCCTCGCGGCGTCCGTCCTTCCGCATCAGGCGGATCAGCGTGAGTTCAGCCGGTGAGGCCACGACGGTATTCGTGCCGCTTGCCCAAGCGCCGCCATCGCTGCCGTTCGATTCCGCCGAGAAGAAGTAGAAGCGTGGCTGGCGCTGTACGGGAACGGCGGACGTCTCCTTCTGGATCGACGCCTTGACGCTCATGGACGCGATGCCGCCGGTGAAGGCATAGCCAAGCAAACCACCGGTCTTGGCCTGGTTGGTTACGGTCGAATCCATGCGCAGCATGTGCATATGGCCGATGTCCTGAACGGCGTAGAGACCGGCCGGATGCGGGACCGCCGGGTCCGGCGAATCGAGCGACATCTCTGCCTTCTGCTGATAGCGGTTCGAGATCATGGCCGCGATCACGGCCGACGATACGCCTTGCTTGCGCAGCGCGATCATCTCGTCGGTGGAAAGGTCGAAGTCCACCTTGTCGGCACTGATCTTGGCAACGATGGCGTCGTCACCCAATCCCAGTTGGGTCAGTTGTAGTGCGTTCTGCTTTGAAAGCGGCTGCGCGGCAGCAAGAACAGGCATTGCCGCCAGCGCAAGGCCGGCAGCAAAAGTTGCTACGATTTTCATAGTTCCCCCTATTGCAAGCTCATAGAGCTTAGCGCCGATCAATTGGGAGACACGCCCGGCTTGTCAACTCACAGGACTTGCCGGTTTCAGAACGTTCATCGGCCCGGCAACAAAAAAGCCCCCGTGCGAATGCACGAGGGCTTTTTTGTGTTCGTTACCGGAAACCGGGATCAGATGCCGGCGATTGCCTGATCGACCAGAGCCTTGTCGGCAGCAGCCGAATGGTTGTCCTTGATCAGGTCAGCCGCGGCATTGGCGGCAGCCGCTGCGGCCTTGCGGCGCAGGTCGGTGATCGTGGCCAGTTCCAGCGCCGAGATCTTCTCTTCCACCATCTTGCGACGACGGGCGATCAGTTCGGTGGTGTCAGCCTCAGCCTTGGCGACGATCGCTTCGGCTTCATGCTGAGCGTGCTCGAGCATGGCTGCGGCGTCCTTTTCGGCATTCGCGATCTTATCGGCATATTCCTTGCGCAGGGCTTCCGCCTCGGCACGCAGGGTCTTGGCCTCTTCGAGGTGCGCCTTGATCTGGCTGATCCGGGCATCCAGTCCGCCGGTGATCAGCTTCGGCACTCCCTTCCAGAGCATGATCGCGATGAGCACCAGCATCGAAGTGCTGACGACTGCGACGGGCGGAGCCACGCCAAGCAGTTCGGGTTCGGCATGCTCGACAGCGACGTGAGCCTGCGTACCGGCGGCCTCGGCGCCCTGCGGCACAGCGGCCTGCTGGGTGCCGGCCTGTTGGGCGCCAACCTGTTGGGTGACAGTGTTATCAGCCATGAACCAGGCTCCCCTTTACGGCGGCGCGCACGGCGGTTTCGTCAAGCGAGAGGCCGGCAACGCGGCTGACGATCTCACGCGCAGCGTCGGCCGCGACGGTCTCGATCTCGCTTGCGGCCGAACGGCGCGCTTCGTCGATACGCTTTTCGGCGGTAGCCAGATCCGCTTCAATGCCGACTTGTGCGGCGTTGAGACGGTCGGCAGTGGCAGCACCAGCCTTGGCACGGGCCGAGGCGATGAGGCCCTGAGCCTCGGCGCGGTTCGCGTTTTCACGCGTGCGCCAAGCTTCCTCTTCCGCGTCGGCGCTCTCGCGCAGCTTTTCAGCCGTAGCGAGGTCCTCTGCAATCTGCTTGTCGCGCTGGGCGACGGTATCCATCACCTTAGGCACCATGCCGCGTCCAACGACGAAGAAGGTGATGGCGAAGAAGATCAGCATCCAGAAGATCTGGCTGGCGTAATATTCGCCAAGCTGTGCGATCTGAGGCATGGGTTAAGCCCTGTCCCGAGGTAGCCGGTAGAAATCTTGCATCCGGTGGCCCGGCCGCGGCACCAAAGGGTTCGCGCGGCCGGATCGGATTAGTGCGCTATTGTGATCAGGCGAAGATCAGCAGCGCGGCAACGACGAACGAGAGCAGGCCGAGAAGTTCGGCGCCCGCGAAGCCGATGAACAGACGGCCCTGCTGGGCGTCGGCAGCACCGGGATTGCGCAGCGCGCCTTCGAGGAACTTCGCGAACACGCTACCCACGCCGATCGAGGCGAGGCCGCAACCGATCGCGGCAAACCCAGCACCAAGCAGCTTTGCAGCTTCTGCGTCCATTTCAAAAACTCCCTTTGGAAAATGCGATATGCGATTGAAATCAGTGAAGATTCTCAGCGTCGTTGAGATAGACGCAGGTGAGAAGAGCGAAAACGTAGGCCTGAATGCCGGCGACCAGCAGTTCCAGTGCGCAGATGCCGACCATCAGGATGAAGCTGGGCAGACCGGCGATGGCGAAAAGGCCGATGCCGGCGTTGCCCGAGCTGATCACGAAGCTCGAAAGCACCTCAAGAAGAACGTGGCCGGCCATCATCGCGACGAAAAGACGCAGGCCGAGGCTGAACGGGCGCACCAGGAAGGAGATCAGTTCCACGCAGAAGATCAGCGGGATCATGACCACCGGAGTGCCGTGCGGCACGAACAGCGAGAAGAAGTGGAGCTTGTGCTTGGCAAAGCCAACCCCAAGCACGATCGCGAACGACATCACCGCCAGAACACCGGTTGCCGAGAAGTGGCTGGTGAACGTGAAGGCGTGCAGGCCCAAAACGCCGAGCGGCAGCAGGCCAAGGAAGTTCGCAAAGAGAATGAACATGAACAGCGAGAAGATATACGGAACGTACTTCTTGCCTGCCGGACCGACGTTGGCGGCCAGCATTCCGTCGATGAAACCGGTGAAAGTCTCCACCGCCATCTGCCAGCGACCCGGCACCAGCTGGCGCTTCATGCCGCCGGAGACGAACACGACCAGCACGACGGTAGCAATCGCCATCCACAACGCACTGTTGGTAAAGGCGATGTTGTATCCCGCAATGTTCCAATTGGCACCGGCCAGCGTCTCAAGCTGGAACTGGTGCATCGGATCGAGCTTCGCTTCGGCAGCCACGCGAATATCCCTGTCGCCAATGAACGACAGCGCCCTGTATCCACCCCCTCTGGGTCAATCCGGGCGCTGGTTCGAATTCCTTATGATATTCCTGAAGGCAACGAATATTCCGAGGAACATCATCACCAACAGACCCCAGGGCGACGTTCCGGCGAAGTGATCAATCACCCAACCGAGAAACAAACCGCCGGCAACCCCACCCAGCAAATCGGCCAGAACGCGGTTACCGGCACGATATGCATCGTCCGTTTCCGCGCCCTTGGCCGGTCGATTGCGCTGCTCTTCACGCTCGCGAAGGGCTTTCAGCCGATCATCGAGCCTGTCAAGGCGCGCATCCTCGCCGACAGGGTCCCCTACAGGTGGCTCGTCGCTCATGTCAGATCTTCCTCCTCCATCAAAGGACGATTGACGCGCTCAACGGCTCCCTGCCTAGGGCGCCGCCCCCTTAGGGTGGGGCTTATCCCGAGTCAACCTTGGCCGGGCGCGCGCCGCGCCTCTTGTTCACACGCATCCTCGCGGGACCAAGTACCCGCAGGAACACAGCATTCGCCAACAAAAGGAAAAGCGCAAGGGCGATGCCGGAATGAGGCTTTCCCCCGAACGGATGCGAATCATTGCTGTCGGGTGTTCGTCACGCGTCTGTCGGACTGACGAAAGATTGGGAAGGAAATGAGAATAACGCCCCACTGATCTGGAGCCGTGTTCTCTGCGGCACCGGGCCCCGAGTCATTTGTCGGGTGCGCCTTCGACATTCGTCGAAGGCTTGCGGCACCGGCCCTCTCCCGTCCCGAGGAACACGAAAAGGTCCAGGGGAGCGGGCCGGTGCCGCGGAAAGGTCAGTGCTAAATCAGGTTTCCGTGTTGCGCTTCACTGGGCTTACGGGCAGCGCGGATCCCGCTGCGGCGGCGCGGCGGTGCGGGTCTGCCACGAGTCATCGGGAGCCTGATATTTCTCCCCCGGGCTGGTCTGCGAGATCAGCCGGCAGGCCGTGGCGAAGGCATATTCCTCGATCGTGCCCTTGCCGGCGGCCTTCTGCGTATAGATGGCGCGGCGCTTGTTGTTGAGATCGCGAACCATCGCCTGGACGGCGGCCGACTGGCTGCCGACCACGCCGAGATACCCGTCACGCTGCTCGCCCACCTGACCGGCGGCGCGCGCGGCGGCATAGGCCGGGTCGCGCGCTTCCTGCGCGGTGGCGGCCCCACCTGCCCCAAGGACCAGCGCGGCTGCGCCCATGAAAGCGACGGAGCGGCTGAAACGGATCTTGCTCATCAGAATACGCCTTCGTTGTCTTGGATCGTCTTCTCCGCGTCGGCAGAGAGTTGATAGATCACTTCCTGACGAATGTTGACATTAAGTTCGATCACGATCGGCTTGTCGGGCGCAGTCACCTGAATGCAGCCGGACAGCATCGGGATCAGACCCGTCATCATCGTTGCGGCGCGAACGGCGCGCCTGCCGGTCCGGCGAGCGGTGCGCTGCGGAAACGGGCTGGCGAAACGCGTCATCGCCGGGCTTGTCGCAGCCGGAACGCTTCCGGTCAATTGCGGGCCAATCATGGTTTTTTCTCGCTGTCTGAAGGCTGAATGGTGGCGGACGCGGGATCAGTCGCGGTTTTTGCCGCTGCGGCGGCTTGCGCCCGGGCGGCAGCCTCGGCGCTGAGCAGGCGCGGGTCCTTGAGGTAATTGGCGTCGTAAAGCGAACGCATGTTGCCGAAGAGGCTCATGAACGGCGCCTTCACATTGACGATGAAGTGGATCGGCAGCTTGGCGATCTGCTTGGTCACGAAGTTCTTGGAGGCCCCCGCCCCCTGACTGAGCCCATCGAAGCTGATACGCGTGAGGATATCGCCGTCCAGCGAACCGCCCAGACCGATCTCCATCCGGCTGTAATCGACCGACTTCAGCGCCCCGAAGGCGAAATTGCCCATCGCCGAGAGGTCCTTGTAAGTAAGCGCACCGATATAGCTGACATTGCCGCCCGGCGCCCGCGAGGCGAGGTAGCCGTTCTCTATCCGCCCGCCGTTCTCGTCGAACACCAGCGGCAGTTCGCCGTCGAACACGCCGGTTGCATTGATGTTGCCGAGGTCCAGATGCTGCACGAAAGTCGCGGCATTCAGGCCCTTCACGGTAATCTTGTACCGGCGTGTTTCCGATGCCCCCATTGTCATGGTAGCCGGTTCCAGCGTCAGCACCCCGTCCATGAACGGCCAGCGCGCGCCGTTGACGCGAAGGAGATAGCCGGGCTCCAGCTGGAACGAGAGGACGCCGTCGGTCACTTCCACACCGGGATTGATCGAGGCGAGCTTCAGCTTCTGGTCCGGCGCAGTGACGAGCCCGAGAAGGTCGGTGAAGACCACGGCGCCGGACAGGCCCTTCACCGGCCCGAACGGCGCGGCGAACGCAAGCCCGTCACTGAAGAAGCGGCCGTGGCTGGTCACACCCCTGGCGTTCCAGTCGATCCGCCCGGTGCCGCTCACTGTGCCTTCGAGGTTGGAGACGATGCCCAGCAGCAGCGGCGAAAGCGTCTCGGCCTGCACTTTCTTGTCGAACAGAATGCCGTCCACGGTGAGATCGGCGTGCCCGGTGGTGGCATTGAGATCGTGGACGATATCGGCACGCACCACGGCGCGGTCGCTGGTCGGCTCGCGCAACAACGCCTGTGCGGTGACGACGCCGTTTTCCAGTCGCAGCGAAGCATCGCGGGCAACCAGCGGCTTGAAGCGCGGCACCTGCTGGCGGTCGACCAGCGTGAAGCTCTGCCCGTCTATCGCCAGCACGTCGTTTGCATAGCGCCAGCGCCCGGCCGCCTGGTGCATGTCGAGCGGGACGGCAGCGAGCATGATATCGCCCTCATCGAACGTCCCTGCGATGTCCTTGCCGACCTCGGCATCAAGGTGGGAAATGCGGAAACGTGAAGGCGCATCGGCGGCGCCCAGTTCCACCGCGACAGCCTTGGCGGTGAGCGCGCCGGGCCTTCCCGGAGCCTGTGCGTAGCCCACCGGCCCGCTGGCGACGTGGATGCGCGTGCCGCCCAGCCTGCCGGTAACGTCGAGCGAAGGCACGCCGGCGGTGATCGTCAGCCCTCGGGCATCGTTCCGCAGAATCGATCCACCTTGCGCCGGGCAGACCGGCAGGCTGCGCTTCTCCAGCGTGAGGTTGGCCACTGCCAGCCGGTCGAACGCCACCGTGGTGCAGCGCGGCCAGAGCGCCAGTGCGCCGTCCGCCGCCCAACGCCCCTCGATCGGCAGGACCAGCCCGTCCGCCCTCCCACCGGGCAATGGGCCGGAGAGCCTAGCCTCGCCGGTGAAGGTCATCGTCCCGTCGGCGGACTGCGTCAGCGAAAGATGCGGCAAAGCCAGCCGCGAATCGCCCGCCAGATATTCCGGCATCGACACGCTGAGCGCCAGACGGCCGTCGGTGCCGCTTTCCATTCTGCCGGAGACTTGCGGCAGGCCCGCGCCTCCGCTCGCGAAGTTACCGGTGATCACCGGTCGCGACTGGCCGAACACCGCCTGCAGGCGCGAAAGCGCCAGCAGTGAAGCGCCGCTGGTCCCACGCCAGTTGCCGCGCGGGATGACAAGACTCCAGCTTGCACCGTCGCGCCGCAGGACGAGGTTGGCATCCAGCCGCGACCCACGCGCCTCGCCCGTCAGCCCCACGCGTATCCGGTTCGCCAGCGAGGCGACCAGCGTGCCCTCCCCGCGCTTCGCGAGATCGCCAAGCGCGCGGTCCCCGATGGCTCCGGGAACGAGCCCGCTGCCGGTCACATCTCCGTCGATATCGACATGGGCGAAGCCGGCATCCGTGCGCACTTGCCCATCGAATCCCAGCGCATCCGCGCGGGCCTGCGGCGTCGTAACTCCGCGCGCGACGAGCGTGTAGGTGGCAGTGAGTGCCTGCTTGCGGAATGTGAAACGACCCGAGGCCGCAAGCCCGGCAAGGCCATTGTCGGCCAGCCGGACCGCGCCGCCCTCAAGCGCCAGCCGTCCCTCGACCCCGTCGAGCGGGCGGTCGAACGTCAGTTCAAGCTGCATATCCGCCCGGTCGGCATGCAAGGCATGGGGCGGACAGTCGAGCCCCGCTATCCGCAAGGGCCCGGTGAACGCAGGCTTCTCGCCATGCACGCTGAGCTTGCCATAGAGCGTGGTGCGCCCGGTCCGGCAGCCCTGATAGGTCAGCCCCGGCGAGATCGCCGCAAGCTGTCCCGCGAAACCGCCGCGCAGGGGCCCTGCTCCGTCGATCTTGGCGGCAACGCGGCCGTAATCGCTTTCGACCAGAACCCGGCCGTCCACCAGCGCCACGTCGTAGTCGGGCAGCGGGTGTTCCTTGTCGCCACCGCCCGATGCGAGCGCCTTGTCGAGAGTGCCGAGGCTCAGCTTGCCCTTGTGCAAGCTGCCGTAGAGGCGCGGACGGACCAGAGTGATGCGGCCGATTCCGGGCAACCCCCAAGAGAAATCCGTCGTCACGCGGACTTCCTCTATCGTCAGGTCCGGCCGCCTGGGATCGCCGATCACAAGATCGCGGATCACTTCCTCGGACGGGGAAATCCGCACGATCCGGTAGCGAGCGGGTAGCTCCAGCTTGGCCAGTTGATGCTCGATCAAATTGTCCGCGATATCCTCGCGCATGACCCAGACCGCGCTGACGCCGAGCGCGAACAGCCCAAGCACGCCCGTTACCGCCGCGCCGCGGCGCGTGCGCAGGAACGGCCGGATAAGCTCCGCCGGGGCGTTGGACTGGTCGGGCACCTCAGGCATTCAGATCGTTCACTTGCGCGCGTGGACCGGGAAAGGCAATTGTCCGTGGAGCTTATGCCCGATCAGGACAGTCTCTTTGATGAACCGCCTTCCGCGAAGGCATTCGGCGCCGGAAACGACGCCGAAACGGGCATGCCCGTAGCCTCGGGCAAGAACAGCCTTGCAGAGGCCTACGCGGGCAAAATCACGGCTCCGGAGGCGAAGGCGGCAGGCAACGACCCCAGCGGACATCGCGCCCGGCTGCGCAAGCGCCTGATCGAAGGCGGCGCGGAGGCTCTGGCCGATCACGAAGTCATCGAACTGCTGCTGATGCAGGCCGTGCCCCGCCGCGACATGAAGCCGCTCGCGCGCAGCCTGATCAAACGCTTCGGTTCGCTGGCGGGCGTGCTCCAGGCTGATCCGCGCACGCTGGCGGGCCACCCCGGCATGGGCGAGGCGACCGCCGCCGCGCTGAAGATCGTCACCGTCGCCGCCACCCGGCTATCCCGCCAACGCCTGCGCGAGGCGCCGGTGATCGGATCGTGGCAGGTCCTGATAGACTACCTCACCATCGATATGGCCCACCTCACGCGCGAGCGCGTGCGCGTGCTCTATCTCAACGCCAAGAACATGCTGATCCTGGACGAGATGGTTGGCGAAGGCTCTATCGACGAGGCGGCGATTCACCCGCGCGAAGTGATCCGCCGCGCGCTCGACATCGGCGCGACCGGGCTGATCCTTGTCCACAATCACCCCTCCGGCTCGCCGGAGCCGAGTCAGGCCGATATCGAAATGACGCATCGCCTCGCCGCCGCCGGGCGCCTGCTCGGCATCACCGTGCACGACCATGTGGTGATCGGGCGCGAGGGGCATGTCAGCCTGCGCGCAAAAGGCCATATCTGATGTGTGTCGCCGCCGTCGCGTGGAGAGCCCATCCCGACTGGCCGCTCGTCGTCGCCGGCAATCGCGACGAATTCCATGCGCGCGCTTCCGCTCCGCTGGCGCGCTGGGAAGACGGCTCGGGCGTGATCGCCGGACGCGATCTCGTCGGCGGCGGGACGTGGCTGGGAGTGACCAACAGCGGCCGCTTCACGCTCGTCACCAATTACCGCGTACCCGAAGGCGCGCAGCCGGGACGTCCCTCGCGCGGGGTGCTCGTCACCGACCTGCTTGAAGGCCGCCCGCCCGAACCGGTCGAGACGATGAATCCGTTCAACCTTGTCGAAGTGGCGGGCGGCGCAGCGCGGTTCCTCACCAACTATCCGCATACCGAGACACGGGCCCTCACCCCGGGCATCCACGGACTGTCCAATGGCGGCTTCGACCTGCCCTGGCCCAAGACCCGCGCGGTGGAACAGGCAGTGGCCGGCTGGCTGGACGCCGGGGACGAGGATCTCTCCCCGCTGCTCGATGCCCTGCGCGTGGAAAAGCCGGATCGGCGGACGGCCCGCGTGGAGGACGGCCCGGAGCCGCGTTTCGCACCGGTGTTCATTCGCGATTTCATCTATGGCACGCGGTGCAGCACGGTGCTCGTGCTCTCGCGCACCGGCCAAGGGCTGATGGTGGAGCGCAGTTTCGCGTCGGATGGCAGTGTGTCCGGTGAAGTCACCGTGGCGTTTGAGTGGCCAGCGGCGGCTTTGCCCTGAGCGGAATGGGTTCGCTTCGCTCAACCCGCTCTCCTCGCTCCTTTTACCACCTCTCCTCTCCCATTCACCCCGCTCATCCTGAGCTTGTCGAAGGATGGAAACTGGCGCCACGCCTCATGGGGCTTCGACAAGCTCAGCCTGAGCGGGACTGGGGATTGGGGACTGGCAGAATGGCGGGAATGGCACGAAAAAGCGCCCGTCGAGACACCTTACCACGTCATCCTGAACTTGTTTCAGGATCCATCTCGCCGCCGGCGCGGTGCTTCGATCGGCGATGCGCGATTGCCGGGCTTTTCGCGCGGTCGTCTGGGTGAGCGGCCAAATGGATCCTGAACCAAGTTCAGGATGATGGATTATGAGGGAGTCACGGATTGCGAGGAACTGCCGTTTCCTCGCTTTGTCGTCTTGGCCCTCACCACATTCAAAATCCCGCAAAGTGACAGGCTTGGCACAAGGTGACACCTAACGCATAAGATGACACTCGCTTGAGGTGACGCCGGCACAAGGTGACACTTTCGGTCCCGCCAGCAGGAATACGTCCCGACCGGCATGCACGGTTTTCGTCCGCCTCGTTATCTCGCCGGCCTTGCCGCGCTGCTCGCCACCGGCTGCTCCACCCTGCCCCCGCCGCGCGCGCATGTCGCCTGTGCCGATACGCACCCGCCGGTGATCGCGACCTCGGGCAGCGCCATCGCCACGACCCGGCTGACCGTGCTCACGTACAATATGGAAGGGCTCGGCTGGCCCGCGCGCAGCGGCCGCGCGCCGTTTCTTGAACAGATCGGCAGCCGGCTAGCAGCGATGCGCGCGGCGGGGACCGCGCCGGATGTCGTGCTGTTCCAGGAGATGTTCAGCGATGCCGCCAAGCGCGCAGTCATCGCCACCGGCTATCCGGCGATCTACTCCGGCCCCCACCGCACCACCAGCGCGAAGGGTGCGACGCGTGAGCGTCTGCCGGGCCATTCCAGCCTCGCGCGCGGAGAGATCGGCATCCATGTCTTCGGCAGCGGCCTTGCCATCGCCTCGCGCTATGCCATCGTCGATTACGGCAAACGGGCCTACGGACGGCGCTCCTGCGCGGGATTCGACTGTCTTTCGAACAAGGGTATCGCGCTTGCCCGGATCGAGATCCCGGGCGTTCCTTCGCTGATCGACATCTATGACACCCACATGAATTCACGCGGCGCGTCCCGGGCGCCGGCGGTCCGCAATCTTTCCGCGCACGACCGGCAGGCGCGGGAAGCATCGCGCTTCATTGACGAGACCCACGATGACGAGAATCCGCTGATCTTCGGCGGAGACTTCAACATGCGCCGCTCCGAACCGCGCTGGGAGAATTTCGCGAAGTATCAGGCGCTGGGCCTCGTCCACCGGATCTGCGCCGCGCCCGTTTCGGGCTGCGACGTCAAGATTTCATGGGACGGCGACGCGCCGTGGATGGATACGCAGGACCTCCAGTTCCTGTGGACCGGAGAGGATGTGCGGATTCGCCCGATCCGGGTGGAGGCCATGTTCGACGGCAGCCCCGGCAGCCCGCAGCTTTCCGATCACGACGGTTTTCTGGTCACGTACGAATTGCGCTGGAACGCCGCGCTCACCCGCACGCCGGGGTGCGGGGCGCTGGCCGGACGGGACCGGCGGCGGAGTTTTCCTACTTCCGCGTCGCCTGTCATAAGCACGCGATGACGCCGCTTTGTGCTTCTCTGATGCCCGGATCCGGCCGCTCCAGGACCGGGAGAGAAATTCGCTTCAAGACCGTGTCAACTGTGTCAACCTGACTGTCACCTTGTGCCCTCGGGCGGCAATTCGGAGGGGGCGCTGCGTCTCCGCCCTTGCCTTCGGAGCCCTGCCAGCCTAGCGGCACGCGCGTCAGCCATAGGAGTCTAAAGATGGTCCCCCGCTACGCCCGCCCCGCGATGACCGCGATCTGGGAGCCCGAAGCCCGTTACCGCATCTGGTTCGAGATCGAGGCCCACGCCGCCGTGAAGATGGGCGAAATGGGCACCGTGCCCGCCAGCGCCGGCAAGGCCCTGTGGGATTGGTGGGCCACGAACCCGACCATCGACGTCGCCGCGATCGACGCGATCGAGGCCGTGACCAAGCACGACGTGATCGCCTTCCTTGACTGGGTGGCCCAGCAGGTAGGCCCCGAAGCGCGCTTCATGCACCAGGGCATGACCAGCTCCGACGTGCTCGACACCACGCTGAACGTCCAGCTCGTCAAGGCCGCCGATATCCTGCTGGCGGACCTCGACGCCCTGCTCGCCGCGATCAAGCGCCGCGCCGAAGAGCACAAGTACACCCCCACCATCGGCCGCAGCCACGGCATCCATGCCGAGCCGGTGACCTTCGGCCTCAAGATGACCGAAGCCTATGCCGAATTCGCGCGCTGCAAGACGCGCCTGCTTGCCGCCCGCGAGGAAGTCGCCACTTGCGCGATCTCGGGCGCTGTCGGCACTTTCGCCAATGTCGATCCGGCAGTGGAAGACTACGTCGCGGACAAGCTGGGCCTCGCGGTCGAGCCGGTCTCGACGCAGGTGATCCCGCGCGACCGTCACGCCATGTTCTTCGCGGTGCTGGGCGTGATCGCCAGCTCGATCGAGCGCCTTTCCATCGAAGTCCGCCACCTCCAGCGCACCGAAGTGCTTGAGGCGGAAGAATACTTCTCGCCCGGCCAGAAGGGCTCGTCGGCGATGCCGCACAAGCGCAACCCGGTGCTGACCGAGAACCTCACCGGCTTGTCGCGCGTGGTCCGCTCGGCCGTGGTGCCGGCGATGGAGAACGTGGCGCTCTGGCATGAGCGCGATATCTCGCACTCCTCGGTCGAACGCTTCATCGGCCCCGACGCGACGATCACGCTCGACTTCGCGCTGGCCCGCCTCACCGGCGTCATCGACAAGCTGCTCGTCTATCCCGAGCGCATGCAGAAGAACCTCGACCGCATGGGCGGCCTCGTCCACTCGCAGCGCGTGCTGCTGGCGCTGACGCAGGCCGGCCTCAGCCGCGACCAGTCGTACCGTCTGGTGCAGAGGAACGCGATGAAGGTCTGGGAATCGGACGGTCAGCTCTCGCTGCTCGAACTTCTCAAGGCCGATCCCGAAGTCACGGCGGCGCTGCCCGTCGAAGTGATCGAGGACAAGTTCAACCTCGACTACCACTTCAAGCACGTGGATACGATCTTCGCGCGCGTTTTCGGGAACTAAGCGGTCCACCGACACTTCCCATGGCCGCCAATCGCGCCTAGCATCGGCGCGATTGGCGGGACCTACTTGCAGGAACACCTGCAGGAATTGCCGGAGGAAGCATGAACATCATCCGCACCGTGTTGTGGATCGCCATCACTGCGATCCTCGTCGCCTTCATTGCGATGAACTGGGCCAAGGTTCCGGTGAATTTCTGGCCGCTCGATGATGGCAACTACGTTCACTTCGAATGGCCCATCGGCGTCGTCGCGCTGCTGTTCTTCTGCCTCGGCATGACGCCGGTCTGGCTTTACCTGCGTGCGGTGCGCTGGCGGCTGAACCGCCGCATCGCCACACTGGAGAACTCGCTGCGCGCCAGCTCGATGCCGTCCATGACCGCCCCCGAACCGGCGTCCACCACGCCCGTTCCCTCCACTCTCGATCCCACCCCGGAAGTCTGATCCCATGAGCAACAATCCCGTCTATCTCGCCCTCGACCTGCCCCGCCTCGACGCTGCCGAGGCGCTGGCCCGCAAGGTCGCCGGGCATATCGGCGGGATCAAGCTGGGGCTGGAGTTCTTCTGCGCCCACGGCCACCACGGCGTGCATGAACTGCACAAGCTGGGCCTGCCGATCTTCCTCGACCTGAAGCTGCACGACATTCCGAACACCGTTGCCGGCGCCATGCAGGCGATCCACGTGCTGCAGCCTTCGATCGTCACGATCCATGCCGCCGGTGGCCGCGCGATGATGGAAGATGCCAAGGCCGCCGCGGGTGAGAACACCAAGGTGGTGGCCGTCACCGTGCTGACCAGCCTCGACGGTGACGACCTTGCCGCCATCGGCGTCAACGACGAGCCTCAAGCGCAGGCCATGCGCCTTGCCGAACTGGCCCATTCTGCCGGCCTCGACGGTATCGTCTGCTCCGGCCACGAAGTCGGCGCGATCCACAGCCAGTGGAAGGACGGCTTCTTCGTGGTTCCCGGCCTGCGTCCCGACAACGGAGGCAATGGCGACCAGAAGCGCATCGTCACCCCGCGCCAGGCCCGCGACGACGGCGCCAGCGTACTGGTGATCGGCCGCCCGATCAGCCGCGCGGACGATCCTCTCGCCGCCGCGCGCGCAATCGAGGCCACACTCTGACCGGGGTGTGATCCGCAGCGGAGCCAAGGTCGCAGGACCATGGCTCCGTCTTTCCATTCATCCCCCGGAAATGCACGGTTCAGCGCCGGGCAACCTCGGGGGACGCAGATCGTTGATCCGGTCCTGATGGCCCGATCCCGATGGATGGAGAGTGCGACTATATGAAATCCCCCAAGCTTCTTGCCGCAACGGCCTTCGCCGTGCTTGCGATGGCGTCCGCCCCTGCCGCCATGGCGCAACAGACCGTTCCCGCCATCGAGGCCGGGCACACGCTGCTGACCGTCAATGCCGATGGCTCGTCCACCCGCACGCCCGACATGGCGAGCTATTCTGCCGGGGTGACCACCCAGGGCAAGACCGCGAGCGAGGCCATGCGCGCCAACTCGCAGGCGATGACCCGCGTGATCGCTGCGTTGAAGAAGGCAGGCGTGGCGGACAAGGACATCCAGACCACCAACCTCAGCCTCAACCCGGTCTATGCCCCGATGCAGCGCCAGCCGGACGGCAGCTTCGCGGGCGAACCGCGTGAGATCGTCGGCTATCAGGCCACCAACACCGTCTCCGTGCGTCAGCGCAAGCTGGCAGACACCGGCAACGTGATCGACGCACTGGTGTCCGCTGGTGCCAATCAGGTCAACGGCCCGGACTTCACGCTCTCCGAACCCGCCGCCGCTCAGGACGAGGCCCGCACCGACGCAATCAAGACCGCCCGCGCCCGCGCGGACCTCTACGCCCGCGCCGCAGGACTTCGCGTCGTCCGCGTGGTCTCGATCAGCGAGGGTGGCGGTAACGCGCCGATGCCGGTGATGTTCGCCCGCAAGGCGTCGATGGACATGGCCCCCGCTGCCCCGCCGGTTGCCGCCGGTGAACTCCAGATGTCGATGAACCTCACCGTTCAGTTCGAACTGGCACCGTAAAATATAAATTCGCGCAAAGGCGCAAAGGCACGAAGGAGTTACCCTGCACCGCAGGTACTCCTTCCCGCGCGAGGCGGCGCCATCGGATACCGCCGAATAACAAAGCGGCTTCGCCGATGACACCACCTCTTTGCGCCTTTGCGTCTTTGCGCGAATCCCAAAATCCAATGCCCGCCCCAAAAAGGCGGCAAGCTGGTCAATCCAGCATCATGTCCTGCGACTGGATATTGTAGCCGACCAACGCCATGTGCCCCGCGTCGCGCTTGCGATAGACGAACTGCTCGACACCTGATCCGTGCTCGAACGTCGTCTGCATCGTCAGGGTGACGAACGTGCCGTCGGTGGTAGCATTGGCGTTCCAGCCCACCTGCTTGCTGGCGCGCACCTTGCCGAGCTTGCGATGCACCGCGTCGATCAGCTTCGCGAACTGCGCCTGCTGACTGGCACTGCGGAACTGCGGATCCGCGTTGTTCCAGATTTCCTGAGAACGCCCGGCATCAAGCGCGCGGTGGAACTTCGCCACTTCCAGCCCGGCGTCCGCGAACGACTCCTTCATGCCGCAACCCGCCAGCATTGCGACGGCCGCAAATGGCACTAGATAGCGCGTCAGTCGGTTCATCATCGGTCCCCTAAGCATCGGGGCCGCAATCTAGGCCAGAAAAACGACATGCCAACAGCGGCGATCAAGATCTGCGGGATAAGCACGCCCGATGCCCTCGAAGCCGCGATTCGCGGCCGCGCCGACCACGCAGGCTTCGTGTTCTTTCCGAAAAGCCCGCGCAACGTCACGCCGGCCGAGGCTGCCCTGCTGGCAGCGCGCGCCGAAGGGCGGATCGGCCGCGTCGGCCTGTTCGTCGATGCCGATGATGCAACGATCGCAGAGGCCGTGGCGAGCGCCCGCCTCGACGCGTTCCAGCTTCACGGCAGCGAGAGCCCCGCAAGGGCCGCCGAACTGCGCGCACGCTACGGTGTCGCGGTGTGGAAGGCCCTCTCCGTCGCGACGGCCGAGGATGCCGACAGAGCCGCCGCCTATGCCGGTGCCGTCGATCTCGTGCTGTTCGATGCCAAGACGCCCAAGGGCACGCTACCCGGGGGCATGGGGCTGAGTTTCGACTGGAGCCTTGTCGCCCAATGGAAGGGCCCGGTGGCTTGGGGCCTGGCGGGCGGCCTTACGCCCGACAATGTGGCCGAAGCCGTACGGCTGACCGGCGCGCCGCTGGTGGATACGTCCTCGGGCGTCGAGAGCGCTCCCGGCGTCAAGGACTCCGACCGGATCGATGCCTTCGTGCGCGCCGTCCGCAGCCTCTGAACAGACCCACAAACGAGAAAGGGCGGCCCCCTCATGGGCCGCCCTTTCCTGGCTTACGCTCACAGTGGAGCGATTCCAGTCAGTTGCCCCCGGCCCGACGCCTCGGTGGCAGATTCGGGCCGGAAGCAGCTAGATCAGAACTTCACGCCAACGCCGACCAGACCGAGGTCCGCATCGGGGGTGTTGTCGCCAACCAGCAGGTGCTTGTATTCAGCCTTGGCGTAGAAGCGGCTGTCGAGAGCCTGCTCAACACCGCCGCCAACAGCAACGGCGCTGTTGCCGTACTTGCTGAACTTCGACTGCCAGGTCGAGTTGGCATAGAGCTTGGTGGTCGGGGTGACCTTCATGCCAACGCGGCCGCCAACGCCCCACGAAACGCGGGTGCCACCGGTCAGGACCTTGTCGGCCGAACCTTCGACGCCAGCGAAGAACTTGTTGCCCAGGTCGTAGTCGTAACCAGCGGCAACGCCTGCAACTGCGTCGCTGTCGCTACCGTCCCAGATGATGCCGGTGCGAGCTTCGACGCGCGCTTCATTGGCCAGGGCGGGAGTGGCGGCGGCCACGGCAGCAACCGCGGCGAGCGAAACGAGTGCAATACGCATGTTTTTTCTCCAAATTTTCCCCCGGCCCTCACCGGGGAAGGACCCGCTGCGCCCCCCATCCTTTCGCCCGGATGAACAAAATAATTCATAATTGCCCGGAAACGTCATGAAACTGCCACTTACAGACATTATATTGCTAATAGCGTTTGCATAGTTGCATGCTTTGCAATTGAAAACGGGCCGACCGTCCCCATGCAAGGTCTGAAGCGCGCAGAACGGCCCGGAACATCCCCGAACCGACAAAGCGCGCTGGACTTGGCCGCGCGGCTCTGCCAATCGGCCGGATCATGACCGCACAGACGCCCGTGAACAGTTTCAGCAACATGCCCGACGAGACCGGCCACTTCGGCCAGTTCGGCGGTCGCTACGTCGCCGAAACGCTGATGCCGCTGATCCTCGATCTGGAGAAGGAATACCGCAAGGCGCAGCAGGACCCGGCGTTCTGGGCGGAATTCGACGCGCTGATGAAGGATTTCGTGGGCCGCCCGAGCCCGCTCTACTTCGCGCCCCGCATCACCGAGCATTTCCGGGGCCTTGCGCCTGCCGGAAAGGGCCCGAAGATCTACTTCAAGCGCGAAGAGCTGAACCACACCGGCGCGCACAAGATCAACAACTGCATCGGCCAGATCCTGCTCGCGATCCGCATGGGCAAGACGAAGATCATCGCCGAGACCGGCGCGGGCCAGCACGGAGTCGCCACCGCCACTGTCGCCGCGCGCTTCGGCCTGCCCTGCAAGATCTTCATGGGCGCCAAGGATATCGAGCGCCAGAAGCCCAACGTCTTCCGCATGAAGCTGCTGGGCGCGGAAGTGATCTCCTGCGAGAGCGGTTCGCAGTCCCTCAAGGACTCGATGAACGACGCGCTGCGCTACTGGGTCGCGAACGTCCACGACACGTTCTACATCATCGGCACCGCTGCCGGCCCGCACCCCTATCCTGAGCTGGTGCGCGATTTCCAGTCGATCATCGGCAAGGAAACCCGCGAGCAGATGCTGGAGAAGGAAGGCCGCCTGCCCGACATGCTGGTGGCGGCCGTAGGCGGCGGATCGAACGCGATCGGCCTGTTCCACCCCTTCCTCGACGATCCCGAAGTCCAGATGACCGGCATTGAGGCGGCAGGCCACGGAATCGATACCGACAAGCACGCCGCCTCGCTGACCGGCGGCAAGCCCGGCATCCTCCACGGCAACAAGACCTATCTGCTGCAGGACGAGGACGGCCAGATCACCGAGGCGCACTCGATCTCGGCCGGTCTCGACTATCCCGGCCTAGGGCCCGAGCATTCGTGGCTGCATGAGAGCGGCCGCGTGAACTACGTGCCGATCACGGATACGCAGGCACTCGAAGCGTTCCAGCTCTGCTGTGAACTGGAAGGCATCATCCCGGCGCTCGAAAGCTCGCACGCTCTGGCCGCGCTGCCGCAGTTGACGGCACAGATGGACGAAGACAAGCTGCTCGTCGTCAACGTCTCGGGCCGCGGAGACAAGGACATCTTCACCGTCGCCGAAGCGCTGGGTGTGGAGCTTTAAGCAATGACCCGCTTCGAAACCGCATTCGCCAAAGGCCCGGCGCTCGTCTGCTTCATCACCGGAGGGGACGGTGATACTGCCGCCAATCTCGACGCGCTCGTGAAAGGCGGCGCCGATGTGATCGAACTCGGCATGCCCTTCACCGATCCCATGGCCGACGGCCCGGCGATCCAGGAAGCGAACATCCGCAGCCTCGATGCCGGCACAAGGACCGCCGACATCTTCCGCATGGCCCGCGAATTCCGCGCCCGGCATGCAGACGTGCCATTGGTGCTGATGGGCTACGCCAACCCGATGATCGCGCGCGGCGCCGACTGGTTCGCGGACGAATGCGCGAAGGCCGGCGTCGACGGCGTGATCTGCGTCGACATTCCGCCCGAGGAAGACGCCGAACTCGGCCCTGCCCTGCGCGGAAAGAGCGTTTCGCTGATCCGCCTCGCCACGCCCACCACCGACGCCGCGCGGCTTCCCGCCGTGCTCGAAGGCTCCTCGGGTTTCCTCTACTACGTCTCGGTAGCGGGTGTGACCGGCATGCAGCAGGCCGCGCAAGGCTCGATCGAGGATGCCGTGGCCAGGCTCAAGGCCGCCAGTTCGATCCCCGTCGCAGTCGGCTTCGGCGTCCGCACGCCCGAGCAGGCCAGCGCGATCGCCAAAGTGGCGGACGGCGTGGTGGTAGGCTCAGCGCTGGTCGATCTGGTCAAGCAGCACGGCGCCGAAGCACCGGCGCATTTGCGCGCGCTGACCTCGGCGCTGGCTGAGGCAGTCCACGCCGCGCGCTGATCCCACTTAATTTCGTCATTGCGCAACGCGTGACGACGACGCAATCCGTGCATTGCGGCGGCCGCCAAGGCTTGCCGCGATGTGCTTTTCCGGACGGGTGCCATGAAAGACTTCGCCGTTTCCGAAGACCCGCGCGTTCAGGCCCAGCTTGACCGACTCGCCGCGCTTTCGCTTCCGCAGGGGCGCTTCGGGCTGGAGACGATCCACACCCTGCTCGAACGGCTGGGCAATCCGCAAAAACGCCTGCCGCCCACGTTCCATGTCGCCGGCACCAACGGCAAGGGATCGACCTGCACTTACCTACGCTTCATGCTGGAGGCGCAGGGCCTGAAGGTCCATTCCGCCACCAAGCCGCATCTGGTGCGCTACAACGAGCGCATCCGGCTTGGCGGCAAGCTGATCTCCGACGCCATGCTGGCCGACCTGCTGGCCGAAGTGCTCGACGCGGGCGAAGACCTTCAGCCCAGCTTCTTCGAAGTGACGACGGCAGCGATCTTCCTCGCCTTCGCGCGCGAGCCTGCCGATGCCTGCGTGATCGAGGTGGGCCTCGGCGGCCGGCTAGACGCCACCAATGTGCTGGAGCATCCGGCGGCCTGCGGCATCGTCACGCTCGGCATCGATCACGAGGCCTTCCTGTTGCGGCCCGAGGTCGGCGCGCCGGAAGAGCCCCTCGCCCGCATCGCCTTCGAGAAAGCCGGAATCGTCCGCAGCCCCGCCCCGGTCATCACGCTGGCCTATCCGGAAAGCGCCGAACTCGAAATTGAGCGCGCCGCCCTGACCGCCGGTGCCCCGCTGCACATGCGCGGGCGCGACTGGGACGCGAGCGTGGGCGACGTGATCGAGTATTCGGACCGACACGGCGAACTCACCCTGCCCCTGCCCAGCCTGCCCGGCACGCATCAGGCCGAAAACGCGGCGCTAGCCGTGGCCATGCTACGACATCAGGACCGGGTGAGTGTTTCTGCCGAGGCCATGGCGGACGGCATCCACGCCGCGCGCTGGCCTGCCCGGCTGCAATTGCTCTCGCAAGGCCCGCTGACGCGCCATGCCGGTGCGCGGGCAGTCTGGCTGGACGGTGGGCACAATCCCGACGCCGGGCTTGCCATCGCCCGTCATTTCGCGGGACAGCGGTTGCATCTCGTGATCGGCATGCTGGCGAACAAGGACCCGCGCGCGCTCACCGGGCCGCTCCGCGACTCCATCGTCAGCATTCATGCAGTGCCGGTTCCGGGTCAGGACTGCCACGGCCCGGCCAGTTTCGGCCCCTCCGCTCTGGCCACAGGCAACGTGGAAGAAGCGCTGGCCGCCTTGCCGGAGGACGGCCTACCGGTGCTCATCGCCGGTTCGCTTTACCTCTCGGGCGAGGTCCTGCGCGCCAACGACGAGATCCCGGACTAACTGCTCAGGCGTCCGCTTCCAGCTCGGCAACGTCCTCGCCTGCCGTGCCCATGGCCTGATCGACCAGTCCGGTGCGGCACATCCACCAGAAGATCGCCATGCCAGGCAGCGATGCAACGGTCGTGAGCAGGTAGAAGTTCACGTAGCCGAAGGTCTCGATCATCGCGCCCGCCGTGGTGCCGGTGAGGAACCGGCCCACCACGCTCGCACCTGCCGAGATCAGCGCGTATTGCGCGGCGGTGAAGCGAAGGTCGCAGAGCGCCGAGAAGTAAGCGATCACGACGACGCCGCCGAAGCCCGACGAAATGTTCTCGAAGCCGATCGCCCCGGCCATGCCCCAGTTGCTGTGTCCGGCCGCCGCCAGCGCTGCAAAGCTGAGGTTGGAGAAGCCCATCAGCACCAGCGAAAGCATGACCGAGCGCTTGAGGCCCATCTTGGCGAAAGCCACGCCGCCGATGAACACGCCGATCAGGTAGGCCCAGAAGCCGAGCCCGACATCGTAAAGCGCGATTTCGTCGTTCGAGAAACCAAGGTCGTCGAACAGCAGGCGGAACGTCAGGTTCGCCAGCGTGTCGCCAATCTTGTGGACGAGGATGAAGGTCAGCACCAGCCACGCGCCGTTGCGACGGAAGAACTCGGCGAAAGGCCCCGCGATCGAGCTCCAGACTTCGACAACGCCGCGCTTCTGGACGACCACCTTGCGGCGCGCCGGCTCACCCAGAAGCACCGCGGTCAGCATCGCGGGCAGTGCGAACAGGGCGCAGACGGCATAACCGGCGCTCCAGCCATGGCGCGCCGAGACAACCAGCGCCAGCGCGCCCGCCCCGGCCGAACCGATGCGCCAGCCATACTGGCTCATGCCCGAGCCGGTGCCGAGCTGATAGGGCTTGAGCGTCTCGATCCGGTAAGCATCGATCACGATGTCGAAGCTGGCGCCCGCCGCGCCTACCAGCACGGCGGCGATCACGGTCGCGGCCATGGCGTTGGGCAGCGGCTGGACGAACGCAAGGTTGAGCACCGCCGCGATCACCAGAACGCCGCAGACCAGCATCCACGAGACGCGCTGGCCCAGACCGCCGATCACCGGCAGGCGCACGCCGTCGATGATCCAGGCCCAGAAAATCTTGAGATTGTAGACGAGGAACGCGAGCGTGAAGGCGGTGACGGTTTTCTTGTCGATTCCGTCCTGCGCCAGCCGCGTCGTCAGCGTCGCCCCGATCATCGCATAAGGGAAGCCCGAGGAGAGCCCCAGCGCGAAGGCTGCCAGCGATTCTTTCTCGAAATAGGGTTTGACGGAATCCCAGACGCCGCGACGCTGTTCGATACTATGGGCGTCCACGCTGTAATCCCTCCAAAATGCGATCCTGCAGCAACCTAGCGCGCACTTGGCCGAAGGGAAGGCTGGATGAAGTGACGATCAACAGGTATGGGCGGGCGAATGTCCAAACCTCCTTTTAAATCCGGCGGCCCGAAGCGTGGCGGCGGCGGTTCGCGCGATGGCTCTCACCGTGGCGAACGTGGCCGTGGCGCCGGTTCCCGCAGCAATGGTCCCCGTGGCGATGGCCCTCGCAGTGATGGCCCCCGCAGCGAGAACCGGCGCGGCGATGCGCCCCGAGGCGATCGGCCCCAATTCGGTCGCGGTCCGCGCAAACCTGCCGAGGGCAAGTCCTTTGGCGACAAGGCCCGTGAGCGCACATTTGGTGAACGGAAATCCGGTGATTACCGGAGCGACGATCGTCCTAGCGGCGACCGCTATAACCGCAGTCGCGACGACAACGGTGGTGGTCGCAGCGGCAGCCGCGGCGGTGAACGTGGTGACGGCCGCAGCGGCGGCGCCCCGCGCGATGGCTTCCCTCGCGGCGAACGCGGCCGCAGCGATAATCCCCGCAATAACGGACCTCGCAGCGAGAATCCTCGCGGCAACGGCTCACGCAGCGATGCCCCCCGCAGCGACCGGCCTGTATACGGCCGTGGTCCGCGCAGGCCCGATGACGCCCTGTCGTTCGGAACCAAGCCGTCCGGCAGTCGTTCCGGTGAACGCGAAGGCGGCGAACGCCGTTTCGGCGAACGTAAGCCCGGCGCATACCGAAGCGACGATCGCCCCAGAGGCGACCGCTATGGCAACCGTTATCGGGACGAACGCCCCTCCGGCGACCGATATCGCGATGAGCGGCGCACGCGCCCGTCTCGCCCCGTATCCGCCGCTCCGCGCGCGGCTGCGCCCACGGCCAAGACGCCCGGCATGCCCGTCCGCGAAGGCGAACGCATCGCCAAGCTGCTCGCCCGAGCAGGCATCGCCAGCCGCCGCGAGGCGGAGCGCCTGATTATCGAAGGCCGCGTGAAGCTGGGCGACGAGGTCATCGAGACCCCCTCCACTGTGCTGGCGAACCTCCGAGGCGTGACGGTCGACGGCAATCCGGTGAAGGACGCCGAGGACACCCGCCTCTTCGCCTTCCACAAGCCCGCCGGTCTCCTGACCGCCGAGCGCGATCCCGCCGGGCGCCCGACGATCTACACCGCGCTGCGTAATGCCCTGCCTGAAGGCGCGGGCCGCGTGATGCCGATCGGCCGCCTCGATCTCAATACCGAAGGCCTGCTGCTGCTCACCAACGATGGCGAGTTCAAGCGCCGGCTGGAACTGCCTGCTACCGGCGTGCCGCGCACCTATCGCGCCCGCACCTTCGGCGACATCTCGCAGGCGCAGCTTGAAGACCTGATCGAAGGTATCGAGGTCGACGGGGTGATCTACGGCAAAATCGACGCCAACATGGAGCGCCGCACCGGGCGCAACCAGTGGATCGAAATGACGCTGACCGAAGGCAAGAACCGCGAAGTCCGCCGTGTCCTCGAACATCTCGGCCTTCAGGTCAGCCGCCTGATTCGCACGTCGTACGGTCCGATCCGCCTGCTCGACCTGCCCAAGGGCATGGTCATCGAGATATCCCAGCGCGATCTGGAAAACTTCCGCAAGACGCTGCCGGTCGACAAGTCGTGAAGGCACCCGTCGCAAAGACCGGCCTTCGGATCGTCGCGGGCGAATGGCGGGGACGCAAGCTGGTGACGCCCGAGGGCGACACCACGCGCCCGACGGCGGACCGCACGCGCGAGACGCTGTTCTCGATGCTGGCAAGCCGCCTCGGCACGTTCGAGGGGCTGAAGGTCGCCGATTTCTTCGCGGGATCGGGCGCGCTGGGGCTCGAAGCGCTTTCACGCGGGGCGGCGCATTGCCTCTTCGTCGATCAGGACGCAGGAGCGATCCGCGCGATCCGCGCCAATATCGCCAACTTGCGCGCCCAGGCACAATGCGATGTGCGGGCGAGTTCAGTGCTGTCACTGGGTCCGGCGAAAGACACGCTGGACCTCGTGCTGCTGGATCCGCCTTACGACACGGGTGCGGGCGCCGTCGCCATAGACAAGCTGGCGCGGCTCGGCTGGATCGGCGAGCAGACCTGGATCAGCCTCGAAACAGGGCGTGACGAAGCCGTCTCGATCCGGGGATTCGAGATCGAATCAACGCGCGAAGTAGGCAAGGCGCGGCTGCATTTTCTGCGCCGCGCCCCCTGATCGTTCGTTACTTCTTCTTGTGGCTGGTGGACTTGCTGCGGGTAGCGTCGCGCTTGACGCCGATCTGACTCGGATTGATGCAGCTGTCCTTGATCGTCGCCGAGCAGACCTTGTAGGTCGTACCATCGATTGAGACCTCGGTGGGCCGACCACGACTGTCACGCGCGGTTACATCGGCCTTCTGCGGGGGATCCGCCGCCATCGCAGCCGAACCAAGAGGCGCTGCGACGGCAGCAGCAGCAAGTATGAGCAAGTAGCGAGACATCCGGATTTCTCCTTCAACGGGACGAGTCCGTCCGCCCGGTGAAATACACCGGGCGGGCCTTGGTTCCCATCCATACTTTTTCTCTGTAAATCAGACGCCGCCGCGGTTGCGGCAGTTGTCCTTCACTGTCTTGCTACAGAACGGATAGCTCTTGTTCATCGCCGTTGCCGGCGGCGGTGTGAGCGCCCCCTTGTAGGGCCCGCCCTGATAGTTCTCGTCGGCCGGCATCGCCGGCGGCACCGTCTGCGCGGCGACCTTCGGATCGGGCACGCCGGTCGTCGGCATGCCCTCCCCTGGAGGGTTGGCCTGCGCCGCCGGCGTCGAGGGCGTCTGACCGGCGAGTTGCTGATTCACCGCGTTCCAGGCGACCTGTTGCTGCTGGGGGCTCATCTTGTAGATCTGTCCGCGCTGGTCGGGCGTCAGCGCCCAGTAACCGCGCTGCTGCTCGCCGGTAAGATGCCAGAAATAGGCCTGATATTCGGGAGACCAGCTATCGTAATCCGCCCGCATGTCGGCGGGCCACGAATCGTACTGGGCTTTCTGATCCGCCGTCATCGCGCCGGAATTGGCAGGCGCTGCGGGCGATGGCGGGGCATCGGGCGTCGGATCTCCGACTGTGCTCTGGGCGAAGGTAGGGCCGGACAGTGCCGCGACCGAAAGCGCGGCGGCGCCGGCAAATAGAAGGGTTCGCATGGCTTCACTCTCCTGTTGGTCGTGATGGCCGTTGATGACAAACCGACGCCCCGCGCCGGGGATTGTTCCTGTGATGCGGTGAAGCGGCCTTGCGCCGCGATGCCCCGTTCCCTAGATGTTCACGGGTGAACGATTTGCAATCCTCTGTGCCTGACGCCGCTTCCGACCTTTTGCTCGAAGGTCTGAACCCGCCCCAGCGCGAGGCGGTTCTGACGACCGAAGGGCCGGTGCTGATGCTGGCAGGCGCGGGCACGGGCAAGACCGCCGCGCTCACGCGCAGGCTCGCGCATCTCGTGCGCAGCCGGCTGGCATGGCCCAGCGAGATCCTCTGCGTCACTTTCACCAACAAGGCCGCGCGCGAAATGCGTGAGCGCGTGGGACACCTGATCGGCCCCGCTGTCGAAGGCATGCCCTGGCTCGGCACCTTCCACGCGATCGCCGCGAAGATGCTGCGCCGCCATGCCGAACTTGTGGGCCTCCAGCCCAATTACACGATCATCGACACCGACGATCAGCTTCGCCTTCTGAAGCAGCTCATTCAGGCAGAGGGACTGGACGAAAAGCGCTGGCCCGCCCGCCTGCTCGCCGGCTGCATCGACCGCTGGAAGAACCGCGGCCTCAATCCCGCCGATCTCGATGCGGGCGAGAGCGAGGCTTATGCCAACGGGCGCGGGCAGAAGTTCTACCAGCTCTATCAGGATCGCCTGAAGACGCTAAACGCCTGCGACTTCGGCGACCTGCTGCTCCACATGCTCAACATCCTGCGCACCAACCGCGAGGTACTGGAACAGTACCAGCAGCGCTTCAAGTACGTGATGGTGGATGAGTATCAGGACACCAATCAGGTCCAGTACCTATGGCTCCGCCTGATCGCGCAAGTGCGGAAGAACATCTGCGTGGTGGGTGACGACGACCAGTCGATCTACTCCTGGCGCGGCGCTGAAGTGGCCAATATCCTGAAGTTCGAAAAGGATTTTCCGGGCGCGAAGGTCATCCGGCTGGAGCAGAATTACCGCTCCACGCCGCAGATCCTCGCTGCTGCCTCCGGCCTCATCAACGAGAACAGCCAGCGCCTTGGCAAGACGCTGTGGACCGAACGCCATCCCGGAGAGAAAGTCCGCGTGATCGGCGTCTGGGACGCGCCCGAAGAAGCCCGCCGCGTGGGCGACGAGATCGAGCGGCTAGAACGCGAAGGCGCGGCGCTGGACCAGATCGCCATCCTCGTGCGCGCCCAGTACCAGACGCGCGAGTTCGAAGACCGATTCATCTCGATCGGCATGAAGTACCGCATCATCGGCGGTTTCCGATTCTATGAGCGCGCCGAGATTCGCGACGCCCTCGCCTATCTGCGCGTGATCGCGCAGCCGGCGGACGACCTTGCCTTCGAGCGCATCTACAACGCCCCCAAGCGCGGCCTCGGCGCCAAGGCGCTGGAAGCACTGCATACGCTGGCGCGTCGGCGGGGCATTCCGCTCGCCATGGCCGCGATCGAGATCGCCGATACCGACGAACTGCCCGCCCGCGCGCGCAATACGTTCCTCTCACTGATGCGTGATTTCGCGCGCTGGCGCGATGTAGCGGGCACGGAGAACCCAGCCGACCTGATGCGCACCGTGCTCGACGAGAGCGGCTATACGGACGCGCTACAGGCCGAAAAGACGCCCGAGGCCAATGGCCGGCTCGAAAACCTCGTCGAACTCGCGCGCGCCATGGAAGAATACGAGAGCTTGGGCGACTTCCTCGAACATGTCAGCCTCGTGATGGACAACGACGCGGCCTCGGACGAGGAAAAGGTCACGATCATGACCATGCACGCGGCCAAAGGGCTGGAGTTCGACAACGTGTTCCTGCCCGGCTGGGAGGAAGGCGTGTTCCCCTCACAGCGCGCGATGGATGAAGGCGGGCTGGCCAGTCTCGAAGAAGAACGCCGCCTCGCCTACGTCGCGATCACCCGCGCGCGGCGCAAGTGCACGATCCTCCATGCCGCCAACCGCCGCATCTATGGCCAGTGGACCAGTTCGATCCCCTCGCGCTTCATAGGCGAACTGCCGGACGATCACGTCGACAGCGAGACCACGCTGTCGGGCGGCGCATCGCTCTGGCGCGCGCAATGGTCGGAACATGGCGATCCCTTTGCGGATGTCGCCCGCGCGCAGCCGGCGCGGACGATGACGCGCGGCCCCGGTTGGCAGCGCGCCTCGGCGCAGGAATACGATCCCAAGCCGCGCCGGATCGCCGAATCGACCCGCAGCGCCGCCAGCTTTGCCGCCAAGCCGCGCACCGACATCGCCATCGGCGCGCGCGTCTTCCATGAAAAGTTTGGCTACGGCACCGTCGCCGGGCAGGAAGGCAACAAGCTGGAGATCGACTTCGAACAGTCCGGCCACAAACGCGTGCTGGACAGCTTCGTGAAACCCGCCGGCGAAGCCTGAAACGCGCTCAGATCAGCCCCGGCACGAGGCGCGAACGGACTCTGGAGGCGTAGGCACGGTAGGCCGGATCGGTGCGGAGAACCCGCTCTTCCTCATCGGTGCGCATCCACAGCAGGATCCAGGTAAGGACATAGATCGCCACGTTCCAGGCTGAGAGATAGAGCATCAGATAGCCGATATGGTTGACGATATAGGCCATATACATCGGGTGACGGACCAGCTTGTAGAGCCCACCTTCCTTGACCCCGCGATTGGCCGCGACCAGCCCGAAACTGCGGCGCAGCGAAAGCTTGGCCAGGATCGACAGCGTGGCTCCGCCCGTGACCAGCGCTGTAGACACGTAATCGGGGGCCAATTGAATGCCCCTCGGCAGGATCAGAAGCGCCGCGCCGGTTCCTCCAAAACCCAGCAAGACCGGCCTGAGACCCGTCGCCATGTCGCCGGGGCGACGAATAATGATCAGGACGACGGCAAGCAGTTCGGCCACCAGAAATAGCGCGAGCTGTGGGTGCCGCGGTATCGCCGGCGAGAGTCGCCAGACCGCCAGACCGGCAAGCAGAATCAGGAAGGCGCATTCGGCAAGATGTATCAAGCGAGCTGACGTCATCGATTTCCCCCGCCCCGGCGAAACGCCGAGCACGGGAAAACTCTAGCCCAACAGTGGTAAACAGCCATTTAAGTCTATTTCACGCCGATTTCCTGAGACCTCCGTTCGGAGACGGGAAACCATAAGGCCATCAAATTCGAGCTTATTTTTCTTCCGATGCCGCCTCTATTTGCGGCAGAAGCGGATCGGGCACATCGGCTGCGGTCCCATCCGGCGTGATTTCCAGAATTGCCTCGCCCTGCCGCGAGCGCGGCTGCCACACGGGCAGATCTGCGCCGTTGGGATCGCCCGTCTTCGCGAAATTCACGATATAAGCGCTGGCGATCCGCCCCATCGTATTGTCGCGCTCGCTGGTGGCATCCCCGTATTTGATCGCCTGTGTACCGAAGAAGAAGGGAATGTCGCTCGCATGCTGGGCGCCCTTCCCGTCCACTGCGATCGAACTCGCGACGTAGCCGAACCGATATTCCCACACCGGCACGCCCAGATCGGCGACAAGGCCGGAGAGCTGTCTCGCGCCCGCGATCATGCCGCCAGTGACGCCGCCCATGTCATCGCTGGTCGCGCCGATTATCATCGGCACCTGGTGGAATTGGCCAGAGGCATAGGCCTTGCGCTGGTCGAGCGCGATGCGTCCATCGATGAAGGGGCTCGCGAAACTGCGCGGCGCATCGGATGGTGCGAAAAGGCTGGCCAGATTGAGCCCGTCCACCACATCGTCCGCCGACAAGGCCCGCAGCTTCGCCAGCGCGTCAGGATCGTCCGGCGCGATGCCCTTGCTCTCCGCAAAGCGCAGGCCGGACGCTTCGGCGGAGGCCAGATCGGGACCGATAAGCATCTTGCCGTCGCCGCCGGACAGCACCACGGCCTTGTCGAACAGACCATCGGCAAGCGGCGACGTGACGAGATTATGCACGGACATCCCGCCCGCACTTTCACCCATAATCGTCACATTCTCCGGATCGCCGCCGAACGCCTCGATATTGCGCTGGACCCAAACGAGCGCCGCGATCTGGTCGAGATAGCCATAGTTGCCGATCAGGCCGCCGTCCTCGCCATCCTTCGTCAGCGCGGGATGGGCAAAGGTCCCGAAGCGGCCGACCCGGTAGTTGAAGCTGAAGAGCAAGACCCCCTGCTTCGCCAGTTCCGCCCCCGAATAAGTCGGCGGCGAGGCACCGCCATTGACGAAGCCGCCGCCATAGATCCACACGACGACGGGCAGCTTGCCGCTGGCCTCCGCCGGGCGCCAGATGTTCGCATAGAGGCAATCCTCGGCCGGAGGGGTACCAAGCGGGGCCGCATCGCCCTCGAACGGCTTCTGCATGCAGTCGTGGCCGTATTCGGTGGCGGGGCGCACACCGTCCCAATTGGCCGCCGGTTGCGGCGCACGCCAGCGCAGGTCCCCCACCGGAGGCGCGGCGAAGGGAATGCCCTTCCAGCTGATCACGCCATCCTCGACACGGCCTTCAAGGCTGCCGGTGTCCACTTGCACGATCGCGTTCGGATCGGCCTTGGCGGCACAGGCCGCGCCCATGCACAGCGACAGCACCAGAACCAGCCTTGCCCCTCTGTGTCCGGCCCATCGCATACGGCAACTCCCCTGCATATTTCCCGAGGCTTCTGACACAGCAGCGCCTTGCCCGACAAGTGCCCGACAAGCAGGTGTCCTGCCCCTCGCCACCGCTTGCAGCACGGGCGCGGGAAAGTCATCCTCTGCCCGCAAAAACAATGGGTAACCGGATTGCCGCTGCGGACAGCGGCCGCCCCCTGACATACGGGCGCCCAAACGAAAACGGGGAGCCGCGAAGGGCTCCCCGAAAACGGTATAGGTTCGAAATCAGGCCAGCGCGGAAACGCCGAGGAACTCGGGAACCGGGCCGTTCCAGCCCATGTCCGCCGGTTCTTCCTCACGGCGGCGGCCACGGCGGGCGTCGCTGCGCGGTGCCTTCGCTTCGCGTTCCGGCGCGGTATCACGCGCGGGACGGCGGTCCGCACGCTCATCGCGGCGCGCGGGACGTTCGCTGCGCTCTTCGCGCTGACGCTCGGGGCGTTCACGGCGCGTGGAACGCTCTTCGCTGCGTTCGGCGCGATCTTCCACCGGCTCTTCACGCGTCTCGGTCCGCGCACGCTTTTCGCGGCGGGGCCGCTCTTCGCGTGCCGGGGCCGCAGCGGCTTCATCCGGCGAAAGCGTGTAGACGGGGATCTTGCCGCCGGTCAGCTTTTCAACGCCTTCGATTGCTTCGGCATCCTCGGGCGTGACGAGTGTGAAGGCACGGCCCGTTGCACCGCCGCGGCCGGTGCGGCCGATGCGGTGGATGTAGTCGTCCGGGTGCCAGGGCGTATCGAAGTTGAAGACGTGGCTCACGCCCTTCACATCGAGCCCGCGCGCGGCAACGTCGGAAGCGACCAGAATGTTGATCGCCCCGTCCTTGAACCGCTGAAGCTCGGCATTGCGCCCCGCCTGATCCATGTCGCCATGGATCTCGCCAGCGGCGAAACCGTGGCCCTTGAGGCTCTTGGCGAGTTCACGCACCGTCGTCTTGCGGTTGGCGAAGATGATCGCGGTGGACACGTTGTCCGTCCGCAGCAGGTGGCGCAGCGCCTCCCGCTTGCCACGGGACGTCACGGCCACCTTGTGCTGGACGATGTTGGTGTTGGCCGTCGCCGGGCGGGCGACTTCGATGTTCTTGGGATTCGACAGGAAGCGGTCGGCCAGCTTCTTGATCGGCGGCGGCATCGTCGCCGAGAACAGCAGCGTCTGCCGGTTGGTCGGCAGCTTGGAGCAGATGCTTTCGATGTCCGGGATGAAGCCCATGTCGAGCATGCGGTCCGCTTCGTCGATCACGAGCAGTTCGCAGCCGGTGAGCAGGATCTTGCCGCGTTCGAAGAGGTCCATCAGGCGGCCCGGCGTGGCGATCAGCACGTCGACGCCTTCCTGCAGCGCCTTGACCTGATCCCCCATCTGCACGCCGCCGATCAGCAGCGCCATCTTGAGATCGTGGTTCTTGCCGTACTTCTCGAAGTTCTCGGCAACCTGCGCGGCAAGCTCGCGCGTGGGTTCGAGAATGAGAGATCGCGGCATCAGCGCACGGCGGCGGCCATGGGCAAGGATGTCGATCATCGGAAGCACGAAGCTGGCGGTCTTTCCCGTCCCAGTCTGTGCGATGCCGATGAGGTCCTTCATCATGAGGACCGGGGGAATGGCCTGCGCCTGGATAGGAGTCGGTTCGCTATAGCCCGCGGCTTCCACCGCTTGCAGCAATTCGTCAGACAGGCCGAGATCGGCAAAGCTCATAGGCAGACTGGTTTATCCGAAGTTCAGGGAAGCAAGAGTATTCGCCGATATCGCGACGGGTGCGGCCTAGGCCTTCGCGCGTGTCGAACGTGCACCTTTGCGGCGCCTTTGCGCGAACCATCCCCAAAGTCAAGAAAATCCGCAAAAGAAGGCGATTCGCCTCCATTTCGAAGTCGATTTCAGTGCTCGACGGCGACGAGCTGCCGAATGCGGGTGAGCTTGCAGTTCGAACCGCTGCGCGACAGCAGGGAGTCGCGGTCCACGCAAAGCTGCCCGTCCGCTGAGCGTGAGAGCAGGAACCCCGAGTAGAACGCGCCCGCGCGGCAGGCCCGTTCCAGCTCGACACTGATGATTCGGCGGTCACGCATATAAAGCAGCAGGTTGCGTTGCCCGTCGGGCTGAACGCCCGCAATTCCTGCAATCGGCAGACACTTGCCGATCTTGCGCTCGGTGAAGCGCGGACGGCTTTCCGGTGCGTCGGGATCGCCAAGCGGCTCGGCCGGGAGCGGCGCGCGCGGGCTGATGCGGATGGTCATGCGCTGCTCGATTCGAATCTGCCAGGCGCTCTCGGGCTCGGGATGCGGAAAGGCGAACACCGCGAAAGGATGCTTGCCCGCCGATTCGGACCAGTCGGCAGGCCAACCGCCGGGACCGTCTGCGTCAGGTGCAGCGTACCCTGCCGAATCGGACTGCCTCGTCTCGTCGCCCCGGCCGGACGAATCGCCTTTACCCGATTCGCCGCCCCCTGCCGCTGGAAGCAGCAGCATGAGCGGGTACAGCAGGACGGAAGCGAGATTCATGAAAAAGAGCAGATCCCCGAACGGCCCGGGGCGCAATAAAGGCCGAGCCCCCTCCCCTTAGCGGGAGAGCTTGAACCACCGCTTAACCCATTCGGCAAGTCACCCCGCGTGCAAACCGCGTGAAACGCGCAGATCGGTGTGCCATATCGCCGGTATGACGACCTCCGACAGCCTGACCGCCGAAAGCACCACCGCCCGCGCCTTCTTGACCGAAGCCGCCGAGCTGCTCGGCCCGCGCGGCCTGACCGCCGATCCCGACCTGCTCGCCCCCTGGCTGACCGACTGGCGTGGCCGCTATACCGGCAAGGCGCTGGCCATGGCGTCTCCCGGATCGACCGAAGAGCTTTCGGCGCTGGTCCGCCTCTGCGCGCGCCACGGCATCGCCATCGTTCCGCAAGGCGGCAACAGCGGAATGTCCGGCGGCGCCACGCCTGATGACAGCGGCCATGCGCTGCTGCTCTCGCTGCGCCGGATGAACGCGGTCCGCCATTTCGACGTAGAGGCCCGCCAGATCACCTGCGAGGCGGGATTCGTGCTCCAGACGCTCCACGAAACGGCCGAGGCGGAGGGGCTGCGCTTCCCGCTGTCGCTGGGCGGCAAGGGATCGGCGACGGTAGGCGGCCTGATCTCGACCAATGCCGGCGGAACCCAGGTGCTGCGCCACGGCTCGATGCGCGCGCTGGTGCTCGGGCTGGAGGCCGTGCTGGCCGACGGGCAGATCTACTCGATGCTTACCCCGCTAAAGAAGGACAATCGCGGTTTCGACCTCAAGCAGGTCTTCATCGGCTCCGAGGGGACGCTGGGCGTGGTCAGCGCCGCGACGCTCAGGCTGCTGCCCGCAGTGGCCGAGCGCGTGGTGATCTGGGCGGGCGTTCCCACGCTGGTCGACGCGCGCAAGTTGCTGCTCCACTGCGAGGATGCGGCGGGCGAAGCACTTGAGGGCTTCGAGGTCCTGCCGCAGGCCTGCCTCGATGCCGTGCTGCAACTCCTGCCCGATGCCCGTGCGCCGCTCGAAGGCCGCCATGGCTGGCACGTTCTCATCGAAGTCGTGGCCGACCGCGCCGGAGCCGACACGCTGCGCGACCGCTGCGAGACGATGATGGCCGATGCCCTCGAAGCCGAACTTCTGGAAGATGCCACGATGTCTGCCAGCGAAGCACAGGCAGAGGCCATGTGGCTGATCCGCGAATCGATTTCCCCCGCCGAGCGCGCGCGCGGTCCGGCCGTGCAGCATGACATTTCGGTCCCGGTCGAAAAGATGCCCGAATTCGTGGAAACCACCGCGCCGATGATCGAGGCCAAGTGGCCCGGCACCGAGGCGGTCGCCTTCGGTCATCTGGGTGACGGCAATGTCCACTATCACGTGATCGCGCCCAGCGTGACCGACGGCGCCGCCTGGCGAGCCCGGGAAGGCAAGGAAATCAGCCGCTACATCCACGATCTCGTGACCGAATGGGGCGGATCGATCTCGGCCGAGCACGGCATCGGCCAGCTCAAGCGGGACGAATTGGCCCGTCTTGGCGATCCGGTGGCGCTCTCCATCATGCGCTCGGTCAAACAGGCGCTCGATCCACAGGGACTGCTCAATCCCGGCAAGCTGATCTAGCTTCGAGGGACAGCGCACGCCGACTCGCCGGATATCCCCGCATCGCCCCGGCAGCCCGCTTGCGCACACCCCTTCCTGCTTCTAAAGCCACCCACTCGGAAAATTCCCAGACTTGCGGAGAGTATCGCAATGGCCACCGCGCCGCAGAATCCTGCCCTGCCCCTGTTCTACAAGGACCTTGTGCCGCTCAATTCGCAGCAGCACGCCAGCTGGAAGACCCGTTCGACCGACAAGGCGACGTGGTTGGTCGGCATCAATTCGGTACCGCTCACGGTTGAGGAATTTCCGCAGGCCCAGCGTAACTACCCGATCATCTTCACCTCGGGCGAAAACCCCGTTCCGCTCATCCTGATGGGCATGAACGAAGGCGTGAACGTCTTCGTCGACGATGAAGGCATTGTCAGCCAGCCGGTCTACATCCCGGCTTACGCGCGCCGCTATCCCTTCATGCTCGCCCGCCTGCGCCCGGACAGCGAAGAGCTTTCGCTCTGCGTCGACCCGTCGAGCGACCTCGTGGGTGAGATCGAGGAAGGCGAGGCCCTGTTCGCCGAAGGCGAGCCGACCGACGCCACCAAGAACATGCTCAAGTTCTGCGAGAACTTCGAGATCGCCGGCACCAAGACCGCCAACTTCATGGCCGAGCTGGCCAAGCACAACCTGCTGATGGAAGGCGAGCTGAACATCGACGTCGGCACCGGCCAGCCCTTCACCTATCGCGGCTTCCAGATGGTCGACGAGACCAAGCTGCGCGAAATGCGCGGTGACGTGCTGCGCCAGTGGAACCAGAACGGCATGCTGCCGCTGATCTACGCCCACCTCTTCTCGCTCGACCTCGTTCGCGACATTTTCGGTCGCCAGGTTGCGCAGGGCAAGGGCCCGCAGATCCCGGTCAACGCTTGATCTCTCGGCCGCGAACCGGCCTAAATCCTGATTTCGGGGTGGAATTTTGACATTTTTGTCACAGTTCCACCCCAATCTGTATCGGCTTTCTTCCCCGCGCTTGCAAAGCCGATACACTTTGCTTCATTCTAAGGGTTGAATGTCGCCGAAGGTTTGCTATGTTGGCAATGCCTGATCGGCGCTACCCTCATGGCCCGGTCAGGTTTGGTGCACATCGTGCACCTCCTCCCTGAACCTTGGCCACCTCGCGCATAGCGCGGGGTGGTTTTTTATTACCTCCAGCATTTCGCCATGACGGTTGGAGAGAACGCGCCCTCAAGCGCGAATCAGCTACTCGGCCGCTTGCACAAAGCCCTTGCCGCCCAGTTCGCTGACACCGGCCGCAAGCCGGCGTACCAGCCCCGACAGCAGTTCCACGGTGGCAGCCATCCCCGGCCCCGGCTCCGACAGCCGCGAATCCAGATAGCAAGTACGGTCCACTTCGAGTTGAACCGCGTGGATGCCCTCGGCAGGCGCGGCATGACGTTCGAGCACATAGCCGCCCGCATAAGGGCGATTGTGCGCAGCCATGCAGCCATGGGCCGCAAACCACGAAAAGGCACCGGCAATCAGGCTGCCATGGCACGTCGCACCGAAGCGGTCCCCGATGACGAATCGCGGCGGCTCACTGCCGATCCGCGCCGGCAGCGGCGGCATCGAATGAAGGTCCAGCAGCAGAGCCGCGCCCCAGCGCTCGCGAAGCGAGGCCAGTTCGCGCGCCAGTGCCTCATGATAGGGCTGGTGAATGCCCTCGATCCGCGCGGCAAGGTCTGCACGCTCATGCCGCCGTCGCCAGAGTTCGCCCACGCCCGGCAGGCGGCGGGGAATCAGGCCAAGGCCGCTGCGCGCACGACGACTCGGCAAGCCCGGCGATTCGGGACGGGCACCACGGCCAAACATGTCCCAATCGATATCGTCGGGCGCGCGATTGAGATCGATCATCGCGCGGGGCGCCTGCGCCAGCAGCAGCCCTGCCCCCGTCTCGCGCGCAACCGCCTGGGCGATCCGGTCGACGTAGCGATCCTCCAGCCGCAGCGCGACCGAATCGGGATGGCGTAAATCATCGAGCAGTGAACGGGGATAGGCGCGCCCCGCATGCGGCGCCGCAATCAGCACCGGCACGACGGACGGTTCCGAACCTTCGAAGGTAAAGGCCGGAATCCCGGGAGCCCCGGGAATCCAGCCACCCGCCTGCCTTTGCGAATCGTTCTCGCCGGTGCCTGTCGCCATGGCCCAAAACTGGCGCTTCAACATCTACAAGTCAAAGCGTCCCGTAACCGGTCACCCGTTATTCCAGGCGAGAATTTTAACCGGTTAAGCGCTATGCTGGTGCTCTTAACCAGCGCGACACGCTGTAGACGAACGATTCAGGACATGACGCCGATGATCCGCATCCTGCTTGCCGAAGACGACCAGGCCATGCGCACCTACCTTGCCAGGGCTCTGGAGAACGCCGGCTACAATATCACCGCGGTCGATCGCGGCACGGCCGCCCTGCCCCTGCTGGAGCGCGAGCATTTCGACCTGCTGCTCTCGGACATTGTCATGCCCGAGATGGACGGCATCGAGCTGGCCCAGCGCTGCGCCGAAGTTTCTCCGACGACGAAAGTGATGTTCATCACCGGCTTCGCCGCCGTCACCCTGCGCGCCAGCCGCGAGGCCCCGCATGCCAAGGTGCTGTCGAAACCCTTCCACTTGCGCGACATCGTGATGGAAGTGCAGCGGGTGTTCGGCCTGTCCGAGCACGCCCAGCTCTGATTGATTTCATCCACAGGTCTTCCACAGCCTCGCAAAACCAAGGCTGAACTTTTTTGAAATTCCTTGTTGCCAACCCGAAACACCGCAGCTAGAGGGCCAGTCCTCCGAGCGGCACACCACGCCGCAACGGACCGACCGAATGGTGTGGGCGTATAGCTCAGTGGTAGAGCACTATGTTGACATCGTAGGGGTCGCAAGTTCAATCCTTGCTACGCCCACCATTCGAGAAAACCCCGTAAGCCAAAGGCTTAACGGGGTTTTTCTTTAGGCTCCCGACGCCGCGACAGACGCAAATTTTGCGTGAAGCGCCGGTCCCGGCCTCCCATCCCGAAAAAGACAACTGCCGCACCGCTCTTCGCGCTTGCCTGTTTCGCCTCTAGGCGAGAACTTGCCCTGCGCAAGTCCGGGGGCCCTGCCATGTTCGACGATATTCGCACGGAAATGGCACGGCGCAGCCGGCCCGAACGCGCAAGCCTGACGGCCGAAATGCACAGCCGCAAGCTGCCGCCGTTCTCCGCGCCGGCCCGGCTTATGCAAATCATGCTGCTGGCGGACGATGCCGAGCTGGAAGCCGCCGCCGCGCATTTCGGCACCGATGGTGCCAAGCACGCGATTCTCGATCTTGGCGGCGCTACGCTGGTCTGGGAACGCCACAGCGAATTCACCACATACAGCTTCATCATCCCCGGAGCCTTCGACGCGCCCTTCGACGAGACCGCCTTTGCCCCGTTCGTGGCGCAGTGGCTGGACCGCATGCCGGGCGAGATCATCCGCTCCAGCTTTCTCGCGATTGCGCGCACCGGTGATCCCGCCCGCTTGCCCGAGCATCTCGAACAGTGGTTTCACGCCAACGATCTGGTCGTCTGCGACGTTCACGACGGCATGGCGCGGATCTGGTCCGACTTCCGGCTCCACGGCGGCTTCGGGCGCATGTTCGTGGCGGTGCGGGACGATGACCCGCGTCGGATCCCCGCTCTCGCCCAGTCGCTGCTGGAACTTGGCAACTATCGCAAGCTCGCGCTGCTCGGCCTGCCGGAAGCACAGCACCACGGGCCGGAGCTGCGCCAGATCGAGCAGAGCCTCGCCCATCTCAGCGGCGATATCGATCGCGCCACGCGCCCGCGCGAGGAATTGCTCCATGCCATCGGCGAACTCGGTTCGCGCCTTGCGCAGATCACCGCATCGACCCGCTACCGCATGAGCGCGACCGCCGCCTATGCCGCGATCTGCGATGACCGGGTGGGCTCGCTGGCGGTCAGCGCGGTAGGCGGCGGGCAGACGCTGGTCGGCTTCACCCAGCGCCGACTTCACCCGGCAGTGCAGACTTGCGCCAGTTTCGTACAACGCCTCGACGATCTTGCAGGCCACGTCACCTGGACCGCCGAGCTGCTGCGCACACGGATCGACACCGAAATCGCCGCCCAGAACCGCGACCTGTTGGCCTCGCTCGATCGGCGCAACGCCATGCAGCTGCGCCTCCAGCAGACGGTCGAAGGGCTCTCGGTCGCGGCGATTTCCTACTATGCCGTCAGCCTGGTCGGTTATCTTGCCAAGGCCTCGCACGCGGCATGGCATTGGCCCGATTACGAACTGGCGACCGGCGTGAGCGTGCCCTTCGTCATCGCCTTCGTCGCCTGGACCACGCACCGGCTGCGCAAGGTCCACGGCGACCATGACGGACACGGATAAGCCCGACGCTTCCGAGACCGTCCGGACGATACCGCCCCGCGCAAGTCCGGTGCCGCGCATTGCGCGCCGCCGGGCCGATACCTGCCTTGCTAAGCGCCCCACTGCTGCCTAAGAGACCCGCAAATCTCATCCCCAGGGGAGTTTCAGAAATGGCGAAAATCAAGGTCAAGAACCCCATCGTCGAGATGGACGGCGATGAAATGACGCGGATCATCTGGCAGTGGATCCGTGAACGGCTGATCCTTCCCTACCTCGACATCGATCTCAAGTACTACGACCTCTCGGTCGAGAAGCGTGACGAGACGAACGACCAGATCACCGTCGATGCCGCCAACGCCACCAAGGAATGCGGCGTTGCCGTGAAGTGCGCCACCATCACCCCGGACGAAGCGCGCGTCACCGAATTCAACCTCAAGAAGATGTGGAAGTCGCCCAACGGCACGATCCGCAACATCCTGGGCGGCGTCGTGTTCCGCGAGCCGATCGTGATCTCGAACGTGCCCCGCCTGGTTCCGGGCTGGACCGACCCGATCGTCGTCGGTCGTCATGCTTTCGGCGACCAGTACAAGGCCACCGACACCCTGATCCCGGGCGCCGGCAAGCTGCGCCTCGTGTGGGACGGCGAGAACGGCGAGAAGATCGACCTCGACGTGTTCGACTTCCCGGCTCCGGGCGTCGCCATGGCGATGTACAACCTGGACGAATCGATCCGCGACTTCGCGCGCGCTTCGTTCAACTACGGCCTGAACCTCAAGTGGCCGGTGTACCTCTCGACCAAGAACACCATCCTCAAGGCCTATGACGGCCGCTTCAAGGATCTGTTCCAGGAAGTCTTCGACAACGAAGGCTTTGCCGCGAAGTTCAAGGACGCCGGCATCACCTACGAACACCGCCTGATCGACGACATGGTCGCCTCGGCGCTCAAGTGGTCCGGCAAGTTCGTCTGGGCCTGCAAGAACTACGATGGCGACGTGCAGTCGGACACCGTTGCACAGGGCTTCGGCTCGCTGGGCCTGATGACCTCGGTCCTCATGGCGCCCGACGGCAAGACCGTTGAGGCAGAAGCCGCTCACGGCACCGTGACCCGTCACTACCGCCAGCACCAGCAGGGCAAGGCGACCTCGACCAACCCGATCGCCTCGATCTTCGCCTGGACCCGTGGCCTCATGTACCGCGGCAAGTTCGACGAGACCCCGGAAGTCGTGAAGTTCGCCGAGACCATCGAGCGCATCTGCATCGAGACCGTCGAAAGCGGCAAGATGACCAAGGACCTCGCGCTGCTGATCGGTCCGGACCAGAACTGGATGACCACCGAGCAGTTCTTCGAGGAAATCGTCAAGAACCTCGAAACCGAGATGGCGACCTGGGCCTGAGCCCTGCCTGACCGGACCTGAGTTCGAAGAAGACCCTCCGCCGAAAGGCGGGGGGTTTTTCTTTGTGGGCTCGCGACGTCCACGGACGGTTAATCAAAAAATCGCGTCGCCCCCGCGAAGGCGGGGGCCCGCTTTTTTGGTTCACGCAAGGCATGCACACGCAGAAAGGTCGTGCAGTTAACGACCTTTCTGCGTGTGCAAAAGAACAAGCGGGATCCCCGCCTTCGCGGGGGCGACGGTGACTATGTGAGCGGTTTGAATGAGGGGACTATTGCCTCGTGGACCCGGCCCTGGCGTCATCAGCCCGGACTCCCACCTTGACCATCAAGCGAAGGCTTCCTCGCCCTCCAGCTTGGTGCGGTGCATCAATCGGCCGCTGTCGGTCGGATACCAGGTGGCGCGGTGCATGGTGCCGGTATTGTCCCAGATCACCGTCTCGCCCAGCGACCACTTGTGGCGATAGACGAAGCGCGGCTGCGTCGCCCAATCGCGCAGGCGCACCAGCAGTTCCTCACTCTTGCCCCAGTCCAAGCCCACGACCTGCTGCGCAGTATTGCCGAGAACCAGCGACTTGCGGCCCGACTCATGCGTCCAGACCAGCGGCAGCGTATTCTCGCCGCGCGACTTCCAGGCCATCAGCAGCTCATGGCTTGGCTCGGGCTGGTGATAGAGCTGCGAGCGCCAGAGCGAGTGGACCACCTGAAGCCCCTCGATTGCGGCCTTGTCCTCATCGGGAAGCGCGTCGTAGGCGGCATAAGTATTGCAGAACTCGGTGTCACCGCCCTCTGCCGAAAGCTTGCGGCTCGACAGGATCGAAGCGCGGATCGGCACTTGCGACATGGTGCCGTCGATATGCCAGAAAAACGCGCCCTTCAGGTAATCGGCATTGGGATTGATGCGCGAGTCCATCGTGATCGGATAGACATTGTCGCCTTCCTTGCCGGCTTGCTCGTGAATTTCGTGCGCAAAGGTGCCGAGCGTCTTGGTGAAGGCGATCTGCTCCTCGTCGGTCAGGTGAGCTTCGGGAAACACCAGAACGCCGCGCGCTTCCAGCAGTTCACGGATTTCGGCGGCGCGGCTGCCGGACAGCAGGGTCTCCTTGTCGGTCCGGATCACGGCGCCGATATCGGGCGCGGCATTGGATACGTTCCAATGGGTGGATGGAATCGAAGTCGTTGCCATCGAATACTCTCCCATGCGCTCTTTGGCGCTTGTGCTGAACATGGGTACAGCACACGTCCGAGCAGGGTCAAGGACAGTAGGTGCAAGGCACCGGGCCTCTTCATGCCGGCTCCACCAAAACCGAAAAAGCCCGCCGGACCGGAGTCCGACGGGCTTCAAAGGACGGCGGGACGGCGCCCCCCGACGCCGTCAAGCCAACCCTCTTTCTCAAAATCCCTTATTCGAAAGGCTCTTCGCCCTCCAGCTTGGTACGGTGCATCATGCGCCCGCAGGTCGGGTCATAGGCCTCGGCCCGGTGCATGGTGCCGGTGTTGTCCCACATGACGAGATCGCCGACTTCCCATTCGTGGCTGTAGGTGAACTCGGGGCCAGTCGCCCATTCGCGCAGCCCATGGATGATCATCGCGCTTTCCAGCGCCGACTTGCCGACGACTTGTGCGCTGGTGCAGCCGATCACGAGGCTCTTGCGGCCCGAAGCGTGCTTCCACACGAGCGGCAGTTCCTGCTCGCCGATCTGGGCGTAGCCCTGAAGCTTGGCGAGGCTGGGTTCCGGTTCATAGTAGAACAGGCTGGCCCAGGGGCCGTGGACCACGCGGTACTGCTCGTACTCGGCCTGCTTGTCGGCAGGCAGGTGCTCGAACGCAGCGTAAGTATTGGCGAAACCGGTGTTGCCGGTGCCCTTGGGGCTCGGCACCCGGCACGACAGCAGCGAGGCCAGGATCGGCACGTCGTTGCGGGTGCCGTCGATATGCCAGTAGAGCGAGCCCTTGAGGTACTCGGCCGCCATCGGATTTTCCTTGGCGTCGAGCGTGATCTTCGAGATCACCTCGTCACCGCCCTTACGCTCAGGCGCGAACGTGCCGAGCGTCTTGGTGAAGGCGATCTGTTCCTCGTCCGTGAAGTTCACCTGCGGGAAGACCAGCACGCCGCGCGCTTCCAGAAGCTCGCGGATTTCAGTGGCGATTTCGCCCGAGAGCAGTTCTTCCTTGGTATTGAGAACGCGGCTGCCGATCTTCGGCTTGAGATTTTCCGCCTTCAGTTGGGTCTTGGTATCGACCGACATCGTACACACTCTCCAAAAATCAACTTGCACCGCTCTGCGGCGCTTGGAGAGCTGGGTATCACGGGCTGAACGCCCGTTCAAACCCGTCAGCGATTGCCGCTGCGATCAATCGCCCCTACGCGTTTCGACACGAGTTCAGGCGCGCGTTTCCAGCCGCGCCAGCCAGGATTCGACAATGGCCCGCGCCTGTTCGTGGCCTGCCGTGACGCCCAGCGCCTCTTCCATGACGATGCAGCGGCCGATGCCCGCAAGCAGCACGGACAGGCCCGCGGGATCGAAACCGTCCACCGCGCGCAGCCGTTCTCCGAACAGTTGTCCGATGATCTCGACCTGTCGCTGGCGCATGGCGACGCTGTGCTGCGCCATCTTCTCGCGCACGGCCGGGCGGTGGTTGGCGAGCGCCATGAACTCCAGCGACATCGCCGTGCGACTGGTATCGACGAAGAAGCGCCAGAGTGCACGCACCGGATCCTCGGAGGCCAGCGCCTCCTCTATCATACCGTCGCTGTCCTCTGCGCCCTGCCGGCAAACTTCCAGCAGAAGATCGTCGGTGGTCGGGAAATAGTAATGGACCAGCGACGGCTTGAGCCCCGCGCGCGCGGCCACGCGGCGCGTACTGGCGGCGGCATAGCCTTCATCGCGGATGAGATCGACGGCCGCCTCGACGATACGCGCCCGCGTTGCGGACGTTTCAGCGCCGACCCTGCGCACTGCCCCTGCCATTTGATCTCCTCTTAAGAGGCACTTGCCTAGGGCGTGCTGACCACAAGATCAACACAGCCATCAACAGCACCGACTCGCTTGCCATTTGTTCCCTTTATGTTCACATTGCAGGCATGCGAGTCCACAAAGGAAGAGGCGCCGTCAGCGGACAGGCCAGCAAGCGCTTCAACCTTCCCCAGCGGGAGGCCGATGGCGACTGGCTGGACGAAGCCGCGCTCGTCGACGGGGAGGCTCCGCCCTTGCGCACGCAAGTGATCGAGCTTCACCCCCGCACCATCCTGTCTTTCAACAAGTCACCCGATGTGCCCTTCGACCGCTCGATCAATGCCTACAACGGCTGCGAGCACGGCTGCATCTACTGCTTCGCCCGGCCGACCCACGCCTATCACGACCTCTCGCCCGGTCTCGATTTCGAGACCAAGCTCTTCGCCAAGCCCCAGGCGGTGAAGCTGCTGCGCGAAACACTCGCCAAGCCGAGCTACCGCCCAGCCCCCATCGCCATGGGCACCAATACAGACCCCTATCAGCCCATCGAGGCACGTTACCGGATAACCCGGCAAGTGCTCGAATTCTGCCTAGAAGTGCGCCACCCGGTGACGATCACCACAAAGTCGGACCGCGTGCTGCACGATCTCGACCTGTTGACCCAGCTTGCGCAGCACAACCTCACGCATGTCGCGATTTCGGTGACGAGCATGGATCCGGCATTGTCGCGCCTGCTCGAACCGCGCGCGTCCTCGCCCGCCAAGCGGCTCGCCGCGCTCGGCAAGCTGGCAGAGGCGGGCGTGCCGGCGCATGTTTCGATCGCTCCGGTCATCCCGGCGATCACCGATCCCTATATCGAGGAGATACTCGAAGCTGCGGCCGGGCAAGGCATCCGCAGCGTGTCGTGGATCATGGTCCGCCTGCCCCACGAGGTCGCCCCGCTGTTCCGCGAATGGCTGGACACCCATTTTCCCGACCGCGCGGCCAAAGTCATGGCCACGATCCAGTCGATGCGCGGCGGGCGCGACTACGATCCGAAGTTCTTCACCCGCATGCGGCCCGAAGGAGTCTGGGCGGAAGTCTTCCGCCGCCGCTTTGCCGTGGCGATGAAGCGGCTGGGCTTCGGCAAGGCGCACGTGATGCTCGACTGCTCGCAATTCCGCCCGCCCAGCCGCGACGGACAACTGGCGCTGTTCTAGACAAATCCCTGTTCCGGCGCAGTCGTGTCACCGACACGCACCTCCGCTTAGGTCCGGCAGAGAACAAGGGAGTGCGCCGATGTTCGAGAAGCCCATAACCATCGTCACCCACGGTGCGGTCGAAATCGTGACGCTGAACCGCGCCGAGGCGCTCAACACGTTTGACGAGCCCATGACGTTCGCTCTGCGCGACTATTTCACTGCGCTGGCCGAGCGGCACGAGGTACGCGTCGTGATCCTGCGTGCAGAAGGGCGCCATTTCAGCGCCGGTCTCGATCTGGCCAGTTGGGAAAACGACAGGACGCGCGGCGCGCTTCAGCACTGCTGGCACCTCCAGCGCGCAATCGCGGGCCTGCTGGAGCTTATGCGCGCATGCCCGCAACCGATCATCGGGCTCGGCCACGGCGCCGCCTGCGGAGCCGGCTTCTCGTTGCTGCTCGCCTGCGATATCCGCTACGGCACGCCGGATCTCCGGATGAATGCGGCTTATATCAAGGTCGGGCTCGGCGGCTGCGATCTGGGGTGCAGCTATTTCCTGCCGCGCATGGTCGGTGCCACGGTGGCGGCGGAATACATGCTCACCGGCCGCTTCATGGATGCCGAAACGGCGCTCCGCCACGGATTGCTGGGCGCGGTCGTGCCTCACGAGGATCTGTTCGACAAGGGGCTTGCCGTCGCTGACGAGATGCTCGCCAATGCCCCCATGGGCCTCAGGCTCACCAAGGACGCGATCAATCGCAATCTCGACGCGCGCTCGCTGTCGGACGCCATGGCGCTGGAGGACCGCCAGCAGGTGATGATGCTGATGAGCGAGGATTTCGCCGAGGGCGTCTCGGCTTTCCGCGCCCGGCGAACACCGGAATATCGCGACCGCTGAAACTCTTCGGCCTCTCTGCGAGTTGTTCACTCCAACGAACGGGAGAGGACAGGAGGCCCGAATGGAGGAAAGGATCGTCGAGACCGAGCGCGCACCTGAAGCGCCGGTCCATACCACCACCGTGATCCACGAACGCAGCACTTCAAGCAGCGCGACGGGTATTCTGCTGGCATTCGCCCTGCTCCTGGCCGTTGTCGGCGCACTCTATCTGTTCAGCCGGCTGAACCAGAGCGAGGCCACGCGCGACGATGCGGTGACACAGGCCGCCCACGATGTCGGACAGGCCGCCAACAAGGTCGGCGATGCCGCGCAGGACGCGGCGAACAGCGTCAATCACAAGGACAATTGAGCGGGCTTGACCATTCGCACAGCCACCTGCCGATGCAGGCAACTGCGCGCAACCTGCACCGGCGATCCTGTCCGCGTGTCGGTCTGCCACTGCCTTGCCTGCCAGAAGCGCACCGGCAGCGCCTTCGCAGTGCAAGCCCGCTGGCCCAACGCAAACGTGGAGCTAAGCGGCGAATTCCGCGAATGGTCGCGAACGACGGACAGCGGATCGCTCACGATTTACCACTTCTGCCCCCACTGCGGCGCGACAGTCGCATTTTCCGGCGCGGGAATGCCGGACGTCACCGCCATACCTGTGGGTGCCTTTGCCGACCCCGGTTTTCCGCCGCCCAGGTTCTCGGTGTACGAGGAGCGCAAACACGCCTGGGTCGCCATATTGGGCGACGATATCGAGCACATGGACTAGGCGCGCGCTAAAGGTGCTTCCCTGTAATGATCGATGATGACCTTTCAAACGCACACCACCGTCGCCCTCGCGAATGTGGGGGCCCCGCTTCTTGGCAACCTCTCGCCTCGCACAACAGAAGCGGGAACCCCGCTTTCGCCGGGATGATGGGGTTTGTCTTTGTAAAGTGCGGGGTACGGCGGCCCTCCGCATTCATCCACGCCCTTAAGCGGGAAGCCTGTAGTCCGCGAACAGCCGGCGCAGCGCCTTCTTGTCGAGCTTGCCGCTGCCGGTGTGTGGCAGCGCATCAACGAATTCGATCGCATCCGGCAGCCACCAGCGGGCGACCTTTCCGGCCAGGTGATCGCGCAACTGCGACGCGGTAAGCGTGCTGCCCTCCTTGCGCACGACGGCCAGTAGCGGGCGCTCGTCCCACTTGGGATGAGCCACGCCGATCGCGGCGGCCTCGACGATCTCCGGATGGCCGACAGCAGCATTTTCCAGCTCGACCGAACTGATCCACTCGCCGCCCGACTTGATCAGATCCTTGGTGCGATCGGTCAGATGCAAAGTGCCATCGGGCGAAATCGTCGCGACATCGCCGGTGTCGAACCACTGGTCCTTCGTAACCGCATCGTCCTCGGCGCGAAAATAGCGCTGCACCGTCCAGGGGCCGCGCACTTGCAACGCGCCGGGCGAAGTACCGTCATGCGGCAGTTCCCGGTCGGGATCGTCAAGCGCGGTCACGCGGACTTCGGCACCGTAGAGAGGCCGTCCCTGGCTGCTCTTGAGCGCCACTTGCTCGGCAAACGTCATCTCGTCCCATTCGGCCGGTTCGTAAGCGACCGTGGCGATGGGCGACGTTTCGGTCATGCCCCAGGCCTGAGACACACGCACGCCTGCACGCATCAGCCGCTCGACCACGCTGGCCGGGACCGCCGCCCCGCCCGAAAGCACTTGCCGGATCGGCGGGAGGTCATCCCCGGTGCGCTCCAGATGCTCGAACATCGCGAACCATACGGTCGGCACGCCGGCGACGTGCGTCACGCGCTCCTCGCGCATCAGCGTGCAGAGCGCTTCGGGATCGTTGGTCTGGCACCAGACCATCTTCGCCCCGCTGGCTGCCGATGCCCAGGGCAGCCCCCAATTGTTGGCATGGAACATCGGTACGATCGGCAGCACTACCGATCGCGGCTCCAGATTGAGCGCCGAGGGTGCGATCATCGCCAGCGTGTGCAGCACTTGCGAGCGATGCGTATAGAGCACGCCTTTGGGATCGCCGGTGGTGCCGCTGGTATAACACAGCATGCAGGGTGAGCGTTCGCAGCCCGTCGTCCAGCGCGCGTCGCCGTCCTCGCGGCCGATCCAGCTTTCGAAATCGGCGCCCCAGTCCGACGAATCGAAGCAGATTGCGTGCTTCAGACGCGGACACAGCGGCAGCAAACGCTCGACGATGGGCCGGAAGGCGGCATCGTAGAGCAGCACCCGGTCTTCGGCATGATTGACGATCCAAGCCAGTTGATCGTCGAACAGGCGCGGGTTCACGGTGTGGAGCACGCAGCCCGCCCCGGTCGCCCCGAACCAGGCGGCGAGATGGCGGCCATGATTCATCGCCAGAGTGGCCACGCGCTGACCCGGATAGATGTTGAGCCGGCGCAGCGCCTGCACCATCTTCAGGGCATCGCGGCGAATGCCGGCCCAGTTCGTGCGCGTAACGGAACCATCGGCCCAGCGCGTGACAATCTCACGCCGACCGTGCTCACGCGCCGCGTGATCGATCAGACCCGATACGCGCAGGTCCCAGTCCTGCATGTCCCCCGGCATGGCCATCTCCCGCTGACACGCGGAGGTTATGGGTAGTTGTACAGCCAAGGCAAGCGGGGACCGTTCGGTCCATCGCAAACGCCCGCCTTCACCGTCCCATTTCGAGATTCATTCAAGCAGCCCGGCGCAGTCCTTCGGGCCCGCGACGCGCGATCAGCGAGATGTTGGAGAGCCCCGCCACACTCGCCAGTTGCTCGGCAAAGTCGCCATCCAGCGCGAAGTCACGGCCGAGGCGGAGTTTCTGGGTCCGCCCACCACCAAGGTGCAGCGTCGCCATCACCTCGCCGCAACCCGCCGGGCCCGGGCGCATCAGCATCGCCAGTTCCTGCACGGCCTCGATCCGGTCGATATCGAGCGAGAGCAACATGCGCGCGTCCGCCTTCACTTCCGCAAGCGGCCGCGCGGCGCGCACGGTGACGCGCGGCGGTTCGTCCGCACTGGGCGAATCGAGTTCGACATTGAGCAGGACGCAGGTGCCTTCTTTGGCCCACTTCACGAAGTTCTCGACCATGCTTTCCTCAAAGCACGAGGCCGAGAAGTTGCCCGACTGGTCCGAGAAATCGGCCATGACGAAGTCCTTGCCCCGCTTGGTCTTCCGCTTCTGCACGTTCTCGACCATCGCCGCCATGACCGCGCCGGTGCGCCCTGCCCCGGCCCCGCTGGTCATCAGGCTGGCATGGGTTCGCGCGCCGTTGGCCGAAGCGACCGCGCGGTACTGCTCCACCGGATGGGCGGCGAAGTAGAAGCCGAAGTTCTCGCGCTCCTTCGCCATCTGGTCCATGCGGCTCCACGGCTCGGCCTCGACAAGGCGCAGGCCCTGTTCGACATGATCGTCGCCGCCGAACAGACCGTGCTGGGTCGAATTGCGCTCCCGCGAGGATCGATCCGCCTCGGCCAGCAGCGTATCGGCATTGGCCAGGACTTTGGCGCGGTTCGGCTCCAGCCCGTCGAAACCGCCCGCCGCCGCGAGGCTTTCGAGCTGGCGGCGGTTCATCGATCCGGCCGGAGCCCGGCGGAACACATCGTCCAGACTGACAAATTTGCCGTTCGCCTCCCGCTCCGCGACGAGCGCGTCCATCGCCTTTTCGCCGACGTTGCGGATACCCGCGAGGGCGTAGCGCACCGCGTGGCTGTCCGGCGTTTCCTCCACGCAGAACTCGGCTTCGGACATGTTGATGTCCGGCGGGGCCAGTTCGATGCCATTGCGGCGCGCGTCGTCCACGAAGATCGCCAGCTTTTCCGACTGATGCATGTCGAAGCACATCGATGCGGCGTAGAATTCGTGCGGATAATGCGCCTTGAACCACGCGGTGTGGTAGGCGAGCAGCGCGTAGGCGGCGGCGTGCGACTTGTTGAAGCCGTAGCCCGCGAACTTGTCGATCAAGTCGAACAGTTCGTTGGCCTTCGCGGCATCGATGTTCGACACTTCCTTGCAGCCATCGACGAAGCGCTGGCGCTGCTTGTCCATTTCCGCCTGGACCTTCTTGCCCATGGCGCGGCGCAGAAGGTCAGCGTCACCCAGCGAGTAGCCCGCCAGGATCTGCGCGGCCTGCATGACCTGTTCCTGATAGACGAAGATCCCGTAGGTCTCGCCCAGGATGCCCGAGAGCTTGTCGTGCGGATATTCGATCGATTCCAGCCCGTTCTTGCGCCTGCCGAACAGCGGAATGTTGTCCATCGGGCCCGGACGGTAGAGCGAGACGAGCGCGATGATGTCGCCAAAATTGGTGGGCTTCACGGCCGCCAGCGTGCGGCGCATACCTTCCGATTCCAGCTGGAACACGCCCACGGTATCGCCGCGCTTCAGCAGTTCGTAAACTGCCGCATCGTCCCACGCGAGGGTCGACAGGTTGATCGTGATGCCGCGCCGCTCCAGCAGGTCGCAGGCCTTCTTCAGCACCGACAACGTCTTCAGGCCGAGGAAGTCGAACTTCACGAGGCCGGTGTCTTCCACCGACTTCATGTCGAACTGCGTCACCGGCATGTCCGAACGCGGATCGCGATAGAGCGGCACCAACTGCGCCAGCGGACGGTCGCCGATGACCACGCCCGCCGCGTGGGTGGACGAGTTGCGCGGCAGGCCTTCCAGCTGCACGGCAAGGTCCACAAGGCGCTTCACCTCGTGGTCCAGATCGTATTCGCGGCGGAATTCGGCCACGGGCGGATCCTTGGTCACACCGTGCTGCTTGCGGCCGTGCAGCGCCTCGGTGAGCGTCCAGGGGTCTGTCGGATGGTTGGGCACCATCTTGCAGAGGCCGTCGACGCGGCCATAGCCCATCTGGAGAATACGCCCGCAGTCGCGCAGCACCGCGCGGGCCTTCATCTTGCCGAAGGTGATGATCTGGGCGACGTGATCGTGCCCGTACTTGCGCTGGACGTAGCGGATCACCTCGCCGCGACGGGTTTCGCAGAAGTCGATGTCGAAGTCCGGCATCGAGACGCGTTCCGGGTTCAGGAAGCGTTCGAACAGCAGGCCCAGCTTCAGCGGGTCAAGGTCGGTGACGGTGAGCGCCCAGGCCACCAGCGAGCCTGCACCCGAACCACGGCCCGGACCCACGGGAATGTCGTTGTCCTTGGCCCACTTGATAAAGTCGGCAACGATCAGGAAGTAGCCGGGGAAGCCCATGCCGACGATGATCTGCACCTCGAAATCGAGGCGCTTGGCATAGTCGAGGAAGTCCTCGGTAACGCCGCGTTCGGCCAGTTCCTTGTAGGCCGCCTCGCGCTCTTCGCCCTGAAGGGCCATGGCGGCATCCAGCTCGGCTTCGGTCACCTCCGGCCAATAGGGTGCCAGACGCATGGCAAGGCCGGCGCGGGAATTGTCCGCCAGCATCCGCGCCTCGCCCTCAAGGTCACCCGCGAGGCTGGGCAGCAGCGGCTTGCGGCGCGGCGGCATATAGGCGCAGCGCTGCGCGACGACGAGCGTGTTGGCCAGAGCCTCGGGCAGGTCTGCGAACAGTTCCTGCATCGTCTCGATCGGCTTGACCCAGCGCTCGGACGACGAACGCGGCCGCTCCGGCGCATCCACCTGCGTCGAATTGGCAATGCAAAGCATCGCGTCATGCGCGGGGTGGAACTTGGCCTCGGCGTACTGCGCGGGGTTGCTACCGACCAGCGGGATATCGCGGGCGTAGGCGAGCGCGATAAGGTCTTCCTCGCTCTCGTCTTCCACTGCTTCGCCGGTGCGGGTGATCTCGATGTAGAGACGGTCCCCGAACAGCGATTGCAGCGTATCGCAATAGCTCTCGGCCGCCTCGATCTTGCCCGCCGCGTAGAGCCGCGCAAGGGCGCCTTCGGCCCCGCCGGTAAGGCAGATCAGGCCATCGGTGTGACCGCGCAGGCTCTCCAGTTCGACATGGGCGTCCATCTCCAGCGGCCGGTCAAGGTGCGCGCGGCTGACGAGATCGCACAAGTTGAGCCAACCCACCTCGCTCTGCGCAAAAAGCGCCAGCCAGTCGATCGGCCGCTCCTGCCCTTGCGACACTGCGCCGGGACGGACGACCGCAAGGAAAGTGCCGACGATGGGCTGCACGCCCGCGCCCTTGCAGGCTTGCGCAAAAGCGGGCGCGCCGTAGAGGCCATTGCGGTCGCAGATTGCCGCGGCCGGGAACTTGCGCTCCTTGGCCAGCTTGGCGGCGGCCTTGGGATCGATCGCCCCGTCCAGCATCGTAAAGCTCGAAAAGATGCGCAGGGGGACGAAAGGTGCATGGGCCATCCCCGAATTTAGGCATTGGCACCCCATGCGATCAAGGCGCCGCTGGGGATAAGCCGGGGGATAGGCCACTTACCTCTGCGGGAAGCGAAGGACGAACCCGGCCGCGTCCACCCGTACCGGCATGCGGCCCGGCTCCCGACGAGGACGCAGAGCCTTGAAAGCGCGCGAAAACAGGCGCATCGTCAGCGAGACGTCATTGATTCCGATTTGCCTGAAATTCCCTAGTCCGCATCGGGCTTTCCGCAAATATTCAGACAAGTCTCGATAGAGTCCGGGACGGCGCAAAATGGACGCCATGCCTATGGTTCAATGCTCCATCGTCCGTTGCCCTGTCGTTCCATGAATGGCCGTACTGGGAGACCCTGAATGAAGTACGCCTACCTCGCCCTCATCCCCCTGCTGCTTGCGCCAGACGCCCTGCTTCCCGGCGAATTCGCCGCATCTGCACAGCAGGGCCATCCCGGAGGGCCGCCGCAGGGAGCACGCCCCCCGGGCGGGAACCCCGGCCACCCACCGGGCAATCCGGGTCGCCCACCGAGCGGCGGCGGCAACGCTGCTCGCCCGCAACCTCAGCCGCATCCACAACCCCAACCGAAACCGCAGCCGCAGCCCCCACGCCCCGGCGGAGGCAGCGGGAACGCCAATCGCCCCCATCCCCAGCCTCCGCAGCAAGGCGGGAACCGTCCGCCGGAGCCCGGCAATCCGCGACCGCCCTCCGGGAACCAGCGTCCGCCCTCGAATAATTATCGCCCACCGTCAAACAACTACAGGCCGCCCTCGAACAATTACCGGCCGCCGGTCGTCACCCAACCCCACCGTCCCGGATCCGGACGGCCGAGCACGTTCCGCCCGATGCATGCGCCGCCGTACCGCTACCCGCACGGTTATTCCTATCGACGCTGGCAGACGCACATGATCCTGCCGTCGCTGTTCCTGTCGGCGCCATACCTGTTCCAGGATTATGCGATGATGGGAGTCGGCCCGCCGCCTCCGGGCTACTACTGGGTGCGTTATGGGCCTGACCTGCTGCTGGTCGATCGCCGCACCCGCATGGTGGTCGACGTGATCTACAGCGCGTTCTATTATTGAGAAACGAAAACGGGGAATGCACGAAAGCGCATTCCCCGTTTTCGTAAACCACCTTGCCGGCGCTGATTAAAGCAGCGCCTCGATATCCTTTTCGAGCGATTCCGGCTTGTCGGTGGGCGCGTAGCGGCGGACCACCTTGCCGTCGCGATCGAGCAGGAACTTGGTGAAGTTCCACTTGATCGACTTGCTGCCAAGCAGACCCGGCGCCTCCGCCTTCAGCCATTGCCAAAGCGGCGGCGCATCGTCGCCATTGACCTCAACCTTGCCCATCAGCGGGAACGAGAGGCCGAAATTCACCTCGCAAAAGCTGGCGATCTCATCGGCCGAGCCCGGCTCCTGCTTGCCGAACTGGTTGCAGGGGAAGGCGATCACTTCGAAACCGCGCTCGCCGTACTTGCGCCAGAGTTCCTCCAGCCCCTTGTACTGCGGCGTGAACCCGCACTTGCTCGCCGTGTTGACGACGAGCAGCACTTTGCCCGCCCGGTCGGCGAGACTTGCGATCTCGCCATTGGGCAGGCTCGCCGTGAAATCGGCGATCGTGCGCGGGTCCGAACTCACGCGTCTTTGCTGGGGAAGTCGGCGCGGCGGGAAAGAGCGCGGATCTCGCCAATCCGGAACGTGCGGTCGCCGTCTTTCTGGATGGCGTAATCGTCCTGTTCGTTCTCAGGCAGGCTCATCACGAAATTGATCAGGGCAACCACGGTGCCGCGACGGATCACCTTGAGGTTGTGGAACAGGCCGCCGCCGTCCGCGCACTTGTGCAATTCCGCCGAATCTTCCCAGTGGAAGCGTTCCGGCCCGGAGCTTTCGGCCCGAATGGTGGACGGAATGTCGCTCATATTGTGCAGTCCCTTGTTTAGTACTTTTCGTTCTATCGTATCTGGTATGTGAAATCACTGAATTCAACGGGGTTCCATCACCCCTGTTGCGTCATCTCAGCACGCCTTCGTGAAGCCTGACCACGCGGTCCATCATCGCCGCCAGTCGCTCGTTGTGCGTGGCGACCAGCGCGGCGCTGCCCTGCCCGCGCACGAGTTCCAGGAACTGCGCGAAGACCTTGTCGGCAGTCGCCTCGTCAAGGTTGCCGGTGGGCTCGTCCGCCAACACCAGCCGCGGCTTGTTGGCGAGCGCGCGGGCCACGGCGACGCGCTGCTGCTCGCCGCCCGAGAGCTTGCTCGGCCGGTGTTCAAGGCGTTGGCCCAGTCCCAGCGCGCTGAGCAGTTCGGTCGCCCGCTGCTCGCAATCCTCGCGGCTCTTGCCGGCAATAAGCTGGGGCAGCACGACATTCTCGATCGCGTTGAAGTCGGGCAGCAGGTGGTGGAACTGGTAGACGAAGCCGATGTGATCGCGGCGCACCGCCGCCCGGCGGTCCTTGCCCAGTTTCGAGGCGTCGATCCCGGCAATCTCGATCCGGCCGCCGAAGCCGCCTTCGAGCAGGCCGATGGCCTGGAGCATGGTCGACTTGCCCGAGCCCGAAGGCCCCAGCAGCGCGACGATCTCGCCCGGCCGCACGGTCAGGTCGACGCCGCGCAGCACGTCGATGGTGACGCCGCCCTGCTCGAAGCTGCGGGTCAGCCTTTCGAGGCGGACAACAGCAGTCGGGGCGGCAGTCGGGCCGGCAGTGGTAGTGTCGAACTCACTCATAACGCAGCACCTGCACAGGATCGGTGCTCGCCGCCTTGTAGGCTGGGTAGAGCGTGGCGAGGAAACTGAAAATCAGGGCCATGACGCAGATCACCGCGATTTCGACGGGGTCCGAGCGGGCCGGCAGTTCGGTCAGGAAGCGGATCGAGGGGTCCCAGAGGTTCTGGCCCGTCATGATCTCCACCGCATGAACGATGGGCTGGCGGAAATAGAGGAAGATGAAGCCCAGGATCAGCCCGGCCAGCGTCCCCATCGCGCCGATGCAGAAGCCCGTGGTCACGAAGACCTTGAGCAGCGACCGCCGCGTCGCCCCCATCGTGCGCAGGATCGCGATGTCGCGCGTCTTGGCGCGCACCAGCATGATCAGCGAGGACAGGATGTTGAACACCGCCACCAGCACGATGATCGAAAGCACGACGAACATCGCCACGCGTTCCACCGCCAGCGCCTCGAACAGCGAGGCATTGAGGGTCTTCCAGTCGGTCACCACCGCACGGCCGGCCAGCTTGCGCTCGACCGGGGCGAGGATACGGCCCACCTGATCGGGATTGTTGGTGGTCACCTCGATCATGGCCACGGTGTCGCCCGTCAGCAGCAGCGTCTGCGCGTCCTGCATCGGCATGATGACGAACATGTTGTCATAGTCGTAGACGCCGATCTCGAAGATCGCGCCCACCCGGTAGGCAACCTGCCGGGGCACCGTTCCGAATGGCGTGGAGCGGCCCAGCGGATTGATCAGCGTGATCGTATCGCCCACTTGCGCGCCCAGGTTTTTCGCCAGTTCCGACCCGATCGCGACGGTGTTGCTGCCGGGGACGAGCGTGGCGAGATCACCGCTTTTCAGCTTGTCGTGCAGCCGGGCGATGTCTTCCGCCGTGTTGCCGCGCACCGACACGCCTTCGACGCGTCCGTTGAACGTGGTCATCAGCGGCTGCTCGATCAGCGGAGAGGCCCGAACGACACCTGGCGTGCCCTTGACGTCCTTGAGAACGTCCTGCCAGTTATCGAGCCGGCCGCCGTAGGCCTGGATGATGGCATGGCCGTTGAGCCCGACGATCTTGTCGAACAGTTCGGCGCGAAAGCCGTTCATGACGCTCATGACGATGACCAGCGCCGCGACGCCGAGCATGACGGCGAAGAGGCTGATGCCGGCGACCAGGGCGATAAAGCGCTCGCCCTTGCCGGGCAGCATGTAGCGCTTTGCGATGGTCCATTCGAAGGGGGACAGGATCAAGCGACGGTCCGTCTGTGATCGGAGGATATGGCGGCATTAAGGGCATGCGGCGGGGCTGGCAAGCATGTGCCGCCGCATGCCGTATACGACTGGATTTCCAAGGCTGAACAATGCGTGAAGCGTTTGACCTGTCAGGCCGCTTGCGATTCGCCGCCGATCCTTCAGGTTACCGCTCTCACCATCGCACCTGCCGCGTGAACCGCCGTCATCAGATGGTCATCTTGGCGGCGCATTCGGCACGCTGAGCCCCGGCTGTCCGCGCTCCTTGGCGCCAAGTGAGCGTCCGGCGACCTTCTCCCCTTGCATTTACGACCGAACCGCTCCAAATGCGCGGCAGATTTTGACGCGCCCTGGGCCGGAAACAACTCATGAACATCACACACCCCTTTCGTGACGCCGACGGGGACAAGCTGCGCGAAGAGTGCGGCATCTTCGGCGTAATCGGCGCTCGCGAAGCGGCTAATATCGCCGCTGCCGGGCTTCACTCGCTCCAGCATCGTGGCCAGGAGGCGGTGGGTATCACCAGCTTCTCGGGCTCCGAGTTCCACTCGTACCGTGGCCTCGGCCATGTCGCGCAGGTCTTCTCGCAGCGCGAGCTGGACACTCTGCCCGGCACCATGGCTTCCGGCCATGTGCGCTATGCGACGACCGGCGGTTCCGGCCTGCGCAACGTGCAGCCGCTGTTCGCGGATCTTGCCGCCGGCGGTTTCTCGATCGCGCATAACGGCAACATTTCCAACGCGATGACGCTGAAGCGCGATCTCGTGTCGAAGGGTTCGATCTTCCAGTCGACCTCCGATACCGAGGTGATCATCCACCTCGTCGCGACCAGCCGCTATCCCACCCTGCTCGACCGCTTCGTCGACGCGCTGCGCATGGTGGAAGGCGCCTACTCGCTGATCTGCATGACCGCAGAGGGCATGATCGCCTGCCGCGATCCGCTGGGCATTCGCCCGCTGGTCATGGGCCGCATCGGCGATGCCACCGTGTTCGCGTCCGAAACCGTCGCTTTCGACGTGATCGGCGCCGAGTTCATCCGCTCGATCGAGCCGGGCGAACTCGTGCAGGTGGACCACAAGGGCACCATCTCCAGCCACCGCCCGTTCGGCAACCCGGCCCCGCGCCCCTGCATCTTCGAGCACGTCTACTTCAGCCGACCCGATTCGGTGATGGACGGCCGCTCGGTCTATCAGGTGCGCAAGCAGATCGGCATGGAACTGGCCAAGGAAGCCCCCGCGGCTGCCGACGTCGTGATCCCGGTGCCCGACAGCGGCGTGCCGGCCGCCATCGGCTATGCGCAGGAATCGGGCATTCCCTTCGAACTGGGCATCATCCGCTCGCACTATGTGGGCCGCACCTTCATCCAGCCGGGTGACGCGGCGCGCCATGCCGACGTGAAGCGCAAGCACAATGCCAACCGCGCCATCGTCGAAGGCAAGCGTATCATCCTGATCGACGATTCGATCGTGCGCGGCACCACCTCGCTCAAGATCGTCGAGATGATGCGCGATGCCGGCGCTGCCGAAGTGCACATGCGCATCGCCAGCCCGCCGACCGAGCATTCGTGCTTCTACGGCGTCGATACGCCGGAGCGTTCGAAGCTGCTGGCCGCCAACATGGACATCCAGGCCATGGCGGACTTCATCAAGGCCGACAGCCTGGCCTTCGTCTCGATCGACGGTCTCTACCGCGCGGTTGGCGAGGAAAAGCGCAACAAGAAGCGCCCGCAGTTCTGCGACGCCTGCTTCTCGGGTGAATATCCCACCAAGCTGACCGACTTCGCCGAGCGTTTCGCCACCGAGCTGACCGCCGCGTGAGCGAGCAGACCGGCGTGAGCGAGCAGGTCGTCGACCAGAGCGAGACCAAGCCCTTCGACGGGCAGGTCGCGCTTGTCACCGGCTCCAGCCGTGGCATCGGCGCGGCGACCGCGATCGCGCTCGCCGCCGCGGGCGCGCACGTGCTGCTGACCGGGCGCGATACCAAGGCGCTCGAAGCGATCGAGGACCAGATCTACCAGTCCGGCGGCGCGGCCACGATCGCGCCGGTCGATCTGGTCGAGCCGGACGGCATCGCCCGCCTCGCCACTGCGGTCTCGCAGCGCTGGGGCAAGCTGGACATCCTGATCGTCAACGCGGCGATCCTGCCCGAACTGACCAGCGTGGCCGATATCGACCAGCGCGCCTTCAACAAGGCGCTCACCACCAATGTACTCGCCACGCAGGCGCTGATCGCCAATTTCGATCCGCTCCTGCGCAAGAGCGACAATGCCCGCGTGATCGGCATGTCTTCCGGCGTGGCGACCAAGCCCCGCGCGTTCTGGGGCGCCTATGCCGCCACCAAGGCCGCCGGCGACGTGCTGCTGGAATGCTATGCCGAGGAAACGCGCAACACGTCGAAAGTGCGCGTTGCCGTGGTCAATCCCGGTGCCACCCGCACCGCCATGCGCGCCCGCGCCTATCCGGGCGAAGCGCCCGCCTCGGTCAAGCCGCCCGAAACGGTTGCCGAGCGCCTCGTCGCGCTGCTTGGTGAACAGTTCCCGAGCGGACACCGCGAATCCATTAACCAATCAGCGTAACCTCGCGGTAACCTCAATCGGCGATCATCCATCCGGACGGCGCACGATCCCCGCGCCGTCCAACACGGGAAGCAGGTTACCGGCACGATGATCAAGACGCAGCCTCCGCAGCGCTACGAACTCGCGGCACAGGAAGACCGCAGCGCACCGCGCATCCGCATTTCCATCCCCGCCGGTTTCCGCGCGTCCGGTACCAAGGGCTACCAGACGGCGGTGCGCGACCTCTCGCTCTCGGGCTTTTCAGCCACCGCGATCAGCCGCATCCAGCCGGGTACTTATTGCTGGCTGACCCTGCCCGGCATGGAAGCCCTGCCCGGCCGCGTGGTCTGGTGGCAGGACGGGCTTGTCGGCTGCTCCTTCGAACAGCTTCTGAGCCCGATCATCCTGGAGACAATCCTCACCCGCTGGAGCGGCGCGGGCGGCTGAGGCTTAGAGTCTACGTTTCTCGCAAGAACGCCACGAACCGGCCGCTCAGACGGCCGGCAATGGCATCTTCAAACGTCAGCACCGACTGAACTTCCACGCGCGCCCGTTTCCGGCGCGTCAGCGTGTTCACGAACTGCGGCCATGCAGCAGGATCCGCCAGCGAGGACGTCGCGGTGAACGCGCCGCCTATGGGGCGATCATAATCCATCCGATTGGACTGGATCACGATCTCGCAGGCCAGCCCCTCCTCCAGAAGCCGCACGTGCAGCAGGGACCATGCCGCCAGAATCGCGACCGCCGAGGCGCTGCCACCGAAAATCGTGCTCTTGTGATTTATGTTCGGTTCCAGCGGCGCGCCCAGCGTGACGGACCGCCCCGTCGCCTCAAGAACGGAGACCTGCATGGCCGACGACAGGGGAATCTGCCGGTGCAGATAGCGTTCCAGATCCGTCATATTAGTCATTCATATTCCACCAGAATTGCCTCTGGCCACGAATGCCATTGCCGCCGGTGCGATCACAGCCCGGACGTGCCGAACCGCGCCTTTGTGACCCGATTCGCGCGCCGCCGAACCGTTGCACTTACGTCACAGTTCTTCGCCTTTTCCGGAAAACTACCAGTTTCAGGGCAACCAAGCATGGTCCTGTTCTGTTGGGTCTTGGGCAACTGACGAGCATCAAAGGATGAGGCAATGACCATCAAGTCCCTCTCACTGGCCGCCGCCCTGGCAGCAGGCATTGCATGGCAACCTGCTGCGGCGCAGGATTCCACCACCACTTCAGACACTTCGGCACCTTCCACCAACGGCACCTCATTCCGGGGCCTGCGCGTTGAAGGCAACTTCGGCGGCGACCGTTTCCAGTCGCAAGGCATTCATAACGACAATTTCGGCTATGGCGCTACGGTCGGCTTTGACGGCATGATTGGCGACCGGATCGTGATCGGCGCCGAAGGCAGCTATTGGCAATCAAGCAGCTCGGCCGAGAATTGCCAGGTTCTCCCCGATACCAACAACATCTGCCACAAGTCGTTCGAGGAATGGGGCGCGGCGGTGCGGGCCGGCTATCTTGTGACGCCGCAATTGCTCGTGTTCGCCAAGGGCGGCTACGTGAACAATGAACAGCGCCGCCGGATCGACGATTCCTTCGGCACCCAGCTCGTTCGCGATCACTTCAATACCGGCGGCTACCAGCTTGGCGGCGGCGTGGAATATACCCTCACGCAAGGGCGCATGCCGGTCTACCTCAACGCGCAGTACGTCTATTCGCAATATGACGATCATACGGCGCGCCAGCGGATCATGGGCGGCGTGGGCGTTCGCTTCCGCTAACCGATCAGCACTTGCCGGAAGGGCGGCGGAGAGGCGGATCCTCTCCGCCGCCCTTTCGCATTTTTATAGCGGACGCTCAGCCCTGCTTGACGAGCGTCACTTGCGCCACGTCGATGCCGCCCCCCAGAAAACCGCCTTCGCAGTACATCAGGTAGAAGCGCCAGAGACGAATGAAGCGCTCATCGAAACCGGCGGGAAGCCGTCCTTCCTCAACCGCCGTGTCGAAGTTCTCGCGCCACATGCGCAAGGTGCGGGCATAGTCCGCGCCGAAGCCGGTGCGATCTTCCCACGCAAGCCCGCGCTCGGCGGCAAGGCTGCGGAATTCCGGTTCGTTCACCAGCATGCCGCCGGGGAAAATGAACGTCTGGATGAAATCGGCGCTGCGCGCGTAGTTCTCGAAAATCCGCTCGTCGATCATGATGTACTGGATCGCCGCGCGCCCGCCGGGCTTGAGGTTGCGGGCCACGCAGTCGAGGAATTCGGGCCAATAGCCACGCCCCACAGCCTCCACCATCTCGATCGAGACGATGGCATCGTATTGGCCGGATACGTCGCGATAGTCCTGCTTGCGAAAATCGACCGAGCCGACCGTCGGCTGCCAGCGCTCACGCGCGTAGGCCAGCTGCTCGTCCGAGAGGCTGATCGCGTCGACCGAGACTTGCTCGCACTCCGCCAGGAACGCCGCCATGGTGCCCCAGCCGCAGCCGATCTCCAGCACGCTGCCGCCGGGCTGAAGCCCAAGCCGCCGCGCGATAGTGACGATCTTGTTGGACTGCGCCGCATCGAGCGGGGTGACGAACTGGCTCAGCGCATTGGGGCCGCTGCCGGGGCGGGCGAAGATCGCGCTTGAATAGAGCATCGTCTCGCCCAGCCAGGCGCTGTAGAAGTCATTGCCGAGGTCGTAGTGCGCATGGATATTGCGCTGCGATCCAGAGCGGCTGTTGCGGCGCAGCCAGTGGACGAAGCGGCCCGCCAGCCGCCACGGCCCGCGCGCCCGCGCGGCCCCGCCAAGGCTGAGGGCATTGTCCATGAACAGCGCGAACAGCGGCACCGGGTCCGGGCTTTCCCATTCGCCGGCTTCCCACGCCTGATACCAGCCGACCGAGCCCGCCGTCGCCAATCGCAGCAAGGCGCGCCAGCTCTTCAGCTCCACCACGGCGCCGAACCCCGGCTCTCGTCCGCCCAGCAGACGCGTCTCGCCCGAGGGCAGCGTTGCCTCGATCGATCCGCGGATCAGCCCCGCGTCGATCCGGTCGAGTATCCGGGCGATGCCGCCCGACCACAACCGTGCCAGCCACTGCGGCCCCACGCCGATAGCGCGGCCGCCTTCGACCAGCTCCTCACCCCTGCCCGGTAGATGCGCGTTCATGAATAGGGATATGAACCCGAAGCCGCTCACGGGCAATTGCCTATGCCGTCAAATCACTTGCCTTTACCTTCTGCCAAGCCGCAAGAGCACGCTCGCGCCCGGCCCGATGCTCGATAATCTTCGCCGGATAGGCCTTGGGACGGACCATGGAAGGGGGATCGTGAATCTCCGTATCGGATAGATCCGCAAGCTCCGGCACCCATTCGCGGATGTAGGCGGCGGCATCGAATTTCTCCGACTGGCTGAGCGGCGCCATGATTCGTACGAACATCTGGGCATCGACCCCGGAGCCCGCGCTCCACTGCCAGTTGACGGCGTTGGAGGCGTAGTCGGCATCGACCAGCGTGTCCCAGAACCATTGCTCGCCCTCCCGCCAGTCGATCAGCAGGTGCTTGATGAGGAAGCTGGCGGCGATCATCCGCACGCGGTTGTGCATCCAGCCGGTGTGCCAGAGCTGGCGCATGCCCGCGTCGACGATGGGATAGCCGGTCATCCCGCGCTGCCACGCCCGCAAGTCCTCCGCCGCCGCCTTGCCGCTGCGCCAGCCGAGCAATGTGAAGTCCTCCTTGGCGGAGCGGCTGCCGTAATCGGGAATCTGGAGGATCACGTTCTGCGCATAGTCGCGCCAGCCCAGTTCGCCGAGGAAGGTGCCGACCGAACCGCCCTCCCCCGCCACCGCGTGCCAGACTTGCCCGGGCGAGATTTCCCCGAAATGCAGATGGGGGGAGAGAAACGAAGTTCCCTCGACCGATGGCAGGTTGCGCTGCGCCTCATAGCGCGCGGCCTCGTCCGCGAAGGCGTCGAGGCGCTTCATTGCGCCGTGCTCGCCCGGTTCCCACATGGCGCGCATGCCGCCCGCCCAATCGGGCTTTGTCGGGAGAAGGCCCCAGTCCTCCAGCCGGTCCGACTTCGGCCAGACGTCAGGTGCGTCGATCTTTCGGGGCGCCGGCAATGGTTCGTGCGGCGGCATGCGCTCGCTCAGCGCCCGCCAGAAGGGCGTGTAGATGCGATAGGGATTGCCCGCGAGGTTGCGCACCGACCCCGGCGGCGCGAGGTAATTGCCGTGGTGGAGATGGAGGTCGAGCACTTTGCCCACCGCCTTCTCGGCATTGCGCCACCACGGCTCGTAATGATGCAGCGCGTGGACCTCGCGCGCGCCGGTTTCCTGTGCGATTTCGGCCAGCACGTCCTCGCACTTGCCCCGGCGTAGGATCAGGCGCGAGCCCTTGGCGCGCAGGGCTTTGTCGAGACTGGCCAGCGAATGGTGCAGCCACCAGCGCGAGGCCCCGCCCATGCGCCGGTGCTTCGGCGTCTCGTCATCGAGGACATAGACCGGGATCACCGCCCCTATGCTCGCGGCCTCGACAATGGCAGGCTGGTCGGACAGGCGCAGGTCGCGCCGCAGCCAGACGATCCGGGGAACATTCATGGAAGCGGAACGCAGATGGGCCATCGGAGTTTCCTAACGTCATGAGCGACTTGCCCCAAGCCCCCGCGACATCGCGGCACCGCATCGATCCGCGCAAGGCCGGGATCGCCGCGCTGGCCTGCTGGGCGGGCTTCGCGCTCTTCGCCTGGGCGGTTCCGGCGGGACGCACGCGGCAGTTCGACCAGCTTGGCCTGATGTTCTGGCGGGCCCACGACCTTCACCCGCTGGGGCCGCCCTGGGTACTCGAATGGGTGCGCGACCTGACCGCCATGGGCGGGTTCCTGCAACTCAAGCTCTACACGATCATGGCCTTCGTCGCGCTGTTCTGGCTGCGCCGTCGACGTGAGGCGGTGCTGCTGGCGCTGACAGTGCTGAGCGGCAGCGCGGTCAATGCCCTGCTCAAGCTGGTCTTCGGCCGCCCCCGGCCGGAGATCGTGCCCCATCTTACCGAAGCGGGCGGCGCCAGTTTCCCGAGCGGGCACAGCTTCAACTCGGCATCGACCTATATCGCCCTCGCCCTCGCCTTCGCGGCGCTGAGCCCGCGCGCGAATGTGCGTCATACCCTGATCGCCGGTTCGATCGTACTGAGCCTCATGGTGGCGTGGAGCCGGGTCTGGCTCGGCGTCCACTGGCCGAGCGACGTCATGGCCGGATGGCTGGGCGGCGCGGCGTGGAGCTTTACGGCCAGCGCCGTGCTCTATCGCCCCGCGCGGGTCGTTCTGGAAACGACGGGAGACTTCAGCGAGCCGGACAGCCCGCAGGCACCTCCACCGGAAAATTGAAGTTGCGGCGCACGAAGGTGCCCGAATAACGCGCATCGGTGAACGTCACCGTGGCGGTGCAGCCGTGCCGCTCGATCCGCGCCATCGGAAGCTGCGACCAGGCAAGGAACTTCGCCGCCTCGGGCGTGGCACCTGCGGCCTTTACCGCCAGCGGATCAGCCATGTTGTCCGCGACCGGCGCGCTGTGTTCGACCAGCGTGAAGACACTGCGCAGCGGATCGTAGCGACCGAAGGCGATCCGTCCGTCCTGCCGCCAGATCACGTCGCGGCGCCAGAATGCCAGCGGCTCGGGCGATGCGAAAATGCGGTCGGGCGCCGCGTGGGGCTCCCCAACTGACGGAGCCCGCCACGCCAGCGCAGAAAGGCCAATGTTGAGCGCGATGAACCCGAGGACGCCGGCCAGCGCCAGCCCTGCGGGACGGCCGACGCCCCGCCTGCCCCGCTTTGCGCGGCGACGGCTGGCCCAGACGCCCGCGCCCAGCATCGCCAGCAGCCACGGCGAGATGATGAACAGGCCATCGCTATGGAACCAGCGCGCGCTCATTGGCGACAGCAGCTGGATCGCATAGACGTTCTGCATATCGAGCAAGGGATGCGTCAGCGCGCCGAGATAGCAGAGCGTCAGCAGCCAGCCGAAGTGCATGGCCAGTCCGCTGGGAAATACCGTGCCCCGCCGCACCTGCCAGCGGTCGAACAACCAGAGCAGCAGCGCCAGAATCGGCGGCATCAGCAGTACGCCGCCCACCAGCCCATGCGTGAACCCGCGATGCATCGCCAGCGGCGCCCAGGGCGACCAGCCGAAGAACACGTCGATATCGGGCATGTTTGCCGCCAGCACGCAGGCCGCCAACCCCTTGCGCGTGCGGCGCTTGAGCCCGGTTTCCGCGAGAGCCCAGCCGACGAGGCTGTGGGTCAGATTATCCATGAAGGGCAGTGTCTTGCATCGGATAGGTCATATCGGGTGGCATCTGCTTGCGTGTAAGCGTGATCGCAAAAAGAACAAGCGGGGTCCCCGCCTTCGCGGGGACGACGGGGTGTTTTGGTTCACCCCCATCTCCTCCCCTGCAAGGGGAGGTGGCAGCGCGAAGCGCTGACGGAGGGCTATCACCGCTGGCGTGGAGGGCATGATCCTTCGACAGGCTCAGGATGACCCTTCGACAAGCTCAGGATGAGCGGAGGTTGATCCAATAGATGGCATGCTCGGGGAACGAACAACATCCGATCGGGCGAAACGGTCCGGAAAGCAGCCCTCAACCGGCCGCTACCCGGCCTCCGGCTTCTCCGCCACGGTCCACGTCTGCCCCTTGCCCAGCAGCTTGCCGAGATCGGCGGTCTTGCCCGCAACCAGCTTCGCGCGCTCCTCGATCACGGCGCTTTCGAATGTCGGCGCCGGATCGTCGTAGATTACGCCCAGCGCCATCGGGAACGGGCCGAAGGGCATCTCCACCAGCATATGCGCGAGGCCCCGGTTCCGGACGTTGTGCACTGCCACGCCTGCCGCCTGCCAATCGCCATCCGCCACATCGACGACCTTGAGCGACAGCGTATCCATATCGAGCGCGAGGCCCTTGGTTTCCTTGGCGAACAGCAGCGGTTCACCCTGCCGGACCCAGATCTGGTTGTCCGCCGCCACGGCCTTGGCGACGAAATCGTCGAACCGGTCCTTGTTGTAGACGATGCAGTTCTGGAAGATCTCGACGAAAGCCGCGCCCTGATGCTCGTAGGCCGCCTTCAGCACTTCGGGCAGATCCTTGGACACGTCGTAGCCGCGCGCCACGAAGCGGGCGCCTGCCCCCAGCGCGAAAGCGCAAGGCAGTGCCGGGCGGTCCACCGAGCCGATCGGCGAAGTGGGCGAACTGGTGCCGATGCGGCTGGTGGGCGAGTATTGCCCCTTGGTCAGGCCGTAAATCTCGTTGTTGAACAGCATGATCTGGCAATTCACATTCCGGCGCAGCACGTGCATCGTGTGATTGCCGCCGATCGACATGCCATCACCGTCGCCGGTCACCAGCCAGACGTCGAGGTCCGGATTCGCCAGCTTGATGCCGGTCGCGAAAGCCGGAGCGCGGCCGTGGATCGTGTGGAAGCCGTAGCTTTCGATGTAGTAGGGAAAGCGGCTTGAACAGCCGATGCCGGAAACGAAGACAGTGTTCTTCGGATCGGCGCCGACCATCGGCAAAGTGCGCTGCACCGCCTTGAGGATCGCGTAGTCCCCGCAGCCGGGGCACCAGCGCACTTCCTGATCGGTTTCCCAGTCTTTCAGGGTCGTCGCAATGGGAGTCATGTCATTCATGATGGGTCTCCGCCACTGGCGCTCAGGGCTGTTCGATTTCCGGTGCGGGAAGCTGGCTTTCGTTGACGGGCACTTCGCCGCCCTCATTCTCAGGAATGCCGTCGAAGAACTTGCCGATCGCCTGTTCCAGTTCGGCGATGGCAAAGGGCTGGCCGCTGGTCTTGGCCAGAGGCACCGCATCGATCAGGAACTGGTCGCGCAGCACGGTCTTGAACTGGCCGGTGTTCATCTCCGGCACCAGCACATGGTCGAAGCCTTTCAGCAACGCGCCAAGGTTTTCGGGCAACGGCCAGACGTGACGGACATGGACATGGCTGACGTCCTGCCCTTTCTTGCGGGCGCGGCGGACGGCCTGATGAATCGGCCCAAACGTAGAGCCCCAGCCGACCACCACCAACTTTCCGGTCGCGTTGCCGAGGCACACCTGCTGCGCGGGAATGGCCTTGGCAACACCGTCGATCTTGGCCTTGCGGGCGTCGGTCTGGGCCTGGTGGACATCGGGCGCATAGTCGATGTTGCCGGTATCCACCGCCTTCTCGATGCCGCCGATGCGGTGCATCAGGCCCGGCGTTCCGGGCTTGATCCACGGACGCACGCCCCGCTCGTCGCGCCGGAAGGGCAGGACTTTGCCGTCAGGATCGTTGCTGTCTTCGAGGAACGCGACCGGGAACGGCGTGAACGTGGCCGGATCGGGCACTTTCCAAGGCTCCGAGGCATTGCCGATATAGCCGTCCGTCAGCAGGATCACCGGGGTCATGAAGCTGGTGGCGATGCGGCAGGCCTCTATCGCACATTCGAAGGCATCGGCTGGGGAGCAGGCGGCGATCACCGGCATCGGCGCATCGCCGTTGCGGCCATAGACCGCCTGATAGAGGTCCGACTGCTCGGTCTTGGTGGGAAGCCCGGTGGACGGCCCGCCCCGCTGCGAATTGACGATGACGAGCGGCAGCTCGGTCATGATCGCCAGCCCCATCGCCTCTCCCTTGAGCGCGATGCCGGGGCCGGAGGACGAGGTCACGCCAAGGTGCCCGGCGTAACTCGCGCCGATGGCGGCGCAGATCGCGGCGATCTCGTCCTCGGCCTGAAAGGTCGTGACGCCGAATTCCTTCATCTTCACCAGATTGTGAAGAATCGCCGAGGCCGGGGTGATCGGATAACCGCCGAAAAACATCGGCAATCCGGCAAGCTGCGCACCCGCCACAAGGCCGAGCGACACCGCTTCCGCGCCGGTGATCGTGCGGTAGAGGCCGGGCTCGGAGGGCACCGGGTCGATGTGGAGCTTCCTCAGGGGCCCGGCGAGTTCCGCCGTCTCGCCATAGGCGTGCCCGGCGTTAAGCGCGGCGATGTTGGCATCGGCCAGCACCGGGTTCTTCGCGAACTTGGCCTTGAGCCAATCGACCAGCGGCTGCCGGTCACGGTCGAACATCCAGAGCGCCAGACCCAGCGTCCACATGTTCTTGCAGCGCAGCGCTTCCTTGTTGCCAAGGCCGAAGGGCTTCACCGCCTCCAGCGTCAGCGCCGATATGTCGAAGGCGAGCACGTCCCACTTCGCAAGGCTGCCGTCCTCGACCGGATTGGCCTCGTACTTCGCCTTTTCGAGGTTGCGCTTGTTGAACTCGCCGGTGTCGATCACGATCAGGCCGCCGGGCTTGAGCGCCTGCACGTTGGTCTTCAGCGCGGCGGGGTTCATCGCCACCAGCACGTCGGGCGCGTCCCCCGCGGTGGTGATCTCGCTCGACCCGAAGTTGATCTGGAAGGCGGAGACCCCGAACAGCGTGCCTTGCGGCGCGCGAATCTCTGCGGGGAAATCCGGGAACGTGGCCAGATCGTTGCCGGCGAGCGCGGTGGACAGGGTGAACTGCCCGCCGGTGAGTTGCATGCCGTCACCCGAATCGCCGGCGAAGCGAACGACGACGGCCTCTACGGAGCCATTCTGCTGGGATGCGTCGTGCTGCGACGCCTTTTCGTTAGATGGGCCTTGATCCGACAACACTGTCGCCATCATCGTCCTCCTCCGGGAGTACCGTTCTGATGCCGGCCAATTTGTCTCCCGCGCCCCAGACTATGCCTGCTTAGTAACGGTGCAAAACAGAAAAACTGTCTAAGTCACAATCTCGACCCCCGCTGAATCGTTCCCGGATGGTTAACGGGGGCGGATCGATAAATCCCACTGGCATTGCGCGCGGGCTTGGGCCATTGTGCCGCCCATGCGCTCCGAAACAGCGATCCACGAGCAGATCTCCGCGACGAGCCTCCTCCTTACAATCTGGATACCATCCCGACGATGAATGATTTCGCGTCCCTGCCCTACCGCCCGTGCGTGGGCGTCATGCTCGTCAATGCCGACGGCAAGGTTTTTGTCGGCAAGCGAATCGACACCAAGGAAGGCGACTGGTGGCAGATGCCCCAGGGCGGCGTCGATGACGGTGAAGACCTGAAGGCCGCCGCGCTGCGCGAGCTTTGGGAAGAAACCGGCGTGGCCGAGCAGAACGTCACGTTCCTGTCCCGCACCCGCGAGGAACTGCTTTACGACCTGCCCGACGAGCTGATCGGCAAGCTCTGGAAGGGCAAGTATCGCGGCCAGCGCCAGACCTGGTTCCTGCTGCGCTTCGACGGCAGCGATGACGACGTCAATCTGGAGGCGCACAAGCCCGCCGAATTCAACGACTGGAAGTGGGTCGAGGCGGAACTGCTGCCGGAGCTGATCGTGCCGTTCAAGAAGCGCGTTTACCGTGCGGTGCTGGAAGAGTTCCGCGCTTTGATCTGAATTTTGGCCGGCGTTGGGTGCTGTGATCCTTCGACAAGCTCAGGATGAGCGGGGGTGGGTGCAGGCCTCCCGAGGTTCGGCGATTGGGTTGGGTGGCCACGCCCAGAGGTTATGACAGGCTCAGGATGAGGGGATTGCTCAAGATCCTCATCCTCAGCTTGCTGAGCCCGAGAGCGAAACCGGGCCCGCTCAAGCCGCGCCCATCGAGACCCCGGGCAAACCACCAAGGCCCGCCCAGGCTGAGCCTGTCGAAGCCCTAGCTCAAGCCCGCCCCAGCCCAGCCAAAAACCTCAGTTTTCCGAAACCACCGGCTTGGGCGCCACCGCATCGGCGCTGACCATGCGCGGGGCGCCGGCCTTCGATATCTCCGCCGCCAGTTCCTGCGTTTCCGCGCAGTCCTTGCCGCAAAGCGTCTGCAAGCGGGCGAGATTGCGCCCGGCCTTGTCGGTCGCGCCCTTTTCGGCCAGCGCGATGCCTTCGCCCGCGATCGCTTCCAGATTGCGCGGATCGGACACCAGCGCGACGCGGTAATAATGGAGCGCCTTGCCCTGAAGACCCTGACGGCGCGTGGCATCGGCGAGCGCGAGCAGCACACTCACATCGCCGGGCGCGACAGTCAGCGCGGCTTCGTAGGCATCGATAGCGCCATTGATGTTGCCAGAGGCAACGGCGGTATGTCCTTCATTCAGAAGAGCCGCTGCACGCGGATCGATCGCAACGGCGGGCTGCGAGAAGATGGCGCTGGAAGAAACGGCAACAACGAGAGAAAGGGCAATGGCAACAGGCGTGTAACGCATCAACAGGTCCTTGGCCGAGGGCTTGGTCCTCATCATAGGGCCGACGCTATCACAGCCGCACGAAGCGTGCGACGAAAAAGCCATCTGTCCCGTCGTGCCACGGGGAGAGCCTGAGGCCGCTTCCGCGTGGCGTTCCGGCCGCCAATTCCGGCAGATCGGCACGCCAGCCGGACCGTCTGGCAAGGAATTTCGCCGCCTGATCGGCGCCCTCTTCGTCCAGCAGCGAGCATGTGACGAAGATCAACCGCCCGCCCGGCCGCACCAGCCCCGCCGCCACGTCGAGCAGGCGCGATTGCGTCGATACGTAGCGGGTAAGCTGCGATTCGGTGAGGCGCCAGCGCGCTTCCGGATTGCGGCGCCAGGTGCCGGTGCCCGAGCATGGAGCGTCGACCAGCACGGCATCGGCGGCGCCGACGAAGCGCTCCAGCGCCTCGATCTCGCGCCCAGGATTGAGCAGCACGGTCTCGATCCCGCCCGCCCCTGCACGCTCCGCACGCGGCGCAAGGCGCGACAGGCGAGCGCGGTCGGAATCGCTGGCGATCAGCGTGCCGGTATTCTCCATGGCGGCGGCAAGCGCGAGCGTCTTGCCTCCGGCCCCGGCGCAGAGGTCGATCACGGTCTCGCCCGGACGGGCAGCCACTGCTTCGCAGGTGAGCTGCGAGCCGAGATCCTGCACTTCGATCGCGCCGTCGACATAAGCCGCCGACTGCTCGATGCGGGTTTCGGGCGGATAGCGCAGCGCGTGGGGCAGCACCGTGGCTTTACCGCCTTCGGGCAGCGGCGCAGCGGCGGCGCGCAAGATGTTCACCCGCACGTCCAGCGGTGCGCGGCCCAGCAGCGCCATGCCGTCCACCTCGCTCACCCCGCTTGCGGCGAGGCGGTCCACCAGCCAGCGTGGGGCGAGGCCCTGCTCCGCTGCCTGTTCGGCAGGATCGATGGGGGCCGGTGCGTGCCCGGTGCCGTCAAACAGCGCGGCCAGTTCCGGGTCTTCGGCGGCAACGCGCAACATCGCGGCGCGGCCATCGGCGGGCACTTCACCGCAGGCACGGATGGCGCGGTAGGCCAGTTCGCGCACCGCGCGGCGGTCCTTGCTGCCCGCAAAGCGGCGGGTGCGGAACCAGTCCCCGATCAAGCGGTCGGCGGGCGCACCATTGGCACGCGCCGCCTTGATCACGAGGTCCAGAACCTCGATAGCCGCCTGGACGCGCGCGCCCGGTGTCATGCTTCGATTCCTCCGACGCGATCAGCGCGTCGGGTAGTTCGGAGCCTCACGGGTGATCGTCACGTCGTGGACGTGGCTTTCGCGCAGACCGGCATTGGTGATGCGCACGAACTGGGCGTTCTTGCGCAGATCCTCGACCGTGGCCGAGCCGGTGTAGCCCATCGCCGCCTTGATGCCGCCGACGAGCTGGTGGATGACGTCCTTGGCCGGGCCCTTGTAGGCAACCTGACCTTCGATGCCTTCGGGAACCAGCTTCATCTGGTCCTTGATGTCGCCCTGGAAGTAGCGGTCGGCCGAACCACGGCCCATCGCGCCGACCGAGCCCATGCCGCGGTACGACTTGTAGGCACGGCCCTGGTAGAGGAACGTCTCGCCCGGCGCTTCCTCGGTGCCCGCGAGCATCGAGCCGACCATGATGGTCGAGGCACCGGCGGCCAGCGCCTTGGCTGCGTCACCCGAAGTGCGCAGACCGCCGTCGGCGATCACCGGCACGCCCGACTTGTCGGCCTCTTCGGCGGCTTCCATGATCGCGGTGAGCTGCGGCACGCCGACACCGGCGACGATGCGCGTGGTGCAGATCGAGCCCGGGCCGATGCCCACCTTCACGCAGTCCGCGCCCGCGTCGATCAGCGCGCGTGCCGCTTCGGCGGTGGCGATGTTGCCAGCGATGACCTGTGCCGAGTTCGACAGCTTCTTCACGCGTTCGACCGCGAGCGCCACGTCCCGGTTATGGCCGTGGGCGGTGTCGATCACGACGACGTCGCACTCGGCAGCCAGCAGCGCCTCGGTGCGGGCGAAGCCCTTGTCGCCCACCGTGGTCGCGGCGGCGACGCGCAGGCGGCCCGCGGCGTCCTTGGTGGCGTCCGGGTAATTGACGGCCTTCTCGATGTCCTTGACGGTGATGAGGCCGACGCAGTGGAAGGCATTGTCCACCACCAGCAGCTTCTCGATCCGGCGGGCGTGCAGCAGGCGGCGCGCCTCGTCCTGATCGACGCCGACCTGCACGGTGGCGAGGTTCTCATGCGTCATCAGCTCACGCACCGGCTGCGCCGGGTTGGCGGCGAAGCGCACGTCGCGGTTGGTGAGGATGCCGACCAGCTTGCCCGAATTCTCGACCACCGGGATGCCGCTGATGCGGTTGGCCTGCATGACAGCCTGCGCCTCACCCAGCGTGGCGTCGGGGCTGATCGTGATCGGGTTGACCACCATACCGCTCTCGAAACGCTTCACGGCGCGGACGGCGGCGCACTGTTCCTCGATCGTGAGGTTGCGGTGCAGGACGCCGATGCCGCCGAGCTGTGCCATGACGATGGCCATGTCGGCTTCGGTCACGGTGTCCATGGCCGAGGAGATGACGGGAATGTTGAGACCGATGTCACGCGTCAGGCGGCTGCGGGTGTCTGCCTGGGTGGGGACTATGTCGGACTTGGCGGGACGCAGAAGTACGTCGTCGAAAGTAAGTCCGAGGGGAATGTCCATGTGCGCCACCATTGTCTTGTCGGGGGAGAATCGTGGCGGCCCATGTAATCAAGTGGGGGCGATAGTGCTAGGCCTCATTTTCCCGTTGGCGGATCGGGCGGCAAAGTCCGGGTTGCCGGAGTGGTAGCGCTCCCCGCCGCTCCCCCGGCGGCAGCGCCTGTCACCGCGCTCGCGGGAACCTTCCGGGTATCCGCAAACCACCGGCCCAGCGCGGAAAGCAGCTTCACGTCATCCACCGCCCCGCCCAGTTCGAGCGGATGGGCCATGTGGACCAGATCGTCGCTCGGCCGGTGGTAATCACCGTCGAAGAAGGCCCGCATGCGCGTCATGTCGCCATAGGCGGTCGAGACGAGCACGGCCGGAATGTCGTGCTGGAGCAGAGCCCAGCCATCCTGGCGGCGGACATATTCATTGCCATCGTCGCTGTTGGAAACCTTGAACTTTTCGGACTTGGCGACTTTGGCAATCGTGCCGTCGAGCCCGGTCATGCCGCGCCCGACGATGACGAAGGGCGTGCCATGCGGCGCGATGGCGTTCGAATCGATGTTGAAGGCGGCCACGATCTGGCGCAGCGGCAGCGGCGGGCTCTCGGTAAAGGCATGGGCACCGAGCAGGCCGAGTTCCTCACCCGTGGTGGCGAGGAAATAGACATCGCGGTCCATTTGCGGCCCGCGCGAGAGGCGGCGCGCCACTTCGGTCATCGTGGCGACGCCGCTGGCATTGTCTATCGCACCGTTGCAGATCACGTCCTCGGCCGGGGGCTCGCCGCATTCGCCGAAGTGATCCCAGTGCGCCAGGAACAGCACCGCGCCCGCTTCCGGGCGACGGCCGGGCAGCTTGCCGATCAGGTTGTGGGTGCGGATCGTGGTCTCACGCGTGGTGGCTTCGAGCGAGGCCGTGATGTCGAGCGGGACCGGCGCAAAATCGGACTTTGCCGCCAGCGCCTCAAGCCCGGCAAGCGTATGCGAGGAACCCTTGAGCAGCGCGGTCATCGCTTCGCGCGTGATGAATGCCTCCAGATCGCCGCCCAGCGATTCGTTGGACAGCGCATATCCGGACCGCTTGCGGCGCGCGGAAACCTGATCGAGGCTGCGGTCCCCGTCGAGCACGGTGAGCACGGCGGAGGCGCCCATTTCCAGCAGGTCGTTCTGGCGCTTGCTGTCGGGCGTGTCGCCGTCCAGCACTACCGCGATCCGCCCGGCCAGCTCGGTGCGCGAATAGTCGCGCGCCTTGGCCGTGCCGAGGAACAGCAGCGGCACGTTGCGCACCATGCTGCGCTTGCCCGAGGTCAGCACCAGCACGCCGCTGGGCGAGGTCGGCGCGCGTGCGCCCTTGCGCTGGAACTGCGCCGAGGACGTGGCAGGCTCCCGCGCGACGAGCGTGACCGGGGCGAACCATTCGTGGCCGGGATCGTTGGTGCCCGATGTCATGCCGATGTCGAACCACTGCTTGCCAAGGTAGCGCAGGGTCTTGGCCTCGCCCTGCGTGCCGGGTTCGCGGCCGTCAAAGTCGTCGCTGGCGAGCACTTCAATCTGCGCGTGCAGCCTTGCAGCGATATCCTGATCCGCACGCGAGGATGCCGAATGCGCGACACCGGCGCAGACGAGCGCTCCGCCCAGCGCCGTCACCCCGAAAGTCCGGACCCATTTTCGCCGGACCATGCTCGCCTTGAAACCCCTGCTCATCGTTCCGCATGCATAACCGCGAATTGCGGACCCGGTTAGCGAATCTCGACCAGTGCCCGGAATGGACGCGATTTTTCCTTGCTGCGTGCCTACGGAACCACAGGATACCTTTTCGATTGAACAGGACGGTGCCGCGCGATTAGGCTCGGCCCCACAGGGCAGGTGCGAGAGGACGACAGCGGATGCGGCTCGACAGGTTCAATCCCGACAACATCCGCGTCACGCAAGGCGGCAGTCGCTTTCCCGGTGGCGGCGGCGGCAAGATCGGCTGCGGCACGCTGGTGATCGTGCTGATCGGCATGTTCGTCTTCGGCGTCGACCCTCAGCAGATGCTCGGCACCATCGACAGCGTGCAGCAACAGGAGCCCCGACAAGGCGCTCCCGCGCAACCGGGGCAGCCGCAAAGCGCCGCCCAGATCTGCGGCCAGAACGAATATTCGCTGGAGGCGTGCAACGCGCTGAGTTCGCTCAACCAGACGTGGGAGCAGCCGTTCAAGCAAGCGAACATCGCTTTCGAGCAACCCGAACTGCACTTCTATAACGGCACCGACCGCTCCGGCTGCGGCGCCGCGCAAAGCGCAATGGGCCCGTTCTACTGCCCGGCCGATCAGGGCATCTATATCGACACCAGCTTCTATGATGAGCTTGACCAGAAGCTGGGCGCCAAGGGTGACTTCGCGCGCTATTACGTGGTCGCGCATGAGTACGGGCATCATATCCAGCACCTGCTCGGGCTGGACGCCAAAGTCCGCCGCGCGCAGCAGCAGAATCCCTCGCAGGCCAATGCCTTGCAAGTGCGCATGGAGCTTCAGGCGGACTGCTATGCAGGCGTCTGGGCGGGCAAGAACCGGAACCGCATCGAGCCGGGCGACATGGAGGAAGGGATGACCGCCGCCAGCGCCATTGGCGACGATACGCTGATGAAAAACGCCGGCCAGCGCGTCAGCCCCGAAAGCTTCACCCACGGGTCGAGCGCGCAGCGCATGAAATGGCTCAAGCGCGGCCTCGACAGCGGGAACGAGGACGCTTGCGACACGTTCTCCGACGTGTGATGATTTGACCGACGGGCGGGTGCGACCGATCCTTAGGCTGGGCATGATCCGGACCGCCGTGGTTCCGGCTTCATCAAGGGTCCCAGACCGTTAATCCGGAACGCGCGCCTCTCCCGGCAGACAGGAGACGACCATGCGCCAGGTCTGGACTGCCGCCGCGTTGACCGTGCTGCTCATCGGCTCTCCAGCGGCAGCAAAACAGCCCCAGCGCGCGATCACCGATTCGGAACCAGATGCCATAGACGTCGCCAAGACGCCGGTGACCGACCTCAATCTGGACAGGATCGAAATTCCGCCGCTGCTCAAGGCGGCGATCCACAAGCCCTATGATCTCAGCGGCCTCAAGACTTGCGACCAGATTGCGGCGGCGGTGCAGGAACTCGACACCGTGCTGGGGCCCGATATCGACCTCCCCTCACCCGGGCGTGACATCATCAGCCCCGGCCGCGTCGCCAAGTGGGCGGTCGCGTCGTTCATTCCCTTTCGCGGCCTGATTCGCGAGATTTCGGGCGCCAATGCGCAAGACCAGAGCGTGCTCGCGGCGGCGCGCGCGGGCATTGCGCGGCGGGCTTTCCTCAAGGGCGTGGGCGAGGCCAAGGATTGCAGGTATCCCGCCTCCCCCGCGACGCCTGCGATCATTCAGGCCCGCGCGATGGACACCCACGTACGGCGGGACCGGAAAGGCACGAACAAGGCCGCGAATATCGCCGCTGCCACCCCGGGTCCGATGCTCCCCATGCCCAGCGCCGCAGAGGAAGAGTATCCACACGCCACGCTCATCACCGTTGCGGACACATCATCCAACAGGAAAGGGAACGTGAGCATGGCCCCCGTTCCCTTCACGGCTATTCCAGTCGTTCAGAAGATTCCCTGAGGCGGGCGCTTCCCGGTCACCAGTTGGTGTTGCGTTCGCGATAGGCCTCCGCACGATCGCGTTCGGCTTCGGCCCGATCCCGCTCCGCCTCGGCACGGTCGCGCTCTACGTCGGCACGGGTCTCGATCATTTCCGCATCGAGATCGGCAAGGATTTCGGTGCGCGTCGCGGCATCGAGCCTCTGGTTCGCAGCCACCGCAGCGCGGGCCTTGGCAATGGCCTGCACGGCCGCGTCGGCCGTGTGCTTCGGCGCGCCGGTGCAGATGACCGTCGACGTCACCGTAGCGCCCTGCCCGACCTGCGCCTGAGCGCGGCGGCTGTCGGCGGGGCAGCGGCTGTCGAACGTCATTTTCCTTTCGATCCGCGTCTGGCCATTCCCGTCCCGGCGCACGATGTGGATGACCTGGACTTTCCCGTCGGACGACACCGTCTGGCGGACCTCGGGCACGTTACGCATCGCGTTCGTCACGGTGGCCTCGACATCGCGGCTGATGCTGTCACGCAGTGAAACGGCGGGAGGAGCAGGCGGTGTCGGCGGTACGGGCGGCGCCATCGGCGCGTTGACGGTTATCGCATTAACGGCGGGTGCAGGCGCCGGACTTGCAGGCATGGCCGGTGCATCGGGCGCATTGGGAACATCGGGCACATCGGGATCAACCGCACGGATCGACGGCGCCGCAGGTTCCGGGGGCACGGGAGCCTCTGGCACGGCGGGGACTTCCGGCACTTCCGGCGCTTCCATCGCGGCGTAAGTGACAGTGGCGGTGAACGGTACCGAGACCACTGCGAGCGCGAAGAGACTGCGCGCGGCGACCTTGCGCGCGGGCGAGACTTCAGCCCGGCCGAGTGCCTTCAGGCGCTGGATGATCGGCTTTTCGCCTGACAGCGTTCCCGCCATCGGCGCGGCGAGTGTAAGTCGCGTGGCCGCCGCAAAGCTGGCGATCAGGCGGCCATAGCGCGCCCTCATCTCGCGTCCGCACCCCGCCATGACGCGGGCATCGCACGCGGCTTCCTGATCCGCCCGCAGCGCGCGCCACGCCGCCCAGCCGAGCGGATTGAACCAGTGCAGCGCGAACAGCGGCTGAAGCGCCATGATCGCCAGCAGGTCATTGCCGGCATGGTGCTCCAGTTCGTGCGCGATGGCGAAATCGGACGATTCCGAGTCGACGCTGGCAAGGAAGCCCTGCGGCAGCGCGACCAGCTTTTCGAAGACGCCGAACGCCAGCGGCGCGCCCGCTGCCGGGCTCTCGATGATGCGCACGTCGCCCGAACGGGCCACAAGGCGCGCCTCGGCCAGGATCTCGCGGCGCATCAGGCGATAGTTCCAGATCCGCCAGGCCAGGAATACGGCAGCCCCGCCCAGCCACACGGTCAGCAGCAGCGCGGTCCACGGCACATGTGCAAAGAGGCCCGGATCGGCGACCGGAGTCGCGGCAAGATGGGTGCCGAAATCGGTCGCGGCCGGCTCAGCGGCGGAGGTCGCCTGCGGCATGTCCATCACCGTATCGACCGGAACCGATGCCATCGGGGCCTCAACGGGCACCGCAGCGGCCGTGATCGGCTCCACGCCCAACGAAAGCTGCGGGATCAGCCCGCGCGGCAGCGACAGCGGGGGCAGGACCAGCCGGATCATAGGCAGGGCCCAGAGCGCATAGGCGGCCATCGGGCCGAACAGGCGCGCCACCGGGCGGCGGACCAGCAGGATCAGCGCCATCAGCGCACCGGTCATCACAAGCGTATCGGCAAGCCATGCGATCATGACCTGAGCTCCTTCAGGAGGGCCTCGATTTCGGCGATGTCATCTTCGGTCAGGGCGTCCGCTTCGGCAAGATGCGCGAAGAGCGGCGCGGCGCGGCCGCCGAACAGGCGGTCGACCAGACGGCGGCTCTCGGTGCCGACATAGGCCTCGCGGGCGATCCTGGGCGAATAGAGGAAGCGTTTGCCGTCAGGCTCGGTGGCGACGGCCTGCTTGGCGACGAGGCGGGAGAGCAGGGTCTTGACCGTGGCGAGGCTCCACCCGCGCGGCCCGCAGACCCGCTCGCACACGTCGGCGGCGGTGATCGGGCTGCGCTCCCATAGCGCTTCCATCACCGCGTGTTCGGCATCCGAGATCCGCTCGGGAGAGTTCTCGTTAGGGGTGTCGGGCTCTTCGGCCACGTCGCTCTCCATCGTTTACACACGTAATCGACTACGTTTGTAAACATGAACGCCAGATGAACGGCGCTGGGAAGCCCATCCCCGACTACTTGGAAAGGATGCCCACGATCACGGCGATTCCCAGCACGACCAGAAACCCGTTGAAGCCGACCAGCAGCGCCGCCGGCAGACGCGGCGTGTCGCTCTCAGGTGCCGGCGTCATCGGCCGAAGCTCGCGCCAGATGCCGGCGATGAAGCAGAATTCGGAGAAGAGCAGCAGGGCGACGGTGGTGGTCAGTACCAGCCATTCGCTCACCACCCCTTGCAGCAAGGCGCGCGCGCCGATCCCCGACGCCAGAGCGCCGAGGCCGGTGCGCACCCATGCGGCATACGTGCGCTCGGCCGCGAGTATGGTGCGGTCGGCGGCAAGCACCGTCCGCCGGTCCGCCGTGTCCGTCTGTTTTTCGACGTTGCGAGCGACCTTGTGCGCGTCCTCGGCGATTTCGCCGGCGAGTTTGCCTTCGGGTCGCTCGCTCATCGTCGATCTCCGTTACCGGAACCCGATCACCCTGCCGCTTTGCCCAGCCTGCGCAGGCCCAGAGCGACGGCGATCATGAAAATGCCGCGCATGAAGAAGCTGATCGCCACCATGATCGCCAGAAAGCCGATGGCCGTCCTCGGATTGGAGGTCAACAGCAGCACGCCCAGCACCACATCCAGCGCGCCCAGGAACAGGCGCCAAGCCTTGTCGTGACGGGCCTTGAGCGCGAAGGCAATCTCGAACCCGCCGGAAATCAGCAGCCATGCACCGATCGCCCAGACCACCGTGAGCGCTCCGGCCACAGGGTTGAACAGCACATAGAGCCCGGCAATCAGGCCGATTGCACCGAGCAGGATCTCCGTCCAGCGTGCGCGGCGCGACATCGAATGGACACCGGCGGAAATCGCGGCGACGCCGTAGACGCAGAGCACGATGCCCAGCAGGAACCCGGTCGCAAAGCTTGCCACCAGCGGATTGGCGATGACGACGACCGCAACGAGGATGAGCAGCACGCCATAGGCCAGGACCCAGCCCCAGCCGAGCGGCGGGGAGCCAAGAAAGGGAGGGGCCAGCGGATCGGTGAAGGCATTCGGGTCGGTGTGTGAGGTCGTCATGCAATCGACTCCTGTTCCCGCGATGTCGCACAAGTAATGCGACGGAGTGGATTCGGTTGCAATGCAAATAGTTGGGCAGATGTCGGGGCAAATGATTGGCCGAATAGCCAACCAAATGAAAATGGCGGCGCCCCGGTTGTCCGGAGCGCCGCCATTTTTGTTATCGATTTACCGGGCCGTTGCCGGCGCGTCGATCAGTACACGCGGGCCTTGGGCTTGATGTACTCGACGTCGTCGGTCAGCGTATATTCGTGGACCGGGCGGTAATCGAGACGGACTTCGCCGCCCTTGCCGCCCCAGCCGTTGAACCAGCCCACGGTGTGCTTCATCCAGTTCGCGTCGTCGCGGTTGGGGAAGTCCTCGTGCGCATGGGCGCCGCGGCTTTCCTGACGCGCCTGGGCGCCGTGCAGCGTGACGGTGGCCTGCGAGATCAGGTTGTCCAGCTCCATCGTCTCGACCAGATCCGAGTTCCAGATCAGGCCGCGGTCGGTGACCTTGATGTCCTGCATCTTCTCGTAGGTCTTGGCGATTGCCGCCTTGCCCTCGACCATGAGTTCGTCGGTGCGGAACACGGCGGCGTGGGCCGACATGTTGCGCTGCATTTCCGTACGAATCTCGGCCGTCGGCGTGCCGCCGTTGGCATGGCGGAAGTGATCGAGACGGCCGAGCGCGAGGTCTGCCGAATCCTTGGGCAGCTCGTCCTGATTGGCGCCGGGCTTGACCAGTTCCTTCAGGCGGTGACCGGTTGCGCGGCCGAACACCACGAGGTCGATCAGCGAGTTCGAACCAAGGCGGTTGGCGCCGTGGACCGAAACGCAGGCCGCTTCACCGACCGCGAAGAGGCCGGGAACCACGGTTTCGGGATTGCCGTCGGCACCGATGGTGACGACTTCGCCGTGATAGTTCGTCGGAATGCCGCCCATGTTGTAGTGGACGGTCGGGACGACCGGCAGCGGCTGGCGGGTAAGATCGACGCCCGCGAAGATCTTGCCGCTTTCGGTGATGCCGGGAAGACGCTCTGCCAGCACCTTGGGATCGATGTGATCGAGGTGCAGGTAGATGTGGTCCTTGTTCGGGCCGACACCGCGACCTTCACGGATTTCCAGCGCCATCGAACGCGAGACGACATCGCGCGAGGCGAGGTCCTTTGCCGACGGTGCATAGCGCTCCATGAAGCGTTCGCCCTCGGAGTTGGTGAGGTAACCGCCCTCGCCGCGCGCGCCTTCGGTGATGAGCACGCCCGCGCCGTAGATGCCGGTCGGGTGGAACTGCACGAATTCCATGTCCTGAAGCGGCAGGCCCGCGCGCAGCACCATGCCGCCGCCGTCGCCGGTGCAGGTATGGGCCGAAGTGGCGGTGAAGTAGCTGCGGCCATAGCCGCCGGTCGCGAGCACGACGGCCTGCGAGCGGAAGCGGTGGATCGAGCCGTCATCCATGCACAGCGCGATCACGCCGACGCACTTGCCGCCGTCCATGATGAGGTCGATCGCGAAGTATTCGATGAAGAAGTCCGCGTCGTACTTCAGCGACTGCTGGTAGAGCGCGTGCAGCATGGCGTGGCCGGTACGGTCCGCGGCGGCGCAAGTGCGCTGCACCGGCGGGCCTTCGCCCATGTTCTGCATGTGGCCGCCGAACGGGCGCTGGTAGATCGTGCCGTCGGCATTGCGGCTGAAGGGCACGCCGGCGTGCTCCAGCTCGTAAACCGCCGCCGGGGCTTCGCGCACCATGTATTCGATGGCGTCCTGGTCGCCCAGCCAGTCCGACCCCTTGACGGTGTCGTACATGTGCCAGGTCCAGTGGTCCGGGGTGTTGTTCTTGAGCGAGGCGGCGATGCCGCCCTGCGCCGCGACGGTGTGCGAGCGGGTGGGGAACACCTTGGTGATGCACGCGGTGCGCAGGCCGGCTTCGGCCGAACCCATCGTGGCGCGCAGACCCGAACCACCGGCGCCGACGACGACGGTGTCATAGGTGTGATCGATGATCTTGTAGGCAGGGCCGGACATTAGGCGTGGGCTCCCAGCGCGAGGCGAATGACGCAGAAGACGCCGAAGGCGATGCCGCCGCAGGCAGCAAGGTTCAGCGCCACGATGCAGGCGAACTTGTTGGCGTGCTCATGCACGTAGTCTTCGACCAGCACTTGCAGGCCGAGGCGTGCGTGCCAGAAGGTCGTGACGACCAGCAGGATCATCGCCACGGCCGGGACCGGGCGGGCCAGCCATTCGGCAACCGAGGCGTAGCTGAGGTCCGGCAGGAGGACGAGCGAGACGGCGAGGAAGATGCCGGTCAGCAGGTTGCCGATCGCGGTGAAGCGCTGCAGCAGCCAGTGATGAACGCCGGTCTTGGCCGCGCCGAGGCCGCGAACGCGGCCGATGGAAGTTCCGTTACCCATGTTCCGTTCCTCAGCGAAGCAGCAGGAGCGCCCAGAAGGCGACCGTGACGAGCACACCCATGACCGGGGCAAGGATCGAGAAGGTCCGGTTGGCCTTCAGTTCGAAGCCGGCGCCGATATCGAGCACGAAGTGGCGCAGGCCGCTCATCATGTGCGTGAAGAAGGCCCAGGAGACGCCGACGAGCACGACATAGCCCGGAATCGACGTCATGCACTTGGCGAACTGCGCGTAAGCCGCGGGACCGCTGGCCAGCGCCCCCAGCCACCACAGCAGCAGGCCGAGGCCGGCAAATGCCATGCCATCGCCCGTCACGCGGTGCAGAATCGAGACGAACATGTGAGGGCCCCAACGCCAGATCTCGAGATGGGGCGAAAGCGGACGGTTCCTGGTGCCGTCTTTGGCCATGGCTCTTTCGAATCCTTTTTGCCTTTTAGCAGCCCCTGAGGCTGCCCCTGTCGAGAAGTCCCCTTAGACAAATCACGGCTTGGCGCAAGTTCCGCGACGCACAACGCGGATGCATCGCCCACAAGCGTCCTTTCGCCCGCCACATCGGACGAGCCGCCCCGATCGCCTTGTACGTGCGGGAGCACCGGTCCCCTGCCACTGGCCTTGGCCGCAGGTGCGGTCTAAAGCGCACGCTTATGAATCGCCTGCCGAACATCCTCGCACCGGCCTTGCTGCTGGCCGCCTGCTCCGCCTCTCCCGGCGCGGCGGCATCGTCACCGGATGCCGCGAGCGCAAATACCGCGAAAAATGCCGGAGCGCTTCCGGCCGGCACCGACGCAGCGCGACTCGTCGCCGCCTGCAAGGACCATGATGGCTGGGCCTATCCCGCCCCGCCCGCGCGGCTTTTTGGCAATACCTGGTACGTCGGCACTTGCGGGATCTCCGCCATTCTCATCACCGGCAAGCAGGGCCACGTGCTGATCGACGGCGGCGTGCCGGAAGCGGCCCCGCTGGTTCTCGCCAATATCAAGGCGGCGGGCTTCGACCCTCGGGACGTGCGCTGGATCCTCTCCACGCACGAGCATTTCGACCATGCCGGCGCCCTCGCCGCGCTCCAGCGCGGAACCGGGGCGCGCGTCGCCGCCCTGCCCGCCGCCGCGCAAGTGCTCGAAAGCGGCAAGGCCGATGCCGCCGACCCGCAGTTCGGCCAGCTTGACGCCTTCCCGCCCGTCCATGTCGGCCGGCGCCTGACCGATGGCGAGAAGCTGACGCTTGGCACCATCACGCTCACCGCCCATTCCACACCCGCCCATGCCGCCGGATCGACCAGTTGGACATGGCGATCGTGCGACAATGCGGGCAAGTGCCTGACCATCGCCTATGCGGACAGCGTGAGCGCGATTTCTGTCAAGGGCTACCGCTTTACCGACCACCCCGAGCGCATTGCCGCCATCCGCGAAGGCTATGCGCGAATCGCCGAACTTCCCTGCGACCTGCTGGTTTCCCCGCATCCGGGCGCGAGCGATCTCTTCGCGCGCCTTGCAGGCACGGCCCCGCTGGTCGATCCCACCGCGTGCCGCAAATATGCAGCCGCAGCCCATGCTCGCTTCGACCAGCGCCTTGCCGAAGAGGCCGCTCCCGAAGCGAAGGAGACGCATTCGTGAGTTGGAAAATCACTGCCTTCGCCCCCCGCGCCGTCGTCGAGGGTGCGCTCGTCGCCCATGAGGACGCTTTCGACTGGGATCCGGATATCGTCATTTCCGGCAGCGAAATTGCTGAGGACAAGCCCGACGACTGGCAACTGGAGGCGTGGCTCGCCCATAAGCCGAAGAAGGCGGACAAGGACGCCCTCGCCGCGCTGTTCACCGGCGACGTGCCCGAATTCATCGTCGAGGAACTGCCCGAAACGGACTGGCTGGTCGCCAGCCAGGAAGGCCTGGAGCCGATCCGTGCCGGTCGCTTCTACGTCCACACGCCCGAATATCCGCCGCTGGACGAGCCCGGCGTAACCGACTTCGTGATCCCCGCCAGCCAGGCGTTCGGCACCGGACAACACGCCACGACGGCTGGCTGCCTCGAAATGCTCAGCCACATGAAGGCGCAGGGCGTGATCGTGCGCAACCATGCGGACATCGGCACGGGCACCGGCCTGCTCGCCTTCGCGGCGATGACGCTCTGGCCGCGCGCGCTCGCCACGGCCAGCGACATCGACGCGGTCTGCGCCTCGGTGGTGGCCGACAATGCCGATGCCAACGGCATGAAACTGGGCGGTCGCTCGGGCGAACTGGTCATGACCATCGCCGACGGCATGGACAACCCGCTGCTCGCCGCGCGCGGGCCTTACGACCTCATCATGGCGAACATTCTCGCCGGGCCGCTGGTCAGCCTGGCGCCAGATTTCGCCAAGTCGATGGCACCGGGCGGACACCTGCTGCTGGCGGGCCTGCTCGAAACGCAGGAAGATGCCGTGCGCCGCGCCTGCCGTCGGGCCGGGCTGCGACTGGCTGCAAGGCTGGTCAAGGGCGACTGGTCGATCCTGTGGATGCGCGCGCGTCGGCGCTGATCCGGAACCTCGATTGGCCGGAGGCTGTGAAGCGCGCGCTCAGGCGCGATGGAGTTCCAGCCCCGGCCCCTGCGGGCCAAGCCGCATGATCCGCATCAGGTCCGCGGCGATCGGTGCGTCGAAGGCAAAGCCCGCGCGGTCGGCCACGACCCAGCGAACGGTTCCCGTCGCCCGCGGATTCCCCGCCAGCGCCAGCACCAGCCGCACACCCTTTTCGAGCAAATTCCGCTCAACCACGAGCTGGCACCCTTCCGGCGAAACGTGGCGCGCAAGCGCGATCGCATAAGGGGAAAGCCCGGGGGACACGTTCATAACTCCATGCGGATCGGGGGGATCCGCTCTATCCGGGAGTGTAATTAAGAGAGGTAAACGCCGCGTTAATATCTCGGCAATATTTCATAGGCAAATTTACCTATATTTCCCAGTATCTTACCTAAAACGCCAAAATCAGAAATTAACCATCTTTAGTAAGGTAGAATTAGGGATTACAAACAAGAATTAGTGACCAAGGGGGGCTGGTAACAACAGCTCAAGAGGCCAAATATGCTTCGTACCGAACTCGACCGACCGAACGTCGTCGTGGGACCCCTGGGTGAAGCTCTCGACCGCAAGAGCCTGCCGCCGCGCAACACGCTGCGATGGGTTGCGCGCCGCAAGGCGGAAGTCGTGGCTGCCGTCAATGGGGGCCTGATTACGATTGCCGAGGCCTGCGAACGCTACGATCTCACGCTTGAGGAACTTGCCTCGTGGCAACGCGCAGTAGAGCGCGAAGGAATGGCAGGGCTGCGCGCAACCCGCGTGCAACACTACCGCCAGGTGCATGAGCGACAGAACCGCGTCTCCTGAGCGGCGCGTCACTCACACTACAGGTGCCGGCAGGGGCAGTGCGCCCCTCCGGCACCGGGCATGGGTCCGGGACGCGAACCCCGGCTGATCTTGCGACCCGTCAGCCGGCGGCTTCCACGATCCGGGCCCATTCAGCTTCATCGATGACCTTGATGCCAAGGTCGGCCGCCTTCTTCAGCTTCGAGCCCGCACCCGGCCCCGCGACCAGAATGTCGGTCTTGGCCGAGATCGAGCCTGCCGCCTTGGCGCCCAGCCGTTCGGCCTGTGCCTTCGCCTCGTCGCGGCTCATCGTTTCCAGCTTGCCGGTAAAGACCACGGTCTTGCCCGCGACTTCGCTCTCGATCGTTTCCACGACATAGGCCGGCGGCGTGACTTCCGAGAGGATGTCCTCCCAGACCGCGCGGTTGTGCTCCTCATGGAAGAAGTCGCCCAGCGCCTCGACCACGGCGGGACCGATACCGTCGATCGAGACCAGTTCCGAATAGGCCTCGCTGCCTGCCAGCGCGGCTTCCTCGCCCTGCTTCTCGTGCGCTTTTTCGGCCACTTCGCGCAGCGCCGGCAGTGTCTCGAAACGCTTCATCAGATCGCGCGCCGTCACGGCGCCGACATGGCGGATGCCAAGGCCGAAGAGCAGCCGCGCGGCATCGGGCTGGCGCTTGTTTTCCACCGCTGCCAACAGGTTGTCCACAGACTTGTCCTTCCACCCGTCCAGCGCGAGAATCTCCTCGCGGCGCTTGCGCAAGCGGAAGATGTCGGCCGGACTTTCCAGCCAGCCCTTGGCGAAGAACTCATCGATGGTTTTCTCGCCCAGTCCCTCGATATCGAGCGCGGCGCGGCTGACGAAGTGCTTCAGGCGCTCGGTCCGCTGCGCCGGGCAGATCAGCCCGCCGGTGCAGCGCACGTCCACCTCACCCTCCTCGGCGACAGCTTCGGAGTGGCATTCAGGGCAGTGATCGGGGAATGCGAAAGCATCGCGCTCCACATCGCGGGTCAGGTTGTCGACGATCTGCGGTATCACGTCGCCCGCACGCTGGAGCACCACGGTATCACCCGGACGGACGCCCAGACGGCCGATCTCGTCGCGATTGTGTAGCGTGACGTTGGTGACGGTAACGCCGCCCACCAACACCGGCTTCAAGCGCCCCACCGGCGTCAGCTTGCCGGTACGGCCGACCTGGATGTCGATCGATTCCAGCGTCGTCTCCGCCCGCTCGGCCGGGAACTTGTGCGCCAATCCCCAGCGCGGCGCCTTGGCCACAAAACCGAGACGCTGCTGCCAGTCGAGCCGGTCGATCTTGTAGACCACGCCATCGATCTCGAACGGCAGATCGGGCCGCCCGTCACGGATCGCGCGATAGGCAGCGAGCATTTCCTCGACCGAATGGCAGAGCCGGAACTGCGGCGAGACCGGCAGGCCCCAGCTTTCGATGCGGCGGATCACTTCGTGCTGGCTCGCCCCCGGAACGTGGCTTGCCGCACCCCAGCCATGGGCCCAAAAGCGCAGCGGGCGCTTGGCGGTGACGGAGGCATCCTTCTGGCGCAGCGACCCGGCGGCAGCATTGCGCGGATTGGCGAACTGGCGGACCTTGCTCTCATCGAAAGCTTCGCCCTTCTCCTCGGCCAGCGCGCGCGCCTCGGCCATCAGCGTCTCGTTCAGAGCGTGGAAGGCGGCCTTCTCCATGTAGACTTCGCCGCGCACCTCGAAGACCTCCGGGATATCCTCTCCCTTCAGTTCCTGCACGATGTCGGCGATGTGGGCGACATTGGGGGTCACGTCCTCACCCACCTGCCCGTCGCCGCGCGTGGCGGCGCGCACCAGCTTGCCGTTCTCGTAGCGCAGCGAGCAGGAGAGGCCGTCGATCTTGTCCTCCGCCGTCACCTGCACGGGTTCCTCGGCGGAGAGCGAGAGGAAGCGGCGCACGCGGCCGACAAAGTCTTCCACTTCCTCATCGGTGAAGGCGTTGTCGAGGCTCATCATCCGAACCTCGTGCCGCACTTTGCCGAGAGGCGAAGCGGCGACATCGTGGCCCACCTTGTTCGAAGGCGAATCGGGCCGGATCAGGTGCGGATAGGCCGCTTCCAGTTCGGCATTGCGGCGCACCAGCGCGTCGTACTCGGCGTCCGTGATGTCGGGCGCGTCCTCGGCATGGTAGAGCCGGTTCGCCCGGTTGATCTGGCGCGCCAGGCGCATGAGTTCGTTGGCGGCTTCGGCTTCGCCCGGAAGGTCCGGCTTCGCAAACAGATCGGGATTTTCGGTCATGCCCTAGCCTATGCCGCAAGCCTTGGCCGGACGGTAGACCACAAGGTGACGCGGCCGACACTGTTTACACGGTTCAGAGCAATTTGGGTGGCCTCGCAAGGCTGCTCGCCCCGGATAAGAGGACCGGACGACGGTGGTGTGCACACCGTTCAGCGTAAAGCGTGCACACCACCGGAATTGTCATTCGCCTACGGTCACGTCCACGCGGCGTGCTTGGGCGTTGGTATCGCCGTTACCGGTCGTATCGGCGGGCTTGATCATCTTGATGGATGCGGCCGGGATCCCGGTATCCACCAGCGCCTTGCTGACTTCCTCGGCGCGCCGCTTCGAAAGGGCGGCATTGGCGACAGGGTCTCCGGTCGGGTCGTTATAGCCCGAAACGGCCACGAAGGAGCCAGGATGTGCGTCGAGGTATTCCTTCACGCTGCTCGCCGCGGTCGACAGGTCCTTGGTCACATCGGATTTGCCGACGGCGAAGAACACCCGCAGCACCGGCCGGCCGTCGGTCACTTCGCTCACCATGCCGGAACCGGTTGGGATCGCGGCCGTTGGAGTGGGTTCGACCATCGGGCTGGGCTCGACCGCCGCAGTCGGTTCCATGCTGGGAGTCGTGACCTCCTTGTTGCTGCACGAGCGCAAGGCCCAGATGAGCGCAATGATCGCCAGCAAAAGCAGGAGCAGGGGCCACCACTTGCCCATCCCGCCGGATGCGGCGCGGACGGGTTCCTCCAACCTCTGCGATGCTGTCGCGGCGGGGGAACCCAAAAGGCCCGACACGCCGGGCGGCAAGGCGGCATGGATCGATGCCCGCTCGCCATTGAGCAGTGTGGTGACTTCGGGGAGCGACGGCGTCGAGCCCAGCAGCTTGCCAATGCCGCCAGCCGCGAACAGCCCGCCAACCCCCAGGAGAGAGCGCACGCTTTGCGGAGCTATGCCGTAGTGGCCCGCCAGCGTGGATACCAGACCACCGAAGTTGGAGCCGAACAGGTCCGGAAAACCACCTCCATGCGGAGTGATTGCCGGCTCGGCGCCCACGCGATCGGTCAGTGCCGCCTGGTGATCCAGCGGGTTTCCACTCGCCAGCGCGGCCTTGATCATGCTGAGGACCCCGCCACCGCTGCCTGCGGCGACGCGGCTGGACATTGCGGCAAGGATGACGGGGACGATCCCGCCCAGAGCGCTTCCGGTGGCCTGCGGGCTTTCGCCCAGTTTCGCCGCCAGATTGTCAACGGTGCCGGGCGCGATGGCCCCGCGAATGGTGTCGAGTAGAGCCACTTTCTTCTCCTCTTCCGGCACCCCCCATTTCGAGATCGGCAAACGCCAACCCGGCAAAATCAGTCCATTGCACTAAGTGGAATTATCTATTGGCATCAATTGGACAATCGGTACTTATACCGATCGGGCCGGTTATATGTGTGCAAAAAACACATTCTCATTTCTTCAATTAGTTTCGCAGAAATGTTCAATTGAATGTGCAGAATACCAAACATCGATTTCGATGTCATTTCATTACCGCAGACAGATAATCCTGCGACAACAGGCATTGTCTTTGGTGCGATCCGGCGAAATCGTCAGCCGTGCGCATTCTGCTTTAAGAGCATGCCTAAGATAAACGCTGCAAGAGGGACCCGCGCAGCACAATTCGCCCCCAGCGAATGTTCAAACGGGCCCTAAGCCCGTTCCAGCAACCGGTTCGCTTGCGCCCTCGCCTCTTCGGTCACTTCGGCGCCGGAGAGCATGCGGGCGATCTCTTCCTGTCGCTCGGCCGCGCTCAGCGGCGTAACCGACGTGCGTGTCACCGTCCCTTGCGAGGACTTGGCGATCATGAAGTGGCGGTCGCCGCGCGCGGCCACTTGCGGACTGTGCGTCACGGCCAGCAACTGGCCGCCCTGCCCGCTGCCATTCGCCAGACGCGCCAGACGCTCGCCGATGGCATCCGCCACCGCGCCGCCCACACCCCGGTCGATCTCGTCGAAGATCACGGTCGCCGCCCCGCCCTCTTCGGCCAGCGCCACCTTGAGCGCGAGGATGAAGCGCGAAAGCTCGCCGCCCGAAGCGATCTTGGCGAGCGGCGCGAAGTCGGCGCCGGGGTTGGTGCTGATCAGGAATTCCACCGCGTCCATGCCGTGCGCGCCCCAGCGATCCTCGCTCAGCTTGAGTACCGAAGTCTGGAAGCGCGCAGCATCGAGCTTCAGCGGCGCGAGTTCGGCGGCCACCGCCTTGTCCAGCCGCTTGGCAGCCGAGCGGCGCAAGTCGTGCAGCGCCTCGGCCTGCTGGCGATAGGCCAGCGCGGCCTTCTGCGCGGCCGCCTCAAGCGCGGCGACATGTTCCTCGCCCCCCTCGATGGCATCGAGCGCCTCGCGCATCTCGCGCATCTTTTCGGGCAGTTCGTCTACCGTGCAGAGCTGCTTGCGGGCAGCGGCACGCAGATCGAACAGGCGGGTTTCGATGCGGTCCAGTTCGTCGGGATCGAAGGCCAGCGCTTCCGCCGCGCGCTCCAGCTTTTCCTCGGCCTCGCTCGCCTCGATCACCGCGCGATCGAGCGCTTCGAGCGCATCGCCCAGCAGCGGATGCTCCCCGGCAATGCGGTCGAGCCGCCGCGCCGCGCCGCGCAGGCGTGCCAGCGCCGAATCGGAACCGGTCCAGAGGTGTTGCAGCGCCGAGAGATCGTCGGTCAGCTTCTCGCCCTTCTGCATGTCGGCGCGGGCGTGGGCGAGTTGCTCCTCCTCGCCCTCCTGCGGGGCAAGGGCATTGAGCTCGGCCAGATGCGCGAGCAGCAGGTCCTGATCCTCGGCCGCCTTGGCGACTTGCCCGCGCGCCGCATCCAGTGCGCCCTGCGCTGCGCGCCAGGTCTTCCACGCGGCCTCCACGCCGGCCACGTCGCCGCCCGCGAAACGATCGAGCAGCGTGCGGTGGCCCTTGGGGTTCACCAGTCCGCGATCGTCGTGCTGGCCGTGGATCTCCACCAGCGCCGGGGCGATCTCGCGCAGCAGCGAGACGCTGACCGGCTGGTCGTTGAGGAAGGCGCGGCTGCCGCCATCGGCGCGAAGCTGGCGCTTGAGCAGCAGCGGTTCGCCCGGCTCCACTTCAAGGTCGGCGGCGTCCAGCACGGTGCGCACGGCGGCGGGAAGCGCGGAAAACTCGAAGCTGGCGGTCACACTCGCGCGGTCTTCCCCGGCGCGCACCAGCCCGCTGTCGGCGCGATTGCCGATCACGAGGCCCAGCGCATCGAGCAGGATTGACTTGCCCGCGCCCGTCTCACCCGTGAGAACGCCAAGACCGCGCGCGAAATCGAGATCGAGCGCTTCGATCAGCACGATGTTGCGAATGGCGAGGCGCGTCAGCATGTTCGCGTTGCGTTCTAGCGAAAAGAAATTCGCCCGTCACGCCCCTTCGTGCGGTTGTCGCAAAGAGCGCGGCGCGACGGGCGCTCTATCGCATTGATCGCGCGGGCATCCCCGATTCGCCAAACGACAACGCCGGCTGGCCACGGGGGCCGACCGGCGTCGAAAGCCTGCGAAGTGCGGCGCCGTCAGGCGGCGGCGACGTTCTTCGGCGCGTGGCGGCTCATGAGACGATAGGCGCGCTCATACCACTTCGAATCGGGATAGTTGTGCTCCAGCACCGCCGCAGCCTTCTGCGCTTCGGACGGAATGCCCAGCGACAGATAGCCCTCAACCAGACGGTACAGCGCCTCGGGCGTGTGGCTGGTGGTCTGGAAATTGTCGACCACGTTGCGGAAGCGCAGCGTGGCGGCCAGCCACTTGCCGCTGTTCTCGTACGAACGGCCGATGGTCATTTCCTTGCCCGCAAGGTGATCGTTCACAAGATCGATCTTCACCTTGGCGTCCGCCGCGTAAGGCGAGTTCGGATAGCGGCGCATCACGTCGGTAAGCGCCTGCTTGGCCTGTTCGGTGGTCTTCTGGTCGCGCGTCACGTCGCTGATCTGCTCATAGTAGGAGATCGCGATGAGGTAATAGGCGTAGGGCGCGTCCTTGTTGCCCGGGTGGATCGAAAGGAAGCGCTGCGCCGACTGGATCGCCTTGTTGTAATCGCGCGCGGCATAATAGCTGAACGCGCTCATCAACTGGGCCCGGCGGGCCCAGGGCGAATAGGGATGCTGACGCTCCACTTCGTCGAACAGGGCGGCAGCAGCCTTGGTCTGCCCCTTGTTCAGGCGGTCTTGCGCCGCCGCGTAAAGCGTATCGACGTCGCGCGCGACGTAAGCAGTGTCCTTGTTCTTGTTACCCTTCCCGGCACAGCCGGCGGTGAGAACGAGAGCCCCGGTAGCGGCGGCAAGGAGAGCGATCTTGAAGCGCGAACGTTCGTACATGGGGCCGGTCTATAGACAGCGCTTTGCTGAACGCCAAGTGAAGTTACACGCCCTCGCATAACGATTGGAATAATGCGCCGAGGGGGTGTTTTCCGTGCGATGCCCGGGCCCTGCGGACGTGCATGGCGGTTTGCAACGATTTGCCCGAACCCCATGAGCACGGGCACATGGGCATTGTCTGTCCGCCCCGCCCTGCCATAGTGGCCGGACATGGCCGGTACCAACGCACTTTCCTCTCCCGTCATGTCCGACGCCCTGGTGATTCTGGGCGCTGCGGGCATCGTCATTCCCGTGTTCAGCCGATACCGCATCACCCCGGTGATCGGTTTCATCCTTGTCGGCCTGCTGGTCGGCCCGTTCGGCCTTGGGCGGCTGGTGTTCGACCACCCCTGGCTTTCGTGGGTGACGATCACCGATCCCGACGGACTGGAGATATTCGCCGAGTTCGGCATCATCCTCCTGCTGTTCTCGATCGGGCTGGAGCTGTCCTTCGCGCGCCTCTGGGCGATGCGGCGCTTCGTGTTCGGGCTGGGATCTCTCGAACTGGTGCTGATCGGCGGCTCCATGGCGTTCATCTTCGCGGCGCTTGGACAGGGCCTGTCGGGCGCGCTGGCGCTGGGGCTGGCGCTGGCGCTTTCCTCCACCGCGCTGGTGCTCAAGATCACCGATACCAGCAATCCTGTCGGCCGCGCGGCGCTGGCGATGCTGCTGTTCGAGGACATTGCGCTGGTGCCCATCGTGTTCCTGCTCGGCGCGCTCGCACCGCATGCCAAGGGCGGGATGGACGACCTGATCCACACGCTGATCTGGGGCACGGCGGTCGTGCTCGGGCTGCTGGTGGCGGGGCGTTACCTGCTGCCGCCACTTTTCGCGCAGGCCGCACGGACCAAGAGCCCCGAACTGTTCCTCAGCGCCAGCCTGCTGGTGGTCATCCTCGCCTCGCTGGCGACGGCCGCAACCGGCCTCTCGCCCATCGTCGGTGCGCTCGTGGCCGGGCTGCTGATTGCCGAGACGGAGTACCACACCGAAGTCGAGCAGATGACCGAGCCGTTCAAGGGCCTAGCCCTCGGCGTGTTTCTGATCACCGTCGGCATGCGCATCGACTTGCGGGTGGTCTGGGAGAATCTCGGCCCGATTCTGGTGGCGACTGCGGGGGTGATCGTCCTCAAGGCCGTGGTCACCAGCCTGCTGCTGCGGCTGATGGGCGCGCGGCGCGGCACCGCGACCGAGACCGGCATCCTCATGGCCAGCCCTTCGGAAACCACCCTGATCGTGCTGAGCGCGGCCAGCGCGGCACAGCTGATCCAGCCGGGTACGGCGATGTTCTGGCAGATCGTGACTGCGTTGGGCCTCACTATCACGCCGCTGCTCGCCAAGATCGGCCGGATCATGGCCCGCCGGGTCGAGGGCGTTGAAGCTCCGCATCAGCCGGTCTCCGCTGCCGACAAGCCGCCCACGTTGATCGTCGGATTCGGCCGCGTTGGCCGCCTCGTCGCCGATATGCTGACGCGCCACGGCCGGCCCTATCTGGCGGTGGACAGCAATACGGACCTCGTCACCGAGGGACGCCGCCTTGGCTACACGGTGGCCTTCGCCGATGCCGCGCGGGGAGACGCGATGCTGCGGTTGGGCGTGTCGAGCGCGGCAGCCGTAATCCTGACGATGGACGAGCCGGTCTCCGCCCAGCGCATCGTCCGCAAGCTGCGCGCGGACTTTCCCGACCTGCCGATCATCGCCCGCGCCCGCGATACCGACCACGCGGGCGTGCTCTACCGCGCAGGGGCAACCCACGCCGTGCCCGAGACCCTGGAAAGCTCGCTCCAACTGTCGGAGGCCGCACTTGTCGAGATCGGTGTGGCGATGGGCCCGGTAATCGCCTCGATCCACGAAAAGCGCGACGAATTCCGCGAGCAGATCATGGAACAAGGCGGCCTTTCTCAGAAACCGGCACTCAAGTCCGGCCAGCTTCGCGAAGCCGAGCCGACCTGACCATCCAAGAGGAAAGCAATGCGCGCAACAAGGACCCGGACCGCCCAATCTCCCTTGCGAAACCTCGCATGGCTGGCGCTTCCGCTCCTTGCCATCGCGCTCGCGAAACTGGCCGGGCACAGCGGCCTTGCCCAGCGCTACCCCCGCATCGCCGCGCTGCTGTTCGTGTGGATCGCCGCCGACACGCTGATGCTGTCGCTGATGGCGAAGGAGCACCGCCCTTCGCGTGAGGCTGTTCTCGCGCGGCTGGCGACCGCAGCGCTGGTCGTCCTGCTGGGCGCACCCCCGGCCGTGCGGAGCGGGTTGGCGACCATGCCCTCCGTTTCTGTCGCGCTCATCCTGACGCTGCTGGTGCACACCAGCTGGTCGCTGCTGCGGGCAAGCAAGGCTTGGCGGGTGAACGCGCCCGGCGAGCGTTGGCGCAAGGCGGCGGCCGTGTTCGTGCCCGAACCGCTGCTGCGCCTTGCCATGGCGGAGCTGACTGTACTGCGCATGGCGCTCACTGGCTGGCGTGCCAAACCGGACGTGCCTGCCGACGCCCTGCCCTTCGCGTATCATCGCCATCTGGCGCCGATGATGGCTGTGCTGCTGACCTTGCAAGCCATCGAGATCGCCGTGCAGGATGTCTTGCTGCGGCTGTGGAGTCCGCGCGCCGCGAACCTGCTGCTGGAAGTGGGCGTGGTGCTGCTGCTCTACAGCGTCGGCCTGATCCACTCGCTGCGGCTCCGGCCGATCCTGCTGACTGGGGATAGCCTGCTGATCCGCAGCGGCATGATCGCACGGCAAATGGTGCGGCTGGAGCACATCGCCGAACTTGCGCCCGAGGTGACCGCTGTCGAGGTCAAGGCCGCGACCACGCGCAATATGGCGCTGCTCGCGTGGCCCAATGTGATCCTGCGGCTAAGCCACCCCGTTGAACGCAAACCCTTGCTACGCCCGCGCCCGCCGATTTGGGCACTGGCCTTTCGGGTGGACTATCCGGCCGCTTTCCTCGCCGCGCTGGAGGCGGCACGGCAGGACGGTCCCGAAAATCGTTAACAACGCGAGCGAATTGCGCCACAGGGGCGCTTTTAGGACATGTCATGACCGAAGAGAGCAGCCAGGCGCTGGGACGGACCCAAAAGCGGCTCTTGCGGCGAGTCTTCAACGGCCGAACGGTCCCCATCGTGGTGGGAGGAAAGCCCTTCCTCACGTACAAGGAAGCCTTGGCCCATCTGGAAGCGCTGGCGCCTGAAGAACAGGATGCCGCTTACGCGGTGATGAAGACGTTCGCCGGAAAACGGGAAGACTGAAGGGCTATCGCAGATAGCGTTCGATCGCCCGCCACAAAGTGAGCTTGGCCGCTTTCGACATGCTGGCATGGGCGCCGCTGGATGAGGGAAGGTCCAGCAGCGCCCAGCGATTTTCCTGCCCGGCCAGTTGCTTGCGCCCGTCTTTGGCCGCCTTGCCGCCGTTGAAGGCGATGGCGCGCAGATGGGGGAGCTTGGCGGCGAAGGCGGCCAAGTCCCGGTGCGTGGCTTCGCGAATCGCGGTGTCGAGGCTGCCCCGTCGTTTCGCGCTTTCGATGACATCCCAGAGGCCTATGCGATGGTCTCGCAGTACCGAGAGCTTGGCGGTGTAAGGCATGGTGGGGAGTTCGCTTTCGCCCAGCACCTCGCCTATCAGCCACCAGAAACCGTTGCTGGGGTTGGCGTAGTATTCGCCCGCCGCCAGCGACTTTTCGCCGGGCAGACTACCCAGCAGCAAGACGCGCGTGTCTGCGTCTACCCATGGTGGAAAGCTGGTTTTGACGGGCGAGTTCTGCATGGATTGAGGGCCGAGTTTTGGTGGAGGCGATGTACCTAGACATCAACAATCGCCTGACCAGCCTTACGGTAAAAAAGTACCTACTTCCCCGTCATCCCCGCGAAGGCGGGGATCCCGCTTGTTCTTGCAGCGCGGCGCAAAGGCAGCGGGGCCCCCGCCTTCGCGGGGGCGACGAGCAGATAGGTTGGTCCAATTCACGCGTCGTTCCGGGGAGGTTGCTGAAAGCATCCGAATATCCCCTTCAAACACCCCCGCGATCAGCCCCCCTGCCCTCCACGCGGCTCGAAGACCGACCAGCCGGTGTGCTGCACAAGCCGCTCCAGCGCCAGTTGCCCCAACTGCGAATTGCCGCTGGCGTTGAGCCCCGGCGACCACACTGCAATGCTGGCGATGCCCGGCGCTACCGCAAGGATCCCGCCGCCGACGCCGGACTTGCCCGGCAGGCCGATGCGATAGGCGAAGTCGCCTGAATTGTCGTAGTGCCCGCAGGACATCATCAGCGCATTGATGCGCCGCGCGCGGCGGTCGGTGATGACGCGGTGGCCGCCCTTCTCGCGCGTGGTGCGGCCGCCGTCCATCAGATAGCGCCCCGCGAGCGCAAGCTGGCGGCAGCTCATGGCCAGCGCGCAGAAGTGGAAATAGGTGCCCAGCACTTGCTCCACGTCGCCATGGATATTGCCGAAGGCGCGCATGTAGTTGGCCAGCGCCTTGTTGCGAAAGCCGGTATCCTGTTCAGCCCGGGCGACCGCTTCGTCCACGGTGATAGTATCGTCGCCCGCCAGTTCGCGCACGAAGCGCAGCATCTGGCCGATCGCCTCGCGCGGCTGGTGATGGCCGAGCAGCACGTCGGTCACCACGATGGCCCCTGCGTTGATGAACGGATTGCGGGGAATGCCGTGCTCGCTCTCCAACTGGACGATCGAGTTGAACGCGCTCCCCGAGGGCTCTCGCCCCACCCGGCGCCAGAGCTGGTCCCCCACTGCGCCGATCGCCAGCGTCAGCGCGAAGACCTTGGAGATCGACTGGATCGAGAACGCCTCCTCGGCGTCGCCAGCCAGATGCACCGATCCTCCGGCCGTCACCACTGCCATGCCGAACTTATGGGGCGAAACGGCGGCCAGTGGCAGGATGTAGTCGGCCACTTTACCCCGGTTCTCCATCCCGCGCATTTCCGCGGCGATCCCGGCCAGAATGTGGTCGAGGTTATCCATCGTCGAAATTCCCCGGAAGCGAAAAGAGGCAGCGAGGGCCGGAAGCGACCGATCTGCTCTCGTCTGCCGCAAGGCGCGGTTCCGGGCAAGCGGATCGGCCTGCAAACCGCTGTCCGAACCGGAGGTAAAAAGGCAGCGCATTGGGGCTACCACAGTTGATCCCCAAATGGCCGCCACGCTCCCGAAAGGGACAGTGCCCCGTCCGGCCGGACGGGCTCTGGGGTCTTCGGGATTATACCTTCCTGTAGATACTTCCGGCCCCCGAAAAACCGTACAGTTGCGGCGCAGAATGGTGGAATGGGGAGCGTTTCCGCGTGGCGAGTCAGGTATCGATACCAGCCGGAAAGTCGATCACGAACCCGCAGCCCAAGGCCCGGCGGGACCGCAATATCCGCCGCGATCTGCTGACGCTGGAACAGAGCCTCGCGCTGGACGAAGAGACCGCGCTGGACCTCCATGCCGCCCACCTCGATCGCTATGCCTTTCTCTATGCCGAGCTGCTCGGCCTGCGGAAGATGGACATCGCCAGCGCGCAGGGTTGCGAGATCGTGCTGCGCGACGGGCGGCGGATCCTCGATTATTCGGGCGGCTTCGGCGTGCTGGGGCTCGGCCACAATCATCCGCGCGTGATCGCCGCAGAGCGGCGCTGCCATGACGACCTTGTGCTCGACTGCATCAAGATCGCTCCGCACAAATTGCAGGGCGCGCTGGCCTACAACATCGCGCGGTTCCTGCCCGAGCCGCTCGACGTCTCGTTCCTCGCCGTCTCGGGCGCCGAGGCCATTGAGGCGGCGATGAAGCTGTGCGAACGCGTGCAGACGCCCAAGGGCAAGACCAAGTTCCTCTGCATCGGGGACGGCGCCGACGGCTTGGGCCCGTTCCTGATGGGCGTGCCCGGAGAAAACGTGATTTTCTGCCGCTACGGCGACATCGCCTCGGTCCGCGAGGCGATTGCCCGCGAGGGTGGCGCGGACAACGGCATCATCGCAGTGATGATCGAGACCCTGCGCGGCACTTCCTGCGAATCCCCGCCGCCGGGATACTTCACCGAACTGGTCGAGGCCTGCCGCGCGGCGGACATCCTGACGATCTTCGATGAAGTGAAGGTCGGTATGGGCCGCACCGGCCTGTTCTGCGCCTTCCAGCACGAGGACGCGGTGCCCGACGTGGTCACGCTGGCCAAGACGCTGGGCGGCGGCAAGCGCGAGATGGGCGCGATGGTCACCTCGCAGGCGCTGTTCGACAAGGCCTACGGCAACACGCAGGACTGCAACCTGCACAGCTCCAGCTTCTCGGGCATAGGCGAAACCTGCGCCGTTGCCATCGAGACGCTCAATGTGCTGGCCGAGGAACGTCTGATCGAACGGGCCGGAGCCATGGGTGCCTACCTTCGGGCCGGGCTCGAACGGCTTCAGGCCAAGCACCCCCGCTGCATCGCCTCATTGCGCGGCAAAGGCTGCTTTCAGGCTGTGGCGTTCGATTTCAGCCCGATCCGGACGCTCGGCCGGAAACCGCCGATCGCCACACTCACCGCCGACCTGTTCGAGCGGCACGGCGTTCTCGCCCATTACCTGCCGGAAGCGCCCGAAGTGCTCCATTTCATGCCGCCCTACGTGGTGACCGAGGCGCAGATCGACCGGCTGATCGCCGCGCTCGATGATGTGCTGGGCCGCATCGGCGGCCATGTGCCGGTCACGGGAAGGATGCTGCACTGATGGACATGACCGCCTCGGCTGGCGCGCTGGAACGCGAACGTCCCTACCGCGACCGCGTACAGGCCCGAGGCAGCAGCGTGCAAGGCTGGATAGCCTGCACGCTGCTGCTGGCGGTCGCTTTCGCGACGTTTGCATTCAACGTGCATCACGGCCTTGGCATCTATCCCGACACCACGCGGTACATGGGCATCAGCCCGGTCCCCTACGACGCGCCGGTCTACCACTGGATGCTGACGGGCGGCCACGCGTTGGGCGTCTCGCTGCTGACGGCGGCGATGGCGGTCGCGATCGCCTGCCTGTTCGCCAATGTCGTCCTGGTCTTTGCGCTGGTGCAGCGCGGCAGCCATGACTGGCGCTTTGCCGCCGCCGCCACCGCGCTGCTGATCCTCGCTCCGCAGTTCGTCACGCTGCACGCGGGCGCGATGTCCGAAGCGCCGTTCATGATGTTCCTGCTGGGCACCTTGTGGTTCGCGCTCGACTATTTCGAACTTGGCCGCCGGCGCGACCTGCTGATCGCATCGATCCTGCTGGGCGTGGCGACGCTGACGCGCTTCACCGGACCGCCGATGGGCGCGGCCATCGCGCTGGTCATTCTCGCCCGGCCGGGTGTGCCGATGGGCCGCCGGATTGCCGACTGCGTGCTGCTGGCCTTGCTCGGCGGCGCGCTGTTCTTCGCATGGGTGGGCTGGAGCACCGAGACGGTCGGCCACTCGATCGGTCGCGAGCTGCGCTTCTACGGCAACATGGGCCCGCAGCAGTGGCACAACAATCTGGAGACATTGGCGGCCTGGCTGTTCCCCGATCAGGTGCCGCTCGGCGCGCGCGTGGCCGTGCTGCTGGGGCTGTTCGGCTTTGCGGGCCGGCAAACGCTGAGCCACTGGCAGCGCTGGCGTGCCATGGCCCCCGGCACCGTCTTCGACTTGCGCACGCCGCTCTCGCTGGTGCTGGCCGCATTCCTTGTCGCCTACCTTGCCTTCATCTGGCTCTCGACCTCGCTGGAGGCCAATCTCTCGCTGAACGGGCGCTATGCCCTGCCCGCCTATTTCGCCTTCGTCATGCTGATGGGGGTGGAGGCGAGCGGGCTGGACCGCAGCCGCAAGGGCGAGCGCGGCGTGTTGATCGCCCTCATTGTGGTCGGAGCCGCCGTGCTGGTCTCACACGGCGCGCGCTCGGCGATCCGCACGCATGAGGTCTATGCCAAGGGCTTCGGCTACAACGCGAAAGTCTGGCGCGAATCCCCGACCATTGCCGCCGTCCGCACCCTACCGGCCGACGCGGTGATCTTTTCCAACGCGCCCGAGGTGATCGCCCTGCTTGACGAGCGCCGCGCCCTGCTCTCGCCGCAGGAGCGCCAGTTGCGCACCGACCGTCCCGATCCGAACAACCCGGTTACCCGCCAGATCGCCGATCTCCGCGCATCGGCTGCCGGTGCCGCGCCGGTCTACCTCGTGATGTTCGATAACGTGGACTGGCGCTTCTACCTCGCCACCGAAGACCGGCTGGTGCGCGATCTCTCGCTCCCCGCTCCGACGCACCTGCCCGACGGGCGGATCTACCGCGTTCCGCCCCCTCCCGCAGCCACCGCGCCCCGATGACCCAGCGCTCGCCCGGCCCATCATGCCCCAGGAGAAACCGCAAATGCCCGTTTCCGTGACCATGGAGAGCCGAACGGCGCGGCTGCGCGACTACCTGAGCCTTGCGCGGTTCGATCACATCTCCAAGCACGTGTTCATCGTGCCCGGCCTCATCCTGGCCTATGCCCTGCGCGAACCTTCGCTGCTCGACATGCCGCAGCGCGTGGTAGTCGGCTTCATAGTGGCCATCGCCATCGCCTCCGCCAACTATGTCATCAACGAATGGCTGGACCGCGAATTCGACGCGCACCACCCTTCCAAGCACCGCCGCACCGCCGTTTCGCTGCAACTCTCGCCGACGCTGGTCTATCTGGAATATGCGGCTTTCGCAGCGGTGGGCCTGCTGCTGGCGGCGTGGATGGGCGGACCGTTCTTCGCCTGCGCGGCGGTGTTCCTGGTATCGGGGCTGGTCTACAACGTGCAGCCGCTGCGCTCCAAGGACCGCCCATTCCTCGACGTGGTCTCAGAATCGATCAACAACCCGATCCGCCTGACGCTGGGCTGGCTGATGATGGACCCCACCAGCATGCCGCCGGTCAGCCTGCTGCTGGCCTACTGGACCGGCGGCGCTTTCCTGATGGGCTCCAAGCGCCTGTCGGAATACCGCGACATCACTGCCAGCGTCGGGCTGGAAACGCTCACCCGCTATCGCAAGTCGTTCGGCGGCTACACGGCCGAGAGCCTGATCGTCAGCTGCCTGACTTATGCGATGCTCTCTTCGTTTTTCCTCGGCGTGTTCCTCATCAAGTACCGCATCGAATATGTGCTGGCCTTCCCGTTCATCACCGGGCTGTTCGGCTGCTACCTCTGGCTCTCGATGCTGCCCGATTCGATCGCGCAGCGGCCCGAGCGCATGTTCCGGTCTCGCCGCCTGATGACGATGCTGGGCGTGAACCTCTGCGTGCTGCTGCTGGTGACGTTCCTTGACGTGCCGCGCCTTGCCACGCTGACCAACCGCAGCTTCACGCCGGTCGACATGTTGCACCTGCACAAGGGCAATTGAGATGGCGCCGGCCACCGCCTTCGGCCGCATCGTCGCCCCGCTGGTCGACACGCTTGTCGACGATCAGTGCGCCGCCACGCGCGAGCACGAGCGCGTCATGGTGCAGGACTATGTGCTGGCCACCGTGGCCGCCATGCCGGACTTCTTCCGGCTGGGCTTTCACCTGCTCGCGTACCTGTTCGAATATGCGCCGGTACTGCACGGAGAGGCGCCCTTTTCGCACCTCGTCCCGGCACGGCGCAAGGCGCATGTCGCCCGCTGGCGCGGCTCCGCCATTGCGCCGCTGCGCTCGATGATCGCCTTCTACGCCAGCTTTTCGGCCTATGGCCTCTATTCGGTCGCCTATCCCGCCGGGCAGGACGAGCGCGGCAGGATCGCAGCATGACGGGCGGAGGAAAAGACGCCACCATCGATACCGCCGACGTCCTGGTGATCGGCTCCGGCCCCGGCGGCGCGGTCAGCGCCGCGCAGCTCGCCCGCGCCGGGCATGCGGTGCTGATGCTGGAGGAAGGCGCGCATGTCCCGCTGGCCGCGGTCGCCCATTTCTCGCGCGAGGAGATGCTGTCCAAGTACCGCAACGGCGGGGTCAGCGTCGCCATGGGTGGCAACAAGCTGGCCTGGGTGGAAGGACGCTGCGTCGGCGGCGGCAGCGAGATCAATCGCGGCCTCTATCACCGCACGCCCGACTATGTGCTGGACGACTGGCGCCGCCGTTTCGCGGTGAACGATCTCGACCTTGCAGGCATGACCCCGCATTTCGAGGCCTGCGAGCAAGTGGCGCTGGTGGAATATGTGGCGGGTCGCCCGTCCGAGATGTCGCAGATGCTCCACCGGGGCGCGACTGCCAACGGCTGGCATTCGATCGAAACGCCCCGCCTGTTCCATTATCGCGGCGACGGTGGCGGTAACGGAAGCGGCGAGCGGCAATCGATGTCCGCCACTTTCGTGCCCAGCTTCCTCGCCGCCGGGGGCCGCCTATCGCCCTCGACCCGGATCGAGCGCCTGCACCGCGCGGGCAGCCTTTGGATCGCCGAGGGCAGCCGCACCGACGCCGACGGCGTGCGCCGCCGGGTCAGCTTCCGCGCGCCGGTGGTGATCGTCGCCTGCGGAGCGGTGCAGACCCCCGCCCTGCTGCGCCGCTCGGGCGTAACGCGCAATGTCGGCAATTCGCTGCGCTTCCATCCGATGGTCAAGGTCGTCGCCGAGTTCGACCACGACGTGAACCGCGCGGGCGACTGCGATCCCGTCCACCAGATCAAGGAGTTCGAGCCGCGCTTCGGCATGGGCTGCTCGATCAGCAATCCGGCCATGCTGGGCATGGCGCTGGCAGGCCGCGCGGATGCCTGGGACCTCATTGCCGAGCGCTGGCGGACCATGGGCATCTACTACGTCCAGAGCGGCGTCGGCACGGCCTCCGTGCGCAACCTGCCGGGCTTCCGCGACCCGCTCGTCCGCGTCCGCTTTGCGCCGGATGACTTGCGGGTCCTGGCGGAGGGCCTCGCCCGGCTGGCGCAGGCGCTGTTCGCGGCGGGCGCGCTGCGCGTCCACCCCTGCATCGCCGGCTATCCCACCCTGAACTCTGCCACCGAGATCGCGGAGCTGCCCGAAGTGCTGGCCGCATCGGACGGGGCGCTGACATCGGTGCACGTGTTCTCCTCCTGCCCGATGGGAGAGGACGAGAGCCTCTGCGCTGCCGATTCGTTCGGCAAAGTCCACGGCACCGAGGGGCTCTATATCGGCGACGCCTCGCTGTTGTGCACGCCGACAATGGTCAATCCGCAAGGCACCGTCATGGCCATCGCGCACCGCAATGCGCAGGCGATGATGGCCCATCGGTTTCATTGACGATGCTGCACCTGATCACCGGCGGCTCCGGCTTCATCGGCACGCGCCTTGCCGCCCGCCTGCGCGCAAAGGGAGAGCGCGTTCGCGTGCTGGACGTGGTGGACGATCCCGCCCGCCCTGCCGATATCGAATTCCTCCCCGGCAGCGTGACCGATCCAGCCATGGTGGAAGCGGCGATGGCGGGCGTGGACGTGGTCCACCACAATGCCGCGCTGGTCGCGCAGGCGGCGGCGGGACGCGCCTATTACGACGTCAACGAGACCGGCACACGGATCGTCGCCGATGCCGCCGTCTGCGCCGGGGTGCGCATGGTCGTGCACCTCAGCACCACCGCGGTCTACGGGCTGCCGCCCAGCGGGCCAATCACCGCCGCGACCGTGCCGCGCCCGATCGAGGACTACGGCCGCTCCAAGCTGGCGGGCGAACGGGCCATGCAGGCGGCCTGCCAAAATGCCGGGATCCCCGTGGTGACGATCCGCCCGCGCGTGACGCTCGGCGCCGGACGGCTGGGCATCTTCGCGATCCTGTTCGACTGGATCCGCGCCTCCCGCCGGGTCTACGTGATCGGCGACGGCCACCAGCGCCAGCAGTTCATCCATGTGGACGATCTGGTCGATTTCCACATGCATGCGTTGGAGATGGGCCGTTCGGGCACCTGGAACGTCGGGACCGACCGGTTCGGCAGCCTGCGCGAGGATCTGGACGCGCTGATCGGCCACGCCGGTTCGCGCTCACGCGTTACCGGCCTGCCCGTCGCGCCGTCGAAAGCGCTGCTCCACGCGCTGCACACAGTGGGCCTCTCGCCGCTGACAGCATGGCATTACCGCACCTACCATCGCGACTGCCATTTCGATTTGGCACCACTGCTGGCCAGCGGCTGGAAACCGCGCCATTCCAACCTCGACATGCTGCGCGAGAGCTACGACGGCTTCCTTGCCCAGAGTCCGGCTCAAGGCGAGCGCGGTCCCTCTCCCCACCAGCGCACGCTGGAACAACGCGCATTGCGGGTGCTGCGGGCATTTTCCTGAGAAGACCTGCTGCACAGCAAACGGGGGCGCAGGCACCCACTGCCCACGCCCCCGCCTTAAATTCGGAATGAGGTCGGATCAGCCTGCCAGCACGGCCTTCACGGCTGCGATGGCGTCGGCCGCCTTGTCACCGTCGGGACCGCCACCCTGCGCCATGTCGGCGCGACCGCCGCCGCCCTTGCCGCCCAGCGTCTCGACGCCCTTGCGGACGAGATCGACGGCGCTGATCGTGCCGGTGAGATCTTCGGTGACGGCAGCGGCGATGCTCGCCTTGCCCTCGTTCACCGCGACGATCGCGGCGACGCCCGAGCCCATGCGCTGCTTCGCCTGATCGAGCAGGCCGCGCAGTTCCTTGGGATCGAGGCCCTCAAGCACTTGGCCCGAGAACTTGACGCCGTTCACTTCTTCGTCGGCCGCTTCGGCCTTGCCCGAACCGCCGCCGAGCGCGAGCGCCTTCTTGGCTTCGGCCAGTTCGCGCTCCAGCTTGCGGCGTTCGTCGAGCAGCGCGACGACGCGGGCTTCGACGTCTTCCGGCGTCGTGCGCAGCGCGCTGGCGGCGCTCTTCAGCGCTTCCTCGCGGGCGACGAGCCACTGGCGCGCGCCTTCGCCGGTCAGCGCCTCGACACGGCGCACGCCGGACGAAACTGCACTTTCCGAAACGATGCGGAACACGCCGATGTCGCCGGTGGCGCGCACGTGCGTTCCGCCGCACAGTTCGACCGAATAAGTGTGCTCGCCCGAGGCGTCCTTCGACGAAGTGCCCATCGACAGCACGCGCACTTCATCGCCGTACTTCTCACCGAACAGCGCCATGGCGCCGGCCTCGATGGCGTCTTCCGGCGTCATCAGGCGGGTGAGAACGGGTTCGTTGGCGCGGATCTCGGCGTTCACTTCGGCTTCGATCGCGGCGATGTCCTCGGCCGAAAGCGCGGTGGGGTGCGAAAAGTCGAAGCGCAGGCGCTCGGCTGCCACCAGCGAGCCCTTCTGGGTAACGTGGCCGCCCAGACGGTTACGCAGCGCCGCGTGCAGCAGGTGCGTGGCCGAGTGGTTGGCGCGCACGGAATCGCGGCGCGTCACATCAACGGTCAGGTTGACGGCATCGCCCACCTTGATCGTGCCTGCCTCGACCTTGCCGATCATGGCATGGAGACGGCCGAGCGGCTTGGCGGTGTCGAGCACGGCGATCTTCAGGCCTGCGTTGGTCGTGATCGTGCCGGCATCGCCGACCTGACCGCCCGATTCGCCGTAGAACGGCGTCTGGTTGGTCAGCACGGTCACGTCCTCACCGGCCGTGGCCGATGCGACTTCCTTGCCGTCGCGCACCAGCGCCACAACCTGTCCTTCACCGACGGTCGAGGTGTAGCCGGTAAACTCGCTGGCGCCTTCGCGCTCGGCAATGTCGAACCAGACTTCGCTGTCGGCAGCAGCGCCCGAACCCTTCCACGCAGCGCGCGCGGCAGCCTTCTGCTGCGCCATCGCGGCCTGGAAGCCATCGTCGTTCACGGTGATGCCGCGCGGACGCAGGGCATCGACGGTGAGGTCGTAGGGGAAGCCGTAAGTGTCGTAGAGCTTGAACGCGGTCTCGCCCGGAAGCTCGCCGCCCTCGCCCATGTCGGCGGTGGCTTCGTCCAACAGCTTCAGGCCGTTGGCCAGCGTGCGGCGGAACTGAACTTCCTCGCGCTGCAGCGTTTCCTCGATCAGCGGCTGCGCGCGGCCGAGTTCCGGATAGGCCTGGCCCATTTCGGCAACCAGCGACGGCACCAGACGGTGCATCAGGGGCTCCTTGGCGCCCAGCAGGTGGGCGTGGCGCATGGCGCGGCGCATGATGCGGCGCAGGACGTAGCCACGGCCTTCGTTGGACGGCAGCACGCCGTCGGCCAGCAGGAAGCTGGTCGAACGCAGGTGATCCGCGATCACGCGGTGGCTGGCGCGCTGTTCATCCTGCGCGGCAACGCCGGTCAGGCTTTCCGAGGCGGCGATCAGTGCCTTGAAGGTGTCGATATCGTAGTTGTCATGCACGCCCTGCATGACCGCCGAGATGCGCTCAAGGCCCATGCCGGTGTCGATCGAGGGCTTCGGCAGGTTGCCGACGATTTCGCCGGCGCTCTGCTCGAACTGCATGAACACGAGGTTCCAGATCTCGATGAAGCGGTCGCCGTCTTCTTCCGGCGATCCCGGAGGGCCGCCCCAGATGTGGTCGCCGTGGTCGAAGAAGATTTCCGAGCACGGACCGCACGGGCCTTCGTCGCCCATCGCCCAGAAGTTGTCCTTCGTGGGGATGCGGATGATCTTCGATTCCGGCAGGCCGGCGATCTTCTTCCACAGATCGAAAGCTTCGTCGTCCGTGTGGTACACGGTGACCAGCAGCTTCTCGACCGGAAGGCCCCATTCCTTGGTCAGCAGGGTCCAGGCGTGGGTGATCGCCTGTTCCTTGAAATAGTCGCCGAACGAGAAGTTGCCCAGCATCTCGAAGAACGTGTGGTGGCGCGCGGTGTAGCCGACGTTGTCGAGATCGTTATGCTTGCCGCCGGCGCGGACGCACTTCTGCGAGGACGTGGCGCGCGGCGCGAAGGGCGTTTCAAGGCCCGTGAACACGTTCTTGAACGGTACCATGCCCGCATTCACGAACATCAGCGTCGGGTCGTTGTACGGCACGAGCGGCGCAGACGGAACGGCCTGATGGCCGTTCTGGGCGAAGTAGTCGAGGAAGGACCGGCGGATCTCGTTGGTCGTGTGCATGAACGCGCCGATAATGCAGCCGCGCGGCGGCGGCAAGCGGGTTGCAGCGGTCAGACTGTTCGGGAATTGCGATATCCCGCCTAGCGTGGTGGGAACGCCACGTACTGAAGCGCTTTCGGTGCGGGGTTTGCCTCGGGATCCGGCCTCGACTGGTTCCGGCTGGGTCAGGTCGGCTATCCCCAGTCCCTTCTGTTTCGGGCGGCGCGTCTCGTCGTCGAATCGGGCACGTATCACCAAGCGCCGAAGCAGAGATGATGACGATCGAGAGGGCGCTCCGCCGTTTGCGGTACTCTAAACGGAGGTGCGTGTGCGTTACGCCCGTGTTCGGTTGATGATGGTCACGTATCTCTGTGGCGCGAAGGAAAGCGGGGGCCCCGCCTTCGCGGGGGCGACGGGAATGGTTGGGGTTGCGTCAGTCCACACTCCCATCTGAACTCCCATCCGAATGCTCTCCAGCCAACTCTGCTTGGGCTAGAGAGCATTCGGATGGGGGAGTCAGCGACTCCCTCGTCATTGCGAGGAGGCGAAGCCGAGGAAGCAATCCAGAGCGGCTTAGTCCCTCACATCGCCCATTTCAGACACTTCGGCCCTAAAACGAAAACCCCCGGCCATTACAGACCGGGGGTTTTCGTTTCGTCTTCCCAAGAGAGAAGCGCTGGAAGGCTTATTCGGTATCGTCATCCGCCGAAGGGCCGACCATCATCTCGTCGGAGAGGCCTTCGGTGCGGGCGCGGATTGCCTTTTCGAGGCGGTCGCAGAGTTCGGGATTTTCCCGCAGGTAGGTCTTGGCGTTTTCCCGGCCCTGACCGATGCGGATCGAATCGTAGCTGAACCACGCGCCCGACTTCTCGACGATGCCCGCCTTGACGCCAAGGTCGAGGATTTCACCGATCTTCGAGATGCCCTCACCGTACATGATGTCGAATTCGACCTGCTTGAACGGCGGGGCGACCTTGTTCTTCACGACCTTCACGCGGGTGGCGTTGCCGACGATATCGTCGCGGTCCTTGATCTGGCCGGTGCGGCGGATGTCGAGGCGGACCGAGGCGTAGAACTTGAGCGCGTTACCGCCCGTGGTCGTCTCGGGGTTGCCGTACATGACGCCGATCTTCATGCGCAGCTGGTTGATGAAGATCACCATGCAGCGCGAACGGCTGATCGAACCGGTCAGCTTGCGCAGCGACTGGCTCATCAGGCGGGCCTGAAGACCGACGTGGCTGTCGCCCATCTCGCCTTCGATTTCCGCGCGGGGAACCAGTGCGGCGACCGAGTCCACTACCAGCACGTCGATCGCATTGGAGCGCACGAGCGTGTCGGTGATTTCGAGCGCCTGCTCACCCGTATCGGGCTGCGAGACGATCAGTTCATCGATGTTGACGCCCAGCTTCTTGGCGTAAACCGGGTCGAGCGCGTGCTCGGCATCGATGAAGGCGGCGGTACCGCCGGACTTCTGCGCCTCTGCGATGACATGGAGCGCCAGCGTGGTCTTGCCCGAGCTTTCCGGCCCGTAAACTTCGATCACACGGCCGCGCGGAAGACCACCGACCCCCAGCGCGATGTCGAGCCCCAGCGAGCCGGTGGAGATTGCCTCCACCTGCATCGTCTCCTTGGAACCCAGCTTCATCGCGGAGCCCTTGCCGAACGCCTTGTCGATCTGCGCAAGCGCGGCTTCGAGCGCCTTCTGACGGTCCATCGCTTCCTTTTCCTTGCCTTCCTGGATCAGCTTGAGCTGAGCAGCCATTACACTTCCCCTTTGCTACTGGCCTGACCGGAAAGGTCAACGTCACGGGGAACGATGTATCGCCTTTGTTCTCATAGAACAAGAGGCGAACAACGGCTTATTTCCTATTTTTAACACCGCCTGCCGTGCGGGCGAGAACATCCCCCACTTTTTCCGACAGCTGCTGCACGGAGAAGGGTTTCGGCATGAACCAGGCGTTGGCGATGCCGATCTCCTTGCGAAGCTGCTCTTCGGCATAGCCCGACATGAACAGCACCGGCAGGCCCGGCGCGATGCGGCGAATCTCCCGCGCCATCGCCGGGCCGTCCATCGTCGGCATGACGACGTCGGAAACGACGATATCGAACTGCCCGCCGCTCTGGACCAGTTCCAGGCCTTCCTCGCCATCGCGCGCGCAAGTGACTTCATAGCCCTGTCGGGTGAGCGCACGTTCGGCGACGACACGCACCGGGTCTTCGTCCTCCACCAGCAGGATTGAGCCGCCGCCTGCCCACTGGCTGGGCGGAGCCTCGTCCTTCACGACGGGGACAGCCTTCTCGCTGCCCGGCGCCACGTGGTGGACCGGCAGGTAGACGACGAAGCGCGTGCCGATGCCCGCTTCGCTCTCGGCAAAGATGAAGCCGCCCGATTGCTTGACGATGCCGTAGACGGTGGAAAGGCCAAGGCCGGTGCCCTTGCCCTGCTCCTTGGTGGTGAAGAACGGCTCGAATATCTTGCCGAGGTGTTCGGGCGGAATGCCGCCGCCGGTGTCCTGCACGATCAGCGCGGTATAATCGCCCGCCGGGATGATCTCGCTGCGCATGGCGCGCACATCCGTCGTGGTGACACGGTGGGTCGCCAGCGTCAGGGTGCCCGAACCGTCCGCGCCCTTCTTCATCTGCATGGCATCGCGCGCATTGACCGCGAGATTGACGATCACCTGTTCGAGCTGGGTCGGGTCCGCACGCACCGGGCCGAGATCGCGGTCATGCGTGACCACGAGCTGGATCTTCTCCCCGATCAGGCGGCGCAGCATCTGCGAAACGTCGGCCACCACGTCAGGCAGTTGGAGCACTTCGGGGCGCAGCGTCTGCTGGCGCGAGAAGGCCAGCAACTGGCGCGTCAGCGAGGCTGCGCGGTTGGAGTTGGCGCGGATCTGCTGGATGTCGTCATAGTCCGAATCGCCCGGCGTATGGCGCATCAGCATGAGGTCGCAGGTGCCCAGGATCGCGGTCAGCACATTATTGAAGTCATGCGCGACGCCGCCAGCAAGCTGACCCACCGCCTGCATCTTGGTGGCCTGCGCGACTTGCCGCTTCAGGCGCGTTTCTTCCGAAGTGTCGGTCAGGCCGAGCAGCACCGCCGCCTCGCCCAGCCCGCGCACGCCGGCAAGGCTGAGCGAAACCGGATCGTCCGGCAGTTCGGACAGCCGCACGGCAATGTCGCCCGCGGCCGAGGGCCCTTGCGCGAAACGGCGGATCGCCTCGGACAGTGCGCGCTTGTCCTCCCGGGTAACGAGATCGGTCGGGTACGTCGGTGGAACCTGCCCCTCGCGCCCGGCGGCGCGCATGAAGGCGGGGTTGGCGAACAGCAGGCGGCCGTCGCGGTCGGCCATGGCAAGGCCGAGCGGAAGCTGGCTGAGCAGCGCTTCCAGATGCGGTGCGGCCGTGCCGCCGCCGCCGCTGGCGCCGATGCCCTGCCCGGCTTCCACCACCAGCATGAGCGAGGGCGTCAGGTTCGGATCGGGATCGCCCGGAAGGTCCGGATCGGCCACCGGCACGTGGTAGAGCACCAGCGGTCCGCCGCGCCCGCCCTCGCGCGCCCAGCCGATGCGCTCGCCCTCTTCCTGGCTGAGCAGCGAGACGAAATCGAGCCCGGTCACGTCGGCCAGGGCATCGCCGGTGGCGCGCTGCGCGAAACCGGCGCTGGCGGCGCGGATGGTGCCGTCGGGATCGACCAGCGCCGTGGCAATACCCGAACGCGCCAGCCCCTTGCCGAGCTTGCCGTCAACCTGCCGGACGAGATCGCCGACCAGATCGACCGCGCTGACGGGCTGGACGCGCCAGACCAGAAAGTCCTCGCCCCGGCCGGAACGGCGCACTTCGATGCGCCAATCGGTCTCGGTGCCGCCGGGGATCGCGGCGCGAACTTGCGTGACGCCCTGCCCGTCGCGCCATGCCGAGCGCACCAGTTCGGCGATTTGCTCCAGCGCGGCATCGCCCATTGGCAGGCGTGACGGATCATGGCCGATGCCGAACCAGTTCTCGTAGCTGGAATTGGCGCAAGTCAGGCGCCCGGCCCGGTCCGTGAGGGCAATGGCCATGTCGCTGCGGTCGATCGCGGCGACCGTCACCGACCAGTCGGGCAGCGCGAATTCGGGCTCGGTCACGGCGACGCGCCGGTTGGCGATCATCCATGCGAGGCCCGCAAAAACCATCAGCGCGCCGGCCAGAACCGCCGCCAGCAGGCCGTCCCCGCTTACCAGCCAGACCAGCGCGACGCTTCCCGCCAGGGCCAGCCCGACGATCGATGTGTCGGGCAACCTGCCGGAGCGCTGCTGGCCTGCGATCATGCGATTCCTTCCCTGTCCTCAACCTTTTCCGCTTCGGCCACTTTCGCCGGGCCGTCCGCAGTCGCGAGATGGCGGAACGGCGCGCGATTGCGGCGAGCGCGATGCTTGCGGCCGATCCAGTAGCGCCAGAACCATACCGTGACGAAATAGCTCAGGACGGCGGCGATCACCGACTGGATGAACAGCCCGATCACCACGGCGGGCGCGGTGTCGGTCAGCATCCAGACCCGCCACTCGGCCAGACCGGCCCCTTCGCGCACCATGGATTCCACGGTCGCGATGTCGGCGTGGTAGCCGAAGCTGTTGCCGATCGCGACCGCCACCGGAAGGATAATCAGCAGCGTCGTCACCGGGTTGCTGATGAAGGTGACAGCGGCGGCGAGCGGGATATTGCCGCGAAACGGCACGCACATCACGGCCGCGCCAACGATCTGGACACCCGGAATCAGCGCAAAGATGCCGATGAACATGCCCACCGCCACGCCGCGCGGCACCGAGCGGCGGGTGAAGCGGAACAGTTCCGGACGACGCGTGAACGGCGCGGTGAAGCGATTCGCCTCAAGCTGCGCGTGCGTGGGCATCTGGCTGTGCAGCCAGGCCCCGAGCCGCTGCAACAGCGTGCTCACTTGTGTTCGCGCAGGATGCGGCCCTGTTCCCGCTTCCAGTCGCGTTCCTTGATCGTATGGCGCTTGTCGGCCGCGTTCTTGCCCTTGGCGAGCGCGAGTTCGACCTTGGCGCGGCCCCGGCCGTTGAAATAGATCGAGAGCGGCACCAGCGTCATGCCCTTGCGCTCCACGGAGCCTTGCAGGCGCGACAGTTCGCGTTCGTGCAGCAGCAGCTTGCGCGGCCGCTTGGGCACGTGGTTGTAGCGGTTGCCGTGGCTGAATTCGGGCACGTTGGAATTGACCAGCCAACACTCGCCGTTCTTGATCTCGGCATAGGACTCGGCGATCGACCCCTCGCCGAATCGCAGCGATTTAACCTCCGTGCCGGTCAGCGCGATGCCGGCCTCGAAAGTCTCGTCGATATAATAGTCGAAGCGCGCCTTGCGGTTTTCGGCGACGGTCTTCTTCTTGTCGAATGTCGTGTGCTGCGGGCGTGCCATGTCGAAGCGCATTTAGGGTTTCGCGCGCGAAAAGGAAATGTCCGTTTGCGCGATTTGCGACCATACGGCACCAAACCCGCGCAGACCGCGCCGCATCGCCCCACACAAGCGCGGCGGAAACGGCCGGAAGCACGCCACCGCAAAGCGAAGAAAGCAGGATAACAAGTATTTAATCGCGGTGCCGTGATCCTCCCCCCTTGCCGATTTCGGAGCAGGCGGAAATACCGACGAAATCGAAGGGGGAATTTTTCAATATGAAGTCACGTGCGAGATGGGCGCAGGCGGCGCTGCTGCCTGCGTTCTGGCCATTTCTGGCGCATGCAGCGGTCGAGCCGCCGCCGCTCGACGCCTATGGCGAACTTCCCCGCGTCGAGGATGCGGCGATCTCGCCCAATGGGCACAATCTTGCCAGCGTTACCCAGGTGGAGGGGGACCGTCGTATCTCGGTGTTCGACGAGACCGGCGCGATCAAATTCAATGTCTCGTCGGGCAAATCCAAGGTGCGCTCGATCGAATGGGCCGATGACGACACCGTCCTGCTCACCAACAGCGCAACGGTTCCCCTCTTCGGCTTTGCCGCTGCCAAGTACGAATTTTACGGCACGGTCATCCTGCCCCTGAACGGCGGCGCTGCAGGCCTTGTCTTCAGCAAGACCCACAGCATCGCCACTGTCACCCGCGGCAGCTTCGGCATTCGCCAGATCGGCGGCAAGACGGTGGGCTTCTACGGCGGCATCGCGCTCGATACCCGGGGCTCGGATCCGCAGTTCGTCCACGGCCGCACCACGCTCTTTGCAGTCGACCTGAAGACCAATCGCCCGCGACTGGTCGCCAATGCCCCGGCCGAGGACCATTACCGCGACTGGCTGATTGACGCGGCAGGCCAGGTCTCGGTCCTTCTCGATATCGACGAGAATAGCGGCACGTGGAAGATCAACGCCGTGAAGGGCGCCGAACTGGCACGCGGGGTCGATCTCCACGGCAATGTCAGCCTGATCTGCTTCGGCAAGGACGGCAGCACCGTGGTCTACGCCATCGACGACAAGGAAGGCGCCTCGCACTGGTTCGAGGTTCCGCTTGCCGGCGGTGAGGCGCACGAAATCCTGGACGACAGCAAGATTGACCGCATCTTCGTCGATCGCGCCAACGGCAACCTGCTCGGCTATCGGCTCGACGGCGAGAAGGCGACGACGGTGATGTACGATCCCGCCAAGCAGGTCGCGCTCAACAAGATCTTCAAGGCCTTCACCGGCCGCAATCCGCATCTGGTGGACTGGACGCCCGACTTCTCCAAGGTGCTGCTCAACACCAGCGGCAATGGCGACAGCGGCACCTGGTACCTTGTCGACGTGGCGGGGCGCCATGCCGATCCGGTCGGCAACGAACGCCCGGCAATCGCTGCCGAACAGGTCGGGCCGATCTCCATGGTCCAGTACAAGGCGGCGGACGGCCTTGAGATGGACGGCGTGCTGACCCTGCCGCCGGGGCGCGAGGCAAAGAATCTGCCGATCGTGGTGCTGCCCCACGGCGGCCCGGCGGCGGAGGACAAGCCCGTGTTCGACTGGTGGGCACAGGCCTTCGCCTCGCGCGGGTACGCGGTGTTCCAGCCCAATTTCCGAGGCTCCACCGGCCGCACCGACGCCTTCCGCCATGCCGGGGACGGCCAGTGGGGCCGCAAGATGCAGACCGACATCTCGGACGGCCTTGCCGAACTGGTGAAGCGCGGCGTGGCCGATCCCAAGCGCGCCTGCATCGTCGGGGCCAGCTATGGCGGCTATGCGGCGCTGGCGGGCGTCACCCTGCAACACGGCCTCTACCGCTGTGCCGTCGCGGTAGCCGGGGTGGCCGACGTCAGACTGATGTATGACACCGACATCACCGAAAGCGGCGATTCGCGGATGCTGCGCAAGAATCTGCTCGAAGAACTGGGCGATCCATCGGGCTTCGACGCGATATCGCCCCGCCGCTTCGCCGCCAAGGCCGACGCGCCGGTGCTGTTGATCCACGGCAAGGACGATACCGTCGTCGCTTACCGCCAGAGCACGATCATGGCCGATGCGCTGAAAGACGCAGGCAAGCCCTACGAAATGGTCACGCTGCCCGGCGAGGACCACTGGCTGTCGCGTGAGGAGACGCGCAAGCGCATGCTCTCCGAAACGATGCGCTTTGTGCAGAAGTACAATCCGGCGGATTGAGAGCTTCGTTACGCGATGGGCAATTGATTAGTCGTCAGCCCGGCAAAATCCGGGCTGACGACAAGGAAAACCGCCGGCACCCGAACGTCATCCTGAACTTGTTTCAGGATCCATTTCCCCCCCGCGTTACGCTTCGATCGGCAACAGGCAATCGCCGCGCCCTTCACACCGCCGTTCGGGACAGGTCGCGAATGGATCCTGAAACAAGTTCAGGATGACGTGGGACGTCAGGATGACATGGGACGGACTGGGTAGCGCTTCCCAATCCCGCTCAGGCTGAGCCGGTCGAAGCCCCCGGAGACCGGGGCGCGGTGCTGCCATCCTTCGACAAGCTCGGGATGAGCGGTGCATGGGAGAGCGTGGCCCGCTTGAAACCCGCACCGAACAGAACGAAAAAGGGGCCCCGGTTCGCACCGACGCCCCCTTGTCCCTGAAAACGGAAACCGCTCAGATCAGCCCGGCATGCACCAGCGCGTCATCCACGGCCTTGCGGGCCTTGTCGCCGCAAGGCACCAGCGGCAGGCGCAGTTCGTTTTCGATCCAGTCGTGGACCTGTGCCAGCGCGTACTTGCACGGCCCCGGCGAGCTGTCCTCGAACATCGCATAGTGCAGCGGGTAAAGCAGGTCGTTGAGGCGGCGCGCTTCCTCAAGGTCGTTCGCCGCGCAAGCGGCCTGGAATTCGGCGCAGAGCTTCGGCGCCACGTTCGCGGTCACCGAAATGCAGCCGACGCCGCCGGCCGCGTTGAACGGCAGGGCCAGTTCATCGTCGCCCGAAAGCTGGCAGAAGTCCTTGCCGATACCCATGCGGTGATCGGTTACGCGGCTGAGGTCGCCGCTGGCGTCCTTGATGGCGACGAAGCGATCCGGATAGCGGCGCGCCAGTTCGATCACGGTTTCGGGCAGCAGGTCGGTCACCGTGCGGCCGGGCACGTTGTAGAGCACGATCGGCAGGTCGTTGTGCTCGGCAAGGTAGCTAAAATGGGCCAGCAGGCCTTCCTGGCTGGGGCGGTTGTAGTAAGGCGCCACCAGCAGCGCGGCCGAGGCGCCGCACTTCTTGGAGAAATTCATGTGCAGCAGCGCGTTCATCGTGTCGTTGCTGCCGCAGCCGGCGATCACGGGCACGCGGCCCGCCGCCTGTTCCACGCAAAGTTCGATCACGCGATGGTGTTCGGCGTTCGAAAGCGTGGAGTTTTCACCGGTGGTACCGCATGGCACAAGCGCGGAAGAACCCGAATCAATCTGCCAGTCCACCAGCCGCCGAAAAGCCTGTTCGTCGAACGCTCCGTCGCGAAACGGTGTAACAAGAGCAGGAATAGACCCCGAGAACATGGACTTTACCTCAGCTGATCGTCATTCATCGGGTGATCGGTCCCGACGTTCAGCGCCTGATAAGGAGCCTTTTCCCCAAATGTCCAGCATGCAGCGTGCCGCCCCCCTCATCCTGCTTGCTTCCACGTTCCTTTTCACGAGCCCTGTTCTCGCACAGGACGGCCGCGAATGGGACATCGCCAAAGCGCAGCAAATGCAATCGCACGACATGAGCGTGCATCAGTCCATCGACCGCTGGCGCCAGCTTTCGGCCAGCGATCAGCTCGACTTCGGTACTTATTCGAACTTCCTGATGACTTATCCGGGTTATCCGATGGAGGATCGGATTCGCCGCTACGCCGAAGGCGCGCTGACCCGTTATCCGGCCGACGCGAATACCACCGTCGCCTTCTTCACCCGCTTTCCACCGCTGACGAGCGAGGCCGCCGGACGCTACGCCGTGGCGCTTTCTACGTTGCAGCGGCCGGATGCCGCGCAAAAGGCGGTTGCCGCATGGCGCGGCGGCAGTCTGGCAGCGGATGACGAAGCCCGGCTGATGTCGACCTATGGATCGCGCTTCACGCAGGCCGATCACGACGCGCGCATGGACGAACTGCTCTGGCAGGGCCAGACCGATCAGGCGCAGCGGCAGATCTCCTTCGTCTCGGCCGCCAATCGTTCGCTGTTCATGGAGCGGCTGTCGATGCTGCAAGGCTCGCCCCCCGGCACCATGGGGCTGACGCTGAGCCCGCAGATGAACGCGGATCCGGGCTATATCTATGCCCGCGCGGTGCAGGCGCGGAAATCGGGCAACCTCCCCGGCGAGATCTCGCTGCTCTCCACCCGCCCGCCGCTGTCCAAGCCGGTACCGGAGCCCGAGAAATGGGTGCGCGAACTGCTCAACGCCGCACGCGGGGCGGGTTCGGATTCGGCAGTGCGGATCGCGAGTTCGATCGACGATGCCTTCGCGCCGGGCACGGATATTTCCAAGCAGTCCTTCCGCCTGCGTGACGATTACACCTCGCTGGTCTGGCTGGGCGGCACCAAGGCGCTGTGGTCAATGGGCGATCCGCGCCGCGCAGCGCCGCTGTTCTATCGCTATGGCGCCGCCGCGCAGACCCCGGGTACGCGGTCCAAGGGCTTCTACTGGGCGGGCCGAGCACTGGCGCAAGCGGGCGACAGCTCCGGGGCGAAGCGCTATTTCGAAATGGCCGCTGCCTATCCGCAGTACTTCTACGGCCAGCTGGCGCTGGAACGGCTGGGACGCCCCCTGCCCGACCTCGATTCCAAGCCGCGCTCGATGCCGACATCGGCCCAGCGCAGCGCCTTCATGGCCGAGCCGATCACCAAGGCCGTGCGCGACGTGGCCCGCGATGCGGACTGGAAGACCGCCGTTCAATTCTTCAAGGAAATCTCCGATCAGGCACAGAGCGAGGCGGACCACGTGCTGGTCGCCGATCTGGCGCGCGAGATCGGGCGGCGCGACCTTGCAGTGATCCTCGGCCAGAGCGCCCATGCCGATGGCTATGGCGACTTCGGCCAGATCGCCTATCCGATGATCCCCACTCCGCCGGGCGCGGACTGGACGATGGTACATGCGCTCACCCGTCAGGAGAGCCAGTTCGCGCAGAACGCGCTCAGCCACGCCGGTGCGCGCGGACTGATGCAGCTGATGCCCACTACCGCGCGCGAGCAGGCGGGCAAGCTGGGTCTATCCTACGACGACGGCCGTCTGGTCAGCGACGCGCAGTTCAATATCACGCTGGGCGATGCCTATTTCGCGCGCGTGCGCAGCTACTTCGGCGGTTCGTACCCGCTGGCGATCGGCGCTTACAACGCGGGCATGGGCAATGTGAACAAGTGGCTCGCCTCCAACGGCGATCCCCGCATGGGCTCGGTCGACTGGGTGACATGGATCGAGCAGATCCCGATCTCCGAGACGCGCAACTATATCCAGCGCGTGCTGGAAAACGCGGTGGTCTATCAGGCGATGTATCCGGACAAAGCGGGTGTACGCAGCAGCCTGCCGCTGAGCCGGTTGATGGGCAAGAACACGCCGGGTTGAGGGGGCACGGGGACTAAATGTCCTCCACCTCTCACCACAAAACTCCGTCGCCCCCGCGAAAGCGGGGGGCCCCGCTTTTCTTAAGTTCGCGCGGAGACGCAGAGGGCCCGCGCACTAGTGCGGCCGTACTCTCCCCGTCTCTACGAGAAAAAGAAGCGGGATCCCCGCCTTCGCGGGGATGACGGGGATGGACAAGGCTGAGCTTGAGGCGGCTTACGCTACCTTCACCCGGTATAGCGCCGAGGCGTGCGAGCGCAGCTTGGCGATCACTCGGCCCTCGCTCACGCCAAGGTCCTCGCCCTTCCACAAATCGCGCACCGCCGCGCGCTGATGGCCGAGTTCTCGCAGCGGCACCGAAACCTCCAGCGGCGCATCGCCGGTGTTGAACAGCGCAAGATAGCGATCCTCGCTCCCCTCCGGCCGCGCCGACCAGACGCGGGTATTGTCGGCAAGGAAATGCGGACGATTGCCCGCGCTGTGCTGGTTAACCGCCAGCACCTCGCGATTGGTCAGCAACGCCATCGTCGCGTCGTCGATGCCCCGCAGATCCCCGCCCATGATTAGCGGCGAACGGGCAATGGACCACAACGTCATCAGGGTCTGCTGCTCGTCGGGCGTGAAACGGCTGCTGCGCTCGCCAAGAGCGATGCGGCCCAGCGGCAGCATGTCGGCGTCGGGCCATGAACCCGGCCCAGTGAAGGGCGACCAGTTCTCCAGTCGCGTGAACTGCGCGGCAAGCTGCGGCCATTCGTCCCAGAAATCGTCCGAAATACGCCACATCTGCGCATGCTTGCGCACTTCCGCCCCGCGCGGGACCGGCGTTTCGCCCGGCGAGAGGCTGAGCACGATCGGCCGGCCGCAACGCGCGATGGCCCTGGCAGCCGCCTCGATCTCCGGCGCATGAGCGTCGTAAGGGCGGCTCATGTCGTCCATCTTCACGAAGTCCACGCCCCACGAGGCGTAGAGACGGAAGATGCTGTCGTAGTATTCCTGCGCGCCGGGCTTGGTCATGTCGACGCCGTACATGTCCGGATTCCACGGACAGATGCTGCTGGTGTCGGCAATGTCCTGTGCGCGGTAGGGCGTGCCGAGGATCGGGAGGTTCTTCTCGACCGCCAGTCGCGCGATGCCGCGCATGACGTGGATGCCGAACTTCATGCCCATCGCATGGACCTTGGCCGCCAAGGGCGCGAAGCCCTTCCCGCCCTTGGACGAAGGGAAACGGTTAGGCGCGGGGATCAGCCGCCCGTTGGCGTCCAGCGCGGGCACCGGGTTGGCGTTGTAACTGTAACTCTTCGCCTCGGGCTCGTACCACTGGATGTCGACGGTGAAGACGTCGTAGCCGAAGGGCAGTAGCTTATCGCGCATGATCGCGGCGGTTTCGAGCGCCTGCGCCTCGGTAATGGTTCCGGCGAAGCTGTTCCACGAATTCCAGCCCATGGGCGGACGCGGCGCCAGCGTCGCGCCCGGTGCGGTCGGCAGAGCGCCGACGCCCTCCGCCGCAACGGCGCGCGCGGCCATCCCGGCAAGTGGCGCGGCAGCAGCAGCGATGAGCGCGGAGCGGCGTGAGAGTTCCATGATTTCCTCGATCCCAGATAGATTTGCCTTCTTTTGTCGGACTAATAAGCCGAGCGCAAGGCGGTGGAGAAGCGCCCCCGCCCCTTCCCCGCATCAGCCTCGCCGGATAAGGCTCACCCGATGAAACCCGCAGGTCCCCCGATCACGCCCGCCGGAATGGCGAAATTGCGCGCCCGCTACGACCATCTGCTCGGCAAGGAGCGGCCGGAGATCGTCGAGATCGTCTCGTGGGCAGCGGGCAATGGCGACCGTTCGGAAAACGGCGACTATCTCTACGGCCGCAAGCGCATGCGCGAGATCGACCGGGAACTGGCTTTCCTCGCCCGCCGCATGAAGGCGCTGCGCGTGGTCGATCCGCGCGAGCAGACCGAACGCGCCAAGGTCTTCTTCGGCGCCACTGTCACCATCGCGGACGAGGACGACAACCACAAGACCGTCACCATCGTCGGCGATGACGAGCAGGACGCGGCGAAGGGCCTGATCGGCTGGAGCGCCCCCATCGCCCGCGCCCTGCGCGGTGCCGCCATCGGCGACCTTCGAATGGTCCGCCTGCCCTCCGGCGAGAAGGAATGGGAAGTGATGGAGATCGCCTACCCGACTGCCTGAGGCGGCAAGAAGATCAAATTCCCCTTGGCCCCGACGCAAAGGCCATGGCACCATGCTCAGCAAGCTTAGGATCGTTCCGGCACGCACCGGAACGGCCAGAGAGGAGCAAGGCCATGAGCGGCATTCGTGTGGAGAATCTTCAGGACAACCTCAGCTTCGGCGCGCGGGTCGAAGGCGTGACCTTCGCGGCGCTGGAGGACGAGGCGGTCCGCCAGCAATTGCGCGACCTGTTCGTCGAGCGCGGCGTCATCGTCTTCACCGACATGGAGCCCAGCTCGAAAATGCAGGTGGCGCTCAGCCGGGTGTTCGGCCCGCTCAAGGACCATCCGACCAAGACCACCACCCGCGACGCGGAAACCGGCGACGATGCGGAAGGCGTGATCGACATGCATTACCAGCCCCGCGACGAGATCGCGCGCGGCGAGGGGCTGGTGGAGATCGACGGGCAGATCCTCGCCCGCTTCTCGCCCTGGCATTTCGACCATTGCTACAATGACGAGCTGAACTACGCAGGCGTGCTGCGCGCGCCGGTCAATGCGCCGGTCGGCGGGCGCACCGGGTTCATGGACGGCGTCGAACTCTACCGCCAGTTTCCCGAAGGCCTGCGTCGCCGGCTGGAAGGGCACAACGTGGTCTACACGCTCGATACTCGGCTCTCGACGATGAAGTACGGCGTCGATTTCACGCCGCTCACCGAATACGAATCGACGCCGCAACTGCTGGCCGAAGCCGCGCGCTTCCCGCGCGCGATGCATCCGGCCGTGTGGAAGCGGCAGACCGGAGAGAAAGTGCTGCACTTCGGCCCATGGATGGCCGTGGCGCTCGAACATCACGAGGATGCCGATGGCGATGCCCTGCTCGACGAGGCGGCCCAGGCGATCAACCGCCTCGGCACCGGAACCAGCGCCTACTGGCATGACTGGAAGCCCACCGACATGGTGATCTGGGACAACCACCGCATGCTCCACGCGGTGGAGGGCTGCGACGCGCACTACGAACGCCGCACTTTGCGCACCACGATCAAGGGTGATTACGGCCTCGGTTATTTCGAGGACGGGAAAAAGATCGGCGAAGTCCTGCGCGAAATCGCCTGAGAAATCCGCCGGCACAGCCTCGGACCTTTTACCTCAAGCGTGTTTCATGCCATGGGCACGCCACGATGAAACGCATGTCCGGTCGCTCGCTCCGCCTCATCGCCCTGCTCGCATTTTGCGCAGCCGGTGCCGTGCCCGCACTCGCACGCGAAAGCCTGGGGCTCTACAGCACCTGGGGCGCGTTCCGCGATCCGGTCGTGCCGCGCTGCTATGCCATCGCCATGGCCGAACCGAACCAGTCCGCCCGTGAATACCAGCCCTTCGTGGCCGTCGGGACATGGCCACGCCGGGGTGCGCGCGGGCAGCTCCATTTCCGGCTGTCGCGCCGGATCATGCAGCCCTCCACCATCACGCTCAATGTCGGCGGACAACGCTGGCAACTTACCGGCGGCGGCGGCGATGCATGGCCGCGCGGCGAGGGAGACAATGCGGCCATAGTCGCCGCCATGCGCTCTGCCCCGCGGTTGACCGTGACGGCCACCGATCTCAAGGGCAATCGCTTCGTCAATGCATGGCCGCTGGCAGGCGCCGCCTCGGCCATGGATGCCGCGCTGATCGGCTGCGCGAAGGTTCAGTAGTCGATACTTGTCCTCCCCGGCACGGGGAGGTGGCAGCGCGGAGCGCTGACGGAGGGGATTGGCAGTCTCGCTCGACCGTTGCGTCGTGGTGCGAATCCCCTCCACCACCCTTCGGGCGGTCCCCCTCCCCGTGCCGGGGAGGACAAGAAAAGGGCGGGAGCCGAAACCCCCGCCCTTCCCCCGCCTCAAGCTGAAATCAGAAGCGCACGCCCACGCCCGCCATCACCTGATGCCGGTCGAGATCGAGGTTGAAGCGCTGACCGTCCGGAATGTCGCCGGTGTAGTCCAGTTCGCCCTTGCCGTAGTTCGAGTAGCGATATTCCAGCTTCACGAAGGCGTTGCTGCTGAGCGCCTGCTCGACGCCCGCGCCGATCCGCCAGCCGTCCGCATCGATGTCGCGCTTGGTATCGACAGTGCCGACCGCATTGCGCACGTCGAACTTGGCATTGGTATAGCCGCCCTTGAGGTAGACCATCGTGCTGGGCGCCACCACGTAGCCGACCCGCGCGCCCAGATAGAGGTCGCGGTTGCTCTTCACATTGCCGATGCCGAAGCCTTCGAAATCGCCGTCGTTGAACTTGGTCTTGGCGGTCGACCACGTCACTTCCGCCTCTGGACCGATGACGAAGTTGTTCATGCGCACGTCGTACCCGGTGCCGACACCGAAGGCGAAGCCGTCGATCGACTGATCGTTATCGACATTGACGTCGTCATCGACACCGCTGCCGGCCTTGGTCACGTCGTAACCCGCCAGCGCATCGACATGGAAACCGTCGAACGGCTGCCTCGCGCCCGCGTCCTGCGCCATGGCGGGAACCGAGGCGATGGCGGTGCCGGCGGCGAGGCCGAGAAGGATCTTCTTCATGGGATGCTCCATTCCTTGTGTTCTCCGACGGGCTCTTATGGATGGCGACCGGCCCGTCCGGACTGGTCAAATGCCCGTCACACAAAGGGAGTTTCATGAACCTAACACAACGAAATCGTTGATGTTTTCGGGTCACACTCAATCGACGGAGCGAGCCCCCGGCACGTCCGGAAGCGGGAACCGGACAGGCGTGACAACGGTTCGCGCGCACCCGCTGCGTGGGCACGAACGCCCGAATGCTTACCGGCATCTTTCGTTTTGCGCCCGAATGCACTATATGGCCGGCCAATCATGACAGACGCGAACCCGATCCTTTCCGGTGCCTCCGGTGCCGGCCCGATGCCGATCCCGGGGCATATCGACCCCGTTCCGGTGCCCCGCCCTGGCCTTGTCGAGGGCGTGACCCCGCGCGAAGACGGCCGCGTGGACCTGATGGGCCTGCCCAAGAAGCGCATTGCCGAATTGTTCGAAACCGCCGGGCTGGACCTGAAGGCCGCGAAGCTGCGCGCCAAGCAGGTCTATCACTGGATCTACCACCGCGGCGTCACCGAGTTCGAAGCGATGACCGACATCGCCAAGACCATGCGCCCCTGGCTGACCGAACGCTTCGTGATCGGCCGCCCGGAAATCGTCGAGGCGCAGCACTCCAGCGACGGCACCCGCAAGTGGCTGCTGCGCACGGCGGACGCGCACGATTTCGAAATGGTGTTCATCCCCGATGCCGATCGCGGCACGCTCTGCGTGTCCTCGCAGGTCGGCTGCACGCTTAACTGTCGCTTCTGTCACACCGGCACGATGCGCCTCGTCCGCAATCTGACGGTGGGCGAGATCGTCGGTCAGGTCATGCTGGCGCGCGACGCACTGGGCGAATGGCCCAAGGGGCGCATGGACTTTGCCTTCGGTGACGGCGTTGATGGCGCCGAGACCGACGAGGATGAAGGCGGTTACTCGTCAGACGGCCGCCTGCTCACCAACATCGTGATGATGGGCATGGGCGAGCCGCTCTACAATTTCGACAATGTGCGCGATGCGCTGAAGCTGGTCATGGACGGCGACGGTCTGGCCCTGTCGAAGCGCCGCATCACCCTCTCTACCTCGGGCGTGATCCCGCAGATGGCTCGCTGCGGCGAGGAAATCGGCGTGAACCTTGCCGTCTCGCTCCACGCGGTCACCAAGGACGTGCGCGACGAGATCGTGCCGATCAACAAGAAGTACGGCATCGAGGACCTGCTCCAGGCCTGTGCCGACTATCCGGGCGCATCGAACGCGCGCCGCATCACCTTCGAATACGTGATGCTGAAGGACAAGAACGACAGCGACGAGGATGCGCGCGAGCTGGTGCGCCTGCTCAAGCAGTTCAACCTGCCCGCGAAGGTGAACCTGATCCCGTTCAACCCCTGGCCGGGCGCGCAGTACGAATGCTCGACACCGGAGCGGATCAAGTCGTTCTCCGATATCGTATTCAAGGGCGGCATCTCGGCCCCGGTGCGCACCCCGCGCGGGCGTGACATCGATGCGGCCTGCGGCCAGCTCAAGACCGCCGCCGAAAAGAAGAGCCGCGCCGAACTGGAACGCCTCTACGCCGAGAAGGAAGTGGCGCTCGGCTAAGGCCCCTTCAGTTCTTCGTTTAGGGCTGCAAAGAAAATACGCGTTTGGCGTAGCTTCGGCGCAGCCCTAAACCGGATGCAATATCCGTTGAGAGGACTGCGATGACCGAACCCCCCCTCACCCAAGGCAGCGAAGCTCTGCTCGGCATGATCCATGTCCCGGGCGGCACATTCACCATGGGGTCGGAGCGTTTCTATCCGGAGGAAGCCCCGCTCCGGCAGGTCGCGGTCGACGCCTTCTGGATAGACGAGACGCCGGTCACCAACCGCGAGTTCGCTCGCTTCGTCGCGGCGACCGGCTATGTCACCATCGCCGAAATCGCACCCGATCCGAAGGACTATCCGGGCATGCTGCCGGAAATGGCGCAGCCCGGCGCGGTGGTATTCCGCAAGACGGCAACGCCTGTCGACACCTCGAACCCGGGCGACTGGTGGCGCTACGAATTCGGCGCCTGCTGGCGCCACCCCTACGGCCCCGAAAGCGATATCGACGCGCTGGACCTCTGGGACCATCCGGTCGTGCAGGTCTGCCATGCCGATGCGGAAGCCTATGCGAAGTGGGCGGGCAAGGACCTGCCGACCGAGGCCGAATGGGAATTTGCCGCGCGCGGCGGCCTCGCCGATGCGGACTATGCCTGGGGCGACGAGCTCGCGCCCGAGGGACGGATGCTGGCCAATTACTGGCAGGGCCTGTTCCCCTTCGCCAACCAGTGTCTGGACGGCTGGGAGCGCACGTCGCCCGTTCGCACCTTTCCCGCCAACGGCTACGGCCTTTACGACATGATCGGCAATACTTGGGAATGGACCCGGGACTGGTGGTCCGAGAAACCCGGCGTGAAGAAATCCGGCGGTTCGTGCTGTGCGGTCAGCAATCCGCCTCGGAACCCAGGCGGCGGCAAGCTCAAGGAGAGCTTCGATCCCGCACAGCCGCATGTCCGCATCGGGCGTAAGGTGCTGAAAGGCGGCTCACACCTCTGCGCCGAGAATTACTGCCAACGTTATCGGCCGGCAGCGCGCCATCCCGAAATGATCGATACGGCGACCAGCCATATCGGTTTCCGCTGCGTGGTGCGCGCTCGCGGCTGACCGCTTGCGCCACCCCCACATCGTATACCGTTCCCCCGCGACGCATCGACGCGGCAGGCCGCACCTGTCGCGCCGATGGACGTTCTGATGAACGCCGCATCCGGGGTCATGTCCGGCTTGCCTAGCGAGCGTAGGCAAGCGTTGCCGGACGAACCACTTCTTCGGCAGCGGGCACATACTCCGCAGCCTGAAAATCCCCCGCCTGCGTGACGAGGCCCTGATTGACGGCCCAGATCGCCGCTTGCGTGCGGTTCTGCACCATCAATTTGCGCAGGATCGCCTTGACGTGGACCTTCACCGTCGCCTCGCTGATGTCTAGGCGATAGGCGATCACCTTGTTGGGATAACCCATCACCAGGCAGCGCAGCGTGTCGATCTCACGGTCTGAGAGCAGTTCGCTGAGCTGGACCTGCACATCTGCCTGTCCTTCGGCAATGGCCTGCTTCTGCGGAAGATGCTGAAGCAGCGCGCTGGGCAGGACTTTCTCGCCCTGATTGACCAGTCGCAGGGATTCTATCAGTGGCTCGGCGCCGATCTCCTTCAGCAGATAGGCATGGGCGCCCAACTGGAAGGCATCGACCATCTGGCCGAACTCGAACTCATCGGCGAGCAAAACGGCCCGCATGTAAGGGTGACGTTCCTTCAGCGTGGCCAGACAGCCAAGCAGGTCGTCGCAATGCCCCATATCGAAAATGGTCAGCCCCAGGTTCGCGCCTGCGTCCTCAGCCATAAGGTCGTCGCAGTCGCGGTAAAAGCGGCCGCAACGGAACTCGCATTTGTCGAGGATCTTGCAGATCCCCTCGCGAACGAGTGAATTGAATCCCACAATGGAGACACATACTTCTTCAAAATTCGCCATCGTCTTTCTCTCCTGAAACCCGGAAATACGGACGACCCAATGTATGCTTGTTGTTTGAGACGGATTGCTCCGTCGACATCATGCCGGAGGATGATCAAGGATAGGCGAATTCGCCCGTTTTGGTCGGGAGAATACACGTATGACAATTGGTGGTTGACCAGATGGACTGGTGCTCCCCCTCCAATGCCCCTTCAAACCCCACAACATAGGTGCATCTCCTTAAAACATATCCGGCAGTTCAAGTCGAGAGGGCGTAAAGTATGAGAAAATGGGTAGTCCAGATTGGGACAAGTCAGAAAATCCGCGTTCCCGCAGGAGTTTGCTTAAGGGTTTCAACATTTTCATTGGCCTGTACCCCCGAAACCTGCCCGTTTCCCGGGCGCACTACCTCGAAATAGGTAGATGATTAAAAATATCATTTTTAATCATTGATTTATCTAGAACTGAATCCTTGTGCACACATGCCGGCGGTCGTTAAATCCTGTCAGTTTCGCACTTTCAACCGCCTGTGCGCGGCCCCTTTCCCTGAGAAGTGGGGAAAATCCGCCATCGACTCGGCGCCCAAAACCTTCGCCTGATCGTTCGGAAGGGCCATGGCGTGGCCGGTTTTCTCGAAAATTCGCTTGAAACTTGGTGGGTTGCGCCGAGCGAAGGGAACCCCATTCGTCCGTTGTAGAGGCCCGAATTGCCCCAAAGGACGCGCCCACTCCATCCGATGGAGCGCATCGCGAAGCCCAAATGATGGGACGTATGCGGCGGTTCAGATCATTCGGGACGCGGCGGTTGTTCCGCCATGTCAGCTAACCAACCCGAATCAGTGCCGCCATTCGATCATTCTTCACCAAGTCGAGAGGGCCCGACGGCAAGCTTCAAAAAGAGGACAGGGCACGTCCGTTTAGTGTGCACAAGTGGGCACTAACCAAGTATTATCCGGTCATTTAAAGTCACCATAAAAGTAAAAGCGATTTCTTCTGACCACGCGATGGACCGCCGTGGCGCTGGCAGGCACCCCAAACAACAGGGTCAGCGCTCGATCGCGCGCACCAGCATGAAGGCCTCGGCAGCCTCGGCAAACACGCTGGAACCGCGCAGCCGGGCCAGAGACTCTATCGTGGTGAGGGAGCGCTCATCGGGGAACGCCTTCACCTGACTTTCGAACATCGCGAAGGCTTCCAGCTTGCGCGCCAGCGTCGATGCGATGTCGATATGGACGTTGGGGACGAACGCAGGCGTCATCGGCGCCGCGTACCAGTTCGTTTCGGAAAGCGTCTCATAGCACAGCACGCGCGATGGAACCCGCCGGTCGCGCGGGCGGGCGGCCACCATGGCGCCCAGGAAGGTAAGCTGGTGATCCTGATGGATGTCGCCCAGAAAGGGCAGGAACAGCGTATCGGGCCGCACTTCGCGCACGAGTTGGCCAATTGCGGCATTGATCTCGGCCGCCGGCAGCGTATCGAGCGCCGCAGCGGGCAAGCCGAGCATGTGCGCCTGACTCACGCCCAGATGGGCATGGGCCCGGCGCATCTCGGCCTGCACCTGGGCGACGGATCCCTCACTGAATGCAGGCGGGCGTCCCGTCGTGACGACGGCCACCTGCACATCGAGCCCCTCCTCGGCCATGCGCGCCATCGTGCCGCCGCAGCCGAGCACTTCGTCATCCGGATGCGGCGCGATGACCAGCACTTTGCCATAATGGTGCAGGCCCGTGCCCGGACGGCCGACCAAGGCCTAGCCCTCCAGAATCGCGTGGAGCGGGGGCAGCCTGCCCTCGATCTCCCACTCCACAAGGTCCAGCAGCCCCTCCCCCGTCTGGACAGTGAGCACCATGCCTTGCCGGGAGACGATCTGGCCCGGAAGCGCGTGGTGGCGCTCGCCCCCGGCCGCCAGCCGTGAGGACCACACCGTGATCCGGCGGTCCCCCAGCCGCGTGAAGGCGCCGGGATAGGGCCGCCCCACCGCGCGCACCAGCCGATCGATCGCGACCGCCGACTGGCGCCAGTCTATCGCGCCATCCGCCGCCGTGCGCCTGGTCGCCCAGGTGGCATAGCGCTCGTCCTGCGCCGTGCGCGGCTGCTCGCCCGCCGCGAGCCGGGGCAACAGCCCGCGCAGCATCGTGCGCAACGCGTCCATGTGCTTGTCGTAGAGACCCTGCGCGGTCTCGTCGCGGGCCACGTGGAAGTACTGTTGGGCAAGGATATCGCCATCGTCGGTGCCCGCGCCGATCCAGAACAGGCTCGATGCCGAAATCAGCTCGTCCAGCAGGATCGTCCACGGGATTGCCGCCCGCCCGCGCAGGCGCGGCAGCGGTGCCGGGTGATAGCCGATCGATCCCTTCGCGGCGATCCCGAGGAAATCGGAACTGCAAAGCTGCGACCAGCCGACCACGAACACGTAGTCGGGCTTGGCCGCGCGCACGAGCAGCAGCGTTTCGGGATCGTTGGTCCGCGCCGCCGTCGCCAACAGGGCGCCCGCATGCGCGGCAAGGGGTGAGAGGTCCACAAGGTCGGAATGCCGCTTGTGCAGTTCCGGCGGCAAGGTCACCACCAGCGGAAGCACCCATCCGGCCGCCGCCGCCAGTTCCTCCACCAGTACCGCTGTGCTGCCGACCGCTCCGACAACGACCGCCCGCATCGCCTGCGTTTCCATGGCCTGTCAGCCCGCCGCGACTTGCGAGGGGCCGGTGCCGCCCTCGCGCGGTGCCTTGACCATCGGCGTGCCGACAAGCGGCGCATCGGCATCCACCCCGCGCGCGGCGGAGACGGCATCTGGCACATTCCACGGCTCTCGCAGCAGGTCCATCTCGTCCAGCAGCTGGTGATTTACCTTGCGCACGTCGTAAACCTTTTCGGCAAGAGAGCGGGATCGGGCACCCATGCGCGCCACCAGCTCGGGATCGTCGATGAAACGCTGCATCGCCCGGCGCAGCGCCGCCGTGTCGCGCGGCGTTATCAGAAAGCCGTTCTCGCCCTCGATGATAGGATCGCGGCAACCGGGCATGTCGGTGGTGATGACCGGGCGGCCGGTCGCCATCGCCTCAAGGATCGTGCGCGGCAGGCCCTCGCGGTAGTAGGAGGGCAGCACGAAGACCGAGCAACTGGCCAGGTAGGGCCGCACGTCGGATGTGCCGGGAATGAACTGGACCGGAAACTGGCGCGAAAGGCGCGCGCATTCCACTTCGTCGATCCCGGTAGGATTGGCGGTTTCGTAGTGGCCCAGGATACAGAATTCGACATCCGCATGGTCCCGCCGGATCAGGGCCGCCGCTTCCAGGAATTCCTGTACGCCCTTGTCGCGCATCAGCCGTCCCACCAGCAGGAACCGCATCCTGCCGCGCGGCAGCGGCGCCAGAGCGAACCGCTCAAGATCCACGCCTGAGCCCGGTACGCGCACCACGTTCTGATGCTCGTGCACGATGCCAAGGTCGATCATGTCCTGCCGGTCATCGGCGTTGAACACGAAGACCCCGCGCGCCCGGCGTACAGCCTCGCGGTAGAGCCGCGCGACCGCGCGGCGCAGCAGCCGGCGATGGGCTGCTGCCTCGCTGAAGACGTAGCCCAGCCCCGACATCATCGCGTAGAAGCGCGGCACGCACATCAGGCGCGCGGCGATGCCACCGTAGATGATCGGTTTCTGGGTATAGGCCAGCACGAGGTCCGGCTTCTCGGCCACCATCAGCCGCGTGTAAGCTGCCAGCAGCGCGGCATCGCCGATCAGGCTGGTGCCGGTACGGTCCATCGGCACGATCCGGAAGCCCACGCCCCAGTTCGCAAGCTCCGCCTCGACCGCCGCATTGCCGTCCGGCGCGACGGCCACGACGTGGTGTCCATTGGCTTTCAGCTCGCGCAGCAGCGCCCCCCGGAAATTGGTGAGCGAGTAGGCAAGGCTGGAGAGAACGAGAACTTTCATGGCTTGCTCAAGCCCCCCCGGGGTGAATGATCGGCAAGAAATTCAAGATCATCACATCGGCCATTTTCGGGAGCCCCATACATCCCAGCGGTGTCCCTGATGATGAGCCCGGCCGCGCCGACCGCAAGTTCCTAATCGGCTGATAGCCCTTAGAGATAATGTCGGGCGATTTAGGGATCACAATCCTGTTGCCCATTCGAACCATTTGAGACCGGCCCTGACCCAGCAAGTGTATACCTCCCCCTATTACCGAAGAGGGCGGCAATTCCGGCTGATGACTTCATGAATACATGCGTGACCAGACGTTCACCGGTAGACAGTTAGTTGCTGCGAGCGGGTCAACACAGCCTTCGCAGAAGAAAACCACTTCGCCACAAGCAACCCGCGAAGGCTGACGCAATGAACCAACCCGTCGCAGGATCCACTGCCTCGAACATGGCCGGAGGCTCGGCCAATACGTTCCTGCGCGTGCGAAAACTGGGGCCGAGGGCACCGCGCTCCCGCTCCTCGATCGCGCAGTTCAGCCTTCGCCGCACATTCCGCAACACCGTGCTCATGCTGGTCGACTTCCTGGTGCTGGCAACAACGCTGGGACTGGCCTTCCTGTTTATCGGCCGCACCGGCTTTCCCCGATCTGACGGGCACCTGGCCGCGATCCTCGTCTTCGCGGCGCTGGCCATCGGCTGCTTCTATACGGCCGGGATCTATCGGCGGAGCTGGCGCTATTTCAGCTTTTCGCACGCGATGCAGCTGGCCCTGCTGACGCTGCCGGCCTTCGGGCTCGGCTGGGCGGCGATCCTGCTGGTTCCCGGCGTCCACGCCGAACGCCCCCAGCTTGCGCAGATCGCGCTGGCGCAGTGGCTCTTCGCAATTACCGTGCTTTTCGCCGTGCGCGGCTCGCGGCGCGCCCTGCGTGAGAAGCTTTCGCAGACCGGCAGAGCCCTCCCCCTAGCCGCCCAAGGCCGCGACTTGCGCCGGGCGCTGCTGGTGGGATCGTCCGACTGGGCACTGTCGATCATCGAGATGCTGAAGCGCGAGAGCACGCCCTCGCTCTCGGTCGTCGGCATCCTGCTGCCGGCGTCGAACGACACCCTGCTCCAGATCTCCAAAGTGCCGGTGCTGGGCACGCACGAGGATCTCTCCCTCGCAGTGGAGGAACTGGAACTCCAGGGCCGCCGCCCCTCACTGGTGATCGCCTGCGATGACGGCACCGACCTATCCAACCGCGAAATGGCGCGACTGACCTCCCGCTCGCGCCAGTTGGGGCTGGAACTCTCGCGCATTCGCGACGGCTGGAGCCACATTCTCCAGCGCGGCCACGGCGCCGCCCCGGACGAGCTTTCGGTCAAGGACCTGCTCGGCCGCAGCGAATTCACGCTGGAGGGCGAGCAGATCACCAGCCAGATCACCGGCAAATGCGTGCTGGTGACCGGCGCGGGCGGCACTATCGGCGGCGAACTGTGCTGGCAGCTGGCAAGCTTCCGCCCGTCGCGTCTGGTCCTGCTCGAACATAGTGAATTTCACCTTTACGCCGCCGAGATGAAGCTGCGCGAGCAGTTCCCGGACCTCGATATCCAGCCCGAACTCTGCAACGTGCGCGAGCGTGACGACGTGCGCCGGGTGTTCGAGAAGCACCGGCCGTCGATCGTCTACCACGCCGCCGCGCTCAAGCATGTGCCGATCGTCGAGACCAATCCCTGCGCGGGCGTGCACACCAATATCCTGGGCACCCGCATCGTCGCCGACGCGGTCTGCGAGTTTTCGGCGCGGGCGATGGTGCAGATCTCCACCGACAAGGCGGTGAACCCGGTGGGCATGATGGGCGCGACCAAGCGCGTGGGCGAACTCTATGCGCAGGCGCTCGACATGTGCGGCGTCGACGATACCGAGGCGCCGCGCTTCATGACCGTGCGCTTCGGCAATGTGCTGGGATCGAGCGGGTCGATCGTCCCGCTGTTCCACCGCCAGCTTCGAGAGGGCCGCCCGCTCACCGTCACCCATCCCGATATCGAACGCTTCTTCATGACCGTGCGCGAGGCGGTGCAGCTCATTCTCCAGAGCAGTTCCGCCGCGCTCAGCCAGAACTCCCAGCGCGGTACGATCTTCGTGCTCGACATGGGCAAGCCGGTCCGCATCGTCGACCTCGCCTATCGGATGATCCGCCTCTACGGCCTCCAGCCCGAGATCGACGTGCCGGTCGAATTCGTCGGTCTGAGGCCCGGCGAGAAGCTGTTCGAGGAACTCTTCGACATTTGCGAGGAGCAGCTCCCTTCGGGCATCAAGGGCATCTTCGAGGCGCAGTCCAGACCGATCCCGCTGCCCTTCATCTCGCGCTCGATCGACCGGCTGGCCCGCGCGGTCGAGCTTGGCGACCATGTCGAGGCGCGGCGGATCACGCACACGCTGGTCAAGGTCCCCAGCGGCAGCGCCGGCTTCGGACTGATCGAGAACGAGGCGCTGACCGGGCCGCGCGGTTCCGGCGAGCCTGTGAAAGTCTGAAAGGGAGGCCTGCCTTGACCCCGGTATCGACAAGCGCTGTCGCACCGGCGCAGCCCGGCCTTCGCGAACGGGCCCCGCTCCGTTCTCAGTGGCCGCGCCACGAGGCGGACGAGATCGAAGCGGTTGTCGATGTCCTGCGCTCCGGCAAGGTAAACGCGCTGGTCCATGGCGAGGAAAACCGCGCATTCGCGGCCGAATTCGCCCGGTACATCGGTGAAGGCACGAACCGGACGCTTGAGGGGCTGTGCATTGCCAACGGTACTCTGACACTGGAAGTGGCACTGCGCGCGCTGGGGATCGGGCCGGGCGACGAGGTCATCGTGCCCGCCCGCAGCTTCTTCGCCAGTGCCAGTTGCGTCATGGTGGTCGGCGCGCTGCCGGTCTTTGCCGATATCGATCCGGTCACCCAGAACATCGATCCAGCCTCGGTAGAGCGCATAATCGGCCCCGCCACGCGGGCGGTGATCTGCGTCCATCTCGCCGGTTGGCCCTGCGACATGGACGCACTGGGCGCCGTCTGCGCACGTCACGGCCTCAGGCTGATCGAGGACTGCGCGCAGGCGCACGGGGCCGCGTGGCGCGGCGCGCGCGTCGGATCGTTCGGCGATGCCGCCTCGTTCTCGTTCTGCACCGACAAGATCATGTCGACCGGCGGCGAAGGCGGGTTGCTGCTGTTTCGCGACCATGAGGCATGGCTGCGCGGCTGGGCGATCAAGGACCACGGCAAGGACTATCGCAAGGTAACGGGCGGAAACGCGGGCGGGACACCCGGCGCGTTCCGCCATGTCCACGACCACCTCGGATCGAATTACCGCATGACCGAGATGCAGGCCGCACTTGGGCGGCGGCAGCTTGCCAAGCTGCCGCTCTGGCTCGCCGCCCGCGCCCGCAACGCGCGGCTACTGCGCGAGGCACTGGCCGACCTTCCCGGCGTGACCCTGCCCGAGCCGCCTTCCGAGGCCCGCCATGCTTGGTACAAGTTCTACGTCCAGCTTTCCGGCGATGCACCCGAAGCGCGGCGCAATCGCGTGCTCCGGCGCCTGCTCGAACTGGGCCTGCCCGCCGCCACCGGCTCCTGCCCTGACATGAGCCGTGAGGCCGCGCTCGCCGGGCAGCCGGTGCGGCGTGACGGCACGCTGGAGCAATCCGTGCGGCTGGGAGAGCGCACCCTGATGTTCCCGGTGGACCACACACTGGGCGACGAGGCGATGGCGCGTATGGCCGGGGGCCTGCGCACGTCGATGCAGGAGGCCATGGCATGATCGATCGCACCTGGCGTCCGCAGTTCCTCATCATCGGCGCGGTCAAGGCGGCGACGACCTGGATTCAGGCGCGGCTTCAGGAAAATCCGGCCATCTTCATGCCCGCTCCCGAACCCCACTACTTCAGCAGCGAATTCGAGCGCGGCGAAGAGTGGTACCGTACTTTCTTCGCGGAACGCCCCGCCGCCGCGCATGTGATCGGCGAGAAGTCCGCCGATTACCTTGCTCACCCTCTCGCCGCCCGGCGCATCGCCTCCCGGCTGCCCGACGTGAAGCTGGTGCTCCAGCTGCGCAACCCGGTCGATCGCGCCTATTCGGACTACAAGATGTTCTACCGGCGCGGCACCGTGAAGGGCCCGCCAGAGGAATACCTGTCCTCGCCCGACAATCCGTTCCCGCGCTTTCTGGAGGACGGCCTCTATGCCCGGCACCTCGCGCGCTGGTTCGACTTGTTCCCGCGCGAGCAGATGCTGGCCTATCTTTACGAGGACGTGGTCGCGCAGCCGCGCCAGATCATCACCGCCGTCTCGCGCCACATCGGCACCAAGCCCTGCTTCGAGCCCGGACACGCCGCCACGCACGACAACAGCAGCCGTACGGCAATCCTGCCCCTGCCGCTGCGCCGGGCACTGGCCCCGCTGAAGGACAGCATGCGCCCGCTGCGCGGCAATCCGGTGTTCGAGGGGGTCCGCTCGCTGATCGCGCGCGAGGTGGCCTATCCGCCGCTGACCCCGGCCCTGCGCGAGCGACTGCGCGATTTCTATGCGCGCGACGTGGAGACTCTGGAAGCCATGTTCGGGCTGGACCTTGCGCGCTGGAAGGCGCCCACAAGGCATGTCCCGGTTTCCTAGACCGATAAAACCCGTGCTCCAACGGACAACTTGCCGCCACCCCACTGTGCTTTGACATAGCCCTTAATAACCAAGGAAATTCGCCGTATCTCCCGTAATCTGGACGGGATGATTCCGGGACTGGGTATGCGTGCGTGGGTACGCGGGGCCAGCCCGAGGTTGTCGGGGAGCATATCATGACAGCACTTCGCAATCGTCCGCGCCCGTGGAAGACCGCCCTTGCGGTTCCCTTGCTGGCAAGTTTCCTTTCGGCCTCGATGCTCGGCGGCTGCTCGTCGCCCACATCGTCGATGCCTACGCTCGCATCCACTCCGGCAGGTCCCTACCGGGTGGGTGCGGGCGACAAGATCAAAGTCGTCGTCCAGGATCTCGACGCCGCGAATGGCGAGTACACGGTGGAAGACACCGGCCTGATCTCGCTTCCCTACGTCAAGCAGGTCGCCGTGGCCGGCATGACCTATCGCGAGATCGAACAGGGCATCGCCGCCGCCCTGTTGAAGCAGGGCATCATGACCGGCGATCCGGTGGTCAACGTGGCGCCGGTCGAGCTTCGGCCGTTCTACGTCACCGGAGAAGTCAACCAGCCCGGCCAGTTCCCCTATCGCCAGGGCCTGACCGTGCTCTCCGCCCTGTCGGCGGCCGGCGGCTATACCTACCGGGCGCAGAAGGACAACGTGGCGATCACCCGCATGGTCGATGGCAAGGAAGTGACGTCCAAGGCGGGCGAAACCACGCCGGTTCTGCCGGGCGATACGATCCGCGTCTACGAACGCTGGTTCTAGGCGCGTGAAGCACCGGAGACTCGCGCTCGCCGCCCCGGTCCCGCTGCTGCTGGCGTCACCGCAGCATGCGCTGGCCCAGCAGACGGGGCAGATCGGCTCCACCGCGCCGGCCGTGTTCGCCAACGACAAGGAATATCGCGCGCTGCCGCATCATATCGGCTCGCTTGAGGTTACCGCCGGCGCCGAGGCCAAGTTCGAATACGACAGCAACGTCTACGCGGCCGAAAACAACGCCAAGGACGATGTCCGCTTCGAGATTTCGCCCAGAGTGCGGGTACGCACGGCCCCGGCCCCGCTCACTTTCGAACTGAACGCAGGCGGCATGATCCGCCGCTATGCCACTTATTCCACCGAGAACGCCGAAAGCTGGCTGGCCGATGCGGGCCTGCACTGGCAGACCGGCCCAACATCCAACCTGAACGCCACGGTCTTTTCGCGCCGGGCGATCGAGGATCGCGGCGACACCGAGGCGCGCCTGAATCCCAATTCCGGCCCGCGCCTGATCGACAGCCTGGGCGGCGAACTGTCCTATCACCGCGTCTCCACGCGCACGATGATGGACGTCCTGCTCGATACCACCAAGTACAATGCTGTGTCGCAAATCGACGCCGACCGCGATTTCACGGCATTTGCCGGGCAGGCGACGTTCGGCCTGCGCGTGACCGGCCGGGCCTTCGCCACCGCCACGCTCTTCGCCACCCGGCGGGACTTCCGGCTCGACCGCACGCCCAGCGGCGCCGAGCGCGACACCACTACGTTCGGCGGCCGTCTGGGCATCAACTTCCAGCCCGGCGGTCTGCTGGAGGGCGGGCTTTCGGTCGGCGTGTTCCGCCACAATCCGGACGATCCGAACACTCCGGGTCATACCGGCCTGTCGGTGGCGGGCAACCTGACCTATCACCCCACGCGCCGTACCGCCGTGCTGTTCGATGCGTTCAACGGCGATGTCGCCACGTTCCGCGTCGGCGCCACGCAGCGTACCGATACGATCGCCAGAGTCACCGTGAACCAGGAAATCCGCCACAATCTCTATGCCAACGTCGCTGTCGGCTACCGGCACACCAAATATACCGGCTCGGGCATCCGCGAGGAGACCCTGACCGGATCGGGCGAGCTGGAATATCTGGTGATGCGCAACGTGTCCGTCGCGGCTTCGATGAGCTACGGCAATCGTACCAGCGACAGCGCCACGCTGGAATTCAACCGCTTCCGGGGCGGTGTGGCGCTGCGCGTACGGTTCTGAGGGAATGCCCGATATTCGGACGATTCCGATAGCGGATCGCCAATATCGATGACGAGCCGCCGGTTTCACCCCTTCGTCGCCCTCGCGAAGGCGGGGGCCCCGCTTTCTTCTGCAACCTCTCGCATGTCGCAAGAGAAGCGGGATCCCCGCCTTCGCGGGGATGACGGTTTTTTTGGGGCTTGCTTTATCGGCCGGGCCCAACTCAGTCAGATCAGCTCTTCGTAAATCTGGCGGATCGCATCGACATGACGGGCCTGCGAGAACCGCCCCCGCGCGGCGGTCCGGGCATCCCTGCGCATCGTGTCCGCCCATGCCGGATCTGCCAACAGCCCCGCTGCCGCCAATGCCATGGCGCGCGGACTGTCGGGCGGGCAGAGCACACCGCAGCCATGGCGCAGAGCCTCAGGATTCCCGCCTGAATCGGTCGCGACAACCAGAGTGCCGACCAGCATGGCTTCCACCAGCGTACGCCCCAGCGGCTCGTCCACCGCCGGAACCAGCAATTGATCGCACCCCGCCAGCCAGGCATGCCCCGGCGAACGATAGCCCATGCGCATCACCCGCGCGGGCGCCTCGACCCGGGCGATGCGCTCGTCCAGCCGCCGGTCCAGCTCCGTTTCGCGCGGCTCTCCGTACATCACGCCGAGCACCGGCCGGTTGACGATCCGGCCCAGTGCCTCGACCGCCTCGACAAAGCCCAGCGGGCGCTTGCGATCGACGAAGCTGCCAAAGTACCCGCAAATCACCGTATCCGCCGGACTGCCGGTTTCGGACAGGATCCGTGCGCGCATGGCCTCGCGATCCGCCGTGATCGAAACGTCGAACGGGCTGTGGATCACCCGCGCCGTCCGCGCTGCGCCGCGCCGCCCGCGCGGCAGCGCGAAAGCTGAAACCGCCACGATCCGGTCGGCCAGCACCGGCGCGACATAACGCAACCCGCGCGCGCCGGGATCGCCGCGATGGTGCCAGACCAGACGTGCCCCCGCGATCCGCGCCGCCAGCGCCCAACTCGCATGGCTGCGCCCGTCGTTGGTGTGGACGATATCGACCCCGCGCTCCTTCAGGAAGCGCACCCGCTTCGGCAATCCGGTCAGGGTGCCAAGCACTTTGGCGATGCCGATGCTGCGGCCGGGTATAAAGGGATTGGTCGGACGCGCCGGGTCCGGGCACTGGGCGATGCCGGAGAAGAACGCCGCCAGCCGCCCGTCAGGCACTTCGGGCACGACCAGCACTTCGACTTGCGAGGGATCGAGCCCGTCCAGCAGCCCCCGCAGCGAGACATGGCTCCCCCCCAGCGCATCCCCGGCCAGCGGATAGCATACGGTCGGCCGATGCGAGCGCACGGCGACAAGGGGGGCGATATCTTCCTGCCGCGTCTGGCCCGCATCGATTGCCTTCACAGCCCCAGCACCTTGTCGCGATAGGCCAGGAACTCGTCGAAATTGGAGACGCCGTTATGGTTGGCGTCTCCCCAGGCATCGGGGACCCGGGGATTGGCGCCGATCGTCACTTCCCAGTTATCGTCCATGCCGTCCTTGTCAGCATCGGGATAAGGCGTGCCCGCCGTCTGCGCGGGCATCACCGGCGCCGGCTGTCCAATCCGGCCGGATCCGTGCTCCACGTCATAGACGGCCTGATCGTCAATGGAATCGCGGGGGAACGCGCCTGCCTTCTTCAGCACCGAGGTATAGGCGTTCACCGCCGAGGCCGGGTTAATCGTCAGCGGGCACGGCGGCTGGTTGACCAGCGCCTGCTCGGCTTCCGCATTCATGTCCTGAAAGGCGCCGACAAAGCGGTTGTCCCACGCGTAGATCACTGCTGGCGTCCCGATAGACGTACTGGTGTCGCGGGCGATGCCGACCGTCAGGTTCGTCGTGTTCGGCCCGCCGATGAAGCTGTTGCCCACGAAGGAGACCGGAGTACCGCCGAACAGTTCCCACACTTCGGCAAAGCGCGACTGGGCATTGTAGAAGATGTTGTCGACCACTTCGAGGCACGAGCCGTGCGGGAAGTTCACATCCGGCATGCGGTCCCCGTTATGGGCGCAGAGATTGCCGATGAAGCTGAAGTGCTGCGCGTCGGTCGGGTCGCTGGCCAGCAGCGCGCACTTGTCATGCGTCGGGATACCCCATGCGAAGATCGAATTGCTGACCGTGATATAGTCGTTATCGGCATAGCCGTTGATCAGCTCGTCACGCGCCCATGAGGCGCTGACGTGATCGACCAGAACCTTCGTCGCGTGCTCGATAGTGATGCTGTCCTCCGACCCGCGGCTGCCGCCGGGGAGATCGGCGCGCACGCGGATGTTGCGTACCACGACGTCATGGGTGTTCTTGATGACCAGCGGCGTCCGGCCCACCGGGGCCCCGGCATGGGCCAGCACGATGCCGCTGCCGGGCGCGGTTTGTCCGGCGATGGTGAGATAAGGCTGGTCGATCACCGGCGGCGTGGTGGTGAAGCGGATCACGCCTGCCACGCGGAACACGCAGACGCGCGGGCCCGAAGCCATCACGCAGGCGCGGAACGATCCCGAACCGGAATCGGCCAGCGTGGTCACGTAGATGATCTTGCCGCCCCGCCCTCCGGCGCTCGATGCGCCCCAGCCAATGGCGCCGGGAAAGGACTTGGTGCCGCCCGGCGTCGAGACGGTGGGCGGTTGGGCCGCCTCCAGCCGGGCGCCATCGGTGGGTATCAGCGCATAGGCCGCCACCAGCACCATGCCGAGGATCGCGAGTGGCCAGACCTTGCGGCCTGCACCATTCCTGCGCTTTGCCGTCATCCGCCTGCTCCCATGCCCTTGTTGCCGACGAGGCCCGCGCGGGGTGAGGACGGCGAACGGCCCTCCTCTCCCGCCCCGGTACCGGAGACATATCCATATCGCCGCAGCAGCGGTCCAGTGAGGCGCGTGACGATCCGGCGAGTCGCGTCGGGCATCTGGCGCTGCCAGACGTGATCCTCGCGGATCACCAGCCCGGACTGCATCCGGTGCCGGCTGCCCGCCACCTGATGCCCCGGATGGAGCGTTTCGGACCCGGCGCGTTCTTCCTCCGAAGCGCCATCCTGCACGGTAGAAGCCAGTTGCGGCGCGCAGCGGCAGCGGATCGACTCCAGCACGGCCTCAGGATCGGCCACGAAGTCTTCATAGCGAACCCGGATCGTCCGCCCCTTGCCAAGCCTGCGGCACAGCCATTCGCACACAAGGTTCACCATGACCCAGCGCAGCGCGACGTAAGCCGCCGGCTTGGGTCGCAATTCGCGCTGCACACCCGCCTCGATGCTCTTGGCGTGCCGCCGCGACATCGACCACGCCACCGCGCGCGGATCCCGCACGAGGTGGATCACGTGAAGATCGATGCCCGGCATCGACGCCAGCGCGAGCGCCCGGCCGGGCAGCTTGCTCGAATCGAGAATATAGACCTCGCCGCGTGCGCCCTCGCCGTTTTCCTCTTCGTGGCCCACCTGCTCGCCGACGGCGCGGAACAGCGCCGCGTTGGCCGAGTGGTAGCGATTGCGGGACTTCGGCATGAACCGAGCCAGCAGCCGGCGCGGCGCGGCAAGCGATTCCATGCGTTTCTGGACCCTTGCTAGTTCCTCCAGCATTACGCGCGTCTCTTCTCCGTCTCCAGCCGATCCCTCGTCGCCATCCGCGCGCACCATCACGCGGCTCCAGAACGGACAGTCGCGGACCGTGGCGCCGCAGGCGCAGTATTCGCCGTTCTTCCAGGCATGGCGAGCGAGCGCGGTCAGTTCGCCCGCCCCGAACACGTCCGCGCGCATACCCAGCGCGATGTCGAGAAGAGTCGACCCGCTACGCCCGTAGCCGGCTACGTAGATGACCCTTAGCTTGGTCTGGTCGGACGGGTGCTCTGACAAGCCGGCCTCTCGACAGTGACGACACAGGGCGAAGTTCAAACAGCGGGCGAACTCAAACTGCGAAAAATCAGGGGTAGAAAGGCGCAGGGGCAAAGTCCGGCGGCAATCCGGCCCGGTGGCACGCTTCAGGAGTCGATTGCCCCGTCTCGCACCGGCCTTGTTCCGCATCGCATCGCGCGCTGCCCGGGGTGCAGACTAAGTTCTCGTAACATATACCGGCAAGTCACCAATTCGGGTTGCCGGTCATGCCGGATGTCCTGTTGGGGTACCAACTTTGCGCAGGCATCTGGCCATACTTGTCTTTGCCTCGTCCGCGCCCGCCGACCATCATCGCGGCATGGCTATCTCGGTCCCGAACCAGCTTCCCTCCCGGCCCGGCGGCGCGGCGCTGGCCCGGCCGGGCGCGCGACCGCATTCGCGATTCGCCATGCGCCGCTGGATCCCCGACATCCTGACACTGGGCATCATCCTGTCCGCATTGGTGCTGCCCTGGCGTGTGCTGCGCCCGCCGGTGGCCAACATCACGCTTTCGGACGTGCTGCTGGGCGCCTGCACGGTTGCGCTGGTTCTCAAGGGACGGCTGCGCGTGCTGATGCTCGGGCCCTATACGTCGATGTGGGTGCTGGGATTGACCACCATGCTGGGCGCGCTGCTGTTCAGCTCGCTCTACCATGGCGAATTCGTCCGCTGGCCGATCGTGGGCAGCCAGTACATCTTTGCGCTGGTGATCGTGCCGATGACCTTCGCCAGTTTCGACAGCCGCGTGCTGCACCGCTGCATCATCGCCTTCATCATTGGCGTGGCGATCTCTCAGATCGTCGGCTTCTATACGCTGTTCCATTACGACCGCACCAGCCTCGATACCGTGATGGGCAACGGCTACGTCACCGGCAACGGGCGCCTTGGCGCGATGTCGGGCGAGCCCAATCCCAACGGCGCGCAATGCGCGTTCGCGCTGGTGATGATGGTCCATGCCGTGATCGCCCGGCGCCTGCACTGGGGCTGGGCACTGCTCATGCTGGGCCCGATCGGCTGGGGGCTGCTGGCCAGCGCCAGCTTCACAGCCTTCACCGCCGCCGCGCTGGGCCTGATGTGCTTCTTGGCGCTTTCGCGGCTTTCCAACCTGATCCGCTTCGGAATGCCGCTCGTCCTGCTCGTCGCGGCCTATGCCAGCCTTGGCGGCCCGGTTCCCGCGATCTTCGAGAAGCGCGTGGGCACGGCACTGGAAACCGGCGATGCGGACAAGGCCGGCACATTCGTCGGCCGCGCCGCGCTTATCAAGGAGGCCTGGGGCCTTGCCGACGACAACCTGATTATCGGCCTCGGCACCGACCGCTACCGCAAGGCGAGCGCTTTTGCCGCCCCGGTGCACCAGTTGCACCTGCTGGTCCTCAACGAAGGCGGCATCGTCGCCCTGCTCGGCCTCTGGCTGCTACTGGGGGCGCTGGTGATGACCGCGATCATGATACTGCGGGAGGACCCGTTGGACGGGGGGGCTGCCCTGGCCCAGGTTGGCATCCTGCTCATCTACACCACGGCCCTGCCGCACATGTACACGCGCGTCTGGTTCGAACCGATGCTGATATTCCTCGCCTTTGCGCTGGCGCACCGGGCTGAGTGGCTTGAACGGCAGCGCTTTTTCGACGGGGCGCTGACGCGAGCATGACCGACCGTGGCAACGACGCGGGACAGGTCACGCTGAAGCTGCCCATCGCGGGACGGCTGTGGCAATCCTGGTGCGCCTCCACGCTGATCCGGCCCCGCATCGTCAGCATGGCTCACTTGCTGTCCGGCAATTTCGGATCGGGCATGCTGATGGTCGCGGCACTGTCGCTGGCGACTCACGGGCTGGGCAAGAACGACTTCGGCGTGATGGTCGTGGTTCTCTCCATCGGCCGCGTCTGCGAGCGGCTGGTGCGGTTCGAGTCGTGGCAGCCCCTCGTCCGCTTCGTCGCCGCCGAGGAGGCGAACGGCTCGGTGGACCGGCTGGCGCGGCTCTATGCCTATGGACTCAAGCTCGATCTTGCGAGCGCGCTGATCGCCGGGCTGCTGGCCATCGGGCTGGCGCAAGTGGCGGGAAAGGCCTTCGGGCTGGGCAAGGATCACGTCGGGCTGGTGGCGATCTATGCGCTGGCGATCATCTGCAATCCGCGCGGCATGGCCAGCGCGGCGCTGCGGCTGGGCGGGCGATTCCGCACTTTGGCCTATGTCCAGTTGGCCTCAAGCCTGTTCCGGCTCGGTTTTTCGGTGGTGCTGCTCCACGCCCACGCGGGCCTTGTCGCCTTCGTCGCGCTCTGGACGGCGGCGCAGATCCTCGACTCGCTACTGTTCAACGCGCTCGGCTTCCAGGCGCTGCGCAAATCGGGGATCCCCAGCCCGCTCGGCGTCAGTTGGCGCGGCCTCAGCGATGATTTTCCCGGTTTCCTGCGCTTCGCGCTCTCCACCAACGTGTCTTCCACGCTGCGCACGCTGACGCACGAGGTCGATACGCTGATGGTCGGCTACTTCGCCGGAGCCGGGGCGGCGGGCCTCTACTACCTCTCCCGCCGGATCGCGAAATTCGCGCAGACCGCCGGGGACATGATCCAGACCGTAATCTACCCCGATCTGGCGCGGCTCTGGGCGAAGCTGGACCGCAAGGCGCTGGAACGGCTGGTCCGGATCCTGCAATCGGCATTGCTGGTCTTCGCGATCGCCTTCATCCTGATCTGCATGGCAATCGGCCATCCGGCGCTGCTGCTCTTCTTCGGCGACGATTTCACCGACGTCTATCCGATGCTGTTCACCCAGCTATTCGCAGTGGCACTGACGCTCCACGCCGCGCCTTCGCGGTCCGGCCTGCTGGCGATGAACCGGCCGACTTACGTGCTGGTGGTCGCCGTGGGTTCTACCGTGCTGTTCTTCACTGTCGCGCTGGTGCTGATGCCGCGCTGGGGCGCCATCGCCGCCAACTATGCCCATGTGGCCTTCGGGTTTTCGACCGCGCTGTTCCTGGATATCGGCCTGTGGCGCGGGCTTTCCCGTCATCGCAAGAGCGACGCGGCTGCCGCCGAAACGGCCAGCCCGGACGACGGTGACGCGCATGCGCAGGCCCCCGCACAAGCCTCCACGGAAGAACGGACATGACCTCACTGGCCCGCCTGCCGGACGAAACCATGGCCCGCGTGATCCCGGACTCTGCCCCCCGCGTGAAAATCTGGTCGATCCTGAACAGCCTGACTTCGGGCGGCGCCGAAATGCTGGTGTCGAACCTGCACGGCAACTTTGCGCTGCAAGGCGCCTCATCGACGGTGGTGGCCCTGTGCCACGCCCCGACGCTGGGCAATTCGACGCAGACCGAGGCCCGGCTGGCCCGCGAGATCGCGGAAAGAGGCGGTTTCGTCTCGCTCGGGCTGGATCACCGCCGGGGCATGTTTGCCGGCGCCCGCGCGCTGCGGCGACTGTTGCGCGCCCAGCGGCCCGACGTGATCCACGCCCATACCGCAAGAGCCCTGCCGATGATCGCGCTGGCCGGTTTCGGCGGCCCGGTGGTCCTGACCCACCACAACAGCCGCCTGTCGTTTTCACCGCAGATGTTCCGCCTGTTCGACCGAATCGTCTCGCACTACGTCGCGATCAGCCACGAAGTTGCCGATATCTACCGCCGCCATTCCCGGCGCCCGTTCACGCTGATCGCCAATGCCCCCGCCGCCACTTTCGCGGCCTCCGCCCCGCGCGCGGAGATGGCAAGCCCGCTCCGCGTGCTGAGCGTGGGGGCTATTTCGGGCCAGAAGAACTACCCCCTTCTTGTCGAGACCGCGCGCACCCTGCGCGAACAGCTGCGCCGCCGCATGCCGGATGCCCCGCCACCCCGGTTTCGCATCGCCGGGGGCGGCGGCGAGCTGGAGGAGATGCGCGCGCTCGTGCGCAGCCTCGGGCTGGACACCATGATCGATTTTCTGGGCGAGCGCGATGACGTGCCCCGGCTCATGGCGGAGAGTGACGTCTTCCTGAATACCTCGCGATATGAAGGCATGTCGGTCGCGATTCTGGAGGCTTTTGCCTCGGCGATGCCAGTGATCGCAACGGACGTGGCGGGCAACCGCGACCTCGTGGAGCCCTACGGCAACGGCCTTCTCGCACCCGAACGGCCTCACCAACTGGCCGCCGCCCTGCTGCGCCTGTTGGAAACCCCCGGCCTCCATAACCGCCTCTCGCAAGGGGCGCTGGCCACCAGCCGCGACTACACGATCGAGGCCGCCACAAGCCGCCATCTCAGCCTTTACGCGGCGCTGCTGCCGCAGAATCGGGCCGTCGGCGCACCAAAGGTATTAGCCTGATTGCCCCGCTTCCCCGTCCGATGCGCTTTTTGCTTCACCGCCGGCCGGGGCCATAATCGCCGTAATCCGCGAACAGGGTGATCCCTGCGCGTTTCCCTTTCGGAGGGCCAAGATGACTTCCGCACTCGTTCCCGATGTCCCACGCAACGCCCCTGTCCGGCGTCCCCTGCCATATGGACGGTCGAGGAACGACCATACCCCCCCGGCGGAAGGGCAAGTCTCTCTGCGCGATCTCATGCGCATCTTCATGCGCTATCGCACGATGATCCTGCTGATCGTCGGCATCACCACAACGGCGGTGCTGATCCAGCAATTGCTTTCGCCCACGCTCTACAAGTCCACCACCAATGTTCAGGTGGAACTGATCGATCAGGTGGGCACCAACCAGGCCGACGTGAATTCGCGCAATGCCGAACGCGTTGCCAACGCGGTGCGTCTGCACCGGTCCGGATCGGCGGCGGAGCAGGTCATCAAGGACCTGAACCTGCTGCACAATCCCGATTTCCTGAATGAAATGGGCAATCCCACCCTGACCGGCAAGCCGCTGCTTCAGGCCGCCGTGAACAAGCTGCTGTCGATGATCACGATCGATTCCGAGGCCGGTTCCGACCTCATCGAGATCTCCGTCGTGGCGCGCTCACCCGAACTGGCGGCAGACATCGCCAACGAGATACCCCCAGCCGTGCGCGCCCTGCGCGGCGCAATGACCAATGAGCGCCGCTCCGAACTGCTGGCCTCGCTCGAACAGGAACAGCAGGCACGCGGCCGTACCGCCGTGGCATCGGCGCAGCTCGTGGCCGACTTCCGCGAGCGCAACCACATGCTTGCCGGTGCCGGGACGGACGAGGACCTGGCCCAGATCAACCGAATCGCCGTGCAAAGCGCTGCCGCCACCGCCGCCCGCGATGGCGCCGCCGCACGTAGCGCCGGTATCGCCCGCGCCTCAACCATGCAGAGCACGGCAATGGTGACATCGGCCGCGCTCGACCAGCTTGAACGCCATCGCGGCGAACTCGTAGGCGAGGCGTCGAAGCTGAGCACCAGCCTCGGCCCCAATCACCCCGACGTGAAGCGCGTGCATTCGGAACTGGCAGCAGTCGACAAGAGCATAGCTGACGAACGTGCAGCCGTGCAGGCCGCCGCGCAGGCCGATGTCGCCGCCAAGGGCGACCAGATGGCGCAGATCGCGCGCAGCGAAGCCGATGGCGATGCCGCGCAAGCCTCACGTCTGGAGGGCATTGTCGCCGGGCTCAGCTCGATGGCCTATCACAACACCGAAAATCGCGTGGAACTCGACAAGCTGCTGCGTCAGGCCGATCTTGACGATCAGGCCTACAAGTCGATCTCCGCCCGCATCGAACAGGTGCGCGCGCAGATGCAGATGGAAGGCGTGTCCTCTTCCGTCGTCTCGCCGGCAGTGCCCGACTACAACCCGGTGGCACCAACGCCGTTCAAGCTGGCGCTGACCGCCTTCGTCGGCTCCTCGCTCCTTGCCCTGATGATCGCCTACTTGCGTGACTTCCTGGACGATCGCCTGCGGACCATGGCGCAGATCCGCCGCCAGTTCGGCCTGCCGACCCTCGGCATGCTGCCGCTGCTGACCCGCGACACCTCCTTCGATCCGAAGGACAGCCCGGTCATCAAGGAACCGCAATCGCTCTTCGCCGAAGTCGCCCGCTCTACCTATAGCGAGGTACGCGGGTTGCAGAGACGGGCTGGCGTGCAAGTGGTACTGGTCACGTCTCCGCTGCCCGGAGACGGCAAGTCCACTGTCTCGCTCACTCTCGCAGCCGCCGGCATCGCTCTGGGCGAGCGGACCGTGGTGCTGGACCTCGACTTGCGCAAGCGCGGGGCGCTGCAACAGCTCCAGAACGAATCGAGCGCGCCCGACCTTGTGGACATTGTCTGCGGACGTGCAGAACTGGACAGTCTGGCGATCCCGCATCAGGGCAACCCCTATGACCAGGACGAGCCGCTTTCGAGCGACGCGATCGCCCGGCAGATCGTCCTGCTCAGCGCCAAGGAACCCGTGGCCGAACCGGCCGTGCTGCTGTCCTCCAACCGGCTGCGCATCCTGCTCGGCCAGCTTCGCGAGCGTTTCGACCTTGTCATCATCAATGCCCCCGCAACGCTGGCGGTGCGCGATGCCCGCGCCATGTGCAACTTCGCGGACCAGACGGTGATGGTGGCCCGCTGGGGACACACCACCGGAGACCAGATGCGCGCCGCGCTGGAATCGCTGGACGACAGCGTGGGCGGGGTGATCTTCGATCAGGTCGATTACGCCGAACATGCCCGCCGCCGCTACGGCGACTCCGTGCAGTTCTATGCGGACTCGGCCAGCTACTACACCTCGTCAGTCGCGGGCCGCGAGGCCTGGGCCGCTCGGATCCGTCGCTTCTTCCGCGGCCATTCCTGGCGCCCGTCCGAAGTCTGAGCGCATCGGGGAAGAGTGCGATCCATGCGACGTCTCATGACCCGGGCGCTCGGCGCCGCCCTGCTGATCCCTGCCCTGCCGCTGATTGCCGGACTGGCGCTGGGCGTACGCCTTTCGATGGGCTCGCCAGTGCTGTTCCGGCAAGCGCGCGCCGGGCTGGGCGGGCAATCCTTCACCATGTTCAAGCTGCGCTCCATGCGCGAGGCGAACGGCCCCGACGGCCGCCCGCTGTCCGACAAAGTGCGCGTGACGGCCTTCGGGCGATTCCTGCGCCGCAGCCGGCTCGACGAACTGCCCGGGCTGTGGAACGTGGCGCGGGGCGACATGGCCTTCGTCGGCCCGCGTCCGCTGCTGCCGGAGACCATCGCCGGGCTCGGCCCGCGTGGAGAGGCGCGCGGCAGGGTCCGTCCCGGCCTGACCGGCTGGTCGCAAGTCAACGGCAATACGCTGCTCTCGCTCGACGAGAAGATCACGCTGGACTTGTGGTACGTGGACAATGCCTCGCCGCTGCTGGACTTGCGCATCCTTGTGCTGACGCTGTGGGTCATGGCGGGCGGTGAGCGACGGAAACCCGCCGTCGCGCTAGCCTCAGGCGCGGACTGAGCGCACGCCGGAACGCTCGAAAATCAGCGCATCCAGCGTATCGATCACGACATCGGCGGCATGGGCGGAAGTCGGCGGCTCGCCATGGTGGATCCGCCCTTCGCGCAGGATCTGCACCGTCTGCCATCCCCGCGCGCGCGGCGTGATGAAATCCTTGGCGCTGTTGTCGGCGATATAGACATGCTCGGAAGGCGACTGGCCGGACCATCGCTCTACGAGCTGGTAGGGCATGGCGTGCGGCTTGCTGCAACCCGGCGGCAGCATTCCGGTCAGCACCAGCCTGCCCAGCCGTCCGCCCAGCCCCAGCGCGCCCACTTTGGCAGCCTGCATCCGCGCCGGGCCATCGGTGATGAGCGCCGAGGCCGGACCGTCGATCCGATCGAGCAGCCGCGCGGCATCGGGCGCCAGTGTGATCCGGGGCCGATGTCCGCGATAGACCTCGACCAGACCCGCCACCGCTATTCCCGCATCCGCCGCGCCCAGTGCAGCCAGCGCCCGGTCGAAAATCGAACCGCGCACGCCCGCTTCGAGCAGCCGCGCGCATTCCTCCGCAAAGCCGGTGATCCCGTGCATGGCCTCCAGCCTGCGCCCGACCACACCGAAGCCGCTCAATGCGAAGTCCCGCTCCAGATAGAGCGTGTCGTCCAGATCGAGGACGACCACCCAGTCTCCCCGCAGGACCACCTCAGCCATGGAATACCGCCGCGTCGTAGCGCAGCATGGTCACGTCCTCGCGCCAGTCCTGGGTGGCGCATTCGGGCAGCCCGGCAAAGCCCGCCAGCAGGCTTTCGGCATAGCGCCCGCCCGCATGGTCGGCGAGCGGATAGCCGCCACCGAACCGCGCGTTGATCTCGAACACGCTGGGGCCGCGATCGGGATCGTCGATCAACTGGAAGCACAGCACGCCGCGCGCGCCGGGCAACGCGGCCGCGATCCCGGCCGCGATGGCAACGAAGCGCGGATCGCGGGTGGTGCGGCCTTTCTCGACCTCACCCGCGCGTACCGTGAGCCGCCGGTGCGGGATCGCCGAGAGCATGCGCCCGGCCGCGTCGATGTACATGTTGACGGTATATTCGGGCCCGCGCAGCAGTTCCTGCACCAGCATCGGTTCGGCATAGGCGAGCGCGATATCCTCCGGGCCTTCCAGCACGCCGATACCGCGACTGGCGCTGCCGCCCACGGGCTTGACGAAGGCGGGCCAGCGCCACTCGCCCGGCGCGACGCGCACGTGTTCCGCCGGGGCCGAGCGCGGCACCGGCACGCCCGCTTCGCCCAGCACCGCGATGGTCCGCGCCTTGTCGCGCACGATGGCCACTGTCTCGGGATCGCTGATGTGGACCCGCGTCCCCGCTGCGGCGAAACTATCGCGGGTCAGGGCCAGCGCTTCCAGTTCGGTGTCGATGGTCGGCACCAGCAGGTCGATGCGTTCGCGCCTGCAATGATCCAGCAGATGCTCGACATAGGCGGGATCGGTGCAGCGCGGCACCGCAAACGCACGGTCCGCATCAAGGCACGCCGCGCTGAGGTCGGGGTAGAAGTCGCAGGCGTGGATCTCCGCGCGCAGCCCCAGCGCCTCGGCCGCACGGCGAAAACAGCGCGTGAGTTCGACCCGTCGCCCTGCCGACGTGAACAGGATGCGCACCGTGCTCCGCGTCATCAGGGCAACCCCGCTTCGCGTTTTGGGCTGCGCCCGGCCTGTGGTGCGGAGGCGGGCCTGCGTCCGGTTGCGAGGACCCGGGCAAGCAACTGGTCCCAGCGTGCCAGCACCCGCTCCGGCGCGAAGCGCGCCATGGCCGCTACCGCCGCAGGGCCCATCCGCTCGCGCGCGGCGCGGTTCTCGATCATCTCGGCAAGCACGTCGGCCAGTGCCTCGGTATCTTCGGACGCGACAAGCACGCCGGTCTTGCCGGTCTCGACCATCTCAGCGGGGCCGAAATCGCAATTGGCGGCGATCACCGGCAAGCCGGCCGCCATTGCCTCGCCCAGCACATTGGGGAAGCCTTCGTAGCGGGAGGACAGCACGAACACGTCGCACTCCGCGATCCAGCCGCGCGGCACCGGGCTCAGGCCGGGCAACTCTACACGACCGGAAAGGCCGAGTTCGGCCACGGCCGCCTCCAGAGCGGCGCGGTCGGGCCCCTCTCCGTGGATCGTCAGGCTCCAGCCGGGAAAGCGCGGTGCGATGAGTGCGAAGGCACCCAGCAGGACGTCGAACCCCTTCTGCTGCGTGAGCCGCCCCACCGCGCAGATCCGGCGCGTGTCATCGGCGGTCGGAAAGACATCCGGCGTGGGGACCGGGTTGGGAATAGTCACCAGCTTGCGGCGCACGGCCGCGGGAAAGCAGCGGCGTACCGCGTCGGTCTGGCAGACGATGGCGTCGGCGCGGCGGTAGAGCAGGTCCAACGCGCGGTTCCACAAGGGATGCGCGTCCTGCCGCTCGGGATTGTTGCGCTCGGCACAGACCAGCCGCGTGCCGGTGCCCAATGTCGCCAGCGCGGCGATCAGGTTGTTCTTGGTAAGAAAGGAGACCAGCACCGCCGGCCGCTCCGCCGCCAGCACGCGCCGCAGCGCAAAGACCCGGCCAAGCACACCCCATGTCCCGGCCCGCCCGCCAAGCCGGTGCAGCCCCGTCGCAGCGGGAAGCGGATGGTAGACGGCATCCCCCGGCCTATCGAAAGTGACCACCGAAACCCGATGGCCCGCCGCGCACCAGTGCCGCGCCAGTTGAGCGATCACCTGCTCCGCGCCTCCGGCCCCCAGCCCGGAAGCCAGTATCGCAACGTGCAACGGTTCGAGATTTTGCACCAAGGAGAGCCTGCGTACTTTCTTCTGATCTGCCCAGAGTACCGCAAGCCCCGCAGCGCCGGGATCCGATCATGCGGTCTAACCCTTTATTGGCGAAGGGATCATGCGCCGCAGATGCGCATGGGAGCCAGTCGTCATCCAGAGTGATTACGCCCTAATCGCGCTCACGGCATGGCCGGGCAATCGGCGAGAATTGCAACGGATCGAACGATGACGGGGGACGCGATGACGTCGGACGAAACGCAAGTCGCAGCGCCCCGGGGCGGGGTCGTTTCGGTCATGTGCTGGGCGCTGCTGGCCTTGCTGCTGGTGAGCCTGGCCGGACGGATGATGTCCTATCCGATGGGGCGTGACGAGAACCTGTTCATCACCGTCTCGGCCCTGTCGGGAACCGGCGATATCTACCGCGACCTTGGCTACAACCACCTGCCCCTGCTGCCGTGGGTGTTGGGCAGCATCTACTGGATTTTCGGCACCGCGCGGTTCCTGTTGACCGGACGGCTGCTGGTGCTGGCGGGCTGGGTTCTGGCGCTGGTCGCGCTGTGGTTTCTTGCGCGGCTGACCAAGGCAGGATTCTGGGGCTTTTTCGCGCCCGCCGTGCTGCTGATGACCAATGTGCTCCTGCTGGGATCGCCGGGCATGCTGGCGACCAACAATTTCCTGCCGATCCCCTTCGCCTTGCTGTCGATCGGCTTCCTGATCTCCGGCCTGGATGCGGAGCGGCCCTCGGCGCTCTCCTGCCTTGTTGCCGGGATCCTGACGACCGCCGCCATCGCGCTCAAGGTCAATTACGTATTCCTGGCCCCGTTCCTCGCACTGGCGACCCTGCTGGCACCGTCCTCGCGAACGCTCGGGCGGCGGCTGATGCTGGGCACGCTGCCGTTGGCGGTGGGAGGACTGGTCGCCGGGCTTCCGGTGCTGCTGGTCATGGCCGCCGATCCGCAATCCTTCTTCGCCCACACCATGCGCTATTTCACGCAGGCGCAGGCCGCCTACTGGGCGCATTCGTCAGAGCCCAAAGTCATCGGGATCGCGCAAAAAGTCCTGCTGGCCGAGGATATCTGGGCCGCCAACGGCACTCTGCTGACGATAACCGGCTTCGTGGTTCTGATCGCCCTGCCCATGGCGCGCGGCAGCTTTCGCGAGGGTGTACGGATGGCCTTCGCCTGGCCGGTGGTGCTCGCGGCGTCGCTGGCAGTGATGGGCTTCGTCGTCGCCTTCGTGCCGACGCCGTCGTTCCCGCAGTATTTCGTGCCGCCGATCCCGTTCCTGCTGCTCCTGCTGCTGCTGCTGCGCGCGCGCACCCAGCCTGCCGACCGCACCGCCGCCGACGCGGTGCTGGCGGCACTGGCGCTGGTCGCGCTGCTCTGCGCGGTCTCGCGGCTGGGGCCCGGCTTCGCGGCGCTTGGCCGCCCGGCGCAATGGGAGACCGTCTCGCTCCACCGCGACATCCGCAAGCTGGCGCGCGACGCCGGTTTCTCGGGCGGCGAGCGCGCCGCCACACTGTCCCCGGGTATGGCGCTGGAAGGCGGGTTCACGGTCCCCCGCGAATTCGCCGCCGGTCAGTTCGTCTACCGCGTGGCGGACCTGCTCCCCCCGGCCGACCGCCCGTACTTCACCACCACCTCGCCCACGCAGCTCACCGGCTTCCTTGATGCCGACCCGCCGCCGGCGATCCTTGTCGATGGCGAGGAGCCACTTGAGCAGGCCTTCGCGGACTATGCCCGCACCCATGGCTACATTGAGTTTGCCGGGCAGGGAAAGCACCGCCAGCTGCGGCTTTTCCGCCGTCCCGGGCCTCCCATGATGGCGGATAAATAGCCCTTTGGTGCCCTTGCTGGCTAAAGCTGGGCCCCTTCTGGCAATAGCTGCCTACCCCCGATGCCCACTTCGCCGGGAACCCGCTCTGCCCTTAACCTTGCGCCATCGAGCGGAGAATTTTCTCCAGAAATTTCCGTGACCGGAGAACGTGTCATGAAAGTCGTTCTGCTCGCAGGTGGTCTGGGCTCGCGCCTTGCCGAAGAGACCGTTCGGATACCCAAGCCGATGGTGGAAGTCGCCGGGCGGCCGATCATGCTCCATGTCATGGATATCTACGACCACTGGGGACACAACGACTTCATCGTCGCTTGCGGATACAAGTCTTTGGCGATCAAGAGTTTCTTTCAGGCGCTCCACCTGATGTCGAACGACTTCACGGTGGGCATCGGCAATGGCGAGATGGCCCTGCGCCCCACCACCAAGATCGACTGGCGCGTTTCGGTGGTGGACACCGGCCTGGCAACGATGACCGGGGGGCGGCTCAGGCGGCTCCGCTCGTGGCTGGATAACGAGACATTCATGGTCACCTACTCGGACGGGGTGGGCAACATCGATATTACCGCGCTGCTGGAATACCACCGCTCGCATGGCAGGCTGGCCACCGTTACCGCGGTCCAGCCGCCAGCGCGTTTCGGCAATCTGGAATTGGGCGAATGCGCTGGAAAAGGTGGCCAGGTGGTGGAATTCACCGAGAAGGTCATCAAGTACGAAACCTGGATAAACGGCGGCTTCTTCGTCTTTGAGCCGGGCGTGCTCGACTATTTGACGGGTGACGAGGAACCGCTCGAACAGGCGCCGCTCACCCGCCTGGCTCACGATGGCCAGCTCATGGCTTTCAAGCACAAGGGCTTCTGGCACCCGATGGACACCGTGCGTGACCGCGACACACTGGACAAGCTGGGCACGCAGGCGCTGCCGCCGTGGATGGATTTCGAGAACGGGCAGCCGGTGCTTTCCACCGACGGTCCGACCAAACTGCAACATGCCTGACGAGGGCACTCTGGATCAGGCGCTTGCAGCGGTTTACCGCGGCAAGCGGATCCTGGTGACTGGCCATACCGGATTCAAGGGTGGCTGGCTTTGCCTCTTGCTCAGGAAACTGGGTGCCGAGGTTGCCGGGATCGCCTTGCACCGCCCCCCGCAAGGCCCTGACTTCTTCCATTCGGTCGACCTCGGGGAGCTGGTCGACCACCGCATTGCCGACATTCGCGATGCCCGCGCCTATGGCGAGGCCTGCAAGGGGCTGGAACCCGATCTGGTGTTTCACCTTGCCGCGCAGGCGCTGGTGCGGCCTTCCTATGCCGACCCGGTGGAAACGTTCGCCACCAATGTGACCGGCACGGCGATAGTGCTCGACGCGGTGCGGCGCATACCCTCTACGCGCGGCGTGGTCGTCGTTACCAGCGACAAGTGCTACGACAACCGCGAGTGGGCATGGCCCTATCGCGAGACCGACGCGCTGGGCGGCGCAGACCCCTACAGCGCCTCCAAAGGCTGCACCGAACTGGTGGCCGCCGCGTTCCGGCATTCGTATTTTGGCGATCCCGCTGGCTGCCAGATCGCCACCGCACGGGCGGGCAACGTGATCGGCGGCGGCGACATGTCGCTCGACCGGCTGCTGCCCGACGTGGTGCGCGCGACCATGGCGGGCACGGCAGTAACGATCCGCAATCCGGCCAGCGTACGCCCGTGGCAGCACGTGCTGGAGCCCGTGACGGGCTACCTCATGATAGGCGCCAGGCTGCTGGGCAGCGATGCCCCGCGCTATGCCGAGGCTTTCAACTTCGGCCCGAGCGCGGATGGCTTCATCGATGTCGAGACACTCGCCCGCCGATTCCAGCACGCCTGGGGCTCCGGTGTCGCGCAGATCGCCTTCGGCAAGCGGCCGGACGATCCGCACGAGGCAGGGATGCTCACGCTCGATTCCAGCAAGGCGCGCGCGCGCCTCGGCTGGCGGCCCCGCCTTTCGACCGAAGATGCGGTGGCCCTGACCGCCGAGTGGTACCGCACCGCAACGCGCGGCCATGCCGCGATGCGCGCCATCAGCGAGGCGCAGATCGCCCACTATTTCAACGCAACCGCAGACACCCAATCGTTCGAGGGGGCAACGGCAGCATGCGCGTGAATTACGGCCAGACCGTCCACGGCGAGGAAGAGATCGCCGCCGTCCTCGAAGTCCTGCGAACATCGACGCAGATGGGCCCGAAAGTGCGCGCCATGGAGGAGCAGGTCTCCGCGCTCTTCGCCAAGGACCACGGGATCATGGTCAATTCCGGCTCCTCCGCGAACTACCTCGCGATCGAACTGCTGAACCTGCCAGAAGGCAGCGAGGTCGTGACCCCTGCCCTCACGTTCGCGACGACGGTGGCGCCCATCGTGCGGTCACGGCTGATTCCCGCTTTCGTCGATTCCGCCGTGGGCACCTACAATATCGATGTCGACAAGATCGAAGCGATGATCGGGCCGAACACCCGCGCGGTGATGATCCCATCGCTGATCGGCAACCTGCTCGACTGGGACCGCATTCGCGACATTGCCGACCGGCATGGCCTGATGATCGTGGAAGACAGCGCCGATACATTGGGCGCCACTTTGCGCGGAACCAGCACGGGGACACGCTCGCACATTTCCACCACCAGCTTCTACGGGTCGCATGTCATCAATGCGGCGGGCAACGGCGGCATGCTCTGCGTCTCGGACGAGGACCTTGCCCGGCGCGCGCTGCTGCTGCGTTCGTGGGGGCGGACAAGTTCGCTCCATGTCGATTCCGAGAGCATCGACACGCGCTTCAACGTCGCACTCGACGGTATCGACTACGACGCCAAGTTCCTGTTCGACGAACTGGGTTTCAACGTCGAGCCTTCGGAGATGGGCGCCGCCTTCGGGTTGGTCCAGCTCACCAAGCTCCAGGCCAACATCGCCGCGCGCGAGCGTCACTTCCAGCGCCAGTACGCGTTCTTCAAGGCTTACGAGGAATGGTTCGTGCTGCCCCGCCAATTGCCGGATTCGCGCACCGGCTGGCTCGCCTTCCCGCTGACCATTCGCGAGGATGCGCCTTTCACCCGCACGCAGATGCAGATCTGGCTGGAGCAGCGCGATATCCAGACGCGCCCGGTGTTCACCGGCAATATCCTGCGCCAGCCGGCCATGCAGGGCGTGCCCGCGCGCGTATCGCCCGAAGGCTATCCGGTGGCCGATGCGGTCATGAGGGGCGGCATCCTGCTCGCCTGCCACCACGGCCTGACCGAAGCCCACATCCAGTACATGCATGAAAGTTTCGAGGCCTTCGTTGCATCGCTGCCCGCGTCCTCCCGCTTCGAGACCGCCAATGCCTGAGTATTCGCCCAAAATGCCGCTGCCGGGGACAGCGGCCTGACGGAAAAGCACAGACTGCCCGGAAGGCCGGGCCGAAGGGAACAGGAATCGTGGTGCGCAAGTCAGTCTCGCTGGTGACAGGAGCAGCCGGCTTCATCGGCTCGCACCTGTCCGCGCGCCTTCTTGCGGAAGGGGACGAAGTCCACGTCCTCGTCCGCCCGACGACGTCGCTGGCGCGGCTATCCGCGATCGCTGGAAACCTTACGATCCACACCTCCGACTTGCGCGACCGTGAGGCCACGCGCGCGCAAATCGCGGCGATCGCGCCAGAGCGCGTATTCCACCTGGCCGCCGAAACCCGCCTGCCCCCCGAACCGAGCTTCGAGCGGGCCCGCGCGGCCATCGCCTTCTATATCGAACCCACGCTCAACCTTGTGGAAGCGCTGGCGGACCTTTCCGCGCCCCCTTCGGTCGTCGTCCGCACCGGGACCATCGCCGAATACGGCGACGCTGATCTGCCCTATGGCGAGGCCAGCCGCCCCCACCCGCTCTCACCCTATGGCGCCGGGATGCTGGCCACCGCGCAGTATCTTGCGATGCTGGCCCCCACCGTGCCGTTCCCGGTTATCACCGCCAGACTGGCGCTGTGCTACGGCCCCGGCCAATCGCGCGAATTCCTTGTCCCCGCGCTGATCGACGCAGCGATTACGGGTCGCCCCATCACTGTCCGGCGTCCCGGCGACCGGCGCGACCTGCTGCACGTTGCGGATGTCGTCGACGCCCTGCTCCAGATTGCCGAGCTTGCCTCCGGTGATTGCACGCTCGTCAATGTCGCCTCGGGCGAGGCACCGACCATGGGCGAAGTGGCCGACCGGATCGTCGCCATGACCGGCTGCGACCCCGCTCTCGTCACCAGGCTGGACCCGCTTCCCGGCGACAGCCCGGTCGAAATGCGCAGCACCACCGAACGGGCACGCGTGCGCTTTGGATGGGAGCGACGGATCGGGCTTGAGGAAGGGCTGCGCCAGACCATCGCGGCCGAGCAACTCATGCGCAGCATGGCGGGGTGACGGCAGTGAACGCAGAGCCCAAAACCCTTGTCTCGATCCTGATACCGGCCTTCAACGAAGAGCTGACCGTGGTTCGTTGCTACGAGGCAGTGGTGCGCGTTTTCGAGAGACTGCCAGAGTACAGCTACGAGATCATCGTCACCGACAACCATTCGACCGACCGGACTTTCGAACTGCTGGAAGAGCTTGCCCGAAGGGACCCGGCGCTCAAGGTCATCCGGTTCTCACGCAACTATGGCTACCAGCGCTCACTGCTCTGTGCCTACAAGGCAGCCAGCGGTGCTTGCTCGATCCAGCTCGATTGTGATCTTCAGGACCCGCCCGAACTGATCCCCGACATGCTCCAGCATTGGCGGCTGGGCCATCAGGTCGTCTACGGCATCCGCCGCAGCCTGCAGGACAGCTTCGTGGTGGCGACGGCCCGGCGCGCGTTCTACCACTTCATCACCTGGATCAGCGACGACGACCTGCCGGTCAACGCTGGCGAGTTCCGCCTTTGCGACCGGCGCATCCTGGTCGAGCTGCACAAGGTGGACGATGCCTCGCCCTATTTGCGCGGCCTCATCAGCGCGATGGGTTTCTCGCAGATCGGGCTGGAGTACGACCGTGCGGACCGGACGGCGGGGGAAAGCAAGTTTCCGCTGAAATCGATGATTTCGCTGGCGGTGGACGGCGTGCTCAACCACTCGCTGCTGCCGCTGCGGATCGCCTCGATCTCCGGGATCATGATCGGCGTGCTGTCGCTGCTGCTGACGTTCGTCTATCTGATCGGCCGGATCGTGCTGGGACAGCATTGGCCCGCCGGCTTCGCGACGACGACGATCCTGCTGCTGATGTCGATCTCCATCAATTCGATCTTCATGGGGATCCTGGGCGAATATGTCGGGCGCCTGTTCCTTCAGGCCAAGAACGCATCCAGCCCGATCGTCGAGACCCGGCTCAACTTTCCCGACGTGGTCACGCTCGTCGCGCGGGAAACACGATAAGGCGGGTCAGCACGAAGAGCAGCGCGGCATAAGTGCAGACGGCCAAGCCCTGAAGCAGCGCAGTGCCGCCCAGACCCGCTGCCCTCCCCAGCGCGATCACGCCAAGATTGGCGCCATAGGCCGTCAGGAACGCCAGCACATAACGCACCATCTCCGCCCGGCTCGGACGGTGGCGAGCGCGGAACGTCAGGCTGCGGTGCATAAGATAGGAAATCGGCAAGCCCATCGCGAAGCCCAGCACATTGGCGCCGTAATCCCCCAGCCCGGCGAACAGCCAGCACAGGATGAGGCCATAGCCGATCGCGGTATTGGCCGCGCCCACCAGCACGAACCGTGCGAGCGTGGCCAGTTCGCCGCGCAGGGCCACGACGCGATCCGCCGGGCTCACTCGGCCGCCTGGGATGCCGCCTCGGTCTCGCACCCGTAGAACACGCGATACCAATCCGCGAAGCGCTGGAGCCCTTCTTCCAGCATGACGCGCGGGTGATAGCCGGTAAGCGCGTTCAGGCGGCTGACGTCGGCATAAGTGGCGGTCACGTCGCCCGGCTGCATCGGGCGCATGACCTTCACCGCCTCACGCCCGAGCGCCGCTTCGAGTGCGGCGATCATGTCCATCAGGCCGACCGGGCGACTGTCCCCGATGTTGAGCACGCGGTGCAGCGGATCGTACATTCCCCCGCCCGGCGGGTTGTCGAGCGCACCGAGCACCCCGTCGACGATATCGTCGATATAGGTGAAATCGCGCGCCATCCGGCCCTCGCCATAGACCTCGATCGGCTGACCGGAGAGGATATTTCCGGTGAAGCTGAAATAGGCCATGTCCGGCCGTCCCCATGGCCCATAGACCGTGAAGAACCGCAGCCCCGTCTGCGCGAAGTGATAGAGCCCGGCATAGGCATGGCTCATCAGCTCGCACGAACGCTTGGTGGCGGCGTAGAGCGAGACTGGGCTTACCGTGGGATCGTCCTCGGTAAACCCACTGCCTGCCAGCGGCCGGTCGCCGTAGACCGAACTGGACGAGGCATAGACCAGGTGTTCGAAATCCGGCGCATGGCGGCACGCCTCCAGCACCGAGAGATGCCCGGCCAGATTGGAATGCTGATAGGCGAAAGGATGCTCGATGCTGTAGCGCACCCCCGCCTGCGCCGCGAGATGCACGACCCTGCGCACGCCCTCGTGCCGAACCAGCGCTGCCAGTCCCTCGGCATCGGCGATGTCCATGCGGTGGAACATGAAGTCGGGATGCCCCTCGAACGTCGCGAGGCGCGCTTCCTTCAGCGCGGGATCGTAGTAAGCGTTGACCACGTCGATCCCGATCACCCGCTCGCCCCGGGCCAGCAGGCGATGCGCGGTGGCATGGCCGATGAAGCCGGCCGCCCCGGTCACGAGCACCGGATCGCGGCCGCCACCTCGCACCTTTTCATGTTCGTTCACAGACTGGCTCCCTTCCGCCGTTCGGCGCGCAGGCCCTCCGCAAAGGGGTGCTGGGTGACGAAGGGTGCTGGGGGAACCCGCCCCGGGCAATCACCCCTATGGCGATCCCGGACGTGTCATTGGGGTCGGAGCGCCAGCCCATTGGGCGTACCCCGCCCACAACCGGGGCCGCGATGGTAGTGCGCCACGGCTCAGCCTAGACTTAAGGGGTGCCAGCGGGCGATTCATGGCAATTGACCGGAATCGGGCAAAAACCGAACATTCGACTTGCATTCAGGAAGCTAACCGGGCCGGTCGGGCACAGAGATCCCCCCAAAAGGCAACCGTTCCCGCCGAGGCATGGAGATCCCCGCGTTGTCCCAACAGTCGATTCAACCGCTTGTTCATATCGGCTTTCACAAGACCGCCTCCACGCTGCTCCAGCGCACGCTTTTCGCCCGCTCAGACCTAGGCTACGAACGCCCCGGCCGGGACCGCGTCCGCCTTCAGGCCGACTTCATCCGCTACGGCGCCTTCGACGAGATGGAGCCCAAGGTGATCGAGGCCTATCACCGCCTTGCCTACGAAGCTCGCACGCGCGGCCGCACGCTGGTGCTCTCGCACGAGCGTCTCTCAGGCTATCCCGGATCGGGCGGGTTCGACGCGCGGATGATCGCGGACCGCGTCAAGACCTGCCTTCCCGATGCCCGAATCCTGGTCTTCGTGCGCGAACAGCGTTCGATGCTCTATTCCTACTATCTTCAGTATATTACCGACGGCGGATCGCTGTCGTTCCGGCGGCTGACGCGGCCGATCCAGCCCAAGCTGTTCCGCAAGCCGGAATTCGACTTGCGCAGCTTCGCCTATGTCCCGCTGATCGAATATTACCGGACACTGTTCGGTTCGGAGAACGTGCTCGTCATCCCCTACGAAGCGCTGCGCGGCGAATCCTGGCGCATTGCGGTGGAGATCGCGCGTTTCTGCGGCCAGTCGACCGCCCGGATCGAGGCTGACATCTTCGGCGACATGGCCAATGCCAGCATGCCGCTGATGATGCAGCTGCTGCGGCGCCATCTCAACGGGCTGATCTACCGCAACCAGCTCTCCCCGCACGCGCCGATCGCGTTCAATCCGTTCGACCGCTGGTATCGCCGGATGCGCCCGCTGTTCGAGCCCACGCGGCTGATCGATGCTCCCCTGCGTCGGCGCCTCAAGCGCCAGATCGAGGATGTCACCGGCGACCGCTATGCGGAGAGCAACCTCCAACTTCAGCGCATGACCGCGCACGATCTTTCGCGTTACGGCTATCGCTTGTCGGTTCCGTCATCGGCGCCTCAGCCGAGGACGACCGCACCGAACGGCAACGAGGTCACGGTGCGAACCGGCACGGCCTTGCAAGCAACGGGCTAACCTGCGGACGCTGACTGCCCCCCACGAGGCCACCCCAACACCTCGTCGCCCCCGCGAAGGCGGGCCCCCGCTTTTGTTGAGTTCACGCAGAGACGCGGAGACATACAGAGACCGTGCAGCAATCCGCCGTTCTCTCTGCGTGCTTAAAAGAAGAAGCGGGATCCCCGCCTTCGCGGGGATGACGGGGTTTGGGATGGCGATCTCAGTTAGTCCGGCGACCAACGCGCCGTTAAGTCTGCCTTACCTGATCGCCGCCCGCATTTAGACTCAGGCCATCAAAATATCAGGCCGCGCCGATGCCTTGCAGCTTCATGTGCAACGTATGGTGATCGAACGGCTTGATGACGTATTCGTCGGCACCCGCCTCGATCCCCTTGCGGATATCGCCGTTCTCCGAGTTGGTGGTACAGAACACCACCTTCGGCCGGTGGGCGCCCTGCATCCCGCGCAGCGCGGTGACGAATTCCAGCCCGCCCATCAGCGGCATGTTCCAGTCGAGCAGGATCAGGTCCGGCATCGCCGCCATGCACTTGCTCAGCGCTTCCTCGCCATTCTCGGCCTCGGTCACGGTGTAGCCGAGCGCCTCAAGGATACGGCGCGAGACTTTCCGGATCACCCGCGAATCGTCGACGATCAGGCCGCGACGACCACGCGGCGCCTCGGGCACAGCAGCGGCGGCGGCCTGCGGGGCAGGTGTTTCGTCCTCGCGGCGGGCGGGCGCCGGGGTGCGCTTGATCAGACCCTCAAGAATGATACTTACTCCCTTGCTCACGCGTTCTCGTTGGCCTGGAGGATCCGGGCGACCTTCTTGGCGGTCTCGATGACTTCCTCCTTGTCCTCGGCCACCGGCTGAGGCCGGGGCAGCGATTCGGCGGAAATCTCCGAAGGCGTCATCCGCACATGGATATAGGGCATCCAGATCTCGCCGAATTCGGCCTTCTGGTACCACAGGTCGACAACGTCATAGGACACCCAGAATCCGTCGGGATCCTGAAGCCGCACGCCCTCGCCGATGCGGGGCACGGCGGCAAACCGGACGGTCTCCTGCGTCTGACGTGTCTCGTTCTGGACTTCGATCTCGATCAAAGCACGGTCTCCCTCGCTTGGCCGACAGGCTAGGGGGAAATCCTTGCTGAAAAGGAAATTTTACCAATCTTCCGCGCACGACCGGCCGCGTGAGGGTGCCGATCCCGGTTTCCGCGGGGCACGAGATCGACGGGCCTATACTCTTGGTTAATTTATTCGGCCGCATAAGCCCCGGGAATTGGGGGCCCTTATGGACGAACTGCTCGAAGACTTCGTCGTCGAAACCCGCGAAATGCTGGAGGCGCTGGGCGGCGAACTGATTTCCTGGGAGGAAAATCCGGGCGACCGCGCGCGGCTCGATTCGATTTTCCGCTTCGTCCACACCGTGAAGGGCAATTGCGGCTTCGTGGACCTGCCGCGTCTCGAAGCGCTCAGCCACGCCGCCGAGGATGCGCTGGCCGATGTCCGCGCAGGTCGCCGCAGCGCCGATGCCGCTCTGGTCAGCGCGGTGCTGGCGGTGGTGGACCGGATCGGCGACATGGTCGACGCCATCGAGGCGGGCGAGACTTTCCCCGAAGGCGGCGACGAGGCGCTGAAGGCCGCGCTCGAACCGGCGGCCGCGCCGGTCGTCACGCTGGTTCCGGCTACCCCTCCGCCAATATCAGGCCCCCGTACTGCCCAGCCGCAGCGATCGATCCGCATCCCCGTCGAACTGCTCGACAAAGTGATGAGCGGCGTTTCCGACATGGTGCTGGCCCGCAACGAACTGGCCCGCCGCCTGCGCGAAGGCGCGGTCGAACCGCAAGTCCACGAACCGTTCGAGCGCCTTTCCGCGATTATCGCCGAAGTGCGCGAGGCGATGACCCGCACCCGCATGCAGCGGATCGAGAGCCTGTTTTCCGGACTGCCCCGCATGGTGCGCGACCTTGCCGCCGAACTCGGCAAGCAGGCGCACGTGGACATCGCCGGCAACGAGGTGGAGCTTGACCGCGAGATGGTCGAGATCATCCGCGATCCCCTCACCCACATCGTCCGCAACGCCATCGACCACGGCATCGAGCACGCGCCGCTGCGGCGCCTTGCCGGCAAGAGCGAGATCGGGCGGCTCTCCGTTTCGGCGCGCCAGTCGGGCAACAAGATCCTGATCGACATCGTCGACGACGGGCGCGGGATCGACGAGACGCGCCTGCTCGAAAAGGCCGTGATCGCCGGTCTGGTGGACGAGGCGCAGGCCGCCCGCATGTCGCGCAGCGAAGCCTTCGAACTGATCTTCGAGCCGGGACTGTCCACCGCCGAAACGGTCACCGCGATTTCCGGACGCGGCGTCGGCATGGACGTGGTGCGCGCAAATATCGAGCGGATCGGCGGCGCCATCGAGATCGATTCGACGCCCGGCCTCGGCACCCGCATGACCCTGCGCGTGCCGCTCACGCTGACCATCATTCCGGCCGTGACGGTCGGCATCGGCAACCAGCGCTTCGCGATCCCGCGCAGTTCGGTGGAGGAAATCATCCACCTTGCCGACGGCACGCTGGAAATCGACGAAGTGGGCGGCGCCATGCTCGCCCGTATCCGCGAGCACCGCGTGCCCTGCCTCATGGCCGCGCAAGTGCTGCATGTTGCGGCTGACGAGCCCCTCTCCGACGACGCGGCGCGGCCAGTGATCGTGCTGCGGCACGCGGGCGGCGGCCATTTCGCGCTGATCGTCGATCAGGTCTTCGGGCACGAGGAACTGGTCATCAAGCCCGCAGCCCCTGCCATCATCGCCACCGGCCTCTATGCCGGTACCACGCTGACCGACGACGGCCATCCGATCCTGCTGCTGGAAGTGAGCGGCATCGCCCGCGCCGGCGGCCTGCGCACCGACGCGCTGGAACGCCGCGACCGGCTGGAGGACGCCCCTGCCCAGCCACGCCGCACGACCAGCGTGCTGCTCTTCACCGGGCTCGACGGCATTCGCCGCGCCATGCCGATGGGCGTGCTCGACCGGCTGGAGGAAGTCGGCCCCGAAGCGATCGCGATGGAGGGCGACCGCCGCCTCGTGGTCATACGCGATTGCATCCTGCCGCTCGCCGGGATCGAGGACATGCCCCTCGAAACGGCGCTGGACGGCAATGGCGTCCTGCGCCTGCTGCGGCTTGCCGACGGACAGAACGAGATCGCCTATGCCGTGCGCGAGGCGCTGGAAATCCGCGAGATCGATGCGGATGCCATTGCCGCAGGCGGCGCCGAGCACGAGGATGCAGTGGTCCTGGTCGACGGTCTGGCCACGCAAGTCGTCGCGCCCTACCGCCTGTTCGCGCGCCATTCGCGCACGCCGTCGCGCATCGTCCGGCCGGTCTGCCGCCTTCCCGCCGACGATGCGTGGATCCAGAACTTCGTGCGCCCGATGGTCGAGGCGGCAGGCTACCGCGTGGTCGAGACCGACACCCCGGACGAGGCCGATCTTGCCATCCTGCCACACGATGGCGGCGGCGCGTCCACTGCCTCGCCCCATGGCCCGGCGCGCGAGGTGATCCGCCTACGCACCGAACCGGGAAACCCGGAGCCGGGCGATTCCAGCATCTATCGCTACGATCAGGCCGCGCTGATGGGCGCCTTGCGCCGCCACGCCGGGAGGGCCTGAGCATGTCGGAACTGTCCAATCGAGAACTGCTCGTCGTCGTCACGCTGGCCGGGCGGCGGATCGCGCTGCGCTCGCGCGATGTGCAATCGGTCATCGCGCTTGAAGTGATGACTCCGGTCCCTTGCGCCCCCGCCCATGTTGCCGGACTTTCGGGTCTGCGCAGCCGGGTGCTGACCGTGATCGACGGCTGCCGCGCGCTCGATCTCGGCGAATGTTCGCGCGGCGCCCAAGGCGGCGCCGGATCGCCCGCCGCCGTGGTCATGCACGAAGGTCACGCCTACGCCCTGCTGCTCGACGAGGTAGAGGACGTGACGGAGGCGTGGAACGAGCCGCAACCGATCAACGCGCAAATGGAAGGCAATTGGGCAGCGATGTCGCACGGCCTTGTCGAAACCGCGCTGGGGCCGCTGCTGGTGGCCGATGTCGGGGCCCTGATCGCGGGTCCGCAAGCCACTTTCCCGCCCTCCGTCGAGGCCGCTTAAGCAAATGGTTACGCAAAACGACTAGGGTTGGGCTCTGGGATAAGGAAACTACCGTATGAAAACCTGCCTGATCGTCGATGACTCGCGGTTGATCCGGAAGTTCTCGCGTCAGTCGATGGAGGCCCTCGGCTTCATGGTCAGTGAGGCCTGCGACGGGCAGCAAGCCATCCAGAGCTGCGAAGCCGCGATGCCCGACGTCATCCTGCTCGACTGGAACATGCCGGTGATGAGCGGCATCGAATTCCTGCGCGTCCTGCGCCAGACCGGCCATGCCAACCAACCCAAGGTCGTGTTCTGCACCACCGAAAGCGATGCCGCCCATATTCAGGCGGCCATCGAGGCGGGCGCCGACGAATATGTGATGAAGCCGTTCGACCACGATACCCTGCACATGAAGCTTCAGCTCGTCGGCGTCGCCTGAGCCGCATCGAGGCTGCCTCGATGGCCCTATCCCCGCTGCGCCGACGCGACATGCGCTCCGATCGGGCCCGCGCGGCACTGCTGCCGCCCGTCCGACTGATGATAATCGACGATTCGCTGGTGGCCCGCACCGCGCTCAAGCGCATGGTCGAAGGGGCCGAGGGGCTTGAGGTCGTCGGTATTGCCAGCAATGCCGAAGCGGCGTTGGAAACCTTGCGCACCAGTCGGGTCGACGTGATCCTGCTCGATCTCGACATGCCCGGCATGGGCGGACTGGAAGCACTCCCCCGCATCATCGAGCGGGCACGCGGCGCGCGTATTCTGGTGGTCTCCTCGCTCACCATCGACGGCGCCGAGCATACACTGGCGGCGCTGGCACTGGGCGCTGCCGATACCCTGCCCAAGCCCGTCGCACGCGGATTCCACGGAGACTACCGCGACCTCCTGCTCGGCAAGATCCGCGAACTCGGCCTTGCTGCCGTCCCCACGCGCGAAGCGGTCGGCCGGGAGGCCGCGCCGTCCCCGCGCCTGCGTCCGCCAACGGGCAATCCCGCGCGGCAACCCGCCGAAATCCTTGCCATCGGCGCATCCACCGGCGGCGTTCACGCGCTAGCCAGCCTGTTTGCGGCGCTGCCCCGGCAGCTTGGCGTGCCGGTCGTCATCACCCAGCACTTGCCGCCCGCGATCATTCCCTATTTCGCGCGCCAGATCCGCACCGCCTCGGGCTGCGAGACGCTGCTGGCCGAAGAGGACATGCCGCTCCTGCCCGACCGCGTGCTGATCGCGCCCGGCGCTGCCCACATGGCCTTCCGCCGCCGGGGAGACACGCTCACCGTCCGGCTCGACCACGCGCCTGCCCCGAGCGGCTGCCTGCCCTCGCTGGACACCATGTTCGCCTCGCTCGCCGAGGAGATGGGCGACCGTACTTTGGGCGTCGTGCTCTCGGGCATGGGGCGCGACGGAGCCCTTGGCGCGGCCCGCATCGTCGCGGCCGGAGGCACAATCCTTGCGCAGGACGAGGCCAGCTCGGCCGTCTGGGGCATGCCGCGCGCGGTAGCTGAGGCCGGGCTTGCCAGCGCCGTCCTGCCGCCCGAACAGCTTGCCCAGCGCGTGATCGCCGGAATTGGAGCCACGCCGTGCAAGTGAGTCTCGCCTCCGAACGCCTGCTGGCCGAACTTCTGCGGGCGCGCACCGGGCAGGAGCTGCCCGACAATCGCCGCTGGCGGATCGGCACGGCGCTCTCAGGCCTGTGCCGCGAATATGGCATCGACAGCATCGACCAGCTTGTCGCCATGTTTTCGCCCACGCGGCAATCCGTGCTGGCGCGCCAGATGGTCGAGGCCCTGCTCAACAACGAAACCTATTTCTTCCGCGACCGCGCGCTGTTCGACCATCTCGTCGGGCATGTCCTGCCCACTTTGGCCGAAACCCGGGCGGAAAGCCGCTCACTGACGATCTGGTCGGTCGGATGCTCGACCGGGCAGGAGGCGCTGACGCTGGCGATGCTCTTCGCCTCTCAGGAAGCGCGCTGGGCGGGCTGGACCATCTCGATCCTCGGCACAGACGTCTCCGGCTCGGTGATCGAGATCGCGCGCAAGGGCTGCTACACGCCGTTCCAGATCCAGCGCGGCCTCGCCATGGGCGAGATGATGCGCTGGTTCGAGGAAACGCCGCAAGGCTGGCGCGTGCGCGAACGGCTGCGCCGGATGATTCGTTTCGAGGAGCACAACCTGCTCGATCCGCTGCCCGCCCTGCCCGGCGGCCAGATGCCCACGTTCGACATCGTGCTGTGCCGTAATGTCCTGCTCTATTTCGATGCCGCCACGCGGGAGCGCGCCTTTGCCCGCGTCGCCTCCGCGCTGGCGCCCGACGGCTGGCTGATGCTCGGCGCTGGAGAGACCACGCTGGGCCTGACCGACCGGCTCTCCCCAGAACGCGGCGCCCCCGGATTCTTCCGCCATGCAAAGCCCGCAAAACCGCGCCGCGCCGCCGTCGCGCCAGCCGCTATCGCCTGAAGCGCCGTCACTCCGTTTAAGCCTTATTTAAGCGTAATTTCGTAGGCCTCTGCATCATCGCTCGCCAAGGTTGTTCAGCCAAGGTTTGCAGGGGGGAAGAGTGCAATGACCGACATGGCTTCCGCATCGAAGCGCGACTGGTTCTGGCGCCGGTCCATCGTCACCAAGATCCGCATTATCATCTGCATTTTCCTGGTCATGTCGGTGACGATCGCGGGCGTTGCCTGCGTCGCGCTGAGCAAGGTTCAGGGCGACGCCACGCTGACCGCCAAGCTCCACAGCTCCGCGCTCGGTGCCGCCGATGCCTGGAGCGATATCGCGCAGGCCATGCAGCAGCTCGATGCGGCGCGCGCAGCAGGCGATACAGGCGGTGATTCAGGGCACGGCCTCGATGCCGCCCATGCCAATGCCACCCGGGCGCTCGTCGCCTCGGCCGCCGACAAGCTCGGCAAGGCGCGCGTGGCGCTCGACAATGTCGATCCCGGCGTGGACCTGCTGTTCGACCGCCTGACGCCCACGCTCACTGCCTTCGACGCGCAGCTTTCCTCGGGCCCAACCGGCACCGATCCCTCCGTGGCGATGACCCAGATCTCGGGCCAGGTCGCGCAGATCAAGGACGTGCTGACCCAGCGCACCGAATCCATCGAGCAGAGCCGTGACAGCTTCATCGGCTGGACCGAAGTCACCATGCTGGTCCTCGCCCTGCTGGCCGCGCTCAATGGCATCTTCGCGCTCCTGGTCACCCGGCGCGGCATCACTGGCCCGCTGGCCGACATGGCCGATGCCATGGTCAAGCTGGCCGAGGGTGACCGCGATATCGTCGTGCCCGGCACCGATCAGGTCAACGAGATCGGCGACATGGCCCGCTCGCTCGAAACCTTCCGGCGCGGGTATCTGCGGCTCGACAAGCTGCGGCAGGAAGCCGCCGCCGCCGCCGAGGCCGAGATCGAGCGACAGGAAGAACTGCGCCGTGGCCGCGACGCCATGCGCGACCAGCGCAAGAAGATCGTCCTCGATCTTGCCGAGAAGTTCGAACAGAGCGTGGGCGAGATCGTCAGCGGCGTCGCCTCGGCCTCCAGCCAGCTTCAGTCGACCGCGACCTCGATGGCCAAGTCCGCCGAACATGCCGCCACACGCACCAGCGAAGTCTCGACCGCGATGGGCGAAGCGTCGGCCGGGGTGACCGCCGCCGCTGCCGCCAGCGACGAATTCGCCATGTCGATCCACGAAATCAGCCGTCAGGCCGCGACTTCGGCCGAACTGGCCCGTCAGGCCAGCGAAACCACCGCCAATGCCGATGCCACGATCGCCAAACTGGCGGTGTCGGCCGAACAGGTGGGCCAGATCGTCAAGCTGATCCACTCCATCGCCCAGCGCACCAACCTGCTGGCGCTCAATGCCTCGATCGAGGCGGCACGCGGGGGCGAGGCTGGTCGCGGCTTCGCGGTCGTCGCCGCAGAGGTCAAGGAACTGGCCGCCCAGACCAGCAAGGCGACCGACGAAGTGGCCGCGCAGATCGGCGAGATCCAGGCATCCACCACCGGTAGCGTCGAGGCCCTGCGCGCCATTGCCGAGGACGTGGCCCAGCTTGAGGCCACCTCGGTCTCGATTGCCGCCGCGGTCGATCAGCAGTCGGTTGCCGGGCAGGATCTTGCCCGCAGCATCGACCTTGCCGCGCGCAGCACCGACGATGTTACCGGGCGCGTGGAAGACGTGCGCGAAACCTCGCTGGCGACGGGTGCCGCCGCCTCGCAAGTGCTCTCCTCCTCGACCGAGCTTCAGCTTCAGGCGGCGATCCTCAAGAGCCAGGTCGAGCGCTTCCTCGGCAGCATTCGCAGCCCCGAATTGCCCGACGAGCGCATTTCCACCTACCCCGTCCAGCACGACTGGGACCGCGAAGTCGAAGCCGCTGAATAGGCCGATTGCCTTGCTCCGCCGGGCCGGTCCGATGGACCTTGCCCGGCGGCGCCTCGGGCGATAGCTGAGGGCGATGCAGCGCAATTTATCTCCTGTTCGCAAGGCTCTCGCCGCCGGCACTTTCCTTACCGCGCTTGCCGCTCCGCCGGCCGCCCATGCGGCAACGCCGGCCGAACTGGCCCGCTGGAAGGCAGAGGCGGCCCGGGTCACGATCACCCGCGACGACTGGGGCATTGCCCATGTTCACGGCCGCAGCGATGCCGACACCGTGTTCGGCGCGATCTATACGCAGGCCGAAGACGATTTCCCGAGGGTAGAGGCCAATTACCTCACCGCGCTCGGCCGCACGGCGGAAGCCGATGGCGAAAGCGCGATCTGGCAGGACTTGCGCCAGCGCCTCTTCGTCGATCCCGAGGAACTGAAGGCGCAATATCGCGAGAGCCCGCCATGGCTGCGCACGCTGATGAACAGCTGGGCGGACGGGCTCAATTTCTACCTCGCCACGCATCCCGACGTGAAGCCCAAGCTGCTCACGCGGTTCGAGCCGTGGATGGCCCTCTCCTTCACCGAGGGTTCGATCGGCGGCGACATCGAGCAGATCTCGCTGACCAAGCTCCAGAGCTTTTACGAACACCGCCGCATTCCGCCCACCGCGCTGGAAACCGGCGCGCTGGTGAAAGAACCGAGCGGATCGAACGGCATCGCCATCGCGCCCGTCAACACCGCGAACGGCCATGCCCTGCTGCTGATCAACCCGCACACCAGCTTCTACTTCCGCGCCGAATTGCAGATGACCAGCGATGCCGGGCTCAACACGTATGGCGCGTCGACCTGGGGCCAGTTCTTCATCTATCAGGGCTTCAACCCGAAGATCGGCTGGATGCATACGTCCTCCACCGTCGACAATATCGACCAGTTCGCGGAGACGGTGGACACGCGCGGCGGCAAGCCCGTCTATCACTACGGCAGCGGACTGCGCCCGCTGACGACGCGCGAGGTGACCGTCTCGTTCCGCCGCCCCGACGGCACCATGGGCGAGCGCCAGTTCACCACCTACCGCACGCACCACGGCCCCATCGTGGCCGAGGACGGCGGCAAGTGGATTGCCGAGGCGCTGATGTGGAAGCCGATCCCCGCGCTCCAACAGAGCTGGCTGCGCACCAAGACGAGCGACCTTGCCTCCTTCATCACGGTCGCGGGCGCGCGGGCCAATTCCTCGAACGACACGATCCTGGCCGATGCCCGGGGCGAGATCGCCTATCTCCACCCGCAATTCGTGCCAGTGCGCGACGATCGCTTCGACTACCGCGATCCGGTCGACGGCGCCGATCCGGCCACCGACTGGAAGGGCCTGCACGCGATCGACACGCTGCCCAACGTGCTCAATCCCAAAGTCGGCTGGGTCCACAACACCAATGACTGGCCCTGGGACGCCGCCGGGCCGGACAGCCCCAAGGCCGCCGATTTCCCGCGCTACATGGATCAGGTGGGCGGCAACTATCGCGGCGTCCATGCCGACGAAGTGCTCACCGGCAAGCACGACTTCACGCCCGAACGCCTGATCGCGGCGGCTTACGACAGCCACCTGCCCGCTTTCGCGGTGCTGCTGCCGCAGCTTGCCGCAGACTACGACGCCCTGCCCGCCGCCGATCCGCTGAAAGCCAAGCTCGCCGCGCCGATGGCGCTGTTGCGGAGCTGGGATTGCCGCTGGGGCTATGGCTCGAAGGAAACCACGCTGGCGGTGTTCTGGGGCGATACGCTGGGCGGCAAGTTCGGCGCCGATGCCAAGAGGGCACGGCTGAACCTGCCGGACTACATCGCCAAGCGTACCACGTCTGACCAGCGACTGACCGCGCTTTCGGAGGCGACGGACCGGCTGACGCGCGACTTCGGCGGCTGGCAGGTGCCGTGGGGCGAGGTCAATCGCTTCCAGCGGCTCGACGGTGCGATCACGCCGCACTTCGACGATGCCAAGAGCAGCATTTCGGTGCCCTTCACCTCGGCGCTCTGGGGCTCGCTCGCCTCGTTCGGCGCGAAGCCTTATCCGAACACGAAGAAGTATTACGGCACCAGCGGCAACAGCTTCGTCGCCGTGGTCGAGTTCGGACCCAAAGTGCGGGCATGGGCCGTGAGCGCCGGAGGACAGAGCGGCGATCCGACCTCTGCGCACTTCAAGGATCAGGCGCAGCGCTATGCCGATGGTGCGCTGCGGCCGATCTATTTCTATCCCGAGGATCTGGCCGGGCACACGACCCGTACGTACCGGCCGGGAGAGTAAGCCCGCTCCGCCTGTTCCGCTCGCTCTGCCCAATCAGCCCGTCAGGCCCGTTCCGTCCACTCCCCTCACACCCAAACACTCCGTCGCCCTCGCGAATGCGGGGGCCCTGCTTTTTCTTGAGTTCACGCGCAGACGTGGAGACGCAGAGAGACGGTGCAGCAATCGCCCCTCTGCGTCTCCGCGTCTCTGCGTGCTTAAAAAGAAAAGCGGGGCCCCCGCCTTCGCCGGGGCGACGAAGACCGGTGGATGTAAAGGGGTGGAACGCCGCGAGGCCTATACGAAAAGGCCCGCGGATCGGCGTGATCCGCGGGCCTTTGCTTTACCCGAAGGCTGGACCGGCAACCGTCAGGCCACCGAAGCCAGCCGCGCCGAACCGCGCATCTCGCCGGTATCGAAACGCGCCGCCTGATCGTTGAGCGAAACCGCCTCGGTCGTCAGGTTGCGCGCGGCGGCGGAGGTTTCCTCCACCATGGCCGCGTTCTGCTGGGTCGAATGGTCCATGGTCGAAACCGCCACGCTGATCTGGCTGATCGCGGTGGACTGGGCCTGATTGTCCTCCGCCATCTGGCCGAGCAGCTTGTGCACTTCGCCGACGCCGCCCGAGATGTTCTCGAACGCACCGTCCACGCGCTGCACCGCGTTCACGGCGGTGACGATATCGGTCTGCGTCACCGTAAGCTGGTCACGCGCGCGCTTGGCCTCTTCCTCGGCCCGCATCGCAAGCGCCGAGACGAGATCGGCCACCACGGCGAACCCGCGACCGGCATCACCCGCACGGCCTGCCTCGACCGCCGCGTTCATGGCGAGCACGCGGGTCTGGAAGGCGATCTTGTCGACGCCTTCGATCACCTGGTCGATGCCCTTGGCGCTGTCGCTCACACGGTCCATCGCCGCGACGGCCTCACCGGCAACCGCGCGGCCGCTGGAGACAGTGGTGAGCGCCTCGTCGGCACGGCGGACCGTCTGCGATGCGGCGGTGGCCGAAGCCTTGAGCCGCTGGTCGATCTGCACGAGCGCGGCCGACGTCTCTTCCAGGCTGGCGGCATTGGCTTCGGTGCGACGGGCAAGGTCTTCCGATGCCTGCGCGATTTCCATCGAGCCCGAACGGATACCCCCGGCGCTGAGCGCGACGGCACCGATCATGCGGCGCAGCTCGCCCAGAGCGGCGTTGAAGTTGTCCTTCAGCGCAGCATAGCCCGCCGGGAACGGCACTGCGATCTCGGCCGTGAGATCGCCGCGCGTCAGGGCGTCGAGCCCCTCGCCCACGGCGCTCGTCACCACGCGCTGCTCTTCGGCGGCGCGCTGGTCGGCCTCGGCACGGTCGGCAGCGGCCTGACGGAACACGTCCGCCGCACGGGCCATGGTGCCGATCTCGTCCTCACGCTCGGTTTCGGGGATCGTGCAATCCTCACCCTTGGCAAGGCGGTCAACCGCATCGCTCAGCGCCGCCATCGGGCGGCCGATGATGCCGCGTGCAGCGAAGAACAGGCTCGCCAGCACCGCGCCGACAATGATCAGACCGCCCAGCACAAGCTGCCAGCCGATCGAACGCGCCGGCGCCGAAACGGTCGCCTCGGGAACGTCGAGCACAAGCGCCCAAGTGGCATTGAGATTGTCGAGCGCGATCGGACGGATCACGCGGCGGGTGGGCACGCCGCCGATGTCGAGGCCCGGCAGCACCTTGGTCTCGCCGCTGGCCAGCGCGGCCTTCACTTCATCGAGGCCGGGGTCGGCATAAGTCTTGCCGAGCACCGAGGCGTCCGGATTGGCCACCCATGTCGCCGAGGAGGACAGCAGCATCACGCGGCCGTCACCGAAGGGCTTGAGCGTGCCGAGACGCTGGGAAATCGTACCCAGTTCCATGTCCACGCCGACCACGCCAATCACCTTGTCGCCCGAACGGACGGGGTGCGTGATCGAGGTCATCAGGACCTGCTTGCCGTCAAGATCGTAGGCATAGGGATCGACAAGCGCGCCCTTGCCGCTGTCGAATGCCTGACGGAAGTAAGGCTTGTCGTAAGCACCCGCCTCATTGTTCGGCTGCTGCGTCAGGACGCCGTTGCTCTTCACCCAGTACGGCGTGAAGTTGCCGTTGGGTGCGGAGCCCGGCTGATTGCCCTTGCCCGCATCGGTGCCGTCCCACTGGTTCGGCTTGATCATCACCCAGCTGCCCAGCGCTGCCTTGGATTCGAGCAGATCGGTCTTCAGCACCGTCAACGCCGTGCCGCGATCGCGCGCGCCGGTCGCGTGCATCTTGCCCAGCGACGAGGCCAGGGCCCGTGCAGTCGCCTCGAACGTGGCGATATCGGCCTTCACCTGATTGCCCTCGGCATTGGCCTGGGCGACGGCGGCATCGTCTGACAGGTTGGCCACGGCCGTGCCGGTCTCAAAAACGACGCCCGAAAATCCGAGCAGGAGCAGCAGCGCGATCGCCAGGCCGGCGACCGTCATCAGCTTGCCCGCTATGTGCATGCGACTGAACAGGTCTTTCATTATCTCGCTCCAGCGGGAGGATCAGAAGCCGGCGCTGACGGAAAACAGCGCGGCGCCATCGGCGTTGTGGCCGTGGCTAAGGTCGGTATCGATGTAGGAAAGGTTGAAGGTCAGCTTGCTCACCGCGACGTCGGCGCCCAGCGACCAGTCGTAATAGCCGCCGGGCTTCGGGCTGAGCGCGCCCTTGCTGCGGCCGCCGTGCGCGCGAAGCGTCACCGGGGTCCCGGGAATAGGCGCGGCAGCCTCGCCGAAGAGGTAAAGGTGATCGCCGCCCAGCGCGGCCTGATCCCAGCTATAACCACTGCCCAGCGTTCCGCGCAGCGGGCCGAAATCGTGGGTCAGCTTGGCCGTGGTCTCGAAGTACTCGATCTTCCCGGTGCCCTTGCCGCCGGGATAGCTGTAATAGGCAACGGCAACGTCAAGGCTGGTACGCTTGGCGACGTTACCCGCCCAGCCGCCGTAGAGATCGACCTCGGTGGGGCCATAACGGTCCCCCAAGCCGAGCGAAGAGCCCCAGGTGCCGACGTAGACGCCGCTCTTGTGCGCAAGGTTGATCGTGCCCTGGATCGCAGGGTCCTTGCCGGTCAACGAGATGCCGCGAAACCGGTAGTCGCTGATGAGGGTGACGTCGCCCGAGACGGTGATGGCGGGGCTTTCTTCCTGAGCTTGAACGGCGGGGGGAAACAGAACTGCAATCAGGGCGACCCCTGAAGGAATGGCAAAACGCATGTAAGTCCTCTTTGCGGGACACTGATAGACTTTGCCATTATAGGATAGCTCGCCAGCCAACGTGCCGGCCGGACTCGATTACAGGAGCAGTCGAAGCCGCGGCGCGAAACTCCGGCGCGGCGGCGCGGGAAATCAGTTCTCGCGGATACGGGCTATCTTGATGTCCAGCCCGCCGTAGAGAATGTCGAGCAGCGGGCTCGCATAGTTGAAGATCGCGAAGGGCGCATAGGCCAGCGTGGGCACGCCCAGCACCGCCGCCATATAGGCGCCGCAGGAATTCCACGGCACCAACGGTGCCGTGACGATGCCGCCGTCCGAAACCACGCGTGAGAGGTTCTTGCTCGCCAGATTGCGCTTTTCGAATTCCACCCGAAACAGGCGGATCGGCAGCACGACCGCCACGTATTGATCAGCGGTCACGATGTTCAGGCCGATCGCGGTGCAGATCGATGTCGCGATCAGGCTGCCGGTGTGCTTCGCCCGCGTGAGCACCGGCGTCACAAGCTTGGACAACAGACCGAACTCATCGAGCAGCGATCCGAAAGCCAGCGCCACGATGATCAGCCAGACGGTCAACAACATGCTCGCCATGCCGCCGCGCGAAAGCAGGCTGTCCACCGCCTCTATGCCGGTATCGGTATGATAGCCGCTGGCGATCACATGCCAGACCGCCTTGATATAGGCCTCCAGCCCGGTCCCGCCGTCGGGAATGATCGCAAGCACCGCATGGGGTTGGGTGAAGCAGGCGAGCAACCCCGCGAACAGCGCCGAAGTCATGATCGCCAGCGACGCCGGAGCCTTGCGGAACGACAGGACGACCAGCAGCAGAAGCGGAAGCAGATTGATGGCCGAGATATTGAAGATCTGATCCAGCGCCATCAGTTCGGAATGTATGACCTCCGAACCGGCCAGCGCGGGATGGCCGATAAATCCCAGCGAGATCAATCCGATCGCCGCGATAACGAAGGCCGGGCCGCTGACCCACGCCTGATGGCGAAGATGCTCGTAAATATCGTTGCCGGTCAATTGGGCGGCCAGGATCGTCGTTTCGGACAAGGGAGACAGTTTGTCTCCGGTATAGGCCCCGGAAACGACCGCACCGGCAGTAATGAAGGGGGATAGATCGGCCAGAGTGGCCAACCCGATCAATCCAACTCCGATAGTTCCCGCTGTCGTCCAAGAACTGCCGATGCAGAGCGATGTGACGGCACAGACTATTAGCGCCGTAGCGTAGAACCAGTTGGGATTAATGATCCCAAGACCGTAGTATACCAGCGTAGGAATGGTACCGGCCATGTTCCATGTACCGATCAGCGCGCCCACCGTAAGCAGGATGAAAATCGCACTGACCACCGAAGAAACGCCGCGACGCCCCGCTTCGGCAACACTTTCCCAAGGATGGCCATTCTTCAGGATAATCAGGGATGCCACCATGCCGGCCAGCATCATCGCGACCTGCAATGGCCCGGCCATCGCATCCACGCCGAACAACACGACCGCGCTACTGACAAGTACTGCCAGGATCACCAGCGGTAACAGCGCGTCCGCATAAGAGGGTTCGCGGGGTTGTCTTGGGGTGGGTTCAGGATCCGTTTCGGGCATGCGGTCCATCTTTCGAAAAGTTCCGCAGTAAAAGCACTTGCCGAGTCGGCTAGGTGATGAACCGATATTGGCGCACAAAGAAAAAATTATCACGCTCAAAATTCAAAAATTCGCGAAGCGCCACTCATTTAGAGTCCATTTCGAGAACACCCGCGGCAACGCATTAGAAGCGACACTCTATTGCCGCGAGCCTGCGAAACGGCGGACGAGAGCGCGAATTGATGCTGTTCGGGGGGAACCCGCCCGCCTGCACTGCAGCTTTCGTGCTTCTTCCTGGCACCTCGATCCCGTTGCTAAACAATGGATTAACGCTGATACAATTCAATTTTCCGCATGAAATCAACAGCCGCCTTCTATGAAAGAGCGCAATCACATTTGCGTTGCACTGCAACAATACAGGTATGGCGAGGAGAAATCGTCGCTCCATTTAAAAATTTGTCTTTGCACACTTATTCGCTTTGAAGATATGCTGGCCTCAGATCACTTTTGAACGCGGGAACACCGCGCGGGAGGGCAAAGTGAAATCTGCCTCGGTCCGTCTCCTCGGCTACCTCCTGGCCATCGCACCGCTTTCGGCCCACGCAGAACCAGCAGTCCCCCCGGATGGCGAGGCGGGAACGCTCAAATCCGATGCATCCGGATCGGATCAGGAAGTCGATCAGCTCCACATCCCCGGCTACGACGGAACGCGCGTGGGCGCATCGGCAATCGAGTTCGAATTCGCGCCCGAGATCGCCTCCCACAATCCGCTCGGTTCGAACTCCCGCACAAGCACGTCCACCAGCACATCGCTAACCTTCATCACCACCCAGCCCCTGTCGGACCGGCTGGAAGTCGAATTCGACGCCGGGCCGTCGATGCTTCTGGAACATGGCGACATCGCGGAATCCACCCTCGCCGCGTCGCTCGAACTGCGCACGCACCAAAGCGCCTCCGGTTTCGCCGGTTTCGCGCGGTACGAACTGGCGCACGACATGGACAGTTTCTTCGGCAGCAGCCTCGCCACCGACCAGACCCTCACGGGCGGGTTGCGCTATGGCGCGAATGTCGGCGCCGGGTCGATCGGGGTGGAACTGGCCCCGCGCTGGATGAATTCCAATCACAATACCGACGATTACCTCGCCGCCGAACTTTTCATCGACGCGTTCTATCCCGTCATGAACGACGGCATCGGCCTGATCGGCGAAGTGTCCATCGATCGCCGCTGGTACCTGAACAACGGCTCCGCTGTGCCCGGCAAGCGGCGCGACTGGCGGTTCGAGGGCTTTGCCGGGATCGATATCGCAAACCTGCTTGCCCCGCCGCCGGGCCGCTTCAACCCGCTTCACGCGCTAGGCGTCGGCGTGCTCTGGCTGGAAGTCGATTCCAATCTGGACAGCGCGGACCGCTCCGCTTTCAAAGTCCTGCCCGCCATCACGCTGCGCGCAGATTTGTGACAGTTATTCCGTAAGTTACTCAAGAATAAACCGCGACCCATCGAAATTCCACTCTTGGGAGACGTAGATGCCGAGCCAGGATAACAAGATCTCGCTGTTTTCGCTCACCTCGATGGTGGTGGGTTCGATGATCGGGGCGGGGATCTTCAATCTGCCGGCGCGGTTCGGTTCGGCGACGGGGCCGTTCGGGGCGATCATCGCCTGGCTCATCGCCGGCACCGGCATGTACGCGCTGGCCCGGGTCTTCCAGGCGCTGGCCGCGCGCAAGCCCGATATCGATGCCGGCGTCTTCGCTTATGCCAAGGCCGGCTTCGGGGACTACATGGGGTTCCTTTCCGCCTTCGGGTACTGGCTCGGCTCCATTCTCGGCAACGTGTTCTACTGGGTCCTGATCGGCGCGACGCTCGGCAAGTTCTTCCCGGTGTTCGGAGACGGCAGTTCGGCGGTGGCCATCGGCGTCTCGCTGGTCGGCATCTGGGCCTTCCACTTCATGATCCTGCGCGGGATCGAGCAGGCCACTTTCATCAACTTCGTCGTCACCATCGCCAAGATCGTGCCGATCCTGGCGGCGCTGCTGCTGATGCTGCTGGCGTTCCACTGGGACACGTTCGCCGCCAACTTCTGGGGCGGCGAAGGCATGCCGGAGAAGACGCTGGTGGCGCAAGTGCGCGATACCATGCTCATCACCGTCTTCGTGTTCCTCGGTATCGAGGGCGCCAGCGTCTATTCGCGCTTTGCCCGCACCCGCGCCGATGTCGGCACCGCCACGATCCTGGGCTTCGTGGGGGTGACCGGGCTGATGGTCGCGGTCACGCTGCTGCCTTATGCGGTGATGCCGCAGGCGGCGGTGGCCGGGCTGCGCCAGCCCTCGCTCGCCAGCGCGCTGGCGGAAGTGGTGGGCCCGTGGGGCAGCGTGTTCATCTCGGTGGGCGTGCTGGTCTCGGTGCTGGGCGCCTATCTCGCCTGGTCGCTGATCTGCGCCGAAGTGCTGTTCGCCGCCGCCAAGTCGCGCGACATGCCCCGGCTGTTTTCCGAAGAGAACCGCAACCGCGTGCCCGCCAATGCGCTGTGGCTGTCCAACATCGTCGTCTCGCTCTTCGTCATCTCGACCTACTGGTCGCAGGATGCCTTCAACCTGATGCTGGACCTCACCAGCGTCAGCGCGCTGCTGCCTTACCTGCTGGTGGCGGGCTACGGCGTTCTGATCGCCCGCCGCCGCGAGGGGTATGGCGCCGATGGCAGTGAGGCCGGACGCGACCAGTTCATCGCCTGGGTGGCGGCGTTCTATTCGGTCGTGATGTTCGTGGCGGCGGGGCTGGAGCATGTCATGCTCGTGGCGATCCTGCTGATCCCGGGCACCCTGATCCTCTACGTCTGGGCCCGGCGCGAACAGGGCGTGCGGCTGTTCAAGCCGGTCGAGCTGGTGATCTTCCTGGTGGTGCTGGTCGGAGGGCTGGTCGGCCTTGCCGGGCTGCTCACCGGCCGCATCGTTCCGTGATCCGATCCAACAGGAGCCTCCCCCCATGTCTACTGACACTCCCTATGGCGTTCACTCCGAAGTCGGCAAGCTGCGCAAGGTCATGGTCTGCGCGCCGGGCCGCGCGCACCAGCGGCTGACGCCGTCCAACTGCGACGACCTGCTGTTCGATGACGTGCTCTGGGTGGACGCAGCCAAGCGCGACCATCTCGATTTCCAGCAGAAGATGCGCGACCGCGGCGTCGACGTGGTGGAGATGCATGACCTGCTGACCACCACCGTGGGCATCCCCGAGGCGCGCAAGTGGATCCTCGACCACCGCGTCACCGAGAACGAGGTCGGGCTCGGCCTGCTGAACGATGTGCGCAGCTATCTCGAAGGCCTGCCCCACCGCGAACTGGCCGAGATCCTGATCGGCGGCCTGTCGGTGGAGGAGTTCCCCGAAAGCCACTCCAGCGCGCTGATGGCGCTGATCCGCGAGACGCCGGGGATTACCCAGTACCTCATCACCCCCCTGCCCAACACGCTCTACACCCGCGACACCACCTGCTGGATCTACGGCGGCTGCACGGTGAACCCGCTCTACTGGCCCGCGCGCAAGGACGAGACGCTGCTGACCACGGCGATCTACAAGTTCCACCCCGACTTCGCGGGCAAGACCAAGATCTGGCACGGCAATCCCGAAGAGGACCACGGCCTGGCCACGATCGAGGGCGGCGACGTGATGCCGGCGGGCAACCGCACCTTGCTGATCGGCATGTCCGAGCGCACCTCGCGCCAGGGCATCGCGCTGCTCGCGCGCTCGCTGTTCCAGCAGGACGTGGTGGACCAGATCCTGGTGGCGGGCATGCCCCGGCTGCGCGCGGCGATGCACCTCGACACGATCTTCACCTTTGCCGACCGCGACTGCGTGCTGATCTATCCCGACATCGTCGACACCATCACCCCTTACATGATCCGCCCCGGTGCCAACGGCGGCTTCGACGTGCGGCGCGAGGAAGGCGGCTGGGTGGCGGCAGTCGCCCGCGCGCTCAAGGTCGACAACATGCGCGTGGTGGAGACCGGCGGCACCCACTACATGCGCGAGCGCACGCAGTGGGATTCGGGCGCGAACCTCGTCTGCGTCTCGCCCGGCGTGGTGCTCGCCTATGACCGCAACGTCTATACCAACACCCTGCTGCGCAAGGCCGGGATCGAGGTCATCACCATCTCCGGCGCCGAACTCGGACGCGGACGGGGCGGCGGGCATTGCATGACGTGCCCCATCATTCGCGATGCCGCTGAGTAGAACGAGTCCGAAAGTTCGCCCAAACTCGTCATCCCCGCGAAGGCGGGGATCCCGCTTCTCTTGCGCGACACGAGAGGTTGCAGAAGAAAGCGGGGGCCCCGCCTTCGCGGGGGCGACGAACGAATGAAACTGACGGTTCGACATCACGTAAAACGCGTTGGGGCGCCGAATTCGTCCGCGATGCTGAAATGACAGACGGCACGGAGATATCACCCGTGACGTCCGTCATTTCGCAAATGAAGTGACTACGGTCGCTGGCTCAGCGGCAGCGCCGCCGCTTGCTCCGGCGTCAAGCCGGTGATCGATTGCACTGTGCAACGCTGTGGACCGCTCGGGCCTCTCGTCACGATGGAGACCCCGGCCCCCAGTCCGGTGCAGACCGTCGAGCTGCCGGTGGTGGCCAGCCGCATGCTCGTGGTCCAGTTCAGATCCCGGCACATGCCCATCGTATCGATGCGATAGACATCGCGGCCGATCCGCATGTTGACGGTGCGGGAGTTCACGGCCCTGAAGTGCCGGGCGGAGCTGGCCTGGAAGCATTGCGGCGGCTGTCGCTGCGCGGCGTTCTGCCCGGACGGCGGCGCGTCATTGGCGCAACCGGCCACGGCGGCGCAGGCCATCACCGCGACCCAGACTGACGTTCTCGACATCGGCTTACTCCTTTCCAGTGATCGACAGGATAGCGTCACAGGGGGAGACCACCGGGATGGCGGCAGCAAGGCTTCGGTGACCAGCCAAATTGCGGCATGTGGCGACTGTCCTTCGCACACGCCCGATCCGGCGAACGGGTCACGTCAGTCCACGCTTCACCTGTGACGTACTGGATCGAATTGTGATGGAGCCATGGCTTGGAATTGACTGGACTTGCGGCATTCCGATGAACACCGACGCATGCTGCAATACCGGACCCGTCATCGGCCGGAGGCTCGTTCCACGCAGTGTGGTGAGCCCCCGGCCCGACAGGGCCCCGGCCCGACAGGGCCCCGGCCCGACAGGATGCGGGGATCAGTGGGTTACGCGGGTGTTCTGTGCCGTACCGCTGACGCGTACGCGGTCACCCACGCGGAAATCGCGCATTTCGCCGGGTTGGACGACCGCAATGGTTTCCCCCGAATCCAGCTTGAGAGTGAACTCGACGCCCGTGGTCCTGCTGGAGCCCTGAAGAGCCGAACCGACCGCCCCGCCGACCACGGCACCGGCAACACCGCCTGCGACATTGGCGGCCGTGCTGCTGCCGATCTGGCTGCCACCGATCGCGCCGAGCGCACCGCCCGCGATGGTTCCGACGTTCGTCTGCCCGGGGCGAATCTCGACCTCGCGAAGCGATATGATCTCCGCGAACTGGACGGGCACAGCCTGACCCACTTCATTCCGGGAGAACGAGGATGGCCCGGGCTGAGGCGTGCAGGCACCAAGCAGAGCAAAGGACGCCACGGAAGAGGCCAGAATATATGTACGGAGCTTCATAAAATTCTCCTCGTTCGAATGACGCGGATTTTACGAGCTGTTCTGCCCCGAGATATCAGGGCCGCGTGTAATCGCGCCAAGATCACTCAATTTCAGATAATGACTTATCAATGACGATCGTTGAGTCGCCCAATCGCATCATACCGGATTACCTTACCCATTCAAGTCCTTCAAAATTCTACGCAAGGTGAGGTTGTCGTTTGAGCTTGGACTCGATTTCATGTTATCTATACAAGTCGTATCGATTCACGGAACCACTAAACAATCACGATTAGATAACTCGACCAGTCCCCAAGGCAATTGCAATCCGTCTTCCCAAGTGCAGGCTGATACAGCGACCTGCACACATTCCAGTCAATCGAGCAGGAGATTTCTAATGAATCTACCGGATTTCTGGACGTTCCTCCTGGATGTGGCGGTCATCTTCGTTTTCGTCATGTGGTTCTGGCTCCTGATTACAGTGCTGCGCGATCTGTTTCGCCGCGATGACGCCGGCGGGTTCAAGAAGATACTCTGGGTCATCCTGCTGATCGTTGCGCCTTTTCTGGGCGTTTTCCTGTACTTGCTTCTCCAGTCCAAAGGCATGGCGATCCGGAACGGGCAGGAAGTGGCCCGAACTCGCGAACAACTGCGTGAATTCATTGGCCAAAGCCCGGCGCAGGAACTGGAAAAACTGGAAGCCCTGAAGGCATCCGGCGCCATCACCAGCGAAGAGCACGCCAAGCTCAGGGCCCGCGTCATAGGCTGATCCGATGCCCACGCCGGCAGACCAGGGCGCTTCCGGAGCAAGAGCGGGCACGACGTTCGCAAGACTCTGGAGCGCCCGGCGCATTCGCTTCCATCTTGCCCGCAGATCGTTGCTCGGGCTGGTTCTCGGCACGATTTTCCTCGCCGCGTCGCTCACGCCCAGCCTTGCCCCTCGCCCCCCGCTCCTGCTCGGCCTGCTGGGCGGCACGAGCTTCGCGATGGGTTATCTGCTGAGCATCGCCCTGCTCTACGTCTGGCACTACATGGGCCTGCCGGTCCGCCGCGTGCCGCCGAAGGTAACGCAAGCGATCATCGCGGCCTGCGCCATTCTTGCGGCGGCCTATCTGTGGCTTTCCATCGATTGGCAGAATGACGTCCGCGTCGTGCTGCATATGGAACCCCTGTCGCACTGGCAGCTGATCGCCACCTGCATCGTCGCCCTCGTCGCCTTTGCCGTGCTCTTTGCGCTGGGCCTGCTGGCAAGAGCGCTGTTCCGCCGCCTGACCCTGTGGCTCGACCGCTATCTGCCGCGCCGCGTTGCCATCCCGCTGGGCGTCCTGATCGTCGCCTTGCTGTTCTGGAGCATGATCACCGGCGTCGTGTTCAAGGCCGGCCTTCACCTTGCCGATGCATCGTTCAGCGAGCTGGACGCTCTGATCGAACCCGATCTCGCCCCGCCGACCGCGCCTTTCCAGGTTGGCAGCGCGGACTCGCTCATCACATGGGAGGAACTCGGCCGGCAGGGGCGCCACTACATCGCCTCGGGCCCGTCGCAGAACCAGATCGGCCTGTTCACCGGCGCTCCCGCATCCCAGCCGATCAGGGTCTATGCCGGGCTGAATTCGGCCCGCAATGTCGACGAGCGGGCGAACCTTGCCCTCGCAGAATTGAAGCGCGTGGGTGGATTCGACAAATCGATACTTGTCGTGATCGCCCCGACCGGCACCGGCTGGATCGATCCCGCCGCGATCGACAGTCTCGAATATCTCCAGCACGGCGATGTCGCCAGCGTGGCGATCCAGTATTCGTACCTCGCCAGTTGGCTGTCGCTGCTGGTCGAGCCGAACTATGGCGCGGACAGTGCGCGCGCCATGTTCCGGAAAGTCTACGATTACTGGAAAACCCTGCCCAGAGCGCACCGGCCGCGCCTCTATCTCTATGGCCTCAGCCTCGGCGCGTTGAGTTCCGAAAGCTCGCTCGATCTGTTCGACATGATAAACGAGCCGATTCAGGGCGCGCTTTGGGCGGGACCGCCCTTTCCCAGCACGCTCTGGCAATCGACGACGCGGGACCGGCAGCCCGATTCGCCCGCATGGCTGCCCCGGTTTCGGGACAGTTCGGTGGTCCGCTTCACAAACCAGCAGGATCACCTGACCATTCCGGGGGCCTCATGGGGCCGGATGCGCATCGTCTATCTGCAATATGGCAGCGATCCGATTACCTTCTTCACGCCCAGTTCGTTCTACAGGCAGCCGGAATGGATGATCGGCCAGCGCGCGCCCGATGTCTCGCCCACATTTCGCTGGGTGCCCGGCGTCACCTTCCTGCAACTGAGCGTGGACATGATCACGGGGATGGAAACACCCCCGGGCTTCGGACACGTCTTCGCCGCGGACCACTACGTCAACGCCTGGGTGGCCGTGACACAGCCGACGGGCTGGACGGAAGCCGGGCTTCACCGGCTTTCGCAGGACCTCAACCGGCGACAGAATTCCGACCAGACGCAGGCACAGCCATGATGGATCCGGCCCCTTCCATTCGCCTCGCCTATAGAGTTAACGCGACTTAAATCGTGACGCCAACGTTATTTCGCAACTGCAGCAAACATAGTCGGGACGTTTGTCCCAGCTTGTCTATCCATTGGAAATAGTGCTAGATTAATCTTCCCCCACAAAGAAGGAAAAGGCCAATGAACTTCAATCGTGTCACACTTTCCTGTGCCGCCTTGATTGCAGTCAATCTTGCGGCACTCCCTACTGCGTCTCTGGCACAACCGGCAGCCACACCCACTGCATTTGAACGCGCCATGCTGAGCGTGTTGGATGCCCCGACCCGTGCACAGGTCGAAAAGCGGGCCGTCCACGGCAACACCGTTTCGGGTGTCATCGGCACGATCCTGCTCAACAACTACTATGGTGCGGGCGCCAGGAACCCGGGGCAGGCCCTCTCGGTGGCAGCGGTCGATTTCGGGCGCGGCGCGGTCATCTTCCGGCGCGCACCCAATGTGCTCGAAATGCAGCGGTTCGATCCGCATACGCTTCGCATGATCCGGTAACGCCACAGGGCCTCCATCAAGACCATCGCCGCCCAATGCTCTTCCCCGGCATTGGAGCAGTGATCCAGCCGACGATAGTCGTGGCAAGGCTTCGACTATCGTCGGCTACGGCATGATGACGTAAAGCGACGGCGGTTGGCCAATAAGGGAACCACCTGATCGCGCGTCAAAGCGCCTTCAACTTGAGATCGATCAGAAAAACTGAAGTCGTGCAGGGTAACCTGCAGGATCGCCGCACGCCGTCACACCCTCTGCTATCCGCCTGGGACCATACGCCGGATCGGGACGAGTCCGCCCCACCAACCATGGATCCACGATAGCAGCTGTATGCGGGTGGATTGGATGGTGAGCCCTGCTGGGTTCGAACCAGCGACCTACTGATTAAAAGTCAGTTGCTCTACCGACTGAGCTAAGGGCCCCCGTTTCCGGGCGCCGCCGTGACCGGCGGCGGAAGGGGTCACCTAAGGGCAGGTCGCGCCTTGGTCAAGCGGGCATGAAGCTGGTTTATCGTCAGGCCTGTCAAAGGATCGCGCCAGCCCCCCGCAATCCGCCGTGCGGGGCCTAGCACGAAGTCCCTTTCGCGGAACGCCGGGTGCGGGATTACAAGGCTTTCATCGCCTTCTCCCGCCGCCCATGGGCCGCCATTCCACAGCACGATATCGAGGTCCAGCACGCGCGAGCCCCAGGCCGCGCCCATGCGGCGGCGGCCGAACTTATGCTCGATCTTGTGCAGTTTGTGCAGAACTTCGTCGGGCTCACGCTTGCTGCGCACAAGCGCCACGCCATTGGCGTAGCGGCGGCGCGAGGGGCCGAGCGGCGCGCTCTCGATCACCGGCGAGGCCGCCAGCACTTCCATCTTGCCGTGATCCAGCGCCTCAAGCGCGGCGGCGAGCACCTGTCGCGGTCCGCCGTACCGCGGATGGCGCATGTTGGAGCCGAGCGCGACCAGATACCTGTGTTTTGCCAAACTGCCCGGCTCCCCGTTTTGTGATTTCAGATGTCTTGCGCGATGCGCGTGTAGAGCTGCGGCCGGCGATCCCGGAAGAAGCCCATGCCCGCGCGGTGCTTTGCGGCTCGCGCGAGGTCCAGCGTGGAGACCAGCACGCCAGTCTCCTCCTTGCCGAACTCCGCGACATAATCGCCCCATTCGTCGGTGATGAACGAGTGGCCGTAGAAAGTCTGCTCGGTCCCGCATTCCGATTCGACACCGATGCGGTTGGAGGCGATCACCGGCATGCAGTTCGACACCGAGTGCCCCACCATCGCCCGGCGCCACATGCGGCTGGTGTCCAGCGTGGCGTCGTAGGGCTCGGAGCCGATAGCGGTGGGATAGAACAGCAGTTCCGCACCCATCAGCGCCATCACACGCGCGCATTCCGGGTACCACTGGTCCCAGCAGACTCCCACGCCGACCTTGGTGCCGAGAACGTCCCAGACCTTGAACCCGTCGTTGCCGGGACGGAAGTAGTACTTCTCCTCGTAGCCGGGGCCGTCGGGGATGTGGCTCTTGCGATAGGTGCCGATGATCTCGCCATCGGTGCCGATCATGGCCAGCGTGTTGTAGTAGTGGTGGCCGTCGCGTTCGAAGAAGCTGGTGGGGATCACCACCTTCAGCTTCGCCGCCAGCGCCCTCATCGCGATCACCGAAGGATGCTCGACCGTGGGGCGGGCGATCGCGAAGAGTTCCTCTTCCTCGGTCTTGCAGAAGTAGGGGCCGGAGAACAGCTCAGGCGGCAGCACGATCTGCGCGCCCTTGGCGGCGGCTTCCTCGACCAGCGTGGAAACGGCGGCGATGTTCTCGCCCTCGTCGGCGGAATTGAGCGCGAGCTGGAGCGCGGCAACGGTGATCTGGGTCATGAGCGAGCCCCTATCAGCCTCGCTTGCGGAACAGAAGCGTCATCCGGTCGCTCTCGCCGATGGCGAGGTACTTGTCGCGGTCCTGATCCTTGAGCCGGAGCGTGGGCGGCAGGGTCCAGACACCGTCGGGCCAGTTCGCACTGTCCTTCGGATTGGCGCTGACTTCCGACTGGCCGACAAGATCGAAGCCCTGTGCCTGCATGAACTTGATGACATCAGCCTGCCGCAGATAGCCCTTGGAACCGTCCGCATAGGCATCGGGAGCATCCGGCTTGGCGCGGTGCTGCTCGATACCGATCAGCCCGCCGGGCTTGAGCAAGTCGCGCATCGCCGCCACTTCGCTGGTCGCGATGTTCCAGCGCAGCATGTTGTGCAGCATGCGCGGGATGATGATGACGTCGAACGTGCCCTTCTCGCCTGCCGGGATCGCGCCCAGCGTATAGGCGGCAAAGCGATCCGCCGGCAGGCCGGTGAACTGGGCGACATGGGCCGGATAGCTGGCCGCGCCCTTGCGGATGCCGTCCTGCGTCTCGGGCTTGAAGGCCGGGCTGTCCGGATTGAAGTAGAGCCCCACCAGATGCCCCTGCGGCCCGAGGTAGAGCCCCAGCAGGCGCGAGTACCACTCGCCGCCCGGCGCATATTCGCCCACCTTCATCGTCGGCGAAACGCGGAAGAAGCTCAGCGTCTCCACCGGATGGCGGTACTTGTCGCGCGCACGGTCGGCATCGCGCAGCGGGTTGGCAGCGGCCAGTTCCAGCAGCGCCTCACACCCCTTGCAGGCGGCGGGCACTTCCTTTGAATCGGGGTCGGCGGCGATGGCGGGCACGGGCGCCGCAAGAATGCCAAGGAACGTCGAAAGGGCGATCAGGGCGCGGCGCATCGGCAAGTCTCCCGTGGAATGTCGGTCGAAGCGCGAAGGTAGTTGTCTCGCCGCCAATGACAAGCCGCACTTGTGTACCTATCTAGCGACAAACTCCCCCTCATGAGGATCTGGAATACAATGGAAACGGCAATCGTTGCAGGCGGATGCTTCTGGTGCACCGAAGCAGTGTTCCGCGATGTGATCGGCGTGGATTCGGTCGAGAGCGGCTATATCGGCGGCACTGTCGCCAATCCCACCTACAAGCAGGTCTGCGCCGGCGACACCGGCCATGCCGAAGCGATCAAGGTGAACTACGACCCTTCGGTGCTGTCCTATGGAGACCTGCTGGACGTGTTCATGGGCACGCATGACCCGACGCAGCTCAACCGCCAGGGCAATGACGTGGGCACGCAGTACCGCTCGGCGATCTTCCCCCTGAACGACGCGCAGGCCGCCGAGGCCGATGCCGCCCTCGCCCGCGCCAACACCGAGCTTTCGGGCAAAGTGGTTACCACCATCGAAGGCTTCGCCGACGGCGCGCAGCAGGACGCATGGTACCCGGCCGAGGACTACCATCAGGAATACTGGGACGGCGAAGGCCAGCGCAATCCCTACTGCCTCGCGGTGATCCCGCCCAAGCTGATGAAGCTGCGCAAGAGCTTCCAGAACAAGGTCAAGGGCTGAGCCTTTTCCCGCCGGTTGCGCTGTTGTGGCGTGACTGGCGGGTCCTCCCGCTCTGGAGTGCTGCAGGATGATGGCCGTTCGCGGCCGTAACGGCGATTGGCGGCTTTGAAAACCGGGATTCCCCGATTGTTCGCCCCCAATCCTTGGCCCCGATTTTCGACGGCAGACTTGTCCGTCCCGTCCATCGGCGCATGCACCATTTTCCGCTCCAACCTCGGGGGAATCCCCGATGGGCTGATTACGGAACGCCTTCTACTTGTGCCTCTCCCGAAATAGCGATGGCTCCAACGCCGTCCTGTCCGGCAGTTCCAGGAGGACCAAATGGCTGCGAAAAAACCCAATATCATTCTGATCTTGTCGGATGACTTCGGTTACGGCGACGCGGGTTGCTATGGCGGCGGCGAGAATCGCGGCGCGCCGACACCCAACATCGACCGGCTTGCAGCCGAGGGCTTGCAATTCCTCTCGTTCTACGCCCAGCCAAGCTGCACACCGGGACGCGCGGCGGTCCTGACCGGCCGCATCCCCAATCGCTCCGGCATGACCACGGTGGCCTTCCAGGGTGAGGGCGGCGGCCTTCCCGCTGCCGAATGGACGCTGGCCTCGGTGCTCAAGACGGTCGGCTACAAGACCTTCTTCTCCGGCAAGTGGCACCTTGGCGAGGACGATTACGCGCTGCCCAACGCCCACGGCTACGACGTGATGAAGCATTGCGGGCTCTACCACCTAAATGCCTACACCTATGCCGACCCCGAGTGGTTCCCCGACATGGACGATGAACTGCGCGAAATGTTCGCGAAAGTCACCAAGGGGTCGCTTTCCGGGAATGCCGGTGAAAAGGCCAAGGAAGACTTCAAGATCAACGGCCAATATGTCGATACGCCGGAAAAGGGTGTGGTCGGCATCCCCTATTTTGACGGCTATGTCGAAAAGGCGTCGCTTGAGTACCTCGATACCGTCAAGGACAGTGAAGAGCCGTTCTTCATGCACATCAACTTCATGAAGATGCACCAGCCTTCGATGCCGCACCCCGATTTCAAGCACAAGTCGATGGCGAAGTCGAAGTACGCCGATTCGATGGTTGAAAACGATGCCCGCATCGGTGCGATCATGGACAAGGTCCGCGAACTGGGCCTGGACGACAACACTTACGTGTTCTGGACCACGGACAACGGAGCATGGCAGGACGTCTATCCTGATGCAGGCTTCACACCTTATCGCGGCACCAAGGGCACTATCCGCGAAGGCGGCAACCGTGTCCCGGCGCTGGCATGGGGCCCCGGCATCAAGGCCGGTAGCAAGAATTCGGACATAGTCGGCGGACTGGACTACATGGCAACTTTCGCCAAACTGGCCGGCGCCAAGCTGCCGACCGAAGATCGCGAAGGCGAACCGATCATCTTCGACAGCATCGACATGTCGCCGGTACTGTTCGGAACCGGGCCTTCAGACCGGACGGTGTGGTTCTACTTCACCGAAAACGAGCTGACTCCCGGCGCCGTGCGCAGAAAGCAGTACAAGGCCTGCTTCAACTTGCGCGGCGATAACGGCGCACACACAGGTGGTCTTGCGGTCGATTCCAACCAGGGCTGGAAGGGACCGGAAAGCTACGTGGCCACCGTGCCGCAACTGTTCGACTTGTGGCAGGATCCGCAGGAGCGCTACGACATCTTCATGAACAGCTTCTCCGAGCACACCTGGGCGGTGGTCACCATCAACGAGGAAGTGCAGAAGTTGATGCAGACCTATATCAAGTATCCGCCGCGCAAGATCCAGAGCGCGACCTACACCGGCCCGATCACGATCAGCCAGTACGAACGGTTCAAACACATCAAGGACCAGCTTGCGACCGAAGGCTTCAACATCGGGTTCGCGACCGGCGCTTGACGAGAGTTTCACCCGCCCGGGAAAACATGCGTTCTCGGGCGGGTGAAGCTGCAACGGCTGCCATGTGAGTGTCGGTTTGAAGATCGGCATTTGATCTTCCCAATGCCTTGGGGTCCGCTTGAAATTGCGCGAAAGCACTTTTTGGCCCGACACTGGCTGTGGCCAGATTTGCAGGCGGTCTCTCAGCCCCTGCGCCAGACCTTGTGCTTTTCCCTGCGCACGTCGTTGCCGCAGTGGCGGCAGTTGCCGCTGAAACCGGCGCCGTCCCATGTGACGTGCTCACGCTCGGGATCGTGGCGGTCCAGCAGGCACAAGATGGCCTGTGGGATTAAACGTACCATCGCGATTACTCCCTTCGAGAGTTTCCGACAGTCCGCCTGACATTCGGCAGTGCGGCGCAATGCTCTTCAGGCTCACCCTTCGCCCAAGAATGCCAGAGCCTTACGAGTCGCGCCACGGCATCGCAGCGCAGCGCGTCTCATGGATAGGGCGGTTGGCTGCATTCATCCATATGGATTACCCCAATGGATGAGCGGCCGTGCCGATACCGCGCCGCCCCTCACTCGCTCCCCTCAGTCGCGGCGCCAGCGTGCCACGAAGAACCCGTCAAGGCCGCCCTCGCCCGCCAGCATCGCCGGATCGGTGCGCAGCCAGCCTTCGGCCGTCGGGGCCAGCCCCTCGGGCAGTTCCGCCGCGCCGATCGGCACCGGGGCGAGTGCCACTTTCCCGGCCTGCTCCTCACCCTCTTCGGGTTCGAGCGAGCAGACCGCGTAGACCAGCGTGCCACCCGGCGCGAGCCATGCGGCCGCGCGTTCGAGCATGGCGGACTGGAGTTCCACCATCTCGCCGATCTGGCGCTCGCCGATGCGGTGAAGCACGTCGGGATGGCGGCGGCAGGTGCCGGTCGCGGTGCACGGCGCGTCGAGCAGGATGGCGTCGAAGCGCGTCTCGGTTTCCCAGTTCAGCGCGTCGGCTTGCACGATCTCGGCCTCAAGCCCGGTTCGCTTGAGATTGTCGCCCAAGCGCTCAAGGCGGCGCTTCGAGGAATCGAGCGCGGTCACCTGCCAGCCGGCGGCGGCCAGTTGCATCGTCTTGCCACCGGGCGCGGCGCAGAGATCGAGCACCTTGCGGGCCTCACCCGCGCCGAGCAGCCGCGCGGGCAGGCTGGCGGCAAGGTCCTGCACCCACCAGGCGCCCTCGCGGAAGCCTTCGAGCAGTTCGATGGCGGTGCCACGCGGCAGGCGGACGTGGCCAGGCATGAGCGACTTGCCGCCCAGCCGTTCGGCCCACTCGGCGGTCTCGTCCGCGTTGCGCAGGGCAAGGTCGAGCGGCGGCAGATCGGCCAGCCCGGCAGCGATGGCGCCGATGCGATCCCCCCAACGCTCGCCCCAGCGCTCGGTCACGTCCTCGGGAAGCGTGGGCACGTCGGGCAGCTTCGCCTCGGCCTTGGTCAGGGTGGAGAACACGCCGTGGGCAAGGCGGCGCGGGCCGCCCATCAGCAGCGGCAGGCCGGTGGCGATCACGGCATGGGCCGGGGTATCCAGCCGCAGCACCTGCACCAGCATGATCTCCAGCACGGCGCGCGCCTTGGCGTCGTCGGCCAGCGGCAGGCGGGTGGCGGAATCGATCAGCGCATCAAGGTCGGTGCGCCAGCGCAGCACCTCTCCGGCAATGGCGCGGGCGAGCGCCCGGTCGGCGTCGCCACGCACCCGCGCGAGCGCAGTGCCCGCCGCCTGGTCGAGCGTTTCGCCCCGCCGCAGCACGGCATCGATAAGGTTGAGCGCGGCACGGCGCGCCGGAAGGCCGGGAATGTCCATTTGCGGCCCCTATAGCGGATTGCCTTTTTGCGCCAGTCACACCACATGGGCCGAATGACCGAACGCGCCACCAAACGTCCCGAAGGCTTTACCAAGCCCGCCCACTGGACGAACGAACCCGCGCCCCAGCCCTCGCCTGCCGAGGCGGCCAAGGCGGATGAGGAGGATCCGGACGGGATCTCCCCCACCCGTTATGGCGATTGGGTACGCAACGGGATCGCCGTCGATTTCTAAGGCGGGCTGACGGCCGGGTTACTGCGCGCGCTACCAATCGCGTGCCATGGCGGGCAGCCGCTTTGCCAGAAAGTCGATCCACGCCCGCGTCTTGGCCGCCGGGCGGCGCGTGCGGTGGGTAACCGCGTGAACCGCGCCAAGGTCGATCAGTTCGGCGCCGAGGTCGAGTTCGACCAGCCGCCCCTCGGCAATGGCGCGGTCAACGAAGAAACGCGGGCCGTAGACAAGGCCCATCCCCGCCATCGCCGCCTGCGCCAGAACCTGCCCGTTATTGGCATGCAGCGAGCCGCGCACCGCCACCGGACGGCTGCCGTCGGCGCCGAAGCCCCAGCGCGTGGTGCCGGTCTCCCCGCTCAACGTGTAGCCGAGGCAGTCGTGGCCGGGCAGGTCGTCGATCGATAACGGCGTGCCGCGCCGCGCAAGGTAGGACGGCGCGGCGCAGATCGCCATCCGCACGGGCGCGAGCTTGCGGGCGACGAGATTGCTGTCCGCCAGCCGGCCGATGCGCACGGCGACGTCCCAGCGCTCCTCCAGCAGGTCCACCACACGGTCGTTGAGGCCGAGTTCGATGGTCACTTGCGGATAGAGCGCGTGAAATTCGGTGACGAGTTCGGCCAGATAGGCACTGCCGAAAGCGGCCGGTCCGGAGACGCGCAACAGCCCCTCAACCGAGGCGGAGCGGGCGGTCGCCTTGGCATCCGCTTCCTCCAGTTCGGCCAATACCCGCTCGGCCGTGTCGAGGTAGGCCGCCCCCGCCTCGGTAAGCGCGAGGCGGCGGGTGGTGCGGTTGACCAATGTCACGCCAAGGCGCTGTTCAAGGGCGTTCAGGTGCTTGGCCGCCATCGCCGGAGACATCGAAAGCTCGCGCGCGGCGGCGGAAAGCCCGCCGAGGCGAATGGCCCGCACGAAAACCTCGATGCCTTTCAGACGATCCATTCGACACCCACGGTATAAAGTCATTCAACAAATGACGATATTATCACCTCAAGAGCAAAGGTCCACATAGGCTGGCGAAAGGACATATCCCGCCATGCCCACGACTTACGCTACGTCATTTCCCGAGACTTCCGCGCGCTACGGCGCACTTGTCCTGCGCGTCGCACTCGGCGCGCTGTTCCTGGCGCACTTCGCGCTCAAGCTCTTCGTCTTCACGCCCGCGGGTACCGCCGCGTTCTTCGGCAGCCTCGGCCTTCCGCCCGCCCTCGCTTATGTGACCATGGCCGCCGAATTGCTGGGAGGACTGGCCCTCATCGCCGGTGTCAAGGCGCGCATCGTCGCGCTGGCCTTGATCCCGCTGCTGCTCGGCACGATCTTCACCGTGCATGGTGCCAACGGTTTCTTCTTCGATTCCAAGGGCGGCGGCTGGGAATATCCGGCCTTCTGGTCGATCGCCCTCCTTGTGCAGGCCCTGATCGGCGACGGCGCTTTCGCGCTCTCGCCGACGCGCCGCCATCTCTGAAAGGACTAATCCCATGACCCGCCAACCCACCTTCTTCATCCCCCACGGCGGTGGCCCCTGCTTTTTCATGCACGACCCCAAGGGCAACTGGACGACGATGGCCGAATTCCTCGATTCGCTGCCCGCGCGCCTGCCGGAACCGCCCAAGGCCATCCTTGTCGTCTCGGGCCACTGGGAGACCGACGGCTTCGCCTTCACCGGCGCCGAGAACCCCACACTGCTGTTCGACTACTACGGCTTCCCGCAGCACACCTATGAACTGCGCTTCGATGCCCCGGGCGCACCGGGACTGGCTGCCCGCGCGGCCGGACTGCTGCAAAGCGCGGGCTTCACCGCCGCCGTCGATCCGCAGCGTGGCTACGACCACGGCGTGTTCATCCCGCTCAAGGTCGCCTGGCCCAATGCCGATGTGCCGGTGGTGGAGATGTCGCTGGACCGCTCGCTCGATCCCGCCATGCACCTTGCCGCCGGCAAGGCGCTCGCCCCGCTGCGCGACGAAGGCGTGCTGATCCTGGGTTCGGGCATGAGCTTCCACAACATGCGCGGCTACGGCAACCCGCAAGCCACCGCGCCTTCGCAAGCTTTCGATCAATGGCTGGGCGCGGCGGCGACGGCCCCTGCGGAAACCCGTGCCAAGGCGCTCACCCACTGGGCCGAGGCTCCGGGCGGCCGCTTCTCCCACCCGCGCGAGGAACACCTGCTGCCGCTGATGGTCGCGGCAGGCGCCTCCGAGGCGGCGGGCGAGACAGTCTGGTCCGATCTCGTGCTCAGCACCGCGATTTCGGCCTATCGGTTCGATTGACGAGTGGGGGCGGCACAAGCCGCCCCTTCCCCTATCTCAGTGCAACAGTTCGCACCGGTTCCGCCCGCCACGCTTGGCGGTGTAAAGCGGGCCATCGGCTGCGGCGATCCACTCCTCCGCCGTGGCGATCCTGTCGGTCAGCGGCGCGATGCCGATGCTGACGGTGACATGGATCACCCCGCCGCCCGGCAGCGGGATCGCCAGACCGGCCAGCCCCTCGCGAAAACGCTCGACCGCAACTAGCGCATCCGAAGGCTCCGTTTCAGGCAGGAGCAAGGCGAATTCTTCTCCGCCAAGCCGCCCCAGCAAGTCCACCGGACGCGAGGAACCGACCACGCTCGCCACCATCTCGCGCAGCACGGCATCGCCGGCGGGGTGGCCATATGTGTCGTTGACCGCCTTGAAGTGATCGATATCGAGAAGCGCCAGGCAGCAGGGCCTGCCGTAGCGACGGAACCGCGCGATCTCCTGCCCGGCCTTCTCGATGAAGCCCCGACGGGTCAGCGCGCCGGTCAGCTGGTCGCGCTCGGCAATGCGGCGCAGCAACAGTTCGTTCGTTACGATCCGCGCGAAATTGGAGAGCATCTCCACCTCGCTTGTCGTGAAGGTGCGCACCTTGTCGTCGATCGCGCAGAGCACGCCGACGTTGTAGCCCTCCGGCGTCAGCAGCGGCACGCCCGCATAGCTGCGCACATTGGGATCGCCGGTTACGTAAGGATTTTCGGCAAAGCGTGAATCGAGCCGTGCGTCGTTGACAAGCATGGGTTCCGACTGGCGGATCGCATAAGTGCAGAACGAGACGTTGCGCGGTGTCTCGCTCACGCCGAGCCCGCTGCGCGCCTTGAACCACTGGCGATCCTCGTCGATCAGGGTGACTGCCGCCATCGGCACACCGAGCACGGTGCGCACCAGCGCAACGATGTTCTCGAAAGGCTCCTCGGGGGGCGTATCGAGCACTTCAAGACTGCGCAGCGCCGCCAGACGGCCCGGCTCGTCGTTCAATTTCACGTCTTGCAGCATCGCGCGGTCCCGACCCGACTCCACAGGGAACTCCCGCCCTAGGCGAAAACCCTAGCCCATGATTAAAATCCTGAAAACCTCCCGAATAACGAATGGCAGCCGCCGGGGTGATTTCGTCCAAAAGCGGGCGCGGATCGGGAAATCAGGGCAGGATTTCGATCGGCGTGCCATCGCCCACCGACTGCCACAAGGCTTCGATTTCCGCATCGGATACGGCGATGCAGCCATCGGTCCAGTCGCCTCTTGCGCGCGTGGCGATGCCACCCGGCTGGCCGTGAATCATGATCATTCCACCGGGCGCGCGACCGCGCGCAGCGGCATAGGCGTTGTCGTCGGCGTTCGGATAGGAGATGTGGAGCGCGAGGTGATAGGCGCTGTCCGGGTTGCCCCAGTCGATCTCGTAACGCCCTTCAGGTGTGCGCCCGTCGCCTTCGAAGTGCTTGGGGCCCAGCGGCTGGCCGCCCAGCTGGACATGCTCGATAACGCGGACGATCCGCCCGCCGGACCACAATTCCATGCGCCGGTCGGACTTGATGACGCGGATCAGGTCGATCGGCGCCAACTCAGCGGAAGGTTGTTCGGAAGGTGGCCCGGCATGGGCGCTGCCGATGCCGAGCAGAAACAAAAGCGGCGCGAGTGGTAGCTCGCGCCGCATTGTCATCAATCCAGGAAGGGATCGCGCACGAGGATGGTGTCCTCGCGCTCGGGGCTGGTCGAAACCAGCGCGACCGGGGTCTCGATCAGTTCCTGCACGCGCTGGATATACTTGATCGCCTGAGCGGGCAGATCGGCCCACGAGCGGGCACCGGCAGTGGTACCCTGCCAGCCGTCCATTTCCTCGTAGATCGGCTCGACATTGGCCTGGTCGGCGGCGTGGCTGGGGAAGTAGTCCAGCACTTTGCCGTGCAGGCGATAGCCGGTGCAGATCTTCACCTTCTCGAAGCCGTCGAGCACGTCGAGCTTGGTCAGCGCAATGCCGGTCACGCCCGAGATTGCGCAGGACTGGCGCGTCAGCACCGCATCGAACCAACCGCAGCGGCGCTTGCGGCCGGTGACGGTGCCGAATTCATGGCCACGTTCGCCAAGGCGCTGGCCGGTCTCGTCCTCCAGCTCGGTCGGGAACGGGCCCGAGCCGACGCGGGTGGTGTAAGCCTTGACGATGCCCAGCACGAAGCCAGTGGCCGAGGGGCCAAGGCCCGAACCCGAAGCCGCGGTGCCCGAAACCGTGTTCGAGCTGGTGACGAAGGGGTACGTGCCGTGATCGACGTCGAGCAGCACGCCCTGCGCGCCTTCGAACAGGATGCGCGCGCCGGCCTTGCGGACCTTGTTCAGGCGCTTCCACACCGGCTGCGAGAACTGGAGTACGAAGGGCGCGATCTCGCGCAGTTCGTTGATCAGCGCCTCGCGGTCGACCGGCGGCTGGCCGAAGCCGGCGCGCAGCGCGTCGTGGTGGGCGCAGAGGCGGTCAAGCTGCGAATCCAGCGCGTCGAGGTGCGCCAGATCGCAGACGCGGATGGCGCGGCGGCCGACCTTGTCTTCGTAAGCCGGGCCGATGCCGCGGCCGGTGGTGCCGATCTTGCCCGAACCGGCAGCCGTCTCGCGCAGCCCGTCAAGGTCGCGGTGAAGCGGCAGGATCAGCGGGCAATTGTCCGCGATCGCGAAGTTCTCGGGATTGATCTCCACGCCCTGCCCGCGCAGCTTCTCGACCTCTGACTTGAGGTGCCAGGGATCGAGCACGACGCCGTTGCCGATGATCGACAGCGTGCCGGTGACGATGCCCGAAGGCAGGAGGCTCAGCTTGTAGACCTGCTCGCCGACGACGAGCGTGTGGCCGGCATTGTGGCCGCCCTGGAAACGGACGACGGCATCGGCGCGGCTTGCCAGCCAGTCGACGATCTTGCCCTTGCCCTCATCGCCCCACTGGGCGCCGATCACGGTTACATTGGCCATGGATATACTCCTCCACCCTGCCACGGTGGATCCAATAACGCCCTTCGACAGGACTCGGCGATATGGATTTTCATGGGACGGAAGCGCCCCGGCTTTTCGTGCGCGCCCTAGTGGCAAGGCGCATGGCTAGTCAAGTCCGCGCTCAGACCCGTGGTCAGGTGAGCGCGATCGCCTCGCCGCCTTCCAGCCGGTGCGAACAGCCGAGCGCAATCGGATCGTCGCTTTCCGACAGGGCAGCCACCGTCACCCAGCCCACCGCGCGCTGACGGGCGGCAAGCGCCGCATCGTGGCCCATCGGCAGGAACAGGCGCTGCGGCGCCTCGGCCTTGCCGGCCAGCAGGTCCACCAGCGTATCGGGATAGAGCGAGAAGCCGGTCGCCGATTCGGGATGATGGCCAGTCTGGCCGAGAATGCGATAGGTGCCGCCACGGCCAAGGCCGCCGGCAATGCCCTCGGCATAGATCGTGAAGCCGAACCATGACTGGTATTCGAAGCCATGACGCTCCGAGGGGTCCAGCGTGATCCGCGCCTTGCCGGAAACGCGCGCGGCGATCTCGCGCAGACCGGCGATACGGCTGGCCAGAGCGCCGCCGGCATCGAAGGCGGCAAGGCGCTCGATCGCGCTCTCGAACGGACCGACGGCGTAGAGCAGCGGCAGATATGCCTCGCCGCCCACATCCACCAGGCCGCCCGCATCCTTGGCGTCCAGCATCTGACGCACCGCCTCGATATTGGCAGCAGGCAGCGGCAGGGCTTCGGCCGCCAGCGTGTCGACCAGATCGGGCAACGTGAAGTCGACCGAGATGCCGGTGGCTCCGGCGGCGGTCAGCGTCTCGATGGCGAGTTCGACGATCTCGGCAGCGGCGGCGACCGAATCGGTACCGATCAGCTCGGCGCCAAGCTGGAGCCGTTCGCGGCGCGGATCGAGCCCGTCGCCCTTGATCGTGCAGACTTGCCCCGAATAGGACAGGCGCAGCGGGCGCGGCGCTTCGGCAAGGCCGGTGGCGGCGATGCGCGCGATCTGCGCGGTCATGTCCGAACGCAGCGCCAGCAGGCGCAGCGAGATCGGATCGACGAAGCGGAACATCCGCCGCACCTGCACGCCCGCCATGCGATGCGCGAGCGCCTTCTCGAACTCGATAAAGGGCGTTTCGACCCGCTCGTAGCCGTGGCTCGACAGCACGTCGTGCGCGGCACGGCGCACGGTTTGCGAGGCCCAGGCCTGCTGCGGGAGACGGTCGCCCAGTCCTTCGGGCAAGAGATCGCGGTCGTTGTCCTGCATAGCGAGGGCGCCCTTAGCCCGAAGGAAGGGCAATGTCGAATGCGCGCTGCGATTGTAGCGCGCACAAGAATGCCTGCGACAATTTGCGTGAAATTTTCTGTCAACAATCGCGGTGCATCGCGGTATCCCACAGCCCGTCGTCTGGCGGGACGAACGTTCGAATTGATAGCCCATTCCCTGCGGGGGCCGGATCGTCAGGCGTGAGCGCGGCTCCCAAGCGGGGCCTGCCCGCCTTGCGCCCTGTCCCGGCGAACACCGGTCGAGGTCGATGCGCAAGATTTCCCTGATCCTCCTGCCCCTCCTGCTGCTGCAGACCCCTGCCCACGCCCAGATGGGCGGCGATATGGGAGGCATGGGTGGAATGGGCGGCATGGGCGGCGGAATGGGAGGCGAAGGTGGTGGTGGCGGCGGCGGTGGTCGGCACCACGGCGGCATGGGCGGTGAAGGCCATGGCGGCGGTGGCGGCGGCGGTCCGCCGCACATGCCCAAGCCCATCTCGCGCGAGCACTACAACAAAATAGTCACCGCGATGTTCAAGGAGGCCGACACCGACCGCAACGGTCTGGTGACACTCGACGAATTCCACAATTATATCAACGCGCGCCGCGAAGCCGCGATCAAGGCCCGCTTCACCAAGGTCGACACGAACGGCGACGGGAACATCTCGATGGCGGAATTCACGGCCTGGCAAAAGCAGATGGGCTCGGTGGCCAGCAACGAGAACGGCGCTTTCGGCGAAGGCAGAGACCAGATCGCCGACGCGATCATGCCCGATTTCGGCAAGGACGACGACGACCGCATGCTGGCGGGCCTGATCGAGCCGATCACGGGGACCGTCATCGCCAAGGCCAATACGAATTACGATGCGGGCGTCTCGCTGGATGAGCTTCTGGCCTATGAAGGCGCGAAGTTCGATGCGGCGGACACCGATCATGACGGCTTCTTGTCGATGCAGGAACTGCATCCCCGTGGTCCGCGCGGTGGGCCGGGTGGCATGCGTGGCGGGATGCCGCCGCGGGATGAGCCCGGGCCGGTTGCGCCTTCTGCGGCGGCTCAGCAGTAGGGATTGGGCTGCCGAAACTCCTTGCGCCTTGCCGCTGGCGCCTTCGACAAGCTCAGGCTGAGCGGGTTGGGAAGTGGAATGGGAATTGTGCGAGCATCGCGTAGGGCCCGCGCGAATGACCTGCACGATTATTAAAGTTTAACCCACCCCCGCTCAGCCTGAGCTTGTCGAAGGCCGGCCACCTACGCCAGAACATCGCGCATGGCCTTCCACGCCTACATCCTGCGCTGCCGCGACGGCTCTTACTATGTTGGCCATACGGACGACCTTGAGCACCGCGTTGCCCAACACCAGACGGGCGCACTCGGCGGATACACCGCGACGCGACGGCCGGTAACGCTCATTTGGGCGGATTCATTCCAGACGCGAGATGACGCCTTTGCCGTTGAGCGCAAGCTCAAGGGTTGGAGCCGCGCGAAGAAGGAAGCCATGATGGCCGGAGACTGGGTGCTGGTAAGCGAATTGGCGCGGTGTCGGTCCGCAGTCTGACGTGGTGTGTGGTCTCGACACCCTTCGACAAGCTCAGGGTGAGCGGGGATTGGACGAATGAGCCACGGCCGGGCCTAGCACTATATCTCGACCGCCCTGCTCAAGGCCAAAACCCACCCCGCTCATCCTGAGCCTGTCGAAGGATGCCAACCCACCGCCCTCCCCAAAACCGAAAAGAGGCCGACATCCGAAGATGCCGACCCCTTCCGTTGAGAGCTCTTTGAAAAGCTGGATCAGACGAACTTGAGCGCCTTCACCGTCTTCACGCCCGGAAGCGCGGTGGCGCCCTTGAGGACGTCCTCCGGAACCGCGCTGTCGACCGAGAGCAGCAGCACCGCTTCGCCGCCGGCATCGCGGCGACCGAGGTTGAAGGTGCCGATGTTGATCGCGTTCTCGCCCAGCAGCGTGCCGATGCGGCCGATGAAGCCCGGAGCGTCTTCGTTGACGATGTACATCATGTCGCCGGCCAGTTCGGCTTCGACCTTGATGCCGAACAGCTCGACCAGACGCGGCTCGACGTTGTTGAACAGCGTGCCGGCCACCGAACGCTCGCCCGCTTCGGTCTTCACCGAGACGCGGATCAGCGTGTGGTAGTCGCCTTCGCGCTCGGTCTTCACTTCGCGCACTTCAAGGCCGCGCTCCTTGGCGAGGAACGGCGCGTTGACCATGTTCACCGTGTCCGACTGGACGCGCATGAAACCGGCCAGCACGGCGGCGGTGATCGGCTTCTGGTTCAGCTCGGCAGCTGCGCCCTCGACGTGGATCGAGATGCGGGGAACCGAATCGCGGGTCAGCTGACCGACCATCGAGCCCAGCATTTCGGCGAGCTTCATGTAGGGCTTCAGCTTCGGCGCTTCCTCGGCCGAGAGCGAAGGCATGTTGAGCGCGTTGGTGACGCCGCCGTTGACCAGAAAGTCAGCCAGCTGCTCGGCAACCTGAAGCGCCACATTCACCTGTGCTTCGGTCGTCGAGGCGCCGAGGTGCGGGGTGCAGATGAAGTTCGGCGTGCCGAACAGCGGCGAGTCCTTGGCGGGCTCGGTCTGGAACACGTCGAGCGCGGCACCGGCGACGTGGCCGTTGTCCAGCATGTCCTTCAGCGCGGCTTCGTCGATCAGACCGCCACGCGCGCAGTTGACGATGCGCACGCCCTTCTTGGTCTTGGCCAGATTCTCGCGGCTGAGGATGTTGCGGGTCTGGTCGGTCAGCGGCGTGTGCAGCGTGATGAAGTCCGCCTTTTCGAGCAGGGTCTCGAGATCGGCCTTCTCGACGCCCATTTCGACAGCGCGTTCCGGGGTGAGGAACGGATCGAAAGCGACGACCTTCATCTTCAGACCCAGCGCACGGCTGGCGACGATCGAGCCGATGTTGCCGGCGCCGATCAGGCCGAGCGTCTTGCCGGTGACTTCAACGCCCATGAAGCCGTTCTTCGGCCACAGGCCTTGCTGGGTCTGGGCGTTGGCTTCGGGGATCTGGCGGGCCAGAGCGAAGATCATGGCGATGGCGTGTTCGGCGGTGGTGATCGAGTTGCCGAACGGCGTGTTCATCACGACGACGCCTTGGGCCGAAGCGGCCGGGATATCGACGTTGTCGACGCCGATACCGGCGCGGCCGATCACCTTCAGGTTCTTCGCGGCGGCGAGGATTTCCTTGGTGACCTTGGTCGACGAACGGATCGCGAGACCGTCATAGTCGCCGATGCGGGCGATCAGCTGCTCGGGCGTTTCGCCGGTGATGACGTCTACGTCGCAGCCACGGATCTCGAAGATACGGGCGGCGTTGGGGTCCATCTTGTCCGAAATGAGGACGCGGGGCTTGGTCATGGTCTTGTTCCCTTATCGTCATCCCCGCCGTTTTTGCGGGGGTCCGCTCGTCGAACGCAGCTTGGGCGTAGGGCGGAAGGAAGGAAAGCGGGGCCCCCGCCTGCGCGGGGGCGACGCCATTTATCGGATTACAGTCTGGCTCAGCCGGCCTTGACGGTGGCGTAGGCCCAATCGAGCCACGGTCCCAGCGCCTCGATGTCGGCCGTGTCTACGGTCGCGCCGCACCAGATGCGCAGGCCCGGAGGGGCATCGCGATATCCGGCGACGTCGTAAGCCGCGCCTTCCTTTTCGAGCAGGCCGGCAAACTTCTTGATGAAGTCGGCATCGGCGCCCTCGACCGAGAGGCAGACCGAGGTCTTGGAGCGCGTGCCGCTATCGATCGCGAGGTGCGAAAGCCAGTCACGCTCGGCAACGATCTTGTCCAGCGCGTGAGCATTGGCGTTCGAACGGGCCTTCAGCCCTTCGAGACCGCCCAGACCCTTGGCCCATTCCAGAGCGAAGATGGCGTCCTCGACGGCGAGCATCGAGGGGGTGTTGATGGTTTCGCCCTTGAACACGCCCTCTGCCAGCTTGCCCTTCGACACAAGGCGGAACACCTTGGGAAGCGGCCATGCCGGGGTGTAGTTCTCAAGACGCTCGACCGCGCGGGGGCCGAGGATCAGCACGCCGTGGCCGCCCTCGCCGCCCAGAACCTTCTGCCAGGAGAAAGTGGCAACGTCGATCTTGGACCAGTCGATGTCGTAGGCGAAAACCGCCGAAGTGGCGTCTGCGAAGGACAGGCCTTCACGGTCTGCCGGGATCCAGTTGGCGTCCGGAACGCGCACGCCCGAAGTGGTGCCGTTCCAGGTGAAGAGCACGTCGTCGGACCAGTCGATCTTGTCGAGGTCGGGCAGTTGGCCGTAGTCGGCGCGGAACACGGTGGGTTCCAGCTTGAGCTGCTTGACGGCGTCGGTAACCCAGCCCTCACCGAAGCTTTCCCAGGCCAGCGCGGTCACGCCGCGGGCGCCGAGCATGGTCCACATGGCCATCTCGAAGGCGCCGGTGTCCGAACCGGGGACGATACCGATGCGATGCGTGTCGGGTAGCTGCAGAACTTCGCGCATCAGATCGATGCAGTACGCAAGGCGCGTCTTGCCGATCTTGGCGCGGTGCGAGCGGCCGAGAGCTTCGGTGTTCAGTTTTTCGGGGGCATATCCGGGCGGCTTGGCGCAAGGACCGGAAGAGAAGTGCGGACGCGCAGGTTTGCGCGCGGGTACGCTAATAATATCAGTCATTTCTGACTCTCCTTACAGAGAGCTCGCGCGGCGTTGGGGCCGCGTGGCCCGGAGCCGCGTCTAAAGACAGCAGGAAATTTGTCAAACGATTCTCCGGCCGATTGCGCCAGATCGTTACGCCGGGGCGATCCCGCGCGAATTTCCGCCACTCAATGCCTGCAATGGCCGGTGGAAAACTCGACTCCCCCGATACCAGAGGCATCCATCGCAAGGCTAATCTGGGGTTCACCAAAGGATCGGATATTAGGCGGGACCATGAAAGCCCTCCCAAAACTGATACTTACGCTGCCGCTGATCACCGTGATCGCCGGCTGCGTCGGCTCGTCCGACCAGCCGGAGCGGCGTGGATCGCGCCCCCAACAGACGTCGCTGCCGGCTACGCCGATGCCCTCCCCCGAAGCGCGGCAGTGCATGGCCACGCTGGGCAGCCAGCACGCGGTGTTCTCGCCGGTGACGGATCGCTATTACGGCAGCGGCTGTTCGACGGTGGGCACGGTGAAGCTATCCGCGCTCAACACCGATAGCGCGACCGTCACCGTGACCAACCTCGGCCCGGTAACCTGCACGACGGCAACGCCGTTCGCCGCATGGGCCCGCTTCGGAGTGGACCGCGCGGCGCAACAGATCCTGGGCAGCCGGATCATCAGCATCGAGACGTATGGCAGCTATAACTGCCGCAACATCGCCGGAACCGCGCGCCGTTCGGGCCATGCCACCGCCAATGCTATCGACGTATCGGGATTCGTGCTGGCGGACGGCCGCCGTGTCACCGTGCTGGAAGACTGGAACGGCGGCACCCCTGCCGAGCGCCGCTTCCTGCGCGTTGCGCACGACAGCGCCTGCAAGCGCTTCGGCACGACGCTGGGGCCGGACTATAACGCCGCCCACGCCAATCACTTCCATCTGGAAGGCGATGGCAAGAGTTTCTGCCGTTAAGCCGGACTGTCGGGCTGGTTGTCCGGATGGGCGGCGGCGAACGCCGGGACATCGGAGCAAGCGTTGTCGATGCGCACAAGGCCGGGATAGGGCGACAAGTCCAGATCGAAACGCCGCGCGTTGTAGAACTGCGGCACCAGTACGCATTCGAACAGCCCCGGCGCGTCGAACAGGAAGTCCCCTGCCCCGCGCTGCGCCAGGCGCGCTTCGAGGCCCTCCAGCGTACGGGCCAGCCAATGGCGGTACCACGTGTCCACCTCGTCCTGCGAATGGCCGAGATCGTGCTTGAGATAGCGCAGCACCGGCAAGTTGAGCGGGGCATGCAGCTCGGTCGCCACGGCCATGGCCAGTTCACGCGCGGCAAAGCGGTCCTCGACATCGCGGGGGAGCAGCGGACGATCCGGAAATCGCTCGTCGAGCCATTCCAGAATCGCCATCGACTGCACATAGGTGCGCCCGTCGACCTCCAGCAGGGGAACACCGCCGAAGGGGTTCAGACGGCGATATTCCCCGGAGCGCTGCTCCGCGCTGAGCAGGTTCACGGGAACCTGCCCGTATTCCAAGCCCTTGAGATTGAGGGCGATACGCAGGCGATAGCTGGTGGAACTGCGCCAGTAGCCGTGAAGGCGCATCGCCGGTCCCACTGCCTTACGATTCCGCCGCGATCTTCTCGTGCAGCCAGGCCGCATGGCGCGGTGCCTTGCGTGTGCGCGACCACTCTTCCAGCATGTCATCGGCAACCAACTTGAGGTTCGCCATCTGGTCGGCGGTGCCGAATTGCCATGCCAGTTCAAGGCGGTGGCCGTTGGGGTCGAAGAAGTAGATCGACTTGAACACGCCGTGATGCGTCGGCCCGATCACGTCGAGCCCGCGCGCCTCTACCCGCGCCTTGGCGGCGAGCAGGCTTTCCTCGCTCTCCACCTTGAAAGCGATGTGCTGCACCCATGCGGGCGTTGCCTCGTCGCGGCCCATTTCGGGGGAATTGGGCAGCTCGAAGAACGCGAGCACATTGCCGCCGCCGCAATCGAGGAAAACGTGCATGTACGGATCGGGCGCGCCGGTGGAGGGCACCTGATCTTCCGCGATGGCCAGCATGAAATCCATGCCGAGCACGTCGCGGTAGAAATCCACCGTCTCCTTGGCGTCGCGGCAGCGGTAGGCCACGTGGTGAACGCCGCCGAGCTTGGGGGCGGTTTGCAGGGCCATTTCAGTCATCCGTTCTCTCCGTATTCCCGAGGTGGTGTGCCGCTCATGCTTCGACAAGCCGGCATGATCCTTCGACAAGCTCAGGATGAGCGGAGGGAGGTTTTAAGCCGCCCCTTCTCCCCGCCCTTTCTCTTCCACCCCAATAAACCAAATCCCGCTCACCCTGAGCTTGTCGAAGGGTCATCCCCGACACGTTGGCAGCAGTAAATTCTTACTCCGCCGGTTCCTCAACCTTCAGCACCCCGCGCCGGATCTGATCCCGCTCCATGCTTTCGAACAGCGCCTTGAAGTTGCCGTTCCCGAAACCGTCGTCGCCCTTGCGCTGGATGAATTCGAAGAACACCGGCCCGACGCGCGCCTCGGCGAAGATCTGGAGCAACAGGCGCGGCTGTCCGCCGTCCGTCGTTCCATCGAGCAGGATACCGCGCATCTTGAGCTGGTCGGCCGGCTCGCCGTGGTTCGGCAGACGTTCGTCGAGCATCTCGTAATAGGTTTCCGGCGGCGCCGTCATGAACGGCACGCCCAGCGCCTTGAGCTTGTCCCACGCCGCGATCAGATCGTCGCAGATCAGCGCGATGTGTTGGATACCCTCGCCATTGAAGGCGCGCAGGAACTCGTCGATCTGCCCCTTCCCGCCCTCGGCCTCTTCATTGAGCGGGATGCGGATCTTGCCATCCGGCGCGGTGAGCGCCTTGGAGGTAAGGCCGGTATATTCGCCCTTGATGTCGAAGAAGCGGATCTCGCGGAAGTTGAACAGCTTCTCGTAGTAATCCGCCCAATAGGCCATGCGACCGCCGTAGACGTTGTGGGTCAGGTGATCGATCAGGTCGAAGCCCGCGCCCACCGGATGGCGATCGACGCCCGGCAGGTATTCGAAGTCGATGTCGTAGATGGTCAGTGCACCATCACCGTCCCGCTCATAACGGTCGATCAGGTAGATGATCGAATTGCCGATGCCGCGAATGCCCGGAAGGTGCAGTTCCATCGGGCCGGTCGCGACCTGAATCGGCTCGGCCGAACGGGCGAGCAGTTCGGCATAGGCCGCGCGCGCGTCCTTGACGCGGAAGCCCATGCCGCAGGCGGAGGGGCCGTGCTCGCGGCTGAAGAACCACGCCGGGCTCTGCGGCTCGTAATTGGTGATGAAGTTGATCTGGCCCTGACGCCACAGCTCCACATCCTTCGAGCGGTGACGCGCGACTTTGGTGAAGCCCATCGTCTCGAACACCGGTTCGAGAATGCCCTTTTCCGGTGCCGAGAATTCGACGAACTCGAACCCGTCGAGGCCGATGGGGTTTTCGAACAGGTCGGTCATGCGATCGTTTCTCCGAAGGGGGTTTCGTCGGCCAGCAGCGCGCCGGCGGGGATCGGCGCCTCATGGCGCCAGCGTTCGTAGACCGGGCCGAAGTCCAGCCCGACAAGGTCCTCGATCAGCTGGGGCAGGCTTTCGAGAACGAAATAGCCCTTCTGGAAGCTGTCGATCGTATAGCCCGTGCGCATCACCCGCACCGGATCGAACGGCAGGCGCAGGACCTCGCGGTCTTCCAGCGAGAACTGCGTCTCGCCCGAGGAGGAGATGATCCCCGCCCCGAACACGCGCAGCCCCTCAGGCTCGCGCACGAGGCCGAACTCGATGGTGTACCAGTAGATCCGCGCCAGCATCGGCAGCGCGTCCATCGCCATCGCCCGCGCCCCGGCCTTGCCGTAGAGTTCGAGGAAATCGGCGATAGTGGGATCGAGCAGCATCGGCACGTGCCCGAAGAAATCGTGGAACACGTCGGGCTCGACCAGATAGTCCAGCTCGTGCTCCTCGCGCAGCCAGCGGGTGACCGGGAAGCGGCGGTGGGCGAGATGGTCGAAGAACACCGCGTCGGGAATGAAACCGGGCACGCCGACAAGCTGCCAGCCGGTCGCCGGGCCGAGCACGGCATTGGCATCCTCGAAACGCGGGATGCCGTCGGCACAGTCCAGCCGGGCCAGACCTTCGCGGAATGCCGCGCAGGCGTGGGTCTCGACAAGCGCCGACTGGCGCGCGTGGAGGCGGCGCCAGCGGTCGTGCATTTCGGGGGTATAGGCGTGCCAGTGCTGGCCGACCGTGTAGTCGTCAGCCGCGCCTTCGTACTCTCCGCGAAGGCCGCTTGTAGTTGTCTCGGTGCACGGCGTCTTCATGTCCGGCGAGGATAACACAGGCATCGCAAGAGATGCGTGCGATTGCACCCGCCATTCAAGGTGGTATTGGTGACTTCAACCAAAAATAGCGCCACAGACAGGTGATTCATGCAGCTGGACGAATTCGACCGCAAGATCATCGCATCGCTTCAGGAAGACGCGCGCATGCCCGTCGCCCAGGTGGCCGAGCGCGCCGCGCTCTCCGCCACCCCGGTCAGCCGCCGCATCAAGCGACTGGAGGATGAAGGCGTGATCCGGGGCTATGCGCCGGTGCTGGACTTGCGCAAGCTGGGCTTCGAGCTGGAGGCCTATGTGCTCATCAACCTCAACGCCCATGTCGACGAGATCATCCGCCGCTTCGAACAGGCGATCCGCGAACACCCTTACGTGATCGCATGCAATGCAGTGACGGGGGACATGGACTACCTTGTCCACGTCGTGGCGCGCAATGTGGACCATCTTTCGCAGATCACGCTGAAGACACTGCTGCGCATTCCCGGCGTGCGTGATGTGAAATCGATCATCGTGCTGGAAGCGGTCAAGGAAGCGCGGGCGCTGCCATTGGAATGAAGCCGAATTCGCGCAATGCAGGGCCGCATGCGGTCTATTCACTTGCGCGAACGACAGCGCATTCATAGCCGGATCCACACCACGCGAGCCCGCCACCGATGCCCCAGATCGACATCCAGCACTTTCCTGCTCCGCTGCGCTGGTCCTTGCTGATCGCGCTTTCCGTGCTGGCTGCGGCCGTGCTGGAGATGATGGGGCTGCCTGCCGGTCAGTTGCTGGGGCCGATGCTGGTGGCGATCGTGTTCGCGCTGATCGGTTCGCCCCTTTCCACGCCTCCGGTCATGTTCAGTGCCTCTCAGGCGCTGATCGGGTGCCTTATCGCCTCCTCGCTGGGGCCGGACATGCTGCCGCAGGTCCTGCGGGAATGGCCGATCTTCGTATTCGTCTCGGTCGCCACGCTGGTCGTCGCTTTCGGAACCGGGCTGCTGCTGGCGCGGCTGAAAATCCTGCCCGGCGCGGTGGCAATCTGGGGCTCGGCACCGGGATTGGCCACGGCCATGGTGCTGATGGCGCGCGATTATGGCGAGGATTACCGCCTTGTCGCCTTCATGACCTATTTGCGCGTGCTGATGGTCGCCATCGGCGCCTCAACGCTGGCAATGGTCTTCGCGACCGGCAGCGGTCACGCCGCCGATGTCCGGCCGGACTGGCTGGCGCCGGTCAATCTTGCCGGTCTGGCGATGACGCTGGCGGTGGCGGCGATCGGCGCCGTGGGCGGCAGACTGGTGCGCCTGCCCGCGCCCAACATGCTCGGTCCGATGATCGTGGGCACCGTGCTGCAAATGTCGGGACTGATGGCCGGCTTCGAGCTGCCGCGCCTGCTTCTGGCGACGGCCTATGTGATCGTCGGCTGGGGCATCGGCATGCGCTTCACCCGCGAGACCGTGGAGCGCGCCCGCAAGGCCTTTCCCGCCGTGGTCGTCTCGATCGCGGCGATGATGACGGCGTGTTTCCTGCTCGGCCTGCTGCTGACCCGGATCGCCCATGTCAGCATCGCCACCGCCTATCTCGCGACGAGCCCGGGCGGGATGGACTCGATCGCCATCATCGCCGCCAACTCGCCGGTGGACATGGGCTTCGTGATGGCCATGCAGACGATGCGGATGTTCGCGATCCTGCTGCTGGGGCCGACAATCGCCCGCACCGTGGCGCGCCGGGTGGCGCCGCCGCAGGATTGAGCGCCCCAATCCTCCCCTGCAAGGGGAGGGGGACCGCCCGGAGGGTGGTGGAGGGGTGTCAGCCTCTCAGTAGTGCACGGCGGAAACCGAGACACCCCTCCGTCAGCGCTACGCGCTGCCACCTCCCCTTGCAGGGGAGGAGTTTACCGCCTCACCGGCCCAACAGATTGCGCGCCTGACTGGCGATCTGTGCCAGCATCGCCGGGGTCAGCGGCACGGTATTCTCCGCGCGGTGCACCATGCCCCGGAACGTACGGATCGCGGCGGTGTGCGTGCGGCCCCATTCCTCTGCGGCGGCGGCAGGATCGGCCCTGCCGGTTTCGGTCCGCGCCAGCGTCTTGAGGAAGTCCAACCGCATCTGCTGGAAGTCCCGCGCAAGACCCGCGACCAGCAAGCGCTCCCACGGATCGGACGGGTTCATCGTCGCCGCATTGGACTGCGCCCAGTCGAGCCCCAGCCCCGCGCCCACGCGCGAGAAGGCCCCGACAAGCCGGCGCGGATCGAGCCCAGTCTCTGCCGCAAGGTCGGCAATGCCGACAGCACCATCAAGGTCGTAGAGATTGGCCACCATCGCCGCCTCTTCCTCGGGCGCGCCGAGTTCCAGCAGACCCCGGCGCAGCTTCTGCGAATGCTGCGCCACGCGTTCGCCCAGCAGTTCCTCGATATCGACCGACAGCGCCGCTACCTGCCCGCCGATCCGCGCGATCACTTCGGAAGGCGCGCTGCGTCCGGCACCCGCGCGCAGCAGGTCGGCCATGTGGCTGCGCACCGCACCCGCCGCCTTGTCGAACAGGGCAAGGCGCGCGTTCTCGCTCATCGGCGCGTTTTCGAGCCAGTCCCACAGCGTGTCGAGATCGAACAGTTGCACGGCCAGCGCGAAGGCCGCCGCGACTTGCGCCAGTTCCGCGCCTTCCTCTTCGGCCAGTTCGAAGGGATGGACGATGCCCAGCCGGTTGACGATGCGGTTCGCCAGCTTGGTGGCAATGATCTGCGGCGCCAGTCGGTGGCCCTCGATGCAGCCGGCAAAGCGCGCCTGCATCGGCTGCGGGAACGAGGCGAGCAGCAGCGGCTGAAGGCTGGGATCGGCGGCAAGGTCGCTCTTCTCGATGGCGTCCTGCAGGACCAGCTTGCCGCTGGAGAGCAGCACGGCCAGTTCGGGCCGGGTCAATCCGCGACCGTCCTGTGCCCGCCGGGCAAGCGCCTCGTTGTCGGCAAGGCCTTCGGTCCGGCGATCCAGATTGCCGCCCTCTTCCAACGTCTCGATCAGGCGGACCTGTGCCGGAATGGCCGCCGCGCCGCCGCGTTCGGCAATCGAGAGCGCCAGAGCCTGAAGGCGGTTGTCCTCCAGCACCAGTTCGGCAACCTCGTCGGTCATCTGGCGCAGCAGTTCGACGCGGCCTTCCTCGGACAGCTTGTCCGCGCGCTTGGCAGCGGCCAGCGCGATCTTGATGTTGACCTCGTTGTCCGAGCAGTCGACGCCCGCCGAATTGTCGATGAAGTCGGCATTGATACGCCCGCCACGCGCGGCAAACTCGATACGCGCGGCCTGTGTGACGCCGAGATTGGCGCCCTCGCCGATCACCCGCACGCGCAGTTCGTTGGCACTGACACGCAGCGAATCGTTGGTGGGATCGCCCACCTGCACGTTGTTCTCGCTCGACGCCTTCACATACGTGCCGATGCCGCCGAACCACAGCAGGTCAACCGGCGCGCCGAGAATGGCGGAAATCAGCGAGTCCGGATCGATCTCGCTGGCTTCGATGCCCAGCACGGCCCGCACTTCGGGCGTGAGCGGGATCGACTTGGACTTGCGCGAGAATACGCCGCCGCCCTTGGAAATCAGCGCCTTGTCGTAATCGTCCCAGCTCGAATGCGGCAGATCGAACATGCGCTTGCGTTCGGCCCAGCTCTTGCCCGCATCGGGATCGGGATCGAGGAAGATGTGCCGGTGGTCGAAGGCCGCCACCAGCTTCAGCGCCTGCGACAGCAACATGCCGTTGCCGAACACGTCGCCCGACATGTCGCCGCAGCCGACCACGCGCACCGGATCGCTCTGCACGTCCACGCCCATTTCCAGGAAGTGGCGCTGGACGGAGAGCCATGCGCCCTTCGCCGTGATGCCCATCGCCTTGTGGTCGTAGCCGTTCGAGCCGCCACTGGCGAAAGCATCGTCGAGCCAGAAATCGTGGGATTCGGCGATGCCGTTGGCGACGTCCGAGAACTTGGCGGTGCCCTTGTCGGCGGCGACCACGAAGTACGGATCCTCGCCATCAAGGATCACCACGTCGTGCGGATGGACGACCGAAGTGCCGACGATGTTGTCGGTGATCGAGAGCAGCGTGGCGATGAAAATCTCGTAGCTCGCCTGCCCCTCGGCCGCCCAGCCGGTGCGGTCCAGCGCGGGGTCGGGAAGCTGCTTGGGATAGAAGCCGCCCTTGGCGCCGGTCGGCACGATCACCGCGTTCTTCACGCGCTGCGCCTTCATCAGGCCGAGGATTTCGGTGCGGTAGTCGTCGCGGCGGTCGGACCAGCGCAACCCGCCGCGCGCAACCGGGCCGGCGCGCAAGTGGATGCCCTCAACCCGGCGCGAATAGACGAAAATCTCGCGCCACGGCAGTGGCTTGGGCAGGCCGGGCACCTGGGCGGAATCGAACTTGAACGCGAGTGCCAACTGGCCCGCCGGCGCGAAGGCATTGGTGCGCAGCATGGCGCTCACAAGATCGCGATAGGCGCGCAGCAGGCGGTCGTCGTTGATCGCGCTGACCCCGGCCAGACCGGCACGGATGGCGTCCTGCGCAGCGGCCCGAGCGACGGCGCGGTCACCGGTGAACGCCGGATCGTGGATCGCGCGGAACAGGTCGATCAGGCCCAGCGTCACTTGCGGCGCGGCCTGCAAGGCATCGACCACCGTGGTAATGCCGAAGTTGGAGCCCGCCTGACGCAGATAACGATACCACGCGCGCAGCCAGTTCGCCTCGCGTTTGGAAAGGCCAAGGCAGGGAACGAGGCGGTTGAACGGATCGTCCTCTCCAAGCCCGTTGAGCACGCCGCCCAGTGCATCCTCGATCATCGCCGAGAGCGCCAGCACCTGATGGGCTTCGCGCCCGGCGGGCAGCGCCAGCGTGAAATCGTGGATCGTGCCGATCCGGCCCTTCTCCAGCGGCGTCGGCATTTCCGAGATCACGCGGAAGCCGAAGTTTTCCAGCGCGGGCACGGCGTCGGAGAGCTGGAGACTGCCCTCCGCCTGGTAGATCTTGAGCCGGAGATTCCCGTCTCCGTCGCCCTCATGCGCATAGAGGCGCACATCGCGGTGGCCCTGGAAGCGCTCGCCCTCGGCCGCTTCGCCGATGACAATCCGGCGCATATGCGCGATGTCGATCGCGGCTTCGGCAGGGCCGTAGTCGCTGCGATAGGCGAGCGGGAAGGCATCGGCATAGCGCGCGGCAATCGCAGCGGCACGTGCCGGTTCCAGCGTCTGGCCCAGCGCGGCCTCCACCGCCTCGCCCCAGCCGCGCAGCATGACTTGCAGGCGGTTGTCGAGCGCGGTCTCATCCAGTTCCTGCGCGCCGTCGCGAATGTCGAGCGTGTAGCGCATCATCACCAGATTGCCGGCCTCGACCGTCAGCGCCCAATCGAGCGTCGGCGCCTGCGCGGCCTCTTCGATCAGGGTCTGGATACGCTTGCGCATCTGGGTGGAGAGCGTGTCGCGGGTGATCCACACGAAGGCGAAAAGATGGCGCGACAGGGGCGCGCTGGTGACGATCAGGCGCGGGCGCGGACGGTCGACAAGGCCGCCCATCGTCGTTGCCAACCGCTCCACGTCATCCTCGGCAAGCCCAAGCACGAGGTCATGCGGCAGGCTGGTGAGCGCATGGGCAAGCGCCTTGCCGGTATGGCCATTGGGATCGAGCCCGAGCTTGGAACCGAGCCCTGCCAGCAGCGTGCGCAGGCGTGGCACCCGGTCGGGCGTGGCGGCAAGCGAAGCGCTCGTCCAGATCCCGGCGTGGACCGAAAGCGCGGAGACCTTGCCGTCCTCGATCACCGGCACCAGGAACAGGTCCATCGGCACGCGGCGGTGGACGGTCGCGATGCGGTTGGCCTTGATGACCATCGGCGCGCGCACGTCGTTATCGGCAAGCTGGCGGTCGAAGTCCTCGAACGCGCGCTGGTAGCTGGCTTCGGACAGCAGGTCGGGCTGGCCCCGGCGGCAGACGCCGAGCAAGTCGGAATCGGTGCCATCGCGGCGGTGCGTCACATGGCCCAGCTGGGTCAGCATGCCGCCCGCGAACCAGCGCAGCAGCTCGGCGCCTTCGGCATCGCTCACCTGCACGGAATCGGCGGTCATCGTCGCCACCATCTGCGGCCAGTCGGTGACCGCAGCGCGCACGTCTTCCAGTGTTTCCGCAAGCTGACGATGGAGTTCGCCGCGCTGGCGGGCATCGACGCGCTCGGTCTCGATATAGATCATCGATTCGCGCGAAAAGCCTTCGGTTCCGGGCTCGGGCAGCGCGATCAGGCTGCCCTCCTCGTCACGCTCGACCAGCACCACCGGGTGGGCAAGACGGTCGATCACCAGCCCCGCGTCGGCAATCGCGGAGGCGACCGAGTCGACCAGGAACGGCATGTCGTCGTTGATGAGCGCGATGCGCAAATAGCGTCGGTCGTCGCTGGTGGAGGCCAATTCGATCACCGCCGTGCCGGGCTTGCGCCGGGCGGCAGTGGCCAGAAGGACGCCTGCGGCGCCGTCGATCCATTCCAGATCCTGTTCGGCAGCCTCGATAGGCAGCAGCGAGTCGCGAATGCGCGAGACGATCGCCGCTTGAAGCGCCGCTCCCCCCGGTCCTTCGTCCGACCGGGCTTTTGCTGCGACCTTCACTCCGTCTGCGCTCATGACTCACTCCCGCAATCCAAAAGGCTTGCAGCGCTTGCGCCCGATGAGGCGCGCAGCGCCTGCCTTCGACAATATAGGGCCGGTCATGAGTTCCGGCATCCACCTTCCTTCCGGAATTTCCGCCGGAGAAAGGTCGAGCCATTTCAACGATGCAATGCACCATCGCGCGCCACGGACGACCGGCTCGAGCCCGTGAACGTGACTCAGGGTTGTAACGAGGTTTCGTTGACGCGCAACAATCGTTTAACGAGACGAAATTGCATAATTTGCACTGCGGGGCATTTGGCTGCCCTCTGAATACGGTTTCGGCGGATTAGAGCCTTCCTGCGCCAACCACCAGAGCACCCATCGGCCCGGCATCGTCGCCCAGAACCGGCGGAACACAGATCCGCGTCAGGGCCTCGGGCGTGCAGTCGCGCAAGTAACCGCCGAGCAGGTCCGGCATCCGCGCAATCGCGGCGGGCAGGAGATGCGGTTGCCGGTTGGAAACGCCGCCGCCAACCACGATCCGCTGCGCCGAAAGTGTCAGCAGCAGCATGGCGAGCAGCTCCGCAAGGTCCCGAGCGACGGGATCCCACGCCGGATCGCCGGGCGCCACCGTGGCCGGATGGCGGCCGAAGCGCGCCGCCAGCGCCGGGCCGCTGAGCAGCCCTTCGATGCAGTCACCGTGGAACGGGCAGGCCCCGGCGAAATGGTCGTCCGCCGCGCGGCGCAGGCGCACGTGGCCGACTTCCGGGTGCATGAGACCGTGCACCGCCGCCCCATTCACCACCACGCCGACGCCAACGCCCGTACCGACAGTGATATAGGCCGAAGTCGGGCAGTCGCGCGCCGCGCCGAAGCGGTGCTCTGCCAGCGCAGCAGCGTTGACGTCGGTATCGAGGCCGAGCGGGAGGTCCAGCGCCGCCGCCAGCGTACCGGCAACATCCGCCCCGGCCCAGCCGGGCTTTGGCGTATCGAGCATGATCCCGAAATCGGGCGCCGTCCGTTCAACACGGATCGGCCCGAAACTGGCCACGCCAATGGCGTCCATCGACGCCGATTCCCGCCAGCCACGGATCGTCGCGATGGCCCGCGAGAGTGTTTCCTCAGGCGTGGTGGTCGGAAATTCCTCACGCGCCGCAATGGCGCCGGGACGTCCGCGCACGACCACGGTCTTGGTACCGCCCAGTTCGATGCCGGCAATGCTGTTCATGCCCGCGTCCCTGCCACTCGCTCGCCCCTGCCGCAAGCGTGCGTGACCCCTGAAACGGCGCGGGCGCCGATGCCAGGTTGCGAACTCGGCATGTCGATTTCCTTCCGTCGGCGCCGCCGAGGACTTAACTCGCAGCTTTTCAATATTTTAATCGCAACGCCAATGCCGCGCTGGAGGTCAACGCCGCCCTTCCCCTCTGGAGCGAGGCCGTTCGGGAATTCGCAAAATGCCCTGAACAGGGCCGGATCCGGGCCTTCGGCAGGGGCCGAGACGACGTTTCCGCCTGCCACAAATCCGCCGGAAGCCATGCCGGATCGCCGGGCCGCAGTTCCCCACAAGCCGCTTCCTCGTGGCGTTTCATACTGTTAATGCCGCGACGACGGACGGGGGGGCCATGACCGGAAAACGCAACCACGAAAAGCTACGGGCGGAAGCCGGAATTGCGGCGGGCGAAGTGCGCACGCTCGCCGATATCGCGCGCCTTGCCGGGGTCTCCGCAGGCACCGTCTCACGCGCGCTGGCCGGCAAGTCTTTGGTTAACGCAGAGACGCGCGAGCGCATCCGCGCCATTGCCCGTCAACATGGTTTCCGGCCCAACCAGATGGCCAGCCGCCTCCGCTCGCGGCGTACCGGGGTGATCGGCGTGGTCATCCCGCTCGGCCATGAGAAACGGCAACATGTTTCCGACCCTTTCTTCCTCACCCTGCTCGGCTATCTGGCCGACGAGCTGACCGAAGGCGGCTATGACCTCATGCTCAGCCGCGCGATCCCCGACGGGACAAGCGACTGGCTGGAACGCATGACCAGCTCCGGCATGGTCGATGGCGTTATCGTGATCGGCCAGTCCGACCAGTTCGCCGTAATCGAACAGGTTGCCGCGAACTACCGTCCGCTGGTGGTGTGGGGCCACCATCGCCCCGGCCAGACGCACTGCGTGGTCGGCACCGATAACGAGGCCGGAGGCCGGATGGCCACGCGCCACCTGATCGACGCCGGCGCGCGCAGGCTCGTGTTCCTCGGCGACACATCCGGGATGGAGATCGCCATGCGCTTTCGCGGCGCCGCCGCCGAGGCCGAGGCTGCCGGTATCCCGCTCTCGCACCTTTCCGCCGGGCTTGCGGGAGAGGACATGGGCTCGCAGATCCGGAGCGTTCTGGCGGAAATGGACATGGCGGTCGACGGAATCGTTGCCGCTACCGACCTCGTCGCCATGTCGGCCCTGCGCGCGCTTCACGAAATCGGCCGCGCGGTTCCGGGCGACATGCAGGTGATCGGCTATGATAACCTGCCGCTCGCCGCGCAGACGATGCCGCCGCTGACCACGATCCGGCAGGAAATCGCGGCCGGTGCCCGCGCCATGGTCGAACGGCTGAAGGCCCGGATAGAGGGCGAGAATGCGCCCGGCCTCGTCATGGCGCCCGCGCTTGTCCGCCGCGCCAGCACGTTGGATTAAAGGATCTGCCGCAAGGCATCCGTGGCCAAAAGGATCCATGCCCGAACGGATCCGCACATCACGCCACTTCGCGCTTTCGATCATCCTTCCTTGCCGTTAAGCACCGCTTCGAAGGCCGGCGATGCCGGGTGCGGCTTGGCGGCCGCTTTCGACGAACAGATGCGTTTTTGACGAATGAATACGGGGGAAGGACGGGCGTGACTCGGGACCTTGGCGGCGAGGCACAATGCTGATCGGCATCGATCTCGGGACGACCAACAGTGCAGTGGCGATCTGGCGGGACGGCGCGGCCCAGCTCGTGCCCAATGCGCTGGGCGATCTGCTCACACCCTCGGCGGTCAGCATCGCGCGCGACGGTCGCGTCTGGATCGGCCGCGCCGCGCTCGACCGTCTGGCGACCCATCCCGAAGATACCGCCACCAGCTTCAAGCGCCGCATGGGCACGGTCGCCAATGCCAAGCTCGGCGGCAAGGAATACGGGGCCGAAGACCTCTCGGCGCTGGTGTTGGAAGCGCTGGTCAAGGATGTCGAGGCACTGACCGGCGAGAGGCCGACCGAGGCAGTCATCACGGTCCCCGCCTACTTCAACGACCGCCAGCGCAAGGCCACGCGCCGCGCGGGCGAGCTGGCTGGCCTTTCCGTGCGCCGCCTGATCAACGAACCCACCGCCGCCGCGCTCGCATTCGGCCTTCAGGACAAGGGCGACCGCGAGGCCTTCCTGGTGTTCGATCTGGGCGGCGGCACTTTCGACGTCTCGGTCGTAGAGATGTTCGAGGGCATCGTCGAAGTCCGCGCCTCGGCAGGCGATAACCGGCTGGGCGGCGACGATTTCGACGATGCGCTGGCCGCCCTGATGTCGCCCCGGATCGATCCCGAGCGGAAGCTCTCCGCCCTCCCCGCCGAGCGCCGCGAAGCCCTGCTGAAGCGCGCCGCCGAAGCCTGCCGCCGCACGCTCTCGACCATCGCCGAGGCCGAATTCGCCGTGGTGATTGACGAGACCCGCCTGGCCGCGACCGTCTCCGAAACCGAATTCGAAGCCGCTTGCGAACCGCTGCTGCGGCGCTTGCGCGAACCTGTGGTGCGGGCCCTGCGGGATTGCGCCATCGATGCCGCCGAGCTTTCCGACGTGGTGCTGGTGGGCGGCGCCACCCGCATGCCGGTGGTGCGCCGCGCGATCACGCGGCTGTTCGGCCGCTTCCCCAATTCCTCGGTCCACCCCGACCATGCGGTGGCGCTCGGCGCGGCGATTCAGGCCGGGCTCGCCGGTCGCGATGCCGCGCTGGACGAGATCCGCATTACCGATGTCTGCCCCTTCACTCTGGGCATCGAAGTGGCCGAGCGCGACGGTTACGGCGGCCTCCAGCGCGGTCTGTTCTCGCCGATCATCGAGCGCAACACGGCCGTTCCGGTCTCCCGCGTGAACACCTATTCAACGCTGTCCGACAACCAGAAGAAGCTGGAATTCGGAATCTATCAGGGTGAGGCCCGCGAAGTGCGCGGCAACGTCAAGCTGGGCGACATGACGGTACCGGTGCCGCCCCGCGCGGCGGGCGAAATCTCGGTGGAGGTGCGCTTTTCCTACGACAGTTCGGGCCTGCTGGAGATCGATGTCCACGTTCCCGAGAACGGCGCCTCGCGCAATCTCGTGATCGTGGACGAGGAAGACCGGCCGGACCGCAAGGAGCTGGACCAGCGCCGCGGCGCGCTGGCCCGGCTCAAGCACCATCCGCGCGAGGAGGCGCTCCACGTCGCGCTGATGGCCCGCGCCGAACGCTGCTATGAGGACCATATCGGCGACCTTCGCCAGATGATCGGCCACTGGATCACGCAGTTCGCCGGCGCGCTCGACAGCCAGGATCCGCGCCGGATCACCGACGCCCGCACCATGCTGGCGACCCGGCTCGACGAGATCGAAAGCGTGGGTCCGTTATGAGCGACGCGTCATCGCAGGACCGCCATCCCTGGTCGCTGCTGGGCATCGAGCCTACCGCAGAGGCCTCCGTCATCCGCAAGGCCTATGCCGAGCGGCTCAAGGCCATGGATGTCGACAACGACGTGTCCGGCTATGCCCAGTTGCGGCAGGCCCGCGACCTTGCCTTGCGCCTTGCCCGTGTCATGAGCGAGACGCCGGATAGCAGCGCGTCCGACCCGGTCCTTGACGGCACCGAGGATGTCCCGAACGCCACCGAGCGCCCCGAACCTGCCGCCCCGCGCTGGACCTTCGCCGCGCCCGCGCTGCCCGGCGCATGGGATGAGTTCGCCGACCCCGCCGCCCGTCCTCTGGCCACCCAATCGCTGTCGACCAAGCCGGGCGAACTCGACGCTTCGACCATGCTCGAACGCATGGCCTGGGCCGCCGCCGCCGCGCGCGATACCGAGCAAGGCGGTGTTACCGGCGCGGGCATTCCGCTGACCACCATCGACCCTTTCACGGCCCCGCTGCTTTCGGGCAGTTTCGTCGGCGACGACGCGCTTGGCCTGCGCCCCGGCGAAACCCCGGCCGAGCGGCTGACCATCCTGCTCGATCCCGAGCGGGACAATTCCGGCGAACCGCTGTCCGAAACCGAAACCCGGCAAGCGACCCGTGCCTTGCGCGCGATCCTTGACGAAGCGACGCAGGCCCACGTCTCGCGCCAGCAGCAGATCGAGGACTGGCTGGCCGAGATCCTCGCACGCGGCTGGCCGCGCTCCGCGCCCTTGCTGGAGGATGCCAATCAGGCGTTCGGATGGGAACGCGAATGGAGCGCCCACGATGCGCGCCCGGCGGTCCAGTTCCTTGGCGCGCGCCTGCGCGGCTATCGTTTCCAGCAGAACGTGCTCCAGCCCGACCACCGCTTCCACAAGGCGTGGAACGAGCTTGTAAAGCCCGGCAAGGCTGGCCCCTTCCGCATGCTGGGCGGCCCGGCGCAAAGCGATGTCGATGCCCTGCTGCGCGGCGTGCGCAAGCATTTCCCCGAACTGGAATCGCACTTCGCGCCCGAACGCGTCGCCTCGTGGGAGAGCGGCAATCGTTTGCTGACGGGGCTGCTGGTGCTGCTGGGCATCCTGGCCTTTGCCATCGTCGTCGCCATCGCCGACAGCTCCAACCCGTCCCCGCATCCGACGCATGATGCCCCCGCCAGCGAGATGCAGGCCCCGCAGAGCGGCGAAGTCTCTGACGTGGTCCAGGCCTCGGTCGTCGAGGCATTCGGGCAAGGCCGCGATGCCAGCTGGCTGTGGAAGAACCAGCCCGATCTGGCCCAGACGCTCACCTCCAACACGCTGATGGGCGTGCACGCGGGCACCGATCGCGGCGCGATGATCGACAAGGCCGTGACCCTCGTGCGGATGCGCAGCTACCTCAACGGCCGCAAGCTTTCGGGTGAGCTGTTCGAAACGGCGATGCAGCTGCGCCTCGTCCAGTTGCAGGCCGCCCGCGAGCAGAGCGCTCACGCCTGCAGGCAAATGAGCGATTCCGGCTGGCTGGACGGTACCCTGCCGCTCTCCCCCGAGCAGCGCGCGAAAGAGCGGGCCTTCGCCGCGCGTTTGGTGGAACAGCACGCGCTCGGCATGCCCAAGCCGGACGGACAGCACAGCGCGATGATTCCGGGTGAGCTGATCGGCAAGATCCTCAAGTCAACGAAACTGGGCCAGAACGACGTGATCGCCGCGCTCAACGGCAAGGGCAGCGATGCCCACCGCTGCGCCGTGACGATTGCCCTGCTCGAAGCCACGCTGGACTGGACCGGCAGCAATCGCCGGGACATCCTGATGACGCTCTGAGAATTTATGTAACCACACTTATGTAACCGCTGGGCGGCCCGCGACGAACTCCCGACTACGAGTGACACGGGAGTTGCCGCGATGCCGATCCGTCCTGTCCCCCTGGCCGTCATGGTCGCGGCCGGAATTGCCGGAACCGCGCTTACCCTGACGCTGCCGCGCTCAGAGTCCGCGCAAGCCGCCGCCCTGCCCGCGCCGCCGCCGGAAACCGTCAAGCCCACGGGCCGGCAGGTGGCCGTGCTTGCGGGCGGGTGCTTCTGGGGCATGGAAGGCGTTTTCGAGCACGTGCGCGGGGTTGTCTCGGTGACTTCGGGCTATGCCGGCGGAGACCGCGCCAAGGCGAATTACGACGCGGTGTCCTCCGAAACCACCGGCCATGCCGAGGCAGTGCGGATCGTCTACGACCCGGCCAAGATCACATACGGCCAGCTCTTGCAGGTCTACTTCGGCGTGGCGCACGATCCCACGCAAGTAAACGGCCAGTACCCCGATCGCGGTCCCAGCTACCGCTCGGCGATCTTCCCGCAAAACGACGCCCAGCGCCAACTCGCCGCCGCCTATATTGCCGCGCTTGGCAAGGCCCATAGCTTCGACAAGCCGATCGCCACGAAGATCGAGAACGGGGCCTTCTTTCCCGCCGAATCCTGGCATCAGGACTTCATGCGCCGCAATCCCGGCAACGGCTATATCCAGCGCTGGGATGCACCCAAAGTGGCGGCTTTGAAAACGCGGTTTCCGCAGTTTTATGTGGGTTAGCGCGGGTTTTCGGGCGAGTCTTTGACTTCCCCCGCTCATCTTGAGCTTGTCGAAGGATGGAAGCCTCCCACCACGCCGCCGGGGGCTTCGACAGGCTCAGCCTGAGCGGGATTGAGGGAGTTAGGTTGAGCCGAGTGCGCCCGGTGGCAGACACGAGACCTCATCCCGCTCCACGTCATCCTGAACTTGTTTCAGGATCCATTTGGCGGTCTGCCTCGGACGGCAGCGCGAAGAGCGCGGCGATTGCGAGTTGCTGATCGAAGCACAGCGCAGGCGGCAACATGGATCCTGAAACAAGTTCAGGATGACGAGTGTTTTGGAACCTTTCCAATCGACCATTGCATCGGCTCACTCGCTCAAGTTGCCTCCGGAGCATTGCGACAGTTCAGGAAACCCCCGCGAACCAGTTGTGCAGGCCACTTGCCTTGCCTCGATTTCGTCACAAGCAAAGCCGAGGTCGTATTGTATTTAAGTGGCAACGCGCTGCCGGGCATCACCACGAACCTGTCGTGAAAACACAGCCGCATGTATTTTGGGCCGTCTGAAATGACGACAAAACTCTTCGACCGGCCATCATTCTTGCGGATCAGATTCGCGCCGTTCGCCGTTTTCGCGGCGGCGAAAAAACCATAGTCGGCAAACGAAGTCTTGCCGGGCATCCGCCTCGATCCGGTCGAATTCGGGAACGTGGTCAGGTCGAGGTTCCGGATAACACCGTCTATATCACTCACGTCGGCAGACGCCCCCAGCGACGATCCGATCGCGGCCAAGGCCGCAATGACAATCATCTTCATTCCCACCCCCCTGGCCCTGAACGTGAAAGCAATCACCTCATCGCATCGGGAATCTGAACGACTCTAGAACGTTGCGTCCGCAAGAGCCCGCGTATCGGGGACGGTCGGAAATCCCTTCATGCAGGCACGCCGCCTACGCTTCCGCCGAAATCGCCAGTCCCGCCGCCCGCGCGCTCGCCCAGGCCCATTGGAAGTTGTAGCCGCCCAGCCAGCCGGTCACATCCACCGCCTCGCCGATCGCATAGAGACTCGGGACTTTCCGCGCTTCCATGGTCTTGGACGAAAGCGCACCGGTGTCGATGCCACCCGCCGTCACCTCAGCCTTGGCGAAGCCTTCGGAACCGTCAGGCACGAACGGCCAGCGCGCCAGCTTCGTCTCCGCCGCAGTCAGCGCCTTGTCCGACATCATGCCGAGTTCGCCGGAGAGCCCCAGCCTTTCGCACAGCACTTCGGCCAGACGTTCGGGCAAGCCCTCGCCCAGAACCTTGCGCAAAGTGGCGCGCGGGCGCTCGCGCTTGGCGTCCTTGAGCCAGCCTTCGGCGCGGTCCGGCAGGAACTGCGTCGTCACCGTCTGCCCGCGCTGCCAGTAGCTGGAAATCTGGAGGATCGCCGGGCCGGACAGCCCGCGATGAGTAAACAGCGCCGCCTCACGGAAGGCCGCCTTGCCGCCTGCCTTGCCCTCTATGCGGGTAATCACTTCGGTCGAAACGCCCGAAAGGTCGCGGAACAGCGCCTCGTCGCCCGGCAGCGTCAGCGGCACCAGCGCGGGGCGCGGCTGCACGATCTTGAGGCCGAACTTGCGCGCAAGGTCGTAGGCGAAGCTGGTCGCACCCATTTTCGGGATCGACGGGCCGCCGGTCGCGATCACCAGCGCGGGGGCCGTGGCGATGCGATTGCCGTAGGCGACGCGGTAGAGGCCGTCGGCGTGGTCGATCTCGCCCAGCGCATCGCCGCAATTCAGCGTGACGCCGCCCTTGGCGCATTCTTCCAGCAGCATCGCCACGATCTGCTTGGCCGATCCGTCGCAGAACAGCTGGCCCAGCGTCTTTTCGTGCCAGGCGATGTCGTAGGATTCCACCAGCGCGAGGAAATCGGCGGCGGTGTAGCGGCTCAGCGCCGACTTGGCGAAGTGCGGATTGCCGGAGAGGTAGCGATCGGGCGCGGTATCGACGTTGGTGAAGTTGCAGCGTCCGCCGCCGGAGATCAGGATCTTCTTGCCCGGCTGGTCCGCATGGTCGAGCAGCAGCACGCGCTTGCCGCGCTGACCGGCGGTGGCGGCGCAGAACAGTCCGGCGGCACCGGCACCGAGGATGATGGCGTCGTAAGCGTCGCTCAAGGCATCCGTCCTTCGACAAGCTCAGGACGAGCGGCGTGGGTGGGATGAGCGGTGTGGGTGGAACGAGCGGTGTGGATTTGACGAGCCCTGTGATTGGGGAGAGCCACCACCCCCCGCTCATGCTGAGCTTGTCGAAGCATCCCCGCTACGTCCGAACCGGCAAGCTCAGGGCGTGCAATGTGAAGGACGCGAGGCGCAATCCCCCGCTCATGCCGAATATTTGGAAACATCACTGCGAAACCGGCGCCAGTTCCAGCGCCAGCGCTTCCGCCACGCGAATGCCGTCGACCGCCGCCGAGAGAATGCCGCCGGCATAGCCCGCGCCCTCGCCCGCCGGGTAGAGGCCGCGCGTGTTGAGGCTTTGCAGGTCCTTGCCGCGCGTGATGCGCACGGGCGAGGAGGTGCGCGTCTCCACCCCGGTCATCACCACGTCCGGATGGTCGTAGCCCGGCACCTGACGGCCGAACACCGGCAGCGCCTCGCGGATCGCATCGACCACGAAATCGGGCAGGCACTGCTTGAGTTCGGTCAGGTGGACGCCCGGCTGATAGCTGGGGGTCACTTCGCCGAATTCGATGGAGGGCCTGTCCGCCAGGAAATCGCCCAGCTTCTGGCCCGGCGCCTTGTAGTTCGAGCCGCCCGCCTTGAAGGCCAGTTCCTCGAACTTGCGCTGGAAGGCCACGCCCGCGAGCGGGTCGCCGGGGTAGTCCTTGTCCGGATCGATATCGACGACGAGGCCCGAGTTGGCGTTGAATTCGGCGCGCGAATACTGGCTCATGCCGTTGGTGACGACGCGGCCTTCCTCGCTGGCCGCCGCCACCACGCGCCCGCCCGGGCACATGCAGAAGCTGTAGACGGTGCGCCCGTTCGATGCCTTGTACGCGATCGAATAGGCCGCCGCGCCGAGGATCTTGTTGCCCGCGTTGTCGCCATAGCGCGCGGTGTCGATCCAGCTTTGCGGATGTTCGATCCGCACGCCGATGGCGAAGGGCTTGGCCTCCATGTAAACGCCGCGATTGTGCAGCACCTCGAAGGTGTCGCGCGCCGAGTGGCCCACGGCCATGATGACGTGGCTGGCGGGCAGCAATTCTCCGGTCGAGAGGTGGAGGCCGGTGATGCGGCGGGCGCCGTCGGTATCCTCGGCAATCTCGAAGTCATCGACGCGGGTGCCGAAGCGGTATTCGCCGCCGAGCTGCTCGATCGTCTCGCGCATCGACATCACCATGGTGACGAGGCGGAACGTGCCGATATGCGGATGCGCTTCGGTGAGGATGTCGTCCGGCGCGCCGGCCTTGACGAATTCGGTCAGCACCTTGCGGCCGAAATGGCGCGGGTCCTTGATGCGGCTGTAGAGCTTGCCGTCGGAGAACGTGCCCGCTCCGCCCTCGCCGAACTGCACGTTGCTTTCGGGGTCGAGCACCGAGCGGCGCCAGAGGCCCCAGGTGTCCTTGGTGCGTTCGCGCACGGCCTTGCCGCGTTCGACGATGATCGGCTTGAAGCCCATCTGCGCCAGGATAAGCGCGGCGAGCAGCCCGCAGGGGCCGGTGCCGATCACCACCGGGCGCTGGCCGGACCAGCCCTCCGGAGCATGGGTGACGAACTTGTAGCTGGTGTCGGGCGTGGGCCGCACGTGCTGATCGTCGTGGAAGCGGGCCAGCAGCGCGGCCTCGTCCTTCACCACCAAGTCGAGCGTGTAGACAAGCTTGATCGCGCTCTTGCGGCGCGCGTCGTTACCCCGGCGCACCACGGTCATGCGTTCGAGATCGGCAGGCGTGATACCGAGGCGCGTGCAAACGGCAGCCTCAAGGTCGGCCGGAGCGTGGTCCAGCGGCAAGGTAAGGTCGGAAAGGCGGATCATCCGCGCGCCCTTATACCCGATCGCTGCCGGGCGCCACGGCTTTGCGGGCTATTCCGAGAGGCGGGCGGCAAGCCACTGCGAAGCCTCGGCAATCGCGCGGTCCGCCAGCTTCGCTACGGCCATGGCCTCAAGGAAGCTGTGCGTGGCGCCGGGATAGACGCGCAGTTCCGCCTGCGGCAGGCGCGCGGCCATCGCCCGGTTCTCGTCCAGCAGCACGTCGCATTCGGCCACGCAGAGCCATGCCTGCGGCAGGTCGGAAAGGTCCGCCAGCAAGGGGCGCGCCAGCGGATCGGAGATGGGGTCCGGGCCCAGATAGGTCGCCCAGAACTCGTCCATTTCGGGGCCGGTAAGCATGTAGCGGTCCCCGTCGCCGTAGCGGGCGTAGCTGCCGGTCCAGGTTCCGTCCCAGGCGCCGTAATTGAGCAGCAGGCCACTCGGCAGCGCCTTGCCCTGCCCGCGCCGGACGAGCGTGGCCGCCACCGCCAGATTGGCCCCGGCGCTATCTCCGCCGATGACCTGACGCGATGAGTCCAGTCCGTGCGCGGCGCCTTCGCCGTCCAGCCAGTCGAGCACGTGGCCGATGGCATGGATCGCGGCCGGGAACGGATGCTCGGGCGCGAGCGGATAGTCGATGCCGAGTACCGCGCAGCCGCTGCGGCCCGCATATTCGCGCATCAGGCGGTCATGGGTGTCGATACTGAACAGCGTCCAGCCGCCGCCGTGGAGATAGACGAGCACGGGCAGGTCAGGCGTGTCGGAGGGCCGATGGATGCGGATCCGAGTGCCGGACGGGCCTACCGCGAGATCCTCGCTGGAATGCATTGCCGGGCCGCCGCGCGTCCATGGCGCGCGCTGGCGCTCGGCAATCGCACGCCGTTCCGGCGCGGAAAGGCCGGGGCGCGATCCCAGCGCGGCGGAGGCGGCGAACATCCGATCCAGCCAGGCGCGGATTTCGGGATCGACATCGTCGTTGTCGTTCTGGCTTTCGGGGATCGTAATCATGATCTGAGAATAGATCGCGGCCCGGCGCGAGGGAATCGCCGGGCCGCGAAGTGTGTCAGAAGTCAGCCGAGAGCGAGACCTTGAACGTGCGCGGCTGCCCCTGAAGGATCGAGGTCGCGAACGTATCGAAGGCCGAGGCCCAGTAGCGCTTGTTGGCCACGTTATCGACGTTGAAGCGCACCGTGACAGGCACCTCGCCAGCGGCCAGAACGTAGCGCGCGCCAAGGTTGAACACCGCCCAGTCCGGCAGGCGGATGGTGTTGGCCGCATCGACCCACTGCTTGCCGGTGTAGGTCACACGGCCGGTCAGCGTCAGGCCCGGAAGCATCGGCGTGTCCCATTCGAGATTGGCATTGGCGGTCCAGTCCGGCACGCCCTTGGCGTCCTTGCCCTCGGTCGAGGGAAGGCTGGTGCGCAGCTGCTTGGCATCGTTGACGGCAAGACCGGTGATCAGGCGCAGGCCGTGCGCAAGCTCGCCATTGACCGTGAATTCCACGCCGCGGTTCCGCTGGAGACCAAACACGCCAAAGGTCAACAGGTTCAGGCCGTCATCGGGCGTGAGGTCGATCGCATAGGAGTTGGGCAGCTTGATCTGGTAAAGCGCCAGACCCACGAACATCGGGCCCACCTTGGCCTTGCCGCCGAACTCGTACTGCGTGCTCTTGTAGGGGGAGAAGACTTCGTTCTGGTTGGTCGTGCCCAGCGGCGCGATCGAGCCGGGCTGAAGCGCCTCGATGCGGTTGGCATAGAGCGAAACCCCGTCCACCGGCTTGACCACAAGGCCGATCACCGGCGTCACCGCACTGGATTCGTAGACCGAATCGAGCAGGCCGCCATTGTAGGCGTTGTAGCTCTTGGTCTCGATCGATTGCAGGCGCAGACCGGCGGTCAGCAGGATGTGATCGTCCCAGAAGCCGATCGTATCGGATGCGAAGACGCTCCACAGCTTGTTGCGCGTGATCGGGAACGGATCGTCAAGGTTGCCGCCGACGAATACCGACGCGGGCAGGTCAATCTGGACCGGGTTGTAGAAGTTATTGGGAACGCCGTTGAAATCGGTGCCATAGCGGAAGTCGAAGGCGTTGCGGTTGACCTGCCAGTTGAGCGAGCCGCCGATGTTGAATTCTTGCGTGATCTCGCTGCCCAGCTTGATGCGCGTACCGAACTCAAGAGCTTCGTTGTTGTCGGTGCGCGGCACGTAGAGCGCGGTAACGTAGCCGTCGCCAGTCTCCGCATCGTTGACCGAAATACCGCCATAGATGCCCCGCTCCGAACCATCGCGCGCGCCGGCCTTGGCATAGAGCAGCACGTTGTCGGCCAGATCATACTCGACATTGAGCATGCCGAAGATGTCGCGCAGCTTGGAGTAGGTATAGTCTTGCGCGTAATTGGCATCGGCCTTGGGCACGCGCGGCAGAGTGGTGGAAAAGATCGTCACTTTCGGGCGCAGGTTGTCCACGCGGACCTGCTGGTAGGCCAGGTCGAGCGAAACGCGCAGCTTGTCGCCGCTATAGTCGATACCGGCGCCGAGCACGCGGGTACGGCGGTCCTCACCCTTGATGCCGAGATTGCCGTCCTGATAGCTGCCGTTGACGCGCACGCCCCAGCGACCGTCGGCCGAACGGCGGGCCACGTCGAAGCTGCCCAGCCAGTGCGAATCCGAAGTGAAGCCTGCCGTCACGCGCGTGAGCGGATCGTTGCCCGCGCGCTTCAGCAGCAGGTTGACGCTGCCACCAACGCCCGAGCCGCCCGGCGCCGCGCCGTTGAGGAAGGCCGAGGCGCCGTTCAGCACCTGCACGCTCTCGAACAGTTCGGGTGCGATCAACTGGCGCGGCGTGATGCCGTAAAGGCCATTGAGGCCGATATCATCGCCGAACAGTTCGAAGCCGCGGATCACGAAGGTTTCGGCGGCATTGCCGTAACCGTACGTCGTGCGGACGGTGGGATCGTTGTCGAGCACTTCACCCAGCGAGCGCGGCTGCTGGTTGAGGATCAGCGTCTCGTCGAAGCTGCGCAAGTTGAATGGCACGTTCTCCGCCGCCTGGTTACCCAGCACGCCTGCGCCGCCGCCGTTTTCGACATGCGTGGCGTTCACCCGCTGCGCGCGGACGATGATGTCGTCAGAGCTGCCGGACGAAGCCGGTGCTGGGGCCGATGCCGATGCTGCTGCCGCCTCAGCCTCATCGGCCATGGCCTGGCCCGAGAAGCCGCAAAGCGCGGCGGCAATGACAAGCCCGCTGGCGTGCAGACGTGCGGTTTTGGTGATCTTCGCGACACTCGACATAGCGATATTCGACATACTGGCCCTCATGTATTCGCGACGTTCGTTGCGCTGTTGCGCTAATGCGAATTGGTCGCATTTAGACGGTCTTCCCTGCGACCGCCAGCGTGAAAATTATAAGTGCGTTAGCCCCTTGCAGAGATCCAACCGATATCGCCCCGGGGGTCCAATCCGATCAGCCGTAGACTTTCGTCCCGCCCAGATGGGTGGAGACCACTTGCGCCTTGTCGATGGTTTCGGGATCGATAGCGGTAAGGTCCCGGTCCCACACGACAAAGTCGGCAAGGCGGCCGGGAGCAAGGGTTCCGGTATCCGCTTCCGACCGCCCGGCAAAGGCGGCGCCGCGCGTGTAGCAGAGCATCGCGTCGTGGATCTCGACACGCTGTTCGGGATACCAGCCCTTAGGATTGGCCCCGTCGAGCGTTTCGCGCAGGACCGCTGCCTTGAGGCCGGTGAGCGGATCAATGGGGGCCACTGGCCAGTCCGATCCAAAGCTGACATGGGCGCCGCTTTTGATCAGCGATTCAAAGGCATATGTGGTCTTGAGGCGTTCCGGACCGATGCGGCGGACGGCCCAGCGGCCATCGTCGACCGCGTGGAACGGCTGGACCGATGCGATCACGCCCTGCTCGGCAAAGCGGCCGATGCTGGCGGGATTGAGGTGCTGGGCATGCTCGATGCGGCCGCGCCGGTCGCGCGGGCCGTTGATCCGCGCGACTTCCTCCCACATGTCGAGCACCACGTCGTTGGCCCGGTCGCCGATGGAATGGGTGGCGATCTGGAAACCCGCCGCATCGGCCTCCCGCATCAGCCCGCGCATTTCCTCGGGGTCGGTCACGGTGATGCCGCGCGTCTTGGGATCGTCGAGATAAGGCTCGTAGAACAAGGCCGTACGCGAACCGAGCGAGCCGTCGAACACGACCTTGCAGCCGCCCCAGCGCACGAATTCGTCGCCGCGCCCTTCGGCTTTCACGATTTCCGCCAGCTTCTTCCAGTCCTTGAGCGGGATCATCGCGTAGAAGCGGAAAGGAAGCTCACCCGAAGCGCGCATGCGGCGCGCGGATTCGAAAGTGTTCCAGTCGATCCCGGTCTCGTGGACTTGCGTCACGCCTTTCGATAGCGCCAGAGCGATGCCGCGCCGGTTGGTGGCATCGCGTTGCGCCGCGGTCGGTTCGGGAATGCGCGCGAGCACCATGTCCTTGGCCGCGTCCTTGAATACGCCGGTGAGCCGCCCCTTGGTATCGCGCACAATCACGCCGCCGGGAACCTCGGGCGTATCGTCGCCAAGGCCGAGCATTTTCAGGCCAAGCGAGTTCACCACCACCATGTGCAGGTCGTAGCGGACCACCGCGACCGGGGTCTGCGGCGTCACCGCGTCGATCCAGTCGCGATTGGGCAGTTCGCCGCCCCAGGAATCGTTATCCCAGTTGCCGCCTTGCAGCCATTGCCCGGCGGGCATCGCGCGTGCCGCTTCCGCCACCGCGCGGACGAAAGCCTCGCGGCTATTGGCCTGCCGCAGCGAGGGCTGGCCGATGGTCGCCGATCCCATCGTGAAGTGGACGTGGCAGTCGGTGAAGCCCGGTGTGACGAAAGCGCCGCCAAGATCGATCACCCGCGTCGCCTTGCCGGCCAGACTGCGCGTGGCCTCCTTGCCCAGCGCCACGACGCGTGAGCCGACCAGCCCAATCGCATCGGTGAAGACATCGCGGCCCTCGCCTGTCCAGATCCGGCCATTGGTGTAGATGGTGTCGACCGGTGTGGCGCCCGCCCATGCCGCCTGGCTGTAGAGGAACGTGCCCGCCGCCACGCCGCCCGCGCGATTGAGGAAAGTGCGGCGGTCGAAACGTGTCATGATGCGGTCCCGTCAGGCTATCTGTCTGAAAGGAACTTGCGGTGGCGGATTGGAACCCGAAACGGCCAAGTTGCAAATTTATGAGGGGTCCAACCCGACTCCGCTTATCGCGCCGCTTCGGCAAGCGCGGCGATGGCGCGCGCCGCCTCGCCATCGTTGAGGCTCGCGAAGCCCAGCCGCAGTCCCTTGTCCGCCGTGTCACGCGTCATGAAGGAGTGGTGGCTGGCGAAGCGCAGGCCCTGCGCGCGGGCGCGTTCCTCGATGGCCTCAAGGTCGCCGCGGAATTTCACCCAGAAGGCGAGCCCGCCGTCCGGTACCGCGAAGTCGATGCGATCTCCCAGATGCGCGTCGAGCAGCGCCGCGAAGGACTGGCGGCGCTCGGCATAGACGCGCCAGGCCTTGCGCGAGTGACGGCGCAATTCGCCGTTGGCGATCAGTTCGGCGGCGGCTTCCTCGGTCACCGTGTTGCCCATGCCGTCGGTCAGCGAGACGCGGTGCGCAAGGGCGTCGATGACGTGCTCCGGCGCGGCGAGATAGCCGATGCGCAGCGCCGGCAGCAGCAGCTTCGACATCGAGCCAAGGTAGAGCACCTGCCCCGGCGCATAGGCCGCCATCGGCAGCAGCGGCTGCGACTGGAAGTGGAATTCGTGGTCGTAATCGTCCTCGATCACCGCCACGCCGAACTGGCGCGCGATCTCCAGAAGCTGGAGCCGCCGCTCGGGCCGCATGGCGATGGTGGTGGGGAATTGGTGGTGCGGTGTCACGAAGATCGCGCGCACGGCATGGCGGCGGCACATCGCTTCGACTTCGGCTACGTCGATGCCTTCCTCGTCAAGGCCGACCGGGACCACCCGGCCGCCCAGCGCGCGGATTGCCGCCACGGCGGGCTCATACGTGAGTTCCTCGACGATCACCGCGTCGCCCGGCTCGATCAGCACCTGAAGCGCCAGGAACAGCCCGTTCTGGCTGCCGCGCGTGATGCAGATATTGGCCGCCGTCACCGCCAGGCCGCGCTGGCTGCGCAGCATGTCCGCCACTTGCTCACGCAGGCTCTGGGCGCCGCGCGGATCGCGGTATTGCAGGCGATTGGCGCGCGAGGCGCGGCTGATCGCGGAACGATAGGCGCGGGCGAGCTGGTCGGCGGGGAACAGGCGGCCGTCGGGCGCGCCTTCGTCGAGCTTGATACCCCGTCCCGCGGGCAGCGCCAGCGACCGCGCGGGCGGCTCGGCGAAACGGTAGTGGATCTGCCCGGCGCGCGGCTCGGGCTCCGGCGAACCGGCCTGCCGCGATGGCTCCTGCGCCGAGGCGCCGACTGGCAGCGAGGGCGAAACCCCAACGGGCAGCGCCCGCGATATCATCGTCCCGCGCGTGCCCTCGGTCGAAAGCCAGCCCTGCGCGATCAGGTCCTCGTAAGCGAGCACCACGGTCTTGCGATTGACGCCCAGTGCGTTAGCCAGTTCACGGCTGCTCGGCAGGTAGGTGCCCGATGCCAGCCGGCCGGTTTCGATATCGCGGATCAGGGCGCGGATGATCTGCATGTAGATCGGCGTCCCGCGCTCGGGGTCGATTCGTTCGCTCAGGGTGACCTGCCAGGGACGCAGCATGCTTCGACTCCGTTCGGGGTTCTTGTTCTCGGGCGATCCAACAGGCTTGCTAGCAGCGGCGCTCTGCTTGGACCATCGAAATATTCGGTATTGGACATTGCCCGGGGGCCAGTTCCTCAAGATCAGCAAGGCAGCCGTCCTGCGCCACGAACCGCCCGGAACCAGACCATGACCGCCTCCTTCTCCCCCTCCTCCTTGCCAGAGGCCCGCTCGCAATGATGGACCCGCGCTTCCGCCAGTTCGGCGCCGACGATGTGCAGCGGCTGATCGCCGAATATCCGCTCGCGTGGGTGCTCTCTCCCGGCGCCCCGGCCGCCTCCGCCAGCCTCCTGCCGATGCTGGGTACTTATGACGCGGACGGCATGCTGACCGGCCTTGTCGGCCACATGTCGCGCGGCAACCCGCTCTGCGCACTGTTCACGGCCGATCCGGGGGCGCAGTTCCTGTTCACCGGCCCGCAGGGCTATGTCTCGCCCGAGCATGCCGGGCGGCGGCGCTGGGGCCCGACATGGAACTACGCCGCGCTGCAGATCGAGGCCGAAGTGCGCGTGGATGCGGACCTGACGGCCGAAGCGCTGGACCGCCTTGTCGAGGCTTGCGAACGCGGTCGCGCCCAGCCATGGACTGTCGCGGAATTGCAGGAGCGATATACCGGAATGCTGGGGGCAATCATTGGCTTCGAGGCCCGCGTCACGGCGCTGGACGGCACGTTCAAGCTGGCGCAGGACGAAGACGGCGAAGTGCTGGATCGCCTGCTTGAGGTCCATCCCGATGCGCCCCTGCGCGCATGGATGGAGCGCATGAACAAGACCCGCCTCACGTGATCCGGAGGTTCGTTCCCGCGCTGCTGCTCGCCAGCGCGCTCGCCCTTCCCGCCATGGCCCAATCGGGCTTACCGATGCAGCCCGCCCGCGTGCTGACACTCCATCCCGAGCGGACGACCTGGACTTCCGTGTCGGTCTCGCCCGATGGCCGGACGCTGGTCTTCGACGTGCTGGGCGACCTATTCACCATGCCCGCAAGCGGCGGCAAGGCGCGGCAGATCAGCGAGGGCCTTGCCTTCGATTCCCAGCCGGTGTTCTCGCCGGACGGCCAGTGGATCGCCTTTGTCAGCGACCGCAGCGGCGCCGAAAACGTCTGGATCGCCCGGCCCGACGGCAAGCAGGCACGGCAGATCACGCGGTTCGACGACGATACCGCCCTCGCCTCCCCGATCTGGAGCGCAGACGGCCGCTCGGTCATGGCCAGCCGCTTCCGGCCAGACCTCAACAACTACGAATTCTGGCAATTCCCGCTCTCTGGCGAGGCGCGCCTGCTGGTTCCGGTGAAGCCCAAGGACGGCGCCCCGCGCGCCGAATGGCGCTCGACGCTGGGCGCCACCGCCACGCCGGATGGCAAGGCGGTCTATTACGCGCGCCGCACCGAAGGCCTCGAATTCGACATGCCCACGCGCTGGACGATCCTGCGCCGCGACCTCGCCACGGGAACCGAGACCGAGGTGATTGCCGGAACCGGCGCGCGCGGCACCAAGGAAGAGACCTTCTTCGCCCCGCTGCTCTCGCCCGATGGCCGTTTGCTCGCCTATGTCACCCGGCGCGAGGGGCTGAGCCGCCTGCGTGTGCGCGACCTCGTCACCGGCGAAGACAAGGCGCTGGGCGATACCGAACTGGACGCCATGCAGGCCTCCTCGTGGATGGGCATGGTGCCGTCGATGGCGTTCACGCCGGACAGCAAGGCGGTGATCCTCAGCCACGGCGGCCGCTTCGAACGGCGCGAGATCGCGACGGGCCGGAGCACGGCCATCGACCGCGCGATCACCGCACGCGTGGCGGTCGGCGCCTCCACCCGCTTCGCCATGCGCGAGGAAACCGGCCCGGTCGAACCCAAGCTCGCGATGGGCCCCGCGCCCTCTCCCGACGGCAAGCATGTGGCTTTCGCCGCGCTTGACGGGATCTGGGTGCAGGACCTGGGCACCGACAAGGCCCACCGTCTTTCGCTCGGTGAAGGCATTGAAGCCCCCGCGCAGCCAAGCTGGTCGCCGGACGGCAAGACGCTGGTCTTCGTGACATGGAGCGAGCGGGCCGGTTCGGCGATCTGGACCGCACCCGCCGATGGCAGCGCGCCGGCAATGCGCGTGGCCGCAATGCCCGCCTATTACCGCTTCCCCGCCTTCACGCCGGACGGGGCGGCGATCCTCGTCCTGCGCTCGGCGCTGGAAGAGCGCCGGCAGACGAACTTCGAATTCGGCCCGCTGCGCCGGGGCCAGCTGGTGGCAATGGCGCGCGACGGCAGCAATGTGCGCGTGCTCACCGAGGGCACGCTGGGCGGCAAGCCGCACTTCGCGGCCAGCGCGCCGGGCAGCGTATTCCTGCTCAACGACGCGGGCCTCGCGCGGGTCGACATCGCCTCCGGCAAGCTCTCGCCCGTCGCCCATGTCACCGGCCCGGGCTGGTACTTCGCCGAGGGCAATGCCGATGCCGACGACTTGCGGATCAGTCCGGACGGCCGCACCGTTGCCGCCGCCATTGCCGACCGCGTCTACATTATGCCCACGCCTGCCGATCCCGCAAAGGAGATCGACGTGCTGGCGCCCGCCACGCCCGCGAAAGTCCTGCCCGGCATGGGCGCGGACTGGTTCGAATGGAGCGCAGCGGGCTCGCTCGACACCGTGAACGGCACGCTGTTCTCCCGCCGCAACGTGGCGGACGGGCAGGAACTGGCGGCCATGCGCCTTGAAGCGACCGCCCCGCGCGCGGCGCCGCAAGGCTCACTGCTGCTGCGCGGCGCGCGGGTCCTGACCATGGCCGATGGCGACCGGGTGATCGAGAACGCCGATGTGCTCGTCACCGGAGACCGCATTGCCGCCGTGGGGCCTCGCGGCACGCTTACGGTGCCCGAAGGCGCGCAAGTGCGCGACGTGACCGGCAAGACCATCCTGCCCGGCTTCATCGACGATCACGACCACGTGGGCGAGATCCGCCGCAACAATCCGTCCAACGAGCTGTGGGGCATGCGCGCGCGGTTGGCCTATGGCGTGACCACCAGCTTCGATCCCTCGACGCTGTCGCCCGATCATCTGGCCTATCAGGGCCTTGTCGATGCCGGATATGTGCTGGGGCCGCGCATGCGCTCCACCGGCACGGCGGTGTTCTCCAAGCAGCGCATCACCTCACTCGACGACGCGCGGCGCGTGCTTTCGCGCTATTCCGAAGGCTATCGCACCAGCAATCTCAAGGAATACCGCACCGGCAGCCGCGCGGTGCGGCAGTGGGTTTCCATGGCCGCGCGCGAGCAGCACCTGCTGCCCACGACCGAGGGTGCGCTCTCGCTCAAGCTGGACCTGACGCAGATCCTCGACGGCTATGCGGGCAACGAGCATGCCCTGCCCGCCCCCGTGCTGGGCGACGACGTGATCGCGCTGATGAAGGCGATGCGCACCAGCTACGTCACAACGCTGAGCATCACCAATTCCGGCTCGCCCGCGACCGACTGGTTCGTCGCCCATGACGACCCGGTGGTGGACGACAAGCTGCGCCGCTTCTGGCCCGCTCCGGCGATCCGCCAGAAGATCGCCCTCGGCCGCGATTTCCACCCGCTTGAGGAGACGCGCTTCCCGCAGATCGCGCACGATGCGGGGACTTTCGCGCAGGCAGGCGGCCTGCTCGGCATGGGATCGCATGGCGAAGTACCGGGCATCGGCTATCACTGGGAAATGGAGGCACATCAGGTGGGCGGCATGACGCCGCTGGCCGTGCTCCACGCCGCGACGGCGGGCGCAGCGGAGACGATCGGCCGCCTTGCCGACGTTGGCACGATCGAACCCGGGAAGCTCGCCGACATGGTGATCCTCGACACCGATCCGCGCGGAGACGTGCGGGCCGCGCGCGAAATCGCCTCGGTGATGCGCGGCGGCTTCCTCTATGAGGCGGCCACGCTGCGGGAACTCTGGCCGGTCGCGGGCGATGCGCCGAAGGCCTGGTTCGAGGGGATGAGCGACGAACAATGGCTGCCTCCCGTGGCTTCCCGGCGCCCCGACGAACCGGAGCATTGACCGAGACGATGCCGTCCCGATCCGGTACGGCATCGGTTTCGAATTGATTGTATTAAAAGGCCGATCCCTCCGTCCCGGCACAAATACACGTTGCCTGCCCCGATCATTGCACGCTAGAATTGGTATTATCCCAGGGGGGATTTCAAATAGACGTGCCCGATTCATTCGCCGTGGAAATCCATGGCGAACCATTTCGGCATCGGGGGGAAATCGACGTGGCGGGCAGGTGCGGTCTTGCGGCAATCCTCTGGGGATTGGGCGCATTGACATGGTGTGCAGGAATAGTGGGCGCGCAGGCGGCACCTGTGCCTTCCCGTTCCTCCCCCGCGCGTCCTTCTTCGGCGGAAAGCTTTTCGATCGGCGGCGCCGGTCCGGCCTGCGAGGTGCAGGGCGTGGAAATGGGCGCGGCCCGCGCTTCGGTGTTCGATCGGAAATGGGCGATCCTCTGCGCCGACGTCACCCGCCCGGTAGGCAGCGCATGGCAATTGCGGGGCGGGACGGACGCCGCCGCCCGGCTTGAGGGCACGCGCGACGAAGCATTGGCCTGCCTCGATCCCGCCGCCGCCTTTTCCGCCGAAGGCGCTACCTGCACCGGAAGCCGCACCGGTCTTTCCTGGCGCGTCTACCGGCGGCGCACCGCAGACGGCATTGTCGCGGTGGAAGGACTGGCGGCCTATGATCCGGCACTGCGCCTCGCCCTTGCCTCGCTGGTCGATGACCGCGTCGCCAGCGGTTCGGTCGCCATCGCCAACCTCGGCGGCGCCGACGCGCTGAGCCTTGCCAAGGCCCGCGCGGCCAATGGCGACGCCGCGCAATTGCTGGGTCAGGGCTATCGCGGCAACAGCGCCGGGTCCTATGCCGAAGCGGCCGAGTTCTTCGCCGCCGCCCCGGCCTTGCTAGCCCAGATGCAAGGCGGCGACAGTGCGCAGCAGCCCGCCCGGCGGCACGAAGCGCTGATCAATTACGCGCTCCAGCTTTCCAATCTCGGCGACTTCACGCAGGCCCGCATCCGCTTTGCCGAGGCCGAGGCGATGAAGCTGGCCGATCCGGTACAGGCCCGCCTTGCCCGCAATTACAGCGCGATAGATGCCATCAACCGCGGCGCTCTGGACGAGGCTCTGGCGGCGCTCGACCGTTCGGTGCCGCAGTTCGTGCCCACCGTTTCGGCCGAGGGCGCGCTTACCATCGACCGGCGGACGGCCGATGGGCTCAATGCCGGTTCGGCGGCGCAGCTCACCGGGCTGCTGGGCCAGCCGGGCACGCTCTCGCCGCAGGACCGCGCCGCGCTGATCGATGCGCAGGCGCTCCAGCTTCGCGGCACCGTCCTGCGCCTTCAAGGCCACCCGGACGATGCCCGCACCGCGCTGGAAGCCGCTCAGCGCCAGACGCTGCAAGTGCAGGACGGCCGCATCGTCTCGGCCACCCGCATGCGCGCGCAGATCCTCTCCGAAATCGCGCTGGTGGATGAGGCGCAGGGCCGCTTCGGCGCCGCCGAAAGCAGCCTGCGCGCGGCACTTGATCTGGTCGACAGCCGCTATCCGGATAGCGCCTCGGTCAATGTCGTGCGCGCGCGGCTTGCGGGCTTCCTCGCCCGGCGCGGGGAGCGTGAACCGGCGCTCGCGCTCTACCGCGCGGTCGTGGCCGACACCGTGGCCAGCCACGGCGCGCTGGTGGGCATGGAAAACCTCATGCGCCCCTACTTCGACCTGCTTTCGGGCGGGGAAGCGGGCACCCATGACCGCGATGCCGTGGCTGCCTTGTTCGAGGCATCGCAACTGCTCGAATCCTCAGGCGCGGCGGATACGCTGAGCCAGCTTTCGCGCCAGCTTGCCGGCGGATCGGACGATGCCGCCACGCTCTATCGCCGCTCGCTCGGGCTGAGCCGCGAACTGGAACGCATCCGGATCGAGATCGCCCGCCTCGGCCAGCCGGATCCGAGCGGCCAGCAAACCGCCACCGCCGCGCTCGACGCACTGCGCACGCGGCAGGCCCAGCTCGAACAGGCGCAGCTTGAAGCGATGCAGGCGCTCGCCGCCTATCCCCGCTACCGCGCGGTCGCCCAGCGCACGGTGCCGCTGGCCGAGATGCGCGGCGGGCTCGAACCCGGCGAGGGCTATCTCAAGCTCGCCCAGCTCGCGGGCGGCATCTACGCGATCTATTTCGACGCGGGCACCGATCAGGTCCTCGCGTGGAAGACCGCCATGGACGCGGCGCAGACCGAGCAGGCGGTGAACACCCTGCGCGATTCGATCTCGCTGACGATCAACGGCGTGCAGTCCACCTATCCGTTCGACGTGGACACGGCCGTCACGCTGGACAAGGCTCTGCTCGGCCCCGCTCGCGAGCGGATCGCCGGCCTCTCGCACCTGATCTTCGAGCCCGACGGCGCGCTGAAGCGCCTGCCGATCAACCTGCTGACCGACGACGGCAAGGGCGTTGCCGCCTATCACGCGCGGGTCAAGGCCGGCGGCGACGAGTACGATTTCACCGGCATCGGCTGGCTCGGCCGCAACCTTGCGGTCTCCACCGCGCTGTCGGCAGCCAGCTTCCGCGACGCGCGGGCAGCACCGGCCTCGAAGGCCCAGCGCGCCTATCTCGGCCTTGGCAACAATGTCCCGCTGGGGCCAGTAGCGGAGCACGCGATGCTGCGTTCGGGCGGCGAAACCGCCATCGACAGCGACTGTTCCTGGCCGGTTTCGACGTGGAACCAGCCGATCTCGCCGCTCGAACTCCAGCAGGCGGCCGGGCTCTTCGGAAATCGCGGCACCGCGCTGATGACCGGCTCGGCTTTCACCGACACCGCGATCGAGGCGCGCGGAGACCTGGCGACGTTCCGCGTGGTCCATTTCGCAACCCACGGCCTCGTCACCGCGCCGCACACCGGCTGCCCGGTACGCCCCGCCCTGCTGACCTCGTTCGGCGGCGCCGGTTCGGACGGGTTGCTCTCGTTCGGCGAGATCTTCGACCTGCACCTCGATGCCGACCTCGTCGTGCTCTCGGCCTGCGACACCGCCTCCGGGGCCAGCCTTGACGCCACGCGCGAAGCGGGCCTGTCGAGCGGCGGCGGGCAGGCGCTGGACGGTCTGGTACGCGCCTTCATTGCTGCCGGGGGCCGTCAGGTGATCGCCAGCCACTGGCCCGCGCCGGACGATTACAGCGCCACCGAGCGGCTGTTCAACGGCTTCTACCAGTCCGGACAGGCCACATCGATCGGCGCCGCCTTCACGGCCTCACAGCGCCGCCTGATGGACGATCCGGCAACCTCGCACCCTTATTACTGGGCGGGTTTCGCGATCATCGGCGATGCCGCCCGCCCGGTGCCGGGGCGCTGAGACACAGGCCTTGACCGAACTTTCGACCTCCTCCAACCGCACCGGCTGGCGCGGCCTGCTCCGCAAAGGCTGGCGCAACGTGCGCGCGGCAAGCGGACGGCAGCTTGCGGCGACCGCGCTGATGCTGGTGGCCGCGCTGCTGATCACGCGCTTCAGCTGGGACTTGCCGGTGGTCGGCAATGCCGAGGACGCGCTCTACGACTTGCGCAGCTTCGTCACCGCGCCCGTGGTCGATCAGGACCCGCGCATCCAGATCGTCGCCTATACCGACCAGACGCTGATCGCCGCCAAGAAGCGCTCTCCGCTGGACCGGGGCCTGCTCGCCCGCGCGCTGCAAAAACTTGACGGCATGGGCGCGAAAGCCATCGGCATCGACGTCCTGTTCGACCAGCCGCAGGACGAGGACGAGGCGCTGGTCGGCCAGCTTCGTGCCATGCGCACGCCGACTTTCGTCGCCTATGCCGACACGGCGACCAACAAGGACGATATCAATTACGAGCAGCAGCAGTACCTCAAGGGCCTGCTCGCCCGGCTTCATGGCACGCAGGCGCACCCCGCCTCTATCCGCCTGTCCAACTATCAGGGCGCCACGCGCGTCTGGCCCAGCATCGAGCCCGGCCTGCCCCCGCTGATCGGCCGTGCCATGGTCGAAGCCGGGCCTGACGCGGAGCGGACGCGCGCGTTCGAAGGCTATGCCGGATCGATCCGCTATCGCCGCGCCGCCACCGATGCGCCGGTCTTCTCGATGCTGCCGATCGACCTCTTCGCGGCGCTGGACGATCCAGACATGGCCGCCGCCCTCGCCGCGCAGATCAAGGACCGCTACGTCCTGATCGGCGGCGAGATCATCGACACCGATCAGGTGACCACCTCGCTCACCGCCTATACCGGATCGACCGTGCCGGGGATCGAGGTCCACGCCGCCACCATCGCCCAGATGCTGGACGGCGCGCGGATGACGCAAGTCGCGCCCTGGCAGCGTTGGGCCGTGGCCCTGCTGGTGATCCTTGCCGCCATGCTGACCGCACTCGTCGACGCGCGGGTCTGGCGCATGGCGCCGTTGCTTGCCGCGCAGCTTGTCGTGATCGGCGGCCTGCCGTTCCTGCTCCAGTGGCGCGGGGTCGAGACATACGGCACCCCGGCTTTCGGCTGGGTGGCGGGCTGGATCCTTGCCTTTACCGCCGTGTCCAGCGCCGTGCGCGCATCGGGCGCGGTCGAGCGGCGTTTCGCGCAGGACGCGCTCGGCAAGTACCTCCCGCGCGACATCGCGCAGGAAATCATCGACAATCCCGAACGGCTCACGCTCTCGGGCAGCAAGCGCGAACTCTACATCCTGTTCAGCGATCTGGAGGGCTTCACCACGCTCTCGCACCAGCTTGAACCGGAAGTGGTGGCGCGGCTGCTCAACGACTATCTCGACCGGCTGACGCGCGTGGTGCTCGACCATGGCGGGCTGGTGGACAAATACGTCGGCGATGCCGTGGTTGCCTTCTGGGGCGCCCCGATCCCCCGGCCGGACGACGGCGAGAAAGCCGCCCGCTGCGGGCTCGCCATGTGGCAGGCGGGCGAGGATTTCCGGCGCTCCGTCGATCCCGCGCTGCCCCCCATCGGCCGCACCCGCGTCGGCGCCCACTATGGCGAGGCCGTGGTCGGCAACTTCGGCGGCGAGCGGCGCATCCAGTACACCGCGCTGGGCGATGCGATGAACACCGCGTCCCGGCTGGAATCGGCCAACAAGTCGCTCGGCACCTCGGTAGTGGTAAGCCGCGAGTTCGCCGAACGATCCGGGCTGGACTGGTGGCGCCCGCTTGGCCGCGTGGTGCTGCGCGGCCGCGCCCGCCCGGTCGATATCCTCGAACCCATGCCGGACATGCCCGCTGATGAGCGCGAAGCGCTCGAAGCGGCCGTGGCGCTGATCGACAGCGATCCCGCCGCCGCTGCCGGGGGGCTGGCCCTGCTCACGGCGGCCCGGCCCGATGACAAGCCGATTGCCTGCCTGCTCGAACGAACCCGTAAACTCCAAGGGGAGAAAGCCTATGTTCTGGCTTGACCGCCGCCCGCTGGCGCTGGGCGCCGCACTGATCGTTGCCGCACTTCCGGCTGTTGCCATGGCGGGTATCGTCGTTGCCTCCAGCGGCCCATCGGCCAAGGACTATCCGCCCGGCCGCAAGCTGCCGGACACGGCTTCCGTCACGCTCAAGTCCTCGGACAGCGTCACCATTCTCGACGCCAAGGGCACGCGCGTACTCAAGGGCGCAGGCACCTACACGGTCGGCGCGCCTGCCGGTGCCAGCCGCAGCAGCACGTTCGTCGCCCTCACCCAGCAGCGTGACGCCAGCCGCGTGCGCACCGGAGCCGTGCGCGGCGCCGGGCCCAACGGCCAGCCGCTGCGTCCGAATCTGTGGTACGTCGACGTGACGGTGCCCGGTCCGGTCTGCGTGATTGCCGGAGTTCCGATCCGCGCCTGGCGACCGGAGATGGAGGGCGCGGTCAGCTACAGCACGGCTGCCGTCGTGAACCACAAGCCGGCCGGAAAGCGCACCGCACTGGCCTTTGCCGACAAGTCCACAGTCGCCGCCTGGGACGAGACTGCCGCCCCGGCCGAGGACGGCGCATCCTACGAAGTGTCGGACGGATCGGCTCCGCCCGTGGACCTGACCTTCTCGGTCATTGCCCAGGCCCCGCGCGATCCCGAACAGCTGGCCTCCCAATTGATGGGGCGCGGCTGCAACGGACAGCTCGCGGTACTGACCCATGCTCTGGCGCTTCCCAGCGACGGGCCGCACGAAAGCGCGATCGGCGAGCCAACCGGAGGGCCGAGCGATGGCGCCACGGACGGCGCTACCGACGGGGCCACGCTACCGCAATGAATTGACGATCGGCCGGACAGAGGAAGTCCGGCGAGGGGGAATGTGAAATGAAACCGAATGCCTCGCATCGGGAATGGCTGCGAGTTTCCGGCGTCGGCGGGGCGCTCTCCGCGCTGCTGGCGCCGGGGATGGCGCTCGCCCAGGTGGCGGCTCCGCTTCCGCTGCCCACTCCGCAGACGCGCGAGGAACTGAAGGCCGGGCAGGAAACCCCGCCGGCCACGCCCGCTCGCCCCCGCCTGACCATCGACGACGATATCGAGCGCGGCCCCTGCCCCCTTGCCGCGCCCGGTTTTGCCGCAACCCGCGTGCGGTTCTCCCGGGTCGAATTCGGCGGATTGAAGGCCGTCGATCCGGCGATCCTCGACGATACCTGGCGGGACATGGCGGGCAAGGACCTGCCGGTTTCCGCGCTCTGCGAAGTGCGCGACCGCGCGGCGACGGCGCTGCGCGCGCTGGGCTACCTTGCCGCCGTGCAGATCCCGCCGCAGCGGATCGAGAAGGACGGCACCGTCCATTTCGACGTGATGGTCGCCCACCTTGTCGAAGTGCAGGTGCGTGGCAGGCCGGGCCCGGCCGAGAAGCAGATCGCCGCCTATCTGAACCGGCTGACGCATGAGCCCTGGTTCAACACCCATCAGGCCGAGCGCCAGTTGCTGCTGCTGGGCGACATGCCGGGCTACGAAGTGCGCCTGACCTTGCGCCCCGCCAAGGGCAAGCCGGGCGACGTGGTGGGAGACCTGCTGGTTCACCGCCGTCCGTTCGAACTGGGCATCGGCATCCAGAACCTCGGCTCCAGCAGCACCGGGCCCACCGGCGTCTTCGTGCAGGCTGCGCTCAACGGGCTGACCGGGCTGGCCGACCGCACCAGCTTCAGCCTGTTCAACACGCTCGATTTCGATGAGCAGACCGTGCTTCAGGCGGGCCACGAATTCGCCATCGGCACCAGCGGGTTGCGGCTGGGCGGCAATATCCTGTGGGGTGTTTCGAAGCCCTCGGGCCCGCTGCGCTTCAAGACCGAGACGGTGGTGGGCGACATTGGCCTCACGTATCCGCTGGTCCGCCGCCGCGCGCTGTCCGTGCGGGCAGGAGCCGGGCTGGAAGTGGTCGATCAGGACCTCGATTATGCAGGCGCGCCGTTCACGCGCGACCGTCTGCGCGTGCTCTACGGCCGCCTCGCCTTCGACACCATCGACCGCAACAGCCTGCTCGGGCGCGGGCGCTTTTCGCTGGGCGAGCCGCGCTGGCGGCTGGGCGGGCTGGCCGAACTGCGGCAGGGGCTCAGCGGGCTTGGCGCCAGCGATGACTGCACGCCGATCACCCAGTGCCTCGCGCCGCATGTGCCGATCAGCAACCAGCTTGCCGATCCCAGCGCCTTCGTGATGCGCGCGCAGGTCAATGCCGAGTTCCGGCCGGTGCCGGGCATTACCCTCGCCCTCTCCCCCCGCGCGCAATATTCGCCGGACACGCTGCTGTCCTACGAGCAGTTCAGCCTGGGCAATTACACCATCGGGCGCGGCCTCGATCCGGGCACGGTCGCGGGAGACAGCGGTATCGGCGCCGCGTTCGAGGTGCGCTACGGGCGGCTTTCGGGGCGGCGCAGCGGCGGGCTCGTGGTCCAGCCCTATGCCTTCGTCGATGCCGGCTGGGCATGGCGCCACCGGCCCGGCGCGCTCGAAAATCCGGACGAGGCGTGGACCGCTGGCGGCGGCCTGCGCGGCCGCTGGAACGACCGTTTCGACGGCAATCTCTCGTTCGCCGTTCCGCTTAACCGCACCGGCCTTCAGGCCGAGCGCGGCGACGTGCGCATACTCTTCACCATCAGGGCACGGCTGCTGCCGTGGGATGCGTCATGATCCAGAACCGCATTTCAGGCCGTACGCTAGCGCTTGCCGGTGCCAGCGTTCCCGCGCTGGTACTCGCCGCACTGCTCCCGCGCGCCGCGATGGCACAGTCGTTCCAGGGCACCGGAACCGTCACCACGGGTAACGCCACGATCAACACCGGCATCGGCACGACGCAAGTGCAGGTCAGCTCGAACCAGACGGTGATCGACTGGGTGGCGCCCGATTCCGGCGGCGGGCCGGTCAACTTCCAGCCCGGCGGCACCACCGCCAGCTTCACCACCGGCAGCGGTTTTTCGGGCACGGACTACACCGTGCTCAACCGCATCGTCACGCAGGACACGCTGGGCGCGCCGACCAATTCGGCCGTCCAGTTCAACGGCACCGTGCAGAGCGACCTGCTGGGCGGCACCGGCGGCAACGTGTGGTTCTATTCGCCCAACGGCATCATCGTCGGGGCCACTGCGCAGTTCTCGGTCGGCGGGCTGGTGCTCACCACCGATCCCATCGACACGACGGGCGGGCTTTACGGCCCAAACGGGGAGATCCGCTTCACCGCGCCCTCGAACGGGGCCTCGCTGGTCAGCATCGCCGGCGGCGCGCAGATCACTGCCAGCCTCAACCCGCAGGCGCCGAACAACGGATCCTACATCGCCATCGTCTCCCCTCGCATCGAGCAGGGCGGCACCGTGCGCGCGGACGGGCCCATCGCCTATGTCGCCGCCAATGCCGCCGACATCACGATGAACGCGGGCATGTTCGATATCGCCGTCTCTTCCGGCACCGACGATCCCAATGGCATCGTCCATACCGGTTCGACCGGTGGCAGCAGCTCGGCCGGGGCCGCCGATCCGCGCGTGATCCGCATGGTCGCAGTCAGCAAGAACGATGGCCTGACCATGCTGCTTTCGGGCAACATCGGCTACGACGCGGCGGCCTCCGCCACCGATGACGGCAATGCCGTGATCTTGACCGCCGGTCACGGGATCGACGGCGTCGATGCCGCTGCCGTCACGGCCGATCCCTCCAACATCACCATCGGCGATGCCCACTTCACTTCGGCGATGACGGCGAGTGTCACCGGCAGCATCCACGTGGCCCCCACGATCCAGACGGTGTTCGACAATTCCGTACAGTTGAACGCCATCGATACGATCCAGCTCGACGCGCTGGGCGGTGCCTCGATCATCGACAACAACCCGACGACTTCCAGCGCATTCTCGGCCTATGCCGGCTATGCCGAGCGCGGCGGCACCATTGCGATCAACGTCGGCACCGGCAGCACATTCTCGATTGGCGGCGCTCTTGAGCTCTCGGCCCGGGGCGACTTCGACAATGCCCTTTCGGCCAGCGGCGATGCCGTCGGCGGCACCATATCGGTGACGAACAGCGGCGGTAGCCTCCATGCCCTTTATGGCGATTTCAACGTCACTGCCGTTGGCGGGCTGAATGCGATCGACGGCGGCAGCGCAACGGCCGGCACGATCACCATCGCCAGCGACGGCCCGATGGACATGCAATCCCTGGCCCTCACCGCCAGTGCCTTTGGCGCGGATAGCGATTATCCCGGCAGCGCGGGCGGCCTTGCCAGAGGCGGCACGATCCAGCTTTCACTGACCGGCAATGGCAGCCTGACCAGCGGCTACCTGCAAGTTTACGCCTCAGGCGAAGGCGGCAGGGGGGCTGTCGCGGGCGGAGACGCATACGGCGGTTCCGTCACCATTTCGACAGGCGCAAACACCGCCTGGAATGCGAGCAACTTTTACAACGGCGATGTCCGCATCGATGCCACCGCCAGAGGCGGTAATGGCGGAGACGGCATCGGCGGGAATGGGTACGGCGGGCGGGCCGAGCTTGTCAGCAGCGGCGGCGCGCTCGATTTCGGCTATGTCTCGCTGGGCGCAGACGGCCATGGCGGCGATTCCACCGCCCAGTCCGGCAATGGTTTTGGCGGCACTGCGGGGATCTCGCTAACCGGCGGCACTTACGATTGGGACGGCATCACTCTTAACGCAAACGCCTATGCGGGCGGGGTCGATGGCGGCTCCGGCATCGGCGGCAACGCCACCGGCAGCCTGACCGGTGGCGCCAATCTGGCGCTGAACGGCGCGACCGTCACGCTGACCGGCGAACTCTATGTAACAGCTGATGCCAGCGGCGCGACGAACGGGCAGCCCGGCGCCTTCGCTTCGGCGGGCCACGCCGGCGTCGCGCTGAGCGGCGGCTCCTCGCTCACGATGGAAGGCTCCGCCACGGTCAGCGCCCTGGCGACGATGAACCTGGAAGGCCTCGGTTCCGTTCCCTTGAGCAGCCCGTCGCTGACCGGCGGCGAGGCAGTGCTCTCGATCGACGGCTCCAACTTCGATTCCAGTGACGTGTCCGTCCTTGCCAATGTCTCAGGCGTCGGCGCCTTGCAGGATGCCGGAACGATGACCGGCGGAACCGCGCGGCTGAGCGTGGAGAACGGCGGCACCCTGCAAGTGCGCGCCAATTCCAGCTACGGCTACGCAGGCGTGCTCTCGGTCGATGCCAGCGCTTCGGGTAATTTCCAGGGCTATATCGACGGGGTTTACGGCACGGTCGACACGGGCGCAGGCGCCAGCGCCATCGGCGGCACCGCGCAAATCAGCCTCGCGGGCGGCACGATCGCGGTGGACAGCACCGGCACTGTCAATGCCAGTGGCAACGGCGGGCCCGCCGGGAACGCCACCAGCGGCAGCGGCACCGGCGGCACCGCGTCGCTCACGATCACCGGCGGCACGATGTCGCTGAACGGTGCGCTCACCGTAATGGCGGAGGGGACCAGCGGCGATAACGGCGGCGGCTTCGGCACCGGCAATGCGACGGGCGGCCTTGCCTCCATCGACGTCGCGGGCGGCGCGCTCAATGTCTATGCCAACATGCTGACGGTTTCGGCCAATGCGCTGGCTGGCGACACCGCCCCCGATACCACCGCCACGGCGGGCAACGCCATCGGCGGCACGGCACGGTTGCAGGCCTCCGGCGGCGCGGTCTTTGCCGAGGGTCAGGCGCTCGTCAGCGCCAACGGCAGCGGCGGTCTCTCGAACGATGCGACCGGCGGCTCCGGCACGGGCGGTTCCGCGATGATCGCCAACAGCGGTGGCGGCACGATGGGGCTGGTCGGCCCGGTGACCGTGCTGGCTATCGGCACGGGCGGAAACGGCAATGGCGCCGCGGGTCTGGGCGGAGACGCCCGTGGCGGCAGCGCCGTGATCGACCAGTCGGGAGCGGGCGGCACGCTCGTCATCAGCGGAGACCTCACGGTTGGCGCCGGCGCGACCGCCGGTTACAGCGGCTCCGACAGCGCCGCGCTCGGCACGGCCACCGGCGGTACCGCCGCGCTGCTTTCGCGAGCAGGCGACGCGCGGATTGGCGGCAACGTCTCGCTCGATGCTTCGGTACTCCCGGGCGGCAGCGCGCTGCTTCCCCCGCCGCCGACAGTGGCGGGACTTGTCCAACTCGGCAGCGCGAATGCGGCTTCGGGGGGCTACCTGACGATCGGCGGAAACCTGACTGCCCGCGCGGAAGGAGACGCCGCCCGCGCCGACGGCCTCGGGCTCAGCGGCGCAGCGGCGGAGCGACCGATCACGGTCTACGGCCAGACCGCCCTTACCGCGACCGGCAATATCGACTTTGCCATGACAGGCGTCGTCGGAAATCTCCAAAGCACCGGGTCGCTCGTCGTATCCTCGACGCAGGGTGCGGTCACGGGAACCGGCGCGCTTCAGAGCATCGGTAACGTCTCGATCACCGCGCCGGACGGCATCGCCCTTTCCCAGATCACAGCGGGCGGAGATGTCCTGCTGCAATCGACGACGGGCGCGATTTCGATCGACGACATGCTTTTGAGCGGGGTGGTCACCGTTTCCGGCCGCTCGGTCGGCATCAGCTCTGCCGGCATGCTGACATTTGCAGACGCGGATGCGACGGGCGGCGCGCTCTCGTTGGCGGCAGGCGGTGGGCTCGTCGTTAACACGGTCGATGCCACGGGCGCCGTCACTCTCTCCGGCGACTTGCAGGTCATTTCAAACGGCGCAGTGAATGGGAGTTCGGTGACATACTCGACCGGGGGCGACATCACGGCCTCCGCTCCGGTCACCGCGACCGGAGACCTGACGATGACTGCGACCGGCGGCATCTCCGCCGGCGCATTGAGCGGCGGCGGGAATGTTTCGCTCATTGCGGGCGATGGCGGCGTGGTGCTCGGCGATGTCGTGCAGGCCGGTGGTCTGCTCACTGTCTCCAGCGGAGCAGGCATAACCACGCTTGCCGCCGTGAACGGCAATTCGATCACCTTCTCGGCCGGGGGCGATATCGCGACTTCAGCCCCTGTCACGGCGCTCAGCGATATCACCGTGCAAGCCGTGGGGAACCTGTCCGCAGGCATGCTGAATGGTGGCGGGAACATCTCGCTTACGGCCACCAACGGCGACGTGACGCTTGGCGATACGGTTCAGGCCGGCGGCCTGCTCGCCGTCTCCAGCGGAGCAGGCATAACCACGCTTGCCGCCGCGAGCGGCAATTCGGTCACCTTCTCGGCCGGGGGCGATGTCGCGACTTCCGCGCCTGTCACGGCGTTCGGCGATATCACCATGCAAGCCGTGGGGAACTTGTCCGCAAGCATGCTGAATGGTGGCGGGAACGTCTCGCTTACGGCCACCAACGGCGACGTGACGCTTGGCGATACCGTGCAGGCCGGCGGTCTGCTCGCCGTCTCCAGCGGGGCGGACATAACCACGCTTGCCGCCGTGAGCGGCAATTCCATCACCTACACGGCCGGCGGCGATATCGCGACTTCCGCGCCTGTCACGGCGTTCGGCGATATCACTATGCAAGCCGTGGGGAACCTGTCCGCAGGCATGCTGAATGGCGGCGGGAACGTCTCGCTTACGGCCACCAACGGCGACGTGACGCTTGGAGATCGGGTGCAGGCCGGTCGGTCACTCGCCATTTCCGGTGGGGCGAATGTCACCATGTCGGCAGCATTGTCCGCTGGCGCGGACATGAGGATTACCGCCGGGCATGATCTCACCGCGGATGGCGACCTTACCGCTGGTAGGGGAATTGATCTTGCTGCAGGCAATCTCGCGACGCTTGGCGGGGCGGTTACGGGGGCAACGATCTCGGTCGCCTCTGCAGACATCGCCATCGGGCGGGGCGCGCAAGTCGGCCGACGCGGCACGACGCAGACGGTCCGTTTCACCAACTCGTCCGGCGACACCACGACGTGGCTCGGAGGGACCGCCCAGACCGGCGGTTACAGTCTCGACGCTGCGGAATTCGCGCAGGTCTTTGCCGACCAGTCGATAGCCGTCGCGGCCGCGCAGTCGAACCAGCCGGGCGACATGATGGTGGACGCCCTTTCCCTGAGCTTCGGTGCATCGGCGCAGATCGGCACCGGTGGATCGCTGCTGCTGTCCTCGCCCGGCCGGATCGCGGTGACCGGGCTGCTTGCCCTGCAAACGTCCTCGGCCAGCGACAGTCTCGGGATCGACGCCGGCAGTCTCGAAGTGGTGACCGACACCGGCGGCATTGCGCTGGCGGACAGTGCGAGCGCACGACAAGGCCGCCTCAACGTCAATGCCGATCGCTTCGTGGTCGCCAGCAGCGCCGCCATTACCGCGCTCGATCAGGCCACCGGGATCGCCGCGATCAATGCGGCGATGGACACGCCGCCTGCCACCAGCGGGACCGGCGGCGTCAGTGCCGGAGCGATCACCGCCACGGTGCGGGACGGGATCTATGTGCAGAACACGGGCGCCTCGACCGCCTATGCCGATCGGCGCGGGTTCAATGTGGGAGCCCTCGCCATCGCCACCGGATCGCGGGCCACGCGGATCGTCATCAACGGCGTTACCTACGATGCCAATGGCCAGATCGTGACCGGGCTCGACACCGTGGGCACTATCGCCGTCAACGGATCCTATGCCGCCGGTTCGACGGTCAACGGCTGCGCGATCGGCGGCAATTGCGGCCCGATCGTGCAGCCCGAAATCGTGGCCCCTGTCCTAACCAAGGGCGACCTTCAGGGCGCTCTCGATCCCGATGACACGCCCACCACGCCGCTCGCGCAGATCACCGTGTCGCCCATCACGGTCGACGTGCCCGAATTCCAGCCGGGCGAGAACCTGCCGTTGGTCGACGATCCCGTCACCGGCATCGGCAACGAAGACCTCTGGGAGGCCGGTTGCCCTTCCGGCGCGCAAGGTTGCGCGGGAGACAGCAGCAAGTGATTGCGAAGAAACGAAAGTCCCTGATGCCCCGGTTACTGGTCATTGCGCTTACCTGTCTTACGGCGGCAACGATGGCACAGGCGGCAAGCTACCTTGGCGTTGCCAGTTGCGCGGGATCGACCTGCCACGGGCGCGGCGAAGGCGACGGCAAAGTCGTGCGGCAGGATGAACTGCGGCTGTGGCAAGACCCGTCCAGCCCCGCCGGTGCCCACTCGCGCGCCACGGCGGTGCTTTCCGGCGCGCGCGGCCAGCGGATCGCGACGGCGCTCGGCCTTGGCAGCGCGGCATCGGCCCCGGCCTGCCTCGGCTGCCATGCCACCAACGCGCCCGCCGCCATGCGCGGCGAGCGATATCAGGCCTCAGACGGGGTGGGCTGCGAATCCTGCCACGGCGCGGCTTCCGGCTGGATTTCCAGCCACTATGCCATGCCCGCCAGCCATGCCGGCAATCTAGCCGCCGGGATGACCGCGCTGGACAGGCCGCAAGTGCGCGCCCGCGTCTGCCTCGATTGCCATTACGGCAGCGACAAGCCGGGCCAGTTCGTCACCCATGCGATGATGGCCGCCGGGCACCCGCGCGTTTCTTTCGAACTCGACTTGTTCTCCGCGCTGCAGGCGCATTACGACCTCGACGGCGACTATGCGAAGCGCAAGGGCCGGCTGGACAGCGTGCAGCTTTGGGCCGTCGGCCAGGCGGAGGCGATCCGCCGCCAGACGCGGCTTTTCGCCGATCCCGCGCTGGCGAGCGAGGGCCTGTTCCCGCAATTCACCTTCTTCGACTGCCATTCGTGCCACCGCCCGATCAGCGACGATCCTGCCGCCACCCGCAAGTTCGAGGTCAATCCCGGCCGGCCGATCCCCTTCGGCAATCCCCCCTTCAATGACGAGAACATGATCATGCTGTCGGCCGTTGCCGCCACGCTCGCCCCGGCGGAAGCCGCGCGTTTCGATGCCGCCGCGCGCGGGTTCCATGCCGCCATGGCCAAGGGCCGCCCGCAAAGCGTGGTCGCCGCGCAAGCGCTGGGCACCGCCGCCACAACGCTTTCCGACACGCTGGCCGCGCGCAGCTATCCGGGCGACACCGCCTTTTCGGTGATCGCCGCGATTTCGGGCAAGACCACGGCCGCACGCTTCACCGACTATACTGGGTCGGCGCAGGCGGTGATGGCGGTGGACACCCTGCTGAACGCGCTGGTGCGCGACGGCCGCGTTACCGTGGGCGCCGCCGCCGGTATCCGGGCGGAGATCAACCGCGCCTATGCCGCCACCGCCGCGCCCGAGCGGTTCGATCCCCCCGCCTTCCGCGCCGCGCTGGGGCAGGCCACCCGCGCGATCGGGGCGTTGCACTGATGCGCCTGCGATCGATCCTGACCATGGCCGCCTTCGCCCTGCTCACCGCTTGCGGGGGGAGTGACGGGTCTTCCGGCGGAACTTCCGGAAGCAATTCGGGCGGCAGCAACTCCGGCGGCAGTTCTTCGAGCGGAAACTCGGGCACCGTGCTGGGCGAATATACCGCGCCCGCGCAGCTTGCGCTGACATCGGCCCAAGTGGGCAAAGTCGTCGCGCAGGCCGCCGCGCAGGCCAGCCAATCGGGCCATCCCGGCACGATCGCGGTGGTGGACCGGGTGGGCAACGTGCTGGCCGTGTTCCGCATGAACGGCGCCCCGGCCACGGCGAAAATCCCCGATGCGCCGAACGGCCAGAACATCGACATTCAGGGCCTTTCGGTCCCATCCGAAGCCGCCGCCATCGCCAAGGCCGTGACCGGGGCGTACTTGTCCAGCGGTGGCAATGCCTTCTCCACGCGCACCGCCAGCATGATCGTACAGCAGCACTTCCCGCCCGCGCCAAGCACTGTGGGGTTGGAGAGCGGGCCGCTGTTCGGCGTGCAGTTCAGCCAGCTTCCCTGCTCCGATTTCGCGCAGCGTTTTCAGGCGTCCGGCAATGCCGCGATGATCGGACCCAAGCGTTCTCCGCTGGGGCTTTCGGCCGATCCGGGAGGCTTTCCGCTCTATATCGACGGCGTGCTGGTCGGCGGCGTGGGCGTCAGTGCGGACGGGGCCTATTCGCTCGATACCAATGTGCTGGACACCGATACCGACACCGACGAGCAGATCGCGCTGGCGGGCACAGTGGGCTTCGAAGCTCCTGCCAGCATTCAGGCCGACCGCATCTATGTGGACGGCACACAGCTGCGCTATTCGGACGCGGTCTACACCGGCCTGTTCGACGTTTCCGCCGCTACATACGCGCAGACCGCGCCCGCGCTGGGCAGCCTCGTCACCGTGCGCGGCTACTTCGAGACCGCCACTTTGCGCGCAGGCACCGCCTATGGCTCCGAAAGCTCCGGCATTCGCGCCTCCACCAGCGCCGAGTTTTCCGACCGTGACGCCTTTGTGCTGACCGACGGCAGCGGCGCCAATCGCTTCCCGATCCGCGCCGCCACCGATGGCGGAGACGTGGCCCAACCGCTCACTGCCGACGAAGTGCGCACGGTGCTGGAACAGGCCTTCGCGATCATGACCCGCGCCCGCGCGCAGATCCGTCAACCGCTGGACAGCCGCGCGCAAGTGACGATCTCCATGGTCGATACGCACGGCGCGGTGCTGGGCATTGTCCGCGCGCCGGATGCGCCGATCTTCGGGGCGGACGTTTCGCTTCAGAAGGCGCGCACCGCCGCGTTCTTCTCTGGCAGCCACGCGGGTAGCGATCTCCTGGCCGATCCCAGCGCCGATGTGCAGGGCTTCGTCGGCAAAGTGCGCACGTTCCTGAACGATGCCAATGCGCTGACCGGCACATACGCCTTTGCCGATCGCTCAGGCGGCAACCTGTCGCGCCCCTATTTCCCCGATGGCGAAGTGGGCAATCCCAACGGCCCGCTCTCGCGCCCGATCGCGCAGTGGAACCCGTTCTCCACCGGGCTGCAATCGGCATTGGTGCTGACCAACCTTGGCCAGCACCTGAACTATGTGACCGGGGCCAGCGCAGCCGATACGCAGGCGCGCTGCACCTTCCTGCCCGATGCGGCCAGCGGCCAAAACCGGTTGCAGAACGGCATCCAGATATTTCCCGGATCGGTGCCGATCTATCGCGGCAATGTGCTGGTGGGCGCCATCGGCGTGTCGGGCGACGGCATCGATCAGGACGACATGATCTCGTTCCTCGGCACCAACAATGCCGGGATCAAGCTGGGCACGCTGGGCAATGCCCCGGCGGCGATCCGGGCGGACCAGATCGTGGTGAACGTGAACGGCAGCGGCGTGCGGCTGCGCTATATCAATTGCCCCTTCGCGCCGTTCCTCGACACCAGCGACCAGAACGTCTGCCAAGGCTTATGACGTGCTGAGCGCCCTTTTCGTCCCCCTGATTGTCGCGCAGGCGGCGCCGCCCGCTGCGACTCCTGCAAGCGAGCCGCCGGTGCTGAATGCACCGGGCAGCGAAGCCGCGCCGGAGGATGTCGATAACGGCGTGATTCCCGGCCGCCGCCGCCCCGGCTATCAGGCGCCGCTGCCCGACCGCGTCACGCAGGACAATCCCGGCGCCGTGCGCGCCCCCCCGCCTGAGGCTTTTCCCACCGACCAGATCCCGGTACCGGACCGCTGGCGCCTGATCGAAACGCTGGGCGTGGTGAAGGAACGCTGGTTCGATCCCTATCACCAGAACACCCTGAAGGGCGATCGCCCGATCGACCGCGCCAAAGTGAAATGGCTGCCGATCACGGGGGACGACTGGTTCTTCTCGCTCTCCGCGATATCGGACATGGTGTTCGAACCGCGCACTTTCCCCATTCCCGTGGGCGTGCAGACCACCGAACGGCCGGGCAGTCTGGATGTGTTCGGCAAGGATGCCAGCCTCGTCTTCTCGCAGACCTTCATCCTCGGCGCCGGGCTGACCAAGGGCAACACCGCCTTCAAGCCGCCGGAGATCGAGTACCGCGTCGCCCTCGCATTCAACTACAACTACGTGAACGTGCCCGAAAAGCGCGTGCTGCATGTGGAGCCCAGCAAGCCCTCGCACCGCGCGGACCAGTTCCTGGGCGTGCAGGAACTGTTCGTGGACTATCACCTGCGCAACGTGTCCGACCGGTACGATTTCGATTCCATCCGCGTCGGCATCCAACCGTTTCAGGCCGATTTCCGGGGCTTCCTGTTCAACGACCAGCAGCTTGGCATTCGCCTGTTCGGCAACCGCGACGGCAACCGCTTCCAGTACAACCTCGCCGCGTTCTGGCGGCTGGAGAAGGACACCAATTCCGGCCTCAATTCGGTGGTCCAGCGTCCGCGCGACGATCTGCTGTTCATTGCCAACGTCTATCGGCAGGACTTCTTGATCCCGGCGCTGACCAGCCAGATTACAGTGGCCTACAACCGCAATCGCGAGGCGGGCCGGATCGAGATCGACGATAACGGCTTCCCCGTCCGCCCGGCGCTGATCGGCAATCTGCGCGGGCGCGATTATGACGTCTATTACCTTGGCTACAATGCCGATGGGCATGTCGGCCGCCTGAACCTCACCGCATCGGCCTATGCCGCGCTGGGGCAGGATCGGGACAGCATTTTCACCGGACGCCCGGCGAACATCCGCGCCTTCTTCGCCGCCGGTGAACTGAGCTACGACCATGACTGGATGCGCTTCCGCCTGTCCGGCCTCTGGGCCAGCGGCGATCACGATCCTTACGACAATACGGAATCCGGTTTCGATGCCGTGTTCGAAAACCCGGTCTTCGCCGGTGCGGACACCAGTTACTGGATTCGCCAGTCGGTGCCTTTCGCCGGCGGCGGCCGGGTGATCTCCATCAACGGGCGCAACGGCATTCTCAATTCGCTGCGCTCGTCGAAGGAACAGGGCCAGTCCAACTTCAACAACCCCGGCACCATGCTGGCGGGCGCGGGCGCGGACTTCGACCTGACGCCTGAGCTGCGCCTGTCGGGCAATGCTAACCACTTGTGGTTCGAGAATACCACCGTGCTGCAAACGCTGCGCAACGAAGGCTCGATCCCGGGCGATATCGGCTGGGACCTGTCGATGGCGGCGGTCTGGCGGCCGAAAGCGACGCAGAACATCGTCATGCGGCTCAGCGCCGCGACGCTGGTGGCAGGCAAGGGCTTCCGCGACCTGTTCGACAACAATCAGGGCAACCGCAGCTATTACTCGGTGCTCGCCAATGTGATCGTGAGTTACTGATGCGCTTGAGCCGCCTCGTCTTCCTTCTGGCGCTGCTGACCGCCTTTGCCATTCCGGCGGCGCGGCTCATGGCGAGCAGCGAGGAACGACCCGTCACGCGCGATTATTCACTGGTCCGCGCGCCGGCCGCCCCGGCGCGGCAGAGCGCGGCGGATGTGCTGTCGAAATCCGCAGGTTGCCTCACCTGCCATACCGATTCCGATGCACCCTCGATGCATGCCAGTCCGGCCGTGCAATTGGGCTGCGTGGATTGCCACGGCGGCAATCCCGCCGTGCGCGGCCGCCCGGAACTGGGCTTCGACCATCCCGACTATGTGGCCGCGCGGAACAAGGCGCATGTGCTGCCGCGCTATCCGCACGGCTGGAACTGGCCGAGTTCCGCCAATCCGGAACGCAGCTATACCCTGCTGAACAAGGAAGCGCCCGAATACATCCGCTTCGTCAATCCCGGCGACTATCGCGTGGCGCGCGATTCCTGCGGCAATTGCCACATGCCCGCGATCGAGGCGGCGGAACGATCGCTGATGGCGACCGGCGCCATGCTCTGGGGCGGCGCGGCGTACAACAACGGCATCGCGCCCTTCAAGAACTACATCTTCGGGGAGGCCTACACCGCCAAGGGAGAGCCTGCGAAGCTGCTCTCCCCCGGAACCCCGCCCGGCACGGTAACGCCCGCGCAGGAGGCACGCGGCGCGCTGGCGGCACTCTATCCGCTGCCGACATGGAACGTCATGCCCCCTGCCGACGTGTTCCGCGTGTTCGAACAAGGTGGACGCACCAATGGGTCCGGCTTTGCGGAAGTAGGCCTGCCGAACCTGTCCGGATCGATCCAGCGGCTGGAGGAGCCGGGCCGGCCGGACCTGAAGCAGTCCAACCGCGGCCCCGGCACCGGCCTGCGCGTGGCCATTCCGGTGCTGAACATCCACAAGACGCGCCTCAACGATCCCTATACCTGGTTCATGGGCACGAACGACCAGCCGGGCGACTATCGCTCCTCCGGCTGCACAGCCTGCCACGTGATCTATGCCAACGACCGCGAACCACGCCACTCGCTGATCTATGCCAGCCTGGGTCGTGACGGGCAGAGCATCACCCGCGATCCCACCATCGCCGCCCTCACCCAGCGGGGCGCGCATGGCGCTCTCAAGGACGGGCATGACGCCGAAAGTGGACAGGGGGCGGACAAGCGCGAACGCGGCCACCCGCTCCAGCATGTGTTCACCCGCGCCATTCCCACCGCGCAGTGCATGAACTGCCACATGCACCAGCCCAACATCTTCCTGAATTCCTACCTCGGCTACACGATGTGGGATTACGAGGCGGATGCGCCGAAGATGTGGCCGGAAAAACAGAAGTATCCCACCGCCGCCGAGGTGCGCGCGGTGAACGATCGCAATCCCGAAGGCGCCGCCCCGCGCGGCAAGTGGGGCGATATCGACTTCCTGCGCAACCTCTACGATCTCAATCCCGAACTGAAGGACACCCAGTTCGCCGATTACCACGGCCACGGCTGGGCCTTCCGCGCAATCTTCAAGCGGGACCGCGCGGGCAACCTGCTCGATGCCGGGGGCAACATGGCCACCTGGGGCACCGACAAGGCGCACATCATCTCTCCCGACGATCCGGAAAAGTGGCGCCGCGCCGGGGAAGGCAAGTTCGTGAAGCCCGGCGTCAATCCCGGCAAGGCCGTCCACATGATGGACATCCACGCCGAAAAGGGCATGCAGTGCGCCGATTGCCACTTCGCGCAGGATGCCCACGGCAACGGGCTGATCCAGGGCGAAGTCGCCAACGCGGTGGAGATCGGCTGCAAGGACTGCCACGGCACGGCGGACGCGCTGCCCACCCTGCTCACCTCCGGCCCGGCCGCCCCACCCAAGGGCACCGATCTGTCGCTGCTGCGCAATCCCGATGGCCAGCGCCGTTTCGAATGGCGCACCGATGCGGGCGGCAGACGGCATCTGACGCAGCGATCGGTGGTCGATCCCAATCTTTCGTGGGACGTGAAGCTGGTGGTCAACGCGGTCGACCCCGCCTCTCCCGAATTCAACGCCAAGGCCGCGCGCGCCAAGCTGATGAGCCGTTCGGGCGCGGATGACGGTTCGTTCCGCTTCGGCCCCGGCGTGCCCATGGCCGACCGCGCGCACAAGACGGAGGAGATGGCCTGCTTCACCTGCCATCTTTCGTGGACCACCAGTTGCGGCGGCTGCCACCTGCCGATCGAAGCGAACTGGAAAACATCCTCCCACCACTTCGAGGGGGAGGAGACGCGCAACTTCGCCACCTACAACCCGCAAGTCGCGCGGGACGACATGTTCCAGCTTGGCAAGCACATGACTACCAAGGGCGCGGAAGTGGCCCCTGTGCGCTCCACATCCGCGCTGGTGCTGTCCTCCACCAATGCCAATCGGGAACGGATCTACATCCAGCAGCCGCCGATCAGCGCGGCGGGCTTTTCCAGCCAGGCCTTCGCGCCGCATTTCCCGCATACGGTCCGCCTTTCCGAGACGAAGACCTGTTCGGACTGCCACTTGTCCGAAAAGGACGACAACAACGCGATCCTGGCGCAGACGCTGCTGCTGGGCACCAATTTCGTGAACTTCGTCGGGCTCAATTCATGGGTCGGGCTCGAAGCCGGGTTCGAGGCCGTGCGCGTTACCGAATGGGATGAACCGCAGGCGGTGATCGGCTCCTACCTCCAGCGCTATGCCTATCCCGATTACTGGCGCCTGCATGTCGAACAGAACGGGCGTGAGCTGAAGAACTGGACGCGCGGCAGCACGTTCGATGCCAAGCTTTCGGGTGAGACGCGTCCGCTGGAACAGTTCCGCAATGTCACGCAGGGCACGCGCGATCAGGTCGGCTGTCTGCAATTGCGCGGCGAATACATGTTCGTTGCCGAAGGGCGCGGCGGCTTCAAGGTCTATGACGTCGCCTCGGTGGCGAACAAGGGCGTGTCGGATGCGGTGATTTCCGCGCCGTTCTCACCCTTGGGTCAGGATACCGGGGTCAAGAGCAAGAACGCCACTTGCATGGCGATCGCCACCACCCAGCCGATCGCCCCCACCCGCAATCGCCAGATGGCCGCGACCATGCTGGCCGATGCCAAGGGCCAGCCGCTGCACAAGGCGGACGGCACGCCGATGAGCCTGCGCGATGCCAATCAGGAGCAGGCGTTCGAGCCGATCTATTCCTACGCCGTCGTGACCGACAGCGAGGAAGGCCTGATCCTGGTCGATATCGACACGCTGGCGGACGGCGAATTCCGCAACAACCGCCTGACCCGCGCGCTGACGTGGAACCCGGATCACGTGCTGGACGGGGCACGGCATGTGACGCTGGCGGGCGAAGTGGCCTATATCACCGCCAAGGTCGGCCTCGTCGCGGTGGACCTTCACGATCCGCTCCACCCGAAAGTCACCGCCGTGCGCCCGCTGGACGACGCGCGGGCCAGCGCGGTGCAGTTCCGCTACCTCTGGGTGACGGACCGCGAGGGGCTGAAGCTGTTCGACGTGACCGATCTGCGCAATCCGGTCGCCGTGGCGTCGGGCACGGTGCACCTCACCGACGCGCGCCGCCTCTATGTGGCGCGCACATATGCCTATGTGGCCGGCGGGCCGGAGGGTCTGGTGATCGTGGACGTACTGCGGCCATCGATGCCGCAGATCTACCGCAAGGAGACGTTTGGCGGGGTAATGAACGATGCGTCCGACGTAGTGGTGGGCAGCACCAATGCCTCGCTCTTCGCCTATGTGGCGGACGGGGTGAACGGGCTGAAGGTGGTGCAATTGACCTCCCCCTCCAGTCAGCCGAACTTTTACGGCTTCTCCCCCGCGCCGATGCCCGAACTGATCGCCTGGGCCCATACCCCCAGCGCGGCGCGCGCGCTGTCCAAGGGGCTAGATCGCGACCGCGCGGTGGACGAGACCGGCGGCCAGATCGCGGTGTTCGGCCGGCTCGGCTCCCGCCCCTTCACGCGGGCGGAGATGGAGCGGCTGTTCCTCAACCGGCGGGGTGTGCCGTTCAAGGTTTCGGATGAAGTCGACATGCGCGTCTGGGTGCCGCGGCAGTAACTGTCACGGGACGCCGCCCACCCGTCCCACCCACCTCTCGTCATTGCGAGGAGGCGAAGCCGACGCGGCAATCCAGAGCGGCGCAAACCGCCTCTGGATTGCTTCGCTGCGCTCGCAATGACGAAGGTTGAGTGTGCGAGGCTGAAGTGGCCGGGCCTTTAGCCACCCTCGCGCGGGTAGACGCCTTCCAGCACTTTATCAAAGTGATTGCGCACTTGCGCGTTGCACGAACAGGCCTTGTCGCTCAGCCCCGTGCGGTCGAGGATCGTGATCCCCCCGCGCCGGGTGCGCAGCAACCCCTCGCGCTTGAAGCGCTGGAGCACGCGGCTGGCATAGCTGCGGCCGATACCCATCATCGCCGCCAGTTGCTCCTGCGTCATGGTCACATCGTCGCGCCCGATGCGGTCCACCGCCGCGCCCAGCCAGCGCGCCGCGCGCTGCTCTATGGTGTGGACGGCGTTGCACGCGATCGACTGGAACACTTGCGCCATCACGCAGTCCGCATAGCGCGCGAACAGGTTTGCGATGGCGGGAGACCGGTCCTTGATCTCCTCAAGCTGCCGGCTAGGAATGCGCCAGAACCGCCCGGCGTGAAGCACACCGGACCGCGCAAACGCCGGCAGATGGCCCATGCTGACCACCCCGCCCAGCGCCCCTTCGCGGCCGACCAGAATGGTTTCCACCTCGATCCCGCTGTCCATTTCCACGAAGTAGGAGCAGACCGCCGCTCCGCGGGGCAGATAACAGAATTCCACCAGATCGCCCGGTCGATAGATCACCTCACCCGCCCGCAGCCGTACGTCGACGAGATAGGGGTCGAGCAGCGCCCGGTCTCCGGGACGCAGCGCCCCGAGAAGATCGCTGTCCTCTTGAACGGTCTGTACGTCCATGTCGAATTCCTGAACTCGCTCGCTATCATGCTGCGCCGGGCCGGGTTTTCCAGGCACGGCACCACTCTTCGGCCGGACAGATCCAGCCGCCGTGAGCCAGACAACCCGGCAAACGGAGCAAGGTTCCGTGCACTTGTGGACAGACGGAACCGGTTCGGATGGGTAAGACTCTCCGGAGCGGGAGCGCCCTCCAGTGTTCCCGCACGATCCGCGCAGCGGGAGGGAGAAACACTCCGACGATACGGAATTGTCAGACCTTTCCGTCAGGGAGCCAATAGGCCAGAGTGCGCAGGCCCAGAGCGAGTAGCAGATGCAAACCGACCACAAGACCACCCGGAGTACCGCCGCCCTGAATACCCCCGCCCCGGATACAGCCGGAGGTATCGGTAACGATGGCTGACGGCGCGCCGACGGTCGATCTCAACACATGCGATCTGGAGCCGATCCACGTAATCGGCCGCATCCAGAGCTTCGGCTGGCTCGTCTCGTTTTCAAGCGACTGGATCATCAACCATGCCTCGCTCAATTGTGAAGCGTTGTTCGGCCTCGATCCGCATGCGCTGATCGGCCTGCCGGCCGCGCAGTTCCTCTCGCCCGACGCGCTGCACGATGTACGCTCGCGGCTTCAGATCCTGGGCGGCGGATCGAGCGTGGAGCGCATCTTCGAAATCGATCTTATGGGCGACGGCCGCCTGTTCGACATGGCGCTGCATATCTCCGGCCGTTCCTATGTGCTTGAAATCGAACCGCGCGAGAGTGGGCGGCGGCGCGATTTCGTCAGCTATGTCCGGCCGATGATCGAGCGGCTGCGCGAGGCTCCGTCGCTCGAACAGCTCTGCGCCAATGCCGCCCGGCACATGCGCGCGCTCACCGGGTTCGACCGCGTGATGATCTACCGCTTCGAGGCCGACGGCGCCGGCGAAGTGATCGCCGAAAGCCTGAACGGCATGGTGGACAGCTTCCGGGGCATGCACTTCCCGGCCTCCGACATTCCCGCACAGGCGCGCCGGCTCTATGCGCGCAATCTGCTGCGCATCATTTCCGACATCGACGATCCCACCGTGCCGATCTACCCGGCGACCGGGCCCAGCGGCGATCCGCTGGACCTTTCGATGTCGGGCCTCCGCGCGGTTTCGCCGATCCATGTCGAATACTTGCGCAACATGGGCGTGAAGGCATCGATGTCGGTTTCGATCATGCGCCGGGGCAAGCTCTGGGGGCTGATGGCCTGCCATCACTACTCCCCGCTCACACTGTCCTACTCGGCACGGACCGCCAGCGAGCTGTTCGGCGAATTCTTCGCTTATCTGCTGGAGCAGAAGGAAACCGATTTCGCACTCGCCCGCCGCTCCGCCTCGACACGGCTGCATGACGAGATCATGGCCCGCGTCGCCGGGGGCGGTTCGCTGCTGGAAGCTTTCGAGGATTTCGGCGAGGCGATCGGCCGCGTCATCCCCTTCGACGGCGCGGTCGGCTGGGTCGACGGGCGCTTCGTCAGCCGCGGCGCCACTCCGGACGAGGCGCAGTTCGCCGAACTCGCACGCTTCCTCAACACGGCGGGCGCCAGCACGGTCTGGTCGACCGACGCCATCGCCCGCATTTTCGAGCCCGCGCGTGAATGGGCGGACAAAGCGGCGGGCCTGCTCGCCCTTCCCGTCAGCCGCACGCCGCGCGATTACATCGTGCTGTTCCGCCGCGAGCAGCTGCGCGAGGTGAACTGGGCCGGTAATCCGGAAAAGACCATTGAACTCGGCCCCAACGGCCCGCGCCTCACCCCGCGCAAGAGCTTCGAGATCTGGAAGGAAGAGCGTCGGGGCCAGTCCCACTCCTGGAGCGAGGACGAGATCCAGGCGGCGGATTCGCTTCGCGTCACTTTGCTCGAAGTGGTGCTGCGGCTGGCCGATTCCGCCCATGCCGAACGCGAGCAGGCGAACCGCCAGCAGGACATGTTGATCGCGGAACTCAACCACCGCGTGCGCAATATCCTCAACCTGATCCGCGCGCTGGTGACGCAGAGCAAGGAAGGCGCGCGCACCATCGACGAGTTCGCAGAGATTGTCGGCAGCCGCATCCACGCACTCGCCCGCGCACACGACCAGGTCACGCAGAAGGACTGGACGCCCTCCTCGCTTTACACCCTGATCCGGACCGAGGCGGCCGCCTATGCCGGGCACAGCGCCGACCGTGTGCGCATCCTCGGCCCCGACGCGCTGATCGCGCCGGGCGCTTTCACCACGCTGGCGCTGGTGTTCCACGAGCTGACGACCAATTCGGTCAAGTATGGCGCTCTGTCCGACACGCACGGCTGCGTGACAGTAGCGCTCGCCCGCGCTGCCGACGGCGCGCTGGAGGTCGACTGGCGCGAAAGCGATGGCCCGCCGGTCTGCCCGCCGACCCGGCGGGGCTTCGGGTCGACGATCATCGAACGCACCATCCCGCACGAATTGGGGGGAACGGCCTCGGTCGACTTCCCCGTGCAAGGTTTGCACGCCCGGTTCCTGCTGCCGGCCGAGCATATCGCGGCCTTCGAGACGCCCGCGGTGCCGCTCGCCGAACCGCGCTCCGATCCGGCACAGGAAAGCGGGCTCTCCGCCGCCAGCATCGGCGCGGCCCTGGTGGTGGAGGACAATGTCATCATCGCCATGGAAGCGGAGGACGTGCTGCGCGATCTGGGCTTCGAGGATTGCCGCGTTGCCGGCGCCGTCGCCGATGCGCTGGACATGGTCCATTCCGGCGAGATTGCCTTTGCGATGCTCGACGTCAATCTGGGAAAGGATACCAGCGAGGATGTCGCCCACGCGCTGACGGAGCGCGGCATTCCGTTCATCTTCGCCAGCGGTTACGGCGAACGTTCGATGCTCGCGGAGGTTTTCCGCAACGTTCCTATCGTGACCAAGCCTTACGGCCTGCGCGATGTGAAGGCGGCGCTGGCGCAGCTTGCGAAGAGGTGAAGGGGCGTGATCTGATGCCCTACTGCCCCCTCCCCTCCTCCCGCACACCGCTCATCCTGAGCCTGTCGAAGGATGAGGAGCCTCGCGCCCCGTCTCGGGGGGCTTCGACAAGCTCAGCCTGAGCGGGGTTGGAGAGGAGGTCAATTGAGAAGCGCCGGTTGCCCTTGCGGTGCGCTCAATCGCCAGAATTTGGTCAATCGAGACCTCGTCCCCAACCCCGTCATCCTGAACTTGTTTCAGGATCCATTTTGCCACCTGCGCCGTGCTTCGATCGGCAACTCGCACCGCCGCGCCATTCACGCAGCCGTCCGGGATAGGCCGTGAAATGGATCCTGAAACAAGTTCAGGATGACGGGGAACGAAGCGATGACGGGGAATAGGGCGATGGCGCGGGACGAGGCGATGCTGTTTACCCCCAACTCGCCGCCGGTGGTGCCGCTTCCAGAAACGCGATCAACCCCCGCTCCTCGCCCGTGAGCCACTTCGTGCGGCGCGGCAGCCGGGCAGGCAGTTCCGGCACCGGGTCAGCCTTGCGCACGAACGCGATCAGCGCCGGGTGGACGTAGGACTTGCGCGCGATGGCGGGCGTGTTGCCCAGCCGCTCCGCCACTTCCTCCAGCATCGTTTTCAGCGTCGTACCCGGCGCCTCCCAGAGCCGCGCAAACGCGATGGTGCTGGCAGCGAACGTACGAAAGTCCTTGGCCGAAAAGTCCTCGCCCATGGTTTCGTGGAGGTAATCGTTGACGTCTTGCGAACCCACCGGAACCGCGCAGCCCTCGTCATCGAGATACTGGAACAAGTGCTGCCCCGGCAGGTCCTGCATCCGCCGCACACACGAAACCAGTGCACGGTCGGCGCTCACCACTTCGCGCAGTTTTCCATGCTTGCCGCGAAAACGCAGGCGCAACTTGCGCCCCTGAAGGTTTGCATGGCGCATGCGCAGTGTGGTCGCGCCGAAGCTCTTGTTGGTGGCGGCATAGCGCTCGTTACCGATCCGGATCGCCTCCGCATCGAGCAGCGCGACAATCGAGGCCACCGCCCGCTCCCGGCACAGCCCGGCGCCCGCCAGATCCCGCGCCACCCGCTCGCGCAAGACCGGCAGGGCCTGACCGAACGGAGCGCAGCGGTCGAACTTGCGCGCATCACGGCCCGCGCGCCAATCGGGGTGATAACGGTATTGCTTGCGCCCGCGCGCATCGAAACCGGTGGCAAGCAGGTGAACTTCGGCCTCGGGCGAGAACCAGCAGTCCACATAGGCGGGCGGCAAGGCAATGCGGTTGAGCCGGTCGATCTCGTCGCGCTCGATGATGCGCGTGCCGTCCGCGCCGTAATAGGCCCATTTCCCAGCGCGCGTGCGGCTGCGGGTGATGCCGGGGGCATCGGGATCGGCGAAAGTCAGGCGCGGCATCGGGCGGTGGTCCTGCTTTGAACGGCTTGTCCTGTGCAAACGCACCAGTGGCCGCGAGGTTGTCCGGAATGCGGCAATGCCCCGCGAACGGATGACCATGAAGTGCCGGGCAACACCCGAGAATAGAGAAAGAATGGATCGGCGTAATTCGACCTCGCCGCCGCCATAATATCCGTATCTTACCGAGATACTCATGTTGCGAGCGCGTCTTCCACGCAAATGCCTTTTCCCTGTATTCTTGCGGTACGGGAGGCAATCCGGGAACGTCCGTAGCCATCGCAGCGTTTGACTTGGTGCAAATGAGAGGAGGATCGTCATGGATTCCAATGTGCGCGAGACGTTCTGGAAAGCCTTCGCCGTCAGCCCGATCACCATGATAAAGCTGGATAATTCGCACGGCCATGCCGAGCCGATGACGGCAATCCTGGACAAGGAAGCCCATCACGCCGTCTGGTTCGTTTGTCGAAAGGACAATCGCATCGGCAAGGGTGGCCGGGCGATGGCGCAAGTCGCGACGCTCGACCATGAAGTCTTCGCCTGCGCCGCCGGGACCCTGATCGAGGAAACCGACCCCGCCGTGCGCAACGCGCGCTGGAACAAGGCCGTCGAAAGCTGGTTCCCCGGCGGACGCGACGATCCCGCCGTGGTCATGCTGCGCTTCGAGGTCGACGATGCCGAAGTCTGGACGGTGGACACCAGTCTGAAGGGCGTGTTCCGCCTTGCCACCGGCGGCTCGATCGACCCGGCCCGCATCGGCGAGCACGAAACCGGGTTAATCTGAAGCGCGAAAGCGCTTTCAGATTAACCCGGGCAGTTTTTCAGAGCATCGAGCGCGATTGCTTGAGCACCATGCCGCAGACCTTCTTGCGAACCGACGGCGGCGCCTGATCGAGCGAGAAGCTGGAACCGCTGCCGGACTGTATCGTCCCTGACGTCCCGAACGTGTATCCGCTGTCCTGCTGTGACACGTCTGGCTTCTGGGTCAGCTTGGAAACGACGGAATTACCCTCGACCGAGTCGACCAATTGGTTCTTCGCGCAGTAGCTGAGCACGCCGGCCGCGTTGCTGCCGCCCATCGTCGAGAGATCGGGAAGTGCCGAAGAGGCGCCGGGCAACGAAGGTGTGCCGGGAAGAGAGGGCGTGCTCGGCAAAGATGATGGCGTCCCGGGCAGCGAGGGCGTGCCAGGCAGCGACGGTGTACCTGGCATCGAGGATGTAGTCGGCATCGAAGGAACGCCAGGGATCTGGGCACCTGCGTTTGCTGCCGCCAGTGCGATAACGGATGCGGGCACCAGCATCAGCTTGCGGGAAACCCGAAAAGGCTTGGTGAAGAAAAGAGTCATGGGCTGCCTCCCAAAAACGGAAGTGAAATGCCCCCACACTATGCCGCCACCCCGCTGCTCGCGCAGTGCCGGTATCCTTTTCAGGCCGCGTTTCGGGCCGTGTTCAGGTGTTCCAGTTCACGCGGCCGCCCGACCGGGGGACACCCCGCCAGCACATAAGCCACAGCCGAAAGGATCGCCTCGCGCGAGAACGGCTTCTGGACCACCCCTACCGCCGTCGTCGCGGGCAAGTCGATCTGGCCGGGATTGGCGGTGACGTAGATCACCCGCGATCCGAACTTGATCGCAATCTCGCGCGCGATGGCAGGGCCGGTGAGCCCGTCCCGCAAGTTGAGGTCGACCAGCGCCACGTCGGGCGCCTCTCCGAGCATCGCCACAGATGCCGCATCGGGGAAACTTCCCAGCACCGCGTGCCCACCGTCGGACAGAATGTCCTCCAGTTGGAGCGCGACCAGGAACTCGTCCTCGACTATGAGGACCTTTGCTCCCCCAGCGGCTTCCAGCGAAGCCCCCCCTGTTAAGATCTGGCCCAAGACACGGTAATCCTTGTCATGCGGCGAGTTCGGCTTTCTCGTCGGCGTTGGCGATCCTGACCAGCTCTTCGAAGAATGCGTCGATGGCATCTCCGGTCAGAACGAAATTGTGGCGGAAGTCCGGGAGCTGGCCGGATTCGAGAACTTTTGCCAGCATGGCGCGAGCGCGGCAGATCCGGCTCTTCACCGTGCCCAGCGCAATCCCGCAGATCCGGGCGATCTCCTCGTAGGAAAGATTGCCGGCGGCCACCAGAATCAGCGCCTCGCGATAGGTTTCGGGAATGGTGGTCAGCGCACGGAGCACGTCGGTCAGTTCGACGCTGCTTTCCTGGCTCGCCTCGGCGCAGAGGATGCGCTCGGCGGCAACCTCGTCATAATCGCCATGGAAGCGGGCGCGGCGCGCTTCGCTGTAGAAGTGGTTGCGCAGGATCGTGAAGGTCCACGCCTTGAAATTGGTGCCGGCCGCATAACGGTCCCGCGCCGCCCAGGCGCGCAGCATCGTTTCCTGCGCCAGATCGTCGGCCCGGTCGCGGCAGCCACACAGGCCGCGCGCAAAAGCGCGCAGATGCGGTGCCACATGGGCAAGGGCATTCTTGAATTCGCGGTCGTCGAGCCGGGCCACGACTCCGGTCATGGCCACAGCCGCTCCGTGCGTCGCTGCTTCGGCACTTGCTTCGGCCCCTGCTTCGGTTGTTACAGCCATTGCGAAACCCTCCATGTCCGTCGCCCGCTTGGGATCAGTGACGAGAAAACGCCGCCAACTCGCGGAAAGTTCCCGAAAACCATCCGGCCTCGTCCCGATCCATCGCATGGACCACTCGGGCGGGCGCAATGCCGGCGAATCGGGATACGCGAAAAATTGCACAGAGGGTGGGAACCTTGGGCCCCCAGAACGATTGAGGCCTCCGTTCACTTCTTGCGGTGAACGGAGGCCTTCGGATCGGGTCACCACCGGTTTGCGGGGGGTGGGGGAGCCAGTGGTGATGCCGGAGGAACGTGCAAGGACTGTGTCGGTTCCCGGCAAAGTCGACCCACGGGAAAAAATTTTGAGGTTGCCCTTCCCCGTCGCCATCGCCAGACACTGGAGACAGGTAGGGGGATGATGGATCGGGGCGGGAAAAGGCCGGGTTCACCGGATGAAGACAACGGGAAGCAATTTCCCAGGAGCCGAGGAATATCGATGTCCGTCTCTGACCAGATTGCAGCCCAGCTGCCTTACCTGCGTCGCTATGCCCGCGCGCTGACCGGATCGCAGCATTCGGGCGACGCCTATGTCCGCGCCACGCTGGAAGCCGCGCTGGCCGACAACACCTTGCGCGACGAGATCGCCCGCAGCCGCGCGGCGCTCTACGCCGGTTTCACCCGCATCTGGGCGACCGGCCACGTGGACGAACCCGCGCCCATCCTGGACGTGGACGGCGCCGAACAGGCCGCGCAGACGCGGCTGGCCAAAGTGGCCCCCACACATCGCCAAGCGTTGTTGCTCACCACTGTCGAGGAATTCTCGCGCGAGGATACCGCCCGGATCCTGGGCGTCTCGCCTACGGATGTCGACGCGCTCGTCATGCAGGCGGTGATCGAGATCGAGAGCGAAAGCACGACCGAGGTGCTCATCATCGAGGATGAGCCGCTGATCTCGATGCAGCTTGAAGGACTGGTGACCGAACTGGGCCACACCGTCGTCGGCACGGCGGCCACGCATGCGCAGGCAGTGGAGATTTTCGCACGCAGCCCCGCCGGGCTGGTGCTGGCCGATATCCAGCTGGCCGATGGCAGCTCGGGCATCGAGGCGGTGGAAGACCTGCTGCGCTTCGGCGACGTGCCGGTGATCTTCATCACCGCCTATCCGGAACGCCTGCTGACCGGCGAACGGCCCGAACCGACTTATCTGGTGACCAAGCCGTTCCAGGAAGCCACCGTGCGCGCGGCAATCAGCCAGGCGCTGTTCTTCGCCCCGGGCCGATCGATCGCTTGAGCCGCTTACTGGGCAGCGGCCGGAAGGCGCTGTCCAGTGAAGATCCGGGGCCCAGTGAAAATCCGGTGCTCAGTAAAGAACCGGGCGCTCTCCCGCGTCGATCGGGGGCAGCACGCGCCCAAACCGGTCACGCGGTGCTTGCGCCTCAAAATCGATTTCGGGCGGATTGAAGCCGAGATGGCGAACGATGGCTTCGTGGAGCGGCGTATCGAAACGCACGCCCGCGCAGCCGTCGTGTGCCCAGACGACCAGCCCGTTCGCCCTCTGGATACCGCCGAGAGACACTTCAACCACGTCGCCTACCGCGACCGGCAGTTGCGCGACATCCAGCATGCCACCGCCAACCGAGAGGTTGTAGAGGAAAACACTGCCGGATTGCTCGCCTATGCGGCACTCGACCTTCTTTTCCACGATATGCCGATCCCAGGCACGCGAATCCATGACTTACCCCCTGAAATGCACTTTCAGGGCCGGGTTACATTCCGTTCACTTAAATAAGAGTGAAATAATCCGAAAGAACGACCCTCGTGAAACCTCGTGCAATTGCGCGAGCGGGCGCCACGAAGCTTCTCCACCGCGCCGAAGCGCGAACGAATTCGGCACTGAATGGCCCAACCAATGGCTCAATATCGAGATGGGCTATCAGCCCCCACTCCGTCGCCCTCGCGAAGGCGGGGGCCCCGCTTTCTTGGCGACCTCTCGCCCTGCACAAGAGAAGCGGGATCCGCCAAGTTCACAAACGAAGTGCAACACCAGGTTATGGTGTTGTCATGGGAAGAGCTTACGAACAGCTTGATCTGGAAGAGCGGTGTACGATTGCCCGTCTTCATGAAGACGGGCAATCGCTGCGCCAGATCGCGGCAACTGTGGATCGCTCGGCATCGACGATCTCTCGGGAGCTGAAGCGCAACAGCGGCAGCACGGTGGGCTATCGGCCCGGCTATGCGCAAGAGCAGGCGCGCGCCCGGCGTTGGTCGGGCATGCGCCTCGAACGCGATCAGGCCTTGCGCGAGGGCGTGCTGGGCCGCCTCGCGGCCGGCTGGTCACCCGAGCAGATCGCCGGCCGCATGGCCCGCGAGGCCGGCGTGCGTATCATCAGTCACGAGAGCATCTATCGCTTCATCCATGCCCAGATCAGGCGGACGAACGATCGATCATGGCGCCATTATCTGCCCCGCGCCAAGGCCCGCCGCGGATGGCGCCGCAAGCCCGGCGGATCCTCGGTCCGCTTCATCGCCAAGCGCCAACCCATCGCCATGCGCCCGGACGAGGCCGCGGATCGGTCCCGGCCCGGCCACTGGGAGGCCGACTTCATGCTCTTCGCCCGATACGGCCAGGCCATCCTCGTCGCCCATGAACGCTCCTCGCGCTACACCCTGATCTGCCATCCGCCCGACCGAAAGGCCCGGCGCACCGCCGACCTGCTCGCCGCCATGCTGCGGCCCTGGCCCGCCGCCTTGCGCCAAACCCTGACCCTCGACAACGGCACCGAGTTTGCACAGCACCACAGGTTGCACCGTCTCGGCATCGATACGTTCTTCTGCGACCCCCATGCCCCATGGCAAAAGGGCGGCGTCGAAAACGCCATCGGCCGCCTCAGACGCGACCTGCCGCGCAAGACCAACATCGAGGATCTCTCGCCTGCCCACTTTGAGGACATCATCCAACGCTACAACAATACACCGCGAAAATGCCTCGACTTCAAAACACCCGCCGAGGCATGCTCTCTTCAACCGTTGCACTTCGAATGTGAATCCACATCCCCGCCTTCGCGGGGATGACGGTTAGGTTTGAGAAAAAACGTGTTTAAGCTCGCCAGTTCGCCCGTGGCTGCGCCCTAACGACGCTCACTTCGCAGCGCGAACTCGCGGTTGAACCGCACCGGGACTTTAAGTCGGCACTCCACACCCTCTGGCAAGAACTGGAGCTGGACTTGCGCCTTCAGCTCATGCGCCACGATCTTCTCGATCAGGTCACGCCCGAAGCCGCGCTTGGCAGGCGGGCTGACCGGCGGACCGCCCTCCTCGCGCCAATGGACTTCCGCCAGCTCGGACGAGAGGATCGACCAGTGCACGTGGATACGCCCCTCCGCCCGCGTCAGCGCGCCGTACTTGGCGGCATTGGTGGCCAGTTCGTGAATCGCCAGCCCCAGCGACATCGCATCGTTCGGCGCCAGCTTGATATCGGGCCCGGACATTTCGACATGCCCCTCGCTGCCCTCCATGTAGGGCGCCAGTTCCGATCGCACGACATCGCCCAGCGCCGCATGGCGCCAGTCCGACTGCGAGAGCAAGTCATGCGTCGCCGAAAGCGCGCGGATACGGGCAGTGAGGCTGTCGGTGAAGTCCTCGATATCAGTGGCGCGACGGCGGGTCAGCGCGGCGATCGAGAGCACGTTGGCGAGCGTATTCTTCACGCGGTGATTCAACTCGCGCGTCAGCGAGTTGCGGATCGCCGCCTGCCCCTGAAGCCATTCCAGCACGCGCCGATCCTCGGCCGCGCGGCGGGTGATGAAACGCCCGATTGCCATGACCATCAGCGAGGTCAGTGCCCCGAAAAACAGCGTGATGCGCGAGGCCGTGGAAAGCAGGCCGACTTTGCGGTCGCTGATAACCACGACCCAGGTGTGACTGCCCACGTCGATCTGCCGCTCCATCGTCGGGCCGGTGACCCCGTCGCTCTGCCGTTCGGCCAGCAGGTTTTCGGGCGCGACCGAGCCATCGTAGACGGCAACGTCGATCTGGTCGTTGCGGTAGAGTTCGGCGGCGGACGTGAGGAAAGTCTCCGCGCGGAACGGACTGTAGACGAAGCCCTTGACTTGCCGGTGCTCGCCGCTGCCGACGATCACCGGCATATAGATGAGGAATCCCGCCGCCTCCGGATTGTCGGCATCCTGCACCAGATGCACTTTGCCCGAAGCCACCGGCTTGCCGAGCTTCATCGCCCGCTCCATCGCCGCGCGCCGCACCGGGTCGGAGAACATGTCGTAGGCGAGCACCTGGCGGTTCGCCGGATCCTGCGGTTCGATGTAGATGATCGGCGTGACGTATTCCTGCCCGACATCGGGGCGGGGATGGACCAGCCATTCGGGATCGCGGCTTTCCTGGATGGCCACTTCCACTTCGGAGAGGTGGTCCACACCGATCAGCGGGGCCCAGCCCATTCCCAGCGAGCCGTAGAGGTCGCCCTTGCCCTGCAAATCTTCGGCGAAGGCGCGGAACTGGTCCTCGCTGACGTCCTCCTGGCTGGCGAAGAGCGCCCCGCCGGCCCGCAGCAGCGCGATGTTCTCGGTAACGCGGCGTTCCAGCGCCGAGGCGATCTCGGTCAAGTTGCGGTCCAGCTCGACCCGGCGGGTCTGCCGGTCCGCGCGTTCGATGGCCATGACCGACACCGCCGTCGTGATCGAGGCGATCACGAAAAGCAGGAATGGCCAGCCGCGCGGATACTTGTGGAACCAAGCCTGCTTCTGGACCCTGTCGAGCAGAGCCTGATCAATCACCCGGTAATTCCCGCAAGTTCACGTTCGGCTCCGCGATAGGCATCCCGGTGACTAAGGACAATTCGGAAAAAGGGCGAGCCGGAAAGGCGCGGGGCGGGGCACATGTGGCAGGTCATCGCATGCGAGGGAACCATGAGCGAGCCGGATTGTTCCAATGAAAACGATGCTTGCCTATCACGACCCCACCAAGACGCCCGGGCATCCGAAAGCGAACTCCCATTCGGGCCCGACGCAAACAGCGGAGGGCCCGAATGGGGCTCGGCGGACGAGCCCGATCGACGGTCCAACGATGGTTAGCCCACGTGACCGATTTGTAATGCGCGGCTGGCGCCGCGCCGGCCTTGACCGCGTCCCGGTCAGCCCGCAAGTGAGCAGCTCGAAAGGGAGTTCGCATTGAATCAGCCTCCAGCACAAGGCGAGCCGGAACACCCCGGGCGGGATCCTTCCGGCATGCCTCCGGAAGCCCGACCCCATGCGCCCGCCGAAGGCGAGCCGGGCTGGGCCACGGGGTTGAGGAAGCTGTACAACTCCGTGGTCGACGAACCGCTTCCGGACAGCTTCAGGGACCTCCTCAAGAAGCTCGACGGAAGCGACGATGACTGATCGCGTCCGCCCCCACCCCGCCGAAGAGGCCTTCCGCGAGGAATTACTCGGCGTGCTGCCGCACTTGCGCGCCTTCGCTCGCGGTCTTTCGGGTCGGCCGGACTTTGCCGACGATCTTGTCCAGGAAGCCCTCATCAAGGCCTGGACCGCGCGCGAACGCTACACGCCCGGCACCAACATGCGGGCATGGACTTTCGCGATCCTGCGCAACCATTACTTGTCCGAACTGCGCAAGAGCCGCCGCCAGACCGATCTCGACGAGAGCACGGTGGAGCGCATGCTGGTGATGGAAGCGGACCAGGAAAGCCCGCTTCACCTCGGCGACATGGAGAACGCCTTGCAGAAGCTGGCGCCCGAGCGGCGCGAGGCGGTGCTGCTGGTGGGTGCCTCAGGCTTCAGCTACGAGGAAGCCGCCGATATCGCCGGCTGCCCGATCGGCACGATGAAAAGCCGCGTCGCCCGCGCCCGTGCGGATCTGAACCGGCTGCTGGAGGGCGATCCGGACCTTGTGGTCCCCAAGCCGAACCCTCACGGCTGAAAGCCTGCGCCGCAGGCCATCTCCACTTCGGCAGAAACGACGTCTCCGGCACACGCGCCTTCACGGCGCCGACATCCTCTTTGCGCCTTTGCGCGATTTCTCTCTTTTTCTTCTCCGCGCCTCCGCGTGAATCCATTCAGCGCGCGATGCCGTCTAAGAAAACGGTTCGCGCGGAGGCGCGGAGACGCGGAGAGGAAGAAAAGTAAGATTCGCGCAAAGGCGCAAAGGCGCGAAGACGTTGCTCTGCGGGGCAGCCTCACGCGTTTCGGGGGCCTTGCCGCAGGGGTAATGTTGCCGGAGACGGCGGCTTCGCCGCAAATGTCTGTTCCGGCGATACGAAAAGCGACCTGCCGGGGATCCGGCAGGCCACGTTTCGCGAGACGGGCCGTCAGCCCTTTGCAGTCGAGATCGTATGTTCCGCCATCGCCGCCCAGTCGCGCGCGGCGTAGCCGGCATCGACAGTCTCGCCCATGCGCGCGTAGACCGCGTCGAGCATCGGCAACTGGCCTTGCGTGCCCGTCGCCGTCTCGGCCGCCAGTTCCTTCGCCAGCCTCAAGTCCTTGAGGCCCAGAACCGCCTTGAAGCCCGGCTCGTAGACGCTCTCGGCGATGGCGCCCGAATAGTTCTGGTAGATGCGGCAGCCGAACAGCGTGCCCAGCATGAGTTCGAAGAAGTCCTCACGCGGGATGCCGAGGCCCTCGGTCAGGACCACTGCCTCGGCCATGCCCTCGATGGCCATGGTGATCATCATGTTGCAGGCGATCTTGGCGGCATTCGCGCGCGCGGCGTCCTCGCCCATGTCCCAGACTTTGCCGGCAATCGCCGCGAAGACCGGATCGAGCGCCGCGCGGTATGCTGAAGGTCCGCCCAGAATCACGTTGAGCTGGCCTGCCGCCGCCACATCGGGGCGTCCGAGCACCGGGGCCGAAAGATAGCCCACGCCCGCCGCCTCGTGGCGTTCCACCAGTTCGCGGGCGAAGGCGACCGAAATCGTGGAGCAGACGAGATGCGTGACGCTCTTCGGCGCACTGTCCAGCACGCCGCTGTCCAGCAGCACGTCGCGGATCGCGCCGTCTTCGGAGAGCATGGTCAGCACCACGTCGCCCGCGAAAGCCTCGGCCGGGGTGGCGACCATTTCCACACCCTCGACCGCGCCGCCCGAGCGGTTCCACGCGCGCACGCGGTGCCCGGCCTTCGCCAGGTTGTGTGCCATCGCGCTGCCCATCGCGCCGAGACCGATGAATCCGATGTCCATTTGAAAAGTCCTTGTTCGGGGGGAGTAAGTGTTCGGGAATTATGTGCCGGACTGGCGTGCGAAGGGCCGGACCGCCCTCAAGGCGATCCGGCCCCCGTAAAACCTGCCGTCAGGCCGGGCGGCTTACGCCGGGTAGGTCCAAGCCGTGCCGCGGGCGAAGTTCTCGCTGGCGAAGTCCCAGTTGATCAGGTTCTCAAGCACTGCCTTCACATAAGCCGGGCGCTTGTTCATCTGGTCGATGTAGTAGGCATGCTCCCACACGTCGATGGTGAGCAGCGGAACCGCCGCGGTGGTGATCGGGCAGCCGGCGTCGTGGGTCGAGATGACCTTGAGCGCGCCACCTTCGACCACGAGCCAGGCCCAGCCCGAAGCGAAGTGGTTGACCGCTTCGTTCGAGAGCGCTTCGAGCAGCGCGTCGACCGAACCGAAATCCTTGGTGATGGCAGCGGCCAGCGCTTCGCTCGGCGCGGTCTTGCTGGGGCTCATCGAGTGCCAGTAGAAACCGTGGTTCCAGATCTGCGCGGCGTTGTTGAACATCGGGCCCGATGCCGACTTGGTGATTTCTTCCACCGACTTGCCGGCGTTGGGCGTGCCTTCGATCGCGGCGTTCAGCTTGTCCACGTACGTCTTGTGGTGTGCGCCGTGGTGGATCTCAAGCGTCTTGGCCGAGATGTGCGGTTCGAGCGCATCCTGCGCGTAGGGCAGCGGCATCAGGGCAATGGTCATGGCTGTCTTCCTGTTTCGGGTTATCAAGAACGTGGACTTCGAAGCGCCTGGACGTACCGCGCGTTCCGGGGACCGGCGGCAACGCATCGAGAAGGTCGGTGGGCTATGTCTGTCTTATTGCCAGACACTTCAAGCCCGGATTGGTCAAGCCCCGGCAGTGAAGCACATTTTGTCGACATTTCGAAGACAAGGCCTTCATTGCCAACATTAAGAACGCGCAAGGGACGGCGGACATGCCGCCATCCCTCACGCTGCCGTCCCCGAAACTGAATGTCCGGCAGGGGCCGGATGTCAGTGCGGGTTCTGCGCAGCCTGCTCGTCGGCCTTCTGGTCGAGCGCGGCGGCCGTGGCCTTGCCCTCATGTTCGACCGCTTCGGCCTTCTGGTCCATGGCGTCGGCAGCAGCGCCGGTCATCTGGTCGGCCTGGTCGTGCATGGCATCGGCCGCGTTGTCCGAGGCCTGCTCGACTGCATCGGCCTGCTTCTCCGTGGCATCGTCGGCATGGCTGTTGCACGCGGCAAGGCCCAGCGAGGCGGCGGCGACTGCGGCGGCAAGGCCGAGGCGCGAGCCCGAGCGGATGATGGTGATCGAGGTCATGGTCTTGGCATCCTTTCCCATTTTCTGGTGTCTACTCCGGGGGGCTTGGAGCCCCCCGGTCGCCGTCATGCTCAGCGGATCGAGCCGCGGCGGAACAGGTTGACGATCGCCAGCAGGATCACCGCGCCCAGGAACGAGGCGAACAGCGACAGAATATCGAAGTTACCGCTGGTGATCGGCGCCCCGCCGATCAGCGGCGTCACGAGGAAGCCCGCGATCAGCGCACCGACGACGCCGACGACGATGTTGAGGAAAATCCCCTGCTGCGCATCGGTGCGCATCAGGATCGAAGCGAGCCAGCCGATGACGCCACCGACCACGAGGATAAGAAGAAGTGTCATTGTCAGATCTCCGTAATGGGTCGAAGTACCAACATAACGGGCCGCTACGATGCGAGTTCCTGCGCGGCAGCAACATTTCGTCGTATTCCAACCGACTTGGCCGCTTGGCGAATCGGGCGAAACCAATTGCTCCTGCAACTTGTTCCCATGAGCATGAAGCGATGGGACATCATTCGGGACGACCATTCGCGGAGCGCATTGGCGGCGCTGGCCTCGGCGATTGTCGTGGCGACAGGGTTCGCGGCGCTGGTGCTGGGGCTCGATCTGCGCCAGCCGCCTCCGGGCCCGCGCCTCGCGCTGGTGGCGATTCTGCCAGCGCGCGAAGTGGTGCCGCCTCCCCCGCCGCCGCCGCCACCTCCTTCAATGCCCCGCCCGAAGCATGATGCGGCCAGCCGCGCACCTGCCGCCGAGGGACGCAAGGCGCCGCCGCTCGCCATTCCGCTGCCGCCGCTGGTGCTGGCCTCCCCCCTCCCGGTACCGATGGCAGGCACCGGCACGGGCGATGCGGGTTCCGGAACCGGCGCGGGCGGAAATGGCAACGGAACGGGCGGCGGCGGAAATGGCGGGAGCGGGAGCGGGAGCGGCGGAAATCTCAATTCCGGCGTCGCCATGCTGCCGCGCCAGACTGCCGGCCGGATGCTCTATTCCGACTTGCCTGAGGATCTGCGCAAGGCGCGCGCGGGCGGCGAACTCACGGTGCGCTACCGCATCGGCACCGACGGACTGGTCAGCGGCTGCGTGGTGCTCGCCTCCAGCGGGCGGCCCGATCTCGATGCCGCCACTTGCGACCACATCACCCGCCGCTTCCGCTTTCGCCCGGCACGCGATGCATCCGGACAAGCCGTGCCTTTCGTCATGACCGAGACTCATGGCTGGGATAATTCCGCAGGCACCGAGTGAGGGCCCCCGTGACCTTGCGCCGCAGGGGCGCTAGGAAGCCGCCCAAGAACCGTATTTTGAGAGGAGCACCCATGCCGACGATCGACGCAACCCACGCGCCCACTCTGCGCTCCTGGGTCGAAAGCGCCAATGGGCACCGGGACTTTCCGATCCAGAACCTGCCGCTCGGGATGTTTTCGCGCGGGGATGAGCGGCCGCGTGGCGGTATCGCCATCGGCGACATGATCCTCGACCTTGCGGCGCTCGCGGGCTCGGGCCTGGTCGAAGGTGCCGCGCTCGACGCCGCCCGCGCGGCCTCGGCCGACAGTCTCAACCCCTTGCTGGCACTGGGCGCGGGCCCGCGCGCCGCGCTGCGCCGCCGGGTCTCGGCACTGCTGACCGAAGGCGGGGCCGAGCAAGCCGGTGCCGGCCGCTCCGAAGTCGAGCCGCTGCTGGTGCCGATGGCCGAAGCCACGCTCCACTTGCCCGCACGGATCGGGGACTACACCGACTTCTACGTGGGCATCCACCATGCCACCAATATCGGCACGCTGTTCCGGCCCGATAATCCGCTGCTGCCCAACTACAAGCACGTCCCCATCGGCTACCACGGCCGCGCTTCCACCGTGCGCCCCAGCGGCGCGCCGGTGATCCGCCCGCAGGGCCAGACCAAGGCGCCCGATGCCGAGGCGCCCTCTTTCGGCCCGATCAAGCGGCTCGATTACGAGCTGGAACTGGGCGTGTGGATGGGCACCGGCAACGCGCTGGGCCAGCCGATCCCCATCGGCGAGGCGCTGGACCATGTTGCCGGGCTGACGCTGCTCAACGACTGGTCGGCGCGCGACGTGCAGGCATGGGAATATCAGCCGCTCGGCCCGTTCCTCTCCAAGAACTTCCTCACCACGGTCTCGCCCTGGCTGGTGACGATGGAAGCGCTGGCGCCGTTCCGGATTGCCCAGCCACCGCGTCCGGAGGGCGATCCCCAACCCCTGCCCTATCTGTGGGACGAGGCCGATCAGGCTGGCGGCGCGCTGTCGCTGGAGCTGGAAGTCTTCCTCTCCACCGCGAAAATGCGCGCGGCGGGCATCGCGCCGGTCCGGCTCAGCCATGGCCCGGCCGCGAACATGTACTGGACGGTGGCGCAGATGGTCGCCCACCATGCCTCCAACGGCTGCGAGATGAACACCGGAGACCTGCTGGGCACCGGCACCATCTCGGGCCCCGACGACGGCACGCAGGGCAGCCTGATGGAGATCACCCGCTCGGGCCGTCAGCCGATCACTTTGCCCACCGGCGAGACGCGCACGTTCCTTGAGGACGGCGACGAACTGGCATTGGCAGGCCGCTTCGTGGCCGACGGCGCGGTGTCGATCGGCTTCGGCGGCTGCACGGGCACAGTGCAGGGATAGAGCGCGCTATTCCTTGAGCCACCCCTGCGCGCGGTACCACTCGGCGGTCGCGCGCAGGCCGTCGGTGGTGGCAATGCGCGGCTCCCAGATTGCGGGCGGAACACGTCCGGCGGCGCCCACCACCCAGTCCGGGTGGCTGAAATAGGCGGCGCGGTCCTGCGTCATCTTGGCATTGGCGCCGCGCAGGAAATTGTCCCCCTTCGCCGCCATCATCAGCGCCCGCGGCGAAAGGCCCAGCACGCGCACGCGGCGGCCCACCGCGAAGCCGATCGCCCGCGCCATCTCTTCGTGAGACCAGCCTTCGGTCCGGCCGTCGTCGGGTTCGAAGATGCGCCCGGTCACCGGCTCGCCGCCGGGAACCAGCGCCACCAGCAGCCGCGCGAGATCCTCGACATGGATCATCGAGGCCCGCCCCTGCTTCGGCACCGGAACCACGCCCCAGCGGGCAGAACGGAACAGCTCGAACATTTCCTTGTCGCGCGGGCCGTAGATCGCCGGAGGACGCACGATGGTCCACTCGAGCGGGCTGGCCATGACCAGCTTCTCCGCCCGCGCCTTGGACGCGCCATAGGCCGAAAGCTGCGGCTCGCGCGCCGAAAGCGAAGAGACATGGATGAACCGGGCGATGCCCTTGATCACTGCCGTCTCGATCAGGTTGAGCGTGCCTGTAACATTGCCCGCCTCGAACCCGGCGGCATCGGGCGCGTTGACGACGCCCGCCACATGCACCACCGCCTCGGCCCCGCGCGTGAGCAGGGAGAGCGACGCGGTATCGCGCAGTTCGCCGCGTACCCAGGTAACGTGGGGATCGAGCAAGGGATTCGCGGGCTGCTCGCGCCGGGTCAGCGCGCGCACGTGATAGCCCGCCCGCACCGCCTCTTCGAGCACGGACTGGCCGACGAAGCCGGTGGCGCCGGTTAGCGCGATGACGGGACGATCGCTCTGGTTCATGGTCTTTGCACGGCTCATGCCTTTTCCGGTCGCGCCTTCAGCACCATCTGGTCGCGGTGGACGACCGAGGAGCGCGGCGCGTAGCCGAGCACGGCGGCCTGATCGCTGGAATGCAGGCCCTGGATCGCCGCGCATTCACCGGCGGCATATTCGGAAAGCCCATGGGCGATGACGTGGCCCGCAGCATCCGCCACTGCGACCGCGTCGCCGCGCTCGAAAGTGCCGTCCACACCGGTAACGCCCTTGGCGAGCAGGCTGGAGCCGCGCAGCAGGGCAGCAGCGGCGCCGTCGTCGACGCGGATCGTGCCGGTCAGCCGCAGTCGTCCGCCCAGCCACGCCTTGCGCGCGCCGGATTTGCCGCGCGGCAGGAACAGCGTGCCGATCCCATCCGCGACGATGCGGCGGATCGGGCTCTCGTACTGGCCATTGCCGATCACCATGGCGATCCCGGCCAGTTCGGCGATTTCGGCCGCCTGAAGCTTGGAGATCATGCCGCCCGAGCCCATGCCCGAATTCGATTCGGCGCTGGCCATGGCGCGCACCTCGGCGGTGACGCCTTCGACCACCGGGATCATCGCCGCGCCGGGTTCCTTCGGGTGGCGGTCGTAGAGGCCGTCGATATCGGAGAGCAGCAGCACGGCGCTTGCCTGCGCGGCCTGCGCCACGCGGGCGGCAAGACGGTCGTTGTCGCCAAAGCGAATCTCTTCGGTCGCCACCGAATCGTTCTCGTTGATCACCGGAACCGCGCCCGCATCCAGCAGGCGGCCGAGCGTGGCGGTGACATTGAGATAGCGGCGGCGTTCCTCAAGGTCCTCCAGCGTCAGCAGCATCTGCGCGGCGGTGAGGCCATGCATGCCCAGCAATTCGGCCCAGAGGCCCGACAGTGCGATCTGGCCGACTGCGGCACTCGCCTGCGCATCGGCCAGCGAGCCGCGCCCGCCCTTGTCCAGCCCCAGCGTGGCGGCGCCCAGCGCGATCGCGCCCGAGGAGACGACGATCACCTGCTGCCCGCGCGCACGCGCCTCGGCGATTTCGGCGACCAGCGCGGTCAGCCATGCGCGGCGGACACCCTCAGCGCCGACAAGCAAGGCCGAGCCCACCTTGACGACAAGGCGGGGGCAGAGCTTCGGATCGAAAAGTTCAGGAAGACGGGCGATGGACATGTGCCGCCAGCCTCTAGGTGAAATGCCGCGCGCTGAAAAGCGCCCGCTTGCGAAACAATCGGCACCCTGTCCCGCTGCCGCAACGCCGGAAGGTGGCGCGTGGCTGCGGCGGGATCAGTTCAGTGCGGCACGGCGTGCCTGCCGGGCGCGGAACATCTCGTGTCCGCTCACCAGCAGGATACCGGCAATGACCATCAGCGCTCCGGCGATGAAGGCCGGTTCGAGTCGCTCGCCCAGCAGCGCCACGCCGAACGCGACGCCGAACAGAGGCGTCATGAACGACAGCACGCCAAGGCGGGAGGCCAGATAGACCCGCAGCATCCCGAACCAGACGAGCAGGCTAACCAGCGAAACGCCGATGGTCTGGAAGGCAAAACTGAGACCCAGCAGCGGCGTGACGGTCACTTGCGTCTGCCCGGTCGCCAGCGCCAGCAGGCCCAGCAGCACGAAGGCGCCCAGCAACTGGTACAGCGTGGTGACCGTACTCGGCGCGTGGGAAAGGCGGGAGAAGCGCAGCGTCAGCGTCGTCGCGCCCCACGACGCACCGGCGCCGATGCCCATGAGGTCGCCAATCCACGCCGAATCATGTCCCGGACCATCGTGGACACCGCCCAGGAACGAGACCGCGACACCGGCAAAGGCCGTGACGATCCCCAGCCATTGCAACGGGCTCAGCCGCTCCTCGGGCAAACGGAAATGGAGCCCGAGCGCCGTGAAGATCGGCGCGGTATAAAGGAAGATCCCCATGTGCGAGGCGCTGGTGAACCGCAGCCCCTCCCCCATGAACAAGTATTCGAGCGCGAACAGCGCGCCGATGGCCAGCCCCGGTTTCCAGGTGCCGCCGCGCAGCGCATGGCCCTCGCCACGCACGAAGACGAGCGCCGCGATCACCACCGCAGCAAGGCCGGAACGCAGCGAGATTTGCAGCACCGGCGCCATGTCCGGCGCAGCCGCCTTGAGCGCCGTCTGCTGCATTCCCCAGATCGCGCAGAGGCCAACCATCATCAGAGCCGCGCGCCCGTCCACGGGCCTGCGCTGGTTCACGTTCGAATCCATCATGGCCGACGCCTTAATGGCTCCCCGGTTCGCGAGAAAGCACCATCAGTTCGTCAGGCGCTCGGATCTGTAGAAACGATTCAGATCGCCCGGCCTGGCCAGAACCGCCATCGGCAGCGCAATATCGGCCAGCAGTTCGCGGTAGCGCCTGCGATTGCGCGGCGTGACCACGGCGATGTGATGAAGCATCTGCCATTTCACGCTGTCCCTGCCCCCTGCCAGCCCGCCGATGCGGTCACGCTCGAACCAGCAACGGCGAACATAACGCCACAGACTGGTCGGCGTGGACGTTTCGAGCAGGATCATCCCCGTGGCACGCGCAGGGCGTTGCGGCAGGCAGCGGGAATAATTGCCTTCGATTACCCAGCGCTCACCCGTAATCGCGGCGTCGTGCAAGGCCGCGAATTCTACGTAAGGCCGCGGGACCCAGTCGCTCTGCGGTTTATGGTGTAACTGATCGAGATGGATCGCCGGAAGCCCTCGCGAGGCTTCTATGGCCGCCGCCAGCGTGGGCTTGCCACTGCCCGACGGCCCCATGATGCAGATGCGCGGCCCCAGATCGTCAAGCGAAACAGCCGCGCTCTTGCATGTCAGATCGGCGACCACGGCTTGTCGTCAGCCTCTTCACGCTCGCCGTCGGGACGTTCGGTGACGGTTGCGGCGGGAAGGTAGTCGATCACCGCGTCGAGCAGCTTAGACATGCCCTTGCCGGTCGCGCCGGAGATCGGGAACACCTCGTCGGCACCGGCCTTGAGCAGTTCCTTGGCGTATTCCTCCGCCAGCGCGTCGTCGACGAGGTCGATCTTGTTGAGCGCGACAAGGCGCGGCTTGTCCTCAAGCTCGCCGCCATAGGCTTCAAGCTCTTCCTCGACGATGCGCATCGCCTCGACCGGGTCGGTGTTCGAGATGTCGATCAGGTGGACGAGCACGCGGCAGCGCTCGATATGGCCCAGGAAACGGTCGCCGATGCCCGCACCGTCGGCGGCGCCGGCGATCAGGCCCGGGATGTCGGCCAGCACGAACTCGCGGTTCTTGTGCATGACGACGCCCAACTGCGGACGCAGCGTGGTGAAGGCATAGTCGCCCACCTTGGCCTTCGCGTTCGAGAGCTTGTTGATGAAAGTGGACTTGCCCGCGTTCGGCATGCCGACAAGGCCGACGTCGGCCAGCAGCTTCAGCCGCAGCCATACCCACTGCTCCTGCGCCGGAATGCCGGGCTGGTGCTGGCGCGGGGCGCGGTTGGTGGAAGTCTTGTAGCTGGCGTTGCCGCGCCCGCCCATGCCGCCTTCGAGCAGCGTCACGCGCTGGCCCGCTTCGGTAAGGTCGGCCAGAACGGTCTCGCGATCTTCGTCGTCGACGATCTGCGTACCCACCGGCACCTTGATGACAAGGTCCTTGCCCGCCGCGCCATTGCGGTTCTTGCCCATGCCATGGCCGCCGCGCGGGGCCTTGAAGTGCTGGGTGTAGCGGAAGTCGATCAGCGTGTTGAGGCCGGCGACGGCCTCAAAGATGATGTCGGCGCCCTTGCCGCCATTGCCGCCGTCGGGGCCGCCGTATTCCACGTACTTTTCGCGACGGAACGAGACCGCGCCGGGGCCACCGCCGCCTGAACGGATGTAGATTTTCGCCTGGTCAAGAAAGTGCATGGGTACGGTCCAGCGGGTTCAAAGACGGCCATGGGCGATCGAACGCCTCAACGCCAGATAAACAAAAAACCCGACCTTGTCGCGCATCCGCGCCTCGGGCCGGGGTAGAACCGGTTCATCCGGCTCAGATCAGATTTGAGCGAACTGGTGGAGCCGAGGGGGATCGAACCCCTGACCTCGTCATTGCGAACGACGCGCTCTCCCAGCTGAGCTACGGCCCCGTTCCAGTTCTGCCCCGAAGCGACGCAGCGCACCGGGAGCGCCCCCTTAGCGAAGAGATCCGCGCGTTGAAAGAGCAAAAATCGCAGGCCGGGAATTTTCGCGCCGCCAGAACGGCTTGCAAGACCGCCCTCCCTGCACCACCGGAAACGAACAAGCCGCCAGCCCGCATTACACGGGGCTGGCGGCTCGCACTATCACGGCACTATTGCGCCGATAGATTACTGGGCAAACGCCTGCTGCTGCGACTTGTTGGCCGGAACCGACGCCACCGGAGTGGTCGGCACCGGTGCCGCCAGCTGCGGAGCGGCCGAACCCGCGCCGTAACGGGATTCCCATGCAGCCAGATCGGCGCGATACTGATCGTAGCTGTTGAAGAACTCCATGTACGGAGCCTCCGCCTTGGCAAGGTCAGCCGCCGCAACGCTGTCCAGCTGGTTCGCCGGAACCGTCTGAAGCTCGGCAGCAAGACCGATCATGGTGTTGCAAAGCGCCGGCACGACCGGCGGCAGCGCGAAGAAGTTGTAGACCTGCGTCTGATAAGTCTCGCGCGTCTTGGCGCCCATTTTCGCGCCGTAACGGGTCACGTATTCCTTATCGAGCGCCTTGTTCGTCGCCGTCAGCGACTTGGCATGGCGAATCAGGAAATCCTTGTATCCCGCCAGGATCGGCCCGTGATCAGGCCCCATGCAGTTGAGCGCCGCCACGTTGTAGGCCGAACGCAGGTTCCACAGCGCCTGCGCGGGCGAGATGCCCGAATTGACCGTCGCGCGCATGCCGTTCGCGGCAAGCGCCGGGATCGGCATGTTGTTCTGTGCGCCTGCCGGCGGCATCGGCCGCGGCGGAATCACGACGGCCTGCGGCGGCGGCGGCGGCGCAACGGCCACCTTTTGCGGCCCACAGCCCGACAATGCGACGGCCAGAGAACCTGCCGTCAGCGAAAGGCCCCATGCCAGGCCGCGTTTGCTCAGGTTTACCACCCCGTTCACTCCAATGTCCTCGATCTTTATTAACTACCGTGCCGCGCCGCTAAAGAAAATGCCCGGTGCGACGAATCGAACCGGGCATGACAACAGCCATATGCAGAAAACGGTGGATTACCTGCGGTCGCCCAGGAAGCTCAGCAGGAACTGGAACATGTTGATGAAGTCCAGATAGAGGCGCAGCGCGCCCATCACCACCGCCTTGCCGACGAACTCGGTGCCGCGCAGGCTGTAGTACTGGTTCTTCAGCATCTGCGTATCGTAGGCCGTGAGGCCCGCGAAAATCAGCACGCCGAGGATCGAGATGCCAAGCTGCAGCGCGGTCGAATGCACGAAGATGCCGATCAGCATCGCGATCAGGATGCCGAACAGGCCCATGATCAGGAACGTGCCGAAGCCCGACAGGTCCTTCTTCGTGGTATAACCCACCAGGCTGAGGCCTGCGAAAGCCGCCGCCGTCGCGAAGAACGTCGTTGCGATCGAGGTTGCCGTGAAGACCATGAAGATGGTCGACATCGACAGGCCCATGACCAGACAGAAGCCCCAGTAGAGCATCTGCAACGTCGAAGTCTGCATGCGCTGCGCGCCGAAGCTCATCGCCATCACGAAGCCCATGGGCGCCAGCATGACCAGCCACTTCAGCGGCGAGAACATCATCTGCTCGGCATAGCCGGAACTTGCGAAGCCCAGAGCCACGATGCCCGAGAGCAACACGCCCGAGGCCATGTAGTTATAGATCGACAGCATGTAGCGACGCAGGCCGGTATCATACGCGACCTTGCCGCCTGTCCTGCCGTCAAGGCTCGGAGACGCACCGAAGCCCGTACGGGGCTGGGGGTCGTTCCAATTCGCCATGTCACACTCCCTTAGACGGGTACTCCGCCAAACGCGGAAACCCGGACAAGGCGAATATCGCCTCCGCCCGCCTTCATTTCAAGGAAAACCGGCTGTCCCACTATGTGTCAAAGTGTAAACAGACGCCGACGCCGCCTCGAAAATCCGGTCAGGTCCGAATTTCATGGTCTGCATCGGCCCTGTTTCCGGCCCGATCGAAGGCCGCCTTATCCCTGACGGGCTTCGGCAGCCATCTCGGCATTGCGGTCGTTGGAGGCCTGCATAGTGGCCGCGATCAGCTTCATCATGGCAGCATCGGCATCGAGCACATTCAGGCCCGCGCGGGTCGAACCGCCGGGGCTTGCCACCTTGTCGGCCAGTTCGCCCGGCGAAAACGGCGAAGAGGCTGCCAGTTGCGCGGCACCCTCGACCATGGCCACGGCAAGGCGCCGGGCCTGGGAGGCTTCGATTCCCAGCGCCACGCCGCCCGAGGCCAGCGCATCGATGAAGCGGTAGACGAATGCCGGGCCGCAGCCGGTCAGCGCAGTGACGGCACTGAACTGGCTTTCGTCATCAAGCCACTCGGGCGTGCCCAGCGGCTCCATCAGCGCGGTCACCATCGCCCGGCCGATCTCGTCAAGTCCGCGCGAATCGAGCGCGACCGGCGCCTTGCCGATGGCCACGGCGAGATTCGGCATGATGCGCAGGATCGCACCGGCATCGGGGAAGCGCGCGGCAAGGCTGTCGAATTCGACACCGGCGAGAATCGAGAACAGCACCGTCTCGGCGCCCACCAGCGGCGCGATGGCCGGAGCGGCGGCATCCAGCCCTTGCGGCTTGATGCCGAGCATGACGGCATCGAAACGTCCTTCCGCCGGAAGATCCTTCAGCAGGGTCACGCCTTCAGGCACTTCGGCGCGATTGGGGTCCACCACCGTGAAGCGGGACGCGGGGATACCGCTCTTCAGCCAGCCTTCGAGCATGGCGCCGGCCATATTGCCGCAGCCGACGAGCAGAATGTTCTGAAAGCGGTCCATATCATTTCCTTGGATCATGGCGCGGGATCGCCGCCCCTGCGACAGGCGCGCCACTTAGGACAGCGCCGGATGCGTGCCAAGACCCAAGCACACGGAAGCGGGCCGGACCAGACCGGCCGCCCGCCCCGTAAATACGCTCAGGCCTCGCCCGCAGCGTCGATCATGGCAGCGGCCAGTGCCTCGGCGGGCGTCTTGTCACCCCAGAGGATGAACTGGAACACCGGGTAGAAGCGGTCGCATTCCTCGATCGCGGCCTCGACGACGGTCTGGGCCTGACCGGGCCCGAGGAGGCCATCCTCGCCCAGCATCAGGCCGTGACGATAGAGAACCACCCAGCCGTTCGACCAGACATCGAAATGCCCAACCCAGAGCTGTTCGTTGATGAGCGCCAGCGCTTCGTACATCGCGGCGCGCTTGGCGTCAGAGATGCGCACGTCGGGCAGACAGAGCAACTGCAACACCCTGTCCTCGGGGCGCCAGATCGCCTGGAACTGATAGGTCGCCCAGGCGCCCTTCACCTCACCGGAAATCTCGTCCTCGCTGGCAAGCTCGAAGGGCCAGTCACGCGCCTCGAAAAGGGCTGCCAGCATCTCCACGGGAGCGCTGTCCTCTTCGCGGTCGATATCGTCCTGAACCGTTCTCATGATCTCCGACATTCCGACCTCCGCAACGCTTGGCCGCTTGGATGCTTCGCCTTGCCCCTGCTGCACAATCCAGTGAATGCGATCGCCTGCGCAAAACTGCACTAGGCTGTTAACAGCGTGTGGATAAGGCCTTTCGCGCAAGAGACCAGAGCATTCGCCAGCACACCCCGCGGTTTGTCCACAGGGCACGCTGATCGGCGGCTACTTGGCCTGAAGCGGGTCCACGACCTGCCCTGCCGGGCTGGTCCAAGGCAGTGCATCGGCAAAGCCCTGCTTCTTCGCCTCGGCCAAGAAGGCATTGGCAGCCTTCTGCGTCTCGAACGGACCGATCAACACGCGGTTGGTCCGCCCCATGTCGGTCACATAAGGCTCATGCCCCTTGAACAACGACGGAGCCTGCTTGAGGTTGCGCCGCCAGTCGAAGGCGATCGCATCCTTGTTGCGGCCGACGCCGATCTGCACCCACATACGGCTGGGATGCGTTGGCGCTGCGGGCTTCTTGCCCTTGGCCGACGTATCGCCTTTCCCATCGCCCTTCGTTCCGGGCTTCGCATCGGCTTTGGCGCCTGCCTTCGTATCGCCCTTGGCTCCGGGCTTTGTATCGCCCTTGGCGCCGGCTTTCGTGTCGCCCTTGGCTCCCGGCTTCGTGTCCGCCTTGGCGTCGGGCTTGTCGGTTGCCTTGGCATCGGGCTTTGCCTCGGCCTTGGCGTCCGGCTTGCCCGTTGCCTTTGCCTCAGGCTTCGCGTCCGGTTTGGCCTCGGGCTTTGCCGGGACCTTGGGTGCGGGAATCGGCTCCGGTGGGGTCGGTTTGATCTGTCGGATGTCGACCGCGCCGTCGGCAGGCGTGTCCTGCATCGTCGGCTTGCCAAGGTCGGCAAAGATTTCGGTCAGCGAGAGCTGGTGCGCATTGGGCTCCGGCGGCGATTCGCTGCCAGCGAGCTTTGCGGGCGCAGGCGTGGGCACCGAAGCGGCAGGAACCGGGGCGGACGCCCCCTGCCCGCGCGCAAGGTCGAAGCCCGGCGTCGGCGTCCTGTTCACCGCAGGAACGGAGGAGACTGGCGGAGGCGGCGCCACTGCCGTGCGCACAGGTGCCGGGGTCAATGCCGCACGCGATGGCGCGAGGGCGGCCGGCGCCGGAGAAGCCGCAGCGGCCCTGCCCGGCATTACCGGCAGCAGTTCACCCGAAGCATCGCGCTCGATCGTCGGCATGGGCTCGGGCGGAGCGACCCGCGCGGAATCCGACGCAGTGTGCGCTGGAGGCGATGTGCGGGGCGGAGTCGTCGAGGATGAGAGCCCGACATGCGCGGGCGTTGTCGACGGCGGAACGGGGCCGAACGGCGCGGCACCGGGCGTCAAAGCAGTGCGCGCAGCCGCCAGCGGAGTAGCAGCCTTGCGTCCGCTCCGGCTGTTCGCCCGGGGCGAGGCGGTCTGGTTCGCCGCCAGAGCCGTGCGCGGCGCCATCGCCGCCTCGGTGGCCGCGAGTTGCACCGCATAAGCAGAGATACGGGGATCGTCGTGGCCGATCTCGGACGCACGCGGGAACTTGCCGAGATTCGCCGCCGAGGCCTGCTGCGCGCGGGTCAGGCGCGGCATGTACCGCAAATAGGGCGCTATGCTCTGCGCCAATTGCGGCGGCAGAATCGAATTGGACACATCAACCGCTTGCTGCGTCTCACCGGCAATGGCCAGCGCGAAGGCGCGCGTGCGCCAGCCCGGCTTGTCCTGCTTCTGGAGCAGCGGCATCAGCGTGGTCTGCGCCGAAGCATTGTCACCAGCGATCGCCTGGCTGATCGCCAGCCGCATACGCACTTCCTCGTCCGCAGCGCTGCCGAGCGCTGTGGCGTAATAGTGCTGTGCGGTCGCATTCGCGCCGACAAGATCGTAGGCGAGGCCGCGATCCGCAGCGATCTGCGACGGGGCGGCCCCGGCCTTTTCGGCCTCGGCGAACAGCGGAATGGCGGAAACCGGGTCTCCGTTCATGGCCAGCGAGGCGGCCAGCCCCGCCTTGACGCGCGCATTTCCGGGCGTGATTTCGTCGGCACGGCGATAGAAACCGATGGCCGCATCGAAGTCGTTGAGGGCTCTGGCGGCATCGGCCGCCTCCATCAGCGCCGCCGCATCACGCGGATTGCGACCGAGACGGGCAAGCGCGGCGCTGAGGCGCTGCGATTCGGCGCCGGGAATGGCCTGAACCACCGGCCGCGCCACCACGGGCGCGCTCTGGGCAGACGCCGCCTGCGGCAAGACCAGCGCGATCGGCGCAAGCATTGGAAAAGCAAGCGCCGCGCGGACGTTCTTGCCGGACCACACCCTGCCCGATGGCTTCTGCCTCACCCGCAAGTTTCGCGATACCTTTGCTGCGACAGAGCGGGGCCCTAGGCCGCCGCGCGCCGGTTGATCTCTTCCGGGGCGGGCCTATGCCGCCCGTTACCTGAACCTCGCGCTAACACGTAAGGAACCGGTCCGCCAGAAACGACGATACAAGAAACGACAACGGGGCGGACGGCTCAAAAGCCGCCCGCCCCGCATCAAAGTCGATTACTGGTTGTTCTGGCGTCCGAGGAAGCGCGGGATCGAGATCGATGCCGAATCCTCATCGTCGGCCGAAGGCTCGGCTGCCGCCGCCTTGGGACGCGAAAGGCTGGTCATACGCTCGAACAGCGTGCTGCCGCCACCGGTCGGACGTGCGGGCGCCGAAACCGGGGCAGGCGCCGGAGCAGCCTCGGCCGCCGGACGACGCTGACGCAGCGGCGAAGCGGGCACCGACTGTCCGCCGTCGAGCAGAAGCTCATCCTGCGGCACCGCGGGCGCCGGCACTTCGATGCCGCCCGAAAGGTCAAGCGGCGCAGCGCGCTGGCCATTGAAGCCCGAGAGGCTGGCGTAACCGTCCGCCGCGACTTCGCCGTGAACCTCGCCCAGTTCCTCGCCAGCGCCCAGTTCCAGTCCGTCAAACTCTTCGGGTTCGGGAGCAGGCGCCGGTGCCGGAGCAGGCGTTGACAGGTTCAGCGGAGCCGCAGCCGGCGTATAGGCCGAAGGCGTCTGGATGGCCGGGCGCACGGGCGCCGCAGCTTCCATCGGAGCCGGACGCGAAACCATCGGCCGGACCGGACCACGGCTGGCGCCCAGCGACATCGGACGCGAGGCAATCTCGGCCTGTTCGGCGCTTTGCTCTATACCGGTGGCGACCACCGAGACGCGGATCTTGCCCTGAAGGTCAGGGTTGAACGCCGAGCCCCAGATGATGTTCGCATCGGGATCGACCAGTTCGCGAATGTGGTTCGCGGCTTCGTCGACTTCGAGCAGCTTCATGTCGTCGCCGCCGATGATCGAGATGATCACGCCCTTGGCGCCCTGCATCGACACGCCATCGAGCAGCGGGTTCGCTATGGCGCGTTCGGCCGCTTCGAGTGCGCGGTTCGGGCCTTCGCCCTCGCCCGTGCCCATCATCGCCTTGCCCATTTCGCCCATGACCGAGCGGACGTCCGCAAAGTCGAGGTTGATGAGGCCCGGCATGATCATCAGGTCGGTGATCGAGCGCACGCCCTGCTGGAGCACTTCGTCGGCAAGCTCGAACGCTTCCTTGAAAGTGGTTTCCGCCTTGGCGACCAGGAACAGGTTCTGGTTCGGAATGACGATCAGCGTATCGACGTGCTTTTGCAGCTCTTCGATACCGGCGTCGGCAGAGCGCATGCGGCGCGTGCCTTCGAACATGAACGGCTTGGAGACCACGCCCACGGTCAGCACGCCCTTGGCGCGCGCGGCCTGCGCGATGATCGGCGCGGCGCCGGTACCGGTACCGCCGCCCATGCCGGCCGCGATGAAGACCATGTGCACGCCATCGAGCAGACGCTCGATATCAGGCAGAGTTTCCTCCGCTGCCGCACGCCCCACTTCGGGACGCGCGCCGGCGCCGAGGCCCTGCGTGATGTCCGGCCCGAGCTGTATGCGTGTCTCGGCGATCGAATTATTGAGCGCCTGGGCGTCAGTATTGGCGACGACGAAGTCTACGCCCTCTATCTGCGCCTGGATCATGTTGGCGATAGCGTTGCCGCCCGCGCCACCGACACCGATGACGACAATGCGCGGACGAAGCTCCTCGATAGCCGGCGGTCCGATGTTGATGCTCATTTCGATCTCCTGGCAGGCCCGTGCGCGAAGACATTTACCTTGACTAGCCTGATTGCACGCTTCGTTTCATCGAGGCAAAGCTTGACGACCCTTTGTCCACAGCAGAAGCCGCCGATTGCGGCCAATCGTGCCGGACCGGCCACGGTCTGGTGACAACGGGTCAGAAGTATTCCCTCAGCGCTCTATAGACGCGGTTGACCACGCCCAGACCGGAATAACTTATTGTCTGCTGACGGTTCTTTCCGAAACTGCGGATGTCCACCGGGTCCGCGCCCGCATAGAGCACCAGTCCGGCGAGGGTGGAAAAGCCCGGTTTTACATGGGCTTCCGCCAATCCGGTCAAATGCGGCACGCTGCCCACGCGCACCGGCTTGCCCAGCGCCGCCTGCGCATAATCGGCCAGCCCCACAAGTTCCGCACCGCCGCCGGTGAAGACCACCTGCTTGCCGCGCTGCGCATTGAAGCGCATCACCTTGAGCGCCTTGTTGACTTCTTCCATCAGCACACCGAGTTGACCGGTGATGACGCCGATCAGTTCGGCGCGCGGAATGCGGTTCTTGTCGTCCGCGTGGCGGGCGATCGGGCCGGCATGTTCTTCGCCCGGCGCATTGACCGGGATCATCTCGCGGTGGTCGTGCGGGCTGGCGATGGCCGATCCGTTGACGCATTTCAGACGCTCGGCCTGGAAGCGACGGATGCCGAAAGCGGAAGCAATCGCGTCGGTGATATCGGCGGATCCCATCGGGATCGAGATCATGTCGATCAGCAGCCCGTGCGAATAGACCGCCACATTTGTCACTTCCGCACCGAATTCGACGAGTGCGACTCCCAGATCGCGCTCCTCGGGCGAGAGGCAGGCATAGCCCGCCGCGATCGGCGAGCCGACAACGGCCTCAACCTCAAGGTGCGCGCTCTGCACCGCCTCGGTCAGATTGCGGATCGGCGCGCCGTCGGCCAGCATGATGTGGATGTCCACGCCCAGACGCTCGGCATGAAGCCCCTTGGGATTGCCAACGCCGTGCGCGCCATCGAGGCGGTACTGCGCAGGCTGCGCGTGCAGCACCATGCGCCCGTCGGGCTGGATCACCTCACGCGCGGAAACGAGCAGTTGGTCGATATCCTCCTGCTCGATGCGGCGGCCGCCGATTTCGGCATCGAACTGGTCGATCCGGCTGGCGAGCCCTGCCCCCGAACAGCCGATCCAGACTTTCGAGACGCTGGTGTCGGCCATCTTCTCGGCACGGTCGATGGCGTCGCGCACCGCATAAGTCGCGGCGGCAATATCGGTGACGTAGCCGCGCTTGATGCCCTGGCTGGCGCGGTGGCCGGAACCCAGCACGATCATGTCGCCCATCTCGGACATGCCCGCGACAATCGCGGAAATGCGGAAGGAGCCGATGTTGACCGCGCCGAATACGCGGGTGATCCGGGGGCCTGCCATCACTGCTCCTCCGCTACGGCCGGCATTTCGGTTTTCGGGCTGCTCTGGGCACTTGGGGGCACGGCGCCGGTCGCCTGATCCCCGGTGTGGGGGACGGCACCGGCGCTTGCGGCGATTTGCTGCCCTTCGCCATCAGGCACACGCATATAGATCCTGTCCGGCGCGCGCATGTCGAAGGCCATGACCTTGCCGCCCAGCAGGCGATTGGTGCCGTCAAGCCGCGCGAAAGTGACGAGCGCGCCCGCCGCTTCCTTGTCGCCTTCGGGCAGCGCGAGCACTTGCCCGGTGCGGAATGTCAGGTTCCAGCGGCGATTGCCGATCCACTCAGCCTCCTGCACGCCAGGCTGGAGCGCGGGGGCCGCCTCCAGCAGCTTCGCGAGCTCCGTCACCTGCTCGCCCGCGCCCGGGCCCGAGACGATCAGCTTGCCGCCGGTATCCTTGCGGCTGACCTGCTCCAGTTCGTGCCCGGTCTCGTCGATCAGCACGTATTGGTCGTCCTTGCGCAGCACCGCGTGGGCCTCGCGCTCGACGATGTCGATCACCAGCGTATCGGGCAACTGGCGCGAGACGCGCGCATCCTTGACCCATGACAGGCCCAGCAGTTCCCCGCGCAGCGCGTCGAGATCGACTTCGGTCATCGCCCGGTTACGTTCGGCCAGTGCCTTTTCGTAGACCTTCAGCTCATTGAGATGCTTCACGCCGCGCACTTCCACGCGCTTCACCTCGAAGCCCGCATTGGCGGAAACGTGCGCGAACTGGTCGGCCGCCAGCATCGGCACCCCCGCTGCATTGGCGACGACGGCGGCAAGCCCCACCGCACCGCCGAGGATGGCGATGAGGAAAATCTTGTGCAGCTGCTCTTCGGTGAAAGGCAGCCACGACATCGCTGCGTCGAGCGTCGATCCCGTGGTCGCCTTGGCCTTGCGGACCTTGGCCTTGGTGCCCTGACGGGCGGCGACTTTCCTTGCGCTCTTCGGCTTGCGCCGGATCGTCTGGCTCATCCGCCCTCCTTGGCCGCCTTGCGGGCGCGCGCGTCTTCGAGCGCTTCAGCGATGATCTCTTCGACCAGATCGGGATATTCCATGCCGCAGGCGCGGGCCTGTTCAGGCACGAGGCTGAGCGGGGTCATGCCCGGCTGGGTGTTCACTTCCAGCAGGAACAGCCCTTCGACGCCCTGCGTGTCATCCCAGCGGAAATCCGAGCGGCTGGTGCCCTTGCAGCCCAGCAACTGGTGCGCGCGCAGGGCCAGATCCTTGCACGCCGCCGTGATCTCGTCCGGGATCTCGGCCGGGCAGATGTGCTGGGTCATGCCGTCGGTATACTTGGAATCGAAGTCGTAGAAGCCCGACTTGGGCCTCAGTTCGGTCACCAGCAGCGCGCGGTCGCCGATCACGGCGGTCGTGAGTTCAAGCCCGCGAATATAGGGCTCGGCCAGCAGGCGGTCGAAGTGTTGCCAGGGGCCTTCGCTATCGCGGCCGATCGGGTTGCCGTAATTGCCCTCGGCGGTGACAATGGCGACGCCGACCGACGAGCCTTCGTTGACAGGCTTCAGCACATAAGGACGCGGCAGCGGATCGCGCTCGAAAATCTCGGCGCTCTCGACGATGCGGCCGCCGGGCATCGGAATGCCGTGCGGGACCAGCGCCTGCTTGGTCAGTTCCTTGTCGATAGCGATCACCGACGTGGCGAGGCCCGAATGGGTGTAGGTGAGGCCCATCAGGTCCATCATGCCCTGCACCGTGCCGTCCTCGCCCGGCGCGCCGTGGAGCGCGTTGAACACGACATTCGGCTTCGCTTCCGAAAGGCGCAGCGCGACATCGCGGTCCATGTCGATGCGGGTGACCTTGTGGCCCTTGGACTCGAGCGCCTTGGCCACGCCCTCGCCGCTCATCAGCGAGACCGGCCGCTCGTTCGACCAACCGCCCATCAGGACTGCGACGTGAAGCTTAGGAAGGGACACTAGATCAACTCACTTCTTGCTTTCAGCGGATAGTCCAACCCGCTGGATTTCCCATTCGAGCGTGACGCCCGACTTTTCCTTGACCCGGCGGCGCACTTCCTCGCCCAGGGCCTCGATATCACTACTGGTGGCGTCGGCCACGTTGAGCAGGAAGTTGGTGTGCTTCTCGCTGACTTGCGCACCGCCGATGGTCAGGCCGCGGCAGCCGGCTTCGTCCACCAGAGCCCAGGCCTTGTGGCCTTCGGGGTTCTTGAAGGTCGAACCGCCGGTCTTGCTGCGCAGCGGCTGGCTGGCCTCGCGGCTGGCGGAGATGCGGTCCATCTCGGCCTGGATCGCCTCTGGCTCGCCGGACTGGCCCTTGAAACGGGCGGAGACGACCACGGCGCCTTCGGGCAGTTCCGAATGGCGATAGGTGTAGCCAAGGTCGGCATTGACCAGCGTGACCAGTTCGCCGGAACGCAGGACGACATCGCAATCGACCAGCACGTCCTTGACCTCGCCGCCATAGGCGCCGCCGTTCATCCGCACGAAGCCGCCGACAGTGCCGGGGATTGAGCGCAGGAATTCGACGCCGGCTATGCCGCTGTCGCGCGCGGTCGAGGAGACGAGGATGCCGCTGGCGCCGCCGCCGCATTCCAGCGTCATGTCGTCCACTTTCGTCACTTTGGCGAAGGGCTTGCCGAGGCGGATCACGACGCCCGGGACGCCGCCGTCGCGCACGATCATGTTGGAGCCAAGGCCCAGCGCCATGACCGGAACGGCGGGATCGAGATCGCGCAGGAACGCCTGCAGGTCGGCCAGATCCTTCGGCTCGAACAGCCACTCGGCCGCGCCGCCGGACTTGAACCAGACGAGCGGGGCCAGCGGCGCATCGGCCGTCAGCTTGCCCCGCGTTTCAGGAAGGAGCGGTTGCGCCACGTCCATCATCCTTCGACAGGCTCAGGATGAGCGGAGTGGGTTACCAGAAGACCATGAAATGCCGCTCGTGCTGAGCTTGTCGAAGCACATGGGCGAAGCGCGAGGTGGCCGATCACGCAGCCCTCCGCTTGACCACGGCATCGGCCAGACCGGCCGCCCACTTTGTGATATCGCCCGCACCAAGGCAGACGACCATGTCACCCGGCTGGATCGACGTCGCCAGCACATCCGCCAGCGCATCCGGCCCGGCGATGACTTGCGCGGAACGGTGCCCGCGCGCCTTCATGCCGGAGACCATGTGATCGGAATCGACGCCCTCGATCGGCTGCTCGCCCGCTGCGTAGACGGGCGCCGCATAGACCACGTCGGCATCGTTGAACGCGCCTTCGAAGTCTTCCATGTGATCGCGCAGGCGGGTGAACCGATGCGGCTGGACCACGGCGATGACGCGGCCCTTCACGCCCTCACGCGCGGCAGCGAGCACGGCGCGGATCTCCACCGGGTGATGGCCGTAATCGTCGATCACGGTGACCGCACCGCCATCGACTGCGATCTCGCCGACTTTGGTGAAGCGGCGCTTCACGCCGCCGAACTTGGAGAAGCCGGTCTGGATGCAGGCATCCGAGCAGCCCATCTCCACCGCGACGCCGATGGCGGCGAGCGCGTTCTGGACGTTGTGGCGGCCCGGCATCGGCAGTTCGATGCCCTCGATCCGGCGGAACGAGCCGTCGCGCTGGCGCAGCGCCACGTCGAAACGGTTGCCGCCCGGAACCGGGGTGACGTTTTCGCCGCGAATGTCCGCCTGTGCGGAGAAACCGTAAGTCACCACACGGCGGTCGCGCACCTTGGGGATCACCGCCTGCACTTCGGGGTGATCGATGCAAAGCAGCGCGCAGCCGTAGAACGGCACGTTCTCGATGAATTCGACGAAGGAGTCCTTCACCTTGTCGAACGAGCCGTAGTGATCGAGGTGTTCGGGATCGATGTTGGTAACGACGGCGATCGTGCCGTCGAGGCGCAGGAACGAACCGTCGCTTTCATCGGCTTCCACGACCATCCAGTCGCTCTCGCCAAGGCGGGCGTTGGACCCGTAGGCATTGATGATGCCGCCGTTGATGACGGTGGGATCGACCCCGCCCGCATCGAGAAGCGCAGCCACCATCGAGGTCGTGGTGGTCTTGCCGTGGGTGCCGGCCACCGCGACGGTGTTCTTCAGGCGCATCAGTTCGGCCAGCATCTCGGCCCGGCGCACCACAGGGATGCGGTGTTCGAGCGCGTAGACGACTTCCGGATTCTCACGCTTCACGGCGGTGGAGGTCACGACCACGGCCGCGCCCTCGACGTTTTCCGCCGCATGGCCGATCGAGACCTTGATGCCGCGCTTGCGCAGGCCTTCGACCACGTAACCTTCGGCAATGTCAGAGCCCTGCACGGCGTAGCCAAGGTTGTGCATCACCTCGGCAATGCCGGACATGCCGATGCCGCCGATGCCGACGAAGTGGATCGTGCCGATGTCGGTGCCGACGCCCTTCACTGGGACACCTCGCGCTGAGCATCATGCTTCGACAAGCTCAGCATGAGCGGCGAAAGGGAATAGCAAGTCAAAGTCCGCTCATCCTGAGCCCTGAGCTTGTCGAAGGGTCGAAGGATCATGCCACGCCACCCTTGCGCGCGAGGGCTTCGCCGCCCTTGGCGGGCACGGTCTTGTCCATTCGAATTACGTCCATAATCGGGCTGGCGCCGTAGCTCTCGACGAGATCGGCAAGGTCGCTAGCAGCGTTGGGATAGCCGCAGTTCCACGAGGCATGCGCGGCATTGGCGAGCGTTTCGGGATGAAGCGCCATGGCCTGAATCTGCTTGGCCAGCGTAGTCGCGGTGAAGCTTTCCTGACGGATCGCGCGGGCGCCGCCAGCGGCCACGATCTCACGCGTGTTGGCAGCCTGATGATCGTCCGTAGCGATGGGCAGCGGGATCAGGATCGCCGGACGGCCCACGTCGGTCAACTCAGCAATCGTCGAGGCGCCGGAGCGGCCGATGAACAAGTGCGCACCAGCCAAACGCTCGGCCATGTCCTCGAAATAAGTCGCCAGTTCGGCCGGGATGCCGTGGCCGGCGTAACGCGCGCGGACGGCCTCGATGTCCTCGGCGCGGCACTGCTGGATCACCTGGAGGCGCGAGCGCAGTGCCGGAGGCAGCATGGCAAGGCCATCAGGCACGACTTCGGAAAGCACCCGCGCGCCCTGGCTACCGCCGGTGACGAGAATGCGCAGCAGGCTGTCCTCGCCGAATTCGGGGAACGGCTTGTCACGCAGTGCCAGAACCTCGTCACGCACCGGATTGCCGACGAGCGTGACCTTGGTCGCCAGCTTGGGATCGAGCCGGTCGACCTGTTCAAAAGCCGTGGCAATGGCATCCACTTTGCCCGCGAAGTAGCGGTTCACGCGGCCCAGCACTGAGTTCTGCTCATGCAGGATCGTCGGAATGCGGGCCGAGCGTGCGGCCAGCATCGTTGGCAGCGCCGGATAGCCACCGAAGCCGATCACGGCGGTCGGCTGGAAGCTTTCGAACAGGCGCAGCGCCATACGCTTGCCTTCAAGGATGCCGAGCAGGCCCTTCAGCCAGTTCAGCGGGTTCTTCCCCGCGATACGGCCCTGTGGCAGCACATGTGCGGTCAGGTAATCGGGCTTGCCCGGAATCGCGGCGCCGCGCTCATCGGTGATGAGCGCGACGTGATGGCCCCGGCGCTCCAGCTCGGCAGCGAGCGCGAAGGCGGGGATGAGGTGTCCGCCCGTCCCGCCCGCGGCGAGAACGTAGTGACGGCTGACCAGACTCATGAAGGAATGTCTCCGATGGCGCGCAGCGAGAAGCCCTCGCGCTTGATGAAGGGATTGCGCCGCGTGATTGCCAGCAGAAGCCCGACCGTCAAGCACATCGCGACAGTCGACGAGCCACCGTAGCTGATCAGCGGCAGGGTCATGCCCTTCGAGGGGAAGAGTTGCAGGTTGACGAGAATATTGATGAACGCCTGCCCGCCGAACTGCGAGGCGATACCGGCGGCGGCGAGCACGGTGAAGAGGTCTTCCTCATCCACCAGTCGCAGCATTACCCGCACCAGCAACGTCAGGTAGAGGCACACGATTACCATGCAGGCGATCAGTCCGAATTCCTCGCCGATGACCGAGAAGATATAGTCGGTATGCGCCTCGGGCAGCGCCATCTTGCGGATGCCCATCCAGAAACCCTGCCCGAACCAGCCACCGTTCAACAGCGTGCGCTGGGCAAGGTCCACCTGGTCGAAGGCATTGCCGCCCGAGAGGAACGAATCGATGCGGTTCCGGCCGTTGGCGTACGTGAAATACATCACGACGATGCCGACGATGCCGATCCCGAAAAACATGCCGATGCGCTTGAGCGGGATACCCGCCAGCAGGATCATCACGAAGAACGTGCCCGAAAACAGCATGGTCGAGCCGAAGTCCGGCTGCGCCATCAGCAGTGCGCCCAGCAGGCCCATCAGGCAGAAGCAGATGGCCACGACCGGAATGTTCGGATCGCGCGCGCGCCACGAAAGGATCCATGCGAGCAGGATCGGAAAGCCGGTGCCGAGGAACTGCGAGGGCTGGATAGAGATGCCGAAGTGCAGCCAGCGCTTGGCACCGTTCACTTCGGAACCCACCACCGGCACCAGCAGCAGCCCGAACAGCATGAGCCCGGCGATCAGGATGCCAAGCCGGCGCGCGCTGTCCTTCGAAAGGCTCGAAGCCCAGAACATCGCGCAGAGCCCCACGAACTGCCAGCGCAAGTGGAGCCAGAAGAAGTAAAGTGACGGCAGGTGTTCCTGCGTCGTCGAAAGGCGCCGCGCGCTGGCCGGGGACCCCGCCGCAACTGCCACCGCGCCGATCCCCATCAGGATCAGCACGAGCGCGAGAACGGTACGGTCGATCTCCTGCCACCAGATCGCAAACTGGCCGCGACGGTTGCGGTTGTAGCGAGTATTGGCGGGAGCAGCCCCGGGCGCGATGGTTGCCATGCTACTGCTTCTCCCCTGCGGCCGCCGTACCCTGCATTTCCAGCAGGGCCTCGACGATCTGGCGGAAGGCCAGTCCGCGCGCTTCGTAATCGCGGAACTGGTCGAAGCTGGCGCAAGCGGGCGAAAGCATGACGACATCGCCGGGAACGGCTTCGGCCATGGCTTCGCGGATAGCTTCGGCCATCATCTCGCTGCGGTGGACGCGCGTATAGGGCGCGAGGATCTCGGCAAAGCGCGGGCCGGCGTCGCCGATGGTATAGGCGGCGGCGATATTGCCAAAATAGGGCGCGCACTCGTCGAGGTCGTCGCCCTTGGGCAGACCGCCCAGGATCCAGTGGATGCGCGGCTTGGGATCGGGCGGGAAAGCCGCCAGCGCAGGCGCCGCAGAGGCCGGGTTGGTAGCCTTGGAATCGTTGATGTAGAGCACGCCGTTCGCCTCGGCCACGCGCTCCATGCGGTGCGGCAGGCCCCGGAACTTGCGCAGCGCCGGCTTCCACTTGGCGGCCGGAATGCCCAGCGCCTCGACAATGGCGACAGCGACGGCGGCATTCTGGAGGTTGTGCGGACCTTGCAGCGATGGCCAGTTCTTCTGGAGCGCGGCGATATCGTGGCCGTCCACCTCGCGCACGAGACCGGGTTCGCGGCGGGCGCTCTCGACTGCGGCAATGTCCGCCGTCTCGGCATCGCCGGTGCCGAACACGGCGGGGCGGTACGCATCCTGCATCGCGAAGAGGCGCGCCTTGGCCGCCGCGTAGGCCGCAAAGCTCTCGTAACGGTCGAGATGGTCGGGCGTGATGTTGAGCAGCGCGGCGACATCGCAGTCGAGACTGCGGGTCAGGTCGATCTGGTAGCTCGACAGTTCGAGCACATAGACCCCGCCCTCGGGCAGCGGATCGGCGGAGAGCACGGGCACGCCAATGTTGCCGCCCACGCGCGAATCGACGCCGGCCGACTTGAGCAAGTGCTGGACGAGCGACGTGGTGGTCGACTTGCCGTTGGTGCCGGTGATCCCGATCACGCGGTGCGCAGGCAGGCTGGCGCGGGCGAGCGCGAACAGCTCGATATCGCCGATCACCGGCACGCCATAACGGCGCGCGGCTTCGGCGATGGGATGCGTGTTGAGCGGCACGCCGGGCGAAACGATCACCCCGTCATAGCCGGTAAGATCCGCCGTGACGGGATCGGCCAGCTCCGCGCGGCCGGCGATCAGCTGGCGCGGCTCGTCGCGCGCGTCCCAGGCCATGACATGCGCGCCGCTGGCCAGCAGCGTCTCGACCACGGCAAGGCCGGATCGGGCAAGGCCGAGGACCGCGTAATGCTTTCCGGCGAAGGCGGGAGAAACGATCACGCGCTTATCGCAGCTTGAGCGTGGACAGCCCGATCACCGCAAGGACGATCGAGATAATCCAGAAGCGGATGACGACGGTCGATTCCTTCCAGCCCTTCTGTTCGAAGTGGTGGTGGATGGGTGCCATGCGGAACACGCGGCGGCCGGTGCGCTTGAACCAGACAACCTGGATGATGACCGAAACGGCCTCCAGCACAAACAGCCCGCCGACGACGGCGAGCACGATCTCGTGATGCGCGGAAACGGCAATGGCGCCGAGCGCGCCGCCAAGTGCGAGGCTGCCGGTATCGCCCATGAACACGGCTGCGGGCGGCGCGTTGAACCACAGGAAGGCCAGGCAGGCGCCGATGATCCCCGCGCAGAACACCGCCAGTTCGCCCGCACCCGGCACGTGCGGAATGCCGAGGTAGGTCGCATAATCGACGCGGCCGGCGAGGTAGCAGATGATCGCGAACGTACCTGCGGCGATGATCACCGGCATAGTCGCAAGGCCATCGAGCCCGTCGGTCAGATTCACCGCGTTGCCCGCGCCCACGATCACGAAAGCGGCGAAGACGTAGTAGAACGGCCCCAGTGGAATGTACCGGCCCGAAAGGAACGGCACGTAGAGGTTGGTATTGAGCTGGCGAACGATGATGTAGGCGGCAATGCCCGCCACCACGAACTCAAGGCCAAGGCGCAGCTTGCTGGAAAGCCCGGCGGTGCTGCGTTTGGCGACTTTATCGTAATCGTCGAGGAAACCGATGATTCCGAACCCGACCGTCACGGCCAAGCAGGCCCAGATGAACGGGTTCGACATGTCCATGAACAGGATCATCGCGCTAACCAGCGCGGTCAGGATCATCAAACCGCCCATGGTCGGCGTGCCGCGCTTGGCAAGGTGGCTTTGCGGGCCGTCCTCGCGGATCGGCTGGCCCTTGCCCTGACGGACGCGCAGCATGTTGATGAAGCGCGGACCGATCAGCAGGCCGATGCCTAGCGCCGTCATCAGCGCCGCGCCCGAACGGAAGGACTGGTAGCGGAAGAGGTTGGCTAGTCCCTCGAAGTGGAACCACTCTGCGATGAGATAAAGCATCTTCTGGGGGAACCCCCCTACCCTTCCTGTTTACCGAGGTCCGTCACCAGAGAAGCCAGCCCAACCGAGTTCGAGCCTTTGACCAGGATCACATCGCCCTGCTCCAGCCCGAACGCCCGCAGCGCGTCGACGGCTTCCCGCACGCTCAGGCAATGCGCGAAGGGCACGCGCTTGCCAAGCGGAACGCGGCCCGTTTTCCCCGATTCCGCAGATTCGTCCGCGCCGAGAACCTCGGCAAGCGCGCCCATCTCGTCGCCGACCAGCACGGCGTAGTCGATCCCGGCAGCGGCAAGCGGTTCGGCCAGTTCGGCGTGGAAGGCCGGGCCATGCGCGCCCAGTTCCTTCATCGAACCCAGGACCGCGATTCGGCGCGTGGCGGGCGTGCGGCCAAGCTGCTCCAGCGTTGCCCGCATGGAGGCGGGGTTGGCGTTGTAGCTTTCGTCGATAAGCAAAGCGCGGCGGCGGCCCTCGGCGTCGGGCTCCCCACCCGGAACGTCGATCTGGAGCCGCGCGCCGCGCCCCGGCAACCCGCCCATTTCGGCGAGCGCCACGCCAGCGGCGCCGAGGTCACCCTTGACCGCGCGCACCGCGGCCATGACCGCGAGAGAATTGATCACATGATGTTCGCCCGGCGTCGCCACCGTGTAGCAGACGCGCCGGTCGCGCATGTCCACCGTCACCAGCGAGCCGCCGCCGATGGCCGGCACGGTGTCCAGCAGGCGAACGCCCGCATCGGCCGCTTTGCCAAACGAGACGATCTGGACGCCCAACGCCTCAGCCGCTTCCTTGAGGCGATGGAAATAGGGGCTGTCCGCCGGAATCACGGCAACGCCGCCCGGTTCGAGGCCTTCGAAGATCTCCGCCTTGGCATCGGCAATCGCCTCCATCGAGCCCAGCATCTCGATATGGGCCGGCGCGATGGTGGTGATGACGGCGACGTTCGGGCGCACCTGACGGGTCAGCGCGGCGATCTCGCCCGCGTGGTTCATGCCCATCTCGAAAATGCCGAAACGCGCCCGCGCCGGCATGCGCGCAAGGCTGAGCGGCACGCCGACATGGTTGTTGTAGCTCTTGACCGAACGGTGGGCGTCGCCACGGCTTGCACGGTCCAGCGCGTCGAAGATCGCTTCCTTGACGCCGGTCTTGCCGACCGAGCCGGTCACGCCGATCACCGGGCCGCGCGCGCGGGCCCGCGATGCCGCGCCAAGCCGTTCGAGCGCCTCGGTCGTATCCTCGACAAGAATGTGCGAGCCATCGACCGGGCGGTCCACCACCACGGCGCCCGCGCCCTTCGCGAAAGCGCCCTCGACGAAGCGGTGTCCGTCCATCGTCTCGCCCTTCAGGGCAAAGAACAAGTCTCCCGGCTGCACGTCGCGGCTGTCGATCTCGACGCCGGAGACGGTGAAGTCACCACTCGCCTCACCCTTCATCACCCGCGCGAGTGTGGCCGAATCCCACAGTGCTTGGGTCAAGTCCTCGGCGCCCTCGGCGGGCCATTCGAGAATCCGGGCGTGCGCGTTCATGGCATTCCTACCTTCCAACCGTACCGGCCATTTCCCTGGCTACGGTGACGTCGTCGAATGGCAGCACGCGAACAGTATCGCCGCTGCCGATGATCTGCCCCTGTTCGTGCCCCTTGCCGGCAACGAGGACGATGTCCCCTTGCCAGGCCTCGGCAACGGCCGCGCGGATCGCCTCGCGCCGGTCGCCGATTTCGCGTCCCTTTCCGTCCATGCCGGCAAGCACCATGGCGCGGATAGCGGCAGGGTCTTCGCCGCGCGGGTTGTCGTCGGTGACGATGGCGAGGTCTGCCCCCTCTGCCGCCACTTTGCCCATTTCGGGGCGCTTGCCCTGATCACGGTCGCCACCGGCGCCGAAGACCACGATCAAACGACCGTTCACATGCGGCCGAAGCGCGGCAATCGCCGCCTCCAGCGCATCGGGCGTATGCGCATAGTCGACATAGACCGGCGCGCCAACCGAAGAGATCGCCGCCCGCTCAAGCCGCCCGCGCACGGTGACAAGGCGCTTCATCGCGTCGAAAGTCGTATGCGGATCGCCGCCGGTCGCCAGCACCAAACCCGCCGCAACAAGGGCGTTCGCCGCCTGATAGGCCCCGATAAGCGGCAGCTCGAGCACGCGGGATTTCCCGTCGTACTCGAGCTCCAGCTTCTGGCCGAGTCCGCCCGGCGTGCGACCCGAGAGGCGGATGCTGGTGCCCTTGGCACCCACGGTGAAACACTTGAGCCCGCGCTTTTCGGCGTGGGCAATGGCCTTGTCCGACCACTCGTCGTCGGCCCAAATCACGGCCGTGCCGCCTTCGACGACCACTTCGTCGAACAGGCGCATCTTGGCCGCGAAATAGTCGTCCATGTCGGCGTGGTAATCGAGGTGATCGCGCGACAGGTTGGTGAAAGCGCCTGCCGCCACATGCGGCCCTTCGATGCGGAACTGCGAAAGACCATGGCTCGACGCTTCGTAAGCGACATGAGTCACGCCTTCGCGGGCAAGGCCGGTCAGGTTCGCGAGGAACGTGACGATATCGGGCGTGGTGAGCCCGGTCGAAACCGTCTCGTCGCTGGTGGTCACGCCCAGCGTCCCGATCGAGGCGGCGCGTTGCCCGGCCATGCGCCAGAGCTGGCGGGTCAGCTCCACCGTCGAAGTCTTGCCGTTGGTGCCGGTGACGGCCACCAGCGTTTCGGGCACCGGCTGGAAGAACGATGCGGCGAGCGCGGCGAACAGGCGGCGCGGTTCCGGATCGGCGAAATGGATCGCGCCTTCCACCTTCGCCTCGGGGCGAGCAACAATGGCGACCGCACCAGCCTCGATGGCGGCGGCGATGTAGTCCTCGCCATTGAACTTCGCGCCCTTGAAGGCGCCGAAGACGGTTCCGGGCGCAACTTTGCGATGATCGATCGCAAATCCGGTCACATTCACGTCCGCGCCTGCGGGAGCCGGGATACCGGCTCCATCATTCACAACAGCGCAGAGGGCACTCAACTTCATTCTTTGTCGCTCCCCGCCGGAACCAGCGGCTTGAGGTCGGAAATATCGATGTCGCGGGTTTCGTCCGGCATGATGCCCAGCAGCGGCCCGATACGCGGAATGACGCGAGAAATCACCGGCGCCGCATTGAAGGCCGCCGTACGCTGGAACGAAGTGGCCTCGGTGCCCTGCGGCTCGTCCATCATGGCGATGACCACGTAACGCGGGCGGTCCATCGGGAAGGCCGAGGCGAATGTGGCGATCAGCGAGTGGTGGCGATAGCCGCCGGCGCCGGGCTTTTCGGCCGATCCGGTCTTGCCGCCGACGCGGAAGCCCGGAGCATCCGCCTTGCGGCCGGTACCGTAAGCCACGATCATGCGCAGCAACTGACGGATGCGCGCGCTGGTGGCGGCGGTGAATACGCGGCGACCTTGCGGGACTTGCGAGGCATCCAGCTTCTTCAGCGTCGCCGGACGCCAGATGCCGCCATTAACGAGCGCCGCATAGGCCGAGGCAAGATGGAGCGGCGTCACCGCGATGCCGTGCCCGTAAGCGACCGTCATCGTGCGCAGGCGCGGCCATACGCCGCGCGGCCAGAGCGGGAAACCGCGCGCGGGCAGCTCGATCTGGGGGCGCTCGTTCATGCCGAGCGATTCCATCGTCTGCTTCAACTTCACCCCGCCCAGTTCGTCCGCGATCTGCGCGGTGACGACGTTGGACGAGTGGATCAGCGTCTCCGGCACGTTCAGCGAGGCGCCGAAGTTATGGCTGTCGTGAATGGTGAAGCCCGCCACATGAAGCGGCGTGGCCGGCCAACGGCGGCCGAGATTGGTGATCGTGCCGGCATCGAGCGCGGCCGCGATCGTGATCGGCTTGAAGGTCGAACCCAGTTCGTAGACCTGGTTGGTCACGCGGTTGAAACCGTGCGGCACATCGCCCTGCGCGGCCTGCTCGGGGGTGATCATCATGTCCGAAGGCTGGACGTGGTTGGGATCGAACGAGGGCAATGAAGCCAGCGCCAGCACTTCGCCGGTATCGACATCGAGCACCACGCCCGCCGCGCCCTTGGCCTTGCTGAGGCCCATGCCGCGTGCCAGCTCGTCCTCCAGCGCGCTTTGCACGCGGAAGTCGATCGAGATCTGCGCCGGTTGGGCACGGCCTTCGGGGCTGGTGAGTTGCTTGTCGAACGCCTCTTCCATGCCGACCTGGCCCTTGCCATAGCTATCGACATAGCCAAGCACCGATGCGGCCATCGATCCCTGCGGATAGAAGCGGGTGGCCTCCAGCGGATATTCCAGCGCGGGCTCGCCCAGCGCGTGGACCTTGTTCGCGTCCTCGGGAAGGATCGACTTGCGCAGATAGCCGGGCTTGCCCGACGACAGCTTGGAGATCAGGTCCTTGCGGTCAAGATCGGGGAAGATACGGATCAGGCCGTCCGCCACTTGCTCCGGCGTGTGGATCAGCGCCGAGCCTTCGCTCATCGCCTTGGGATTGAACCAAAGCGAATAAGTGCTGAACTCGCGCGCCAGAGGCACGCCGTTGCGATCGACGATCTCGCCGCGCTGGGGCACCAGCAGGCTCGAAAGATCGCCGTCACGCCCGCCGGGGCCCGTCACGCCGAGCCAGCAGATACGCGTCAACGCCAGAACCCCCACCAGCGCGAAAACCCCCAGGATCCACAGCGTGCGCAGCTTGGCGACGAGCAGCGAGCGCTGCCGTACGTTCACCAGCTTGCGCCGCCCGGTGGATACCGTGGTGGGGATCGCGCCCATGGGGAAGGCGGGAGCGTTCACTGCTGGGCAGCCTCCGCCACTTCGATGCGTGCCAGACGCTTGCCGAGACCGGCGGCGTCACGCAGCATTTCCTCACGCTCGGGATCGCGGCTCTTCAAACCGACGCCCACCGCGCGCGCCGCCGAGGCTTGCGACGGCGTGGCCGCATGCGCGGGGTCCACCGGCGAGACCATCGCCAGCAGGCCGGTGCCTTCCTTCGCCCCGGTCTCTGCCGGGGCCGCCTGTTCGGCATTGGCATAGCGGATCGGCTGCGGCGCACCCGGACCCATCGGCTTGCCCAGCGCGGCAAGCTGGCGCTCGCCCTCGATGTACTGACCGGCCGAAGGCGCCTTGTAGCCGAACTCCAGATCGTTGAGCTGGTTCAGCGCCTGCTGGTTGGAGCGGGTCTGGAACTCAGTCTCAAGGAAGTTGATCGACTGCTGCACGCGCACGATGTGGTTCTCGGTCGAATGGACCTCGCTTTTCATGGCGTTGACACGGAGAGTGAGCGCAATGGTTGCCGCGCCGCAGACCAGCAGCACGGAAATCCACCCGATCGAATGGACGCGGTCGCGCGTGAGGTTCATGCTGCACTCCTGTCTTTGGGCCGGTGCTTGGTCGTTGTGGGGGCTTGGGTCCGCACGGCACTGCGCAGCGTGGCCGAGCGGGAGCGGGGGTTGGCTTCGAGTTCGGCTTCGCCGGGGCGAACCGCCTTGGCGACTTTCTCGAACGTGGGCTCCGCACCGCCGCTGACTTGCGGCAGATGGCGCGAGGTGGTTCCGCCCTGCCCCGCCGCGTCGCGCAGGAAGCGCTTCACCTTGCGGTCCTCAAGGCTGTGGAACGTGACGACGGCAAGCCGTCCGCCTGCGCGCAGCACGGTTTCCGCGCCGGCAAGGCCCTGGTCCAGCTCATCCAGTTCACCGTTCACGTGGATGCGGATCGCCTGGAAGGTGCGGATCGCCGGGTCCTTCGGCGGCGCGCCCTTGCCGCCCTTGTAGGCCGGGTTGTAGCCAAGTGACTTGCGCACGACGCGGGCCAGTTCGGCGGTCGTTTCCAGCGGCCGGGCCGCGACGATCGCGCGGGCGACGCGGCGCGACTGACGCTCCTCGCCATACTGGAACAGCACGTCGGCGATCTCCGCCTCGTCACCCTCGTTGACGAAGTCGGCGGCCGAGCGGCCGTCCTGGCTCATCCGCATGTCGAGCGGGCCATCGGAACCGAACGAGAAGCCGCGCTCTGCCTGATCGAGTTGCATCGAGGACACGCCGATGTCCATCACGACGCCGTCCACTTCTGCCACGCCGACTTCATCGAGACCGGCGACGATCTCTGAAAAGCGGCGCGCGTGCAGCACCAGACGCGGCGGGCTAGCATCCAGCTCCGGCCACTTGGTGCGGTTTTCCTCGATCGCGGCAATCGCGTCGGGATCGCGGTCGAAGGCATGAACCGTCGCGCCTGCATCGAGCAGACGGCGCGTATAGCCGCCCGCACCCAGCGTGCAGTCGACAATGACGTCGCCGCCCCGGGGGTTCAGGGCGGCGACGACCTCCTCCAGGAGGACGGGCACGTGGGGTACTCCCACGGGAATAGTGCGTGATGCGGTCATTTGCGGCCCACCTTGGCCAGATCCTTGGCGGCGAGGCTGCGGCAGGCGGTCTGTGCCGCCTTCCATCCTTCATCCATTTCGTAGAGGCTCTCGGGCGACCAGACGGTGAAGAACCGCCCATTGCCACGGAAGTAGAGCTGGTCGGTCACGCCTGCGAGCGCGGAGAGGTCTTCCGGCAGGACGAAGCGGCCCGAGCCGTCGAAGGGAACCTCGTAAGAGGCGTAAATGTCGCTTGCCCGCTTGTCGGCATCGAATTCCTTGCCGGCGCGGATGGCCATGTCCTGCTGTTCCTTGAGCTCTTCCTCGAACTCGTCGATGCGCGAGAGGCCGAAGCCGACAAGGCAGGGCCAGCGGTCATGCGTGGTCAGGCAGAGCAGGTCCTTCCCGCTCGATTCGCGCACGGTGGGGCGGAATGCGTTGGGCAGCACGAACCGGTTCTTGTCGCGCAGAAGCGAGAAGCCTTGTCCGTTGTATATGTATGGCCGCCCCGCCATGACGATGCCGCCCGCCCTTTCCTGCCCTGTTCCGGTCGATGTGTTTCGGCCGGTTCGCCCGGCACGGCCGGGTCCGCCTCGACATGACCGATCCGCCCCCGCCGCCGCCAATGCAGCAAGGTCCGGCTCCCTTGCAGGAGCACGGCAAGACTCAGCCATTCCGATTGACCGCCTTTGTATAACGGGAGGGCGGGGGATAAAAGGGAAATTTGGGGATCAATGGGAACAATTCCCCGATTTCTCTCCGAATTGGAGTGGGCTCATATCCGCAAGAACCCGTCGATTAACCTGGCATTAACTCCATAAGTGATTGATTTTATGTAGTTGAGTCTCCGGTAAAATACCTAACCCGGATCGTCCCCAAACGCCCCCGTTCGATCCCCACTTTTCAGGCGGCAGAGCAGGATATCGCACACCGCCGGCGGATCAGCAGGATCCCGGCGCGCCGAGACCCGCGGAAAAACACGATATCGAGGCGGGCCCCGTCGGTGGACGGCAAGAAGGGACACCGCAGATTCGGGAGAGCAAGGACATGTGCATCCCCGGATTTCCCCTAAACGACCCGATCAGCGCCATCCCGTCATTTCCCCGGAGCGCGATACCTTCCCCGGAAATCCCCAATAGACGAATCCGGGAATCCGCGGCGGCATACCAGCGGGCAAGGACAGGGGAATCAGGAAGGCCGGCGACCATGCGCCGGCGATCGCGCGCTTACTGCGCGTCGAGCGGGGGATTCCCGGTAGTATCTGCGGCAGAGCCCGTTGCGCTCGGCGTCGGCGAGGGATCGGAGGCCGGCACCACGCCGATGTCGGCCAGCGGATCGGCGACCTGCCGCTTGGGCTTGGCATCGACCGCGACCACCGCGCGGATCGGATCCTCGGCATCGACGAGCCGCGCGCGGTCCATGATGATATTGGCCAAGCCGACGATGAGCAGCATCGCGCAAAGGCCGAAAAGGCCCACTTGCAGGCGGTGCACGGCCTGCGCGCGCAGTTCGCGCGCGGACGGCGGCGCGAAGTGCTGCACGGTCACGACCGGTTCGACCAGACTGGGCGGAATGTTTCCTGCCATCGGCAGGCCGTTTACCTCAGCTTGCCAGCCAAGGGAAGACCGGCAAGCCTTTCGCCTCCAGCCATTCGCGATTGTAGAGCGAGGAAAGGTAGCGGAAGCCGGTATCGCACAGGATCGTCGCCACCCGCACGTCGCGCTTTCCGGACGCCACGAGGTCGCGCCCGAGCGCAATCGCGCCCGCCACGTTGATGCCCGAGGACAGGCCCAGGCACAGCCCTTCTTCCGAGAGCAGACGGCGCACCCATTCGAGGCCTTCCTCGTCGGAAATGCGGTACTGCGTATCGATCGGCGCGCCTTCGAGATTGGCGGTGATTCGGCCCTGACCGATACCCTCGGCCACCGAATTGCCTTCCGCCTTCAACTCGCCGTGCGCGTAGTAGTTGAACAGCGCAGCGCCGTGCGGATCGGTAAGTGCGATCGTGACGTTCTCGTCGAAGGCCTTGAGGCCAAGTCCAGTGCCCGCGATCGTGCCGCCAGTGCCCGCCGCGCAGGTGAAACCGTCGATGCGGCCGTCCATCTGCTCCCAGATCTCGGGCGCAGTGCTCTCGATATGGGCCTTGCGGTTGGCGATATTGTCGAACTGGTTGGCCCAGATCGCGCCCGGCGTCTCTTCGGCGAGGCGGCGCGAGGTGTGGACGAAGTGCCCGGGGTTCGAGAACGGCGCGGCCGGGACCAGAACCAGTTCAGCCCCGAGCGCACGCAAGGTGTCCATCTTCTCGCGCGACTGGGTTTCGGGCATGACGATGATCGTCTTGTAGCCGAGCGCATTGGCGACAAGCGCGATGCCGATGCCGGTATTACCTGCCGTGCCCTCGACAATCGTGCCGCCGGGCTGGAGCAGCCCTTTCGTTTCGGCGTCGCGCACGATCCACAGCGCCGCGCGGTCCTTCACCGAGGCGCCGGGATTGGCGAATTCGCACTTGCCCCATATCTCGCAGCCGGCAGCTTCGCTGGGGCCCTTGAGCAGAACGAGCGGCGTGTTGCCGATGAGGTCGAGAGTGGAGCGCTGAGGTACGGGAGCAGTCATGTCCGCACACCTAGGAACGCGAAGGCCAAGGCGCAAATGAATTGCGCTTTAGGCACATAAAGCGTGGATCGTTTTCCGGTGAGCCGATACCCGAAGCGGCGCCTGTCCGGCATCGCTTCGGGCCTGGAACCACGGCTCAGTCTTCCTGAGCGATCGTGACCTTGCAGCCTTCGAGCGCGTCGGTGATCGGCACCTGGCACGACAGGCGCGAGTATTCGTTGCGGTGATCGGAGCTGTCGAGCAGGTCGTTCTCGTCCTCGCTCATCGCGGGAAGCTTGTCCGCGAAAGCCGGGTCGATGTGAACGTGGCAGGTCGCGCAGGAGCAGCAGCCGCCGCACAGCGCCAGCAGTTCATCGAAACCACTGTCACGAATGGTCTCCATCAGCGTGCGGCCAACACTTGCTTCAACGGCCGACTCTTCACCCGACTGATTGATGACGATGATCTGCGGCATTCTCGTCCATCCTTTTCTGATACAGCATGTATCATAACAGGCCCATTCCGGCCTTTGCCCGTGGCTGCTAAAGGCTGCAACCCCCTTTGGCAAGAAAGACGCAGAATGGGCTTGAGCGCTGACGCACTGAAATTTGGACTGGACGAAATCGCCGCACGCGAACCGGCCATGGCCCTTGCGCTCGAACGCGCGGGCTATCCGGAACCGCGAATCCGCGCGACAGGCTATGCCACGCTGCTGCGCACGATCGTTGGCCAGCAGGTATCGGTCGCCGCTGCGGCCTCGGTATGGAACAAGCTGGAGATACTTCTGGGCGAAGGCATCGCACCGGAGATGCTTCTGGCCGCCGAGTTCGACGCGCTGCGGGCCTGCGGCCTCTCCCGCCAGAAGCAGGGTTATGCGCGGTCACTGTGCGAATTGGTGATGGCGGGATCGCTCGACCTCGACAACCTGCCCAGGGATGACGAGGAGGCCATTGAACAGCTCGTGCGGATCAAGGGCATCGGGCGCTGGTCGGCCGAGATATACCTGCTCTTCGCGGAAGGACGGCCCGACATCTGGCCCGCGGGCGACCTTGCCGTGCAGGCCGGGCTGCACAAGATCCTCGGCCTTGATGCCCGGCCCAGCGAGAAGGAAGCCCGCGAACTGGCGGAGCAATGGCGGCCGCACCGCGGCGCGGCGGCGATCTTCACCTGGCACTGCTATAACAACCCGGCGCTTTAAGCGTTCACGACGTCCGGTGCCGGCGCGAACATCCGCGCCTCCATCCAGCGGCGGATGCGCGGGGACTGACGCTCGGTCAGCAGCGAGATCAGCGCGCAGGCGGCCACCACCACCGCCAGCAGCGCTGCAAAGGCCATGGGACTGCGCCCGGCCACCAGCCCATGCGAACGCGCCAGTTGCAGCAGCGGCCAGTGGAACAGGTAGAGCGTGAAGGAAAACCCGGCGAGCAGCGCCGCCGGCTCCTTCATCCGCATGACCGTCTCCGCGAAACGCTCCGCCACCGGTCGCAGCGAAACAAGGGCCATGACCATGATCAGCCCCATCGCGAAATCGGCGAGCGCCCACTCCGACCACTGCACTTCGCCCGGCCACCAAGCCTTGAGCAGCGGATTGAGCACCGCACGGTCGACCTCGAACAAGGCGAGCGCAAGACAAAGGCTCACCGCCATCGCGACCGGCGCAATCGGCAGCGGCAACCGCCTCGCGGCCGGTGTATGCGTCAGCACGACGCCAAGCAGCCAGACCGGCATCAGCAAGAGGATGGCCCCGCCCGCGCTGAAGCAGCCGATGATGACGGTCGCCACCCGAGCCCAGCCGCGCAGGAACATTGCCATCGCGAAGATCGCGTAGAACCACACCTCGTAGCAGAGCGACCAATATGGCGGGTTCCACACCGGCGCGGGCATGCCCGGCCAGGCGCTGACGAAGGCCATCGGCGGCAGCAGACGACTGGCCACCGCGATAGGATCGTTCGGGCTGTTATCGATGGCCACGGGCAGCGTCCCTGCCAGCACATAAGCCGCCAGCACCGCGAAAAGCAGCGCCGGGATCGCCACCGGCAGAATGCGCGAGACGCGGGCGACGAAATAGCGCGGCAGGCTGGACCGACCGCCGAGCACCGAGCTGCTGATGACCAGCCCCGAAAGCACGAAGAACACGATCACGCAGTAATGCTGCATGCGCAGGCCGAACGGAAACGGCCCCCGATAGATCCCCAGCTGCACGGCATGGCCCACCGCCACCAGCAACGCCGCGCCGAAGCGCACGAAATCGAGCAGGACCGAAAGCGGCCGGGTCAGGAACCGCGCATCGGCTTCCGTCGGTGCAAGGTTCGATATGGGGTCGGGCACGGCCTCAGGCCGGGGGTGCGATGCCGTCGATGAAGCCGGCCAGCGCCACATCGCGCTCGCTCAGCCCTCCGGCGTCGTGCGTGGTCAGCGTGATTTCCACCCGGTTGTAGACGTTGAACCACTCCGGGTGGTGATCGCGCTTCTCGGCCTCGATGGCGACGCGGGTCATGAACCCGAAAGCCGCGTTGAAATCCTTGAATTTCAGCGTGCGGACGATGGCCATACCATCATCGCGCAGTGTCCAGCCGGGAAGCGTTTCCAGCGCCTGCGCGCGCTCGGCATCGGTGAGACGGGCGATCGACATGGAATCCTCCTCTGCCACCGGTAGTTATGGCACACCTTGGCCCGTTGGGCTCTGCTTGGCAGCCCCGCGCCTTTCTACTATCGCAGGGTCGCATGCAAGGGGCATCCATAGCAATCGAAGATCTCTCGTGTCGGCGTGGGGACAGGGTCCTGTTCCGCCGACTCTCGCTGCGTCTTGCTGCCGGAGAGGCGCTTCACGTCACCGGGGCCAACGGCGTGGGCAAGTCCAGCCTGCTGCGCATCGTCGCCGGGCTTGCCCCGGCTTTTGGCGGACGCGTGGAAACCAGCGGCACGATCGGCCTTGTCGACGAGCGCCACGCGCTCGACCCCGCGCTTCCTCTCGGCCGGGCGCTGGCCTTCTGGCGGGGGCTGGACAGCGCGGGCGATCACGCGCTGGAGCGGCTTGGCCTTCCCGCCCTGCTCGACGTTCCCGTCCGCTATCTTTCGACCGGCCAGAAGAAGCGTGCCGCCCTTACCCGCCTGATCGGGCAGAATGCGGCGATCTGGCTGCTGGATGAGCCGCTCAACGGGCTCGACGGCGATGCGGCAGCCTTGGCCGAGACACTGGTTGCCGAGCATTGCGCCGGTGGAGGAATTGCCCTGATCGCCTCGCACCAGCCCTTTGCCCTCGCCCACAAGCGCACCCTCGCGCTCGGCGAGCACGCAGCATGAGCGGACGTTTCGCCCCCCTGCTCAAGCGCGACCTTGCGCGCCTGCTGCTGGGCGGGCGCGGCGGCGGAGCGATGATGCCGGTGCTGTTCTTCCTCTCGGTCGCCATGCTCTACCCCTTCGCGGTCGGCCCGGACGTACCACTGCTGGCGCGTACCGGCGGCGGCGTGATCTGGGTAGCAGCGCTGCTCGCGGCGATCCTGCCGCTCGACCGCCTTGTCGAACCCGATATCGAGGCGGGCATGTTCGACCAGTGGGCGCTGCGCGGTATTTCCGAGGAAATGGTCATCGCCGTGCGCGTGTTGGCCCATTGGCTGAGCTTCGGACCGCCGCTGATGCTCGCCGCCCTGCCGGCTGCCGCGCTGCTGGGAATTGCGGGGCGGACGCTCGCCATCGTCGAGCTTGGCCTGCTGGCGGGAACGCCCGGCCTTGCCGCGCTGGGCGTCACCGTTGCCGCGCTCACCGCGGGGCTGCGCGGAGGCGCCGCGCTCGCAGGGCTACTGGTGATCCCGCTGGCGGTGCCGGTGCTGATTTTCGGGGCGGGAAGCCTTGGAACTGGCGGGACCAGCGGCCTTGCCCTGACGGCAGCAGCCAGCCTGGTGCTGCTGGCTATCGCACCCTTCGCAGGCGGCGCGGCGGTACGAACCGCGCGCGGCTGAAAGCGGCGCCTTCATCGCCCCAGCGGTTGGCACCCGCCGCTCCGGCCACGCATAGTCTTCCCGTAACGATCCGGCCCAAGCCGGACGCCGGGAGAATGCGATGCTGGGCCATCAGGAACTGATCGACGAGGCGAAACGCCAGACCGGCCTGAGCGATTTCGGCGCCGACACGTTTCGCGAAGGGCTGGAGATTCTGACCACCTCGCTTCAGAGCGAGGCCCGTCTGAATGCGGCGGGCGAGCAGGCTCTGACCGAGCGGATCGTGCTGCACCTTCGCCAGCGCCTGCTGATCGAGGACTGGTACCGCCGCCATCCCGAAATCGACGAAGAGCAGATCGTCGCCCCGCTGTTCGGCGTCAGTCTGCCGCGCACGGGATCCTCGGCGCTGTCGTTCCTGCTCTCCAGCGACCCGGAAATCCGTTACTTGCGGGTCTGGGAGAGTTCGCAGCCCTGCCCTCCTCCCTCGACAGTCACCGGACCGGATCCGCGTCGCGGCGTAGCAGCGACCAGCGGCGATGCCCTGCTCAAAGGCGGCAAGCGCACACCTTCGGGGATTGATGGCGCCATGGAGTGCCAGGACCTCATGGCGCTCGATTTCCGCAGCCAGATCTTCCAGGCTTTCGCGCAAGTGCCGACTTATTCGGACTGGCTGCTCAATGCCGATCTTTCCAGCACTTACGCTTATGAAAAGCGCGTGCTCAAGCTACTGCAATGGGGCGCGCCGACGCGGCCGTGGCGGCTCAAGGCGCCGACCCACATGCTCTACCTTGATGCGCTGGTCTCGGCCTTTCCAGATGCGCGCTTCGTGATGACGCACCGCGATCCGGCCGAAGTCATCCTCTCGGTGGCGACCGTCTATGCCGACATCATCGGCAAGTTCACCGACCATCTCGACCTCGAATACCTCGGCGCGCTCAACTTGCGCTGCTGGTCCGAGGCAATGAACCGCGCCATCGCCTTTCGCGAGAAGGGCAACGACCACCGTTTCCACGACATCCACTTCCGCGCCATGCACAAGGACCCGCTGGGCGAAGTGCGCGCGCTCTACGCCTGGCTGGGCGAGGACGTCTCACCCGCTTTCGCGCAGGCCATGGCCGACTGGTGGAACAGCAACGCCAGTGCTGAGCGCATGACCAAGCCGGATCCGGCCCATTTCGGGCTCGACCTCGCCGCCGTGCGCCAGCGCTTCACCCCTTATCTCGAGCGCATGGAGCGCTGGGCGCCGTTCGATGCGACGGCATGATCCTTCCATCCAGACACAGGTGACCAGACAATGAGTAAGGCGAACAGCGGCCGGGTGAATTTCGACGAGGCCGCACGGATGGCGCAGACGGTGGAAGGCGGGCCGCGCTACGCGCCGCTGCGCCTTGAGGATGTCAGCCCCGAAGGGCAGGAGCAGGTCGACGCGATTCGGGCCGCCTTCCACATTCCCGAAAGCCGCCCCTTCCCCGATGTCAGCCTGATCACGCTGCGCCATCCCGGCATGTTCAAGGGCCAGATGGTGCTGGGCATCGAACTGGCGGCACGTGGCACGATCCCCGGACGCGAGCGCGAGCTGATGGTCCTGCGCCTGGCGCGAATCGCAGGCGCGCCGTTCGAATGGTGCGAGCATGTCGATATCGGCAAGGCCTTCGGCATCACCGCCGAAGATCTCGACCGCGTGCTGGAGGGTTCTTCCGACCCGGGCTGGAGCGAGCACGAGGCCGCAATACTGCGGGCGGTGGAAGAACTCGTGGCCGATCACTGCATGGCCGATTCGACCTGGGACACGCTGGCAAAGACCTGGGACGAGAAGCAGATGCTCGAAGCACCGATGCTGGTCGGCTCTTATCTTATGACGGCACTTCAGCAGAACACGCTGAAAATCCAGCCGAAGGGCGGTTTCGACTACCGCTAATTTACCGCCGCCCACGGCGCGGTTTTCACTCGATAGCAAAATGAAGCGCGCGCTGCCCATGGGCGGCGCGCGTTGACATGTCTGTGGACAAGTCCGGTACTATTCCGGGATATGCAGAGGACAGACAGTGCATGACTTGTGGATGCCACGGGGAGAACCCTGTGGACCGTCCGGAGGAAAAGTCCGGCACAACCCCGGTAAAAGCCGTTAAAAAATGGGCCGGGGCGGTTCCGCAAGAAACGAAATCCGGCCCGGCCCAGTTGGACAGGAAGGGCAGTCTCGGCGCCCCATGACAAGCGCCGAACCTGGGTCCTCGGGTGCAGGCTTGACGGCCAGGACAAGCTGCGTATCAATGGCTAATGATAATCATTCGCAATTGCAAGCATGATCTCGTATAGCCCGTTTCGCAACCTGGAGAGCCCGCCATGTACCAGTACGTCGATCGCCCCCTGAGCACACTCGACGAGGGCTGCCGCTTCCTCGTCTGGTCGATGCGCGCGTGGGTCACGACCCTTGCCCAGCGCCGCTGCCCGGCCGAAGCGCTTGCCCCCGCCTTCGCCCGCTGGCGGATGATCGGCGGGCTCCAGCCGTTCCACCGTGCCATGCTGATCTTCAACCGCGACGCGCTGGAAACTTTCGCTTTTTGCCCGATGGCTTGCGACCACGTGTCCGAACATGAGGCCGTGATCCTCGAACTCGTCACCTCGCTGCGCGATCGCGGTGCGCAGGAGACGCGCGGAACGCTGGAACTGGTCGTGCAGGAAGACGCCGTGGGCGACGTGCTCGAAACGCTCTCCAAGCTGGGCGCGGCGCTGGCGATCGCCGGGATCTTCCCGGGACAGCCAGTCGAAGCACGCGGGGTTCAGGGTCGGGGCTGAACCAATTCGCGCCGCATGAGCGGAAGGCGGGCGCTCAGAAGACGCCCGCTGCCCCGCCCCACTTGGCCGCAAGAACCGCCAGCCCAACCACTCCCGCGCATTGCAGGACAACGATCGCCTTCAGGTAATTCACGAAGGGCTGCTTGCGCGTCTTGTGGCGGAACAGGCGCCTTGCCAGCAGCGCACCCGGTGATCCGCCCAGCGCGGACAGCGTCAGCAGATGCCGCTCGGGAACGCGCCCGCCGCCGCGCCGCGACTGCGCCTTGTCGTAGCCAAACACCGCAAAAGTCCAGAGGTTGAGGCCGCAAAGGCCGGCGGCAACAAGCAGAGGCGCATTCATGTGGCAGCGCCTAGTCAATCCAGCGGCGCGACGTCCACCGAGAAGATCATCGTCTGCTGCGAAGAGCCGCGAAACGTCCCGTCCAGCGGAGCCACGTCGGTATAGTCGCGCCCCATGCCGATGAAGATGTGGTCGGTATCGGCCAGCATGTTGTTGGTGGGGTCGAAGCCGATCCAGCCGAGATCGTCCCCGCACCACAAGTTCACCCATGCATGCATGGCGTCGGCACCGACCAGCCGCTCCTGCCCCGGTGGCGGCAGCGTGCGCAGATAGCCGCTGACATAGGCGGCCGGAATGCCGTGCGCGCGCGCGGCGATAATCATGATGTGGCTGAAGTCCTGACACACCCCGTGACGCGCACGAAACGCCTCGATCGGCGGCGTGTCGGCAACGGTTGCGCCCGATTCGTAGGCGAACTGCTGGTGGATCGCCGCCATGAGCGCCCTCCCCGCTTCCACCACCGGCATCGATTCGCTGAGGAACCCGCTCGACCACATGGCGATGTCGCGCTCCGGCACCGCGATGGGCGACGCGAAACTGTAGGAGGCCGGGCCCAGCGCCGACAGATCGGGCTTCTGCATCGCCCGTTCCCGCAAATCGGCAAGGCCCGGACCGGTGGAATCGGTGACGAAGAAAGGCAGCGGCTCCTTCTCGACCGTGAAGCGGCTTTCGATCTGAAGTTCCGAAATGGGATCGTGCAACGAGAAGCGCGCCTCGTTGATGTAATAACCGCCCTCCCGCTCCAGCACTTGTGCCGGCTGCGGATCGACGGTGAGCAGATAGTCGCTCAGCGTCTGCCCCGGCCATGCCTTCGGGCGCAGCCGCGCATTGAACTGCGCAAGGCGCACCGGGGCGGCATATTGCAGCGTGGTGATATGGCTGACCGAATAGCGCATCACAGGAGCAAAGTCCGTCGTTCGGCCTGCTCGGGGTCGAACTGAAGGAAGTACCGCGCCGAAAGCGCGTCCGAGAGGTCGTAGAGTTCGTGCTCGATCCTTTCGAGCATCTCACCCGTCATGTCCTGCGCGGTGGCCGCCTGAAGCCTGCCCAGCAGCGCGCGGGCGGCGCGCATCGGCGGTTCGGGCAAGTTATCGTCCCGCCCGCTCGGCAATGCAGCCAGATGCTCGACGATCCCGGCGATCTGGAACACCAGTGCGCGCGGGTTGTCCGGATCAAGCAGGACCAGATCGCGCACCGGCCCCGCCATCGGCCCGGTCAGATAGCGCGTGCGATAGATGATCTGGCTATCGCACAAGTCGAGCAGCACGCCCAGCGCGCCTCCCGTCTCCTTGGGATCGGCCCCCTCCGCAACGGTATCGCCAAGCTGGCGGACCATGCGGCAGATCCCCTGCGCGCGTTCGAGCCGCTGGCCGATCTCCAGAAAGCGCCATGCGGCCGAGCGCACCATGTTTTCCGAGACAAGCCCGGCAAGCGCACTGAAATGCTCGGTCAGGCGCCGTACCGCCCCCAGCAGTGTCGCCGGCCGGTGCACGTCCACTTGCGGCACGCCCTGGCTCACCAGCCGCCAGAAGTCCCGCGCGAAGCGTTCGCGCAGCGAGAGGCCAACGGCCTGACGCCGCCGCATCAGCGTGGTTACGCCGCCCGGCAGCCCCGCTTCGGCCAGCACGGCGGCAGCGATGGCCTGAACATCGGGCGTTCCTGTCGGTTGCTCGATGCTGCCCGCCTCGACCAGCAGCGCCACCAACGCGCCAACCACGCCGCCCTGTTCCTCGGGCGCGCCGTCGATCTCGACCGAACCGTCGAGCAGCGCGCGCAGCACACGGGTAACGAGCTGGGCTCGCTCGTTGTAGCGCCCGAACCAGTAGAGATTGTCCGCCGCCTGACTGGCAAGAATGCCGCCCCCGCGCGAAATCGGCGGCTCGGGGATCGCGCGGCCGGCCAACTGGGCCGGGTTCGGCACTTCGTCCACCACCCAGACATCGGCGGAAATCTCGCCCTCGCCCATCAGCGAAGTCGGCAATGCCTGGCTCGCCGCAAGGCGGGCAAAACCGCCGGGCATGACCGTCCAAACCCCATCGGCATCGCGCGCGACGAAAGCGCGCACGGTGAAGGGGCGTGGCACGATCTCGCCGTCGATGATGGCGGGCACGGTGGACAGGTGGACGATCTCCTGCCCGCAATAGTCCATCGGCCGGCGCGCCAGCGCATCCAGCAAGGCCGAGCGCTGCGCGCCGTCGAGATCGGCCCCGGCCACCGGCTCGCGACGTTCAAGTCCTTCGACCGGCTGGCCGAAGGCGGGGAGAACTGCCAGTTCATCGAGCCGCGCGGCAACAGTGGCGCTTTCGGCCGCCTGTCCGCACCACCACGTCGCGATGTTGGGCAGGATCGGGGCCTCGCCCAGCAGGACCTGACAGAGACGCGGCATGAAGGCGGCGAAGGCGGGGCTCTCCAGCACTTCGGTACCCGGCCAGTTGATCATGCCGACCCCGCCGCCTGCCCATGCTTCGAAGAGATTGGCCACGCCAAGCTGCGAGCGGGCATCGAAGGCCAGCGGATCGAGCGAGGTCGTATTGATCCAGCGCCAGATCGAATCCACGCGCTTGGGCCCGGCGATCGTGCCGACCCAGAGCCGGTCATCCACCACCGAAAGGTCGCGCCCTTCCACCAGCGGAAAGCCCAGATAGCGCGCCAGGTGGGCCTGTTCGGCATAAGTCTGGTTGAAGCGGCCGGGCGTGAGCAGCGCGACGCGCGGGGCCTCCCGCCCGCAGGCGGCGATCATGCCTTCGCGCATGAGCCCGAAGAAATCGACAATGCGCCGCACTTGCTGATCGGCCAGCAAGTGGCCGGCCAGCCGCGTCATCGCGAGGCGGTTTTCGAGCGCGTAGCCGATGCCGTTGGCGATCCGCACACGGTCTTGCAGCACCCGCCACTGTCCGCGCGGCCCGCGTGCGAGATCGGCCGAATAGACCTGAATGAAGTGGGCCTTCCCCGGCCCCTCACCCAACCGCCCCGCCCGGCCGAGCATCTTGCGCGCAAAGAAGGGATTCCCGGCAATCGCCGCCGCTGGCAGATGCCCCTCGCGGACCATTCGCTGCGGTCCGTAGATATCGGCGGCAAGGTGTTCGAGCAGTTCGGCGCGCTGGATCAGCCCGCGCTCGATCACCTCCCATTCCCCCGCGCCGATCACCACCGGCATGGCATTGAGCGGCCAGGCGCGCTCCTCCTCCTCGCCGGTGACTCGGAAGGTGAGGCCAAGATCGGCGGCATTGCGCGCCGCGTTCTCCTGCAAGGCAACGGGGTCGCCTTCCGACAGGGCGGAAAGGCCCGCAGCCACGGCCTTCCAGCGTGCCGCCACCGGTTCGGCGGCATCGCCGAAGAGGTCTCCGCCCGAAACCTCGACCGGATAGGAATCCAGCCAGCCCGGTGCACTTTCGGTCAGCGTGGAATCCGGTCCGGAAGGCGGGGCGGTGGCCACGGTTTCAGATCCCGCGCGCCGGGCGGCGCAAGTCGAGCGAATGCGGGAACTCGCCGGGATTTTCCTCCGGCGGGGTCTGCATGGTCCCCGGTGAGTGGCCGTGCGGCTGGAAACGTGCCTTGCGCCTTGCTTCGGCCTCATAGCCGTTAACCGGCACGTCGTCGTAATGGCGCCCGCCCGGATGCGCCACGTGATAGACGCAGCCGCCCAGCGAGCGACTGTTCCACAAGTCGTAGATGTCGAACGTCAGTGGCGCGTTGGCCGGGAGCATCGGGTGGAGGCATTCGGCCGGGGCCCATGCCTTGTAGCGCACGCCGCCGACGCCTTCGTCGGGCCCGATCATCGTCAGCGGCACCCCCCGCCCGTTGCACGAGATCACATGGCGGCCGGGAACGAGGCCGGAGGCGCGGACCTGGAGGCGCTCGGTCGAACTGTCGACATAACGAACGGTGCCGCCGATCGCGCCGGTTTCGCCCAGCACGTTCCACGGTTCGAGCGCGTGGCTGATCTCAAGGCTGACGCCGCCGCCCTCGACCTCGCCGTGGACCGGGAAGCGGAACATGCGCTGGGCCTCGAACCACGCCGGATCGAAGCTGTATCCGGCCCGGCCAAGGTCATCGAGCACGTCGAGGAAATCGGCCCAGACGAAGTGACCGAGCATGAACTTGTCATGCAACTGCGTGCCCCAGCGCACGAGTCCGCCGCCTTGCGGCTCCTTCCAGAACCACGCGGTGAGCGCGCGCAGGAGAAGCTGCTGGGCAAGGCTCATCCGGGCATCCGGCGGCATCTCGAAACCGCGAAACTCGACAAGGCCAAGGCGGCCGGTCGGCCCGTCGGGGCTGAACAGCTTGTCGATGCAGATTTCGGTGCGGTGGGTATTGCCGGTCACATCGACCAGCAGGTTGCGGAACAGCCGGTCCACCACCCACGGCGCCGGTTGCTGGTGCTCGGGACCCGGAACCTGCGCGAGCGCAATTTCCAGCTCGTAAAGCGCGTCATGCCGCGCCTCATCGATGCGCGGGGCCTGACTGGTCGGACCGATGAACAGGCCCGAGAACAAATAGCTGAGCGAAGGATGCCGCTGCCAATACGTGACGAAGCTCTTGAGCAGGTCCGGGCGGCGCATGAACGGGCTTTCGAGCAGGCTTGGCCCGCCGAGCACGATGTGATTGCCGCCGCCGGTGCCGATCGAGCGGCCATCGAGCATGAACTTGTCGGCCGTGAGCCCCACTTCGCGCGCGGCGTCGTAGAGCGTCTCGGTGATCTCCACCATCTCGCGCCATGAGGCCGAGGGGTGGATGTTGACCTCGATCACGCCGGGATCGGGCGTGACCTTGAGCACTTGCAGGCGCGGGTCGGGCGGCGGCGGATAGCCCTCGATCCTGATCGGCATGCGATGCGTCTCGGCCACCACTTCGACCGCGGCCACGAGTTCGAGATAGTCCTCCAGTCGCTCGGTGGGCGGGATGAACACCGCGAGGTAATCGCCGCGTGGCTCGACCGTGAGCGCAGTGCGCACGGCGCCTTCGATGATATGCTGCTCGACCACGTCCTGCGCGGCGTGGCTGCCCTCCGCCTGCTCCACTTGCTGCATGCGCTGGCCGTGCCGTTCCGCACCGGCCACGCGCGCCTCGCTGCCGCGCTCGATCACCTGTTCGCGGAAATCGGCCATCGGCTCGCGCGGCTCGGCCGTGTCGCGGGGGTGGATGTAGGGATAATCGGACGGCGGCACGAACGGCAGCGAACCCAGCGGCAATCTGTAGCCCAGCGCGGAATCGCCCGGCACCGCCGTCAGCACTTCCTTGCGCACGCGCCAGCGCTCGCTTTTCCAGCGCGGCACCGAGAGATCGGCGGCGTTCCAGCGCTGCACCGGCAGCACGTAACCCACCGCCTTGTCGAGCCCGCGCCGGTAAGTCCGCACGAAGCGGCGCGCCAGTTCCTCGTCATCGACCTTGGGATCGAGCGGGGTGACATTGAGCGGAAGCTCGGCCTCCTTCTCCGCCCATTCGCCCCTATCCTCGTAGACCGGCTGGACGAAACCATCCTCGACGCCCAGCCCCCGCGCGGTTTCGCGCAGGAGGATTTCCGCCACGGCGACATCCACGGTGGGAACCGGCTCCGCCTCGGCATCCTTGGCGCGCGGCTTTTCACCCGCGATCAGCGCGGGGTCGCGCCAGATCGGCGTGCCATCCTTGCGCCAGTAGATCGAGAAGCCCCAGCGCGGCAGGCTCTCGCCCGGATACCACTTGCCCTGTCCGTAATGGAGCAGCGAACCCGGCGCGAACTTCTCGCGCAGCAGGCGGATCAGCTTGTCGGCATAGGCCGCCTTGGTCGGGCCGACGGCAGCGCCGTTCCACTCGGCCGCCTCGAAATCGCTGTCGGCGATGAAAGTCGGCTCGCCGCCCATCGTCAAGTTGGCCCCGGCGGCATCCAGTTCCGCGTCCACCTTGTCGCCAAGGTCCAGCAGGGCCTGCCAGCGCTCTTCGGTGAAGGGCTTGGTGATGCGCACCGCCTCGGCAATGCGGCTGATGCCCATCTCGAACTGGAACTGCACTTCGGCAGGTTCCGCCATGCCCTCGATCGGGGTGGCGGAGCGATAGTGCGGGGCGGCGCAGAGCGGGATATGCCCCTCTCCCGCGAACATCCCCGATGTGGCGTCGAGCGCGATCCAGCCCGCGCCGGGTACATAGGCCTCGGCCCAGGCATGAAGGTCGACCACGTCGTCCTGCACGCCCTTGGGGCCTTCCTTGGGGATCACGTCGGCAACCAGCTGGATCGAATAGCCAGAGACGAACCGCGCGGCAAAACCAAGCCGGCGCAGCAGTTGCACCAGCAGCCACGCCGAATCGCGGCACGATCCGATGCCCACGCCCAGCGTCTCTTCCGGGGTCATCACCCCCGGCTCCATGCGAATCACATAGCCGATGCGCTGCTGGAGCTGGCGGTTCACCTCGACAAGGAAATCGACCGTCCGCCCCGCATAGCCGGTATGGCTGGCCACCAGTTCCTCGAACAGCGGCCCCTGCGGCTCCACCTCGAAATAGGCGGCAAGGTCGGCTGCCATCGCTTCCGAATAGGCGAAGGGGTAATTCTCGGCCTCAGGCTCAACGAAAAAGTCGAACGGGTTGATTACCGCCAGTTCGGCCAGCAAATCCACTTCGATCGAGAAGTGGTCGATCGGATCGGGGAACACCACCCGCGCCTGCCAGTTGCCGTGCGGATCCTGCTGCCAATTCAGGAAATGCTCGGGCGGGCTGATCTTCAGCGAATAGTTCGGCACTGCCGTCCGACTGTGCGGCGCCGGGCGCAGCCGTATAACCTGGGGACCGAGGCGCACCCGCCGTGAATAACGGTAGCGCGTGAGATGGTGGAGGGCCGCCTTGATCATCGCGTGCGACTTTGCTTGAAACAATGCTGCACTGCAATGATCTTCCATTGGTCTGGCGCCGGGAACTTGTTAGATTGCGCAAATGACCTCCCCGATTGCAGCAAAACTGTCATCGTGGCATGCAAGGGGGTCCACGGGTGCTCCATTGCGGGCTCTCCCCGCGCGGGGACAATTCCCGCCTACAAGCTCGGATGAAAACGAAGGACATGCTGGACATTCACGAAGCTCAGCCCGCCGGCGAAAGCAGCCCGGTGACGGACGTCACCACGCTGCCCGCGCGCTACTTCAACCGCGAGCAGAGCTGGCTGGCCTTCAACGAGCGCGTGCTCGCCGAAGCGACCAATCCGAACTATCCCTTGCTCGAACGCCTGCGCTTCCTCTCGATTTCGGGCAGCAACATCGACGAGTTCCTGATGGTGCGCGTCGCCGGCATCGCCGGGCAAGTCCGCCGCCAGATCGAGGAAATCTCGATCGACGGGCTCACCCCGACGCAGGCGATGGCCACCACGCACGAGAAAGTCCTCGAACTGGAGGCGATCCAGCAGGAAACCTGGGCCGGGCTGAAAGTCCAGCTGGCCGAGGAAGGCATCCGCGTCGTGGCCGAGGAAACGCTCGATCCGGAGCGCGAGGCGTGGCTGCGCACCTATTTCCTCGACCTCGTCATGCCGGTGATCACGCCGCAGGCGATCGATCCCGCGCACCCGTTCCCCTTCGTGGCCAATCAGGGCATCGGCATCCTGTTCTCGCTGACCCGCATGGCCGACGACGCGCCGGTCATGGAAATGGTGCTGATCCCCGCCCCGCTGCCCCGCTTCGTGCGCATTCCCGGTGAGGAAGCGGCGTGGATCTCGATCGAGGACCTGATCTACCGCAACGCGGGTGAATTGTTCCCCGGCTTCACGCTCCACGGCCACGGCGTATTCCGCATCCTGCGCGACAGCGACATCGAGATCGAGGAAGATGCCGAAGATCTGGTCCGCTATTACCGCACCGCGATCCAGCGCCGCCGTCGCGGCTTGGTCATCGTGCTACAGCTTCAGGGCAAGTTCGATCCGGCGGCCGAGGAGCTGCTGCGCAACCAGCTCGGCCTCGACAAGGCGCTTATCATGAAGACCGAGGGGCTGATCGGCTTCTCCGGCCTTTCGGCGATCTGCGACGAGGACCGGCCCGAACTGAAGTTCGAACCCTATTCCCCCCGCTATCCCGAGCGTATCCTGGAACATGACGGAGACATTTTCGCGGCCATCCGCGAGAAGGACATCGTCATCCAGCACCCCTACGAAAGCTTCGAGGTGGTGATCGACTTCCTGCGCCAGGCCGCCCGCGATCCGGACGTGATCGCGATCAAGCAGACGCTCTACCGCGCCGGCAAGCAGTCGGGGATCATCTCGGCACTCATCGCCGCGGCCGAACAGGGCAAGTCGGTGACGGCGGTGGTCGAACTGAAAGCCCGTTTCGACGAGGAGCAGAACCTGCTCTGGGCCAGCCAGCTCGAACGCGCGGGCGTTCAGGTGATCTACGGCTTCGTGGACTGGAAAACCCACGCCAAGACATCGATGATCGTGCGCCGCGAAGGCGAAGGGTATCGCACCTACTGCCACTTCGGCACCGGCAACTATCACCCGATCACCGCACGCATCTATACCGACTTGTCGTACTTCACCGCCGATCCGGCGATGGGGCGCGATGTCGGCCGCCTGTTCAACTTCATCACCGGCTATGTCGAACCCAAGGGCACCGAGTGCCTGTCGATCTCGCCGATCTCGCTGCGCTCGACGCTCTATACGAACATCGATGGCGAGATTGCCAATGCCCGCGCCGGAAAGCCTGCGCAGATCTGGGCCAAGATGAACTCGCTGACCGACCCTGACCTGATCGACAAGCTCTATGCCGCCAGTGAGGCGGGCGTGGACATCGAACTGGTGGTGCGCGGCATCTGCTGCCTGCGCCCCGGCATCACCGGGCTTTCGGAGAACATCACCGTGAAGTCGGTGATCGGTCGCTTCCTCGAACACTGCCGCATCTGGGCCTTCGCGAACGGCGCTGAACTGCCCAATCGCAAGGCCAAGGTCTACATCACCTCGGCCGACGCTATGAGCCGCAATCTGGACCGCCGGGTGGAGGTGATGGTGCCGATTACCAACAAGACCGTGCACGATCAGGTGCTCGATCAGGTCATGTTGGCCAATCTGCTCGATACCGAACAGTCCTGGGTGCTCCATCCGGACGGCAGTTACGATCGGGTGGGAGAAGTGGACATGCCCTTCAATATCCACCGCTATTTCATGACCAACCCGTCGCTTTCCGGGCGCGGTGCGTCGCTTGCCAGTGGACGGAAGGTGCCAAAGCTCTCGCTAAGACGCGGCAACATCTGACATAAGGGGGGCGTCCGCCCGTAATGGGCTCAAAGGCGATTCGTCCAAAGCCCCCCTATGATCGGCATCAGCCTGGCCTTCCTATGATCGGCATAAGCCTCAAAAGCGAAAAGCGGGCGATCATCGATATCGGTTCCAATACCGTGCGCATGGTCGTCTACAACGGGCCGCCGCGTGCGCCCGTTGTCGTCCTCAATGAAAAAGTCAGCGCCCGCCTCGGCCGCGACCTCGGCAAGACCGGGGCGATCTCGGACAAGGCGATGCGCAGCGCGCTCACCACGCTGGCGCGCTTCGCCGGCTTGCTGCGCCTGCTCGACGTCCGCAACGTCGAATGCGTGGCCACCGCCGCCGCGCGCGATGCCAGCAACGGGCCCGCGTTCCTTGACGCCGTGCGTGCGCTTGGCCTGTTCCCGCGCCTGCTTTCGGGCGAGGAGGAAGCCCGCGCCAGCGCCACCGGCGTGATCGCCGCTTTCCCGGGCGCGCGCGGCGTTGCTGCCGACCTTGGCGGTGGCAGCCTCGAACTCGTCGAGATTGCCGAGGGCGAAAGCTGGCACGGCATCACCCTGCCCTTCGGCACTCTGCGCCTGCCGGACTTGCGCACCGAAGGTCCCGCGAAGTTCTCCGAAACCGTACACAACGGCCTTCACAACGCGGGCTGGGAGCAGGGACGCGGGCTGCCGCTCTACATCGTCGGCGGATCGTGGCGCGCGCTAGCGCTCCAGGCCATGCGGGTGCTCGACTGGCCGGTGGACGATCCGCACGGCTTCGAACTTCCCGCCTCCGAAGCGCTGCATCTGGCGCGCGATTTCGCCAGAGGCAAACTGGGCGAGGTCGATCCGCGCATCTCCAGTTCGCGCCTTGCCTCGCTTCCCGACGCGGCGGCGCTGATGGTGGAAGTGATCACCCGCATCAAGCCTTCGAAGCTGGTGTTCTCGTCATGGGGCCTGCGCGAAGGCCTGCTCCACGCACAGCTCGATGCGGAAGTTCAGGCCGAGGATCCGATGCTGGCCAGCGTCGCCGGCTTCTCCGCCAGCGCCCGCGTCACGGCCGACGATGCGGTCGAAGTGGCGAAGTGGACCGCGCCGGTCTGCCGCGAGGAACCGCAGGACCGCCAGTTGCGTCAAGCCTCCGGCTTGCTGGCACTGGCCGCGATGCGCACCGAGCCGAACTTGCGCACCGAAGAAGCCATGACCTGGGCACTCCGCAAGCGCTGGATCGGCCTCGACATGCACGGCCGCGCGATGATGGCGATGACCGTCTTCGCCAATTCCGGCCAGACCGATGTGCATGAAGCGTTCGACCGCCTTGCCTGCAAGGAAGACCTCGACCGGGCGATTGGCTGGGGCCTTGCCGTGCGCCTGTGCCGCCGCCTGACGGGCTGCTCCGAAGCCGGTCTCTCGCAGACCTCGATCCGGATCGCGGACGGGGCGCTTGTGCTGACATTGTCCGAGGCGATGCGCCCGCTTTACAGCCCCGGCGTCGCCAAGGATCACAAGGCGCTGGCCGATTGGCTTGGGCTGGCATGCGAGGTTCACGATCCAGCGGGACTGGCGATCGTCGATTGAGCCCCCTCATTCCTCCCCTGCAAGGGGAGGGGGACCGCCCCCGCTCATCCTGAGCTTGTCGAAGGAAGGGTGGTGGAGGGGTGTCAGCCCCTCGGCCGGGCGCCACGTCAAGAGCGTTACACCCCTCCGTCAGCCCTGACGGGCTGCCACCTCCCCTTGCAGGGGAGGAACGTCAGCTCAGCAGGCTCGCGCTTTCGGCGATCTGGCTGATGCCGCGCTTGCCGTCCTGCCGATCCAGCTGGACGACGATGTCGATCACCGAAGCCGCATATTCCAGCGTCTCGGCCCGTGTAAGGCCAATACCCGTCTGCATCGACATCAGCGCGATCTGTTCCAGCGCACCGCGCGGTGTATTGGCGTGAACGGTCGAGAACGAACCCGGATGGCCGGTATTAATCGCGCGCAGGAACGAGACCGTCTCGGTGCCGCGTAGCTCGCCCAGCACGATACGGTCGGGCCGCAAACGCAGCGCGGCTTGCAGGAGATCGTTGGCCGAAACTTTCGCCTCGCCCAGTTCGCCCTTCACGGCGATCAAGCCCACGCCATTCGCACCGGGCAGATGCAGTTCGGCGGTATCCTCGACCAGAACCACACGCTCATGCGCGGGAATTTCGCCGAGCATGGCATTGAGGAACGTCGTCTTGCCGGTGGACGTACCGCCCGAGATCAGGATCGTGCGGCGACGACGGATCGCATCGCGCAGGAAGGCGATAGGCTCGGCCATCGGATCGGGCGTCGGCTCTTCGACCGGAGGCGTGATCGGACCGCGATCGTAAGCATCCAGCGGGAGTTCGAGCAACCGATGGCGGCGGATCGCCATGGCCCAGTTCGCCCGCGTCGCTGGCGGCCCGACAAGCTGGATACGCGCACCGGACTGGCCGCCGTACCCCGGCAACGTGGCCGAGAGCAGCGGATGCTCGCGGTTGATGCCCTGATGGCTGATCCGCGCCACCTGCTCGGCGAGGCGCTGGAGCAGGCGGTCGTCCATCTCGGGCAGAAGCACGCGCTGCATGCCCGAGTGCTCGGCATCCTCGACCCAGATCTCGCCGGGGCGGTTGATCAGGATCTCGGTCACCGTCTCCCGGTCGAGCCAGGGCCGCAGCGGCGCGAGATAGGCGTCAAGATAGACGCTGCGCGGCGCGGCCTGATGCGGCGACACGCCCTCAGTCATGGTCGGGCCCGTCGGCGCCTGTGCGCCCTGAAGCGAAAGAACGTCCGCCATGCTTGGTCACTGAGCCTGACTGAAATCGAGGTCCTTGGCGGTAAACACGCGGATCGGTTCCCCCTGACGCACGCGTATGGTCGGTCCAACGCTGCCGGTCTGCTGGATAGCGGCCGCCGCTGCCGACTGGCCGCCGCCAACCACGACGCTCGCCCCACTCGACGCGATGGTGGACAGGCCTCCCACGACCGAAAGCAGCATCGCCGAACCGAACCGCTCGAAGAAATGCGAATTGACCTTGCCCGGCAGGCCGGTCTCGCCGCCGAAGGCAATGGCCGGCGAGCCGAGATTGACCGAGACGCCGTCCGGGCGGATCAACCGGCTCCAGATCACATAGGCGCGCTTCTGCCCCGCCGTGAGGCCGCTCTTGTATTGCCCGATCAGGCGCGAGGAACGGGGGATCAGCACGCGCTTGCCATCGAAGCTACGCACATCGGTCGAGACGATGGCGCGGACATAGCCGGGAACGTCGGTATCGATCGCGGTCTCCAGCACGGCCGGGATCAGCGTGCCCTGCGTGACCGTAGTCGCAGGGTCAAACGTGCGCGAGGCCGTCGCCGTGGAGCCCGAGCCGCCGATGCGCGCGGCGAAATCGTCATTGGCATTGCCGCCGGACTTGCCCTCACCGGCCGGGCCCGCGAGCTGCGGGACCCCGGTGCCGCTACCGACGTCGAAGACCACGGTCGGCGTCGCATAGGGATTGGCGGCGGTCGCCGTGGCAGCGCCGGGCGCGGCGGCAAGAACGGGTGCCGGGGCCGGGGCGGGAAGCGGTGACGGAGTCGCCTGAGGCTGGGGAGCCGGCTGCGGCGCCGCGATTGCGGGGGTCGCAGCAGGCTGCGGCACGACGGCGGCCTGCGGCGCGGAAGTCGAAGCCGGCGCCTTGCGCACCGAGTCCATCGACCACAGCGTCAGTCCGCCCAAAGCCATGACGAACACGACACCGGCAGCCAGACCCAGCCCGTCCGCCTTCTTGCGCTGGGTGACGCGCGGCAGGACGTTGCGGCTGGTGAGATCGATGACCTCTGCGCCCTGCCCGTCACGCGGATCGGTGGCGGTGGTGGGCGCGATCCGTTCGCGTAACGAGGATTTGGGCGAGGAATTGGGCGCCATGTGTCAGTTCCCCAGAGACGAAGCGGCAGTAGGAGCGGTGCCGGCCGTATTGGCCGCAACTGCGGCGGCGGCCGGAACGGGAGCCGCAGCTGGCATGGCCGCGCGGTTGTTTTCCAGCGTCGCGCTGGACTTGCCGGAACGCAGGATGATCAGCCGGGGCACTTCACCGATAACGATGGTCTGGCCGCGCACGGCATAGTTCACCGGGCCTTCGTCACCCTTCTCGTCCTGCACGAGGATCGCCGGGACAGCCGTGTTTGCCGGCCAGAGCAGATACGTCGACAATCCATCGTCGTAGACGCGGGCGGGCAGCAGCTTGGCGACACCGGCCGACTTCCACGCAAAGTTCAGCGCCGCCGCGTCCGAAGGCATCGCCAGCGGATCGCCTTCCGCAATCGCCCGTTCCGACGAATCGAGCGAAGCCAGCGCGGCAGGCACAGGCGCCGCCGTCTCGACCGGCTCGTCCTTGTAGGTAAAGCGCAGCATGTAGAGCGGCCGCGACTTGGGCGAGGCGACGAGGTCGAAGAAATAGGTGTGGCGGTTGGTCACCACCGTCATGTTGGTGCGCGCGGCAGGTTCCAGCGGCTTCACGAACAGCAGGTCGGCGCGCTTGTTGGGCGTGATCTGCCAGGTCTGGGAATTGCCGACCGCCACGTTCTCGATCGCTTCGTTCTTGCCGAAAGCGATGGTCGCCTGCACGCCGGTCCGTCCGTCGATGCGCACCACCTCGTTATCTGCGTAGGCGTGGCTCACGAGGCGCTCGTCCGCCAGAGCGGGGGCCGCCAGGGCAAGAAGCACCGGGGCTGCGGTCGCGGCGAGGGCATGGGCCTTGCGGCGGATCATCACGACTTCTCCTTCGCCGGCCCGGAGCCGGTATTTCCTGCGGCCGTGCGGCCGATGTCCCTCGACGTATCGTTGGAGGCGCTGCGGAACCGGCTGCCGATGCCGCGCGCGCGCGCCGCCGCGCCTTGCGCCAGCGGCTCGATCCCGCCCCCCGAAACTTGTGTGATCACCGTGCGCCGGTCGCTTGAATGCGTAGCCGAACCACCCTCGCCGCCCGAAGCCGCCACCATGGCCGCCGCGCTGGCGGCGGAAATCGCCGGGGCCCGTCCCTGCGCCGAAGCGGGTGCGAAAGGCTGAACCTGAACCGAGGGCATGGGCGCCGAAGCCGATTGTGCGCCGCTGTCGCTCCGGCCCCTCGCCTGCTCATTGTCGGCCAGGCCGAACACCCGCCAACCGGAAACCAGCCTGCCCGCGACTTTCAGCACCATGCCCATGAGCGCGAGATGGACGGCGGCGACCACGAACAGCGCCATGGCCGCGCGCCCATCGATCTCGCCCATTTCCGCGCCTTTCACTAGCGACGAGACGATCGGCACCAGCAGTTCCAGCGTGATCCCGCCGCCCAGCACGACGAAGAGCGGGGTCATCGCCGTCAGCGCAACGCCGCGCAGCCAGCCGGCGGTCAGTCCGCGCGTACCGCCGAACAGGCCGAGGAGCACGAAAATCGGCCCAAGCGCGACCAGCACGCCCAGCGCGATGCGGGCCGTCAACAGTACGCCCACAGTCCCGAGTAGCAGCAGGAGCGCGCCCATCCACATGACGCTGTCGGGCGAGAACAGGCCCGCCCCTCCGGCTGCCACTGCGGTCTTGGCAGCGCCTGCACCCGCAGCAGCGGCGCCTTGGGCGGCTCCCTGAGCCGCTTCACCGCCGCTCTGGGTCGCGGCCTGCGAGGCCTCGGCAATGGCATTGAAGACGATATCGATGCGGTCTCCGAAGATCTGCGTGGCCGATCCCTTGGCCCCCATCACCGCGCCTGCGATCCAGTCCGGCCCACCGATGGCAAGGTTCCAGACCACGCTCTGGTAGGCGATCCAACTCGTCGCAAACGTCAGCACGAAGCCGATCGTCAGCATGCGCGGCGTCAGCGCCGAGACACTGAGGCTCGACCGGCCCGAAAGCAGCGAAAAGCCGAGGAACGCGATATAGAGCGTCAGGACGAGGATCAGCACCGGGGCCATCGCCCCGTTGGCGCCGAACAGGCGGCCGAAAGCAGCCGCCGCCATCTCGTTGGACACGCAATCGACCGCGCGGAGCGCCGGGGCGACGCCCTGAGAGGCCAGTTCGGTGAGTTGCTCGCAGGCGGCGCTCATCCGCCTTACTCCGCCGCCTGGCCCCAGGCGGCATCGTGCTCGCCTTCCTCGAATTCTCCGGGCCATTGGAAGCCGGTCAGCAGCGGATACCACGCCGAGGGCGCATCGCCGTAGCGTTCGCGCAGCTGGTCCAGTTTGCGCACCGTGCTCTCTCGGCCCGACAGCACCGTCAGCACTTCGGGCATGCCCGAGAGATCAAGGCGCACCACCACCGAGGCATCGGACTGGCGGATCAGGAAGCAGCGCGAATGCGCGGGCAGCGTCTTGATGACGTCCAATTCGTGCTGCGAGAGTCCGAAGCCCTCGCAATAATCCTCATAGCGCGCGCGGGCGTTGGGCATGAACATCATCGTCGCGGTCTGTTCGACCAGTGCCGTCGCGATCTTGCTGTCCAGCGCGTCCCGCGCCGACTGGGTGGCGAAACCGACCAATGCGTTGCGCTTGCGCAGCGTCTTCAGCCAGTCGCGGATGCGCGCGGCGAAGACTTCGTCGTCGAGCGCCTTCCAGCCCTCGTCAATGAGGATCATCGTCGGCTCACCGTCGAGACGCTCGTCGATGCGGTGGAACAGGTACATCATGACCGGCGTGCGCAGGCGCGGGCTTTCCAGCAGCGCGCTCATGTCAAAGCCGAGTACGCGGGCGGACAGGTCGAGCCGGTCTTGCTGGTTGTCGAACAGCCAGCCGTGCTCGCCGCCCTGAATCCACGCATCGAGGCGCGATCCAAGGTCCCCGGGCTCGGGACGGCGGGCACCGGCCAGCAGTTCGCGGAAATGCGAGAGGCGGCGCAGCGAGGGATCGTTGTGATAGGCCGCATCGACGGCGCCGGCGATCATCGCCAGTTCCTCGGGGCCCTTGGCTTCCAGCAGCACGCCCAGCCAGTCGCGCAGGAAAGCGCGGTTGGCGGCGGTGTCGGGCAGCGAGAGCGGATTGAAGCCGGTCGGGTGCCCGGCAGCGACGCGGCTGTAGGTGCCGCCAATGCCGCGCAGGAACACTTCGGCGCCGCGATCCTTGTCGAACAGCACGGTGCGGGGGCTGAACTTCTGCGCCTGCGCGGCCAGGAAGTTCATGACCACCGTCTTGCCGGAGCCCGACGGACCGATAACGGTAAAGTTACCGAGATCGCCCTGGTGGAAATTGAAGAAGAACGGCGTCGCGCTGGTGGTGGCGAGCAGCGTGACCGCGTCGCCCCAGTGGTTGCCACCTGCCTGCCCCATCGCGAAACCGTGCAGCGAGCCGAAGCAGGCCATGTTGGCGCTGGAAATCAGCGCGCGGCGCACGATCATCGCCTCGTTACCGGGGAACTGGCCCCAGAAGCCGGGCTCCATGTTCACATCCTCGCGCACCGCGACGGCACCGGCATCGGCCAGCGCGGCGGCGCAGGAGGCCGTGACGTCGTCCAGCCCTTCCAGCGACGGCGCGCGCACCAAAACCGAGAGGTGATGGTCCCCGAAGCCCACCGCGCCGGTGCCGAGCGCATCGCGCGCGGCGGACATCTCGCGCCGTTCGGCCATGGCTTCCTCGTCCGCCGAGCGCAGGCGGCGGATCGCAAGGTCAATGCGTTCGCGGGCGATCTGGCGGTCGCACGGCGCATATGTCTCGGTCAGCACCAGTTCGGTCGGCAGACGCAACAGTGCGTCGGTCAGGCCCGGCGAAGTCGAATCCGGATAGTCCTTCAGGCTCACCAGCGAGGCGAAGCCCGAGCCTTCGGCGCCGCGCAGTTCCAGCGCGTCCATGCCGAAGCTCACGCGGCGATAGGGCAGCATGTGGCCAAGGTCGGTGCCCTCGACCGGGCGGCGCACCGGGCGCATTTCGCCATTGTAGAGCGCCGAGAGCAGTTCGAGAACTTCGGAACAGTTGCCCGCACCGCCCTCGTAATCGCCAAGGATGCGCGCGCCGTAGGAGCCGAGCGAGGCGACCATCGCCGTCGCTGCCGAGCGCAGCGCGCGCACATCGGCCACGTCAGCTTCGGCGGGCGCCTTCCCTTTGTTCCTCATGAAGCGGGAAAGCTTGTCCGCCCAGCCCGCCTTGCCGCGCGCGGGGCGGCGGACCAGCGTGATGAACTGGTCGTTGACAAACAGCGCGCCGGAACCCGTGCGCACCTTCCAGCGGGCGTCGATATGCGCGGCGAGCGGATCGTCGAACTGGCCGTCCATGGCGATCTCGACGCGGCGGCGGATCACATGGTGGTACAGCACGAAGCGGGCATCGAGCGACGAGCGCAGCAGCACTTCGCGCGTGGCAACGTGGGCGTTCAGTTCCTCGCTGTCGGCGGTCTCGAACGCGAGGCCCGGCACCACCAGCGAGAGCATGACCGAACCGTCGCGCAGAAGCACCACGTTCTCGTCCACGAAGGACTGGTAAGGCAGCCGGTCACCGACCAGCATCTCCTTGGCCCCCCAACCTTTCAGGCCCGATTTCCTCTTCCCCGACATCGTACCGCTTCCCCCCGTCACGCGCTCAGGGCGCGTAACTGTTGCAGCCCCAGCGCTGCCAGTTCGGCACGCGCGGGCACTTGCTGACCTTGGCAAGCCAGAGATCGAAAATCCTCGGCTCGCGAAGACAGGCGACATAGCCGACGCCGTGAATCGCCAGCGCCGCCGGCAGAGCCCAGAAGCTCTTGGTGATGAGGAAGATCTCCGTCGTCACCAGGCCATTGATGATGAAGAACGTGAACGTCACCCCCGCGAACATCTGCGGGCGGGTGAGTGCCCGATGGACCGGGAAGCGCGCCAGGCTCATCAAACGCCCCTTACCCTGCCGCCGACTGGATGCCGGAAACGATCGCCCCGGCGCCGAACAGCACGAAGCAGCCGATGATGACCGTCGCGCCGAAGCGCCAGTTCATGCGGCCCGTCAGCATCATGAAGCCCACAGCGGCGACTGCCATGACCGCAACCGCGGTGGCGACATTGCCCAGCAGCGTGCCTTGCAACCATCCAAGAGCTGCCACAATCGGGCCAGAACCAGCCGGATCGGCGCGCGTCACCTGCTGCGCCTGCGCAGCGGTGGCGGCAAACATGCCGAACGCACCGGCAAAAACCGAAAGAACACCGCGCAACGCACGGACCTGAACCTGAACGAGTCGAATCACCATTGCCCTCCGTATGAGGGCCCAGTGCGCCGTCCAGATGACAAGAGTGTGACGAGAAGACGACCCTACCCGGGTTCCGCCCCTCGATCCACCTCCCGCCAGAGGTACCTGTCACCAGCCTTGCACGGGGCCGTCGCGCTCCGCGCAGCGTCAGGAGATATGCAGATTTCCCCCGACCCCACCCGCACGGGCGAGCGAACTATACGTCAGGGCACGCGTTCCGCCTACACCCGATCCTGCACCGTCCACAGTGCACGATCCGGGGCCCGGCCCGCCAGACAGAATGCAAGAAAACGGCGCTTTTCAGGCCTCAGCGCGCGGCTTGCGCATTGGCGCGAAGCATCTGTTGCATCGCCATGCGAGCCGCCGCGCGCGAGTCCACCCAGGTCCCATCGGCCAGTTGCAAGTCATACCGCTGAGGGCTGACGATGGCCGCACGGTAGCTGATCAAGGCCTTGTCGGTGCGACCCGTGGCGGCATAGGCGGCGGCGAGGTTGATTAGCGTGGCCGGATCGTCCGAATGGGCGGCGCCATTGGCCTCCAGCTTGCGCAGCGCGGCGTCGGCACGGCCCTGCGAGAGGTCCTGATAAGCGACATCCACAGTGTCGTGCGTAGGCAGGTCCGTAGCCAGCGCAGCGGGGCTCTGAGCCAGCAGAACCGAAGCAAATGCAGCGACGAGCGACATGATTCTTCTCCCGGACGGATATGTTGATTGAGAGCAACATCCGCCGCAATTCGGCACTCCGCAAGAAAATGACGTAAGTGTCATAAAACTGCAATTAACGCATGAAGCGTCCGGACAATCGCGAGTCGCCGTCCCTTCGAGGCCGCTGCGCGCCTGCATCGCACAGCAATTGTCATATCACGGTCATCAATCGGTATATTTCTGTCACCGTGACGCCAACAAAGTGTCACTTCATCAACCTACACGCCCCTGACAACGAAAACGGACTCGCCGTTTCGTACCGACCTGTCCAAGGGGGGAAATTCACGTGAAGACTATTCATGGCATGCTGCTTGGGTGCAGCGCTCTTGCTCTCGCCGGTTGCGGTGCCGACGACATCTCCTCGCCGGGCGCAGGCAGCATCGTGATCAACAATCCGACGCCAACCCCCTCGCCCACGCCGACACCCACGCCGGGCACCGTCGTTGCGGCGGCAAGCTGCCCCAGCTTCAACGCCACCGGCGGCCTGACCGACAGCGGCGTCCTCACCGTCCCGCAGGGCAGCTGGCGCGTCTGCACGCTGCCGGCGCTGGTTGACGTCAACGCCACGCTTCCCAAGGTTACCGGCGTAATCTACCGCCTCAATGGTCGCGTCGACGTCGGCTGCGACGGCGGCTTTGCGGCGCCGACGGCCTCGGCGACGTTCACGACCACCACCGCCAGCTGCAAGAGCAAGGTCCTCTCGGCGGATACCAACGTCACCTTGACGATCGATCCGGGCGTGATCGTTTACGGCGAAAACTCTGCCGAGCCGGCCTGGCTTGCGGTCAACCGCGGCAACAAGATCAACGCTGTCGGCACCGCCACCAAGCCGATCATCTTCACCAGCCGCGACAATGTCGTCGGCACGAACGACGATTCGTCGCAGGGCCAGTGGGGCGGCGTCGTGCTACTTGGCCGCGGCAAGGTGACGGATTGCAACTACGGCGCTGCCGCCACCACTCCGACCGGCAACGGCACCTGCGAACGCGACACCGAAGGCTCGGCCAACAAGGCCGTCTTCGGCGGCAGCGACAACACCTACAGCGCCGGCGCCATGAAGTACGTGCAGATCCGCTACTCGGGCTTCATCCTGGGCAACGGCAAGGAACTCCAGTCGTTGACCGCCGAAGGCGTCGGCACCGGTACCACGCTCGATTACTTCCAGTCGGTCAACAGTTCGGACGACGGCGCCGAGTTCTTCGGCGGCGCGGTGAACTTCAAGCACTACATCTCGGTCAACGCCGACGATGACAGCCTTGATATCGACACCGGCCTCCAGGGCGCCTTCCAGTACGTCCTGCTGCTCCAGCGCAATGGCGGCGGCGACGCCTTGGTCGAAGCCGACTCCGACGGTTTCGAAGCGCAGTTCCCCCGCCAGAAGACGACCATCGCGAACTTCACGATGATCCAGCCTTCGGCCAGCTCGAACAACGACAGCAATGACAAGGCCTCGCTGCTGATCCGCGGCAACGCCGACATCGCGCTGGTCAACGGCATCATCTACACGCCGAACAACGAGTGCATCCGCGTCAACGGTTCGGGCGCGAATCCGGCAGATCAAGCCACGTTCACGGCCAATTCGGTGGTCATGACCTGCAACGCGACGAAGTATCTGGACACCGGCACTTATGCCGCCGGCACCGCCCAGTCCATGTTCGCCGCAGGCACCAACAACAGCGACACCTTCACCTCGACGCTGACGAGCACCTTCGTCAACGGCGCGAACGAGAGTGCCCGCACCGCTTACGCCAACCTCACCACGCTCTCCAGCTTCTTCGACAACGTCGCCTACATCGGCGCCGTCGCGAACGCTTCGGACACCTGGTACAAGGGTTGGACCTGCGACAACTCGACCGCCAACTTCGGTTCGAACGCCAGCTGCACCTCGCTGCCGACGACCTGAACGGGCCACCCGTGACTTCGGGGGGTGGTCCATCGCGGGCCGCCCCCTTTGTCACACTCCAAAGCCTCAACGACATCCTACGCGTTCCAGGGGGACCAGACATGACCAAGCCGCGGCTCGCCTCGTTGCTGCTGCTTTCCACCACGATCCTCACGCCGTCGCTGGCGTGGGCACAGGACAGCAGCACACCTCCCGCTCCCGAGAGCCCCGCCCCGCCCTCCGCATCGGCTGAAACCGAAGCCGACGCGGAAGGCCAGGCTCCCGAAATCTCGGTGCCCGGCGGCGCCATCATCGTCACCGGCCAGCGCAGCCGCAACGCGATGCGCACCGCGCCGCAGGTGATCTCGGTCCTTTCCACCGAGGAAATCGCCCGCACCGGCGAAGGCGACATTGCCGGCGCGCTCGGCCGCGTCACCGGTCTGTCGGTGGTCGGCAACGGCTATGTCTATGTGCGCGGCCTTGGCGACCGGTATTCGCTGGCCCTGCTCAACGGCTCCCCCCTGCCGAGCCCCGAACCGCTCAAGCGCGTGGTCCCGCTCGACCTCTTCCCGACCAGCATCGTGGCGTCCTCGCTCGTGCAGAAGAGCTATTCGGCGAACTTCCCGGGTGAATTCGGCGGCGGCGTGATCAACCTCACCACCAAGGCGATTCCGGACAAGAACTTCCTGGAAATCGGCGGCGGCATCGGCTGGGACACCGAGACGACCAACCAGCTGAGCTACACGTATTACGGCTCGAAGACCGACTGGACGGGCTGGGACAACGGCAACCGTTCGATCCCCTCGGCCCTGCAGGACTATTTCAACAGCGATCAGGTCATCAATCCCACCAGCGACTTGGCCCAGCAGCTGGGCGGTTTGCTGGTCAACGGCCGCAACGCGGTGATCCAGCGGGTCGACCATACCCAGCCGAACTGGTCTGCGGACCTGTCGGCCGGCGCCAAGTTCGATCTCGGCTGGGGTACTCTCGGCGTGATCGGCGCGGCCGGGTACTCGAACAAGACGCAGACCAAGCAGATCACCCAGCAGCGCGCGCAGGGGCTGACGTCCCAGCAGCTGTTCGAGGATTTTACTGCCGTGAACACCGACAACCGCATTGTCGGCAATGCCCTGCTGGGCCTTGGTCTGGAATGGGGTGAGAACTCGATCCGCTGGACCAACGTGTACATTCACGACACCGACAAGCACACGGGCCTGCGCATCGGCCACCGCGAGAACAACGCGCAGGCCGATTACATGAACCAGACCACGGCGTGGTACGAACGCCAGTTGATCGACACCCAGTTCGTCGGTGAGTTCAAGCCGGCCGACAACACCACGATCGATGTGCGCGCCGGCTACGCCAACTCCAAGCGCCTCGCCCCGTTCGAAATCACCGCCGAATACTTGCGCACCAATACCGACACCGACCAGTTCGGTGCCGATTTCGTCAACCGTTTGGGCAATGGCAACCAGGAGCCGACGACCATCACCTTCTCGCGCCTAAACGAGAACGTGTGGTCCGCCGGGGCCGACCTTAGCCACATGTTCGTGCCGGGCTGGACGGGCACGGTAGGCTATTCCTACCAGATCAACTCGCGCACCAACTCCCGCCGTTCGCTGGGCGTCTATGCCTATGGCGACCAGAACCAGATCTCGAACTTCGGCCTGCTGCGCCTTGACGTGCTGCTGCAGCCGGGCACCTGGAACCTGATCGACAACGGCGTGAACTACGGCCTCGAACTGCGCGAACCCGATGCGGCGACTTCGGTGTTCGATTCGCGGCTGCTCAACCACGCCTTCTACGGCAAGCTGGACGGCGAGATCACCGACGCGCTGAGCTTCGACCTTGGCGTGCGCTGGGAATACGCCAAGCTTTCGACGATCCTGCGCCCGGTTGGCCAGGCCGCTTCGCAGCCCACCGACCTCAAGAACGAGTACTTCCTGCCCGCGCTGACGCTGACTTACGAAGTCCAGCCCGGCATGCAGGTCCGCGCCAGCGCGTCCAAGACCATCGCCCGCCCGCAGTTCCGCGAGCTGCTCTATCAACCGTACTTCGATCCCGACACCAACCGCACGTATCAGGGCAACCCGTTCCTCGTGGACAGTCAGCTCTATAATGCCGAGGCGCGGTGGGAGTGGTACTTCGCGCCCGAACAGCGCGTGTCGCTTGGCGGGTTCTTCAAGCGCATCAACAAGCCGATCGAATCGTTCCTGACCGGTTCGGAGAGCTTCATCACGTCCTACGGCAACGCGCCCAAGGCCAACCTCTACGGCGTCGAACTGGAAGCGCAGAAGTACGTACGCCTCGAAAGCATGGGCAAGTTCTTCGAGACGCGCCGCTTGCTGCTCATCGGCAACTACACCTTCACCAAGTCGGAACTGAAGGTCTCCGATACCGATACCGTGCGCATCTACGGCGCCGGTACCGCCACCTCGCTCGCCACCGATTACTTCATGAACGGCGCCCCGCTGACCGGTCAGTCGAAGCATATCGGCAACGTGCAGATCGGGCTGGAAGACACCGACCACCTTTCGCAGCAGACGCTGCTGTTCAACTACGCCAGCAAGCGCGCGGTCAGCCGCGGTCTGGCCAACTCCGGCCAGCCGGACGTGGTCGAGAATCCGGGCCTCACCATCGATCTGGTGGTGCGGCAGGGCATCAGGCTCTCCGAGAACAAGGAAATCGAGCTGAAGTTCGAGGGCCGCAACCTCACCGGTCGCGGCCATCAGGAATACCAGCAAATGGAAGACGGCCGGGTGGACTACAATACTTACGACCTCGGCCGCGTCTTCACGATCTCGGCCTCGGCCAAGTTCTGATCGCTTCTCTCACCCGGAGGACCCTGACCCTCCGGACTATCCTTGAAGGGCCCGGCCGCGAGCATCGCGACCGGGCCCTCTTTTTCCCGCCCTCTTTTTTCTTTTGCCTCCACGCCCGCCCCCGGGTAAGGGCGGGGCGTCATCTGGGGAGTAGCCGCCCGCGTTTCCCGCGCGGGACCTGTCGTCAACATACTTGGTCGAGAGACCGTGGCGCACAGGAGGACGGACCGAACGATTTCGGACCAGTCCGGGCGAGACCAATGGCGTTGCAGCTCCGTCCGGCCGGGCGGGTTCTGCCGCGCTATTGTCTTGTCTGTCGCCCGGCCCGGAGAATTCGCCTTGGAAGCCCTGCTCACGTCGACCGCCGTCGTCGCACTCGCCGAGATCGGCGACAAGACCCAGTTGCTCGCCATCCTCCTTGCCACGCGTTTCAAGCGGCCCTGGCCAATTGTCGGCGGCATTTTCGTGGCGACGCTGGCCAATCACTTCCTCGCCGCGCTGGTCGGCGAACAGGCCGCTGCCTTCCTTCAGGGCCACTGGTTCCGCTACCTGATTGCCTTCAGCTTCATCGCCATGGCCGCCTGGACGCTGGTTCCCGACAAATTCGACGATGACGAAGCGCCCAAGCCCAGCCGCTTCGGCCCCTTCCTGACGACCGCGATCGCCTTCTTTCTGGTCGAAATGGGCGACAAGACGCAGATCGCCACGATCGCACTGGGCGCCCGATTCCAGAGCGTTCTGCCGGTCATGGCCGGCACCACGCTGGGCATGATGATCGCCAATGTGCCCGCCGTGTTCCTTGGCGATGCGCTTATCAAACGCGTTCCGCTGGGCATGGTCCGCACGGTGGCCGCGCTGCTGTTCCTGGTGATCGGCCTCTGGCTGCTGGCCCAGACTTCCGGCCTGCTGGGCGGCTGACAGGTCCACCCGCGCCGTGAGGTGCAAGCAGAGCATGATCCGTTCAAACGGAAGCGGATCATGCTCTGTCTATCATTCGGTGGCCGCATTTTCCGCGCCGTCGGATGCCATCGCCGCAGAGCGGTTATTGACGGGCTCTCCATTTGCCTCAAGTGTTTGCACCTTGGCTGGAGAGACTCGCGCATGAAACCCAGATACCTGGCCTGCATCGCCGCCGTGGTGCCTTTCGGGCTGATCCCCGTGGCCGCCGATGCGGGGTTTTACAGCGGCAATGAACTCTACGACGTCTGCACCGCCGAAAAGGGCGACAAGGGCTATGTCGAGAGCGCCTATCAGTGCCTCGCCTATATCACCGGCGCGGTCGATGCCTTCAACACCACGCGGGAGGCCGCCAAGCTCAAGAGCTGCATCCCGCCGGACGTGACGATCAGCCAGCTCAAGGATGTCACGGTCGCCTACTTGCGCGACAATCCGGAGACCCGCAACGCCTCCGCCTCCTCGCAAGTCTATGCAGCAACGCGCAAGGCATGGGCCTGCCCCGGCGCGAAACCAGCCGCCGCAGCGACGACGAAAAAGAAGAAATAAGCGCCCGTTTATTCCCCGCGCAGAGGAGCGCCGTCTTCCGGCCATTCGATATCGAGCCGCAGCCGCGTCAGGCTCAGGGTCGCTATGCGCCACGCACCGTCTTCGCGGCGGTAGGTCTCGTGATAATGACCGCGCCCGAGGATGCGCTTCCAGCCCTGCCGGGGATGGCGATCCTCCCATTCGATCACGTCCTGCATCGCCCAGATCGCGCGGGCATTCGCCGCATCGACGATCTCGATCTCGGCCGTCAGCCCCTGATGGCACGACACTGCGTGCTCCAGACTGTGCCGAAGACTGGCGGCATAGTTCGCCCCGCCTTCCGAATAGATGTCCCCCGCCGGGGTCACGACGGTCATGTCGCGGGTGAAAACGGAGGCCAGCTCGTCCCACAGCTTGCAGTCCATGCACCGGAAGTACTTCGCCTTGAGGGCGCGGATGTCCTCGATGGCTTCCAGCCTTGCTATTCTGTCCAAGATTGCCTCCGTCCTCACGGGATCCGCAGTACGAACGCGCCTTCCGGCAGGTCGAGCCCGATCCGGCGGCGCTGCCCGCATGGTCAAGACAGCCTTCCCGGGCATGCGTTCGCCTGACCGGCCAATGCGCACAGAGAGATCCTGCTCGCCATTCGAGACCGGAGAATGTGACAGGTGACCGAATTCCCCGCCGCCGACCGCTTCAGCGACGGCGCTGACGACAATCCCTACTGGAACGAGAACAGCTGGTTCTCCGTCTCGATCCCCGAACGCGGCATTCACGGCCTGATCCAGCATTTCTTCCGGCCCAATATGGGCCTGCTGAACGGCGGCCCGGTGCTGTGGGATCGCACCGGAACCACGCAGTGGAACTGCCTCTACTACAACTGGAGCCATTTGCAGGCGATCCCGGAGGGCGCCGGGAAGTTCGACGTGACGGCCCGCAATTCGCTCTCCGTCAGGGTTCTGGAACCGCTCAACCGGTACAAGATCGATTACGACCGCGACGGGTTCCGGATGGACCTGCTGTGGGAAGCCGTGGGCCGGCATCACCGGATGGAAACCGGCGATCCCGATCAGGCGAAGACCGCCGCCTATCATATCGAGCAGCCGGGCCGGATGACCGGCACGATCCGGCGGGGCGGCGAACTCTATCCGATCGATTGCTGGTCCATGCGGGACTGTTCGTCCGGCCCCTACGACACCGAGCACTGGCCGACCGGCGGTTATTTCTGGGGCATCGGCGAGAGCGGCAGCTTCCTGACGCTCTGTATCGGCAAGGCCCGCGAAGTGCAGACCATGGGCGGCTTTCTGATGCGGGACGGCGTCATGGCGTCACTCGCATCGGGCAAGCGCACCGTGCTCGAATACGGCCACTTCGGACCCAGCCGCGTGATCTTCGAAGGCACCGATACCATGGGCCGCCGGATCACCGCGACCGGGACCATCGAACCCGGTCTGGTGTTCACCGGCTACACCGATCACACCGTGATCTGGTCGCTCGAAAAATGGGATGTCGCCGGCGAAACCTACTGGGGCGACAATCAGGAGTTCTATCCGGCCGAGGTCTTCCGCAAGATAGCGCGGGGCAAGATCAAGCTCGGCGCGTGAGCCCCGCTCACACCGTGTCGAAGACGTACCCCAACGAGCGCACGGTGCGCAGCGGATTGCCGGCACCCACGCCCTTGAGCGCGCGGCGCAGGCGGCCGATCCAGACGTCCACGGTGCGCTCGTCCACCGCCGGTTCCTGCTTGCCGAGCGCGGCGATCAGCTGGGTGCGGGTGAACACGCGGCCGGGATGCTCGATGAAATAGCGCAGCAAGCGCAGTTCGTTGGGCATCAGCGAGATCGGCTTGCCCTGCCAGCGGGCCTGGAACGCAGCCACGTCCACCGTCAGTTCGCCTTGCGCCAGCACGCGCAGGCCGGTGCTTTCCTGTTCGCCGATATTGGCGCCCAGCACGCGATCCAGCAGCGTCGCGCGGGTTAGCGGGCCGACGATATAGTCGTCCGCGCCCATGCGCAGCGCGCGCTTGCGATCCTCCTGGTTGTCTTCCTCAAGCACCATGGTCACGTGCGCGGTCTGCGTCAGCGGATCGGCGCGCAGGCGGCGGCACAGTTCAAGGCCCGACATTTCCGGCAGCACCCAGTCGATAAAGAGCCAGAGCGCGCCTTCCAGCAGCGGAAGCTCGGCAAAGTCGCTCCAGCGGTGCAGCACGACATCGAAGTCGTCATGCCGGAAGGCGGCGAGCCCCCCGGAGAGTTCGCTGGTCAGGAAGATGTCGATCCGCTGCATGGCCCCCGCGCCTTTTTGCCCCGATGTTCAGGGGCACGCGCGGCTAATTGCCCGGTGACTGTGACGATCACGTGACAATTCGGACAATACTGCCGTCAAAACAGAAGCCTGCCGACAGTTGGCACAGAGACACAAATTTCCTGTCATCGAATTGACCCGCAACCGTCACGCCCGCGCAACGCGAAGATGCCAAATATGACACAGCGAAACGGGGGTTTTGGAACGATGCGCAACGACGTGCAGGCACTCTTCGAACGCACCACGGGCCTTGCTGTCGGCAACGACAGCGGCGACGAACCCGGCGGCAAGATTCCCGCCTGGCTCGATTTGCCCGATCCCAAGGGCTTCCGCCCCAAGCGCAAGTACGACACCGTGTGGATCTCCGACGTCCACCTCGGCACACGCGGCTGCAATGCCGAGATGCTGGTCGATTTCCTGCGCTCCATCGAATGCAAGACGCTCTACCTCGTTGGCGACATTGTCGACGGCTGGCGCCTGCGCAAGGGCTGGTACTGGCCCGACGCCCACAACGAAGTGATCCGCCGCATCCTCAAGATGGCCCATCGCGGTACCCGCGTGGTCTTCGTCGCGGGCAACCATGACGAGATGCTGCGCGATTACGCGGGCCTCACCTTCGGCGGCGTTGAACTGGTGCTGGAAGCGGTCCACGAAACCAAGGACGGTCGCCGCCTGCTGGTCACCCACGGCGATGCTTTCGACGGCGTGGTGCTCTATGCCCGCTGGCTCGCGTTTCTGGGCGACAAGGCATACGGCATGCTGCTGCGCGCCAACATCGTGTTCAACGCGGTGCGCCGCCGCCTGAAGCTGCCGTACTGGTCGCTCTCGGCCTACATGAAGAAGAAGGTCAAGAACGCCGTCCAGTACGTGTGCAGCTACGAGGAAGCTGTTGCAAACGAGGCGATCTCGCGCGGGTTCGACGGCGTGGTCTGCGGCCACATTCACTGCGCCGAGATCCGCCAGTTCGGCGGCATCACTTACTATAACGACGGCGACTGGGTGGAAAGCTGCACCGCGCTGGTCGAGGATGCCAGCGGCCATATCTCGATCATCGACTGGATTGCCGAGACGGGAGGCCACACCGTTTCAGCCGATGCGCTGGCGGAGGCCGCCGAGTGAAGCTGACGCTGGCGACCGACGCCTGGCTTCCCCAAGTCAACGGCGTCGTCCGCTCGCTCTCGGCCACGCTGGATGAGCTGGTCCGGCGCGGTCATCAGGTCGAAACGCTGACGCCCGAACAGTTCCTGACCGTGCCGATGCCCGGCTATCCCTCGATCCGTCTGGCCATGGCGCCGCGCTTCGGGGTGCGCCGGATGCTCGACCGGACCCGGCCGGACATCGTCCATATCGCCACCGAAGGCCCGATCGGCTGGGCCGCGCGCGGCTGGTGCCTTGCCCGCGGGGTGCCGTTCACTTCGGCCTTCCATACCCGCTTTCCCGAATATGCCGCCGTGCGCACCGGGATCAGCGCCGAACGCTTCTGGCCCATCATGCAGCGCTTCCACGCGCCGAGCCAGGCCGTCCTGGTCTCCACCGCCAGCCTTGCCAAGGAACTGAGCGAGCGCGGCATCGGCCATACCCGGCGCTGGAGCCGGGGCATCGACCACGGCCAGTTCCGCCCCCACGGCCCGCGCCACCCGGCGATGGGTGCCCTGCCCGGCCCGGTCCTGCTCAACGTCGGCCGCGTCGCGCCCGAGAAGAACCTTGAGGCGTTCCTCGACGCGGACGTGCCCGGCAGCAAGGTTGTGGTGGGAGACGGCCCCGCGCTGGAAAGCCTGCGCCGCCGCTATCCGCACGTGCTGTTCCTCGGCGCCCTCGGCGGAGAGGAACTGGCGAGCGCCTATCGCACTGCCGACTGCTTCGTGTTTCCAAGCCTCACCGACACTTTCGGCCTCGTAGTGATCGAGGCACTGGCCTGCGGCACCCCGGTCGCCGCCTTCCCGGTGACGGGCCCGGTCGACATCCTCGGCCATCATGGCTGCGGCGTCGACGAGCCGCTGGATCGGCCCGCCGGAGCGGTGGACGATGACCTTGCCGTCGCGATCCGCAAGGCGCTGCGCATCAACCGGGTGGACGCTGCGGCTTTGGGTGCACAGTTCTCATGGGAACGCGCGACCGACCAGTTCCTCGCGGCGCTGACGGCGGCGCTGGAAGGCGATCGCGGGCTGCTCAGCGCGGCTTGAAGGGGCGGATCAGGACTTTCCGATTCATTACTCCGTCGCCCCCGCGAAGGCGGGAGCCCCGCTACCTTTTCGCCTCGCTCGCCGAGAAAAGCGGGGTCCCCGCCTTCGCGGGGACGACGGGGTTAGAGCGAACTGATTTCACCCGACCTTGCCGCTGATGCGCTACCGGAACCCCAGACTGCGCGAGATCAGCGCCGCTTCCGCCACCACCATCTGCGCCAGTTCGGAAAGCCGATCCCGTGCCCGCGCGGTCGGTGCGGCGATCACCAGTGCGCCGACGACCTGCCTCGCCGCATCCCGGATCACGGCCGCCGTGCCGGTGACGCCCTCGGCCGCCTGATCGACGGTCTGCGCAAAACCCTGCTCTCGCGCGATGCCGATCTCCGCCCTGAGCGCCGCCCGGTCGACCTGCGTGGCCGGTGCCAGCCGCTGGGCGACCAGCCGCTTGAGATAGCTGTCCACCGCCTCGGGCGAACACGTGGCCAAGAGCGCCCGCCCGCCCGCCGTGGCGTAGAACGGCCGTCGGTCACCGATACTGACGAGGTAGCGGACGACATGGCTGCTCTCGACAAGGTCGACATAGGTCATGCTGTCGCCCTGCGGCTCACCGACGCCGAGCAGCACCGTCTCGCCGCTGGCGCGGCTGAGGCGGCGCATGCCGTCGCGGATGAGGTCGGAACTTTGCAGCCGCCGCCGCGCCTCGGTCAGCGCGCTGCCCAGCCCGAAGGCACCGGGCCCGAGCCGCCATGCGCCGTCCAGACCAGTCACGAACCCCTCGTCCGCAAGCCCCCGCAACAGCGCCGCCAGACTGCTCTTGGGCGTGGCGAGGCGGCGGCTGAGATCGGCCAGCGAGACCGGCTCGCTGCTGGCGCAAAGCACTTCGAGCAGGCGGATCACCCGCGTCACCGACTGCGGCGATGCCGCCCGTCGCTCTCCCTCCTGCACCGTGTCGCTCATCTGGTCCTACCGAAACGCCGGGATCACTTCGTCCGCGAATAGTTTCGCATAGGCAAGGAAGCGCTCGGCAGGAAGCCCGGGCGGCATCATCATCGTGGCATGTTCGATCGGGGCGGCTTCGCGCAGCCCACGAAAATGATCGACCGCCTCGGCGGGGGTAAGGATGCGCAGCGTGCCGCTGGCCTTGAAGGCATCGAGCGTCAACGGCTTGAACAGCGGATCGTCGATGCCGATCGCCCCGTCCTCGGCCATCCACGCGGCGTAGGAATTGGCGACGTGCAGGAAATGCGGGGCCAGTTCGTCCATGGCCGCCGCCTTGTCATGCGCCACCACCAGCATCAGTTCCTGCACCCAGACTTTCGCCTCGGCCGGGTCCTTGCCCTGCGCCTCCAGCTTCTGGCGATAGAGCGGCCAGACATCGGCATTGCCGAAGTAGCCGTCGCCATACTTCGCCACGCGCTCCATCGCCTTGGGCGCGAAGCCGCCGATGTAGAGCGGCACCTGCCCCCGGCTTGAGAGCGCAGCAACCCGCGCGCCTTCCAGCCGGAAGTGATCGCCCGAAAAATCGACCGTCTCGCCCGCCCAGAGGCGGCGCACCACGTGCAGGAACTCATCGAACCGCGCGCCGCGCTTGCGGAAGTCGAGCCCGTGCGCCGCATATTCGCGCGCCCGGTACCCGATGGCGAGGCCCATCCTGAGCCGTCCGCCCGAGATCGCATCGAGCACCGCGCAGTCCTCGGCAAAGCGCAACGGTTCATAAAGCGGGCCAAGCGCGATCCCCGCCCCCAGCGCCATCCGCTTCGTACGCGCGGCAATCGCTGCCAGCATGACCATCGGCGAGGTCATGTAGCCGTCCTCGGCAAGGTGATGCTCAGGCACCCACGCACCATCGAAGCCAAGCGCCTCGGTTTCGGCAACCACGTCGAGCACTTCAGCATGAAGCACCTCGGACGAGCGGCGCCAGGGCGCCGGGTTGCGCATGTCGTAGAGGTAACCGAAGCCCAATTCGCGCACTGATACTCTCCTGTAGTCGGGGAGAGCCTAGCGTGCGGCGAGCGCACGGAACATCAGGCGCCGGGGCGCCGGGGCGATGATGCTTTTCGGGCGGGAGCAACGGCAGGACGACCGGGCTGTTGCGGTAGGTGCGAGGCGGATCGGATTATGTCCGGGATGCGGACTTTCTGCCGGATAACTGCTGTTCCGGATCGCCAACCAAAGCGGACGTTGGCATTTCGGTAGGCGAGTGGCATTCTCAGCCAATGGTAAACACCAGAGCCCTTTTCCAAATCGGAGACGCCGCTGAAGAGGCCGGAAACTTCGCACACGCTCGTGCAGCCTTTGAACGCGGCGCTATTCTCGGCGACGGAGATTGTCTCACACGCCTCGCTTACCTTTTCGAAACTGGAACTGGCGTCGAAGCGGACAAATCTACCGCAATGCGGCTCTACCAACGTGCTTGGCGCAAGGAGCATAATATCGTGGCGGGCTCGAACATCGCCATACTATATCGTGAACGAAAAGAGTGGCGGTCCATGTTCCGATGGTGGCAGCGGGTTGCGGAAACCGGTGATGGAAGCTCTCAATTGGAAATGGCGAAGTGTTACTTTCGAGGGCGCGGCGTCAGGCGCGACGTGCAGGCAGCACTCCGCTGCCTCGCGATTGCCGAAAGTTCGTTCTACATCAGCGAATACGAGCGAGACCTAGTTCGACGCCTTTTGCGTAAGCTCCGCCCACGGCGGGTTTAAATCAGCTTGGGCGTGCCACTCCTGATTATGTCTGCTTCCCCAACACATCAGCCCTTCGGCACGGTGCCGCAATGCTTCAAAAGCGGACATCACTGCTTTCCTCTCCTCCCGACCATCGTTTCGATCCCGCTCAGGCTGAGCTTGTCGAAGCCCTCTGCGGCGTGGCGCTGTGGCTCCTATCCTTCGACAAGCTCAGGATGAGCGGTGCGTGAGAAAGTGAGGCAGTTTTCTCCGTTCATCGAACGCTGCGCAAAAGAAAAACGGGTTCACGCAGAGGCGCAAAGGTGTAGCGCTTCGGGAGAAGTCGTTTTGCGCTGCAAGGCTGCGGTTGCCGCAGTGTCGGGTGAAGAAGGAGAGATCGCGGCCCGGAGCGACATCTCTGCGCCCCCGCGTCTCCGCGTGATCCGATTTGCTTTTTCCGACCTGCGCCCAATCCCGCTCAGGCTGAGCGTGTCGAAGCCTCCTGCGGCGTGGCGCTGAAGCTCCTATCCTTCGACAAGCTCAGGATGAGCGGTGTGTGGGCGGGAAGTCTCGCTGGAAAGGTCGTGCATCTGCTGAAACTTCCCGGGCAGGCCCCGCAAGGTAATCATTCCCCTGCCCCCATGCGAAAGCCCGCCCGGGAAGTTCCCCTCGATCAGTCGAGGTACATCGCGCGCAGCTTTTCGATCTGCGCCTGATCCATGCCCATCTCGTCCTTGAAGTAGCCCATGGCGCCGCCCGGGTGCGCGTCGAGCTGGCTGAGCGCGGCCTCGATATAGCTGCGGTCTGCCTTCATGAACGCCGATTGCACGGCAGGCGGCAGCGACAGGAAGGCCTGTCCGGTGGCAGCATTCGGCGAAGTCTTCGCCTTGGCCATCGCCGCCGGGAGATATTGGTTGGTGAGCAGGTAGTCCTGGATCACCGTCTCGCGCGGCACGCCCAGCGCGGTGAGCAGCAGCGCGGCGGAAACGCCGGTGCGGTCCTTGCCGGCCGAGCAGTTGAAGGCCAGCGGCGCCTGTCCCGCCAGCAACTGCGCAAACATGCGCTTGTACTGCGGCCCGAAAGTCTTGAGCATCATCGGATAGCTCTTGGCCATCATCCCGGTCGCGCCTTCCGGCGTGATCTTGCCCATGTCCTTGGGCATCAGGCCAATTGCCATGCCGTCGTAATCATCGGCGAAGATGGTCGGGCCGGTTCCGGCCGCCCACGGCATCGGCTCGGCCTTGCGCTCGTTCTTGTCGCGGTAGTCGCAGACGGTCTTGAGGCCCAGCTTGTTGAGGTAGGCAAGATCGCCCGCCGTCAGATCCACCATCGAGCCCGAGCGGAACAACAGGCCCCACTTCACGGTGTGGCCGTTGGCGGTGCGATAGCCACCAAGGTCACGGAAGTTGCGGCCGCCTTCGAGCGGCAGCAGGCGCTGGTGCGCTGCAGGAGCAGCAGCGGTGACGGGTGCTTCACCAGCGGCCTGGACGGCGAAGAAAGCCGGGGTGGACAGCGCGACAAGCGCTGCCCCGAGGATGGCGATCTGACGGATCTTCATTGTTTTTCCTTATGTTCTCTCAGGCTCAGTATTGGATGGTCGCCTGCACGCCGAAGGTGCGCGGGTCGTTGAAGATGCCGTAGTAGCCGAGCGACGCACCGCCGTTGGCCTTCACGAAAGTATGCTGTTCGTTGAAGAGATTGCGGGCCCAGACCGCCAGTTCCAGCTTGGCGCCGGTGCCGGGCATTTCCATGTCGCCCAGCGCGATGCGGCCGTTGACGACGAACGAGGAACCGGTCTTCGTCGGATCGTTGGCCATCGAGTACTGACCCGAGGAATAGTTGCCGTCGAGGTGGAAGTGCAGCGAGGCGTTGTCCACCGGCAGCTGGTAATCGACGGCGCCGCTGGCGGCATGGTCAGGCGTGTAGACGGCGTAGACCGGCGTCAGCACATTGCCCATGAACGGGTTCGGCGCGGGCGGCAGGTGCACGTCGGTATAGGCATAGGAGCCGCTCAGCGTCAGGCCTTCCAGCGGCGTGACGGTCAGGTCGGCTTCAATACCCTTGATGCGGCCGTTGCCATCGGCATTGGTGGTCTCGATCGTGCCGCGCGTGGTGTTGGCGACCGGCGCGTTGAAGTCGATCTGCATATCCTTGTAGGCCGAGGTATAGGCAGCGATGTTGAAGCGGGCGTGGTTGTCGAGGAACTCGGTCTTCGCGCCGATTTCGAAGGTCGCAACCGATTCCGGGTTGAAGGCGCGATAGGTGAGCGAGCGGCTGTTGGCGCCGCCGGCCTTATAGCCGGTGCTGTATTTGCCGTAGACGTGCACGTCCGGCGCCACGTCGACCGCAAGGTTCACCATCGGGTCGAAATGATCCCACGACTTGTCGAGCGTGTAGTCGGTGGCAACGCCGTTCACTTCGTCCAGACCGCCGGTCTTGGCGTCATGCGTATAGCGGCCGCCGGCAGTGAGGTGGACGATCTCATTCAGCATCTCGGGCGTCCAGGTCGCCTGACCGAACACGCCGACGCTTTCCGTCTTCGCGTGGCTGGCACGGTCGGGGAACGGGATCGACGAGGTCGGCGTGGCGAGAATGGTATAGGCCGTGCCGTCCGCGTTCCACTGGTTGGTGTAGGGCGTCCAGGCGTTGTCGTTGACCTTCTCGTGGTAATAGAAGGCGCCGGTCACGAAGGTCAGCTCCTTCAGCGTGCCTATCAGCTGGAGTTCCTGGCTGTACTGCTTCTGCCACGTATCGGCGAGGCTGAAGCGGCTGAACGCGGTGTTGTTGCTGTAGCCCTTGATGAAGACGCCAAGGTTGCTCGAACCGTTGTCGTTCTGGGTCTGGCTGAGCTGGCGGTAGGAGCTGATCGACTTCACTTCCAGTTCGGGCGAAATCGTCCAGTCCAGCGTCAGCAGGTGGCCGTGCGTCTTGCCGAGCGCCCAGGGCTGCGGCACGCCGATGTTGGCGGTATCGGCGCGTTCGTCCTGCATCTGCAGCAGCGGGCCGGTGGTCTTGCTCAGCAGCTGGAGGTAGTACGGCGTGGTCTCGTCGCGCGAAATGTCGAACGAATAGAGCGCGTTGAAGTTGCTGCTGGGCTCCCAGTAAACAGCCGCGTGTGCGCCCTTCTTGTTGTAGGCGTTGAAATCGCGCGCGCTGGCGAGCGGGTTGTCCACCGTGCCGCCGCGCGTGTTGATCACGCCGTCCAGCTTGACGGAGATATTGGCGAAGCTCGGCAGATCGACGTGCAGGCTGGCTTCACGCGAATCGTAGTTGCCCACGCCGACGCTGCCGCGCGCCGCGAATTCGCCGCTGGGCTTCTTGGTGACGATGCTGATCGCGCCGCCTTCGGTGTTGCGGCCGAACAGGGTGCCCTGCGGGCCCTTGAGCACTTCGATACGCTCGACGTCGTAGAGCGCCGAGCCCAGGCCCTGCGCACGGCCCTGGAACACGCCGTCGATGTAGACGCCCACGCCCTGGTCACGGGCGGGCTGGTTGGCATCGCCCAGCGTGCCGACGCCGCGCATGCCCACGGTCAGGGCCGAGCTGCGCGAGAACATCGGCGCGATGCGCAGCGAGGGGATCGAACCATCGCCCAGCGATTCGAGGCTGACGACGTGGCGGTTCTGAAGATCTTGCGAATTGACGACAGAGATCGAGATCGGCGTGGTCTGGAGGTTCGTCTGACGCTTCTGCGCGGTGACGACGATGTCGGTAAGGCCCGAACCGCCTTCACCGTCGGCGCCCTCAGCTGCGGGTGCGGCATCGGCTGCGGCAGAAGCGGCAGCATCAGCCGGAACGTCCGCAGCATGCGCGGCGCCGCCGAGAAGGAGTGCCGAAAGCGCGGTACCGGCAAGCGCGGCGGAACGGAAGGAATGCGAAATACGAACGGACATGTGCAAGCCCCTGAGCTGTTGTCGAGGGGGCCTCTAGAACGCCTGTATGGCGCTGCCGTTACACTTGTATTGAGGTTTGAAGACACTCTGGCAGTTACGGTTGTCGCACGGCTGTCACGTGTGGCATGGTACACCCTGTAGCGCCGATACAGGCCGCGCATGAAAGAGACGACGAGCCACTTCACGTCATGGATGCTGTTTTCCAAGATTTTTCGACGCAGGAGCGCCTGATCGGGACGGTCCTCGATATGTGGGCCACGCAAGGTCATGCCGCGATTTCCGCGCGCAACTTGTCCCGTGCAACCGGGTTGCCGACTTCCAGCATCTACCATCACTTCGGATCAATGGAACACTTGTTCCACTCCGCGCAAGACCATGCCCTGAAGGCCGCGCGTAACTGGTGTTCACATCGCCTCGACGATCTGGCCCGCTGGCCCGAAGGTGGCGGGCCAGAGGCGCTGGCGGCCATGATGGCCTTGCTCATCGACGATTGGGCGCGCGATTCGCGCCCGCTCGCCTTCGCCTGGGCGCAGTGTCACCTGCTCGCTTATGACGATGCCGCCTATTTGCCCGCGCTCGAAGGATGGCGCGATATCTGGAGCCATTTCTGGCGCGAGATCTGCCATCGCGCCGGGCTCGCGGCGTTTGGCGCGGTCACCGGCCACATGTTCGAAGGCACCGCGCAGCTCCACCTGATCCGCTGGCATCCGACCATCGACCGTGCCGCGCTTGGCGAACTGTGCCACGGCTGGGGCCACTGGCTGAACGGAAAACTGACCGCCGAAACGCCGTGGCGCCGCCTCGCGCGCGAAACCGCTGCCGAAGCCACGCCTGCGGCGCCGAGCCGCAGCGCCACTGCCGCCGCCATTGCCCGGGCGGCCGCCGCCGTTGTCGAGGATGGCGGAGTGTCCGCCCTCACCCATCGGGCCGTTGCCGCGCGCGCGGGGGTGACGCTGGGCGTTGTCTCCTACAATTTCCGCACCAGTTCCGATCTGGCGGAAGCGGCCTTCGAAACCATTTACCTCGGCATCACCGAGGTCGTGCGCGAAAGCGTGCACCCGGCACCCGCGCGCGACGAAATCATTGCGTCATGGCGCGATTTTCCCTCGCAGCCGCGCGGGATTTTCGCGATCGAGGAACTGACGCTGGCCGTTGCGCGCGATCCCGCGCTGATCGCGTTCGGGCCGCAGCTGCGCTACTTGCGCGGCCGCACCAGCGGCCTGCAACTGGCAGCCCGGCTTGGCGCGATGGGCGATCAGCTATCGCCGCTCGACACTGCGATCTACTCAAGCCTGATAAGCGGACAGCGCCGCGCGCTGATCGGGCGCAGCGTTGCCGAAATCGACGCCAGCCTGGACGAGATCGAGCGTCTTATCAGGGAACTGCACGCCCCTTCCTGACGTTTCACGCGCGGGAAACCCCGCAGCGGCAGTTCAGGAAGCCGAAAGCCGGCGGGGGGCACCGTCTGCCGCACGACGGGTGCGGCCGAAGGAGAGCAGCTATGATTCGCAAGATATTCGCGATCGCCGTTGTTGCAGGACTGTTGGGCGCATCCCCGGCGATGGCCGCCAGCAGTTGCCGGGATGCCCATGGCAAGTTCGTCAAGTGCCCGACTGCCTCCGCCCAAAAGGCGCCGCCCGCCGCCGCAACGGCCAAGGGCAAGGACGGCAAGTGCCGTTACACCTCCGGCCCGAACAAGGGCAAGTTCGCCAAGTGCCCCTGACGCGGCAATAACCCGTCAGCGATAGCAGCACGGGCAGTGAAAAGGCCCGCATTCTTGCGAATGCGGGCCTTTTTCATGTCTGCAATGCAGGGCGATCTCAGAACGGGATATCGTCGTCGAGATCGTCGCCGAAGCCGCCGCCCGACGAGGAGGGCGTGCGGCCCCAATCGTCGCCGCCGCCCGTAGCACCGCCGGTGGAACCGCCCGAACGGCCCCAGTCGTCACCGCCGCCGCTGCGCGCGCCGCCGCCCGAGCGGCCGCCGCCGAAGCCGCCCGACGCGCCGCCGCTGCTGCCGCCTTCGTTCCAGCCGCCACCGCCGCTGCGTGCGCCGCCGCCACCGGCACCGCCCTGGGCGCCGTCAAGCATGGTCAGCACACCGCCGACGCCGCCGACCGAGACTTCGGTGGTGTAGCGGTCGTTACCGTTCTGGTCCTGCCACTTGCGGGTGCGCAGCTGGCCTTCGATGTAGATCTTCGAGCCCTTGCGCAGGAACCGCTCGACCACGCCGACGAGACCTTCGCTCTGGATCACGACGGAGTGCCACTCGGTACGCTCCTTGCGTTCGCCGGTTGCACGGTCTTTCCAGTTTTCGGAGGTCGCGATGCGCAGGTTGGCGATGCGGCCGCCGTTCTGGAACGACTTCACCTCGGGATCGGCACCCAGGTTGCCGATCAGAATGACCTTGTTGACACTGCCTGCCATGATGGAATCGCTTTCTTCTGAATCTTGGCGAATGGGGTAGCGAATGGGGCGCCCGGGCGCGAGTCTGATGCGCCGCGTTTCCCCAATCGAAAATGGATTTCACGCGGAGGCGCGGAGACGCGGAGGAATGTCGCGCCGCGTGGCGGCCTTCCGTCCTGTTCTAGATAGGAGCAGCTGCGGCAAGGTTCGAGGGCAAAATGCGGCAGCGTCCGGCTAGAATTTCTCCGCGTCTCCGCGCCTCCGCGCGAAACTGGAAAATAGATTTCGCGCAAAGGCGCAAAGGCGCGAAGATGAAGCGCTCGCGGCGCAGGCGCGCTTACCTCATAAAAGGCATCGGTCGAAAGGCCGGTTGGAGAGAGCATGCGGCGCGGTTCGGCATCTTTGCGCCTTCGCGCCTTTGCGCGATTCCCCTGCTCTCTTTCAGCTCTCCGACTCGAAGCCGGGAAACGCTAAAGCCCCGCGCCCACGGCAATCCAGTAAGTCGCCCCCGCCGCCACGTAAGCAAGGCCGAACAGGTACGCGAGCATGAAGGCCGGCCACTTCCAGCCATTGGTCTCGCGCCGGGTCACGGCGATGGTCGACATGCATTGCGGCGCGAAGACGAACCATGCCAGGAACGCCAGCGCCATCGGCAGCGTCCAGCGGCCCTTCAGCCGGTCACCCAGTTCGACGGCCTGCGCGTTCTCGTCGTCGCCCGCGTCGACCGCGTAAGTCGTCGCCAGCGAGGAGACGGCCACTTCGCGCGCGGCCATTGCCGGGATCAGCGCCAGCGCCATGTCGCGGTTGAAGCCGATCGGCTCCACCACCACGGCAAGGCCATTGGCGATCTTGCCCGCGATCGAGACGTCCACCTGGCTCTCGCCCGGCTTGGCCTGCGGAAAGTTGAGCAGGACCCAGAGCACCACGGTGACCGTGAAGATGATCGTGCCCGCCCGGCGCAGGAAGATCCACGCGCGCTGCCACAGGCCGATCGCCATGTCCTTGATCCGGGGCATCTGGTACTTCGGCAACTCCATGATGAAGCCCGAAGCGGCGCCCTTGGTGATCGAACGGCGCAGGATCAGCGCCACCGCGATCGCGCCGACAATGCCGGCGATGAACAGGCCGAACAGCACCAGCCCGCGCAATCCGATTCCCAGCCCCACATCGACATTCGGGATGAAAGCCCCGATGATCACCGTGTAGACCGGCATGCGCGCCGAGCAGGTCATCATCGGCGCGATCAGGATCGTGGTCAGGCGGTCCTTGGGATCGGTGATCGAGCGGGTCGCCATGATGCCGGGAATGGCGCAGGCGAAGCTGGAGAGCAGCGGAATGAAGCTGCGCCCGGACAGTCCGACCATGGCCATCAGCCGGTCCATCAGGAAGGCCGCGCGGGCCATGTAGCCCGAGGCTTCCAGCGCCAGGATGAAGGCGAAGAGAATGATGATCTGCGGCAGGAACACCACCACCGCGCCGACGCCGGAGATCACGCCGTCGGTCAGCAGATCGCGCAGCAGGCTGGGCGCCATGGCGCCCTTCACGGTGTCGTGCAGCCATCCCGCCGCGCCGTCCAGCGCATCCGCGAACGGCGTCGCCCAGGCGAAGACCGCCTGGAACATGACGAAGAACACCACCAGCATGATCGCGAAACCAATCCACGGATGCAGCAGCACCCGGTCCAGCCGCGCGTGAAGGCGGTGGCGCTTCGATTCGGAAAGGATCGCGGCATCGGCCATGGCATGGGCGGCAACGCGGCGTTCGATGGCGCCCAGCGCGGTCAGGCCCGGGCCCGGATGGCGGGTTTCGGCAGAGGCAATCGCCTCGCCCAGTTCGGCAAGGCCCCGGCGGCGCACGGCCACGGTGGGGACCACACGCACGCCCAGCTCTTCCGCCAGCACCGCAGGATCGAGCACCAGCCCGTCCCGCTCGGCAAGGTCCACCATGTTGAGCGCAACCACGGTCGGCTTGCCCAGCGCGAGAATTTCCTGCGCGAAGACGAGATGCTGTTCAAGGTTGGATGCATCGAGCACCACCACGAGCACGTCGGGCGCGGCCTCTCCGGGGAAATGGCCGGCGATGACCTTGGCGGTGACTTCCTCGTCCGGGCTGGTGGCATCGAGGCCATAGGCGCCCGGCAGGTCGGTCATTTCCACCGGCTCGCCCGTCGGCAGCACCATGCGGCCCGACTTGCGCTCCACGGTGACGCCCGGATAGTTCGCGATCTTCTGGCGCGCGCCGGTCAGCGCGTTGAACAGCGCGCTCTTGCCCGCATTGGGATTGCCGACGAGGGCGATCTTGCGCTGGCGGCTCACGCGGCGTTCCTCCCGCTGGGCTGGGTATTCTGGCTGCTGGGCTCGCCATTTTGAGCGTCGCCGGAGTCGGCGCGCGGCGTTTCCACCTCGCTCGCAGTGGCGCGGGCGGCGCTCTTATCGATCGGAATAACAGTCATCGCCGCGGCGTGGGCCCGGCGCACCGCCACGGTCATGCGGCCGATGGCGATGGCGATCGGATCGCGGCCGCCGAACACCCCGCGATGCGCAAGCGCGACCTTGGCCCCCTCCTCCAGTCCGAGCGCACGCAAGCGGCGCGCTTCCTCGGAAACGAGAGCGTTCCAGTCCACCGCGACGATGCGTGCGTCCTGGCCAATGGGTAGCTGATCGAGAGTCATGAGGCTGCGCTGCCAGATAAGCGATTCAATTGCAACTTGTTCGCAATAGCCCGGAATGCAGCGCGTGTCCGCAGTTAATCGACCGCGCGCAAAGGGGCGCTGAAAATGCACCGAAAGCATATCCGCGGCACCGGCCCGCTCCCCCTCCCGATCTCCCCTACAGGGTAGAATTTGGGAGGTCGGGAGGGGGAGCGGGCTGGTGCCGCAAGTTCGTCACGGATGTGACGAACGCACCCAACCATCAACGCGCCGGGTAGCGCAGGCGTCCCATCAGTCGCACCAGACTGATTCGTTCCTCGGTCGGGCGGAGGAACTGCGCCTTGGTCTTCTCGAAGCGGATGATCCCCTCGATCCGGCGGTCGAGGAAGGCGCGTGTCTCCGCCTTGGGGCCCACCGCATCCTCGCTGGTGTCGCTGGCAAAGACCTTGAGCGTGGCGGCATAGATCGTGCCGAGGATCGCGCGCTTGGTATAGTGGTTGTAATCGGTCGCAGTGTCGCCCGCGAGCCGCCACATGGCGTCCGCACTGCGCCAGCCGAGCCGCGTGGCGGCCAGGACATTGCGCGGGAGCGCCATCACGGCGAGCGCCCGGCTGAGCGCCTCCTCACGGCCCGCCACGGCATCGAGCCGGGCCATGACGAGGCGGCGAATCCGCTCGCGGATCGGCAGGCCCGCCAGCGAGGAGGCCGGGGTCGTGCGCAGCATCTCGGCATCGACATGATCGATCCACGCCTCGATCATCGCCATTTGCGACAAGTGCGAGGATTCGCCGCGAAACGCGAAGCGGGCCAGTTCGGGATCGACACCGGCAAGCTGCGCGGCCTCGTCCACCGCCTTGGCGCTCCAACCGTCGAACGCGGCGGCGGCGGCAATCGCGGGCGCGAGCTGGCGGCGCAATTCCTCAAGCGTCCGGGGTTCGTCCATCACTTGTCCCTTCGCCGCCACGCCCATGTCCTCTTACAATACCGGCCCGTAGACCGCCTTGGCCTTGCCGCCCTTGACACCGTACTGCTCCACCACCTGGGCGAGCTGGCTGCCCTTGCCGCCTTCGACATTGGCATAATCGCGCGCGCTGCGGCCGGAATTGTCGGCACGGTCGGCATTGGCGCCTGCCTGAAGCAGCGCCTTGACCATGTCCACGTCCTTGCGGTGCACGGCGAAGATCAGCGGCGTTTCACCGGCGTCGTTGGAGGATTCGGTGGAAGCCTTGGCATCGAGCAGGATTTCCACGCCTTCGCGCCAGCCCAGATTGACGGCCAGTTCCAGCGGCGTGCGGCCATGATCGTCGGCAAGATTGACGTTGGCGCCCTTGCCGATGAGGAAGTTCAGCCAGGTGGCATCGCGGCGCTGGGTAACGACGTGGAGCGCGGTCTCTCCGGTCGTCACGTCCTTGGCGTTCACGATCTGGCTGTTGTCCATCAACTGCTTCTCGACCTTGTCGCCTTCCTTTTTCTTGACCGATTCGAGGAACTTGTAGCCCTCGGAATAATCGGCGTGCGCGGGCGAGGCGATCATCATTCCGGCTGCAAGAGCGGCCAGCCCCGACGCGAGGATGCGGCGCGAAAGCCTGGAGACATTCCCGGACACGGTGTTCGACACGTAGACATTCCTTCCAGACTTGACCCGCACGAGGGTCTGCGGGGCCTGGTGGCCGGCCCCGTCCGACTCCGGCGCCTAACCCCGGCGCCCTGACATCGCACCCTTGCACGGCCGCCTCTAGCAGAGCATGAAGCCTCGCGCCATGACCTACCGTTTCCCGTTTCGCCGGCTTGTTGCCGTTTCCGCAATCGCGCTTGCCTGCGCCCTGCCGCTGGCTTCCTGCGGCCAGTCCCACGAGGCGCCGCCGCTGGAAGGCGCCGAGATCGGCGGGCCGTTCACGCTGTTCGACAAGGACGGCAAGGCGCACACCTGGGACTCGTTCAAGGGCCAGTGGCGCATCGTCTATTTCGGCTACACGTTCTGCCCCGATGCCTGCCCGATGGACGTTCAGGCGATGATGCGCGGCTTCACTCTGTTCGAGAAGCAGAACGCGGACGCGGCGGCCAAAGTCCAGCCGATCTTCATCACTATCGACCCCGCGCGCGATACGCCCGCGATCGTCGGCCAGTGGACCGCCGCCTTCGGGCCGCGCCTGCTGGGCCTCACCGGCAACGCCGCGCAAGTGAAGCAGGCAGCGGATGCCTTTGCAGTCTACTACAAGAAGGGGGATAATACCCCCGGCGGCTACCTGATGGACCACAGCCGCATCGCGTTCCTGATGGACCCGGACGGCAAGCCGATCGCCATGTTGCCGGTGGACAAGGGGCCCGAGGCCGTGGCCGCCGAGCTTGGAAAGTGGGTAGACTGAAGACACCGTGAGGAAGGCCAAACCGTGACCTGGGCCAAACCATGACTGGGGAAACCCCCTTCTGGGAGCGTCCGCTCCACACCCTGAACCGCAAGGAGTGGGAAGCCCTCTGCGACGGTTGCGGGCAGTGCTGCCTGCACAAGGTGGAAGATGCCGATACCGGCGAGATCTATCACACCAATGTCGCCTGCAAGCTGCTCAACCTGAAGACCGCGCAGTGCAGCGACTATCCCAATCGCCGCAAGTTCGTGCCCGATTGCCTGAAGCTGACCCCGGCTTCGGCGGGCAACCTTTCGTGGCTGCCGCCCAGCTGCGCCTATCGCCTGCGCGCCGATGGCGATCCGCTGCCGGAGTGGCATTATCTCGTCTGCGGTGACCGCAATGCGGTGCACGAAGCAGGCATGTCGGTGGCCGGCAAGGCCGTCAGCGAGACGGTCGCCGGGCCGCTGGAGAACCATATCGTCTGGCCTTATGGCGAGGACGACGAGGATTACGAGGAACTGGAACCCGAAGGCCCCGCCCCCTGGGATAACCGGTAAAACGTGCTCGACTGGCTGCGCCGCGCTCCTGACGAAGACCCGGTGATAGAGATCGCCGGACGGCAGGTGCCGGTCCTGATCCGCCGCCTCTCCAATGCGCGCCGCATGACCATGCGCCTTGCGCCCGATGGCAGCGAGATCCGCATCTCTGTCCCGCGCTGGACCCGCACCGAAGATGCTCTCGCCTTCGCGCGCGCCAAGCGGTCATGGCTGGCGATCCAGATCGAGGCGCTGCCCGAAGCCCACCCGCTGGCCGACGGCACCACGATCGCCTTTCGGGGCGACGCACTGATCCTGCGCCACGATGCCGCCTATCCCCGCCGCCCGGTGCCCGATGACGGCCAGTTGCTGGTGGGCGGGCCCGAATCCTCGCTCCCCGCACGGCTGAAGCGCTGGCTGGAGACCGAAGGGCGCACGCTGCTGGAGCAGGACCTTGCGCATTATTGCGCCGTTGCGGGGCAGCCGGTGCCGCCGCTGGCGCTGTCCAGCGCGAAGCGGCGCTGGGGTTCCTGCGCGCCGGACGGGTCGATCCGGATCAACTGGCGGCTGATCATGGCGCCCGATTCCGTGCGCCGCTCGGTGGTCGCGCATGAAGTGGCGCACCTCGTCCACTTCGATCACTCGCCCGCCTTCCATGCCTTTCTGGCGAAGATCTTCGAGGACAGCGTGCCTGCCGCCAATCGCTGGTTGAAGGAAAAAGGCCGCACGCTCTACCTGCCGTTTGGATAGGATTTTGCCCGCCGCCACGGGCACATGCGCCGCCGCGCCGCAGAAATGCATGCGCTACGGATTTCCAAAACGCCAAATCACGCCTACATAGCGCCACATGTCTCTGTTCAAGCGCTCCGGATACTGGAAAGACGTCAGCCCGACCGGCATGCTCGCGGATTTCCGCGCCGTGTGGAAGGAAGCTGGCCAAAACCGCTGGCGCATCGCCGCGGTTTCGGCGGCCTGTACGTTCGGCGTGTTCTACATGATGGCAATGCAGGAGGGCAAAGGCCCGCACCCGCCGCCGAAGGTGACGTGGATCTCGGTCCTGCCCGAGCACCAGACGGATGCGGAAATCCTCGCCTCGAACGTCGCCAACCAGAAGCGCAAGGAAGCCTGGGCCGCCGAAATGGCCCAGCGCGACAAGGACGTGCGCGAGATGTACAAGGTGATCGGCCGCTACTCCGGCATGGACGTGGACAAGATCGCCCGCGAGGCCGAGGCCGACGAAGCCGCCCAGAAGGCCGCCGAGGCCAAGCGCATCGGCACGCCGCGCCTGCCCGATGGCGTATCGCTGCCGAAGTATGACGAGCAGGCCGCCGCGCCGAAGGCCACGACCCCCGGCACTTCGGCACAGTCCCAGACACAACAGCAGCAGTGAGCGACGCCCGCTGGCTTTCGGCGGCGGCGGCGCTGGCCGCGCGGGCACGCCCGCTCAGCCGCCCCAATCCCGGCGTCGGCGCGATTCTCGTCAAGCACGGAAAGGTGATCGCGCGCGGCTGGACCCAGCCCGGCGGTCGCCCTCACGCCGAAGCCGTGGCGCTGGCCGCAGCCGGTGAGGCTGCGCGCGGTGCCACGCTTTACGTCACTTTGGAGCCCTGCGCGCACCAGTCGGCACGTGGGCCGGCTTGCGCCGATCTCGTCTGCGCATCCGGCGTGGCGCGCGTGGTGATCGGCTGCATGGACCCCGATCCGCGCACCTCGGGCGAAGGATTGGCCCGGATTCGCGCGGCGGGGGTTGCGGCGGAATACCTGCCCTCGTCCGCGTGCGAACGCAGCCTTTCGGGATACCTGATTTCCAAGCGCATCGGCCGCCCCGAAGTGACTCTGAAACTCGCCCTCTCGCTCGATGGCTGCATGGCCATGGCGAATGGCGAGAGCCAGTGGATCACCGGCCCGCAAGCCCGCGCGCACACCCACGCGATGCGCGCCAAGGCGGACGCCATCCTTGTCGGCGGCGGCACCCTTCGCGCCGACAACCCGCGCCTCGACGTGCGCCTGCCCGGACTTGCCGAGCGTAGCCCCGAGCGCTGGGTGCTGACCCATGGCGCAGCCCCCGAAGGCTGGCGCGCCCTGCCCTCGCCCGAGGCGATCTCCTCGATGGAAGGCGTGCAGTATCTCTTCGTCGAAGGCGGAGCGGTTACGGCCACGGCCTTTCTTGCCGCAGGACTGGTCGATCGCCTGCTGCTCTACCGCGCACCGATCCTTGTCGGCGGTCGGCCGGCGCTGGGCGATTACGGGCTTGCCCGCCTTGCCGATGCCCACAACCGCTGGTCCCTGACCGAGCGGCGCCAGCTTGGCAGCGACACGCTCGAAGTCTACGAGGCCCAAAATTCCAACGGGAAATAAGCCATGTTTACCGGAATAGTCACCGCCGTCGGCGAAATCCGCGAAGCCCATCAGTCGGGCGACTTGCGCGCCGTCATCACCTGCCCCTGGGACCCCGCCGGGATCTCCATGGGTGCCTCGATCGCCTGCTCGGGCGTGTGCCTTACCGTCGTCGACAAGGGCGGCGCGGCGGGCGATGCATGGTTCGCGGTCGACATTTCGGCCGAATCGGTCTCGCGCACCGTCGCCGGCCGCTGGGCCGAGGGTACGCCGCTCAATCTGGAGCAGGCGCTTAAACTGGGCGACGAACTGGGCGGGCACATCGTCACCGGCCATGTCGACGGGGTCGGTACCGTGGTCAGCATCACCCCGGAAGGCGATTCGCTGCGCTTCGTGATCGCCGCTCCGGCAGAACTCGCCCCCTACCTCGCGCCCAAGGGGTCGATCACAGTGGACGGCGTCTCGCTGACCGTGAACGACGTGGCCGACCAGAGCGACGGCACTTGCCACTTCATGCTCAACATCATCCCGCATACCGCCGAAGTGACGACCATCGGCGCGCTCAAGGCTGGGTCCGGGGTGAACCTCGAAATCGACGTGCTGGCGCGGTATCTGCAGCGGATGCAGTCGCTGCGGGGCTGATGGTTCGCGCAAAGGCGCAGAGGCGCAAAGGGGTCGCGTCAGGCCGCCCCGCCGCGCTCTCGACGCCCTCAATTCACTAACCTCGTCGCCCCCGCGAAGGCGGGGGCCCCGCTTCCTTCTGCCACGCCCGCAAGAACAAGCGGGATCCCCGCCTACGCGGGGATGACGGTGTTTTGAGGTGACGGGTTGGAGGTAACCGGTAGGGGCAGACCGGTACCGGGCCAGTTACGCGACTTCTTTGCGCCTTCGCGCCTTTGTGCGAACCGCTATCCCGCCGCCAAAGGCCCAGCCGCGAAACTCTCGCGCGTAATCTCGAACAGCACATGCGGCACGATCACGCCGCACATCACCCGCTCAAAGGTGCGGTCGGTCAATCGCCCGCCGATATGCCCCATAGCCTTGCGCGAGATCACGTTGTTCGCGCCGACCATGAAGACCACCCGCTCGAAATGCGCGAGGGCGTGGCCGAGCATCAAACGCTTCATCTCGGCATTGAATCCGCTGCCCCAGTAAGCCCGGGCCAGAAACGTCCAGCCGATCTCGATCTCATCGCCCTCAGGCGGCCCGAAGCGGCTGGAGCCGATCACGGCCCCGCTCGACTTGTCGATAATGGCAAGGGCGCCGCCGCCATCCAGAGCGTCGGCAAAGTACTGGCGGAACACGGGCTCCTGCCAGCGATCGTGGGCGGGGTGAAGCGCCCAGATCTCGCGGTCCGAAGCGACCGCGTAGAGCGCGTCCCAATCGTCTGCGCGAAGGGGACGGAGGACCAGCCGGTCCCCTGCGAGGACCGGCTGGCGATCCATTTTACGCAGTCACGTCCGCAACGGCGGCGATGAACTTGTCGATGTTGCCCATCGTCAGGCCCGCCACGTTGATGCGGCCCGAACCGGCCATATAGACGCCGTGCTTGGTACGCATGGCAAGGACCTGGTCCTTGTTCAGCGGCACGATCGAGAACAGGCCGTTCTGCCCGCCCATCGGCGTCAGGTCGGCCGAACCGGCGGTGCCGGCCTCGGCCAGCTTGGCGCGCACTTCGCGCATGCGGTCACGCATTTCGTCCAGCTCGGCCAGCCAGTCGGCGGTCAGCTTCTCGTCTTCGAGGACGAGGCGGACAGCGGCGCCGCCGTGGTCTGGCGGCTGCGACCAGTTGGCGCGGGCAAGGTTGTGGCCGTTCGACATGACCTTGGCGAGGTCGGCCGGATCGGCAACCATCGCGTAGAGCGCGCCGACGCGGTCACGGTAGAGGCCGAAGTTCTTGTCGCACGAATAGCAGATCAGCGCTTCCGGCACGGCGGCGAGCACGCGGCGCAGGCCATAGGCGTCTTCTTCCATGCCCTTGCCCAGGCCCTGATAGGCGAGGTCGAGGATGGGCAGGATCTTCGATGCGGCGATCAGGCCGGCAATCTCGTCCCACTCCGCGTTGCTGTAATCGATGCCGGTGGGGTTGTGGCAGCAGCCGTGCAGCAGGATGGCGTCGCCTTCCTGGGCATTGGCGATGGCGCCGCGCAGCGCGTCCATGTCGGTGGTGCCCGAAGCGAGCGCGTGGTTGAATTCAACAACTTCAAGGCCGAGGTCGGCACAAATCTGGGCGTGGTTGGGCCAGCTGGGAACGCCGACGATGATGCGCTTGTAACCCGCGCGCTTCACCATGGCGAGCGCGAGGCGCAGCGAGCCGGTGCCGCCGGGGGTCTGCATGCCTTCGATGCGGCCGCCCATGCTGGGGTCGGCCTTGCCGAAGACGTAGGGCATCAGCGCTTCGACGAAGCCCATGTCGCCCTCAGGCCCGAGGTAGGCTTTCGAATCCTGCTCGGCGACGAGTTTGGCCTCTGCGGCCTTGATCGAGCGGAACACCGGAGTGTCGCCCTCACCGGTACGGTAGACGCCGACACCAAGGTCGATCTTGTCCGCGCGCGGATCGTCGTTGTGGAGCTTGATCAGCGCAAGAAGCGCGTCGGCGGGCTGTTGCTGAAGGTTCGTAAGCATGGCGGGCGGGCCTTACTCCGGGCCGCTGCGACGCGCAACCGGGATTGACAGGGAATTACCGCAAGTGGCGCACAGAGTGTTGCAACGGCCACAAAACCTATGCGGTGAAGCAACTTTCTTGGCGCGATGTGGGGGTGTCGGCTGCCTCACGGAACGCTCCGACACGAAACCCGAATGGTAAAATGTGCCCACCTCACCCGTCATCCCCGCGAAGGCGGGGATCCCGCTTTTCTTGCGGCAAACGAGAGGTTGCAAAGAAAAGCGGGGCCCCCGCCTGCGCGGGGGCGACGAATGAACTAACGGGTGATCGTCGAATTCGATCGAATTCGCAGAATTCTCAAATCGGCGTCCTCAGAACGGCAACCAGTTCTGCTTGTGCGAAAACTTCATGTAGCCAATATTCGCGCCAAGACGCAGACCGGCACCCGCACGAACCGGGATCAGCACCACATTGCCGCGCCGCAGGTAGCTGACGGTGAAACCGCCGACGAGATAGGCCTGCCCCTCGCCCGCGCCGAAGCGGTGGTAGAGGTCCTCGCTGTCATAGAGGTTATAGACCAACACGAAGGCATTGCCCGCATTGGCGCCGGCGTCGAAGCCCAGCGACGGGCCGGTCCAGTAGACCGGCTGCTCACCTTCTACCTTGTGGAAGAGCGTACCCGAGCCGTAACGCAGACCCACGGCAAATGCCCCGCCCGCCTCGCGGCCGATAATATAGCCGTTGGGCTCGCCCTGCTTCTTGAGCAGCCCCTCGATCAGTTCGGCCAGCCCCTTGGCGCCCTTGCCGAACACGCCCTCGGCCGCGCCGATCAGGTCGTCCTGATGATAGGTATCGGACGAGGACGGGCCTCTGGGCGGGATCGGTGCGGCGGCGGGAGGCGGCGCAACGCGCCCCTGGCCCTGATCGACCGGCATGCCGTTGTCCTGCGGCTCTACGGGTTGCTGCTCCGGCACCTGCTGGACGGGGGCAGCGTTCTGCGGCGGCCTGCCGATGTCCGAATCGATTGCCGCATCGGGATCGACCGTTGTCACTTGCGCCATGGCAGGGGCGAGCGGCGCGGCAAGGCCCGCCACCATCATGGCCACACTCACGGCGACCCGCATGCGGCGCGCCCTGTTCGGCGTTTCCGCGCTTGACGTCTCGGCTGGCATTTCTCTCGCTCCCCTGGCGTAATCTGAACTGTGCGAACCCGCATCGCATGCGCCGGGAGAGGCGCATTGCGGCATTCCACTAGAGAATCCACCACGCCTGACCCTGCAATGAACGGTCGACGGTGCGAGTCCAATTCGCGACAGACCGAATCGGCCAGAACCCGGCCTCAAACAATCGGCAGGGAAAAACAGTCCACAGGCATTTACCCAAGCAATTCGACAAATGCGCAAATCTGTAAAACGACCCCCTTGCCCGACCCGAAACCCCTCGTTATAGCGCGCCTCCTAGGCCGCATCCGGAGACGTGGGTGAGTGGCTGAAACCAGCGGTTTGCTAAACCGTCGTACCCTTAAGGGGGTACCGAGGGTTCGAATCCCTCCGTCTCCGCCAGCGGGCGCAGAGCTTTCTGTGCTTACAAGGCCTAGGTTTCAGCCCAAATCCAAACGATAGTACCCAGACGGTCGCCTCGAAAGAGACGACCTGAGAGGGGACTATCGGCGGATGGGCCTGCTGCCTTCCCCCTCCTCATCGCTCATTCGGCGCATCGGCCCTCGCGCAAGTCTATTGCCGCGACGTGTCCGATGATTTCGCGGCAGCAACACTTCGTTACAGGCACGTACGAAGCAGGACACGAAGCTGCACCATTTTCAGGGTCATCGCAGTCTTTGGAGACCTGAAAGTGGCCAAGTTCCCCGTTCTTTCTACCACCCTTTTGACATCGCTTGCCGCAGCGGCGCTTGCCCTGCCCGGCGCAGCGATGGCCAATGAAACAGTCGCCCATCTCAAGGGCAACCTCGCCGTCGCCGCGCCGAAGGCCCAGAACAACGCATCGGCCCGCACGGCCTGCCATCCGGACCCCGCCAAGGGCCGCGACTGCCGCCACCGCGCCATGCAGCGCGAAACGGAAGCTCACAAAGCGTTCGCCCAGAATCGGGCCGAGACGGTCGCCATCAACGAGGTCGCCGTTAACGAGGCTGGCCGGTGAACATGCTCGGCGCGGGCATGGTCGGGCTTTTGGCAGTGCCCGCGCTCCTGCTTTCCGGCGGGGCGCAGGCGCGCGAGGACCTGCCCCACGCTCTCGCCACGCTGACCCCGCAGGACTTCGCCGCGCGCACCGAAGTGGTGGACGATCCCGCCGAGTCGCACGTCCTTGCCAGCACCCGCAAGGCATGGCCGCGCGGATATGGCCGGTCCTCATCGGGCGGCGTGGAGATCGGCGACGTGCACTTGCGCGCGCTGGTCGACCGCGAGAGCGGCGCGGTACGCTGGCAGCTCTGGCAGGAACTGACGCATGTTGGCGCGCCCAGCGCGCTCACCGGCCTTGGCTTCCATGACGGGACCGAACCGGTCGAAGCCGCACTGGTCCATGCCGAGCGGCGCCCCGAACGCTGCCCCGCGCAGGACGCCCTGCACACGTCCTGTACGGTCCGCGTGCATTACATGTTCGATCTGCCGGCCGAGGCGATGACGCGCATCGCCGAAAGCTATGCCCCCGGCAGCCGCACCCCCTTGCGCCTTGCCTTCAGCGACGCCGCCGGACGCACGCACGAAGTGGCGCTCGCCCCGGCCGAAGTGGCGGGCCTCGCTGCCGTGGTCGGGTCCCTGCGCCCGGTAACGCAAAGCACGCGCTCCACCCGCTGACCGAAATCCCGGCCGATCCACGCGCGCCGTTTGCCATTCGCCGCCCCTCCCCCTACATTCAGCCGACGACGAGACCATGAACCAGAGTGTCGCCCCGATTTACCGCCACCTCGACGAAGCACCCATGTCCACCCCCACGATCCTGCTCGTCGAGGACGACGGCCCCCTCCGCACCCTCACCGCCCGTGCCTTGCGGCAGAGCGGCTTCAACGTGCTCACCGCCGCCACCGGCGCGGAGATGTGGGTGACGCTGCGCGAAGGGCCGGTCAGCCTTGTCGTGCTGGACGTCATGCTGCCGGGCACCAGCGGATTCGACCTGTTCCGCCGCTTGCGCCGCGAAAGCGACGTGCCGGTGATCTTCGTCAGCGCGCGCGGCAGCGAGGAAGACCGCGTGCTCGGCCTCGAACTGGGCGCCGACGACTATCTCGCCAAGCCGTTCAGCACCCGCGAACTGGCCGCCCGCGTCAGCGCCGTGCTGCGGCGCGGCAGTAACACGGCCGCTGCCGATACCACCGCCGGCGAAGGCGTGGCCGATGGCCGCATGCCCGAATCGATTCACTTCGAAGGCTGGAGCCTGTCGATGGCACGGCGCGAGCTGCGCTCGCCCACCGGGGCGATGATCGACCTGACCGGCGCCGAATTCGACCTGCTCGCCACGTTCCTGGCCTATCCGCAGCGCGTGCTGGGGCGCGAACGGCTGATCGAACTGTCGCGCGCGCGGCTGGGCGACAGCTCGGACCGCAGCGTGGACGTGCTCGTCAGCCGTCTGCGCCGCAAACTTCAGGGCGAAGGCGCCGAACCGCCGATCGTGACCGTGCGCGGCGTCGGCTACATGTTCAAGGCCGAGGTCACGCGCATCTGATGGAAACACGCCGGTTCCGCCTGTTCCGGCGCTTCGGCCTGGTCGAGCGGCTGATCGCGGTCCTGCTGCTCGTCATCCTGATCGATTTCATCGCCAATACCGTGCTGTTCGAGCGCGCCAGCTCGTTCGAGCTGCGCCGCGACGATGCCGAACGCATTGCCGAAAATCTCATACTCGCCAGCCGGGCCATCGAACGCGCCCCGCTGGCAGACCGGCCGGGCGTGACTGCCGCGCTCTCCACACCGCGCTTCGTGCTCGAATGGTCGCCGCCCTCGCAGCGGCGGCGCGGTTCGATCGGCCTTGCCAACTTGCGCGCGCAAGTGGTCCAGATCCAGCCCGAGCTGGCCCATGCCGATCTGGAACTCCATCTCGAATCGATCCCCGCGCGCGGCAATATTGGCGGTTCGCTGCGCCTTGCCGACGATTCAGTGCTCGACTTCCGCACCCACGCCCGCGCGGCATGGTCGCTGACCGCCGGGCGCGTGGCGAGCCTGCTGGTGCCCGCGCTGCTGCTGGTCTCGCTGGCATGGCTGCTGCTGCGCGCCGCGCTCGATCCGCTGCGATCGCTGGTGCGCGCGACCCGCAATCTCGGCGCCGGACCGCCCCGGCTCGTGCCCGAGCATGGCCCTGAGGAAATGCGCGAGCTGATCCGGGCCATGAACGAGATGCAGGAGCGCATTCACCAGTCGCTGCAGGATCGCACGCATACGATGCTGGCCATCGGGCATGACCTCAAGACGCCGCTCGCCCGCATGCGCCTGCGGCTCGATGACGGCGGCGTCGATCCCGAAGTGCGGGACGGGCTGGATCACGACATCGAAGAGATGCGCCTGCTGCTCGATTCGATTCAGGCCTATGTCGATACCGGCGGCACCAATATTCCGGCCGAACGCATCGACCTTGCAGTGATGGCCGAAACGCTGGTCGACACCGCCGCCGATCGCGGCGCGGATGCGACCTATTCAGGCCTGCCCAGCCTTGAGATCATGGCTCGCCCGGTTTCGATCCGCCGCGCGCTCTCCAACCTGATCGAGAACGCGCTCCATTATGGCGGCAATGTTCGCGTGCAGGTGCGCCGCGATGGCGGAGAGGCCGAGATCACCGTGGAGGATGACGGCCCCGGCATTCCCGAACACCGCATTTCCGACGCATTGCAACCTTTCGTCCGCCTCGACACGGCGCGTGCGCGCGATACGGCCGGAATGGGACTTGGCCTGCCCATCGTGCGCAAGGCGGTGCTTCTGGAAGGCGGGACGCTGGACTTGCGCAATCGGCCTGAGGGCGGATTGAGGGCTACGATCCGGCTGCCGTTGGAGGCTGCCTGAACCGCTCCCTAATTCTGATCAGGCTCAGACCATGTCGCAGAAACGCTGTCGACAAACAGCGTAATAGCATCGGGTAGGTCGGACGATGGCGGATGGGGCAATACTTCTGCCCTCCCCTTGACCGTTGCCATTACCCGATCCTTGGCATGTTCGATCTTATATCCGACCAAATCCACCACACCGCTGTCAGTTTCCGCAACATCGATCGCGTTTTTGCCATCGACAAGAATAGTGACGGGCTTTTCACAACCGATTTGCCGCGCCTCGAAGGGCCCATCGACGCTCAGAGCGACGATTTCGATCGATATCTCGATCTCTCGACCTTCGAATTGCTGGGCCCGCGACGGATCAAGACAGATTTCAGGGCCGACTTGCCCCATTCCGGCCAGCAGCAACAATGCGGTAGCGTCAACAAGAGGCATGCCCCAACCTAGGCGGAGCATGGGATGTCGGCAACCGGCAATGCTGCCCGTTCCCGAAACACCAAAGCGCCGGACGACCCTCCGCCCACCAGCTCTCCAAACACGACCAACCCACACCCTGCTGCACCGCAGCAACATTTCCTGACAAACCCGCACGACGGCCGAAAACGACTGGCCATACCTTACCAACAAGCCCCGCGCCGTACGTTCCCCACCCCTGACGTGCGCGGGGCGACCTGTTTGGAAAGGTTACGAAAGTGAACGAGCTGATCGGACGCGTCTTCCATTTCGAGAAGACCATTTTCCCCGCCAGCAGCGAGCTGTTCGGCAAACTGACGAGCGAGGGGCAGGAGCCCAAGGCGCTGATGATCTCGTGCGCCGATTCGCGAATCGTGCCCGAGCAGATCATGCAGGCCCAACCCGGCGACCTGTTCGTCTGCCGCAACGCCGGCAACATCGTGCCGCCCTATTCGACGCTGAACGGCGGCGTCACCTCGACGGTCGAATATGCCGTCGCCGCGCTCGGCGTGCGGGACATCATCGTCTGCGGCCATTCGGATTGCGGCGCGATGAAGGCGCTCAGCAATCCGGCCGGTCTAGAAACGATGCCCAATGTCGCGGCATGGCTGAAGCACGGCGCCGCCGCTGAGCACATCGTCACCACCTGCCACGGCGAGCTTGAGGGCAAGGAGCGCGTGCGCGCGATCAGCCTTGAGAACATCATCGCCCAGATCGCCCACTTGCGCACGCACCCCGCCGTCGCCGCCAAGATCGCGCGCGGCGAGATGACGCTACATGGCTGGTTCGTGGACATCCACGCCGGTCAGGTCCTCGGCCTCGACGGCGATACCGGCCAGTTCGAGCCGCTGCGCGAAAATGCACCGCTGCCGGTCGCGCTCCATGCCCGGACGCGCATCGCCACCGAATATGCAGAGGCCGCCGAATGACGACCCTCACCGAAACCCGGAGTGGGCCTTTCGCCCACTTCGCCCGGGATTTCACGGCCTCGATCGTGGTGTTCCTGGTGGCGATGCCGCTTTGCATGGGCATCGCCATCGCCTCCGGCGTGCCGCCCGAAAAGGGCCTCGTCACCGGCATTATCGGCGGTCTGGTCGTGGGCCTACTGGCGGGATCGCCACTTCAGGTGAGCGGCCCGGCGGCGGGTCTTGCCGTGATCGTCTTCGAATTCGTGCGCGAGCATGGGCTTGAGGCGCTCGGCCCGGTGCTGCTGCTGGCGGGCGTGTTCCAGCTTATTGCCGGAGCCTTGCGCCTTGGCGGCCTGTTCCGCGCGATCAGCCCGGCGGTGGTCCACGGCATGCTGGCGGGTATCGGTGCACTGATCGTGATCGGTCAGTTCCACATCCTGTTCGACCAGAAGCCGATGTCCAGCGGGCTGCAAAACATCGCGATGATGCCCGCCCGCATCCTCGGGCTCGATCCCGGCAACATGGCCTCCACCGAAATGGCGGTGATGCTGGGCGTGCTGACGATGGCGGTGATGGTCGGCTGGGAGAAGCTGCGCCCGAAGAACCTCGGCCTCGTCCCCGGCGCGCTGCTGGGCGTGATGGCGGCCACGCTGGTCGCATGGACCATGGGGCTCAACGTGGCGCGTATTGCCGTGCCCGAATCGATCGGCGCTGCTTTCGCGCTGCCGACCAGCGCGAACTGGTTCGCCCCGCTCGCACAGCCGGCGCTGATCGTCGCCGCGCTGGCCATCGCCTTCATCGCCAGTGCCGAAACGCTGCTTTCCGCCGCCGCAGTGGACCGTATGCATGACGGCGTGCGCACCCATTACGACAAGGAACTGCGCGCGCAGGGCATCGGCAACCTGCTCTGCGGCGTGTTCGGCGCCCTGCCGATGACCGGCGTGATCGTGCGCAGTTCCGCCAACGTGCAGGCCGGTGCCAAGACTCGTCTCTCGACGATCCTGCACGGCGTCTGGATCCTGGCCTTCATCGCTCTGCTGCCCTGGCTGCTGCGCGAAGTGCCGATGGCGGCGCTGGGCGGCGTGCTGGTGGTGACCGGGTGGAAGCTGGTGAACCTCAGCCATGTGCGGCACCTGTTCCATGCCTATGGCGCGTTCCCGGCGGTGATCTGGGCGGTGACGTTCGTGCTGGTGGTGACCACCGACCTGCTGACCGGCGTGCTGGTGGGTCTGGCGCTGACCATGGTCGAACTGCTGCCCCATGCGAAGAACCTGCGCCTCAAGGTGCAGGAGCATGACAACGACGAGCATACCCGCCTCGAACTGGGCGGCGGCGCGACGTTCCTGGGCCTTACCCGCCTGAACGCGGTGCTGGAGAAGCAGCCCGACCACAAGCCGGTCCACCTCGACCTGCATCAAGTCAAGGTGATGGACCACACGACGGCGGAGACCATTCGAGAATGGCTCGGCCGCCGCCGCCAGAGCGGCCAGACCGATAGGGTCACCGGCCCCGAGGCGATCCTGCGCCCGCTGCCGCAAATGGCCTGAACGGACAACACATAGACGGCGGGCTCCTCACGCACCGCCTTCCCTTGCCGGGCGGCCTTTCCCATTCGGGCCGCCCGGTCTTTTCTTTGTCCGACGCCCTCGTCAGGTTTCGTGGAAACACTTTGTCACGCAGCGGCAAGCCATCGGACAAGGCCGGCCGGTAAGCAGAGGGTTCCGGCACGAAACGGCCCCGCCACGCATGCGGCGGCCGGCTGCCGGACGCAGGCAGGAACGCGAATAATCAATCGAAACATGAGGGCGTTCCGATCATGAATTACCGTCTTGCCAAGGGCCTGCTGGGCCCTGCTTCGCTGTTGATGGCCGCCGCCATGTGCGCCGCTCCTGCCATGGCGCAGGAGGAAGCACCCGGCGCGATCACCGTCTCGGGAAGCGCTGCGCTCGTCACCGATTACCGTTTCCGCGGCGTCTCGCAGACCGACAAGGAAATGGCCGTTCAGGCCGGCGCCACCGTCACCCACCGCAGCGGGTTCTACGTCGGCACCTGGGGTTCGAACCTCTCCGGCTGGGGCACTTTCGGCGGCTCCAACATGGAGCTGGACCTGATCGGCGGCTACTCCACCGAAGTCATGAGCGGCGTGAAGCTGGACGTCGGCCTCACCTGGTACATGTATCCGGGCGGCGCCAGCGATACCGACTTTGCCGAACCTTACGTGAAGCTCTCGGGCGATCTCGGCCCGGCCACGGTGCTGGTCGGCGTGGCTTATGCGCCGAAGCAGCAGGCGCTGGGCAAAGTCTACGCCAGCGGAGCGGACTATGCGGACGGTATCGGCCGCCCCGGCGCCAAGTCGGACAACTTCTACATGTGGGCGGACGCCGGCGCCGGCATCCCGGGCACGCCGCTGACAGTGAAAGCCCACCTCGGCTATTCGAACGGCAACTCCGGCCTTGGCCCCAACGGGACGAGCGTGGCGCCCACCGGCGAATATCTGGACTGGCTGATCGGCGCCGACGCGGTGTTCGGCCCGGTCACGTTAGGTGTCGCCTATGTCGATACCAACATCTCGAAGTCGGAAAGCGCCTATCTGCTTCCCAACTTCTCCTCGACCAAGAACGGCTCCTCGATCGCCGGGTCGACCGTGTTGTTCTCTGCCACTGCGGCGTTCTGAGCCGGAGGTCCGCACCGGGCCAGCCATGCCGCGAAATCGGCATGGCAGCGCTCGGCGCCGAAATGCTCTGCGACCGCACGCCGCGCCGCCTCCCCCAGCGCGCGGCGCGCCTCGCGGTCGGCATCGAGAGCGATGACGGCATCCGCGAAGTCCTCGGCCTCTGCGGCGACGCGCACGGCGCCCGAGCAGATCGCCTCCACCCCCTCCACGGTAATCGGAGTGGCGACCACGGCCTTGCCCCCAGCCATCGCCTCCACCAGCTTGATCTTCAGCCCCGACCCGAACGTCAGCGGCGAGATCACCACCGAAGCGCGGGCGTAAAGCGGCGCCAGATCGTCGACCAGTCCGAGCAACCTTATGCCCGGTCGCTCGCCCGCTGAAAGCCCGCGCGCCACCGTTCCGGCCACGTCGAGTACGACGCCCGGCCGCGTCGCCCTCACGCGCGGCCAGACCTGCTGGCAGAACCATTCCAGCCCGACGACATTGGGTGCCGTATTGCTGCCCACGAACAGCAGCCGCCCCTCCTCCCCAGGTATCGCCGCCGCGACCGGCTGTGCCGCCATCGGCGTAAGGATGGCCTCCACGTCCGGCACCTCACGCAAGAGGAAGTCCGCCTCGGCCGCCTGAATGGCCAGCACGGCATCGGCGCGCGCAAGCATCGCCACTTCGGCATCGCGATCGACCAAGGCGACCGAGTCCGCGCCGCCCCCCGCCCGCGCATGAAACAGGTCATGCATGACGATGGCCGTCGGCACGCCACAGGAAGGCGCTGAACAGGCCCGCATTGTCGAAGTGCCGCCGGCATCGGCCGATACCCCGACGCAACGGGCGGCCCCACGCGTCTGGGCCGAGCTTTCGACATCGTGATCTCCTCGCTGGCGATCCTGGCCCTGCTGCCGCTGATCCTGCTGACCGCGCTCGCTATCCGCTCCTCAGGCAATGGGCCTGTGCTGTTCGTCCAGCAACGCGTCGGACATGGCGGGCGGCCTTTTCCCTGCTTCAAGTTCCGCAGCATGGTCAGCAACGCACAGGATGTACTCGAACGGCTGCTCGTCGAGTCGGAGGAAGCGCGGAGCGAATGGGCCATGGATCAGAAGCTGCGCCGCGATCCACGCATCACGCCGGTGGGCCGGTTTCTGCGCAAGAGCGGCCTCGACGAACTGCCGCAACTGTTCAAAGTCCTTGCCGGGCATATGAGCATCGTCGACCCGCGCCCGATCATTGCTTCGGAAATTCCGCGTTACGGCCATCGCTTCGATGCCTATTGCTCGGTCAAGCCAGGGCTGACCGGGCTGCGGCAGGTGAGCGGGCGCAACGCGGTTTCCTACGAGGCCCAGGTCCGCCGGTCCGTGACGCTGCGGGCATCGCGGTCGATCATGAATGAGCGGTGTGCGCCGCCCAGCCCGATGGGCGAACTCCAGCCCAGCCAGCTTTCGCCGGGCCGTTCCCAGTCCGCCACGGTCATGCTTTCGCCGCTCCGCGTCTGCCATGTCCCGAGATCGTCAAAGCGCTGGAACGATTCCAGGTTCTCCGCCCGCGCGGCGGCAAGCGCGGCCACGTAGTCTTCCAACTCGCGGTCGCGCCGTTCCCAATCGACCCAGCCGATAACGTTGTCCTGACAATAGGCGTTGTTGTTGCCTTGCTGGCTCCGCCCGAACTCGTCGCCCGCCGTCAACATGATCGTGCCGGTCGAGGCGAACAGCGTGCCAAGCATCGCCATGATGTCCGCCTTGCGCGCGGCGAGGATTTCGGCGTTCTCTGCCACGCCCTCCACGCCGTGGTTCCAGCTGAAGTTCTCTCCGTGCCCGTCGCGGTTCTGCTCGCCATTAGCCCAGTTGTGGCGGGTCTCGTACGACACCGTATCGGCCAGCGTGAAACCATCGTGCGCGGCCAGAAAGTTGACCGAGCGGCAGACCGCGTCCGGCCCCACTGGCCCGAATATGTCCGACGATCCCGCCAGCCGTGTCGCCAGCGTGCCGATGCCGCCGTCGCCGCGCCAGAAGCGACGGACATCGTCGCGATAACGGTCGTTCCATTCGAGGCAGTTCGCCGGGAATTTGCCGAGTTGATAGCCGCCGGGACCGACATCCCACGGCTCCGCGATCATGACGCGGGTGGAAAGCACCGGATCGGCGGCGATTTCGGCGAAGATCGGCGCGGCGGGATCGAAGCCCGGCCCGCGCGCGAGGACCGGCGCCAGATCGAAGCGAAAGCCATCGACACCGCAGGCCGTGACGAAGTGCCGCATCGCATCGAGCACCAATCGCCGCACCTCGGGATGGGCGAAATCGAGCGTGTTGCCGCACCCCGTGTCGTTGATGAGCGCGCCATCCGGGGCATGGGCATAGGCCGCATTGTCGAGCCCCCGCAGCGAGATCACGCCGCCCGCCACATCGCTTTCGCCTGTGTGGTTGAACACCACGTCCAGCAATACGCCGATCCCTTCGGCATGAAGCGCGGCGACCGTATCGCGCAGTTCGGCAATGCCGCCCGGGCAAAGGCCGGGATCGAGCGCCATCATCGCCACCGGATTATACCCCCAGGCATTGACGAGCCCGAGCGGCGGCAAGTGGCGCTCGTCGATCCAGGCAACCACCGGCATGAGTTCCACGGCCGCGACATGCAGCTTCTTCAGATGCGCCAATACCGCCGGATGCGCGAGCGCGGCGACGGTGCCGCGCACGGGCTCCGGAACATCAGGATGCAGCTTCGTGAAAGCGCGGACATTGACCTCGTAGACAAGGCCGCCGGGCGTGAAATGCACCGGCTCGGGCGTGACTGGCGGCCGCAGCGGGGGCATCACGGCGCGGGGCACGATATCGGCGGTGTCCTCGCCAAAGATCGTCAGCCGGGGATCCTGCACGAAGCGCCGGTCCAGTTCGACCGCGCGCGGATCGACCAGCAGCTTGGCCGGGTCGAACCACAACCCGCGCGAGGGCGCCCATTCACCAGCGGCGCGGTAGCCATAGTGGAGACCCGTGCAATCGCCCGGCAGTTCAATCGTCCAGTCCGGCCCCTGCCGGGTCATTGCATGGCGCGTTTCGTCCGGCCCATCGAAGCAGCAGAGCCAGACGCTGTCGGCCAGCGGCGAGCGGACCGTGAAGCGGGTTCCGCCCTGTCCGACTGCGGCCCCGCTCATCCGGCCAGCTTGTGATAGAGCCTTGCGTAAGCCGCCCCGCTCGCGCTCCACGAGAAGTCCGCCTTCATCGCATTGCGCTGGAGCATGCTCCAGCTTTCGGGCTCGTGCCAGAGTTCGAGCACACGGGTCAGCGCGGCAGCCATGGCGTCATAATGCACCCCGTCGAACTGTACGCCGGTGGCGACGCCTGCCGCCAGCGCTGCCGGGTTGGCGTCGATCACGGTATCGGCAAGACCTCCGGTGCGCGCCACCACGGGGATGCAGCCATAGGCAAGGCCGTAGAGCTGCGTCAGCCCGCAGGGTTCGAAGCGGGAGGGGATCAGGATCGCATCGCCGCCGCCCTGCATGCGGTGCGACAGGTCTTCGTCATAGCCGAAGCGCAGGCCGATCCGCCCCGGATGGCGGGCAGCGCCTTCGCGGAGCTGGCGCTCGATGGAACGGTCGCCGGCGCCCAGCAGTGCCAGCCTGCCGCCGATGCCGGCAAGGTGGTCCAGCACTTCGGGCAGCACGTCCATGCCCTTCTGCCAGGTGAGACGGCTGACGGCGATGAACAGCGGGCCGTCGTCCTCGTCCAACCCGAATTCCACTTCCAGCGCGCGCTTGTTGGCCTTGCGCTTGTCCAGCGTGCGCGCCGTGTAACGGGCGGCGAGTACCGGGTCCGTCGCGGGGTTCCACAGTTCGGTATCGATGCCGTTGAGAATGCCGCTGACGGCATTGCCACGCGCGATCACCAGCCCTTCGAGCCCCATGCCGAAATTCGAGGAGCGGATTTCGCGCGCATAGGTAGGGCTGACGGTGGTGACGGCATCCGCGCAGGCCAGCCCCGCTTTCAACATGCCGAGGCCGCCGTGGTATTCCACGCCGTCCATCGTCCACGCCGCTGCGGGCAGGCCGACGCTGGGGAATATCTCGGCGCCGAACCAGCCCTGAAACGCCATGTTGTGCACCGTAACCACAGAGGGCACCCGGCCGCTTTCGCCGCCCAGTGGCGCGAAGCGCAGATAGGCGCAGGCCATGGCCGCCTGCCAGTCATGCGCATGGAGCACGTCATAGCGCTGAGGCTTACCCTTGCTGACCACCGCCCCGCCCGCGATATCGGCAGCGGCACGGCCGAAGGCGGAAAAGCGCCGCCAATTGTCGCCCCAGTCGCGCCCGGCTCCGTCGGTATAGGGCGCGCCGTCACGGGTGAAGAGCGCCGGGGCATCGAGCACCAGCAGCGGATAACCGTCGATCTTCGCCGAAAGCAGCCGCGCCGGCACGCCCAGCAGCGATTCCCAGGTATGGACCGCCTTGGCCCGGCCGATCGCCTTCAGCACCGAGGGATAGCCCGGCAGCAGCGTGGTCACTTCCACCCCGTTTGGCGCGAGCGCGGCTGGCAAAGCCCCGGCAACGTCGGCCAGACCGCCAGTCTTGATAAGGGGAACCGCTTCGGATGCGACCGACAGAACCTTCAACTATCTATCCTTCTTCGGCCGATCAGAGTTCCAAACGCTCGATCATGCGCTTGGTGATCAGGCATACGCCATTGTCGGTGCGGCGAAAACGCTGCCCGTCCAGAACGGGGTCTTCTCCCACCACCAGTCCTTCGGGGATGCGCACGCCGGAATCGATGATCACCCGGCTCAGCCGCGCGTGACGACCGATGTTGCAGTAAGGCAGGATCACCGCTTCGTTGACGGAAGAGTAACTGCCCATCTTCACGCCGGTAAACAGCAGCGAGCGCCGCGCCAGCGATCCGGAGACGATGCAGTCCTGACTGATCAGCGAGGAGATTGCCTCGCCCCGCCGCCCTTCCTCGTCATGCACGAACTTGGCAGGCGCGGCGACGACGGTGTCGGTCCAGATCGGCCAGTCGCGGTCGTACATGTTGAGCTTGGGCACGGTGTCGGTGAGGTCGAGGTTGGCGTCGAAATAGGCGTCCACGGTGCCGACATCGCGCCAGTATTCGCCGATTTCCTCGGCCGCGCGTATGCAGGAATTGGTGAAGCGGTGGGCCTGCGCCTTCCCGTGCTTGACGATGTAGGGGATGATGTCCCCCCCGAAATCGCGCTTGGAATCGGGTTCGGCGGCATCGCGGCGGAGTTGTTCGAACAGGAACTCCGTATCGAAGACGTAGATGCCCATGGAGGCCAGGCAATTGTCCGGATCGCCGGGGATCGTCGGCGGATCCTTCGGCTTTTCCAGGAACGAGGTGATGACGTCGTCCTTGTCGACATGCATCACGCCGAACGCAGTCGCCTCCTTCTTCGGCACGACGAGGCAGCCCACGGTAACATTCGCGCCGGAGTTGACGTGCTGTTGCAACATCAACTCGTAGTCCATCTTGTAAATGTGGTCGCCCGCCAGGATCACCATGTACTTGGGGCTGTACGATGCGATGATATCGATGTTCTGGAACACCGCGTCCGCCGTGCCCTCGTACCACAGCATTTCGGAAATGCGCTGGCTGGCGGGCAGAATGTCGAAGCTTTCATTGCGTTCCGGCCGCATGAAGTTCCACGCGCGGTTCATATGGCGGATCAGGCTATGCGCCTTGTACTGCGTGGCCACGCCGATGCGGCGGATGCCCGAATTGATCGCATTGGACAGCGCGAAATCGATGATGCGGCTCATGCCCCCGAAATAGACCGCCGGCTTGGCACGATTGTCGGTCAATTCGGCAAGACGACTGCCCCTCCCGCCCGCGAGCACATAGGCCATGGCGTCGCGTGCAAGCGGCGATCCGGAGGTACGCATCTCAATCACTCTCCCTTGCAGACAGCGGGCCCGACGGTGGGCCGCATCCTCAGTCTTCGAATTCCAGCATGATGGTCGACAGCGGCGGCAGCGTGACGGTGGCGTGGCCATCGGCAGCCTTGACGGCACCCAGATTGCCCTTGCCGCTGCCGCCGTAAGTCAGCGCATCGGTGTTCAGTACTTCGTTCCAAGTGCCCGCCAGCGGCAGCGGCAGGCGATAGCCGGTCAGCAGCGCCGGGGTCATGTTGGAGATAACCGCGACGGGCTTCGCATCGGGCGTTTTGCGCAGCCACGCAAAGACCGAGTTCTCGGCATCGTCCACCACCAGCCATTCGAACCCGTTGCCATCGCAATCGCCGGCGTGGAGCGCGGGTTTGGTACGGTAGAGCGCGTTCAGGTCCTTCACCAGATTGCGCACGCCTTCGTGCGCCGGAGCATCGCGCAGTTCCCAATCGAGCGCGCGTTCCTCGCTCCATTCGCGGCGCTGGGCGAATTCCTGCCCCATGAACAGCAGCTTCTTGCCGGGATAGCCCCACATCATGCCGTAATAGGCACGCAAGTTGGCGAACTGCTGCCAATCGTCGCCGCTCATCTTGCCCAGCAGCGATCCCTTGCCGTGGACCACTTCGTCATGGCTGAGCGGCAGCACGTAGTTCTCGCTGAAGGCGTAGGTCAGCCCGAACGTGATGTCGTTATGGTGATAGCGACGATGCACCGGATCGCGGCCCATGTAGCGCAGCGTATCGTGCATGAAGCCCATGTTCCACTTGAAGCCGAAGCCCAGTGCACTGGCGCGCTTCCCATCGTCCACTTCGTAAGCGGGTTGCGTCACCCCCGGCCATGCGGTCGATTCCTCGGCAATCGTGATGACGCCGGGATGCTGGCCGTAAAGCGCGCGGTTGACGGCGCGCAGGAAGTCCACCGCCTCCCAGTTCTCTCGGCCACCCTGCGCATTGGGGATCCATTCGCCTTCCTTGCGCGAATAGTCACGGTAGAGCATCGAGGCGACGGCATCCACGCGCAGCCCGTCCACGTGATAGCGGTCCGCCCAGAACAGCGCGTTGTTGACCAGAAAGCTCACCACCTCACGCCGGCCGAAGTTGTAGATCAGCGTATTCCAGTCCGGCTGGAAACCCATGCGCGGATCGGCATGTTCGTAAAGCGCCGTGCCGTCGAAGCGGACGAGCCCGTGCTGGTCGGTGGGGAAATGCGCCGGCACCCAGTCGAGAATGACGCCGATCCCCGCCCGGTGCGCACCATCGACGAAGCGCGCGAAGCCCGCCGGTTCGCCGAAGCGCGCGCTGGGCGCATAGAGCCCGGTGGTCTGGTATCCCCATGACGGATCGTAGGGGTGCTCGCTGATCGGCAGGAATTCGATATGGGTGAAGCCCATCTCCACCACATAGGGGATCAGCCGATCGGCCAGATCGTCCCAGTTGAGGAACCAGTTGAACCGGTCACGCTGCCACGAACCGGCGTGAACCTCGTAGATCGAGACCGGCACCTTGCGCGGATCGACTTTGGCCCAATGCGCGCGGTGCGCCTCGTCCCCCCAGTCCAGCTTGGCCGGGTGCGCGGTCATCGAGGCAGTGGCCGGGCGGATTTCCGACATAAAGGCGAAGGGATCGGCCTTCAGCGGCTGCTCCGCGCCGTCCGCGCCGATGATGTGGTACTTGTAGGCGCGATAGTCAGCGATGTCGGGGATGAAGATTTCCCACACGCCGATGTCCTTGCGGTCGCGCATGACATGGCGGCGCGGATCCCAGTCGTTGAAATCGCCGACGACGCTGACCAGCCGAGCATTCGGCGCCCAGACCGCGAAGTGGACGCCGCCCGCGCCCTCATGCGTGATGATATGCGCGCCCAGCTTGTCGAACAGGCGGAAATGCGTGCCCTGCGCGATCAGCAGATCGTCGAGCGGCCCCAGCACCGGCCCGAAGGTATAGGGGTCTGTAACCAGCCATTGATGCTGCCCGTCCGAACAGCGGTAGCGGATCGGCTGCGGCTTGGCGATCAGGCGGCCTTCGAACAGGCCGCGATCGTCCACTTTGCCCAGCATGCCCAGCCGCCGCCCGCCCAGGCTGAACGCCTCGACATCCTCGGCCCCGGGCAGGATCGCGCGGACGAAGGTGCCGTCAGGTCCGGGCAGCACGCCCAGAAGCGAAAACGGGTCGACATGAACGCCTTGAAGGAGAGCTTCTATCGCACTTTCCGGTGGTTTCAGACTGTCCCTTGGCGTCACAGAACCTTCCAGATCTCTCTCGCATATTCGGCGATTGTCCGGTCGGACGAAAACCACCCGACATTCGCAATATTGCGTATCGTTGCCGCGCGCCAGCGTGAAGTATCTTCCCACCAGGCATCAACCGAACGCTGCGCGGCGGCATAACCGTCGAAGTCGGCCGCGCACATGAACCAGTCATGGTCATAGATGCCGCCGATCAGATCCTTGTAACGATCGGGGTCATCGGGAGAGAATACGCCCGAGGATATGGCGGTCAGCGCCTGACTCAACTCACGTGATCCGTCGATGACTTCGCGGGGATTGTAACCGCTGGCGCGTTTCTGGGCCACTTGATCGGCAGTCAGGCCGAAGATGACGATATTGTCGTCCCCCACATGGTCCTTGATCTCGACATTGGCGCCATCGAGCGTGCCGATGGTCAGTGCACCGTTCAACGCGAACTTCATGTTGCCGGTTCCGGAGGCCTCCATGCCCGCGGTCGAAATTTGTTCGGACAGATCCGCCGCCGGGAAGATCCGCTCGCCCAGACTGACGTTGTAGTTGGGCACGAAGACCACCTTCAGCAGCCCGCCCACCGAAGGGTCGGCATTGACGCGCCGCGCGATGTCGTTCGCCAGTTTGATGACCAGCTTGGCGTTGTGATAGCTCGGCGCCGCCTTGCCTGCGAAGATCTTCACGCGCGGCACCCAGTCCCGCTCCGGATGGCTGCGGATCTGGTCGTAGAGCGCCACCGTCTCGATCAGGTTGAGCAGCTGCCGCTTGTATTCGTGGATGCGCTTGATCTGCACGTCGAACAGCGCATCGGGATCGAGCCGCACGCCCATGGTCTTCTTGATATAATCGGCCAGCGCCACCTTGTTGGCGCGCTTCACTTCGGCCACGCGCTCACCCAGTTGCTTGTCGTCGGCATGGGCGTTGAGGTCGGACAGCTTTTCCGCGTCATCCAGGAAGCCGTCACCGATGGCGTCGCGAATCACGCGGGTCAGGCCCGGATTGCACTGCTGCAACCAGCGGCGGGGAGTTACGCCGTTGGTCTTGTTGTTGATCCGCGTCGGGTAAAGGCGGTGGAGATCGGCGAAGACCGTCTCCTTCATTAGTTCGGTGTGCAGCGCGGCCACGCCGTTCACCGAATGCGATCCCACGAAGGCGAGGTTCGCCATGCGCACGCGCCGCTCGCCGCCCTCGTCGATCAGAGAGATCGCCGCGATCTGCGCATCGTCGCAGCCCGCCTTGCGTGCTTCGCGCAGCACGCGGCTGTTGATCGCGTAGATGATCTGCATGTGGCGCGGCAGCATCCGCTCGAACAGCGGCAGCGGCCAGGATTCCAGCGCCTCGGGCAGCAGGGTGTGGTTGGTGTAGGAAACCGTCTGGCGGCACAAGTCCCACGCCTCGTTGAACTCAAGGCCGTTTTCATCGACCAGCAGCCGCATCAGCTCCGCCACCGCGACCGAAGGGTGCGTGTCGTTCAGCTGGATCGCCACCTTCTCCGGCAGCGTGCGGATATCGCCTTCGTACTGGACGTGGCGGCGCACGATGTCCTGGATCGAGGCGGCGGTGAAGAAATACTCCTGCCGCAGCCGCAGTTCCTGACCCGCAGGGCTGGAATCGGCGGGGTAGAGCACGCGCACCAGACTGTCCGCCCGCACCTGCTCCGCCAGCGCCCCGAAGTGGTCGCCAGCGTTGAAGGCATCCAGCTTGATCGGGTCGAGCGGGCTGGCCGTCCACAGCCGCAGCGTGTTCACGCGCTTGCCGCGCCAGCCGACGATGGGCGTGTCGATCGCGGTGGCCTCGACCTGCTCGGCCGGATGCCAGAACACGCCCTCGCCCTCTGCCACCACTTCGCCGCCGAAGCCGATGCGGTAGGTGCTTTCCACCCGCTCGAACTCCCACGGGTTGCCGTGGGCCAGCCATGTCTCGGGCAGTTCGACCTGCCAGCCATCGTCGACGCGCTGGCGGAACATGCCGTTCTTGTAGCGGATGCCGTAGCCGTAGGCCGGGATGTCCAGCGTGGCGAGGCTCTCCATGAAGCAGGCCGCCAGACGACCGAGTCCGCCGTTGCCCAGCGCCGCATCGGGCTCAAGCTCCTCCAGCGCGGCAAGGTCCAGCCCGTGCGCGGCCAGCGCCTTCTCGAACTCGCGCGTCATGCCCATGTTCGAAAGCGCGTCGCGCAGCAGGCGACCGATCAGGAACTCCATCGACAGGTAATAGACCCGCTTGCCGCCCGTATCGTACGTGCGGCGCGTGGATTCGAACCACTTGTCGATAATCTTGTCGCGCAGGGCCAGGATCGACGCGGTGTACCAGTCGTACTGCTTGGCCGCGCGCTCGTCTTTGCCCACGCGGTTGCGCAGCACGCTGACGATGTGCTTGTCCATCTCGGACGGGGTTTGCACGGACGCAAGGGGGCCCGCATCGGAAACGGAACCGGAAGTGTCTGACACAGGATCGGTAGCCACGGGCACACTCCTGAACGGGCCGACCGCCGGACAGAAAATCGCCAGACGGCAGCAGTTTACGTCATCGTCAGGATGCCTGGCTGCGCAAGCATCCCTATCCCTTCCCGACTTCCTCCCCCCCCCATGGCTAGCACAGCGTTGCAGAGCGGCAAGAGCCATTGTGCGCTGCCGCAAAAAATTCGCCAGCCCGCCGCGCCGATGCTATAGCGGCACGCTCCGCCAGCCTTCGCGAAAGGTGCGCATGACCCTGGACCATACCCCTGCGGATACCCCTCTGGGCGAGCCTGCCGAAACATCGCCTGACTCGTCCGCCCGCCCATGGTGGCAGGGCGCGGCGATCTATCAGATCTATCCCCGCAGCTTTCAGGACAGCAACGGGGACGGCGTGGGCGATCTGGCCGGGATCACCCGCCGGCTGGACTATGTGGCGGCGCTGGGCGTCGATGCGATCTGGATATCGCCCTTCTTCACATCCCCGATGCGCGATTTCGGCTATGACGTGGCCGATTACTGCGGGATCGCCCCGGTGTTCGGCACGATGGCGGACTTCGACGCGCTGGTCGCCCGCGCGCACGAACTGGGCCTGAAAGTCCTGATCGATCAGGTCTATGCACACACTTCGGACCTGCATCCGTGGTTCGCGGAAAGCCGCCAGAACCGCGACAACCCGAAAGCCGACTGGTACGTCTGGCAGGATCCAAACGAGGACGGCACCCCGCCCAACAACTGGCAATCGGTGTTCGGCGGCCCGGCATGGACCTGGGACGCGCGGCGGCGGCAATATTACATGCACACGTTCCTCAAGGAGCAGCCGCAACTCAACATGCACAATCCGCAGGTGCAGGACGCGGTGCTGGCCGTTGCGCGGTTCTGGCTGGAGCGCGGGGTGGACGGCTTCCGGCTCGACGCGCTGAACCACGCGATGCACGATCCGGAACTGCGGAACAATCCGCCCGCCCCCGAAGACGGTCGCACGCGCAGCCGTCCTTTCGATTACCAGATCAAGAAGTACAGCCAGTCGCACCCCGGCATGGTAGCGGTGGTCGAAAAACTGCGCGCGGTCTGCGACGAATTCCCCGGCGTCCACACCGTGGCGGAGATCGGCGGCGATCATCCGCAGGCTGACCGGCGCGCCTACACGGCGGGCGATCACCGGCTCAACAGCGCCTATGGCTTCGACTTCCTCTATGCCCCGGCGCTGACGGCCGGGTTCGTGGCCGAGACGCTGGCGCGCTGGGAACTCGCTCCCGGAGAAACCGGCGGCTGGCCAAGCTGGGCCTTCGAAAACCACGACGCTCCGCGCGCCGTCTCGCGCTGGTGTACGCCCGAGGATCGCCCCGCTTTCGCTCGCGTAAAGATGGCGCTGCTCACGGCGCTGCGCGGCAATGTGATCGTCTATCAGGGCGAGGAACTGGGGCTGGTTCAGGACGAGATTCCTTTCGAGCAATTGCAGGACCCGGAAGCCATCGCCAACTGGCCGCTCACTCTCTCCCGCGACGGCGTGCGCACGCCGTTCCCATGGGAAGAGGCCGCATCGGGCGGCTTTACCACCGGCGCGCCGTGGCTGCCGATGTCCGGCGAGAACCTCGCGCGCGCCGCTGCGGTGCAGGAAGCCGATTCGGAATCGTTGCTGCACTTCACGCGCCATGTCCTGTCGCTGCGAAAGGCGATCCCCGCGCTCCATCACGGCAGCCTGATCGACTGCACGGCCGACGGTTCGCTGCTGACTTTCGAGCGCGACGCGGGGACCGCGCGGGTGCGCTGCTTGTTCAACCTCTCGGCGGAACCGATAGACCTGCCCGAACCGGCCGAGGGCATGATCGTGCTCTCGGTAAACGGCGCCGATCACGACCATCTGCCCGCTTATGGCGCGCTCTGGCTGGGGATCGCCTGAGGCCTGCGCTCAGGAAATCGGATTTGCCGCGCGATCCCGCCCGCGGCGGCAAAATCCTTCTATAATAAGTATACTTACTGATCCTACCGCGAACGTCGAGACAGCCTTGCCCGCGTTATCGCGGGGGTCGGCACCACATCGCGGGTTTGGCATGGTTCTCAAGCGCATATCGCCGTCGCAAGTCGAATTGGGGATGTACATCCAGTCCTTCCACGGCAACTGGCTGCGCCACCCGTTCTGGCGCGCGCAGTTCCTGGTAGAGGACGTGGAACGGCTGGAAACCGTCCGCAACAGCGAACTCGACGCCGTCATCATCGACACCGAGCGCGGCGCCGACGTTCCCGCCGAAGACCCGCCCGCCCCCGCGCCGACCGCGCCGTTCCACATGCGACCGGTGCAGCGCCGCATGGCCTCCGTCCCGCCGCCCCGGGGTGCGATCATCGCCAACGGCGCCTCGCTGCGCTCCGGTCCGATCCCGATCAGCCGCGAATTCGGCAATGCCCGGCTGGTGGCCGGCAAAGCCCGCAAGACGGTTTCCAAAGTCTTCCTCGCAGCCCGGCTGGGCAAGGCGCCGCGCGTGATCGAAGTCGCCCCGGTGGTCGATGACATTCACGCCTCGATCGAGCGCAATCCTTTCGCTTTCTCCGGCCTGATGCGTTGCAAGTCCGACAGCGAACCCGTCTATCGCCACATGCTGGCGACCAGCGCGCTGATGGTCTCGCTGGCGCGGCAGATGCGGTTGCCCCCGGGCGAATCGCGGCTTGCGGGGATGGCCGGGCTGCTGCTCGATATCGGCGTGGCCCGGCTCGACGTGGAGATCGGCGACGAGGCTGGCGGCATCGCCCGGCTCGATCCCCGGCTCTGGGAGCGCCACACCCTGATCGGCCGCGACCTGCTGGAAGCCGCCGGCGACATGCCCGATGCAGTACTGCACGCGGTGGGCCGTCATCACGAACACCTTGACGGCAGCGGCTGCCCACTCGCCCTGACCGACCGGGATCTCGACCTGTTCTCGCGCATGGCGGCGATCTGCGATTTCTACGACCTCGCCTGCTGCGGCGCCCTGACCGGCACGGTGGAAGACCCGTCGCACGTGCTGGCCCACATGAGCGAGCGGCCGAACCTCTACGACGCCGAGATCGTCGCCCGCTTCATCGAGGCGGTGGGCGTCTATCCGATCGGCTCGTTCGTGACCTTGCGCTCGGGCCGCATCGCCATGGTCGTCGATCAGGATCCCGAGGCGCCGGAATTGCCGACCGTCCATGCGTTCTATTCGGCCGAGACCGGGCGTCACGTCGGCGGGCACACCATCGCCCTGGCCCATTGCTATGGCGAGGATGCGATCATGGGTGTGGCCCGGCTGGAAAACTACGCCCTGCCCCCGGCCAGTACGCTGCGCGAGCGGATCTCGGCGCAGATCCAGCGGATGGTTTAGTTCGCGCGGAATGGTGGGTGGCCAGCGGGGATTCTGATCCAAGACCTTCCTTTCCGGATGCGCCTAAATTGCGGAAGCTGGGATGACGATCGAGGAATGGCAGTTCCCCGCGTATCGTCATCCTGAAACAAGTTCAGGATGACGTGAAGGAGGAGGAAGTTTCGCATCTTCCCAAATCTGGCTATCCTGCGCGATCCGCCGCCAAAACAGCCACAACCACTTTCCAATTGATTGACTGTCTGACCTGACCCCAACCCGCTCAGGCTGAGCTTGTCGAAGCCCCGTCGGCGTAGCGCTGATCCAGCATCCTTCGACAAGCTCAGGATGAGCGGGATGAGGGAGAGCCAGCCCTAGACAAGCTGAGCCAAACACCCCCGTCGCCCCCGCGAAGGCGGGGGCCCCGCCTTCGCGGGGACGACGGGTGAGGCTCAATCCAAAGAACTTGCGAGCAGTCCGCTCCTCACCCGGGCTGCTGCGTCCACTCCACCCGGTACAGGTCGAACCGCCGGTCCTTCAGGTTCTGCACCGCCCCTGCCTGACGCGCGGTCAGCAGCGCGTCCAGACTGAGGTCGGCAATCGCGATCGTCTCGGTATTGGGCGCGGTATCCGCCGCCACGCCGTCGCGCGCGAAGGGGAAGTCCGAAGGCGTCAGGATCGCGCTTTCGGCATAGTGCACGTCCATGTTCTCCACGTTCGGCAGGTTCCCCACCACGCCGGAAGTGACGACATAGCACTGGTTCTCCACCGCGCGGGCCTGACAGCAGTAGCGCACGCGCAGGAACCCGCGCCGCTCGTCGGTGCAGAACGGCACGAACAGCATCAGCGCGCCCTGGTTGACGAGGTGGCGGGCCAGTTCCGGGAACTCGCTGTCGTAACAGACCATCACCCCGATCGGCCCGCAGTCGGTGGGGATCACATTGGCGCCGTAGCCGCCCTTGATGTTCCACCACTTGCGCTCGGACGGCGTGGGATGGAGCTTCTGCGTCTCATGCACCGCCCCGTCGCGCAGGAAGGTATAGGCGATGTTGCGAATCTCGCTCTTGCTGCCGCCCAGCTTCACGCGGGTGGGATGCGATCCGCCGACGATGTTGATGTTGTAGCTCACCGCCATGCGCTGCATGAATTCGACGAAGCGCTCGGTATAGGTCGCGATCTTTTCGATGGCCTGCGCCGGCTCCAGCTTGGTTTCCTCGATCGAGAGCAGTTCCAGCGTGAACAGCTCCGGGAAGACCACGAAGTCGCTCTCGTAATCGGCGGCCACGTCGATCCAGTATTCGACCTGTTCCTCGAACTGGTCGATGGTCTCGATCTTGCGCATCATGAACTGCACGGTGGCGACGCGCACGCTGGAGGGCACGCGCTCCTTGAAGCCCGGGATCGCCTTGCCGGTGTCGCGCGGGGCGAGCGGGTTGGTCCAGTACATGATCACGGCGTTGCCGCCGCTCTCGCGGTCGTTGGGCAGATAATCCGGCAGGATCCCGCGCGGCTCGTAGCCCTCGTTCATCTGGAAATTGATGACCTGATCGCGCAGCTTCTTGTTCTTCACCGCCTCCAGATAGTCCGCCGGGTTCGGGTACTGGCGCTTGCGGCGCGAATAGCCGGGCATGCGGCCGGCGAAGGCAATGCCTTTCAACTCGAAATACTGGCAGACTTCCTTGCGCTTGCGATAGAGCCGCTGGCCGATGCGCAGGCGCCGGTAATCGGGATCGACGCAGACCTCGAAGCCATAGAGCACGTCGCCCCCATCGGCAGGCGGGCGGCCGTAGCCGCCGTTGCTGATCTCTTCCCAGGTATGCGGGCGGAATGCCTGATCGGCGGTGACGATCATCGTCGCACAGTGGCCGACCACTTTGCCTTCGTACTCGGCGACGAACTGGCCTTCGGGGAAATTGATGACCTGCCCGCGAATTTCGGCGCGGGTGAAGCCGTCCGGCTTGCCGTAGACCTTGGTGGAAAGCCGGGCGATGGCGGGCGCATCGGCAACCGTCGCGGGGCGGATGATGAGCTTGGCTTTGATCTGATCCATGAGCCAAGGTTTACGCGCGGGAAGGCCAGCGGTTCCAGCCCCGAAAACGAGTCTTTTTCGTTGTATGGCGGGATATTTCCGGCGTGCCGACCGTTCTACCGGGCAAAGGAGAAAGATCATGAGCGCAGCCCTCATCGCCCTTGCCCTGTTCGGCTGCAGCGACGACGGGTCCGCTTGCGAGCGCCTCCCCATTCCCGTCCAGACTTACGAGAGTCGTGCCGCTTGTACGGCGCGGCTGGACGATGCGCTGGCCACGCAGGACGCCCTGCGCGCCGATGCGCCGACCGTCTATGCCCAGTGCCTGACGACGCGACAGCTTGCCGCGCTCGGCAAGGGCACGGTCGATCTGACGCGGTTCAACGATGTGCGGTTTGCCGCCCGATAGGAAGGGCCAAGTTAGAGAACGCAACCCGGCGCGGACTTCCGGGGACACGGCGCAAGCCGTCTGGAGGGAAAGCTCGGGAATACGGGGGCGCCGGATCGGCCCGGCGCCCCCGTTTCATTTTGGCCCGTTTCATATGGAGAGCGGCGTCTCTGTCCTCTCCGGCACGGGGAGGGGGACCGCTCCCGCTCATCCTGAGCTTGTCGAAGGAAGGGTGGTGGAGGGGATTCTCCACTCGGGACGACGCTTAAAGACGCAACTCCCCTCCGTCAGCGCTGCGCGCTGCCACCTCCCCGTACCGGGGAGGACAAGAGGTTAGCCCCGGCCGCGATAACCCGGCACGCCCTGATCGGGCACCCACAGGCCTTCCGGCGCCGCGCCGGACTGCCAGAACACGTCGATGGGAATGCCGCCGCGCGGGTACCAATAGCCGCCGATGCGCAGCCAGCGAGGCTTCATCTCGTCGAACAGACGCTGGCCGATGCCGACGGTCACGTCCTCGTGGAAGCCATTATGATTGCGGAAGGCGCCAAGGAACAGCTTGAGGCTCTTCGATTCGACGATGGTCGCCTCGGGCGCGTAGTCGATCACGAGATGCGCGAAATCGGGCTGGCCGGTCACCGGGCAGAGCGAGGTGAACTCGGGCGCGGCGAAACGCACCAGATAGAGGCTGCCCTGACGCGGGTTGGGCACATAGTCGAGCACGGCTTCCTCGGGCGAGGCGGGCAGATGGCTCGCCTGGCCGAGGTGCAGCGGGGTCATGGGGGTTTCGGTCATGCCGCCTTGATAGGTTCGCGCGCGGACTCGTTCAAGGCGCGCGCTATATCCGTACAAACTCGTTCGGCGGATTTGTCCGCGGCCACCGGTTCGGCTATGATGGCTCTCGTCTCGTCGCGGCGGCACCATACATTAACACAAGGTTCAGCGCCTGCCCGCTTCCGCGCTGGAGGGATGATGCGGGGCAAAATGACAAGAACTGGTACTCTTTCGGTAAATGCGGCGCTGGCGGGCGCCCTGATCGTGGCCGGCTACGCCGTGCCCGCTTCAGCGCAGGCCACCTGGAGCCTGCCGCCCGGACCCAACGCCACCGATACACCGCGCCCGCAGGGCCCGGTCGACGCGCAGGCCCCGGTCGTGCGCCCAAGCGACGCGCCTTCCGAAGCGCCACGCCCGGCGCCGAGCCCGCCCGTCCTAGTCGCCGCGCCGCCGCCCCCGGCGGCCGCCAAGCAGGCACAGACGCCTGCTCCGGCTCGTCCGGAACCGCGCGCCACCGCGACACCGGCACCGCAGAAGGCACCACAAACGGCAACGCCGGCCCCGGCCGCCGCAAGCCCGCAACCTGTGGCGACGCCGGAAAATACCTCGCCCTTCGTCCCGGGACCCGCCGCCAGCGAGAGCCCCGCGCCTGCGCCATCCGTGGCCGCACCGGCAGAAACCGCGCCTGCTGCAACGGCAGAGCACTGGCCCGACTGGTGGTGGGCGATCCCGATCGCGCTGCTGCTGGTGGCTGGCGGCATCGTCGCCCTGCTGCGCCGCCGCACCGCGCCGGCCACCGCATGGGCCGAAGCCGGCCTTGAACCGGAAGCCGAGGAAGAGGACGCTCCCGAACTGGCGGAAGCTCCGAAGCCAACGCCTGCCCCCATCACTGCTGCCCCGCGTCCGGCGCCCGTCGTGCCGCCCGCGCCAAAGCCGCTGGCGTCCGCCATCGTTTCGCCCTTGCCGAAGGCCGCCCCCTTGGCGCGTGCCGAATGGACGCTCGAACCCGTGCTGCTGCGCCAGTCGCTGGTCTATGCGACGTTGCAGTACCGGCTTACGCTGACCGCGCCCGCCTCGGGGCTGGCCGAGGGCGCGTCTGTCGCGGCCGACATGATCGCCGCCCATGCCTCGCTCTCGCAGACCGAACAGCTTGCGCCTGATCCGGCCTCGGTACCGCTGCGCCACCGCTTCGGGGCGCTCGAACCCGGCGAGACGCGCGAAGTGAAGGGCGAGATCCAGCTGCCGCTCAACTCCATCCGCGCGGTGCGGCAGGGCGATGCCGCGCTCTTCGTGCCGCTTGTGCGCCTGTTCCTCACGCTGCCCGACGGTTCGATCGAGCGCCGGGTGTTCTCGCTCGGCCAACCCGGTGCGGGCGCGGGCCTTGCGCCGCTGCGCGTGGACACCGGCCCGCGCGACCATGCGCCGATCCTCGCCCGCGAGATCGAAGGCGCCCGCTCGATCGGCGGCGCTGCGCCTTCCGGGGTTCCGGAAGCGGCGGAATAGGCCATCGGCCCTCTCGACCCCCGCTGATGCCCGGACTAGGGTTTCCCGCCGAGCTGCGGAGATTCCCTTGAGCGACTTCGAAAATATCGACGACCTGTCCCCCGCCACCAAGCTGGTCGCGGGCGGCCGCCGCAAGGACTGGACGGGGGCGGTCGTCAATCCGCCGGTCTGGCGGGCGAGCACGCATCTTTACGAGAACACTGCCGCGCTGGCCGAAGGGCCGCGCCATAACGAGGACGGCCGCTTTTTCTACGGCCGCCGCGGCGCGCCGACGCAGTGGGCGCTCTGCGATGCCCTCACCCAGCTTGAGCCTGGCGCGGCGGGCACGGTGATCTATCCTTCCGGCGTCGCCGCCATTGTCGGCGTCATGCTCACCCTGCTGCTCCCCGGCGACGAACTGCTTATCACCGACAATGCCTATGACCCCACCCGCTCGATGGGGCTTGGCCTGCTGACCGACTTCGGCGTGACCACGCGGTTCTTCGATCCGCTCGACCTTGCCGCTTACGAGGCTGCCTTCACGGAGCGCACGCGTGCAGTCATGCTGGAAGTGCCCGGCAGCCTGTCGATGGAAGTCTGCGACGTGCCCGCGCTGACCCGCATCGCCCGTGAAAAGGGCGCGATTTCGGTGCTCGACAATACCTGGGCCAGCTCGCTCGGCTTCCACGGCCTGCGCAAGGGTGCCGATATCACGGTGATGGCGCTGACCAAGCATGTCGGCGGCCATTCGGACCTGATGATGGGCTCTGCCAGTGCCGGGCCGGAGCTTTACGCCAAGCTGCGCAACCGCGCGCAGCAACTGGGCAACGTGGTCTCTCCCGACGACGCAGCGCTGGCGTTGCGCGGCCTGCGCACGCTGGGGGTGCGGTTGAAGCAGGGAACCGAGACGGCGCTGAAGATCGCCCGGTTCCTCGCCGACCGATCCGAAGTGGCGCAAGTTCTCTGCCCGATGCTTCCCGACGCATCGGGCCATGACCTGTGGCTGCGCGATTTCACCGGCGGCTGCGGCCTCTTCAGCGTAGTGTTCAAGGATGTGAGCGTGGCCCAGCGCAATCGCTTCGTCGACGCGTTGCGGCTGTTCGGGATCGGCTATTCGTGGGGCGGCTTCGAAAGCCTCTGCATCCCCATCGCGCCGGCCGGCTATCGCTCGATCATGCCTTGGCCGCCCGAGGCGGAAAACCCGGAGGACCGCCCCAGAAATTCACAGGGCGTACGCTTCTCGATCGGCCTTGAGGACGCGGGCGACCTGATCGCCGATATCGAGCAGGCGCTGGAGGCGATGAAGGCCGCCTAGGTCTCACCGCCGTTTTTGGCGGCCATGCATTCGAATTTGATGATGAGCCGCCAGATCCATCACTTCGTCGCCCCCGCGAAGGCGGGGGTCCCGGTGCCTTGAAACTTCCCGTTTTGGACTGGCGTTCGGACTGGGAGCAAGCGATCCGCAGGAACGCCCGCGCCTTTACGCCGCCACGCGGCGCGGCTTCTCCATTTCCAGACGGTTGCGCCCCTTGGCCTTGGCGCAGAACAGCGCCAGTTCCGCACGCTCGATAGTGCTGTCCAGACTCTCGGCGATCTGTGCGACACTGCCGCTGGCGGTGATCGCCATGCGGCTTTCGCCCACGGTCTGGCGAAGGTCCGCCAGCGTCGCCACCACGCGGCTGCAGATCGCCTGCGCCTGCGAGGGGCTCGTGCGCGGCAACAGCACCGCAAAGCGCTCCGAACCGATGCGCGAGATCAGGTCGTCGCTCCGCAGCATCTCGCGTAGGAGGTCGGCGAAGACGCGCAGCACATCATCGCCGGTGTGCTGACCGTACTTCATGTTGATGGTGCGGAAGAAATCGATCGAGAACATCGCCAGACAGCCGTCCATCCCGGCATCGACCATGTGTTCGAGCATCGAGATGAAGGCGGCGCGATTGGTCAGGCGCGTGAGCGGATCGGTGTAAGTCGCCGCGAAAAGCTGGTCCTTGAGCACCCGCTTCTCGTCGATACTGCGCATGACCGCCAGCGCGCCGTACACCGTGCCCTGATCGTCGCGCAGCGCGCGGGCCTGCAATTCGAACCAGGTGTCGCGGTCATCGTTCGAGACGGCGGGAAATTCGACCCAGCGCTCCGTCTGTTGCCCGGCCAGTGCCGCATCGAGTTCGCGCGCCACCGCCGCCCGGGCGCTGTCGGCCACGAGATCGAGCACATGCGGCCCGATCCGGTCCGCCTGCAAGCGCACGCCAAGCCGCTCTATCCCCGGCGAGGCGTGGACGATGAAACCGTCACTATTGGTCTTGAGGATGACGTCCGACGTGGCCTCCGCAAGAAGGCCGTACAGCGTCCAAGATTCCTGGAATGTGAATTCCATTCCCATGCATAGTGCCCCGGTGCCGATGGATCGCAAAACGATCGCAAGGAACAAACGGCCTCCCGAAGCGAGCAGTTAGCAGACGCGCACCCATGGAAATGAGTAAAACCGACTACCAATCGAACGACTTCGAGCGACCCAACAACGCCTCAAGCGCAAATTACGTTAGCCCTGTTATCTAACACACTTTGTCTTAAGTAATTGTTATTCCTATATTTACCATTGGGTAACTGAGTCGCAAAGGCGTTTCTCGGAAAAGACACGCCTCTGTTCGGCCCGAATCAGGACAAGATCACAATTCGATCATGATCTTGATCTTGTCGGGCGTGGTCTCCACCGCGGCAGCGATCTGTTCGCGGCAACGGGCAATGAGTTCTGGAAGCCCAGCGACAGTACGCCCCGGGCGCAGTTCGGACGTGCCCACACCCAGCTCGCGGGCGATCGCATCGAGCCGCTCCTCGATCGGGCGGGCCCGGCCCTGCTCCCAGGCCCAGACGGTGGGCTTGCTTACTCCCAGCCGCATGGCGAGTTCGCCCTGCGTCAGCCCGCGCTCCTTGCGCAGCCGATGCAGACGCTCCCCAAGACTTTCCCCGCCGATGGCCGCCGGGGCATTGCCGCCGGTCCCACCAGTGGAGACATCCGGGAAGCCATTCGTGGGAAGCTCGAAGCCGGGCTGGACCGCACTGCGCAATTGCGCCGCGCTCAGCGCCGCCCTTGGCAGCACGCGGTCGAACGCGCAGCCGTAGAGCTTGCCACTGGACCAGACCACGCGTGCGGGCGTGAGCCCCACCTCGGGCAAATCCAGCTCGATCGTCTCGCCGGGTGCAAGCACGGAATCGCTTTCAAGAAGCAGCCCCGTCTCGGAAAAATTGTGAACCAATACGGGCATATCCCTGGCAGTGGCACTCGATCCTTGCGTTTCGAGCATCAGCTTGCGGCGGGGTGCACGTATGCGGTCGCCGTCGGTCATGACAGCTGCGGGGTTAACTTCGAAATGTGCCTCAATGGGCATTGCGCGATCTCCAGGAGGCGCAAGGCTCTCCTCCCTGGGTTAAGATTCCGTTAGCGCACCGGCTAATCATCACCGGAACACGGCTAACCACTTACCCACCCTATCCACCTGCGATCGCAGTCTTAGAACCCACAGTTCACTTGTAGACAGAAGGAGGTAAGCCTGGACAGCATCTTGCGACCACCCGCACCAGATCTGCGCCAGATCAATTGAAGATCAATTGACAATTATCCGCGACGTTCCTTATCTATTTTTACTAATGCATATTCACCATAACTCGAAATTTTCCAGCCAGATCAAGATCTTGATGCGGTTCGACATGCATTCACCGCACTCCGGACGTCGAGTCCTGTGCATTAAACACGTTTTATCGTAGAGCACAGTTCGGAAAAACCGAGAGTGCACCCGTAAAATATTCCCGATCAGAGTCGGAATGCGGCGGGGATCGTTGCAACCGAAAACATTTTCCAGAGCCCCTAAAGCCGCTCTTGCCCCCTGCAAAGCCATTCTGGCTGGCATCGGCCTCATGGGGGGACCATGTGCGCCACCATGCAACCGAATCCCGCTTCCATTGGCCGAGTCTTTCTGGTCGGCGCCGGCCCCGGCGATCCGGACCTTCTGACCCTGCGCGCCGCGCGGCTGGTGATGAATGCCGCGCTGATCGTGCATGACGGGCTGGTCGATCCGGCGATCCTGTCGATGGCGCGCCCTTCCGCCCGTCTGATCTCGGTGGCCAAGGCCCGTTCGCGCCACACCATGAAGCAGGAGGAGATCAACGCCCTCCTCGTGCGCGAGGCGCTGGCCGGGAACGACGTCGTGCGCCTGAAGGGCGGCGATCCCTTCGTGTTCGGCCGCGGGGGCGAGGAAGCCGAAGCCTGCCGCGCCGCCGGGGTTCCGGTGGAAGTGGTGCCCGGCATCTCGTCCGCGTTGGGCGCTGCCGCCGCCGCGCAGATCCCGCTGACGCACCGCGACCATGCCTCGATCGTCAGCTTCGTGGCCGGCCAGTGCAAGGGCCTGACCGATCAGGACTGGTCCGGCCTTGCCGGCAAGGGCCGGACCCTGGTGATCTTCATGGGCCTTGCGACCGCCGCCCAGATCACCGAAAAGCTGATCGCGGACGGCCTGACGCCCGACGTTCCCGTCGCGGTGATCGAAAAGGCCACGCGGGGCGACATGCGCGTGATGCGCGCGTCGCTCGCCGGCCTTGCAGACCTTGTTGAGCGGGAACGGGTGGCCAGCCCCGCGCTCATCGTCATCGGCGCTGTCACCGCGCAGCCCGATACCATCGTAAGCGCAACAGCGCTGGAGGCAGTACAACAGTGAAGATCCTGACGGGCAACGACCTCAAGACCGGGGCGGTCATCTGGTGGACCGGCGTAAGCTGGTCGCTGGATGTCAACGATTCCGCCGACGTGGGCGAGCATGGTGCCGCCCTTGTCGCGCGTGAGGAAGGGGCCCGCAATGTCGTCGGCGCCTATATCGTCGATGGCGCGAAGACCGATGAAGGCGTGCGTCCCGCCCATATCAAGGAGCGTATCCGCGCTCTCGGGCCGACCGTTCGCCCCGATCTGACGCTCAAGCCGTCCGACCCCGAAGCCGTGAACTGGGTGATCTGATGTACAAGTATGACGAATACGACCAGCAGATGGTCGATACCCGCGTCGCGGAATTCCGCGATCAGGTCCGCCGCCGCCTCGCCGGTGACCTTACCGAGGACCAGTTCAAGCCGCTGCGCCTGCAGAACGGCCTCTACCTCCAGCTGCACGCCTACATGCTGCGCGTCGCGGTGCCCTATGGCACGCTGAATTCCGCGCAGATGACGCTGCTGGGCGATATCGCGGACAAGTACGACCGCGGCTACGGCCACTTCACCACGCGCCAGAACATCCAGTACAACTGGATCAAGCTGGAAGACACGCCCGACATCCTGGCCGAACTCGCCAAGGTGGAGATGCATGCCATCCAGACCAGCGGCAACTGCATCCGCAACATCTCGTCCGACCAGTATGCGGGCGCCGCTGCGGAAGAAATCGTCGATCCGCGTCCTTACGCCGAACTGCTGCGCCAGTGGTCCAGCTTCCACCCGGAATTCCTGGTGCTGCCGCGCAAGTTCAAGATCGCCGTCATCGCGTCGGAAACCGACCGCGCGGCGATGCGTCTGCACGACATCGGCATCAAGATGGTGAAGAACGACGCCGGCGAGATCGGCGCCCAGTTCTACGCCGGTGGCGGCATGGGCCGCACCCCGATGATCGCCCCGCTGATCCGCGAATTCGTGCCGCTGGACCAACTGATCACGTATTCGGAAGCCTGCCTGCGCGTCTACAACCGTTATGGCCGCCGCGACAACAAGTACAAGGCACGCATCAAGATCCTCGTCCACGAACTGGGCCGCGACGAATACGTCCGCCAGGTGGAGGAAGAGTTCGCGCACCTGCTGACCCAGCCGATCGAGCCGCCGCTGGCCGAGCTGGAGCGGATCAAGACCCACTTCGTCGATCCCGGCTTCGAGGCCGGCGCCTCGGACGAGCTGGACCTGACCGATCCCGACTTCCGCCTCTGGGTGGAGCGCAACACGCATGCCCACAAGCAGGCGGGCTATGTGATCGCCACGGTTTCGCTGAAGCCCGTGGGCGGCATCCCCGGTGACGCCACCGGCGAACAGATCCGCCTGATGGCCCAGTTGGCCAAGGACTACAGCTTCGACGAACTGCGCGTGACCCACGCCCAGAACATCGTCTTCCCGCACGTGAAGAAGGCCGACCTCTACACCGTGTGGCAGGCGCTGGACGCAGCGGGCCTGTCGACCGCCAATCTCGACACCGTGGGCGACATCATCGCCTGCCCCGGCCTCGACTATTGCGCGCTGGCCAATGCCCGCTCGATCCCGGTGGCGCAGAAGATCTCCGAACGCTTCGGCAGCGCCGAGCGTCAGGCCGAACTGGGCGAACTGAAGCTGAAGATCTCCGGCTGCATCAATGCCTGCGGCCACCATCACGCGGGCCACATCGGCATCCTCGGCGTCGACAAGAAGGGGCTGGAAAACTACCAGCTCCTGCTGGGCGGCAGCGAGGGCGCGGACACCTCGCTCGGCCAGATCACCGGCCCCGGTTTCACCGAGGACGGCGTGGTCGATGCCATCGAAAAGGCCACCGAAGTCTATCTCGCCAACAAGCAGGGCGAGGAACGCTTCCTCGACACCTATCGCCGTATCGGCATGGCCCCGTTCAAGGAAGCGATCTATGGTTGATTCCGCCACCACCGCTCGTGCTGAGCTTGTCGAAGCACGCTGCAATCCGTTCACCCTTCGACAGGCTCAGGATGAGCGGGGGCTCCATGGTTGATGTGCAATTCCGCTTTCGTGAAGACGAAGCGGTCAACGATCCGGCGGTGACCGTCGATTCCTTCGGCGAGCAGTCCAACGCCACCGCCGTCCGCATCGAGCCCGGCGACGACGCGCGCGACCTGCTGCCGCATCTGAACCGTCTCTCGCTGGTGGAAGTGAGCTTCCCCGCCTGGACCGACGGCCGTGGTTACTCCTCGGCCCGTATCCTGCGCGAAGCGGGCTATGCGGGCGAACTGCGTGCCGTGGGCGATCTCGTGATCGACATGCTCTCGCACCTCAAGCGCTGCGGCTTCGACGCCTTCGCGCCCGACAAGGCCCTCAACGAGCAGGACGCGCAGAATGCGTTCGAGCGTTGGGAGAACGTCTACCAGGCCACCGGCGTCGATGGCCGCCAGGCGATCTGGGCCAAGCGCCACGGCTGATTTCCGCCTCAATAACCGGAAAATCGCCGTCAAAAGGGACCACCCGATGACCCGTACCGAAGTGACTCGCATTCGCGACCTGATCGACACCGGCCCTCGTTTCGACGAGGCCGATGCCGTGCGCCTGAACCGCCTGTTCCGCGGCACCGACACGAACGAAATGCTCGAAACGGTTCTCAAGGAAGGCATGGCCGGCGATATCGCGATCGTGTCCAGCTTCGGTGCGGAATCGGCGGTTCTGCTGCATCTCGTCGCCTCGGTCGATCCTTCGGTGGCAGTGCTGTTCCTGGAAACGGGCAAGCACTTCCCCGAAACGCTGGCCTACCGCGACCAACTGGTCGATCGGCTGGGCCTGACCAACCTGATCAACCTGCTGCCCGACGCGGAAGAACTGGCGAAGAAGGACGAGAGCGGGCTGCGCTGGTCCTACGACCCGGACGGCTGCTGCGAGATCCGCAAGGTGAAGCCGCTGGAAAAGGCGCTGCTGAACTACGACGCCTCCTTCACCGGCCGCAAGGCGTTCCAGAACTCGACCCGCGCCACACTGCCGCGCTTCGAGATCGACACGACCGACGCGCAGGGGCGCCTGAAGGTCAACCCGCTGATCGACTGGAACCCGGACCGCATCGCCGCCTATATCGCCGAGCACGACCTGCCCCCGCATCCGCTGGTGGCGCAGGGCTATCCGTCGATCGGCTGCATGCCCTGCACCAGCAAGGTGGCGGCAGGCGAAGACCCCCGCTCGGGCCGCTGGCGCGGGTGGGACAAGACCGAATGCGGCATCCACGTCGCCCATCCCACGACCGACCACACCGACCAGAACGCGCCGGAGTTCGGGCTGGATCTGTGAGTTTGGTAGGAAGTCTGCTGTCGGCGGACTTCCTATCATCCATCTTGCCTACTCATTCGCCCAGACCGGCGCCGAACGTTTAGATCTTCAAAGGCCGAGACGTTGTTCGAGGACGCTCAGTCTCATTTCATGGCGATCAATCGCCCCCCGATAAGATGGGCACCTGCGACTAATCGGGATGATATACACGTCCGGCAAACCGCCATAACGGACCTTCATTGCTTTATCGATGCGCTTTTCCCGGTCAGCAAATCGCATTTTGTACCATGCCTCCGCTTGACGAGCACTCATCCCTCGGCAACGCGCCTCGTTGAAGGCCCCATCCGCAATCGAAGAACGCCAAAGCGAGACATCATCCAGAGCCTGTATCTTCCGGCGATCTTCATCGTTCGTTGTGGCGCAGCCGGAAACTGCCAAAAGCACGGCAAGGTCGAGAAGATATGACCGAACCTTCATCGCTTGCCCTTCAAGCGATCCTGCACCCACCACTTCGGCAGATAAGGCCGTTCGACCAGTTTCTCGGCGGCGTAGGGCCACCAGCCCGGGCCGAAGGGCCAGTAGAGCCGCACTGGCGCGCCGAGTTCGACCGCCACCCGGCTGCTGCGCTTCATGGGAAGGCCGCGCAACTGTTCCAGTTCGCAGGGGGTACCCGAGGCTCTCAGGATCTCCAGCGCCGCGCGGGCCAGAGTCGGGTCGTGCGTGGCTACGCCCACCGGCGCGGATCGTCCGGCGAGCAGGCGCACCAATTCGAGAAATGCCACCGAAAGGTCGCCCGCGTCGCTATCCGGATCGGCCCACTCGCCCTTGACCAGACGGATGCGCACGGGCGCGTCGCGCAAGCGTTCGGCGTCGGCCGCGCTGCGCTGCCAGCGGGCAGGGAGCGCAGTGCCGCTTGTGCCGTATTCGCCGGCCAGCCACTCGACCAGATCGAGCGTCGGCCCCGCCTGCGCGTGGGTCAGCGCGTCGAACACCACGGTCATGCCCGCCGCGCTGGCCGGAGTGGCGACGGCGCGCAGCAGGTCCTTGTCGAAATGGAGTGGGGACGCCTTGATAGCCAGGCACGTGCCCGGAACCGCGCCGTTCAAGGCGCGTGACAGGGCCCCGCAGGCGGTCACGATCCCGCCCGGTACGCCGTCCCACGCCGGAAAGTAGCTGAGCGTCGCGGCCATACCCCGTCTGTGCAAGGAAACCGCCGCCCGCGCTGCTGCCGCCGCGTCGGGCGCGGGAGCCACAGCCTCCACCGTGCGCGAGAAGGCCACACGCAATTTTGTGCCGATGCCTGCGCTCATCCGCGGCCCGGTCGCCGCTGCCACAGCCAGTTGGCCGCCTCCACCACGAGCGCGGCAAGGCCGTGGAGGTTGAACGGATAGGTCTGGAGCCGCACGCAGGCCATCGCCTCGCGCGTCCAGACATCCATGATCCACGGCTCCACTTCGCCCAGCAATTCGATGCCCAGCAGCCCTCGCCCGGTGGCATCGGCCAGCGCATGAAGCATCAGCAGATTGCCGGGAGACACGCGCGAGAAGGCGGTGTCGAACCCGATCTTGAACAGCCAGTAACGGCGCTGGAATTCCACCGCGAGCTGCATCGCCACGGCCTTGCTGCCGATCCGCATGAAGGCCACGCGGCAGGCACCCTCCCCACTCGCGCGGCTCAGAAAATCGCGGAAGAACGCAGCCTTGACCGGATCGCATCCCAAAGCCGTACCCGCATCGCCCTTCCAGCCGCTCCGTTCGATCTCCACCGCCTCGTCGAACAGGGCGTCGAACGTGGCGCGGCTGGGCGCGTGCATTTCAAAAGTGACTTCGCCTTCGGCCTCCGCCCGGCGGCGGGCCCGGCGGAAATCGGAGCGGCGGCCCGCGTTGAAGCGCGCCTCGGGATCGGGCGCGGCGGGGTCTATGGCAATCGTCGGGCATCCCGTGGCGGGGCGGACGACCAGCAGGCCCCTGCCCTTCATCGCCGTGCCGAGCGCCGCCACCAGGGGAGAATCCGTCGGCACCCGCTCCAACCGCAACGGACGCCTGAGCCGCGCCAGCTCCTGCCCCAGCGCGGCGGCGGCCACATCATCGCGGCACAGCGCATCGACCGGTTCGTAGACCTGTCGCTCACCCGCCACATGCCAGCGCCCGAACCAGCCCGGCCGGCGGCACAGCGGCAGCAGCGCGATGGGCCGACCACTCTCACGGATCGCCACCACGCGTCGCACGCAGCCCGCCAGCATGGTGGCGACAAGCGCTTCGTAGAACGCGAGCATCTGCGACGGCAGCCGGGCGCTTGCCTCCAAGCGGCGCCAATCTTCCTGCGGAACGTCGCCGGATGAGCCGCGCGGGACACGCAGGCGCGCCTTCAGTCCGGACCTTTCCGGTCCGGCCCTCCGTTCGGCCTCTGGTGTTTCATGGCGCACGCAGCGATTCCCTTGGCGACATGTTGGTCGCCCCCCGCCAAAGCGATAGCGAGAATCTGCTTATCCGAAGTTAAAGCGCGTCCGCGCCGGATCACTTCGGTTGCGACTGCCGAACTTTAACATGCAGAAAACGCACCTCCGAATCGTATTGGCTTTGCGCCGGGTTGCAGTAAGGCCCAAATGCCCCCAATATTGCAGTGCAACATGACCAATCGAAACGCCTCTCATACCCACCCCGCACTCGTCACGCTCGCGCTGGCGATGGGCGCTTTCGCGATCGGCACGACCGAATTCGCGGCCATGAGCCTCGTGCCCTATTTCGCGCGCGATTTGCATCTGACTGAGCCGCAAGCGGGCCATGCGATCAGCGCCTACGCACTGGGCGTCTTCGTGGGCGCGCCGGTGATCGCGGTACTGGCGGCACGACTGGGGCGGCGGACGCTGCTGATCGGGCTGATGGCGCTGTTCGCGCTGGGCAACGGGCTTTCGGCCATGGCGCCGAGCTATCCGCTGCTGATCCTGTTCCGATTCCTCTCCGGCCTGCCGCACGGCGCCTATTTCGGCGTGGCAGCGCTGGTGGCCGCCTCCATGGTGCCGGAAAACCGGCGCGCGCAGGCCGTGGCCATGGTCATGTCGGGCCTGACGGTCGCCACCGTGATCGGTGTTCCCGCCGCCAACTGGCTGGGGCAGGCTCTGGGCTGGCGTGCAGGCTTTGCCGTCGTTTCGGTGCTGGCGCTGATTACCGTGGCTCTCGTCGCACTGTTCGCGCCGCACCAGCGGCCTTCGGAAGGCGCGAGCCCGATGCGCGAGCTGGGTGCATTGCGCCGTCCGCAAGTTCTGCTGACGCTGCTGACCGGCGCGATCGGCTTCGGCGGGCTCTTCGCGGTCTATACCTACATCGCCTCGACCATGATCGAAGTGACAAAAGTGCCCGAAACCATGGTACCGCTGGTACTGGCGGTGTTCGGCGTGGGCATGACCGTGGGCAACCTGTTCTGGGCCTGGGCGGCCGACCGCGCGCAGAGCCGCGCGGCGATCGGTGCGCTGCTGTTCAGCGCCTTCTCGCTGGCGCTGTTCCCCTTTGCGGCGGGCAATATCTGGACGCTGGTTCCGGTGATCCTGATGGTGGGCTTCTCCGGCGGCCTCGGCACAATCCTGCAAACGCGCCTGATGGACGTCGCGGGCGAGGCGCAGGCACTGGCCGCCGCCGCGCACCACAGCGCTTTCAACTTTGCCAATGCGCTGGGCCCGTGGCTGGGCGGGCTGGCGATCTCGGCGGGTTGGGGGCTGACCTCCACTGGCTGGATCGGCGCGGGGCTGTCGTTGGGCGGTCTGGCAGTGTTCCTGCTGACGCTGGCGCATCACAAGCGCGGCGTGGAACTGGAAGCGGTTCCGGCCTGCGCCTGAGGCGCTCAATACGCTAGCTGCGCCCATTACTCTCCGTCATCCGCCTTCGCGGGGGCGACGAAGTAGTTTTTGATGGGGCGAGGTAGGCCGCGCCGGCCTAATTCTGGTCCCGCCGCTCCAGCCGCATGTGGACGGCGCTGGGCGTGTTCTCCATCTCGGACACGAAATAGTCCTCGAAGGGCATATCTTCATCGAACAGCGGCGCGCCCCTGCCCAGCGCACGGGACATTACGCGCAGCCAGATCTCATCCGCCTTGCCGGTGCTGAGCGCGGCACTAACCGTTCGCGCTCCGCCGATCACCAGCACCGCCCTCTCGCCCGCCACGTTCTGGGCCGCAGCGAAAGTGGAGGCGAAATCGGCGTGAAAGTGGAAGTGCAGCCGCGCATTCTCCCGCGGCGCGGGAACGGGGGCATGGTCGGTAACGACGAAGATCGGCACCTGAAGCTCGTAATTGTCGGCATACCAATCGGGATCGCCGCCCGCCGCGAAGGCATGGGCGCTCATCACCACGGCACCGCAAGTATCCGCCAGCCGCGCAACCATCTTGGCGCGCCGCGCGTCGTCGACCGGGAAAACGGTCACGCCATCGGCATCGGTCCAATATCCGTCGATGCTCGTGGCAGCCTCTACGATCATCCTGCCCATGGGTGTTTCTCCACCTGATATCCTACACCTGTGACGGTCGGTCGCAAAGATGTGAAGAATGGCGGGCCGTCCGGGTTGCCGGAAAGCGGACGAGACGGGCCTCAGCCGGGCTGCGGCGACTGTTTCCGGCGTGTTTCGTTTTCCTACAAGCGTGCGATTTGAGACTCTTGCGCCATGCGGCGCGGCACGACTCGAATTGCGGGCAGGATCAGCGGCTTGCCCTCTGGCGGCTGCTGCAAGGTGACACCGGCGAGATTTTCTCTGGACCGTGTCAACTGTGTCAACCGGCCTGTCACCTAGCGAAAACGACAACGGACCGCCCCCACGAAGGGAGCGGCCCGCCCGAGTCGCAGTGATGAAAGCGGATCAGCCGATCATCATCAGGCTGGCATTGCCGCCCGCCGCCGTGGTGTTGATCGAGGTGGAGACCTCTTCCAGCAACCAGGCACCATTGGGTCCCGCGCTGACGTGCACCGGCACAATCGGGCCGGACATCGCCGCCACGGCCTCGCAGGCGGCGCGCACGGCGGCGGCGTCACCCTCCACAAGGCAGGCCGCGAAGGCTTCGCCCGCGACGGGGTGGAACCGCGCCTCGATCTCGGCAGGCAGGCCGCCGGGGACGTCCATGCCCTCCACGGCAGCGGTGTTGCCGGTGGCCAGTACCGCTGCCATCTGCGCGAAGAGGCCGGCGCGGGTGGCCGGGCGCAGCAGCACGCGGCCGCGCGGGTGAAGCGCGTAGAGGTTGCGCTCGCCCACCGGGCCGGTCAGTTCCATCTCGGTGCCGAGGGCGGATGCCGCGCCGATCTTGCGCGCCTGGACAGCGGCGCTCGCCTCGCCCACGCTCTCAAGCCATGCGGCGAAGGCTTCCACCAGCGGCGCGCCGTGCCCTGCTGGACCGAGCACTTCGGGCGCCTTGGTGACCAGACGGCCGAGGTAGAGCGGACCGCCCGCCTTGGGGCCGGTGCCCGAAAGCCCGCGCCCGCCGAACGGCTGCACGCCGACGACCGCGCCGATGGTGTTGCGGTTGACGTAGAGATTGCCCGCCTTCACCGCCGAAGTGACGCGCTCCACCGTGGCGTCGAGGCGGGTGTGCAGGCCGAAGGTCAGGCCATAGCCGGTGCCGTTGATAGCATCGATCAGACCCGGCAGATCGTCGCGGCGGAAGCGGACGACATGGAGTACGGGGCCGAAGACCTCTCGGCCAAGCTGGGCGATGCTGTCGATCTCGACGATGGTGGGGGCGACGAACGTGCCCTTTGCACACTCGGCGGGGATCGCCACCTGCTCCACCTTGCAGCCGCGTGCCTTCATCGTCTCGATATGCGCGGCGATGTTGGTCTGCGCCTCTGCGGTGATGACCGGGCCGATGTCGGTCGCCAGCGTCTGGGTATTGCCGACGGAGAGTTCAGCCAGCGCGCCCTTCAACATCTTCAAGGTGCGGTCGGCCACGTCTTCCTGAAGGCACAGCACGCGCAGCGCCGAGCAGCGCTGACCGGCGGAGTCGAAGGCAGAGGCGATGACGTCCGCCACCACTTGCTCGGCAAGCGCGGAGGAATCGACGATCATCGCGTTCTGGCCGCCGGTCTCGGCAATCAGCGGAATGGCACGGCCATCCGCCGAGGTGCGACCCGAGAGCTGCTTCTGGATCAGGCGCGCGACCTCAGTGGAGCCCGTGAACATGACGGCGGCCACTTGCGGCGCGGCCACCAGCGCGGCGCCGACCTTGCCGTCGCCCGGAACCAGTTGCAGCGCGTCGGCCGGAACCCCGGCCTCATGCAGGATGCGGACGGCTTCGGCGGCGATCAGCGGGGTCTCTTCGGCGGGCTTGGCCAGCACGGTATTGCCGGCGACGAGCGCGGCGGCAACCTGCCCGGCGAAGATCGCCAGTGGGAAGTTCCACGGGCTGATGCAGACGACGGGGCCGAGGGCGACTTGCTCCGCACCGAACGTCGCGCGGGCCTGCTGCGCGTAATAGCGCAGGAAGTCGATCGCCTCGCGCACTTCGGCAATGGCATTGGCGGCCGACTTGCCGGCTTCGCGGATGACAAGACCCATCAGCTCGCCGATCCGCGCCTGCATCATGTCGGCAGCGGCATCGAGCATGGCGGCACGGTCGGCCACCGGCGTACCGCCCCAGCGGCTGATCGCGGCGCGCGCGACCATGACGGCGGCGGCTTCGGGCGCTACTTCCATCACCTTGCCCACCACGTCGCGGTGGTCGGCGGGGTTCAGCACGTCGCGCACCTTGCCCTGCGCATTGGCCGGCATGGCGAACCATTCGCGCGTCACGGAGGCGTGAAGTGCGGCGGTGAGCGCGGTCAGCGCCGTCTCGTCGGCCAGATCGATACCGGCGGAGTTGCGGCGACCAGCGTAGAGGCCGGCAGGTGCGGCGATCTCGCTATGGCGCGCGCCGGGCTGCGGCATGGCGCGGACGATGTCGACCGGATCGGCAACCATCTCGTCCACCGGCACCGCCGGATCGGCAATGCGGTTCACGAACGAGGAGTTCGCGCCGTTCTCCAGCAGGCGGCGCACGAGGTAGGCCAGCAGCGTCTCATGCGTGCCGACCGGCGCGTAGATGCGGCAGGGACGGTCCAGCTTGTCCTTGCCGACGACCTGCGAATAGAGCGGCTCGCCCATGCCGTGCAGGCACTGGAACTCATACTTGCCGATGGCGAAGTCCGGCCCGGCAAGCTGGTAGATCGTCGCCAGCGTCTGCGCGTTGTGGGTGGCGAACTGCGGGAACACCGCGTCCGGCGCGGCCAGCAGCTTCTGCGCGCAGGCGACGTAGGACACGTCGGTATGGACCTTGCGGGTGAACACCGGGAAATCGGCCAGCCCATCGACTTGCGCGCGCTTGATTTCGGCATCCCAGTAGGCGCCCTTGACCAGACGCACCATCATGCGGCGGCCGGCGCGGCGGGCCAGATCGATGATCCAGTCGAGCACATAGGGGCAGCGCTTGCCATAGGCCTGCACCACGAAGCCAAGGCCGTCCCAGCCTGCCAGATCGGGATCGAGCGCCAGGCTCTCTAACAGGTCGAGCGAGAGTTCGAGGCGGTCCGCTTCCTCGGCATCGATGTTGAGGCCGATGTCGTAGCCCTTGGCGATCACCGCCAGCGCCTTCACGCGCGGCAGCAGTTCGCCCATCACCCGGTCCGCCTGCGCGCGGACATAGCGCGGGTGGAGGGCGGAAAGCTTGATCGAGATGCCGGGCCCGCCATAGACGCCGCGCCCGGCGCTGGCCTTGCCGATGGCGTGGATGGCATTGACGTAATCGATGTTGTAACGGTCCGCGTCGGCGGCGGTGGTGGCGGCTTCGCCCAACATGTCGTAGCTGTACTGGAAGCCCTTTTCTTCCAGTTCGCGCGCGCGCTTCACCGCTTCGTCGATGGTTTCGCCGGTGACGAACTGTTCGCCCATCAGGCGCATCGCCATGTCGACGCCGCGACGGATCACCGGTTCACCGGCGCGCGCGACAAGGCGCGTCAGCGCGGCGCCGAGGCCCTTGTCATCGACGCTCCCGACCAGCTTGCCGGTGACGACAAGGCCCCAGGTGGCGGCATTGACGAACAGCGACTTGCCATTGCCAAGGTGCGCACCCCAGTCGCCACCGGCGATCTTGTCGCGGATCAGCGCATCGCGGGTAGCATCGTCGGGAATGCGCAGCAGCGCCTCTGCCAGACACATGAGCGCGACGCCCTCCTCGCTCGACAGCGAGTATTCCTGCACCAGACCCTCGACGCCGGTGCCCTTGTGGTTGGCACGCAGCGTGGTGACGAGATTGCTGGCGGTGGCACGGACGGCGGCGCGGGTGGCGTCGGGCAGCGTCGCGGCGGCCAGCAGCGGGGCCATGCATTCGGCCTCGTCGCGGCGGAAGGCATCGGTGATGGCGCTGCGCAGCGCGGTCGGCGCGCTGACGGCGGGGGCGAAGGCAGCAAATGGGGCGGCGAATGGCGGGGTCTGGGTCATGCGCGCACAATATCGCGGGCGCACGTGGCAATCCGCCTTTTCACGCGACTTAAACAGGCCATATGGACTTATGTTCAAGCCATACCTAGTCTGTTCGCATGGCCAAACCGATCAAATCAGTCGATCTGGACGAACACGACCGCAAGATCATCGCAACGCTCAGAAACGATGGGCGGATCAGCGTCACCGAACTCGCGCGCGTAGTCGGCCTGTCCAAGACGCCCTGTCAGGTGCGGCTGCGGCGGCTGATCGATTCGGGGGTGATCCGGGGCTTTCACGCGGCAGTCGATCCGGCTGCGCTGGGGCTGGATCACGTGGCCTTCACCGAAGTGAAACTGTCCGACACGCGCGAGCAGGCGCTGAAGGAATTCAACGCGGCGGTGCGGCGCATTCCCGAAGTGGAGGAATGCCACATGCTGGCCAGCCACTTCGACTATCTGCTGAAAGTCCGCACCCGCGACATCCGCCGCTATCGCGAGGTGCTGGGGGAGAAGCTGTCCAATCTGCCCCACGTTTCCAGCACATCGACTTACGTCGCGATGGAGACGGTGAAGGATACCGGGAACGTGTGAGGTCGGGTTTGGGCCAATCGACACCCCACCCTGCCAAAAAACACCCACGTCGTTCCCGCGAAGGCGGGAACCCCGCTTTTCTTCAGGCGTGGCGAAAAGGAAGCGGGGCCCCCGCCTTCGCGGGGGCGACGGAGTGTTTGACTGGTCGGCCTGCGGATGATCGAGAGGCCGGCCCGTAATCCTAGCCTGAAGCGAATCCTCAGGCCGCGCGAAGGCCCGGCTTGCGTCCTTCCTCGATCTGAAACAGCCCCGCCTGCACGGCCAGCGCAGTGGCATCGGACGAGAGCGACCGGGTCGCCGCCGAAGTCTGCTCCACCATCGCCGCGTTCTGCTGGGTCGAACGATCCATCATACCAACAGTCGCGTTGATCTCGCTGATGGCGATAGCCTGCGCATCGTTATCGCGCGCCATGGAGGCGACCAGCTTGTGCACCCGGTCCACCTCGCCAGCGATCCGTTCCAACTCCTGATCGACGCGGGTGACGGCCGAAGCCGCTTCCTCGATCTCGTTGCGGGTGGCCGAAAGCCCGTCGCGGGCGCGGCGTGCCTCTTCCTCGGACCGCATGGCCAGCGAACTGACGAGATCGGCCACGACCGCGAAACCGCGCCCTGCCTCACCCGCGCGGCCGGCTTCCACCGCCGCGTTCATCGCCAGAACCCGCGTTTGGAAGGCGATCTTGTCGAGGCCCTCGATCACGCCGTCGATCCCGCGCGCGCTCTCCAGCACGGTGCGCATGGCCTGCACGGCATCCACTGCCACGCCACGCCCCTGCCCAACGGCGTTGAGTGCTTCGCCCGCGATCTCCAGCGTTTCCTGCGCGCCGCCGGCGGTGACCTTCACGCGGTCCTCCACCTGCTGCAGCGTCGCCGCCGCCTGTTCCAGACTGGCGGCATTGCTCTCGGTGCGGCGGGCCAGATCTTCCGAAGCGCGTGCAATCTCGCCCGCGCCGCCCTGGATGGCGCTGGAGGTCTCCACCACCGAACCGATGGTACCGCGCAAGTTGGCAAGGCTTTTGTTGTAGGACTGGGTGAGCGAGAGATAGGTCCGCGGCAGATCGTCGATGTCATGCACCAGATCGCCATCGGCCAGACGCGACATCGCCCGGTCCAGCGCCGTGATCGCCTGCGTGCGCTCTGCCTCTGCCTCGCGGAAATAGATCGAGATGGACAAGTCCATGTCCAGCATCGCCGCCTTCACCAGTGCGCGATTGACCTTGCCGGCATCGCTGCAGGGGCGGAACAGGCGGCGCCACGGGCTGGCGGTGCGCTCCACGGCGGCCATGATCTCCTCAAGGATCATCGCATAGCCGCCGATGTACCAGCGCGGCTCCAGCCCGATGGTCGCATGGACTTTGCCGATCCGTGAAACGGCGTCGTAGTAATCCTGATCGAACTTGCCGGTGGCGATGCGCATCCAGTGGCCCACCTGCGCGGACTTGGCGGAATCGATATGGCTGTCACCCCGGAACATGCGCACCATTTCAGGCGTCGCGCGGACACGGGCGTAGAAACGGTCGAGAGCGGGGCCGATACACTTGCGCAGGAGCGGCTGGGCAGATGCGAGCACACGCCGCTGCGCAGCATTGAACTCAAGGAACGTGAGCCGTTCCTCGATGGTCTTGATGGTCAACTTCGTCTCCTATGCCGCCGGCTACGCCGAGCGATGATGAAAGCCCCCCACACGGAGGCTATGATAGGAGAAAAGAAAGACAATCCGGGCTCTCCGCCTAGGAATTTTGGCCGCTCACGCGCCCCCGCCGCTCGCAATTCGGCCATGGCAGAACCGGGATCGCTGTGTTAGGCGAAGCCTTCACGCGCAAGGCGCTCCTCTGTTCTGACTGTTTCGGAGAAGGGCAAACGTCGGAAAGGACAAGGCGTCATCGATCGATCGCCAACTGATCTCGCTATCCCGACCGGGCCTCTTGCGGCCGTTGCCACCGCACATCGTACATTGTCGTCGGGCTGCGCCTTCTGGGCGAGCCACGCCGCGCCGTTCTCGCCACCCACCGCGAAGGGCGTGACCGCGCTCATCCGCATGAACGGGAATCGGCTGAAGGAACTGGACCGCTTCCTGTTCAACCTGCTCGACGCCATTCTGCTCGCGAGCGGCCAGCGTATCCGCGAATATGGCGAAAATCCGCCTGCCGATGCGGCCATTCGCAAACTTTCGGCGGTGCAGTCGCTGCTGGGCATGGACTTTCATGCCCTGACCCGGCTGCGCGCGTTGATGCGGATCGCATCGGCGCTGGGCCGCCAGCCCGGCGAAGAGGCCGCTCGCCAGCTTCGCGCCGACATCCGCATCGCCTCAGGCCAAAAGGATATCGGGAAGGCCATCGATCCCAGACTTTTTTCGGAATCGGCAATCCTCGGGATATGCGAATTCTACCAGACGCTTGGCGACAATCTGGTTGCCGCTCTCCCCGCCCCGGGCGCGATTCGGGCGCATTCCGCGCCTCGGAAATCGAGATTCGCCTAGGCACTCCCTCTACCCGGTGTTAGCCTCCGAAAATCGGGCGCGGAGTTCTCTCGGTCCGATCAGGGAACGCATCGTTCCCGCGAACGAGGAGAATGCCGTGGGAGCCGATCTCCTTACCCTTGAGGCCGTAATCACCGGCACGACGATTCTGGCCACATCCGTCGGCTGGCAAGCCTTCGCGGTCCAGCGGAGATCCTTCCGCCGGGCTGATACGAAGAAGAAATACTGACGTCCTCAGGAATGCAGCCACCCAAGGGTCCCTCAGTCACCGATAGGCAAAACTGACTCGGCGATTATTGATTTTGTTCCGCGAGCACCTATCTGGATAGGGGCCATGGCCGTTTCTTTGACTTGAAATTGGCCGCGTCATTCCCTATCTGGCGGGTGCTGCGTCGCTCAATGACGCGATTTTGCGCCTGAATGGCTGCGACCTCGCTTTCCTCTTCGGCTTCCTGGCATTCACTCCTGGCTTTGCATCCGTGCACTGGCAGGGCAAAACGCATATCCGAGGACCGTTAGATTGGCGAAAGAAGAATTGCTGACGATGGAAGGCTTCATTGAGGAAGTGCTTCCCGATGGACGTTTCGCCGTCCTGCTCGACAACGGGCACCGCATCATCGCCTATACGGCGGGCAAGATGCGCAAGTTCCGTATCCGCACGGTTGTCGGTGACCGCGTCCACGTCGAAATGACACCTTATGACCTGAGCAAGGGCCGCATCGTATTCCGCGAACGCACCCCCGGCCAGGCTGGACCCGGCGCACGACGCAGCGGTTTCAGACGATAAAAAAGCGGCCGAGGGCCGCGAATTTAGGACTACATGATCAATAAAATTACCGACGCCTTCAAGCGTCCCTACGATAAATCTTCCCGCGGCAGCCTGCCGTCGCCTTTCGGTCAAGCACTGGATGCGACGCGCGCCGCACTCTCCCCCGAAGAACTTCGCGTTCTTGTCGCCGCAATGGTGGACTGAACCGGTGCTGCCCACGCCACGGTGTGGGTGACGCATCCGGAGGGAGAGACATTCCGCCGCAGGATGAAGGCAAGGCCCCCATCCTGCGGCGACAGGTATCGCGGATCCGATCCGCTACTGCAATTTCCCGGAACGATCGCCTTCGGCCCCGTCATCCTTGACGGAGGCCTCGACGCGTTCCCGCTCCTTCATTTCGCGCGCTTGCTCGGTCTTGAGGATGCGTTCCGACATGGCTTGCCATGCGGAAGCGGACCTCAGTTCGCGATCCCGCACGTTGGTCAAAGTTGCCTGAGCAGCCGCCTGGTTAGCCAGGCGAGCCATCTCGTCGCAATAACTCCGGCTCATGCTCATGTCGAAATTCCTGACAATCGGCAGCGGCGTTCGATCGGCTGGCAGGGCTGGCGGGGCCGCCCTGCGCAGTCACGATCAAACCGAGCGGAGATTGACTGCCGAAGCCTTGCCGTTGCGGGCAACTTCGATCTCATACGAGACGCGCTGGTCACGCTCGAGCGTCTGCATGCCGGAATTCTGAACGGCCGAAATGTGCACGAAGCTGTCCTGGCCGCCGTCTTCAGGCGAGATGAAACCAAAACCCTTATCGACGTTGAAGAATTTAACGGTTCCGACTGGCATTTTGCGTCTCCTTTCAAGAAACGATTATTGTGCGCACGAATATCGTGCGACTTTTAGGCGTCAAATCATCGAATGAAAGGAAATCGTCGCAAGAGGAAATTGAGCCGAGAAAACCTCCGCTCAAAATGCCAATATTGCCGAGACCCGTCGCAAATTCGACGTCAGCATTTCCGAAATAGCACATGTGGATCGAAACCACCAGTCGCAGTTCCGGCGCTCACCCCGGGAATTGGGCGCAAAGCCGCCAGATAGCGGGCCAAGTCAGGCCGTTTCGACGGCAGCAAACGCCCGGCCACACGGCAGCGTCCCCATACCCTTGGAGCCGCGACCAAACAGTTGAATCGGCTACGGATATCCAAAGGACAAGAAACAAGCGACTATTGATGCTTGTAAACATCATCCGAACCCCAGCCAAAAACGCTTGACCTCCGCTTCAAATCGGGTCCTCTTGATTTCCGATATCTTTCAGCGCCGCATTCCATTCGGTGCTTGGGGTCGCCGGTAAATACCACAGGTAAATCCGCACCATGGGACATGGGCGGCGCTATCGGGGGGAAGCATGGTGACCTGCAAGAAAGTGACCTGCTACAAATTCGCTGGCCAGAAAACCGTCCTGCGCTTGTCGGTCGCGGTGTCGCTCACTGCCCTGGCCGCCTGTCATGCCGGCCCGAAGGACGAAGCGCAGCAAGCCGGCGTGCGGGACGACGTTCTCGTCCAGGCGGACGAGGACTATTTCAAGGCCATGGACGATGGCGCTCCGCTCACCCTCGATGAGGTGAAGGGACGCAACATGTGGCTCGTCTGGAGCGGCGGCAACGACCGCTTCTGGGACGGCATGAGCAAGCCCACGCTGGGCGGCTTCGACTTGCTGAAGATCGTCGCGCCGCCGCCCGGCAGTCCCAATGCCCGCCCTACGCGCTGGAAAGTGCTCGGCCTCGTCAACGAACCGTGCTTCTCGCCCGCGACAGCGCCTGACCAGTACGGCCTCTGGCGCGACCGTCGCGATCCCGCCTGCCCGCCCGACCCCTTTGCCAATGCGCAGAAGTACCCGGGCGTGAAGATCGGCGCGCGCGGCTCCACTGTCCCGGTCGGCTCCTATTTCGGGGAGCCCTCCGGCATTCTCGGCCTGCGGCTCTTTCCCAATCCCGCTTTCGACGAGAAGGCCAAGGCGCACTGGGACGCCAAGCGCTATTACACCGATCCGCGTTACTACAACGATCCGAACCTCGTCCGCCCCTATCGCGTGGGCATGAGCTGCGGGTTTTGCCATGTCGGCCCCAGCCCCACGCACCCGCCCGCGGACCCCGCCAACCCCACCTTCGCGAACCTCAACTCCACCGTAGGCGCACAGTACATGTGGGTGGACCGGCTGTTCATGTGGAACCCGGACCCATCGAACTTCATGTACCAGCTGGTCTCGACCTACCGGCCCGGCGCGATGGATACGTCGCTGGTCTCCACCGACAACATCAACAATCCGCGTACCATGAATGCCGTCTACCTGCTGGGCGACCGGCTCGACGTCGCGCGGCGTATCGGGCGCGAGAAACTCGCCGGAGGCAGCAAGAACAACGTCCAGTTCAACGACATCTTCGATTCCGGCCCGCTGACCCGCTTTTTCGAGAAGCCCGACACTGTGTGGACGCCGCATGTGCTCAAGGACGGGGCCGATGCGGTGGGCGCGCTGGGGGCGCTGAACCGGGTCTACCTCAATATCGGCCTGTTCAGCGAGGAATGGCTGAGACATTTCAACCCGGTCGTCGGCGGCAAGATCATCTCTCCGATCGAGATCAAGGTGGCCCGTCGCAACTCGGCTTACTGGCGCGCAACCGAGAAGGGCACGCCGCTGACCGCGCTGTTCTTCCTCAAGGCCGCGCGCCCCGATCCGCTGGCCAATGCGCCCGGCGGCGCGGGCTACCTGAAGGCCAGCCCGCAAGTGCTCCAGCGCGGCGCCACGGTTTTTGCCAATACGTGCGCGCGCTGCCATTCGAGCAAGCAGCCCGAGGCGCCCGCCAATGCCACGCTGGTCGATGCGATCGGGGCCGACTATGTCACTCGCTTCAAGGCGTGGTGGCACTGGACCCAGACCGAGGACTTCAAGGGCAAGATGCGCGCCATCGTCGCCCAGCCCGATTTCCGCCAGAACAACTACTTCAGCACCGATGCCCGCATCCCGGTGACACTGCTGCGCACCAACTTGTGCAGCCCGCTCGCCACCAATGCCCTGCGCGGCAATATCTGGGACAATTTCTCCTCGGAATCCTACAAGATCCTGCCTTCGGTGGGCACGGTTTCCTATCAGGACCCGTTCACCGGCGAAGTCCGGCAATTTCACATGCCGGGCGGCGGCCGCGGCTATACGCGGGTGCCATCGCTGGTCTCGATTTGGTCGACCGCGCCGTTCCTGCTCAACAACACGGTGGGCAAATTCAACGGCGATCCCTCGGTCGCCGGGCGCATGGCTGCGTTCGACGACGCTATCGGCAAGATGCTCTGGCCCGAGCGACGCGAACACGATGCGACAGTCCCCGGCGCCTGGGGCATGATCGACCGCACGACGGCGCGCAGCTACCTCTACGTTCCCGCCTCCTTCCTGCCCAAGGCGCCCGGCCCGCTGGACGAAGAGGCGCAAAAAGCCTTGCGCTCGCTGGAAGATGCCAACGGCAATATCGACCTTGGCCCGATCCCCGCAGGCATGCCGGTCAACCTGCTCGCCTCGCTCCAGCCGCTGGCCGAAAGCCGCGATCCCGGCGCCATCGCGAAGCATTACGGCGAGCTTGTGATCCTGCTCGCGCGGCTCAAGCAGAGCCTGCTGACGGTGCCGAAGGGAGCCGACGACACGGCCCTGCGCGCGCACTTCGCCGCTCTGCGCGGCCCCCTTCTGGCATTGAACAAATGCCCGGACTTCATGGTCAATCGCGGCCACTATTTCGGCACCGCCCTGTTCAACCAGCAGCAGCACGCCACCGGAGATGAGCGCGCGTTCGGTACCGAACCGGTGCTCTCCGACGAGGACAAGCGCGCGCTGATCGAATTCCTCAAGACGATCTGAGCTGAACGATGTCCGACCCCGCCCATGACTATATCGTGGTGGGATCGGGCGCTGCCGGAGGCACCGTGGCCGCACGGCTCGTGGAAGCAGGCATGCGCGTGCTCGTGATCGAGGCCGGCCCCGATCCCTGCGCGCCATCGGAGGAAAATGCCGATGGGCGGGCGAAGGCGGACTATGAGATCCCGGCCTTCCACCCCTTCGCGTCCGAAAATCCCGATTTCGCGTGGGACCACCGGGTCAGGCACTTCGCGGATGAAAGCGCCGCGAAGGCCGATCCCAAGGCGGACGGCGACGGCCTGATCGCCTACCCCCGCGCCGGTTCGTTGGGCGGCTGCACCGCGCACAACGCCATGATCTTCCTGCCCCCGCCGGACAGCGACTGGGACCGGCTGGCGGCGCAGACCCACGACACCGGGTGGTCCGCCAGTGCCATGCGCGCGCATCGCAAGTCGGTCGAGAACTGCCGCCACCGGCCGTTCTGGCGCGCGCTTTCCCATCTTGGCATCGACCCCACCGGCCACGGCTGGCATGGCTGGCTGCCGGTCGAAAAGGCCGTGCCCTCGCGGGCGCTGCGCGATGCGGTGCTGATCCGCTCGCTGCTGCTGGCAACATTGGCGGACCTTGCCAGCGAACGCGGTTGGCTCGGCAAGATCGGCGTCTTCCTGCGCGACTGGGGCGATCCCAACGACAGCCGCCGGCAGGACCGCGAGCAGGTCTGCTACACCCCGCTCGCCACGCGCGGCCATGTCCGCAGCGGCGCGCGCGAGCGGCTGGAGGCCGTGCGGCGCCGCCATCCGGGCCGGCTCGACATCATGACCGACTGCCTTGCCACGCGGGTGCTGTTCGACGGGACCGGGCGAGCCCGCGGCGTCGAATGGCTGCGCGGGCGGCATCTCTACCGCGCCTCTCCCCGTCCGGGCATGGCGCTGGCCGAGGGCGAGAGCCTTGCCGATCGCGAAGTGATCCTGGCCGGGGGTGCCTTCGCTACGCCGCAACTGCTGATGCTCTCCGGCATCGGCGAGAGCGCGCAGCTTGCCGCCCACCGGATCGCGACGCGCGTGAACTTGCCCGAAGTCGGCTGCAACTTGCAGGATCGCTACGAGATCAGCCTGGTCCATCGCATGGCCCGGCCCTGGGGTTCGCTAGAAGGCGCCGCTTTCGCGCCGGGCGATCCGCTCTATCGCGAATGGCGGGAGAAAAGGCGCGGCATGTACATCTCGAACGGCGCGGCACTGGCCGCCCTGCGCCGTTCGAGCACGGCGCGCGACGGGGCGCCGGACTTGTTCCTGATGGGGCTGATGGCCCGCTTCAAGGGCTATTACCCCGGCTATTCCGCCGATCTCTGGCCGGGGCTCGACGGCTTCAGCTGGACCGTGCTGAAAGGCCAGACCGGCAATCGCGCGGGCACCGTGCGGCTTGCCTCGTCCGATCCGCGCGACGCACCACGGATCGATTTCGCGCATTTCGCGGAAAACGGCGATGCCGACCTCGCCGGCCTTGTCGAAGGCGTGGAGATGGCGCGCGCGCTCGCCCGCCCACTCGTGGCACGCGGCGTCATTGCCGAGGAAGAACTGCCCGGCGCCTCAGTGACGGACGACGCCCTGCGCGACTGGGTGCGCGCCAATGCCTGGGGGCACCATGCCTGCGGCACCGCCGCCATCGGCCCGGTGCTCGACAGTTCTGGGCGCGTGCACGGCGTCCGCGCGCTGCGTGTCGTCGATGCCGCGATTTTCCCGCGCATTCCCGGCCTGTTCATTGCCGCGCCAATCTATCTCGCAGCCGAAAAGCTCGCCGCCGACATCCTTGCCCAGCGCAGGGAGGCGTAACCTTGCTCCTTTTCCTCCATCGCCTGCTGGAACGGGGCCTTCATTTCGAGCGCCGCTTCGATCCCTTCTTTCGCCCGCTGTTCGACCGGCCGCTGCGCATGCCGCTGACGCGGCTTGTCAACGGGACCATCAATCTCACCCGCAGCCGCGACGTGCCGCCGATTGCCGGGGAGCACATCGACCCCGACGAGGATCTCAGCCTCGACACGATCATTGCCGAGATGCAGCACCACCTCGATCTCGACTTCACGCCGGGGCATTACGAACGCGCGGGCAATACCAAGACCCACGGGCTGGTGCGCGGCACGCTTACCATCCTGCCCGATCTTCCCGAGCATGTGCGGCGCGGCGTCTTCGCCAGCGTGCGCAGCTTTCCCGCGTGGATCCGCTTCTCCAATCCCGGCCCCCACGTGGAGCCCGACATCGACGATGTCGGCTTCGGCAGCATGAGCGTGAAGCTGATGGACGTGCCCGGCCCCAAGCTGATGGACGACGAGCGCTTCACGCAGGATTTCACCTCGGTCACCGTCATCACCTTCCCCACGCCGGATACGCGCGCGAACGCGCATCTTCAGTATTGGAGCCGGCGCGAGATGGGGATCTGGTACTTCCTCAACCTGAAGCAGCCGCATTTTCGCGACTTCATCATGCAGGCGCTGTGGAACCGCACACTCGCCAATCCGCTGGCCAACGAGTACTTCTCCTGCACGCCCTACCTGCTGGGCGAGGGGCAGGCGATGCAATACAGCTTCCACCCCCTCACCCGCGTTTCCACACATATTCCCCGCCTGCCCCTGCGCCCCGGCGACGACTATCTGCGTGACAATCTCGCCGCCTCGCTGCGGGAGGGCGAGGCCCAGTTCGAGATGCGACTGCGCTCGCAGAAGGACCCGTTTCTCCAGCCCGTGGAGCAAGCCGGAGTGCTGTGGGACCCGGCGCGCACGCCCTATATTCCGGTCGCCCGGATCACCATTCCACCGCAGGAATTCCGCGCGCCCGGCCAGTTCGCTTTCGCGCGGCAACTCACCTGGAATCCTTGGCACTGCGTTCCCGAACACCGCCCGCTGGGCAACCAGAACCGGGCGCGAAAACGGCTCTACTACGAGATGTCGCGCTATCGGCAGGGCAAGAACGGCGAAGTCCATCTGGAGCCGACCGGGGCCGAGCGTTTCGAGTAGCGCGTGTACCGGCAACACGAAACATCCCCGGCCCGCATGTCTAAAATTGCATTTTCCGCAAATGCAGCCTATGGCTCTTCGTGCTGACGTCGCGTGCGACGGACTATCGGGCAGCCTTTGGCTTCCCCCTTTGTCCCTTACGAGCCTCATGAAGCCGGAATGCGCCGCGACGGCGCATGCGCGCCGCGTCGGCCAAAGGATATTCCATATGACTACCGGAACCGTAAAATTCTTCAATGCCGACAAGGGCTATGGCTTCATCGCGCCCGAAACCGGCGGCAATGATGCCTTCGTGCACATCTCTGCCGTGGAGCGTGCAGGCATGGGCACGCTGACCAAGGATCAGCGCGTTTCCTACGATCTGGAAACCGACAACCGCGGCAAGACCTCGGCTGTCAATCTTCAGCCGGCCTGAAGGGCGTTCGTGCGGGTGGCTCAGGCCATCCGCACCGCTTTTCCTGGCCTTAGAGGCCTACCGTTGAACGGGAATTGAACATGTCCGATCCGAGCTCACGCCCTTTCCTTATCAATAAGGACGCGGACGGAAACTTTCGCCTGACCGTAAGAACCACACGGTACAATTCGCAAGGTTATCCGCTCGTCACGTCTTCCCTTCAGGAAGAGTTCTTCAAGACAGCCAATGCCGCCCGCGCTTTCGCAGTGGCAAACTTCAACGCCAAGCCCGGCGAATACACAACGAAGTAAGGGTTTGGACGCGGTGTGTCGGTATGCGAAAGGCGCGTACCAGCACGCTTGCGACGTCGGCTTCGAATTGCCGCCTAATCCCTGAGGATCCGCGCGAGGCCGCCGATCCCCGGCAGAAAGAAATAGGCGCCCCCCACCACTGTCACGAACCGCGGCAGTCCCGAGGCAAGGCGCGGATTGCCCGCCGCATCGTGGTGCGCGAAGGCATCGGTCGGCAGCCCTCCGTTCACCGGACAGCGATTGCCGAGCAGCGGATCCTGCTCCCCCGAAAGACCCGCGAAATAGGGGCTAGCGATCCAGCTTCCCTGCACGAACTCGAACTGACGGGCGAGACTGGCGTTCAGCGCGATGAAGTGCAGCCCGCATTCCTCTTCCGAGACGCGCCCGGCCATGGCGGCCTGCGGATCCGGCGCCGGACCGTAAGGACGCCCCCGCCGCAGCAGCCGGTGAAACCGCGCCGAGGCGACGGCATCGTGAATGGCGCTGCCCTTGAGACCCAGCGAAGAAATCAGATCGCCAAAAAAGCCTCGCCTCCCGCGGGGATCGTCGCCGCTGCGCGGATTGGCCCGGCGGATATGCGCGCCGATCGGACAGGCTATGCCGTCCGGATCTCCGCCGAAGGTGAAGCCGTTTCGGTCCAGGGCACCGAGCGCCGGCAGCGGATCGCCGTCGATCCGCCGTCCGACCATCCGCTCCGCCAGCGCCACGGCTTCGCCCTCGCCCGCCGCCCGCGCGGCCCAGCCCCAGAAACCGGCGACATCCTGCACAAGCTGGCGATAGACGAGATAAGTCCCGCTCAGGCCGATGCCGTCCTCGACCGGATAATCGGCGATGAACCCATACTCGTTGCCGTGGCCGAGCAGGAATTCGCCCCGCGCGATGCGCGGTCGATAGAGCCGGTCCTTCGCTCCCCCCGGCGCAAGCGTTCCCTCCCAGTCGATCTCCGGCTGCGAAATGCCGTCGACGAAGCCGAACGGCTCACGCTTGACATGCATGCTCGCCGCGTTGGTGAGCATGAGCGAACAGGCATTCGCGGGCATGCCCCCGAGCATCTCGGCCATGAAGCCCGCGATGTCATCCGCTTCGGCCAGCAGGATCAGCAGAACATGCGGTTCTCTCTCGCCGCTGCCCCAGCGCCACTGCGATGGCGCGCTGTCCCCGATGTCTCCCAACCGGCGTGACCGCGCGGGATCGCCCGCCAGACCGTCAAGAAATTCGGGCGCGAAGCCGGCTATATCCTCCACCGGCAGCCCAAGCGCGCGCAGCCCTGCCGCCGTGAAAGCGATCTGGCACACGCGCGGTAGACGCCGCGCCCGCGCATCGGCCAGCGTGGTGATCGCAAGGCCGCGCAGCCAAGCCCGCGCCGCCCCCGCATCCTCCACTCGCAGCAGCAGATAGCGCGATCCTCCGAGCGAGCCGAACCCGCGATCGACCAGAGCTTGCACATCTCCGGGCGCGAAGGCGGGTTGGCCGCTCATATCTCGGCGATCCAACGGCGCAGCGCATCCCCCTTGGGCACGGCCTCGAATCCCGCCCGGATACGGGCATTGCGCGCCATGTCGTAGTTCGAAAGGCCGGGAAACGCCTTGTACCAGACCTGTGTCGGGATCTGGTGGTGAAACAGATATCGTTTGAAGTCCTGTTCGTGCCGCGCCCCGCCGACAATCAGCCAATCGGTGCGCGGATAGCCAAGCCCGTTCGAAAACGAGAGGTTTAGCCCGAAGGCCACCTTGTTGATGAAATCGTCGTTATAGGCCTCGCGGCTGCCGTCGTAATTGCTGGCGAAATAGACGCGGCGGCGGTCGTCGAGGAACGTCCAACTGGCGAAATGGATCGTGTTCACTCGCGCCAACCGTCCCTTGCAGTACAGATGGCGCGCACCCCAGTTGATTACCCAGAGGACGGCAATGGTCAGCCAGCGCCGAAACAGGCCGGGCTTGAGCGAGCCGATCGCGCTGTACTGGTTGGTCACGTCGTGATCCTCCAGCGCCGAAAGCATGCGGTTACGCGCGCGGTCCGGCACCGGGGCCAGGACCGGATCGGTCTTCTCGCGATGGCGGAGCACGAGGATGAAGGGAAGCAGGCCCAACACGATGAACGGCAGCAGGATCAACCCGATCACGGGCAGGAGCAGGAAATGAGCAAGATCGCGCAGCTTCTGGCTGAAGGTCGCGCCTTGCAAAGGCGTCAGCGGCACCGCCCTCCCCGCCTCCACCATGATCGGCCAGAGATCCTCGGGGCGGCCGGTGCCATGGGCGAGCCTTACGCTCCGCAGAACACGGTGCAATTCAGCCTCTTCTGCGATCTGCCGCGTGCTCCGGCCGGGCCAGTTGATATAGTTCGCCGCCGTCGGCAGGCGATGGCCCAGCATCCACGCGGCAAGGTCGGTGTCCTCCTCGAAATCGATGCAGAAGGCAAAGATGCGCCGCAGCCCTGCTCCGGCCAGCGCCACCAGCGCTTCGATAAAGGCCACATCCGAACCGTCGAAATCCGCAATAAAAGCCAGTCGCTCCGGCTCGTTCACCGGCAGGCTCTCTGCCAATGCGATCCGGTCAGGCAGCGAGGGATCGTCCAGCACCACGAAGCGTGCGACGTGGATCTGCTCCAGACGGCTGAAGGGAACGAGCGCGTTGTCGGGATCGGCTTGCCCGGGAAGCGCTGTCATCGTCGCCAGCAGAGCCTCCAGTTCCTCCCGCGCACCATGGCGGACCGGCGCGGCAATAAAGACGTGTCCTTGAGAGATCAGGCCTTTCCGGACCACCGGGCCGCGCTCAGCCGCCGAATTCCAGCGCGAAGTCGATCAGGCGCTTCTTGTCCCAGTAGACTTTGCCGAGATAGACTCCCGGTTCGATCATCCTGATCTCGTCGCGAATATGCGAAGCGAGCAGCGAGGTTTCCGAATAGTCCAGCACGATGCATTCCTTGCCATCGAGCCAGCTTGGATCCTTGTAGACTTTCGCGACGATCGCCTTCAATCCGAACGGCAGGATCGTATTGCGCAGAAAGCCGCGCTCGGCATCGAAGTCCTTCCCCTGCCAGGCGAAGATATTGATGACTTTGGCGATTTCGTCGGAAACCGCTGTGCCGGGAACGATGATCGCGGTTCCCTTGGCCTCTCCATTAGGGATCGGCCCCGCCTCATGGGCCGAAAACAGCGCATCAAGTTCGTCCTGCGACATCTTGAGCCAATTCGAAACCGTCTGTCCCATCGCCGTCCTCCCAAGTCGATCGTGCGTACGAAACGGAAAAGCAGAGCTTGAGCTTCTTCGGAAAACCCTACGTCACCCGCCATAAACACTTGGACTCCGTAGAATCGCGCATGAGTTTTCCGGGGCTGACGCGAATGTATCATATGGGGAACAAACTACCATGCGGGCGCACATTGACTCCTGCCAGCGCGCTCCCATCTTTCAGAAATGAGCAACATTTACCGCATGACCAAGCCAGTCGACGCGGTCACTGGCCTATTCCACGCCCCCGCAGGGGATTTGCCGCGCTTTGCGGCAGAGGTGCATCCGGGCAACCTCGGCCTTGTTGTCGCAGACGGCACGGTTCACGCCATGCGCTGGGGCTTTCCGGTCGCGCCCAAGAACATGATCGCGGCGCTGCCCTTAAGGCCCAACCCGGTCACCAGCGTCCGTGACGGCGAGTTGGAAACCGGCATGTGGGCGGACAGCTTCCACCATCGTCGCTGCCTGATCCCCATGACAGCCTGGGCCGAGCCGGAAGGTGCCGAAGGCGCCATGACCCGCACGTGGTATTCGCCGCTGGAGGAATCGCTCTTCGCCGTTGCCGGAATCTGGCGCCCCACCGTCGAATGGGGCCATGCCTTTTCCGTGGTGATGGTCGGCGGTCCCGACGCCCACGACGGCGGCCAAAATCACATGCCGGTGATCCTTGCTCCGGAAGATTGGGAACAATGGACGCATGGCACCCCTGACGACGCCATCGAGCTTTGCCGGGTATACGGCGACGCGCTGATCGTCGACCGCACGGACGAACCATGGTTCAAGCTCACGGACCTCACGGGATCGACTTCGGCGCCTCTTTCCTGAGGTACGCCAAAGCACCTGACCGCCGCCAAGTGTGCATTGCTTCGTTCGTCACTAAACGACTTTGCGCAAAGATTTCTCGATTTCCCCGCCGCAATAGGCATCGCCATAAGCATGCCTGGAATCCTGCGCGAGGCGGGACAATTGCGGCAATTCGCGGGTCCTGCGCACCAAACCCGCAACGCGGGGCGCCACCTCGTCCAGCAAGGACGCAATTGAGTCGAAGCGCTCGGCCATCGTCGACCACAGGACCGAGGTGACAATGTCGGCGACCCCAAACGCTTCCGTTCCGAGCAATGTGCCCGCCCGTGCTTCGAGCCCATGCGCTCGTCCGGTGGCTTCCCAGATTTCCATCCACCGCGTCAGGCGCGGAACGAATTCGTGCCAATTACGCACCGTCCACATCTCGCGCCCGCCATCGAGAGTGATTTCATCGAGCACATCGTTGGCATCGTTGACGACTTTCAGCGAAGATGCGCGGCCTTCCGGAGTGGACGGCAAGAGTTCCAGTCGTTCTCCGAGATAGAAGGCAATCGCGGGCATTTCCGCGATGGCATAGCCGCTCGTATTATCGATCAGCAGCGGCGGCCCCATGAACGGCGCCGGCTGATCGGCGGGCGCACGACTCATGAGTTCGGCGATCTCGCCGCTGTCATGCTCAGTCCAACTCTTGCCCGCGAAAGCGAGAATGCCCCGGATGAACTGCCCGCGGAACGGGACCGGCCAATAATAGAGTTCGAAGTCGGACATCACACGGCCTCCTCAGCGCGGGTCGCGAGTTCAAAGCGCCGGACGGGCCGTCGTTCCCTGAAAAGGCTTCAGACTGACCTGCCAGGTTACCAATGGCGAGAAGGCGCCGGCCCCATTGGCCCTCGTTCGCGCCGCACCATCGCGGACATAGATTCGATGCAAGGATCGCGTGCAACCGGCTCCGATCGAAGCGCCGTTAAAACCATCAAATTTCTGTGGGTTTCGTCAATCCCAGCGCTGTACTGGGGCCCCGACGGAGGGGCTCTTGGCGGAGAGGGTGGGATTCGAACCCACGGTACGGTTTCCCGTACACTGCATTTCGAGTGCAGCGCATTCGACCACTCTGCCACCTCTCCGCTAGAGATGCGATAGCGATGGAAGGTCTCCATCGGGTCGGGAAGCGCGCCACTAGCCGGTGTTATCGGACTTGCCAAGCCCTCTTTTTACGAATTGTGGGGAACAATCCACAGGCAAGCTTGCCCGCCCTCCCCCGGAAACCTATATTCGGCCCATGAACAGGGCTTCGTTCTTTTCACCCCAGGCCGGCCGCGTCATCGATGCGCCCCGCCAGACCAGGGCCCGCTTCGCCATCGGCGATGTTGTCCGTCATCGTAATCACGACTTCCGCGGCGTCGTTTTCGACATCGACCCGGTCTTCGCCAACAGTGAGGAATGGTACGAATCGATCCCGGTCGATGTTCGCCCCAAGCGTGACCAGCCTTATTACCACCTCCTCGCCGAGAACGAGGATTCAAGCTATGTCGCCTATGTCAGCCAGCAGAACCTGATGGATGATGCAGAGGGCGGTCCGGTGGATCACCCTTCCGTCCCCCAGCTGTTCGACGCTTTCAACAACGGGCACTACCGGCTGCGGCGCGGCCTCGCGCACTGATCCATCCGATCAGCAAACATACAAGAACGCCGGCGTGACAGGGGCACGCCGGCGTTCTTGTTTGTATAAAAGTGTGGAGCCGCTCAGCCCTTCAGCTTCCAGCCCGAGCGCAGCACCCAATAGACCACCAGCGCGAAGGCGGCATTGAGCACGCCCAACCCGATCGCGCTGTGCAGCACGGCAAGGTTGGAATTGCCGATGTCGCTCTGCCCCAGGAAGCCGAAGCGGAAGCCCGAGATCACATAGAAGAACGGGTTGAAGCGGCTCACCGTCTGGAACGCCGGCGCAAGGTTGTCGATCACATAGAACGTGCCCGACAGCAGCGAGAGCGGCGCGATCACGAAGTTGGTGACGGCAGCGTTATGGTCGAACTTCTCGGCCCAGATCGACGAGAGCAGGCCCAACAGCGCCAGGAACACCGAACCGTTCAGTCCGAACCAGACGACCGCCCAGGGATGATGGAGAGTAAGGTCCACGCCCGGCCAGAGCAGCATGGCACCGCCCAGCGCCAGCCCGACGAGAACCGCGCGGGTCACTGCCGCGCCGATCATCGCCAGCATCAGTTCGCCCTCGCTCAGCGGCGGCATCAGATAGTCGATGATGGTGCCCTGGATCTTGCCCGCCAGGAACGAGAAGCTGGAATTGGCGAAAGCGTTCTGCATCATCCCCATGACGATGAGGCCCGGCGCCACGAACGTCGCGAAGTTGACTCCCAGAACCTCGCGCCCGCCGCGACCCAGCGCGACAGTGAAGATCACCAGAAACAGCATCGTCGTGATCGCCGGTGCCCAGATCGTCTGGGTCTGGACCTTGAAGAAGCGCTTCACCTCCTTCATATAAAGGGTCTTGAGCCCCAACCAGTTTACCTGGTGTATCAGGGGCTCTCCCTTTGCCGGGAAGTGGCGGGGCTGCATAATCCCCTCGGGGGTCTGCAGAGCGGTCGAATTCGTTTGATCGGCCATGCCCCCGCGAGTATCGGCTGCGGCTTTCCAAGGCAAGCCGTGCGACGGAATTTCGGGGCGATTCTCCTGTATCGCTCCCCTGTAGAGATGGAAATGGAATGAGCTGGACGGACGAGCGGATCGAGAAGCTGACCAAGATGTGGGAGGGCGGTGCCACTGCCAGCCAGATCGCGGACGAGCTTGGCGGTGTCAGCCGCAACGCGGTGATCGGCAAGGCCCACCGCCTCGGCCTCAAGGCACGCCCTTCCCCGGTCAAGGCCAATGAGAAGCCTGCGCGCCCGGCGCCCGCCCCCAAGAAGGCGAAGCCCGTGGCCGAAGCGCAACCTGCTGCGCCCGAGCCCAAGGCGGAGCCCGTGGTTGCACGCGCTGCGCCGCAGGCCCCGGCTGCACCCGCGCCGCGCGCTGCCGAACCGGTTGCGCCGCAGGCTGCCGCCCCGGCGGCCGACGATGCCGTCGTGAAGCCGAGCGGCCCGCGTGTTGTTTCGGTCGGCCCCGGCGGATTCCTGCGTCAGGGCCCCGGCGATCAGCAGCAGCCGATCCCGCCGGCCCCGCCGCGCCGCCTTGTGCCCGCGAAGCCGAGCGCCGAGATTTCGGGCAAGACCAGCCTGCTCGATCTCAACGATCGCGTTTGCCGCTGGCCGATGGGTCACCCGGGCGAGCCGGACTTCCACTTCTGCGGCGCGGCCGTGAACCCCGGCTTCCCCTACTGCGTCGAGCATTGCGGCCGGGCCTATCAGGCACAGCTGCCGCGCGGCGCGCGCCGTCCCCCTCCGCCGCTGCCCTTCGGCGGCCCGCGGGTTCGCTGATCCCATGTCAGCGCCAGAGTCGATGATGGCACGATGGAACCGGCGCCTTGCCGTGCCCGTCCTTGCCGGCGCGGCTCTGGCACTGATGGCGGCACCGGCGATGGCGCAGCAGGCGCCCGCCGCTGCTGCGACCACCCCGGCTCCGGCCGCGACGCCGGTGGAATATGCCTACGTGGCCATGGTCACGAGCGAGGGCACGATCGTACTCGCGCTCGACAAGACGCATGCGCCGCTCACCACCGCGAACTTCCTCAAGTACGTCGATGGCAAAAAGTTCGACGGAACGACATTCTACCGCTCGATGCATCTCGACTGGGGCGATACTCCGGCCGGGCTGGTTCAGGGCGGCTTGCAGGGCATCAAGGTCCTGCCCCCGGTCGCGCATGAGCCGACCAGCCAGACGGGCCTGCACCACACTTCGGGCACGATTTCGATGGCGCGCTATGCGCCGGGCACGGCCACGGCCGACTTCACGATCATGGTCGGCGACGTCGTCACGCTCGACGCCAATCCCTCGTCGGACAATCCCGAGTTCAAGGCCGGATTCGCGGCTTTCGGCCATGTCGTTTCGGGCATGGACGTGGTGCACAAGATCTGGGACGCACCGCGCTCGGCCACCAAGGGCGAAGGCGTGATGCGTGGGCAGATGCTGGATCCGCCGGTGAAGATCGTCAGCGCGCGCCGGGTCCCGGCCCCGCCGACACCGGCTCAATAAGCACCCTGTAAAACCCTCTGCGGAGGCGCGCGCCTTGTTGGCAAGGCTGCCCCGCCCCCTCGAGATCTCGCGCCGAAAAGGCGTTGGATGCCTGTCGCCGCTGCGCGTTCACCGCCCGCCCGGATGACCATTCGGGCCGCGACACCTGCCCCCTCGCAATGCACCCAATGGTTAACAACAGAATTCGCAAAACTCCTCCCGAATGCCTGCTGTTATGTTTTTGTAATCGCAAATCGCGGACTTGAAGGGTTACCGTTTATTAGAGATTCCTACCTAGGCTCTTTTTAAATCGAATCTGGGTGCAAAGCGGTGCAGCAGGAAAGTATACTGTCGCCAAACGAAACGGTCACTTCTGTCCGTCGGTTTACGGTGCATGCGATTCAGGCGACCTGCACCATCTGCGCGCTGGCCGCCCTGTTCGTCGACGGGCCGCTCGGCCATTCGCTCGCCACCGTGGCCGCTGCCTGCGCGCTCTTCACGCTGTTTGTCGGCGTCGTGTTCGGACGCCGCGCGGTTGCCGAACTGGACGATCATCTTCGCCTCATCGACGAGGCTCGCGACGCCCGCAATCAGGTCGAAGAGCTCTTCGCCATGACCGACATGCTTCAGGCGGCCGAGGATCATGACGATGCCGGCGCGGTGCTGATGGCAACTGCCGTGCGGTTGCTGCCCGGCTTCGGCGGCGCGCTCTACGTCTTCAACAATTCGCGCGACCGGCTGGATCTGGCCAAGTCATGGGGCCTTTCGGACAGGTTCGAACCCGCTGCGGCCCTGGTGCCCAGCAACTGCTGGGCGCTCAAACGCGGCAAACCCCATATCAACGACCCCGCCGGCGGCACGCTGTGCTGCATGCACCAGATCGGCACCGGAGCGACCGTGGAAGTGCCGATGATGGCGCGCGGGCAGGTCTTCGGGCTGCTGCTGCTCGCCAGCGATGCGCCGGATGCGCTGGAGCGGTTCAACGACATCCGCCGCGTGGCGCGGGCGCTTGCCGATTCGATGTCGCTCGCCCTCTCCAACATCGCGCTGCGCGAAAAGCTGCGCACCCAATCGTTGCGCGACCCGCTGACGGGCCTCTACAACCGCCGCTACATGGAAGATGCGCTCGAACGCTATGTCAGCCTTGGCGAGCGGACCGGCACCGCCACTTCGGTGCTGATGATCGATCTCGACAACTTCAAGCGCGTCAACGACGAGTTCGGCCATGCCAAAGGCGATGCCGTGCTGCGCGACGTGGCGGCACAGCTTGTCGGCGCGCTACGGCCTTCGGACGTGGTAGCCCGCTACGGCGGCGAGGAACTCGTGGTGATCATGCCCAAGTGCACGCTGGAGGATGCCGCCGACAAGGCCGAGATCCTGCGCAAGCGCATCGAAGGCCTCTCCGAAGCGCACGGCGCCGCAATCAGCGCCTCATTCGGCGTCGCCACCGTCCCCGAAACCGCGACCAATGCCTCCGACGTGGTCCCTTGCGCGGACAGCGCGCTCTATGCCGCCAAACAGAGCGGCAAGAACCGCGTCAACCTCTCCGAGCGCCGCGCCAAGCGTGACGATGTTCCGACACCGCGCCTCGCCGTTACGAGCTGACCGATTTCGGCAGCGCGGGCAGGAATAACGCCTCCTCTTACCTGCTCGCTACGAATATCCGACTTACGCATCCAAAGCCGCGCGAAGTTTAGGTCCCACAGCCAACAACACACCATCTCGTCGCCCCCGCGAAGGCGGGGGTCCCGCTGCCTTCTCTCCGCGTCCGCAAAAGAAAGGGGTCCGCCAAGTTCACAAACGAAGTGCAACACCAGGTTATGGTGTTGTCATGGGAAGAGCTTACGAACAGCTTGATCTGGAAGAGCGGTGTACGATTGCCCGTCTTCATGAAGACGGGCAATCGCTGCGCCAGATCGCGGCAGCTCTGGATCGCTCGGCATCGACGATCTTTCGGGAGCTGAAGCGCAACAGCGGCAGCACGGTGGGCTATCGGCCCGGCTATGCGCAAGAGCAGGCGCGCGCCCGGCGCTGGTCAGGCATGCGCCTCGAACGCGATCAGGCCTTGCGCGAGGGCGTGCTGGGCCGCCTCGCGGCCGGCTGGTCACCCGAGCAGATCGCCGGCCGCATGGCCCGCGAGGCCGGCGTGCGTATCATCAGTCACGAGAGCATCTATCGCTTCATCCATGCCCAGATCAGGCGGACGAACGATCGATCATGGCGCCATTATCTGCCCCGCGCCAAGGCCCGCCGCGGATGGCGCCGCAAGCCCGGCGGATCCTCGGTCCGCTTCATCGCCAAGCGCCAACCCATCGCCATGCGCCCGGACGAGGCCGCGGATCGGTCCCGGCCCGGCCACTGGGAGGCCGACTTCATGCTCTTCGCCCGATACGGCCAGGCCATCCTCGTCGCCCATGAACGCTCCTCGCGCTACACCCTGATCTGCCATCCGCCCGACCGAAAGGCCCGGCGCACCGCCGACCTGCTCGCCGCCATGCTGCGGCCCTGGCCCGCCGCCTTGCGCCAAACCCTGACCCTCGACAACGGCACCGAGTTTGCACAGCACCACAGGTTGCACCGTCTCGGCATCAATACGTTCTTCTGCGACCCCCATGCCCCATGGCAAAAGGGCGGCGTCGAAAACGCCATCGGCCACCTCAGACGCGACCTGCCGCGCAAGACCAACATCGAGGATCTCTCGCCTGCCCACTTTGAGGACATCATCCAACGCTACAACAATACACCGCGAAAATGCCTCGACTTCAAAACACCCGCCGAGGCATGCTCTCTTCAACCGTTGCACTTCGAATGTGAATCCACATCTCCGCCTTCGCGGGGACGACGGGGCTTTGATTGCCGCGATAGAATTGGCCTCATCGGTAGAATTGGCCCCACTGGTAGAATTGGCTGTGCTGGCGGGAATCCACGAGCGCCGTTCGCTTCGCGCAAAGAAAAAGGGGCCGCATTGCTGCGGCCCCTTCGTCATTTCAGCTCATGCGAGCCCTGAAGGATTAGTCTTCCTTCAGGAACGCCGGCATGTGGTCGGGATCGCCGCCGCCGTCGCGAGGACCGCGGGGACCGCGATCGCCACGGGGACCACGGTCGTTGCCGCCACGGCCGCCGTCACGGCGCGGACCACGACGGTCACCGCCGCGATCGTCGCGGGGACCACGATCGCCGCGCGGTTCGCGCGGTTCGCGGGCCGGACGGGTGTCTTCCAGCTCGGCGCCGGTTTCCTGGTCGACGACGCGCATCGACAGGCGAACCTTGCCGCGCGGATCGATCTCGAGGACCTTGACCTTAACTTCCTGGCCTTCCTTGACGACATCGGTCGGCTTTTCGACGCGCTCGTTCTTCATTTCGGAGACGTGGACGAGACCGTCCTTGCCACCCATGAAGTTCACGAAGGCACCGAAGTCGACGATGTTGACGACCTTGCCGTTGTAGATCTTGCCGACTTCCGCTTCCTCGACGATGCCGAGGATCCACTTCTTGGCGGCTTCGATTTGGGCGATGTCGGAAGACGAGATCTTGATCACGCCTTCATCGTCGATGTCGACCTTGGCGCCGGTTTCAGCCACGATCTCGCGGATCACCTTGCCGCCGGTGCCGATGACGTCACGGATCTTCGACTTGTCGATCTGGATCGTCTCGATACGCGGTGCGTGGGCCGACAGTTCGGTGCGAGCCGAGCCGAGAGCCTTGTTCATCTCACCCAGGATGTGCGCGCGGCCGGCCTTCGCCTGCTCCAGCGCCTTGCCCATAATTTCCTTGGTGATGCCGGCGATCTTGATGTCCATCTGCATCGTGGTGATGCCGAGTTCGGTGCCAGCCACCTTGAAGTCCATGTCGCCGAGGTGATCCTCGTCGCCCAGGATGTCCGAGAGGACCGCGAACTCGTCGCCTTCCAGGATCAGACCCATGGCGATGCCCGAAACCGGACGGGCCAGCGGCACGCCGGCGTCCATCATCGAAAGGCAGCCGCCGCAGATCGTCGCCATCGAGGACGAGCCGTTGGACTCGGTGATGTCCGACAGGATGCGGATGGTGTAGGGGAAGTCTTCCTTGGCGGGCAGCACCGGGTGCAGCGCGCGCCATGCCAGCTTGCCGTGGCCGATCTCGCGACGACCCGGGGCGCCGAAGCGACCCACTTCGCCGACCGAGTAGGGCGGGAAGTTGTAGTGCAGCATGAACGACGAGTACGACAGGCCTTCCAGGCCGTCGATCATCTGTTCGGCGTCCTTGGTGCCCAGCGTGGTGGTGCAGATCGCCTGCGTTTCACCGCGGGTGAACAGCGCCGAACCATGCGTGCGCGGCAGGAAGCCGACCATCGATTCGATCGGGCGGACCTGATCGAGCTTGCGGCCGTCGATGCGCTTGCCGTCCTTGAGGATGGCGCCACGAACGATTTCCGCTTCCAGCTTCTTCATGGTCTTGATGGCGACCATCTGCAGCTGCGGCGTTTCGCCGGCGAAAGCTTCCTTGGCCTTGGCACGAGCGGCGTTCAGCGCGTTCGAGCGGGCCGACTTGTCGGTCAGCTTGTAGGCAGCGGTAACGTCCTTGCCGACGGCCTTCTTGAGCTTCGCCTTAACGTCGGCCGTGTTGTCCGACAGGTCGATTTCCCAAGGTTCCTTGGCAGCCTTTTCGGCCAGGTCGATCACGAGGTTGACGACCTTGCGGCATTCGTCATGCGCGAACATGACGGCGCCGAGCATCTCTTCCTCGGTCAGCTCCTTGGCTTCCGATTCCACCATCATCACGGCATCGCCAGTGGCGGCGACGACGAGATCGAGGCGGCCATCGGCCAGCGCGGCGGTCTGCTTCGGGTTCAGCGTGTATTCGCCGTCGACGAAGCCGACGCGGCAGGCGCCGATCGGGCCCATGAAGGGCACGCCCGAGATGGTGAGCGCGGCCGAAGCGGCGATCATCGCAACGATGTCGGCCTCGGTCTCGCCGTCAAAGCTCAGAACCTGGGCGATGACGTTGATTTCGTTGTAGAAACCTTCGGGGAACAGCGGACGGACCGGACGGTCGATCAGGCGGCTGGTCAGCGTTTCCTTTTCGGTGGCGCCGCGTTCACGCTTGAAGAAGCCACCCGGGATGCGTCCTGCGGACGAAAACTTTTCCTGGTAGTGCACGGTCAGCGGGAAGAAGTCCTGGCCTTCCTTCACCGACTTGGCGGCGGTAACCGCGCAGAGCACAACCGTTTCGCCATAGGTGGCAAGGACGGCGCCGTCGGCCTGACGGGCCACGCGGCCGGTTTCCAGAGTGAGCGTCTTGCCGCCCCACTCCATGCTTACGGTTTTGACGTCGAACATAAGAGGTTTTCCTCAGCCCACCGGCCCTATTGCGCGGCGGGGTTTACTGCCGGGTATGCCGTCCCGGTCCGGTGTGAGGCCGTTTTTGGGCCCCCGGGTCTGCCGCCGAATTGCGGACGGACCCCTGATGCAAGAAGCGGCCCGCTGAGGGGCCGCTTCCCGTTAGTTCTTACTTACGCAGACCCAGCTTCTGGATCAGCGAGTTGTACCGCGCGACGTCCTTCTTCTTAAGGTAGTCGAGCAGCGAGCGGCGCTTGTTGACCATGGCCAGCAGACCGCGACGCGAGTGGTTGTCCTTGTGGTGAGCCTTGAAGTGCTCGGTCAGGTTGCGGATGCGCTCGGTGAGGATCGCGACCTGAACTTCCGGGCTGCCCGTGTCGCCAGCGACGCGTGCGTTGTCCGAAATGATGTCCTGCTTCTTTTCAGCGGTAACCGACATAGTACTTTACTCCGCGACATCTGATAGGTTGAATCCCCTGACGACGCGGGCTTCTCCGCCCGAAAGCTCCATCAGCGCGACGGGAATGGTTCCCTCTCGCGCCCAGTAGAGCCCGTCTTCATGGGGCAGTTCGGTCAGAACGCGGCCCTGTCGGACCGCTCTTGCCTGCTCCGAACCGAGGTCGATGGCCGGGATGTCGTCCAGCCCCACCTCTAGTGGCAAGAGTATCTGTTCAAGCGGTGCGCCCTTGCCGATTTCGTTCAATTTGTCCAGCGAAATCGCCCGGGACAGGTCGAACGGACCGGCCTTGATACGGCGTAGCATCGTCACTGTTCCGCAGCTTCCAAGGGCTTGCGCGATGTCGCGTGCGAGCGAGCGGATGTAGGTGCCCTTGGAGACATGAGCTTCGAAGGTCACTTCGGACAAGTCTTCCCCGGTACGGGGGAAATCGTCTCCGCTCATCCTGAGCTTGTCGAAGGAAGGGTGGTGGAGGGGATTGGCGTCCTCCGGCAGCGTCGCTTCAGGGCGAGAGTCCCCTCCACCACCTTCGGCGGTCCCCCTCCCCGTCCCGGGGAGGACATGCAATTCGAAGATCGTCACATTCCGCGACTTCAGTTCCACCTCATGTCCGGCCCGCGCGAGATCATAGGCGCGCTCGCCATCGACCTTCAGCGCCGAGTAGATCGGTGGCACCTGCTCGATCGGGCCGGTGAAGCGCGGCAACACGGCTTCCACTTGCTCCAGGGTCGGACGCACGTCGCTTGTCGCGATCACTTTGCCTTCGAGATCGAGCGTGTCGGTCTCCTCGCCGAAGCGAACGGTAAACGCATAGATCTTGCTGGCATCGAGCATACGCCCGGCCAGCTTGGTCGCCTCGCCCAGCGCAACCGGCAACACGCCGGTCGCCAACGGGTCGAGCGTGCCGCCGTGGCCGACTTTGACCTTCTTGCCATACCCCGCCTCGCGCAAGTTGCGCTTCACGGCGGCGACAGCCTGCGTCGAGCCCAGCCCGAGCGGCTTGTCGAGGATGATCCAGCCATGGGGGGCGGGGCGGGTTGCGGGAGTGGAAGTCATGCCCTCCCCCCAAGTCCCGCCGGGTCGGTTTGTCAACTTTGGTGCGGCTTTCGCGCCGTCAAATGCCGGCGACGGCGTGGGCCAGCGCGTAGTAATGGTTGGTCATCCAGATCACCGGCGGCAGGACGAGGTGACGGACCAGCGCCCACTGCGGGAAGAAGTAGGGCACCACGATCAGGAGCAGGATCAACAGCGGAAACCCGTAAGGCCGCAGCCGTGCGTAGCTCGCCGCCAGCCGGTCGGGCAGTAAGCCTTCGACGATGTGCGAACCGTCGAACGGCGGGATCGGCAGCAGGTTGAACAGCGCCAGGAACACGTTGATCATGATGAAGTTGTTGAAGTTCATCGCGATGAACTGGAGCGCCGCGCTCTCGGAAGACCCGGCCACGCGCACCAGCAGTCCCAGCAACACCGCGCCGATCGCCGCCAGCACCAGATTGCTGCCCGGACCGGCTGCGGCCACCACCATCATCCCGCGCCGCGGATCGCGCAGCCGCCAGCGGTTGACCGGCACCGGCTTGGCCCAGCCGAACACCGGCGCCCCTGCCAGCGCAAGCGAGCCCGGAAGCAGGACGGTGCCGATGGGATCGACATGCCGCAGCGGATTGAGCGAAAGCCGCCGCTGCTCCAGCGCGGTGGGATCGCCAAGCGCCAGCGCGGTCCAGCCATGGGCAACCTCGTGGAAGACGATCGCAAGGATAAGGGGAACGATGAGCGCCGCGGCTTGCAGCAGGGTATTGTCCATGCCGCCGATCTAGGGTGCCGGGGCGCTCATCGCAATGGGCCCTCGGACTTACTCCAGATAGAGCTTGCGAAGCTGGGCGATGTCTTCCTTGTGCAGGCCGATGCCCTGATCGAGGAAGGCGTCAACCGATCCCCACTTCGCCTCGATCGCCTGGAATGCGGCGGCGATGAAAGGCATGCCGTCCGCGCCGGTCAGCGGAAACGGTTTCGCAAAGGTGGGTTCGCTCTGCATGGCCGCCCACATCGCCGCTGCCGGATGCTCCTTGACCGTCGCGGCCGAGATCGGCGGCATTTCCCAGTGAGGATTGCGGGACTTCGTGGTCAGGACGTAATCCGCGTAGATCTGGTCGCGCGGCACGCCCAACGCAGAAAGCACCAGCGCGCTCACGATGCCGGTGCGGTCCTGCCCCGCCGTGCAATTCCAGACGAGCGGCCCCTGATGATCGAGCATCGTGCGGAACACCATGCGGATCTGCGGCGTGATCATCTCCGGCATCGTGCGATAGGCCGCCATCAGGCCGGCACCGGGATTTTCCTTCATTTTCTGAAGCTGATCGGGGCCGATATTGATCGCGTTCATCGAATAGCCCATCGCCTGATAGCGAATGCCGTCCAGTCGCGTGGGCGCGAGCACGCGCTCGTCATTCGAGCGAAGGTCGATGAGATTGACGATACCAAGGCCTTTGATCTCGCGCACGTCGTCGTCGGTCAGCATGGCCTGACCGCCCGACCGGTAGAGCATGCCCCAGCGGACATGCTTGCCGTCGGCACCCGTATAGCCGCCGAGATCGCGGAAGTTGGTGCCCTGCTCCAGTTGCAGAACGCGTTCAGCGACGTGGACTGTCTGGCCCGTGCGCGTATCGCGAAGCAGGTAGATCGGCCGCTCATGCTGGCCGGGATGCGCCTCGAACCGGCCGCCGGCATCCTTGGATGCGAGCAGGCTGGCGGCGCTGTCCGGCGTGTCGAAGCCCTTCGCAGATAAGACGTCCACCGGATCGCCGCCATTCCAGCGGACCGCGACCGTATCGGGCGAAAGGCGCTCCACGACCGGAGCGTCGATCGTTGCGGCCAGCACCGGAGAGGCCGCCAGGCTGGTAGCAGCCGCCAGCGTCGCCAGAAGGATTGCACGTGTCATGGTCATGTTCCCCGTTTCAGAGCGTCATGGCGGGCCTGCCGCCATGATTACCCAACTCCTCTGGAACGGTTGTGTGTAGAGTTTATGACGCGTGCGATAGCTTAATCGTCACCGTTTCCACATTTTGAAACGATTGTATTCAAAGCCCAACACCCGCCTAGAGCGGGTAGCCCAGCTCTTCCAGCGGCAGATCGCGCAGGGTCAGGAGCCTTCGGTTGCTCTCCGGATAATGCCCTGCGATGCGCTCACGCAGACGCGGCGCGATGCGGGCGGGGCGCGGGTTGATCGCCGGCATGCGCCCACACAGCCACTTGGCACCGTGGCGCAGCATCTGCCCGCCCGGCAGGTCGACGATATGATCCTTGTTGACCACCGACTGCCGCGTGAACAGGTTCACCCCGCGCATCACCGCCAGCCCGGCCGTCCCCAGCGAGGTATTGGCGCGCGATCCTTCCGGCGGCATGTCCTCGATCGAGAGGCCCAGATCCTGCTGCATCCGCTCGATCAGGGCATTGCGGTCGCATAGCCACTCGTAGGGATAGACGTGGACATGCTCGCGCCCGAACAGGCCGTCGTAATAGGCGACAAGGCGGTCGTACTCGAAATGCTCGAATTCGAAGACGGGCGCCTTCCACGGCCGCGTCAGCGCGCCGCGCACCATGCGCGCGGTCTCGAAATAGCGGCGTTGGCCCCATGTCCCGCCGCCCGAGACATATTGCGCATAGCTTGCGCGGCAGATCTCGAACTGGTTGCGGATGAAGATCACGATATGCGCATCGGGCAGGACTGCCTTGATGCGCCGCGCCACTTCGGGCGCCACGAAACCGTGCAGGCCGCCGTTATGGATATAGCCGGAAAGGTTTTCCTCGCTCAGCAGCACCGGGCGGTTGCGCCCGCGCAGCGAGAGTACCTCGCTGGCCTGCCGGGGGCAGAAGTGCATGCCGGCGGGCTTGAGAAAGGCCTCCTGAACGGCTTGGCGCGGAAGGAAATCGTGGCTGGTCGCATTGGGAAACAGCTGCTTCTGCAGCCATGTGGTGGCCGTCTTGTGATATCCCAGATGGACTATTGCATGCTGCATCAAGACCCGTCGCCTGCACCCGTTGTCGCACTCCGAACGAGAGAAAGAGACAATCGTTGCCTGCCGATTTCGCCCAGATTGCCACCGGGGGACAGGCCCCAGCGGGGAGTCGCCCGACTAACGGGACGGCTTGAGCCAGCGGCGCCGAGGCCGCCCGCAGTTTCGGCGCTGAATTGAAGCCGTTTTCAGCGCGCGACCAACGCGCTCAATATCCACCAACCTTAACCTGCTCGCCCCCTGTCAAAAGCTCGTCGCCCCCGCGAAGGCGGGGGCCCCGCTTCCTTTTGCCACGCTCGCCAAGAAAAGCGGGATCCCCGCCTTCGCGGGGATGACGGGTTGGAGTTGGCAGCCTTGTTCCTGTCTGAATTGGCCGTTCGCCTACAGCCCCAGCGATTCCCCAAAGTGGCGGCGACACAGCGCAACGTAGCGATCGTTGCCGCCAATCTCGGCCTGAGCACCCTCGCGTACGCCCGCTCCGGAGGCATCGAACCGCAGGTTCATCGTCGCCTTGCGGCCGCAATGGCAGACCGCCTTCAGCTCGACGAGGGAATCGGCAATCCCCAGCAGCACGGCGGAGCCCGGAAACAGCTCTCCGCGAAAATCGGTCCGCAGCCCGTAGCAGAGCACCGGGATGCCCGAACGGTCGGCAATGCGCGCGCATTGCCAGACCTGTTCGGGGGTGAGGAACTGCGCCTCGTCGATCAGCACGCAGGCCAGCGGCTCCACCGCGTGGACGGCGCCGACCCGTGCGGCCAGGTCGGTCTCAGGCGTGAAGCGATGGGCGGCGGCATGGAGGCCGATGCGGCTTTCGATGGCGTGCTCGTCACCGCTTTCGCCGCTGCCACGGTCGTCCAGCGCGGCCGTCCAGAGCATCGTGCGCATACCGCGTTCGTGGTAATTGAAGTTCGCCTGAAGCAAGGTCGCCGACTTCCCGGCATTCATGCTGGCATAGTAAAAATAGAGTTTAGCCATCTAACTGGGGATAACATGCCCACTTGCCCTCCGCACGGGCATGAACTGCATTTGTCCCCGCTTGAATGGAAGCCAGCAAGGCTCTCTAAGACACTATGGCGACAACTCGAAGCTGACGGTGGCCGAGGCTGAGTTGGCCCTTGCTGGAGGTGGTGATGAGGAGATGGATCGCCGTCTTCGCGGTCTTCACGCTGACCGCGATCGTAGCTGCATATATCGCGCTGTTCCCGCTCGCACCATTGGGTCCCCCCGCTGCGCGACCTGCTCTCGAAACGCTTGACCAGACCGCCGCACGCGCCTCCGCGCTGTCCGGACGCGACGCGGCCGTGATCGCTCCGCTCGCAACGGGCATGGTGCTGGCCCTGCTGTTGGCGGTGGTAGGGCGTGGCCGCGGGCGCACAGCGCTGGTCCCGATGCCGGATGTCGAACCGTCGCGGTCCCGGCAAGGGCGTCGGCGCAAGCTGGTGCATCCCGATCCCGAACTGGTCTGGCGGCCTGAACCCGATCCGGTCGAACCCGAAATGGACCGCGTGCCCGGCCTCCTGCGGGATGAGGGCTACGAAGAAGTCGCGGATGTCGTCGGCGATGCCATTCCGGCAGAGCCCGAATTTCCCCCGGTGCCCGATCCCGAACCCGTGGCGGTGGTGCCGCGACGGGCCGGCACAGTTCCGGCGCTTTCGCTCACCCCCATCGTGCTCTCCCGCCGCCCCCGCGAACGCGACATCGACGAGCAGACATGGTTCGACAGCACCAGCTGGCTGGGCGGCCTACCCCGGCTCGGCGCATTGTCATGGCCGCGCGACGAACACGGCGCCCTGCCCTTCGCCGCGCAGATAGACCTTGCCGAACTGGCCGCCGCCTGCCCCGAAAGCCCGTTGCCCTGCTCGGGAGCGCTGGCGTTCTTCCTCGGCACCGGCGCGGTGATCGAGGTCCCCAGCGGCGATCACGTCTTCACCGAACCGCCCGCTGATCTCCCACCCGCTTTCGACGAGGGCGGCTATCCGCTCCCCGAGCATGTTTCGCGGCTGTCCCGGCCCTATTTCCCGTTCTGGCCGGTGGAGCCGATGGTCGCGGAACGGCCTGCCGGTGTGCTGGCTCCGGTCGGCGGCGACTTGGCGGACGAGGACTACGAGCACCCGGTCGCGGAAGAGCTTGCGGGCGATGCAGGCGAAACCGCCTGGCTCACCGCCCGCGTGGCAACGCGCGAGAGCGCCTATACAGTGCGCGAACCGGTGCAGCGGCTGTGGTGGCACGGCGTTATGTATCTGGCTGACTGCCTGCACGCCGCCATGGATGGCGCCGCGCGGGAAATGGCAATGGAGCAGGAGCGCCTGACCCACGCCGAGGCCCGCCTGGCCACCCTGCAAGCAACGCCGACAGCCGCGCGCGGCGATCTCGACGAAGCGCGCGCCGCACTCGCTGCGAGCGAAGCGGAGCTACCCGCGCTTCAGGCCGAGCGTGCCAGCCTCGCGCGGATGATCGCCGCCATGGATGGCTTCATCGCCGGACGCGATGCGTGGAGCCCGCTCGATCCCGACGAGATGGATGTGATCGAGGAAGTGCTCGCGCAGGTCCATCACGACTGTGCGCGATTGGTGCGCTTCTGCGTGCCCCAGACGCTGGGTGATCTGGCGACGGTCTCGCTGCGCGCCATGGTCACCGGCGATGACGGCGCCTTTGCGCAAGTGCCCGACGAGGAACTGGCGCGGATCAATTCCGGCCATCTGCTGGCGATCCGCCACCAGCACCAGTTGTTCGGCGCCGGTGTAGCGGGCTCGCTGGTCCACCCCGGTCAGGTGCTGCTGCTTCAGCTCGGCTGCGACGATATGATCGAGTGGAACTGGGGAGATACGGGGCTGTTCCAGTTCTGGATCACGCCCGAGGATCTCGCCGCCGCGCGCTGGGACCGCGTCACGCTGACATTCGCGCCGGGCTGACCCGGCGCGGAAGTATCGGGGGACGGAGGGCCACACGGCCCTCCCGCGCCTCACTCTTCCTCGTCGATCGGATCGCTTCCGGCAGCATCGAGATCGCGCTTCACGCGCGGGTCGCTGAGCAACGCATCGATGCGGCTCGCTTCCTCGAACGTCTCATCCTGACGGAAGCGGATCTTGGCCGCCGACCGCAGCTTCAGCCGCTGGGCGACTTCGCGCTGGAAGAAGGCGGTGTTGGTGCGCAGCGCCTTGAGCACCTCTTCCTCGTCCACACCGAGCAGCGGCTTCACGAAAACCGTGGCCTGCCGCAGATCGGGTGTCATCCGCACTTCGGTAACGGAAACGAGATGCCCGCTCAGCGTCTGGTCGTGGACCTGCTGGCGCGAGAGAATCTCGGAAATGATGTGACGCACTTGCTCACCCACCTTGAGAAGGCGGACGGAGTGCTGTTCGGGCGTGATCTGCTGGCGGGCCATGGAAGTCTCCATGTGGGCGGCCGGCGACAATTTGCAACAATTGTTTCTGACACCATTCGCCGTTCCTGTGGTTAAGACACCGTCCCCCCACGCTTCAAGGAGCTGACAAAATGCGAAAGTTCACCGCCACCCTGCTCGTCGCCGCGCTTGCGATGCCCGGCCTCGCAGCACCCGCGATGGCGGCGCCCGACTATCATGGCCAGCAGGGCCATGGTCCGCAGGGCCACTCCGAGCCCCACAAGCAGGCCCCCGCGCCGCACCGTTTCCAGAAGGGCGAGCGGTTCGACCGCAATCGCGCGACCAACTACCAGGTCGTCGACTATCGCCACTACCACAACGTGAAGGCCCCGCCGAAGGGCTACCACTACGTCCGTTCGGGCAATGACATGCTGCTCGTGGGCATCACCAGCGGCGTCATTGCCGCTGTGACCATGAACATGTTCCACTGATCCCCGATCACGGAACCAAATAGGAAGGGCGGTGCGCATCTGGCGCGCCGCCCTTTTTCATGCCCGACGCGGATGCGCCGGAGGCTCACATCTTGGCGACGATACGCGCCAGCGAGCGCACATTGCGTGCAGTGCCCCGGCAGCCAAGCTTGCGCTCGATGAAGGCCGAGGTCAGCCGGCTCTCGGCCACGCCATGGACGAAATCGACGTAGAGGCTGCGCGGCCCCAGCGCGAGAGTCTCGTCCCCGCGCCCGGCGTAATCGGCCACCAGCTTGTCGAACTGCGCCTGGGTGGGCTGACGTTCGAGCAGGAAGGTATGGACAAACTTGTCCTCGCTCCCGCCGACGAAGGGGTTTTGCTCCACTGCCGCCAGCACTTCGGCGCGATTGCGGACGGCCGCGAAGGTCTGCATGTCGAAGCGTTCGCGCATCACGTATTCGAACAGCTCTTCCAGGCCTTCGGTCGGGCGGTCGTCGTAGTCGAACAGGACATTGCCGCTGGCGATGACGGTTTCGACATTGGCGATATCCTCGCGCTCAAGCGCATAGCGCAAGTCGGCCATGGTCAGCCGGTTTCCGCCGACGTTGATCGAGGCGAAGAAGGCACAGTAACGGGTCATCGGTCCACCATCATAACCAGAGGTTCCGGCACTTAATCCGGCTGCCGGAAGATACAAACTGCTGCGGGTCCGGGAAGCCCCAACGGCGGACGGCCACCGCCGGGCTATTCCCCCGACGATGGCCGTCTGTTCGCGCTGAGCTTTCGCCCGCGTGAGAACGGCAGGCGTTAGCCGACCGTACGCTCGCGATGGCTGACCTCGAAGACTTCGAGGTGGTCGCCCGGCTTGATGTCGTTGGTATCCGCCAGCACGACACCGCATTCCAGACCGGCGCGCACTTCGTCCACGTCATCCTTGAAGCGGCGCAGCGAGGAGATCGTCGTTGCCGAAACGATGACGTCGTTGCGGGTAAGACGGGCGCTGAGACCCTTGCGGATGAAGCCTTCGACCACCAGCAGACCAGCGGCCTTGTCGCGCTTGCCGGCCGGGAAGACCTGCTTGACCTCGGCGCGGCCGACGACGGTTTCGATGCGTTCCGGACCCCAGATGCCGGCCATCTGCTTCGCGACCTCTGCGGTCAGCTCATAGATGACGTCGTAGTACATCATCGGCGTCTTGGTCTTCTCGATCTGCTCGCGCGACTTGGCGTTCGGGCGGACGTTGAAGCCGACGATCGGCGCCCCCGAAGCCGAAGCCAGAGCCACGTCGGTCTCGGTGATGGCACCGACGCCCGAGTGCAGGATGCGGACCTTGATCTCGTCGTTCGACAGGGCGTGGAGCGCCGAGTTGATCGCTTCGACCGAACCCTGCACGTCTGCCTTGACCACCACCGGGTACTCGATGACGTTCTGCTTGGCGGCAAGCGCCGAGAACATCGTGTCGATGCTGGCGGGCGCCGTCGCGGTGCGCTTGGCAGTCGCCTGTTCCTGACGGTAGGCCGAGACTTCGCGGGCACGCTGCTCGCTTTCGACCACGGTCAGCTTGTCACCGGCCATCGGCACGCCGCCGATACCGAGGACTTCGACCGGCATCGAAGGCGGTGCGGCCTTCACCTGACGGCCCTTGTCGTCGAGCATGGCGCGCACGCGGCCGCTCTCGGTACCGACGACGAGGATGTCGCCGACCTTGAGCGTGCCACGGTTGACCAGCACGGTCGCGAGCGGACCCTTGCCCTTGTCGAGCTTGGCTTCGATCACGGTCGCCTCGGCCTCACGGTCCGGGTTGGCCTTCAGCTCCATCAGTTCGGCCTGGAGCAGGATCTTCTCGATCAGCTCGTCCAGACCGGCGCCGGACTTCGCCGAGACTTCCACGTCCTGCACTTCACCCGACATCGCCTCGACGACGATCTCGTGCTCAAGCAGACGTTCGCGGACGCGCTGCGGGTTGGCCTCGTGCTTGTCCATCTTATTGATGGCCACGATCATCGGCACGCCCGCCGCGCGGGTGTGATTGATGGCCTCGATGGTCTGCGGCATGATGCCGTCGTCGGCAGCGACCACCAGGATCACGATGTCGGTCACATTGGCGCCGCGCATACGCATCTGCGTGAAGGCGGCGTGGCCCGGCGTGTCGAGGAAGGTGATCAGCTCACCGCCCTTGGTCTTGATCTGGTAGGCGCCCATGTGCTGGGTGATGCCACCGGCTTCACCCTTCACCACGTCGGTACCGCGCAGGGCATCGAGCAGCGAGGTCTTGCCGTGGTCGACGTGGCCCATGATCGCGACGACCGGCGGACGCGGCTTCAGCGTCTCGGTCGCATCGACGTCGGTCGAGCTGTCGATGTCGACATCGCTTTCCGACACGCGCTGGATGTTGTGGCCGAATTCGGTCACGAGCAGCTCGGCGGTGTCCTGATCGATCGTCTGGTTGACGGTGACCATCATGCCCATCTTGAAGAGCGACTTGACGAGGTCGGCGCCCTTCTCGGCCATGCGGTTCGCCAGTTCCTGAACGGTGATCGCCTCGGGGACGACCACGTCGCGGACCTGCTTCTCGCGCTGCTGGTTGTAGCCCGAGAAGTGCGCACGGCGCTCCTTCTCACGGGCACGCTTCAGCGCGGCGAGCGAACGGGCGCGGGCGCCCTCGTCGTCGTTCAGAGCGCGGTTGACGGTCAGCTTGCCCGACTGGCGGCGGTCGCCGCCCTTGCGGTCACGCTCGGGCGTGCTGCGCGGCGGCGGCGGAGCGCCCTTCTTGGGTGCGGCCGGACCACGGGGAGCAGCGCTGCCCGCGTTCGCGGTTGCGGCAGGTGCCGAAGCCGTAGCCTGCGCGGCGGGCGCGGGAGCAGCAGCCGGAGCGGCAGCAGCGGGCTCGGCAGCAGCCGGAGCAGGCTCGGGACGACGCACCGGCTCGGGGCGCTTCACCGGGGTGAAACGACGCGGCGCGGGAGCCGGAGCGGGCGTTGCAGCAACAGGTGCGGCAGGCTGCGAAGCAGCCTTGGCTTCGACAGGCGCTTCAACGGAAGCCTCGGCAGGCGTTTCAACCGGAGCAGCGGCTTCGGCAGCCGGAGCGGCGACTGCTTCAGGCGCAGCCGATTCGGCAGCAACGGCTTCCGGGGCAGCAGGCTCGGGGGCCTGTTCGGTCTCGACCGGTGCGGCAGCCTCGCTCTGGGCGGCGCGGGCGGCTTCCTCTTCGGCGCGACGGTTATCTTCCGCGCGGCGCTTTTCATCCTCAAGCGCGCGCAGCTTCTCTTCCTGCTCGCGGCGATTGGCTTCTTCGAGCGCGGCAAAGCGATCGGCCTCAGCCTCGCGCTGGAGGCGGGCAACGCGCTCCTGCGGGGTCTCGCCCGGAATGATCGTCGGACGCGGAGCCGGCGGCGGCGTCGGCGCGGGGCGCTGCTGCACGGGGGCGGCAGCCTGCGGCGCAGGCGCCGGAGCGGCCTCTACTGCGCCTTCGGACCCGGGCTTGCCGATCAGCTTCTTACGCTTCACCTCGACCACCACCTTGTTGGTGCGGCCGTGGCTGAAGGTCTGCTTGACCTCACCCGCTTCCACCGAGCGCTTAAGCCCAAGCGGCTTGCGGCCCAGGGTCGGTTTGTTGTCGGTCTCGCTCATATCTCTCGTCTTGCCCTTCGGTCTCAATTCGTCGTCGCGGATGCAGCAGCCTGTGCCGTATCCGTGCCACTAGCCATATCGCCCCCGTGCTCATCGGCGGTTTCGCCGGCACGGGGTTGCCCCTGGAAATGCAGGAGGCGCTGCAACTGCGCCGCGACTCGGTTGGCCGAGCCGCGATCGTTGAGCGCCAGGTGAACGACGTTGTCGCGGCCCAATGCCACAGACAGCGTCTCCCGGTCCAGTGGCAAGCGTGTGCCCTTGAGACCGCTTCCTTCCGCCTCGCTCCCGACTCTCCAGGCCTGGTCGAGCTTTCGCGAGCCATCTTCGCTCGCATCGGCGGCATGGGCGAGCCACTCCACCCGGCCCTCACGCGCGTTCTGCGCGATACGGTCCGAGCCCATGAGCAACTTGCCCGATTTCAGTTCGAGTCCCAGCCGATCGGTCAGTGCGCGGATCAGCGCCTGTTCGATCCTGTCTGCCAGGTCTTCGGGGATGGTGAGTTGGGCGCCTTTATAAGCGCGCGCCATCGCTCCCTTAAGTTTGCCCTTCGCGAGGGCAATTTCAAGGGTCTCGCGCGAAACGCCAAGCCACGCGCCGCGCCCGGGGGCACGCGCGTGGACGTCGGGAAGCACCAGTCCGTCAGGCGAAATCGCCAGACGGACGAACGCTTCACGCGCACCGGCCTGGCCGGAGAGGATGCAAGTCCTCTCCGGGCCGGAACCGTCGATGTCGGAGCTTACGCGCTCATTGCGAGGATTCCGCATCGGCGGCCTCCTCGGTAGCCGGTTCGTCTTCGAACCAGTGGGCACGGGCAGCCATGATGATCTCGTTGCCCTGTTCTTCGTTCAGGCCGTACTCGCCGAGCACGCCGCCCTTGTCTTCGTCGCGGGCGCGCTTGTTCACGGAACCGTCGCGGCGACGCTGTTCGGTGCGCTTCTTGGCGATCAGCTCGTCGGTGGCGAGGTCCGCCAGATCGTCGAGCGTCTTGATCCCGGCCTTGCCGAGAACCACCAGCATCGCCTCGGTGAGGTACGGCAGTTCGGCCAGCGCGTCTTCGACGCCCAGACCGCGACGTTCCTCGCGGCTCGCTTCCTCGCGGCGCTCAAGCGCTTCCTGCGCGCGGCTCTGAAGTTCCTCGGCGAGTTCTTCGTCGAAGCCTTCGATTCCGGCCAGTTCGGCAACCTCGATATAGGCCACTTCTTCCAGCTCGCTGAAGCCTTCGGCCACCAGCAGCTGCGAGAGGGTTTCGTCGACGTCCAGTTCTTCCTCGAACATCTTCGAGCGCTCGGTGAATTCCTTCTGGCGCTTCTCCGAAGCTTCCGCCTCGGTCATGATGTCGATCTGCGAGCCGGTCAGCTGCGAAGCCAGACGCACGTTCTGACCGCGGCGGCCGATTGCCAGCGAAAGCTGGTCATCGGGCACGACGACTTCAATGCGGCTTTCTTCCTCGTCGATGACGACGCGGCTGACGGTCGCGGGCTGAAGCGCGTTGACCACGAAGGTCGCGGTGTCTTCGCTCCAGGGGATGATGTCGATCTTCTCGCCCTGCAGTTCCTGCACGACGGCCTGCACGCGGCTGCCCTTCATGCCGACGCAGGCGCCGACCGGGTCGATCGAGTGATCATGGCTGATCACGCCGATCTTGGCGCGCGAGCCCGGGTCGCGGGCTGCGGCCTTGATCTCGATGATGTTGTCGTAGATCTCGGGCACTTCCTGCGCGAAGAGCTTCTTCATGAAGTCCGGGTGCGCACGGCTGAGGAAGATCTGCGGACCGCGGTTCTGACGCTCGACGCGCATCACCAGCGCGCGGACGCGCTCGCCGACGCGGGCGGCTTCGCGCGGGATCTGCTGATCGCGGCGGATCACGCCCTCGGCGCGGCCGAGGTTCACGATCACGTGGCCGAATTCGACCGACTTGATCACGCCGGTGATGATCTCACCCACGCGGTCCTTGAATTCTTCGTACTGACGGTCACGCTCGGCATCGCGGACCTTCTGGAAGATCACCTGCTTGGCCGACTGCGCGTCGATACGGCCGAGGTCCACCGGCGGCAGCGGATCGACGATGAAGTCGCCGAGCTGCGCCCCCTTCTGGAGCTTTTCGGCCTGCTTGAGGTCAACCTGCTTGAAGTAGTCCTCGACGTGCTCGACCACCTCGACGACGCGCCACAGGCGCAGGTCGCCGGTCCGCGGATCGAGCTTGGCGCGAATGTCGTTCTCGGCGCCGTAACGGTTACGGGCCGACTTCTGGATAGCTTCCTCCATCGCCTCGATGACGATCGACTTGTCGATCATCTTCTCCGAAGCGACGGAATTCGCGATTGCAAGCAGCTCGGCGCGGTTGGCGGAAATCGCACTGGCCATTGGCTTAGTCTTCCTGTTCCTCGACGATCTCGTCGGCCCCGCTGACATCCAGCGGGCGGGTTGCGGCGATCAGCTTGTCCGTGAGGACCAGCCTTGCGGAATGAATATCGCCGAGCGGGAAAGTCACCCGGCCAGACTTGCGCTCGTCGAGCGTCACCACATCGCCTTCGATCCCGACCAGATCGCCTTGCAGCGTCTTGCGGTTACCTTCGATGGCAACGGTGAGAGTGATCTTGGCTTCCTGCCCTGCCCAGTTGGCAAAGTCCTTCGGGCGGGTAAGCGGACGGTCGATACCGGGCGAGCTGACTTCGAGGCGGTAAGCCTCCTCGATCAGCACTTCACCGGCTTCCTCAAGCGCGTCCATGCGGTCGGAAATGCGGTGAGACAGCTTCACGCAGTCCTCGATCACAAGCTGGCCGGTTTCCGGATTCTCAGCCATGATCTGGAGCGCGATTTCATCGTCACCCACTTCGCTTTTGCCGAAGATCCGCACGCGCACGAGATCGAAGCCGAGAGCGGTAACTTCCGGTTCGATGACTTCAGTAATGCGCGCGATGTCGGCCAAGCCGTGTTCTCCGGATCGATTCGTTGAGTCTGCAAACTGGACATTCGGTACAACGCGGTTTCGCGCCGGCCCCTTCCGGCGCCAGCCCGAACCTTGTTTCACCAATGTCGGGATGAGGCGCAGATAATCCCATTGCCGCAAAAAGGCAAGGCCGGAAAACGCCGCCGACACGCTCTCTATACAGCCCCGCAATCTTCGCGACAGAGCCTGTTTGAAAATACTCCGAGGCGCATTTTGAATGCGGCATCGACCCGCTCCGGGGCCCGGAATTTCGGAAAAAAGAGCAGGCCGGGCGGATGTTGTGGGTGGGGGGTGGGGCCCGCCCGGCCTGCGTCCGGCGACGGAGGGATTGTCGCCGAACCTTGTCGTCGGTCATCGGGTGGGCCGCTGGGACGGACAGATCGGGAGTGGATCAGGCCGATTGCGCCTGCGCCGTCCCCACGATCAGTCCAGCCTGGCGCATGCTTGCAACGCAGCGCCCGCCAATCACCAGATGGTCGAACAATTCCAGATCCACAGCCCGGCACACCGCCGCCAACTGGCGCGTCGCGGCAACATCGGCACGGCTTGGCCGATGACTGCCCGAGGGGTGGTTATGCGCAAGCACGATACCCGCCGCGTCACGCTCCAGCGCGCGATGGACAAGCATCCGATAACTGCCGCTGATCGAGTCGACACCTCCGGCGATGCACAAGGCCTCGCCGACCAGCCGCCCCTCGCGGTCGTATGGCAATTCCACCAGTATCTCCCGGCCAAGGCAGCCGAGCTGGATCACCAGTGTTTCGAGTAACTGGCGCGATAGGGGTCTGACCCGGCAGTATCCGGGGACCAGTCCTGCCAGGAGCGATCGCTGCCATCGCGACGCAGGCGCCGCAGGTGCAGTATCGTCCCGAAGATCAACGCCAGCAACGCGAAGGCCGTCGGCGTCCCACGCATCACCGCATAGACCAGGGGCGGAATGCCCAGGTCCGCCCACCGCGCGAAGTGCGCGCTCAGGCTCAGCAGTTGCAGGGAAGTAGCCCATAGCGGCCAGATCCTCAGTGCCTGGATGGCAAGCCAGCCGAAGCCGACAGTGCCCACCAGATCGGTCAGCAGGGAGAACGGATCGACTCGCCGGAACCCGCTGGGGAGGACGACCTCCGCCAGGGCTTCGATGCCGACCATGGCGAGGATCACGACGGCACCCCATCTCTCGGGGGCACCACCCTTCCACAACGCCAGCCCGACCGAGCCGATAAGGAGCAGGAAAAACACCACCTGTTCGGTATTGATCACGCTGCCCCTCCTCCGGGCTCAAGCGGCGATTGCCGCCTCCATCGTCGCGGGCTCATCCGCGACACGTGCCTGATCGGGGCAACGGATCGGAATGTCCATGGTCTCTGCAACCTTGGTCAGGTCACGGTGTGCCTTCACGAGTTCGAGACGCGCGTCCATCAGGCTCTTCTGCATGCTGGCAACGCGGGCCATCGGCTGGTGAACCAGACGGGCGGCTTCCTCGGTGGCAACGCGGGCGCGGGCGATCTCGGCCAGCAGTTCACCTGCCTTGGCGAGCAACTCGTCCATGTCGTCTTCTACCGAACGGATGCTGCGGGTAATGCGCAGGCTGGCAATTTCCGGTGTCATCGCTTCGATTCCTCGATGGCGCTCATGCGCCGAGTAAAGACCGAAGGCTTTGCGGGAAGATCCGCCAGACCGGCGCGCCGCTAGATCAGGCGTCCCAGCGCGGCTGCGATGGACAGTGCTGCAGCAAGTGTCAGCGCCATCATCAAGGCCAGGACGATCACAGCGGCAAGGCGCCCGGCACGGCCGAACCTTGCATCAAAAGCCTCCAGGCCCGCCAACCCCGATGGCTGCACCCCCGTCCAGTCCGGATGCCGCGTCAGAGGGCGGGCATCTGAAAGAACGAAGACCGGATCGACCGGCAGGTCCTGATCCATCTCATCCGCTTGCTCGTCCACGTCGTCGACACGGGAAAACTCATATGGGGGTTTGCCACATAGCTCCACCAGCCGTCCGTAAAGGCGGGCGGTGTCCTTGCGGTTGATCGTGCCCCACTTGTCGCGGACGGCGGTGATGCGCTGGTCCACGGTATTGGGAGCGATCGTCAGCTCGCGCGCGATTTCCTTGGTCGTGCGGTGCAGCACCAGACGGTCGAGAACCTCGACCTGCTTGCCAGTCAGGCTGTCGAGCATGGCCCTGGCCTGCGCAATGTCGGTCACGTCGTACACGCCGGCCCTCAAAACAACACCTCGCACGGACTATAACAGAGCGCGCCGCTTAGCGAGCAGCCCCTTAAGCAAAATTTCCTACAGAATTGAAGCCAGGCACGTGATTCTGTCGACAATCACGGCATTTGCGGGCCCGCATTTTCGGGGCGATACTTTCCGCCACCCCGAAAAGGTTGATCGAGCAATCGATTGTACGCCCGATTCGCATCACACCCGCTCGCGAATCGAAGGCTCGGCCGAGAGCCGGTGCCGCTTCATCGCGTGACGAAGCTGATCATAGCTGAGACCGAGCGCGGCGGCGGCACGGCGTTGATTCCAGCGATGCGCTTCCAGCGCTTCCACCAGCAGCCGGCGCTCGAAGCCATCGACCGCCGCGCGCAGGCTGCCGCCGCCAAGGGCATCCTTGAGATCCTCACGCGGCGGAGCAGTCGGCGCCGCCGGACGTTCGGCCGGGGTCGCCGTCGTGGAGACAGTCACGGCGCGCGCTTCGATTCGCCGCCAGGGATAGTCGAAGGGATCGAAGACGATTCGCCCGATCGCCTCGCCGCCGAAGCCCCAGCGATAGACCGCCCGCTCAACGACATTGCGCAGTTCGCGCACATTGCCCGGCCAGTCATAGGCCTCCAGCGTGGCCATCGCTTCGGGCGAGAAGCCCGGCCAGCCCTCCCACTCCAGTTCCGACGCCATGCGCCGCCCGTAATAGTCGGCCAGTTCGTGGACATCGCCTTCGCGCGCGCGCAGCGGCGGCAGGTTGATGACCTCGAAACTCAGCCGGTCGAGCAAGTCGGCGCGGAAAGTGCCCTCGTCCACCATTCGCGGCAGATCGGCATTGGTGGCGCCGACGATCCGCACATCAACCTGCGCCGGGCGCGAGGCACCGATTCGGGAAACCTCGCCATATTCGATCGCGCGCAGCAGCCGCTCCTGCGCCGCCATCGACAACGTACCCAGTTCGTCGAGGAACAGCGTCCCGCGATCCGCCTCCTCGAAACGCCCTGCCCGCGCCCGCACCGCGCCGGTGAAGGCCCCCGCCTCGTGCCCGAACAGTTCGGCCTCGATCAATGTCTCAGGCAGCGCCGCGCAATTGAGCGTGATCAGCGGCTCCCCCCAGCGCGGAGAAAGGTGATGAAGCCGCTGGGCGATCAGTTCCTTGCCGGTCCCCCGCTCGCCGATCACCAGCACCGGACGACGCACCGCGGCGGCGCGACTGGCCCGCTCGACCGCGTCGAGAAAGGCAGTGGATTGGCCGATGAACTGGACTTCGCGCTCCATTCCCAACTTTTAGCGAATTTCACCATTCATTGGCAATTCATATTTCGAACCCCGTCGGCGCAACACGCTGGAATCGAGGGATTCCGCCACTCACGCAATTTGGCACGCCCTTTGCGATAAGGCCCGCAACCCCCTTGGGGAATTTCACCGATCCAATCGAAGGACCGAAGCCATGCCGTTCCACGAAGCCCCTGCCGCCAGCCGCGCCGCTCCCCGCGCTCCGGTCCGCAGCAAGCTCGACTGGGCCATCATCGCCAGCATCCTGGCGATGGGCACGCTCAACCTGATCGTGATGAGCGACCAGTTCGCGACCAAGGCTTACGCCGCGGCCCCGATCTGCACTTCGGCCCACCTGCAATGAGCAGGCTCGACGCGGAGATCGAAATTCTCCAGACTTCGGCCAACGGCGCCAACGGCTCTTCCGGGCGGGCGCGCCCCTTCAACCCGGCCTCGCTGGGTTTCGAGGATACGGCGCGCGCCCCCCGGTTCAGCAGCTATGGTTCGGCCCATACCAAAGGAATTGCCACGATGGGTATCTTCTCCCGCACCCGCGACATCATCGCCGCCAACTTCAACGACATGCTCGACAAGGCCGAAGACCCGGCCAAGATGATCCGCCTGATCATCCTCGAGATGGAAGAGACGCTGGTCGAAGTGCGCACCAGCAGCGCGCGCACCATTGCGGACCAGAAGGAACTGCGCCGCCACGTCGCCAAGCTGGACAAGCTTCAGGCCGACTGGGGCGAGAAGGCTCAGCTCGCGCTCAGCAAGAATCGCGAGGATCTGGCCCGCGCCGCGCTTCTGGAAAAGAAGAAGGCCGGCGACATGGCCGAGCAGCTCAATGCCGAGGTCTTCGTGCTCGATGACGCTCTTCGCGCTTACGAGGAAGATATCGAGAAGCTCCAGAGCCGCCTGCGCGAAGCCCGCAGCCGCCAGTCGTCGATTGCCGCGCGCTTGCAGAGCGCCGAGAATCGCGTCAAACTGCGGACCTTGCTGTCGAGCGAACGCGTGGACGAGGCGCTGGTGCGCTTCGAGCAGCTCGAACGCCGCGTCGACTATGCGGAAGGCCGCGCCGAGGCGATGAGCCTGGCCGACAAGCGCCAGCCCTCACTCGCCGAGGAAATCGCCGCACTCGCCGATGGCGACACGATCGAGGCCGAACTGGCCGAGATGAAGCGCGCGATGGGCACTCCGGCGAAAGCCCCCGAAAAGGCGGCCGACGAGGAAGCCTGACCCAAACCGGCGCCTGCCCGGCATCCCGGCGAGCAGGCACCGCCCACCCGACCGGGAGCGGAGGCCCAGCCTCCACCAGTGTCTTTCAGGGAAGGGAAAACACAGTGTCACGCGGACATTTCTATATCGACAAGTCGAACGCCAAAGTGGCGGGGGTATGCTCGGGAATTGCCGAATATACCGGGGTAGACACGTTCTGGGTGCGTCTCGGCGCCGTGCTGCTCACGCTCTTCGGCTTCTACCTGACGATCCCGATCTACATCGCGCTCGCCCTGCTGGCCGACAAGAAGCCGATGTACCTCTATTCGGACGAGGAAGAAGAACGCCTGCTGCGCCGCATGGAACGCCGCCGCGTGCGCCAGAGCCGCGGGCTTGACCGGGGGCTTAGCTTGGGCGGGGGCCGTTCCAGCCGCCTGCGCTCGGACATTTCGGACATCGACCGCCGCGTCGCCGAAATGGAAGAGCACTACGCCGGTACCAACGCGCGCCTTGCCGCCGAAATCGACAGCCTGCGCTGAACCTCACGACGTCGGGAAACGACGTCGTGAAAATGGGACACGACCACATGGATACCGCAAACCTCGCCCTCATGATCCCGCTGGCACCGTTCATCATCGGCGGCATCGCGATCTGGACGCGGCACCAGCACAAGATGGCCGAGCTTCAGCTCAAGGCCACCGCCGAAAAGGCCGCGCAATACGCCTCGGGCTCGCGCGAGCTGGAAGAGCGGGTCCGCGTGCTCGAACGCATCATCACCGACGGCGGCTACGACACCGCGCTCCAGATCGAGGCCCTGCGCGACGTTCGCCAGAGCGAGGGGCGCGTGGCCGAGGAAACCGCGCCTGAAAAGGAAACCCGCCAGTGAGCTTCGGAGATGTCATGGGCCTTGCGGCCGTGGTGGGCGGAATGATCGCCATCGCCGCCATCCTTGCCGGGGTCTACAAACGCCGCCTTACCTATCTCGAACGCAAGCTGGAGCTGACCGCCGGACAGGCCGCCGAAAAGGCCGCCCAGTACGCCACCCACAATGCCGAGATCGAGAACCGCCTGCGCTCGCTGGAAACCATCGTCACCGATGGTGCCTGGGATACCGCGCGCCAGATCGAGACGCTGCGCGACGGCGAGCCCCGCACCAACTGAGCTTGAGGACACATCGCACATGGCTTTCGATACTCACGTTCTCGAATTGCTCTCGCCCGTGGTCGTGGTCGTCACTGCGGTGGTGATCGGCGGCTGGATCTTCAACAACTGGCTGCGCATGCGCCACGGCTATCCGTTGGAGAATTCTTGGGGCCGGGCGATCTATCCGAAGGACGACGGGCAGGCGCAGGCCCGCGTGCAATTGCTGACGCAGGAAAACGCCCAGCTTCGTGCCGAGATCGGCTCGATCAAGGACCGTCTGGCCAGCGTCGAGCGGATTGTCACCGACCAGGGTTATGATGTAGCTCGCCAGATCGAAAGCCTGCGCGATGCGCGACATGAGGTGACGCAACAATGAGCTTCTGGAATGCCGTCGTCGTTCTCTTCGCGATTGCCTGCGTGACCTGGCTGCGCGCCCAGAAGCTGCGCGGCGAGAAGCTGGGCTTCCACTTCGGCTCGGACGACCACAGCGCGCGCGAGCACGAGCTGGAAAAGGAAGTCGAGAACTTGCGCAAGCGCATCGCCGTCCTCGAACGCATCGCCACCGACGACAAGCGCGGCAGCGACCTCGCCCGGCAGATCGAGTCCCTCAGGGACTGAGGAAATCAGGCCGCGATGGGAACAAGGTGCTGCGCATCGGCATCGTAACGACACAACGTCAGGCTAGCATCCGTACCGATTACCGCCAGCGGAGCGGAATGGATGCGCGCCTCTCCGGAAGCGATGCGACGGTCCGCCGTGCTGATGACATTGGCGATATCCGTGAAATCGGCACCTTCCAGGGCGGTCAGGCCGTAATTCCACCATTGCAGGCGCAGCAGTTCGCCGACCACCTCGGGCTCGAACCGGTAGCGGATGATGCGCGCAGGGGAACCGCCGACGATGGCATAAGGCGGCACATCTCGGGTCACGACGGCGCGCGCGGCGATCACGGCACCATCTCCGATGGTAACACCGCGCCGGATGAAGGCCCCCTCCCCGATCCAGACGTCATTGCCGATGCGGACTTTGTCGGCACGGTCGCCCAGAGCCGAGGCCAGCTTGCGCCCCGCTAGGGCGATGCCCTCTTGGTTGCGCGCCTTGAATTCGTCGACATCCCGCCCCTTCATCGGGAAGCCTACGAATATCGGACTGGCCGAAACGAAATCGGTAGGATGCTCCGACGCGCCGCACAGGACGTTGGCCGCGATGGAGCAGAAACGGCCGATCGAATCGATATGCGTCATGAACGTGTGCGAACCGTCGATGCCGATATAGCTGAACGCGCCCATGAAACCGAACTTGTAGGTGCCTAGCTCCAGCCGGGCGGGGCTTTCGATGATCGTCTCGGTCGTGTCATGATGCGAGAATACGAATTTCGTGTTGTCCCGAACCGCGATATCCACGGCGTCCAGCATGGCGATCTGGTCATCGGAAAGCGCGGAAATCATCGGGGAGCCTCAAGTTGTTGCGGTATCATTATAGGCCGCCCGCCCCGATCCGCGTCCCGGAGCGCTTTTCCATTTTCCTACATGAGGGTCCGTCCATACCCTCGGCGACATGATATCGCCGCCAGCCTTCCTTCACTCCTCAGCCCGCTGTCACCTTGCGCAGACACAAGGTGACAGGTCATGGCATAAGGTGACACTTTCCGGTCGTGAAGTGTCGCCTTGGACCCGCAAGGTGACAGGTTTTTCGCCTGGACCGTGTCAACTGTGTCAACCGCCGCTTCAGCGGATGGGCACCCTCGCTTCCAGTTCGGCCAGCCAAACCGCTGCGCTGGCATCAGAGGGCGCGCGCCAGTCGCCGCGCGGGCTGAGGGCGCCGCCGGAGGAGACCTTCGGGCCATTTGGCACGGCCGAGCGCTTGAACTGGCTGAAGGCGAAGAAGCGCCGTACGAACTTCTCCAGCCAGGAACGGATCGTAGCGAGGTCGTACTCGTTCTTGCGGTCCTCCGGGAAGCCCGCCGGCCATGCGCCCAACGCGGCATCGCGCCAGGCATGGAGCGCAAGGAAGGCGACTTTCGACGGCTTCTGCCCGAAGCGCATCACGTGATGGAGGAAGAAGTCGTTCAGCTCGTAAGGCCCGATCTTCGCCTCGGTGCTCTGGATCGCGCCGTCCGCGCCGGCGGGCACGAGTTCGGGCGAGATCTCGGTGCCGAGAATGGCGAGCAGCACCTCCTCGGTCTCGGCGCCGAACTGGTCGGTCGTCGCGCACCAGCGGATCAGGTACTGGATCAGCGTCTTGGGTACGCCGGCGTTGACCGTGTAGTGGCTCATCTGATCGCCGACGCCGTATGTGCACCAGCCGAGCGCGAGTTCGGACAAGTCGCCGGTGCCGATCACGAAGCCGTCGTGCTGGTTGGCAAGGCGGAACAGGTAATCGGTGCGCAGGCCCGCCTGCACGTTCTCGAACGTCACGTCATAGACCGGCTCTCCGTTCGAGAAGGCGTGGCCGATGTTCTGGAGCATCGTCGTCGCCGTGGGGCGGATGTCGATCTCTTCGGCGGTAATGCCGACGGCGTTCATCAACTTCCAGGCGTTGGACTTGGTGCCATCGCTGGTGGCGAAGCCGGGCATCGTATAGCCGCGAATGAAGGTGCGCGGCAGGCCAAGCCGGTCGCAAGCGCGGGCGGCGACGATCAGCGCATGGGTCGAATCGAGCCCGCCCGAGATGCCGATCACCATCGACTTGGCCCCGGTCGCCTCGATGCGGCGCATCAGGCCGTCGACCTGGATGTTGAACGCCTCGTAGCAGTCGGCATCCAGCTTGTCGGCGCGCGAGGGCACAAAGGGGAAGCGCGAGACCCGGCGGATCAAACCGATGTCGCCGCCCGCCGGGGCATGGCGGAAGCGCACGGTGCGGAAGGTCTCGTCGGGATTGCCCGCCACTTCGGCCGCGTCGTTGAAGGTGGGCACACGCATCCGGTCGTTGACGATGCGGTCCACATCGACGTCGGCGATGCAGAGTTCCGCCTCCAGCGAGAAGCGCTCGCTCTCCGCCAGCAGGTCGCCCAGTTCGTAGACGATGCCCTGCCCGTCCCAGGCAAGGTCGGTCGTGCTCTCGCCATGCCCGGCGGCGGAGTAGACGTAGGCCGCCGTGGCGCGGGCCGACTGCGAGCGGCAGAGCAAGTGCCGTTCGTCCGACTTGCCGATGACGATGTTGGAGGCGGAAAGGTTGCACAGGATCGTCGCCCCGGCGAGCGCGCCGTGCGAGCTGGGCGGGGTGGCGGCCCAGATATCCTCGCAGATCTCGATGAAGAAGCGGAAGTTCGGCAGCACTTCGGAGGCGAAGACCAGGTCGACGCCGAAGGGCACGTCCTGCCCGTTCACGCGGATGGTCTGGCCCTTCAGCGTCTTGCCACTGGCGAACCAGCGCTTTTCGTAGAACTCGCGGTAGTTCGGCAGGTAGGACTTGGGCACCACGCCCAGCAGCCGCCCATGCGCGATGGCGAGCGCGCAGTTATAGAGCCGCCCCTTGTGCGGCAGCGCCGCGCCCACCAGCAGCACGGGCGAAAGATCGGCGCTGGCGTGGACGATTTCCGCCACGGCCGCTTCCACCGCCTCGATCATCGCCGCCTGCAAGTGCAGATCGTCGATCGCGTAGGAAGAGAGGCACAGTTCGGGGAAAACCAGCAGGTCCACATGCGCCTCATGCGCGCGCTGCGCCTCTACCAGCACGGCGTCGCGATTGAAGGCGACATCGGCAGTGCGGACCTTGGGCGTGGAAGTGGCGACGCGCACGAAGCCGTGTTCGTGCATGGAGAAAAAGGGATGTGCACTCATGGGCAAATCCCTGACAGGATCGGACGCGAGAGGCAACTTCCCCTTGCCCTCCCCCGCGTCGCGCTTAAATGGCAGGTCATGCGCAGCCTCGACGACATCCGCGAAGAATACGAGTTTTCCGAAGGCGATGAACGCTATCGCCTGTTGATCGGCCTCGGTTCCGAACTCGATCCCATGCCCGACGCGCTGAAGACGGACGCGACCAAGGTGCGCGGCTGCTCGGCCAGCGTCTGGGTCTATCCGATGGCGCGCGAGGACGGCACGCTGCACTTTCTGGCGGACAGCAATGCGGCGATCACCAAGGGCATCGTCTCACTGGTGATCTCTGCCGTGCAGGATCGGCCCGCCGCCGAAGTGGCCGAAACCGACATCGCCGCCGCGCTGGAGCCGTTCGACCTGAAGAACCAGCTCTCGTCCAACCGCACGCAGGGCGTGCCGAACATGATCGCGCTGATCCGCGAGACCGCCGCGCGCTACGCGAGCACTGCATGAAGCACGTCAGCCGCCACGCATGGATGGCGGCGGGGCTGTTCTTCGTGGCGCTTGGCACGATCGGCATCTTCCTGCCGGTGATGCCGACGGTGGTGTTCTACCTGCTGGCGGCATGGTGCTTCGGCAAAAGCCACCCGGAATGGGCGGAGCGGCTCTACAACCACCCGCATTACGGCCACAACTTGCGCGAATGGCGCGATCGGCGGGCGATCAGCCGCAAGGGCAAGGTCTCCGCGATTCTGGCGATGAGCGCCTCGATCCCGTTCACCTGGTTTACGGTAGGCTGGCCCTGGGTGCTGATCCCGGCGGGAGTGCTGGCCGTGATCGGCCCGTGGATCTGGACGCGGGCGGAGTAACGTCAGACGGCGTCGCGCAGCACCGCAATGCCGTTCTTGCGCTGTTCGCGCAGTTCGCGCCGGAGCGCCGCAGGGTCACGCGCGATCAGGAAGCCAAAGCTCACGCCGCCCTCGCGGCCCAAAGTCGCATGGTGCAACCGGTGCGCCTGCACCAGCCGCTTCGCATAGCCCCGCTTCGGCACCCAGACGAAGTACCGCTGGTGGACAAGGCCATCGTGCACCAGCGTATATATAATGCCGTAGATCAGCACGCCGAGGCCCATCCAGGTCCCCGGCTCCCACGCGCTCGGCCCCATCAGCATCGGCGAACCCACCGCGAAAAGGGCAATGCTGAGCGCTGCGCCGAACAGGGCGAAGCGGTCGTTCCGTTCGAGGCGATTGTCGTGTGGCTCATGATGATCGCGGTGCCAGCCCCACGCGAAGCCGTGCATGATGTACTTGTGGCTGGCCCAAGCCACACTCTCCATCGCAGCGACGGTGGCAAGCACGATAAGGGCAGCAAGCAACGTGGACATGGCCGCCAGTCTAGCCGCCGTGAGGCCGCTTGTCAGCGCCGTCGCGCAAGCACGTATTCCGCAACGATTCGCGGCCAAAAAAAGGCCGGTCACAAGGACCGGCCTGAAAAAGTTTTGGGAGAGGATGCCTGAAAGGCCCGATCCTTTTGCGTCATGTTGCGTCGCAGCACAAATGAATAGGGCGAACCCGGTGTTGCAAATCATGCAACCTTATTGTGCGCGCTTCATGCAACCGCCGCCGGTTTCGAACGCCGACTCGAACATCCTTCCCAGAAATGGGCTCTCAGCGACAATTGGTTACAAAAGCCGACAGGACTGTGACGTTTCAGTCGTCTGACGTTCAGGTTCACTCTCTTAAGTCTGAATGGACGGGAGCAAGTCCCGGAAGAGAAAACCAAAAAAAGGAACGCTTCATGCGCAAGACCGCCCGCTTCATCGCCCCCGCCCTGGTCGCCGCTCTGGGCATCTCGGCCATTGCCCCGGGCATTGCTGAAGCCGCTGCACCCCGTCACGAGGCTGCCCGCATCACCCCCAACCGCGAAGCCTCGATCCGCGCCGATATCGCCGGCCTGCGCGGCCAGATCGACCGTGCTGCCGCCCACCGTACGATCAGCCCGCGCGAAGCCGACGGCTTGCGCCGCGACGCAGCGGATATCCAGCGCCTCCATGCCTCTTACGCCCGTGGCGGCCTGAACGCCCGCGAGATGCAGACGCTCCAGACCCGCATCGACAAGGTTCACTTCGCCCTGCGTGCGGAACGCGGCGATCGCAACGGCCATCGCGGCTAAGCGCCAACCTCGATTGACCCCATAACGAATAAAGTTGCGCGAAAAGGCGTGCCCGTCCCCCTTGAATTGCCGGGCGGGCACGCCTAATCGCCCTTTCATCATGACCAACACGCCGCGCACCCTTTACCAGAAGATCTGGGACGCCCACGTCGTCGACACGCGCGATGACGGCACCAGCCTCGTCTACATTGACCGTCACCTCGTTCACGAAGTGACCAGCCCGCAGGCCTTCGAAAGCCTTCGCGTGGCCGGACGCCCGGTGCGCCGCCCCGACCTTACGCTCGCGGTGCCCGACCACAACCTGCCGACCACGGCCCGCAAGGACGCGGAAGGCCACGTGCTGCCCATCGCGGATCCCGAGAGCGCGCAGCAGCTGGCCACGCTCAAGAAGAACGCGCCTGAATTCGGCATTCGCTATATCGATTCGACCGATGCCGAACAGGGCATCGTCCATGTCGTCGGCCCCGAGCAGGGCTTCTCGCTGCCCGGCGCGACGATCGTCTGTGGTGACAGCCACACCGCCTGCCACGGCGGCATCGGCGCCCTCGCCTTCGGTATCGGCACCAGCGAGGTGGAGCACGTGCTCGCCACGCAGACGCTGCTCCTCAAGCGCTCGAAGAGCTTCGAAGTCCGCGTCGAGGGTACGCTGGGCGCCGGCGTCACGCCCAAGGACGTGATCCTGCACGTGATCGGCGTGATCGGCACGGCCGGCGGCACCGGCTACGTGATCGAGTATCGCGGCAACGTCTTCGAGGGAATGTCCGTCGAAGGCCGCCTGACGGTCTGCAACATGTCGATCGAGGGCGGTGCCCGCGCCGGCCTGATCGCGCCGGACGACATCACGTTCGAATATCTGAAAGGCCGCCCCTACACGCCCGTTGGCGAGGACTGGGACAAGGCCGTCACCTGGTGGAAGAGCCTGGCGACGGACGAAGGCGCGACGTTCGACAAGTCCGTCTTCATCCGTGCCGAGGAAATCCAGCCCACCGTGACCTGGGGCACCAGCCCCGAGGATACGTCTGCCATCGGCGGCATCGTCCCCGCGCCGGAAGACTTCGCCGACGCGTCCAAGCGCGACGCGGTGAAGGTCAGCCTCGACTACATGGGCCTGACGCCGGGCACCCGGCTGACCGACGTGGAAGTGCAGAACGTCTTCATCGGCTCCTGCACCAACAGCCGCATCGAGGATATCCGCGCCGCTGCCGAAGTGCTCAAGGGCCGCCACAAGGCCGATAACGTGAAGTGGGCGATCGTCGTCCCCGGATCGGGCCTCGTGAAGGCGCAGGCCGAAGCCGAAGGGCTCGACAAGATCATCATCGACGCGGGCCTGGAATGGCGCGAACCGGGCTGCTCGGCCTGCCTCGCCATGAACCCGGACAAGGTTCCGGCGGGCGAACGCTGCGCCTCGACCAGCAACCGCAACTTCACTGGCCGCCAGGGCCCCGGCAGCCGTACCCACCTGATGAGCCCCGCCATGGCCGCCGCCGCGGCCGTGACCGGCAAGCTCACCGATGTGCGCGAACTGATGGGATAAAGCACGATATGTCCGACGAAACCAAGAACGACCTCGCCGGCAAGGCCGCGATTGCCGCCGGCGCCGCTATCGGTTCGGCCGCCATCGCCGCCGCCCTGCTCTTCGTGAAGCGCCGGAAGGCGCGCGCCGAAAAGCCGCTTCACCCCGAGAAGGCACCAGAGACCGATTGATGCAGCCGATCTCCCATGTCGCCGGACGGGCCATCCCGTTCGGGCGCAAGAACGTCGATACCGACGTCATCATCCCCGCCCACTGGCTCAAGACAATCACCCGCGAAGGCCTTGGCCGAGGCGCGTTCGAGGCGGTCAAGAAAGAGCCGGGCAACGTCTTCACCGATCCCGACTATGCGGGCGCCCCGATCCTGATCGCGGGTGACAACTTCGGTTGCGGATCGAGCCGCGAGCATGCCGCCTGGGCCCTGCTCGACATGGGCGTGACCTGCGTGATCGCGCCCAGCTTCTCGGACATCTTCTCGGGCAATGCGTTCAAGAACGGCATCCTGACCGTGGCACTGCCGCAGGACGCGATCGACCGCTTGATGGAAGTCGCGCCGGAGCAGCCGATCGACATCGATCTGGAGACGCAGTCGGTAACGACGCCGTTCCAGGACCGCTGGACGTTCGAAATCGACGCCTTCCGCAAGCACTGCCTGCTCTTGGGGCTGGACGAAGTCGGCCTGACGATGGCGCAGGGCAAGCAGATTTCGGGTTACGAGGCGAAGGCCAAGGCGGATCTTCCGTTCCTCGCCCGCACGCCGGCGACAGCGTAAGATAAAGACACCTTTCGCGGCACCGGCCCGAGTCTTTTTGGGGTGCGCCATTCGCATCCGCGAATGGCTTGCGGCACCAGCCCGCTCCCGTCCCGAAGGACACGAAAAAGGTCCGGGGGACCTTTTCGCTGAGGGGGCCGACCTCCCAGATTCTACCCCGTAGGGGAGGTCGGGTGGGGGAGCGGGCTGGTGCCGCAGAGATCTCGCGCCAATCAGCGTCGTGTCGCTTTTGCGACTCATTCTGCGAAACAGGATTGAACGCAATCCGTCCCCGCCCTATCGGCACGTGCTAATCCTACCGTGGCAGTGTATTACCAAAGGGTGCCTGATGACGAGTTTCCAGGATCGCGAGCGGGCAGAGGAGGCCAAGTTCGTGCATGATGCCGACATCCAGTTCCGCATTCAGGCCCGCCGCAACCGCCTTCTGGGCGAATGGGCGGCCGAGCGCATGGCGCTTTCCCACGCGGAGACCGAGGCTTACGCCAAGGCCGTAGTCCAGGCCGATTTCGAGGAAGCCGGTGACGAAGACGTGATCCGCAAGCTCATCGGCGACCTTACCGCCGCTGGCGTGGACACCAGCGAAGCCGAAGTGCGCACCGCGCTTGAGGCCAAGCAGGTCGAAGCCCGCCGCGCTTTCCTCGGCTGAAGGAACCCCGCCATGGCCATGTCCGCAACCGAGATCGAGGCGCTCATCCGTGAGGCCCTGCCCGACGCTCAGGTCGAAATCACCGATCTCGCCGGCGACGGCGATCACTACGCCGCGCGCGTAACCAGCGCCGCTTTCGTCGGCAAACCGCGTGTAGCCCAGCACAAGATGGTCTACGAAGCACTGGGCGGCCGCATGGGCGGCGTGCTCCATGCCTTGCAACTTACCACCGCCGTTCCCAACTGACGTCGGTACGTTTCTGAAGGTTTCGAACAATGTCCGACGTCAACGCCCGCATCGGCGAGATTGTAAACAATAACGACATCGTCCTTTTCATGAAGGGCACCCCGCTGTTCCCGCAGTGCGGCTTCTCCAGCCGCGCGATCGCGATCCTCGATCACCTCGGCGCCACGTATGAGAGCGTCGACGTGTTGCAGGACATGGAAATCCGCCAGGGCATCAAGGCCTTCTCGGATTGGCCGACGATCCCCCAGCTTTACGTGAAGGGCGAATTCGTCGGCGGCAGCGACATCATGATGGAGATGTATGAAGCTGGCGAACTGCATCAGCTCTTCATCGACGCCGGGCTTGCCACGCAGGGCTGATCCCCCGCCACAAGCCAGCATCGCATTCACGAACGCCCGGGAGGAAACTTCCGGGCGTTTTTGTATGCGCGCAGCAGGACGACGTCCTGCCAGAGGCCCGGTTTCAGCGATTTCGGGGGAAAGGCTCGGGGAGACGGGGCCGGGAGACATTCGGCCCCGTCTCAGTCGAGACTACTCGGGGGTACGAAAGTATATAAGCACAAGGCGTGCCAAGTCCATAAATCGGCCAAATTCAGCCATTTTCACTTTTGCGCCCGCCCCTTCGGGAACGCCTGTTGTAAAGATCACCGACAATGGTTGCCGGATATGGTTGCCGCCGTGGCGACGAATTGCCGCCCTGCCGACCCCGGCGGACAATTCGGCTTGCCAGCCCCGCGCGCGCGCGCGAGGCTGGGGCCATGGATACATCACCGCCCAGCGATCAACCGATGCCGCCAGACGGCCCGAAAGTGATACCCGCCTCCACGCTCGTCATTTTTCGAACTTCGGCTGAAGGACCGCCCGAACTCCTGATGGTCCAGCGCGCCAAGGAAATGCGCTTCGCCGGCGGTGCGGCGGTGTTCCCCGGCGGCCGGGTCGACGAAGCTGACCGCGAACTGGCCCGCGCCATTCTGCCCGACGAACCCATCGAGATCGCCGCAGGACGCATCGCCGCCATTCGCGAGACCTTGGAAGAAACAGGGTTGATGGTGGCCACGCATGCACCCGTCACCGCCGCAGAAGCGGCCGAGGCACGGCGCATGCTGCTTGAAGACGGGAGACTGGCGCCCGTGCTCGATCATTTCGGATGGCAGCTCGCGCCCGAGCGGCTCGCCTTCTTCGCGCATTGGTGCCCGCCATGGGAAGGCGCTTTCGACACCCGCTTCTTCGTGATCGACCTTGGCACCGGCGCGGTCGATGTGCAGGTGGACGCCACCGAGAACACCCGCCTGTTCTGGGCCAGCGCAGCCGAAGCGCTCGCCATGGCCGACCGGGGCGAGATCTCGGTGATCTTCCCGACCCGCCGCAATCTCGAACGCCTGGCCGGCTTCGCCTGCCATGCCGAAGCGCTCAGCGACATCGCGAGCCACCCGGTCCGCCGCATTCATCCCCGGATCGAGATCCGTGACGGGGCCGAGTGGCTGACGATCCCGGCCGACCGCGGCTACCCGGTGGACGGGCAGCCGAGAGCGACCGCACAACGCGGTTGAGCGCGCGCCGTCAGGCCGGCGCGACTTCCACTGCCGGGCGGGCGATGCGCCCCCCGGCGGCATAAAGACCCAGCAACATGGCCACCGCGAAGAAGCCAGCCATCGCCATGATCGCGCCGTCGTAGCTGCCGCTCGCCGTGAAGACCTTGGCCGAGCCGATCACCGAGAATGCGATGAACGGCAAGCCGATCAGCGTGTTGAGCCCGAAACCACGGCTGTAGCTCGCCTGCCCGAAGGCATCCGAAAGGCCGCGCCCAAGCGTCGGGATCGCCCCTGCCCCGTGCAGGCCGATCAGGCCGATCACGATGGCCGTAACCGCGAAGGGCGGGTGCAGCAGCAGCAGACCCCACAGCAGCGCACAGTCGAAGCCGATCAGCGCCAGCGAACGGCCGCCACCGAGCCGGTCCGCGATCCAGCCGAACAGGATCGAACCGGCAATCCCCACAAGCGACATCAGCGACTGAAGCAGCGCCGATTCGGCACGGGTGAAGCCCCAGGACTGGCCCATCGGCACCAGCAGCGAGCCAAGCATGACCGAACTGGCCATGCTGGCGATGGCCGCGAGGCACATCGCCCAGAAACGCGGGCGGCCGAGCAACTGGCCAACGCTGAGCGAGCCGTCCGATGTCCGCTTGCCGGCCGCCACCGGGGCGACCGTCTCGCCGCCCGGAGGATGGTCGATCGCGAAGAGACTGGCAGGAACCAGCACCAGAGCGATAGCAGCGGCGATCGCAAAGTAGATCGTTTGCGCGTCGAAGACCCGCAGCCCGCGCTCCGCCAGCCAAGGGGTGATCGCGATCACCACCGGCAAGTGCACAAGGCCAAGCGCCAAGCCCCGGTTGCGGCCGAACCAGCGCGTCACCAGCGTTGCCGGGGCGATCGAGCCGGCAAGGCTCATCGCCGGGCCCAGCAACAACCCGTAAGCAACGAGATAGAGCACATAACTATGCGTCAGCCCCAGCAGCGCGAAGCCGCAGGCTGCCAGCAGCGCACCGATCAGCATGATCAGCCGAAGCGAAACCTTGGCGATCAACACCCCGACGAAAGGCGCCAGAATGGAGGAGCCGACCAGCACCAGCGGAATACCGGCAGCTGCCGCCTCCGCGCTGATGCCGAGGCGCTGCTCGGCGGGCGCGAGCATGATGCTGAAGGCGCCCATGATCGTGCCGATCACGAAGTTATGCGATAGTCCCGCAATCACACCCATGCGCTTTGCCAGCGGATGGTTGGGGGATGCGTCCGTGAGCATGCCCCCGGCGTTGTCGGCATCCAGTGCCATTACTCTCTCCCGACTCGCCGGCTTGTTGCCGGGCTGCTTGCCTTTGGAAGAGGGGAGCCTAGGCGCTCACCGCCGCGTGGCGAGCGTGTTCACCAGCGGTGCGGCAAATACCGCCGCAGCGAAGCGCCGTGTACTGGGAAGGTGATGTCGCCCGGACGGAGTCTACGTCCTAAAGCCACTCGACCGTGGCAAGTCCGTGCTGGCGCAACAGATGATCGACGACCGGCTGATAGATGGCGCGGTCGAACTCGATTCCGGCAAAATCACGGTCTACCCAACGCACTATGCCGGTCAGGCCTTCAAGCCCCTGCGGGCGGATCACCACGCGGGTACCCACGCGAAACAGCAGCCCGCGTACGCGCACGCAGCACCCCTGAGCGGAAATGTCGGAAATCTCACCCTGATCGCGCAGCCCGTTCTGCGTCCGACACTGTGCTGTCAGCGAAATGGCCCGACGATACGCCTGCCGAGGGAGATCCGAGGAAGACATGTCGGAAATCTAGCACGTCCACGGTTTAACAAGTGTTAATCGCCGGACAAGACCGAATATCGGCAAGAGTTTCTTCAGAAAACCACATCAATAAATTGATATTTAAAGAAACTTTAGAGGCTGTTACTGGACCTCAAGGGGGCGGCGGGCACTCCAGCCAAACAGCGCGATTACCGCATAGCACAGCGCCGGCAACACCAAAGCGAGCGAGAGGCTACCGCTGCTGTCAGCAAGGAGCCCGGTCAGCGGCGGGATCACGGCGCCGCCCACCACCATCGTGCAGATCACGCCGGAGCCCTCCGGCGTGCGCTCTCCCAACCCTTCGCAGGCAAGGCTGAAGATCGTAGGGAACATGATCGCGTTCGTCAGGCCTGTGGCAAGGAACGCCACGCCCGCGACGGTGCCGGTGGAACCCACCGCGATCGCGAGCAGCACCACGGCGCCGATCGCGACGGTCGCCAGCGCCTTGCCGGCACTGACGTAGCGCAGCGCCCATGAGCCCACGAAGCGCCCGATCAGCGCCCCGCCCCAGTACCAGGGTAGCAGCGTGCCGGCCGTCTGCGGATCGAGCGAAAGCACCTGCGACTGCCCCATCCAGCTCACCCCCAGCGAAGCAATGGCGTTCTCGACGCCGACGTAGAGGAAGATGCAGACTGCGCCGAAAGCGAAACGCGGGCGCAGCAGGAGGTTGAAGCTCCGGAAGATCGGCCCACCCTCACGCTTCTCACCCGGGATGCGGTTGCGGTTGAACCATACGGCCGCCGTGATGACCGCAAGGGCGGCGGCCACCATCAGGTAGCCGTGGGCGATGGCCTGCGTCGCGGCCGAGCGATAGGCCTCCAGTTCCGCGCCCGAAAGCGCGGTCTCGTTCACGGAGGCCAGCCCGCCCAGCATCAGCACGGCGCCGAAATGCGGGAAGACCGTGGCGCCGAGAGCATTGAATCCTTGTGCGAAATTCAACCGCGACGATGCCGTGCGCGATGGCCCCAGGAGCGAGATCAGCGGATTGGCGACGACCTGAATCAGGGTGACTCCGCTCGCCAGCACGAACAGCGCGAGGAGGAAGAGCGCGAAAGTCGCTCCGGTGGCGGCAGGTACGAAAAGCAGGCACCCGGCCAGCATCGCCAGCAGCCCCAGCGCTGCGCCGCGCATGTAGCCGATGCGTTTGACCAGTCCGGCACCGGGCACGCTCAACACGGCATACGCTGCAAAGAAGGCGGTATTGACGAGCATCGCCTCGGTATAGTCGAGCACGAAGATCGCCTTGAGCTTCGGCATCAGCACGCCGTTAAGCGCGGTTACGCCGCCGAATATGAAGAACAGCGCGAAGACAAAAACCTGAAGTCCCGGAGCATTGATATGGCCGGAACTGGCGACTTCGGCTCCCGGATCGGCGTCAGGGTCAGTGCTGGTCGGAGCGAAATCCTTCAGGGCCATGGACGCCTGCCTCGAATTGGAGGGATTCGTTTCTGGACTCCTGTCTGCGCATATAGCGGTCGGCGGGCAAGTCTTTGTTGCCGGGGCGTTCTTTTGCGGTGCGCTGGCGGGCTACTCACCTGACCTCACCTCACCCCTATCCCATCCCGCTCAGGCTGAGCTTGTCGAAGCCCCCGCGGGCGTGGCGCAAGGCCTCCATCCTTCGACAGGCTCAGGATGAGCGGAGTGGAATGGACGGGAGTGGAGGAAGCTAATCTACTCAGCCGCCACCGGCTCCCCTGCAGCCTCGGCCTGCGCCGCCATCCGGCGCGCCAGCACCGCACAGACCATCAACTGGATCTGATGGAAGAACATCAGCGGCAGGATGATCGCCCCCACCTGAGCAGGCGGAAACAGTACCCCTGCCAGCGGCACGCCGGTCGCCAGACTCTTCTTCGAACCGCAGAACAGGATCACGATCCGGTCCGCGTGGTTGAAGCCCAGCACCCGCCCGAGCACATTGCCCACCACCATCACAACCGCCAGAATCCCCAGCGACAGCGCCGCGATCAGCCCGAGTTCGGCCAAAGTCACCTTCTGCCACAGCCCTTCGAGCACCGCCGCCCCGAACGCCGTGTAGACCACCAGCAGGATCGAACCGCGATCGGTATAGCCCACCAGCTTCTTGTGCTTCTGCACGAAGCCGCCGATCCACGGCCGCAGCAGATGCCCGGCCACGAACGGCAGCAGCAGCTGGACGGCGATGGCAATGATCGGATCGGTCGAGAAACCCTGTGTCTTGCCGGTGATGAACACTGCCGTCAGCACCGGGGTCACGAAAATCCCCGCAAGGTTGGAGAATGAGGCACTGCACACTGCCGCTGCCACATTGCCCCCGGCAATCGCGGTGAAGGCAATCGATGACTGCACCGTCGAGGGCAGCAGCGTCAGGTAGAGCACGCCCATCGCCAGCGAGGGCTCCAGCCCCGGTATCGCGCTGACGCCCAACCCGATCAGCGGGAAGATCCCGAAGGTCAGGCTCGCCACGGTCAGGTGCAGCTTCCACGCCCGCGCCCCGTCGAGGATCGCCTGGCGCGAGAGCTTGGCGCCGTGAAGGAAGAACAGCAGCGCGATGCCTGCGTCCGCCGCGCCGCCCGCGATCCCCGCCCACATCCCGCGCGCCGGAAGCACCGAGGCAAGACCCACGGTCGAGATCAGCAGCAAGAGATAGGGATCGATGTTCAGGCGGGCGAGAAGGCGGTTCATACCCGCCCCTCTAGGACTTCGCGGCGCGCTGCAAAAGCCCCTGCTTTCCGGCCTTTGCATGCCGAGCCTTGCCATGTATCCTGCACGGCACCGCCCATCCCCCCGATGGCGGCCTCCTCACGGACGTGCGACCGGGAGAACAATATGCAGCCCAAGGCTCGACTGGACAAACTGTCCGCCATCCGATTTCCCGGAGCCGGAGACGAGCCCGGTTAGTGCCCCAGTCCCGGACCGGCATGCGACTGTTGCACGCCGCCTTACTGAATGCTGGGGGTGGTCTTCGCCGCCTCGCCGGTCGGGCGCGGCCGGATGCCTCCGAACAGCAGCGCGGCACCGCGCGCATAGGAGACGTCTTCCGGCACCACGCTTTTCGAACCGCGCGCCATGCTGAGCATCTCGATAGCCAGCTTGAGATCCTCGACGCCGAGGTCCGAATGGACCTGATCCAGAGCCTTGGCCGTTTCCAGCACCATGGCAATGATGCGATCGAACGTCGGGCCAACCGATTCGACGAAAGCCGCCAATCGCCCCTCGTCGAAGTTCATGAAGACCGGCATGTGGACGGCGAAAGCCCGGCTCTGACTTTCGAGGAAATCCTCGAAAAGCGCGGGATCACCCTTGCGGGTCTCCACTTCGGCCAAAGTGCGGAACACCTCGAATTCGATAACCGCCATGATCAGCGCCTCGCGGTCGGCAAAGTGGCGGTAGAGCGTGCCCCGGCCCAGCCCGGCCACCGCCAGAACGTCCTGCAAAGGCGCGGTAGGGCCCTTCGCGGCAAAAACGAGCGCGGCCGCCTCGATCAGATCCTGTCGATGTTTTCTCGCGTCGGCGCGCATGATTCTCCGTCCCCACGCCCATTCTCACCCTGGTGGTCCCATACCATGCCGACACAATTTGGCAACGCAAGCGGACACCCCTTGTCCGCTTACCGCAACTGCGATATGGACGCCGCTCAGAGCCCCCCGAAACCAGCTCATGGTGAAAATTTGTCTTCCAAAATCAGCAGGCTGCGCCACGTTGCGCTCCTGAGTGCCTTCGTCCTCACTGCGTGCGGTGGCGAACAAAAGCAGGGCGAAGCGCCCCCGGTTGCAGTGGAATCGATGGTGATCCGGGCTCAGCCCGTCCCCAATATCGTCGAACTGCCGGGCCGCATCGAAGCCGTGCGTTCCGCCGAAGTGCGCGCGCGGACCGACGGTATCGTGCTGCGCCGCCTCTATGACGAAGGCGCCTTCGTCGCCGCCGGCACGCCGCTGTTTCAGATCGATCCGCGCGATTATCAGGCACAGGTCAAATCGGCCTCCGCCTCGCTCCAGCGCTCGATAGCGGCGGAGCAGAACGCCCGCTCGATCGTGCTGCGCTATGGCCCGCTGATCGACGAACGCGCCGTTTCCGCGCAGGAATACGATCAGGCGCAGTCCGATCTCCGCCAGGCTTCCGCGCAAGTCGCCGAGGCCCGCGCCGCGCTGGACCGGGCCAAGCTGCAATTGGGCTACACTACGGTCGATGCGCCGATTTCGGGCCGCGTTTCCGCCGCCGAAGTGACCGAAGGCGCGCTCGTCAGTGGCGCTTCGGGCACACTGATGACGCGCGTGGACCAGACGAGCCCGGTCTATGCGGTGTTCTCCGCCTCGAACGCCTCGATCCTCGACCTGCTTGCCAAAGTCCGCAACGGGGAGTTGAACCTGCCCGCGCTCGAGACCATCGAGGTCAAGCTGGTGCTGGAAAACGGGCAAAAATACGGTCCGGTCGGCCACCTCAACTTCACCAGCCCGGTGGTTGCGCCCGAAACGGGTAGCCAGACCGTACGCGCCACGTTCGTCAACAATTCGCAGGGCCTGCTGTTCCCCGGCCAGTTCGTGCGCGGCCGCCTCAGGCTCGGCACGCTGGAGGGCGGCATTCTCGTGCCTGCCCGCGCCATCCAGTTCAGGGGCGATGAGGCGCAAGTCTCCGTCATGGGCAAGGACGGCACCGTGACCGCGCGCACTATCCGGCTCGGCACCCTGCTCGGCAAGCAGTGGATCGTCACGTCGGGCCTCCGGCCGGGCGAGCGCATCATCGTCGACGGCTGGGCCAAGCTGCACCCGGGGCAGAAGGCAGTGGACGCGGCACAAGCGCAGAAGCCCGCCGCGCAGCAGCCCCAGCAGGGGCACTGAGGCATGAACCGCTTCTTCGTATACCGGCCGGTCTTCGGCTGGGTCATCGCTGCATTCATCGCGCTGGGCGGCCTGATCGCGCTGCTCAACCTGCCGATCGAACAGTATCCCTCCGTCGCCCCGCCGGCGCTCAACCTTGCCTACACGTACACCGGCGCCGATTCCGAAACGCTCGACAAGAACGTCACTTCGGTGATCGAGCGCGAGATGAACGGCATCGACGGCTTCCTCTACATGAGTTCGGCCAGCCGCTCGAACGGCACCGGGCAGATCACGCTGACGTTCAAGTCAGGCACCGATCTCAATGCCGCCCGCGTGGAGGTGCAGGATCGCCTCAATCGCGCGGAATCCCGCCTGCCCGCCGAAGTGCGCGCGCTGGGCATTCAGGTGACGGACAATACCGCCGGCTTCCTGATGGTGCTGGGTGTCTCGTCGGGCGACAATTCACTCAGCCCGCTGGAGATCGGCAACTACACGAACAACAACATCGTCAATGAGATCCGGCGCGTGCCGGGCGTCGGCGATGTCCAGTTGTTCGGTTCGCAATATGCAATGCGAATCTGGCTCGATCCGGTCAAGCTCACGTCCTTTTCGCTGACTCCCGGCGAAGTGCTGAGCGCGGTGCAGGAACAGAACAGCCAGGTGGCCGGCGGCGGCATCGGCGAGCAGCCGATTTCGCAGGAGACTGAGTTCACTGCCAAGATCGTGACGCGCGGCCGCTTTTCCACGCCCACCCAGTTCCAGGAAATCATCGTCAAGTCGAACCAGGACGGTTCGACCGTGCGTCTGGGCGACGTCGCCCGCGTCGAACTGGGCGCCGAAAACTACACATTCAAGGCACGCCTCAACGGCAAGGAAATCGCCGGCATGGGCGTGCAGCTTGCCTCGGGCGCCAATGCCGTGGCCACCGCCACTGCGGTCCGCGCGCGCATGGCGCAGCTTCAGGAGAACTTCCCGCCGGGCATGGAATGGCACGTCGCTTTCGATTCGACGCCGTTCATCAATGCCTCCATCGATTCGGTGATCCACACCCTGGTCGAAGCCATGGTGTTGGTCTTCCTCGTGATGTACCTGTTCCTGCAATCCTGGCGGGCGACGATCATCCCCGCCGTGGTGGTACCGATCGCGTTGCTCGGTGCCTGTCTGGGCCTGCTGCTGTTCGGGTTCTCCATCAACACGCTCTCGCTATTCGCCATGGTGGTGGCGATCGGCATCCTCGTCGATGACGCCATCGTCGTGGTCGAGAATGTCGAACGTATCATGACCGAGGAGAATCTTCCGCCTCGCCTCGCCACGATCAAGGCGATGGGCCAGATTCGCGGCGCGATCATCGGCATCACGCTGGTGCTGATCGCGGTGTTCATCCCGATGGCCTTCTTCCCCGGATCGACCGGCGGCATCTACCGCCAGTTCTCGGTCACGCTGGCCGTCTCGATCTTCTTTTCGGCGCTGCTGGCGCTCACGTTCACCCCCGCGCTCTGCGCCACCCTGCTCAAGCACCACACGGATGCGCCCCACAACGCCGAGCCTCTCGCGGGCTGGCGCGGCGCGCTGCCGCGCTTCTTCCGCTGGTTCAACGACCGGTTCGGCCGTGCCACCGACAACTACACCCACCGCGTCGGCGGCATGATGCGCGCGCCCGTGCGCTGGCTGGCAGTCTTCGCGGTCATGGCGGTGATGACCGGGCTGCTGTTCACGCGCCTGCCCGGCGGCTTCCTGCCGGACGAGGACCAAGGCTACTTCATAATCAACTTCGACGCCCCCGTCGGCGCCACCATGCAACGCACACAGGCGGTGGTGGAGCAGACCGAGGCGTTCCTCAAGAAGCAGCCGCAAGTGCGCGGCGTGGTCTCGCTGATCGGCTTCAACTTCTACGGCCAGAGCCAGAGCGCGGCGCTGTCCTTCGTCGATCTCCAGCCCTGGGAAGACCGCAAGCACTCGGACGACAAGGTCACTTCGCTGATCGGCAAGACGCAGAAGTTCGTGTCCGGCCTCACCGGCGCCACGGTCTTTGCGCTCAACCCGCCGGCGATCCAGGCGCTCGGCAATGCCACCGGCTTCTCGATGAAGATCGAGGACCGCTCGGGCACCGACCGCGCCGGGCTTGTCGCCGCGCGCGATGCGATCATCGCCGAAGCCGCGCAGAACCCCGTGCTCGCACAGGTCCGTCCTGACGGACAGGGCGACGCGCCCCAGCTCTATGTCGATATCGACCGGGTCAAGGCACGCGCCATGGGCCTGTCGATCAACGACGTGAACCAGACGCTGGCGATCAGCTTCGGCTCCTACTACGCCAACGACTTCACCCGCGACGGCAATACCCTGCGCGTCTATCTGCAGGCTGATGCCAATGCCCGCATGACGCCGGACGACATCATGGCCCTGCAGGTGCGCGGCAGTAACGGGCAAATGGTGCCGTTCAGCGCCTTCGCCCGCGCGCAGTGGGAATCCGGGCCGATCCAGGTGGAGCGCTACAACGGCTATCCGTCGCTGACGATCTCGGGCACGGCCGCCCCCGGCCAGTCCTCGGGCAAGGCGCTGGAGATCATGGAAGAGATCGCGAACCGGCATCTCTCGGGCAATTTCAGCTTCGAGTGGACCGGTACCGCGTTCGAGGAAAAGCAGGCCGGCGGACAAGTCGGCGCGCTGCTGGGCCTCTCCGTCATCGTCGTGTTCCTGCTGCTGGCGGCGCTCTACAATTCGTGGGGCATCCCGATCTCGGTGCTGATGGTCGTCCCGTTCGGCATCCTCGGCGCCGTGGTCTTCACGCTGCTGAGAGGATTGTCGGCCGACGTCTACTTCAACATCGGCCTCATCACGATCATCGGCCTTGCCGCGAAGAACGCGATCCTGATCGTCGAATTCGCGATCGAGGACGAGGACGCGGGCAGATCGCCAGACGATGCCACCGTGGAAGCGGCGCGCCAGCGCCTGCGGCCGATCCTGATGACCAGCCTTGCCTTCATCCTCGGCATGGTGCCACTGGTGATCTCGAGCGGCGCGGGTGCGGCCAGCCGTCAGGCGGTGGGTACCGGCGTCATGGGCGGCATGATCGCGGCAACCCTGCTGGGCGTGTTCTTCACGCCGGTATTCTACAACTTCGCACGCAAGCACCTTAGCAAACGACGCGACCCCGAAGGGGAAGACGCCATCTGGCTTGAACAGAACAAGCGGGAAGGAGGCGAACATGCGTAAGCAGGCCCTCCTCCTTTCCGCCGCGATCTCCACTGTGCTGTCCGGGTGCAATTTCGCGCCGCAGTACCATCAGCCGGTCGCGCCGGTTTCGAGCAGTTTCCCGAATGCCCCTTCGCGCGAAGAACTCACGCCTCTCGCCACCGAGCTCGGCTGGCGCGAGTTCTTCCGCGATCCGCGTCTCCAGACGCTAATTGCCACTGCCCTCGATCGCAACCGCGATCTCGCGCAGTCCTACGCCCGCATCGACCAGGCGCGCGCGCAGTACCGCATCCAGGCCGCCGACCGCCTTCCCGCGGTCGGTGTCAACGGCACGGGTACCCGCCAGCGCACACCGACATCGGTTCTGGGCGCGACCGGGCAGACGACGGGCGCCGACCTGCCGAACGGGATCGACTACTCGGAATTCAACGCCAAGGTCGGCGTGACCTCGTTCGAGCTGGATCTCTGGGGCCGGGTGCGCAACCTCACCGATGCGCAGCGCCAGTCGTGGCTGGCCTCGGTCCAGGGCGCGCGCGCCTTCCGCATCTCGCTGATCTCGCAAGTCGCCGCCACGTACTTCGACATCCGCAGCGGAGAGGATCGCATCGAGCTTGCCCGCCGCAGTATCGACGTGCGGCGTGAAGGCGTGCGCATTGCCGAGCTGCGGCTCGACGCGGGCGTTACCTCCACGGTCGACTACGATCAGGCGGTCCTGCTCCAGACGCAGGCCGAAAGCGAACTGGCCGATCTCCAGCGTACGACAGAGCAGGCGCGCAACCTGCTCGACGTGCTGGTTGGCGGCCCGGTCGAAGCGACGCTGCCCACCGGCCTTGGCCTGTCCGACCAGCTCCTGCCGATCGCGCCGGGCCTGCCCTCGGACTTGCTGATCAACCGGCCGGACGTATTGCAGGCCGAACACAACCTGCGCGCGGCGGACGCCAATATCGGCGCGGCGCGAGCGGCGTTCTTCCCGAAGATCTCGCTGACCGCCGCCTTCGGCTTCGCGTCCACCGGACTGTCGAGCTTGTTCACCGGCGCGAACCAGAGCTGGAGCTATGGCGGATCGGTGGATCTGCCGATCTTCAACTGGGGCAAGCGCGAGGCGGAACTCAAGCTCAGCAAAGCGCAGGCGAAAGAGCTTACCGCCGCCTACCAGAAGACGGTGCAGACTGCCTTCCGCGAAGTCTCCGACGGGCTCGTGGCTCGCCAGCACTATGCCGAGCAGATCGAGATCCAGCAGCGTACGGTAGAGGCCCAGCAACGCCTCGCCCATGCAGCTCGCCTGCGTTACGACAACGGCATCTCGATCTACCTCGAAGTGCTGGATGCCGAGCGCAGCCTGTTCTCGGCCAACCAGACACTGATCCAGCTGCGCGCCACCGAATTGCAGAACGCCGTCAGCCTCTACGCCGCGCTGGGCGGCGGGCAGGAGGAAATTGCGCAAAAGCCAGCGGGCGAGCAGCCGGAGCAATAGCTCTGTAGCTGAGGTCCGGATCACCCTGTTTCGCAGGGCTTCGTTCGACCTGACAGATCCCGCGTGGCCCCGCCCTATGCTGGTTCGGACCGCGCGAATACCATAGGGGCGCAGGGATCATCCATCCCTGCGCCCTATTCATTTCGTCTCGTCATGCGTTCCGAATGCCTCCTGACCGGCAGGGTATCCGGCGTTAATCCGACTTGCCCGACCAAGGAGCGCCTGTCTGTCGAGGGGCGCTCACGCCTGCGCGAAACGGTGTTAAATCGCGAATCGCCATTCTCGGAGTGATAGCGGTATCCCAACCGCCCCTCAGGCCACGCTATCCATCATAAATATCTGTAAAATAGCGATTTAACGCTACACCAAAAAGCCACAATGCCCCGCCCCGTTGACTTTCATGTCCGACAAATATAATTATCTTATAAATAAGACAGCAGTCTATCGGGAGGGATACGTGTACCTGCATCTTCGCAACGCCTTGCGTGCGTCCAGCGCGCTCGCCATCGCGCTTTTTGCCCAAACCACTTTCATCGCGCCTGCCCTTGCGCAGTCGACCAATTCCGGGGCGGCCGACGCGGCAGCTGACCAGAATTCGGGCCAGGACTCGAACAGCGACGCCATCGTCGTCACCGGCCTGCGCGCTTCGCTGCGCGACGCCATCAACGCCAAGCGCAACGCCACCGTCGTCACCGAAACGATCAGCGCGAAGGACATCGGCGTCCTGCCCGACGTTACCATCGCGGATTCGCTGGCCCGCCTGCCGGGCGTGACTGCCACGCGCGATCGCGGCAATGCCAGCCAGGCAGCCGTGCGCGGCCTTGGTCCGCGCCTCGTGCTCGGCCTCATCAACGGCCGCGAGGTTGCCTCGTCCGAGCCCGATCGCAACGTCCGCTGGGAAATCTATCCGTCCGAAATCGTCTCGGGCGTGACCGTCTACAAGTCGCAGCAGGCTGACCTGATCGCCGGCGGCGTCGCCGCCACGATCGACATCCGCACCGTGCGCCCGCTCGATTACTCGGGCCCCGCGCTCACCGTGCGCGCGGGCGCACTCTACAACGACGGCGGCAAGGACATTCCTAACTATTCGGGCTGGGGCTCGCGCGGCAGCGCGCAGTATGTCGGCCGCCTGACCGACAACCTCGCCGTGGTCGTCGGCGGTACCTTCCAGCGCCAGAAGAACGGCTTCAACTCGTTCCAGGGCTGGGGCTACAACACGGTCGACACCGGCAGCCCGCCGACCCTCAATGGCGAGCCGATCAACGCTCCCTGGGGCGCGCAGACCGAGGTCAACGGCCTGAAGGAAACCCGCTGGTCGACCACCGGCGCGTTGCAGTGGAAGCCGACCACCGAGTGGGACATCAACCTCGATGTCCTCTATTCCAAGGTGAAGATCGACGAGAACCAGGCGCAACAGTGGTACGGCCGTTCGAACGGCTGGGGCGACTGGGGCGGCACCATCGGCGGCCCGGACGATATCTATCAGGACGGCAACTACACGCTGTCCGGCAACACGATCACCGGCGCGACGCTGAACAACTTCTCGTCGGTCACCAACGCGATCGCCAAGTACACCGAGGACAAGAATCTCTTCGTCACCGGCTTCAACGCCAAGTACGACGATGGCGACTGGACCGCGAAGTTCGACGCGTCCTATTCGCGTGCACGCCGTGACAACACCTGGGGCGCGATTTACACCGAGTCCTACCCCGACACGACGACGTTCTCGACGGGCCGCAACGTGGTACCGACGGTCTCCGTCAGCAACAACCCGGGCGACGTCACCAACCAGACGGTGCCGAGCTACTTCGCCGGCCAGTTCGACGGCCCGCAGCGCCTTCAGGACGACCTCGGCGCCGCGCAGTTCGACGCCTATCGCCATCTCGACAGCGGCTTCTTCACCGGCTTCGGCGTGGGCCTGCGCTATTCGAACCGCGTAAAGAGCTATCACGCCTCGACCGCGGCGGTTTCGACCAACACCGGCGGCGATCTCTCGATCGATCCCACGCAGCTCACCGAGTTCTCGGTAGGCACCTTCAATGTGCCCAACCTCATCTGGGGCAACTACAAGGATCTGGCGGCCGCTTACCTCACACTCGCCGATCCGGTCGAGGACCAGTCCCAGTACTGGCGCGTGAAGGAAGACAACTTCGAAGGCTACGTGATGACGGACTTCAAGGGTTCGTTCTTCACCGGCAACCTCGGCGTGCGCTTCGTCAACGTCTCGACCCATTCGGACGCGATCTCGTCCGTCACCTCGTGGGACGATGCTCTCCAGGAGAACGTCACCACGACGGCGCCGATCCGCGAGAACAACACCTACTTCCGCGCGCTGCCGAGCCTCAACCTCAACTTCGACCTGACCGACACGCTCAAGCTGCGCGCCGGCATTGCCCGCGTGATGTCGCGTCCGCCGCTCGACGAGTTGCGCGCCAATCTCGCGCTCAGCTACTTCCCGCCGACCAACACCGGATCGGGCGGCAACCCGCAGCTCAAGCCGTTCATGGCGAACCAGGCGGACCTCTCGCTTGAGTGGTACTTCCACAAGGATTCGCTCTTCGCGCTGGCGGGCTACTACAAGGATGTGTCGAGCAACATCGGCTACACCCAGACGCAGCAGATCATCGGCGGCAACAGCTACCAGATCACCGCGCCGGCCAACGGAAAGGGCGGCCACATCGCTGGCGTCGAAGGCACGATCCAGACCCCGTTCTACTTCATCGGGCTCAACAACTTCGGCATCTACGCCAACGCCAGCTACGTCGATTCGAACATCAAGGAACTCGCCCCCGCCAGCAATCCGTTCCCCGGCGTCGGCCTGACCAAGTTCACCAGCGAGATCGATCTCTGGTACTCGGCGCACGGCATCGATGCCCGCGTGGCGCTCAAGCATCACAGCCCGTACACCGTGATCTACGGCTGGGATTCCTCGCAGCTGACCCGCCTCGAATCCGAGACGACGCTGGGCGCGAGCATCTCCTATGCGATCAACAAGAGCATCTCGGTCCGTCTCCAGGCCAACAACCTGACCAACCAGGCAGCGCGGTTCTACTGGAACAACGATCCCGACCAGATCGCCCGTTACGAGAAGTACGGCCGCAGCTACCTCGCGGACGTCACCTTCAAGTACTGACACCGATCACGGTTTGGGCCCCGCCTCCATCGGGGCCCGATACCCGGCCTGCCCAAGCGGGCCCAACCTCGAAAAGGGGCGCCACTCCTCCCGGCGCCCCTTTTTTCGTGACCTTTTCCCGGCCCGCGTCAGCCCGCACAAGGTGACACAGTTGACACTGTTGACACGGTCCTGGCCCAAAACCGTCACCTTGCGCCGCGCCTGTCACCTTGCATCGAAACTGTCACCTTGCGGGCCGCGCCGAGGCGCAGGCCCTCGTCCCACACATCGGCGAACTCCTTCCCCAATCGCGCGCGCAGACGATAGGCGGACTGGCGGCTCATGCCGACGTGCCGGGCCGCCGCAGCGACCGAGGTCGTGCGCGCCAGCGCATGCAGAAAGGTGAGGATCTTCGCCCGGGTCCACCGATAGTCGGCATTGGAGCGGCGGGACTTGGGAGCGGCGCTGTCTGTCGGGATCATGCCCGCGAAATTATCGCAGCGGCCTACCTGTAGGAAAACGGAATATGCGGATCGCAGAACGCGCGCCGGGTGCCCCGAAGAGCCACCCGGCGACGTTGGCCTTCACCCCGCGGCAGACGCGGAGGCCGGAGCCCCTGCCCTGTCACGCCGCGCCATAGCGAATTGCATGCGCTCGTAGAAACCGATCAGAGCCAGCGAAACCACGGCCACAACCGCGCCCAGCAGCATGTCGATCAGATAATGCGTGCCCTCTACCGGCGTGGACAGCAGCATCGCGACATTAAGCGCCACGATCGGCCAGCGCATCGACGGCATGCGCCACGCCGCAACGATGTAGAGCACCGCCGCCGCCGTGTGGAAGCTGGGCGCCGACACGATGCCGCGCAGCTTCGCCAGATCGACGATATGCACACTGTGCGCCCGCAGCGCGGGGATCAGGCCGGACTGCCAAAGCTCGCTCTCAGGCATGTAGGGGATCGCGCCATGCCACAGGTGGGAGAACGGCCCGACCGCCGGCATCAGGCTGAACACGGCCAGGGTAATGACCGCCGCCAGCCAGAACCCGGCAATGAACCGGTAGGCCTCTGCATGCTGCCCGGCCCGTGCCTTGGCCCATAGCAACAGCGCGGGCGTGACATAGATGCTGCGATAGGCCGCCGTCCCCAGCAGTTGGAGCACGGGATGGGCGGCCACCGTGCGATACCAACCCAGCCAGTTGAACCCCAGAGCCTCATCCACGCGCTGCAAGGCGACATCCGCATAGCCGTGCGTCAGCGCCGCCACCGGATAGCTCGCGGTGGCACCCATCAGCGAAATCAGCGTGAACAGCCCGGCATATTCGCAGAAGCGCGCGACCGGCACCGCCTGCTGCCACGCCGTGCGCGGCAATCCGAAGCGCAGCGACAGCAGTACCGCCCCGGCGGCATAGTACGGCAGATTACCCGCACGCCAGGGGTCGATGTGCAGCCCGGCGGCATGCATCAAGGCAGAGAGCGCGAACAGGCTGAGCAGCAGCGCGGTCAGGAAATGCCGCGCGATGGACGGCCCGGTCTCTCTCACGGCCGTCAGTGCGGGCGTAACAAGCTCATCGGCCATTGCTGGATCCACGCCTGCGGTGGAGGGCACGGGCCAGGACGGCTGCATCAAAGTCATTACGGTATGTCCAGGGCAGGTATGAGGGCAGACGGCGACGTGGGTGGCGACCAGCCCGAGTCACGCTTAAGGATGGATGAACCGGATACTCGAAGGCGCTCGAAACCGGCAGCTGAAATGTATGTTGGGGGAAACCGGGCGCTTCGGCAAGACCGTGTTGCAGTTCGTCCGGCGCATCGGGGCGATGCCCTCCGACATCCCTTTCACAACCCTGACGTTTCCGGATTTTACCGACCGGCGCATCGGCAAGTGCGCGCGCCGAACATACCGGAATCCGCGCCTTTCCGGGCAAGAGCAGCCCGGCCGAAGCCAAAGTTCATGAAATTTTTGACATGTTCTGTCCGCCTGCACTTCAACTGCCGAGAGATCCAGAACTGACGCCATCGGCGCTGCGCGGCCATGCGTTGACGCGCTGCGCGAATTGCATGCCCGGCTCCACGGAGTAATCGATCCGGCGAGATGCAAACCAGCCTATCGCCCCGAGGCCTGGGTGCCTCACTGCACGATCGCCATGCGCGTGTCCGCTCGCTACCGCGACGTCGCGAATAGGCTGTTGGCGACGGGAATCACCCCCTTCACCCTCACCTTCGATGTGGCAGATTGCGTCTCGTCGCCGCCGATTGTCGTCATCGCCGAACACATGCTTCAAGACGCTTCGCTGAGCACACTTTGATGCCGCCCACTCAGGACTGCCCTGCTTAGGAGCCCTGCCGAACCCTCTCCCATCCCCGTCATCCCCGCGAAGGCGGGGATCCCGCTTGTTCTGGCGGCGGGGAGAAAAGGAAGCGGGGCCCCCGCCTTCGCGGGGGCGACGGTGTTGTCAGGCCGCTCGCTCGTCACCAATATCCAACGCATTGGCGCCGAGGCTTTGGCGCCCTACTTCGCGGACTTCGTGTAAGTCTTAGAAAGGAAGTCCATCACCGGCAGCACTTCGTGCCGCTTGAGATCGAACCACGCGGCGTTTTCCCAGTTGGAGCCAGTGCCCCAGCGCGTCTTGCATTGGGTCGAAACCCAGTCGGGCGCCCAGTAGACGACGCCGTTGCCGCCCGCGTCGACCACCGTCTGCGTCAGGTCTTCCAGATATTTGAGCTGGCCCTGCGGGGTCGCCGGATAGCCCGGAACCAGCGAGTCCGTGCCCAGCAGGTTGGGCGAGGCATCGGCGCTCTCCTCGGTAAAGGGATAGGCCGTCTCCACCACCATGACATCGGCGCCGTAGCGCTGGTGCGCGGCGGTGATCACCTTGCTCAGACCGGCGAAGTTATATTTCGACCACTTCGAATAGTAGCTGATGCCGATGATGTCGTAATCGAGCACACCCGCCGCCGTGGCATCGTCGAACCACGGCAGGACGTTTTCGGGCTGGGCGATGTGGAGCATCACCTTGATCGGCTTGCCCGCCGCCTTCGATGCCTCGCGCACGGCGGCGACACCGGCATTGATGAGGCGCGCGTTGCGCTTCCAGTCGATCGGCTTGTCCTTGGTGCCGCCCATGACTTCGGGGTTGGTCTCGTTGCCGACCTGCACCAGTTCGGGCAGTTCACCCGCAGCGTTCAACTTCGCGAGGACATCGCGCGTATAATCATGGACCGCGCGGACCTGATCGTCCGTGTTCAGCCCGGCCCAGGCCTTGGGGGCGATCTGCTTATCGCCATCGGCCCAGTCGTCCGAGTAATGGAAGTCCAGCAGGACCTGCAGGCCCGCCGCATGGGCGCGGCGAATGGTCTTCAGCACGTCTTCGTAGTTCGAATAGTGCGTCCAATCCGGATTGTTCCAGATACGCACGCGCATGATGTTGCCACCCTTCTGCTTGAGCAGCACGAAAGGATCGACCGGCTTGCCGTTCTGGCGGAACACCGCCCCGCAGTCCGCCATCTCGTTGGCGAAGGAAAGGTCGGCGCCAAGGTAGAGCGTGCGGCCGGTTTCGGCGGCATGGGCCTGTGCGGCGGTCAACAGCGCGGCAAATGCCAGCACGGGGCGAAGGGACTTCATGGAACCGGTGTCCTTCAGGAGTGGAAGCTGAGATCGATCGATGCGGGCGCCAGCCCGGCGCCGGAGACAGTGACGCGTACGGCGCCACTTTGCCCCGTGCCTTGCACGATCGCTTGCGCGAGGCCGTTGAAGGCCTTGCGCGTGGTGCCCTTGTCAGGCTCCGTCGACGTCGGATTGCCGTTGCCGAGGCCAATGATCCGGCCCGGTCCGGAAACCGCGAAGCTGAGAGCATCGTCGGCGGTGGGGACGGGGTTGCCCGCCCGGTCGAGCACTTCGATGCGCAGCATGGCCGCATCCGCAATGGCAGCGGTGTAACGCTTGCGGTCAGCGGTGAGGCGCAGCTTTGCGGGGGCTCCGGCAGTCATCCGCGTGTCGCTGGCCGCCAGACGGCCGCCGTTGTAGCCGCGCGCCTCCAGCTTGCCGGGGGCGTAAGGCACCTGCCATTCGAGATGGCCGTTACGCGGCATCGGCTTGCGGCCGAGGCTCTTGCCGTTGAGGAGAAGCTCGATCTCTTCGCAGTTGCCGTGCGCCCAGACCGGGATCGCCTGCCCCTCGCGCCCCGCCCAGTTCCAGTGCGGCAGCAAGTGGACCAGCGGCTGGTCCGGACGCCACCACGCGCGGTAGTAGAAGTAGTTGTCCTTGGCGAAACCGCACAAGTCCATCGCACCGAAGTAGCTGGAAACGCTGGGGAACGCCGGATAGGGCGTGGGCTCACCGCGATAGTCGAACCCGGTCCAGATGAAGCCGCCGGCGATATAGGGGGCATTGGCAACGATGGTCCACCACTCCTCGGCGGTGGAAGCCCACCAAGGGTGTTCGGTGTCGTAGGCCTTCACGATATGGCGCGCGGCATCGTTCTCGTAAGCGCCGCGAGTGGACACGGTACTGCCGGTCTCGGTGCCGATCACCGGCTTGTTCGGGTGGCGCGTGTGCCACGCGGGGATCTTGTCAGTGCGGTAGTTGAAGCCGACCACATCCACCGCATCGGCCGCGCCGCTGTCCCAGCCTTGGTCCATCGCCTGCGTGGTGAGCCGCGTGGGGTCGAGCACCTTACAGCGCGCGACCAGCTCCGCCGAAATGCGACGGCCGCGCTCGGTGCCCTGATGGCCTTCCTCGTTGCCCACCGACCACAGGATCACCGAAGGGTGGTTGCGCGAGGAGAGGATCATTCGCTCCAGCTCGTCCATCGCTTCGGGATTGGTGGTGTTGAGCCGCGTTTCGGCCAGCATCATCATGCCCTTGCGGTCACACAAGTCGAGCAGCGCCTGCGCGGGCGGGTTGTGGGCGCTGCGCCAGGCGTTGACGCCCATCTCGATCGAGCGGTCCACCCGCCATTCGTGCAGCGCATCGGGGATCGCGGTGCCGACGCCCGCATGGTCCTGATGGTTGCAGACGCCCATCAGCTTCACGTTGCGGCCGTTGATGGTGAAGCCCTTCACCGCGTCGAAAGTGACGGTGCGCACGCCGAAGGTGGTTTCATAGCGGTCCACCGGCGCGCCATCGCGCAGCACTTCGGTGACCAGCGTGTAGAGGTTGGGCGAAGCGGGCGACCAAAGCTGCGGTGCGCGGATGTGCAGGTCCTGCCCGATCTCGGTGCTGGCTAGCGGTTCAAGCGCGACCTGCCGATCGTCCGCCCGTGCCACTTCCCGTCCGGCGCCGTCGCGGATGCTCTGGCGCAGCGTGACGGCGGACTTGCCCTCCCCGGCATTGGCCAGCGTGGTCAGCAGCGACACCCCGGCGCCGTCCGCATCGATGGCGGTGCGCACGCACGTGCCCCACTGCGGCACGTGGGCCGCATCGGCGCTGACGAGGCGGACATTGCGGTAGATCCCCGCGCCTTCGTAGAACCAGCCCTCCCCCAGCGAGGCGTCCACGCGCAGGGCAAGTTGGTTGGGGGCCCCGTCATAGTCAAGGAAATCGGCGATATTGACGCGGAACGGCGCATAGCCGCTCTCGCTGCCCCCGGCCTCGAAGCCGTTGACGAAGACCTTGCTGGCGCGGAACACGCCGTCGAATTCGAGCCAGATCGCGCGGCCCTTATCGGCGGCGCCGACCGGCAGGCGCAGGCGGTACCAACCGACGCTGTTCTGCGGGAAAGCACGGCCAATCGCCTTGAACCCGTGCGCGGCAACGGCATCGGCCTTGTCCTCGGGCGCGGGCGTCGCGGGAGGCGCATAGGGCAGGTCCACCGCCCAGTCGTGCGGAACCGAGACTTCCGCCCAGCCGCTCTCGTCGAAGTCGGCCACGGCGGCCGGTGAGGTGACGAGGCCGGGCTTGGCGTAAGTCCGCTGGTTGATACCCCAGTCGAAGTCCTTGCTCATGTCCGCCGCATGGCCGGGATGGAAGCGCCAGCCGCGATCGAGCAGCCATGTGCGGCGCGGGCTCGGCACGGCGGCGGGCGTATTCTCGGGAAGAGCCAGAGCGGTCTGCGGCAGGCTGGCAGCGGCCACGCCCGCTACGCCCAACACCATGGCATGGCGACGGTCGGTACGCATTCCAGCGACTTCAACGGGGGGAATTCCGGGGACTTCGGTCATTGCTTGCAGGGGCTCTCGTAGCTGTTTCCGGCGCGAATGGGGAGTCCACCCCGTCGCGCACGGGCCGGACTCATCGCCGCTCTGCCATTTTTTCGGATTTATATGATATATACGCTCAATGGGTCAATCCGGCGCGATACCGGCCTCGATCAGACCCGATTGGCGGCGCTTTCGTTGTGGTCGATAGCGACAAGAGCCTCGACGATGATACGCTCCATCCGCTCGCGCGCGCGCTGCGGATCGCGGGCGAGGATCGCCTCCATCACGCCCTCGTGCGCATCAAGGTCACCACTGCGGCCGACGATCCGGTTGGTATAGCGGATCGAGGTCTTGAGCGCGGTAGAGACGACATCGCGGAACTGGCCGAAGAACGGATTGCCCGAGGCCTTGAGGATGGCGACATGAAACGCCACGTCGGCTTCCAACACGTCATCACGCCCCGCCTCGGCCGCCTGCATCCGCGCGAAGCCCGCCTCGATCAGCGCCCGGCCATCGTCGTCGGCGGCCTGTGCGGCCAGCGCGGCGGCGGCGGGCTCGATCGCCACGCGAAGCTGGCTGAACTGCTTGAGCAAATCGATGGAAAAGCTGCGATCGAGCATCCAGCGCAGCACATCGGTGTCGAACAGGTTCCATTGGCTGACCGGCTGGATCATCGTCCCCTGACGCGGCCGTGCGGTGACAAGGCCCTTGGCCGTGAGCATCTTGACCGCCTCTCGCGTGACCGAGCGGCTTACGCCGTGCTGCTGCGAGAGTTCCGCCTCGGTGGGAAAGGAGCGCCCCTCGTAGGCATGGCCCACTATCTGCGACCCCAGCCGGTCCAGCAGCCCGTAAGTCAGATTGCGCCCGAGCGCCTCGCGATTTTCATGCGGATCGATGGGCATGCGTAGTCCCGGCACCTCTCAGTCTATTTAATCATATAAATAGGCAAAGACCAGGGATGGGCAAGCGGAAACACCCTTGGATGCGCCAAGGAAATCGGATCATTTGCGTCGCCACAAGTATTTGATGCGGCGGCCATTTGAACCCCGGAATAGCGAAGGCCCGGCGCGAGACTGTTCGCGCCAGGCCCTCTCCTGTCGGGACATTGCCACCGCGCCGGCCCGAGCCCCCACGGGCCGGCGTGGCGGACTCTATCCGCGATCAGGCCATCAGAATCTTGTCGAGCGCGAGGCGGAACTTCTGCATGTCCTCCGCCGAACCCACGGTGACGCGCGACATGCTGGGATAAGCGCTCCAGCCACGGCCGATCTGCACGCCTTGCGCAAGGAAGGCGGCCATCATCTCCTTGGGCGTCTTGCCGTTCCAGTCGACCATGAACATGTTCGCGTGGCTGCCGGGCAGAACCTTGAGGCCGCGCCGCTCGATATGGGCGATGGTCTCCTCGCGCGCGGCGATCATCTGGTCGCGGCGGGCCTTGATCTGGTCGGCCAGCGGCAGCGAGGCGGTTCCGCAGGCGACCGCCGTCATCGGCAGCATCGACGTGACCTGACCGCCATCGTAGCGCATCATCTTCTCGTGCAGGGATTTCGCGCCGAGCGTCAGGCCAAGGCGCATGCCCGCCATGCCGAACAGCTTGGAGAACGTGCGCATCACCAGCACATCGTCGCGCGAGGCGGCCAGTTTCGCGGCGTTTTCGGTGCCTGCGAAGTGGATATAGGCCTCGTCCACCAGCAGGATCGCGTCCTTGGGCTTGTTCTCGGCCAGCCAGGTGATGTCGGCGATGGGCGTCAGCGTGCCGGTCGGGTTGTTGGGCGAGCAGATGTAGTAGAGCCCGGCGTTGGGATCGGCCGCCAGCATGGCCTTCACGTCATGGCGATAGTCCGACGTGAGCGGCACTTTGGTCACCTTGGCGCCGATCCATGCGCCGGTGCGCCAGATCGCTTCATAGGTCGGGTCCGCCGTGACGATCCCGCGCGAGGGCGAGGCGAACGTGATCGCGGTGCGGCTGAGCGGGTCGCTCGATCCCGGCCACGCGACCACGTGATCCTGCGGAATGCCTTCCACTTGCGCGACGGTGGCAAAGAGCTTGGCGTGCTCGTCATTGGGTTCGTAGCGGTTGCCCTGCATGACGATGGCCATGGCCGCCTGCGCGCCGGCCGGCAGCGGGCCGGTCCAGCACTCGTTGGCGCCGATCCGGACCGCGCCGGCCACGGCCTTGCCGGCCTGCTGCGCGGAGGCGGGCATGGCCTGCGCCACGGCGAGGCCGCCGCCCAGCAATGCGGCGATCTTGCCTATGTTGCGGCGCGAATAGCCGCGCTCCAGAAGGTCCTGCGTGACCTCTTCGCCGCCGATCCGTTCGGCCAGCATGTCTTTCTCAAGCTGCATCCTTCGAACTCCTTCCAGCCAATTTACGTCAGATTTTCAGTGCGTTGTGGAACATGACCATCGAGATCACGATCAGGTAGATGCCGAACACGCGCTTCAGCATGCGCGGCTCCAGCCAATGGGCGGCCGCCACGCCCAGCGGCGCGGTCAGGAGCGACATCGAGGCGATGGCCAGCGTCGCGGGCATGTTCACGAAGCCGAGCGAGCCCCATGGCAGGCCCTTCTCGTGCATGCCGATGATCGCGAAGCCGATGGCGCTAGGAATGGCGATCAGCGTGCCCACGCCCGATGCCGTGCCGACCGCGCGGTGGATCGAGCGGCCGCACAGCGTCATCACCATGATCGCGATGGTGCCGCCGCCGATACCCAGCAGCGAGGAAAAGGTGCCCAGCCCGCCCGCGATGCCGACGCGCAGGATGCCCGAGGGCATCTGGTCGGTGATGACCTTGTCCCCCACGCGCGGGACCAGGAAGTTGAGGCTCATGAGCAGCACGCCCGAGGCGAAGACCATGGTCAGCACTTTGCCGTCCACATGGCTTGCCAACACCACGCCCACGCCGTCTCCCAGCACCACCCAGGGCGCCCATGACTTGAGGATCTCGAAATCGACCGACCCGCGCTTGGAATGGCTCATGACCGAGCGGATCGAGGTAACGATGATCGTCGCCGCCGAAGTGCCGATGGCAACGTGTGCGTACTGTGCGTGATCGCCGCCCAGCAGCGGCAGCATCAGCAGAAGCGCGGGGACAACGATGAAGCCGCCGCCGATCCCGAAGACGCCCCCTGCGAAGCCGGCGACGAGACCGGCTGCCAGCAGACCGAGCGCCGGGACCAGCCAACTCAAGTCAGATACCATCACTATCGCAACTCCCTGAATGATCCTGGTTGTGGACTCTGCCCCCGGACGAACCGGGAGCAGTGCCTATGCAAACACTATTCATCAGAACTTCACCGAAACCCGGCCGTAGTAATAACCGCCATTGATTCCGTAAGGTGAAATGGTGGGGTAGATATTGGACGCGTACGTACTCGAACCCGACGCCAACTGTGCGGCGCGAATATTTTCGTAGGAACGCTTGGTCGGATACTTGTTGAACAGGTTGTTCGCGCCGATCGAAAGCTTGATGTTCTCGGTCGCCTTGAAGCCCAGTTCGAGGTCGGTGATGAAGGCGGACTTGACCGGAACCTCAAGGTCCTGCCCGGCGATCGGGCTACCGCCCGGCGCGGTTTCGAGGGCGAAGACCTTCGAATAGTAGCTTTCGCGCAAGTTCACCGAGAACCGGCTCGATTCCCAGAAGGCCCCCAGCGTGGCGCGGACCTTGGGCGTGCTGTGCTCCAGCGTGACGACGTTATACTTGCTGATGAGCGCCGATTTCGAGGGATCGACCGTGCTGGTGTAAAGCGCGTCGGGCAGGTCGGCGATCTTCTTGACCTTGTTGTCGTTGTAATTGGCGGAGAAGGTCCAGTTGATCTCGCCGATGCCGGTCGGCATGTCGTAGCTGGCCATGAAGTCCACGCCGCGCGTGCGCATGTCCGCGCCGTTGACGAAGGACTGCACCGAAACCGTGCCGCTGGTGTTGCGATAGCCGTTGACGTCGGTCAGCACGTAGCTCGGAATTTCGCCGCCCAGCGCCGAAGCCACCGCGTCGAACACCGCCTGCTGGTTGTAGAGGTTGTAGTTGTCGGTGGTGTAGGGCACGCAGCTGGCGGCATTGGAACCGGCATAGCCCGCCGGGCAGTACTGGCCGTTGAAGCCGTAGAACGAGCTGGAGATCATGATGCGGTCGCGGATCTCGATCCAATAGGCATCGAGCGTGATGCTGACCCGCGAGTTCGGGGTGAAGACCACACCGGCACTGAAGTTGGTCGATTTCTCAGGCTTGAGGCCGCCGAACCCGAGCGAGGCTGCTGCGGCAGAGTTGGCAGGCAACACGCCCGAAACCGAGCTTGGGCCGACGTTGATGCCCGAATAGAAGCCTTCCGCCAAAGTCGGCGCGCGGAAGCCGGTCGATACGGTGCCGCGCACCGCGAAGGCGTCGGAGATGTCGTAACGCGAGGTCAGCTTGAACACGGTGGTCGAGCCGAAGTCGCTGTAGTGCTCGTGGCGGACCGCGCCGTCGACCAGCCATCCCGGCACCGGTTTGAGCGAAATATCGAGGTATTGCGAGAAGTTGGTGCGGTTGTAATTGCCCGCGTCGTTCGGGCTGTAGCCGAAGAACGACTGGGCGCCGCTGCCGTAATAGGACGCCGGATCGCCCGCGACGATACCGTAAGTCTCACGTCGCCACTCAAGGCCGCCGGCAATGTTCATCGGTTCGGACAGCCCGATGTCGAGCGGATAAGTCAGGTCGAGCGTGTTGCTCCACTGCGATGCCTTGAAATCGCCGTTGTGGAACTGGGTCGGCGTGAAGCCGGTGTTCTTGTAGAGCGAAGCGTTGGCCGAATTCTCGACATAGACGCCCACGAAATCGTCGCCGTATGTGGAGGATAGATCGAAATCGAGATCGCCAAACTTGCCCTTCAGGCCCCCTGCCACCGAGTAATCGGTCTCGCGAATGGCCTCGAACGGGGCGAAGCCGGTCGGGAACAGCGGAACCCCGGCCGCCGATACGACGATGCCCGGCGTGCGATAGTTCTCATAGGCGCGGGCATATTTGTGGCCGTAGCTGCCGAAGCTGTAGAGTTCGAAATCGCCCGAGGTCCAGCCGGCGTTGTACATCGCCGTGGTCTGTTCGATCTGCGGATCGCCGGCGATGCGATTGACGTAAGGGTAGTACTTCTGGTCCACCAGATCGGGGAACTTGGTCAGGTTGCCCTGCGCCACCGCGTTGTCGCCGTAGACGCGCGGATCGATGTCGCCCCGGAAGCTGAAGCCTTTCTTCTTTTTCTGGACGGTCAGGCTGACGTATGAATTCTCGATCGGCGCGAAACCGACGTTACCCGAAACGCTGTAGGTATCGCCGCCCTGGTCCATGTATTGGCCAAGAGTGCCGTTCAGCACGCCGCCGTGGTCGTTGTCCTTGAGGATAATGTTGATGACGCCGGCGATGGCATCGGTGCCGTATTGGGCAGCGGCGCCGTCTTGCAGGACCTCGATATGGGCGATGGCATCGTTCGGAATGAAGCTCATGTCCGGCGCGGCGCTGCCGCCGAAGGGGCCGCCCGCGACCGAGACGTTGGCAGTGCCGTGGCGACGCTTGCCATTGATGAGGATCAGCGTGTGGTTGGGGCTCAGCCCGCGCAGCTTCATTTGCAGGTTGTGCGCCTGAAGATCGCTGCCAAAGGCTTGCGCCTGGATCGACGGCAGATTCTGCGAAAGGCTCTGGATCAGGTCCGGCTGGCCGGTACGGGCGAGCGCTTCGCTGGTCATGATCTGGATCGGCGCCGGGCTCTCGGTCGCCTTCATGCCGATGGTGCGCGTGCCGGTGACGATGATCGCGCCGCCCGAAGCGTCCGCAGTGGAAGCCTCCGGTGCGGGCTCGGCCGGTTCTTCGGCCAGGGCCGGTGTTGCCCCGAATAGAAGCGCTGCCGCCAGCGCCGTTGCCGATACGGATACCCAATCTGTCATCTAGGCCCCCTTGCCTGGTTTTGCTCCACGGTTGCGGCCTCTCCCTGTTTTCCCGCGGTCATCGCCGCCCCTGCACCTGCCAGACGCACGCCTTCCCCCTCGGGCCCGACGAATGGGCCAGAGGCCGGTCAACGGCCTGAGGCCGTCCGGAAATGACGTGCGCGCGAATGCCCCCGGCCCACCCCCCGGGGACCGGAACTGACTGTGCCCGGGCAAACGTGCCGCGAGTTCAGCGCGTTTTTGGAAACGGTGCGACCCGATGGCGGCCCCTCGAAGCAGTTCGAGTGGGCGGCGATACGGCGATCACGTCATGGCATGAGTCCCGATCCCGGCTGACGCCGACAATCGCTGCGGCCGGGCAAACGCGCCCCGCCCCACGGACACGCTTAGCGTGACCACGTTCCCAGAATTAAATTCGGATAATCAGAAAGCCCCAAGAAACGATTTCTGCGATTCGTTCTTAAAATCAGCACAGGTACGCGAATTCATGACGAACATTGACCAGCCCCCTCATAAGTTGGTCCAACGCGTTCCTATCTGACATCGACCCCGAGAAATTTTATTTCATTTCTGTTTCACGACCGTATGTGAAATTGGCTGCATGTCAACGGCATCTCGCGCCCTCAAGATTATGTGCGCGAGGCGTCAATTTTGCCTCTCGCGCACAGTTCCGACAGAGGTGACGCAAATCCGCCAAAACTGCGTTTTAAGCTGGCAAGATCGTCCCATGAATGAAACATTCGGAGCCGGTGCCGGACTCGCGCACAATTGCATAGCGCCCGTGCCGACCTCAGGTTCAGCTATCGAGATGAACCGGGCGGCAGAGCAATGCAGCCGGATTCGTTCCGGTCAAAAGGCCGGCGGAGAGGACGAAAACAATGGCCAGCGACAGGCTCAATCACAGCGACCGGGTCATGGATACCGTGAAGCGGGGCAATGCCGCGGCGACATCGTCGCTGGCCGCGTCGTGGTGCCGGTCCGCCCTGTACCATGGGCTTGACCCCGCCGCTTCGCGCACGCGTGAGCGGATCGGCGGCAACATGCTGGCGGGCCTGCGCGACAGCAATGGAGAACTGCTCGCCGCCGCAACGCCGGTGCTGGACCAGCTGTTCGGCAACGTGGGGCGAACCGGCTGCTGCGTGGTGCTGTCCGATATCGACGGCGTGGTGCTCGAAGCGCGCACGGGCGCGGGCGATTCGCCGCTGTTCGATGCCATCGGCCTTGTCCCCGGCGGGCTCTGGGGCGAAGCCGCCGAAGGCACCAACGGGATCGGCACCTGTCTGGTCGAGCAGCGCCCGGTGACGATCCTGCGCCATGAGCACTTCGCCAGCCGCAACATCGGCGTAAGCTGCATGGACGCGCCTGTCTTCGATCCCGAGGGCCATCTTGTCGCCGCGCTCGACGTATCGAGCGCCCGCGCCGAACATGGCGAGGCGACAGCGGCACTGGTCGCCGCGCTGGTGCAGGATGCTGCCCGCCAGATCGAGCGGGACTTCTTCTGCATGCGCTATGCCGAGGCGCGGATCGTCTACAGCCCAGACAGGAAGGGCAATGGTGGGCGCGGTCTGGCACTGCTGGCGGTCGACCGTGACGATCTCGTGATCGGCGCCACGCGCGCCGCGCGGCTGACGCTCGGCCTTGGCAACCGGCCTTTCGAACGGCCGAGGCCGCTGGCCGATGTCATGGGCGATGCATCCAGCGGCTTCGACGACAGCGAGCGCGCAGTACTGCGTCAGGCCCTCGCGCGGTCGGGCGGCAATGTCACTCGCGCCGCGCGCGAACTGCGGATCGGCCGCGCCACGATGTACCGGCGCATGGAGCGGGTGGGGATCTCGCCCAATCAATAGGCGGGGCCAATAACGGGGATCAGTAACGGGGGCAAAAGCGGACGGATCTCCGTGTCTCACCGGCGATACTCCGGGAGGCACGGCTTTCGCCCTCCCCCTGTCGCGCCGGCACGACCAGCGGCAGGTTAATACCCAAGGCCGGACACCCGCGCCGACCCGTAACGAGAGGATCCAGTCATGGCAGATATTCAGGTTACCGAGAGGCCCCCGGTATTCGCCGCGCCCTTCGCGGCGAGCTACGACAACTTCATCGGCGGTGCATGGGTGCCGCCCGTAGCCGGCCGCTATTTCGACAATGTCAGCCCGATCACCGGCAAGCCGGTCTGCCGGGTCGCCCGTTCGGATGTCGACGATATCGAGCTGGCGCTCGACGCCGCCCATGCCGCCAAGGACGGCTGGGGCCGCACGCCGCCTGCCGAACGCTCGCTGATCCTGTTGCGCATTGCCGACCGCATGGAGCAGAACCTCGCCAAACTGGCCACTGCCGAGACATGGGACAACGGCAAGCCGATCCGCGAGACTACCGCCGCCGACATTCCGCTCGCCATCGATCACTTCCGCTACTTCGCGGGCTGCATCCGCGCGCAGGAAGGCTCCATCGGCGAGATCGACGACGACACCATGGCCTATCACTTCCACGAGCCGCTGGGCGTGGTCGGCCAGATCATCCCGTGGAACTTCCCGATCCTGATGGCTGCGTGGAAGCTGGCCCCTGCTCTGGCGGCGGGCAATTGCGTGGTGCTCAAGCCTGCCGAGCAGACCCCGGTCTCGATCCTCGTGCTGGCCGAACTGATCGCGGACCTGCTGCCGCCGGGCGTGCTCAACATCGTCAACGGCTTCGGGATCGAGGCGGGCAAGCCGCTCGCCAGTTCCACGCGCATCGCCAAGATCGCCTTCACCGGCGAAACCTCCACCGGGCGCCTCATCATGCAGTACGCCAGCGCGAACCTGATCCCCGTCTCGCTGGAACTGGGCGGCAAGAGCCCCAACATCTTCTTCGCCGATGTCTGCGCCGAGGATGACGACTTCCTCGACAAGGCGATCGAGGGCTTCGTGATGTTCGCGCTCAATCAGGGCGAAGTCTGTACGTGCCCGAGCCGCGCGCTGATCCAGGAATCGATCTACGACAAGTTCATGGAAAAGGCGCTGAAGCGCGTCGCCGCGATCCGGCAGGGCAGCCCGCTGGAGATGGAAACGATGATCGGCGCGCAGGCCTCGCAGGAGCAGCAGGAGAAGATCCTGCGCTACCTCGACATCGGCCGCGAGGAAGGCGCGACGGTGCTGATCGGCGGCGATGCGGCCCATCTGGGCGGGGACCTGTCCGGCGGCTTCTATATCCAGCCGACCGTGTTCAAGGGCCACAACAAGATGCGGATCTTTCAGGAGGAGATCTTCGGCCCGGTGGTTTCCACCACCACGTTCCGCGATGCCGAGGAGGCGCTGGAGATCGCCAATGACACGATGTTCGGCCTTGGCGCGGGCGTGTGGAGCCGCGACATCAACACCTGCTACCGCTTCGGCCGCGCCATTCAGGCCGGGCGCGTCTGGACCAACTGCTATCACGCCTATCCCGCCCACGCGGCCTTCGGCGGCTACAAGCAGTCCGGCATCGGGCGTGAAAATCACAAGATGATGCTGGAGCACTATCAGCAGACCAAGAACCTGCTGGTCAGCTACAGCCCCAAGAAGCTCGGCTTCTTCTGAAGGACCAGTTGCCCGGTGCGGCCATGCTCCGCGCCGGGCAACTCAGGCCGGGGGCGCGTCGGGCAGCGGCCTTGTCGGCAGGATCAGCGGCTCCGGAGCGGGCCGCGACCGAATGGCGCGCGCCAGACGGTGCGAGGGACGCTCGATCGCGTGATAGAGCAGCACGGCGGCGGTGATGCTCGCGGCCAGAATGAGCACGAGGCAGATAAGATCGGCCGCCATCCCGTGCCCGAACAGCCGGTGAACTATCGAATCCACCGCCTGCATCAGCGGCACATGAACGAGATAGAGGCTGTAGGAAATCGCGCCCAGAAACTGCAGCCAGCGCCAGTTGAGGCCGGTCTCGGCCCAACCCGTCCACGCCGAGACGAACAGCAGCAAAGCAACCAGCGCCGGCATGCGCTCGAACCCGGAACCGCACAGCAGCGCCACGACCAGCAGCGCAAGGCCCACCCGCGCAATCTGCGAATCCAGCGCGCGCCGGGCAATGACGCCCACATAGAACACCGCCCAGTGCTCGACGAAGAAGCCGTGCCAATGCGTGCCGACCAGACCGAGCGCCGAAAGCATCGCCAGCGCCCATGTCCCGCCCTCCATCCACCTGGACCGGATCGTCAGCGAGAGCGCGAAGATCAGATAGAACTGGAACTCGTACGTCAGCGTCCAGTAGACGATGTTGATCTCCGGAATGCCGAGCATCTCTTGCAGGTAGAATACGTGGGCAAGCAGTTCGCCGATCGTCGGCAGTTGGAAAATCCGGCCGTGAACGATTGCCGCCAGCAAGACGAAGGCGATGGCCACCAGCATCGAGGCCCAATAGGCGGGGTCCAGACGAATGGACCGGCCCAGCATGAACCTGCCGACCATGGCCGGCGTCATGTTCACACCGGCAAGGCCATGCGCGGTAACGAAGCCGCTCAACGTGAAGAACACGGAGACGGCGAAGAAATCGTTGATCAGCGAAAACGGTAATGCGGCCAATATGCTTGGCACATGCCCGCCCTGAATGGCGTGGAACAAGAGCACTGCAATCGAGGCAAATCCCCGCAGTCCCTGAACGATGGTGTAGTTAACCCGCTTTGTCGCCATCCGGTCATCATGACAGTGTGCCGGTGGGGTGTTCAATTTACCGGACCGTGAACAGGGATCGCGGACCTAAAAAATAAGCATGCCTCCCAATACCTCCCCGCCAGCAGGTTTTTCGCGGCCCTTTTCAGCCGTTCCAACCGGCCCCACGCACGAACTGCTGCGCCGCGGCGCGCGCTGGTCAGTGATGGAAGAGAACCTGAAGTTCGCAGGCGAATTGCTGGCGGCCGGCCTGATCGACGATTTCACCCTGCCCTTTACCGTTCAGACCGAGAATTTCCGGGAAATGGGGGATGTGGTCGACCTCGCGTATCGCGTCGGTGCGAATCACATATCCTTCTCGCGCATGACGAACTGGGGAACGTTCAGCGCCGAAGAATACGCGCGTAAGGCGGTCTTCGTACCGGGGCACCCCGAGCATGAGGACTTCCTTGCCGTATGCCGCGATCCGCGCCTGCGCGATCCGGTCGTGCAGGCCAGCGACCTTGACGAGTTCATCCGTCGGGATTGATGAAGGTGGCCAAGCCGGCAGATGTCCCCGCCGGCGCCCAACGGACTCTGCGGCCAAAGGCAAAAGTGGCGCGCCCGGCAGGGTTCGAACCTGCGACCCCAAGCTTAGAAGGCTCGTGCTCTATCCAGCTGAGCTACGGGCGCGCGCCGCGCTCCCCATAGCGTGGTTCGTCGCGCACGCAAACTGCACATCGGATCGAACTCCACACAACTTGTGCTTTGCCGAACGATCCCGGCAGGTTACGCATGCAGCCGATGAGCAACGCACCCCTTTCCCGTATCGACGGCATGACCGGCGCCCGGCGCCATTTCCGCTATTTCGATTTCGTGATGGTCGCCTTCGTGGTGATCCTGTTGCTCTCCAACCTGATCGGCGCGGCCAAGCAGGCGCAAGTCGATTTTCCGCTGGTCGGCTCGGTCACGTTCGGCGCGGGCGTGCTGTTCTTCCCGGTGTCCTACATCATCGGCGACGTGCTGACCGAGGTCTACGGCTATGCCAACGCGCGCCGCTGCATCTGGGCGGGCTTCTTCGCGCTGCTGTTCATGGTGCTGATGAGCGTGGTGGTCGTCGAAATCCCCGCCAACCCCGAATGGGCGCTCGCCTCGGCAACATATGTGATCGACGGCAAGCAGGTGACTGCACCGAATCAGGCCGCCTATTATTCGATCTTCGGACAGACGCCGCGCATCGTCTTTGCTTCGGTCTGCGCGTTCTGGGCGGGCGAGTTCGTCAATTCCTTCGTGCTCGCGCGGATGAAGGTGATGACGCAGGGCAAGCACTTGTGGACCCGCACTATCGGATCGACGATCTTCGGCGAAGGCGTAGACAGCGCGCTGTTCTATCCCCTCGCCTTCCTGGGCGTGGCCGGCTTCACGCCGCACTCGATCGCGCTGCTGGCGCTGACCCAGTGGGTGATCAAGACCGGCTGGGAAGTGCTGCTTACCCCCGTGACTTATGTCGTCGTCGGCTGGCTCAAGCGCCGCGAGGGCGTGGACGTGTTCGACAACAACGTGAACTTCTCGCCCTTCGCCAAGGCCCGCAAAGCGGCAGCCCTCCCCGATTAACCTGCGCCCGAAGCTTGGCATGACCCGCCCACCCCGGTAGGTCCGCCAGCGATCATGCTCGACCGCATCCTCCTGTCCCGTTTCCGCAACCACCGTGAGACCGCGGTGGAAGGCACGGCGCAGTTCAACCTGCTCGTCGGGGAAAACGGCGCGGGCAAGACCAATGTGCTGGAGGCGATCTCGCTGCTCTCGCCGGGGCGAGGCCTGAGGCGCGCGAGCCTTGCCGACATGCCGGGGCAGGAATTCGACGGCGGCTTCGCGGTTAGCGCCGCGCTCATGGTGCCGGGCGCCGAACCCGTCCGCCTTGGCACCGGCGTCACGGCAGAGCGGCCGGGACGGCGGCTGGTGCAGGTCAACGGAGCAGAAGCGCCTGCGGTGCGCCTTGCCGAATGGCTCTCGATCGGTTGGCTGACCCCGGCGATGGACCGCCTTTTCGTGGAAGGCGCAGGGGCGCGGCGGCGTTTTCTCGACCGGCTGGTGCTCGCCGTTCGCCCGGACCATGCCAGCCACGCCACGCGCCTGGAAAATGCCCTGCGCGAACGCAACCGTCTGCTTTCGGACGAGCGGACGCCCGATCCGCGCTGGCTCGACGCTATCGAGACGCAATTGGCCGAGGCCGGCGCGATGGTTGCCAGTGCGCGCGCCGAACTGGTCGAGCGGCTGGAACGGACGCTGGCCAGACTGCCGGAGTCGCCGTTCGCGCGTCCTTCGCTCGCCTATCAGCCGGGCGGACCGATCGCTGCCGAGGCGCTCGCCCGCGCCTTGCGCGACGGCCGTGCCCGCGAGCGCGCGGCGCAGCGCACGCTCACCGGGCCGCACCGCGACGAGCTTCTCGTCACCATGGCGGGCAAGGGCCAGCCCGCCGCCGATTGCTCGACCGGCGAGCAGAAGGCCATGCTGATCGCGATCACGCTCGCCCACTCGCAACTGCTTGAACAGGGCACCGAACAGCGCCCGCGCCTGCTGCTGCTCGATGAAGTGGCCGCGCATCTCGATCCCGTGCGCCGCGAAGCCCTGTTCGACCGCCTGCGCGCCGGTTCCGCGCAAGTCTGGCTGACCGGCACCGAACTGGCTCCGTTCGAAGCGATTGTCGGAGAAGCGGCGGTCTGGGAAGTCACTGCGGGCTCCGTGCGGCGACTGGGGCAGCATTAAGCGCGCCGCAAACCTCCGCCAAATTCTTCAAATCGCACCATCACCAAAACACCCCGTCGCCCCCGCGAAGGCGGGGGACCCGCTTCCTTTTCTTCCTGCTCGCCAAGAACAAGCAGGGTCCCCGCCTTCGCGGGGACGACGAGGGTCAGTTTCAATGAGAGCCCGGCACTTTCGGCAGTGCATCGGCCACATCGTCAACCGTCGCGGTAACGATTTCCTCGACGCCAATGGCCGTCGGATGGACATGATCCGGTTGAAGCAGGTCTGGCTTGTCGATCACCGGCTGAAGGAAGAACGGGACCAGCACCGCGCCATATTCCTGCGCAAGCTGCGGATAGATCGGGTTGAACTGAGCGGCAAAATCCTTGCCGAGATTGGGCGCCGCCATCATCCCGAGCAGGACGACGCGGATATTATCCTGCTTGAACCGCTTCAGGATCGCCTCAAGGTTCTGGCGCGTCTGCTCGGGCGGGAGGCTGCGCAGCATGTCATTGCCGCCCAGGCTGATAATAACGAGTTCGGGCTTTTCGCTCTGGCTCTTGAGCGTGAAATCCAGCCGTTCGAGGCCCGCCGCCGTGGTGTCCCCCGAAACCCCGGCATTAGTGATCCGCGCATTGATCCCGCGTGCACGCAAGGCATTCTGCAGCCGCGCCGGATAGCTCTCGCCGTCTTCAAGACCATAGCCCGCCAGCAGCGAATCGCCGAAGGCCAGGATCCGCCGCTCGGGGCCCATGACCGGGATCGCCGGCGGCGCATCGAGCGCGCCGGTGCTCTGCTCGGGCGCGGGCGGCGCGCCTTTCTGGCACCCCGCAAGCACCAGCGGAATGAACAGCACGGGGGCGAGAACGGCAATCGCTTTGGCGCGCAAGGCTTTGTCCTTGTGAAACGACGGGTTGCGCACCCATATGGGGCACGTGAGCGATCCTTCCCAGCCCCCCGCCCTTTCGATTCATGCGCAGGACCTGCGCCTCACTCTCGGCAGCGGCGAAAGCGCGGTTGAGATCCTGAAAGGCGTCGACCTTGCAGTGCCGCAGGGCCAGACGCTGGCCCTGCTCGGCCCCTCGGGCTCGGGCAAGAGTTCGCTGATGGCCGTGCTCTCGGGGCTGGAACGCGCGTCATCGGGCGCGCTGCACGTGGCCGGGCAGGACTTTTCGGCAATGGACGAGGACGCGCTGGCCCGCGCGCGGCGCGGCCGGATCGGCGTTGTGCTTCAGGCTTTCCACCTGCTGCCGACGATGACGGCGCTGGAAAACGTGATGACGCCGCTCGAACTCGCCGGGATCGGCGGCGCGCGCGAACGGGCTGAGGCGGAACTGGTCGCGGTCGGGCTCGGCCACCGTCTTTCCCACTATCCGGCGCAGCTTTCGGGCGGCGAACAACAGCGCGTGGCGATTGCCCGCGCCCTCGCGCCGCGCCCCGCGCTGGTCTTCGCCGACGAGCCAACCGGCAATCTCGACGCCGCAACCGGCGCCACCATCATCGACCTGCTCTTCGCCCGCCGCGAGGAAGCGGGCGCGACGCTGCTCATCATCACCCACGACGAAAGCCTCGCCACGCACTGCGAGCGCGTGGTCTCGCTGGCCGACGGCCGCATCGCGAGCGACACGCTTGGCTGAGCGCGCGCCGCCTCCCACTTTGGCCTGGCGCACCGCCTGGACGCTGGCCCGGCGCGACCTCTCGGCGCGGTTCCGGGGGCTGCGGCTGCTGCTCGTCTGCCTGTTCCTCGGGGTCGGCGCGCTGGCCGCGATCGGCAGCCTGACCGGGTCGATCGAGCACGAACTGGTCGCGCGCGGACGGCAAGTGCTGGGCGGCGATGTCGAACTGAGGGCGTGGCAGCGCAAGCCCGCCGACGCCGAACTGAAGGCGCTGGCAAGCTACGGCACCGTCTCGCAGGGACTTCGCCTGCAAGCCATCGTGCGCAAGGGCGATCTCACCGCGCCGGTGGCGCTCAAGGCCGTGGACGCGCGCTGGCCGCTCTTCGGAAGGCTTGCACTGAAGGACGGCCGCACCGTCGGCGCACCGCCCACCGGCACGATCTGGCTGGCCGAAGGCACTGCCGCGCGGCTGGGCGTGACGACCGGCGACACCGTAACCGTGGGCGACATGCCGCAGCGCGTGGGCGGGATCATCGCGTCCGATCCCGAAACGCTGTCCGAAGGTTTCTCCTTCGGCGACACCGCGATCTCAGGGCTCGACTTGCCCGAACGCGCGGGGCTGACCGCACCCGGCGCCATGTTCCGCAGCGCCGTGCGCGTGAAGTTCATGCAAAGCGAGCGCGATCCGGACGCCGTGATCGACGCGCTCAAGAAGAAATTCGGCGACAGCGCCTTCGACACCCGCACCCGCAACGCCGCCTCGCCCTCCACCCAGCGCTTCGTCAGCCGCATGGGCCAGTTCCTCTCGCTCGTCGGCCTTGCCGCGCTGGTGATCGCCGGAATCGGCATCGGCGGCGGCGTATCGTCCTACCTAGAGGCACGGCGGACCAGCATTGCCACGCTCAAGGTGCTCGGGGCCACGAGCGGCGACATCGCCCGGGTCTATGTGTTGCAAGTGGGATCGGCGGCGCTGGCGGGGAGCCTTGCCGGGCTCTGCGCGGGCGTCTTGGTGACGCCGCTGCTGGCCCGCGCGCTCGGCACGCTGCTGCCGGTCCAGACCGGGTTCACGCTCTCGCCCGCGGCGCTCTTCACAGCGGCAGCCTATGGCCTGCTGGTCGCGCTCGTCTTCGCCGCCCCTCCCCTTGCCCGGGCGCGCGGTTTTCCGGCCATGGCGCTGATGCGCGCGCGGGTGAGTCCGCTGGCAGCGCGACGACGTGCTTGGGCCTTGCCGGTCGGCCTCGGCCTTGCCGCCATGGCCGGGCTCGCCATGGTCAATGCCGCGCAGCCGCTCGTGACGGCAGGGTTCCTGGGCGGTGCAGCGGTCATGCTGGGCCTGCTGGCACTGCTCGGCACCGGCATCCGCCGCCTTGCCGCCCGCCTGCCGCGACCCCGCGATCCGGTGCTGCGTGCCGGGCTCGCCAACCTCCACCGCCCCGGCGCGCAGACCGGCGCGCTGGTGACGGCGCTGGGCTTCGGGCTCTCCGCCTTCGTGCTGATCGCCGGGGTCCAGACCAGCCTCGACGCCAATATCCGCAAGACCGTGCCCGACCGCGCACCCGACTACTTCGTGCTCGATATCCCGCAGGACGGCGCCCGGTCCTTCAACGACCTTGTCACGCGCCAGATCCCCGGCGCCACCGTGCACGTCGTCCCCAACTTGCGCGGGCGCATCCTTGCCTTCGGGCCCAAGGACCACATGACCCGCGTCGCGGATCTCAAGAACCTGCCCGACGATGCCTGGGCGCTGCAAGGCGAGCGCGGCCTGACTTATTCGGCCAATATACCCGAGGGCAGCACGATCACCTCCGGCGCATGGTGGCCGCCCCTCTGGCACGGAGAGCCGCTCGTCTCGCTGGACGAGAAGCTGGCGCAGGCGGTGGGCATCAAGGTGGGCGACTATATCACCGTCAGCCTGCTTGGCGTCGAGCGCACCGCACGGGTGGCGGCACTGCGGCGGATCGACTGGGATACGATGGGCCTGAACTTCGTGCTGGTGTTCTCGCCCAACACGCTGGCCGACGCCCCGCACAAACTGGCCGCTACGATTCAGGCGCCCCCGGGCACGCCGACGACCGCGCTGCTGCCGCGCCTTGCCCGCGCTTTCCCGTCAAGCTCGGTGATCGAGACCGGCACCGTGCTGAGCCAGGCGCGCAACCTGCTCGACCAGATGAGCATGGCGATTCTGGCCGCCGCCTCGGTCGCGGTGCTGGCGGGGCTTGCCGTGCTGCTGGGCGCCATTGCCGCCGCGCGGGCGAGCCGGACCTATGACAATGTGATCCTGCGCGTACTGGGCGCCAGCCGGGGCCAACTCCTGCTGCTCCAACTTGTCGAGTATGGCGTCTTGTCGCTGGTGCTGGCGCTTGTCGCGCTGGTGCTGGGCAGCACGATGGCATGGGCCGTGACCGTGAAGCTGTTCGAATTCGACTGGCTGCCCGACTGGCAGCGCGTTCTGGCCGTGCTGGGCGCCGGCCTCGTCCTCGTGATCGCCTTCGCGCTGGCCGGTTCGCTGCCGCTGCTGCGGGCGAAACCGGCGCGTGCGCTGAGGGAGCTTTAGGCGAAGACGCCCTCGTCGATGTGCCGGGCTTCACGCGGGTCTCGCGTTTTGTAGACGAGCGTGCTGGCGATAATATCGTGCAGGCCCTGCTTGCGCTCCGTAAACCCGACCATGGCGTAGCCGATAAGCAGGATCAGGCTCGACAGGATCTTCGCGAAATAGCGTCCGGTCGCGCGCAGGAAGCTGATCCGGTTGCCATTCAGGTCGGTAACCACCAGACCGATGGCAAGCTTGCCGATAGTACCTTGCAAAGGCGAGCTTTCGAGCACCGCGAAGTAAAGCCAGTTCAGGATCAGCGACACGATGGAGTTGATAATGATCAATCCGATCATCGCGGACGGATCCGCTTGAAGGTTCGCCATCGATGACATCATGCCGATGCCGAAAACCATCCCGACGATCATCATCGCGATGTAAAGGATCACGGCATCAATGAAATAGGCCAGAACCCGCCACCAGAAGCCCCCGTACGGTACCACGTTGCATTCCCCCTTGAAAAAGTCAGGGCACAATAGCGCCCGGTGTGGGGACCGCAAGTTCTGCGAAAACACGCAAAAAACAGGAAAATGGGGCGCGCATTGCTGCGCGCCCCTTACCAGTCTGCGATCCTTCGCGTCTCCTCCCAGCCGCGTCGGGACCGCTTTCACGCTCCGACTTTGAGCCGGTAACGCGCCGCCGCGTCCGAAAACGCGGCTGGTTCCTCCTGATTCCACAAAGTCTGAAGAAATTCCCGTTTCGGGGAACCCCAGTCTTCCTCTCGACCGGCGCCCGGGATTTTTTCGCTTCCCGATCCGCCAAAATCTATGCCTTGGAGGCTAAGCGGATTGCGTAGCAGTTACAATGACTCGAAAGTCGCAAAAGACGACATTTCGTCATCTGTGACGGGAATGTCACAATTCGTACCATGCGCGTGGTGCTTGCCGAAAAGCATGGTTTCAGGTAAGGGCGCCCAAATTTTGCGGTGCAGCATGCGCCGCTGGCAACTCCTCGAACCGATAGGCACTGCATGTCAGCCCCGCTTCCCCTGCGCAATATTGCGATTATTGCGCACGTCGACCACGGTAAGACCACGCTCGTCGACCAGCTTTTCCGCCAGTCCGGCACGTTCCGTGACAACCAGCGCGTTGAAGAACGCGCGATGGACTCCAACGACCTCGAAAAGGAACGCGGGATCACCATCCTTGCGAAGCCGACTTCGATCGAGTGGAACGGCTACCGCATCAACATCGTCGACACGCCCGGCCACGCCGACTTCGGCGCCGAAGTGGAACGCATCCTCTCGATGGTCGATGGCGTTGTGCTGCTGGTCGACAGCTCGGAAGGCGCGATGCCGCAGACGAAGTTCGTCACCGGCAAGGCGCTCGGCCTTGGCCTGAAGCCGATCGTCGTCGTCAACAAGATCGACCGTCCCGACGGCCGTCACGCCGAAGTGCTGGACGAAGTGTTCGACCTGTTCGTCAGCCTCGACGCCAATGACGAGCAGCTGGACTTCCCCGTGCTCTACGCTTCGGGCCGTAACGGCTACGCCAGCTACGATCCCGATCTGCGCGAAGGCACGCTGACCCCGCTGTTCGAAAAGATCGTCGAGCACGTGCCCGCGCCCGACCTCGACGTCGACGCGCCGTTCTCGTTCCTCGCCACCCTGCTCGACCGTGACAACTTCATGGGCCGCGTCCTCACCGGCCGCGTCCAGTCGGGCACGCTGAAGGTCAACGATCCGATCCGCGCCATCGACATGGACGGCAAGGTGATCGAAGTGGGCCGCGCCACCAAGGTGCTGTCGTTCCGTGGCCTCGAGCGCGTTCCCGTGGAAGAAGCCCGCGCCGGTGACATCATCGCGCTGGCCGGCCTCGAAAAGGCCACCGTGTCGAACACCATCGCCGACCCGCAGGTCACCGAGCCGATCCAGGCCCAGCCGATCGATCCGCCGACCCTGGCGATGCGCTTTGCCGTCAACGACTCGCCGCTCGCGGGCCGTGAGGGCGACAAGGTCACCAGCCGCATGATCCGTGACCGCCTGATGCGCGAAGCGGAAACCAACGTTGCCATCCGCGTTACCGAATCGGCCGAGAAGGACAGCTTCGAAGTCGCCGGTCGTGGTGAACTTCAGCTGGGCGTCGTGATCGAAACGATGCGCCGCGAAGGCTTCGAACTGGGCATCAGCCGTCCGCGCGTGCTGTTCGGCACCGATGAGAAGGGTGGCCGAACCGAACCGTACGAAACCGTCGTGATCGACGTGGACGACGAATACTCGGGCACGGTCGTCGAGAAGATGCAGCGCCGCAAGGCCGAGCTTACCGACATGCGTCCTTCGGGCGCCGGCAAGACCCGCATCACCTTCTCGGCCCCGTCGCGCGGCCTGATCGGTTACCACGGCGAGTTCCTTTCGGACACGCGCGGTACCGGCATCATGAACCGCCTGTTCGAGAAGTACGACAGCCACAAGGGCCCGATCGAAGGCCGCCAGAACGGCGTGCTGATTTCGAACGGCACCGGTGAAGCGGTCGGCTACGCGCTGAACAGCCTCGAAGATCGCGGCATCCTGTTCGTGAAGCCGCAGGAAAAGATCTACGAGGGCATGATCATCGGCGAAAACGCCAAGCCCGACGATCTCGAAGTGAACCCGATGAAGTCGAAGCAGCTGACGAACTTCCGTTCAACCGGCAAGGACGACGCCATCCGCCTCACCCCGCCCAAGATCATGACGCTGGAACAGGCGATCGCCTACATCGACGACGACGAGATGGTTGAAGTGACCCCGCAGTCGATCCGTTTGCGCAAGGCGTACCTCGACCCGAACGAGCGCAAGAAGCAGAGCCGCAAGAAGGAATCTGCCTGATCTTGAAAACCCCGCCGCAGCAATGCGGCGGGGTTTTTCATATGTGAGGTTCTGAAATGCCGCGTCGGCGGCGCCTTACAGCCGCGTCTTGCCCCGCACCCAGCTCTGCGCCACTTCGCGCACCAGATCGCGGTCGGCAGGCAGATGTGCCTTGTCGTCAAGGTCGCGGGTGGCGATCAGGGTCGCGGTCGGGATCATGTCGAAGAAGGCGATCCCGCAATATTGGCCCCGGCACCAGACCACTTCGCCAAAGGCTTCGAAGCGGCCCCATTCCAGTACCACTTCGGCACCGGGCTTTAGTTCGGCCTCGGTAGCGATCCGGGCCCCGGTGAGCGAAAGATCGGCCAGCACGGCGGGCTTGGTCTGCGTGCGCGTTATCACCCGGGCCGTCAGCCTGACCCGCAGGCGGCTGCGCCCGCGCCGGCCGTGATCGGCGCCTTGCGCTGCCATCGATGGACGTTCCGAACCGGAAGGACCGTTGCTCATCTCGCTTCCTTGCCATCAGGCCAGCCCACCACGCGTTTACAGGGGCCTGGTGGATTTCCCCTGCCGACCGCTGGCGCCGCGCCCGTCCGGGGGGAAATGCGTCAGGGACCGCGCGGTTTCGTCCCCGGTCGATCGGCAGTTCATTATAGGGGCCGGGTTGTGAGTGTGGTCGCGCGCGGCTGGGAAAATTGAGCCTTGGCTGCCCTTTGCGAGCATCCGCGAACGCGCGCCCGCTACTACAGTCGGAGAGGGGAGCGGTCCTCAGCTCCCATCGCCGTCGGCCCCGCAAATGCGGGGGCCCCGCTGCCTTTGGGACCTCTCGTTTTGCGCAAGAGAATTGGGCTCTCAGATCAGGCGATGGCCATGATCGACTTCTTCAACCCATAAACCCGTTCGAACTCGATCCCGGCATTCGGGAACAACGCACGCATCTGATCGGCATTGAGGAGGCAATTGGCCTGAATCTGCTGCATCGCGTCATCCAGCGTCACCTTGCGATCACCAAATCCCCGAGGGCGGCGCATCATCATTTTGGCGCGCGTGATCTCCGGATACCAGTGGAAGAACAGCGAACGGAAATGCGGCTCGACCGGGAAGCCGAAATTGGGCGTCTGCACGAAATAGTGCGGCGCCACGCGGCGAATTTCCTGTGCCATGCGCATCATGTTGTTCCAGACGCCGACATGCTCGATCACGCTGTTAGAATGGACCATGTCGAACGCGTTGTCGCCGAACTGTGCAAGGTCACAGGCGTTCCCCGGCCGCACGCGAATGGCGCCGTGGTCTTCCTCCGGCGCGTCGAGATTGACGACCGTGATATCGAGATTGAGCCCGCCCCACAGGTCTCGCGTGGCCTGCCAGTAATCGACCACGCCGCCGATATCGATCACGCTCACCTTGCGGCCCGCCGGGAAGCATTGCCGCACGTGATCGGTGAACCGGCCGAACCGCTTGCGGCGGAACCGGTTCATGTTCATCCCGTCCATCGGCGTGGAAGGCACTTCGGCGACGACCACTTCGGTCGAAACCACTTCCGCCGGATAGGCACGCGCGCCCGGTGCACTGGTGATCGCGAAATCTCGCGCGGGATCGATCCCGAGCCGGCTGAAAATTCCCACGCGTCTACTCCTGCGAAACCACCGCAGAGTGCGAACAATGCCGCATCGCATCAATTGTGAGAAAACCGCACAGGAATTGCGCTAAACGTCTGGAAGGCTGTGGTGCCGGCTACAGGATTCGAACCCGTGGCCCCCTGATTACAAATCAGGTGCTCTACCAACTGAGCTAAGCCGGCCCTTGTGCCTCGACTGGGGTGCCCCGCGAAACAAGTCCGGCGCCCTTACCGCGAGGCAGGGGCGCCGGTCCAGTGGTTTTCTTGCAGGCCCGGTTCAGAATACCGCGTGCGGGGCGTCTTCGTTCATCATCGCCTGACGAACCAGCGGAATCGGCGGGCCGCCGTAGCTGAGGAATTCGTCATGGAACGGCTTCCATGCCGCACGGCCGCCGCGCGTGGCGGTCCAGTCATCGCGCAGCTTGCGGATCATCAGCTTGCCCAGCGTATAGTTGAGATAGGCCGGATCGTAGGTGCCGCGTGCAGCCTGCTGTTCGGCAGTGCCTTCGTCCTGATAGCACTCGGTCATGAACATGCGCTTGGATTGCTCCTGCGTCATCCCGCGCGCGTGCAGGCCGATGGCCGAGAGGTAGCGACAATTGCGCAGCAGCGCGTTGGAAAGCTGGCCGACATGGACGCCGGCATCGCCGTTCCCAAGGCCCGCATCCCACATCATTTCCTCGGCATAATGCGCCCAGCCCTCGGCAAAGGCATAGCCGACGAACAGGCGCCCCACCCACGAAGGCGAGCGGTTCGAGTGGAGGAACTGCAGGAAGTGGCCCGGCATCACCTCATGGACCGAGGTGAACAGCAGGTCGTTCTTCCCCGGAATGTAGTCCTGCTGCATCTGCTGCGACCACGCAGGATCGGGCGGCGAGATGTAGTAGACCGAGGCGATGCCCTTATCGAGCGGACCGGCCGGATCGATATAGGCCGAGTTCTGGCGGTTGTAGGGCGGGCTTTCCTCCACCTTCGCCTGCTCGGTGCCGGGGATCGTCACGATGTCATGCTGGCGCACGAAGGCGGTGAGATCGGGGATTTCCTTGCGCGCCTCGGTAACGGGGCCGCCGTCGGGCTTATCCGCGCGCATCTTGTCGAAGCAGCCGGCGATGTCCTTGCCCGGCGCATATTCGGCGCAGGCCGTCTTCAACAGGTCCTGATTGCGCTTGAGGTCGGCGCGGCCCACGGCTTCGAGCTGGTCGAGCGGGGCGTCGACGGCCTCGGTTGCCGCCAGCATGCGCGAGAAGCGGTCCGCGCCCATCGCGAAGTCCTGCGTCGGCGTCGCCTTGGCCAGCCAGTCGGCCAAGCCCTGCATGGACTGGGCGGCGGCCTCCGAACTCGCCTTGAATTCGGCCTGAAGCTTTGCATCCTTCACATCGGCGAAGGCGGCGCGGGCGTCGCCCCGGTAGTATTCGGCAAAGCCCTTGAACCCGGCGACGCCCAGCTTGATGAAGCTGGCGGGCATCGCGGTCTTCAGGTTGCCGCGAATCTGCGTGGCGGCCTTGGGAACGGCATTGAAGAAGGCGATCATCGCCTTCATCCGCGTCGGCTTGTCGGCATAGTCGCGGCTGACATAGACGTTCGGGTCGAGGCCGTTCTCGATGTAGAAGCCGGGATTGTTGTGCGGCTTGTCGGCATCGACCAGCCAGAACAGCTGGCCCTTGGCGACCTGCACCAGATAGTCACGCTCGAACCGGTCGGCGGCGGACAGGTCGGTGAACTTGCCGGCATCGGCGATCACGCCGCGCAGGAAGTCGGCACGGGCCTTGAGCCCGGCCGCGCTCCAGTCAGGCAGCTTGCCGTCGAACTGGTGTGCGCCCTGGTAAATCGCGAATGCCGGGTCCTGCGCCATCCATGCGTCGAGCGTCTTGCCGACATAGGCCTTCCACGGCGTGGCGGGCGTGCCCATGGCGGCGGTAACCGGAGTCGGATTGGCGGATGCGGCCCCCGCGCCAACGGCGAGAGCGAGGCAGGCCAAACCTGCCAGCAGCGTGTGCTTCATGTCTTCGAGCGATCCCTGTCCATTTTAAGGCTGCGCCCGGCCGGGCGCGCCGTGATGGGCAAGGTTGTGCGTCAGAGCGCGCCGAAGGTCCAGCCCTCGGTACGGGCGAGTTCCGGGGTCATTCCGGCGGGTTTCCACAAGTCTGCGCGCGGCGCGGCGGTGCGCAGCCACGCGGCAGTGAGCAAGGCATCGGCGCTGTGATCGTCGATGGGCCCTTCCCCTGCCACGGGCGGCGATCCCAACACGGCCAGCGCGGCGTTGAGCGCGGCGTAATCGGTCATCTTGGCGCGTCCGGCCGAGCGTCCTGCGGCCACGGCGGCGAGCGTCGTGTAGATCTCGGTCACTACCGATCCGCTTTCCGGCAGCGGATCGACCGGCCAGACCGGCACCGCTCCGCCCAGCCGGTGGAGCAGCCGCATCCCGGTGAGGCTGGACTTGCCGACTTGCGCCGCGCCGACGAGGTTGAAGTTCGAGTACGGCTTGCACCCCGAACGCGCCTGCGCTTCCTCGGTCACGCGCATGCGGCCCCGACGGTGGCGCGCACCGGGCAAGTGGAACCGCTCCCCCTCGCGCCCGCCATGGCGTCGGAAATAGGCGCTGAGATCGGGATGATCGACGAAGCTGGTGGCGGAAAGATGCTCATCCGCCGCGCAGATCGCATCGATCATGGCCCAGAGCGCATGGGCATCGGCGGGGCTCTGGGCCCAGCCGGGAAAGAAAGCCCCTGCATCGGCAAAGGGCAGCGACACGCCAAGGTCGAGCCCGACCAGCGTGTCCTCCGGCAGTCCATCGCGCAGCAAGGCCAGCACGTCCCCGCGCGACCAATGCGCCTGACCCGCCGGACGCAGCAGCGCCGGCGCGCCGTCCAGACCGCAGAGGGCCACGGCAATACCCTTCTGGCGCGGGCCCAGCGCGCCGGACCAGTCGATCGCCATGAAATGCCGGAAGCGCGGCCTCACCCCCCTGCCCTTTGGCGCCCGCCTTTGGGCCGCGCCGGCTTGCGCGCCGCCGCCTGATCGCGGGCCAGCGCGATCATCGCCGCAACACGCTCCGGATCGGCAGGCCCGAAGCGCACCAGCACGGTGGGCCAGCCCTGATAATGCGGGGTCTGCCAATAGGTCTCGGGCTCGGTGGCCATGAGCAACTCGACCGTGTCGAGGTCCACCTGCAAGACAAACGAACTTTCCGGCTCATGCCCGACCGCGAGGAACGAACGCCCGTTCGCCGCCACTTTGACCGCAGGCTTGCCGTAGCTGGCGCTCAGCACGGTGCCCTCCAGCGAAAGCGCATGGGCGACGACCCCATCCCAGTCAGCAAAGCCGGTCACCGCCGCCTCACTCGCCCCGGCGCTCGGCGCGTTTGCGGTCCCACCATTCCATGCGCTTCAGCACCTCACGCTCGAACCCGCGTTCGACGGGCTGGTAGTACGTCTGCGGCTCCATGCCCTCGGGCCAGTAATTGTCGCCCGAAAAGCCGTCCGGTGCATCGTGGTCGTAGGCATAGTCCTTGCCGTAGCCGATATCCTTCATCAGCTTGGTCGGCGCGTTCAGGATATTGGCGGGCGGGGCCAGCGAGCCGGTCTCCCGCGCACTGCGGAACGAGGACTTGAACGCCGTATAGGCCGCGTTCGATTTGGGCGCGGTGGCCAGGTAGAGGCAGGCCTGCACGATCGCCAGTTCCCCTTCGGGCGAGCCGAGGAACTCGTAGGCATCCTTGGCGGCAAGGCACTGGACCAGCGCCTGCGGATCGGCCAGCCCGACATCCTCGCTGGCGAACCGCACGAGCCGGCGCAGCACGTAGAGCGGCTCCTCCCCCGCCGTCAGCATCCGCGCCATGTAGTAAAGCGCGGCCTGCGGGTCGGACCCGCGCAGCGATTTGTGCAGAGCCGAGATCAGGTTGTAATGGCCGTCCCGATCCTTGTCGTAGACCGCCACGCGGCGTTGCAGGAAGGCGCCCAGCCCCGCCGGATCGAGCGCCTCCGGAATGTTGGCCGAATAGAGCGTCTCGGCCTGATTGAGCAGGAACCGCCCGTCGCCATCGGCCGAAGCCACCAGTGCGGCGCGCGCATCGCCGTCCAGCGGCAGCGGACCTTCCAGTGCCTCGGCCTTGTCCAGCAGCGCCTCCAGCGCCTCGGGGCCAAGGCGGTGCAGGATCAGCACTTGCGCGCGGCTGAGCAATGCGGCGTTGAGCGCGAAGCTGGGATTCTCGGTGGTCGCCCCCACAAGGGTGACTGTGCCGCGCTCCACGAAGGGCAGGAAACCGTCCTGCTGTGCCCGGTTGAACCGGTGGATCTCGTCCACGAACAGCAGCGTGCGCCGCCCGGCCCGCGCCGCGACACCCGCCTCCGCGAAGGCTTTCTTGAGATCGGCAACGCCCGAGAACACGGCGGAGACCGCCGCGAAGCGCATGCCCACCGCCGCCGCCAGCAGGCGCGCGATACTGGTCTTGCCGGTGCCCGGCGGCCCCCAGAGGATCATCGAGGAAAGCCGCCCCGCCGCCACCATGCGGCCGATCGCGCCTTCGGGGCCGGTCAGGTGCTCCTGCCCCACCACATCGTCCAGCGTGCGCGGCCGCAGCCGGTCGGCAAGAGGGGCATCCTCACCCGGAGCATCAGGGGCACGCGAAGGCGGAAGATCGTCGGCAAAAAGGTCGGCCATGGGGACTATCTAGCAATTGCGACCGGCAATTGCATCGGCCCTGCGGGACGCGTAGCAGGTTGCCGTCACAGGGGAGAGCAACGATGATCGGATCCACGCAAGCGCGCGCCCCGTGGCACCTCTGGGTGATCGGCGTGGCCGCCACCCTATGGAGCGCCATGGCCTGTCTGGACTACTGGAAGACGGTCACGCGCGACATGAACTGGCTCGCCGCCGTCCCGCCGGACATGATGGACTGGCTGGACGCCACCCCGACATGGGCGATGGCCGGCTGGGCGATGGGCGTCGGATGCGCGCCGGCGGGGTCGTTGCTGCTGCTGATGCGGTCGCGCTGGGCCGTGGCCTTCTTCGCGCTTTCGCTGGTCGGACTGGCAGTCAATCAGGTCCATCTGTTCGTTTCGGATGCCCCGGCGGCGATACGGTCGCCCTCCGGAATCGCCTTGCGCGTGGTGATCTGGATCGTGGGACTGGCACTGCTCTGGTACGCCGTGCAGATGCGAGGCCGCCGGGTTCTCACCTAGCTTCGGGTAAAAGTGTTCATACAATCTCGTACAAACCTGAACCGAATCTGCCGAACCCGCTCCCATCCCGTTCAGCCAGGTCCTTGTAGAACAGGCTTCAAGAGATGGCGGAAACCTTCCGAATAACCGGATGCTTCCGCCACGAAAGGAGCAAAAACCATGACCATTATGCGCAAGATCGGCCTTACCGGCGCGCTGGCGGCAACGGCACTCGCCGCAGCAACCCCGGCCATGGCCCAGGACTATCGTCGCGGTGGCGACAACACGGCCGCAGTCGCCATCGGCGCCGGCGTGATCGGCCTTGCACTGGGCGCCATCGTCGCCTCGGGCAATGACCATTACCGCGACTATCCGGGCTATGCCTACGGCACAGCCTATGGGCCGAGCTGGAGCAGCTGGGAATATCGCGACGGTTGGTACTACGACCATGACGGTCGCCGCCACAGCCGGGACGAATATGCCCGCTACCAGCGGAACGACCGTCCCGATGCCCGTCGCGGATACGACCACGATCGCGGTGATTTCCGCCGCGGGTACTGAGCCGTAAACATAGACGGCACCACTGACCACCGAGCGGCCGGGTAATACCCCTCACCCGGCAGCCACGAGACGCCCGGCCCTCCCTCCTGGCCGGGCGTCTTTTTTTTCGGCCGGGGCGAATCTGAAACATAAGCGAAATGTGAAGTTCACGATCGGTTCAGTGGCACCCGGGCAAAACAGACCCAAGCCCACCGGAACCGCCGTTAACTGGTTGGCCGGATAGGGAGTTCAGTGAAATGAATGTGAATCTCAGAAATCTCGGACTCGGTGCGGCCCTCGCGGCCTCTGCCCTGACCGCATCGGCCCCGGCCATGGCCCAGGACTACGGTCGCGGCAACGACGCCGCCATCGCGGTGGGCGCCGGGATCCTCGGCCTCGCCATCGGCGCGGCCATCGCCGACCATGGCGACCGTTACTATTACGACCGGCGCTACTACGGCGCGCGTCGCTACGTAACCGTGCGCGATCGGCCGGGCTATTACTACTACTATGAAGGCGCGCCGGGCCGCTACTATCAGGATCGTTATTACGACCGGTACTATGCCCCCTACTGGCGCGGCGCCCATGGCCCCAGCTGGCGCAACGATGCCCGCTACGGACGCTATGACGACCGGCGCGGATACTACCAGCGTTATGACAACCACCGGGGCAATGCCTGGGGCCGGGACCGCCACGACAATCGCGGGCATGACGACCATCGCGGCCACGACGACCGTCGCGGCTACTGGCACCGCTGATCGCCTTCGGGTCGCGACGGTAGTTCCAGAATGAATGCGCGCACGTGGCGGCATCGCTGAAAGGGTGATGCCGCCACGTGCCGAACGCTGCATGGGGCATTCCATGATCCGCACTCGCCAAGCCGGGTGGGGGAGGCTATGGGGCACCCCATCATGGATATCGCCGAGCTTCGTATCGCCCTGTTCTCGGGCAACTACAATTATGTGCGTGATGGCGCCAATCAGGCGCTCAACCGACTGGTCGGCTACCTGCTGAAGCAGGGCGCGCAAGTGCGCGTCTACGCCCCGGTCGTCGCCAATCCCGCTTTCGAGCCCACCGGCGACCTTGTCGGGATCCGCTCGCTGCCGATCCCGACCCGTTCCGAGTACCGCATTCCGCTGGCGATCTCCGGCAAGGCGCGCCGCGATCTGGAGGCGTTCGCGCCGCATGTCGTGCACCTTTCCTCGCCCGATCCGGTAGGACATCAGGCGCTGAAGTGGGCGCGCGATCGCCATCTGCCGGTGCTGGCATCGGTGCACACGCGCTTCGAAACCTATTTGCGCTATTACAACATGGCCTGGGGCGAGCCGCTCATCGAAGCGATCCTGCGCCGCTTCTACCGCCGCTGCGACGCACTGGTGGCGCCGTCCGAATCGATGGCGCAGCTGCTGCGCGAACAGCGCATGAACTACGACGTGTCGATCTGGTCGCGCGGCGTTGACCGCGAGATCTTCAACCCCGCCCGCCGCGATCTTGCGTGGCGCCGCGCCAAGGGCATCGGCGACAACGAAGTGACGATCGGCTTCCTCGGCCGCCTTGTCATGGAAAAGGGCCTCGACGTCTTTTCGGACACTCTGGACGACCTTACCCGGCGCGGCGTTGCCCACCGGGTTCTGGTGGTGGGCGAAGGCCCGGCCCGCGAATGGTTCGAAGCGCGCCTGCCGCAGGCTGTCTTCGTGGGCTTCCAGCAGGGCGAAGACCTTGCCCGCGCGGTGGCCAGCATGGACATGCTGTTCAACCCTTCGGTCACCGAGACGTTCGGCAACGTCACGCTGGAGGCCATGGCCTGCGGATTGCCGGTGATCGCCGCTGCCGCCACCGGCAGCCAGAGCCTCGTCGACGACCGCGCCTCGGGCCGCCTTGTCCCGCCGGGCGCGATCCATCAGTTCGCCGAGGCGATCAAGGGTTACATCGAGGACCCGGCAATGCGCGAAGCCCACGGCCTTGCCGGCGAAAACCGCGCGCTGGAATTCAGCTGGGACCGCATCAATCAGGAAGTCGCAGATACGTATCTGAGGCTGATCCGCCAGCGCACCCGCGGCTGAGTTTTTGGGAGGATTGCGATCCCGCTACCCATCCTGACGACACCAGTGTTGCAAGCGAATTCGCTACCTGCTCCTCCCCCTTAGGGGGAGGGGGACCACCCGCAGGGTGGTGGAGGGGTATCCCCCTCGGTACGCATCACCGCCGGCGGTTACACCCCTCCGTCAGCGCCCCAATAACAGGATGGGCGCTGCCACCTCCCCTTGCAGGGGAGGAAATGCAACTACTGGCCCTGCCTCAAACCGGCGCCGGGGCCGTCAGCCCGATTTCGCCGAAGTAGCGGCCCAATGCATCCACCGCCTTGTCGGTCAATTCGATGAACGCTCGCCGCCGGTCGCTGTCATCGCAGACGCGGCGGAACAGGCCGTTTTCAACCATCTGGCCGATCCACCGTAGCGCCGTCGTCGGCGGAACGGCCGCGGCAATGCAGAGCGAGGTCACCGAAACCTGCTTGCGCTCAACCCGCGCGGCGGCGAGGTCCAGCAGCATGTCCCACGCCGGATCGGCGAACAGGTCACCCTCGATGAACCGCCCCCGCAACTGCCGCTGGCGCAGGATCTTGCGCACAAGCCGTGCTTCCGGCAGCCGCGCAGGCCTTTCGAGAACCTCCTGCATGGTGTCCACCTGAACCGGAGGCGCCACGAAAGGCGCCACCGTCGGCTCGGAAACACGGCTGGAGCGCCCCCATTCTACCCCGGCTGGGCCGGTAGGCGCCAGCCGCTCGATCCGACCCGCGATTTCGCCGACCTGCTCGGTCAGCCGCAGGATCATCAACCGATCGTCCTCGGAAAGCTCGCGCACACGGCCTTGCGACAGCGTGGCCAGCGCATGGCCCAGCGCGACGACGCGCTCGCCGCGACTGGGATCGACCAGCAGGATCGGATTCGAACAGTCCATGCAGGCAAAGACGTCATCGAGCGCGTCGACGCTGGTCGAGACGATCAGCCGCACCCCGGCGTCCGCCACGCGGATGTCCAGACGGGCCAGCGCGGCGATGGTCCGGGCATCGGCCCGCGGACAATCCACGAGCACTACATCGCCCAGCATAAGCCCGCCGTCGGCGAACGAGTCGTCCGCGAGTTCGCTCAGCCCGCTGTCGGTAACATAGAGCCCGGCCGCAGCCCCATCCTCACGCATCGCGGCGCGCACATGGTCGCGGTCGGCGAAAATCGTGAGCCTGGGCATGGGCCCCGGCCTGCGCGATCGTCGCTGCGATCCGTCAGCGGTACTGCCATAGGTGAAATCGGCCGGATTACCCGGGCTATAATGCCTGTCGTCCATACGCTCCCCTCAGCGCTTCAATGGAGAGGAACATGACTAGAACAGAAGGTCTGCAAGTCAAGGAAACCAGCCGTTAAATCCTTGTCATGGCATGCGCGGCCTTGGCCTCACCAACCCGAGAGTTCGCGCCTGACCAGCGCCTCCAGCATGTCCATGCCGGGAATCGAATCGTTCAGGCAGGCGAGCACGGCAAGCTGCTCTCCGCCCGCTTCCGTGAAGACTTCACGCCCGCGGATCGCCAGTTCCTCCAGCGTCTCCACACAGTCGGCCGAAAAGCCGGGGGCGGCCACGGCGATACGCCGCGTGCCTGCCTTTGCCTCGGCCGCGAGCACCGTTTCGGTCGAGGGTTCGAGCCATTTGGCGCGGCCGAAACGCGATTGGAAGCTGGTTTCGATCCGCAGCGCCGGGAAGCGCTCGGTCAGGCGGGCCGACAGCAGGCGCGCGGTTTCGCGGCACTGGTCGTGATAGGGATCGCCAAGGTCTCGCGTGCGCTGCGGCATGCCGTGGAAGGACAGCAGCAGCACTTCGGGCACGAAATCGAGGGTCTCCAACTGACCCGCGAGATCGGCCTCCAGCGCGCCGATATGCGCGGGATCGTCGTAGTAAGGCGGCAGGCTGCGCAGCGTCGGCTGCCAGCGCAGCGCTGCCATCGCCTCTCCCACGCGGTCGGTGACCGACGCCGTGGTCGCCCCCGAATATTGCGGATAGAGCGGCACCACCAGAATGCGCTCGCACCCGGCCGCCTTCATGGCCGAGAGCCGCGCGGGGATCGCCGGATTGCCGTAACGCATCGCCCAGTCGACATGGGCGCGTGCGCCCAGCCGTTCCTGTAGCGCCTTGGCCTGCGCGGCAGTGATGACTGCGAGCGGAGAGCCCCCCTCGGTCCAGACTTGCGCATAGGCATGGGCGGACTTGGCGGGACGCGTGCGCAGGATCACGCCGTGGAGGATCGGCTTCCACAGCGCGGCCGGGATCTCCACCACGCGCGGGTCGGAGAGGAATTCGGCCAGATATCGGCGCACGGCGGGCGCCGTGGGCGCGTCGGGCGTGCCGAGATTGACCAACAGCACGCCGATCCGGCCGGAACTGGCTTTGGGGTGTTCAGCAGCCATCACAGCTCCTCGGCAAACAGGGGAAGGCGGCGAAACCGGAGCCCGGTGGCCGAATAGAGCGCATTGGCGACCGCGGGCGCCACCGCCGCCACGCCCAGTTCGCCCGGATCGGCGGGATCGGCCTTGCTCTCGATGAATTCGACCTCGATGCGCGGGCAATCGGCGAGCACCGGCAGCGCCATCTCGCCCAGCCGGTCGCTGTCGGGCCGCCCGCCGACGTAGCGCGGTGCGCAGCCGAGCGTCAGCCCCAGCCCGAACACCAGTCCGCCTTCGATCTGCTGGCGGGCGATGTCGAAATTGACCACGCGGCCCACGTCGGCAACCGCGCTCAGCCGGTCCACGCGCACGCCGTTCTCGTCCCGCCGTGCACTGGCGACGACGGCGATGCGGCCGTCTCCGATCACATGGCAGGCGATGCCCTGTCCGCTATTGTCCCCGCCACCGCCCCATTCGGACAGCGCAGCCACGCGCTGAAGGCATTCGGCAAGGCGGGCATCGCGCCCGAGCATGGCCATGCGGTAGGACAAGGGTTCGCGACCGGCGCGGTGGGCCAGTTCGTCGATAAAGCTCTCGTTGAAGAAGGCCGTGTAGCCGTGCGCATTGCCGCGCATCCGCGCGGTCGGCAGGTCGATCGCGGCGGGCAGATGGTCGACCGCGATCGCGGGGATCGCATAAGCGGGCACGGCGCCCGCCAGCGCCATCGGATCGGCCTTCCCGGCGACGGCGGCAATCGCCTCGCCCGGCGTGTCGCCATGAAAGAAGCGGCGGCCGAACGCGCGCATGCCCGGCGGCGCGGCGATGCGGGCACGCCAACCGGCAATGTTGCCCTCCGCATCGGGGCGCGCCGCCATCACGGCAACCGCCGGCATGCGCGGGAATGCCGCGCGGAACTCCTCGCCGCGTGGCCAGGTGAGCTGCACTGGCCGTCCCGCTTCCTTGGCCAACAGCGCGACTTGGGCGGCGTGGGCGCATTCCAGCCGCAAGTCGAAACTGCCGCCCAGTGCCATCGGATAGTGCACGACTTTGCCCACGCCGAGGCCGATCGCTTCGGCCGCCGCCGCGCGGGCGGCCTCGGGCGCCTGCGTACCGATCCAGAGGTCCAGCGTGCCGTTCTCGAACCGGGCGGTGGCACAGGCCGTCTCGATCACCGCATGGGTGGCCGGGGCGACCTCGTAGCGGATCTGGACCGGCAGCAACCCGTCCACGGCAGCACTTTCTCCGGTAAGGTGGATGCGCTCGCCCGCGCCGGTGCGCATGGCACTATCCAGCGCGTTGTCGATCGCATCGCTGTCCAGCGCGCCGATCACCCGGTAACGCGGCTGGGCGCGGACGAGGGCCGTCTCCGCGCTCCACCAGTCGTCGGCCAGCGCGGCGACCCAGCCGGGGCCCTGAACGAACCGCCGAAAGCCGCGCACCGTCTTCGCGGCCTGTTCGTTGAGCCCCGAGACTTCGGCCATTGCCCCCTGCCCGCCGACCAGCGGCGCATGGCGGATCGAGGCGCGCAACATGTCCGGCAGGCGCACGTCGCCCGCGAAGACCCATGAACCGTCGACTTTCGACGGCAAGTCCAGTCGGGGATAGCGCAAGGGCGCACCGGGCGGGAACTCGCCCGGCTTCTCGGCGGGAAAATCGGGCCGCAGCGGCGGCGGGTCGGGCGGCGAGAATGTCGCCGCATCTTCCGCGAGCGCGCCGAACGACAGCACCTTGCCCGCGTGATGGACCAGCCCGCCGCTGACTTCGCATTCTTCTGCGGTGACACCCCAGCGCTTCGCGGCGGCCTGCGCCAACAGTGCACGGGCTGAGGCGGCGGCAGCCCGTATCGGCGCCTCGTAAGCCGCGAGCGAGGTGCCGTCGGCAGTCACGTTGAAGCGATTGTCCTCGGCCCAGCGGCGGGCGAGAAAGCTGTCGGGCGCTTCGGCGGCCGAAGGCGCAAGCGGCATCCACAGCGGCGCCCACTTCGCGGCAAGCACCGCATTGGCATAAATCGCACTGACCGGCGCGGATTCCACCGCGATCTGCCGCCAATCCGCCCCGAGTTCCCAGGCGACGACTTGCGGCAGCAGCGTTGTCACGCCCTGCCCCATCTCCACTTGCGGCACCGCCACGCTGACCACGCCATCGGCGGCGATCTTGATCCACGCTCCGAAAGCATATTCGTCCTGCTCCGGCTCCAGCGGCAGCGGAAACCGGCGCGGGCGCAGCAGATAACCGACCGCGAGGCCGCCGCCCGCCAGCGCACCGATCAGAACGCCGCGCCGGGAGACCTGCATCAGAGGCGGTCCAGCCAGTCACCCACCTTGCGGGCGAGGGCGATGAAGGACTCCGCTTGCGGTCCGCTGCCGGCAGCCGTTGGCGTGCCCGCATCGCCCTCACGCCGGATCGCGATGTCGAGCGGGATGCGGCCGAGGAAATCGAGGCCCATGGTCTTCGCTGCCGCCTCGGCGCCGCCTGCGCCGAAGGGATCGCTCACTTCGCCGCAGTGGGGGCAGGCATAGCCCGCCATGTTCTCCACCACGCCGACCAGTGGCACACCGCTCTTCTCGAACAGCGAGACGGCGCGGGTGGCATCGATCAGGGCAAGGTCCTGCGGGGTGGAGACGATCACCGCCCCGGCGGGCTTGAACTTTTGCAGCATCGTCAGTTGAACGTCGCCGGTGCCGGGCGGCAGGTCGACGACGATGATCTCGGCATTGTCCCAATGCGCTTCGAGGAACTGGGTGAGCGCGCCCGCCACCATCGATCCGCGCCAGGCAATCGCCTGACCAGGCTCGGACAGCTGCGCCATCGACAGCACCGGCACGCCCCAGGCGCTTGCCACCGGCACCAGCCGGCTTTCGTGCGCGACCGGGCGCTGGTCGCCGGTGCCCATCAGGCGTCCTTGCGAGGGCCCGGAGATATCGGCATCGACCAGCCCGACCTTGCGACCAAGCCGGGCCAGCGCCACGGCAAGGTTGGCGGCCAATGTGGACTTGCCGACCCCGCCCTTGCCCGAACCCACCGCAAGGATGTGCTGGCGCGGCTTGTCGGCCATGACGGCGACGTGAACCTCGCTCACGCCCTCTGCCCCTTCGAGCGCGGCGCGCACGGTGGGCTCTATGGCAGCATGTTCCTGCACCGAAAGCCCGGTGCCGTCGATCACCGCGACGACCCGTCCGTCGGTCACCCGCAGGGACCTTATCCGCGCCGCCAGATCGGGCGTCAGCAGGGATTTCAGGCGGTCAGCGTCGGGGCTGGCGGCATCGGGGCTGGTCATGGCATCCTGTCGGGAAATCGGGAGAAGAGGCGGCGCGAATGCCGCTCAGGTGGCGCAGTCGAGGAAAAAGGGCAAGAGAGGCACTGTTTTTGACGAAAAAGGGTTCCTATAGATGGTGCCATGAGAACAATCGGTGACGCCACCTCCAGCGCCGGCCTCGGCACTGATCCGGACATCCGGTCCGGACCCCTTTCCGGCAATACGCTCGCCATGACCGGCCGCAAGAGCCCCTGGGGCTCCGGCGGTGACGGCGGGGATGACGGCGACGGCCCGCCGCGTACGGGTCCTTTGGCCGGTCCGCAAAGCGGCAACGAGGGCGGCGCGCCTTCGGGCGGAGACGGCGAACCCGAAAGCGGTGAAGGTCGGCAGGAGCCCGGCGCTACGCCGCCCGGCCCTGCCACGCCCGGCACTTCTGCTCCCGAAGGCAAGGGCGCGCCCAGCGAGCCGCGTGGCCCGCGCAATCCCTGGCTGCCCAGCGGCGGCACTCCGCCGCGCCGCTCCGCCAGCATCGAAGACATCTTCCGCCCCCGCGATCCGCGCCGCACCTCCGGCGGTGGAAATGGCGGCGGCCTTGGCGGCTTACCGAACCTGCCGCGCCGGTCCGATGGCAAATCGTGGCTGCCGCTCGGCATCGGCGCCGCGGTCGTGGTGCTGCTGGGCATTTCCAGCGTGCACGTGCTCGGCCCCACCGAGCAAGGCGTCGTCACCCGTGTCGGCCAGTTCTCGCGCGTGATCGATCACGGCTTCTCGCTGACCTTGCCCTGGCCCATCGAGCAAGTCGAAAAGACCGACGTGCGCAGCTTCTCGGTCGACCAGATTCCGGACGGCGAGGGTGAGAAGCTGATGCTGACGGCGGACAAGAACCTTGTCGACCTCAGCTATCAGGTGCGTTGGAACATCAAGGATCTGAAGGACTATTCCTTCCGCCTGACCGATCCGAAGGATACCGTGCGCGAAGTGGCGGAAGCCGCGATGCGCGCCTCGATCGGGCAGATCTCGCTCAACGACGCGCTTTCGGGTGCCGGGCGCGCGCGGGTCGAACAGGACGTGCGGGACCGCACGCAGCGCATTCTCGACTATTACCGTGCCGGCGTCGCCATTCAGGGCGTTGAGATCAAGAAGGCCGATCCGCCGTCGAAGACCCGCGCGGCGTTCGATCAGGTCAATGTCGCCCAGCAGGAGGCCGACCGCGACCGTTCAAACGCGCGCGCCAGCGCCCAGCAGGTGATCGCCCGCGCCCAGGGCGATGCCGCGCAGTTCGACAAGGTTTACGAGGAATACAAGCTCGCGCCCGAAGTGACGCGGCGCCGCATGTACTACGAAACGATGGAACGCGTGATCTCCGACAACGACACCATTGTCGCCGAACCCAAGAACATGAACAGCTTCCTGTCGCTTCCCGAGATGAAGCGCCGTGCCGATCCGGCCGCCGGTGACATCACCGTCACGGCCGGGCCGACCGCTTCCGCCACGCAGGGAGGCCAGTGATGAACAGCATCTGGCAAGACTACAAGCCGGCCTGGATCGCCCTTGGCGCGGTCGTGATCGGCGCGATGCTGAGCGTGATCGTGGTGCCCGAGACCGAGCAGGTCGTGATCGTGCGCTCCGGCAGCCCGGACCGCGTGTTCAACGCCTATGTTCCCGGCGCGCCGTTCGGCGCCACCGATGCCGGCATCCACTGGCGCATCCCGGTCTTCGAGCGCGCGGTGCGCATCGACAAGCGCCTGCTTTCGGTGGACATGCAGCAGGAGCAGGTCCTCTCCACCGACCAGTTGCGCCTGAACGTGGATGCCTTCGCGCGCTTCCGCATCATCGATCCGGTGAAGATGGTGCAAACCGCCGGCACGACCGAGGGTGTGACCGAACAGCTTCAGCCGATCCTCTCCTCGGTGGTCCGCCAGGAGCTGGGCAAGCGGACGTTCGAATCGCTGCTCACTGCCGAGCGCGGTGAGGCCATGGCCCATATCCGCGACGGGCTGGACCGCGAGGCGCGCGAATATGGCGCGCAAGTCGTGGACGTGCAGATCAAGCGCGCCGACCTTCCCGAGGGCGCGCTCGAAAGCGCCTTCGCCCGCATGCAGGCGGCCCGTCAGGAAGAGGCCAAGACGATCACCGCGCAGGGCCAGAAGGACGCGCAGATCATCCGCGCCGATGCCGAGGCGCAGGCCGCGCGGATCTATGCCGACGCGTTCGGCAAGGATCCCAAGTTCTACGACTTCTACCGCGCGATGCAGAGCTATTCGATCTCGTTCGCCAAGGGCGAGGCCGGAAAGACCATTCTGCTTTCGCCGGATAACGCGTATCTTCAGCATTTCCGGGAACCATAAGGCTTCCCGAGCCATCAACCGGTCGGGGCTTTCGCCCAACGGCCTCACGCATTAGACACCATTCAAACCCGGTTAAGCTCACCAAGCGTCAATCGGGACCGGTGTCGACAGGACGTTGATCCGGCACCCCCGCCAGGATGGAGGAATCAAAGGACGTGAAGCCCGTGCGATACGCTTATGGATTGACCACCGCGCTCCTGCTCGGAGGCGCCACGCTCACCCTCGTCACAGGCTATCCTGCCGGGGCCCAGGTTGCGCAGAACGAAGCCAGCCAGATCGCCCGCGTCGCCCCGCGATCCGGCGCTCCGGCCAGCTTCGCCGACCTGACCGAACAACTCGCGCCCGCCGTCGTGAACATCTCGACGCGTCAGCGCGTGCAGGTGCAGGGCGGCGGCAACAACCCCTTCGCGGGCACGCCGTTCGAAGGCCTGTTCGGCGGCGGCGGTGGCGGCGGCAGCGGTGCCCCGCAAACGCGTGAGGCGCAGTCGCTCGGTTCGGGCTTCATCATTTCGGCCGATGGCTACATCGTCACCAACAACCACGTGATCACCGCAGAGGGCAAGGGCGAGGTCGAATCGATCACGGTCATCATGCCCGACGGTACCGAGCTTCCCGCCAAGCTGATCGGCAAGGATGCCGCATCCGACCTTGCGGTGCTCAAGATCACTGCCCCCAAGGCGCTGCCCTTCGTGAAGTTCGGAGACAGCTCCAAGGCGCGCGTGGGTGACTGGGTGGTCGCGATCGGCAACCCGTTCGGCCTGGGCGGCACGGTTACGGCGGGCATCGTCTCGGCCGTGTACCGCAACACCGGCGCCGGCGGCGCTTACGACCGCTATCTCCAGACCGACGCCTCGATCAACCGCGGCAATTCGGGCGGCCCGATGTTCGACATGAACGGGCAGGTCATCGGCATCAACAACGCCATCTTCTCGCCCACCGGCGGCAGTGTCGGCATCGGCTTCGCGATCCCCTCGGAGATCGCCGCGCCGATCGTCAACCAGCTCATCAAGGGTGAAAAGATCCAGCGCGGCTACCTGGGCGTGCAGATCCAGCAGCTCAACGAAGACCTCGCCGATTCGCTGGGCCTTGAGCACAACAAGGGCGAGTTCATCCAGAGCGTCGTCGCCGATGGTGCCGCCGCCAAGGCGGGCATCCAGGCCGGCGACGTGGTGGTGAAGGTTGGCGGCAAGGAAGTGACGCGCGACCAGAGCCTGTCGTTCATCGTCGCCAATACACCGCCGGGCACCAAGGTTCCCATCGAACTGATCCGCAACGGCCGCCACATGACGGTGACCGCCACGATCGACCAGCGCCCGAGCGAGGATGATCTGGCCCAGAGCCAGAACTTCGACGACAACAGCGGCGATCAGGACAGCGACGCCTTCAACAATCCGCCCGCGCAGCAGGCGCAGGGCGTGATCGAGAAGGCAACCGGCCTTTCGGTGACCCCGCTCACCGCGCCGATCGCCCGCCAGCTTGGCGCTGCGGAAGGGACCAAGGGCCTTGTCATCGTCTCGGTCGATCCCAGCTCGGATGCCGGCCAGAAGGGCTTTGCCCGCGGCTTCATCATTCTCTCGGCGAACAATCAGCCGGTCAACACGAAGGCGGATCTGGAGAACGTGATCAAGGCCGCCAAGGCAGACGGCCGCAGCGCGATCCTGCTGCGCGTCCAGCCGCGCGGCCAGTCCCCGGCATTCGTGCCGGTGCGCCTGCGCTAAGCACCGCTCTTCCGACAAAACAAAAACGCCCGCCGGGAGACCGGCGGGCGTTTTCGTATCAGGCGCACCTCTCTCCCCGTCGCCCCCGCGAAGGCGGGGGCCCCGCTTTTCTTGAGTTCACGCAGAAAGACCGTGCAGCAATCCGCCGTTCTCTCTGCGTCTCTGCGTCCTAAAAAAAGAACAAGCGGATCCTCGCCTTCGCGGGGATGACGGAATTTGATGCATTAGATTTCATCGGGCCAGACTCATATGGAGCCCGCCCACCACGCCGCTATAACAGGTCCATGCCATCGGCCGAACATGCACGCGAAGAGGAGGAAGCCGACGGCCTGCGCAAGGTGATCCACGTCGACATGGATGCCTTTTTCGCCAGCGTCGAACAGCGCGACGATCCTTCATTGCGCGGCAAGCCCGTGGCGGTGGGCGGCTCCTCGCAGCGCGGCGTGGTCGCCGCCGCCAGTTACGAGGCGCGCAAGTTCGGCGTGCGCTCGGCCATGCCCTCGGCCCGGGCCATGCGGCTCTGCCCGGATCTGATCTTCCGGAAGGCCCGCTTCGACGTCTACCGGCAAGTCAGCGAGCAGATCCGCGCGATACGACCATGGACGATATCATCGAGATCGTCTGGACCCGCATCGAGCGCGCCGACACGCGCGGCCGCACCGTGACGCTGAAGCTGCGCTACGCCGATTTCACCACGCTCACTCGCGCCCGGTCATTGCACCATTTCGTTGCCGACAAGGCCGAATTCGGCGCAATCGGCCACGCCCTGCTGGAAGACCTGATGCCCCTGCCCCAGCCGATCCGGCTGATGGGCCTGACCCTCTCCGCTCTCGAACGGGGCGAGGAAGAGGTCCGCGAAACACGCGGCGGCCAACTTTCGCTGCTGTGATCCGAAATCCGCCTGCTCAGGCGTCCCTCATCTGAAGCGCCCATTCGCCGATCTTGCGGGCAAGCCCGGCCGGCATCGCCTCTGGCAGCGCATCCAGCGCGAAGAAGGCGACTTCCACGATCTCACGCCCATCGGCGCGCGGCGTACCTTCGACATGCCCCGCCACCATATGAACGCGGTTGCTGGCCCCTTGCAGGTCCTCGTCGATGGTCAGCAGGACTTTGCCGCCGAGCAACTCGCAGCTCGTTTCCTCGACGAATTCGCGCATGCCGGCCGCCAGCGGATCTTCCGCCCGGTTCATCCCCCCGCCCGGCGGCATCCATTTTCCCGAACCGTAGGAATGGCGCAGCAGCAGGATCCGGCCCTGCGGGTCGAACGCAAGCACCCGCACGCCTTCAAGCCGGGGGCGACGGATCGACCACACGACCATCCGCGCCCGGTGCGCCACCCGATAGAGGGCCCGATGGAGGCCGGCGGGCAGGAAGTTCAGCAGAAGCAGGTGACCTTGTGTCGCGCCGCGCGCAGCAGCCGGGCGACAGGCAGGTCGTGGCCGCCCTTCACCGCGTCCTCGAAAATCGCGCGCTTGTCGTCGCCGCGAATCACGAAAACGATCTCGTCGCTGTCCGTCAGCGCGGGGATGGTGAGGCTGACGCGATCAAACGGCGCCTCGGGCGGGAGCGGATCGGGGGTAAGCCGGCGCACCGCGTAAGGATCATCGATCTGCGGATTTGTATTGGGGAACAGCGAGGCGATGTGACCATCCCCGCCCATGCCGAGCCAGGCGATAGCGAAGTGCGGCGGCTGCGCATCCTCTGCCAGCGGTACGATCCGCGCGCCCACTGGCTCCAGACGAGCGCGAATTTTGCCGACATTGCTGGCAGGATGATCCTCGTCGACGATGCGATCATCGCCCGGCCACACCGCGATGCGGTGCCAGGGAATATCCTCCTTCGCGAGCAGGTCGAAGATCGGGAATGGTGTGGAACCGCCGGGAACGGTGATCGCGATGTCATCAGGACTGGTGGCGAGCGCGGCTTTCAGGCGCTCGGCAAACCATTGGGCGATCACCGCATTGTCGGCGTTTTCGATGATTTCAAGCTTCGGCATGGGAGGAGCCTAGCACCCCCCATGCCTGTCAAAAAGCAATCATTGAAAACGATAATCAGGCAATGATCTCGCGCAGGAACCAGGCGCGCTGTTCGGCCTGATCGGTCCAGTCGTCGATGATGCCGTCGGTGGCATTGTCACCGGCCTCACCGGCCAGTTCCTTGGTCGCCTTGAGCGTCGCGACATAGGCGGAATTGTCCTCGAACAGTTCCTTGACCATCGCCATCGCGTCCAGCGAGGTGTCGTCCTGATTGGCGATCGAGGTCTTGGCACCGATCGCGCCGATAGAGGTCAGCGTCTTGCCGCCCAGCTTGCGCACGCGTTCGGCAATCAGGTCGGTCAGGCCGAAGATCTCGGTCGCCTGCGTATCGAACAGCAAGTGCAGGTCATGGAACTGGGGGCCCTTGACGTGCCAGTGGAAGTTCTTGGTCTTCACGTAGAGCGCAAAAGTATCGGCCAGCAGCCCGTTCAGGCTGTCGATCAGCGCGGCCTTCGAATTGTCGTCCTTGGAAGTCATGCCTGGTTTCCTCGTTGGTCCGTCGTGGTGGAATGTAGAGTGGTGAACGTATGAAGAGAAGCCCGCTTCGAACGCGATTTCCGATCAGAGCAGTGAGAATTCCCGCAGAAACAGCACGATTGCCGCCAAGAGCAGCACGCCGCCGAGCGCTCGCCTGACCGTGCGCAGTCCCTTGAAGTCCAGCGCCTGCGGGCAGGCCCAGGCGAGCCCGGCCAGAACCGCGCCGCCGAGCGCCCCGCCCGCGCCCGCCGCATAAGGCGCGGCAAGGCCGACGCCGAGGCCGAAGACGAGGAACCGTGCTGCATCGGTCAGTTGCTGTGCGAAGACCACCAGCGCCAGCGCGCCCAGCGAGTTCGTGGGCTCCTTCGGGTCACGCCGGGGGACGAGCAACATGAGTTCGGCGCCCGCCAAAGCCAAAGCCATCCCCGCGAAGATCGCGCGCGCCGGAGGCGGAAGCTGTAGGAGCAACACGCTCGCCGCCCATGCCGCGATGGCCGCCGTCAGCACCGCGCAGGCCAATGCGACCATAAGGACGCCGGGCCGCGCGCCCTGCCGCCGGGCGAGCCCCGCCACGGTCACCTGATCGCGCGCACCAAATCCGGCAAGCAGCACCGCGATCCATGTCAGATAAAACGCGGGCATCGACTCGGCGTCCGTAAAATTCCTGCAATCTCACGGTCACTTACGGGAAGCGGGCGAGAATGTCCCGCCCCATGACCGGGCATCAACTCTTGCCGTCGTCGGCCCGCGCGATCAGCGCGTCGAGCGAGGCCCGGCCCTGCCGCAGTTCAGGCAGGATCTTGCCCAGTTCCGCGCGCGTGATTCGCTTGCCCCCGTCGCTGTCCACCGCCTGCGCCTCGACCAGTCGGTGCAACGCCTCCACCAGCGCGAGGATCGGGTCGACGCCGATCACCCGCTCCGGCAAAGCCACCGCCCGCACTTGCGCCAGCGCAAGGCACCGGTCGATGGCACCGGGACCGAAACCCCGCTCTATCGCCAGCAGGAGGATGGGATCGAGGCTGGTCGCTTCCGACTTCGCATTGCGGATCGTGCCGGGCGAACATCCGAGTTGATCGGCCAATTGCCGGTCGTTCAGCCCCTGCCCTTTCTGAATGCTCCGGATAATCGCCGAAACGGCCTTGCGATACTCGTCGCTGGTGGGCGGACCGGATCGGCTAGCAGTCATGCGAGGGTTTCCTGGAGTTTTCGGGGCAAGGACGCGAATACAGCACGTTGTGCCGATTTATGTGAATCTCTCCAAGACGTTGTCGATGAATCTGGCCTATTGGGACGACGATATGAGATTCAGCCGACGTAACTTCATCGTCGCCGCGACGGCATTTGCGGCGAGTTCCTCGACTGCGGTCAGCGCAATATCCGCCTCAACCCTCGGTTCAGGCGGCTTTCCTGTGCCCGGTTCGCCCCCTCCCGGCTCTTTGCCGATGGGTCCGGCGACAATAGGCGGGGTGGCGCCAACCGTCCCCGCCGCGCCCCGCACGATTCCCGAACTCCATCCCGCGATGGCGCCCGGGCTCTACGCCGCCGCCCTGTCCGCGCTCGACCGGCATTCCGGTCGCGCTCAGCGCGACCGCATCGGTATTGTCGACTTCGCGGTATCCTCATCGGATCCGCGGCTTCATCTTATCGACCTTGCCAACGGGACGGCCGCGTCGCTGCACGTCGCGCACGGCAGCGGCTCGGACCCGGGGCACACCGGCTGGCTCCAGCGTTTCTCGAACAGTCCCGGTTCTAACGCCACCAGCGAGGGTGCGTTCCTGACCGGCGATTATTATTTCGGCCACCATGGCCGCTCGCAGCGGCTGATCGGGCTCGACCAGACCAATGACAACGCGCTGGAACGCGCCATCGTCATCCATGGGGCCTGGTATGCCGAGCCGACGATGATCGGCGCGCACGGCAAGCTCGGCCGCAGCCAGGGCTGCCTTGCGGTGGGGGACAGCCTGCTCAACCAGGCCTTCAACCACCTCGGCACCGGCCGGCTGATCTACGCTGCCAAGATGGCGTGAACGGCCCGGACTGAAGTCCCCGAAGATTTTACCGGCTCACTCTCGGGCGGAAAATGCCGCGCGATAACCGTCGACCGGACGCCCCACGGCCTCGGCACGTCTCATATTCCTTTTCTCTACTATATTAGTTGAGATAAGATGCTGTCGCCCCGGGACGTAAACCGAGTCGACCGGTTGCATCGCTATCGCGGAGATACGTGATGAACGATCACAGATGGGCTAGATCGACCCCGCGCGGCAATGTGCCTAGCCTCGCCATGCCACGCGATGGGCGGCCGACATGGCGGCGGCCGGATATCCAGGCCGACAACGACGATGTGTTCGCAACCGCCCACAACCTTGGCCAACGGCGCGGCCGGCGACTGGGCGCGTTGATCTGCCTGTTCGTGCCGCTGGTGTTCTGGGGCGCGCTGGCTGTCTTCGCCTTGGCGCAATCACTGTAGGCCGACCTCAAAACGCCGAGAACGAGGCGCCTGTCGGGCGCGCAGCAGGCAATCCCCACTCCGACAAGCGTACCCACACACCGCAGATCAGTCCGCGCCAAACAAGTCGCGAGAGAAAACCTTGTCCATCACGTCTTCGATTTCGCCGGTCATGCGATTGGCGATAATGACGTCGACATCGCGCTTGAACGCATCGAGATCCCGCACGACTTTGGAATTGTAGAATTCTTCCTCAGTCATCGCCGGTTCGTAGATCACGACCTCAATGCCCTTGGCCTTGATGCGCTTCATGATGCCCTGGATCGAAGACTGGCGGAAATTGTCCGATCCCGCCTTCATAACCAACCGGAAAACGCCGACCTTCTTCGGCTTCCGAGCGATGATCTGGTCAGCCAGGAAGTCCTTCCGGGTGCGATTGGCATCCACGATCGCGCGAATGAGGTTCTGCGGAACCTCCGAATAATTCGCCAGCAGCTGCTTGGTATCCTTCGGAAGGCAGTACCCGCCGTAGCCGAAGCTGGGATTGTTGTAGTGCATGCCGATACGCGGATCGAGGCCGACGCCCTGGATGATCTGGCGCGTGTCCATGCCGCCCGCGATGGCGTAGCTGTCCAGCTCGTTGAAAAACGCCACCCGCATGGCGAGGTAGGTGTTGGCGAACAGCTTGATCGCCTCGGCCTCGCGGGTGTCCGTGAAGAGGACTTCAACGTCCTTCTTCTCCGCCCCGCCAAGGAGCAGATCGGCGAAAATGCGCGCACGTTCAGAGCGTTCGCCCACGATGATGCGGGACGGGTAAAGGTTGTCGTGCAGGGCACGCCCTTCGCGGAGAAACTCGGGGCTGAAAATCACCTGATCGGTCCGATAGCGCTCACGCACATCATCGACGAAGCCGACCGGGATGGTGGATTTGACCACGATGGTCGCAGTAGGGTTCAGCTTTGCCGCGCTCTGGATCACCACTTCGACCGACGATGTGTCGAACTTGTTCGTGTCCGCATCGTAATTGGTGGGTGTGGCGACAATGACGTAGTCCGCGCCCTTCAGAGCCTCCGCCTGATCCAGCGTGGCCGTGAGGTTGAGCGACCTTTCCGCAAGGAACGTCTCAAGCTCCGGATCCGCGATCGGGGATTTTCTGGCAGCGAGCATCGCCACCCGTTCCGCCGAAATATCGACGGCAAAGACCTCATTATGCTGCGCCAGCAACACGGCGTTGGAGAGACCAACATAACCAAGGCCAAAAACCGCGATCTTCATGTAGGTCACTCACGTTATCAGTGTATTCAATCACGGGAAAGCGCGCGCCAAGGCCGCCCGCAGCCCGGGATCATGTGTTCTATTGAGGGCCCGGCCGGCCACGTCAACGAGATAGTGCTGCAACTGCACATTCCGGGATAAACCGAAGATTTTCAGCAGTCGAAGCGAAAAACCGGCATGTCCGGCACTACAAGACGTCCGCCGCTGGCGCCATACCGGACGAAGGAACCCTCCCCCATCCGGTGGAAAATGCGCGCGCGCTTACTTCTGGCAGGCGACGATGGCGTCGATGACGTTGAGCGTATCGGCCGGATCGCGCACACAGATGGTATCCAGACCCATGGTCTTGGCCGGGTAGTCGTTACCGCCCGGGAAGATGGCATCGCCGATGAACAGCATCTCCGCATGGGTGAAACTGCCGCGCTCGGACAGACGCTGAAGGCCCCAGGCCTTGTCGACGCCAGGCTGCGTCACATCGACCGAGGTCGCCCCGCCGAGATTGACCGAAACGCCGGGCAGGCGTGCCATGAGGTCGGCCTGGATCACCTTGCGCTTGGCGAAATTCGGGTCCCAGACTTCCTTGGCTTCGAGCGGCGCCTGCTGTCCCAGCGCCGAGAACGTGATTTGGCTGCCGCGATCCTCGATCCGCTCGCCCCAGGTTTCCTCGGGCGTGAAGCCGGTGGCGGCCAGCGCTGCGTCGAAAGCGTCGAGGATCTCGCGCTTCTGCTGATCGGTGAAAAGCTCGGCATAGACCGGGTTCCAGGCACCGTCGCCGTGAACGTAGAGCTTGGCCCCGCTAGTCGGCATCAGCCACAGGCGCTTGCGGTCGGCATGGGCCGGGAGACGGCTTGCCACCTGCTTGTCGAACTGCGGCCAGTCGCCGCCGGAGATCACGGCGACATCGGTGACCTGAAGCAGCCGGGCCATCGCCTCGGCCATCTCGTCGGTGAGCGGCTGCTTGCTCTTGGCCAGCGTACCGTCGAGATCGAAGGCAACGAGTTTCTTCATTTCCGGTCTGTCCCTGTAATTCGGAGCACTTGGCGGAGCCATCTGGTGCGCGCACCTGCCACCGGACGCATGACTTGAAAATCCCCTTTGCGCCGAATCCGTGGCAATCGGGGGACAATTGGCGTCTTACTGATTCACGGCGCCGGAAAGCTTGCCGACTTTCTGCACGCCTTCAACGGTGGTGACGAGCACCTCGTTCCCGTCAATCACGACGACCACGTTCGACAGCCCGATCACCGAGACACGCGGCCCGTCGCTGTCGACCAGCACATTGGTACAGTCGACCAGTTCGGCATCGCCCGCACCGCGCACCGAATTGCCGCTGCCGTCACGGTCGAGCGCGTCGTGCAGCGCCTGCCAGTTGCCGATGTCCGACCAGTCCATGTCGGCAGGCACCATGGCGGCGCGACTGGTGTTCTCCATTACCGCATAGTCGACCGAATCGCTCTCGACGTCCGCGAAAGTGGCGGCATCGGGATGGAAGCGGTGGCCGTCCGCCGCGCCCTTCTCGACCGCTTCGCGGACCTTGGCGGCGATCTCGGGCCGGTGTGCGGCGAGTTCGGCCATGAAGTCGCCCACGCGGAAGGCGAAGATGCCGCCGTTCCAGGCGTAGTTGCCGTCCTCAAGGAAGGCCTGCGCACGGGCGAGGTCGGGCTTCTCGACGAACTGGGCGGTGCGGAAACCGGACGTGCCTTCGATGGGCTCGCCGCGCTTCAGGTAGCCGAAGCCGGTCTCGGGCCGGGTCGCCTCGATGCCGAAGGAGACCAGCCAGCCTTCGGTAGCCAGCGCCGCCGCCGCGCAGGCGACATCGGCGAAGACCTCGGGACGGCCGATATGGTGGTCGCTCGGGCAGACCAGCATCACCGCGTCCTCGGGCAGGCGGCAGGCGGCCAGCGCGATGGCGGCCGCAGTGTTACGCGCGGCAGGCTCGACGATCACGGTCGCCCCCGGCGCGCCGGCCAGCTGCGCCTCGACATGTTCGAGGTGCTTGGCGCCCGTCACCACCACCGGCGCGGCAAAGCCCTGCGCCGCCGGACAGCGCGCGAGGCTTGCCTCGAACAGCGTGGTCTCGCCCACCAGCGGCAGGAACGGCTTGGGACGGTCGGCACGGCTGCGCGGCCACAGCCGCGTACCGTTGCCGCCGCAGAGAATGACCGGAACTATCTGGGGCATGGGGCGTGATGTACTCGATGAAGGCCGCGTCACGGGCCACTGGTGATACCGGGTGAGTAACGTGTTGCAACCGCGATTTGCTCCCGGCGGCGCGGCCTGTCGCACGCAGCTGTAAGCGGAACCTATTCGGTGCCGGTGCGTTGCCCCCACCATGCCTTTATCCGCGCCGAATTCTGCGCCCATTTTCTCAAACCGCCTTCGTTGCGCCACGGCTTTTCAAGGGGTGGCCATTGCCGCTGCGAAGTGAGAGACTGCCGCCAATGACCAGCCCGAGCGAACGCGTTCCTCCGGCGGACCATGGCGAGATCCGGCGCGATCTCCCGCCGCCGCCGCCCTTGCGTTTCGCGCGCATCGGCGCACCGCCGCCCTCGCTCTTTCTCGATTTCGACGGCACGCTGGTAGAGATCGCCGACCATCCGGACGACGTGGTGGTGGCGACCACCCTGCCCAGCCTGATCGCACGGATTGCCGACGCCCTCGATGGACGGCTCGCGCTGGTGACGGGACGCTCGATCGCGTCGATAGAAGCGCTGGTGGGCCCGCTTGAGGTGGCCGTTGCCGGATCGCACGGCGGCGAATTCCGCCCCGCCGGGCAGCACGAGCCCCTGGCGCTCGCCGCCCCGCTCCCGCCGCTGGTGGTCGACCGGCTCACCGCCTTCGCACAGGACAACGGCGGCCTGCTGGTCGAACCCAAGCCCCACAGCATCGCCGTCCACTATCGCCGCCATCCCGAGGCGCTCGAACCGCTGCTCGCCTGCGCGGGCGCGCTGGGCGACGAGCTTGGCCTTGCCCTCAAGCACGGCAAGCAAGTCATCGAACTCGCCATGCCGGGATCGGACAAGGGCAGCGCGGTCGCCCGGTTCATGGGAACGCCGCCTTTCGCAGGCTCGCAGGCATTGTTCGTGGGCGACGATGTGACCGACGAAGACGCATTCGCCGCCGTTATCCGCCTTGGCGGCCACGGTGTGCTGGTGGGTCCGATGCGCGCAACGGCGGCGACATGGCGCCTCGACACCGTCGGCGCCGTCCATCGCTGGCTCGAAGAGGCCCTTGGGGCCACAAGGCAGGAGAATGTCCCGGCATGAGCGCGCTTGAACTCTGGCCCATCGGCAATTGTCAGGTCTCCGGCCTTATCGATACATCGGGCGCGCTGGTCTGGGGCTGCGTGCCGCGCGTGGACGGCGATCCCACGTTCTGTGCCCTCCTGCGCGGCGAAACCGGGCAGGACGCCGGCACCTGGCGCTTCGAGCTGGAGAACCAGGCCACCGTCCACCAGGGCTACTTGCGTAACACCCCGATCCTCGTCACCCGGCTTGAGGATGCGACCGGCGGCGCGGTCGACGTGATCGATTTCTGCCCCCGCCACGAACGCATGGGGCGGATGTACCGGCCGGTCGCCTATGCGCGCATCGTCCGCCCGGTCAGCGGATCGCCGCGCATCCGCTGCTTGCTGACGCCGATGAGCGGCTACGGAGCGCAAATGGCCGCCACGACGCGCGGTTCCAACCACATCCGCTACCTTGTCGAGCGCAATACCATGCGTCTCACCACCGATGCCCCGATCGGCTACGTGCAGGACGAGCGCTATTTCCGCCTCGAAACCCCGCTGCATTTCTTCCTCGGCCCCGACGAGCCCTTCGACGGCGATGTCGAGCACCGGCTGGAATCGATGCTGCGCCATACCAGCGACTACTGGCGGCTGTGGGTGCGCGGGCTCGCCACCCCGCTCGACTGGCAGGACGCGGTGATCCGCGCGGCGATCACCCTCAAGCTCTGCCAGCATGAGGATACCGGCGCGATCGTCGCCGCGCTGACCACCTCGATTCCCGAAGCGCCCGGCAGCCAGCGCAACTGGGACTATCGCTACTGCTGGATCCGCGATGCCTATTACACCGTACAGGCGCTGAACGATCTGGGCGCGCTGGACGTGCTGGAAAAGTACCTCGGCTACTTGCGCAATATCATCGACGATGCCGAAGGCGGCGCGATCCAGCCGCTCTATGCGGTCAGCGGCGCGCGCGAGATCATCGAGTGGGAAGCGCCGGACCTACCCGGCTATCGCGGCATGGGCCCGGTGCGCGTGGGCAATGCCGCCTACTATCAGGTGCAGAACGACTGTTACGGCCAGATCGTCCTGCCGGCGATCCAGGCTTTCTCCGACCAGCGCCTGTTGCGGATGGCCTCGGCAGACGATTTCGCCAGCCTCGAACAAGTCGGCGAACTGGCCTGGAAGACCCACGACCAGCCCGACGCGGGCCTGTGGGAACTGCGCACACGCACCGCGGTCCATACCTATTCTACCGTGATGAGCTGGGCCGCCTGCGACCGCCTTGCCAATGCCGCCGAGCATCTGGGCCTGCACGAGCGTGCGGACTTGTGGCGGGAGCGCGCAGAAACCGTGCGCCGGAACATCGACGAGCAGAGCTGGCACACGATCGAAGGGCCCGATTTCGACGATGGCGGCGCCGGCGGCCACTATGCCGCCACCTTCGGCGGGGACCAGCTCGACGCCAGCCTGTTGCAGATGGTCGAACTGCGCTTCGTCGCGGCCGACGATCCCCGGTTCAAGGCAACGCTGGCCGCCGTGCAGAAGGCCCTGCGGCGCGGCGAGCACATGCTGCGCTACGATAGCGAGGACGATTTCGGCCTGCCCGAAACCGCCTTCAATATCTGCACCTTCTGGCTGATCGAGGCGCTCCACCGGTCCGGGCAGGACGAGGAGGCACGACGCCTGTTCGAGGCGATGCTGGCCCATCGGACCCGGTCCGGCCTGCTGTCCGAAGACATGGATTTCGAGACCGGCGAGCTGTGGGGGAACTTTCCGCAGACCTATTCGCTGGTCGGTATCATCAACTGCGCCGGGCAACTGTCCCGGTCGTGGCGGGACTGGCGCTAACGCCCGTTCCACAAGAGCGCGTCAGGAGGCGCGCTACTGGGGATAATGCAATGAGTAGTAGATTGATCGTCATTTCGAACCGGGTCTCGGTGCCCAAGGCGGCGGGTGCCGCTGGGGCACAAGGGGGACTTGCGGTGGCGCTCAATGCCGCGCTGCTGGAACATGGCGGCATCTGGTTCGGCTGGTCCGGCCAGGAGACCGACGAATTCACCGGCCACCTCGACATGCAGCGCAACGACGGGATCACCACGGCCACGATCGACCTCGAACCGCAGGACATCGACGAATACTACAACGGCTATGCCAACCGCACGCTCTGGCCGCTGTTCCACTACCGGATCGACCTGACCGAGTACGACCGCAATTTCGGCGAAGGCTACGAGCGTGTGAACGAGCGCTTCGCCGATGCCGTGCTGCCGCTGATCGAGGGCGAGGACCTTGTCTGGGTCCATGACTACCATCTGCTGCCGCTGGGCTCGATGCTGCGGCAGAAGGGTGTGAAGAACCGGATGGGCCTGTTCCTCCACACGCCCTGGCCGCCGACGCGGCTGCTGGTCTCGCTGCCGCTGCACGAGCGGCTGGTGGCCTCGATGCTGGAATTCGACGTGATCGGCTTCCAGACCTCCGAGTGGCTCGAAAGCTTCCTGCACTATGTCCAGAAAGAGATGGGCCTGAAGGTCAATCCCGACAATTCGATCGACTATCAGGGCCGCCGCGTGGTCGCCCGCGCCTTCCCGATCGGCATCGATTTCGACGAATTCGTCGAGGGCGCCGCCGGTCCCGAGGCGCGCGACGCGCACGACCGTCTCAAGCAGAGCGTGCGCGGGCGCAAGATCCTGATCGGCGTCGACCGGCTCGATTACTCGAAGGGCCTGGGCGAGCGGATGGAAGCCTTCGGCCGCTTCCTGGCCGATAATCCCGAACAGGCGGGCAGCGCGGTGCTGCTCCAGATCGCGCCGCCGTCACGCGGGGATGTCGCCAGCTACCAGATGATCCGCGAGGATCTGGAGCGCAAGACCGGCCACCTCAACGGCGCCTATGCGGACGTCGCCTTCGTGCCGATCCGCTACGTCAACCGTGGCTATCCGCGCGAGCAACTTGCCGGGTTCTACCGCGCCGCCGACATCGGTCTCGTGACGCCGCTGCGCGACGGCATGAACCTTGTCGCCAAGGAATATATCGCCGCGCAGGATCCCGAGAATCCCGGTGTGCTGATCCTTTCGCAATTCGCCGGGGCGGCGCATCAGTTGAAGGATGCGCTGCTGGTCAACCCGCACTCGATCGAGCATGTCAGCGAGGCTATCAAGCGCGCGCTCGAAATGCCGCTCGATGAACGCCGCGAACGGCACCGGAAATTGCTCGCTTCCGTGCGCGATCACGATGTGCGCCGCTGGCGGCAGGATTTCGTGAGCGCCCTATTCGGCGATGAGGCCCCGCCCCTGCTGGACGATGCTTCTCCCGAAGATTCCAGCGAACCACAGGACCAGACGGCGTAGGAACCGACCGTCGCAGGCCCGGCACGGGTCCACCGGGAAAATTCGTGGTACCGCCAAAACATCCCTCGCCTGCAACCAATCTGACCACTAAGTTGGATATCGAGAGGGTGTGGACGACGGGAATCGGGCCATCGGCAAGATGCCCGGACGTTCTATAGTACACTGGAAAGCCCGAAGAAGCGGGCGACATGGTGAGATGATGGGCCAAGTTCTTTACGGCGAATGCGTTCGCTCCGGCGAGACGACGATCGTGCGCATATCGGAACTAGCCAGCCGCAGCTGCGCGGTTGAAACCGATTTGCCGGTTGTCGACATGGAAGGCGACCTGAGCCTGTGGATCGGTGCGATAGGCCCGCTCGCAGCCAGGGCGACGCGCCGGGATGACACCAATCTGGCCGTCCACTTCGTGCAGCCGCTCGACGCCCAGATCCTGCACCATTTCTCCCGCTCCTGACCGATCCCGGTCAGAGCGGGCTTGGTCAGAGCGGCCGGACGGTAACCGAGCGGATTGAACCTTCGCCGCGACCGGTCATGAGCGTCAGTTGCTGCGAGGTGCAGTCCTGCGCGGGAACGGTGAATTCGTTCGCCGCCGAATGCAGATCCAGATCGGCAAGGGTGCCCCCCTCGCCAGTCGGAGCGAAGCAGGTAACCCTGAGCACGAGCGGCCGGAAACCCGCCTCACCCTTGGCATCGGCGTCGATCGTGACCGCATAACCACCTGCCGGAAAAGCCGCGTTGCGCGTGGCGATCGGACCACGTGCCGCATTCCGGTTGGTGTAGCGGATTGCGATACCGGTGCCTTGCGAGACGAACTCCCGCTCCATGCCGTCCACTTCGGGATATTGCCAATCAAACGGGCCGGGAAGGCTGCCTTCGGCATCGCTTCTGAAGGCAAAGTCGTTCGCCTTCGTCATCCGCCCCGCCGCGCAGAGGTCCTGCCACAGGATCACCGCCGCGCCCACTCGTCCTTCGCGGACAAGGCCGGGCAACGTTGCCGAGAGCGCCGCGCAATCGACCCGCGCACCGTGACGGGCCATCGCGCCAACGGTCTGGGTCAGCGGACCGTCCGCCAACGTTTCTCCGGCCCAGGATATGAAGGCAGTGGCCCAATTCTTTTCCTGGCCAAGCTGATTTGCGAAAGCCTTGGCGCCGTCCGGTTCGGACAGAAGCTGCGCGGTCATGTCCTTCAGGCGATCATCGGTGATGCCGACGCGCCAGAGGGCGAGGCTCCGCTGGGCCGCTACGCTCCATTCCCGTGACTGAAGCGCCATGACGATCAGCATGTCCTGCGTGAACCGATTGCGCCATCCGCGCTGACCGGCCAGCAGCAACGATTGGACAGCGCCGTTCTCGTCGCCCTTTTGCAACTGCCCGTAGGCCAGCAGGGCGAGTCCGTCCGAAGGCACGGGACTGCGGCGTATCAGTTCGCGCGACAGTGCCACACCGGCCGCACTGTCATGGCGATCGTAGGCATCGTCAATCAGCGGTTGCAGCGCGAAGTACCGGAACGGCTCCGGAACCCGGGACGCCACGGCGCTGTCTTGCCGCGCCTCCCGGTCGAGCTGGAGCCCCGTGACCAGGACCGCGGCGATCGCAAACCCTGCGAACCAGGCAGTCTTTCCGATCGCCGCCATCATGGTCAGGTCAGTCCTGCTTTTCGCCGTAGCTATAGTAGTTGTACGTATAGTAGCTGTAATCGTCACCGCCGACCTTCGGATCGAAGCGGTTGAGCACAACGCCCAGAATGTTCGCCTTGATCAGGGCAAGGCGGCGAAGCGCCGATTTGACCGCACCGCGATGGAATTCGAGTGCGTCGATCACGAACAGCACGCCATCGGCATGGTTGGCAAGCAGCGCGGCATCCGACAAGCCAAGCAACGGCGGGCAGTCAAGAACGACAGTATCGAACCGCTTGCGCGCTTCTTCGATGAAGCCATAGAGACCTTCACCAGCCAGAATGAGCGCCGGATCGGGCGGCATCGGCAGCGCCGACATGTAGCTGAGCGTCGGCACGTTGGAGCTGTAAACGGCGTCGTCAAAGCTCTTCTGGCCTGTCAGCACATCGGCAAGGCCGGTGGCCTTCTGATCGCTCATCACACGGTGAAGCGTGGGACGGCGCAAGTCGGCATCAACCAGCAGCACGCGCTTGCCAAGCTGCGCGATATCGCTGGCGACAGCACGGGCGGTCGTCGATTTACCTTCCGATTCCCGCGAACTGGTGACCATCAGAACGTGCGGCAAACCAGTGGCGGTCGAATAGCGCAGATTGGTGACAAGCGAGCGATAGGCTTCGCTGACCTTCGAGCGACGGTCTCCGAAATGCGCCTCGACATCGCCATCCTTCTCGAGCGGGATAAGCCCGAGAAGCGGCATGCCCAGCTTGCGCTCGACATCGTCGGGCGAGCGGATCGTATCGTCGAAGATTTCGCGCAGGAACACTGCGCCGGCCGCGACGATGATGCCAAGCACCAGCGAAATGAGCACATTGATGAGCAATCGCGGCGAATAGGGTTTGGTGGGAACCTCTGCCTGATCCACGATCGTCAGGTTGTTGGACGATGCCCCGGCAGCCGCATTGAGCTGATTGTAACGCGACAGCAGGGTATCATAGAGCGTCCGGTTGGTATCGGCCACGCGCTTGAGCACCGCATACTGGACACCGCGATCCTGCTCCTTGAGCGCATCGCCGCGCAAGCTGCCGACATGGGCCTGAAGGGAATTTTCCTGCTGGAGCGCTGCCTGATATTCGAGCCAGGCCGACTTCTTGAGCGAATCCGCGATCACGCTGATGCGCTGATCGTATTCGGCAATCTCGGCCTTCTTCGACTTGACTGTCACGAAATCGTCGCGGTGGCGCGATTGCTCTTCGGCAAGATCGGCTTGGACTTTGGCCTTTTCGCTGACGAGCGTCGAAATCGCGGGGTTTGCGTTGACTTCGGGAATCGAAAGCGGCGCCGCATTCGCAAGCGTATGCCAACGGTCCTCAGCCTCGATCCGCGCCGCGGTCGCTTTGGAGGCAGCGTCGTTCAGCTGAACGAGCGTGCTGTTGGTAACCGAAAGTACCGATTCCTCATTGCCGTTCTCACCTTGGCTGGTGATACGGATGAGCCCTGCCGCGCGCGCGTACTGGTTCAGATCGCGCTCCGACTGCGTCACCTTTTCCCGTGCTTCGTCGAGCTGATCGGAAAGGAAGCGACGCGCGTAGGACGAGCTGTTGTACTTCTGGTCAAGATTGCGGTCGATGAAGCGCTGGCCATATAGCTGGGCCAGCTTCGCAGAATAGGCGGCGTTCCGGCTGCTGACACTGATCGAGACGATGCGGCTGTCCGGCGGAAGATCGACAGTCAGATTATCGAGGAGGGCCTCAATGGCGGCCTCCTTGCGAAGCTGGTCGAGAGTTTTCTTGCCGCCGACTTCGGCGAGGTCCTGTTCGGTGGGGAATTCCACGCCCATCGCCTCGAAGAACGCAGGGTCGCGATTGAGACGGCCGCTTTCGACGACGCTCTGCGCCAGCGAACGGCTCTGGATAATGCCGACCTGGGTCTGAAGGAAGCGATCCGTATCCTGGACGTTGTTGACCTTTTGCAGGTCCGTGCCTTCGATGATCTGATCTGCCTGATCTTCAATCAGGACACGTACCTGAGCACTATACTTGGGAGCGACAAGCAAGGTTACAATAATGCCGAGCACCAGAACAGTGGCGATCACCCCTGCAATGAGAGCCCAATTGCGCCGCATGGCGCCCATTACCATCTTCAGTATGGCAGTCAGATCCGGGCCCGTTTCCTCAACGGCGGGATAACCCTCCAGATCGTCCCTATCGAGATATGCGTCACTCAAGATTTCTTCCCGCCATATATTCTGTTTCGGTTCATGACCGAACGAGACCCATCACTCGCCCCGTAAGGGCTGCTTCCGACAACCACCGGTTGCACGGCTTGGACAATAAAACTTCGCCTGATCAGCTGACTGCCGCGTCAATCTTCAAATGCGATCGGGCAGGCCTCCCTCATGCGCAGGCCTTCCCTCTCGCGTGCCCAGAAGCAACGCGAACATTAAGGCGGCAATGCACAGCAAGGTCTGACTCCGCAAGGGGTAGTCAGTGAGCGATTGAAGCGCCAGCTGTACCAACACGCCAACAGCGGCAAGAGGCACACCTCCATGCCGCGCCGAAAAACCGAGCGTTGCCACGGCAACCATCCAGCCGCCGATCAGCAGAATTCCGATAATCCCGGATTCCAGTGTGACCTCCAGAAAATCGTTATGCGCACGTCCGGCGCGGCCGAGGCTGACGTTTTCAAGCGCTTCATCGACCTGGAAGACTTCGTCAAACGATCCAATTCCCGCCCCAAGCGGCCAATAGCGCTTGATGGCGACAACCGTGTCTGCCCAGATTTTCGGGCGCTCCTCATCCTCTACGGAATCGAAACGCGTCAAACTCTGGTGGACACGCTGATTTCCGCTCAACAAGAAACTCCCACCCCCAATCACCAGCGCCACGGCGAGCACCGCTCCCACGACCACCTTTCGGCTATGGGCAGCCCCCCTCCTGATCCACCAATTCCATATTGCGACCAAAGCCGGAACTGTCAGAAGCGTCATGCTTGAGCGAGACCCCGTCAACACGACACCAATCACAAGAAGGATCGCGACGGCTACTGAACCAAGCTTCCATACGGGTCCAGCCCGATGCCACGGAACCGCGCCGACAAGTGCAACAAGGGCGATACCCAGCATGAGACCGGCGGTATTGCGATTGGCAAAGGTGCCCTGCAAGTTCCTGGATCCCGCGACTTCGTCATAGAAAACCAGCAACCGATTGTTCGTCGCAAGCTGTTGGGCGCCAAGCAGCATGACGATAATGCCGGCGACAACCACCGCCTGAAGCATCAGGCGCTTCTGCCGTTCCGGAAGATCCCACGACAGGACCAGAATCGCCAAAGGAGGCAAAAGAGCGAAAAAGGCCATCGCCGTTCGGTTGACGCTCAGCGTGAACGGGCGCCACGCGCCTTGCACCCCGATCAGGTCATAGGATTGCACCGCCAGGTCGCGCCCCGGGAGGGACTGCCAAATCGCAGGCGGCAAAGGCAGGAGTTGCAGCAAAGGCAACAGCAGCGTAGCTGCGACAAGAATGACAGGCATTCTCGGAGCTTGCGCAAAAAAGGCAAAGATAGCCTGCCGGTTGAGGGCAAGCACGGCAAGGCCAGCCAATTGCACAACCAGATTGGCCAAACCCGCAGCGGATCCCCCACCCCCGAAAATGAGTGCGACGAGAAGCAGCAGGACCGCGTACCCGGCCCGGCCCTGCGGGATAAAACCGACCGATGGCGGCCTTTTACGCTTTGTTCGCGACCCGGACAGAGCGTCACCTTTTAAATTATTATTCAGGACATAAAAAATCCTGCCCCTGGATTTCTCAAGGGCAGGACTCTTACGAAGTCAGGCGAATCAGACGCCCTTCGACTTCGAATTGCCGCTGGTGGCAGCCACGATACCGCCGATAGCAGCAGCACCACCAAGAGCGGCAAGCGCATAAACGCCGGCTTCAGCCTTCTGGCGGCCCTTGACGGCAACCGAGCTACGCTGGCCAACGCTCGACAGGCTGGCAGCCTTCGGAAGCGCGGCCGAAGCTGCGGTCCCTGCCTGAGCGGCCATCGGAGCTACGATCGCGCTGGCAGCAGCCACGGCCACGAGCACATTCTTCAGCTTCATGTGTCCTCCTTGAACAACTATAGACGAAGTGTCCTTTCTGGATGTACCGCCCTGCACAATGCAGCGCAATCGTATATCTGTGTTTTTCCGTAGCCTTGCGCTTCTCGCCGCCTCTTGCGGGCTATTCATCGCAAAGGGTCATGCAAATGCGGCGGAAGCTCCCTGGCCGGTCGCGATTCGGTCCGAAATGGACCGACTTGCGGACGTTGGATTCAGACTGAACCTGGCGGCTGCCCCTTTATGCAGCACCTCCGCAGCAGGCACCGGAATCGTCCTGGACCATATCGAAGCCTATTCGCCCGCGGACCGTGACGCGGTGCGCGCGTTGCTTTCCATGACGGACGCTCCGCAAATTGCAGCACTGGCCATGAACAGCCCCGCATCGCGCGCCGGTGCGCGGGTTGGGGACGATATCCTTGCGATCGACGGGCAATTGACCAGCGATCTCCTTGCCGCATCGCCGGATCGCTCCATCTTCGCGGACGAACTTGAGACACGCCTTGCCCTGACACCACCCGGCAGGATGATTCACCTATTGTTGCGGCGGGATTCCAGGTCATTCGAAGTGGAGATTGCGCCCGTGCGAACCTGCTCCGCGCGCTTCGTCATCAAGACGGACAAAGGTTTCGATGCCTTCAGCGACGGCAAAAACGTCGCCCTCTCTCGAAAACTGATCGACTTTGCCCGCAACGACGATGAACTCGCGCTAATTGCCGGCCATGAACTGGGCCATATCGTCAACAAGGACGGTGACGCCCACTCTTTGGGAGAAAGGCGCAATATGGAAGATCGCGCCGATCTTCTGGGGGCGGGCCTTGCAAGATGTGCTGGATACGACCCTCAGGCGGGCGTCGAGTTCTGGCTCCGCCGTGGCAGGCAGGACCCCTTTCGCATGTTTCGCGCGCCTACCCACCGCAAACCTGAGGACAGGGTTGCTCTGATGCGGGAGAAGGCCATGACCGGGCCATGCCCGCCAAATGAGGTCAAGTGAGCAGGCACTGCTTGGAAACGAAATCCCAGACCTTGCGTGCGCCCCCCCGCCCGATTACCCGGTGACCAAATGCGTTTAAGGCCATGGAGACCCTCGAAGGTGCACAGTTCAAACAAGGCCCTTGTTCTTACCCCCCTAATGGTCGCGGTCTCTCTGACCGGCTGTACCGCCACGGCTACACATAATCCCGCGCTTCCTGTCGGCGAGGCTGCCTATCAGGTCATTCCCGCCACTGTCCCCGCTCCCAGTGTCTATACGATCGTGCCGCGCGACGTTCTGCAGGTGCGCGTCTACGGCGAGCCGGACCTTTCCGTCGAAAAGGCCCGGGTGGACGATGCCGGCTTCATCCAGCTTCCCATGGCCGGACAGATCAGCGCCGCCGGCCTGAGCGCGGACGAGTTGACCAAGCAGGTCACCGCAGTGCTGGGGCGCAAATACCTGCGCAATCCGCAAGTCGCCGTCTCCGTGGACGAGGCAGCTCCGCGCTACGTCTCGGTCGAGGGCGAAGTGAAGATGCCCGGCGTCTACGAGCTGACCACGAACACCACGCTGCTGGGCGCATTGGCGCGCGCGCAAAGCCCGCTCGTTACGGCGAAGCTGGATCAGATCGTGATCTTCCGCACGATCAATGGGCAGCGCATGGCCGCACGCTTCAACGTGAAGGACATTCGCACGGGCATCAGCCCCGATCCGATCGTCATGGACGGCGATGTCGTCATGGTCGGCTATTCGCGGATCAGCGGAGCCTGGCAGGACTTCCTGAAGATGGCGCCGATCTTCAATATCTTTGCAGTCGTGGCCACCCGGAACTGATCCGGGTCACTCGCTCAATCCGGCAAATAGGCCCGATACCATTCCACGAAACGCGGCACGCCCACTTCGATGGGCGTGCTGGGCGCATAGCCGGTATCCCGCGTCAGCGCGGTGATATCGGCATATGTCGCGGGCACATCGCCCGGCTGCATCGGCAGCAGCCGCAGTTCGGCCTTCACCCCGCAGGCACCTTCCAGCACTTCGATCATCCGCATCAGATGCTCGCTGCGGTTGTTGCCGATATTGTAGAGCGCGTGCGGCTTGACGCTGCCGCCGGCCTTGGCTTGTCCGTCATCCGCCGGAGGCTGATCGAGACAGGCGAGCACGCCGCCGACGATATCGTCGATATAGGTGAAGTCCCGGTACATCTCGCCGTTGTTGTAGACCTCGATCGGGCGCCCCGAGAGCATGCGCTCGGTGAATTTCCAGAGCGCCATGTCCGGCCTTCCCCACGGCCCGTAGACGGTGAAGAAGCGGAGGCCGGTCAGCGGAATGCGGAACAGGTGCGCATAAGTCTCGCTCATCAGTTCGTCCGCCTTCTTGGTGGCGGCATAGAGCGAGACGGGATGATCGACACGATCCTCGACCGCGAAGGGCAGCTTTGCATTGCCGCCGTAGACCGAGCTGGAGCTGGCATAGACCATATGCGCGACCTGCCGGGCCCGGGCGATCTCCAGCATGTTGACGTGCCCGGCAAGGTTCGCGGCGACGTAGGCCTGCGGGTTCTCCAGCGAATAGCGCACGCCCGCCTGCGCGCCGAGGTGGACGATCGTGTCGAAGCGATGCGGTTCGAGCGCGGCCGTCAGCGCCGCCATGTCCGAGAAGTCCAGCCGATGGAACGTGAAAAGGTTGCCATGCCGCGCCGTCAACCGGTCCCGCCGGGCCTCCTTGAGCGAGACCGGGTAGTAATCGTTCATGCTGTCGATACCGATTACCGGCGTGCCGCGCGCCATCAGCGCTTCGGCAACCGCCGCGCCGATGAAGCCGGCCGCACCGGTGACGATCGTCGGGTATTGGGACAAGCTGGAAATCTCCGGTCTGGTGCCATCGGGGCCGGACGGTCCCTTCACGAAATGGCATGGTGGAGCAAGGCCTGTCGCTTGAACAGCACTCACTTGCGCCAGGTCGGCGCGAATCGTTGCATTTCAATGGCAGCGGAAGCGTTTGACGCAGTGCAACACGCACCATATCGAAACAGCAAATCATGCAAAGGCCGGCCGCGAAGCCCGGCGTGAATGAGCGGAGATCCATGACAAGCAAAGTCCCCGTCCTCGTTACCGGCGGCGCCGGCTACATCGGCAGCCACGCGGTCCTCGCGCTCAAGGATGCGGGTTGGCCGGTCGCCGTGATCGACAACCTGACCACCGGCTTCCGCTTCGCCATTCCCGACGGCGTGCCGCTCTACCAGGGCGACATCGAGGATGCCGCCCTGCTCGCACGCATTTTCGCCGAGCAGGGCACGAAGGCGGTCATGCACTTCGCAGGCTCGATCATCGTGCCGGAATCGGTGGAGAATCCGCTCAAGTACTACCACAACAACACGGCCAAGAGCCGCGCGCTGATCGATGCGGCGGTGAAGGCGGGCGTCTCGCACTTCATCTTCAGTTCGACCGCGGCGACTTACGGCATCCCCGAAGTCTCGCCGGTGACCGAGGACAGCCCGAAGCTGCCGATCAATCCCTACGGCATGTCCAAGCTGATGACCGAGATCATGCTGGGCGACGTGGCGAAAGCCCATCCGCTCAACTTCTGCGCGCTGCGCTATTTCAACGTGGCCGGTGCCGATCCGCAGGCGCGCACTGGCCAGTCGACGGCGGGGGCGACGCATCTCATCAAGGTCGCGGTCGAGGCGGCGCTGGGCAAGCGCAGCCATGTCGGCGTGTTCGGGACCGACTTCGACACGCCTGACGGGACGGGCGTGCGGGATTACATCCACGTCTCCGACCTGGCCGCCGCGCACGTCCTCGCGCTGGAAGCGCTGATCGCGGAGCCTGCCCGCTCGCTGACGATGAATTGCGGCTATGGTCAGGGCTTCTCGGTGCTGGATGTGCTGGACGCCGTGGACCGCGTCACCAACCGCACGATCGAGCGCCGCCTCGAAGGTCGCCGCGCGGGCGACCCGGATTCGCTGATCTCGGACAACAGCCGGATCAAGGCGACGCTGCCGTGGGTGCCGAAGTACGCGGACTTGCCCACCATCGTCGAACACGCGCTCGCCTGGGAGCGCAAGCTGGGCGAGCTTCGCCCGGAATAGAACCAAAAAAAGGGCGCGGCCGGACCGAAGTCCGACCACGCCCGCAGCCGTATAGGTTTCCGTCAGAACGCGACGCTAAGCGAAGCGCGCGCCGACAAGTCGGTGGACCAGGTGGTCTGCTCCGCCCGGGCCGAGATCTTCCAGGTGAAGTCGTAACCACCCGCCAGCATCGAGACTTCGCCGATCCATGCGCCCTTTAGGCTTTCCGGCGTGATCGTGAAGCTGGAACCGGCGTCGTAGGTGTCGCCGCCGTTGAAGTAGGCGGTGGTGCTGCCAAGCTGGCCCGCAAGCACCTCGCGGCGGCCGGCTTCCAGCTGGAATGTCAGCGGGCGCCAGTCGGGCGAGATCTTGCCCAGCGAATAGGCGGCGGTGACGGTCGGCGTGACGGTCGTCTCCTTGCTGGTGCGGCTGTCGACGGTCAGCGCCATGGCCTCGCTGGTGCTGGTTTCGCTGTAGCCGTTCTCCTTCAGCCAGTACTGCTCCAGTTCGATCTTGGGCTTCAGGCTGAAGCGGGTCGAGGCCTGGTACTTGTACGAGGCTCCGGCGATGCCCGAGATCAGCCAGCCGTTCCACTTGCCGTTGGCGGTATCGGTGAAGTCCACATCGTCCACCGTACCGGTGAACGTGCGCTTGGAATCGACCGAAATGCGCGAGCCGCCAATGCGGGCCCAGGCCATGATCGGCCCCTTGGCCGTGCGCCAGAAGGCGCCGAGGTCATGCTGGCCGGTGCTCAGGTCTCCGGTTCCACCATTGTCCTTCACCGTGCCCTGCAACCAGGCATAGGACACGCCGAAGTAACCGAGATCGGTGTGCTTTTCGAAGCCCGCCGACAGGCCCCAGCCGCTGGTCTTGTAACCGGCGGTGCTGCCCGCATCCTTGCTCGTGCGCCAGTAGACCGGCTCGAACCAGCCGCCGACATCCGAGATGGTGAACATCGAGCTTTCGTCGGAGAGGTGCTGGGTGACGAGGCGGTCGGCGCTGGTCACGGCATCGAAGACGCCGCCGGCGTGGTCAGGCAACAGCGCCGAAACCTGCGACTTGAGCGTGGTCGAATCACCGACCTCAAGCAGGCTCTCGGTAAGCTGGGTGTCGTTCTGCGCGGTGGCGTAGATCGCGTCCCAGGCGGAGGCCTGGCTGCGGGTCAGGCCCAGTTCGTCGGTCGTCTTGCGGGCGATCGTCAGGTAGATGTTGTTGGCATCGTTGCTGACGGCACCGTTATAGATGAACGGCAGGTTGGTTTCGGTCGAATCCAGCGTTCCCTGCACATTGAGGCTGCCCGCGGTCAGCACGGTATAAGTGCCTTCCGCTTCGCCGAGCGCGGTGACCGTCGCAGTGATCTTGGCGCCGTCCGCCAGCGTGGCATTGGCCACGTTGAACAGCGAACTCTTGCCCGCCGCCGTATCGATATAGACGCCGAGCACGCCGCCCGAATTCACCGTGAGCGAGCCGAAGTTGATCGTCTCGGCCTTCCTCGCGGTCAGCGTCGCGCCGCTGTTCACCGTGACGCCAAGGTTGCCCGCGTTCGTGAAGCTGCCGGTATAGACCGACGAACCCGACAGCGTCAGCGCGCCGCTCTCACCCGCGAAGTCCATCGTGCCGGTGAACGTCGCGGAATCGGCGAGCGAGGCGGTTCCCAAGCCGGTGCCGAAATAGACGTTGCCGGTGTAGACGCTCGTGCCCGACAGCGCGAGCGTATCGTCACCGGCCCCGAACTGGGTGGCGCCGGTGATCGTGCCCGCGGAGGCACTGAGCGTGTCATTGCCGGAACCGAACAGGATGTTGCCCTGGATGCTGGTGTAGACGGTGGGGTCGGTGGTGACCTTGTTCGTCGTGAGGTAGGTCGCGCTGGCCTTGATGTCGTCCGAATTCATGTACTGGTTGATCGTCACGCCGGTGGTGTTGGCGGACAGGTCGATCGCGGTAAGCGTGTCCGTGCTCGAACCCGTCGCCTTGATGAAGCCGGTGTTGTTGATCGTCGTCAGCGTGCCCGAAAGGTCCTGAAGCGCAACCGCCGTGCCCGCGCCCGGCGAAGAGATCACCGCCGAAATCGTGCCCGAGTTGTAGAGGCTGGCCGCCGTGCTGCCGGCGTTGATCGTCAGGCCATAGGCCGCCGTGTCGTACGTCGTCGCGTTGACGGTACCGGTCACGCCGATGCCGTTGGTCAGGTTGACGTTGCCGCCCTGCCCGCCGATCACCACGCCATAGGCATTCATCTTGGAATAGTAGGAGTTTCCGGTCGCCGAACCGTCGATGGCCAGCGAGTAGGTGCCCGAGTTGCTGGATACGCCGCCCACGGTGATGTCGGTGGCGCCGCCGACCTGCAAGGCAGGCGAGGTGCCGTAGGAGGTGATCACGCCCGTACCCTCGCTGGCATCGGCCACGCCGTCGCCGTCTTCGTCGGGATTGGAGCTGTCTTCGTCCACCGGCGGGGCCGCGATATAGATGCCGCCCGCAACGTTGCCGTCGATTTCCACGGCAGCCTTGCCGGTTTGCAGCGCCGTGCGAGACAGCGCGAGCGTGGCGCTGTTGTCATCGGTGAAGGACGTGGCCTGCGAAACGGTACCCTGTACGGTGACCGTGCCGCTGACATCGCCCTTGACGACCAGTCCCTGCGCGCCCGCGCCGACGACCGATACAGTGCCGTCCACCGTCACGTTGCCGTTGACCGCCTGAGTCGAGACGCCGACCGAATTGTCGCCGGTCACCTTGATCGTGCCGCTGTTGACGATGTTGCCGGTGTAGGCCGAATCGACGACGATGCCGCCCGAATTGAGACCCTCGACCGTGATCGTGCCCGCGTTCGAAATCGAACCGCTGGTTGCACCGCCGGACAGGACGTGAATGCCGTAACGATTGCTGGCCGATGCGATGGCGCCGTCGGCAATGCCGTCGGCCACGCCGTTGGCGTCTTCATCGGAAGGCACGAAGTTCTCGGTAACCGCGATCGTCCCGGTGGAACCCACAGTGACGGTTGCGTTGGTGCCGGCATTCACGGCCACGCCCGTCGCGTTATCCGCGCCGCCAACCGCCAGCGCGCCTTCGACATCCACCGTGTTGGCGCTGTCGGCCGTCACGGCATTCCCGCTCGCCACCGTGATGGTGCCGCCCGAAGCCACCGTTACGTCGCCCGCGCTGGACGTGACCAGCGGCGTGGTGGTGGCGGTGGAAACGGTGGTGGCGGCAAGCACCGGGGTCGCGGCCAGAGCCAGGACCAGCGCGCCCAGGCTGGTGGACGATTGCAAGGAATTCATATGGTTATCGCACTCTTTTACGGGAGGAAAAAACAGGAGCGGGCGCCCCCGGGTCAGACGGCGATGCCGATCAGGGCAGAGCCGGTGTAACCGGAGGAAACCGTGCCGGTGAGGCTGGGGGTCATCTGCGCGAGCTGCGCGGAAGTGTTGTCTCCGAACACACCGTCGGACGAGAGCGTGATCGCGTTGTAGTTCGCGATGCTGGCGGTGTAGCGGGAGTCGCCGGTGAAGACGGCGGTGTTGATCGCCGCCGGCATGGCCAGCTGCGAGATCAGGCTGGCGGTGCGGCCGGTGCTGGCGGCGGTGAGGCCGCCGGTGAAGATCTCGAAATGGATGTGCGGCCAGCGGCCCGAGTAACAGGCAGGATAGATCGTCGTGAAAGTGACTTTGCCCTCAGCATCGGTCACCTGAACGCCGCGCAGATAGCTCTCGGTCGTCACCCCGCTCGAATAGAGCGAGTAGCGGCCATAGGCATCGCAGTGCCAGACATAGATGGCCGCGCCCGCGATCGCCGCGCAGCCGTTATTCACGTCCACCAGTTGCAGCGTGATCTCCAGCGGCACCCCGGTCGCGGTGGTGGTGGAACCGATAAAGCTTGAGCGGATGTCCGAGCGGACGATCCCGCTGACGGTCAGCACGTTCGATGTCGATCCGCTCGCGGTGTTGGTGCCGTCGGCGGGATAGGGTCCGTTGGTCTCGGTGGGATCGGCGATGCAGCTTGTGCCGGACGTCCCCCCGGAGGTGGAACCGGTGCTGGAGGTCGAGGATGACGTGGTGGAACTCGATCCGCTCGACGTCGAGGTGGTGGAAGCGGCCGAGCCCGTGCTGGACAGGTTCGACGCGGAATCGTCGCCGCCGCCACATGCGGCCACCGTCACGGCGGTTCCGGCACTGGCAAGGAAGGCAAGCGCACGGCGCCGGGCCATGAACTTTTCGGAAATGACATCGATGTCGTGGCTCAGGCCGCGATCATGCTCGTCCTGCTCCGGCCCCTGATGTTCCAACCCAACCTCCCTCGTGCAGGCGCTGTGGTGACCGTTGGTCGGCCAGACAGGCGCTTGCAGGGGAGCAGGACTGGAAGCTCGCGTTTGCCGCGAGATTTCAGTCTGATTTCAGGGTTGTATCGGGGTGTTACAGATTGTCGCGAAGTGTCTCAGGGATCGCCGGGAAACACGCCTCGGGCGCATTTCCCGGCCATTTCCTGGGCCGATTCTCAGGCGACCACGGACGGCACGAAGAGATAACCTTCGTTGCGCACGGTGCGAATAATGTCACCGCCGCCCTCGCCGTCCGAAAGTTTTCGGCGCAAGCGCGAAAGCTGCACGTCGATGGCGCGATCATAGAGCTCGCTGTCTTCACCGCGCGACCAGTCCAGAAGCTGGTCGCGTGTCAGCACCCGGCGCGGATGCTGGGCGAACGCACGCAACAAACGAAATTCACCGTCGGACAGAGAGATGAGCCGATTCTGCGGATCGAACAGCAGGCGCAGGCCCAGATCCATGCGCCAGCCGGCGAAGCGCAGCACTTCGCTGGACTGCACATCCCCGTCGAGCGGCGGCCGCTCGTCATTTGCCGCCACGCCGGGCAGCGTTATCGCCTCAACGATACCGGCGGCAGGCGCACCATAGGCACGCCGCCTCAGAACCGTGCGGATGCGGGCCAGCAATTCGCGCGGATTGCAGGGCTTGGCCAGATAGTCGTCGGCGCCCATTTCAAGGCCGACGATCCGGTCGACATCGCTGCCGACCGCCGAAAGCATGATAACCGGCGGCGCATCGGGGCCAAGCTGGCGCAGCGCCGTAAGCCCGTCCTCACGCGGCATCATCACGTCCAGCACGATCAGGTCGAAATGCCGCTGCGCCAGCAGCGTGCGCATGGCGTCGGGATCGGCCGCGGTTTCGGTGGCGTAACCGTGCTTGCCGAGAAATTCGCCGATGAGTGAGCGAATGCCCTCGTCATCGTCGACGATGAGGATGCGAGTTTGCAGGTCCATCGCAGGATGTTCTAGGATCATTGCAGCACGATAGAAACCCCGTGTTCCACCCACATTTCAATACATATTTCAGTCGCGCGCCGGTCGCCGCCAGATTGCAACAGGATTGCAACCTCGCTGAAATCGCGAAGCAAACTCCAGCCCCGACCTAGCTCTTCATGAATAGTCGAGTTCGCCAGGTTCTGCCTCGGGCGACAGGAGGCTTGGACTACATGGCATCCCCCGCCAGGTCCGCCGGCCATATTCCTGTCGCCCGAGAGGCCGGCAACACCGTCCGTCATGCCACCGCCAAGGCACCGGACGGTGCCGGGACCATCGGCGTCGCAGGTCACGTAGTCGCACCCGCCCTGCCCGCCGATGGTCCCGGATCATTTCCGCCCGAATCACGCCCGGACGACACGGTTGGTGTCAGTTCAGCTTGGCTGGTATATAAGGAGCGCACGGCGGACGGTCCGAGTAGTGTCATATGTGGCTGCTACCCGGCTCCGCGAGACGAATCGCGGTCGGCGGACAAGAACTTTCGGCCCGATATCAGGAATTTCCTTCCAGCCCCGGATCAGGGGACAAGGTTGCTGGACAGGATCCGGGGTGACCGTCTCCACCGATCGGCTTTGTGCCGCGCGGTGGGGACGCGGAGCGGGTTCGAAAGGGACGTGTCCCTCCCTTTCGAGCCTGCTCCGCAAATTTTCCGCTACAGCTTGCCCGAAACTCGGCCCGAACGTAGCCTCGCCGAAATGCGTGCGTCTCGAATTCGCCGCGAAATCGTGGCAAGGGCGCGGCCATGATGCTGCCCCGCCTCACCAATCGAATCGGCCTGCCGCTGGCGATCCAGATGATCGCCATCCTCGTCTGCGCGCTTATCGGCGCGCAGTTGGTGACGCTGGCGCTTACCGTCATTCTCCCGCCAAGCCCCACAGCGCGCTGGAATATCGACGAAGTTGCCTTCGCGCTCAAGAACGCCGGGGCGGACAAGGAGATTGCCGAGCGCCTAGAACGCAAGACCATGATCGGGCCGCCCGATGTCAGCGGCCAGGGCTGGCTGGTCTCCGAATCCTCGCGCGAGGCGCTGGCCGGACGGCTGGGCCGGGAAAGCAAGGACGTGGTGCTGGCGTTCTACACGCAGCTTCCGGTCGGCGGCGTTGCGGTGCCAAGCTCGTCGCGCTCGCCGCTGGCGCTGCGCGACAATCCCGCGGCGCCTTCCGCGCTCTCGACCATGCTGATCGGCAAGGCCGATGCCCAGTCGATCCCCGGCGGGCCGCCCCCCGGCGGCATGCCGGGGCCGAGCGGCATGCCGGGCGGCCATTTCCCGGGCGGACAGATGCCCGGTGGACACCCCGGCGGCCAGATGCCGGGCGGTCGGCCCGGTGGGCAGATGCCCGGCAGCCGGATGCCCGGCGGCCATATCCCGGGCGGCCGTCCCGGTGGACATACGCCGGGTGGCTCCGGCACCGAAGCAGGTAATCCCAGCCCCGGTGGCGGCAACTCCGGTACCACCAAGCCGGGCGGCGGGACTTCGGCGCCCGGCGCCGGACAGCAGGGTATCGGCGAGCAAGGCAACGGCCAGCCCGGCATCGGCGGCGGGCAGGAAGGCTTTCGGCCCGGTGGCAACGGCGGCTTCAATGCGGGCGACTTCGGGCGCCCCGGCGGGCTGATCCCGGCGCTTCCCGCGATGAACGACCTTCCGCGCGTGACTCTGCCGCAGCCAGCGCCCGTTCCCAGCGCGGTGCCCTCTCCCGAAGTGACGCGCGCGCCCGCGCAGGCCCCCGCGCAGTCCAGCGCCACTGCCACGCCGGAAGCGATCGAACTCCCCGCGCAGCATACCGTCGTTTCGGTGGCCCCGCTGCCGGTCCCAGCCGCCGCGCAGCCCTTGCCCGCAGTGCCCGGCACACCGCAGCCGATCCCCTTCCGGCATGCGACCGGCAATATCTTCGCGCTAACCTCGCCTCCCTTCATCGAGGGTGACTTCGTGGCCGCGCTGCGTCAGCCGGACGGGCAATGGATCGCCGTCGCCCCGCGCGCCGAGCCTTTCCCCAATGCCTGGCAGAAGCGGGTCATGCTGTGGTTCGCGCTGAGCCTGGCGATCATCAGCCCGTTCGCGTGGCTCTTCGCGCGCCGCATCGTGCTGCCGCTGCGGGACTTCGCGCGCGCCGCCGAACAGCTTGGGCGCGATCCCTCGGCCACCATTCTGCCGCTGCGTGGCCCCGCCGAGATCGGCCGTGCCGCCAATGCCTTCAACCAGATGCGCAACCGCCTGCGCGCCTTTGTCGACGATCGCACCGCCATGGTCGGCGCGATCAGCCATGACTTGCGCACCCCGCTCACCCGCCTGCGCTTCCGCATCGAGGATGTGCCCGACGAGCAGCGCGAGGGCCTGCTGAAGGAAGTGACCGAAATGGAAGCGATGATCAGCCAGGTCATCGGCTTCATCCGCGACGCCTCCACGCCCGGCCCGCGCGAACGCACCGATTTTGCCGAACTTATCGCCAGCAGCGTGGCCGATGCCCGTCTGGTGGGCGGCGACGTGACGATCGAGCGCAACATCCACATCCCGGTGGACGTCGATCCGATGGGCATCCGCCGCCTGCTCGACAACCTGCTGGAAAACGCGGTGAAGTACGGCGAACGCGCCCGCGTGCGCGTCAGCCTCAACGAGGGCGAGGCGGTGGCCGAGATCGTCGACACCGGCCCGGGCATTCCCGAGGAAGAGTACGACCGCGCTTTCGAGCCGTTCTACCGCACCGATTCGGCGCGCAAGTCCGGGCAGAAGGGATCGGGCCTTGGCCTTGCCGTCTGCCGCTCGATCGCCCGCGCACATGGCGGCGACGTCAGCTTCACGCAGGAGCGCGACGGCTTCACTGTCCGCCTTGCGGTTCCCGCCGCGTTCGACCAGAGCCTCAAGGCCGTCGCCTGATGCGCCAAAACCGCATGGCGGGGCCGCTGCTGGCGGCCTCACTGGCGCTCGCGGCGATACCCGCGCAGGCTCAGGACACAGCGGGCGGCACCGCGCCGGTCGTGACGGCAGTGGCTGCACAGCCCACATCGACCACCGTCTCCGCTGAGACGCAGGCCGATACTCCCGCCCCCGACAAGCCCTGGAGCTTCGCGCTCGCGGCTGGCGTCAGCGACCGCGACCATGGCTCCGACGGTTCATGGCAATCGATGGCGCTGAGCCGGCAGGTCGGGCGCGGCTATCTGCGGGCCGCGCTGATGCGCTATCACGGCACTCTGCTACAGGCGAATACCGCGCTGCCGTCCGACTATCTTGTCGGCACGATCGGCGCGGGCGGCAATTTCGACAACTGGGTGGTGGATGGCTGGGCCAGCTACGGCTGGCAGGACTACGGCCGCATCAGTACCGACGCCGGCAAACGCGACAGCACCGGTGCCACGGGCAGCCCCTACTATTCGGTCGGCGGCGATTTCGGGCGGGTTTTCCCGCTGGGCGACCGGATCTTCGCGACGCCCACGGTGACGATGTCCTACGCCCACGGCCGCTTGCTCCATCCGGCTCCGGACGAGACCGGGCTGGTCGACCTGGAGACCGAGGAGCCGACCTGGAGTTCGGCCGCCACCCTGCGGATCGACCACGCGTTCGGCAGCGAGGGCAAGCAATATGTCGGGCTCTCCGTCGCCCGCGCCTGGACCAGCAATGCCGTTTCCGAAGTGCTCGTGCGCGATTATGCGGACGTTCTGGAAGCGAGGCGGACCGGCGTCATGCCCGCGCGGCATATCGACGACGGCTGGTGGGAAATCGGCGCGACGGCCAACATGCGCCTGTCCGACAGCATGAGCCTCGACCTCTACGCGACGCGCAGCTTCGAGGCACTGGCCGGCAATACGACTTCGGCCGGCATATCGCTGCGACGCTCGTTCTGAAAAGACAACGCGCGCGCCTTCTTACGGCAGTTTCACTTCGCCGCGAGCTTGCTGGCCCATTGGAAGCGCGGGCGGATTGCTATCGATGTTTAGCAGGTAGACGGTGTAGGATTCGTCGGTAACCGCACCATCATAGCGCGCCAGCATCCGCGTGCGCTCCAGAAAGCGCCGCGCCATTTCGGGCGTGTGGTGGGTCGTCCAGTTATAGCCGCTGGCAATCGTGGCCGTGCAGCACGCATCGGGCGCGTGCTGGAGCAGGATCAGCACCGGCCGGTGATAACGGCGATGGAGCGCCTCGGCAGTCTGCGTCACCTGATCGAGCGTGATGTCGAGCTGCGCGTTCTTCGTGAAGTGATTGACCGCCCCGAACCTTGCACGGCGGATCTGCCAGACCGGGTTGTGCGGCGCATAATAGGGCAATGCCTCGATCAGATAGTCGGGGTCGGTCATGATGATCGCCCGCGAAAGCTCCGGCCGCTGTGCGATCAGCGCGCCGAGGTCGGCGGCGCGACTGTACGGGGCGTGAAATGACGCCGCGACTTCCGCAAAGGTCAGCACGATCTGGCGCAACAACAAGGCGACAAGGCCATAGTGCCCGACCTTCCGCAACACGGCGTCACGCCCCTTGGCGGGCTCATCCACACCGTCACGCCTGTCGGCATCAAGCCGCATCCACCACAGCGTCAACAGCAGAACCAGCCAGAGCGCCTGATGCCGCTCGCCACCCGGATAGATGACCGCGAAGAACAGCGACATCCCGCAAAGCCCCGCCAGCGCGGCCAGGAAGTGAAGCGGCCTCCCCCAGAGTACGAACAGGCTGGCAAGCAACGCCGCCGAAAACGGCAGCTGGATCCACAGACCCGCGTCGGCATCCAGCATGAAGCCAATGCCGGGAAGCCCCACCGCAGCGATAGCGCGGAGCAGGTTGTGACCGCCGGCGCCCTGCGCGGCATCGTTGAACGGCGGCCAGACGGTGAGGAAGCAGGCCAGCGAAGCCAGCGCCAGAATCGCCCCCACCGGCAGCACGAGACGCAGCGTCCAGTCCCGCACTTCCGCACGGCCTCCGCCTCTCGGCCAGCGCTCCAGCAGCCAAACGCCCAGCAGCAGCCAGGACAGCAGCATGGAATGGACGTTAGTGTTGGCAAGCAGCACCAGCGGAAGCACCAGCCAGATCCCCCGCAATCGCCAGCGCGGATAGGCCGCCGCAAACACGAACATCAGCAACATGCTGATGCCATAGTTGCGCGCCATCACGACATATTCCCAGAGCGCGAAGTGCCCGAAAACGATGAGCAGCCGCATGCCCCACGACAAGGGCGCGCGCCAGATCAGCAACACCACCGCCGCCAGGCCAATCAGCCACGAGATCACCGGCAGCGCTGCTTTGCCGATCAAGGCATGCCCAGAACGCAGCAGAAGATACCAGAGCATCGGATGGCCATCGCCGCGCAGGGCAAGGAACATCTCGGAGACCGTATCGCCGGTCGTGGCGATCGTCAGCGCCCGCACTTCGTCGCGCCAGAACACGTGCTGCGCCGCAAGCAACCCGACCGCACCCAGCCAGAGCGCCAACAGGACCCAATTACCGACGGCCCGGGATTTCAGAAGAGGCATGGACAGACGGCTCACACGCAAACCGCGCAGCTTCGCACGATCTGCCCTTTATCACGCTTCATAATGCCACCCCATATGACCCCGCGCCCCCGGCGCCCGGTCGGCTCTGACAAGTGTCATTAACCATGACACTTGTCAGAAACGTAAACGCGCCGAACACGGCAGAGCGAGAAGCCCAAGCGAGACACGAAGGCAAGCGTGGGATGCGTGTTGAAGTAGCGATAATTGAGGCGCCATCCTGAAGTCACTAAGTCAGGAGAGCAGAGAATGCCTGCCGCCATCGGACACGAACCGTCCTTGCGGCAAGGCGGATTTCGATATCCAAGGGGATACCAAGCTTGTTCCCGATTGGAGCCGGATTCGCCTGAATTTGAGCGGGTGATTATAGCGGGAAAAGTGGGTTTTCCAGCCTCTCCGGGGACGTCTGCGGACGTCCCCGGATGAGTGCTTGGTGCCCAGAAGAGGACTCGAACCTCCACGCCCTTGCGAGCGCCAGCACCTGAAGCTGGTGCGTCTACCAATTCCGCCATCTGGGCACGGAAGCGAGGGGGCCGTTGTTGCCGTCCTCGCCGGGTAGGAGGGCGCCTCTAAGGGGCGGCCGAGAGGTTGTCAACGCTCTTCCAAAAACATTTTTCACACAATCGCTTTTATTGCCCGCGTCCCGCCGATCCCGGTCGCGCCACGTCCCGGTTGAACCTGCAGGAACCTTGTGCCAAGCCCAGCTTTACGCGCTAATTCGGCGCGCGGCAGGATTTGCCTCCCTCCCCTGCCCGGCGCCCTGCGAAGGACGAGACCATGAGCCAAGACACCACCGATTCCCTTTTCGGCAAGATCGTCACGCTGCTGGGCGGCAGCGGGTTTCTCGGCAGGCATGTGGCGCAGGAGCTGCTGGCGCGCGGTGCGCGCGTGCGCATCGCCAGCCGCAATCCGGACAAGGCCTGGTCGATCAAGCCGCTGGGCAACCTGGGCCAGATGCAGTTCGGCCGCGTTGACGTGACCAAGCTCGATTCCCTCGCCCGGGTGCTGACCGGTTCGGATGCGGTGGTAAACCTCGTGGGTGCCTTCGCGGGCAATCTCGATGCGGTGCAAGGCCATGGCGCCGGCCGCATCGCGGCGGCGGCCAAGGCTGCCGGAGCGCAGGCTTTCGTCCATGTTTCGGCGATCGGTGCCGATACCGCCTCCGATGTCGCCTATGCCCACACCAAGGCGACCGGCGAGCAGGCCGTGCTGGCCGAATTCCCGACAGCCACAATCGTCCGCCCCGCAATCATGTTCGGGCCCGACGACAACTTCGTGATGATGTTCGCCGACATGATCTCACGCGCGCCGTTGCTGCCGGTCTTCGTGCCCGAGGCGAAGTTGCAGCCGGTCTTCGTTGACGACGTGGCCGAATCGATCGCCATCGCCCTTGGCGCGCCGGAGGTTCACGGCGGCAGGACTTACGAGCTGGCCGGTCCCGAAGTCCTCACCATGCTCGATCTCAACAAGCGCATCATGGCTGCCGAAAGCCGCCATCGTATGATCGTTCCGCTGCCGGATGGCCTTGCCGGCTTCATTGCCGCCCTGCCCGGCACGCCAATCAGCACCGACCAGTTCAAGCTGCTCAAGGCCGGCAACGTCGCCAGTGGCACGCTGCCCGGCCTTGCCGAGTTCGGCGTGACGGCGCGTCCGCTGGAACTGTTCCTGGACCGCTGGATGACGCGCTTCCGCAACCACGGCCGTTTCGGGACCAAGATCGTGGCCCCGGTCTGAGCCATCACGGCACGCGCCTGCAAACGCAAAAGGGCCGCCCCATCGGGCGGCCCTTTTCATATCGCGATCAGACGACCAAAGTCAGGTCGGCGAAATCAGGCGTCGACTTCAGCGTAGTGGCTGGGCGGCTGGATCACTTCCATGCGTTCGCTGAGCAGCGGGCGGAACGAGGGGCGCGACTTCATCACCAGATACCAGCCGCGCGCCTGTTCATGGCTCGACCAGTCGAGGCCGCCCAGATAGTCCGCTACCGAAATCTGCGCGGCGGCGGCAAGGTCGGCCAGCGTCATCGTCGAGCCCGCCAGCCACGGGCGATTGTCGATCAGGTAATCGATGTAGTCGAGATAATCGTGCGCGAGCTTCATCGATTCGCGCAGGATCTTGGCGTCGGGCGACTGGCGCAGGACGAGGCGCTTCTTCATGCGTTCGTGGAGCAGCGGCCCCGAAACATCGTTGAAGAAATTCTCGTCGAACATCGCGATCAGGCGGCGAATCTCTGCACGCTGCTGTGCAGTGCCGCTGATCTGCGGGTTACGATCGACCGTTTCCTCGAAGTATTCGCAGATCGCCCGGCTGTCCGACAGGACGATGTTGCGCTCGGTCTCCTTGACCACGGGCGTGCGCCCGGCTGGGTTCATCGCGAAGAGCCGGTCCTCACCCTCCCACGGACGCGCGGTCTGGAGTTCGTAGGCGATGCCCTTCTCGGCCATCAGCAACCTGACCTTGCGGCTGAACGGACAGAGCGGGAACTGGAAGATGTGCCACATGGCGATTTTGAATGCCAAACCCGCCCGCGAGCGTCCACCCGAAGCCCCGCCGAGTGGCCGCCCGCAGGCCGAAACGCGTGGATAACTGCCCGCTCCATCGAAGGACAGCGGCAAGCATCAACGCGGCGATCCGCCCGCCACCGCCGACTTGGGGGAGGCACGAGCACGGCCGCGATATTTCGGGCCTGATGCCGCGTACCGATTGACCCCGGCGCACGACATCGCGAAACCATCGGCCACCCGAAATACCGGACCACCGGACCGCTTCAAGGAGCCCTGCTATGTTCAGCCATATCTGCGTCGGCAGCAACGACCTCAACGCCGCCAAGACTTTCTATGACGCCGTTTTCGGCACCATGGGCGCCACGCCGTTGATGGCCGATCCGGCCGCCGGCCGCCTTGCCTACAGCCACAACGGCGCGAACTTCATGGTGGTCAACCCGATCGACGGCAACACCGCCACTTTCGCCAATGGCGGCACCATCGGCTTCTCCATGGACAGCGCCGAGGCGGTCGACGCCTGGCACGCCGCAGGCTGTGCGGCCGGCGGCACGAGCTGCGAGAATGCGCCCGGTCCGCGCGAATTCCCGTTCGGTACGCTGCACCTCGCCTACTTGCGCGATCCCGACAACAACAAGCTATGCGCGATGTTCCGCGTGGCCTGATCGGGGACTTTCACCGGCCCGCACAACGAGGCGGGCCGGTTTTCACGGGAGAGAGACAATGATCCTGAAGAGCCTGCGCCTCGGCACCAACGACCTTGAAAAGGCCCGCAGTTTCTACGACGCCACGTTCGCGACGCTGGGCGTCACCCCGTGCCAGTCGACGCCCGATTGGCCGATCGTCATGTGGGACCTCGATGGCCTGAAGTTCCTGCTAGGCCCTGCGCGGGACGGCAATTCCGCCACCCATGCCAATGGCGGCACGATCATCTTCGAGGCTCCGGACGAGGAAACGGTGCGCGCCTGGCACGCAGCGGGCATGGCCCATGGCGGCACCTGCGAGGGCCAGCCCGAAGCCAAGCCGCAGGCGCGCGGCGCGTTCGGCGCCTATATGCGCGATCCCGACGGCAACAAGCTGGGCATCTACGCCGGGCTCAACATGGGCGGCTGAACACGGAAGCGGGAGTTTGCCGGGTCTGCATCTGCATGCGGCCCCGGCAACGCTTTCACAAAGGGCACTCGCCCCCTCTCAGCGTGAGAGCAGGAACACCGCATGCTCGGCGCGGAAGTTCGCAGCCGCGTCGCTGCACTGCTTGTCGCCGGAGAGGAACCACGCGCCTTCGACGGTAATGCCGCGCGCCTTTACGAACTCCCGGAAATCCTCGACCGTGAGGTGGTGGATGTTCGGCGTCTGGTACCACGGGATCGGCAGCAGTCGCGTTACCGGCATGCGCCCGCCCCACAGCAGCGAGACCCGCACGCGCCAGTGCCCGAAGTTGGGGAAGCTGACGAAGGCGCGGCGGCCGATGCGCAGCAGTTCCTCCATCACGATATCGGGCCGCATCGTCGTTTGCAGCGTCTGCGAGAGGATCGCGTAGTCCACCGACTGATCCGGATAGAACGCCAGATCCTTGTCGGCATCGCCCTGGATCACCGAGAGGCCCTTGCCGACGCAGAGGCCCACGTCGGCGGGATCGAGTTCCATCCCGCGCGCATCGCAGCGCTTGTCGTTACGCAGCGCCTGCATCAGCGTGCCGTCGCCGCAGCCCACATCGAGCACGCGCGAGCCGGGCGCCACATTGGCGGCGATCACCGCAAGGTCGGGGCGCAGCATGGTCAGGAATCCGTTGCAAGAACGGCAGCGAAGGCGCCGGAGAGCTTTTCCATCAGCCGGTCCGGCCGGACCAACTCATCGAAACCCAGCTTCGCATAGACGCCGTGGGCATCGCGCGTGGCGAGCATGAAACGGCGAATGTCGGCATAGTCGGGGTGATCGAGGTACCAGCCGACCATGCGGCGCCCCAGCCCCTGCCCGCGCGCCGGCTCATCCACCCAGACGTCGGCCAGCCATGCGAAGCTCGCCCGGTCCGAGATCACGCGTGCGAAGCCGACTTGCGTGCCGTCCGGCAGATAGGCGCCGAGGCAGTGCGAGCCGGCGATCTGCCGTTCCACCTGCGCGCGCTCAACACCGGGCGTCCAGTAGCTTGACGCCAGCCAGCCGTGGATGCGCGCTACGTCCAGCCGCGAAGGATCGTCGGACAATTCGATTTCGGGCATCCTAGCGACCTTCTCCCAGAAATCCTTCGACCACGCGGTCAAGCGCGGGCACGTCCAGCAGGAACGAGTCATGCCCGAACGGAGCCGAAAGCTCGACGAAGCTCACCGGCAGTCCGGCGGCATTGAGGGCATGGACCACATTGCGCGAATCCGCCGTGGGATAGAGCCAGTCGGTATCGAAGCTGACGAGGCAGTAGCGCGCCTTCGATTTCGCGAAGGCATTGGCGAGCAGGCCGCCATGTTCCTCGGCAAGGTCGAAGTAGTCCATGGCGCGGGTGATGTAGAGGTACGAGTTCGCATCGAAGCGGTCGGTGAAGGCCAGTCCCTGATAGCGCAGGTAGCTTTCGATCTGGAAATCGGCGTCGAACCCGAAGGTCTTTTCCTCGCGGTTCTGGAGGCGGCGGCCGAACTTCTCGGTCAGGCCCGCTTCGGACAGATAGGTGATATGCGCGGCCATACGGGCGACCGAGAGACCCTTTTCGGGGCCTTTGCCGCCGTTTTCCTTGGCCTCGTAATAGTCCCCGTCGCGCCAGGCCGGGTCGGCCATGATCGACTGGCGGCCCACTTCGTGGAACGCGATGTTCTGCGCCGAGTGGCGCGCGGTCGAGGCGATCACCAATGCGGCGCGGGTGCGGTCCGGGAAATTGGAGGCAAGGCTGAGCGCCTGCATGCCCCCCATCGATCCGCCGACGACGGCGTAGAGGCTCTCGATCCCCAGCGCGTCGAGCAGGGCGACGTGGCCGCGCACCATGTCGCGAATGGTGATGACCGGGAAGCGCATGCCCCAGGGCTTGCCGTCGCCCGCAAGGCTGGCGGGCCCGGTCGAGCCCATGCACGATCCGATCACGTTGGCGCAGATCACGAAAAAGCGGTCGGTATCGATCGGCTTGCCGGGGCCGACCATGCGCAGCCACCAGCCGGGCTTGCCGGTCTTCGGATGGTTGGAGACCACGTGATGGTCGCCGGTGAGCGCGTGGCAGATCAGGATCGCATTGTCCTTCGCCGCGTTCAGCGTGCCGTGCGTCTCGTAGGCGATGCGGGCATTCGGCAGGCTCTGCCCGCCGTCGAGCGGGAGCGGCTGGGTGAGGTCCAGGACCTGGCTGGAGTCGGTGATCTGCGCAGTGGACATGATGATACTATGCCAAGTGGGGGACCCTCGGTTTCCTGTCAATTGTCGGCATTCGTTTGAATAGTGCGCGGGCGCGCACTTTCATTACGAGGCAGCGGGATTTCCTGCCCCGACCCTCCCCTCAATCCCGCTCGGGCGCTAATCCACATCCTTCGACAAGCTCAGGATGAGCGGGGTGGGTGTGGACAGGCAGTGCGGGTACAGGAGGAAATGAGCGGTTGGACATAACCAGATGCCAGTCCTCCCGAAAACCCGTCATTCCCGCGAAGGCGGGGATCCCGCTTCTTTTTATAACCTCATGAGAAAGAATAAGCGGGCCCCCGCCTCCGCGGGGGCGACGGAGGTGCATAGCCATAGGACCGATCAGCCTCTCGCCCCTAAATCGCCCCCTGTCCTTCGCCGCTCTGCTGGGTTAAAGGCCGGCGCGTCATGACCGATAGCTCGACCCTCAGCACGCCCGCCCCGCAACCCAAGCCGTGGATCGAAGCGATTCATGCCTATGTGCCCGGCAAGTCGAAGGGCAAGGACGGCCGTCCGCTGATCAAGCTTTCGGCCAACGAGAACCCGCTCGGCACCAGCGCCGCCGCGCTTGAGGCGCGCGCGCAGGCCCCGGCGCTCTATCCGGATCCCGACAGCACCGCGCTGCGCGCCGCCATCGCCGCCAGACACGGGCTCGACGCCGCGCGCGTGGTGATGGGCACTGGCTCGGACGAATTGCTCAACCTGGCCGCGCAAGGCTATGCCGGGCCGGGGGACGACGTGATCTACGTGCGCTACGGCTTCTCGGTCTACGACATCGCCGCGCGCCGCTGCGGCGCGACGCCGGTGGTGGCTCCGGACCTCGATTTCGGCACGGACGTCGATGCGCTGCTGGCGTTGGTGACCGAGCGGACGCGCGTGGTCTTCGTCGCCAATCCCAACAACCCCACCGGCTCCTACCTGCCGGGCGGAGAGATCGCGCGGCTGCACGCCGGCCTGCCAGCCGATGTGCTGCTGGTGATCGATCAGGCCTATGGTGAATATGTCGCGGCCGAGGACGACGACGGCGCCCTGGCCCTCGCCGAAGCGCACGGCAACGTGCTGGTGACGCGCACTTTCTCCAAGATCTTCGGTCTTGCCGGCGAACGCATTGGCTGGGCCACCGGCGCACCGGGGCTGATCGCCACGCTCAACCGCATTCGCGGGCCGTTCAACGTCTCCTCGACCGGGCAGGCCATGGCGCTTGCGGCGCTGGCCGACGACGCTTTCGTGGAGGCCAGCCGCGTCCATAACCGCGACGAGCGCGCCCGCTTCGTGGCCAAGCTGGAAGCACTCGGCAACCACGGCCTGCGTCCGCTGCCGAGCGAGGCCAATTTCGTGCTCGTGCTGTTCGAGGGCGCGCTGACCGCCGAAGCCGCTTTCGACGGACTGGCCGAGCGTGGCTATGTCGTCCGCTGGTTGCCGGGACAGGGCCTGCCGCAGGCACTGCGCATCACCATCGGCAAACCCGAGGACATGGACGTGATCGCCGAGGGTCTGCGCGAAATGGCGGAAGCCGCGCAATGAGCCTTGCCAATATCGCGATCATCGGCCTCGGCCTTCAGGGTGGTTCGATCGGGCTTGCCGTGCGCGAGTACCTGCCGGATGCCCGCACCACCGGCTACGACCTCAGCCCCGCCCACCGCGCCCGCGCGGCCGAGCGCCAGCTGGTCGACGAAGTCTGCGAAAGCCCGGCAGAGGCCGTGCGCAATGCCGATCTGGTGATCTTCTGCGTGCCGCCCGGCGCCATGGGCATGGCCGCCGAGCAAGTGCGCGAGGCGCTGCCCGCCCATGCGATCGTCAGCGATGTCGGCTCCAGCAAGCAGGCCATCGCCCGCGACCTTGGCGCCGCGCTGCCGGATCACATGGTGATCCCCGCGCACCCGGTGGCGGGCACCGAGAACTCGGGCCCCGACGCGGGCTTCGCGCATCTGTTCCGCAACCGCTGGTGCATCGTCACCCCGCCCGCCACCACCGACATGGTGAAGCTGAGCGAGCTGGTCTCGTTCTGGGAAGCATTGGGCGCCAATGTCGAGATCATGACGCCCGAGCATCATGACCTCGTGCTCGCCGTCACCAGCCACTTGCCGCACCTGATCGCCTATACCATCGTCGGCACCGCTTCCGACCTTGAGGACGTGACGCAGAGCGAAGTCATCAAGTATTCGGCCGGCGGCTTCCGTGACTTCACCCGCATCGCGGCCTCGGACCCGACGATGTGGCGCGATGTGTTCCTGTCGAACAAGGAAGCGGTGCTGACGATGCTCCAGCGCTTCACGGAGGACCTCACCGCCTTGCAGCGCGCGATCCGCGTGGGGGATGGCGATGCGCTGTTCGAGCAGTTCAAGCGCACCCGCACGATCCGCCGCTCGATCATCGACGAAGGTCAGGACGATTCCCGCCCCGACTTCGGCCGCCGCGATCACGAGAACGGCGAGAAGAAGGCCTGACGGGTCCGCGCTCCCGCGCGGATTTTATACGTTGAGGGCATTGATCGCGGCCTGAACCTGCGCCTCGACCTCATCACGGGGCAGGCCCGGCTCGATACGCGCGCCCACACGGACGACGATGGTTCCGGGCTTCTTCCAGCGCCGGTGATAGAAGCGCCCTGAATCGACCGCCACGGGCACCACCGGCAGGTTCAGCAATTTGTAGAGCCCCGCAAAGCCCGCCTGTAGCGGCACTACGCGGCCATGCGGCACGCGGGTTCCTTCCGGGAAGATCGCCAGCGGGCGCCCCACCGCCGCGAATCCGCGGGCCGAGGAAACCATCGCGCGCAGCGCCTTGGCCCCGTCCCCACGCGCCACGGTGACCGCGCCATAGCGGTTCGCCGCCCAGCCCCAGCCGGGAATGTCCATCAGTTCGGCCTTGGGGAATGGAGCCGGGTTGTTCAGAAGCATCGGCAGGTCGATCGCCTCGTAGAAGCTCTCGTGCTTGAGCGCGACCAGCACGCCCTCGTCAGGCATCTCACCCTCGATCCGCAGCTTGATGCCCAGCAGCCAGCGGCAGCACAGGCGGTGATACCGCGACCAGCCGCGCACCACGCGGCGCATCGGCGCGTTGCCGACCAGCGAGGTCAGCCAGACCAGCGCCACGAACACCGGCGTGCCCAGATAGAACGCCACATAGAACGCGAGGCTGCGGATCACGTCCAGTGGTGTGGTGCGCGTTCTGGGGTTCAAGACTTCTTCCAAGGTGGGCGGTTCCAGAAATCGAGCGCCATGCGCCCGATGTACTTGTGAAATTCGAGAAACAGCGTGCTGAAGCTGGGATGGGAAGACACCGCATCGCGCTCGATCACGACCGTTTTCGGCAGTTCGCGGGCCAGTTCGTACGCCGCACGGCGCATGTGCCAGTCGGCCGTGACCAGCCGGATCGAGCGAAGCTTGTGCCGCTTCACCCAGTCCGCCGCCTCCACCGCGTTGGAGCGCGTGTCGTAAGCCTCGTAACCCAGCGTGATGCAGCACTTCATCAGCGCGTCGGGAATGCGATATTCCGCCGCCAGTTCGCCGGGGCGCACCTCGCGGTCGACGCCCGATATCAGCATATGCGGCGCGCGTCCCTGCTCCAGCACCGCCAGCGACCGTTCGATCCGCCCCCGGCTGCCGGTCAGCACGATCACCGCGTCGGTCCGCACGGACATGTCCAGCGGCCCCGGAAGCGCAACGGCGAACCAGATGAAGGCAAAGAGCCAGATCAGCAGCAGGAAGGCGGCAGTGCGACGGAACATGGTGAAGGACTTTAACGACTTGTGCGCACTATAGCATCTTGCGCAGTGCATGCAGCACTGTGAAACGTGCCGTGAGCATGGCGAGCAGGGTGGAAAGCAGCGGCACCAGCGCCAGCAGCAGCCAATCGCTCCAGACCAGCGCCCCACTGTCGACCAGACCCGCACCGAGTCCGCCGAAGCGCCGCCCGATGGAAAGGATCACCACCATCGCCAGCGCCAGCCCCACCGTGCCGCCGCCCGCCGCGTCGAACCCGATCGAGCGCTGGAATACGCGGGCAACCTGCGTGTCGGTGCCGCCCAGCAAGTGGACGATCTCGATCACCTCGCGGTTGGCACCCAGCGCCGAACGGGAGGCCAGCAGGACCGCCGCCGCCAGCGCGAAAGCCAACAGCGCAACCAGCGCGATGGCCAGCACCTGAAGCGAAATCATCGCGTCGAACACCGGCTTCAGCCAGCCCGACTGCGCATCGACGCGGGCCGACGGCGCCACCGGCTTCAGCACTTGCTCGATCGCCTTCAGCCGCGCGGACGTGGCCGGACCGTCAAGGCGCACGTCGATCAGTGCGGGCACGGGGATCGAGGCCCCGGCGTTTCCGCCGCCCGGTGCGCCGCCGCCGACTGCCTCACCGATCTCGCTGCCGAGCCACGGCTCGATCAGCGCGTCCAGTTCGGCCTGCGGAACCTGTCGCAGCCCGGCGATGTGCGGCTGCCGCGTCAGGGCCTCAACCGCCGCACGGGCCTCATGCGCGCGCACATCCTCGCGCGGTTCGAGCACCTGCACGGTGACGCCGCCCTCGATCTCGGCGCGCGCCGAGGTAATCGCATTGCCGAGCGCGAGCCCGGCGGCGAGCGCAATCGCGGTCAGCGCCACCATGATCGCGATGACCCACGGCATCGGCCCCGACATGCGCGCCTGCGGCACCAGTTCGGCGCCGCGCACGCCCAGCCGCCGCCAGCCGAGGCGCGGCGTGGTTTCACCCGTTACGGTGGCAATGCCGAACATCACGCGGGCTTTCGCGGCGGATAGCGCAGCGCGCCGGTGGGATCGGACAGCCGTCCCCGGTCCAGCCGCATGATCAGGCTGTCGGACACCTTGCGCAGCAGATCGAGATCGTGCGTGGCGACGACGACCGTGGTGCCTTGCCGGTTGAGCATCTCGAACAGGCGCATCAACTTCTGTGCCATCTCGGGATCGACGTTGCCGGTCGGCTCGTCCGCCACCAGCATGGCGGGCCGCGCGATCACCGCACGGGCGATGGCGACGCGCTGCTGCTCGCCGCCCGAAAGCGTGGCCGGGCGCGCGTCCAGCCGGTCTGCCAGCCCCACCCAGTCGAGAATGTCGCGCACCGGGCCAAAGATGTCGCGTTCCTGATGCCCGGCGACGCGCAAGGGCAGCGCCACATTGTCGAAGGCCGACAAGTGCGGGATCAGGCGGAAGTCCTGGAATACCACGCCGATCCGCCGCCGCAGCATCGGCAGGCGGCTGCGCGGCAGGGTGATGGCATCGGTGCCGAACATGCGGATCGCCCCGCGCGAGGGCCGCTGCGCAAGGAAAAGCAGCCGCAAGAGCGAGGTCTTGCCCGCGCCGCTGGCACCGGTGAGGAAATAGAAGCGCCCGGCGAACAGCGTGAATGTCAGGTCGCTCAGCACCTCGCGATCGGTGCTGTAGCGCAGGCCGACATTGTCGAAGTGGATGATTTCCCCGTCCGCGGTCATGCTCGTCTGGTCTTTGGCCCGATCTTTCGGCCTGATCTGTGAAAGGTCGGATCCGAACGGGCGACGAAATCGGCTATAGCGAGCATTCAATGTGGAAAAAAGGGCGCTCCGGCTTGTGCCCACAGGTCTGGCGCTTGTCGCGCACAAGCCAGTCGTGCTTATAGCTTTACGATCATGATTATCGCGTGCCCTGCCTGCTCTACGCGTTACGCCGTCCCCGACAGCGCAATCGGCGTGGACGGCCGCACCGTGCGTTGCGCCAAGTGCCGCCATAGCTGGTTCCAGGAAGGCTCTACGGATATTGCAGCGGTTGCTGCGGCGCCCGCAGCAACCGCTGCCGAGCCTGCCGCCGAACCGCAGCAGCCCGAAGCCGTGGCGGAGCCGGTTGCAGCTCCTGCACCCGCCCCCCGCGCCGCTTCCGAGCCCGCACCGGCGCCCGGCTTCACGACGCCGCCGATAGTCCCTCCACGCGCACCCGCTGTTCGCGTTCCGGCACCGCAGCCTGCCGCCACCGGCGCGGTCGACCACGACCCGCTGCCCGTGGCGCCTCCCGCACCTCCGGGTACGACACCGGGCAGCAAGGGTCAGGGCGGCTATTACGACGACACCACCATGCCGCACTACGCGGACGAGGGCCCGTCGAGCTTCGATTTCGCGCCGCCGTTCCGCCCGCGCCGCAACTGGGCCAAGCTGGCGACGATCGCCTCGGTGGTCTTTGCCGGGGCAACGCTGGCGCTGACCGGCGCGGTCGCATTCGGCGGCTTGCCCGACTGGCTGCCGATCCCGCGCCAGACGTTCTCGCAGGCGCAGCCCGACCTCCAGCTCGACTTCCCGCGCAAGCGGCAGGATCGCAAGCCCCTGCCCGACGGCAGCGAGTTCTTCTCGGTCAGCGGCACGATCAGCAATATCGGCAGCGAGACGCGCTATGTGCCTTCGCTGCTCGTGGTGCTGCGCGACCAGCGCGACCGCATCGTCTATGAAAAGGAAGTCGTTCCCTCGAAGCGGCGCCTGAAGCCGGGCGAGGCGATCACCGTGAACGAAGCGCTGACCGACATTCCCAAGTCCGCCGCTGCGGCCGAGATCGGCTGGAAGCCAGAGTAAGGGAGTTAGCCTCTTGGGCCACTCTCCACAGCTCTCATCTGATATCCCAAAACACCGATACCAAATAACACTCCGTCGTCCCCGCGAAGGCGGGGACCCCGCTTCCTTTTTCGGACCTCGCGAGAAAGAACAAGCGGGGCCCCCGCCTTCGCGGGGGCGACGGGGTGTGTGGGTGCCTGCCAGCGCTCAATTCACGCCGGAGTTAAACCCGCCGCAGCGCTCAAACCGATATCTCGCGCCACTCACCCTGCGCGATGCCGTCGAGCGACCATTCGCCGATTGACCAGCGCACCAGCCGCAGGGTCGGATGGCCCACCGCCGCCGTCATCCGGCGAACCTGCCGATTGCGCCCTTCGCGGATGGCGAGTTCGATCCAGCAATCCGCCACGGTCTTGCGGAACCGCACCGGCGGGTTGCGCGGCCAGAGTTCGGGCGGATCGATGCGCCGTGCCTCGGCCGGCAGGGTCGGGCCGTCGTTCAACACCACGCCCTTGCGCAAGGCATCGAGCGCCGCCTCGTCAGGCTCGCCCTCGACCTGAATCAGGTAGCGCTTGGCCACCTTGAAGCGCGGATCGGAGATGCGCGATTGCAGCCGCCCATCGTCGGTCAGCAACATCAGCCCCTCGCTGTCGCGGTCCAGCCGCCCGGCGGGATAGACTCCGGGTACCTGGATATAGTCCGACAGCGTCGCGCGCGGCGTCGGCGAACGCACGTCGGTGAACTGCGGCAGGACGTCGAAGGGCTTGTTGAATAGGATGAGGCGCGTCATGGGATCACCCCTAGCAGCGCGCCTCTTCCGTACAAGCGCCGCATCAATGCCCGGCGTGCGGCGCCTGCCCCCGCGTCTTCCACAGCGACCAGCCGATACCGCCCCCGATCAGGCCCACGGTGACGCCAAGGCTCAGCAGCGGCGGGAACTTCGCGCCGCCCAGCAGCAGCTCGGCAACCAGAATCTTGCCGCCGATGAACACCAGCACCATGGCCAGCGCATATTTCAGGTAGTGGAAGCGGTGCACCATCGCCGCCAGCGCGAAATAGAGCGCGCGCAGGCCCAGGATCGCCATGATGTTCGAGGTGTAGACAATGAAAGTGTCGGTCGTGATCGAAAAGATCGCCGGCACCGAGTCCACTGCGAAAATGAGGTCGGCGAGGTTGATGACCACCAGCGCCAGAAACAGCGGCGTCGCGGCCCAGACGATCCGGCCGCCCACACCCATCTCGCGCACGAAGAAGTGCTCGCCGTGATGCTCCCTGGTCACGCGCATGTGGCGGGAGATCCAGCGGATAACGGGATTGTTCGCGACATCCGGCTCGTGATCGCCGGAAAATAGCATCTTCACGCCGGTAAACACCAGAAACGCCGCGAACAGGTACATCACCCAGTGCGCCTGCGACACCAGCGCCACGCCGCCCGCGATCATCACGCCGCGCAGCACGATCACCGCGATAATGCCCCAGAGCAGCGCGCGGTACTGGTACTTCGGCGCAATCGCGAAGAAGCCGAAGATCATCGAAATGACGAAGACGTTGTCAATCGAGAGCGCCTTCTCAAGGAAGTAGCCGGTGTACCACGCCAGGCCGTCCGCCGAGCCCTTGGCCCACCAGACCCAACCGCCGAACGCCACGGCCACGGCAATGTAGAACACCGAAAGCCTGAGCGATTCGACGATGCCCATCTCCCGCTCCTCCTTGTGCAGGAAGCCGAGGTCGAAGGCGGTGAGAACGAAAACGAGGCCGGCAAAGGCCAGCCAGAACCAGGCCGGGGTGCCCAGCCAGTCAGCAAACAGGAATTCCATGGGTCACAGTCCCTGAGGAAAGGAAGGAGGCGCCGGCGCGTACAATGGGGGGAGCATCGCGCCGGCGCGAGGGTTACAGGCTGGGCGCGGCGGCTGCCGGGGGGACGAACAGCCGGGCCAACCTGGCCCTTATTCTCAATTTCCTTCGCTCCAGCGTCACGATCTCCAACAGATTGCGACGCACAGAGCCCCGAGCACGGCGCAGCTGGGCGTCGAGCTTCTGGTAACGCTCAAGCAGGAGGAACATACGGTCGGTCATCTTGATATCCCTATCGAACAAGTATGGGTTCGATCGGGTGATCCGACGGTGGCTCCGGTTTACCGAGCTGTCAGGGGCCTTGGGGCACTCGAAAACCTGCACCGGGGATCAACCCGATGCGGTCCGACATCACGTGGCGCCTATGCTGGCGGCCTGTCCCGAAAGACATCCGCAAGAGGCGCCGCGCCAGAGGGGCCCGGCCCGCAGGGGCTCCATTATGACCGAATCGCTCCGATTTCAACCCCGGATCGGGATTCGTTTGACCCTTCTCATGAATCCGATATTAAAGTGATATCATATTAACCGGAGAGTCCAGCCGATGTCCGAGTCGCACCTTCCGATCAATTCGAGCCGGGAACGTCCGGCCGGCAGCATGAGCGGCTACTTCATGCTGCTGGTGTTCCTGGCAGTGGTCGCGGCCGTGGTGTTCAGCGTCATTACGCTTGCCAGCGGCGAGCCCTCGCCCGGTACCGTGCTGGCCTTCCTTGCCTTCATCCTGCCGGCAGTCGTCTGCGCGGTGCTGATCGCCTCCGGCTTCTACATGATCCAGCCCAACCAGGCGGTGGCGGTCACGCTGTTCGGCTCCTATCGCGGCACCGACCGCACCGCCGGGCTGCGCTGGACATGGCCATGGATGGCCAAGCGCAAGATCTCCGTGCGCGCGAACAACGTCGTCTCCGAAAAGCTGAAAGTGAACGACTTGCGCGGCAATCCGATCGAGATCGCCACCAACGTGGTCTGGCGCGTGGCCGATACCGCACAGGCGCTCTACGATGTCGACGACTACCGGGCCTTCGTGGAAGTGCAGATCGAGGCGGCCGTGCGTTCGATCGGCTCACGCTACCCCTACGACGATGTCGAACACAGCGAGACCACGCTGCGCGGCAGCCATGAGCAGGTGAACGGCGAACTGCGCACGGAACTGATCGAGCGCCTGCGCGTCGCCGGCATCACGGTGGACGAATGCGGCCTAACCCACCTTGCCTATGCCCCCGAGATCGCCGGCGCCATGCTGCGCCGCCAGCAGGCGGAGGCGGTGATCGGCGCCCGCCGCAAGCTGGTGGAGGGCGCGGTCTCGATGGTGGAGATGGCGCTGACCCAGCTGTCCGAGAAGAACGTTGTCGAACTCGACGACGAGCGGCGGGCGGCGATGGTCTCGAACCTGATGGTCGTGCTCTGCGGCGAGCGGGACACCCAGCCGGTGGTCAATACCGGCACGCTGTACCAGTAAGCGCGCGCGGCCGAAAAGCATGGCTAGCCCCGGAAAGAAGGCATTTCCGCTGCGGATCGATCCGGCGCTCTACGCCGCGCTCGAACGCAGCGCGGCGGCCGATTTCCGCTCGGTGAATGCGCAAGTTGAAGTGCTGCTGCGCGAGGCGCTGGCCCGGCGCGGCGTCAAGCTGGCGGCCAGCGAGCCCGCAAAGCGCGGACGCCCGCCGAAGCAGGAGGATGAAGCATGATGGACAAGGCTCCAGAGGACGGCGCGTGGTTCGCCCCCAAGCGCTTCGGCTATGGCGCCAGTTGGCCGATCGCGTGGCAGGGCTGGCTGCTGATGGTCTGCTACTTCGGCGTGCTCGGCGGCATCGCCCTGCTCGACAAGACCGGCACCATCGGCGGACGCGCCGGAGCCTTCACCTTGTTCCTTCTGGCAACCGGCCTGTTCCTCATCATCGCCGCCCGCCGCACGCGCGGCGGCTGGAAATGGCGCTGGGGCGAGCAGGATTAAAAATCGGAAACTCGGCGAGCCGTTTAAACGCCCGTCAATTCTTCCGGTCGATGACTACCGATCGCACCAATGCCCACGTTCTTCTTGGCCAACATCCATGACATCACGTTCCAACCGCACCCGTCAAATGTTCGCAGATCGCTTCGAAGCCGATGGAACTTCGTTTCTGTACCGGAGCACGATCAAGGCAGCCCCCATCCGCGTAACGCGGGCCGAGCGGGACCGCTTCGTCGACGATTACAATCGCCACGCGCGATATGCGACTTGGAGCGTCGCCGTCGCCACGGTCCTGCTTATAGGATTGCTGGCACTGCTGATTCCGGTTGCAGAAAGCCCAATCCCCACAGTCGCCATATGGGTCGGTTTCACGCTCATCATCGGGGTTTTTGCAGTGCTCCAGCGGCGAGCCTGGAATGCACCGACCCGCGAACTCGAATTCCGGCCAACGGCCGGCGCAGCGCCGTCCCCCGAAGACGTTCGTCGTATCGCGTTCGCCAAAATGACTTATGGGCGGCTGGGCTCGTCGGTTCTCGTCGCCGTGGGTATTACGGTGAAATATTTGGGGAGGGGCGCTCTGCACGGCAGGGGCGTCTTTTGGCTAATCATCCCCGGAGGCCTGCTCGCCACTGCCGGAATTCAGGCCCTCCGCAAGTGGAACTATGAGCGCAGTCGGTAACGAGCTTGTCCCGCAAAGAGACGCTGCCAAAGTGACTTGCGCCAACCTTCGCGCAAGTCGCTAGACTCGCTTCCATGAACCGTCTCGCCCGAATCGCGCTTGCGATCCTGCCGCTCGTCGCCCTGCCCGCTTCGGCGTCGCAGGCCCAGAATGCGCCTACGACCGCACCCTACACGGTGGCCGAAACCGGGCGCAGCTACGTCCGCTTGCAGGACGCCGTGGATGCCATCGGCGATGGGCGGGGTACCATCCGTTTCGCCTCGCTGCGCTTCGCCGACTGTGCGGTGCAGTCGAAGGGCGAGATCACCTATCAGGCCTCCGTCCCCGGCCAGTCGATCCTCGACGGCGTCGCCTGCGAGGACAAGGCGGCGCTGGTGCTGCGCGGGCGCGGCGCGCATGTCGACGGCATGGTCTTCGCCAACATTCGCGTGGGTGACAAGAACGGCGCGGGCATCCGGCTCGAACACGGCAACCTTACCATCTCGCAGGCATGGTTCCGTGACAGCGAGCAAGGCCTGCTCACCGGCGAGGACCCGCAAGGCACCGTCGCCATCGACAAGTCCACGTTCAGCCGCCTCGGCACGTGCGAGGGCTCGGGCTGCGCGCATTCGATCTATGTCGGCAACTACGGCGCCCTGACCGTCACGCGCAGCCGCTTCGAAGCGGGCACAGGTGGGCATTACCTCAAAAGCCGCGCGGCGCGGATCGATGTGACCGGCAGCAGCTTCGACGATTCGGCCGGGCGCGGCACCAATTACATGATCGACCTTCCCGACGGCGCCACCGGGCGCATCGCCGGCAACTGGTTCGTGCAAGGGCGCGACAAGGAGAATTATTCCGCCTTCATCGCCGTCGCAGCCGAGCATCGCAACCATACCTCGCAAGGGCTGGTGGTGGACGGCAACAATGCGCGCTTCGTCCCCGCACTGGACCGCAAGAGCGCGTTCGTCGCCAATTGGTCGGGCGACGCGATCAAGCTGGGTGCCAACAATCTCGGCCCCGGCCTCGTGCCGTTCGAGAAGCGCTGACGCCCTCGTCCAGCCAAGGCGCGTACATGGCAGTGCCCGAGCCGTAGACGCCGGCTTCATCGCTTCGTCGCCCCCGCGAAGGCGCGGGCCCCGCTTGCTTGAGACCTCTCGTCCCACGCTAAAGAAGCGGGATCCCCGCCTTCGCGGGGATGACGGCTGGATTTCAGGGGCGGAAAATAGGTCTTCCCAACAACGGAACCCGAATTTATCGGCGTCCCCCCGGGTCATCTGTCGCAAGGTTGAAACACTCCGGACCGCCCGCCATGCGGCGCCTCGCCCATTTCTGTTGCCTTGCCTGCCCCTTGACCTAAGAATGTCGGCGAATGGGTCGCAGACTGCCCGGGCCTGATTTTCGCAGCCTTTCCAAGACGAAGCTGCCCGGCGTTTTCCGAAGCCCGCGAATCCCCCCTCGCGGCGCGAAAGCAAGGAACAGATCCGATGCAGACCATGCGCGCAGCGATCGCGCGGGCATACAAGGCCCCGCTCACGATCGAGGAAGTGCCCATCCCCACCCCCGGCCCCGGCGAAGTGCTCGTCAAGGTCGTGGCGAGCGGCGTGTGCCACACCGACCTTCACGCCATCGACGGTGACTGGCCGGTCAAGGCAGCGCTGCCGCTGATCCCAGGGCACGAGGGCGTGGGCCATGTCGTCGCGCTGGGCGAAGGCGTCACCGATCTCAAGGAAGGTGACGCGGTGGGCGTGCCGTGGCTGCACCACGCCTGCCGCGCCTGCGAATATTGCGAGACCGGCTGGGAAACGCTCTGCGAGAAGCAGGCCAACACCGGCTACTCCGTGAACGGCGGCTATGCCGAATATGTGATCGCCGCCGCGCCCTTCGTCGGCCGCTTGCCCGCCGATGTCGATTTCGTCTCGATGGCGCCGATCCTCTGCGCGGGTGTCACCGTCTACAAGGGCCTCAAGGAAACCGAGGCGCGGCCCGGCGAGTGGGTGGTCTGCTCCGGCGTCGGCGGGCTCGGCCACGTGGCGGTGCAATATGCCAAGGCCATGGGTCTCCACGTGATCGGCATCGACATCGGCGAATCGAAGCTGAAGTTGGCGCGGGACCTCGGCGCCGATCTCGCCTTCGATGCCACCGATCCCGAACTGATCGCGAAAGTCACGCGTGAGACCGGCGGCGGCGCGCATGGCGTACTGGTGACGGCCGTATCGCCCCCGGCCTTCTCGCAAGCCATCGCCTGCGCCCGCCGACGCGGCACTGTCAGCCTGATCGGCCTGCCACCGGGTGACTTTCCGACCCCAATCTTCGACGTCGTCCTGAAGCGCATTACCATTCGCGGCTCGATTGTCGGCACGCGCCGCGATCTGGACGAGGCCATCGCTTTCGCCTCGCAAGGCAAAGTGAAAGCAAGAGTCGCCGCGCGGCCGCTGGAGGACGTGAACGATGTGCTCGACGCGCTGCGCCACGGCAAGATCGACGGCCGGGTAGCGTTGACGCTCTGAAAACGGGGCGGCGGGCGCGCGCGAGCACCCGCCGCTTCACCCGACCGACTTGCGCCGCGCCCGCCGAAGCACTAGCTCGGGCCTATGGGAACCGCGATTTCCTCTCTCCTGCGCTTCCGCCTTTGGGCGGTGCTCCTGCTGGCCGCGATCGGCCTTCAGGCGGGCGAGCCGATTCGCGCGCCCCTCGAACGCATCCACGGTTCGGCGTTCAGCGCCGCAACCATGGAACTCGCGCTCGCCTCGCAGCGGCGCGGAGATACATCCGCGACGCAGCAGGTCCCGACACCGCCCCCGCCTCCGCCGGTGGTTGTCGAAACCGAGCGGCTGCACCTCGCTGCCGCAGAGCCCGCCAGCACCTCGCGCCGGCACTTCGAAGCGCGCGGACCGCCGCCGCGCTCGCACCCGGCCCGCCTGCCCGACAGCACTGCACCGCCCTTCGCCTGATCCGCTTTCCATCGGGCGCGCTTCCGCGCGCCCATACCGAATGCTGATTCAGGATCCAATTTCATGTCCGCTACAGAAACCGACGCCCGCGATCGCATCGCGGCGCTGCTGAAGGGCTATCCCGCCCTCGACGAGGCCGAATTGGCCGAACTCAACCACCTGTTCACCCGCAAGGCCACCGCGCTCGACCTTGGCCTGCTGGCCGGAGATCCCGCGATCGCCGAGCAATTCCGAACCTACCGCACCGAACACCACGACCGCTTCAAACCGAGAGACATCGGCAAAGTGGCGTTCTTCGTGGGTGCGGCAGCCGCCGTTGTCGGCACGATCATCTTCATGGTCCCCTGACGACGGCTGTCGGGGCGCGGGTTCCCTACCCCACACCCGCCCGCGCCCCGGCTTTTTGTTTCGATCCGAATGCCTCAAAAGCCACCCTTGGCAATTCGCCATACGGACCATATACGGTCCATATACGAATCGCATATGGAGGCCCCGTGGGCATCGTAAACATAGATGACGATCTGCACGATCAACTGCGCCGGACAAGCAAGGTATCGTGCCGCTCGATCAACGCGCAGGCTGCTTATTGGATCAAGGTCGGCATGCTGTGCGAGACCAATCCGACGCTGAGTTTCTCGGAAATCATGGAGCGTGAACTCAACGCGGCCGGAGTTGCCGCCCCGCCGCCGGGCTTGATCGACGCATGACCAAGGCCCCTTGGGAACTGGCGCTCATGGCGGAAGCCGGCCAGCTTCTGGCATCGGTTTTCGGGCTGCTGGACCGGACCTCGCTGATCGGCAAGTCCACCCTTCAGATCGACGAAATGGTCGAGCGCTTCATTGTCGACGACCTGAAGGCGCGCCCCGCGAGCAAGGGCCAGTACGGCTACGGCTTCGTGCTCAATTCCTCGGTGAATCACGTGGTCTGCCACGGCGTTCCCTCGCAATCGGACGTGCTGCGGGACGGTGACATCGTCAATTTCGACATCACGCTCGAAAAGAACGACTACATTGCGGACTCCAGCAAGACCTACCTTGTTGGCGACGTGCATCCGGCCGCCCGGAAGCTGGTTCAGACCACGTACGACGCCATGTGGGCGGGCATCCGCACCGTTCGCCCGGGCGCGCGGCTGGGGGATATTGGCTGGGCCATCGAGCGCCATGCCAAGCGCCATGGCTACTCGGTAGTGCGCGAATATTGCGGGCACGGCATTGGCCGGGAGATGCATGAGGATCCGCAGATCCTGCACTTCGGAAAGCCGGGGACTGGGCTCACCTTGCGCGAAGGGATGGTTTTCACCATCGAGCCGATGCTCAATCGCGGTCGGCGGAGCGTGAGAACCGAGGCTGACGGCTGGACCGTGGTGACGCAGGACGGTTCGCTTTCCGCACAGTTCGAACACACCGTGGCGGTTACGGCATCGGGCGTTTCTGTGCTGACGCTGCGTCCCGAGGAACGGGACATGGTGGGCAAGTTGAAGGCAGTCGCCTGAGCGGCGAATGTGGCGCTACAACGCCATTCTGACAGCTACCCGGAAACCAATTCCCTCCAATCCGTCATCCCCGCGCAGGCGGGGATCCCGCTTTTCTTTGCGCCCGACGCTGAGGCCTCCAAGAAGCGGGGCCCCCGCCTGCGCGGGGGCGACGGGGTTTTCGTTTGTAACGGCGGGTTGTGACCACCCATCCGGATGGCGATGGCTCTATCGCTAAGCCCCCAGCCCGCAAATAACCGTTATCGCTAGAGAATGTGCCCCGTACGGTCCCGCTTGGTATCCAGATAGCGAGCGTTGTGCGGATTGGGCGGCAGCTTGTGCGGCACACGCTCGGCCACTGTCACGCCCACGCCTTCCAGCGCGGCGACTTTGGCCGGGTTGTTGGTCATCAGCCGGATCGCGTGAACGCCCAGCACGTCCAGCATCCGCGCCGCCACCGGGAAGTCGCGCGCCTCGGTCGGCAAGCCTAGGCGGTTGTTGGCATCGACCGTGTCGAAGCCCTGATCCTGCAACTGATAGGCGCGCAGTTTGTTGACGAGGCCGATGCCGCGCCCTTCCTGCCGCAGATAGAGCAATACGCCCCAACCGCCGTTCGCGGCCTCCTCCGCCATTGCACGCAGCGCTGCGTCCAGTTGCGGGCCGCAGTCGCACTTCAGGCTGCCGAGGATGTCGCCGGTCAGGCATTCGGAATGGAGCCGCACCAGCGGTGCGCGGTCGCCGTCCTGCGTGCCGATCACCAGTGCGATATGCTCGCGAAGGTCGTCCAGCGCGCGGAAGGCGACGATCTCGGCATCCTCCGCCGCCGCGACGGGCAGTCGCGCGCGGGAGGCGATGACGAGGTTGCCCGTCTCCTTCCACGCAGCGAGATCGGCAGGCGTGACTGGCTGCGCCTCGCCTACCGGCTCCGGGGCGATGAGGAAGGCAGGCAGGATCCCGGCGAGCCGTGCCAGTTCCATCGCCGTGCAGGCCGCCTCGCCATCGTCGATATGTTCGGCCGCGAACGGGCCTTTCATCGGATGGACCAGATCGAGCGCAGGATCGGCAATGGCGCGTGCTGCGGCCAGATCGAAAGGCTCTGCCGCGCGGATCAGCACCGGCGCCTCCGGCACGGCCGCCTCCCGCTGGTTGGCCAGCTTCAGCGTCACCGCCCGCGCCGCCGAGATCAGCATGCGCGGCGCGGTCACGCCGGGCGCGAAGCCGGTTTCGGCAGGCAGCAGCACGGAATGCTCGCCCACCCGGATCGGCCAGCCATGGCGCAGCGCATCGAGCGCCAGCGCCACGCGGCGGGAAGAGCCCTGCTCGCTCAGAGTTCGAACTCGGTAATCAGCGGCACGTGGTCGCTCGGCTGCTCCCAGCGGCGCGTTTCCTCGACGAAGCTGTGCGCGCGCGCCTGCTTGGCAAGGTCGGGGGAGGCCCACATGTGGTCAAGGCGGCGGCCCTGGTCCTTCTGGCGCCAGTAGCTGCGGTAGGACCACCAAGAGTAATTGCGCTCCGGCGCGGGGATGAACTGGCGGCCGAGGTCGACCCAGCCGTGCGCATCCTGAAAGCGGGTGAGCGTCTCGACCTCGATGGGCGTGTGGCTGACGACCTTGAGCAGCGCCTTATGGTCGTAGACGTCCGATGCCAGCGGGGCGATGTTGAAGTCGCCGACTATCAGCGTGGGCCGATCAATCTTGTCCGCCCAGCGCGTCATGCGCTCCAGGAAGTCCAGCTTCTGGCCGAACTTGGGATTGACCGTGCGATCGGCAATGTCGCCGCCGGCGGGGATGTAGACGTTTTCGAGGATCAGGCCCTGCCCTGCGCCTTGCAGTTCGACGCCGACATGGCGAGCCTCGCCATTGTCCTGCCAGTCGTGGCGGCTGAATTCGGTGAAGGGCACCTTCGAGACGGTGGCGACGCCGTGATAGCCCTTCTGCCCATGGATCGCGCGGTGGGTGTAACCCAGGCGCTCGAACATCTCATGCGGGAAGAGATGCTCGGCGACCTTGATCTCCTGAAGGCAGAGGACGTCGGGGGCCTGCTCGGTGAGGAAACGCTCTACCTGATCGAGACGCAGGCGGACCGAGTTGATGTTCCAGGTGGCAATTTTCATGGGCTTGGCTTTAGGGATGCCACCCGCGAATTGCCAGAGGTGCGCATGACGCATGGGCGGTCGAGGAAGAAAAAAGGAAGCGGGGCCCCCGCCTTCGCGGGGGCGACGGCGGTTTTAGATTTCGAACGCTTTACGCGGCGCTAACGGTTTTCGGGTCGAATTTTTAGTCCAGCCGGAGCGAGAATGCTGCCGATCGAGAACCGGAGCGGAGCGGCCTGAATGGCCGTGAGCACCGGAAGCGCAGAGCGGTAGCGTTCGCAGCCCGGCTAGGCGGAAAAGGCGACCCGAAAAAACAAAAACCCTCGGTCCGGGGGCAGTGGACCGAGGGTTCCTGTAAGCGTTCGTCACGCTAATATCAGAGCGGTTCACTCAGGAGGCGTGGGCAACAGGGGGGAAACCCGCCTCGAACCGTTCTGACCATTCCTATGTAGGTACTCTTGGCTTGCTGCCAAGTGAACGAACTGAAGGATTCTGTCGCACTTTGTCGCTCTGAGGGGGCAAATCACGACCAAGCGTTTCCCCCTATCGACGAGTTCCTCAGCGCCGCGAGGCGGGGCGGGGGTCGGTCCAGCGGAAATCGTTGTCGGTCACGGGCACGCCGTAGCGGTGGTTGGAAAGCGCGATCGTCGTGCGCTGATTCTGCGAATCGAGCGCCACCCAGTAGCTCAGCTCCAGCCCGCCGGGCGCGGCCGAATTGCGCGTGAAGATCAGGGTGATGATGCCGTATTCGGGGTGCCCGCGATCGCGCACTTCCACCGAGATGACATTGGGATTGCCGGTCGGGCGGACCGTGCCGAACTTTGCGACATCGCGATTCGGGTCAAGCAGCGCGCCCAATGGGCTGTTGCCGATCGGCCAGCGCTGAACCTGATTGACTGCATAGTCGACCATGGTCAGCGCCTTGCCGTCTCCGACGATGAGCAGGCGGGCGCTCTTTTCGTACTGGAAGCGGATCCGGCCGGGGCGCTTGAGCGTGAGCTGGCCGCGGACCGACTGGCCGTTACGGTCGGTCTGCACGAAGTCGGCCTTGACCGTCGTGATCGCGCGGAGCGCAGCCACGGCCTGGTCAAGCTGCTCCTGCTCGGCGGGCGATGCCGCCAGCGCAGTGCTTGCCGGAAGGAAGGCAGGAACGGAAAGCGCGGCCAAAGCGGCCGCGCCAACGCAAGAGCGAAAGATCTTGAAGGTCCGGGTCATAAGGCTCCCATTGGGTTCACAGCCTTGAACCGCACCTGAAGCATTAGGTTCCGATTCGGACCGGAACCCGTTGCTTACTTGATCTTGGCTTCCTTGAACTCGACGTGCTTGCGCACGACGGGATCGTACTTGCGGAAGTTCATCTTCTCGGTCGTGTTGCGCGGGTTCTTCTTCGTGACGTAGAAGAAGCCGGTGTCGGCGGTCGAGACAAGACGGATCTTGACGGTTGCGGGCTTCGCCATGGCGGTTTCCTGTATCTCTCGTTTCAGCCGCCCTGGCAGGCCGGCGTGTCGTTGAAAAGCACAGGGACAGCAACCAGGCCGTCCCTCAAGGCTGGGCCCCTTGCGGTAGATACGCCCCAGAGTCAAGGGGCCGGAGTGATTCGGATGCCGCTTTACGGGCTTTCCGAACCGCGATCCCTCCGCCGTCAGTCGATGTCGAACGGCTTGATGGGCTTGAGCACGCCGAACTTCTCGGTGAAAGGCTCGTGCCCCAGCTTGTCCATCTGGATCGTCATCGGATCGACCTTGGTATCGGGAAGACGGTCGAGCAGGTCGCGCACCAGTGTCAGACGGCCACGGCGCTGGTCGTTGAAGTCCACCACCGTCCACGGCGCATGCTTCTTGTGCGTGGCGTCCAGCATGGTTTCGCGCGCCTTGGTGTAATCCTCGTACCGCTCACGCGCGGCAACGTCGATCGGCGAGAGCTTCCAGCGCTTGAGCGGATCGATCAGGCGTTCGTGCAGCCGCTCCTCCTGCTTGTCCTGATCGCAGGAGAGCCAGTACTTGAACAGCAGGATGCCGTCGTCCACCAGCATGCGCTCGAACACCGGCACTTGCTGGAGGAATCGCTTCACCTCGCTGGAGGTGGCGAAGCCCATGACCTTCTCCACGCCCGCGCGGTTGTACCAACTGCGATCGAACAGCACGATCTCCCCGCGCGCGGGGAGATGTTCGATATAGCGCTGGAAATACCACTGGCCGCGCTCCCGCTCGCTGGGGGCGCCCAGGGCGACGGTGCGGCACTGGCGGGGGTTCAGCTGTCCGGAGACCGCCTTGATCGCCCCGCCCTTCCCTGCGGTGTCGCGCCCCTCGAACAGGACGACGAGGCGCACACCGGTGGTCGAGGCCCAGCGGGCCATGCCGACCAGTTCCTCAAGCATGGGCTCAAGCAGGTTTTCGTAATCCTTGCGACCGAGTTTCTTGTTCTTGTCCTCGGCCATATTCGGTCAGCCCTTTGTTCAGACCCGCGAGAGAAGGAACACCGCGAGCGCGCCCACTACAATACGATACCATGCAAAAGGCGCAAAGCCCGAGCGGCTTACAAATGTCATAAAGGCCTTGATGACCACCAGCGCCACCACGAAGGCAACTGCGAAGCCGATGCCGATCTGAGTCCAGCCGACCGGGCCGGTGCCCGCCATCAGTTCGTGACGCGCGCCGAGCAGTTCCAGCGTGGTCGCGCCCAGCATTGTCGGCACGGCCAGGAAGAAGCTGAATTCGGCGGCGGTACGGCGCTCTACGCCCATCGCCAGCGCGCCCATGATCGTCGCGCCGGAGCGGCTGACACCTGGGACCATGGCCAGACACTGCGCAAGGCCGACGCCCAGGCAGGTCATGGCCGGAAGCTGCGCCACGCCGCTGGGCGCGCCGGGCTTGGCAACGCGCTCGATGCCGAGGATGGCGATGCCGCCCACGATCAGCGCCCAAGCGACGACCATCGGCTGGCCCAGCAGCCCCTCGATATAGTGCTTGAGCAGCAGGCCCAGCACGGCAGAGGGCAGGAAGGCCAGCAGCACGTTGCGCACGAAGCGGATCGACACCGGGTCCAGCTTGAGCAGGCCCGCGCCCACCGCCCAGAACGTGCGCCAGAACTGCACGATCACGGCCAGGATCGCGCCCAGCTGGATGACGATGTTGAACGTCGCCCACTGCGCGGCGTCGAAGCCGAACAGTTCAGTGGCGAGAATGAGATGCCCGGTCGAGGAGACCGGCAGAAACTCGGTGAGGCCCTCGACAATGCCGAGGAGGATAGCGGTAAGGGTCAGGTCCATCGGCGAGAGGTCATGCCGTACGGGCAGGCCAAGTCAAGCGGGTCCGTGCGACGTGACGGTTTATAATCGTTCGGAAAATGCGCTTGGGCGCAAATTGGGTGGATTGGGGCTGGTTGAGGCGCGTGGGAGCGGTGTTGTGGATGGCCCGGCGTTGGGGTCATTTCCCCTCACCGGGATGACGGTGATCCGAAAAGGTCCCCGTCCGCCCGTCACCCTGAACTTGTTTCAGCGTCTATCGGGCCGATAGCGCGGTGCTGGAGATTATGGCCGAGAGGGCGGCGCGACCGGCCACGCCTCGGCATTGGCTGCTCGATGGATCCTGAGACAAGTTCAGGATGACGGGGTGTGGGAGGAAACATCATTCTCCAGCACACCACCGCTCCGCCCATCCCATCCCGCCCATCCCGCTCAGGCTGAGCTTGTCGAAGCCCCCTGAGGCGTGGCGCGAGGCCTCCCATCCTTCGACAGGCTCAGGATGAGCGGTGTGTGTGGGGGGCGGGATGCGTGGGGGAAGTGCGCGCGCTCCGCTCAAAAACAACACGGCCCGACCCGGACAAATCCGGATCGGGCCGCGCAGTGTCATGTAAACCGAATTACCAGATGCGCACGCGATCCGCAGGCGCCTGATAGAGCTTGTCACCCGGCTTCACGTCGAAGGCCTTGTACCATTCGTCGAAGTTACGAACGAGGCCGTTGATGCGGTAGTGCGCGGGCGAGTGATAGTCGGTCTTGAGCTGCTGGCGCACCGCTTCCTCGCGGTACTTGCTGCGCCAGACTTGCGCCCAGGCCATGAAGAAGCGCTGGTCGCCGGTCAGGCCGTCGATCACCGGGGCTTCCTTGCCGCCGAGCGAGAGCTTGTAGGCGCGGTAGGCCAGGCTGAGGCCGCCAAGGTCGCCGATGTTCTCGCCCATGGTGAGCTTGCCGTTCACGCAGGTCTTGCCGTCGTCATAAGGGCAGAAGCTGCTGTACTGGGCGGCAAGGCGGTCCTGGAGCTTCTGGAAGTTGGCCTTGTCCGAAGGCGTCCACCAGTCGCGCAGGTTGCCCGAGCCGTCCGACTTGGCACCCTGATCGTCGAAGCCGTGGCCCATTTCGTGGCCGATCACCGCGCCGATGGCGCCGTAATTGACCGCCGCGTCTGCCGAGACGTTGAAGAACGGCGGCTGGAGGATCGCGGCGGGGAAGACGATCTCATTGAACGAGGGGTTGTAGTAGGCGTTGATCGTCTCGGGCAGCATGAACCACTCGGAACGGTCGACCGGCTGGCCAAGGCGGCGCATCTGGTCGCCGTTCGCCCAGGTCTGGGCCGCCATCAGGTTGCCCAGAGGATCGGTGGCCGAGAACGTCAGCCCTTCATATTCCTTGAACTTGGCGGGGGTGCCGATCTTCGGGGTGAAGGCGTCAAGCTTGGCAACGGCTTCCTTGCGGGTTTCCGGGCCCATCCAGGCAAGCTGCTCAAGGTTGGACGCCATCGCCTTGCGCAAGTTGCCGACCAGCGATTCCATCGCGGCCTTGGCTTCGGGCGGATAGTACTTAGCGGCATAGATCTTGCCGAGCAGTTCGCCGGACATGCCCTCGACCGCCGTAATGCCCCGCTTCCAGCGCGCGCGCTGTTCGGGCTGGCCGCTCATGACTTTGCCGTAGAAAGCGAAGTTGGCATTATCGATGTCGCTGGGCAGCACGGAGGCGTGGCTGCGCAGGAACTGCGCGGCAAGCCAGGCCTGCCAGGTGGCGACGGGCACGGTCTCGATCAGCTTCGCGGCTTCGGGCACGCCGCCGCCGAACAGCGCGGCAGCCTGGGCGGGATCGATGCGCGCGGTCTTCAGTTCCTCGGCCGTCGGCGGCATCTCGTCCACCAGCACGTAAGTCGCCTTGCCGGCGCCCATGGTCTCGATGAACGAGCGCAGCAGGCCGGGCGAGGCGAGCCCCTCGAACTCGGCCAGCGAGAGCTTGTTGTAAGTGAGGTCCGGGTCGCGGCTGGCAGCGCGGTCCCAGTCGGCCTGCGCAAGGCGCGTCTCAAGCGAGAGCACGGCCTTGGCCGAAGCGGCGGGATCCGTGTAACCGGCCTTGCCGAGCAGGAAGGTCAGGTAATCGAGATACTTGGCGCGGATTTCCTGCGAACGCGGGTCGTTCTTCAGGTAGTAATCGCGATCCGGCAGGCCCAGCCCGCCCAGGCTCACTTGCAGCGCGTTGACGTCGCTCTGCTTGGCATCGGGGCCGATGCTGGCGTCCAGCGGCGAGGCAAAGCCCGGCGCCGCGAACAGCTTTATCAGGTCTGCAGGCGTCTGCGCGGCGAAAATACGCTGCAAGTAAGGCTGCGCCGGAGCGAGGCCCGCCTTGTTGATCGCATCGACGTCCATGAACGCCTGATAGGCAGCCGCCACGCGCGCGGCGTCGCTGCCGGGGGCCGGATGCGAGGCGACCAGCTCGTCCATGATGCCATGGAGGCGCAATTCGGACAGATTCGCCAGCGCGGCGAACGAGCCCCAGTTGGTGCGATCCGACGGAAGCACCACGGCATCGGCCCACTTGCCATTGACGAAGCGGTCGAAGTCGTCACCCGGCTTCACGCTCTTGTCCTGCCACTGGGTCTGGATGCCCGAAGCGCCCCACGAGACCTTGGCCGGGTCCACTTCCATCGGACCGGCAGTCGCGCTGACCGCCGTGACGGCAGGCGCGTCCTGCGCGAAAGCGGGAGCCGCGACGAGAACGAGTGCGGGGACGAGCGCCGTGGTAGCGAGCGCCCTCAGGAGGGTGCGAGGCATGAACAAGCCTTTCCGAGGTATGACACGCATGGATCATGCATGAGGACGGGTGCGGGCCAGAAAGACCCGCCAATCGGCGCAACATAATTGCCAGATTTGGTAATGCCAGCCCTCTGATGCTGTTTGTCGGCCCCGATAAGACGTTCGTCGAAAGTCAGCCTTCCGTCGTGAAAGCCGGGGAACCGGATGACAGCGGGGCGGCGTGCATGTCGAATTGCAATGCGGCCAGCCGCGCATAGAGGCCGCTGGCGCGGGTCAGGCTCTCGTGCGTGCCTTCCTCGACGATGCGGCCGCCGTCCATCACGATGATACGGTCGGCCTGACGCACGGTGGCAAGGCGGTGGGCGATGACCAGCGTGGTACGGCTGCGCATCAGCCGGTCGAGCGCGTCCTGCACCAGCCGCTCGCTCTCGGCATCGAGCGCGCTGGTCGCCTCGTCGAGCAGCAGGATCGGCGCCTCGCGCAGCAGCGCGCGGGCGATCGCCAGCCGCTGGCGCTGCCCGCCGGATAGCCGCGCGCCGTCCTCGCCCAGGAACGTATCGAGTCCCTGCGGCAATGCCCGCAGGAACTGCTCGGCATTGGCCGCGCGGGCCGCTTCCCAGATCGCCTCGTCATCGGCGGCGGCATTGCCGTAGCGCAGGTTCTCCCGCGCGGAGGCAGCGAAAAGCACGCCCTCCTGCGGCACCAGCGCGATGCGGCGGCGCACTTCCGAGGGATCGGCGGACGTCAGCGGCACGCCGTCGATCTTGATGGCACCGCTCTGCGGATCGTAGAAACGCTCGGCCAGCTGGAACAGCGTCGATTTGCCGGCACCCGAAGGGCCGACAATGGCGACCGTCTCGCCTGGCTCCACCGTCAGGCTGAAGTCATGCAGCGCGGGCATGTCCGGCCGTGCCGGATAGCGGAAGGTCACGCGCTCGAACGCGATCTTGCCGCGCGCAGGCTCGGGCAAGGCCTGCGGCCGTGCCGGCGGTGCGATCGAGGGACGTTCCCCCAAGAGTTCGGCAAGGCGGCTGGCCGCACCGGCCCCGCGCACAAGGTCGCCGTAGACCTCGGTCAGCGAGCCGAAAGCGCCCGCGACAATGCCCGCCGTGACGACGAAAGCGGCGATAGTGCCGCCGCTGATCGCCCCTTCGGCAACCGAGATCGCGCCGCGCCACAGTATCACCGTGATCGATCCGAAGATCAGGAACATGATGACGGCGGTCATCGCCGCGCGCAGGATGATGCGGCGCTTGCCGGTCTCGAAGGTCCGCTCCACCGTGGCGGTGAAGCGATTCATCTCGTGGCCTTCCTGATTGAAGGCCTGAACCACGCGCAGCGCGCCGAAGACCTCGCTGGTCATCGCGCCGATATCGGCCACGCGGTCCTGACTCGACCGCGCAACGGCGCGCAGGCGGCGGCCGAACGCGGCGATCGGCACGATCACCACGGGAATGGCGATGACAAGACCGAATGTCAGGTGCGGCGCCAGCATGAACAGGTAGATCACCCCGCCCACCGCCATGATCGCATTGCGCAGCGCCACCGAGACAGTTGTGCCCACCACCGTCTCGATGATCGAGGTATCGGCGGTCATGCGCGAGGCGATCTCCTTCGGACTGTTCTCCTCGAAGAAACTTGGCGACAGGGTGACGAGGTGGCGCTGCACCCGCAGACGGATGTCGGCGACCACGCGTTCGCCCAGCCAGGAGACCGAATAGAAACGTATCGCTGTCGCGATAGACAGCACGGTCACGGTGCCCATCAGCATCGCGAACCACCAGCGGATTGCCGAAGGATCGGCGCCTTTCGCGAATCCCTGATCGACGATCTGGCGGAAACCGTAGGGAATCGCGAGAGTCGCGGTGGCCGTGGTGATCAGGGCAGCGCCGGCAATGGCCATCCGCCCGGGATAATGAAACAATTCCCGCCAGACCATGCCGAGCGCAGTCAGGCTTTTGCGCCGAGGCGCCTCGTTTTCCATCGTTTCGGCGCCGCTGGGGTGCGCCTTGCCCTGTTCCGGATCGGCCTGCATGGCCAGCGCCTTATCCCTTTGCCGCGCTCGGGAAAAGGCCCCCGTCGGATGAAGGATAAGCGATCTGACGGAACCCGAGATCGGCAATAGCGCCGAAATGAATCGACATTGCCGCATTGCACAAGAGGCGTTTCGAGCCCAGATACACCGCAACACCCACGGTAGAGTGGCCCGAAAGAGGCTGACAGTGGCGTCGCGGTCAGGAGAACAGCCTTGCTTTACAATGCCTACGAACTGCAACGCACCATGCTGAGCGGCGCCGCCGCCTGGGCATCGGTGGGCGCGGAACTGCTTTCGAATCCCTCCACGCCTTTCGGTTACTTCGGATTCGGGACCGTCATGGCCTCCGCACTCGACGTTTTTGCCCATGCGACAATGTCGCGCGGCAAGCCCGAGTTCGACATCGAGGACGTGACCGTAGGCGGCAAGACATTCCCCGTCACCGAGTCGATCGTGCTCCACCGCGCTTATGGCAACCTGCTGCGCTTCGATCACCCCGGCCTGCCGAAGAACGCGCCCAAGCTGCTGATCGTGGCCCCGATGAGTGGCCACTTCGCGACACTGCTGCGCGGGACCGTCGCGCGCATGCTGGAAGGCTGCGAGGTCTACATCACCGACTGGGCCGACGCGAAGCTGGTGCCGACGAGCGCCGGGCGCTTCGATCTTGACGACTATATCGACTACCTGATCGCCTTCCTTGAGCACATCGGCCCCGGCACGCACATGCTGGCGGTGTGCCAGCCCTCGGTCCCGGCGCTGGCGGCAGCGGCGATCATGGGCAAGCAGGGCCATCCCTGCCGCCCGGCCACGCTGACGATGATGGGCGGCCCGATCGACACCCGCGAGGCGCCCACCAGCGTCAACGACGTTGCCATGGACCAGCCGCTTTCGTGGTTCGAAAACAATGTCATCGCCACCGTGCCGCTGACTTACCCGGGCGCGGGCCGCAAGGTCTATCCGGGCTTCCTCCAGCTTGCCGGGTTCATGGCGATGAACCTCGGCAGCCACATGATGAGCCACTACGGCATGTTCAAGCATCTGGTGGACGGCGACGGCGAAAGCGCGGCCTCCACCAAGGCGTTCTACGACGAGTACCGCGCCGTCTGCGACATGACCGCCGAATATTACCTGCAAACGGTGGAGCACGTGTTCCAGAAGCACTCGCTGCCCAATGGCGAATTCTTCCATCGCGGCGAGCGGATCGACATCGGCGCGATCCGCGATACCGCGCTGCTCGCGGTTGAGGGCGAGCGCGACGATATCTCGGGCATCGGCCAGACCAAGGCCGCGTTGCACCTTGCCACCAGCCTGCCGGAGGACCGCAAGCAGTACCTCCTGGCCGAAAGCGTGGGCCACTACGGCATCTTCAACGGCAGCAAGTGGCGCACCCGCATTGCCCCGGTGGTGGAAGACTGGATCCGCCAGCACCAGAAAAAGCCTCTGAAGGTCGTCGCCTGACGCATCGCTCCGGGCCTCCTGCGCCGATCGGCGCGGGAAGCCCGGGGACACAGGATGCAAATTTTTCAACCTGTTAAAGCCCACGACTCGCCTTATCGGTGAGACGTTTTCTGGGCGCGACGACCCGTTCGGTATCCGGGAACCACCCAGACGACTCTTATGGCGCCATTAACCTAAATCGGTTAGTCTACGCCGATGGAACACACGTTGGGTCGGCGTGCTGTCCTCATGGGCGGATTGGCAGCGGGGGTAAGTCTCACGCTCCCCGCGCGCGTGCTGGCAGCAGAAAACACTTCAGTTAACGCAACTGCCGGATACGGCGTAACGCCGCTTATCCAGACGCCTTACGAGCGCCGAATTCTCGAAGTCGCCGCAAGGCAGGTGCAGCGCGTCCAGCCCAGTCTCTGGCGGACCGATCTGGTGGGCATCGCCGATTTCGCGCAGCCTTCGTGGAAGCCTCGCCTGCATTTCGCCAATCTGGAGAACGGCTCGGTCCGCTCGTTCCTGCTCGCGCATGGACGCGGTTCGGATCCGATGCACAGCGGCTGGCTCCAGAGCTTCTCCAACCTGCCCGGCTCCGAGGCCACCTCGCGCGGGGCCTTCCTCACGTGCGAGTGGTATCAGGGCAAGTACGGCACCTCGATCCGCCTCAAGGGGCTAGACACCGATAACTCCGCCGCGCTGGAGCGGGCCATCGTCATGCATCCGGCGTGGTACGTCGATGCCTCGCTGATTTCCAAGTGGGGCAAGATCGGCCGCAGCGAAGGCTGCTTCGCGATGAGCACCGAGGACTTCAACGAGGCGCTTATCCATCTTTCCGGCGGGCGCCTGCTGTTCTCCGATCGCATCGGCGAAGGTTGACGGCCCGCGCGGCAAGTACCGGCCCCGCGTTAGACCCCAAGTTAGACAGGGCCGCACAGGGGTGTTACGGATCTCTCATGGATGGACATCTAGCGGGGTTCAGGAAAGACGCGCCCACTGACGCGCGGCAGGTGCGTTCGCGCAAGGCGCTGAACGCAACCATGCTGGCGCTGCTGGAAGAGCGGCCTTTCGATCAGATCACCATACGTGAAATCGCCGCGCATGCCGGGATCGGCTATGCCACTTTCTTCCGGCACTATCCCACCAAGGAAGCGCTGCTGGGCGATGTCGCCTCGGAAGAGATCGCCGGTCTTCTGGAAATGACATTGCCCGTGCTGCGCGATGCCGACAGCTTCGAATCCACGCTGGCGCTGTGCCGCTATGTCGATGCCCACCGGCCGCTGTGGTCGGCCCTGCTCGCGGGCGGCGCCGCCGCCATCGTGCGCGTGGAGTTCATCCGGCAGGCGCGCGGGCTGGTCGGTCAGGTCGACGATCCCGTGCAATGGCTGCCCGCCGATCTTGGCGTCGTGCATGGCACCGGTGCGACATTCGACATCCTTGCCTGGTGGCTTGGCCACGGCCCGGACATGACACCAGAGGCAATCGCGCCGATCCTGCACCGGCTGGTGATCGCACCGCTGCTGGGGGACAACGGCCGGGCCGAGGCGCGCGCCGTGGTCGGCTGAGATGGTCGCGGCCGAAACCCTCGGCGAAATCGCGAATGCGGACTGGCCGCTGTTCGGCTGGATCGATGATATCCGCGCGCCGCTTGCCGCCGCCCGCGCCGCCGGACTGCCCTGCGTTCTCGCCACGCTCTATCGGGTCGAAGGCAGCGCCCCGCGCGGGCCCGGCGCCCAGATGCTGTTCACCCCAACCCCCGACGGCACGATCGACGCGAGCGGCTACTTCTCGGGCGACTGCATCGAGGGCGACGTGGCCCATCACGCCGCCGAGGTGCTGGCCGATGGCCGCCCCCGGCAGCTGCACTACGGGATGGGCAGCCCGTGGATCGACATCCGCCTGCGCTGCGGCGGCGCGCTTTACCTGCTGCTCGAACGTGTCGCGCCCGATTGCCCCGCTGCGGCCGACCTGCTCCGCCATGCCGCCGAGCGCCGTCCCTGCCGCTGGCACAGCGACGGTACGCAGCGCCGCGTCACGCTGGACGATGGCCCCCTGCTCGAATGGAGCGCCGAGCCCTTCGCACTGTCCCGCCGCCATGATCCCCCGCGCCGCCTGATCGTTTCGGGCGGCGACCCCGGTTCACTTGCGGCTGCCCGGCTCGGCGCGCTGGCCGGGTTCGAGACGGTGCTGGTGCGCCCCGACGGCCCCCGCTCGCCGCCGCCCTTCCCGCTTGCCCGCTACATGCGCATGAGCCCGACCGACGCGCTGGGCGAACTCGGCGTTGACCGTTGGACCGCCTACCTTGGCGCCACGCATGAGGACCACCACGATCTTGGCGGCTGCCTTAACGCTCTACGCGGCAGCGCCGGCTGGGTTGGCATGATCGGCGCGAAATCACGGACTGCCGGACGGATCGCCGCGCTGAAAGCCCTTGGCGCAACCGAAGAAGAACTGGCGAGGCTGCACCTTTCGCCCGGCGTCATCGGGCTCGGCAAGTCGCCCTTCGAAGTGGCGACGGGCATCCTTGCCCAGATTATGCAGGCGATGAACCCCGGCAGCGAACGGGCGTGAGCGAAATCGCCGCTTATATCGCAATCGTCCTGGCGGCCGGGCGCGCCAGCCGTTTCGGCAGCGACAAGCTGGCCGCCCCGCTCGACGGTGAGCCGCTGCTGTTCCACGCCATCCGCGCCGCCCGCGCCGCGCCCGTCTCGCGCGTGATCGTGGTCGCCCGGTCGGGGCTCGAAATCGGCGACTGGCCGGGCGAACCAGCTGTCGAAGCGGTCCGCATCGAGAGCACGGAACTGTCGCAATCGCTCAAGGCGGGGATCCGGGCCGCTGCCGGAACCCGAGGCGTATTCATCTTCCTCGGCGATATGCCGCAAGTCCCGCATGGAGAGGCTGCAAGGCTGGCCGCGCTGATCGGTGACGCCCCCGCCGCCCTGCCTCGCCACGAAGGACGGCCCGGCCACCCCGCCCTGCTCTCCGCGCGGCTATTTCCGGAGATCACGGCATTGACCGGCGACGAAGGCGCCGGGCGACTGCTGCGCGCGCGCGAAGACGTGGTGTTCGATGAAGTGAGCGATCCGGCGATCCTGCTGGACATCGACCGCCCGGAAGATCTCGCCCGATTGCAGAAAAGCTAGGCCCGGCCCGTCTCGCTGGCGAGCAGCGAGGGATCGATGCCCTCCGCCCGCCAGCTGGCGCTCCAGCGGGCATCGACCGGGGTGTCGAAGAGTATCTCGGGATGCGGATCGGCGGCGTACCAGCCGTGGTGGCGCATTTCGCCTTCAAGCTGGCCCGGTCCCCAACCGGCATAGCCCAGCGCCATCAGCCACTGCTTCGGCCCGCGCCCGGCGGCAATCGCGCGCAGTACGTCCATCGAGGCCGAAAGCGCGCAGAGCGGCTGCACTTCGAGCGTGTCCGCCCCGCCCCAGTCGGTCGAATGCAGGATGAAGCCGCGTCCGGGCTCGACCGGGCCGCCCTCATGAACCTCGCAATTCGGGGCCTTGCCGGGATCGATGTCCAGCTCTTCGAGAATATCGTGGAAGCGAACGCCGTCGCGCAGACGGCCGATGCCGATGCCCAGCGCGCCGTTTTCGTCATGCACGCACATCACGCTGACCGAGCGTTCGAAGCGCTGGTCGAACATGCCCGGCATGGCGAGCAGCAGCCGTCCGGCAAGGTATTGTTTCTCGGTCACCCGGCGAATGTAAGCGCTTGGGCGGGGACGGCAAGGCGCTTGGCGCTTTTCGTACAGATCGAACAACTCTATGCCATGCCGAAATCGAGGAGTGACATGGTCGTGAGCCTGCTTTTTCAATTGCCCGAAGGCCCCGCCGTTGCCGTACGCGGCGAAGAAGCCCGCTATCCGGTACGACGGATCTTCTGCGTAGGCCGCAATTACGCCGCGCATGCCCGCGAATTGGGCAACGCCGTCGACCGCGAGGCGCCGATCTGGTTCACGAAGGCCCCCGCCGCGCTCTGCCACGCTCCCGCCCGGATTCCCTATCCGCCCGGCACGCAGGATTGCCACTACGAGATGGAACTGGTCGTCGCCATCGGCGGCTCCGGCTTCAGGGTCGCGCCCGAGGCGGCGATGGATCTCGTCTACGGCTATGCTTGCGGGATCGACCTCACGCGGCGCGACCTCCAGAACGCGGCCAAGGCCAAGGGCTATCCGTGGGATACCGGCAAGGACTTCGAGAATGCCGCCGTGATCGCCGCGATCACCCCCGCAGCCGCCTTCGGCGCACCGGCGGCACAGCGCATTTCGCTCGCGAAGAACGGCGCGGTGAAGCAGGACGCGCCGCTGGACGAGATGATCTGGTCGATCCCCGAACTGATCGCCGACCTTTCGCGCCTTTATCACCTTGCGCCGGGCGACCTGATCTACACCGGCACGCCGGCAGGCGTTGGCCCGATCGCGACCGGAGACCGACTCGAAGGCCACGTTGAGGGGCTGGAACCGCTCGTTCTCGATATCGCGCCAGCCGAGTGAGGCCATCCATGCGCGGCGTCCTGCGCCATTCGCTGCTTTCGGGCGCGTCGTTGCTTGCTGCGCAGCCGGCGCTGGCGGAAGACGCCGGTGATCAGCCGACCAGCCCGATCATCGTCACCGGGCACGGGCTCGATTCCGGCCCGGCGACGCCTGCCTACGACGTGCAGACGATCGACCGCGACGCCGTGACCGCCAGCGCCTCCGGCCGGATCGAGGACGTGCTGTCCTCAGTCGCGGGCTTCTCGCAGTTCCGCCGTTCGGACAGCCGTTCCGCCAATCCGTCCGCACAGGGCGCCAATCTGCGCGCGCTCGGCGGCAATGCCGCGAGCCGCACGCTGGTGCTGCTGGACGGCGTGCCGGTGGCCAACCCCTTCTTCGGCTACATCCCCTACAGCGCGATCGCGCCCGAGCGGATCGGCTCGGTACGGGTGACACGCGGCGGCGGTTCGGGGGCATTCGGATCGGGTGCGGTGGCGGGCACCATCGAACTGCTGAGCGCGGGGCCGACCGAGATCGGCACGCTTCAGGGCAGCGCCCTTGTCGACGACCGGGGCGAAACGCAGGCCTCGCTCACCACCGCGCCGAAGCTGGGCGAGGGTTTCGTGGTCGTCAGCGTGCAGTGGGATCGCGGCGACGGCTTCTGGACGACGCCGAAGGACCAGCGCGTCCCCGCCTCTGCCCGCGCCGCTTTCGAGAGCCTGTCGGGCTCGCTGCGCGCCGTCGCCCCGCTCACTGCGGATGTCGAGGTTCAGGCGGCCGTGCTCGCCTACGACGATTCGCGCACGCTGCGCTTCAAAGGCGCTGATTCGACCTCGAACGGACAGCAGGCCTCGCTGCGGTTCGTCGGCCGAGGCGACTGGCAGTTCGACGTGCTCGGCTATGTGCAGGCGCAGGACTTCTCGAACATCGTCATCAGTTCGACGAACTTCAAAAAAACGCTCGACCAGCACAGCACGCCCACCACCGCAGTCGGCGGCAAGGCGGAACTGCGCCCGCCCATTGGGGAGGATCACGTGCTGCGGATCGGTACCGACGTGAAGCTCGCGTCGGGTCACTTGCTGGAGCTGCCCTATTCGACCGTGACCGGCCTGCCGACCGCCGTGCGCCATGCGGGCGGTGACCAGTCCGACCTTGGCATCTATCTGCAAGACGACTGGACGCTGGGCGATCTAGTGCTCACCGCCGGAGCGCGGGTGGACCGCTGGACGATCCGCAACGGCTTCTACCGTCAGGCCTCGCCCGGCGGCGGGGTGACGCAGGACGATACTTTCGCCAATCGCTCGGGCTGGGAAGGCAACGCGCGCGGCGGCCTGGTGTGGAAGGTGGCCAAGGCCGTGAGCCTGCGCGCCGCTGCCTATACCGGCATGCGCCTGCCGACGCTGAACGAACTCTACCGGCCCTATGTCGTGTTCCCGGTGACGACCAATGCCAATCCGGACCTCAAGCCCGAACGCCTGCGCGGCTACGAGGCGGGGATCGATGTCACGCCGATCCCGGCGCTCACACTCTCGCTGACCGCCTTCGACAACAAGCTGAAGGACGCCATCGCCAACGTCACCGTGGCCACCAATGTCCAGCAGCGGCAGAACGTCGATGCGATCCGCGCCAAGGGCATCGAGGCCAGCGCCGCACTCGCTCTGGGCACGGTGCGGCTGGACGGATCGCTGGCGTGGACCGATTCCAAGGTGGAGGCGACAGGTAAGGCGCTCGACGGGATGCGCCCGGCACAAGTGCCCAAGCTGGCCGCCAGCGCCACGCTCGCCTGGTTGCCGCATGAAGGCTGGCGCTTCGCCGCCACCGTCAGCCACACCGGCGCACAGTACGAAGACGATCTGGAGCAATACGTACTGCCTGCCGCGACGACGCTCGACGCCTATGCGCAAGTGCCCATCGCCGGCCCCGTCTCGCTGGTGCTGCGCGGCGAGAACCTGACCGACGAGACCGTGGTGACCCGCAATCAGGCCGGCTCGATGGACCTTGGCGTGCCCCGCACGGTCTGGGCCGGTGTGAAAGTCATGCTCTGATGAAAGTTGCCGTCCTCTCCGACATCCACGGCAACTTGCGCGCGCTCGACGCGGTGCTGGCGGATGCGGAACGGCGCGGGATCGGGCGGATCGTCAATCTGGGCGACATCCTCAGCGGCCCGCTCGATCCAGCGGGGACGGCGGACCGGTTGATGGCGCTAGGCCTCGAAACCATTCGCGGCAACCATGAGCGGCAATTGCTCGAACTCTCGCCCGAGCGGATGGGACTTTCGGATGCCGCAACCATCGACCGGCTGGAACGGCGCCACCTTGAGTGGCTGGCCAGTCTGCCCGAAACGCTGTGGCTGGAGCCCGATCTCTACGCCTGCCACGGCTCGCCGGGCTCGGACCTTGAGTACCTATTGGAAACGGTCGATCCCGAAGGCTGCCGCCCAGCGCGCGAGGTGGAAATCACCGCGCGCTTGCCTGCCATAGCGGCACCGATGATCCTTTGCGGCCATACCCATCTGCCGCGCGATGTACGGCTGGCGGACGGGCGGCAGGTGGTCAATCCCGGCTCGGTAGGCCTGCCAGCCTATGCCGACGATCACCCTTTCCCGCATGTGATGGAGACCGGCACACCGCACGCGCGCTACGCCGTGATCGAGCGCACGGCAGAGGGCTGGACTGTCGAACTCATCGCCGTCGCCTACGACTGGCACGCAGCCGCCGCCGATGCCTCCGCTGCGGGGCGCGACGACTGGGCCCGTGCGCTCCTGACCGGACGCGCATGACCGTGGACAGCCCATTGTTCCGGGGCTGGAATCCCGCCTCTGCCATAGTTAAGGAAAGCCGATGGCGCGCCTGACCCTTAACGAGCATCCGGTCGAGATCGACATGGATCCGCAGACGCCGCTGCTCTGGGCCCTGCGCGAAGGCGCCAACCTGACCGGCACCAAGTACGGCTGCGGCACTGGCGATTGCGGGGCCTGCACCGTCATCGTCGACGGTGCCGCACTGCGATCCTGCCTTGTCACGCTGGGTGAGTGCGAGGGGCGATTCGTCACCACCATCGAAGGGCTCTCGCAAGACCGGTCGCACCCGGTGCAGCAGGCCATGGTAGCCGAGCAGGCCGTCCAGTGCGGCTTCTGCACGCCGGGCATCGTCATGGCCGCCGCCGCGCTGCTCGGCCGCAATGCGAATCCGTCGGAGGCCGAGATCGGCACCGCCATTCCGAATCTCTGCCGCTGCGGCGTCCATCCGCGCCTGCTCTCGGCCGTCCAGCGTGCCGGGCGCGTGATGCGGCGCGAGGAAACGATCAGCGCTGCGCCCGCCTCCGGCATCGCCCCGCAGGACGCGGCGCGCGCGGTTCCGGCGCTTGGCCGGGAACCTGGCGGCGCTCTCACCACTTCATCTGAGTAACGAGGAAAAGCCCATGAAGGCCACCATCTGGCACAACCCCAAGTGCGGCACATCGCGCAAGACGCTTGCCGTGCTGGAGGAAGCGCCCGGCGTCGAGGTCACCGTGATCGAATACCTCAAGACCCCGCCGAGCGCCGAAAAGCTTGCGCAGCTCTACAAGGACGCGGGCATCACGCCGCAGCAGGGGCTGCGCGTGAAGGGTACCGACGCCGCCGAACGCGGCCTGCCCGAGGCGGACGATGCGACGGTGCTCGCGGCCATGGCCGCCGAGCCGATCCTGATCGAACGCCCGCTGGTTGAGACCGAGAAGGGCGTGCGCCTGTGCCGCCCTATGGAAAAGGTCCACGAGATTTTGTAATTGCTCTGCAACATTGCCTAGCGGCTTGCTTGCAATGTGCACCCCGATCTGCCACGCCTTCGCCCTTCGCAGGACGACAACAACGCGAGAGTCTTCGCCAGCATGACCAGTACCGAGCTTGCCCGAGAGGCGCTCCCCGAGCGAATCAAGCGAAAGATCAAGCACAGCCTCGGACCTTGGGGTGTGTTCATTGAAGGGTTCCTGCGCAACCCGGTGATGGTCGGTTCGATCGTCCCCTCATCGCGCTTCACCATCAATCGCATGTTGGCTCCCGTCGACTGGGCGAACACCAAGCTGTTCGTCGAGTACGGCCCCGGCGTCGGCACATTCTGCCGCCCGGTGCTGGACCGACTCGGCCGCGACGCGCAGCTCATCGTGATCGACACGAACCCGCTGTTCATCGACTATCTGCGCCGCACGATCACCGACAGCCGCTTCATCGCGGTGCTGGGATCGGCCGCCGACGTCGAGGACATCGTGCGTGCGCACGGGCATGAAAAGGCGGACTACGTGTTGTCGGGGCTTCCGTTCTCGACCCTGCCTGACGGTGTCGGCCCGGCGATTGCCGCCGCCACTTACCGCGTGATCCGCAAGGGCGGCGCATTCCTGGTCTACCAGTTCACGCCCAAGGCCAAGAGCTTCATGGCGCGCCACTTCAAGCGCATCGATGACGCCATCGAGCCGATCAATGTCCCGCCCTGCTTCATGTGGTGGGGTTGGAAGGACGAGGACTGAGACGTCCCGCTTCGGCAAGACAAACAAAACAAAAAGGCCGGCGCTCCACGCGCCGGCCTTTTTGTTTGTGGGCTGTGATGAGTGCGGCCGCTTATTCGAACGGGCTGGTGAGCGTCTCTGCCGAACCGCCGGAAAGCTGGCGGTGGATCTGCCCGATCACCGCCACGAAATAGAGCACCATGACAGTCGCCAGGATCGATCCGATCACCGCGCCCGCCAGCTCGGCAATCGCCTTGGGCGCCAACAGCGCAATTGGCAGCGTCGCGACATTGCCCAGAATGAGCAAGGCCATCATCGCCAGCGATAGCAAGGCGTAGAACCCGAAAATCCGCGCCGTATTGCCGCGCGTCAGCTGCCACGACCGCGTGAGTGCATGCAACGGGTTGAACACCCCGTCGACCGCGATCACCGGCGACGTCAGCGACAGCCGCACGGCAACGGGAATGACGAGGACGAACCCCAGCGCCAGCCCGATCACCGCACCCGCCGTGCCGCCCACCGCCAGCAGCATGGCCGGCGCGAGCAGGACCGCCGTAAGCCCGATGCCCATCAGGATCTGCGCGGCAAGATAGGGCAGCAGCCCCTTCAGCCCACTGCCGATCGCCTCGCCCACGGTCGGACGGCGGTCGGTATCGAGCAGGCAGAGCAGCGAGAGCGTGCCCAGCGCCTGACAGAGGAACACGGGAATCATCACCGGAAGAATCGACGTGTAATAGGTCTTCGCCGCGTCGATCACCTGCTGCTCGGTCATTCCACTGGCCATTTCGGGCGCCGGGAAGAAGGTCGTGAAGGCCAGTTGCGGCAGCAGGAAGAAGACCCCCGCGATGGCAAGGACCACTTCCTTGTTGGCGGAAACCGCGCGGCTTGCCTCGTTCCAGGCCCGGTTGCTGTCGAACGTCATTGCTGCTCCTGCACCGCCATGATGAGGCGGTCATCTCAAAGTGGCTTGATAACCGCAGGGAATGACGCCACGCAACGCAGCATGACTTTCCCTACGACTTTGGCCGGTGATATCGAACTGCGCGTCAGCACCGAACAAGTGCCATACCGCGCCGCCCTTGAAGAAATGACCGCCCGCAACGCCGCGATTGCCGCCGGCGAAGCGCGCGAGCTGATCTGGCTGCTCGAACATCCTCCCGTCTACACCGCCGGCACCAGCGCGGCCGTGGCCGAACTGCTCGATCCGCGCTTCGAAGTGGTCGAAGCCGGACGCGGCGGTCGCTATACCTACCACGGTCCGGGCCAACGCATCGCCTACGTTCTGCTCGACTTGCGCAAGCGCGCCCGCGACGCGCGCGGTTTCGTCCATGGCCTTGAAGGCTGGGTAATCGACACGCTGCGCGACTTCGGCGTCGAAAGCTTCCGCAGCGAAGGCCGCATCGGCATCTGGACCAAGGATATCGACGGGCGCGAGGCCAAGATCGGCGCCATCGGCGTGCGCATCCGCAAGTGGGTGACGATGCACGGCTTCGCGGTGAACATCCGCCCGGATCTGGCGCACTTCACCGGCATCGTCCCTTGCGGGATCGAGGAATTCGGCGTTACCAGTCTGGCGCGGCTTGGCCACGACGTCGATTTCGCGCGCTGGGACGCGGCGCTGCTGGCCCACGCCGATTCCTTCCTGGCCGCGCTAGACCGCCCCTGCCCTCCGGAGAAGCCTGCATGAGCCTGCCGTATCGCCCTGCCGCCATCGTGCTCCCCGCGCTGGCCGCGCTGGCTCTGACGGGCTGCCACAAGCAGGAAGAGGCGAGCAACAAGGCCGCAAGCGGCGCCGCGCTGCTGGCCCGCTCGGTGACCGACGACATGCCCCCCTACGACACCGTGCGCTCGCAGAACCCGCATATGGCGCCCGAAGAAAGCGCGCCCTCGGCACGGCGGGCGGCACCTGCCGACGCCAGAGAAGCGCCCGCCGACAGCGATGCCGATGCGGCGGCCGCTGCCGCCGCCGATGTCGAAGCCGCGCAGGTCAAGCCGGCCGGAGAATAGCCCCGCGCCGCAAGTCCTCGCCTGAACCGGCAGCGATGCCGGCAGGCCTGTCCGCCTGCGTCAGGGTAAGCTGGGCCAGCGCAAGATCCGCGCGGTCCACCATGCGGCCGCAGACCGCCAACGAACCCAGATGCGGGCTGGCGGCAAAGGCAGCGACGATCTCGCGCGCTTCATCGAACTCCTCGGCCGGTGGCGCGAATGCGCGGTTGATCACGGCGACTTGCGCCGGGTGAACCGCAAACATTCCCGTGAAACCATCCGCTCGGGCGCGCAGGGCCGCTCGCTCCAGCCCCACCTCATCCTCGAAATGCTCGAATGGCGCCTCGATAGCCCGGATGGCCGAGGCATGGGCCGTGAGCAGGACTTGCGCCCGCACGAAACGGCAGGCGTCGCTCCAGCCGCCCTGCCCGTCACGCCGCTGCCGCACGCCCAGGGCGGCGCCGAGCCCGCCCGCACTCCAGGCAAGGCCGTCGAGGCGCTGGTGCGTCGATTCCAGATAGTCGGAGATATGCAGCGCCGCCATCGGCGTTTCGCCTGCGACGGGCATGATCCGCGTCGATCCGGGCGCAAGGCTATTGCGTTCCTCATGGCCGTAGATCTCACTGGCGAGTTCGCGCACGGCATCGGGCCCGCTCGCACGCGGCAGGATCACCCCTTCGGGGCCCGAGCCCATGATCGCGGCAAGGTCCTCGCGCCATAGGCCCGATTCGAAGCTGTTGATCCGCACCCAGCGTGCCGTCGGCCGGTGGCCGCTGCCGGACGGGCGGCTCGCGGCCAGCCACTGGGCAGCATGGCGGCGCCCGGTCTCCCGCGCCTCGCGCGGGACGGTATCGCCGAGATCGACCACCACCACGTCGGCCCCGACGCCTTGCGTCATGCCGAGCCGCTTTTCGTTGTTGCCGGGTACGATCAGCCAGGATCGATACTTCATCGCGCGCCCCTCATTCTTCCTGTACGAAAGCCTAGGAGGCGAGCAATTAAGAAATGCTCTTTGCGAAGCGGGCTCGCGAGGGTGCTGGAGTGAAATTTAGTTCACGCGGAGGCGCGGAGGCACGGAGAAACGGGCCGGTACGGCCCCTCGGATCAACGCGGCTGCCACCGCGCTGGGACGGCACAGCAAGGCCGCCCGAAGCGCAACAACTCCGCGCGAACACAAAAAAGCCCCCGCTTTCGCGGGGGCGCCATGAACTAAAATCAGGAGAAAGACGGAAAGCCGTCCTCAAAGCGCCTTTTCGTAGATCACGTATTCGCGGTTCACCTTGCTGTTGATGGCATCGGCAATCGCGACCATTCCCTGGTTGTCTTCAAGGATCCAGCCGATCTCACCGCGCTTCGCACCGAACTTGGCCGTGGCCGAACGGCGGATGTACTCGATCATCATGAAAGCCAGCTGGCTGGCCAGACGCGAGGATTGCAGCTTCTTGCGCACGCCCATCAGCGGCACGCGCATGTCGGCCGGATTGGGCTTGCGCAGCCACAGCAGCAGCTTGATCAGGCCGAACAGGCCCGGCTTGCCCTTGGGACCGTTGAACCGCTTCTGCGCCTGATTGAGATCCGGCCAGGTCATCATGAAGGCCACCGGCTCGCCCTCATACTCGGCGATGCGGATCAGCTCGGGGTGAACCAGCGGCTTCAGCGCCTTGCCGGTGTACTCGATTTCCTTCTCGGTGAAGGGAACGAAGCCCCAGTTGTCCGACCAGGCATCGTTGAGGATGTCGCAAATCAGCGCCGCTTCCTCGTTGAAACGCTTGGGATCGACTTCGCGAATGCGGATCTTGGCGTTCTTCTCGCCCGACGAGACGATGCGCTGGACCAACGGCGGGAACTGCTGGGTCACATCCAGATCGTAGGTATAGAGCGTCTTGGCGGGCGTATAGCCGCTGCCTTCGATCCACGGCTGGTAAGCCGAATCGTGGTGCGCCATCATCACCATCGGCGCATGGTCGAACCCGCGCACCTGAAGGCCGGGCTCTTCCCAGACCGAGAGGTTCATCGGCGCCAGTACGCGGGTCATGCCTTCCGCCCGCAGCCAGTCCTCGGCGGTGGCAATCAGGGCCTTGACGACGTCTTCGTCCTCGGCCTCGATCGCGCCCCAGTTGCCGGTGCCCGGGCCCATGCCCTGCTCCAGCGGCTGTTTCACCGCCAGTTCATCGATATGCGCCGATATGCGCCCGACAACCTCATTCCCGCGCTTTGCCAGGAACAGCTGGCCGCGCGCGTGATCCCAGAACGGGTTCTTGCCGGGGGTGAACTTGGAGACTTCCTCCGAGCGCAGGTTGGGCACCCAGTTTTGATCTGACGCATTGTGCCGATAAGCGTAATCGACAAAGGCGTTCCTGTCGGCCTTGCTGGAAACGGGTGTGATGACTAGTTCGGCTTTGGCCACGATCCTGCCTTTGTTCCGCGTTATGGGACTTTCAGGATCGCGACCTGCGGCCGGTGCCTGCACCTTGTCAAGCAGATGCAAGGTGAAATCCGGTGCCCGCCGCTCGCAAAACCCGTACCGGGCCGGCTTTTTGCCCGATGACTTTGGAATTTTGATCGTATGACCGCCCAGGAAGCCATCGACCTGTCCCCCAGCGCCCCGCGCGAAGCGGCCGGACACGTGCGCTCTTCGCAGATCCCCGACGATAAGGAGATGCTGCGCGCCGCCGTGGAATTGACCCGCGATATCGCCACCGCGCGCCCGGGGATCTACTGGCCCGACATGCTGGGCTCTGCCCTGGTAGGCTACGCCGCGCTGGCCGCCACGATTCTGGCGAGCAATCCCTGGGTCGCGCTGGCCTGCGGCGTGCTCTCGGCGCTCGCGCTCTACCGCGCGCTGCTGTTCATTCATGAGCTGACGCATATCCACCGCGATGCGCTGCCCGGCTTCCGCTTCGCGTGGAATCTGCTGGTGGGCATTCCGATGCTGATCCCCTCGCTGATGTATGAGGGCGTGCACACGATCCATCACACCCGCACCCGCTATGGCACTGTGGAAGACCCTGAATACCTGCCGCTGGCGCTGATGAAGCCGTGGAGCCTGCCGGTCTTCGCCCTCACCGCAATCCTGCTGCCCGTGGCGCTGCTGATCCGCTCGGCCGTGCTGGTGCCGCTGGGCGCGATCGTTCCGCCAGTACGCAAGCTGGTCTGGGAACGGGCCTCTGCCCTCGCGATCAACCCGCAGTTCGGCCGCCGCCCGGCCGAGGGCCCGTTCGCGCGCATGGTGTTCTGGCAGGAACTGGGCTGTTCGGTCTGGGCAATCGCCGTGCTGGCCGGCAGCTACGCCTATGGCTGGCGGCCGCTGATCATCGCGCTCTGCGTGGTATCGGTGACCGCCTTCCTCAACCAGGTCCGCACGCTGGTCGCGCACCTGTGGGAGAACGACGGCGATGCCATGACCGTAACCGCGCAGTACCTCGATTCGGTCAACGTGCCCCCGCCCGCGAAGTTCTCGGAGCTGTGGGCGCCGGTGGGCCTGCGCTACCACGCGTTGCACCACCTGCTGCCCTCGATGCCCTACCACTCGCTGGCCGAGGCGCACCGCCGCCTTGCCGCGCAGTTCGGTTCGGGATCGACCTATTCGAAGGCGAACTACCCCGGCCTGATGCCGCTGCTGGAACGCCTCGCGAAGAGCACGATGCAGGCGCGCTGATCGCCCACTGCCAGATACGAAAAGGCCTCGCGGATGCGGGGCCTTTTTTGTTTGAGGAAGGAAGAGGAGATTCTGGGGCCCTTCGACAAGCTCAGGAGATCCACCAGACCCGCGGAATGTCCGCGTTGCGCCCTGCCCTATCCGTTCTGCACCCACTTCGAGCCGGGAGACATCTATGGCCCGCGGCCGCAATGCGCACACATCGCATAAGGCACGCGCAACGTAGACGGTAATGGGGGTGCAGGGGGGCATGCTCCCCTGCTTTAACCTTCTACTCTTCCGTCCGTATCAGCACCGTCTCGCCGATCAGCGCAAACAGCACGAACGGCGCCCACGCCGCGATCAGCGGCGGATACCCACCGAAGTTACCCATCGCCAACGCCGCATTGTCGAGCACGAAGTAGGCAAAGCCCAGCGCCATGCCGATCACAGCGCGAATCAGCAGCTGGCCCGAGCGGGCAAGACCGAACGCGGTCACCGCGCCCAGCAGCGGCATCAGCACCGAGGAGAACGGCCCCGACAGCTTGTGCCACCACGCCGCCTCAAGCTCGCTGGTGCGGCGACCGGCCGCCTTCAGCGCCTCGATGGAGCGCGTCAGCTGGAAGATGTTTTGCGAATCCGCGTCCACGTTTGCGAGCATGATCTTGGCGGGCGTGATCCCCGGCGCCACGGTCACCGCGGCAGACCGCGACGTCGTGATCGTGGCCACGTCAAAGCGGACCGGATTTTCGAAACGCCAGCCCGGATTGGCGAACGTCGCGCGATCGGCGCGAAGCTTTTCGGTGATGATGGCGGTGTCGTCACGATGGTAGAAAGTCACATCGTGCAGCACCATCGCGTTGCCATCGCCGTCGATGTTCCCCGCGATCAGCAGATCGCGCCCGTCGGACATGTAGAGGTTGGCCTTGGCGTTGGAACTCTTGGGGATCGGCCCGTACTTCACGGCCTGCCAGGCATTGAGCATCGCCGTCGCGCGCGTGACGACGCGCTCGTTGAAGGCAAGGCTGCCGGCCGAGATCACCAGCGCGGACAGGAACAGCGGCGCCAGCACCTGATGCGCGGAAAGGCCCGCCGCCTTCATCGAGATGACTTCGCTGTTCTGGTTCAGCGTGGCCAGCGTGATGATCGTCGCCAGTAGCACCGAATAGGGCAGGAACCGCGCGATCAGCTGCGGAACGCGCAAGGTGACGTAGTAGAGAAGCTGCGCCTGTCCGTTGCCGTGATAGGCAAGGATATCGCCGCTCTCACCCAGCAGGTCGAGCACCTGGAGTACCAGCACCAGCATCAGCAAGACCGCGAAGATGCGGGTGACGAACAGGCGCGCGAGATACCAGGTCAGCGAGCGCGAAGGGAAGAATTCCATCTGCATCCGGGATCAGGCCCCGCTTTCGGGGGCGGGTTCAGGCAGGATCGGCCCATGCCGCCGCCGTTTGAGCAGCGACTTGAACCATTTGATGACGACGTCGGAGCCCTTTTCAAGCCAGCCGATCGCCTGTCCGCCGGGAACATAGGCAACGCGCCAGTACATCCACACGATCAGCGCACCGAACAGCGCGAACGGCCCCCAAAGGCCAAGGATCGGATTGATCCGGCCCAGCGAGGCCACATCGGCCGCATACTGGTTCACCTTGTGATAGGCGACCACCATCACGATCGAAACGAACAGGCCGAGCGCCGAAGTCGAGCGCTTGGGCGGGATCGCCAGAGCCACTGCCAGCAAGGGCAGCAGCAGCATCATGATGACTTCCACCATGCGGAAATTGAAATTGGCCTGACTGGAAATCCGTTCCTCGCGCGGAAGGCTCTTGTTCCAGCCGAGTCGCATCAGTTCGGGCAGCAGGTACTCGCGGTCCTGCCCGCCGCGCTGACGGAACCGCTCCACCTGCGGAAGCTCGATTGGCAGGTCATGCCGCGTAAAGCTCAGCACGCGGGGGTCCCTGCCCGGCATGTCCTGAATGATCTGGCCATTGTTGAGCCGCAGGATGATAGTGTCCGGCTGGCCCTTCAGCGCGAGGAACTGGCCCTCGCGCGCGGAGATCGACATGACTTGCCCGTTCCTGTCGGCAACGCGCGCAAAGATGCCGATCAGGCGGCGGCCGTCATCCTGGCTCTCGTCGATACGAAGGGCGATACGATCCTTGAGCGAGGTGAACTCACCCACCTTGATCGAGGCACCTAGCGCGCCCGACTTCAGCTCGTAGTTCAGCTCTTCATAGGCGTAGCGCGCGAGCGGCTGGAGATAGCCGACAATCGCGAAGTTCGCCCCGGCCAGCAGGATCGCAAGGATGTAGGGCACCCGCAGCAGACGCGTATAGCTCAGCCCGACAGCGCGCATGACGTCCAGTTCGCTGGATGTCGCCAGCTTGCGGAACGCCAGCAGGATGCCGAGCATCAGCCCGAGCGGAATCGCCAGGCTTGCATATTCGGGAAGCAGGTTGATCAGCATCTTGAAGACGACTCCGATCGGGCCGCCCTCCGTCGCGACAAAGTCGAACAATCTCAGCATCTTGTCCATGACAAGCAGAGACGCCGCGAGAAGGAAGATGCCGATCATGGGCATCAACACCAAGCGGAAGATATATCGGTCGATGGCGTTGAGGAATTTCACGCTGGTAGGTTCACCGGAATGTCGTCACAAAACCGTGCACTTGAGGCCCTTAAACGCTTGCCGCAGGTGGGCAAAGCGAATTGTCCACCGCTGCGTGCACAACACGCCTCTGCGGGGTCGCAAAGCGGCGGAAGGCCGCGGATCTGCGGCAGAATGAAGCCGGCAGAGCGGTAGCGACCCCAAAGCCGCCCGTCATCGATTAACTATCTGTTATACAATGATTTAACTGTTAAGCGGTGCCGTTTCACGATTGCGCGTGCGCCCCAAGCCCCGAAGAGCGGCGGCGAATTGGCCTCCTGCAAACGGCGGGCGGCCCACCGCAATTTCCTGAAAACAGGCTCTCCCCCCGATGCCGCCAGAACTGCCTCAGACAGAATTTTTCAATACCGAAGCGCTCTTCCTTGCCGAGCGCGAGGTCCTGGGATCGAGCGGCTCCGATTTCGTGCGAGACCTTGAACGCTTTGCCCTCCGCGCCGAAATGGCCGAGAAATCCCAAGCCGGGATCGTCGTGCTCGAAGCGCTGGTGATCTTCGGACGGGCCGGCAGGACGCTTGACGAGGATCGCTGGAACCTTCTTGCCAACGAGGCCGCCGCCCACGTGCGCAAGGGTGAGGAGGAGGCGGCGGCGAGGCTGCTGACACCTCATGACGCGCAGCTTTCCGTCGAGACACTGGCCCCGACGGTGGAACTTGCCCGAATGGTGAGAGTCGAAGGAGCGACAGACTCGCAGAGCACGGGACGGTCGCGCTGTGCCGCCATCATCGCGGCACTGTTCCGCGCGCTGGCCAGCCATTTCGCCGGGATCTGCATCGAGGATTGCCCCGTGGATGCCTGTGCGGTCGATGCCTCAACAGGCGATATCGATGCGCCCGAGTCGGTGTCCGAAACCGACACCTGATCCAAATGATCTCAGGGGAGGTGCCGCAGCCGCGTCACCTCTCAAAAAAGCCCAATCAGGCCTTTTCGAGGGTGCACTGAAGCGGGTGCTGATTCTGCCGGGCGAAGTCCATGACCTGGTTCACCTTGGTTTCGGCGATCTCGTAAGGGAAGATACCGCAGACCCCCACACCCTTCTGGTGGACATGGAGCATGACGCGCGTCGCCTGCTCAAGATCCATATGGAAGAAGCGCTTGAGGACCATCACCACGAATTCCATCGGGGTGTAGTCGTCATTGAGCATCAGCACCTTGAACTGGCTGGGCTTCTTGGGCTTGGCGCGGGTCTTGGTGGCAATTCCGACCTGCTCGCTGCCATCGGTATCGCCCCCTTCCGAATCGGGGCCGCCGACCGTGAGGCCGGCAGTGGCCACAAGCGTGCCTGGGACGTCAGCATGCGCCAAAACGGCGCACAGGGACGCAGGAAGGCTCGGGCAGGAATCGGACGTGGGGGAATTCATGGGAACAGAATATCGTATCGCCCCCCCGGGAAACAAGGTCTGCGTCGAACATTGTCGCCTTTGGGCGAACTACGACCGGATGGATCGCTCCATCCGGTCGCCGGATCGACGTCGACAGGACTGCCCGGGGACGGTCCAGCCCGCCTGATTCAGGGTGAACCCGAAATCAGGCCGGCCGAAGATCAGACCGATACGTGGCGGGCCTTTTCCATGGCCACGCTGACGCGGCCCGAGATCGGGGCGATCGCATCGCTCACCAGCTTGAGCATCGTTTCGCTGTTCTTCGAGCCGTAAGCGACAGCGGTGTCGAAGTTCTTGCGCAGGATGTCGCCCTGAAGCTTGAAGAAGTCGGTCGGCGACTTGACGGCGGCGAGTTCCTTGATGTCACCCGAGAAGGTCGCGAACGAGGTGCGGCCTTCGGCAACCAGTTCCGAGCTGATGCCCTGAAGGCCCTCGGCGAGGATCTTGCCCGATTCCACCACGGCCTCGAGGTTGCCCTTGGTGAAGTCACCCAGCTCGCCCATCAGGCTGGAGCTCTTTTCGAAAGCAGCCTTGGCCTTGCCCTGGGCCTCGGTAACGGCATCCTGGAAAGCATTGATATTAGCGCTCATGTCCATCGTGGTATCCTCGAGCATGAAGTTGGAGATCAGTCCTGCGAAGCTAGTCTTGGCGGCCCCTGTTGTTCCGGGGCCTGTCTTGGTCGCGCTGCCGGGCGTGGCTTTGAGGCCGTCCGGCTTGCCGGCCACCGGGGCCGGTTTGGGAACGACAGGCGCGCGCGCAGCGACTGCCGGTTTGGTAATGATCTTGACCTTGCTGGCTGCCAGCTGCGGAGCCGCCTTTTTCGCGGCAACGGCTGCGGGCTTGGCAGATGCAGGTTTCGCCGACACAGCCTTGGCCGGTGTCTTCGGCGCGGCCTTTGCCTTTACGGCGCTCTTGGGCTTGGCCGCGACTTTCGGCTTCGCCGGCGCCGTGACGGCAGGTGACTTCACCGGAGCAGCCTTGGCCGCGACGGGAGCCACCGGAGTCGGTACAGCCTTGACCGGCGCTGCCACGACGGGTTCGGGAACCGCAGGCGAAACCGGTGCCGGCTTGGCGCTCTCCACCGGAGCCGTTTTGGCTTCAGCGGGCGCCAGCGGCGTAGTCACAGGCGCAGATGCCGCTTTCGCTTCGGGCACCGGGGCTGCCACCGGCTTGACTTCGGAAGCGGCCTTCGCAGGCGCGGCCTTGCCACTGCCGATCTTCGTTACATTCTTGGCCGAGAGGTCTTTCGCAACCGCACCCTTATCGGCCTCGGCCTTTAGAGCGGTCGGGGCCTTTTCAGCCGCAGCCGCATAGGCCTTTTCAGCCAACGCGTCGTCCTTGTCTTCGTTGCCGGCCATCTGACTGTTCCTGCGTTCCTGGCGAGAAATCGTACTGATAGACGATGTCCGAGCCATGGGCGCCACGTGACCGTTATATCGATCCGCATGCCCTGCCAGCCCGGCGTGACTGCAAACTTGGAAGTCCCTGCGATTCGTTAATTCGTTTGTTGCGTTGCACAATATGCTTTCGCGAAGGCGGTGTCAATCGCCTTATGTTGCACTGCAGCATCAATGCTGCAGTGCAATGAATTCCCGATTTGAGGTGAGTTCGCGCGCCTGCCTGCGGCCCCAAACCTGGCCGGTCGCAGTCCGTTGGCGTCGGTTCTAAGCCACTGAAACGCTCATGCAAAACGCGATTGCACCCGAAATGGAGCAAGCGCGCCGATGCTTCATCGGCACCTGCCGCGCCGCTCCAGAACCCCAATGGACCGGCCGATACGGCCCGATCAGGAGCCGATACACGGCAAACCAAGTCGGCATACCGTTTGAGATGCAAGGCGAAACGTTGGAAAGCGTTCGGTGCCTGTCTGGAAATCCGGCCGGTGCCGCGCCGAAATGCCCGGACGGGCATTTTCCGGGCAGCCTCTCAGCGCATCGTGACGTAGCGGCCTGGTGCGTCCTCTATCGCCTGATCGCCGCGCCCTCCCGGCCGGCGCTTTCCGCGTGCGGGCACTTCCGCCGGGTCGAGCGCGCGCAGCCACTCGGCCCAGTGCGGCCACCAGCTTCCCGGATGCACCTCGGCACCATCGACGAAGGCCTCAAGCGTGTCCGCTCCGGCATCGTTGGTCCAGTACTGGTACTTGTTGGCCGAGGGCGGATTGACGACGCCGGCGATGTGGCCGGAACCGGCCAGCACGAACGTCGAAGGACCGGAAAGGTAGTGCGTCAGCTTCCAGACGCTCTCCGGCGGCGCAATGTGATCCTCGCGGCCCGCCTGAATGTACGTGGGCGTCGCGATGCGGTGGAGGTCGATCGGCACGCCGCAGGCCTGCAGCGAATCCGCCACAACCATCCGGTTGTCCCGATAGAGATCGCGCAGATAGCTGCGATGCCAGCCTGCCGGCAGATTGGTCACGTCAGCATTCCAGTGGAGCAAGTCGAAGGCGGGATACTGCTCGCCCATCAGGTAGTTCTTCTCGACCGTGCTCCAGATCAGGTCGTTGCCGCGCAGGATGTTGAACGTGGCGGCAAGATAGCGCCCGTCGAGATAGCCTTCGGGCGAGAGCTTGCCGATCGTCTCGATCTGCTGGTCGTCGATGAAGTTGCGCAGATCGCCCGCATCCTCGAAATCGACTTGGGCGGTGAAGAACGTGGCGCTGGCGACTTTGTCAGCCTCGCCCTTGCGCGCCAGCACGGCCAGCGTCGCCGCCAGCGTGGTGCCGGCCACGCAGTAGCCGATGGTGTGGGCAGCGGGCACGCCCAGCCGCGCGCGCACATGGTCGATCGCCTCGATCTGCGCGGCGATATAATCGTCCCACACCAGATCAGCCATCGACGCATCGGCCGACTTCCACGAGACCATGAACACCGTCACGCCCTGCTCCACCGCCCAGCGCACGAAGCTTTTCTTGGCGTTGAGGTCGAGGATGTAGAACCGGTTGATCCACGGCGGGAAGATCAGCAGCGGCGTCTTGAGCACCTTGTCGGTGGTCGGCGTGTATTGGATGAGCTGGTAGAGCGGGGTCTCGAACACGACCTTGCCCGGCGTCACCGCAATATTCTCGCCGAGCACGAAGGCACCGGGGCGCGTATGGGTAAGCTGGCCCTTGCGCATGTCGTCGAGCATGTTCTCGAAACCGCGGATCAGGCTCTCGCCCTGCGAATTGCGGGCGGCCTCCAGCGCGACCGGATTGGTCAGCGGGAAGTTCGCCGGACTCAGCGCATCCGCAATCGTCTGGGCCGCGAACACCAGCTGCATCTTGCGCGCGGGCTCCAGACCTTCGGCCTTTTCGGCCATGCCGACGAACTGCTCGGTCAGCATCAGGTAGAGCTGGTGAATCACCGCGAAGAACGGCTGGCGGCGCCATTCCGGATCGGCAAAGCGGCGGTCCGATCGCGGCAGGTCCGGACCGTCGGCGCCGCGCGCCTCCTGTGCTTCGGCCTTCGGGCCAAGGCCGTATTGGCCCAGCACCGCATTGATAAGTTCCGCCGCATCGTTCCAGAGACGCTGCTGGATCGCCGGATCGGACAGCGGCAACTGACGCACCACCGATTCCGCCGTGGCAACCCACTTGGCCGGATCGGACCAGTGCGCCTTGCCATCCTTCGCCTTGCCGAGCTGTTCGACCTGAAAGTCCGTCCAGATCGAATGCATGCGGCTGGCGATCTCCGCCCAGTGCACTGCATTTTCGGCTTCGGGCGTGCCTTCCTTGGGCACGAGCCCGCCGAACAGGCCGGTAACCTGGCTGGCATGGTCGCGCAGGAGATTGGCCATGAGGTTGGCGGCCAGATCGGGGGCAAGATCGTTGGCGTCGGTCGCCATGTGCGGTCGAACTCCAGTGCGGGGCGGGATCCAGAGCGAATCCCTCGCCCGTCATTCCTATCGATTGGGCCGCCGCTCGCCAACCAGACAAAACTTGCGCGTTACCGCGATTTCCCAACACACGATTGCGCAAGCCCCATTTGCGCTGCGCCTTTATTCCCCTACAGGGACCGGCGCGGCACTTTCCGCCGCAAGCATCATGGATTCTCAGAGGTCATGGAAGACGAGTTCTACCGCATCAAGCGACTGCCGCCCTACGTTATCGCCGAAGTCAACGCGATGCGTCATGCGGCCCGCCAGGCGGGTAAGGACATCATCGACCTCGGCATGGGCAACCCGGACCTGCCGCCGCCCGCCCACGTGATCGACAAGCTGTGCGAAGTGGCCCGCAAGGAAGACGCGCACGGCTATTCGGCATCATCGGGCATCCCCGGCATCCGCAAGGCCCAGGCGAACTACTACGGCCGCCGCTTCAACGTCGATCTCGATCCCGAGACCGAAGTGGTGATGACGATGGGGTCTAAGGAAGGCCTCGCCAGCCTCGCCACCGCGATCACCGCGCCGGGCGACGTGGTGCTGGCGCCGAACCCCAGCTACCCGATCCACACGTTCGGCTTCATCATCGCCGGCGCGACGATCCGCTCGGTTCCTACCACGCCGGACGAGCGCTATTGGGAATCGCTGAACCGCGCGATGGCCTTCACGGTGCCGCGCCCGTCGATCCTGATCGTCAACTACCCCTCGAACCCCACGGCCGAGACGGTGGATCTCGCATTCTACGAGCGCCTCGTCGCCTGGGCGAAGGAGAACAAGGTCTGGATCCTGTCCGACCTTGCCTATTCGGAACTCTATTTCGACGGCAACCCGACGCGCTCGATCCTCGAAGTGCCGGGCGCCAAGGACGTGGCGGTGGAATTCACCTCGATGTCGAAGACCTTCTCGATGGCCGGCTGGCGCGTCGGCTTCGCGGTGGGCAACCCGAAGCTGATCGCCGCGCTGAAGCGCGTGAAGTCCTATCTCGACTACGGCGCCTTCACGCCGATTCAGGCCGCTGCCTGCGCCGCACTGAACGGCCCGCAGGACATCGTCGAGAAGAACCGCAACCTCTACCAGAAGCGCCGCGACGTGATGGTCGAAGCGTTCGGCCGCGCCGGTTGGGACATTCCCAGCCCCAAGGCCTCGATGTTCGCCTGGGCCCCGCTGCCGCCGGCACTGAAGGACATGGGCAGCCTCGAATTCTCGAAACAATTGCTCACCCATGCCGAAGTCGCGGTCGCACCGGGCGTCGGCTATGGCGAGGACGGCGAAGGTTTCGTGCGCATCGCCATGGTTGAAAACGAGCAGCGGCTGCGTCAGGCGGCGCGCAACATCAAACGATACCTTGCGTCGATGGGCGTCAACACACCGGCGGGGTGATGCCGGACAAAATTATAACGACCTAAAGGCTGAAGCACGTAAAACTGGGGAATTTCAGCCTACAATATACTCGTACTGTAAAATTATAGGTATTGTTCCGAGGCCTTCATCCGCTCAGGGTGCGGGCTTCGGAACCACCATCGACCTTGCGGAATAGGGGGGGGAATGACCTATCTGGGCAAGAGCGACTGCCATGCGCCACGTTTTCGTTGGCTGGCACAGCAAACAATACCGGCTGAGCTGGATCTGCGCCGGTGCGGCTGGATCCTTGAGCCGGAACAACTGCCGTCGGCCGATTGCATCGGCATGATCGACGCACTCCATCTCGATTCCGGGCAATGGCTGACCTTGCTCAACGCATTGCCACAGGACCAGCGGCGCACGGTGCTGGTAACGGGCGTAAGCGAGGCCTGCGAACGCGCCTCGCTGCTTCATGTCGGCTTCGGCGATGTGCTGTCGGAGGCGATCGAACTGAACGAGTTGGACGCCCGCGCCAGCCGCCTCTCTCAATTCGCGCAGTGCCTGCCGCGTCGGCGCCGCATCGGCCGCCTCACGCTCGACCTGCTCGCGCGGGAGGCATTCGGAGACGGCGAACCGCTGAACCTCAACCCGCGTGAGTTCGCCCTGATCTGGCGCCTTGCTGATTCGCTCAATGACACCGTTAGCAAAGAGACATTGATCTACGACGTCTGGCGCATGGGCTTCGTTCCGGAGACCAACAGCGTGGCCGTCCACATGTCACGCCTGCGGCGCAAGCTGGCTTTCGTCGGGCTTGCGGGCGTGATCGAGACATCGGCCAATGGCGGCTACCGCCTGCTGACGCCTTCGGTCGACGTTCCGGCCATCGACCGTCCTCTCCACGCTAGCGCCGAAACGCTCTCCCATTGAAGGGCGCTCATTCGAGGCCCTTCAATTTGACCGCTTCAGCGCGGCAAGATCCTCCGGAGTGTTGATATTGGCGATCGCCATCGGCAGTTCGATGGCCCGCGCGCCGATACGTTCGGCAAAACGCCGCATCGCATGCGGCTCGTCGCTGTGCAGCAGGGCCTCCAGCGTCGCCGTGGCTGAAACCGGCCAGATGCCGATCACCGGCTGCGCGGCCAGGTAGGCCGGAGCGCGGCCAAGCCGTTCCGGCAGATCGTCGGGCAAGGGCCCCGAATCCACCCCGCACGTCAGCACTTCCGTATAGCCCTCATCCTGCGCATGGCGCATCGCGGCGGCCAGCCCGCCCAGCGGCCCCATGCCCGCGGCAGGCCAGTCGGGCAGCGTCGGCGCCGGAGCCGTCTCCCGCCCTGTCACCACGACATATTCGCACCAGCCCGAAAGCGTATCGACGGCCAGCGCGAGCAGACTGTGCCCGTCCAGCATGGCCAGCGCCTTGTCGCTGCCGAACCGGGACGACTGCCCTCCGGCTAGAACCGCTCCGAGAATCATGGCCAGGCTCCTTGGTAAGACGGGGTATGAAGACAGGAAATCCCAGCGGGAGACACCCCTGTCGCGAAAGCACCCAGCGCTGGCTAGGTTCCCACGCCCACGCGAACCTGTCGATGAAATTCGCCGGAGGTGTGAATCCCGGTTGCGTCCGACCGAATCCGTTGTTAGGGGCGCCTCTCTCCACACGGATGGCCCGATGGCGGAGTGGTGACGCAGAGGACTGCAAATCCTTGCACGCCGGTTCGATTCCGGCTCGGGCCTCCATCTCTTTCTCTCGGCATGGACTGAGAGCATCGCGTAAAAGCCTGTTTTCAAGCATTTTACGCGATACTGTGGACACCATTCCCACCATAGCCCCTCGATACCGGTTCCGCCGCTTCCGGCCCGGAGGTATCTCCCATGAACAGATTCATCGTGATTTCCGGCTGCTCCGGAGGCGGCAAGTCAACGCTGCTCTCCGAACTGGCGCGGCGCGGGCATGCGATTGTCGAAGAACCGGGCCGCCGCATCGTCGCCGAGGCGCGCGAAGGCGATGGATCGATGCTGCCATGGGTGGACCCGGCTGCCTTCGCCGAACGCGCGATTGCCCTCGCATTGCAGGATCGCCGGGACGCGGCGCATTATCCGGGCCGGGTTTTCTTCGATCGCGGGCTGATCGACGCCGCCGTTGCCCTCGAACACACTCGGGGCACGCCGCTGGTCGATCGGCTCGGCGGCGAGCATCGTTATCACCGGCAGGTCTTCCTCACGCCCCCCTGGCCGGAAATCTACCGGCAGGATGGCGAGCGTCGGCACGGCATCGACGCCGCATTAGCCGAGTACAACCGGCTACTGGAGGCCTACCCCCGCCTCGGATACAAAGTCGTCATCCTGCCCAAGGCCCCGGTCGAACAGCGGGCCGATTTACTGCTGGGCCTGCTGGACAACAGCCCGGCCGAATGACCCGTCAGGGGCGCAGCAGGTCGTAGCTCTGGATCATGCCGGCGAGCCGCCCTTCGTGGTCCACGACGGGCACCACCGACAGCGGCCGCCCCGCTTCCTGAAGCAGCAGCAGCACATCGGCGATCACCGCGCCCGCTTCGGCCACCACCGGTTCGGTCTGCATGATCTCGCCAGTGCGCGTGGCGTAGATGTCGCGGCGCGATTCGATCACGCGGCGTACATCGCCGTCGACGACGATGCCGAGCAGCTTGCCCGCCGGATCGACCACGCAGACCGCCCCCATGCACCCGGCGGAGATCACCGTTATCATGTCCGCCACGCTTGCGTCCGGGCTGACGGTGGGCAGGTCCGCGCCCTTGCGCATCACGTGGCGGATCGGGATCATGTGGCGGCCGAGCAGGCCGGCCGGGTGATGGCGCAGGAAATCCTCCCGCGTGAAGCCGCGCGCGCGGCTGACCGCGACGGCGAGCGCGTCGCCGATCGCCATCTGCAACGTGGTGCTGGACGTGGGCGCCATGCCGATATGGTCGGCCTCGCCCTGCACATCCATCGGGATCAGATGCTCGACCACGTGCGCCAGCGGCGATTCCGCGCGGCCGATAATGCCGATCAACCGGCATCCGCGTGCCTTGAGGATCGGCAGGATGCGCATGATCTCCTCGGTCGAGCCGCTGTTGGAGAACAGCAACACGACATTCTCGGTCTGCACCGCGCCCAGATCACCATGGGCCGCCTCGGCCGCATTGAGGAAAAAGGCGGAAGTACCCAGGCTGGAGAACGTCGCCGCCACTTTCGCCGCCACCAGACCGGACTTGCCGATGCCAAGGCACACGATCGGCCGCTCCTGCGCCGCGATCAGCGCGACTATGGCAGGAATGGCGCTATGATCGGCCGTCAGATAGCGACCGAGCGCATCGCGTTCGGCCGCCAGCACGTTACGGAACCAGAGGGTTTCGACATCGCCGACGGAACCCGGCTCGTTCATGACCCGGAAGTGGGCGATAGTATTGTTCAGCATATGTTTCTCCGCCCTGCCCCGTCACGCGCCCTTCTGCAAGAGCGCCGAGCGAAGCTGCCGGTTTTCCCGCTCCACATCGCCATTCCAGGTCGCCAGACCGAAGCGGCGCACATCGACCTGACGCCAGAACAGCCCCGGATCGCTATCGAGCAGATGGAATTTGCTTAGAGCATTGGCGCATTGCGATCCCATGTCGATCACCTCGGCCAGTTCGGTGAAGTAGAAATGAAGCGGCCGCGCAGGATCGCCCATGTGCTCTCGGTGAGGGCTGGCGGCAGCGCGCAGCGCGGTGTCGACCCCCTGCTGGAGCGCGCGCCGTGCCTCGTCGCGGTGGCCGTTGGCGATATGGATCCGCGCCTCGTAGAAAGCGGCGCCCACTGCCTTGGTGGCGAGAATCGGGGAGAACGCCTGCCAGTCCGCCTCGGCCGCGGTCCGGTACCAGTTCAGCGCCTCATCCCGGTCTCCGACAAGTTCACAGAGCCGCCCGGCAAGAAACGAGAGCGAGATCGCCCAGCGGCCGACATGCGGCGGTGCATCGCCTCCGGCGGCCGCCACATAGCTCCGAATGGCCTCGATCAGCGCCGCCACCGCGCTGCCCGCGCGCGTTTCCAGCACGCGGTAGCCATAGACGGTCAGCGCCGCGCCCTGATCCGCCGAGCCGGGACGTGCATTGGCGATCACATATTCGGCCAGCCGGGTCAGCGTTTCCTCGTTACCGAGCCGCTCGCCCATCTGCACCATCGAGCGATAGAGCCAGGGATTGTCATAGGCATTGCCGAAGTCCGCGAGCGTCGCCGTTTTCATCTCCACGCCCTCGAAGGCGGGATGGCGGAACGCAGCGGCATGGTCGGCACCCGCCAGCGGATTGGCAGAGACGACCACGAAGAACCATGGGCCGTTCGATGCCTGATCCAGCGGCACCGGCGCAATCATCCGCGCGCCCAGCGGATCCTGCGTGAGCGGGGTCAATTCGTAGCGGCTCTCGACCAGAAAACGGCTGGAGAGCGCCGCGTTCAGGGCAGGCCAATCCGCCGGCAGCGCTTCGCCGGGCTGCTGCGCGCTTCGGATCACCAGGACCAGCCGGCCGTCGGCCTTGAGCACGCGCATATAGTCGTCGAGCCGCGCTTCCCAGCCGCGCGGCATCGCGGGCTGCATCGCCACCACCATGTCGAGCGACCGGTCCGCGACAGTGTGCAGCGTGGGATCGACGCGGGCGGCGCCCTTCTCTTCGCCCTTGCATCCACCACATGCATCCGCGACCTGCCGGACCGTCGCGGCCTGCGACAGCGCCTCCAGGATACGCGCGCCGTCGGCCGCATAAGCACCGTCGACCAGTACTGCGTCACCCAGCCGGACGTGATTGGCCGCCTGCGCGTAACGGGCGATCACCGCATCCCCCTCCACACCGCCACGGCCGAGCAGGCTCTCTCCCGAAACGGCCGGCGTGCGGCAATAATAGCTCAGCGGCGGCAGCGCATGGCCGTTCCACGCGGCATATTCGGCGTGGTTCATGCCGCCGGGATGGCGGCTCCAGCCCTCGGCGAAGAGCGTGCGCTCCACTTCGTCGCGGCTCTTGCCCGCTGACTGGAGGACCAGCGTATCCACGCCGCGATAGGGCGCGACGGCTTCGGCCAAAGTTCCCACCGCACCGATGCGCGGCCACTCGACGAAGCCGACCACGGTGCGCTCATCCGGCGCGGTGTGGAGTTCGCAGCCCAGCAGCGCCAGTTCCTGCGCCAGCCGACCATGGGCCGAAAGATCGAGCGCGATGCGGCAGGGTCCGAGCCGCGCAACGATTGCAGCGGCGTTGTGGATGCTCATGGCGGCTTTCTCACTCCAATGACGTGGGCTGCTCCGCCACTTTGCTAAAGCGCTGGGTGGGGCGGCGTGGGGGGCGGCGGGACGGCCTCGGATCGCATCCGGGATCGCCTCGCGATCATGGTATTTATAGGATAACTCCTGCCCGTTTCGACAAGGGGACCCGGCAATTCCTTCCCCTATCCCTTCCCCTATCCCTTCCCGCGCCCCGGATGCCTTCCTTTCCCTCTATATTTAGGCATGGCCGCGCACCGGCCCGATCCGCCTTCCGTCCATTTCCCGAGGGATGCCATGTCCACAAACTCCATCCGCGCCGCGGCCCTGCCCAATTTTCTGGACGCGCTGCCGGCGGACCTGCCGATCACCCATCTCTCGCTCGACTGTTTCGACACGTTGATCTGGCGCAACACGCAGGCTCCGTACGATCTGTTCGCCGATCTGCCGTTCACCGGCGGCGCGCTGGTGCCGCGTCAGCAGGCCGAATCGCGCGCGCGCATGAACGCGCCGCATACGCAGGGCCGGTTCGAAGTCACGCTCGACGAGATCCACGCCGAACTGCTGCCGCGCCACAGCGCCGAAGAGCGCGCGGCGATGGTGCAGACCGAACTGGATGCCGAGGCGCGGCACTGCTTCGCCTTCGGGCCGACGCGCGACCTGATCCTCGATGCCAAGCGGCGCGGCCTCAAGGTCGTGATCGTGTCCGACACCTATCTGTCCGAACCGCGCCTGCGCAATCTCATCGCCGAAGTCGGCGGTGCCGATCTTGCCGCCATGATCGACCGCATCTTCTGCTCGTGCGAATATGGCGTCGGCAAGGCGGGCGGCCTGTTCAAACCCGTGCTCAAGGCGCTCGGCATCCGGCCGCAGCAGATGCTCCACATCGGCGACAACCTGATCGCCGACCTCGAAGCGCCGCGCCTGCTCGGCATTCCGAGCATGCATCTGACGCAGTTCGATACGCAGGCCCAGCAGCGCCTGCGCATGGAAGCCGCCGCCGCCAGCATGATCGATCCGGCCACGCGCGTAACCGTCCCGGTCTACCAGCCGCACCGCGCGCAGATCGCGATGCGCACCGATGGCGATCCGACCACCGCGTTCGGCCATGACGTGCTCGGCCCGCTGATGCACGGCTTCGCTTCGTGGGTCCGCGACGAGGCCGAGGCGATGGAGCGCGCCACCGGCCGACGCGTGAAGCTGCTGTTCCTCCAGCGCGACGGACACTTGCCCGCCCGCGCCTTCAGCGCGCTCTATCCCGACTGGGCAGACCGCGTGGCCGAACCGGCGATCAGCCGCGTGATCGCCGTCGCCGCCAGCTTCGTCGACGAGGCGGCGATCCGCGAATTCATGGCCCCGTGGCTGTCGCCCAATGTCGAAAAGACGCTCGCCAAGGCAAAGATCTGTCTGCGCCAACTGCTCTTCGACGATCGCGAGATCGAGAAGCTACTGCAAGGCAAGCCCCTTGAAGGCTTCGGCGCGCGCGTGCTCCAGCCCGTCAATATCGCCAGGATCCTGAAGCGCTCTGCCGCATTGGGCGAGCGCATGTTCCAGCATTTGCGCAATCTCGGCGTCGAGCAGGACGACGCGGTCATGATGATCGACCTTGGCTATAACGGATCGGTCCAGAATGCCGCCGAACCGCGCCTGCGCAAAGGCATGGGGCTGGAGGTCGTGGGCCGCTATCTCCTGCTGCGCGAAAACACGCCCTCCGGTCTCGACAAGAAGGGCTACTTCGACACGCGCCACTACGATTACAACGTGCTGTCGACCCTGTTCAGTTCCATCGCCGTGGTCGAGCAGTTCTGCACGATGTCGATCGGCTCCGCCGTCGACTACCAGGTCGACGGCACCGCGATCCGCGATGCCGTGAACGTCGATCAGGCGCAGAGCGAATGCCGCGAACTGGCGCAGGAGGCCTGCCTCGTGTTCCTGCGCGGCATCGGCTCGGCCTTCGTCAAACCGCCCCGCTCGGACAATGCCCAAAGCCGCCGCATGGCTGCCATGGGCGTGATCGGCCGGCTGGTGACGATGCCGATCGATCAGGAAGTCGAACTGCTGAAGACGTTCAGCCACGACGCCAACTTCGGCGTCGACGACCTGATCCAGATGTCCGACCTTGAAGGCGCGCAGCAGAGCATCCGCCGGCGCGGCTTCTTCTACACACGCCATGCCGAGCGCATGTACCTGCCGGGCGAGCTTCAGCAGTTCGGCCTGCCGCTGAACCTGTCGATCTTCGGCATCCGCCGCTTCAATCTCGATTTCGCGAAGGGCGATATCGATATCGAGGCGCTGGAACTGCCCATCCAGGTCTATGGCGGCGGCGATTCCGCGGCCCAGACGGTGGGCGCCCACCGCACCGCCGACGGCTATTTCCGCGCCATAATTCCCATCGGCATGGGACAGTACTCGATCGGCGTGTTCCTTGGCCGCCTGTTCGAATACGTGCAGTTCGAGGAAATCAGCGTGCAGCCGGTCAAGGCCCTGACCGACGAGGACGTTACCCCCGCGACCGTGGCAACCGACGGCATGGAGGAACTCTCGCCGGGCCTCTACCGGATCGACGGGCCGCAGGGCTTCATGGTCGTGCCTGCCGTCGCCAGCGACGAGCAGATGCTGCTAAACCTTGTCTTCCGCCCTATCGTCACCCGGTCGGAAGCGCAGGCCCGCGCGAACCGCCAAGCGGCCTGATCGAGATCCGGCGCCGCCCTTTCGGGCAGGCGCCGGACGGCCTTCCCAAGGCGAATGACAAGACGCCCGTCGCACACGCGGCGGGCGTCTTGTCGTGTATACCTTCCGGACAAGAAGCCATGCCGGGCTCTCCCGCCCAGCGGTCATATATCGGTCACGCCCGGTCGTTAGGGGCGACGCTCCGAAACGGTCTGCGGGGCGTAATTTTCGGGTCGATAACGATATAGGGAAAAACCCCCATATGCGTGGATAACCATCCAGAAAATATACATTTTAAACGCCGCCACCCCCCTCATAAAACCCATAAGGGAAATCCCTTAGTTGGTTGCGTAGTATACGAAAGCCATTGGTCATTCGTGATGATCAAACACTCCCAGGGTCCGAGGGGCGCGGACACATCAAGCACAGCGGGATGTATTCTTGAGAGTATAATGACGAAAAATTTACCTTCGGGGCGCGTGGAAAACATCGACTGTTATGCAATGTCGCAGATCGAATACTGGTTCTCTCTCAAACTGAGAGTCGATTCTCCTGGCAAGCTCTGGCAGGCAGCCGCCTTGCGCTGTCTGGCTCAACCCGGAATTTGCGAGGATGACGTCGCCGAGATGATCGGCCCTGCCGATGATCCGTCGATCGCCGATTGCCTCATGGTGTTGGCACTGCCCGAGCATGTGCCCGGCTGCACACGCCTTGACGTGGCGCTCGGCAATGAGGGAGCCGACGATGACGCAGACCTTGTGGCGATGACCGCATCGCGCTGACGTCCGGCGCTACAGACACGATCAAGGCCGGCGTTGGGCAACGCCGGCCTTGATAGATACGAAGCCCGAGGGTCGCAAACCGGGCTGGCAGATGTGCACCGCGACGGCGCTGCCTATATGCTGTCGAACAGCCCCACCCATCTTGAACGCCAATGCGGCGACGGGGCCCGCCAGCCCCGTCGCCGCCGGCGGACATCAGATGTTGGTGCCGGACGCGGCGATTGCCACTAGCCCGTCGACCGACATGCGGATGCCGTTGACGCCCAGCATGATCGTCGAACCATCCGTCACCACGTCGGAGACCTTCGCCACCGAGTTGATCGTCGTATCGAGCGTGTCGCCCGCCGCATCGGTTGCGGTGACCGCCAGTGTATAGGCGCCGTTCGCCGCCTTGGTGCCGTCGGCCTGGGTACCGTCCCACTCGTAAGTGCCCTGTGCGGTGGGATCGAGCGTGACCGTCTGGACGACCTTGCCGTTAGAATCGGAGATCGTCGCGGTGACCGCCGTGGGCGTGCCATCGACGTAATACGTCCAGTGCGCCGGATCGTCGCCCAGACCCGCCACCGGGGAATCGAAGCGCGCTTCCTTGCCGATGAAGCTGGAAGCCTGCGCCATGTCCTGCGAGCTGAGCTGGGTGAGGATGTCGCTCAGCTTCGAGTTCTGCTGGATCGACTGTTCCACCTGCGAATACTGCACCAGCTGCTGCGTATATTCTGAGGTGTCGGTCGGGTTGAGCGGATCCTGGTTGGTCATCTGCGTGGTCAGCAGCTTGAGGAACAGGTTGTAGTCCGACAGCAGGCTCGTGGTGGAGGCCGCAGTCGGATCGGTCGTCGAGGACGAGCCGCTTGAGGACGAAGTGTTGGAGATCGTGGTCATGCTGCTGGTGTCCTATGCCATGAGATCGACGTGGCCGCTGCTCCTGAGCGACCGGTAGGCCGGGTCGTCGCCCCCGCTGAATCCATCCGTTTGGGCCTGCTGGCCCTGCCAGCGCTGACCGCCTTGACCGCCGCTCTGGCCATTGCCCTGACCGGTGCCCTGCCCACCGGCGCGCGTATCGAAACGCAGCGACTGGCTGTCGGCACGGATGCCGGCATCGGCCAGCGCGCGATTGAGATCGGTGCTTTCACGGCGGAGCATGTCGGTGGCCGTGGTGCTGTCCGCCGACATGACCGCGCGCAGGACGCCCTGATGGTCGAACGAGAGGCGCACATCGATGCGGCCCATGTCGCGCGGGTCCAGCTTGATCAGCAGATCGTTGCCGCCCTTGTCGAGCGCGCGGGCGATTTGCACGCCCATGTCGGTGCCGAACTGTCCCTCGCGCACGGTCACCGTCGCGGACTGCGCGGCATTCTGCGCGGCGGCAGGATAAGGCAGTGCGGCCGGACGGCTGACGGCGGCGGCGAATGTCTGCGACAGCACCGGTGCCGACAATGTCGAGCCGTTCGCCGGAGCCGGATCGGCAGCGGCCAGACCGGCGTCATGCGTGGTCGCGGTGGCGTCTCCCGCAGCGTGCCCCGTGCTGGTGCTCGTACCGGTTGCCTCGGTCGTGGCACCAAACGCCGCCTGCTTTGCGGGTCCGCGCGCGGATGCTGCCGAGGCGAGCGTGACAGCGGGACCGCCCTCGACTTTGCCCTTGGCGTCCTTGCCCTCCGAAGCGTCGGCCGTGCGCCCGGCTACGGCTTGCGGTGCGCCGGCCAGAGCCGCCTGCGCCGTGGTGGCAGAGGTGGGCGTCGTGGCGGCCAGTTGTACACCGGCCTGCGGCAGGATCGGCAGCGGCACGGCCTGATCGTCCGCATCGGCGGAACGGGCGCGGTCATCGGTCTTGCCCGGCTCTGCGGTTTCGCCTGCCTTGGCATCACCGGTGCCGGTGGTTTCGGCAGGTGCCGCATCGGCGGCGGCGGCAGGCTCAGCGGCTTCGGCCAATGCCAATGCCGCCTGCTTCCCGGCGGCGGCCTTGTGCGAGGCCATGTTCATCGGCTTGGCCGTGAGCGGCGTCGCAGCCTCCGCTCCGTTCTGGCCCAATGTCGCGGCGGGGTCCGGCGTCAGCGCCGCGCCCGCATCTTCGGCAGGTACGGTCTCGATAGCGGGCACGGTTTCCTCGGCGGCCGCCAGCGTATCGGCAGCGACATCGGCGGTTGCCGTCTCCGCCGGGGCGGCTTGCGTTGTCGCATCGTCCTTCCCGGACGCCGCATCCTTGGACGACGTGGAACCGGACTTTGCAGGGGAATCAGATTTGGACTGAGCCGCCTTGGCAGGCCGGTCGCTTTTTACCGGGCGACCAGGCGCCGGGCGGCTGTCGTTATCGTCGGTCGCGTGGTCGACCATCGTTCCGAACGAAGAGGCCTTGCCATCATCGCCGCCCGCCGAGTTGTCGGCCGGACGGGGCGCGCTGGCAGCGCTGGCAGCGGGTGCGGCCATCGGAAACGCGGGATTGATGGAAACTGTCATGTGTCGCTACCCTGCGCCGGCGTCGACCGGCTACTTCCTATAATAGAGCGGTTTGCGCCTTTCCGGTCGAAAGGCCCTCCCCTCACCCGATCGTGCCAAGGCTGCGCAGACGCGCGCGCGGATGGATCTCGTTCTGCGAGAGCACCACTGTCGCCGGGCGCACGCGCTCGATGATCGAGCGGACGAAAGGCCGCAGTGGGGGGCTGGTGAGCAGGCACGGGATCTCGCCCTGCGCGGCGAAGCGGTCGTACGTCTCGCGCACGGCGGCGATGAAGGCTTGCAGGCTGGAGGGCGCCATGGCCAGATGGCGGTCATCGCCCTGCCCGACGATGGCCTCGCCGAAGGCCTCGTCCCATTCGCCGCCCAGCGTGACGATCGGGATCGTCCCGTCGAACGTCTGTTGGGCCGAGATCTGGCGGGCAAGACGCGCGCGCACATGCTCGGTCACTTGCGTCAGATTGTTGGTCATCGCGGTCGATTCCGCGATGCCTTCGAGGATCGTCGGCACGTCGCGGATAGAGACGCTTTCCGAAAGCAGGTTCTGCAGGATCCGCTGCACGCCCGAGATCGAGATCTTCGCCGGGATCAGGTCCGCGATCAGCTTCTCGGTTTCCTTGTGGACTTCGCTCAGCAGCTTCTGCGTCTCGGTATAGGAGAGCAGGTCGGCGATGTTGTCCTTGACGATCTCGGTCAGGTGGGTGGTCACGATGGTGCCGCAGTCGACCACGGTGAGGCCGCGGAAGCCCGCTTCCTCGCGCATCTCGCGGTCGATCCATAAAGCCGGAAGCTGGAACACCGGCTCCTTGGTCGGCTCGCCGCGCAGGCCCGTCTCGCCGCCCGCTGCATTGATGACGAGCAGCTTGCCGATGCGCAGTTCGCCGCGCGCGATCTCGGTCTCCTTGACGAAGACGATATATTCGTTGGGCTGGAGCGCCATATTGTCGAGAATGCGGACGGCGGGCAGCACGAAGCCAAAGTCGATCGCCATCTGGCGGCGCAGCGCCTTGACCTGATCGTCCAGGCGCGGCTCGGCACTGGCGTCGTTGATCAGCGGCAGCAGTCCGTAGCCGAGTTCGATGCGCAGCGCGTCGATGGCGAGCGTGCGGGCGATCGGTTCTTCCGCCTGCGCCGCCTCGCGCTGCTTGTTTTGCGCGGCTTCCATCCGCTCGCGCACGACTTCAGCTTCGGCCTTCTTGGTCATCGTCCAGGCAGCCCAGCCGCAGAGCCCGGCCAGCGTGGCGAAGGGGATGAACGGCAGGCCGGGCATCAGTGACAGCGTGCCCATCAGCGCGGCCACGATGCCGAAGGCCTTGGGATAGCGGCCAAGCTGCTCGCCCAGCGCCGCGCCGGTCTTGCCGGTGACGCCGCCCTTCGAAACCAGCAGGCCCGCCGCCGTCGAGACGATCAGCGCCGGGATCTGGCTGACAAGGCCGTCGCCGACGGTGAGGATCGTGTACGTCTTGAAGGCTTCGCTGAACGGCACGCCGTGGATGGCCACGCCGATGATGAGGCCGACGACGATGTTGATCGCGGTGATCAGCAGGCCGGCGACGGCATCGCCCTTCACGAACTTGGAGGCACCGTCCATGGCGCCGTAGAAGCCGCTTTCGGCCTCGATCTCGGCGCGGCGTTCGCGGGCTTGCGCCTCGGTGATGGTGCCGGCGTTGAGATCGGCGTCGATCGCCATCTGCTTACCGGGCATGGCATCGAGGCTGAAGCGCGCCGCCACTTCGGCGATGCGGCCCGCGCCCTTGGTGATGACCACGAAGTTGATGACCACGAGGATCGCGAAGATGGTGAGGCCGATGACGGTCTCGCCGCCCATCAGGAACTCGCCGAAGGCTGCGATCACGCCGCCCGCCGCATGGTGCCCCTCATGCCCGTGGCCGAGGATCAGGCGGGTGGAGGCAAGGTTGAGGCCAAGCCGCAGCATCGTCACGATCAGCAGGATCGTCGGGAAGCTGGAAAGCTGGAGCGGCTTCTCGATGAACAGCGCCGTCATCAGGATCAGCACCGAGGCGGTGATCGAGAGCGCAAGGCCCATGTCGAGCATCCAGCCGGGCATCGGCAGGATGAGCATGGCGATGATCGCCGTGACGCCGAGCGCCAGCGCAAGATCGCGACTGGGGCCCAATCGCGCCATCAACTGGTCTAGCCTGGGAAGGACAAGGGCTTTCATCGCGTTACCCGATATATGGACGGCGGTTGGAAGCGGACCGGACGGCGCCCGGCAGCATCAGGACAGGAGAGTCGGAACCGAAGTGGCACCGCGGGCGGCCGCTAGTGGCGGACCAGCCCCGGCGGCAGCACTTGCCCGTCGGCCAGGAAGGTGCGCAGCTTGTTGCGCATGGTGCGCACCGAGATGCCGAGCATCGACGCCGCGCTGGTGCGGTTGCCCGCGCAGCGTTCCAGCGTCTGGAGGATCAGCTCGCGCTCGACATGATCGATGCTGTGGCCCACCAGCCCGCTGACCGCGCGGCGGAACACCAGCTTGCCCGGCCTTTCGCCGCGCAGGCGCGCCATCACGTCGGGCAGGTCCACCGCGAATTCGATCACCGCGACATCGCCGCCGCAGCGCCAGGTCTCGCGGATCGCGCCGCCGGCGGTACCGACCGCGATGCTCGCGGCCGAGCCGCGCACCATCTCCACCGCCAGCCCCATCGCCGTGCCCAGCTCTCCGACCAGCATGAGCCGGGTGGCATCGGCGGGCGCAGTTTCAGAATGCAGCTCGGTTCGGGGCTCGGTTCCGGGTTCGGGGCCGGGATCGACAACCGCGTCGGATTTGCCGGACGGTATCATCCGTCCTGCCTCACGATTTCGGTGAGCGTCACGCCCAGCGTGCTGTCGATCAGCACCACTTCGCCGCGCGCGATCAGGCGGTTGTTGACGAAGATGTCCACCGGCTCACCCACGCGGCGGTCGAGTTCGACCACCATGCCGGGCTTGAGCCGCAGGAGATCGCCGATGTCCATCCGCGAGCGTCCGAGCACGGCCTGCACTTTCACCGGCACGTCGAACACGGCCTGAAGATCGTCGGGCGTCGGCGGCGTCTCGGGACGCGGGGTCCAGGGGCGGGCTTCGGTGAAATCGCCGGCAGGCGCATCGTCGTCGTTCAGGAACGCCGGGGCGAGCTGGCGGGGTTCGAGGTCGTCGCTCATGCGGGGGCCTTTCAACTGTTCATCCATTGGCGGATCACCGAAGCGGATTCGGCGGGACTGGAGGAGATGGCATCACCGATACGGCGCAAGGCGGAGAGCTTGATGCGGCCATCGACCTGAGCCAGCGCGATTTCCTGATCGAGCAGCGGCTCGCCGTTCTCGCCGCGCAGCTCCTCAAGGCGGCGCAGCGCATCGGGATCGCCATCGGCCGCGCGTTCGCCGAGCGACAGCATCTCGCCATCGGCCAGGCGCGGTTCAACCACGCCTTCGAGCAGTGGCGGCGGCGGCATCAGCTTGGGCTTCAGCATGCGCAGGCCGATCAGGACGATACCGCCGACAAGCACGATCTTGAACACATCGAACAGCCGGTCCCAGGTCAGGCCGAACGGCAGCCCGGCGGACGCGCCGTCGACATCCTGCGGCGCGTTGAACGCCATGTTCTCCACGACCACGCTGTCCCCGCGCGCGGCATCGAAGCCCACCGCGTTCTCGACCAGCCGCTGAAGGCGCTGGATCTGCGGGGCGGGCAGGCCCTGCGGCCCACCGTCCACCATCACGGCCACGGTCAGGCGGCTGAGCTGGCCGGGATTGCGCACCGCCACCTTCTGGGTGCGGCTGTTCTGGTAAGTAGTGTCTTCCGAGGTCTCGTTGCGGGCGGCGCGGCGGTTGCTTCCGCCACTGCCGGAAATATTGGCCTGGTTGTCGGGAAGCTGCGTACTCACGGAGGCGCCCTGTGCGCCGGCGCCGTTCTCGTCGTTCTGGTCGTTCGATTCGACCGTGACCTGATGCGCGACGACCTGCTTGTCGGGATCGTAGGATTCCGATTCCTCGCGGACCTGATCGCGTTCCAGCACGGCGGCGACTTCGGCGCGCACCTTGCCCTGGCCGACGATCGGCGCAAGCATCGCCTCGATCTCGTCGCGCAGGCGCCCCTCGATGGCCGACTGCCGCTCTTCGAGATCGCCCGAGCCACCGGCCCCGGCATCGCCCGCGCGCGCCAGCAGCGCACCGGTCTGATCGACGATCGACACCGCATCGGGCGTGAGATCGGGCACCGATGACGACACGAGATAACGGATAGCCTGCACCGTCTCGTTCGGCAGGCGACCCATCGTCTTCACGGTCACGGCGGCGCTGGCCTTGCGCGGTTCGGTCTCGAACATCGCGCGCTCGGGCATGACGATGTGGACGCGGGCCTTGCTCACTTTCTCCACCGTCTCGATCGAGCGGGCAAGTTCGCCTTCGATCGCGCGGGTTTCGTTGAGCTTCGCGCGCGAGGAGGAAACCCCGAAAGGCTCCTCGGAATCGAGCACTTCGTAACCGATCTTGCCGCCAAGCTGTTCACCGGCCAGCGACATGCGCAGCTCGGCCAGCTTGTCCACCGGGGCCATGACCGCGCTGCCATCGGCCGAAAGCTGGAAGGGCACGTTCTGCGCCTTCAGCTTTTCGGTGATCGACTGGGCAGCGGCGGGATCGAGATCGGAGTAGAGGTAGCCCATCTCGCTCGCGGGCGTGCGCAGCGCCATCCAGGCGAGCCCCCCGAGCATTGCGAGGGCCACGCCCCCCATCAGCAGGGCCCGGCGCAGGCCTATCTGCTCGATAAAGTTGCGCAACGCGTTCAAGATCGCCTCTTAATCCCGGCGAGGCCCCCCTGGCTTCGCTCACGCTCATTATAGGATAAGAGACTAGGCAACTCTTGCCGGTCGCCGGAAAAGTTTACGCGGCGGCGTCGAGCCCCGAAATCTGCCCATGATCGGTGTCCGGCCGGGCGGCTTCAAAGGCGTGTTCGGCAGCTTCGGAACCGACATCTTCCGCCATTTCCGACACTTCTGCTACTTCGGTCCGGGTTTCCACCGCAGCCAGCACCGGCGCATCGCGCCCCGGGCCAAGCAGACCGGCCAGTTCGGCCAGCACCGCCGCGCGGCGCGCACCGGCATCGACGCCAAGACCGCCCTCGACCCAGCCAATGCGGGCATCGGCGGGCGAGACTGCCGGATCTTCGACCACCAGCACCTGAAGCGTCCGGCGCTCTGCCGCCTGACGCGCGGCCACGACATGTTCGACCAGTTCGCGCATCGAGGGATGGACGCGGACGGTGATCTGGGTGCTGCGCGCGACTTGTTCGAGCGCGCGGGACAGTGCCTCGTCAATGGCGCGCGCGGGTTCCAGCGAAACGGCGTGGCCGGCCAGCATCTCGGCAGCGAGCAACGCGACCGAGGCCGCCTCGCGCGCGACCAGATCGGTCACTTCGTCGAAACGGCGGGCCACGTCGTCAAGCCCGGCATGGAGCGCATCGGTCGCGGCAAGCAGCGCGGCATCGCGTTCGTGGCGCGCCTGCGCCAGCCCGGCCTCGAAACCGTCGGCGCGCGCGCGGGCGAGTTCGGCGGCGTGATCTTCACGCATCCGTTCGATGCGCGCCTCCATTGCCGCCAGTTCCTCGTGCAGCGCTTCGCCGCCTTCCTTTTCCTCAGCCTCCGCCGAGGAAAAGCGGAAGACCCTGTCGAAGCCGAAGGGCTGAATGCTCATGGCCATCTCCATTGGCGCGAATCCGCCCTCACTTATCGTTAACGAACTGCTAAGTCTCAGTAAATCATCGCATCATCGCTCTTGGGATCGACAAGCATGATTTCGCCGCGATCTCCAAGCGACTTGGCCAGACGCACCAGCGCGGTCTGCGCTTCTTCGCATTCGCGCGCGCGCACGGGGCCCATCGCGGCCATGTCGTCGCGCATCAGCTTGGCGGCACGTTCGGTCATGGCGTTGAAGAACACCTTCTTCATGTCGTCCGGCGCGCCCTTGAGCGCCAGCGCCAGCTCGCGCTTGTTGCAATTGCGCACGATCGTCTGGATCGCGCCGGGCAACAGGTTGGCCAGATCCTCGAACGTGAACATCAGCGCGCGGATGCGTTCGGCCGATTCCGGTGCCTTTTCGTCCAGCTCGCCCAACATGGCCTCTTCGGTCGAACGGTCGAGCGCGTTGAACAGCTCTGCCATCATCTCGTGGGGATCGCGGCGCTGCGCGCGCGAGAGATTGGTCATGAACTCGCTCTTCAGCGTCTGCTCCACCTGGACCAGCACGTCCTTCTGCACCGTGTCCATCCGCAGCATGCGCATGACCACATCGGTGGCGAAATCGCGCGGCAGTTCGGCCAGCACGCGCGCGGCGTGATCGGGGCGCAGCTTGTGCAGGATCACCGCCACGGTCTGCGGATATTCGTTCTTGAGGTACCCCGCGAGCACGGCTTCGCTGACGTTGGACAGCTTGTCCCACATCGTGCGGCCGGACGGACCGCGGATATCCTCCATGATCTCCTTGACCTTGTCGACCGGGAGAATTCCCTCCAGCAGCCGCTCCGTGCTCTCGAACGAGCCGTGGAGCGAGGCCATGCTGGAAACTTCGCCGGAGAACTGCACCAGCAGGTGCTCGACCACCACCGAAGGCACGCGGCCGAGCTGGGCGATAGTTGCCGAAAGCTCCTTTATTTCCTCGGTCGTCAGCTGTTCCCAGATCGGACCGCCCTGCTCGTGCCCAAGCGACAGCATCAACGCGGCAGCGCGTTGAATTCCCGAATACTTCTTCAGCTCGGGTGGTTCGCCGATGGCGGCCATCATCGTCACGTCTTTCATCCCCAAAAAAGTCCGCAATACCGACCTGTCGGCGAATGCAACCGTCTATCTTATAGGATGATAGTGGGCGGGTGCGAAGCCCGGGAGGCAGTTTTGACGATAAACACCAACAATGCGCTGATCGGTCTTTCGATCCTGGGCGGAACCAGCGCCTATTCGAGCGCCCTCTCGTCAACCAGTTCGACGGATACCCCGGCGGTGACCAAGGCCAAGGCGGCCTTCACGATGGCGGCGACGACCCCACCGTGGAAGTTGGACGATCCCAGCGCCTCCACCTCCACCAGCGCGCAAGTCACCGCGATCCAGAAGTTGCTGTCGATCGTGGACGAAAAGACCTACGACCGTGACAGCACGCTGGACAACCTGCCCGACGTCAAGGCCACCTTCACGATCTACAAGGCGCTGGACCGGTTGCAAACGCTGGCCGAAAGCGCCGCCAGCACCAGCACCTCGGCCGCTCAACGCGCCTCGCTCGAAAAGACTTTCGCCAAGGGCCTCAGCGACCTTCAGAGCTATATCGGCTCGGCCGATACCGATCTGCTGACGCTCAACTTCGGCACTTCGGCCAGCCAGGCCAAGACGATCGCGGTGGACAAGCCCGATGTCACCGGCGCGGTCGCCGGCAATCCCATTTCCACCAAGGAAGGCGATGCGATCGCCGGCCTGACCGGCAACGAGATCTTCCAGGTCACCATGACCAAGGGTGCGACCACCCAGACGGTCAATGTCGACCTGTCGCAGTCCACCCAGCCGCCGACGCTCGATTCGGTGGCCGCCGCGCTCAATGCCGCGATCGGCGCCCAGCCGCAGCTCGACGCCAATGGCGATCCGGTGCTCGACGCGGACGGCAAGCCCGTCAGCGAGTGGCAGTCCAACTTCACCGTCAAGTACGACAGCGACTCCGAAAAGTGGGGCCTCGTCTTCAACCCGTCGGGCATTGAGAAGGTCTCGCTCGAACAAGTCGGCGCCGGCGATTCGATCATGGTCGCCAGCGGCGAGACCCGCAAGGATTCGACCACCGACGCCAGCGTCTACCGCTTCGGAGACATCGACGGCTCGCTGAGCTGGGAGCGCCTCGGCTCGATCAACGCCGTCGACGCCGCCGCCACCGCGCAGGCCCAGACCGCCGCGGCCGCCAGCACGACGACCACCACGTCCAGCAGTTCGTCCGGCAGCACCGCCACCCCCGACTACACGGTTGATGCCGCCACCTCGGCGCGCGGGATGGTGACCGACGCCGATGGCTTCAGCTACGTCGTCGGCACTACCAATGGCGACCTTGGCAGCCAGGTCACCGACGGTTCGAACGACATGTTCCTCACCAAGATCGATTCCGAAGGTCAGGTGGTGTGGCAACGCAATCTGGGCGCTGCCGGCTCGGCCTCGGGCTCGGCCGTCACGATCGCGCCCAACGGCGACATCGTCGTGGCCGGCTCGGTCAGCGGCGATTTCAACAACAGCGATCCAAGCCAGACCGACCTGCTGGTGGCGCGCTTCAGCAATACCGGCAACGAACTTTCGACCACCGCGATCCGCCAAACCGGCACCGAAAGCGCCAATGCGGTGACGGTCGGCAATGACGGCAGCATCTACATCGCCGGCCGCGCATCGACCGGCGGCGGCGATGCCGTCATCGTCAAGCTCGATTCCACCGGCAAGTTCGTCGAGCGCCGCACGATCGACAGCGGCGGCAACGACATGGTCAACTCGCTCGCCATCGACGGCTCGGGCAACCTGCTGGCGCTGACCAACGAGGACGGCGTTGCCAAGCTGCGCCAGATCGATGCAAGCTCGCTGTCGAACGACCTCAACTCGGTCACGCTCGGCAATGTCGAGGCGCGCGCGATTTCGGTGTCCGATACCGGCGAGATCGCGGTGGTAGGTGCCGCCAGCACCCCGGTAGGTGGCGATCAGGTCAATACGATCAGCGGATCGCGCGATGCTTTCGTCACCCGCATCGATTCCGGTCTGACTTCCGCCAGCACGACCTATATCGGCACCTCGGACGACGATCAGGCCGATAGCGTCACCTGGCTCAACGGCACGCTCTATGTCGGCGGCCGCACGGTCGGTACGCTGAGCGGGACCAAGGCCGGCACGGTGGACGGCTTCATCGCCCGCGTCGATGGAGACACCGGCGCGGTGCAGACGGTCTCGCAATGGGGCCTCGTCGCCTCGACCGTGGAGCCGGTGCGCATCACCACGCTGGCGGGCGGCGACAACGCCCTCGGCGCGCTCGGCCTGCACAGCGGAACGCTGAACCCGACGACTTCGGCAACGCTGGTCTCGGAGACCAGCCTGCGCGCGGGCGACGAGTTCTCGGTCATGGTCGACGGCGGCGACGCCCGCAAAATCACGATCGACGAAAACGAGACGATGACCACGCTGGCCGCCAAGATCAAGAAGATCACCGGCACCAACGCCACGGTCACGACCTCGCTGGTCGATGGCCAGACGACGCTGAAGATCACCGTCGCCGCCGGGCACACGCTGGTGCTGGGCGCCGGGGGCGACGGCAAGGACGCGCTGGCCAAGCTCGGGCTTTCGCCGGTCAAGCTGAGCACGCCCAAGGTCAAGACCGCGACAGATGCCAAAGTGACGCCGGGCGGCGCATACAGCCTCGCGCTCACCAGCGCGCTGAGCCTGACCGACTCCAAGGCCGCTTCCGTCGCGCTGACCAAGGTCAAGTCGGCGCTTTCGATGATCCAGACCGCCTATCGCTCGCTTTACTGGGACTCGGGCAAGGCGTCGCTGGTCAACGGCACGCTCTCCACCGGCAGCGGATCGGCCTATCAGCAGAAACAGCTCGCCAACTATCAGGCCGCCCTGACGCGCCTCACCAGTTCCTGATTCTCCAGCTCTTTTCGAGGAATATTCGATGTCTTCGCTTCCCCCTCTGCTGGATGGCATGGCCGCCTCGATGAAGGCGATGGCCGAGCACCAGCGCGTCATCTCCGAGAACATCGCCAACAGCGAGACCCCCGGATACAAGGCCCGCACCGTAACCGCGCCCGACTTCTCGTCGCTGGTCGCGCAATATGGAGAAGCCACCGGGGCGCCGCATGTCTCGCGCCCGCATATAGAATTGTCCGCCTCGATGTCGGCGCTGGGGGCGCGGCCCCCGCAAGGCGGCGGGCGCATCGTGGTCGACAGCGAGACCAGCGAGACCAAGCCGGACGGCAACAATGTCACGCTGGAAGACCAATTGCTGACGCTTGGCCAGGTCCAGGCGGACTACACGGCCATGACCAACATCTACAAAAAGCAAATCGGCCTGCTCAAATTGGCCCTTGGACGCGGCTAAATTCGCGCGCGGCTGAACGGAACTGACCGTCCGCCCATCCCCATATAGAATCGGACGGGATTACTCTGGGCGCGCTCCTTCGGGAGTGCGCCCTGTTTTGTTACAAAGATGCAATTCACGTCGAAATTACAGGAACAAAAGAGTGATTTCGGCGTTCATTCAATAAGATGCGCAATTTCCAGAATTCCGAGCCTGTCAGGCCTTGGTCCCCCTCCGGCGTGCCCGACGCCCGTTACGCGCGCGCGCATTTCGGCAAGCTCTCACAGTATTATGCACTTTATTTCAAAGATTTGCCGGTAGCGCTCCCAATCGGTGTCCTGTCCCGAAATGGACGTTACAGGGTCCAGGTAACCGTTAAAAACCTGCAATCGGTGCGATACAATGACCATTCACCCTAAAGTCATCATACTAGAAGACCATGGGGTCATCCGCGAACGCGCCCTAACTTGACCCGTTTTGAACCATCATCCCAAGAGCGATATTGACCCTGTTTAAGGATCATGAAACATCTTGGGCATTGCAATGAAATTCGAGCTTCAATGACCGAAAAATCAGTTCGATCTGGCAGGCGGGCAAGGACGGCTACTGCATCCGTACCCGCAACCCTTGAGATCGATGCCTGCCGCAGTCTGGTATTTCCAAACGGGATAAGGAAATTTCGCAAGCAACAAAATATAGGCTCATTGCTGGAACTGGCCGAACGCCTTCCGGACATTACCTATATTCGACTTTCCAAGATCGAACGTGGCGAGGTTTTCGCTCGTGCCCCGGAAATGCGCGCCATCGCAGCCGCACTCCAGGTCGATCCGCTGGATCTGCTTGTCGATATCGACGATCCCGCTTTCGATATCGAGGACTGGGCAGAGCCGATCATGGGTAACGACCGCACCGATCCCGAGGCTGACCACCTCGCGGTTCTGGTGGCGGCGGCCGTCCGCGCCCGCCGCGTTGCCGACGATACGCTGACCATCGCCGTACTCGAAGAACAGTACGGGATTGCGCCGGTGATCCTCTCGCGCATCGAAAACGCCCACAAGCCCTACGACCGCTGGAACGACGAAGTCCGCGGCTCGCTGCGCCGCCTGTTCGGCGTGGCCGACGATGCCGCGCTCGCGGCCGCCGTCGTCGCAGCCTGCGCGCGCGGCGAACTCGACGCGTTCCTGTCGCTGGTGGCCAATCCGCAGATCCGCATTACCAAGACCCGCACCCGCACCGCCGCGCTGCGCGCCGAACTGGGTGGTTCTCCGGCCGCTTCTGCCGAGGCCCCTGCGATGCGGCAGGCCGGCGCCGCCGCTGCAAGGGTGCTCAACGCACCCATCGGTTCTTCGCTGGAGACATCCGTGCTCGAACGCCCGGTTCCCGTGCTCGATGCCGCCACTCCCCCGGCGTTCGCGCCGAAAGCTCCCGAGAGCCCGGCGCCCGCGCAGTCGGTTGGGGAGGACGCGTCGGTCCGGCTGGTCCCCGTCTTCGGATCGCCGCTGCCCGATGGCTTGCTCGCCCGCACGCCGACTGGTACATTCGTGGAAGTGCCGCGCAGCGCCGGGCCGAACGCCTATGGTCTGCGCATCGGCCGCTCGACGCTGGGCGCCGGGCTGCCCGGCCGCGCCGTGCTGGTGGTCGATCCCGATCGCTTCCCCTCGGCCGGCGGTCTCGCCGTGATCGAGCAGGATACCGGCCTGCGAGTGATCGCCATCACGTTCGACCGGCAGGGCCACACCCTGGGCTTCAGCCTCAATCCCGATTTCGAAGTGGCGCTTGACGCATTCGACCCAGCCCGCATCGCCACGGTGCTGTCGGCTATGTTCGAATAGGCGCTAATTGTAGGACAACCCAGCCGTTGCGCACTCCAATCCCATATAATGGATTAAGGAGACAAGTTGACAGACGATGCGCAGCGCCAGCCAGCGAGATACGACCGCAGGGCACGAACGGAGACCGGGAAGCGATAGCCCGGAATTCGGGAGCGCCGGCGAGTCCCCGTTTGACGGGCACGAACCGCCGCTGCGGAGTGTCGAACGGGCCGTGGCGTTCTTGCGCGGAGAAGACGGCGCTCCGCAGCCGCTTTCCCTGCTGATCCTCGATCTTGACAGGTTCAAGCTGGTCAATGACCTGTGCGGCCACGCCGCCGGGGACGAAGTCATCGCCATCGCCGCCGGACGCTGCGGACGGATCGCGGCCAAAGTCTCGGGCCGGGTCGTCCATGTCGGCGGGGACGAGTTCGCCTGCGTCCTGCCCCTGAACGACGGCGCCGACCTCTCCGAGGCCGTGGCTGCAGACCTGCTGGACGTACTGGCCTCGCCCATCGTGCTGGGGCGGCACATGATCCACCTGACCGCCTCGATCGGCATCGCCAGCGATCCCTCGGGCACTACCACGCCCGAGCGACTGCTGCGCGGCGCCTCGATCGCGATGTCGCGCGCCAAGGCTTCGGGCGGAGCCGCCGTGCGTCGCTTCACGCCTGAAATGCTTGCCACCCTGACCGACCGTGCGGCGCTGGAAGAGGCCCTGCGCTCGGCCCTGCTGCGCGGCGAACTGGTTCCGCATTACCAGCCCATCGTCGCCCTGCCCTCGCGCAAGATCGCGCGCTTCGAGGTGCTGGCCCGCTGGGAGCATCCGCATCGCGGCCTGCTGGGCCCCGACTTGTTCCTGCAAGTGGGCGAAGACCTCCGGCTGATCGACGAGATGCTATTCGGCCTGCTGCGTCAGGCCTGCCGCGACGCGCGCGAATGGCCGGACGAGGTGGGCCTTTCCGTCAACATGTCGCCGCAGCAAGTCTGCGATCCGGGCGTTGCCGCAAGGCTGCTCCAGATCGTCTTCGCCTGCGGCCTGCCGCCCGAGCGGCTGACGGTGGAAATCACCGAGAACGCGATGGTGGACAATCTCGCCGATGCGCGCGCGACGATCGACACGCTGCGGGGGGCCGGTGCGCGCATCGCGCTGGACGATTTCGGCACGGGCTATGCCAGCCTTGCGCGGCTGTGCCACTTGCCGCTGGACACCATCAAGATCGACCGCACGCTGATCCAGGCGCTCGACAGCGACCCCGGGCGCAAGCTGGTCAACACGGTGCTCGACCTTGGCCGCAGCCTTGGCATGCCGGTGACGGCAGAAGGCATCGAGACCGAGGAGCAAGCCCACTTCCTCGTCGAACGCGGCTGCGCCTTCGGGCAGGGCTTCCTGTTCGGCCGCGCGGCACCGGCTTCGGCGACCCTTGGTATGCTGGAAAAGGCCGATAAGCTGGAAAAGGTGGGCGGCCCGGACGGCGAGGTCTGACTGCACTTTCGCCGGCGATTGCTGATGCCTCGGAGGTGCTACCCACGGGCTAGATACTGACCGTGAGCTAGCAGCCTCAGACCCCGTCGCCCCCGCGAAGGCGGGGGCCCCGCTTCTTGGCGACGTCCAGCCCCGCACAACAGAAGCGGGATCCCCGCCTTCGCGGGGGCGACGGAGTTTGTGTTCGTAACCCGCTCCGTATTCGGGGGAATGGGTCCGTCGCCCAGTATTCCGCTCTGGTATTCCGCCTTAGTATTCGCCGTTGAACGAGATCGGCGTCGCCGCCTCCACGCGGGCCATGTCGCCGCTGGCGCCGTAGGTATAGGAACGGTTGCCGCTCAGCCGCTTGGCTTCCTCGGCGATGGCCGTCATCATTTCCATCGACAGTTCGATCTGCCGCTCCAGCAGCGCCGCATTGGCGATCGAGGCCGCGCGCAGTTCGCTCAGGCAGTCCGACAGGCGCTCGCGCGTTTCCTCGTCCATCTGCTCGGTCCACTCCGGCTCACGGCGGTTGCGGCGGGCCAGCATTTCCTCCAGCGAGGCGACCAGGCGCGCTTTCGCCGCTGCCAGCGAGGCAAGGTCGAGCACGCGCTCGCGGCGTTCCAGACGCTCGGTTTCCTCACGCATGACCAGCGAGAGCGAGGTCATGATCTCGATCATTTCATTCGGCATTGCCGGTCACTCCCTGAGGGTTGCCGCCCTGCATGCGGATGATCTGGGCCTGGACGGCCGAGGCGATGCCCAGCCCCTTGCCCTTGGCGATCTGGTTACCGACCTGCTCGGCCAGGACCCCGCGGAACATTTCCTCGCCGTGGCCGCCCGAGAATTCATCGCCCTGATCGACGCTTTCGAGCATCATCTTGGCGACCTGCCCGGCGAACACGCCTTCGAACTGGCGGGCCACGCTGGCCGGAGACTTGTCCGGCGAAGGAGAAACCTGCGGCGCCGGAAGCGACGTGATGGTGGTGTCGGTCATCTTGCTGCCTCCTTTTCTTATTGCACGGTGATCTCGGCCTGAAGCGCACCCGCGCTCTGCAAGGCCTGAAGGATGGTGATGAGGTCACGCGGGCTGACGCCCAGCGCATTGAGCCCCGAGACCAGATTCTGGAGCGAGGTGCCCCCGGTCAGCATCGCCAGCGAGGCGCCGTTGCCGTCGTTCGCCTCGATCCGGGTGCGCGGCACGGTGGTCGTCTGCCCGCTGGACAGCGGCCCGGGCTGCGAGACTACAGGGGTTTCGGTCACGCTGATGGTAAGCCCGCCCTGCGCGATCGCGACCGGGCTCACGCGCACGTCCGCGCCCATGACCACGGTTCCCGCCGCCTCGTTGATGACGATGCGCGCGGGCTGGTCGACCGGCACGGTCAGGTTCTCGATCCGGGTGACCAGCTCGATCACCGAGCCGCCGTGCGGCGTGATCTCAACCGTCGCGGGATCGAGCACGGTGGCAGCGCCCGAAACTTCGTTGTTGATCCGTTCGGCGATCCGCCGCGCGGTGGTGAAATCGGGGTTCTTGAGCGCCAGCTTGAGGCTCTGCGCAGAGCGCAAATCGTAAGGCACCTCACGCTCGACGATGGCGCCGCCGGCAATCCGCGCGGTGGTCATCACGCCGCGGCTAAGCTTGGCCGCCGCGCCTTGCGCCTTGAAGCCGGAGACCGCGACGGGGCCTTGCGCCACCGCGTAGATCTCGCCGTCCAGCGCGCGCAGCGAGGAGACCAGCAGGATGCCGCCCTGAAGGCTGGTGGAATCGCCCAGCGCCGAGACCTGCACGTCGATCGTCGAGCCCGATCGGGCAAACGGCGGCATCGTCGCGGTCACGGTCACGGCCGCGACGTTCTGGGTCAGCATCTGGTCGCCGCGAATGTTGACGCCCATGCGTTCGAGCATGGCCTGCAACGTCTCTTCGGTGAACGGCACGTTGCGGATACGGTCGCCGGTGCCCTGGAGGCCGACGACGAGACCATAGCCGACCAACTGGTTCGGCCGCACGTTCTCGACATCGACGATGTCCTTGATGCGCGGCTGCGAGTCCGCAAAGGCGGTGCCCGGCGCGGCCAGCGCCAGCACGGCGGCAAGGGCTGGAGCCAAGACAGCGAGCGACGCGCGCTTCCGCGATTTCAGGGGCATCTGCATCAGTGTCCTTATAGGAAGGTGGTTGAGCGCGCCGGAGCGGGTCATCGGGCTTTTTCCCTTCACCGCACGCTGCTCCCGGCAGGGCGTCCGGCGCCGCGACGGGCGAGGCGCATGACGTAGCCGATGATCTCCGCCACGGCGGCGTAGTGCTCAATGGGGATCGGCCGGTCGATCTCGACCGAGGCGAAAAGCGCACGCGCAAGCGGCGGGCTCTCCACGATCGGGACATTGGCCTCGGTGGCGATCTCACGGATCCTGAGCGCGATGGCATCGACGCCCTTGGCAATGACCAGCGGCGCGGCCATCTGTCCGTGGTCGTACTTGAGCGCGACAGCATAGTGGGTGGGATTGGTGACGATCACGCTGGCGGTCGGCACTGCCGCCATCATGCGCTGGCGCGATCGCCGCATCTGGATCTGGCGGATCTTGCCCTTGATCTTGGGATCGCCCTCGCTCTGCTTGTGCTCGTCCTTCACTTCCTGAAGAGTCATGCGCATGCGCTTGAGGAAGGCGCGCTTCTGGTAGACATAGTCGGCCAGCGCCAGCAGCGAGACCGAGATCGCCGCCGCGCGCACCGCGTCGAACATCAATTCGGCCGCCGCCCTGGCTACCGCGCCGGGCGCATAGCCGACCAGCTGGTCGAGCCCGACAATGCGCGGGCTCAGCACCTTGAACACGACGAAGGCAATGCCCAGGAACTTGGCAAGCGTCTTGGCGAATTCGATCAGCGCGCGCTTGCCGAACATGCGCGAGAGGCCGGAGACGGGATTGAACTTGGACCATTTCGGCGCGAGCCGGGCCCAGGCGATGGTGAAGCGGCCCTGCACCATGGCCATCACCGCGATACAGGCCAGCAGCACCGCGAAGACCGGCAGGAGCGACCAGATGAAGTGAATGGCGAGCCCGGTCATAAGGCTCTGCGCTCCGTTGGAATCGAGCCGATATTCGTCGGCATTGCCCCAAAGGCGCACCATCAGCGGGCCCAGCGAGGCAAAGGCGCTGGCACCCACGCCGCCGGTGACGATCAGCGCGCCAATCAACATCGCCGCGTGGCGGACTTCGGTGGCCATCGCCACTTCGCCGCGCTGGCGGGCATCCTCAAGGCGCTTGGGTGTCGCCTCCTGTGTCCGCTGGTCCTTTTCGCTCTCGGCCATGGCGTCAGAACTTCCATCCGTCCTGCATGAACGCGGTCATGGCCGAGGCGAAGGCGGTGAGCATGGAGCCCAGCGTCACGCCGACCAGCGAAATACCCAGCATCAGGTTGAGCGGCTGGGTGATGAAGAAGACCTGGATCTGCGGCGCCACGCGGGCAGCAAGGCCAAGGCCGAGGTTGAACAGCGCGCCGTAGAGGATCAGCGGCGCGGCCAGGCTGACACCCAGCGCCATCGCCTGCCCGGTCACGTGGATCGCCAGTTGCGCGAAGTCCGCCGCAGGCGGCATCCCGCCGACCGGGAAAGTAGAATAGGACCGGACGATCGCCTCGATCCACAAGTGGTGCACGCCGAACGCCATGCAGACGAGCACCGCCGCCAGCCCGAACAGGCGCGACAGCAGCGGTGACTGCCCGCCCATCGAGGGATCGTTGACCAGCGCGGAGGAAAGCCCGACCTGCTGCGTCGCCATGGAACCGGCAATAGCTGCGGCAGTGAACATGATCTTGACGATAGAGCCGAACGCCAGCCCCACCAGCATCTCCGCGATCACGATGATCGGCAGGTTGGCCATGCCGCCCTGCGGGCCCTGCAATACCGGGCCAATGCGCGGGGCAAGCAGCCCGTAAAGCCCGACGGAAAGGCCCAGCGCCATCACCAGCCGGATCTGCGCGGGCACCGATTCCTCGGAAAAGGCCGGAAGCAGCATGACCACCGCACCTACCCGCGTGAACAGGATCAGGAAGGTGGTCGCATCAACCGGCAGCGCGGCAAGGAGGGCGGCGTCCATCGCCTCAACCCGCGACGATGAGGTCGGCTATACGCTCCATGAAAGCCGAAAGCGCATGGCCGATCATCGGCAGGGAAAGCAGCAGCACCGTGCCCACCACCACCAGCTTGGGCACGAAAGTCAGGGTCATTTCCTGCACTTGCGTCAACGCCTGAAGCAGGCCGACCAGAACGCCGACGATCAGCCCCGCGATCAGCATGGGGCCGGCGACCGTCAGCACCAGCACCATCGCGGTGCGCGCAATCTCGATGGTGGAAGCCGAGTCCATGACGCGCCCCTGCCCTTCCGGCTAGATCTGCATCCGCATGATTTCGGAATAGGCGTTGACCACACGATCACGCACCGAAACCACGGTGTCGAGAGCGGTTTCGGCGGCGCCGATGGCGGTGACGACGTCGATCAGGTCACCCTTGCCCGCCACTTGCTTGGCACTCTGCGTCTCGGCGTTGCGCAGCGAGTTGGCAGTATCGCCGACCATCGATTCCACCATCGAACCGAAGGTGCCGCCGCCACTGGCAGCACCGTCGACCGAGGTGGAGCTGTCGTCCGACGTGCCGAACGTAGGCGCAGTGTTCTTGATCGCGCGGCCATAGGCGGCGGCCGCGTCGAGGGCTCCGATTGCCATGGTCTGGTTCCTTACTTGAGCAGGTCGATCGTGCGCATGGTCATGCCGCGCGCGGATTCGATAGCGTTGAGATTGGCTTCGTAAGAGCGCTGGGCGGCCTTCATGTCGGCCGCCTCGATCAGCGGATTGACGTTCGGCTGCTCAACATAACCGCTGGCGTCGGCAGCGGGGCTGCCCGGCTGGTAGACGCGGGTGAACTGGCTCTTGTCGCCCTCGATCGACTTGATCGAGACTTTGGTGGCCCCGGTCGCACGGTCGACTTCGGAGGCGAAAGTGGCGACGCGGCGGCGATAGGGATCACCGCCCGCAGTGGTCGCGACCGAGTCCGAGTTCGCGAGGTTTTCCGCGATCACGCGCATGCGCAGCGACTGGGCACGCAGGCCGGACGCCGATACGTCGATCGAGTCTTGCAATTCCATCGTGTTAGCTCCCCTGTCCGCAGTCAGCCTGCGGTGCAGACAGCTTCCTTATAGGCATTTTTTGCCTAGTTCGGATCACTCCTATATTTTTCTTTCCTATAACGAGGGCGAAAGGAGACGCACTGCAATGTCCGTCCTCGAAGGTATTCCCATCGACCTGTCGATCGTGCTGGGTTCCACCAGCATTCCCATCCGGCAGGTTCTCAAGATGAGCCGCGGCGCGGTGATCCCGCTCGACTGCGGCCACAGCGACCCCACCCGCGTCTACGTGAACGAAGAGCTGGTGGCCGAAGGCAAGATCCTGGTGAACGGCGAGCACATGTCGCTCGAAATCACCAAGGTCGTCGAGCGCGAGGGTTGATCGGTGGAGTTTCTTGCCCTGCTGCGCACGCTGGGCGCGCTGGCCGTGGTGCTGGGGCTGCTGGTCGGCGCGCTCTGGGTGGTGCGCCGCTACGACTTGCGGCTGCCGCAGAAATGGCTCGCCAACCTGGGCGACAAGGACACCACGCGCCGTCTGGAACTGGTCGAGCGCCTCTCGCTCGATCCGCGCCGTCAGGTCGTGCTGATCCGGCGCGACTACAAGGAAATCAGCCTGCTGATCGCCCCGGAAGGCGTGATCATGCTGGATTCGGCTCCATGCAGCGGCATCACCCGGAACAGGGACGCGGGCGAATGAACCGGCGTATCGCACTTGTCGCGGCGCTGGGCTGTGCCGCTCTCGTATTCGTCGTGCCCGAACTCGCCATGGCCAAGGCCGCCGCTGCGGCAGCCGCGCCCGACGCATTAGGCGGGCTTGGTGGCGGAGGTGCCGGCGGCGGCGCGGTGTCGAGCCGGGTGATCCAGCTTGTCCTGCTGATGACGGTGCTGAGCCTTGCGCCCGGCATCCTGATGACGGTCACTTCGTTTACCCGCATCGTCGTCGCGCTCTCGCTGCTGCGCTCGGGCCTTGGCGCGCAGGGCGTACCGCCGAACCCGGTGATCATCAGTCTGGCGCTGTTCCTCAGCTTCTTCGTCATGGCCCCGACGTTCGACGCGGCGTACAAGGATGCCATGGTCCCGTACAACCAGGGCCGCATCAACGAGACGCAGGCGCTGGACCGGGCGCAGAAGCCGTTCCACACCTTCATGCTGAAGCAAGTGCGCGACGAGGACGTGAAGCTGTTCGTCTCGCTCTCCGGCAAAGTCCCCGCCTCGCGCGAGGCGCTGCCGATGTCGACGCTGATGCCCGCCTTCATGATCTCCGAACTGCGCCGCGCTTTCGAGATCGGCTTCCTGCTGCTGCTGCCGTTCCTCGTGATCGACCTTGCCGTGGCCGCCGTGCTGATGGCGATGGGCATGATGATGCTGCCGCCCGCGACAGTGTCCTTGCCGATGAAGATCATCTTCTTCGTGCTGGTGGACGGCTGGGCACTGGTGGCGGGGTCGCTGGTCAAAAGCTTCGGTGGGCCGGGATAAACTCCGGCCCCGATTTCCCCGTTACGATCCGTCTTCCTGCTTCCCGAACCGGGCGCGCATGTCGAGCAGCCAGGGGCCCAGCTCCGCAAACGCGAGCGGTTCGAGGAAGACCAGCCCGCAGGCCTCCTCCCCCACCCAGCGCACCGCCGCCTCGTGCTCGCCAAGGCCGGGGATGGCGATGCCGAGCAACTGGTCGCGCGGCATGGCGCTGGCCACGGTCACGCGGGCGCCGCCCTGCGAGATATCGACCAGACGCGCCGGATGGCGATAGCCCACCACCAGCAGCGCTACCGGGCAATCGGCGGTAAAGCGGGGCCCGCGCGCGATGCCCTCGGCGCCGCTGCGCATCGCCGCATGGGCCAGCAGTTCGGGCACATCGACCTTTTCGTCGAACGCCACGCCGATCCGGCCCGCGCGGTTCCAGCGCACGGTGCCGGCCAGAGTGTCCCCGGCCTTGAGCGTGACTTCGACCGCTTCGTTGACCGCGAAGCTGCCGTGGACTTCGGCCATCATCCCGGTTTCCGAGATGTTGCGCACGCGGCACAGGGTTTCGCGGTCGCCCGCCGCCAGCTTGCCGATCAGCAGGATCGTGGTGACGCGCGGCGCGCGGGCGACGAGATCGCGCGGGTTCATGGCTTCCGGTCCGGAATCGGGTGCAACCTCGACCGCATGGTCGGGGGCAGCACCGAGCGAGCCCGAAAGCTCGTCGGCGGCACCGAGGCGGGATGAAGGCGGCAACGGCATGTACGTGTCCTTGAAGGTGTCAGATCGGTGCTGCCTGGGTGATGACCGCCCGGCGCACGAGTTCGGGTCCGTAGACTTCGCGCGCGGCATCCATCACCACGCGGCGGAATACGTCGAGATTGGGGATCATCCCGTCAGGCCCGCTCGCCAGCGGCTGGCGATAGCTGCGCATGTTGACCGCGTTGAGCAGCACCGGCAGCTGCTTCGTCACTTCCTCGCCCTTGCCCTTGGGCACTTCGAGCTGACACTCGAACGAGACGTAGCCCGAAAGGCGCCCGTCGGCGAACGTGATCGGCGCCAGGATAGTGCCCGTCGGCACGAATTCGCTGGCTGCGGGCTGCTTGTGCATCCCCGGCAGCCATTGCGGCGCCCATTGTACAACGCCATAAGCCGCGCCCCCGCCGATGGCGGTGCCACCGACCAGCGCGGCCACTGCGATCATGATCTTCCTGATCACCTGCTGCTCCAAACTTGCATCATCGTGCCCCGGTAGATCCTTCAGAACCGGAAACTGGCATCCTGCGGCAATGCCGAGGATGCGGCCATCACGACGATCGTGATGCGCCGGTTCTCGGGCCGCTCGGGATGGTCGGGATAGACCGGCTCGGTCCCCGCCTTGGCGACGACTTCGGCGAAACGGTCGGCCGGCAGGCCCGCGCCTACCATGGCCGCGCGCGCGGCAAGCGCACGCTGGGCGGACAGCGACCAGTTGGCCTCGCTCTGCCCGCCGGTGGAATCGGTGTGGCCTTCGATCGCGATCTGCGCGCCGGTTCCGGCCAGCTTGCGGGCGATCCGCACGAGCATGTCGCGCGCATAGTCATTGAGCTGGGCCGTGGCGCCCTTGAACATCGAACGCTGGGCCGTGTCGACAAGGTGGATCCGCAGGCCATCGCGCTCTTGCTCGACATCGACGTTTTGCTTGCCTTCGGAAGCATCGACCGGCTGTTCGAGCGAGAGCTGCATTTCCTGCGCCATCACCCGCAGCGCGGCTTCCGGCACATCGGCCGTGCCCCCGCGCGAGGCGCCCTTCACGCCGGATTCGGCGGAGGGCTGGCCCAGCGCCTTCTGGTCCTCGGCCTGGGCGCGGCGGGTATGCCCGCCAAGGCCCGGCTGCGGGCCCGGCGTGCTGGTCAGCGTCGAAGGCTGGGCGTTGCGTTCGGCGGCCGGTGAGAAGTATTCGGCCAGCCCCTTGAGCTGCGCCTTATCCGGGTTCGCCAGCAGCCAGAGTAGCATGAAGAAGGCCATCATCGCGGTCACGAAGTCGGCATAGGCCACCTTCCACGCCCCGCCGTGATGAGCCGGTCGGGCCATCTTCTTGACCTTGCGGATGACGATCGTCGTATCGCCGTTGCCCTGCGCCACTCAGGTATTCCTTCAGTCGAGCGCGGCGCGGAGGCGCGCCTGCATGACATTGAGCCGGACCTGGCCCAGCGCATCGGGCAGCGGCTGCCCGGCCGCCACGCGTTCGAGCAGTGCCGCGCTCTCGTCCACGTGCTGGGCGATGAGGTCGAAGGCCTGGAGCTGGTCGAGGTAGTCGGCCACGAAGCGCTCGTCGGACACCAGCACTCCGGCCAGTTCCTCCAGCAGTTCGCGCGCCACGCGCATCTCGTGCGCGAGTGCGTGGCCAAACGGCGCCTGGCACAGCGGCGCGCCATCGCCTTCCATCATGATCGTCACTTCTTCGGTCCCCCTGTAGTCGCTCGCCGGCCGATCGAGCGACGCCGTCATCAGAAAAGTTCGAGTTCGCCCGTGCGCTGCGGCGCGGCGAGGGGCGCGGGCCGCAGAGCGACGGGCAGCGGCTGGTCCTTGACCAGCATCGCGCGGACCCGCCCCTCGAACGGCATGAATTCCACCTTGCGGGCCTGCGTGCCGCCCAGGTCGCAGCGGTCGACCGCGATCCCTTCGGTGCGCATGAAGTTGCGGGCGAATTCGCCGTTCTTCGTGCCGATGCCGCCAAGCCCGGCCACGATGTTCGCACCGCCGTAAAGATGCCCCCGCAGCCGCGAGCGCTGGGCGCCGCGCTGCATCAGGGCGTTGATCAGCAGTTCCATCGCATGAACGCCGTATCGCTGCATTTCGACGCCGGTGACCGGGCTATCCGCACCCGGCTCACCCAGCAAGAAATGGTTCATGCCCCCCACCCGCGCCACCGGGTCCTGAAGGCATGCGGCGATGCACGAGCCGAGCAGCGTGGAAATGACCACGCCTTCCTGGCTCGCGACATGGAATTCGCCCTGGACGATGGAGACGCGGCGCATGGAGATCAGACGAGCTCACCGAAGACGCGCTCGATCTTCTCCTTCAGCGCAGCGGGCGCGAAAGGCTTGACCACGTAGTTGTTGACGCCCAGCGCGGCGGCCTTCTGGACGACCTCCTTGTCGGCCGAGCCGGTGAGCATGATGAACACGGTCTTGCCGATCACCGGATCGTTACGCACCGCCTCGAGGAATTCGAGGCCGTCCATGTCCGGCATGTTGTAGTCCGAGATGACGAGATGCACGCGGTCCGATTTGATTGCCGCCAGCGCCTCGCCCGCCCCGGCCTTGTCACGAATGTCCTTGAAACCCAGATCCTGCAATGCGCGGCGGATCATCGCGCGCATGCTTGTCTGGTCGTCGACCACCATTACCTTGATTGCAGCCGCTGCCGGCATGTGACGCGCTCCATTTACCTTCGGCACGCCGCGAGGATAGCCTCGGGCATTGCCGACAAATTCACTTCCTTCTCAACCGCGCCCCGCTCGAAAGCGGCACGCGGCATCCCGTAGACCACGCAGGTCTCGCGGCTCTGGCCGAGCGTGCGGGCACCTCCGGCACGCATCGCCGAAAGCCCCTCGGCCCCGTCCGCGCCCATGCCGGTGAGGATGACCCCCACCGCCCGCGAGCCGAGCCGGGCAACCGAATTGAACAGCACGTCCACCGAGGGCCGATGGCCGCCGACGGGGTCCGACGCGACCAGTCGCACGTGGCCGCTGGTCCCGCCGACCAATTCCATGTGATGGCTGCCGCCGGGCGCGAGGTAGACTGTCCCGCGCTTCAACGGCATGCCGTCCTTGGCCTCCACCACGGTCACCCGCGCCTCGCGGTCGAGCCGCGCGGCGAAGCCACCGGTGAAGATCGCGGGCATGTGCTGGACCACCAGCACCGGCGGGCAATCGACCGGCAGGGCGCCGATGATCGTGAACAGGGCCTCGACGCCGCCGGTGGAGGCGCCGATGGCGATTACCACGTCGCGCATGGGACCGGCCGCAGGCGCCGGATTGGCCGGGACCACGCGCCCCGGAACCGGGCGGGCCACGGCCGCACGCACCGAAGAGCGCGCGGCGGTCTTGACCATCTTGCGCAGCAGCGCGCCATCCTGGGCGATTTCCAGCGGGTTGCCCGAAGGCTTGGCGATGCAGTCCACCGCGCCGAGGCGCAGCGCCTCGATCGTCGCTTCGGTACCGCGCGCGGTCAGCGTCGAGCACATGACCACCGGCATCGGCCGCAGGCGCATGATCCGTTCAAGGAACGAAAGCCCGTCCATCCCCGGCATCTCGACATCGAGCGTGACGACATCGGGGTTGAGCGCCTTGATCATCTCGCGCGCGGCGTGCGGTTCGGGGGCCTGCCCCACCACCTCGATCATCGGATCGTGGTTGAGCAGCTTGGTCAGCAGCGCGCGCATCGCCGCGCTGTCATCGACGACGACGACGCGGACTTTGTCGGTTGTTTCGGTCATGCCGCCCCCGCGCCGTCGATGCGGGCATAGGCGGTCTGCGCAACCGGCTTCATGCGGGTGGCGGCAGGGCCGATCAGGCGTTCGGAATGACCGATGTAGAGCATGCCGCCCGGCACCAGCATGTCGACGAGACGCGCCTCCAGCTCGGCCTTGGCGGTATCGTCGAAGTAGATCATCACGTTGCGGCAGAAGATCACGTCGTACTTCTGGCGCATCGGCCAGGTGTCGAAGAGATTGAGCACGCGGGCCGCCACCAGCTTGCGCAGCGGCTCGGCAACGGTGTTGTAGCCGGCGCCCGCCGGGCGCAGCCAACGCTGGCGATAGGCGGCCGGGATCGGCTCCACCGCCGCGTCGGGATAGGTCGCCAGCGTCACCGCCTCGACCACCGGGGGCGAGATGTCGGTGGCGAGCAGACGCACATCGCCCTGCTCCAGCCAGGCCGCACCCGCAGGCGTATCGCCCGCCAGGCACATGGCGATCGAATAGACTTCCTCGCCGCTCGAACAGCCTGCCGACCAGATCCGCACTTTCTCGCCGCGCCGCGCGCGTTCCTGCAACTGCGGCACCACGGCCGAGCGCAAGTGATCGAAGTGATGGACTTCGCGGAAGAAGTGCGTGTGGTTGGTGGTCAGCGCCACGACCATGGCATGACGCTCGGTCGCATCGCGCTGCACCAGCGAAACATAGTCGGCGAAGCTGGTCAGCCCGTGCTCGCGCAGACGGCGGCTAAGGCGCGAATGCACCAGCGTCGTCTTGGCTTCGACAAGATGGATGCGTGCCTCGCGCTGCATGATCGCGGCGATCTCGTGGAACTGCGCGGGGCGCAGCTCCGCGTTCGCCGCGAGCGTGCCCGCAGAAGCAGTGCCGGTGCTCACGCAGCCAGTTCCGGGATATGACGCGTCAGGCTCAGCGCTTCGAGGTCGAGCAGCAGGCACATCGCTTCCGGGTTCGACGCGTCCGAGGTGCGGCGCTCGATCTTGACGAGACCGGCGATAGCGCTCTGGTCATTGACCTCTGTATCGGGCGCGGGCTGAATCTCGCTGCCCTTGATCGAGACGATGTCCTGCACTTCGTCCACCAGGAAGCCGGCATTGCGGCCGCCGATGGTGACGACCAGCACGCACGAGCGCGAGTGCAGCACGCTGGGCTCCCAACCCAGACGTTCGGACAGGCCGACGATCGGGATCACCGAACCGCGCAGGTTGGCGACGCCCAGCACATAGGACGGCACGCTGGGCAGCGGGGTCGGTTCTTCCCATTCGCGGATCTCGATCAGCGAGGCCATCTCGATCCCGAACAGCTGGTTGCCCAGCGTGAACGTGACGATCTTGCGTTCGTCGTTTGCAATCGCTTCGGTGCTCATGCCGCCAGTCCTTTCAGTACATATTTGGAAAAGCCGCCGCCGGGCACGACAAGCGCGTCGACATCGAGGATCAGCGCGATGGCGCCGTCACCCAGGATGGTCGCGCCGCCGAGGCCGCGGATCGGGTGGAGGTTGTCCTCCAGGCTCTTGATGACCACCTCGCGGCGGTTGTCGATCGTGTCGACCATCAGCCCGACATGGCCCGCCGTGTCGCTTTCGACGATGATGACGAGCGAGTCCTCGGGCGCCCGCTGCGAGCGCAGGCCGAACATCTCGCCCACGCGCCGCACCGGCAAGTACTGGCCGCGCAGCTCGATCACTTCGGACGTCGGCGACGTCGCCTGGACCTGGCCCGGCTCGGGCTGCACGGTCTCGATCACATTGGCCAGCGGCAGCACGAAGCGCTGTTCGCCAAGCCGCACGATCATGCCGTCGAGAATGGCGAGCGTCAGCGGCAGCGCCATCGAGAAGGTCGTGCCCTCGCCCGGCACCGAATTGATTTCCAGTCGGCCGCCCAGCGACTCGACGTTCGAGCGCACCACGTCCATGCCAACGCCGCGACCCGAGATGTTCGAGATCGTCTCGGCGGTGGAGAAGCCCGGCGCGCAGATCAGGCCATCGATTTCCTCGTCGGAAAGCTGGGCGTCGGCGGTGATGATGCCGCGCTCGATCGCCTTGGCGCGTACGCGCTCGCGGTTGATGCCGCGCCCGTCGTCACGCACCCGCACGATGATGCGGCCGCCCTTCTGCTCGGCAGAGAGATGGATCGTGCCCTCGGCCGGCTTGCCGGCGGCCTCGCGCTCCTCGGGGCCCTCGATGCCATGGTCCACGGCATTGCGGATCATGTGGGTGAGCGGATCGCCGATCTTCTCGATCACGCCCTTGTCGACTTCGGTCATCTCGCCGGTGGTTTCGAGCTGAACGCGCTTGCCGGTCTCTGCCATCAGGTCGCGCAGCATGCGCGGCACGCGGGAGAACGCCTGCTTAATCGGCTGCGCGCGCAGCGACATGACGTTGTCCTGGATCTGGCGGATCAGGCGCGAAAGCTCGGGCAGCTCGACGCGCTCCTGATCGGCGGGCGGCAGACGGTCCGAAAGGATCGAGCTGCGGATCACCAGTTCGCCGACGAGATTGAGCAGTTGGTCCAGCTTGCCGAGATCGACGCGGATCGACTGCGCCACCTCGACGCCACCGGACTTGGCTTCCGGCTTGGGCGCCTCCGCCTTCGGGGCGGCGACCGCAGGCCGGGGCGCCTCGACCGGCGCGGCAACGGCGACCGGCGCGGGGGTCGGGACAGGTTCGGCGAGAACCGGCTCCGCCTCGAACGATACCGGTTCGAACGGGATCGGCTCGAACGGCAATTCCTCGAACGCCGCGACGCCCGGCTCGGCGCCACCGACAACGGTGTCTTCCGCGCGCACAACTTCGATCAGCGAGTCCGGTGCAACGAAGTCAAAGCAGTCGCGAATGTCGCGCTCGTCCACGCTGGCGGGAACCGTCAGCGTCCAGACGAAGTAGCTGTCCTCGGGATCGAGTTCGGCAAGCGGCGGCAGGGCCTCGCTGTCGACGGCGGTCACTTCGCCGCCCATCGATTCCAGCTCGCGGATCACCAGCAGCGGTTCGCCGCCATTGGCCATGGCCGCGCGCGAGGGACCGAAGCGGACCGTCCAGCCCGCCGGTTCGGCAGCCTCGGGCGCATCGAAATCGTCGAGAGCAACGGCCACCGGCTCGAAACCGAAGGGATCGAAATCGGCATCCAGATCGATGATCGGCGCCGCGACCGGGACGAAGCCGAACTCGTCCTCCGCTGCCGCAACGGGCTCGGGCGCGACAGGCTCCGGTTCCGGCTGGGCGGCCGGCGCACCGCCGCCCGCGAGAATGGCGTCCAGCTGCTCCAGCATCAGCCCGTCGTCCGGCGTATCGCCACCGGTCTGCGCGGCGGAAACGTGGTCCGACAGGATATCGAATGCGCCCAGCAGGCACTGCGTCACTTCGGGCGTCGGCGCGATGCGGCCGGCGCGCACTTCGTCCAGCACGTTCTCGAAACGATGCGAGAAGCCGAGCAGCGCGGTGTGCCCGAACGCGCCCGAGCCACCCTTGATCGAGTGGACGGCGCGGAACACGCCGGCGATCACGCCCGCCGAGGTATCGCCGGCGGCCATGGCGGAAAGGCCTTCCTCGGCCACCGCTAGACCCTCGACGCACTCCTCGAAGAAGATCGCCTGGATTTCGTCGAGTTCGTCGCTCACGGGCAGACGCGGCGGATCGCCGCTCCCAGACGGTCGGCGTCGAACGGCTTGGTGATCCAGCCGGTGGCCCCGGCCTCACGGGCGCGGGTCTTCTTCTCGTCCGAGAACTCGGTCGAGAGCACCAGGATCGGCGTGCCCTTGAACTCGTTGGTCTTGCGCACGGCCTCGATCAGTTCGAAACCGTCCATCTTGGGCATGTTGATGTCGGTGATCAGCAGGTCCGGCTTCACCTCGTGCATGCGCTCCAGCCCGTGCTCGCCGTCATTGGCGCTCTCGATGCGGAAGCCCTGCGCGCTCAGCGATGCCTTCAGCAGCATGCGGATCGTGGCGGAATCGTCGACAGTCAGGATGAGTTTGCTCACGCGGGAAATTCCTCTTCAACGAGCCCCAGCGGCGCCGCCAGTCCGCAAGCGCGGACGCGGTCGACAAAGGGCTGGCTGGGATTGACGATGGCGAACGGGCGACCCGTCGCATCCGCCTCGTTCCGGGCGGCGAGAAGTAGCTGGAGCACGGCCTGCCCCACGGATTCCACGTTCGCGGCATCGATCTCGATGGCGCCGATGGTGGCAACCAGACGGTCGCGCAGTTCCTCGGCCGTCACGGTCGAAGCGTGAGTAGGCAGTGCGAGCGGCCCTTCGCCGCTCGTGCCTTCAGGCAGGCTTGGCATTGAGCTGGTCCTTCACTTCGTCGAGCGCCGCTTCAAGCTGGGTGAACGAGGGCGCGTAAGGCGAGGGGGTCATGCGGCGGGCGAGTTCGATGGCGACTTCGGTGGGCTGCCCCTGCGCGTGGCCGATGATCGCGGTCTTGACGATCATGTAGGGCTTGAAGTCGGAATCGATGACCTGCTGGAGCTTCTGCGCGATCGGGCCGACCAGGCAGTAGGCGAGCAACACGCCCAGGAACGTACCGACCAGCGCGCCGCCGATCATCGCGCCCAGAATCTCGGTGGGCTGGTCGATCGAGCTCATCGTCTTGATGACGCCGAGAACGGCGGCGACGATGCCGAGCGCGGGCAGGCCGTCGGCCATCATCTGGAGCGAGTGCTGCGGCAGCATTTCCTCATGATGATGGCGCTCGATATCGTGCTCCATCGCTTCGGCCAGCTGGTGCGGGTCCTCGAAGTTGACGGTCATCATGCGCAAGTAGTCGCAGGTGAACTCGATCAGCCCGGCATCGATCAGCAGGCGCGGATAGCGCTGGAAGATGCTGCTCTCGGCCGGCTCATCCAGATGGCGCTCGATCGCATTGGCGCCTTCCTTGCGGAACGTGGCGAGCAGCGTGAACAGCAGCGTCAGCAGGTCGCGGAAGTCGCCCTCGCTCCAGTGCGAGCCCTTGAATACGCGCAGCACGCCCTTCCAGGCCTTCTTGACCGTTTCGAGCGAGTTTCCAAGGATGAAGGCGCCGATCGCGGCACCCGCGATCGCCATCATTTCGTGCGGCAGGGCATGGAAGATGACCATGATGTTACCGCCCGACATCAGGAAGCTGCCGAAGACGCACAGCAGAATGACGACAAGGCCGATGGCGTTGAGCATGAATGGGTCCGCGAATGATGAATGGCCGAAGCCTTGCCGTGATTATAGGAAGAAGTTCACACTCCCCGGATGCGGCACGCGGGTTTTTGAAGGACGAGGGGCGACAGACCACGCCGCACGACCGTCCGCCGCGATTTCGTCCTATATTGATGGGCGCGCATCGGCGCGGACGACATTCGCTGGAGCCACCATGTCAATCAATGCCTATCGCCGCGTGCAGGAAGTCGCCGCCTCGCCGCGCAGCACCGAGTACCGGCTGATGACCCAGATCACTTCCGAGATGATCGCGGCGCGCGACGCCGGGCTCAGGGGCGCCAAGCTCATGCCCGCCTTGCACCGCAACCGCATGGTCTGGGGCACGTTCGCAAATATCTGTGCGATACCGGGAAATCGCCTTCCGGACGATCTGCGGGCAACGATCATTTCCATTGGCCTGTGGGTGAGCAGATACACCTCGGACGTGATGGCCGGACGCGATGAAATCGACGACCTGATCGACGTCAACCGCGCCATTCTCAACGGTCTTTCCAACGAGAACGGCGTGGTCGGCCAGGGCCTACCGCCGGTCTAAGCCCATCCGGATTCGGCCCGCGCGGGCCCCACAAGAATTCTGGCCCCCGAATTCTGGCCAGCGAATTCTGGCCGGGATTTCGCGGCATCCGCGTGTGCCCCAAAATGCGCTTCATCGCATTTTTGAAAAACTCTTCAGGAAATATCCGGAAAATACCGGTTTCGGGAAACCGAATATCAACCGGTTATCCGCAAACCGGGCCGCATGTCGCGCCCGGCCCCTTCCCCGTCTATTTACAAACCCGCGCGACGCGATAATGCGGCCCTCGCCTTGGAGCCTGAGATTCTAGGCGGAAACAGCGGACCCGGATGCAGGAACTGAATCCTCCTCCGCCGCGCTGGAGCGGGTCGCCTCCTGCCACGTTGGCACCGGCTGTGCCTGCCCTTGTCGCGGTGGCGCAAATCATCGGCATGGTCGTTCTGATGGGCTGGTTCTCGGGGAACCTCAGCCTGACGGGACAGCCCGCCACCGGCTATCTCATGCAGCCGCTTACCGCGGTATCCTGCATGGCGATCGGCATGGCCGTGTGGGCAACCGCGCGCGGCAGGCGTAGTGCTGCCCTTGTCATTCTGCTGCTTCCCATGCTCGTCGGCGTGATCGCGCTGGTCGAAGAGGCCTGCGGACGCGCGCTCGGGATAGACACGCTGCTGTTTCCCGATGCCGTCGCCGCGCAGCTTCGTCCGTCGCCGGGCCGGCCGGGCGTACTGCCCGCCATCGCCCTGCTGCTGCTCAGCCTTGCCACGTTCTCGGTCGCCTCGCCGCGCCAGATAATGCGCCGCGCGACCGTGACATTCGCCTGCGTCTCCATCGCAATCGCGGCGATTTCCGGCAGCCTCCTGCCCACCGGCGTCAGCCGGCCGGACGAAGCGACCCGCCATGCGCTGATGTCGGTGCCGACGATGCTTTCGGTCTGCCTGCTGGCCATCGCCATCGTGCTGATGCGCCGCGAATATGCCTGGCCGCGCAAACCGGCTTGCGGGTTCGGCGCCTCCACGCTGCAATGGACGCTGGCGCTGTCGGTCATCCTGCCGGTCGCCTCGGCGCTCACCCACTTCTGGGCCCACAAGCATACCGCGCTCGCGCCCGAGGCGGTGGTGATCTTCCTGGCGGCGCTGCAAGTGACGGCCTCCTGCGCGGTGATCGCCTGGGCGTGGCTGCGCATCGGCCGCGAGAGCAGCGCGCGCTGGGCCATCGATGCCGCGCTCGATTCCGCCCCTATCGCCATCACCGACCTCGAAGGGCGCGTGCTGCGCTGGTCGGACGGTTGCACGCGGCTTTACGGCTGGACCGCCGAACAGGCCATCGGGCTCAACAAGCACGAACTGACCGGCGCGGTGAAAGTCACCGGGCGCGACTACCTGCGCACGCACCCCGCCGCGCTGCAGGAGACTGAGCTGACCGAACTGCGCAGCGACGGCACCCGCCTGCGCGTGTTCGAGACTCGCCAGATCGTGCAGCCGCGCAGCGACCTGCCGCCGATGATGGTGCTCTCGATGACCGACGTCACCGCTCGCCAGCAGGCCGAACAGGCCATGCTGGCGAGCGAGGCCCGCCTGTCACTGGCCGTCGACCTCCACGGCCTCGGCATTTTCGAATGGTCCAGCGATACGGACCGGTTCTGCTTCCACGGCCAGGCGGAAACGCTGTTCGGGCTTGTTCCAGGTGCTTTCACGGGCGGGATGGAGCAGTGGCGCGCGCATCTGGGCGATGCGTTCACGCGCGAAGTTGCGCCGCCCGACACGTGGCAGCCCGGCCGCTACGCCTTCCGCCTCCAGTCGCGCCGCCCCGACCAGCCGCATGTCATCGAGGGCACCGTGCTGGTCCACCGCGACTCCGGCTCCGGCGGCATCGGCGTGATCGGCATCGTGATGGATTCGACCGAGCGCGAGCAGCGCGCCGAAATGCTGGAATCGCGCGAATCCGAACTGCGCTCGATCCTTGAAACCGTGCCCGAGGCGATGATTACCATCGACGAGCACGGCCATGTCCGCAGCTTCTCCGCCACGGCCGAGGCGCTGTTCGGCTACGCCGCGCACGAAGTTCTGGGCGAGGACGTACGCGTTGTGCTGCCGCAGTACTTCCAGCCGATCGCCGAAGTCGAACCGCCTTCCGGACCGGGCGCCGGTGCGGACAAAATGCAGCAGCCACCCACTCGCGCGCCCGCCCAGCCCAGTGCGGCCGAGCGCTGGCAGGGCCGCCCGACGCGCACGCGCATTACCGCCGGGCTGGATCGCTCGGGCAATCAGGTTCCCGTAGAACTCGCCGTGGGCGCCGCCAATGTCGGTAACGAGCAGATCTCGATCGCCTTCGTGCGCAACTTGCGCGAGCAACTCGATACCGAGGCACGCATTCACGAACTGCGCGAACAGTTCCTCCACGCCTCGCGCGTCAGCGCCATGGGCGAGATGGGCGCGGAACTGGCGCACGAGTTGAACCAGCCGCTCACCGCCACCTCGAACTTCCTTGGCGCCATCGAACTGCAATTGCAGCGCGACTGGCGCCCGGACCAGCTCCGCCGCCTGCTGCGCCTCGCCAGCCAGGAAGTGCTCCGCGCGGGCGACATCATCCGCCGCATGCGCGCCTTCGTCTCCAAGGGCGAACTCGACATCCGCGCCGAGCCGCTCGACGATGTGATTGCCGATACGCTCCAGCTTGCCCGCTCGCGCAGCCGGGCGCCCGGGGTGCTGCTCGAATACCGGCCTTGCGGCACCTCGCCGCTGATCCTGGCGGACCGCATCCATGTCCAGCAGGTCTTGGTGAACCTCATCAACAATGCGTTCGACGCGCTTGAGGCGCACGACGTCTCCACCCCCGCCGTGACCATTACCACGCTCACACCGGGCGAGGGCCAGATCATGATCCGCGTCATCGACAACGGGCCCGGTTTCCCCGAACAGGTCATCAACCGCCCGTTCGAGGCATTCAGCTCGACCAAGGCCAATGGCATGGGCCTAGGCCTCTCGATCTGCCGCCGTATCGTCGAGACGCATGGCGGCAGCCTGTCGCTCCGCAACATCGAAGGCGGCGGCGCGGCCATCGAATTTACGCTGCCGACGTATTGCGAGCAGGAGTTGAAGGCCGGATGACCGTGCGCCGGATCTATATCGTCGACGACGACTATGCAGTGCGGACTTCGCTGGAGTACCTGCTCTCGCTGATCGTCGACAGCCGCATCATGTGCTTTGAATCGGGCGACGCGTTTCTGGAGGCAGCGCCCTCGCTCGAACCGGGATGCCTGCTGCTGGACCTGCACATGCCCGGCACGCCCGGCCTCCAGGTTCTCTCGGCCATCGGCGATGCGCCCGCGCGTTTCGTGCCGATCGTGCTCACCGGAGAAGGCGACGTTTCAGTCGCGGTGCAGGCGATGAAGTTCGGCGCTGCCGACTTTATCGAGAAGCCCTGCGACCACCTCAAGCTGATCGCTGCGCTGGAATCCGCCTTTTCGCATCAGGCCGCCTCGCGCGCCGCCGCGCAGCGCAAGGAGCAGGCGATTGCCATGCTCGAACAACTTTCGCCGCGTGAGCACGACGTGCTGATGGGATTGATCGATGGGCAGTCGAACAAGGTGATCGCGCACGATCTCGACATCAGCCCGCGCACGGTGGAGATCTATCGCGCCAAGCTGATGGAAAAGCTCGGCGTGCGCAGCCTGTCCGAAGCGCTGCGCATTGCCTTTTCGGCCGGACTGGTCCCGATGGATTGAGGTCCGGCCCGCAACGGACCGGACCTCACACCGTCCTCAAAAATCGAAATACATGTCGAAGTAGCCGTACTTCGTATCGCCCGTCTGCGGCGCATTGGGCGCTTCGGTCAGGAACCGGCCCTTGTCGAGATAGGCCACGCCGGTATCGAAATGCAGCACGTTGGGCACCAGCGTACGGCGATAGCGCAGTTCGAACTGGTTACCCGCGAACCGGCCGCTGTCACCCTTGCCATCCTTGACGCTGGTCGAGGCGAAGCTGTCCGTGCGCGAGGCAAGCCACAGCGCGCGGTACATGAACATCACGTCCGACTTCTTGTCCGGCTTGGCTTCCGCGCGCACGCCGCCCGACAGCAGGTTGGAGCGCCCGACCGGGCCATAGAGCCCCGTCGGCCCGAAGTCGAAGCGGCGCGCGCCGTAGAGCGTGTCGAAACGGTTATAGCTCTTCGACCCGGCCTGATCGCCGCTGGCAATATCGAAATCGAGCGAGAGGCGCGGCTGCCAGCTGCTCTTGAAGGTCTGCCCGGCCTCGGCATGGATCATGTAGGCCGAGACGCTCACGTCCTTCATGTCGCTGGCAGCCGTGGTCAGACGGGTCGAGCCCATCTGGTAGGCGCCTTCCAGATCCCAGTCGACCTGCCCCGCCTTGGGCTTGCGATAGAGGCGCATGCCGGGGGTGAAGAGGTGGCGGTTCTTGGTCAACACATCGGGGCTGTCCCGCTCGTCCAGGCCGAAACCGTAGACTTCCATGACGCCGCCGAAGATCCCGGCCTTGGTGAGATGCGCGCCCCAGAGTTGCAGGTCGGTGCTCTCCCGGTCCCACACCACCTTGTTGTCGCGAATGCCGTCGGCATCGTCGGGCAGGCGCTGCTGCGGCATCGACCAGAGCGCGATCAGCTGGTCGCCCTTGCTGTCCTTCCACACGAAGTTCACGCCGGTATAGGCATTGGTGGAGTTGCGGAACTGCTGCCGGGCGACAAGGCGGCGAGAACCGATGTTCATGGTGAAGCGTCCGGCAATCAGCCTGGCCTCGCTTTTGTCGCCAGTCTTGAAATCGAGCCCGACATAGGCCTGCACCAGCTCCATCGCATTGACTTCGGTGGTGCCGGCCGAGGAATCGTGGTGCTGGCCATAGGCGCGCGCATCCCACAATTCGCCGCCGATGCGGAAGGGACCACCGTCGTAGTCGACCAGCAGCGTGGTCTTCAGCGAGAACATCACGTCGTCCTGAGCCTTGTCCGGCCGGAACTGCCCGTCGATCCCCTCGACACGCGCACGCACGCCGCCGGTGATGGTAAGGCCGTCGGGCCCGCCGACCGCCTGCTTCAGCAGGCCGTCATCGGCATGCGCGGTGCCGGACAATCCGGCCAGCAGCGCCGCCGCGCCGATCAAAGTCCCTGTTCCTTGCGCGATACGGCGTGCGGCACGCGCAGCCACAACAGGAACGGTCGCCTGGGTTGTCCCGTGGGCGAGGGCCTGACGGCCCGATAGACGGTTCATGGTCTTGGAAAGCTCCCTCACTGGCTTCCGGCGCCCTGCTGTTTGCAGGGTTACGCCGGGCTAACCACAATCTAGCACCGATTGGGCGCCAAGTGCGCGGGCCTTCGTTAAAATTCGGCGGGGCGAAGCGGCATCTGCACAAACGATTGGGGAGGAGGCACGCAAGGCACCTCCTCCCCAATCGTTTGTGCAGATGCCTGCGATCGGGCGGGCCCGTCGCCCCGACCGGCAGATCAGTGCGCGCAGAGCAGGCGCCCGTATTCCGCCATCATCGCGAAGCGGGGATCGAGCCCGGCCAGTTCGCACATCGTGCGCGCGGCGCGCTTGGCGATCTGGCGCGCGCGCTCGCGCAGCAGACCGGATTCGTCCTCGAAGATGTCGCCGGGAACGAGGTCGAACAACCGGTTCTCCACCACCATGCGGTTGTGGAGCAGGCGCTCTTCCAGCTCGGCGAGATCGGCGGGATCGATCGGCGCATTCTCGGCGCGCCAGACGCGGCGGGCCTGACGCTCACCGGAACCCTCCGCGGCCTCGGCCTCCTCCGTGCCCTTGCGGGCCTTCTTCGGACGGGCCTGACGGCGCAGACGATCGACGCCCAGCTTGCGCAAATGCTCGATATAACTGTCGGTAAGAGAGAGCATGGCCTCGCGCGCCAGATAGTCCGACGCGGCCGCCTCGGTGCGGCCCAGTGCTTCCTCGTCCTCGATGGAGGCAACGATCGAGATTTCCTCGCCGTCCTCGCCGCTGCCGATCGCGTCGAGCGAGACGGTCACCGCCTCCACCTTCTTCGCCGAAGGGCGCTGGTCGGTCATCAGGCGAAAGCGCAGGCTCTGAAGCTCGCCCCGGATCTGCCAGTTCACGAACGTCGTGAACTGCGCCTTTTCCGGATCGTAGGCCTGGATCGCACGGTGAACGGCGATGGCGCAGGCCTGCTCGGCATCGTCCCAATGGGCGGTGAGGCCGTACTGGCGGATGAAGTGGCGGATGCGCGGTGCAATCAAGCGCAGGATATGCGCGAAAGCACGATCCACTCCGGCGCGTTGCCGTGCGGACGGTGCCTCCCCTTCAGGCGCTGTATTGGCCTTCACGCTGGCCACTGCGGATTCCAGTGCAATAGTGATCTTAGACACGTTGAGCCCCCAAGCACGGGACGGTGCTGCACCCCTGCGGCAACCGTCCGTCAACCAGTCAATCGGTGCTCAATGTCTTAACGCGTCATCAATCCTATAACAAGAAATCTTTTATCCTATATTTTCTCAAAATTAAGCACTAGCCCCGAGGCCCTCGGCCAGTCGCTCAAAATGCCCGTCAGGCCGCGAAATTTGCTGGTTTTATAGTGCGTCCGACATAATCGAGCAGCCACGAACGGTGCGCCGCGACGGCGCTTCCGGCGGCGGCAATGCGGCGGCTGGCCTGCGCCGCGCCGATCTGGGCGTCCAGCAAACGGCGCGCACGGTCGGGATCGAGACTGCCGGTCAGGAAGCGCACCGCGTCGCCGCGGCCGAGGTGATGGCCGATATAGGCAGCCTTGGCAATGTCCTCGACGCCCTCGCCGATGCGCACCCCGGCGCGGCGCAAACCGTCGAGATTGGCGCGCGCATAGTCGGCAGTGGTCTCGATCGCCGCTTGCGGATCGTAGCGCAGCGACAGCAACTCCGCACGGGCATCACCGCGCACATGGCCGCGATCGTCCAGCCAGCCATTGGCGCGGGCGGTGGCGTGCAGCCAGGTGCCTTCGCGCTCGGCCTCGCCCTCCCAGGTGCCCGAGAGAAACTGGCCGAGGCCCGCCGCGCTCGAACGCGGATTGCGGGAATAGGGCAGCCAGCGGCCGTCACCGTCCTTGGCCGCCTCGGCATGGACGATGGTGGCGAGCACCGGCGCCGGCAGCCCGGTGCGCGACGCCGCCGCGCTGAGCGTGGGCGCATAGCGTGCATTGGGGCCGTGGCCGAGCGACAGCGTGCTGCCGTCGTCGTCACCACCCTCGCCCGAGCCGTTCCGGCGCCTGCCATTGCCGCCGCCCTCGCCCAGATCGTCGCCCTGCTGCGGCATTGGCACGGTGCCCGCGAAAGGCCCTTGCGGTGCGGTCTTACCGTCCCCCTCCAGCAGGCCGATCAGCGCCTCAAGACTCATCGGCATGCCGTGCCGGTCGGTCGGACGCGTCTTGTCGCCATCGGCATCGCTGCCCTGCGAACCACCATCGCCCAGCGCGGCGCGCCAGAGCCGGTCGGACATTTCGCTGCGGGCCTGTGCGTAGATCAGCCGCGCCTTGCTGGCCGGATCGAGCGCGCGCACTTGCGCCGCCGCCTGCCCGGCCGCATGCGGAGAAGGTCCGGCAACCGGATCGCTCATGTCCGCTGTCCGTCGCGCATGGCGCGCTGGGCCTTGAGGAAGGCGACTGCGGCAAGATCGTCGATACCGGCCTGCTCGGCGCTGGCCTGAACGCGCTCGGCTTCCTGCCGGAAGGCGTCGGCAGCGCTTTCGATGGTGCGGAAGGTGCCGAAAGCCTCGACCGCTTCCGAACGCAGGGTTTCCAGCCGGGTGCTGAGTTCGGCCTGAAGGCTGGTGAGCTGGCGCCGCTCGTCCCGCTTGCGGGCGAAATAGCCGTGCGAGGGAATGCCGAGGCCTTCGCTCATGTCGGTGCCCGCCAGATCGGCCTCGCGGCGCACGGCGGCGCTGGCCTCGGCCTGCGCCTGCTCGACGGCGGCCAGCACGCCCGCTTCGCGGCTGATGGCGACGCTCATCTCATCGATCTCACGCTGCTGCACGCGCAGCGCGGCATCATACGGTGTTTTCATCGGAGCCCTCCATGATCGCCGCGAGCGCCGCGAAGCTCTCTTCGGCATGGCCGCGTTCGTTCTTGCCCTGCTTGAGCAGGTCCTCGATCCGCGGCGCCAGCGCGACCGCGCGGTCCACCACCTCACTCGATCCGGCGCGATAGGCGCCCAGGCGGACCATCTCTTCCATGTCGCGATAGGTCGAAAGCTCGCGTCGCGCGGCAAGGCGCAAGTGGTTCTCGTTCTCTCCCAGCGCGTGCGGCAGGGTGCGCGAGACCGACTTCAACACGTCGATCGCCGGATAGCGGCCGCGCTCGGCGATCTGGCGGGTAATGACCACGTGCCCGTCGAGAATGCCGCGCACGGCGTCGGCCACCGGCTCGTTGTGATCGTCGCCGTCGACCAGCACGGTGAACAGGCCGGTGATCGCCCCCTGCCCCGGCAGCCCCGGCCCGGCGCGCTCCAGCAGGCGCGGCAGTTCGGCGAAGACGGTAGGGGTGTACCCCTTGGTGGCGGGCGGCTCGCCGCTGGCCAGGCCGATCTCGCGCTGCGCCATGGCGAAGCGGGTGACCGAGTCCATCAGGCACAGCACATTGAGCCCCTGATCGCGGAAATGCTCGGCCACGCTGAGCGTGGTCCACGCCGCCTGACGGCGCATCAGCGCGGGTTCGTCCGAGGTGGCGACGACGACGACACTGCGTGCGAGGCCTTCCTCGCCCAGATCGTCCTGCACGAATTCCTGCACTTCGCGGCCGCGTTCGCCGATCAGGCCGATCACCGCCACGTCGCACTCGGTCCAGCGTGCCAGCATCGAGAGCAGGACGGACTTGCCGACGCCCGATCCCGCGAACAGGCCAAGCCGCTGCCCCTTGCAGAGCGGCGCGAAGATATCGAGCGCACGCACCCCGGTCGACACGCAAGTCCCCACCCGCGCGCGGGATGAGGCCGGCGGCGGCGAGGCCTTGATCTTGCGCAGGATCGCGCCTTGCGCCAGCGGGCCCTTGTCGTCCACCGGGCGGCCGAGCCCGTCGATCATGCGCCCGAGCCACTCGCCCGAGGGGCGCAGCGCGAACTGGCTGGCGGAAAGATTGGCCTTTGCGCCCGAGGCGATGCCCTGCGGATCAATGAACGGCAGGCAATGGGCAATGCCGCGATCGAGCCCGGTCACTTCCGCCTCGACGCCGCCGCCCGGTGCCTGCAACGTCACGCGTGAGCCGATCTGCGCGGCTCCGGCAAGGCCCTCGACCTCGATCAGCGCCCCGCGCACCGCCACAACCCGGCCATGACGCTGGTCGGGCGTGAGCAGGCGCAAGCCGGCAGCGGCAGCAGCAAGACTGGCCATGACGGCGCCCCGTTCAGGCGGCCGGAGCGGCTTCGTCGGCGACTTCGGCCGGTGCGAAGCGAGCGATGGCGTCGGATTCGTAAGCGATCAGCCAGCGGCAGTCGACAAGCGCGGCGTAGAACTGCCCCACCGCGACTTTCTGGGCGAAGCGGATGCAGACGGCCTTGGCCTCATGCGATTCCAGCGCGTCCATCAGCGCTTCCAGCCGCTCCAGCACCGATTGCTGATGGCGCGGCAGATCGGCCTGATCGATATAGGCCATCATGCAGGCGAAATAGAGAGCGCGGGCCGGAGTCACCGCTTCCTCGGGCTGCATCACATCGCGGCCACGCAGGATCGTCGCGGAATTCTCGACGACGAGGTCGGTCCGCGACTGGGCGCGCAGCACCGCGCCGTTGACGATCACCGGCTCGCCCTTCTTGAGCGAAATGCGAAGAGTCATGTGTGCAGCCCCCGAAACACGTTTCACAGATTATAGGATGATGTGAGTCATCCCGGTGACGGTCCCGAGGCTTTTTTCATGCACATCCGCACGGTTGAGCGTGCAGTTCATCCTACAATGCTCTGTCCGTATGCCGGTACCGCCATTTTCCGGCCCGGACGCAAGGAGAATGACATGAGCCTCTATTCAGCTCTTTACGCGGGCGTGTCGGGCCTCGGCGCTCAAGCCAGCGCGATGGCGACCGTTGCGGACAACATCACCAACGTCAACACCGTGGGCTACAAGGGCGTCTCGGCACAGTTCCAGACGCTCGTCACCGACGGCAAGGTCAAGAGCAGCTACTCGGCCGGCGGTGTTACCGCCACGCCCAAGGCACTGATCTCGAAGCAGGGCCTGCTGCAGGCCTCGACCAGCCTGACCGATATCGGCATCGACGGCGCCGGCTTCTTCGTCGTGCGTTCCAGCCCCGACGCCAGCGGCACGATCGCCTATACCCGCGCCGGTTCGTTCACGACCGACCCCCAGGGCTATCTGGTCAACACCGCCGGGTATTACCTGACCGGCTGGCCGCTCGATGCCGACGGCAACTACGTCAACAACGGCAGCATGTCGTCGCTTCAGCCGATCAAGCCGAATGCGCTGACCGGCGCCGCCACGCCGACCACCACGGTCTCGATGCGCGCCAACCTCGATTCCACCGCGGATCCCGTCACCGGCTACACCGCCGGCGACATGACCTCGGGCGCGGTGACGCCGCAGTTCTCGCGCTCGGTCGTCGTCTATGACGCGCAGGGCACGTCGCACTCGCTGACGTTCAACTACACCAAGACCGGCACGAACCAGTGGGCCGCCGAAATCTCGGGCGATCCCGCCGATGTGGCCAGCGTTGGCGGCACTGCCACCACCACCGGCCTGCTTGCCAGCGGCACGATCAGCTTCAATGCCGACGGCAGCCTCGACGTTGCCGGTTCGAGCCCCGCGCTGTTCTCCGACCTCGACATCGGCTGGGCCAACGGCGCCGGTTCGGAACCGATCAGCCTCAAGCTCGGCAGCGATGACGGTCTCGACGGCCTGACCCAGTTCGGCAGCGCTTCGGCCCTGCTCAACTCCAGCGCCAACGGCGGCATGCTCGGCACCGTTTCGTCGGTCAACATTTCGAAGGACGGCGTTGTCAGCGCGGTGTTCGACGACGGCACCTCGCGCGCGATCTACCAGCTTCCGCTGGCGACGTTCGCCAACCCGGACGGCCTGACGCGCATCAGCGGCAATGCCTACGCGGCGTCGCAGGATTCGGGCAATGCCTCGATCAACGAGCCCGGCTCGCTGGGCGGCGGCGATCTGTCGGCCGGTACGCTCGAAGCCTCGAACGTCGATCTCGCGTCCGAGTTCTCGAACATGATCATCTACCAGCGCGCCTACAGCGCCTCGTCGAAGATCATCACGACCGTCGACGACATGCTTCAGGAAGTCAGCAACCTGAAGAGGTGATTTAGTCTGGCTGGAAATGCGCCAAGGCGCATTTCCAGCCGGTACTCCAAAATCCCATCCCCATCCCTTCACGAGACTTGCAGGAAACCGAAACGTGTCCCTCAACCAGATTCTCAGTTCCGCCATGTCCGGCCTTTCGGCGTCGCAGGCGGGGATGCAAACGGTCTCCAACAACATCGCCAACGTCAACACCCCCGGCTACGCCCGGCAGAAGGTGTCGCTGGCGACGTCCGTATCGGGAGGCCAGGTCAGCGGCGTCGTCGTCGGCGAGCCATCGCGCGTGGCAGACAAGTTCCTTGAGAACGCGGTCTATCAGCGTGCAGGCGCGGCCGGCCGGAGCGATGCGGCCAATTCCTATCTCGACCGGCTCCAGTCGCTGCTGGGGGCCACCGATTCCACGTCCAGCCTCACGGCGCAGTTGTCGTCCATTTCCAGCGCGGTCTCCCAGATCAGCGGACTTCAGGGCACCTCGCAGTCGATCGCGCTGTTCACGAGCAATATTTCGAACACGCTGGACACGCTGAACGGCCTGACCAAGGACGTCTCGAGCCTCCAGTCCGACGTCGAGAGCGAAGTCAGCGACACGGTCGCCCGCTCCAACGTGTTGCTGCAAAAGATCAACGACCTCAACGACCAGGTCGCCCGCCTCCAGGGCCTTGGCCAGAGCACGTCCGGCCCCGCCGACGAGCGCATGTCCGCGCTTCAGGAACTGAGCGGGCTGATGAGCGTGAACGTGCGCGAACAGAGCGACGGGCGCGTCTTCATCGACACCGCCTCGGGCCAGACCTTGCTCGACACGCGCCTGCGCCAGCTGTCCTACAATTCGGGCGCGGGTGCCGCGCAGGCGACGTACCCCTCGATCGATATCCGCTTCGCCGCCGATGACGGCACGATGGGCGCCGCCACCGGCGAGAAGATTGATTCCACCTCGGTGGGCGGCAAGCTCGGCGGGCTGCTGGACATGCGCGACCGCGTGCTGCCGCAGTTCAACGAACAGCTCGGCCAGCTTTTCAGCGGCCTGTCACAGCAGCTCAACAAGGTTTCCAACGAGGGCACCACCCTGCCCCCGCCCAACACCATGACCGGACAGGCCAACGGCCTTGTCGGCAGCGACCGCCTCGGCTTTACCGGCAAGGCGACGTTCGCGGTGGTGGGCAAGGACGGCACGCTGGTCAACAAGACCACCATCGACTTCGACGCCCTGGGCGCCGGCGCCACGGTGGATGACGCGGTGGCGGCGATCAACGCGGGCCTCTCGCCCGATGCCACCGCCAGCATCGACGCCAAGGGCGTGCTGTCGATCAGTGCGGCGTCGAGCAGCAACGGCATCGCCATCGCGCAGGATCCCGATACCCCCAGCGACCGCGCGGGGGTGGGCTTCTCGCAGTTCTTCGGGCTGAACAACATCATCCGCTCGGACAGCAGTGCGCTGGCCCCGTCGGGCTTCACGTCCAGCGATCCGACCGGCTTCACCGCCGGCCAGACCTCTCAGATCGTGCTGCGCGATTCCAACGGCAAAGTGCTGTCCCAGTACACGCTGACCAGTGCCGCAGGTGACACTTGGGGCGATACGATCAACAACCTGAACGCCAGTCCGTTGGCCAAGTACGGCAGCTTCGCGCTGGACGACAGCGGCCGGGTGGCGTTCACCCCCAATGCCTCCAGCGCCGGATCGTCGATCTCGATCCCATCGGATTCGACCAACCGCAACGGCACCGGCCTTTCGTTCTCGGCACTTTCGGGCCTTACCGGCAATGCCAGCGGGCTGGCGAACGCAGAAGTCGATCCGGCGATGCTGGCGGATACCTCCAAGGTGCCGCTCGCCCAGCTCCAGCTCACTGCCGCCGTGGGCGAAAAGGCCGTGGGCGCGGGCGACTTCCGCAATTCCACCGCCTTCATCGACGCGCTGTCCTCCAATGCCGATTTCGGCAAGAACGGCAGCAAGACGATCGACAACTTCGCCAACGCCCTGCTCGGCGGCATCGGATCGATGGCCTCGCAGGCCTCCGACGCCAACGACGATGCCTCGGCCCGTCTCAATGACGCGGTCAGCCGCCGCGACAGCTATGCCGGCGTCAACATCGACGAAGAGCTGGCCCAGATGGTGGTGCTCCAGAACAGCTACAGCGCCGCCGCCCGTGTGATGACCACCGCCTCGGACATGTACGACGCCCTGCTCGGCATGATCAGATAAGGAAGCAGCAGATGACCCGCGTTGCCACCATTCCCATGCAGAACACGCTTGCGAGCGCGATCGCGCGTTCGCAGGAAAGCCTGTCCGTCAGCCAGATGCAGCTTGCCACGGGCTCCAAGGCGCCCGACTATGCCAGCCTCGGCCTCGACGCCGTGCGCACGCTGTCGGCGCACTCGATGCTGGCCCAGCAGCAGAGCTACAAGGCGGTCGCCAGCACCGTTTCGACCACGCTGTCGCTTTACGATGCCAATCTCAACCAGATCGACTCCTCGCTCTCCGACTTGCGCACCCAGCTGATGACGGCGCTGGGCACCGGCGATTCGCCCAGCCTCCAGTCGACCGTCGAAAGCGCCTTTGGCGATGTCCGCGCATCGCTCAATGCCACGTCGGGCGGCGTGCCGCTGTTCGCCGGTTCGCAGACCTCGACCTCGCCGTTCCTGCCCAAGACGCTGGACGACACCAAGGGTCTGGATGCCGCCGACGCCTTCGCCAATGACGATGTGCACCAGTCGGCCCGCATGGGCGACGGCGTGGACGTGCAGTACGGCATCACCGCCAGCGACGCCGGCTCGGGCCTGATCCCGGCGTTCCGCACGCTGGCCGAGGCCGGCCCCTTCGGCGACAAGCTGACCGACGACCAGAAGACCGCGATCCAGACCGCGCTCAGCCAGCTGGACACCGGGCTTGCGCAAGTGCGCAATGTCAACGCCGTCAACGGCCAGCGCCAGAACCAGGTGGACACGCTGTCGACGCGCGCCGACGACCGCTCCAACCTGCTCACCGAAGTGATCGGCGGCGTCGAGGACGCGGACCTTGGCCAAGTCGCGATCGACATCACGCAGCGCCAGACCATCCTGGAAGCGAGCTACTCGGTGTTCTCGCAGCTTTCGAGCATGTCGCTCACGAACTACCTCACCTGAGCTTCCGGCTCGCGGAGGGCCCGGCAACCGGCGCAAAAAAGAAGGGCAGGAGGTCGAACCTCCTGCCCTTTTTGTTTGGCTATCTGCCCGCTGCTCTCAGTGCTTGGCCTGCTTGGTCGGAACCGGGGCCACATCGGGCGCGCGGTCGATCAGGTCGGCAAGGTCGCCAGCCGGGCTGGCCGAGGGCAGAGCCGCCATCGCCCGGCCGAGCGCACCGGCATCGGCGCCCATCGGATGGGCGGTAAGCATCTCGAACACCGGCGCGGTCGTCAGCCCATTGAACGCCCCGGCATAGCGCGCATGCAGCGCCGTCAGCGCATCCTCGTGGCCAAGCATGGCCAGCGAGATCGCATGGCGCAGCACCACCGCCTGCCCGACCTGATCGAGCGCACGCGGCGGCGGCAGGCTGGACGCGGACTTATCTGCATAGCGCTGCCAGTCGCGGTGCTTCCACAGGATCTCCGCCTGTAGCGGCGTGCTGCCGGGCACCGTGTCGAGCACCGCCAGCGCCTCGTCGATGCGGCCGATCTGGCTGAGCGCCACGGCCTCCACCCGGTCGCGCTCACCGATCATGGCGTCGGGGAAGCTCGGATCCTCGGACTTGCGCAGCGCCTCCAGCGCCTTGTCGGGACGGCCGGCAAGGATGTAGAGGCTCGCCACCCGGGCCGAGAGCGGCCCGCGCGCAAGATCACCCGCGCGCACGAAAAGCTGGTAATCGAGCAGGTCTGCCGCACGCTCGTAAAGCCCGGCAGCCTGCAAGCGCTCGGCCAGACGGCTCGACAGCAGGTCGCCCTCGGCACCGCCGGGCGCCAGGTCGCGATAGTCCCAGTAAAGCCCCGCGGCCTGATCGAGCGGCAGGTTGCGAGCAGGATCGAGCGCGGCGGTGAGCTTGGCGCGCAGTGCGGGCAGAATCGCCGCATCCTGCCCCTCCAGCCCGAAACCGCGCATCAGGGCGGCGCCGCTTTCCAGCGCGCCGGCAATGTCGCCGCGCGCGTCCTGAAGCCGGTAGGTCAGCCGCAGCGCGCGCTGCTCGATCGCATCGCCGCGCCAGCCGTAGCGCAGCGCTTCAAGCTGGCGCAGTGCGTCGTTCATGCCGATCGTATGCGCAGCCACGCGCGCCTCGATCTCGCTGAGCTGCGCATCGGTGCGCTGCTCCATCGTGCCCGAGTGGGCGACGCGGGCGAAGCGCAGCCGCGCCTCGTCGCCATGCCCTTGCTGCAGCTGGGCGCGCCCGCGCAGCAGGTTGGCGGCGGGATCGCTGTCCGGCATCGGCTGGAGCCATTCCATCGCCTTGTCCGGCTGCCCGCCCTCGACCGCCGATAATGCGGCAGCCAGCACGAACGACTTGGGCCGCGCCGCGCGAAGGGCCGGGCGGGCGCAGGCCACTTGCCCCAGCGCTTGTTCGGCCAGATGGCTCGCGGCCAGCGCGCGCAGGCGCCAGGCACAAGCCTCGGGATTGATCGCAAGGCCGGACGAGGACAGCGCGGCAACCGCGTCAGCATTGCGATCAAGCAGCGTCAAGGCCGCCCCGCGCGCAAGGCGGTAGCTGTCGACCATCGCAAGGTCGGGATCGTCCTGCACCATGACTTCGAGCACACCGAAAGCCTCCGCGCCGCGCTCGGCGCCGACAAGGCTGCGCGCATAGTCCCAGCGCGCCTGCTGAAGTTGCGGTTGCGGCACGCGGGAGATCCGGTCCCACGCCGCCGCCTGCGTCATCGCGCCCCAGGCCGAAGGGCCCAGGATCACCGGTTGCTGGGCAAGGTCCGCCGCAAAGCCGGGCAGGCGCGAGGCGGGGGGAAGCGCCGGAGGACCGGCCTCAGGAGCCGCGAGGGCAGCCGGTAACGCGGTGGGCGATGCGGTAGGCGATGCAGCGGGAACAACCGAAACCGCCGTGGCACCGGGCAAGAGCGCGGCGCTGGCCGCGAGCAGCAATGCCTTCGTCGAACGCGAACGCGTCATGGCGGAACGGATCACTGGAATATGCCGGGGAACAGCAGCGACGTGGTCACGAACAGCCCGCCCAGCGTGCTGCCGATCACGAAAAGAACGATGGCACCGGCAACCCACAACAAGCTTGGGCTCGCATTGTCATCCTGACCCGCTTTGGCATTGGCAACGACAGACGGGACCGAAGCGCCCTGCTCGCCCTTGTCAGATCCGCCAGTATTGCCGGGATCGCCGCGCCGACGCGCAGGCTCCGCAGCCGGAATGCCCGAGGACAAGACCCGGACTTTGGCCGGGCTGGTATTGGTGTTCATTCTTGGCGCCCCCTGCGACGTTTACCGCATGTTACCGAATCCACTCTATTATAGAGGAGCAGGCTCCCTCGTGGGCCATGCGCTATCCGTATTCGTCCTGCCTATCAGACGCATACATGCAACTGGAGTTCCGCATGTCCTTAAGCGCCCTCAATGCCACCGCGGCCCTCGCCGTGGCCCTTGCTGCGGCTGCCGGACTCGCGCCCGCGTCCACACAGGCCGCGAAGCAAGTCGATCCCGCCAATCTCATCACGCTCGAACAGATCGATACCCCGATCGTCGACGCCGGACGGATCGACGGCGTGATGCACGTACGCGTGGTGGTTGAGGCTCAATCCGCCTCCACGGCCACCGAACTGACGCGGCGGATGCCGGAACTGCGCGCCGCATCGCTGGCCGCCTCCATCGAATTCGCCCGGCTCCGCGCCTCGCCGTTCGCCGCGCTGGATGTCGAGCGGCTGTCGCAGACGCTCACGCCCGCACTCAAGCGCGTCGATCCGAGCGTGGCCCGCGTCCTCATCGTGCGCGCCACCGCCTTCCGCAGCTGATCCGCGCTACCGCAAATACAACAAAGGGGCCCCACGCGCAGCGTGTGCCCCTTCGTCACATCTCCCCCTAAGGGGAGCGCTTTACCCCCAAATCAGTGGGCGGCGGCAGCCTGAGGCGGAGTGCCTTGGCCCACCGGCCCCGCAAGCTTCGCCTGCGGCTTGAGCCGCGTCTGCGGCGGCGTCTGCGCCACCGGCGGCGGAGTCCGCACATGCACCACCTTGCGCCCTGCCAGCGACATCGAGAGTTCGACCGCCGCAGCCGGCGTCATGTAGGACAGGATCTGCGCGGTCACCTGATCGCGCATGCGGCGCGCAACCTGCGTCTGCACTTCCAGATCGAGCTTCTCGAAGATCGGCGCGGCGCGCTGCGGCTTCATGCGCTGGTAGATCTGGGCGAGCGTGTCGTAAGGCACCTCGGGCTGGTCCTGTCCGGGACGGCCGGGCGTCGGCGTGCCCGGCTGCGCCGGCTGCCCGGGCTGCTGGCCCTGAAGCTGACCGGCCAACCGCGTCTCACCGGCGCGGACGGCCTGCTCGCGCATTTCGAGCTTGCGACGTTCGGCCGCCGCATCGCGGTCCCGCTTGCCAAGCGCGTCCTGAAGCGAAGCGCCAAGGCGGCCCGAAGACGCGCCCCCCGCTGCCGCATTGGGCTCGGGCGCGGCGCCAAGCGCCATGGCATTGGCCACGACCGCCACCCCGGCGACACCGAACAACAGGCGCGAAGGCCGGGTCATCCCGCGCAGCGCGTTCATCAGCCGGCTCATTCCGGTAACCGGAACGGGCAGATTGGCGGTTGCCGTGGTCATGCCGCGGCGCGCTGGGCGTTCGCGGCGCGTGCCGGGTGCATGACGATTTCGGCCGAAAGCTCACCGGCCTCGGCGATGGCAGCGGCAATGGCGGCCTCGACGAGCGGATCTGCCTTCTGGATCGGCGCGGTCGTGCGGGCGGGCGCCTTGCGGGCACGGCTCTTGCGGGGAGCCGCAGCCTTGCGGGCGGGAGCCTTTTCGGCGGCCTTTTCGGCGACCTTCTCGCCGGTCGCCGCATCGGTCGCGGCCTCGGCCTTGACGGCGCGCTTGCGGCCGGTGCGGGCAGCGGCCTTCTGTTCCGGCTGCGCGGCGGCGGCGACAATGCGCTCGGCCACGGCATTGCCGATCCCGACCATCATCGAAAGCTCATCGCGCATGGCTTCGGCTTCCGCAATCGTGTTGGCCTGCGCGATGCCGTCGGTCGCCAGCACGCGCTTCAGTTCGCCCAGCACGCCGCGCGCCTGCGCGGTGGCATGTTCCAGGCTCATGATGCCATCGGTCAGCGTGGCATTGCGGAAGGCCTTCATCCGGCGGTCGATCCGCCAGCCCTGCACCAGCACGGCCATGCACAGCGGAACCAGCGAAAGGTTGATCATGGTGGCAGTGTTCACTTCGGATACCCCCTTGAGATGTCGTTCGCCATGCGCACGGCGATGTTTCTCGAACGTTGCCCGATATGCGCGATCCCCAGCGGCACACCGCCGCACTGGACCTGAAGCGCATCATTCGGGCTCTGACTGAAAGCGATGGTCTGGCCGACCTTGAGGTTCATCACCTCTCGCAGCTTCATCTGTTTCTCGCCCAGCACCACGTCCACGGTGACTTCGGTGTGGGTGAGTTCGCTGGCCATGTGCGCGGCCCACATGCGGTCACGCCCGAGCTTTTCGCCCATGAAGCGTTGCAGCAGCTTGTTACGCACCGGCTCGATCGTGGCATAAGGCAGCAGCACGCTGAACTTGCCGCCGCGCCCTTCCATGTCGACGCGGAAAGTCGCGACCGCGGCGATGTTGCTCGGCCCGGCAATGGCGGCGAAGCGCGGACTCGATTCCATGCGCTCTACCCGCATGTTCACCTGCTCGATCGCCTCGAACGCCTGCGACAGGTCGTCGAGCGCCAGTTGCACCATCTTGGAAACCAGCATGGTCTCGATCGTGGTGAAGGCGCGGCCCTCCACGCGCATCGGGCGGCTGCCCTTGCGTCCGCCCAGCAGGGCATCGACCACCGCGTAGATCAGGCTCGATTCCACCGTGACGACGCCGTAGTTCTCCCACTCGGTCACCTGGAACACGCCGAACATGGCGGGCAGCGCCACGCGGTTCATGAACTCGCCGAAGCGGGTGGAGGTGATCTCCTCAAGGCTGACGTCGATGGCGTCCGACGTGAGGTTGCGCATGCTGGTGGCAAACGTGCGCACCATGCGTTCGCAGACCACCTCGAGCATCGGCAGACGCTCGTGGCTGATCACATTGGATTCGATGACCGCCTTGAGGCCGCTCTTGGGCTGTGCGGGCGCATCGCCGTCGAAGCCGAACAGCGCATCGATGCCCGCCTGGTCGAAGGTATCGTCGCCCGACGCCTCCATCTTCGGCGGATCGGGCAGCAGGAAGTCGTCGAAATCGTCGATCATTGCTGGATCAGGTCCTGAATGAGTACGTCGCTGACCATGCCGGGCCCAAGCGCCTGCGTGGTCCGGCGCATCATCTCTTCCTTGATGCGGAACACCGCCGCCGACCCGTCAAGGTCGTCCGGGCGCAATTCGCGCAGGAAGGGCTGGAGCGCGTCGAGCACCACCGGCAGCTTTTCCTTGACCTTGGCGGCCTTGCCCTCGTCCGCGGCGACAATGATGAAGCGCAGCTTGAGGAAGCGCGCAGAGGCATCGCTGCCGCGCAAGTTGACCACCAGCGGCGGCACTTCGACATAGGAGGAGACGCCGGCCTTCGAGGCCTCCGAACCGCTCTCCGACGAAGCGCTTTCGCTGCTGCCGGCACTGCTGCTGCCACCGGCGAACTGGCGATAGGCGAAATAGCCGCCCACCCCGCCGACAAGCAGCACGGCCACGGCCGCGCCGATCACGATCAGCCGCTTGCGCGACGATGACGTGGTCTTGTCCGCATCGACGGGCGCGACGTCGATGATCTCTTCACTGGACACTGTGAACCCCCTTGGCTCTCGCGAAGGCGGACCGGAAAAGTGAAATCCTTCATTCCGACCGCATTCGCGTTTTCGCCTCTATTATAGGATGACAATGCGGCAAATTTTGCCTTGTGCAGAAATCCGCGAACTTTTTCCCGAGGTACCGGAAATGGACGTTTCCTCCTTCGTTTTGCTGAGCCACGAACAGGCCTTGCGCCGCCAGTTGGACATCGTTGCCAACAACATGGCGAACACCAGCACGGTGGGCTTCAAGCGCGAACGGGCGCTGTTCCACGAATATGTTGAGACCGCGCAGGAAGCGCCGGTGGACGATGCGCGCAAGACGTCCTTCGTGCTCGACTTCGGTACCGTGCATGACACCTCGCAGGGCTCCTTCCAGGCCACCGGCAATCCGCTCGACGTGATGATCGACGGTGACGGCTACCTCAATGTGGAGAGCCCGGACGGCGGCGTGGTCTATACCCGCGCCGGGTTCATCAAGGTGCTTCAGAACGGCGATCTGGCCACGTCGGGCGGACAGCGCCTGCTGGACGAGAACGGCCGCCCGATCAATGTGCCGGCCGACCAGATGAGCGGCATGTCAATCGCCGAGGACGGCACCGTGATGGGCAAGAACGGCCCGCTCGGCCGCCTTGCCGTGACCACGTTCGCCGATGAAAACATGGTCGACCCGCGCGGCGACGGCCTGTTCACCGGCACCGGCGGCAATATGCTGGCGGCCACGCAGACCAAGCTCAAGAGCGGCGGCGTCGAAGCCTCCAATGTCGAGCCGATCACCGAGACCACCCACATGGTGGAGATCCTGCGGTCATACCAGACCAGCCAGCGGATGACGGCCGACCTTGCCGACATGCGCAAGCGCGCGATCGACCGGCTGAGCAAGGTCAGCTGACCCAGAATAACCGCCGACCACCCATTCTCACGAAGGAGCCATCATGCGTTCGCTCTCCATTGCCTCGACCGGCATGCTTGCACAGCAGACCAACGTCGACGTCATTTCGAACAACATCGCCAACATGAACACCACCGCGTACAAGCGCCAGCGCGCGGAGTTCCAGGACCTGCTCTACCAGCAAGTCTCGCGCCCCGGCGCGGCCACCAGCGCGGACGGCACGCAAGTCCCCTCGGGCATCCAGCTCGGCGCGGGTGTGAAGACCGGCGGCATCTACCGCATCACCGAACAGGGCGCGCTGACCAACACCGGCAATACCTATGACCTCGCGGTCGACGGTCAGGGCTATTTCCAGGTCATGCAGCCCTCGGGCGAGCTGGCCTATACCCGCGCCGGCTCGTTCCAGCTTTCGGACCAGGGCGAACTCGTCACCACCGACGGCTACCGCGTCCAGCCCGATATCACCATTCCGCAGGGCGCCGTCAGCGTCACTGTCTCGAAGACCGGCGAAGTGCAGGTCAAGATGGACGGCCAGACCAACCTGCAGACGGTTGGCCAGCTCCAGCTCGCCACGTTTGTCAACGAAGCGGGCCTCGAAGCGATCGGCTCGAACCTCTATCTGGAAACCGGCGCTTCGGGCCAGCCGACCGTCGGCAACCCGGCCGATCCCTCGTTCGGCTCGATCAACCAGGGCTTCGTCGAGGCATCGAACGTCAACCCGGTTTCGGAAATCACCTCGCTCATCACCGCGCAGCGCGCTTATGAGATGAACAGCCGCGTGGTGAAGACCTCCGACGAGATGCTCCAGACCTCCACGCAGACCGGCGGCTAAGGTCATGGCGGCGGCGATCCTGTTCATGCTGGCGGCAGCGGCTCCGGTCGCCGCTCCGGCCGTACCGGAAATGGTCAAGGCCCCGGTGCTCGTCCGCACGGTCGAGCGCGGCGAGACGCTGGCCGCCGGGGACTTCACCCAGTCCCCGCTCGCCCCTGGCTCGGCGCGCGGCGCACTGTCTCCGGCGCAGGCCGCCGGGCAGGAAGCGACGCGCCGCCTGAACCAGGGCGCGCCGGTGCGGGCCGGGGACGTTGCCGCCCCGCGCCTCATCCACCGGGGCGAGGCGGTGACGATCTCGGTCTCCACCGCCACCATGCACATTTCCTCGGCCGGCCGCGCGCTGGCCGATGCCGGCAAGGGCGAGCCCGTACGTGTGCTCAACCTTGCCACCAACCGCACGCTCGACGCCGTCGCCGACGGGCCCGGGCAAGTCAGTATCCCGATGCGTTGATCGCTGTGAGCGGCACCGGCCCACTCCCCCACCCGACCACTCATCAGGATACACTCGTGGGTGGTCGGGCGGGAGAGTGGGCCGGTGCCGCAGGCCTTCGACGGATGTCGAAGACATGCCAAGCCAAGGACATTCTCATCATGAAACCGACTTACACCCGTCTCGTGCCCGTCTTGATGGCCGCCACGCTGTTGACCGGCTGCGGCGCCGTGGGCCGGCTCAAGAACGTGGGCAAGGCACCCAAGCTGAGCGCCGCGGAGGTCCCGGTGGCCCCGCGCGTCGAACCTTCCATCGGCAACCAGGGCATCGCCGAGCGCGGCGCCGTGGATGATCCCTCGCTGACCCAGGGCGAGCGCGGCGCATCGCTGTTCCGCACCGGCGCGGGCGCGTTCTTCCACGACCAGCGCGCCTCGCGCGTGGGCGACATCGTCACCATCCGCATCAACATCGCGGACAATGCGCAAGTCGACAACACGACCACGCGCACCCGCGACGGTACGGAAACCGCCGGTATCGCCCACCTGCTGGGGCTGGAGAACAATATCCAGAAGATAACCGGCTCCGACCCCTCGAAGCTGGTCGACACCAACTCGGCATCGAGCGCGGTGGGCGTGGGCAAGACCGCGCGCAGCGAGCAGATCAACATGACCATCGCCGCATCGGTGGTGGGGGTGCTGCCCAACGGCAATCTCCAGATCCGTGGCCGGCAGGAAGTGCGCGTGAACTACGAGCTGCGCGAACTCGTCGTTACCGGCGTGATCCGGCCCGAGGACATCGCGCGTGACAACTCGATCAAGCACTCGCAGATCGCCGATGCCCGCATCAGCTACGGCGGCCGCGGCCAGTTGACCGATGCACAACAGGCTCGTTGGGGCCAGCAGATCTACGACGCGCTGTTCCCATTCTGATGGGTTTCAGGGGCGCATCGAATTCGGAGCTAAGCCCCCCATTCTGCACCTCAGACCAAATACATCGTCGCCCCCGCGAAGGCTGGGGCCCCGCTTCGTTCTTCCTTGCGCTCGAAGAACAAGCGGGATCACCGCCTTCGCGGGGATGACGGGGTTGGGTTGGGGACAGCGGTTTTTAGATAGGGGTGCGACGGCCTCTACATAGGCAGCATCCGCCGTCCGGTCCGGAAATCCGCCTGCTGCTTCTGACAGGATTTGAAAAATAAAGGAGGGGGTGCTGCCACGTGCGGCGCCCCTCTTTGTTTTGAGGCCCCTCCCGCGTTGAAAAAGGCCCGAAAGCGCCTTTCCATCTGCTTCAGCTAGGCAAATTTTGCCGCCCTCTCAAATAAATAGCGCGGATCGCGTCCGGTCTCCCCAAGCACGTTCCTAGAAGAGTCTTGCGGGCCTGAAGAAGCAGGTCTGCACGGGGACCGGCGTACTCCGGTTCAGGCCGCAGAATTCGGCCTTAATATTCTAGAAGGAATGAAAACGATGTCGTTTTCCGTCAAGACCAATGCCGGCGCAATGGCCGCCCTTCAGTCCCTGAATGCCACCAACCAGTCGCTGTCCACGACCCAGAGCCGCATCAACACCGGCCTGAACGTGTCCTCGACCAAGGATGACTCGGCAAAGTACACCGTCGCGCAGACCCTGCGTGGCGACCAGGGTGGTCTGGCCTCGGTAACCTCGTCGCTCAACAACGCCAAGAGCGTTGTCGACGTCGCGGTTTCGGGCGCAGAGCAGATCTCGGACCTCATGAACGACATGAAGTCCAAGGCCTACGAAGCTGCCTCGGCAACCGACTCGGGCACGCTCAGCGCGCTCCAGAAGGACTACGACGGCCTGAAGTCGCAGATCGACTCGATCATCAAGTCGTCGGACTTCAACGGCGTCAACCTGCTCGACAGCAGCGGCGGTTCGGTCAGCTCGCTGCAGACCCTCGACACCAGCAACCTGCTGAAGGTCGGCAGCGTTGACCTTACCACGCTGAAGGGCACGTCGTCTGTCACCCTGGGCTCGCTCAGCGGCAGCACCGACCTTGCCTCCGCTTCGTCGGCAGCTACCGCGGTCACCAACCTCGATGCCCTGTCGACGGCTCTGAACGACAAGCTCAGCACCCTCGGTGCCGCTTCGCGTCAGATCGACGGCCAGCTGGACTTCACCAGCAAGCTCAGCGACACCATCGAGACCGGCATCGGCAACCTTGTCGACGCCGACCTCGCCAAGGAATCGGCGAAGCTTCAGGCCCTGCAGGTCCAGCAGCAGCTGGGCGTTCAGGCTCTGTCGATCGCCAACCAGGCGCCGCAGACGATCCTGTCGCTCTTCCGTTAAGAGTCGACCGGCGGCCTTTCAGCCCCCAAGCAGAAGGCCGACACGTCATGGAGGCCAGGGTGGTTCGCCATCCTGGCCTCTTTTTTTAATTCGGTCCGCAGTCGCCGGAACAGACGCGAATTCCCCTTGATCGGGGTCACTTTGAATAATGCGCAAAAGCGCATGCCTGGCGCGGCGCCGGCCGCCCCCCATCCGACCGCCCGGCGGACCTACGCTCGGACGGTGGGATGGGGAGCGGATCGCCGCCGCAGGTCCGGTCATGGCCGGATTTTCAAACAGTCTCGCAGCCTGCCCGAATTCGATGCGAAGCCGATGAATTCTTGACCGGATCGTTTCCCCAAGCCGCCCGAACCGCGCCGTCATCCTATAATATTCATGGCGCGCCGATGGCGGGGCCGACCCCTTCAAGCTGGAATTGGACCTAAGATGCTTGATTCTCTAAATAATTGGCGGTTGCCCAAAAAGCTTCTGGCCGCCTTTATCGTTCTCGGCGTCATGCTCGGCGCTGTGGGACTCAACGGATTTCTTTCGACGCGCACGCTGAATACCATCGCGCAGACGCATGTTCAGCGCGGCGTCGGCGGCATGTCCGCGCTTGCCGACGTGATCAGCAACGTCAAGGAACTGCGGATCATCGTTTACAGCTACTACAACGCCGCCGATGCCGACGATGCCGCCAAGCTGCGTGACCGCGTGAAGAGCGGCAATGACGAACTGCTCAAGTCCATCGACGCGTTCGACAACATTGCCGATGACTCGCTCAAGCCCGATATCGCCGAAATGCGGCGCGTGGCCGGCGAGCTTACCCAGGTCAACGATCGCATCTTCGATCTGCGCACCAAGGGCGATTTCCCGGGCGCGATGGCGATGATCAAGAGCGAAGGCAAGCAGGCCTCGCACGACACCATCGCACAGGCCCAGAAGCTCATCGACATGATGCGCAAGCGCACTGCCCAGAAGGCCGCCGAAGGCGAAGCGACCGCCGATACCGCGATCTTCCTTGCCATCAGCCTGGCCACCACCGGCATCATTGCCATCATCCTCGTCTGGCTGGCAATCAACCGCTCGGTCGCGGTGCCGATGGGCCGCATTGCCGAAGTGACCACCACGCTGGCCGAAGGCGGCAAGGTCGACGTGCCCTTCCGCGACCGCCGCGACGAGATCGGCGAGATCGCCGAAGCCGTCGAGCAGTTCCGCGCCGCCGCCGAAGCCCGCGCCGAGATCGACGCGCGCATCGTCGCCGAACAGGAAATCGTCACCACCACGCTGCGCTCCAGCCTTCAGGCGATCCGCGAAGGCGATCTGACGCAGACCATCTCGGCCGAGTTCCCCGCCACTTATGCGGAGCTGAAGACGAACTTCAACGCCGCCCTTGCCGCGCTGCGCGACCTGATCGGCGCCGTGGCCGAAAGCGCCGTCGCCATCCGCACCGGCTCGGGCGAGATCGCCCAGGCTTCCGAAGACCTTGCCCGCCGCACCGAAAGCAATGCCGCGAGCCTTGAAGAGACGTCGGCCGCGATCACCCAGATGGACGACCGCCTGCGCGCCACTGCCGCCGCCGCCGGCCGCACCGTGCAGCGCGCCGACGGGGCGATGGGCGTGGTCGAATCCGGCCGCTCGATCGCCGATGAGGCCGTGCAGGCCATGGGCCGCGTGAGCGAAAGCGCCAAGGGCATCGACTCGGTTATCGAAGGTCTCGACAAGATCGCCTTCCAGACCCGCGTGCTTGCCATGAACGCCGCCGTCGAGGCGGGCCGTGCCGGTGATGCAGGTCGCGGCTTCGCAGTCGTCGCCGATCTCGTTTCAGCGCTCGCCATGCGCTCGGAAGAAGAAGCCAAGCGCGCCCGCGAGCAGCTCACCGCCACGCAGACCGACATCGGCACTGCGGTGGAAGCCGTGCAGCGCGTCGATGGGGCGCTCCAGAACATCTCGGGCGACGTGACCGAGGTGCATACGCTGCTGAGCGACATCGCCACCGACAACCAGGCGCAGTCCTCGACGATCACCCAGATCAGCGCCGCCATCGGCACGATGGATCAGGCGACGCAGCAGAACGCCGCTATGGTGGAGGAAACCTCGGCCGCCGCGCGCAACCTCAACAGCGAGGTCACCGCGTTGTCGGACCGCGCCGCGATGTTCCGCATCGGCAACGAGCCGCGCGGCGCCGCCCCGGCCCGCCCGGCCGCGCGCCCTGTCCCGGCCGCCATCACCACCAGCCAGGTCGCGCCGCAAGTCAGCGCTGTCCGCAAGCCCGCCATCGCACTGGCGACCGGGCAGGACGACTGGGTGGATTTCTGACGCATTGATCTTCGGCGGGCTGCCCTTTGGGCTGCCGCCGCATCCTGAAAAGGCCGCCTCTTCGCAGGCGGCCTTTTTTGTGCGCGGCTACTTCAGCCGCAGCGGCAGACCGGCCGCGACGAAGACCACGGAATCGGCAATCGCGGCGATCCGCTGGTTGAGCCGCCCCGCCTCATCGCGAAAAGCGCGGCCCAGCGGGGTTTCCGGCACGAGGCCCAGCCCGATCTCATTGGCCACCAGCGCAATCGGGCAAGGACAGGCGGCTACGGCGGCGCAGAGCGCATCGAACCGGGGCGCGAGCGCGATCTCGGCCAGCATCAGGTTGGACAGCCAGAGCGTGAGGCAATCGACCAGCACGGCATCGGCCTCATCGGCCGCGCGCGCGATGGCGCCGACGAGATCGAGCGGTGCCTCGATCGTGCTCCAGTGCGGGCCCCGCTCTTCGCGGTGGCGGGCGATACGCGCTTCCATCTCAAGGTCGAGCCCCTCGCCGGTCGCGATATAGGCAAGCTTGCCGGGAAAGCCCTCGATCAGGGATTGCGCATGGCGGCTCTTGCCCGACCGCGCGCCGCCGAGGACGAGAGTGCTCAGGGTCATGGGCGATACTCCGTAAGGGCAAGAAGGCAATCGATGTCGAGATGCGCCTCCATGGCGGCGGCGAGTTCGTTCAGCGCGGCATCGACGTCGGCATGGTGGTCGCGCCGGTCGCTCATCGCGCCGAGGCGGGCGAGCAGTTCGGCACGCAGATCGGTCGAGGCGAGCAGGCCGTGGCAATAGGTTCCGATCACGCGCCCACCAGCATCGACGGCACCGTCCGGCCGGTCCCCGTCCAGCATGGCGAACGGCGCCGCCATGTCACGTTCTGTGACGCCCATATGCATCTCGTAACCGGTCAGGTTCACGCCAAGTGCGGTGCCCGAAACCTCGCGCAAAGCCTTGCGATTGCCCAGCACCGTCGTGACATCGAGCAGGCCGAGCCCCGCCATTTCGCCGGGCTCGCCCTCGATCCCCAGCGGGTCGGCAATGGTCCTGCCCAGCATCTGGAAACCGCCACAGATGCCCAGGATCATGCCCCCGCGCCGATGATGCGCCAGCACATCGATATCCCAGCCCTCGGCCCGCATGAAGGCCAGATCCGCCATTGTAGCCTTGGAGCCCGGCAACACGATCAGCGCGGCCTGCGCCGGGATCGGCGTGCCCGGCGGGATCATCGCGACTTCGACGGCTGACTCCTGCCGCAGCGGGTCGAGATCGTCGAAATTGGCGATGCGCGGCAGGATCGGGCAGGCGACGAGCAGCTTTCCGGAACCGCCGCCCAGCCCGCGTTCGAGCACCACGGCGTCCTCGCTCGGCAGGCGGCCGACCGCGCTCTGCCACGGCAGCACGCCATAGCCGCGCCAGCCCGAACGCTGCTCGATGGCGGCGTAGCCATCGGCGAAAAGCGCCGGATCGCCGCGGAACTTGTTGATGAGAAAACCCCGGATCTGCGCGGCATCCTCGGGCTCGATCACCGCGCGGGTACCCACCAGCGAGGCGATCACCCCGCCCCGGTCGATATCCCCGATCAGCACCACGGGAACGTCCGCCTCGCGCGCAAAGCCCATGTTGGCGATGTCCCCGGCGCGCAAGTTGATCTCGGCCGGAGAGCCCGCGCCTTCGACCACGACGAGATCGCAGCGCGCCTCCAGCCGGCGGTAGCTGGCCATGACTTCGGGCAGCAGCCTGCGCCGCGCCTCGCGGAAATTGGCGCTTCCCAGCGTGCCGCGCACTTCGCCGTGGACCACCAGTTGCGAAGTCCGGTCGGCCTGCGGCTTCAGCAGCACGGGGTTCATGTCGACATGGAGGGCAGCACGCGCGGCGAGCGCCTGAAGCGCCTGAGCACGGCCGATCTCGCCGCCTTCCGGGGTCACGGCGGCATTGTTGGACATGTTCTGCGGCTTGAACGGAAGCACGCGCAGACCCCGGTTGGCCAGCGCACGGCACAGCCCCGCGACCATGACCGACTTGCCCACGTCGGAGCCGGTTCCCTGCAACATCAAGCCAGCCATGCTACTCCTAACGCGATAAGTCCCAGCAGCACGCAGGCCCAGCGGTAGATCGCCAGTGCCCGCCGCAAATCCGCCGCCTGCGCTTCGGCGCCCTCCTCCCCGATCCACGGCTTGGCCGCAAGCACGCCGTCATAGGTGACCGGCCCGGCCAGCCGCACGCCCAGCGCGCCCGCCATCGCCGCCTCCGGCCAGCCTGCATTGGGCGAGGCATGGCGGCCATGGTCGCGCGCCAAAACGCGCCAGCCGCCCGCTCCGGCAAGGCAGAGCAGCACGCCCGCCAGCCGCGCCGGGATCAGGTTCGCGAGATCATCGATCCGCGCCGCCGCCCAGCCATAGGCGCGGAGCGGTTCCTCCGGATGGCCGATCAGGCTGTCCGCCGTGTTGATCGCCTTGTAGGCCCAGACGCCCGGAAGTCCGCCGACCAGCAGCCAGAACAGCGGGGCGGCGACGCCGTCGCAGAAGCTTTCGGCAAGGCTTTCGATGGCGGCGCGGACGACGCCCGCCTCGTCAAGTTGCGCGGTCTCGCGGCCGACGATCATGCCCACGGAGCGCCGCGCGGCGGCGAGATCTCCAGCCTCCAGCGCGGCCAGCACTGGGCGCACGTGATCGTCGAGGCTGCGCGCGGCCAGCGCGGGCCACGCCAACAAAGCGAGCACAATCCATGCGAAGTTCCCGGCTACGGCGCGGACGGCGAATTCGACCAGCAGCGCCGCGCCGACAACGCCGCCGATCAGCGCGAGCATCGCGCCAAGCCCCGCCATGCGGCGCAGCGACGCGGGCCATGCCGCACGGTTCAGCATGCGCTCGCAGGCGCCGATCGCCTTCGCGAAAAAGCCCACCGGATGGCCGGTCAGCGCATGCAGTCGCGACGGCCAGCCCAGCAGCGCCTCAAGCACCAGCGCCGCGACGGCGACCGGCTCAGCCATGGCCCAGCGCCGCGCCGAGACGTGCCAGCGCGGCGGCATCGGCCGGTACGCCGAAGCGCAGCCAATCGGGGAATTGCTCGAAGGGGCGCACCAGTATCCGCGCGCGGGCAAGGCGCTCGAAAACCTCCCCAGCCGCGCAGCCGGTGACAAGGCGGAACAGCGGGCAATCGCCGCGCGGTTCGAGGTCGTGACGCCGCAGCACCGCATCCAGCTTGGCGGCGCGGGGGGGAAGCTCCTGCCGGGTCCTGGCGATCCAGTCCGCATCGCCGTAAGCTGCCGTCCCGATGGTCAGCGCCGCTGTGTGGAGCGGCCAGCTTCCCATCAGCGCGCGCAGCGTGGACAGGATCTTCGGCGGCGCCAGCACGAAGCCGAGGCGCAGCCCGGCGAGTCCGAAGAACTTGCCGAACGAGCGCAGGACGATGAGCCGGCCCCCGTCCACCGCATCGGCCACGCTCGTTTCCGGGCGGCAATCGGCGAAGGCTTCGTCGACGATCAGCCAGCCGCCCTGCCGTTCGATCCGGTCAGCCCAGTCCAGCACATCGCCGCGCGCGTGCAGGGCGCCGTCCGGATTGTTCGGATTGGCCATGACGACCACTTCGGGCGTGGCAGGGTCCTCGCCAAAGCGCACCGGACGGGATTCCGCGAAAGCCTCGACATGGCTGCGATAGCACGGCACCACCGCGCGGCCCGGCAGGCCTAGCACATGCCCGAGCAGGCGCAGCGCCGTCTCGCTGCCGGGGACCGCACAGCACAGCGCCGGATCGACGCCAAAGTGGCGAGCGGCGACGGTCTCCAGCCGAGCGAGCCCATCCGGGTCGGGCAAGGCGCTCCAGTCCGGCGCCAATGCGTATGGGATCGGCCAGGGCGCGGGATTGAGGCCGGTGGAAAGGTCGAGCCAGTCCTCCTGCGCGCCGCCGAACAGCCGCGCCGCCTCCGCCACGCGGCCGCCATGGTGCAGGAACCGCGCGATCACCGCAGCACCACCAGCGCGGCGAGCAGCGCGGTTTCGACAAGCTCGATGCCCGCGCCGTGCCCGTCGCCCGAAATGCCGCCGATCCGGCTCCTCAGCCAGTAGCCCCAGAGAGGCACGGCAAGGAACAAAACGAGCAGCGGCGGCGCGATCAGGACTCCGGCAAGCACTGCGGGCACGCACCAGCAGGCAAGATGCGGCCAGCGGATCGCGCTGCGAAAGCGGCTTCCGAGCCCTTCATGCAGCGGCGGCAGGGCCATGGTCCAGAACAGCGGCCCGATCCGCGCCAGCGCGGGCACCAGCAGCAGCGCCCAGACCTGCCCCGGCATCAGCGCATGAAGTAGCACCAGCTTGGCCAGCAGTTGCAGCACGATAGTGACGACCGCAAAGCTGCCGACATGGGGGTCGGCCAGAACCGCCGAAAGCCGCGCCCGGTCCTTGTGCGCGGCGCCCGTGGCATCGGCGATGTCGCCAAGCCCGTCGAGATGGAGCGCGCCCGTCACCGCTACCCAGGCGACAAGCGCGGCCAGCGCCGCCAGCCAGTCCGGCCCGGCCTTCGCGCCGAGCCACCAGCATCCGGCGACCAATGCCCCCACCATCAGACCCGCCAGCGGAAACCAGCGCATCGATTTCGCAAAGTCGTCATCATCCGCGCGCACGGCCGGCAGCGGCAGGCGCGTCAGGAACTGAAGCGCGAGGACGACTTGCCGGATCACGCGCTACCCCGGTCCAGCGAGACGATCTGCGCGGCCGGGAGCCGTCCACCCGTTTCCGGCCAGAGCCGCAGGCTGAGCAGCGCGCTATAGCCCAGTTCGAAAGCCCAGACTTGCCGGTGGTCGAAGCCAAACAGCACCGAGAGCACCGCGCGCATGGCACCGGCGTGGGTGACGACCAGCGTGGCGCGGTCAATGCCGCGCAGGGCCTCGGCAATGCGGTTGCGCAGTTGCGACCAGCGCTCGCCACCGGGCGGGGCGGAGCCTTCCGGATCGTCCCAGAACCGCGTCTGCACGGCGGGGTCCAGCTCATGCGGGGCCATGCCGTCCCACTCGCCGAAATCGAGTTCGCGCCAGCGCCGGTCGGAGCGATGCGGCAGTTTCCGCTGCCCAGCGATCTGCCGCGCGGGGACTTGCGAGCGCGAGAGGTCCGAACTCAGCACCTGGGCGAAGTCCAACCCGTCCGCCCGCAGCACGCAGCGCGCAGTACCCGAGGGAAGCGGCGGATCGTCGCGATGGCCGAGCAGGAGGCCCGGTTCGCGCGGCTCGCCGTGGCGCATCAGGTGAAGGACAATGCCGTTCACGCGGTCTCCGTTCCGGCGCCAACTCCGGCCTGCGCCCCGGCAACGGCGGCTTCGGCAAACGTCGCCATGCCTTCATGGGCCGCCAGGGCCGAGAGCACCACTTGCGCCGCCACCGCCGCGCCGGAGCCTTCGCCAAGGCGCATGCCAAGGTGGAGCAGCGGATCGAGGCCCAGCTTCTCCAGCAGCCGCACGTGCCCCGCCTCGGCCGAGCAATGCGCGGCCAGACAGTGGTCCAGCACGCCGCCATTGTCCGCGAAGAGCGGCGCCAGCGAGGCGCAGCAGATGAACCCGTCGAGCAGGACCGGAACGCGGTGATGCCGTGCGGCCAGCACGGCGCCCGCCATCGCGGCGATCTCGCGACCGCCAAGGCGGCGCAGCGTCTCGAAAGCGTCGGTGCAATCGGCGCCGTGGAGCGCCAGTGCTGCCGCGACCGCCTCGGCCTTGCGCGCCACGCCCGCATCGTCGAGCCCGGTGCCACGGCCGGTCCAGTCGCGCGCCTCGCCGCCGAAGACTTGTGCCGAAAGCGCGGCGGCGGGGGTGGTGTTGCCGATGCCCATCTCGCCCACGAACAGCAGGTCGGTTTCGGGACGGACCACGGCGGCGCCAATGTTGATCGCCTGAAGGCATTCGGCCGCGCTCATGGCCGGCTCACGCGTGATGTCGCCGGTCGGCCGGTCGAGATCGAGCGGCACCACGCCCAGTTCCGCCCCACAGGCGCGCGTCAGCGCATTGATCGCTGCCCCGCCCGCACGGAAATTGGCGACCATCTGGTGAGTGACTTCGGGCGGATAGGCGCTCACCCCGCGCGCGGCGACGCCGTGGTTGCCCGCGAAGATCACGGCGTGGATCCGCTCGGCGCGGGGGATTTCCTGGCCCTGCCAGCCGGCCATGAAGACCGCGATCTCCTCCAGCCGGCCCAGCGAACCGGCGGGCTTGGTCAGCTCCGCCTGCCGCCGCGCCGCCGCATCGGCGGCCCCGGCATCGGGCGCGGGAAGATCGGCAAGCGCGGCGGCGAAAGCCGCGCTGTCGGCGAACATGGTCATGTGCAGATATACCCTTCGGGGGGAGTGCGGGTGATGAAGTGGCCTTTCACGCCCTGCGGCCATTCGCGATAAGGGACCTGCCCTTCCTCACTGGCCGCGTGGCGCACGGCATATTCGAGGATCGCACGCGCGGCCTCTTCGTCGGGCGTGAAGTCGCCCAGCACATAGCCCACCTTGCCCGGCGCGCGCAGATGGACGGCGCAGTGGCGCTGGCAGGCGAACAGGCAGGGCATCTCCTGGACCGCCACGCCTTGCAGGCCCGGTTCGGCGGCCTGCACCGTGCGCATGGCCTCGGCCAGCAGCGCGCCGCCGCGCTGCCCGCCTTCGTCCTCGCGTGCAGCGGCCGAGAACCGGCAGGTGCTGCAAACCACCACCGACGGTCCCGGCTCGACTGCGTTCAACATCAGAACTGGCTCCTCAGGCCCAGGTAAACCGTACGGCCGAGCGAATTGTAGCCGGCCGCCGTCTCGTAGTCCTTGTCGGTCAGGTTTTCGATGCGGCCCTGAAGCATGAGCCCGGGCGCGACTGTCCACTGGGCGCGCAAGTCGAGCAACCAGTAATCGTCAAGCTTCGCCGTGCCGGTGGCGGCGTTGTAGCTCCCGCCCGAATAACGCGCGGCGATGCTGGCGCGGATGCCCTGCGGCAGGTCCACGCCGCCCTCGATATTGGCGAGATGGCGCGGCACGCGCTGAAGTTGGCGGCCATAGGTGCTGCTGTCCGGCGTGCGGTCCTCCGCCTCGATCAGGCTGTAATTGCCTTCGGCGAAGAGCACCTTCCACTTGGCGGACGCCGCCAGTTCGAGGCCCTGCGCATGGGCCTTGCGAACATTGGCGTAGTAGCCGAAGCGCTCGGTGGTGGTGCCCGGGATGTAGCAGATGTCCGGCAGGGTGCCGCTGGTCGGGCAATAGGCGAAGTCGATCAGGTTGTCGGTATCGCGCTGGAACCAGGTGGCCGAGACGTGGAACAGGTCGCCAAGCCCCTGCTCGGCGCCCACCTGCCAGCCCTTGGCCTTTTCAGGCTGGAGGTTGGCCGCGCCGTAGTCGCTGAACAGCTGGTAGAGCGACGGAGCCTTGTAGCCCTGATCGTAGCTGGCGCGGATCACGGTCTTGCCCGCGTTCGGCGTATAGGCCGCACCGGCGCTGAACACCGTGTTGCCACCGAAGCGCGACTGATGGTCGTAACGCGCGCCGCCGCTCACGGTGAGCCCGGTCACAGGGCTGACGCGCAGTTCGCCGTAGACGCTGTTGGTATCCGCCTTGCTGGGCGTCAACACGTAAGGATCCGTGCTGTCCGTGGGCGAGGCGGTGGTCATCCGCTGCTCCTCGCGCTCGGCGCCGAAGACGGCCTGCACCGCGTCCGAGAAGCTGTAGGTGCCCTGATACTCGTAGCGACGCACGCGGCCATGCGCATCGAACGTGAGCTGCCGAATGGTCTGCGCGGGATCGAAGTTCTGGCGGTCGGTCTCGGTCTGGGTCACGGCCACGCGGTTGACCAGCTTGCCATCGAACAGCGCGAAGTTGAGCCCGGCGTAGCCCGCCCACTCCTTGTTCACGCCATAGGCGAGCGAGTCCCCTCCAAAGCCGTCGAAGTCGTTATGCGAATCCGACCAATAGCCCTTGAGATCGATCGAAACGCCCGGCGCGACGCGATATGTGAACGACCCGTTGGCCGCAGACCGGCGATAGCCATCGGGCTCGGTGCCCTGATCGCTGGCCGAGATGCCGTCGGTGGTGAAGCGCGAGGCGGAGACGCGCCAATCGATCGAATCCGACGTGCCGCCCACGCCGGCACGCGCCGAGACGGTATCGTGCGTGCCCGCTTCCACCGCGAAGCTGCCTTCCAGCGGCTTGGTCGGGGCACGGGTGGTGACATTGATGACGCCGCCGATGGCATCGCTACCCCAGAGGATCGACTGCGGACCGCGCAGGATCTCGATGTGATCGATATCGTCGGTGAAGAGGTTGGAGAAGGCATAGCCGCCCGCCGTCGAAGACGGATCGGCGAGGCGCATGCCGTCGATCACCATCACGCTCTGACCGGCATCGGCGCCGCGAATGCGTAGGCTGGTGGTCGTGCCGTAGCCGCCGTTGCGCGAAAGGCTGATGCCCGGCGTGCGCAGCAGCATGTCGGTGAGGGCGATCGGCTGCGCGGAAACGATGTGCGCGTCGTCGAGGACGGTCACCGTCTGGGCGACGCGATCGGCCGCCAGCGGGGTGCGCAGCGCGGTAACGACGATGCTGTCGCCACTATCTGCTTCGTCGGCGAAAGCCATCGTCGGGCAGGCCGCCGCGAGGGCCGCGAGCGAAACCGTGGTGGCGAAAATCCGGAACGTCATGGGTTTTCCTTCAAACAAGCATCGAAGACCCCCGCCGAAGCGCGAGCACCGGCAAGGCAATGGCTGTCGTTGCGCGAGGAAAAAGCCCCCTCGTTCACCCGGCACACCCTGTCCGGACGAAGAACGACTGCGTCAGGCAGGTCTCCTGGCTTGCGGGTCAATGCCGTCTCGGCCGCCTTCTCAGAATCCTGCCAAGTCAATGGCTTCGGCTCCAATGGCGAAATGGCCGCACGGCTCGCCGCTCACAGTTGCAGGGGCAGCCCGGGTCTTGAACCCGTGTTCCCTTTTGATCCTCTTACGAGGAACCTGTCGCGGCGCGGCAACTATCGTGCGGGCGCCCCGCTGGCAAGTGCCCGAAGCTTGCGCGCGCCCGCGAAGTGCCATAGGTCCGCCCCTGCAAAGGGTGCCCGAGAGGGCTTAATCGGGAAGTCCGGACCTGCGGGGAAACTCGCGGGACATGCCGGCACTGCTCCCGCAACTGTAACCGGGGATGCGCCCCGCCATGCGCCATTGGGACCGGACGGTTCCGAGAAGGCGGCGGAAGGCGCGACGATCCGGGAAGTCAGGAAACCGGCCCCTTGCCGTCGTTCCTCTGCGCGGGCGGGATGCACCGGGCGGACGAGGGCATGGTTCCCGTAGCGGGAAGCAGCCCTGGCGAGACGACAGTCGAAGTCGTGTCGAAAGGAGCCTGCCAGAGTGACACCGATCCGCTGATCCTCTCGCCGGGGCGATATCGCCCGGGGCCTTTCCTGCACGCCTTTCCCCAACCGCCTTGGGAGATCCCAGAACATGAACCGTTCCGCCAATCCGCCATCCGCCCGCGTCAGCCTCTTCGTGTTTGCCGCGCTCGCCGCCGTCATGCTGGTGACGCGCACCCATTCGCTGAGTCAGGTCGTCCACTTGCCAGACACCGACCTTGCGAGCTTCTTCGTGCTCGGCTTCTTCGTCCGCCGTGTCATCGGTTTCGCCGCGCTGTTCGCGCTCGGCTATGCGATCGATGTCGTGGTGATCTCGGTGCTGGGCGGTTCCGGATTCTGCTTTACCCCGGCCTACGCGATGCTGGTCCCGGCCTATGGCGTGATGTGGCTTGCCGGGCGCGTGGCGGCGGCGAAGCTCGGTGACCGCCTTGCCGCCCTGCCTGCCATGGCCGTGCTGCTGATCGCCGCCACTTTCGTCTCGCACTTGCTGTCGAGCGGCGGGTTCTACTTCCTTGGCGGCCGCTTCCCCGATCCGACGCTTGCCGGATTCCTGCCGCGCATCGGGCGCTATTTCCCGACCACCCTGCTCTCCACGGTGCTGTGGTCCGGCATTGCCGCCACGCTCTGGGCGCTGACCGTGACCCTGCGCCCGGCGCTGCACGCGGAACGCCGCAAGTGACCGCCTGCCCTGCCCTGCTGGTCGCCGCGCCCGCCTCGGGGCAGGGCAAGACGCTCGTCACCGCCGCGCTCGCCCGCCGCCATGCCCGCGAAGGACGGCGCGTGCGCGTGTTCAAGTGCGGGCCCGACTTCCTCGATCCCATGATCCTCGAAGCGGCGAGCGGCGCCCCGGTGCACCAGCTTGACCTCTGCATGGTCGGCGAGGCCGAATGCCGCGCGCTGCTCTACGAAGCGGCGTGCGAGGCGGACCTGATCCTCGTCGAAGGGGTGATGGGCCTGCACGACGGCGATCCCTCCGCCGCCGACCTCGCGCGGCGCTTCGGCCTGCCGGTGCTCGCGGTGGTAGACGGATCGTCCATGGCGCAGACTTTCGGCGCGCTCGTTCATGGCCTGGCGACCTATCGCGCGGGCGTGAACCTCGCCGCCGTGCTCGCTAACCGTGTGGGTAGCGCCAGGCATTCGGACCTGTTGGAGCAAAGCGTACCCAGTGACATCCGCTGGCTGGGCGCACTGGGCCGAGACGCCGCAATCGGCCTGCCCGAACGGCACCTAGGGCTGGTGCAGGCGGGCGAAGTAGCCGACCTTTCCGCCCGGTTGGACCGGGCGGCGGATCTGCTGCCGGACAGCGCGCTCTGGCTTCCGGAGCCCGTGACCTTCGCCGCGCCGGAGGGCATGACCCCGCCGCCATCGCTCGCCGGCAAGCGCATCGCCATTGCCCGCGACGAGGCTTTCGCCTTCATCTACCCGGCCAACGTCGCCTTCCTCGAAGAGGCAGGCGCGCAGGCCGTGTTCTTCTCGCCGCTGACCGACGCGGCCCTGCCCGCATGCGATGCGCTCTGGCTGCCGGGCGGCTATCCCGAACTGCATCTGGATCGCCTTGCCGCCAATGCGCCGATGCTGGCCTCGATCCGCGCGCATCACGCCGCCGGTCGCCCGATCCTCGCGGAGTGTGGCGGCATGCTCTACACGTGCGAGACGCTGGATGACGGCAAGGGCACCCGCACCGCCCTGCTCGGCCTGCTAGCGGCCCAAGCGACAATGCAGCCTCGACTGGCTGCTCTGGGAATGCAGGAGGCCAAGATCGACGGCCATCCTGTGCGCGGCCATACGTTCCACTATTCGACGCTGGAAACCGCGCTTTCCCCCATAGCCCATGCCGACACACCCGATGGGCGCCCCGGCGAGCGCGTGTTCCGCCGTGGGTCGCTGACGGCCAGCTACATGCACCTCTACTTTCCCTCGGGACCGGAGCTGGTGGCCGCACTGTTCACCGGGACCGCCCTGAAGTCAGCCGCAAAGCCCGGTTGACACCGCGCCGCGCAAGCGCCCTAAGCTGCCGGCATGTCCGCCGATATGCAGACCATTGCCGATGCCCGACAGGCCCTGTCCTCGGGCGATCTCGACCGCGCCGAGGCGCTGGCCGAAACGGCCCGCGCGCAGCCCGCGCTGGCACTCGACGCGATCGAGGTGCTGGCCCTTGCCGCCAAGGCGCGCGGCGCGGACGACCGCCACGAAGCCCTGTTGCGCGAGGCTATTGCCCTCGCCCCCGAGAGCGCCTGGCCGCGCGACGCACTGGCCGAGGAACTGCATGGCACCGGCCGCCTGCATGACGCCGAGACGGTCCTGCGCGAAACGATTGCCGCCCAGCCCGACAACCCCGATGCCCACACGCGCCTCGGCCATATGCTGAGCGAGCGCGACGAACTGGTCGAAGGCACGCACCACCTTTCCGAGGCCATCCGCATCGCCGGACGGCAGCCCCAGTTGCTCGCCGATCTCGGCCGCAATCTTCAGCGTCAGGGGCGGCTCGACGAAGCTGCCCCTCTACTGGAAGAAGCCGTGCAGGCCATGCCCGAAGCGCTGCCGCCGCTGCTCTGGCTGGCGGAGTTGGAGGAACAGGCCGGCCGTTTCGACCGCGCCGCCGCCCTGCTCGGCGGCGCGGAAACACTGGCCCAGCGACAGGGCACCGACCTGACGCTCCAGCGCGTGACGCTGCTTTCGCACACGGTGGACTGGCCGAAAGGCCTCGCCATGCTGGAAGCCGAACCCGAGCCTTCCGGCCCCGCCCTGCTGCTGCGCGGCCGCCTGCGCGACCGGGCCGGGTGTAAGGCCGAGGCATGGGATGATTTCGTCGCGGGCAAGGCCGCGCTCGCCCATGCCGCCAGCCGCAGCTATCCGGCCCGCGCGGTGGGCGAACTCGTCGCGCAATGGCGGGACTTCTTCACGCCCGAGCGCTTCGCCGATTTCCTGCCCGCCTCGCGCCGCAAGGGGGTGCCGCAGCCGGTGTTCATCCTCGGTTTTCCGCGCTCCGGCACCGCGCTGATCGAGCAAGTGGCAGCGAGCCATTCCGAAGTCCGGGCGGGCGGCGAATTGCCCTTCGGCCGCGAGCTGGCGGACAAGGCGGCCTTGTGGACTGCGGGCGCGTTCCCTCGCCACGCCGAGGCCGTAACCGAGGAACAGCGCGACACGCTGGGCGTACAACTGCGCGACCATTACTTCGCGCTTGCCGAACGCCATGGCCTGCTGCGCGATGGCGCCACGCTCTTCACCGACCGGATGGCGCTGAACGAGCTTTACCTGCCGCTGCTGCAACTGGCGTTCCCGCAATCACCGGTCGTGGTGGTGGCCCGCGATCCGCGCGACGTGATGGTCTCGGCGATGGGCCATGACTTCACGCACGGCTTTTCCTGCGGTTACCGGATCGAGGACCTCGCACAGCACTATGCGCGGATGGAGGAACTGACCAGACACTGGCTGGAAAGCTTGCCGGTCCCCGCGCACGAACTGCATTACGAGCATTTCGTGGCCGATCAGCACGCCCAGACCGCAGAGCTGATGGCGTGGCTGGGGCTCGACATGGAACCGGCGCAGCTTGAATTCCACACCTTCGCCCATCACAGTCCGACGCCCAGCCACGCGCGCATTCGCGAGCCGCTCAGCACCCGGTCGATTGGGCGCTGGACGGGCTACGCGCGGGAACTCAACGATGTGCTGCCGGTGCTGGCCGAGGCCATCGAACGCGGCGGTTATGCAGCCCCCGATGCCGACGCACGCGAGAGCGGGCCGACAATCAACTGAGCCCTTCCGCGCCGCGTGGAACCCTGCGCGCCGCCATGCCCAAAGGCCATCGTTGCCCGTTCCCGCCCTCGGGGAGCGCTCATCCTGCTTGCGCATTAGTAGTACAAACTTAATACCAAAATTTGCCTATCCGCAAAATCCATGATTTTTGGTATTGAAGTGGCATTGTCCTTTGCCGTAGAAAACGGGCCACTGAATGGAGACAAAGGCAATGTTCGTCGATCGCGTCGGCAGGCTTCCGGAGGGGGATACCGCCCCGCTCTACCGGCAATTCGAGCGCCTTTTGCGCCAGGCGATCGAGCATCAGGTCCTCCTGCCGGACGAGGCCCTGCCGCCCGAGCGCGACCTTGCCGCCGCCTACAACCTTTCCCGCGTGACGGTACGCAAGGCGCTCGACGGCCTTGTCGAAGCGCGCATGCTCACGCGCCGTCAGGGGGCCGGCACCTTCGTTGCCCCGCGCGTCGAGAAGAACTTCGCGGCGATCTCCTCGTTCACCGAGGACATGCTGTCGCGAGGCCGCGCGCCGCACAGCAGATGGATCTCGCGCACCGAAGCGGAGGTCTCGCCCGAAGAGGCGATGGCGCTGGGGCTGAGCCCGGGCAGCACGGTCTACCGCTTCACCCGGATCCGTTATGCGGACGGCGTTTCGATGGCGCTGGAATCGGCCACGGTTCCGGCCTCCTCGCTGCCTTCGCCCGATGCCGTAGAGGATTCGCTCTACGATGCGCTGGGCGATGATCGGCCCGTCCGCGTGCTCCAGCGCTTCCGTGCGGTGCTGTTCACCGACGAGCAGGCCGCCCTGCTCAAGATCCCGAAGAATTCGCCGGGCCTCGCCATCGAACGCCGCGGATATAATGCCGAAGGGCGCCCGGTGGAGCTGACCCGGTCGTGGTATCGCGGCGATGCCTATGACTTCGTCGCCGAACTCAACGTGCCACGCGCCGGATAGCAGGACCATGATCGACAATCCTGAAACCACCCTGATGTTCGCCGAGGCCGCCGAAGCTGCCGAGGCCGTGGCTCGCCAGCGCGCACGCAACGCGCCTGCCCTTGCCGCGCTGGCCGAAAGTTTGCGCGCGGCCCCACCCCGCGCAGTGGCGACACTGGCGCGCGGCAGCTCTGACAATGCCGCCACGCTCGCCCGCTATCTGGTGGAGACGCAGCTAAGGCTGCTGACCACTTCGGTCGCGCCTTCGGTCAGCTCGGTCTACGATTCGCCACCCGACTATGCCGAGACGCTGATGATCGCGATCTCGCAATCCGGCCGTAGCCCGGACCTGATCGCCGCCGCCGAACATGCCCGCGCGGGCGGCGCGCGTCTGATCTCACTGGTCAACGACGAAGCCTCGCCGCTGGCGACCGATGCCGAAGTGCTGCTGCCGCTCTGCGCGGGGCCGGAGCGTTCGGTTGCGGCGACGAAGTCCTACATCACCAGCATTGCTGGCATTCTCGACCTGATCGCGGCGTGGAGCGAGGACGCGGACCTCACTGCCGCGCTGAGCGCATTGCCGAGCCTGCTCGCGCAGGCGTGGCAGCTTGACTGGACGCCCGCGCTCGAACCGCTGCGCGAGGCGCGCAATCTCTTCGTCGTCGCGCGCGGTCCCGCGTTCGGCGTGGCGCAGGAGATGGCCCTCAAGATCAAGGAAACCTGCGGCTTCCATGCCGAGGCCTTCAGCGCCGCCGAAGTGCGCCATGGACCGATGGCCATCGTCGAGAACGGCTTCCCGGTGATCCTGCTGGGTCAGGACGACGAATCGAACGAAAGCGTCGCCGCCCTCGCCCCGATGTTCGCCGAGCGCGGTGCCACCGTGATCGGCGCGGGCATCGGCCCGAGCATCGGCAAATTTCCCGGCATCACCCTGCCCACGCTAACCGCGCATCCGATGCTCCAACCGGTGCTGGCAGCGCAGAGTTTCTACCGCCTTGCCAACGCCCTTTCGGTCGCGCGCGGCCGCGATCCCGACAGCCCGCCGCATCTCGCGAAAGTGACCCGTACTCTTTGACAGGGCCCGTAGAGGCCGAGGAAAAAGTCCGCGCCCGGAATGAGGCGGTTATCGAGCGTCTTAACCACCGTCCGCCAAGAAGATGCGGCCGCTCAACGGGTTGTATGGTCAACAAAATCAACCTTGCCGCCCCCGTCTTCGAACCGCGCCTCCACTATGTATTTTGATACATTTTTTGTTCTCCCGCAGGGGCAAATGCTCTGCTACAGGGGCGCCGAACTAGATATCGTATATTTTCATAAGATAGACGAAATCCCGGGGGTCTCGCTTGTCCACGTCCGTTTTCCGCCTCGCAACCGCCATTCTGCTGGCAGGCGCGGCGCTTCCTTGTCTCGCTCAGGCGGCGACTCCGGCAGCGGCCCCGTCGCCTGACGCCGGCGCAACGGCCGACGCGCGCTTCAAGGCGATCACCGACAAGGAATGGGCCTGGCGCAGCGAGCAACTGGGTGAGGACGATGACGGCCCGGGCCATTTGCGCGCGCATCTGCCGGACGTCACCCCCAAGACCCAGGCCGCGCGGCTCGCCTACTGGCAGGACGTGCGCAAGCAGGTTGCCGCGATCCCCGCCGACCAGCTTTCGCCCACCGTGCGTATCGACCAGCAAGTCTACCTCGTGCAGATCGATGCGCTGATCGCCCAGCAGCAGTTCCGCGAGTGGGAAAAGCCGCTCAATTCGGACTCCAGCTTCTGGAGCGATCTTGCCAGCGTTGGCCGCCGCACGTTCTCCAGCGAAGACGAATACCGGCGCTACATCGCGCTGATGAACGAATTCCCGCGCTATTTCCACGACCAGATCGCCAACATGCAGGCCGGTCTGGCGCGCGGCTTCACCTCGCCGCATGTCACCTTGTACGGCCGCGACGATTCGATTGCCTCGGTGGCCGACAAGGCGGCCGAGGACACGGCCTACTTCGAGCCGTTCAGGGCCATGCCCGCGACCATTCCCGCCGCGACGCAGGCCGAACTGCGCGAGGCAGGGCTGAAGGCGATCCGGGAATCGGTGATCCCCGCGCACAAGGAACTGCTGGCCTACGTACGCGGCAAGTACATTCCCGGCGCCCGCAAGACGCTCGCCGCCGAGGCCCTGCCCGACGGCAAGGCCTACTACCGCTCGGTCATCAAGGAATACGCGACGACCGACATGAGCCCCGAGCAAATCCATCAGCTCGGCCTGTCGGAAATGGCCAAGATCCGCGCGGAAATGCTGGAGACCATGAAGGAGGCCAAGTTCGACGGCGACTTGCCCGCCTTCCTCGAATTCCTGCGCACCGATCCGCAATTCTACGCCAAGACCCCGCAGGACCTGCTGGACCGCGCCGCCTGGACCGCCAAGGAAGTGGACCGCAAGGTCGGCCGCTTCATCGGCCACCTGCCGCGCCAGCGCTTCGGCATCATCCCCGTGCCGGCGGATATCGCGCCCTTCTACACCGCCGGTCGCGGCGGCCCGGGCGTCTACCTCGTCAACACTTACGACCTGCCGAGCCGCCCGCTCTATTCGCTGCCGGCGCTGACGCTGCACGAATCGGCGCCGGGTCACGCCTTCCAGATGCCGGTCGCCGCCGAGAACAAGGATCAGCCTGACTTCCGCCGGGGAACGTACATCTCGGCCTTCGGCGAAGGCTGGGCGCTCTATTGCGAACGCCTCGGCACCGAGATGGGCATCTATCAGACGCCTTACGAGAAGTTCGGCATGCTGAGCTACCAGGCCTGGCGCGCGGCGCGGCTCGTGGTCGATACCGGCGTCCACCACTATGGCTGGACCCGCGAGCGGGCGCAGCAGTACCTCTACGACAACACCGCGCTCTCCAATCACGAGATCGAGACCGAGGTGGACCGCTACATCGCGTGGCCGGGGCAGGCGCTGTCCTATTACCTCGGCGAAATGGCGATCATGGACGGCCGCCACAAGGCCGAGGCCGCGCTCGGCCCCAAGTTCAACATCCGCGCCTTCCACGACACGGTACTGGCGCTCGGCTCGGTGCCGCTGCCGGTACTGTCCGCGCGGATCGACCAGTTCATCGCCGAAGGCGGCAAGGGTCCCTATCCCGACGAGGAGTCCTGACGATCACGAGAGGGGCGACAGCGATTGCCCCCCGGATCAGAAGAGCCCGACGGGTCGCAAGGAGGGGGCGGGAAACCGCCCCCTCCGTTTATTTAGGGGTTGAGGGTGAGGGTCCGGTCCAGCCGCGATTACCGAAACCCAAGCCTCCACAGTCAAAACGCTCCGTCAGCCCAAAGCACTCCGTCGCCCCCGCGTAGGCGGGGCCCCGCTATCTTTCTCGCCACGCAGCCAAGAAAAGCGGGTCCCCGTCTATGCGGGGACGACGAGGTTTGGGCCAAGGAAACTGCTTTCGATTTATTCCGGCCCGTTCAACCGAACGGCTGATCGATCGACGGCTGCGGCTCGGTGAACCACTTTGCGCCGTTCTCCGTCACGTAGAAGTGGTCTTCCAGACGCACACCGAAACGATCGGGAATGACGATCATCGGCTCGTTTGAGAAGCACATGCCCGGCGCCAGCGGCGTCTTGTCGCCACGCACCAGATAGGCCGGCTCATGGATCGAAAGCCCGATGCCATGCCCGGTGCGATGCGGCAGGCCGGGCAGCTTGTAGTCCGGCCCCAGCCCCGCCTTCTCCAGCACCGCACGCGCCGCGTAGTCGACCAGTTCGCAAGGCTTGCCGGGCTCGACCGCGTCGAAGGCCGCCTGCTGCGCGGTGCGTTCCAGTTCCCAGATCGCACGCTGCTCGTCGTTCGCCTCGCCGTAGACATATGTGCGGGTGATGTCCGAGTGATAACCGGCCACGCGGCAGCCCGTATCGATCAGCACGATCTCGCCCTCATGCAGTTCGCGGTCCCCCGGCAGTCCATGCGGATAGGCACTGGCAAGGCCGAACTGGACAATCACGAAAGCATTGCCGCCGGGGGCACCAATGGCGCGATGAGCCTCGTCGATGAAGCGGGCGACCTCGCTGGCGCGGATGCCGGGACGCAGTATGCTGGCGGCGCGGCGATGCACTTCCAGCGTCATCGACTTGGCCTGCTGCATCAGCGCCAGTTCGGCAGCGGACTTGAACATGCGGCACCCATCGATCACGGGCGCACCGGACACGAGCGTGGCCGACGGTGCATCCTTGGCGATACGGTCGACGAAGAGGTAGCTCATCGCCGGATCGATCGCGAGGCGCGATACGCCCTTCTCACGCAGCGCGGCGGCCAAAAGCGCGGTCGGGCTCTCATCTTCTTCCCAAAGGCGGAAGTCCGCCTCGATCAGCAGACCCGCTTCCAGCGTGCCCAGTTCGAAGCGCGGCGCGATCAGGATCGGCGCGCCATCGACCGGCAGCAGCATCGCCACCAGACGCTCGGATTCACTCCAGGCAAGGCCTGCAAAATAGTTGAGGCTGGCTCCGGCCGTCACAAGCAGCGCCTCGGCACCGATATCGCGCGTCAGGCGGCGGGCCTTTTCAATGCGGGCCATGCGCTCATCCAGCGCGATCGCCGGCGCGGGATCGGCCCAAGGGCGAATTTCCGCCAGCTGCTCGACCGCATTCGATCCGCCGATTGCCTGTGCCACCTAGAACTCCTGTAATGTTGAACCGCCGCGCTAGCACAAAGCCGTTGCTGACACAGATTATATATCGTATACGAATTGTTCCGTCAATTTTCAGGAACACCGCAAGATGCCTTCGACCAAGACGCTCTGGACCGGGGTCTATCCCGCCGCGACCACGCAATTTGCTCCGGACTACTCGGTCGATCACGATGCCACGCAGGCTGTCCAGACCGCGCTCGTGGACGACGGAGTCGACGGCCTGATCCTGCTCGGCACCTGCGGCGAGAACAACTCGCTGGAAGGCGATGAAAAGCGCAAGATCCTGACCGGCGCAGTGGAAGCCGTGGGCGCGCGCGTGCCGCTGGTGGCGGGCGTTTCCGAATTCACCACCGAACGCGCCGTCGCCTACGCCAAGGATGCCGAAAAGATCGGCGTGGACGCGCTGATGCTGCTGCCGGCGATGGTCTACGTGCCCACCACCGAGGAACTGGTCGCCCATTTCCGCACCGTGGCCGAGGCAACCTCGCTGCCGATCATGCTCTACAACAACCCGCCGGCCTACCGCGTGAACGTCAGCGCCGAAGCACTGGAAGCGCTGGCCGACGTGCCGAACATCGTCGCAGTCAAGGAAAGCGCGCCCGACACCCGCCGCTTCACCGACCTCATCAACCGCTTCGGTGACCGTTACTCGGTCATGGCCGGCCTCGACGACGTGGCGCTGGAAGGCATGATGCTGGGCGCGAGTGGCTGGGTCTCGGGCCTCACCAGCGCCTTCCCGCGTGAATCGGTGCGCCTGATCGCCGCCTTCAACGAAGGCAATATAGAGGAGGCCCGCGCGATCTACCGCTGGTTCATGCCGTTGCTACACCTCGATGCCGAGCATGATCTCGTGCAATCGATCAAGCTGGCCGAAACGATCATGGGTCGCGGCACCGAACGCGTCCGCATGCCGCGCCTTCCCCTCTCCGGCAAGCGCCGCGAGGACGTGATCCAGTGGGTCGAAACCTGCAAGGCCACCCGCCCTTGCCCTGACGCCTGATCCGTCAAAAGACTTGAGCGTGCGCGATACCAACGGCGTCGCGCACGCCTCACTTCAAAACCTTCGCGACACACCGAAGTACAGTTCCAGATCCGGGGCATCGCGGTCCAGCCCGACATTCCCGCCCGCATCGAGCTGAAGGTCGTCCGTCGGCTGCCAGCCGAGTGACAAGCCTGAAAGGTGTGCGACACTGTGCCCCTGCGGATCGTGATCCGCCGTGATCTGGTATTCGGCCGTGGCCGTCACGGCTGTGCCGAGTTGCAGGGACGCCCCGATCACCTGACTGAACGCAAAGTGTCGGCCATCGCGGTCCTGGTCCACCGCCGCATCGAACTCGGTCGTCGATGTGAGGCTCCACTTGTCCGAGAGTTCATAGGACAATGGCATCAGCACCCCGGCGCCCCAGTCCCCCGCTCCGGACGGCTGCCCCCCTGTCGGCAGCGATACGTAAGGCATGAGTGCAACCGACAGGCCCGAGCCATCAGGACTGACGAGATTACGCCGCAACGCCAGAGTGACATCCCCCGTACCGCTGCGATGTTGGACCTCCCCGGTCGCCCGATCGCGCGTGCGGGAAAAACCAAGCATGGTCCAACCGACCTGCACCTCGGCATGCTCGGCAATGCCGTAACGGACAAGCAGGTCGCCCACGCCAAAGTCGTCCTCCCGTTCGGCCGAACTCCTGTCGAGCGTCCAGTCCCCAATTCCGAGCTCAACCGAGGCCTGCCCAGGAGAGATAGTACAAGGCGGCGTACCGATACCCGGCCGATCGGGGCAATAAGGACGCCCGTCAGCAAGCGCGGCCGACGGAACAAGGGCAAGACATAGGAAAGCGGCTGCGCGAAAATGCATCACGGGAGTCTCTCGAAGGATTACAAGCGCATATATCGCCGCATTCTAGCCAGTTCCCCAGCGCTTTGTCTCGGCGGCAACACTGCGTCGCCACAGATGCCGTCCAGCGACAGATAGTGCAATGGCGAGAACCCCTCACATGCCCGCTAACGCGGACGCCTGATTTCATGAATCCTTGAAATAGCCCTCTGGCGCAACGCGGGAGGGATTATAAGAATTGTCAAATACATTTTTTAATACAAAATCTTATATATCAAACAATTTACAGACACCACACTTAAAACCACGCAACCAAAATGCATCCATTCAGTGATATTTCTAAATCCATTCTATGGTCAAAAATGTCCTTGTCCAGACTACATTCAAATTTTTTGATTCCTATTCCATCCATACAAATCCATCTGCATCCAGTTACCCATTTTAAAACGGGAACGCTCGGAGCAACGAGATTGAACGCACCTCGCTTGCCTCAATATGTCGTCAAGATCCGGCAGGCACGCCGATCGAGGCGCGGTGCACCCGCAGGGCCGGAGTGGAATGGAGGAGGCAAACCTGCTCGCCTTGCGCGGTGCCGCGGCGGGCCTAAAGGATGAGCGACGCCCCCACCCCCAGGCCGGAAGGCCAATCAGGCGCCATCGCGCGGACGCTCAATGTCTGCTTGCGGGACCGCAGGCCCCCCCCCCCCCCCCCCCCCCCCCCCCCCCTGCAAGGGATCGGCACCCAAAGGGATGAGACAGGAATGCAGTCCTTGCCGGGCTGAGCGAAACTAAATAGCGCGCGCCCGCGCGGCTGTGCGCGGTGTAGTTAATGATAGATCAAGCAAAGTCTGAGCCTTAGCACGTGCGTACGATCAGACGAGACGCTCTCCGGCCACCTTGTAAGCGATGCTAAGAACCCCGTATATCTCTTGGGGTGTGCAAGCGCAGCATAAACTCGTTGACGTGGTTTGATCTCATGCCAGATAGGCTCCGCGCGGATCAGGTACGCGTTAACGTTTGTGACGCGCATGGAAGTGCCAGAAATTTTTGGGTCGATGAATTTTCGCGATAACCATAAATAATTTGGATGACAGTGGAATGAGAATTGCAATTTTCAGTCTAGGCTGTGTCGGACTGTCCAATGCCGTTCCGCTGAAAAATCGCGATGAGGTGGGCACCGCCGAAATCACGGCAGGGCGTGTCGGCATACCCACCGCGCGTAGATTTCCAATCGCCGACATCGAACATCCACGGCCCGAGCCGAAATTTGTCGGCCCAAAGTACTTAGCTTAGCGATTTCGAGAGATGCGGACACGAATGTTCAATTTTTGTCCCGCACAGAAGCCACATCGTCAAACATGTGAAATACCGGCTTCTAAAATCGCCTTGAGTACAAAATTCATTTTAATCTAGGACCAAGGGGCATCACGTTGAGAAAAGGCATAATTCTTGCCGGCGGATCTGGCACCCGCCTTTACCCGCTCACCCGAGGCGTCTCAAAGCAACTGATGCCCATCTATGACAAGCCGATGATATACTACCCGATGTCGGTTCTTATGCTGGCCGGCATTAGAGAAATTCTCATTATAACCACGCCACACGATCAGGCCGCATTCAGGGCTCTCCTTGGCGATGGGTCAAGCTTTGGCATAGACCTGCAGTACGCCGTCCAGCCAGAACCCGCTGGACTGGCTCAAGCTTACCACATCGGCGCGGAATTCGTTGGGCACAATCCGTCTGCACTCGTTCTGGGCGATAATATCTTTTATGGTCACGGCCTCCCGGATTTACTCCGGCGAGCTGATGAACGTGAAACTGGCGCCTCAGTTTTCGGGTATTTTGTCAACGACCCCAAGGCCTACGGTGTCGTATCGTTTGACCATCAGGGTCGCGCCGCCACAATTGAAGAGAAGCCGGAACACCCGAAATCAAACTACGCCGTAACCGGTCTTTACTTTTACGATGGCCACGCAGTCGACATCGCCCGTGAACTCAAGCCGAGTCCGCGCGGTGAACTGGAGATTACGGATCTCAACCGCGTCTATCTGGAACGCGGGGATTTGTCGGTCGAGATTATGGGCCGTGGCCATGCTTGGCTGGACACGGGGACGCATGCCTCACTCCTCGACGCCGGCAATTATGTTCGCATTATTGAGGAACGTCAGGGCCTGAAGATTGCCTGCCCCGAGGAAATCGCTTGGCGACAGGGCTTTATCGATGACGCACGCCTTGAGGAAATTGCCGCGCCTCTCGTGAAGAGCGGCTACGGCACGTATCTCTTGAATTTGCTACAGAGCCGCGAAGCCATTCTTGAAGTGGAAATGAGCGCGTGAAGGTCGTTCACACGAAGATCGAAGATCTCCTCGTGCTGGAGCCGCGCGTGTTCGGAGATGATCGGGGCTTTTTCCTGGAGAGCTGGAATCGCAAGATTTTCGCCGATTTGGGGCTCGATTTGGATTTTGTCCAAGACAATCACAGCCGATCGGCACGCGGAGTGTTGCGGGGCCTGCACTATCAGCAGCCCAACCCTCAGGGGAAATTGGTACGGGTTACGGCAGGCCGCGCCTGGGATGTTGCCGTAGATTTGCGCGCAGGCTCGGCAACTTATGGTGAATGGGTAGGAGTCGAGCTTTCCGCCCAGAACAAGCGCATGTTTTGGGTGCCGCCCGGCTTCGCGCACGGATTCGTCAGCTTGGAAGACGAAACGGACTTTTTATATAAGTGCACGGCCTTTTACGATCCCGCGAGCGAACACTCGTTGGCGTGGAATGATCCCGAAGTCGCTATCCAATGGCCCCTCGAAGGGCTCGAACCCCAGCTCTCCGCCAAAGATATGGTTGGCAAGCCGTTGAGCCAAGTGGGACCGATAGCATGAAGGTTTTGATCGTCGGAGCCAACGGCCAACTCGGCAAAAGTCTCTCCGCGTCCGCTCCAGCGGGCGTCGATATCTTCGGCCATGACATCGATACGCTCGACATTACCGACCTGTCTGCAGTCACGAGTGCGGTTGCTGAGATCCAGCCCGAGATCATCTTCAATGCCGCCGCTTACACCGCGGTCGACAAGGCAGAAAGCGAAGAGGAAATTGCCAGGGCAGTAAACGCCACGGCCGTTGGCTACCTTGCTGCGGCCGCACGTGCATCAAAAGCGCATTTCGTTCATGTCTCCACGGACTTCGTGTTCGACGGGTTGTCCGGCATCCCCTATGCGCCCGACGCTACCACGGCGCCGCTCGGCGTTTATGGGCGCACGAAACTGGCCGGCGAGAGAGCAGCAGGATCTGACGCACTGATCGTCCGCACGGCTTGGGTGTATGCGCCTACGGGAGGAAATTTCGTCCGCACCATGCTGCGCTTGATGGCGGAGCGGCCGCAAGTAGGGGTAGTGGCTGACCAGATCGGTTCCCCTACGTATGCCCCCGGGCTAGCGGTCGCGCTTTGGTCATTGGCCAGAAACGGAACGAAGGGTCTGTTCCATTATACCGATTCGGGTGCGTGCTCATGGTACGACTTCGCGGTCGCCATCCAAGAGGAGGGGCTCGCAGCGGGGCTACTAGATAAGGCCGTACCGGTAATTCCGATCAACACAGCCGACTATCCCACCGCGGCCCACCGACCACACTATTCCGTGCTGGATAAGACTTCGACATTCGCGATCCTCGGCGCCCCCGCGCCGCATTGGAGAGCGAACCTTCGCACGATGATTACTGAGATCAAGATCAATGGCTAACATTATTGTCACAGGCGGCGCAGGCTTCATTGGCGCCAATTTTGTTCATTACTGGAACAAGGTTTCACCCGAAGATACCGTCGTTGTGCTCGACTTGCTTACTTATGCGGGCAACAAGCACAATCTTGACGGGCTTGACGATGTCCCACTCGTTGAGGGCGACATCTGCGATACTGATCTGGTTTCCAAGACCATTGCCGAGCACGAGATTGACACCATCGTGCACTTTGCAGCCGAAAGTCACGTCGACCGCTCGATCACCGGTCCGGACGCCTTCGTTACCACCAATGTCATCGGGACCCATAGCCTACTTAAAGCTGCGAAAACAGCTTGGTTAGATGCAGGTTCCGGCAGGCCGCATCGGTTCCACCACGTATCGACCGATGAAGTTTACGGCTCTCTCGGGCTGAACGATGCCGCTTTCAACGAAACCACGCCGTACGCACCCAACTCGCCGTATTCGGCTTCGAAGGCAGCAAGCGACCATCTCGTACGCGCTTACCACCATACCTACGGTCTCGAAACGACAACGAGTAACTGCTCGAATAATTACGGACCGTTCCAGTTTCCTGAAAAACTCATTCCTCTTTTCACGCTGAACGCGTTGAACGGCAGGCCGCTTCCAATCTACGGCGACGGCATGAACGTGCGCGACTGGCTGCACGTAGAAGATCACTGCCGCGGCATCGAAGCCTGCCTGCGGAAAGGAAGGATCGGCGAAACCTACAACATCGGCGGCGGCCAAGAGCTTCCCAACCTTGCAGTGATCGAGGAAATATGTCGAGCAGTCGACAACGCTTTCGCAAACGACCCCACTCTCACTGACCGCTTCCCGCATGCCCCCGCAGCGCAGGGTCGCAACAGTGCCGAGTTGAAGACCTTTGTGGTCGACCGCAAGGGTCATGATCGTCGTTATGCGATCGATGAAACCAAGGCTCGCGTCGAACTTGGCTACGCACCGACCCGTGATTTCGCACAAGGTTTCGCAGAAACGCTAAACTGGTTCCTAACCCGAGAAGATTGGTGGCTCCCGCTTCTCGAACGCGCAGCCGTCGCACGCTGACCCTGGATCTTGGCTGTTCACTCGAATAGTGACCCGGCGGCCAGCGACCGCACTACCTGAAAATTTAGATTGGTTTCGACATTGCCCGAAAAGCACCTAATCATTCTCGGCATTCGCGGTGTTCCCGCAGCGCACGGCGGTTTTGAAAGTTTCGCCGAACGACTTGCGCCCTGGATGGCCCAAAATGGCTGGCGAGTCACCGTGTACTGCCAAGGCAGCGAAACCGGAAAGCGCTATGAAGATAGCTGGGAAGGCTGTCGGCGTATTCATATTCCTGTCAAGACCGAGGGCGCTCTTGGAACCATAGAATTCGATCTAAAGTCCACGATCGATGCCGCCCGAAAGAACGCTGTTATTCTCACCCTAGGTTACAACACTGGGTTTTTATCTGCCTTCCTGCGAATAACAGGTAAGTTTAACATCATTAATATGGACGGGATCGAATGGAAAAGGGCAAAATACAGCATTTTCCAAAAGATATACCTGTGGATTAATGAACGCCTGGCGGCCGCCTCTGGAAACATCCTAATTGCCGACCATCCCGAAATAGCACGCCACCATGCGAAGCATACTCGCCCCGGCAAACTCATAATGATTCCTTACGGCAGTGATCACATTGAAAGCGCCGACGAGGCACGTCTCTCGCCCTTTGGGATTGAACGCGATCGATTCCTCACGGTCATCGCACGGCCCGAGCCAGAGAACTCGCTACTCGAAATTGTCCGCGCTTTCTCCCGCAAACCGCGAGGTATGAAGCTGGTGGTCCTCGGAAAATACAATGCAGAACATTCTTACCAACGCGCAGTACTCGACGCAGCAAGTGAAGAGGTAATATTTCCGGGCGCTATTTATGATAATCCGACTCTTCGCGCAATGCGCCTATACGGTATCGCCTATGTACATGGGCATCAAGTTGGCGGGACCAACCCATCCCTCGTTGAAGCCCTTGGCGCGAACAGTGCCGTAATTGCGCATGATAACCGTTTCAATCGGTGGGTAGCAGGCGATGCCGGTCTCTATTTTAAAAACGAGGACGAATGTTGCGCTCAAATCGAGGCGCTCATCACATCACCTCTCTTGCGAGCGCGAATGCGTTTGGCAGCACAAGAACGCTGGAACGACGAATTTACTTGGCCAATGATTCTCAACGCCTACCAAGAAATGATCGAACAGGTAACATCCCCGAAATCTTCGGCTTATCATTCGGCACTGTCGGAAGGATAAGTAATGATTATCGTTTTGGCATTTTTTGTCGATAGCCTTCGCCTTCTGCGAAAGAAGGTTTGAGTATAACTATGAACATACCTTCGATTGCGATCGTTGCGGTAACTTACGGCGCGCGTCACGACTTGTTGACGAGATCTATTTCGGCTGCCGCCGAATTGCCAGAAGTGAAGGCGATCATCATTGTCGATAATGCCAGTACGCCACCGGTGGAATTTTCGCCGGAATCGAAAATATCAAAAAAGCTAACCATAATTCGTCGATCTCATAACACCGGCTCAGCCGGGGGATATCACGATGGAATAAGCGCTGCCCGATCATTAGACGCCATTGATTACATCATCCTAATCGACGACGACTTGGTACTCGACACTGGTACGCTGAGCGATCTTCAAAATTCCATTTTCGTCCATGGTAAGGATACGATCTTCCTGTTGCCGCGCGATGATCGACCCGAGCAAAGGAAAATTCTTTCTGGTGCCCGCAGGGGAGACACGCGACCAAATTCCTTTCATGACTTTCACATCACGAGACCCAAATCGAATAGAGGGCCGCACGCAGCGAGCGCGCCGATAACGGTTGATCACGCGCCGTATGCAGGACTAGCAATCCCGATCGCAATTGCGAGGAAAGCCCCTCTCCCCGATAAGACATTCTTCGTTTATTGCGATGATTATGATTATTCTAGAAAACTTTTAAGCGTGTGCGCAAGAATTCTTCTCATTTCCGCCCAACCCTTACGATCCATAGACAATTCTTGGAATCAAAAGAAGAGCATAGCACCAGCGATGTTCGATTCAAGTGCACCGAATTTTAGAGTTTATTATTCAATAAGAAATAGAATTGCCTTTGAGAATCGATATGTCCGGAAAAATAAAACGATATATACGGTTAACATGGCGATTTATCTTGCATTAGGCTTGTCCATAGCGCTGGTCGAACAGCGCCTCAATCCTGCTTTGTTCGGCCGACTTCGTTTGATTTGGCGAGCCCTGAGCGATGGGCTCAATGAGCGAATGGGCGAAGCGCCGCCTGCTCGATACAACATAGGTTCCGACCGGTGAAACCTACCGAATTGCTATCCTCCCGCAACGCGCGCGTACTGATGTCGGTAGGCCTCAAAATCACGGGAGCCACGGCATCCTTCGCATGGCAATGGGTGGCGTTTAGGCTGCTGGGTCCGGCCATCGGTGGACTGGCTATGGTCGGTCAAAGCCAAATGCGGGTTATCGGTCAAACGGGTAGCCTAGGGAGAGATCGCACCCTTTCCCTGACACTACCCGGCGCAGGGAGCAGAAATGAAGCCAAACAAATCGTCCGCCGAGCTCAGTGGGCGAGCCTCCAAAATTCCGCAATTTTATTTTTTATTTTCTTATCAGTAATATTTTTCAATAAATCACTCACATTTAATTTTTTAGAAATTGCCCTCATCTTGATGGGGTCACTAACTTTTTGCCTTTTGGTGAACTTAACAGGTGCCGCAAGAGGTTTGAACCTCGCCCTTTCTGCAGATCTGGGCTTCACGATTGTTCCGATGTTGGTTTCGATCGGAATTTTCGGCATTCTTGGTATCGTAACCGGCTACTCCCTAACATTGGCACTCACTGCGATCGTTTTGGGCCAAATTTTGTCGAATATATTTGTCTATTTATTAATAAATAAGAAGATCGAAACACTTACCTGCGAGAGAAAGCCACTCAATACGAAGAGCAAGATCGTAAGCCTTCCTCAGATAAAAATGGCGCTATGTACGAATTTGTCGTCCATGTATCCTGATATATTGCTTATTGCCATTGGTTATGCTTCGTCATCAATGTCTGCGGCGGCATTTGGTATCGCAGTGCGGTACATCCGCTTAGCAAAATTTGTGCCCGTTTCATTCTTGCATGTTCGAGAGCCCTCTCTCGCGAAAGCATGGAATTCTGGCGACAGGCTAATGGTTGAACGAGAAGCTGCCACGATGGCAGCCGGATCTTTCCTGGTATCGATTGCCGTACTGGCCTCGATCTTCTTCTTTCCGGGCTTTTTTATGAATCTCTTTGGAAAGAATCTGACTGATGGGATTTATATTCTTCGAATTGTGGTTGTTTCGGAAGCAATTAACTCTCTATTCTTGATGCCATCTTCGATCATGGTGATAAGTGGTCGTACCGGAACTCTATCCATAATATTGTCGTCTGGATATGCGCTGGGAACGCTCGTAGCCATCTTTGCTATTTCCACTTATGGCGGCGTCGGTGCGGCTCTCACGCTTGCGGCGACAAACGCGCTCATAGGCGTGGCGGTGGCCGCAGCCTGCTACGTGCACACCAACATCCGGGTTGACGCCGTGTCAGCAATTTTTTCTATCGCAGCAAGCAGCCGCGGCAAGGCCGCCGCGGTCCCCCTTAAAGGTAATCAGCGTGATTGACGTAGCCATCCTGCCATATCGAACTATGCAGTTCGCCCGACGCTATGGCTTTACAGTCCGCGACCTGATGATCCTTCGCGTTCTTGATTCAGACCCACGGGTATCCTCCATTCACTGGCTTGAGCGCCCCAAGCTTCCCGGGGAAGGCCTCCTAGGACGAGGCACTCAACGAGAGCACACCGAGATAGGAGCCAAAACGCAGATTTACTCGCAAATGACGTGTAATTTTGTGACCGCTTTCACTCAACGTCGACTTTGGACGCGCACATCGATGGGCGTCCACACCAAATTTTTGGAGAATTGGCGAAAACCCAATGGGCATACAAAGGTGCTCTTGGATTTTCATCCCTTTTTCATACCAAGTGCATCCTTGGTAGAGGATCGTTCAGTCGTTTACTGGTACGATTTGATCGACAATTTTGCAATTCATAACGTTTTTACCGATTTACAAAAAGCTGAAGTCGAAAAAAAATATGATTTCGTCAGAAAATATGGCGACATAATCACTGGCGTAAGCAAACCCGCGCTAAAATCGTTTCCAGAGGGGCTGGTTCTGCCCAATCGCCTTGTTCGAGATAACCGCAATTCCTTCACACGTGAGACCGCTGACCTGGAAGATCCGAAATATGATTTCGGATTCACGGGATTTATTACAGATAAATTCGATATACCTTTGATTCGACGCCTGTCATCACTGGGATACAAGACAATTATTCGTGGCAAAGCTTACCATAAAGACGTATTTAAAGAACTGAGCGCGATACCTGGTGTCACCGTGGGCGGAGAGTACCACGCCTCCGAACAAAAAAGCATTATACGGTCATTTAAGATTGGCCTTATACCGTATATTGTCGAGAAATCTCACGATGAATCCCCCATAAAACTGACACAATATTTGTCTGAAAATAGACCGTCATTAATTTCGAAAAAATTTGGCGACCTGGACGACGAGTTTTCTAATTGGGTAGTTAATTACAATGAAATATCCGATTCAGATTTAATATATAAGATTAATTATTTGCTCAACTCCTACAAATCCGAAGACTTTTATCTGGCTGTTTCATCCAGCAAAAACCTCTATTGGGATGAACACATCGAAAATCTTATTTATAGATTGGAAAATATTTCTAATTAAAAGTAAAAGTAAATTTACATCTCTGAGAAAATTCCAGATTTACCTTGATGCGGTATCGCAGGTGTAATCCACGCTGGGAATATGAACGCGGGCAGGGTCGATTTGGGAAGCCTTCAAGCGGCTGTTCGACGGTGTGATGGCCGTGAAGTGGCACCATGGGCTCATTGCCGCCATCGACCGCCGCTGCGGCTGAGCACTAATTGCTAGAGATCGCGAAACCGCTGCTCTTGATGGCCCCACTGCAGACCATGGAATTTGCCAAAACTCTTCTTGCACACCCGCGACAGGGTTGGGCCTACATCCACGTTCATCCGGGCCCAGGAGTTGATCGCGAAGGATCCTGCAGACCTGATGACAGGATGCGTTTCTCTTTCGACAAGTCGGGACCAGCGGTTTCTTCGGCCCGCCGATTTGAGGTGCCGAGCAGGGATGAGTGGATTGCTGAATTCTGTAAACGGTCGTATCAGCGCGAGACGGAACACTGGCGTTTCAACGTGCTAGAAGTACCCTGTAATAGACTGTTCGCACGCTGGCCATGAAGGTGGCGACGATAGATGATGATCGAATCGCCGCCGTATTGGATGGACTGCATACGATTGGATCTTTCGCGGTGGGCACGTCTGCTATGTTTTCCATCGTAGATGTGTTCGCCTCGGGCATCGAATTTGGATGAACCATGAAATCACACGGCATGCTGATCACACTCGTTGCGAGTGCAACCGCACTTAGCGCTGCACCAGATAACTCCTGCCCACCAACCTCAATTTGCATTGCAAAGACCGTTGCTAAAATCGGCGACGATAAGGGAGCGATTATCGGTCAGGCGTGGGGCGGGTTTCCGGTTCAATTCGCCGTCGTAACGAGGCAGCAATACCAGTTCGCCGCCTTTTACGATGCGTCACGTCGGCTCGTTGTGGCGCGACGCGATTTGAAGAGCAACCAGTTGGTTTCAGCGACTCTCCCCTCAACCTTGGGGTGGGACAGTCACAATGGTATCGCAATGACAGTCGATTCCGTCGGAAGAGTCCACGTTTTTGCGAACATGCACGACTCACCGTTGACCTATTTCCGGACCAAGAAGCCGTTTGATCTCACGACGTTCGAACGCGTGCCGTCGCTAACCGGGTTGGCCGAAAGCTCGATGACCTATCCGACTTTCTTTGACGGGCCTGGCGGCAAATTGATTCTCTCATACCGGAACGGCAAAAGTGCGTCAGGTGATCTGCGACTGAAGAGTTATGATCCAAACACAGGCACTTGGTCGGACCTGACGCCGAACGGCCTTATTAGCGGTGAGGGAGTACGCAGCGCTTACCCGACCGACATCACGAAAGGACCCGACGGACGCTATCATCTGGCATGGGTCTGGCGAGCTGCTCTTGATGCAGCTGCGAACCTCGACCCTAGCTATGCATATTCGGACGATTTGAAGGTTTGGAAGACAGCAGATGGCGTTCCCCTGCGACTTCCAATCACACTCAAAACCGCGGATGTGATTGATCATGTCCAGCCTGGCGGCGGTATCCTGAATGGCTTGCTGGCTATCGGCTTCGACGCTGAAAAGCGGGCGGTAGTAAGCTACCATCGATATGACGACAGCAACCATTCTCAGATTTTCAATGCGAGGTTCGAGGCCGGAAAATGGGTTACTCGTCCCGTCAGCAACTGGGATTTCAAGTGGGACTTTGGCGGCAAGGGATCATTTGCATTCGCAATCGGCGTGGAACCTGTAGTTTGGGAAAATGGGCGATTGACACAGTCGTATCGCTCGCCAAAGGGGCTGGGGCGCTGGATTGTCAGCGATGCTTCTCTGCAACAGATTGGGCAATTGCCGGCAATTACCCTAGCCCCAGAAATGACGAAGGTTCGTTCTAACTTGCCGCAAATGCAGACAAAGATTGTGAAAGAACGCGACTCTGCGGGCAAGGCGATGTTGAGATGGGAATCTCGGACATGGAACCGAGACAAGCCAATTGCCCCTCCATTTCCGACTTCGCCCCTCGAGGTTTATACGAATGATTGATCGGAGAATTCCGAGTACCCTTTTGGCGCGAAGGCCACGTAGTGCCGAAAGAGCGCTCCCACCGCTTCTCTTTACGGTTGCGCTGTATCTTGCGATTTTCAAGGACGCGTTGCGCGTAATTGAATACCAGACAAATTTTCCGATCCCATTTTCGGCTGTGACTGCCGCAGTTCTAGGCATCCTGATCGTAACTAACATTTACCGCATCTTCGAAAGTCATGCTCGAAATTATCTCGCGCTTGGGTGGATCGGCCTAATTACGATTTTGTTTGCAAGCGTGACGATGCATTTAGTTCCGCGCGAACTAATTACGGTACGCGATTTTTTCGGCATTACTCTTGTCCAATTCCTGATGCCTATGGCGGCATTAACCTCTGCAACTGCCTATAATTTGAATGCTTACTTTGCAAAAAGCAGACATGTTTTGTCTATTGTCTTCTGTGTTTTGGGCATTGCCTTGATGCAAATCGCCTACATTGCATTTGACAAATGGGCAGCTGCCAATGCCTTACTTCGGCTGTATAAGGCTGGACTTATTGCGTACCCGTTGCAAACTGCCGCGGGTACTTTCTCTGTCCGCGCGCCCGGCGTTTTTTATTCCGCCTTCGCGCTTGCGCTTTTTTGCACTTGGATCGTTTCTCAAGCAATTTTCCGGCCGAAACGTAGCAATCTCTGGATGGCACTCGCGGCGGTAGCAGTTGCCGTGCTCGCCTTCACTTTCAATCGCAACGGCATCATTATGTGTGCTGCCCTTCTCGGAATGCGGCTGTTCTTTGGAGGGCAAGGCCAAGTCAGGCGTTGGAAAATCACGACAACCGGCCTCCTCGCTGCGGCTTTCGTAGTAGCGGTACCTGTGGTTTCGGTGATGACGAACTTCTCCACGACACGCGATCAGAGCTTGTACGGAAAAACGTCAACGATGGCGACGCGTGCCAACACCTGGAAGGATCTGCTCTCAAATCGTTGGCAAGATCTCGGCTTGGGAACGGGTGCAGTTCAAGGTGTAGACATTAGGGGCGTCGAGCCGGTTATTGTTGACAATTTTTTCCTAAATGTCGCCTACCAAGCTGGTTTTGCAGCCTTGGCCCTTGCGATCTTGCTGATCTCAAATTCGTTCTGGGCCTTGATACAGAGTGGTAAATATTCCAAATGGGCAACCCAATGCACAGCCTTGTTTATCGCAAGTATTTTCGGATTTGCATTGAACATCGTGTTCTTTGAGCCGGTTTACCAATTTCTGTTCCTGGCTCCTATTCTCAGCTCGATTGGAACTGCGAGAGCAAGATTCGCCGAACACGCTTACGATAGAGATCAGCAGATGGCCGTCACCAGGACTGTTTTGTTGGCCACTGCAAGCCCATAGAGCTCAAAGGAAAGATGACAATTAGCCCTTCGAATTGACTTCGGATCAGAACGTAGACATCGTCGGGCCAACGTCATTCGGGGGCTAGATAGATATGGGAATACGCAACCAAGTTCGGTCGGTTGCCTACGGCATAAGTATGATTCCGAAGCTCTCAGGTATTCAGCCGAGAGATTGCCCGCTTTGTGGTTACCACGGACGCTTTCCTGCGTACGGCTCTCCTCCCAGGTTCGACGCCAAGTGCGGCAATTGCGCTTCTCTGGAGCGCCATAGACTTCTTAAAATCGCGATTGACGAACTGAAGCTGATCAATCCGGAAGACAAGGTTCTGCACTTCGCACCAGAACCTTCGATCAAGAAGCTCGTTAAAGGGATCGCCGCCGATTACATATCTGCCGATATCATGCCGGGCGTTGCCGACATCGTTCTGAATCTTGAGGATATTGACGTCCCCTCGGCGTCAATCGACGTGGTTATCGCCAATCACGTCTTGGAGCATGTCGACGACTCAAAAGCGATCTCTGAGCTCCATCGCATTCTTCGTCCGGGCGGGACGTTGATCGCCATGGTGCCAATCGTTGAGGGTTGGGATGAGACGTACGAAAATGATGCCGTCCGATCAGGATATGATCGCGAGTTGCACTTCGGCCAAAACGACCATGTGCGCTTCTTCGGCCGGGATTATCGCACCCGTCTGTCGGCACCGGGGTTCAAAATAGAAGAGTACGGCGCAAACGGTGACGACACCGTGAAATTTGGGCTTATGCGCGGAGAAAAGGTGTTCATCGGCCGCAAGGGCTGAGCCGGGAAATTTCAGAATGGTGTGGGAGGCCAACCCTTAGACGGTGCTCCTACACCATTGAATCTGAAGACTGCCCAACGAACGCCGCTCTATCTTGACCAGCGCGTATTCAAACATGCGCAAACGCAGATCGCCGATCCGAGCTCCAAATAGCATCACTTCCTATTTCTTCACCTCTCCGCCAGGGCGGCATCAATCATAGCGCGCCAAGCACTTTCAAGGTCCTGCTGGTCGATCTGGCGCCCGCACTTCAAATTTAGCTCATCCTTACCCGCATCGCTCATCCGGCTCGACGGGTCGCGCACAGCCTCTAAAACGGCTTGGGCCTCGGGCAGGTAATGCATCCAACTTGGATTGCCGCCCATGCGCTCGTTCGGGTGTATTCCATGAACATAACACAAGGCCCGGGCGGCACGCTCAAGTGCCGAAGTGACTGTGTGTGCAGCGACGGATGATGGCCTAACCTCCAAGCTTTCCTCCATGAAAAGATGCCAAACTTGATGTCCATGCGGAAAATAGTCTGAACCCTGCAGATCGATTCTAGCCAGGAAATTAAGTATTACCTCCATTCTCTCACGGAATTGATTAGCTGCTCCGGCAGCATCGGCGCGCGGACTAATCGGTAAACCTGCGTGTTCGCCTGATCAGCCCCCGCAAGCTGTCCAGAGGCACCAGGGTCATGGATCCGATTTTGGCGATCTCGATTTGGCCGTCGGCAATAAGCTCGTAGAGCTTGGAACGGCTAATCCCCGTGAGACGGCATGCCTCGGGAATACGGACCGCCAAGGGCTCGGTCAGCGATTGATTGTCGTGTTTGTTGCTCACAGCCCGCGTCCACTCGTCGTCCATCATTTCTCTCCTTCGCCTGACGTCGAATTCCCACTCCCCCTTCCGCCTTGCCCTTTCGTCGCCTGCTCCCCGACCAGCCGGACGAATGCGTCGTAACGTGCCAGGCCAAGTTTTCGGGTCGCCGCATCGAATGCAGGATGATGCGCGGTCAGTGTCAGTTGATGCCGCACGAAGAGCCCGACCACCTCGGTAAGGTAATCGAGCCTCCGTTCCATTCGTTCGGCCGCCCTCGCCTGCCGCTCCAGCTTCTTCCCGAACTGCCGCTCGGCCTCGACATCTTCGCGGCGCTCGAACCAAGCGCCGAGCGCCTCAGTCATGATCGCCGTCTTGGAATTGTTGGGCTCCGCCGCCAATGCATCAAGCCGCGCCGACAAATGGTCGGGCAGGTAAAGCTGATGGCGGGTCTTGCGCGTCTGCATGCGCGCCAGAATGCCAGCCGGCAAATTCCGGTCATAGACACCGACGGATGCACCGAGGATAGTTTCCGGTGCATCTCGTGACGATCACGAGATTTCCGGGCCGCCGCGATCGATCCCGCGCCGCCACGTGATCCCCGCTCCCCGCACAAGGCCGGACACCTCCTGGTTGAGGTGCCTTTCCAATTCGGGCCGCCAAGGCACCAGCGTGAACTCCCGTGACTTCTCGATCAGGGCGTACTTCTCGCCGCCGACCTCAATGGCCCGGCGATAGGTTCCCTCGACATGGGCATGCCGATTTTCAGCAAACGGGAGCCCCAGTTCTTCGGAGAGTTGGCCAGCGACACGGCGAAGCTCACGCTGCTGCAGGTTGGCGAGCAGATTTGCCCTGAAACGAACTGTGCTGCCTTCCTGCTCCGCTAGGCCCTGTTCGATGAGCCATTGCCGGCGCTGCTGGAGAGCGCCACGAACTTCGCCGCCCAATCGCCCCTGAAGCTGCTCGGGATCCTGGGCGATGCACTGCCGATCCAGCCAGGTCGGACCGTCGTGCTGAACCAACTGCTCCAGTGGACGCTCGGCCAGAACCCCCACCTTGACCGGGCGGTTTTGTGCCAGGCGCTGTTCGTACTGTTCGACGCGCCTCAGATGATCTTCCGGGATCTTCCAGGTCCCGTCGAGTTGGCGCTCCACCCCGCCCTGAGCCCGCCGAATGGCTTCAAGGCGGCGCACGTGGGTTTCGGCAAATTCCCGCCTGGCGGTGCGGTCATGGGCAAGGTGCTTGCTGATGCTGTAGATCCCGCCATTGGCGGCCGCGATCTCGGCGACGTTGCGGTCAGCAATGCGGGTGCCGAACCGCGCCTGCTCGACCCTGACAAGCCGACCCTGCATGGCACCGTCGGCCAGTTCGTGTCCGAGATCGACGTAATGGGTTCGACCATCGGTCGCCTCGACGATCATGTAGTGGCGATCCTGGTGCTCGTCGGACAGGCCTCGCGCTTCCACTCGGCCGACAATCACGTGGTCGTTGCCAGGCTCGAAGATCGTATAGTCATGCGGCGCCAATTCGGGTCGCGCTTTCAGGCGATCATGCATGGTGGCGATGATGTCGCCGCGCTTGCCCATTATCCGCAGCGTACTCTCGAGATCGGGGTCGAGGCGGTAGCGCCCCTTCTCTTCCTCGACAGCGAGCCCCATCCGCGCGAGCGTGCCAAGCCGCGCAGCACGCACGCTTTGTTCGAACGAGTCGCGATGCCAGGCCGGTGCCAGCCCCTGCTCATCGAGCGAGGTCAACAGAGTGCGGTCGAGCCGGGTGAAGCGCTCGGCTGAAATCTCGGAGCGCCGCGCTTGCTGAATTTCCAGCTCGGTGCGCGGTCCAAGATCGAGACTGACGATATCGGAAGCGCGGGCGGCGATGCCTCTGCTGATGTAATCGCGGGCGATGACGAGGTCCTTGCCCCGATCATCGACGCCGCGCACGACGATATGCGTGTGCGGATGGCCGGTGTTGTAGTGGTCGACCGCCACCCATTCGAGGCGGGTATCGAGGTCGGTTTCGACATCCTGCATCAGACGGCGCGTCAGTGGCTTCAGATCCTCGTAATGCTGGCCGTCCTCCGGCGAGACGATGAAGCGAAACTGGTGGCGATCGCCAGTTCCGCGTTCGAGGAATGCCTTGCCATCCTCGGCATCGATTTCGCGGCCGTAGAGCGTGCCGCGCTCCCCCTCGCGGGTGGTGCCGTCGCGCTGCAGATAACGCAGATGGGCAATGGCAGCCTTCGCGCCCTTTCCAGCGAGCTTCACATAGCGAACCTTGACGATGACCCGGTGCGCACCGGACGCACCAAAGTCGTCACGATTTGCCAGCATCCGTCCTGGAGCAGCGCCGCGGCCGATCCGGCTTCCAACAAAGCGGGCCTTTCCGCTTCCAGAAGTGCGTCGGCCTCCCCCGGCCTGATTGACCGCCCGCCGCAGAGCATTTCGGAAGGAACGCTCCTTGCCAATGTGGCCAAGCCACACCAGGAAATTGTCATCCATCGCGCGTACCTCGCTTGCAAAGCCCTCGATGAGGGATTGCGCGCGCGTTGCTTCAAGGGCCTCCACTGTCAGCGAGTCCCAAGGGCGCAGGAATCCGCCATTTCTGGGGCCAAAAATCTGGCGGTGGAGGCATGGCGAGGCCAGGAACCCGCCGAAATCTCGTAAAAAACGATGTGCAGACAATGAGTTGGATCGCAGCGCGAGACTACGCCTTTTAACTTGCCCTCCCCCTTCTTACCCTCCCCTGCCTTCCACACCCTCTCCCCCACCATGTTCCCCAGCAGCGCCAAGACGTCCTCGCTCGGCACGCGCGCGGCAACATCAAGCACCCTGCTCGATGCTGCTGTCTAAGGTCAGCGGAGATTTTCGCCGGTCTTTCAAGACAGGTCGTGATGGGTGATTTCGGGTCGGTGCTCCCCGATTTGGTCTCGCCTGCAGGTGCCGACATGGTCACAAATCCATCCGCAAGCGGTTCGGCATTGGGAGCGATTTTGAGCGGCAAATTGATCGGATCACGCCGCCTTCCCGTAATGAGAACCCGACAGAAAAGGGCGTCGCCGGTTACGGCGACGCCCTGGATTTGGCGCTCGATTTTGCGGGAACGAACTTACCTAGGTGCGGCTGCCGTTCTTCTTGAGGTGAGCTTCGCAGACTTCCTTGGTCAACGCGTGAAGCAGTTCCACGCGCTCGATGATCCACTCCAGTTCCACGTCCCGGATCGTGTAGTAGGGCGAGTATCTTGCCTTGACGTAAGCCTGCTGCAGCAGTTCGAAACAGCGCCGCACGAACTTGCCATCGCGCGGCCAGACCGGGATCAGATCGCGGACGAGATCCTCGCTCTTGTTGCGCAGGAATTCGATGTTGTGTGACTTCGGGCTGTAGAGCGTCAGCGTCAACAACACTGTGTGGTAACAGTGCTCGGTCGCTTGGTGCAGCAAAAACGCCGCGTGGTTCTTGTAATCCCGCTTGAGGGCATCGCCCGCCAAATCAACGAAACGGGTGGCACTCTCGAACCACTGCTTGTAGTTCTGCTCGGCCTCCAAGAAAGCCACCGCCGTATCCAACGGCTTGGGCATTTCGAAGTGCTGCTCTTCGAGCGAGTAGAGGACCACGCCCTCCCGCACGACATCCATGAAAAAGGGACGGCTACGCGACAGCTGACCGTTCACATCGGCCATGCTGTGGACGACCATGCCGACCGGCGCGGAGATGCGCTTGGCGATGCCATATTCGCGCATCAGATGATCCTGCGCGCGGTGCCAATATTCGGGATCGGCCAGCCGCTCGTCATTGACGATGACGAGGATATCGTAGTCCGAATAGTATCCGCCGAGATGATCCTCGATCCAGTTCCCACGCGCATAGGAGCCATAAAGGATGATCTGGGCGATCCGCCCCTCCCGCTTCCATTTCTGCGTGGAAAGCGCGCGCGCATCCTCGAATTCCGAAAAGATGATCTGCACCACGCGCTCAAGATCGTGGCGCTTGCGGTCGGGGAGATGGTCGAGATCGGTCTTCATGGGCTTGGCTCGACTGTGGGGCATAAGGGGCGGCAGGCGCAAGGAAAAGACGGCAGGCTCATGGGCCGCCGCCTTCTTCCAGTATGCGCGTGATGATTCCGATTGCCCTGCTCATCCGCTTCTCGATGTCCTTCACCGAACGGCAGGTCCGCCACGCGATTTCCACATAGCTCATGCCGTCCAGACGCGCGGCGAGGAAAATCTCCCTATCGATTTTTGACAATGCAGCCATGGCGGCTTCCAGCCGGGCCAAAAGCTCCGGGCTCGGTTCCTTGTCCATTTGCGATCTCCCGATGGCGGGAAGCCCGGCAGCGCTCTCACGTCGCCGGGCTATTTCCCTCATGCTCCGTTCGCAGAGTCCCGAAGCTGCGCGGCTTCGTCGCGGCCTTCCCTATCGAGGCCTGCACATCCGATAATGCTTCGGACGATGCATTTGACGGCGCACCCCATGAGCCTGCGGACCTCGCGCTCGGAGAGCCCCGTCTGACGGGCGATTTCGTGCATCTCCATGTGATAGACACATCGGGCGAGGAAGATTCGCCTCTGCAATTCCGGCAGTTCGGCCAGTGCAGCTTCGATGCGTGCCAGCCCTTGTGAATTGGCGGCTTGATCGGATTTCTGTTCCATTTTCATATCTCCCTTGGAGGGAAATCCCGGCCCCGCTGCGCGCAGCCGGGCTTCCGGGTCAGGCCGCGTGCGGCAGGTTGTGGGGTTGATCGGCGTCGCACTTGCTCGTGGCTTCCGCTGCCAGCAGCATCGCAATCCGCTGCGACCGCTCGGCACTGCCGACACCCCCGCGCGCGGTGTAAGTCGCGGCCGGAAACGCCATCCAGCGCGGCACCCAACCCTCGACTTTCGCCCGTCCGTGCTCGCCCGCAAGGCAATCCCGGATGAATGTGCGCTGGATCTTGGTGGCAGCTTTCGCGTTCTCGGCGGCGACCGTTTCACCCGCCACTTCGGTCAGAAGCAGCCCCATGACCTCGCGGTCGCGGATACTATCGAGCAAGGCATCGTCCGCCTGCCACACAGCCGCCATGTCGACGCCCATATGCCGCCCGAGCAGGTCGACAAGGCTGGTTCCGACCGCCAGCGTTTCGCCCATGACGACAGCCAGCACGGCCATCACCTGTTCGTCACTGAGCGCAATCAGACGCAGGAGCAGACAGCAAATATCGCCGCCATCCGGATCGCTGCCGGTGACAGTGGGCGTCTCCCCGTTCAATCCCAGCAGCGCAAGAACCTGCCGCCGCCCGGCATCGAATGCCGTTTCGGAAACGCAGCCCTCGACGCTCTCCGCCACCGCATCGTTCGGCGCACGCTGGTCCTCGATCCGCACGTGCCAGAGCGGCGAACCGGCAATCGCATGCGCGGCCATGACCCGGAGCGACAGGCCGGGATCGCCCGCCAGCCTTGCCCGCACTGCCGCATGGCGATGCAGGTCGATGTAGGCATTGACCGTACTCGATACCTCGGGGCGAACCGGGTGCTCGATTGCTTCGCCGCGTTCCAGCCGCCGCGCTTCTCTGGCGGTGAGATAGCCTTCGTGGATCGTCACATCGCCGCGATGGCCGATAGCGATATAGACCCTGCCGCCTTTCGATTTGGCGACGTGCTCGTACTCCCATGAATGGAAAGTCTCGCCGCGCGGCATCACCACGATCTCGGGCCAGCCATGTTCGCGCAGATCCGCCGCCCTGGCCTCGACCGCTTCCATCTGCGCTGCCCAGAAAGCCTCGGTGGAGGCGAAGTAGCGCTCGGCGCCGAACAGGTCCGCGACGATCTCGCCTGCGTAGGCCTCGACATCGAACAGGGCCGACGAGGTCGGGATCGATGCCCCTCCGAACAGCCATGCCTTGAGCGCAAAACCGGTGGGCGTATAGGCGCCGGGGGTATCGAAGAGGGCCAGCCATTCGCGCTGCCGGGACCTCGACGCCATGGTGAGATGCCGGAGGGAAACCGGATCGATCTTCTCCGAGCGGTAGAGATTGCGCAGACGCGGGATCAGGTTGCCCAGCGCCAGCGTGCGCTTCACCTGCAAGGCGGTCAGCCCGAAGGTATAGGCCACGTCCTCGACCGACCGCCCTTCCCGCATGAGACGCACGAACGTTTCGCACCGGGTCATCTCGTCGGGATCAAGCCGGGCAATGTTCTCGATCAGGGAAGCTTCGAGCGCGGCTGCATCGTCGCCGGGTTCCAGCACCGCGCAGGGCAGGTCCTCGATGCCGCCGCCTTCCTCGGCCAAGGTCAGAGCCGCATGATAGCGCCGCTTGCCTGCAAGGATTTCATAGGCGGGAGAGTGATCACCGCCCTCACCTTCGCCGCTTAAACCGGCAGCATCGCCCGCCAGTTCGCGAACGATGAGCGGCACCAGCACGCCCCGTGCTCTGACCGAGGGCAGGATATTGGCGATATCGCAGGCCTTGCGGGTGCCCCGCATGTTGAGCTCGGAGACCGACAGACGGCCAAGCTCGATGTGCTTCAGTTCCATTGTCCTTCACTCCTTTTCTAACCGCGCATTGGCCGCCGGACGGCGGGGTGGGCGGCAGGAGCGATCCGGCAGGCACGCCGATCGAGGCGCGGTGCACCCGCAGGGCCGGAATGGAATGGAGGAGGCGAGCCTGCTCGCCTTGCACCGCGCCGCGGCGGGCCTAGAGGATGAGCGACGCCCACCCCGCCAGGCCGGAAGGCCAATCAGGCGCCATCGCGCACACGCGCGATGTCTGCTTGCGGGACCGCAGGCCCCGCCCCCTGCAAGGGATCGTCACCCGAAGGGACGAGACGCCGTGAGGCGGCTCGGTCGAGCGCAAGCGAGATAGAGCCCGGCCGCGCGCCCGCGCGGGGCAGCCCGACTTTGCCTCATCACTTGCCTTGGAATTGCTCACACAGCCGCCCGGATCCGAACACGGCAAAGAGGCCGGCAGTGGCAGGGGGCCCCATCCACCCGCCTCTCTAAACAGCGAAACCTACCCCTCGCCGAAATTCAAGAACGGGACCACCCGTTGGACTCATCCGCCAGACTGTGGAACCGAAATCTCGCCAAAAATTTGTCATCAAAATACCAATTAAGGATGATCTTCGGACGGCTCGATTGGCTGGATTTCCGTCAGGAATTTTGCGCTGCAGCAAATTGTAACCTTGTGTTAATGTTAAATTTGTTCAGCTTACGGATCGATGCGGATTGCTTTGCAAGAATCCGCGTCAGAGCTATTTGAGCGTGTCTCGAAAGGATAGTCGCATGCAGATGTTCCCGCAGGCAGTGCGATGCCTTTTGAACCGTCACGAACCCATTCGCCATGATGCGAAATGGGACATCTCGGGCCACTATCTGAGCTCGTGCGCAAACTGCGGCACGAGCATCAAGCGTCTGCGCAAGGGCGTGTGGCGCAGGGACGAGGCGCCCCCTCACTGACACAGCGGGGCCCAGGAACTCCGACGGCTACTCCGCAAGCTTCTTTCCGCAGCCCAAGCCGCTTCGCTAGAGGCGAGTCCTGCAACATTTCCGCTGGGCCCAGGTCGCGAACGAATCAGCCATGCCGATCTCTGCTCCCGAGCATTTTGCTGCAAATTTTCCGCGCAAAAAACGAAGCGCCTCTCAGGAAACCGAGCCTGAATAGACCCTTATCGCAAATAATGACACATTTAATATTGCGATGAGCGGGTGTATTATGGCGACGAATCGAGGGGAATAAAAGTGAACGGAGCGGATTTGAAGATCAAGGTCGAGCGGCTTGCCGACGGCGAGCTTCTCGGTCAGGTCGCAGACGATACCTCTTCGAACCCATGGGTCCGAACAGGGGCGGAAGTTCGCTTATATTTGAACGAGCCGGGCACCGTATTCAGAAGTCCGGACACTCTGGGTATCGGCCGGGTCTATGAGGACCGCGTGGAAGTCGACATGATCCTTCCGCCTTCCGTCATAAACAGGCTGCTCACGCAGTTGACCGACGGAAAACAGGCCTGTCTCGGCCTCGAGACCCGCGAGACCGGCGAGTTCACTTTTCGCGTGCTATCCTGCACGAGCCAATCCGCGCGACAAGAGAGCAAACCGGCTTCGAGATACGCGGCAGCAGCCAAGCACGCCGCGTAAGCGGTCCTCCAAAGAGATCGGTTCGAAGGTTCAGGCACCTGGATTAGACGAGGCGAGGCCGGGAACACCGAAACGCCCCCGCTCCTCCGCCCAATCCCTGTAAGCAGGTAAACGCTACGCCGAGGCGCCGCGCATCAATTGCCCGCCTGCGTTTTGTCTGCCGGCGCAGGCACTTCGATATCCACCAGCTCCCATCCCAGGCCATCGCGCTTGAAGATGAGCGTCGGTGCCTTTTCGCCGTCCCGTGCCTTCGGATGCGCCGTGAAGCGGTCCAGCCCTCGCCGCTCGATCTGCCACTGGGCCTCTTCGCCCTTGGTCTGATCGGCTACCGGCTGCCCCGGAGCCTTCATCTTCCCGCTTTCGACCATGACCTTGATGCCTTCGGGCGAAACGGCACCATCGATCATGGGGTCGATGATAGCGCCCGCAAAAGCCATGCCCATCGCGGCAAAGGGATTGTCCTTCTCCTTCGCCAGTTCGGCGGTCACCATCGCGCGCATCTGGCTCTTCAAGGATTCGCGAATGGCGGGAAAATCGACACGCTCGCGCAATTCGTCCTTGTCGCCCGCCAGCGCCGCGTCGCGCAGCCCCTTCATCGCCAGACCGGGCGACAGCCAGTACCAGCCACCGGCCGCGACGACGATCGCGGCCACAACCGCCAAAACAGCTTTCTTCAACTGAGCCCCCGTTCAATACTTCGGAAACGGCTAAGTGAAGCGCTATCCCGCTGTCTACAGGGATTTTTTCACTCTTCGTGATCCAGTTCACTTTCGTCGGCGGAAGCGGAGGCATCCAAGCTGCCACTCTCGTTCTGACAACAGAACGCGGCCCAATCGTCCATCATGATCCGCCGCTTCTGGAGCAGATTGCCGCGCCGGTAGGCGGCTTCGGTCTTGTCCTTCACGAGATGCGCCAGCGCGGCTTCGGCGACATCTCCGGGATGCTGGGTCTCCTCGCTGACCCAGTCCCGGAAGGACGAGCGAAATCCGTGGACCGTGGATGACTGCTTCATGTCCCTGAGAAGCTGGGTTAGGGTCATATCGGAAAGCGGCGCATTGCGCCGAAGGCCCGGAAACAGAAGCGGGCAGCGCGGGTGGCGCAGTTCGGCACAGCGCTCGAGAATCCGGATTGCGGGTGCGGTGAGCGGCACCACGTGCTCGCGCTGCGCCTTCATGCGCTGTTTGGGGATCGTCCAGAGCTTCGCCTCCAGATCGATCTCGTCCCAGGTGGCGCCTCGCACCTCGCCGGACCGGGCCGCCGTCAGGATGGCAAAGTGCAATGCGAATCTACCGTACGATTCGCGCGCGCTGAGTTTGACTAGGAACGCAGGCACCCTGTCATAATCCATGGCCTCGAAGTGATTGTCCTTTTTGGGCTGCCGGGGCAGGCCCTTGGAGATCGCCCGCATCGGCGCTTCGCTGTCCCGGTACCCTGAGGCATAGGCCCAATCCAGCACGGTCCCGATACGCTGCCGGACGCGCCGGGCCGTTTCCGGCTTCGAGAGCCAGATTGCCATCAGCACTTCGCGAATCATGGGCCCGGTGATTTCGCTGACTTTCACGTTCCCGAGGCGCGGAAAGGCATAGACCTCGAGCGTCCTCATCCACTGGGCTTCGTGCTTTTCGTTTCGCCAGGTCTTGCGAAGCGCCGCTATCACCTGCCCAGCCATTAGTCGAAAGGTCGGAACGCCTTCCGCTTTTTGTCTCTCGAGAATCGGATCGAGCCCCATCTCCACCCAGGTGCGAATTTCGGCGGCTCGCTCGCGCGCCAGCGCCAGGGGGACCTTTGTCGCGCTGCCGAGGCCGAAATCGCGGCGCGTGCCGTTCTTTTGGACCCGGCACAGCCAGCTCTTGGTCCCGCTTGGTTGCACGACCAGAAAGAGACCGTCGCCGTCGCCCCATCGGCCGGGGCGGGTAATGGATTTCACAGCTGCCGCAGAGAGTTTTCCCATAGCCTTTTTTCCCACACTTCTTATCAAGTTACCAATCGGTCACCGATGGACAGAGAAGGACGCGTGGGGACGCGAATCGCTCGTAACGCTCTAGGAACGTGGAGCTTTTTTGATTCGCTTTGGATTTGGCTGGATCAGCCGGTGGCGGAGCGGGAGGAATTCGAACTTCATGTCATTCACCATCGGAAATGCTTGATATCAGCACCCGGATTGCCCCCCGAATGCCCCCTTGGATGCCCCGTCTTAGGAGCGCCCTTCCAGCCTCGCGGCCTTCCAATTTTCGATGTCAGATGCAGGCCAAGCCACGGCGCGCGGGCCGATCTTCAGCGGTTTCGGGAATCGGCCCTCCGCCATGTATTGGTAGATCGCCGACCGACACAGACCGGTCTCCCGCTCGACATCCTTGCGGCGAAGGAGCTGGCCGAGCCCCACCTTCGGCGTGGACCGGTCCTGGAGTGCGTGATTCATATTCTGGCCTCTGAGGCTGCAACTGAATGGAGGGGTGTGGAGGTGACTCCCACCGGCAAGGCCGACGCGACGCGCACGAAGTCGAAGACCAGGACGTCCGGATTCTCGGACCAGGCGCATGCCTTCCTCGAGAGCGAGAGGTTGTTGTTCCAGGAGCGCGCAAACGCAGCGCTGTGTGTGAAGCCCTGCCCGCGGATCTCGTCGATCGTGATCGACTGAAGGGGCGCGCGGCCGACCCAGATCACGCGCAAATGCTGCCGGTGCCATTCCCTGAGGAGTTCGCGCGCGTTGCGGCGGCGGCCAAGGCCCGGTGCAATGCCGTCGACATCAGTCATGAACGTCGGCCTCGCGCGCTTCAGACGCGCTTGCGACGGAGATATCCGGTCATGCTCGAGCGGAAGGTAGAAAGGCTCGCGCACCCAAAGCAGATCGCCCGGCCGAAGGTTGGCCAGGCGTCCGCCGATCGGGCGGTACAGTCTAGAGAGGTGGCCGTCGACAAGCTGCTCGATCTGCGGCTCGATGACGGTGAAGGGCTGGGATTTCACTCCACCACCTCCCTGTTTTCGCTCTGTCTGGTTGCCCCATTTGCGGGGCCGTTTGCGACACCGAAGGACAGCAACGAATGGACCCAGCCCTTATCTTCCGTGAGCACGGCCGAGCTGGCGCTGGTAAGCACCGTGTCGGTCAGGGTGTTCCACTGGCGGAAGGCTTCAGCGCCGACATGCGGCTGCGCGAACTCCAACCGCTTGATGCGCGGAAACAGGGAAACGAATCGCGGCGTCGGATCCCAGTACGTCCGGACCTCCCAGTCCGCACCGAGGCAGGCGCCCGCCAGCTCATCATGTGCCGTGACCCGCCAGCCGGGCGTATTCGCCGACCGCATCATCGCCAGCCCGGCCAAGACCGCCCCTGCCCGCCGCTTCGCGCCTTCGTCTGCGCGGTAGAACGCCAGGAACGCCTCGCCGGGATCCTCAGTCGTCATGAACGGCTCGGCCAAAAGGCGCTGAACGGCTCGCGTCCATGCCGCATGCGCCCACGTTTCCTCGAGCAGCGGCGCCACAAAATCGATTGGCTCCGCTTCTTCCGTCCCGCGCCATTCCGATGACAGACCGCGCGCACCAACGTGTGCTTCACGCGCCGTCTTCAGCAGCTCGACGCGCAGCTGTGCCCAGATGATGTAATCGCGCCCGGCGCTGCCGTCTTCGTCAGCGTTATCGACGACGATCGCGCGGAGGATCTCGCGCCGGATCGACCGCATCGCATGCAGGCCGTCGGCCGTCAGGCCATGTTCGTCCTTCACGGCTGCGCGGGCCACCTGCGCATAGCGGTCGCCCGAATTCGCGTCGAAGGCTTCGCCGGCCCGGACCTGCATCCCCGTTGTTGTGACTTTCGCCCTGGATGCCTTGCGGGGCCTGCCGCGCTCACCTTCGCGCTTCGCCTTGCGGCTGGCCCACCAGAAGCGTGATTCCGCCTGCCCTGTCGGGCCGACCGCAAGCGTGACGACGATCTCGCCGTCCGGAAGCTCCATTTCGCCGCCCTTTTTCCCAGTGTCGGGAAAAAGCTCGAGCGCCTGATCGGTAAAGCCCTGTGCCTGAGGCGGCTGGGCAACAAAACGAAGGTCCCGGCCGGTGCGATCGCGCAAGTCCTGACGCATTGCCGCGAGCTTGCTTTCGGCGAGATCCCGCAGGATGCCTTCGTCCAGGATGCGGCCGCGCTCCGGCCCCTCGGCGAAAAGGTCCAACTCGATGCGACCTCCAGCCTCGTGGTAGGCGTTTGGATCGACGAATCGGAGCAGCCGCTCATTTTCGGCATCGCCTATCTTCAGGAATGCGCGGATCCGCGCGGGCGTCCGCTCAAGGGGCTGGAGGGCGCTAAACCGCTTCCATGCCGCGCGCTGTAGATCGGCGTCTTCGGTCGCAGCGTAGGCGATCGCTTCGTCCCCCGAGACGCTGCCGGCCGCATAGGCTTCGAAGATCTCCGGCGCCAGGCGGCCAAGCCGCAGTTGACGCGAGACCCAAATCGGCTGCTGTCCAAGGTTGGACGCGATCTCGGCCACGTCCGCGCCTTCATCGTGGGCGCGCGCTATCGCGGCGTGGATTTCATACGCGCGCAGATCGCGGCGCAGGAGATTTTCGGCGAGCGACAGCTCCGTGATCTCCGCCGACGTGAGATTGCGCAGAACGATTGGCACGGGGTAGCCCGCCGGCAAGCGGCCCGCCGCGACCAGGCGCTTCAGCGCGCGCAGGCGGCGACCGCCGGCAAGCACGCCGTAAGGTGCCTGCTCATCATCAGCCAGCGGATGGGCGATCAGGGGCAGCAACAGGCCGTTCGCCTCGATCGACTTTTCGAGAGCCGAGGTTTCCTCAGCGTCTTCGATATTGGTGCGGACGTTCAGCGGCGAAACGACCAGCTGGTCGACGGTCACCATGGCCATCGTCATGACAGTGCACTCCGTTGAGAGGCAGCCTTCACTCGCCGGGCAGCCTTGCGGCGTGAGTTGAGCTTGATCGGAAATGCGAGCTGCTTGCCCTCGCGCGGATGCGCGCGATCGAGCTCTTTGCATTCCGAGCAATTGCACGGGCGGGAGCGCGCCATCACGGCCGCTCCCGGGTGCGGGCCAGCGCCTGGCGCTGGCGATGCAGCAGATCCCAGAACTGGCGGTCCTGGGCATCCATCGGCTGGAGGCCGCCCTTGCGGCCGCGCGCCCAGCGACCGAACAGGCGACGCAATGCGGAGGCGCGGCCGCTGGACATCAGTCGAGGCCCAGCGCTGCTTTGTAGGTATCGAGGATCATGTCCATTTCGCGGCGGTCATCCGGCTTCATCTTCCGGATGCGCAGGATCTGGCGCATGATCTTCACGTCGTACCCGACGGCCTTGGCCTCGTTGTAGACGTCGCGGATATCGTCGCCGATGCCCTTCTTTTCTTCCTCGAGGCGCTCGATGCGCTCGATCAGCAGCCGGAGGCGGTCATCGGTGGTTTCAGCCATCGACTGCCTCCACTGCCGGCAAGTGGCGGACATGCATCAGTTTGCCGTGCCCGCCGATCTTCCCGTAGACCACTTCGTCATCGATTGGATCGCGATCGAACCCAGATCGCATGGCGTATTCCAAGCACGCTGCGTTGCCATTGCAGTCCATCCAGGATTGGCCCGCGATGCGGTCCCACCAGTCCTCGATCAGGTAATTGTGCCCTTCGAGCTCACCGCTCGCGATGACGACCGAGCGGCCGGCGAGCGGATGCAGCTGGCTATGCCCCCGCCCGGTCACGCGCCGTGCCTCACTGAAGCACCCATCTGCGGCGCGCCAAGGCCAACGCCAAGCTTGTGGGTGTCGATGAACTCCTGATGCATCCGACCGCTGGCTAGCTGCAGCGCGATTTCGAACGACATCATCTTGATGCCGAAGTCCGAGGCGCCGCTGGTCAGACGCACGAGCGTGTCCACAGACTCCTCGGCGGCGTGACAAGCGAGGTCAGCGATTTGCGTCGCGCGGTCGGGCGCGACCCGATTTTTTGTCAGCATGTCGCGCAAATCACGACGCGTTTCTTCAGTGAAAATCTTCATGCGAACTCCTTCTGACGGTGAGAAGAGGCGCCCTCATCGGTGAGGCATCCGGTGCAGAGCGTGGGATCGCCCGGCGCCCAAGCGCACGAACCCGGGCACGCGTCGTGCCAGGTGCAACCGCAACTGCGGCAGATCTGCGGCTCAGGCAGATCGCTCACCGGGGCGGCATTGTGGTGCAGGAGCAGCAGCTCGTAGACGTTGAGGTCGAACACCAACACCTGGCGGAGCAGGCGGGCTTGCTCGACAGGAAGGCACGGCTCGTCCGCCTCTGCCGCAAACAGCCGTTCCTCGAGCTTCAGCAGATCGGCCGACGTGATCGTCCGGACGCGATCGCCGATGACAATCAGCGCGGCCGCGACCTCGACCATGTCGAGACCGGCCGCCTCGCGCCGCTTCCTGAGGTATGTTCCGGGTGACATAGGCATGGTCAGGCCACCTCAGCCACTCGGTACTCGGCCCACTGGAAAATGACCGTCACAGCATCAGAAGTGCATTCGCCGAGCATCTTCGAATGCATCCGGATCTGCCATTGCTGACCGTCGTTCTCGATGAGCGTCTTGGCCTCGGAAGCCCGCCAATCATGAATCTTCTCGGGCAGCGCGATCCGGTCGAAGTGCTCTTTCGTGCTCGGCCCGGCATAGATCAGCGTGGGTGCTGCCACGCTGCAAAACTCGTAATGCTTCATGTGCTTCACCGTGTGACGAGGACGCAGGAAAGCGCTTCGAACGGCGGTTGCCGAGCGAGCGCGGGCTACTGTGCTGGTTGCTTGGGGATCGCGCCGATCAGCCGGGCGGCCCGGTCGCCTTCAACATCATCTCGAGCAGGGTCTTGGCGCTTTGCAGCGCCGCAATGGCCTCTGTGATTTCGCGCATGGCGTCGCGCTGCTGGCGCGCATCCGCGCCCGGCTGCCCAGAGAGGACGAGAGCGGCGAAGGCTTCTCCGCCCTCACGGATCGCGTCGACGGTGAGTTTGCCTAACGCGATCTCGTTGGCGTAACGGAACATGCCCGCTTCATCGAGCTGATAGCCGTAGGTTTCGAACAGCGGCGCGCCGTCGCCACCGGCATCGCGGTAAGCCAGATCCAGCGACACGGCATCCGCCAACGGGATCTTCTCGCGCCGATCGGGATCTCCCCAAGCGCGGACCAGGCTCTCGCTCTTCTTGTTGCCGCCCACGACGTTGCCCAGGGCAGACCATCCGCCCGGGACCTGCCCAGCGATGCGCGCAAGTGCGGCGTCGATCGTCAGCGGGGCACGGTACTTTGTCACGCCGCTGCTCCGGGGCCGCCAAGGAGGTCGGCGGCCCCTTCGGCTGACCAGCCTCGGGATTTGATACGGGCCGCGCCTTCAACGGATGCGTTGGCTGGAACCTCCGCGGACGTTTTCAGCATAAGCGACGGACTTACCGCGATATTTGGATGCCCCATGACCGTGATCACCTTTGAAGACCGCGAAGCGGATTGTGGATGCCGTCAGCAGCAGCGGGGGACGTTACTGCTGACGGCGATCCGCCCGAGGGGGGCTCGGACATGGGGATCGGCGCATGGAAAATGTCGGGGCGCAGAACATAATCTGGGATGCCAGTGGCATTCGCCACTGTCTGGACGTGCTCGCCCGGAAGTGGCCGGTTGTACTTCAGCCATCCGAAGATCACCGATTGTCGTTTGCCCAGCAGACGGCCGAATTTCGACTGCGAACCGACCTTACGGACGGCCAGCGCTAAGGCTGAGTCGGATTCGTGTTCTAACGCCATTGCGGTTGACTACCGTACATGCGGTAGACGTGTCAACCGCACAGCCCGAGTGTTATTCTAACGCAACAGCGTTAGACTGTCTGTGATGACACTGGGGGACCGCATAGCGGAGCGTTTGCAAACGCTCGAAATGTCGCAGGCCGAGTTGGCCCGGCGCGCGGCGATCCCTCAGACCACGATCAATAGTCTCATCAGGCGAGGAAGGCGGTCCTCTCCCCACTTGGTCCGCATCGCGCATGAGCTACAAACTACGCCGGCCTACTTGTCTGGCGAGACCGACGATCCATTGTCCGCCGTCATTGATGAGGACGTTTCGCTCTCGTCCGACGAACGCGAATGGGTCGAACTGCTACGATCCCTCGAGCCCGCCGACCGAAAGGCTGCACTTCAGCTGGTGCGAACTATCGCAACAAGCGCCCGCTCACCCAGAATCCACGAGTAAGGGGCATGACGCAAATGGGGGGTGGGCACAAAATGTTGAGAGGCTGCAGTGCGCTTTACGGAGCCATAGGTAGTATGCTGCTTTGGGCGACAATGCGCACCAGTGCCTAGCCTGACGTTTCGAGCACCGGCCCCCAGAATATCCTTACTCCTATGCCCCCACCGATCTCCACTATGTGAGCCACTGGGCCCATCGCTAGCGCCCGAGGACAACAAAAAGCCCGAGAGGAAGAAGCAAGAGCGCACCGCGCGGACGCTCGAGTGGCAGCGAAAATTGTCGGCCGGGGATCGACCGGTAGCTAGACGGCCATAGATGGGCAGGAGGACCGGCGAGCCGCTGAAGCAAACCCCCATGAACAACGCGCGCGACGACAAGCACCGCGCCCTAACGGTGTGGCACGATTATTCCCGGGACCGGCGCTGCCGATCCAATTGATCTATCGGCGGAAATCGGGCGTCCGTGGCGCAGTCCTGGGCCTCAATTTTACCGTCCTGAGGTACATCCCGAACACTATGAAGAAGTAGACGTTGGCAGGCCATGCCTCAACGACAGTGATAGACAGTCCGGATATGAAAACTGCAATAACAAGGGCGTCTATAAACGACGACTCTCCAGTAATTTTTGCGTTCTCACGTGCTCTATATATCGCGAAGGACATCAAAAGAAGGAACCCGGTTCCAAAAATGAAGCCCATTTCAAACACATATTTCAAGAAGATATTATGTGGCTCGATTTGATCGTTTCCAGTCTGCGCATAAATCGCAGATTGCGCACTGCCAGCACTACCCACTCCGAAACCTGTGACAATTTGCAAGGGACTTTGCTCCCACGAACGCAGCGCGCGCGTGTAGGACACCGATCGCCCGGTAAATCTAGTGTCAGACAGTGCTGCGTCGAATGGATTTGGCACAACCGATGGCGCAGCAAACATGAATGCCGTGTAGATTGCGATGGCCGTCGGCAGAACGAATACCACCGGAATCCGCATTGCCCGTAGAATGCGCAACAGCGCAAGCATAGCAAAAATGATTATACAGGTTCGCGTGTAGGTGAAAAATAGCGCCAATAGTGCAATTGGGAGCAGGGTCACCGCTAATTTTTTTGGCAAGACTTTCGTATATATACAGTAGGCAGCCAATATCAGGCAGATAATTCCCGCATGAAAACCCGAAGAAAGCAGGGAGAAGGCGCGCTGATTTCCATGAAACAAGTTTGTGTATTTGTCTGAACTAACGCTGCTTAGAATATTTTGATCAAAAGCTCCAAACACAAAATGCTGCTTAATTCCGTATATCGCGACAACAACACACGATATTACAATTGATCTGTGAATTATAATTCTATTCTTCGGATCAACGTAAGTTCCAACCACCATAGCCACCAATATTAGGAAGCTTTTTCTCACCCCAGCAATCAGGCCGGCCATCGGATAATTCGGTATAAGCAACGTAATTACAATGGAAACTACCATTGCACCAAGAGCGAATCGCAGAGCGTTGCTTTTAAGTCGATGCGAATAGGCAAGCATCAGCGCAACGAGCATCAAATCTGCAAGCAGCATCAGGCCCTGCCCAATAGGCTCCGAGAAACCTCTCGCTCCCGACGCGAACGGCTGGAAGAGGATGATAGCCGCAAGAATCCAATGGGCTTGAAATACTGAACCCGCCTGCGGTGCGCTTTGCGCCAGGCCGTTGCGGGGCCGCGCCGCCATATATTCTAACACTCTTGCTCCTCGTCGCGGCAGACTATACCCATCGCCTCAATGCTAAATCGCCGTGACAGCTTGATAGTCCTTTGCCAAGCGGCTTTGTCCGTTCCTGCGGTGGCCCGGGCTACGCCTGCGCGCATCCCCGTTACGAGCTTCCTGAAGGACGCCGCTTCACGTCCGGGCAGGCAGGAGCTTCAGATGGCCCTAGACGCTTCTAGCCGCCAAAAGTTGCCAGCCTTCATTCCTGCGAATTGCCGTATTTCGATCGACGCGCCGGTGACGCTGGGGGATGGCGGCTCACTGGAAGGTGAAGGTAGCTCGTCCGTCTTGACTGCGGACTTTTCTGGCAAAGCTGCAAACTGCCTGATCCGAAACGACTGGAGGAAGGGCAATCCCGGCATCCGGTTGGCAAATTTTGCGATCGACAGAAGTGGCCCCGGCATTCAGCATGGCATCTTGCTGAACGGAGTGGATGACCTCGTCGTTGATCGCCTGAAGGTCTACGGCGAGACGAAGGGGATTGCCGGCGTTCTGGCGATATCAAGCATCATGAATGCGACAGGAAACGCACCCCGCCTTCTGAGCAGGAACGTGACCGTTTCTGGTTGCCAGATTGATGATTGCGGAAACTTTGGCGTTCAGGTTGGCAAGGTCGAACTGGTGTCAATTTCCGACAATACCTTCAACCGCGCCTTCCGTGAGGTGATCGGCGTGGAGCCAGAGATGTGCGACACGGCCAGTCACGTATCGATTCTGCGGAACAAGATGCAAGGCTCACCCAACTTGAGCCAAGGCACCCAAACCGGGCTCATCATCGCGACACTCACGAGCGGCGGAGCCGGAATCACGGACTTGCTCATCGAGAAAAATACCGTCGTGTTTTCAGGAGCGCGGCAAGGAACCTTCAGTCCCGGGATCGCGATCTATGGGACAATGAACGCGATCGTTCGGGGGAATACGATTTCAAATTCTCCAGGCCCAGGCATTCAGTTAGGCAACGCGTTTCGTTCGACGGCTTGGTGTGGCGGGGTTCCGAGGGCGTTCAGCGGAAGGACGACGGGCGTGACCGTAACCGGGAATAGAATAACTTCGAGCAACGCTGGTCGAAATGTCGGAGATAAGGCAGTGGCCATTTTCCAGAACGGCGCGGGAAATCACATTTCCGACAATATCATCGATTGAGCGCTGCGAGACCATGGAAGTCGGGCGACCGGTCGCGTCGCGTTTGGGTCGACACATATAGACCACGTGTTTGGGAATTGGATACAAATGGGATTACGCAATCAAGTTCGGTCGGTGGTTTATGGCATCAGCATGATACCAAAGCTCTCGGGCATACAGCCGAGAGAATGCCCCCTTTGCGGCTACCACGGCCGATTTCCGGCATATGGCTCTCCCCCTAGGTTTGACGCAAAGTGTGGGAATTGCGCTTCTCTGGAGCGCCATAGGCTGCTCAAAATCGCAATCGACGAACTGAAGCTGATCAATCCGGAGGATAAGGTTCTGCATTTCGCGCCAGAACCTTCGATCAGAAAGCTCGTCAAGGGTATCACGTCCGAATACACTTCAGCAGACATCATGCCCGGCATGGCGGACATGGTTCTGAATCTTGAGGATATCGATGTCCCCTCAGGATCCATTGACGTGGTGATCGCGAACCACGTCTTGGAGCACGTCGATGATGGTAAGGCGATCTCCGAACTCTACCGCATCCTTCGTCCGGGCGGGACCTTGATCGCAATGGTTCCGATCGTCGAAGGTTGGGATGAGACGTACGAAAATGATGCCATCCGATCGGGATATGATCGAGAGTTGCACTTTGGCCAAAACGACCATGTGCGCTTCTTCGGACGGGACTACCGCGCTCGGCTGTCGGCGCCGGGGTTCAAAATCGAAGAGTTCGGCGCAAGTGGCGACGACACGGTGAAATTCGGCCTCATGCGTGGAGAAAAGGTGTTTATCGGCCGTAAGGTCTGATTTAGCGAAATTTGGCGCAGGAGTACGGAAGACCTCCTGCGCCCGCCGATCTAAAGGCAATCCGACCAAGGGCGCTTAAGCTGCGTCGGTGGGCTGCCAAATTTCTTGTTTGCTATCACCGTCACGAGGACATGGTCGTCTATGATCTTAGCCTCGTAGATTTCCGTCCTGTCGCTCACGGCGATAACGAGCTGCGCTGGACTGCGATCAATTCGGGCAACATGGAGATCGTTCTTCGCAAGCGACACCATGCAAGTCGAAACTTGGTCGAAGCTTCTGGTTGTCGTGCTTTGCTGGGTGATCCGCAGATCGTCGCCGCCTTCTCCGTCGCAGCCCGCCAGCAGCAAGAACGCGCCAATGGAAATTGCGGGCCCGACCTTCATGCAAAATCTCACTCTAATATCGTCGACCGATGCGCGCAGCCTCGGGAAATAACTGCTCCTAGGCGCACGCGTCCGCTTATGGGGCAACCTCAAGCGACCTCGTTAATGGCCGGCGAGCCAATTTCATGAAAGGCAGCTCTACGAACCGATATGCAAGCATGGCGATCGCCGTGGTGACAAGACAGGCCGCGGGCAGCCAAACCCAGATCATAGGGCCGCCTCCCCATCGGGAACCGATACCCATCAGTTGGAAGATCAGGCTCAGTACGAGACCGTGCAGAAGGTAAATGCTGTAGCTCGCGTCGCCAATTGCTCGGGTAGCGCGCCAACCAAGCACGCCAAACACCGTGTTGCCGCAGGCGATAGGCGCGAAGGCGATGAAGAGAAGGACGAATTTTGCGGCATTGTACTCGGCGCCCAACATGCAGCTTCCCAGCAAGGCCGCCGCGATGATGACGCCGATCCCACGCGAACGCATGGCGAATGATACGCTTTCGCGCTGCGTCATCTCGTATGCCAGCATCCCGAAGAAGAACGGCGCCAGCAACCTAGGCTTGAACCAGTAGATGGCAACGTCCGGCAGCAAGGCCGCACCGACGGCCAGCGCAAACAGCACCGCGATCGTAGCGGAATGACGATTCGTCGCGCGGCGAACGAGGAACGCGCAAAGCGGCAACGCGGCGTAGAACAGCCATTCGTATCGGAGTGTCCAGATCACACCGGCCAGCACGAAGCGAGTGTTATCGTACCCGTTAATCGCAGGGTTGCCGGGTATGGTGAAGGTCAGCCAAGCGAATATCGAAATAAGCGTCTTAAAGGGCCCCGTCACCATGGTCCAATTCGTAAGGTATAGGACGGTCAGGAGCATTAGGCTGATCGCGATTAGATACATGGGCGTGAGGCGAAGCACGCGTCCGACGTACAGGGCTCTCCAATCGACTACGCCTTGGTTACGTCGGATTTTCCCATAGAACAAAAAACCGGTGATCATGAAGAACAGCGTCACGGCACTGGATCCGATGCTCAGGAAGCTTGGATCTACGCCCTGAGCCCACTTGCCTGTGTTGCCCATCGCCCAAGCGGCGGGGAAGTGGTTGAAAATCACTCCAAGCGCCAAGAATGCACGCAGGCCATCAATGGCCTGCAGCCGCGACCGATCGATTTCGCCACCCTCACCGTTGACGAGCGCGTGAGCAAATCCCACGCAGAGCGCCAGCGAGGCGAATATCGCAACGGCGCTCAGCGGCCCAAATTTAATAGCATCAACCATTTGCCACCCTATGCGGAAATTCTCGCTGCGGTAAACCGTCGAAGCACGATGGTTTTACGTCGCGTCGCGCTGGCGGAGCTAACCGTCTCGATCCGATCGGCGAGTATGCACCAGGTCCCACTCGATGATACGCTGGCCTCTTCAATTCTAAAGGAGAGGATGATGCCCCTGGTTACGCGAGCTGCGCATGCCCTGGCTAAATCACAGAGCGGCGTGGAGGACTTCGACAAGCTCGATCCCGAGCTTCAAGCGAGCATCAGGGATGACGTGCTTGCAGTGATCCGCGCGCTCCGCATTCCGACCCCGGGCATGTGCTTGGCGGGTCAGAAGCTACTCGGCCATGATCGCGGCCTCGGCGTGGACACAAGCGACATCCACGATGCGTGGCAGGTCATGATCGATGAGGCGGCAGGCGGGTCAACCGCTGGCAACGGCTAAGGCCATCCTAGCTCGTAGGGCCGGCATTTCCGCATTGCCGGGCTGAGTCTCGGTGTGTACCGATGTCGGCCCGGCCGAGCCTCTGAACAGGAACGGCTGGAGGGCGGCCGTTGTTGAGTGCGGCGGCCGCCCATCCCTTCCTTGGCAGCGAAATTATGGGGTACAGGGCGGGGGTACCGGACTTTTTCGCCACGTCCCGAAATGGCGGAAAAATGCGCCTTGTCGGGACGACCGAGGCGGAGGGTGTATCCGCCGCGACTAGCGCTGATCTCGTTCATTTGCTAGCCGCCTAGCTGCAACAATTCCACAAGGCGGACTATGCCGACTCTAGATTATAGTCGGGGGGAAGGCCTCCCGATCATTGACGTGACCGTTCGCTATTTTGCGCTAAACGGTATCCATCATCCTTCCGGAACCGTTCCTCAAAAGACCGTGAAAGCGTTGATCGACACGGGTGCATCGCACGTAGTGTTACGGCCCGATATTGTTAGCGAGTTGGGCCTGGTGCGCCGCGCCGAAGACATCGAGAACACCGTGGTGGGGGGCACAGTTCACAACGTCCCGACGTACAGCGCCCATGTAGTTTTCAGCGATGAGCCACTCAAAGAAGTCACCTCTGTACTGGTCTTGTCTCAGGAACTGACCGGCTTTGAGATGATCATAGGCTGGGAAGTGCTGCGCTTTTCGAATTGGCGGTTCAACGCCGGTGGAACCTTCCACCAACATTGGGACGACTAGTGCTATAAGCGCAATGGATGAGTCCCACCGATACATACTTGAGGACGAAGATTTCCGCCAATCCCTGGGGACCATCCGACTGAAGCTGATCACTAGCTTGACTAGCTACGTCGGGTGATCTCATCGCACTACGTTCCGTCTAATTTTAGGCTACGCTCGATCAGCCGGCGGATTGCCTCCGGTCGGCCAAGTATTTCATCTTGTTCCGCGCGCCAAGCATCGAGGGCTTCGAGCTGTTCGCGCTTAATTCGCACGCTCACCTCTTCGCTATCGACCCTCGGTCGACCCATGGTGGACTTTTTACGCGTATTAACTGTTGCCATCTCCACTTTATGCGCGCATAAAGTTCGGGCGGCAAGAGAGTTTGCACCTCTCCGCCGCCCTAACCACAACCGATCGATAGGAGATCGAGCATGGCTATCGCTGCCTCTACCATTCACGCCGTTTCCGCCAATGCCCAATCGTGGCTGCACCGCTTTGTAGCGCCGTTCATCCCTGGTCCCGTTGCGCCCGCTCCGGCATCAACCGTCTCGATGATCGTCGACCTGCGCTTGATCCTTCGCCGGATCGAACACGCGCGCCGGGAACACAGTGCATGGGACAGTCGCTACTTGGCGCAAACGACGCGCCGCGCTCTGATCATACCGCTTGAAGAGTTAGCCGCGTCGGACAGCCTTCATCGACTCTTGCATGGCGCAATTTACGCGCTGGCACCGATCGCCGAGATCGGCACGTCCCACGCCAGAACCGACGTCAACATCGATGGCGAACTGGCTGAAGCTGCGCAGCTCGTTCGCGCCGCCATTGCTGACGCTGAGTTGGCACGCCAGTAGCCCCTGTAAATTCGCTGAATTCTTGCTATGTTCTGCCCTGCGGGGTTGGGGCAGATCATGGGCAACATAGGGAATCACGACGCCGATGCGCGAGGTGGCGACTGATGCCTCGCTTCGGCTGAGGCCTGAAATGACGAGCCGGCGCCTGCTGGTGCTGGCTTTCGTTCGAAACTACATCGATCAGTGGGGTGAAAGCCCTTCTTACGGCGAGATCGCGAACGGTCTCGACATTAGCGCCACGCGAGCGCGGCAACTGGTGAAGGCCCTGGTCAAATCGGGCCAGATCCTTCGCAAGCCTGGCCCGCGCGGCCTTTCTCTACCCACGCAGGTCGAGGACGCGATCCGCCAGTTGCGCGAGCTCGGATGGCAGATCGAGGAGACTCTTGGTCTCGCCCTGCCCCCCTGCGCGCATTCATCTCTGCTCGCGCCTCCCATGCTGGATTACCACCCCGATCCTTAGGTGGAGATTCAGGGGCGATGGGAAAAGCAACGACGCGGCGCATACGGGAGCGGGCCAAAGAACCGAAGGTCCCGCAAACTCCTGCCTATCGCCGTTGGGCCGAGCGGCATCCACGCCTAGCGCGCGATGAAGACTTGCTTCAGCGCTTCAATGCCCGAGCGCAAAAGGACTGGGGCCACAAAGCCAACGGTACGCCGGAAACTCATGCGAAAGCGGCGGCGACGCGGCAAGGAGCAGTAGCGCGCCTGTTTGACACTGGCGATATCGATGCGTTTCAGCTTTCGGCTGCAGTGTCGATCGCCGCGACACATGCACGGATCACTGGCGATGTAACCGTCAGCACTGTCAGCTTCGAAACTCGTGTCGATCAGAGCGGGCGAGCTGATGCATCGTTCTTCGAAAAGCTTGGGAGCGTGAGGGCTGAAGTCGCCTATTCAAACTGGCGACGCAGCATAGAACATCAGGCGTTGGTGTTCGCGATCGTAATCGACGATGTCGGAATCTCGGTAGCTGCGAAGCGATTCAGCATGCGCAACTCTCGCGCCAAAAAAATCTTGATCGAGGCGCTCGACCTTTGGGAGAAATTCTCGATCGACGCCTGCAAGACCGTCGACGCGGCGACGCTCGCGGCGGCTCAGGCCGGCATTTTCTGACCCCCTGCGCAAAATAGACCCTCCCGTTTCGTCACGTTAAGCGGCAAATCCGACCCCGCGATAGCTGCGTCCATCCTCGATGGGCGGCAGTCTGAACCCAAGAAAGCCCGTCGACCCCACCCGGTCGGCGGGCTTTTTGCGTCGACAGGGAAGCACCATGACGAAAAAGGGCCATATCCTCGACAAGCGTGCGAGGCAGCGCGCCGACGTCGGCTTCATGCCGGTGCCGAACCTACGCGTCGCGCAGGCACTGCAGGCCGCCTATCTGGCGCAGTTGCGGTTGGGTCTGACGCCTACGCAGGCAATGGAAGAGGCGGAGCGCGCCGTCGCGCGCCAGCTGCCGCCGTTGCCGTTCGTCCGCCGCAGTTATCGCCTTCCCAAACCCTCCCGCAGCGATGATCCGGCTTATCGCAAGCCGATCCGCGTGAAGCGACTTCGGTCATGCGTCGGCGTGTGACCGCTCGGCCGAGCCTCGCAGCTCGGCTTGATGAACAACGCAGCGAGCTCGACGAGATCCTCGCAGAGGTCCAGCTGGGCGTGCGCAGCGCCGCCCATTATGACGCGCTTGAAGAGCGCGGCGCCACTGTGGCGCGCGGCATCACTGCCGCGTTTCGTAGCAACCGAGATTCGCCAGCATGATCGACCTTCAACGGGCAGCGCTGCTCTCCAAAGGCGATGATCGTTACGCGGTCACCATTTCGCGCTCATGGCTGCGGGAAGTGGTCGCAGAACTGACCGCAGCGCGCGCCGAGTGCGCGCGCCGGCAACCGCTCGTCCCTCACCTCGATGTCGTCCCTGACGAGCAGCAAGCCGTTCGGTAATCTTGTCTTCGCTTCTGACCCACGTCGCCGATCTCGCTGGTCCGGCGGGACAAGTCACATTCCACTGCGAACGAGCATGGGGTTGCGGCAGCTTCAAAGGGCATCGGCACACGATTTCCTTCCAGTTTTCCGGCGGTTCCAACATGGCTGCCGCTGAGACCTTCATCGCGGCATTCCCAGACCACGAGTTCGACGTTGCCGAAATAATCGTTGCCGAGGCCGGCATCGTCCACGTTGATCGCCACCTGGCGCCGGCGCCGCACACGCTTGTGACGGTCTGCCTCCTTACGCTGGAGAATTCCTGATGCCCGCAGTTCGAAACTCTCAAGGTGACAGCAAGTGAGCGACCAGGGCCAGCTTTCCGACGGCCGCCGATCAATCGACGGCCATATCTACTTTGTCACAGGCGATGGATCTCTGATCCCGGAAGGCGCCGTCAAGGCCACGGACAAACTGCAGGACGAGATTGTCCGTCGGATCATCGGCGGCGCGCTGCCGCTCTCCGCCTTGGTATCTGACTTCCGGCAGAAGACCTTTGATGAGGTCGATGAATTCGTTCTCCTGCTCGAGCAGGAATACAGCTCGCGTCGGGGGGGATCGAAAGGCAACCTCACCCTCACCAGCTTCGACGGTCTTCTGAAAATCTGCGTGCAGGTGAGCGAGAACGTCGTGTTCGGACCGGAGCTGCAGGTCGCCAAGGGATTGGTCGATGAATGCCTGCGCGAATGGTCCGCGGGAAGCTGCGATGAGATCCGGGCGATCATCAACCGTGCCTTCGACGTCGACAACCACGGCCGGATCAACCGCAATGACCTCTTCGGCCTACTGCGTCTCGAAATCGAAGATGCCCGCTGGCAAGAGGCTATGCGCGCGATCCGGGACAGCATTCGCGTAGTAGGGTCCAAGCGCTACGTGCGCATGTATCGGCGTCCCAATCCGAAGGCGGCGTGGGCCGCAATCGCGATCGACGTGGCAGCCGGCTAAGTCCGGCCCAATGGTCGTCGTACGGGCTGATTTCGAGCTGTCGGCACTTCAGCGCGCCGCGCGCGCGTTCGGCGCCCAACAGATGCCCTTCGCCGAAGCCCTCGCGCTGACACGCCTGGCCAAAGGTGTGGCGGCCGAAGAGACTCGTGCCGTCATTGACACGTTCGACAACCCGACGCCCTTCACCCAGAAGGCCTTCGCGGTCCGGCCGGCGACCAAGGCGGTGCCGATCGCCTACGTCAGCGCCAAGCAGATCGCAGCCCAGTACCTCGCTCCGTATGTCTTCGGGGGGGAACGCTCCCTTGGAACGAAGCGCTCTATGCTGGTTCCCAAGGCCTCTGGCACAAACCAATACGGCAACCTGCCGCGCAACAAGCTCAAGACCCTGAAGGGAAAGCCGAACGTCTTCGTCGGCACCGTGACGACCAAGGGCGGGCAGAAGATCGCTGGCGTGTGGCAACGACCAAGCGCCAGCGCCGGCCGGGGGAAACGGAACGGCAGCCGGCCTGCCCAGTCTGGGCTGCAGCTGCTCATACGCTTCACCGCTACCACCGCGGCGCCGAAGCACCTCCCCTTCTTCGAGCGCGCACGTGCATACATTGCGCGGAACGCTCGGGACGAATTCCGAGATGCTCTACGACAGGCCCTGGCAACCTCCCGGGGCCGCGGGTGATGAAGGATACCGACTTGACCCATCGCATCCCCACGTGGCTGATCGACGTCCTCGATCTCCTCGCATTGGCCTGGGCCCTGAAGTTCGCCAGCTGACGCCCGGCCGCCGCAGCCCATCGGGCCCGTCCCAATGCGATTTGGGTCCCTCCCGGGGCTCCAGCAACGTGGGTATTGCGCGAGCGTGTTGTGTGCCCAGCTGCGGGTGCAAAAAGTTGGTTGCGGGGGCAACCTGATCCCCGCGAGGCACGATGACGACGGTATCGCTGACCGCTTACGCTGCCATGCACGGCGCGAGCCGCCAAGCTGCGGCAAAGTGGAAATCCCGCGGAGTTCTGGTCTTTTCCGGGGACAGCATCGACATTGCAGCCTCCGATGAGTGGATGCGCAAGGCAGGGCTTGGCCGGTTCAAGGACGCGGCGCAGACGGCGCAACCGACACCCGCAACCGCCCCCCGCAACCGCAAACCGGTTGCGTCCGAGGTTGCGGTTGCGGTTGACGCGGTGGTCGACGACCTGCGCGCGGCCGCGGACGGCGGAGAGATCGACGAGGACATCGCCGGCGGCTTCATCGAGCAGCTGCTCGCCGGCCAGTTCCGCACCAAGGTCCAGGCCAGCGCGATCAAGGAGAACGCCCTCGCGCTGAAGCATCTACTCGTGGCCCAGAAGGAGGCCAGCAAGCTTATCGAGATCGAGGTGGCAGAGTCCGTCATCTTCGAAGACCGGCGCTCGGCGCGCGATGCCTGGATGGCATGGCCCGGCCGCTTCGCCCCGCTCCTGGCTGCGGATCTCGACATCGATAGCGCCAAGCTCACGGAAGCGCTGAAGCCGTATGTCCATCAGCAGCTCGACGAGCTCGGCGAGCCGCTGCTCGACTTCACCGGAGACGGAGAAGGCTGAACGGCTTCGCCGGGCGGCGCGCCGCGGTTGGACGCCGCCGCCCCGAATAAGTCTGCCGGAGTGGGCCGACCGCTTTCGCGTTCTCGCCCGCGAGGCCGGCAGCACTTCGGGCAAATATCGCACCGGCCGCGTGGAGATCGCACGGGGCCCGATGTTGGCGGCGACCGAGCCCGGGGTTCGCAAGATCTCGGCGATGGTCGCCACGCAGCTGCTCAAGACGACGCTGATCGAGAACATCGTCGGCTTCCATGCGCATCTCGATCCGTGCCCGATGCTGATCGTGCAGCCAAAGGACGCTGCGGCCGAGCAATTTTCGAAGGAGCGCGTGGCGCCCTTCATCAAGGCGACGCCCGCCTTGCGAAGGCTGATCGGGCAAACCAAGACGCGCGATGCCGGCGACACCATCGACTACAAGGCATTTCCGGGCGGCTTCCTGGGTATCGTCGGCGCCGGCAGTCCAGACAATCTGGCCCGCCGACCAGTGCGCATCGTGCTCTGCGACGAGGTCGATAAGTATCTGCCGCTGAAGGAGGGCGATCCCCTCGCGATCGTTGAGGAACGTCAGGCCACCTTTGATTCAAACTCGCTGAACGTCGCGGTCTGCTCGCCAACCGTCACCGGTGAGAGCAAGATCGAGGTTCGCTACCTCGCATCGGATCAGCGCCGCGCCTCGGTCGAATGCCCGGAATGCGGGCACCGCCAGTTTCCCGACTTCTTCACCCACGTCCACTGGGATAAGGGCGCCGACGACAATACACACCGGCCGGAGACGGCACGGGTCTACTGTGACAAGTGCGGAGTTGGCTGGACCGAAGGGCAGCGCCTCCGCGCGTTGACGACGATCCGCTGGCATCAGACCCGGCCGTTCCAGTGCTGCGACCAGTGGCAGGTTCCGCAAGAGGCCTATGCAGCCGCCGTAGCCGAAGGGCATCCGGATCCACTGGGCCTAGTCTGGGATTGGTGGGAAAGCCCACGGCACGCGGTGTACCGTGCCCGTTGCCGTGAATGCGGCGACTGGGCAGTTTCGAACGAACATGCCGGCTTTCAGGCGGGCAAGCTGTTCAGCCCCTGGGCAAACGATGCCCCGCCACGCCAGGCCGCAAAGTGGCTTGCGGCGACCGACGAGGACGGAAAGCAGACCTTCTACAACACGCAGCTTGCGCGGACCTACCGGCAGAACGTCGGCAAGGCCATGAATCCGGATACCCTCACCGCAAGGCGCGAGATCTGGGCCGCGCAGGTTCCTGATGGCGTCGCCGTTATCACCTGCGGCATCGACGTCCAGGACTACCGCGTCGAGCTCGAAGTCGTGGGATGGGGTCGCGACGAGGAAAGCTGGTCGATCGACTATGAGATCTTCGACGGCGAGTTCGATGACCCACGTCTCCAGGCCCGCCTGGATGAGTACCTGCAGAAGAAGTTCCACCGTGCCGACGGGCGCCCGTTCGCGATCCATGCAGCGTGCATCGATACCGGCGGTCACCACACCAATGCCGTCTATGAATTCGCAAAGGCTCGCCTCGGCCGCTTCATCTGGGGCGTAAAGGGCGAGAGCGCCCGCACAGGACAACGCAACCCGGTCTGGCCAACCAAACGGCCATCGTCCCGGAGCAAGAAAACGTACCGGCCGATCATCGTCGGTGTGAACGCGGCGAAGGACACGATCCGCAACTATCTCGGCAAGGACCAACCCGGCCCGGGCTACATGCACTTCAACGTCGATCGCGACGCGATCTACTTCGCGCAGCTGACGGCTGAGCAGATCGTCATCAAGGTCGTCGGCGGCCAGAAATTCCGGATTTGGGAACTGCCGGGCGGCCGCGCCAACGAAGCGCTCGACTGCCGTGTCTACGCCTACGCCGCGCTGCACGGCCTCATGCACCGTAATTTCAAGCTGAACCGCGAGGCCGAGCGCGTGGGCGCCCGTGTCGAAGGGCAGACCATCCTGCCGTCGCCAGATGCGCCGACCGTCACGCCGACCACCGAAGTCACAGGCCCAACCGTAACCGCCTCCCCCACGGAGCGGCCGAAGAAGCGAACACTGGGCGCCATGCTTGCCCGAGGAGGATAGAATGAGCGTATTTGCGGGCATGCCGCGCGAGCAGCTGCAAGCAGCTCTGACTGCCGCCCAGCAGGCACTGATCGAGCTTCAGAGCGGCAAGGCGTTCGCGTCCGTCTCCTATTCGCAGGGCGACGGTGCCAAGGCTGTGACCCGGCGCGTTACCACCGTGGCCGAATGCACGGCCCTTATCACGCAGCTGCAATCGGCTCTCGGCATGCGCCAACGCCGTCGCGCCTTCAGGTTCATCTACTGATGGATACTCCTGTGAGGATCCTCGACGCGCAGGGCAATCCCATGTCCCCTGCCCGACGACCGGCCATGGGCCTCGCCGGTGGTGGTCGCAATGTACCATACGACGCGGCCGATCTTCTTGGCTCGCACACGCGCGAATGGCAGCCCTACCTTTGGTCGCCTGATGGCGAGCTTAATCCGTGGCGGGACACCATCGTCGCGCGCATGCGCGACCTCGTGCGGAACGACGGATGGGCATCAGGCGCTGTCACCCGCATCCTGGACAATGCTGTCGGCGCAAACTTCCGCCCGATCGCCAAGCCGGATTACCGTGCACTCGCGATCCTGACCGGGATCAAGGGTTTCGATGAGACGTGGGCCTACGAGTACTCGAAGGCGCTCGATGCCAGCTATCGCACCTGGTCCAACAGCCGCGGCCGGTGGTGCGACGTCCAGCGCCGCCAGTCAGCGTCGCAGCTCTTCCGGCTTGGCTTTCGGCACAAGCTGATCGACGGCGATGCGCTGTCCATGCTTCAGTGGCGTCCCGAGCGCTGCGGCCTCGGCCGGGCCCGGTACGCGACCTCGGTCCAGATGATCGACCCCGATCGGCTGTCCAACCCGAACTACAAGTTCGATGACCAGATCATGCGAGGTGGCTGCGAGGTCGACAACGACGGCGTGACCGTCGCCTACTACATTCGACGAGCACATCAGGGCGATTGGTTCTCGGCCGGCGACAGCCTCCGTTGGGATCGCATCGAGCGCGAGACCGATTGGGGGCGCCCGGTCATCGTGCATGATTTCGACACCGAACGGTCGAACCAGCACCGCGGCGGCGTGGGAATCCTCGGCCCCGTCATGACCCGGCTCAAGATGCTCTATCGCTACGATATCGCCGAACTGGATTCGGCGATCCTCAATGCGATCCTGGGCGCGTGGCTCGAGAGCCCCTTCGATCAGGAGTTCGCGCAGGAAGCCCTGGATGGCGGCGAAAAGCTGGGTGCCTATCAGGACGCTCGGCTCGACTACCACCAAGAGGCGAACATCCGCGTTCCCGGAACGGGATCAATCTTGCCCAAGCTCTTCCCGGGCGAGGGCATCAAGACGCTCGACGCCAAGCGACCTTCCACCAACTTCGCCACTTTCGAAAAGGCGGTTCTCCGTAATGTCGCCTCGGCAGCCGGCATGTCCGCCCAGCAAGTGAGCAACGACTGGAGCGACGTGAACTACAGTTCGGCGCGCGGCGCCATGCTGGAGTTCTGGAAGACCATGACCCGCCGGCGCGACGATTTCGCCTCCGGTTTCTGCCAGCCCATCTACGGCGCTTTCGTCGAAGAAGCCCACGAAATCGACGATCTCCCCCTGCCCGCCGGTGCGCCGGAATTCCTCGAGCATCCGGAAGCGTATTCACGCGCCAAGTGGATCGGGCCCGGACGAGGCTGGATCGATCCCGTGAACGAGGTGAAGGGCGCGATCCTGGGGATGGATGCCGCGGTCATGGACTACGACGAGATCTGTGCAGAACAGGGCGTCGACGGCGATGACATGATCATGGCGCGCAAGAACACCATCCGCCGGTTCCGCGAGGCGGGGCTGGAGCCGCCCAGCTGGGCGGGCATGGGCCTCAACGAGGTCCCCGCCAACAAGACGATCGAGGATCCGTCACCGCAATGACCCGCTTCGCAAATCTTGCCACCCGGCTCTTCAACACGCCGCTTGCGATCCACCCGCGCAAGGCGGAGGTCGTCATGGCCGGTCTGGCCGAACGCCTGGGCATCACCAGCATGGCCCACTTGGACGGCGCCGCTGTCCAACCTCAGGCGTGGTTCGACGACGATGACGACTGCTTCACCGGCCGCCGCGAGACGCGCGCGGATCCGGGGTATGATGTCCTGAACGGCGTCGCGGTCCTGCCGGTCACCGGCACGCTCGTCCACAAGCTCGGCTCGCTTCGGCCCTATTCGGGCATGACCGGGTATGACGGTATCCGCCAGGCGTACCTCACGGCACACGATGATCCCGAGGTCTCCGCGATCGCCTGCGTCTACGATTCAGGTGGCGGCGAAGTTGCCGGCTGCGCAGACCTCTTCGAAACCATGCTCGACATGCGCGGAAACAAGCCTGTCTGGTCGATCCTGTCGGAAAGCGCCTATTCGGCCGCCTACTGGCTTGCCTCCACCGGCGACAAGGTCATCGTGCCGCGGACCGGCGGCACCGGCTCGATCGGCGTTATCTGCATGCATGTCGACTGGTCTGAGGCTCTTTCCAAGGCCGGCCTGAAGGTTACCTTCATCACGCCGGAGTGGGCCGAGCGAAAGGCCGACGGCCATGCTGAGATCCCGCTCAGCGCCGAGGCCCTCGCCAGCTTCCAGTCGGAGATCTCCGCCATGGGCGAGATCTTCGCCGATTCTGTCGCGCGTGCCCGCGACCTCACCACGGATAAGGTCAAGGCCCTGAAGGCCGGGACTTTCATGGGCGCGCTCGGCGTCACCCACGGCCTGGCCGATGCGGTGATGGCGCCCGAGCAGGCCTTTGCGGCCCTGCTGGCCGAAGCCGCCTGACCACCAGTACTTACCGGAGACACCCGATGTCGAAGAAAACCCTGGCGACGGGAACGTCCCCGTTCGCCCACCTGCTTTCCGGCTTCCGCGGCGCCAAGCGCGCTGAGGATGACGAACCTGAAGTGCCCGAGGGCGAAGAGCCCGAAGAGGAACGCGAAGCCTCGGAAGAGGACGAGCAGCCCGAAGACGAGGCCAAGAAGGCCCGCCGAGCTCGCAAGGCCAAGCGGGCCGAAGACGATGACGAGGATCAGGATCCTGAGGCCGACGACGGCGACGACGATGATACCGACGCCGAGGAAGACATGGACGAGGGCGAGCGCAAGGCGTTCCGTCAGGGCATTGCTCTCGGCCGGGTGCGCGAAAATGCACGCTGTGCCCGCATCTTCGGCCATCAGGGCGCCGGCCCGCGTCCCGATCTGGCTGCCACCCTCGCCTTCGGCACCCGCAACAGCAGCGCCGAAGCGGGCCGAATTCTCGGCACGGTCGGTGCCGCCAAGGCGCAGCGCGGCTCCGGTCTCGATTCGCGCATGAACGCGCGGCGCGAAGCTCGCCCCGGTGCCGACGGCTCGTCTTCGTCGCCGTCCAAGTCCAACTTCGGCGAGCGCGTAGCCGCGGCCGTGAAGAAGGCCGGCCGCTAAGGCTGACCGCTCAGGAGAAACACCATGGTCACCCCCACGAACTACGGGAACAACCCGTTCCAGCCCGGCATGTCGCAGGACGTCTTTGTCCCCGACCAGCTGATCGCCGGCGACCTGAAGGTCGTCACCAAGACCGTGACGATCGCGGCGGGCGCCGGCGTGCTGAAGCGCGGGACCATCCTCGGCCAGATCACGGCTGACAGCACCTACAAAATGGCGCTCTCGGCCTCGGCCGATGGCTCGCAGACGCCCGTCACGATCTTGGCCGACGATGTCGACGCCACCAGTGCGGCCGTTCTGGGCGGCATCTATCAGATGGGCGAGTTCAACGGCAACGCGGTCACTCTCGGCGCGGGCATCACGCTCGCCGCAGCGACGGCCGCGCTGGAGAAGCAGAACGTCTACCTGAAGACCTCGGTCTCGGCCGCCGACCCGACCTGATCGGGTCCCTCATCCCAGCAACATCCTAGGGCGCCCTCCGGCGCCCTTTTCTTTTCCAGGAGGGCCGAATGGCCGATTCTCTCTCGTACACGACCGCGGAAATCGTCCAGGTCGTTCCCAACCTCAAGGTGGCGCAGAACTTCCTGCTCGACCGCTTCTTCCCGAATCTCGTTGAATTCGACCAGGAGGAAGTCGCAATCGACGTCGATGTCGGCCTGCGCCGTATGTCGCCGTTCTGCTCGCCTCTTGTCGAAGGCAAGCTGGTCGAACAGCGCCGCTACCAGACCAATAAGTTCAAGCCCGCCTACATCAAGGACAAGCGCGCGCCGGATCTGCGCAAGCCTGTCCGCCGCCAGATCGGTGAGCGCATCGGCGGAGAACTCACCGGCGAAGAACGCATGATGGCAAATCTCAATTTCGAGATGAGCGATCAGGTCGATATGGTGAATCGCCGCCTCGAATGGATGGCAGCGAGCGCGCTCACCAGCGGCACCATCACTATCTCGGGCGAAGGCTTCCCTACCACGGTCATCGACTTCGGCCGGGCCGCCTCGCTGACCGTCGCCCTCACCGGCGCCGCCCGCTGGGGCCAGACCTTGAACGCCGCTGGCCGCGACACGAACATCGTCGGCCAGATCGATGCCTGGGCAGCAGCAATTCTGAAGTCATCGGGCGCTGTCGTCACCGACCTGGTCTTCACCACCACTCCCTGGTCGAAGTTCCTCCAGGCTGAAGGTGTGCAGGGCGCAATCTACTATCCCGCGCTCGCAAGCCAGGGCAACGAGATCAACCCGGGCTCCCAGGTCAAGGCAGGCGCGGTCTACAAGGGCCGGTGGGGCCAGTATGACCTGTGGGTCTACAACGACTGGTACATCGACGCGAACGGCGTCGAGCAGCCCATGCTCGCCGACGGCACCGTCATCATGTCGGGCGGCGAGGCCCTCATGGGCACCCGCGCCTTCGGCATGATCATCGATCCGCGCTTCGCCTATGGCGCCATGGCCTACGCGCCGAAGACCTGGATCCAGGAAGATCCGGCACAGCAGATGCTCATGATGCAATCGGCACCGATCGTCGTTCCGAGCCGCGTCAACGCCTGCCTCAGCGCAACCGTGCTCTGAGCGCGGTCCGCAACCTCCCTTTCACCTGAAGGAAAACGTACATGGCAACCGCCAAGAGCACTTCCGCGAACTCGGAAGACGAGACCGGAGCCGAAACGGCCGAGTTCACCGTGGCGCCGCGCCGCACCGTCCATATCGATGGCACTGATTTCGGCCCGGGCAAAACCGTCACCCTCGATGCGACGGAGGGCGAATACCTCCGCAGCCGCGGCTTCTTCACCGAGGACGACGGCACCGTTACGGTTTCGGCCTCGGGTCCGGCCGTGAATCAGGAAGACGGTGTCCGCAAGGACGAGGTCTGATCCGTGTCGATCGACTGGGATGATCTCGTCCTGGGCCCGACGATGGGCCTGTTCGGGGACGAGGTCATCTACACACCGCGCGGGGGCGAACCTGTGACGATCCCCGATGCGGTGTTCGACGAAGAAGCAACCGAGCTTCAGCTGGACCAAGACGGCCAGACTTCAACTCAGCGCCGTCCGGTTCTTGGCATTCGCGCGAGTGCCCTCCCCATCGAGCCCAAGCAGAGCGACCGGGTGCAGATCGTGAAGACCGGCAAGGTCTACGTGGTGCGCGACCCGATCCCGGACGGTCACGGCCACATCCACCTGAAGCTGATGGCGACCGCATGACGACCTCGCTGGACCTCCTCGATCTCGTCTATGCCGCCGTCGCCGCCGCGGGCACCGATGCTGAGGATCGGGTCTACCGGCCGGGCGACTGGCCATCTCAGCCGGCCACGATCCCCCAGATCAAAATGCGGCTGCTCAGCGAGAACCGTGCATCAATTTCGCGGAGCGGGGCACCACAGTTCACCACCACCGCAACGATCCGCTCGTTCCTTGAAGTCCAGGCACCCGCTTCGGAGGACGACGCCGGCGCCAGCGTTGCCGAGGCGGCCGCCTGGGCGCTGAAGCGGCAGGTCGATGTCGCCGTGGTCAATTCCTATCCGCTGACCCAACAGATCCAGCAGATCGCCAGCATCCGCGCCCAGTTCGGCTTCAATTCCGAGGGCGCCGTGCATGTCGCCACCGTGATGCTGGATCTGGATCTCGAATTTTACGAGGGGCCGGACAACTTCGCGCCCGTCGTTTCCGACGATCTCGACGAGATCGATCTCACCGCCACCAACTACCCGCCCGTCACCCTGACCGCGGGGCTCACCGAGTAACAGGAGACCGCCATGCGCGTAGTCAGCGTGCCGGGACGACGCATCGTCGACCCGGTGACCAACCGCGTCGTCGATGACCGAGGAATCGTCGTCAGCCCCCACGATCCGCATTGGACCCGCCTCATCGATGACGGCGACGTCGCGATCGGCGCCGATGTCGTCGCTGGCGCCGACGACGGCACGGGCGCGGAGGAGTAAGCCCCATGAGCATCAACTTCACGAACATCCCGTCGAACCTCCGCGTTCCGCTCTTCTACGCCGAGCTGGATCCCCGGTTCGCGAACACGACGCCGATCGCCGAGCGTGCCCTGCTCATTGGTCAGATGACGACCGCTGGCACTTTCACGCCCGGCGTACCGGTCCAGCTGAGCTCGGTGACGGATGGTATCGCCGGCGCCGGTGCCGGCTCGGTCCTCTCCGGAATGATCCAGGCCTGGCGCGACAACGACAAGTCCGGCGAGGTCTGGCTCCTGCCGATCTCGGATGATGCGGCCGCCACTGCCGCGACCGGGACGCTCACGATCACCGGCACGGCGACAGGCAGCGGAACGATCCCGCTGTACCTTGCGGGCACGAAGATCCCGGTCACCGTTGGCGTGGGCGACACCATTGCCGCGATCGCCGCGAACATCGCTGCGAGCGTCAACGCGGCGGGCGTGCCGGTCACTGCCACATCGGCGGCCGGCGTGGTCACCCTCACCGCCCGCAACAAGGGTCTGGTCGGCAACGAGATCGACGTCAGGCTGTCCTACCTTGGCAGCGCCGGGGGCGAAACGCTGCCTGCAGGCGTTGCTGTCGCGATCACCGCGATGACGGGCGGCGCAACGAACCCGTCGCTCACCTCCGCGCTGACCGCGCTCGGTGATAAGACCTTCGATTTCATCGTCTTGGGCCTGAACGACGTAACGTCGCTCAATTCGATCAAGGGCCTGCTCAATGACAGCACCGGTCGCTGGTCGCCGATGCAGCAGCTCTTTGGCGCGGCGTTCACCGCAATGCGCGGGACGGCGGGCACCCTGGCGACGTTCGGTACCGGCCGGAACGACCAGCACCTGTCGGTCATCGGCTTCAACGATTCACCCTCGCCGTATTGGGTCTGGGCCGCTGCCGTAGTCGGCCAGGCCGCAGTCAGCCTGCGCGACGATCCGGCGCTGCCCCTCCAATATCTCACCGTCGCCGGCATCCTCGCGCCGCCGATCGCTTCGCGCTTCCCGCTTACTGTCCGCAATTTCACCCTGCTCTACGGTGGCATTTCGACCTGGGATGTCGACGCCGCCGGCAACGTGGTGATCGAGAACATCATCACCACCTACGTGACGAACGCACAGGGGAACGGCGACAACTCCTACCTCCAGCTCGAGACGATCTTCACGCTGGCTTACGTGCTGCGGTTTATGCGAGCGCGGGTTCAGTCGAAGTTTGGTCGCATGAAGCTCGCCGCTGACGGGACGCGGGTCGTCGCCGGTAGTAAGGTGGTCACACCGGCCGCCATTCGCGCCGACCAGATCGCGGCTTACCGCGAATTGGAGGAAGGCGGTTACGTCCAGAAATCCGACGAATTCGCGGCGAACCTGATCGTCGAGAAGGACGCCAACACCCCCAACCGCGTGAACGTGCTCTGGCCGGGCACCCTGATCGAGCAGCTGCGCGTCTTCGCGTTGCTGGCTCAGTTCCGCCTGACCTGAGGAGCCCACGATGGCCAATAACAACCTCATCGCCGGCTTCGCCTACATCACGATCGACGGCAAGTCGTACGCGATCGCTGGCGAAGGTAACTACCGCGTCTCCACCAACAAGCGCGAGACCCTCGTCGGTCAGGACGGCGTGCATGGCTACGCCGAAACCCCAACTGCCGGGATGATCAGCTGGCAGGGGCGCGACAGCGGCGCCCTGAGCATCACCGACCTCAACGACGCGGTGGACGTCACCGTCCAGCTCGAGCTCGCGAACGGCAAGAACGTGATCGCCCGCAACGCCTGGCGCTCGGGCGATCCCATCGAGGTGAGCAGCGAGAACGCCACGTTCAACGTCGTCTTCGAATCCCGAGACGTGAAGGAGGTCATGTAACATGAGCACTGAAGCCACCCCGGGCACCGATACCTCGGAGCAGCTGATCGCCGCGGATGGCGAAATCCCGGACCAATTGGTCGTCGCCTTGCGCAAGCCGCTCGTCCATGGTTCGGTGACCTACAACGAGATCACGCTGCAGGAACCGACTGCTGCGCAATGGACCGAATGGGACGGGAAGCGCGGCGTTGAAGCCGACATCATTGCCGTCTCCGTGGTTGCCGGTGTCCCGCAGCAGGCAATTGCCAAGCTCGGGGCGCGGGATCTGCTCACCGCATCGCGGTACATCGCCCGTTTTTTGGACTGAGGCCCCCGGACTGGCGCCGGCGACTGATCGTCGTCGGCCGCCTGTTCGGGAAACTCCCCGACGAGGTCGCAACGCGGCCCTGGTCCGTGCTCAACACATGGCTGGAATGGGCTGATGAGTGACGAAGTCGCGAAGGTCGGCATCGGCATCGTTGCGAACGATCGCACCGAGGCGGGCTTCAAGGCAGTCGAAAAGCGTGCCGCGCAGTCGCAGAAGCGCGTCGGCAATCTGAATCGCCGGGCCTTCAACGACAACGATCGCGCAACGGCCCGCAGCACCAAGTCGATCATCGGATCTCTTGGTCGCATCGAACAGGCGGCCGCCCGGGCGCTTGGCGGCCGTTCCCTTACATCGGGATTGGCGGGCCGTTTCGGAGCGGTATCCGAAGCGGCATCAGCAATGGGTGAGGGTCTTAGCGGCGCCTCGCTGGCCGGCGGTGCCCTGGAAATGGCCGCCGGCGGTGTGACACTGGCGGTTGGAGCTACGATCGCCGTGCTCGGTGCCGCAGCCTATGCCGCGTTCAAATTTACCGACAGCTGGGCACAAGGTGCGGCGCAACTGGCACGAACGGCTGAAACCATCGGCGTCTCGACCAAGGCCCTCACTGAATTTTCGGCGGCGGCCGAGCGTGCCGGCGTCGACAAGGGCGCGGCCGTCGGCACCATGGGAAGCCTGTCCCAAACGCTGAACGATGCGCGATACGGCCGCAATACTCAGGCGCTGGAGGTCCTCCGCCGCCTTGGCGTCGGCATGAAGCTCAATTCGGATGGTACCGTGGACACGGCAGCCATGCTGCCCACGATCGCGAATGCTATTCAGCGACAGAACTCCAGTGGGCGCCGCACGGTCGCGCGTCTGCTGGGCATTCCTGAATCGGCCCTTCCTGCATTCAGCCAGGGCGGCAAGGCGCTGAGCGCCGACATGAAGGATGCCGATAATACGGCCGTCGTCATCGATGACACAGTGGGCGCTATGGCCAAGAAGGCAGCCCGCAAAGGCGTCCAGATCAGCCAGACAAAGGATCGCGTGCTCGATTATGCCGGGCGGAAGGCCGCCGAACAACTCAGCGGCCGGGCGGAGGACGCGGTAGTCGATGCGTCTCAAGCGTTCGATGAGGCCATCCATGGCAATTTCAGTCCGGCGGTCGACAAGTTCGGCCGTGCAGTCGACAACTTGGTCTCTGGCACGGCCGACATGTTCGGCGGTGGAAACGGCTCACCAACGGTTGGAGGGATTGCCGACCGCATCGAGAAGTTAGGAGAGCGATCCAGGCAGAATCAGGTGAGTCCCAAGGGCGCCGCCGGCGTCATGCAGGTGATGCCCGATACAGCCCGCGCCACGGCCGCCCGCCTGGGCATCCCCTTCGACGAACACCGCTACCGCACGGACGAATCCTACAATCGTATGCTCGGCCGGCAACACCTTGGCGGGCTGCTCAGGCGATACGACGGAAACGAGACCTTGGCGTCCGCCGCGTACAATGCCGGCGAAGGGCGCGTCGATCAATGGCTTAAGAGCATCGGCGATCCCCGCAAAGGCCACATCTCCGAGCAGCAATTTGCGGCCAATATCCCGTTCGCGGAAACCCGCGGTTATGTGCAGCGAGTCATGAATGGTCACTACGGCGAGCGCGGGCAGGTCCCCGTAAAGGTCGACATTCAGGTCAACCAGCATGGCAAGGTGACCAACGTGAAGACCACCCAGGGCAACGGGAACGCACCGGCCGTCAGCCACGCGATGAATATCGGCGCCTACCGCTACTGACCGCCATCGGCGTCATCGAGACTTTCCCATGCTACTACCGGCATCCTTCCGCGGCGTTCCGTTCGCGGTCACCGAGTCTGACGCGCTCGGCGGCCGCAGGATTGCGCTCCATCAGTATCCGGGCCGCGACAAGCCCTGGGCCGAGGATCTGGGCCGGGCGCCGCGGCGCTTTCGCCTGCGGGGCTTCGTCGTCGACGGCGATGTCCTCCTCGGCGGCCTCCCAATCGAACTCCAGCGGGCGACGCTGGTCAGCGCGATCGAGAAGAAGGGCGCCGGTACCCTCACGCACCCGACGATGGGGATCCTCAGCGTCGTCGTCGAACGTGCCTCGATCAGCGAGGGGCTGGGTGCAAACAGCTATTCCGAAGTCGAGCTGGAATTTGTTGAATCGGGCGCACAGACGTTCCCGACCAGTAGCGCGCTCTCAACGCTGAATTCCGTCGCTGCAAAGGCGATGCAGATCGCCGCGAAAGTCGAGGGCATCGCAGCGATCGCCAGCGCCGTGACGAAAGGAGGCCTCATCTCCGATCTGGTCAGTGCAGCGAATAGCTGGGCGAACGCGGTAGAGAGCACCGTCGAAGACGCCACGGCCATGTTCCGCATTTCCGCCAAGCTCAGCGGTAACTACGGGCGCTATAGCGCTGGCGCCAACGCGGGCCTTTCGGGTTCCAACGCGTCACCGTATTCGGCGGCCGCCACCGTTGCCGACATTGTTCCGATTGCCTCCGCGAACCGGCAGGCGACGATCGATGCGGCCGTGGCCTTCGTCACTGCAGTCGAGACCACCGACCTCTCGAATGGCGGTGCGATCATTGACGCGGCCGATGCCATGGTGGCCGCCCTGGTCGCGGCTTGCGCGGACCCGGCCGATGCGATCCGTCTGCTGCTCGGGCTGATGCGCCTCACGGCGCCTGGTCTCGGCGACGCGATGTCAGACGCGGTCGCCCAGATCGTCCTGCGGTCGGCCGCGGCGGCGTTAACGACGGTCGCGGCAACATACCAACCGCAGAGCGCAGACGACGCCGCATCTCGGATCGCCGAGATCGGTGCAATTCTCGATGCCCTCATGGTGACTGCCGCCGATGCGAGAGCTGATGCCTGCGCCGCGGCGCTTCGCCAGTGTCGCGGCGCGGTCGTAAGGGACTTGCGCAACCGCGGCGGTACGCTTGCTCAGATGCGGACATTCAAGCTTTCGGCCGCGTTGCCGTCGCTCGTACTCGCCCAGTCCCTCTACGCGGATGCAACCCGGGCGAGCCAACTGGTCACCCAGGCGAACCCGCCTCACCCGCTTTTCATGCCTGCCAGTTTTCAGGCTCTCGCATCATGACCGGTACCGAAATCGTCGTCAGCGGCCGCGACAAGAATGAGCTCACGCTTCATGTGGCTGGCTTGAGCTTCACAGGATGGGAGCAGGTCGAGGTCACGCTCCGCGCTGAAGCCTTCCCGAACTCGTTCGAGGTCCGAGCCAGCTTACCGCCATCGCTCCGCCTGCCCTGCAACGCCGGCGATGAATGCGTGGTGATGATGGGCGGCGACACAGTCGTCTCTGGCTATGTCGATCGCGTCATCGATGGAGGCGACGCCGATAGTCACACGATCACGATCCAAGGCCGTGGTCGCACTCAAGACCTCGTCGACTGCGGCGCCGAATGGCCTTCGCATCAGTTGATCGGGGGCAACGCGCTGACGATCGCGACAAAGCTTGCTGCCTACTATGGGATCACTGTCGCAATGCTCGACAATGCGTCCCCAGGCCCAGACGTTTCGAAATGGGCACTCAATTACGGCGAAACCGCCGCTGAAATCATCCAGCGCCTTGCTCGCAATGCCGGTCTGCTTGCGTACGAGGATTACGAGGGAAAGATCGCACTGGCCGCAGTGGGAACGATCGAAGCGGCAAGTGGCGTTGTTTACGGACAAAATGTGGAGAGCTGGAGCGTAGAGCGATCGATGGATCAGCGTTTCTCAGACTACGTCTGCTGTTCCGCGTCCATGGACGCCATGATGGAGCTGAACGGCACCGACTTCTATCATACCGAACACGATCCCAATGTGCCCCGTCACCGCCTTACCTACTTGATCGTGGAGAATGTCGCGACGGATCCGGAACAGTTCACGATCCAGCGTGCCAAATGGGAGGCTCAGCGCCGCGCCGGACGCGCCTTTATCGTGAGGGCAACTGTCGATAGCTGGCGCGATAGCGATGGGACGCTGTGGACGCCGAATACTTTGGTCCCCGTCACCCTATCGGGGACAGCGGCCGGTGCGATGCTGGTTATTTCGGAAGTGACCTATCGGTTCGATGACGAACGCGGAACGACGGCCGAACTGGTCTGCATGCCCAAGGAGGCATTCACACCAGAACCGATCACGCTTGTCCCGGTCAACTTGGCAGATGTGGACGGAGCTGCCCAATGATCCCTCAGTTTCTCGCCAATCTGATCGGGATCGGCCGCACCACCACGATCGACGACAGCGGCGAGCTGCAGCTACTGCAGGTGACCGAGGGCGCATCCGGATCTGGCTTCGCCGATCGCGTGCTGGACAAGGTCCGTCGCGTGACCGAATTCGGCTTCGGATCCGTCCCCCCGATCGACAGCGAAGTCGTGATGCTTCGGCGCGGCGGCGATCGCTCCTGCTCACTCGTCATGGGAACGAGCCACCGGCCGTCACGCCCGCGCGACCTGAAGCCGGGCGACACGATCGTCTATGACGTCCGCGGAGCTCATGTGAAATTCACGGCCGAGGGTATCGAGATCGACGGCGCTGGACTGGAAATCACGGTCAAAAACGCCAGCAAAGCCACCATCGATGTGCCGGACGTCTACCTCACCGGCCACCTGCACGTCGGTGGCAACATCGACGCAACCGGTACCATCGCTGCTGACGGTACAGTTACCGCGCTCTCGAACGGGCAAGCAATCGAACTTGGCGCGCTGCGCGACGCCTATAATCAGCACGGCCACACAGGCGTCAGCGCCGGCACTGCGACATCCGGCAAGACGGACCACACCGCATGACGGACATTCTCACGAGCTGGGACGCCGCAACGGGCAGTGGGGATTGGGTGTTCAATCCCGAGTACCCGATGCTCTGGACCGACGAAAACGGAGATCCGATCGTCGACGAGGCGGGCGGCCTCATCAACGCAGTTGTCACGCCGACGCTTCCGTCATCGCACGACCTGGCCACGGCCGTGCTCATCAGCCTGTTCAGCGATGCAACTGCGGACGAAGACGACAAGCTGCCCGATCAATCCGGCGACCGCCGTGGGTGGTGGGGCGGCCAGATCGGGTCGAAACTCTGGCTCCGACAGCGCTCGAAGCAGACCATCACCGTTCTTCAGCAGGTGAAGGACGATATCCGATCGGCCTTGACCTGGCTCACCGATGACGGCGTTGCCGCCTCGATCGACATCGACGCTGAATTCTCCCGGCCCAGCATGTTGGCTGCGCGCGTCGTGATCCACCGCCCCGACGGCAACAGCCTGGCGCTGCGTTTCGCTAATCTCTGGGAATTGATCTGATGCCCTTTTCCCGTCCCACACTCACCGAGCTCCGCCAGCAGGTCGCTGCGGACATCGCCGCCGGGCTGCCGGGCGTAAATGCGCTCCTGCGCTACAACAATCTGACGATCCTCGGTGATGTCGAGGCCAGTCTGGTCGATGGCTGCTTCGGATATCTCGACTGGATCACCAAACAGTCGGTGCCGTTCACCTCCGAAGACGAATTCCTTGAAGGCTGGGCCGCCCTGAAGCGCGTCACCCGAAAGCGCGCTGTGGCCGCGACCGGCAAGGTGGCGTTCAACGGGACGAGCGGCACGATTCCTGCCGGCACTGTACTGACCCGGTCTGACGGTTTGAGCTTTACCGTCGACGCCGATGCCGTGCTGGTGGACAGCGTGACGGTCGCCTCCGTAACCGCATCCGTCGCCGGCACAGGAGGCAATACGGTCGCCGGAACGACGGTCTCGCTCGCCTCTGCCATTTCGGGCATCAACTCGTTGGGCACGGTGAGCGTGGCGATCGCCGGCGGCGCGGATGTCGAACGCGACGACGATCTGCGCTCGCGGATGATCGAGGCATACTCGCAGCCCGCCTCGGGCGGATCGTCGCTGGACTATGTGAACTGGGCACTCGACATCCCGGGAGTAACACGCGCCTGGTGTGAGCCCAACCTGTTCGGCGCCGGCACTGTCGGCGTGCTCTTCATGATGGATGAAGCCCGGGTCGACCACGGCGGCTTTCCGCAAGGAACGAATGGTGTTGCGACGGCAGACCCCCGCGCTGTCCATGCCACGGGCGACCAGCTTGTGATCGCGAATGCCATTTTCCCGCAGAAGCCCGTGACCGCCATGGTCTTCGGCGTGGCTCCCACCCCAAACACGATCGGCCTGACGATCTCCGGGTTGGGAGTGCCGTCGGATGCCACGAGGCTCGCGATCGCCGATGCCTTCGCCGCCGCGCTCCTGGCATCGGCCGTGCCCGGCAGCCTGACGCCGCTAGACGCCATCGAGACCAAGATCGCCAGCGTGTCCGGCGCCAGCGGCTTCGTCATCACCTCGGTTTCCGCGTCTGCCGGCACCGTGATCCCGGGGCCCACGGGCAACATCGCTTCAAACCCCGGAACACTCCCGGTCGCCGGCGAAATCACGTATATCTGATGGCCCGTTCAGCCGAAGACTACGCCGGCGCAATCCGCGCCCTGCTTCCGCGCGGCCGCGTGTGGCAAGCGCCCCCGGATAGCGGCCAACAGAAACTGATCCTCGCACTTGCCCAGGAATGGGCGCGGCTTGATGCGGCGGCCACCAGCGTGCTGGCGACCTCGCTTCCCGGGAGCAATCTGGATCTGGTTTCCGAATGGGAGAGCTCGCTCGGTCTCCCGGATCCCTGCGCCGGGCCCGACGCTACCATCGAGCAGCGTGCCACGCAGGTCCTGGCACGCTTCATTGGCAGCGGCGGCCAGAACGAGGCGTTCTTCATCGAGTTCGCCGCAGCGCTCGGCTTCGAGATCTCCATTTCGGTGATCTCGCCGTTCAGGGTGGATTTCAGCACTGTCGAGACCCCGCTTTATGGCGAGGATTGGCTCTTTGTCTGGGTGGTCACCGTCCACGCCAACACCAGCGGCCTGAGCAACGACGTGCTCATCTGCGAATTCAACGCGCTCAAGCCTGCGCACACCTACGTCCTCATCCAGTAGCGAGGCTCACCAGTGTTTCGTATCGATACTCCCAGTGCCGTCTCGGCGCTGCCGGCGCCGCTTGCCGTCGGCACGCCGGGCTTCTTCGGCCGCGGTGATCCCGCGACCGGCAAGATCCCGACCATCCTGACAGCCGACTGGGCCAATATGGTGCAGGAGGAGATCATGTCGGTGCTCGCGGCCGCCGCGATCGCGCCCGGCAAGACGAACTTCGGCCAGCTCCTTACGGCCATGCAGGTGCTATTTCAGGCCCGCGACACGGCTATCCTCAGTGTCGTCGCGTCCAGCTTTAGCCAGAACGGCTTCATCGCGCTGACCAATGGGCTGAAGCTCAACTGGGGCCGCTTCACCGCTGCCGGCAACGCCAGCACGACGATCACCTTCCCGTTGGCATTCACGACAGCCTGTTTCGCTGCGGTTGTTAGCGGCGCCGGCACCGGCGAGAACGCCCAGGACAACTGGCCGGCTACCGATAACTCGACAATCACCGCCACCAACTTTCAGGTGTACTCCGCGGCAGATGGCACTGTCGCAACATCCTTCATCGCGGTCGGGACCTGAACCATGGGCATGCTTTACTCACCCTCGGCCCAAGGCTTCTACGTGGCTCAGGTCCATCCCGCCCATCCCGATGACTGCATCGAGATCTCCGACGACGACTACTCGGCACTTCTCGAAGGGCAGGCAACGGGCGGCACGATTTGCCCCTGCCCCACCACTGGGGCCCCGGAAGTCTTCGTGCCGGAGTCGGATCCTGCGGCGATGCGCGCTCAACTCGTGTTGGCGGTCAAGCGCGAGGCCTCAAGGCGGATCCTCCTGATCAGTCCAGCGTGGCGACAGCTGAACGATCTACGTGCGCCCGGCGACGCTTCTCAAGCGCGCTTCGACGCCATCGACGCGATCCGGAACGCGAGCAACGCGATCGAGCTGCAAATACACAATGCCGCTGACGACAAGCTCGCGTCGTTTGACGTCGCCGATGACCAGATCTGGATTGGCACAAACTCCGTTGCTTGATCGCCGACCGATCGCAGCCACCTACTGCTCCTGCTTGTGAGAGCTTTTCATGCCGACTCTACCAAACTACCCCGCCACGGGACCGATTGACGGTTCCGAGCTTCTGCCTGTTTGGCAAAATGGGGCTCAACGTTCAGCGACCGCCCATCAGATTTTTGATCCCCTACTTGAGCCGATAAACGAGGATCTGTCAGACCGCGTCAAAACGTCGGATCTTGCATCTCCCGCTACGGGCAAAGGTGCTGCACTCGTCAATGCCAAGGCGCCTGGCTTCAATGCGAGGAATCGGACGCAGGCTGATAAGAATGGCGATGTGCTGTCCCTTGCGGACTATGCGTTCGGAGATGGTCGTTCGGAAATCGCCGCAATTCAGAAGTGCTTTGACGATGCGATAACTGCAGGGAAAGATGTCTTCATTCCGAATGGCGTCTTCAACGGTGCTGGAAGCGTGCTGATGCTCGGAGCTCCAGTGGGCTTCAGTGGCCCTGGCCGGCTTCAGGATGTCCAGATTCAAGTCGGCGTTCCCGGACCGCAGATCCAGTGGGACAAGAAGTTCGAAGGTACGCTGGCTGGCACGCTCGCGCGGATCGAACTGAAATCGGCTCGAAACCTTGATATCAGCGCCATGTTTCTGGGCTGCAACGTCGCTATCCATGGTACGGCATCTGCGTCTGCAGCTATGCACTCGATCAGCCAGATCGGCATAGTGAGCAGCCGTTTCATCGGTTGCACGCGTGATATCCAGCTAGAACGTGATTCAGGTGTTACGGAGCTCGTCTATTCTGACTGGACAGAACACGACGTCATCGCGAGCGGTGTAAAATACGAGCATTTCTATGCCGATCAGATGGACGGGCTGACAGTCAGCCAACCCAAAGTTTTGATGCCGCGCGGTACCGTTACTCGGAGTGCTTATCGAATAAAGAATTGCGAATGGTTGAATCTTTCAGGTCCTGGCAACCTTTTCGAATGCGGAGAGGAAGCTATCTACCTTGAGGAAGCAGGATCTGTAACCATTGCCAATCTAAACATCGCGTTTTGCGGCCAGCAAAAACCTTGTTCAGGCATTGCGTTCAAGAACACCGCCAAGTTCCTGAACGTCAACGTAACCGGCAACTCGATTGAAAAACCGACGAGCCATAAAATCGAGATCATCAATGCCGACGTTGGTTGGTCCGGTAACATTGAGGGCAATTTCGGCTCAATTGATGAGCGCGTGGGATCCGGTACGAACCAGACCTATTTCGGCACGATCGCGCTCAACACGATCCCTCACTATTCGGTCTCGACGCCTACCGGAGCCAATCGGGCGTTCGTTGGCATAAATCCCGGCGTCTACATCAACATTGGCGGAACGTCAGCGAGCCAAACTGCAAACGTGCAGGGCACGCTGGGTTACGATCTCAACCCGCTTCGGTACATGGGCCAAGGCGCCGCGTATCGCGCGGTTGCAGTCGCCGGTCCCAGCATAACGATCTTCCGTCTTGAGGACATTTTTGGCCTCCAAAACAGTATCGACGGCGAGATCTATTTTGTCGCCAAAAGTGCAGACAGCAATGCTGCTGGTACCAAATCCACAAGCTACAGATTTTTGGTCCACTGTGGCCCCGATGGCAACAAGATCGGCACGGTCGAAGCGTTGGGCGCCACGACCGGCGCAGCGGCCGACGAACCGTCGTTCACTTGGGCAATATCTGCAACCAAGACTCTCCAAGCTTCCGCGGTAGGCGCCACCAGCGGCACCTTCCACTTCTTCGCTGGGTACCGGGGCAATCTCCGCCTCAGGTCCTAAGCGTCGTGCGGGACTACCCCGGGCCGAAAGCATTGCCAATGACCTCGGTCACCGCCTGACGCATGCCCAGCGGCCAGCTTCCAATCAAACCAAATCCGGAACTGCAAATGAAGCACGTCTTCGACAACCTACCCGAGGGCATCAAGCAAATGCTCGATGCACTTTCCATCACCGCTTTGCTGGGGAGCCTGATCAGCGTGCTGCCGACCATCTCGACGCTTCTGACCGCCGTCTGGGTGGCGATCCGTATTTACGAGACCGAGACCGTCAAGAAGCTGCTCCGAACCGAAAAGGATGACGACGCATGAATCGACTCCTGAACGCCATCCGTAACCGCCTGATCGACGAGTGGCGCGACGCTTGGCGATATTTGTCTGTGCAGTGTAGTGGTGCCGGACTTAGCCTGCTCACGCTGGCCGGTACGCTGACCGAGACGTGGAACTCGATGCCCAGCGAGCTGCGTGACGCGCTGCCGTACGCTCGGTACGTGGCCTATTTCCTACTTTTCGCGGGTTTCGTCGGACGCTTTGTGCGCCAGACCAAGACCACCGAGAAGATCCAGGCGAAGCTGGAACAGACCAATGGCTGACCGCAAGACGCTGGTGAAGCGCGGCGGTACCGCTGCCAGCGCCCTCGTGCTGATCCTCTCTGCGACGTACGCCGCCGAGGGCGGCTACGTGAACAACAAGGCCGATCGGGGCGGCCCGACCAATCTGGGCGTGACCGAAACGGTGGCACGCCAGAACGGCTATCTCGGCGACATGCGGTTCTTCCCGAAGAACTGCAACGCGACACTGACTGTGTGCGCGGACAAGATCTACACCGAGATTTACGTATCCAGGCCGGGCTTCTACCCACTGCTGACTACGGACCCTGGCGTCGCGGCCGAGCTCATCGACACCGGCATCAACATGGGACCGGGCATTTCGTCCAAGTTCCTGCAAGCCGCGATCAACAAAAACTGCCCGGCGGCGAAGCTCGTGGTGGATGGCAAAGTCGGCGGCAGGACGATCAACGCGTACGAGATCTGTCAGGCCAGCACCGGCAAGGTGACGTGGTGCCGACACATGCTCGACGATCTCGATGATCAGCAGTTGCGCCGGTACGAATGGATCGCGGAACGCAGCCCGCCGCAACGTGCGTTCCTCAAGGGCTGGCTCGCACACCGCATCGGCAACGTCGACCGCGGGAGCTGCCTGTGAATCCGATCCCAATCACCTGGTGCGCGGCAGGCGCGCTGGCCACAGCTGCCCTCGGGTTCGGTGCTGCCTGGAAAGTGCAGGACTGGCGGCGGGACAGCGCCGACCTGTCTGCGCTTCAGCAGGTCACCAAGGACCTGAAGACCCAGGGCGACAAACAGGCCGACACGGCTAAGATCTATGAGGAGGAACGCGCTGATGCGCAGGCTCAGTCCACAGTGCGCGAAAGCACGATCAGCACCATCTACAAGGACCGACCTGTTCCTGCGGACTGCGCCCTTGATCCTGCTGCTGGCAGCGTGCTCGACGACGCGATCAGTTCCGCCAACGCCCGCGCCGCAGGCGAACCTGACACAGCCATGCCCGCCGGTGGAGGCCAGGCCGCAGCCGTTCATTGATCCGGCCCGCGCGGTCTGGGAAGCGCGGATGATTGCCCGGTACGGCGACTGCGCCGGTCGGCACCACCGACAGGTGGAATCAGGCGCACCGTGAACCGGGGGTACTGCGGGGGGTACCGCAGGCGAAGCACTAGTGAAAATCTGGCGAAAAACCGTGCTTTGCATTCGCGTTCAAGGCGGAGGGATCATCCGCCGTACTAGCGCTCAACCACCAGACCGAACCGCTTCACGTCGTTCACGTTGGTTCGCCACGTGAACACAATTCGAGCGTCACGTGCGGGACCACTGAAGTCGATAATCGACGGCCGGTGCCGAGCACTGAGCGCTAGCTGGTGAGCGTGCGGCAGATCCGGGTTTTGAAATACGCATTCGAACTTTATGCCGCTCAGCATAATGCTGATGCCCGCGAGCTGATTTTTCGCGACATTCAGCAGCGGCGCCACACCCAGTTGCCTGTGCTGGACTACGCCTACATCCTGGGTGAGATACAACCCCGCCCGACCGAGAAGCATTTGGCCACGCAGAACACCTACAAATTCTGCAAGCGGGAAGGAGAAATGGTCGCGGACCTTTTTACCCTCGGCTTTTGCAAGACCTCCAAAGTAGACCCCTGCTGCGACCTTCATCATCCAGATCTCAAAGGCTTCGCCGCTCAATAAATGATGCGTCGCACGACCGGGGTGCTTACTGGTGACAGCATACTCGGCTGCGGCGACCAGGGCATCGAACGCTTTCGCTGCCATGTCATCAAGAGGGCTCAGCGCGCTGTTGTGGCGCGCGCAAAGGATGTTTGCGGTTAAGGCGCTCGCCGGCAAACCCTGGATCTCACCCGGCTTCTGCCAAGGCATTCCCGAAATCTGAAGTTGGTCGAACCGCTGCAAAATAGCGTTTGAGATATAATGCTCTCGGCTGATGCTATCGGAACAATCATGGGTGCATGAGAGGTAACAGCGAGCATGTGAGTACCCGGTCGCTTTGCCAGGCGGCAAAAGGGTAGGCACCTTAACGTACGGCAGCTGCTTCCTATCGCGCTTGCAGCATCGCGAGAACTTCACCCCGCTCAAACACGGGCAGTCCGCCGCGTCACCCCATGGGAACGTATATCTGTCGATCGGCAGTCTGGACATTTCCCCCCCTTACCCGACGCCCATACGAGGAATTTTGAATGCTTACCATCGGTGCGGTGAAAGCCGCGGCCGCTCAGTCGCGCGCCTACAAGATGGCCGACGCCGGCGGCCTGTTCCTATTCGTGACACCCACCGGCACCAAGTCTTGGCGCCTGAAGTATCGCCGGCAGGGCAAGGAAAAGCTGCTTGTGATCGGGCGCTTCCCTGAGATCTCGCTCGCCCATGCCCGCCAGCGCCGTGATGAGGCCAAGGCGAAGATCCGCCAGGGCGTGGATCCGTCGGCGGCGGAAGAGAAGCTCGACACCTTCGAACAAGTGGCGCGGTCCTGGTATCGACATAACGAGAACAGTTGGTCGCCGGCGCACGCGGCCGACGTCCTGGCAAGCCTTCAGCGCGACGTCTTCCCCGCGATCGGCGCGCGCCCCATCGCATCGATCGAACCACCGGAACTGCTCGAAGTTCTTCGCGTGGTCGAAGATCGCGGCAGGATCGAGACGGCGCGCCGCCAGCGCCAGCGCCTGTCGGCGATCTTCGGATACGGTATCGCGCGCGGCCTGACCGATAAGGATCCGGCCCACCACGTCGGCCGTGCCATGAGTGCGGCCAGGCCGGTGCGCCCGCAAGCGGCATTGGCATCTGCGGCCGAGTGCCGCGAGCTGCTCGGCGCCGCCGATCGCCAGCCCGGTCGCCCCGCGACCCGCCTCGCCTCCCGGCTCCTCGCTCTGACCGCGGTCCGCCTTGAGGCGGTGCGCGGCATGCGCTGGGGCGAAGTCGAGGACCTGGATGGCATAGAGCCGCTGTGGCGCGTGCCGCCAGCGCGCATGAAGCTGAAGCGATCAAAGAAGGATGACTCGCGTTTCGCCCATGCCGTGCCGCTTTCGCGCCAGGCCGTTGCCCTGCTGCGCGAGGCCAAGCGCGAGTTCGGGTACGATGCCCAAACTCCCGGGAGCGACGATCTGGTCTTCCCGGGCCGGGATCGGAGCCGGCCTATCGGTGAGAGCGCGATCGGCGCGCTCTATGATCGTGCCGGCTTTGCGGGTCGCCATGTGCCCCATGGCTGGCGTTCGAGTTTCTCCACGATCCTGAACGAGACGCTGGGACCGGACGCCGCCAGCGATATCGATCGAGCCCTTGCTCATAGCCCGAAGGACAAGGTGGAGGCCGCCTACAACCGCGCCGAGCTGCTCGGCCGCCGGCGAGCGCTGTTCGATCGGTGGGGAGACCTGTTGTCCGATCCGACCGCGGACTAGCCGCCCTCGCTTATCCGGCGGTATTCCCCAATGCCGAGGGACGAACTCCTCACGGCTTCGAAGTATCCGATCGCGTATCCCATTCCCTGATCCAAGGCTTCCTGGTCAGTATCGCCACGTCCAACCCAGCAGCAGGTCTGTCCGTCGGGAAATCCTAGTTCCACGTTGCTGCACCAACTTCCCTGGTCGGGGAACGTGCGCCAGCGATAATGCATGTCGCGCTCTGTCGCGTACTGCGCGAGGCGCGAATCGTCGGGTTTGGGTGGTTCGATCACCTGCGGAACATAGAACGAAATAGGAACAAACCCAAGAGCGCGCTCCGGTGGAAGAGTCTGCCTCAATAATCAAAACGCTAGTCCACCCGGCAGCGGCGCCGGCGCATTCGATCGAGCCGACTTCGAACGCCTCGCGGCGATCCTGGCCGGCGCGCGCGGCAAGTTCCTTCTCTCGATCAACGATTCGCCCGAGGTGCGCGAGATCTTCTCGGCATTCGGAATCCGCGACATCGAGACGACCTAGACGATCGCCACGTCCACGGACCGGCCAGGGCAAGAAGGTCAACGAACTGATCATCAGCAATTTCGCGCCCGATTGACAGAGCGCCAGAAGATGCCGGGGCAAGGCCGAAGAATGGCACGGCCTTTGCTCCCGGCCCCCTGGACACCCCTGGGCGGCGCAGCCGCCCTCGCGCGCCGGTGCGTCCGGCGCTTCATTTGCGGGGATGATGGGCCTCGCGGCCTCGGGGGTCGGAACAAACCGGGGCGAAGCCGGAGTATTAGGGCGCCGAAGCGCCCTAATTCGTCATTGGATCAGAATGATCCCCCGGTCTCTCCGGTGGTGGCGGATTCGCCCCTCTGGAAATCACGTAGGTCGACCGAAGCCGCGAGACGCCTCAGGGTTTCGCCCAGAAGGCTATCGCCGTTCCAGGTAGCGGTGTGACGTTCCTCGGCCGTCAGGCCGCTGAGCATGGCCTCGTAGGCCTCTTTCTGGCGCTTTCTGCGGTCCACCTCGCACCCGGGCGTCGGCGCCTTCTTGAGCAGCGACGCGAGCCAGCTCTTCATCTCGACCGGAATGAGCAACGCATACGCGTTAGGGATCTGCTCGACCTGCTGCCCGCCGGGCACAGGCTCGTCGATCGGCCGCGATCGACGCATCCAGTGTAGGAACCCCTCTTTTCGCAATCTGCAAAGCGCGTCATGCACTGCCGAATAGGAGCGGCCGATATCGTCCGCGATCCTCTGGATTGATGGTTCGAGACGCCCGGTCGCGTAATCGACTAGATCATAAAGGTACTCGAGCACCGCGATACCGACTTCACCAAGCGCGCCATTGCGCACGCCGGGTTCGTTCTCTCGGCGCTTTCGACGGGTCTGATTCTCAAAGTCCTTGGCCGCCTTGAGCAGCGCGCGAACCCATCGGCGTCCGCCTCGCGGTGTTCCGTCGTGAATGGGCTTCCAGACCCGGTCCTCGATCGTGCCTTCGGTGTAAGAATTGCGCCACACCTTTGCGCCACTGCGCGGGCTGTCACCGCGGTCAAGCAGCGCCCTGGTCTTTCGGCCGAGCGCTGTCTTCGTGACCCGAGCGGCAATCAGGCCAAATGGCGACGCGTCATGCGGGGGAGTGGCGGCCGTCATGCGCGGCCACCATTGGTCAGATCCCGCGACGCCTGATGTCGATCAGGTTCGCTGCTGGATCCAGTCCATCCATGAGCAAATCCGCCCACTCCTGCGCCAGTTCGCGTCGACGTGTCATATAGGCCGCGCGATTGTACGACGCCTCCACGCCCTCGGGCTGGTGGGCAAGCATCAGGTCGATGATCGCGCGATCGCCGGGTCGATCGAGGTCGATCGCCCGCTCGTTCATGATCGTCGAAAAGCTGGATCGCCACCCGTGCGGAACATGCCGGCCGGCGAACAGCGGCACGCGCCGATAGGCGGTGTTCAACGCGTTCTCGGTCATCGGCCGATGCGAGTGCCTGGCTGACGGGAAGAGAAACTTCCGGCTCGCCGCAAACTCCGCCGCCGACTTCACAGTCTCCACGGCCTGCCGCGAAAGCGGAATGATGAACTCGAACTCCTCGCGCTCGGATTTCGCTCGCGAGAGCTTCATCTTCAGCGCCGGGATGCGCCAGATCGGCGCCTCGCCGTCCAGATCCTCGAACTCGTCCAGTTCGGCTGCTTGCACCGTGCCAGGTCGAGCCGCCGTCAGCGCCAGCAGCCGCGAGGCCAGCTTCGTCTGCGGATAGCCCGGCTCGTTTTCGTAGGCCCGAATAAAGGCTCGACAGTCCTTCAGCTTCAGCAGTGCCGGCTGCTTGCCTTTCACCACAGCCTGAAGTGCATCGCTTATCGCCGCGGCTGGATCGGTCTCGGCCAGGTCGTGCGCGATCGCGAAACGGAATATCGCCGAGATCCGCTGCCGGATGCGATGTGCCGTCTCGATCGCGCCGTTGGCTTGTACCTCCTGAAGCATCTCGCGGATCTGAGGCGCGCGGATCTCGCCGATCGGGATGTTGCCGATCACTGGAAACGCTTCCCGCTCCAGGCTGCGCAGGACGTCGCCGGCGTGCACCGGCTTCCATTGCGGCTTCTGCAGCTCGTGCCAGCGCAGCGCCACGGCCTTGAAGGTGGTCGATTCGTCCACGCCCGACGTCCGCCGCGCGGCCCGCCGCTTGTACTCCTCGCCCGGATCGCGCCCCTCGCGCAGATCCCGGCGCGCATCGTCCTTCAGCTCCCGCGCCTGCTTCAGCGAAATCTCCGGATACGCCCCGAAGACGATCCGGCGTTCCTTGCCGCCGAATCGATACTTCAAGCGCCAGCTCTTGTATCCGGCCGGTGTGACGTACAGGGATAGCCCTTGCGCATCGGTCAGCTTGACGGCTTTCTCGTCCGCCTTCGCCGATTTGCACTGCTGATCCGTAAGCACCCGATGCCCCCACTTGCAGGTTCCGGTGCCCCAAGAATGCCCCCGCATTGGGCTGGCTTTCCTTGGAACTCTTTGGAACAACTTCCCCCGCTATTTGGCGGAAATCAGCCACTTGTAAAGGGGCTATGGAAGTCTTTGGACCTGTCTGGAACAGGTGCTGGCGGAGCGGGAGGGATTCGAACCCTCGATACGCTTTTGGCGTATACTCACTTTCCAGGCGAGCGCCTTCGACCACTCGGCCACCGCTCCGCATGCACTGGAGACGCGCGCCCTAGCGTGGGATGCGGGCTTTCGCAAGCGTTCCTGGCATGCCAAGACCCACTCATGCGCAAATTCCTTTTGACCGCCATGCTTTCCGCCGCTTTTTCCGCCCCGCCGATCGCTTCGGAGGCGCCGAAACTGCTCACGCCCAGCGATATCGTCGCCAGTTCCCCGGCCTCCGACTGGCGCCGGATCGCGCCGAAGGACCTCCTCGTCATGGACCTTGCGCCCGATGCCGCCGGAAAGCCGCGCCGGGTGGTGATCCAGCTGATTTCCGCACCTTTCTCGCAAGGTTGGGTGGACAATATCCGCAAGCTTGTGGCCGCGCGCTGGTACGACGGGATCGCCGTCGTGCGCGTGCAGGACAACTATGTCGCGCAGTGGGGCGATCCCGATGGCGAAGTTGCGGGCAAAGCGAAAGCACTGCCGGTGGGTCTGAAGGTCATGAAAGACAGCGACTACGCCGTTGCGGATAAGTCGGTCGTGGCGGCCTATTCCGCCGGGGCCAAGCTGAAGGACAGCTATGCCTCGGTGACTTCATTTCGAGATGGATGGCCGTTCGCCGGGTCTTCGCAGGCGATCTGGCCTGTCCATTGCTACGGCGCGGTAGGCGTCGGCCGCAATCTCACGCCTGACGCCGGTACGGGTGCCGAGCTTTATGCCGTGATCGGCCATGCCCCGCGCCAGCTTGACCGCAATGTTGCCGTGGTTGGCCGCGTGATCGAGGGTATCGAGAATCTCTCCGCCCTGCCGCGCGGGACTGGACCGATGGGCTTCTATGCAGACCCGGCGCAGCGCGTGAAACTGCTCTCGGTCCGCATGGGCGACGAAGTGCCCGGCCTGCCCGCCTACGAATATCTTTCGACCGAGAGCCCGAGCTTCGCCGCCTATGCCGGCAAGCGGGCCAACCGAAAGGACGATTTCTACATTCAGCCGGCCGGCGGTGTGGACATCTGCAACCTGCCCGTGCCGATCCGTGTCGTGAAACCGTGACCGGCGCGCTTCATACCGAGCATGTCACGCATACCGGCCGGCTCTGGCGCTGGGCCGGGGGTGCGAACGGCACCTGGCACTTTCTCACTATCGACGGGGCCGCTGGCGAGGCGCTTTCGGGCACGGCGCTGATGCGCAAGCTTGAGGGCCAGTCGCGTGGGTTCGGCTCGCTCAAGGTCAAGGTGCAGATCGGCCAGACCGTGTTTGCCACCTCGGTCTTCCCCAGCAAGGCGGAAGGGGGCTGGCTGCTGCCCGTCAAGGCCAGCGTACGGCGCGCCGAGAGCCTTGCCGAAGGCGACGACGTGGAGGTCTCGCTCGAATTCTGAGCGAGACCTCCACGTCTTCAGATGCGTTCGGCGTTCGCCACGGCCTCGCTCGCGCGCAGGGCGCCGACGATGCGGGTGAGGTGCGCGAGGTCGTTCACCTCCAGATCGACGATATAAGTGCCGAACGGCTCGTCGCGCTGGATCATCTGCAAGTTGGTGACGTTGGCTCTGTTGGAAGCGAGGATCTGCGTCACTTCGGCCAGCGTGCCCGGCCGGTTGTAGAGGACCAACTGCAAGTGGCCGACCGCGCCGGTGGTGCGTTCGCCCCATGACAGGTCCAGCCAGTCCGCATCGACGCCGTTAGCGAGCGTCAGACAGTCGATGGTGTGAACTTCGACCTTGTGATCGGGGCGACGCAGGCCGACGATGCGGTCGCCGGGAACCGGGTGGCAGCAGGATGCCAGCTCGAAGCCCACGCCCGGCGTGAGCCCCCGGATCGAGATCGCGCGTTCGACACGGGTCCATTCGGGCTCGTCCGGCAGTTCCGCCGTGCTGCCGGGCATCAGCGCTTCCATGACCTGCCGGTCGGTCAGCCGCGCCGAGCCGACCGCGAACAGCAGGTCTTCCTCGTCACGCATACCGAGGCGCTGGATCGCACCGTCGATCGCCTTCTTGCCGATGCGGGCAGGCAGGCGTCCGGCGATCTCGTCCAGCAGCTTGGCACCGATCTCGGCGACCTCGGCGCGTTCCTTGGCCCGCACCGCACGGCGGATCGAGGCCCGCGCCTTGCCGGTGACGACGAAGCCCAGCCACGAGAGCTGCGGTTCCGAACCGGGGCTCTTGATGATCTCCACCACGTCGCCGTTGGACAGGCGCGTGCGCAGCGGCATGTGCCGCCCGTTGATCTTCACGCCGACCGCGGCATTGCCGAGATTGGTGTGCACCGCATAGGCGAAGTCTACTGCGGTCGAGCCTTTAGGAAGCTGGAACAGCGCGCCCTTGGGCGTGAAGGCGAAGATGCGGTCTTGATAGATCGCCATCTTCGTGTGTTCGAGCAGTTCCTCGGCATCGTGGCTGGCATCGACAATCTCGATAAGGTCGCGCAGCCAGCCCACTTGCCCGTCGGGGCGGGAGCCGCCCTGCTTGTAGGCCCAGTGTGCGGCGAGGCCGAACTCGTTCGTGCGGTGCATCTCCCGGGTGCGGATCTGCACTTCGACACGCATCGAATTCTCGTAGATCAGCGACGTGTGGAGCGACTGGTAGCCGTTCGACTTGGGCGTGGAGATATAGTCCTTGAAGCGCCCCGGGATCGATTGCCAGGTCGTGTGCAGCACGCCTAGCGCCTTGTAGCATTCCTCGACCGAATCGGTGAGCACGCGGAAGGCCATGATATCGGTGATCTGCTCGAAGGTGACGTGGCGCTCGGCCATCTTGTGCCAGATCGAATAGGGATGCTTCTCGCGACCGGAGACTTCCACGTTGAGCCCGGCCTCGGTCAGCGCCTGCTTCACCGACAGCGCGATGGCATCGACATGGCCGCCTTCCTGATTGCGGATCTGCGCGAGGCGGCCGGTGATCGTGGCATAGCCTTCCGGCTCAAGCTGCTCGAAAGCGAGCAGCTGCATCTCGCGCATATATTCATACATGCCCACGCGCTCGGCGAGCGGGGCGTAGATATCCATGGTCTCGCGGGCGATGCGGCGGCGCTTGTCCTCCTTCTTGATGTAATGGAGGGTGCGCATGTTGTGCAGCCGGTCGGCCAGCTTCACCAGCAGGACGCGCAAGTCCTCGCTCATGGCGAGCAGGAACTTGCGCAGGTTTTCCGCCGCGCGCTCGTTCTCGGTCATCACCTCGATCTTGGAGAGCTTGGTGACGCCGTCCACCAGCCGCGCGACATCGGGGCCGAACAGCTTCTCGATCTCCTCGATCGTCGCCAGCGTGTCCTCCACGGTATCGTGGAGCAAAGCGGTGATGATGGTCTGGGGGTCGAGTTTCAGCTCGGTCATCAGGCCCGCGACTTCGACCGGATGGCTGAAGTAGGGATCGCCCGAAGCACGCTTCTGGCTGCCATGCTTCTGTACGGTGTAAACGTAGGCACGGTTGAGCAAGGCCTCATCGGCCTGGGGTGCGTATTCCTTGACGCGTTCGACGAGTTCATATTGGCGCAGCATTTGCTACAGCATGTCAGGATTTTTCGCGGCGCGGCAAGGGGCAGATGCTGCGAATGCAACATTTGCAAGCGCGCAGACCGCGCGAACATACCTCCGGATCGCACAAGACACCAATCGTTTGCATGAGGAAACTGCGCAGCGTTTGCTTAAATTGACGTGAATTCGCCCTCCCCCATGCTCCACCAGGACAGAAGCCAAGCCGCCTTCATGGACGTCTGCCACTGGGATGTCCGGGGCCGCCCCTCCTGCATGGAGGCCGAGATGGGGAACAGCCTGGACATGGCAATCTACGCCGCAATCCTGGGCATGAGCGACGACGAGCTGCTTACCGCGTCATTCCTGCCGGAAGCCGATGACGAACACGACGATAGCGGCCGTCGCTACCCGCGCGCACCGCGACTGCGCACCTTGATCCGTGCCAGCCTGATCGCCGATCACGGTACGGGCAAGAGCGGGGAACCGATGGAGGAGCTGACACTCGTCCGCAATGTCTCGGAGCGCGGCATGTGCCTCGTCCTGCGCGGAACCGCGCCGTATGCGGGCGACATGGTCTACGTGCGCCTGCCCACCGAACAGGAATTTCGCGGTCAGGTACGCTGGAGCGACGGACGGGCCTGCGGCATCCAGCTCTTCGAGAAACTCGATGTCGAGGCGCCGGTCGTCACCACGCAGCGCCGCAATGCCCCGCTGTCGCGCATGTTCAACGGTGAAGGTGACGAACCGCTAGTGGCTCCGCCCAGCATGCCGGCCCAGCCGATGCGCGCCTGCTGAAAGGCCCCGCCTGGGTCAGCTATACGAGAAGGCCGTCACCACGCCGTGGCGCGTGTCGCACTTGAACGTCTTCTTCTTCATCTTGATCGAGCCGTCCTTCTGACGGATCGCGACATCGACTTCCGCGCGCACCGAGGCGCGGCCGTCACTCTTCTTGTCGGTATCCTCGACCTTTTTCATGCTGACGTCGGCCGCGCCCAACTTGTCCCCGCGCGCCTTGGCCTCGGCCATGCAGACCGCAACGGCCTGATCGCGGGCATCGGCATCGGCCGACATTGCCGGAGGCGCAGCGGGTGCGGGAGCGGGAGCGGGATCCTGGCTCCACGCCTTGCTCACCACCGCAAACCCGAGCACCAGCACATTGGCGCTTGCAAAGAATTTCCACGATGGGTTGGACATCGCCGTCTCCTGCCATCGACGCCCCGCATCTTCGCGGGGGCCATCGAGAGGATAGCGTGGAGGCAAAATCGCACCGGCCCCATTGGGGCGAATCCGCACATGCCCACAGGGAAAACCCTAGGCGGTGAATGCATGAACGGATGACCTCGATAGCAATGGCGAGCCGCCAGTTTCACCTGTTCGTCGCCCCCGCGCAGGCGAGGGGCCGCTTTCTTGAAACCTCGCCTTAAGCGGGATCCGCCAAGTTCACAAACGAAGTGCAACACCAGGTTATGGTGTTGTCATGGGAAGAGCTTACGAACAGCTTGATCTGGAAGAGCGGTGTACGATTGCCCGTCTTCATGAAGACGGGCAATCGCTGCGCCAGATCGCGGCAACTGTGGATCGCTCGGCATCGACGATCTCTCGGGAGCTGAAGCGCAACAGCGGCAGCACGGTGGGCTATCGGCCCGGCTATGCGCAAGAGCAGGCGCGCGCCCGGCGTTGGTCGGGCATGCGCCTCGAACGCGATCAGGCCTTGCGCGAGGGCGTGCTGGGCCGCCTCGCGGCCGGCTGGTCACCCGAGCAGATCGCCGGCCGCATGGCCCGCGAGGCCGGCGTGCGTATCATCAGTCACGAGAGCATCTATCGCTTCATCCATGCCCAGATCAGGCGGACGAACGATCGATCATGGCGCCATTATCTGCCCCGCGCCAAGGCCCGCCGCGGATGGCGCCGCAAGCCCGGCGGATCCTCGGTCCGCTTCATCGCCAAGCGCCAACCCATCGCCATGCGCCCGGACGAGGCCGCGGATCGGTCCCGGCCCGGCCACTGGGAGGCCGACTTCATGCTCTTCGCCCGATACGGCCAGGCCATCCTCGTCGCCCATGAACGCTCCTCGCGCTACACCCTGATCTGCCATCCGCCCGACCGAAAGGCCCGGCGCACCGCCGACCTGCTCGCCGCCATGCTGCGGCCCTGGCCCGCCGCCTTGCGCCAAACCCTGACCCTCGACAACGGCACCGAGTTTGCACAGCACCACAGGTTGCACCGTCTCGGCATCGATACGTTCTTCTGCGACCCCCACGCCCCATGGCAAAAGGGCGGCGTCGAAAACGCCATCGGCCGCCTCAGACGCGACCTGCCGCGCAAGACCAACATCGAGGATCTCTCGCCTGCCCACTTTGAGGACATCATCCAACGCTACAACAATACACCGCGAAAATGCCTCGACTTCAAAACACCCGCCGAGGCATGCTCTCTTCAACCGTTGCACTTCGAATGTGAATCCACATCCTCGCCTACGCGGGGATGACGAGTGCTAGGCCAGCGTTCAGGCTGAGAACAATTGCTGCGCCGCCCGCCGAGTCGATACGCCCCGCTGCCCGCTCAGCTCCAGGTCGCCTCGGGCGGCAGGCTCATCAGGATGGCGTCGATATTGCCGCCGGTCTTGAGGCCGAACAACGTGCCCCGGTCGTAGACGAGATTGAATTCGGCATAGCGCCCGCGCCATTCGAGCTGGCGCGCCTTGTCCTCGGCCGTGAACGCCATCCCCATGCGCCGGCGCACAAGGCGCGGGAAGACGGCAAGGAACGCCTCGCCCACGGCGCGGGTGAAGGCGAAGTTCGCTTCCCATGCGTCCTCATCGGCGCATTCGAGGTGGTCGTAGAAGATCCCGCCGACGCCGCGATGGACCTTGCGGTGGGGGATGTAGAAGTAGTCGTCCGCCCAGGTCTTGTAGCGATCGTGGTCCGCCCCGTGCGCGTCGCAGGCGGCCTTCAGCTCGGCGTGAAACTCGGCGGTGTCTTCGTCATAGGGGATCGGCGGGTTGAGATCGGCGCCGCCGCCAAACCACGCCTTGGTCGTGGTCAGGAACCGCGTGTTCATGTGCACGGCGGGCACATGCGGATTGGCCATGTGCGCGACCAGACTGATGCCGGTGGCCGAAAAGGCGTTCTGCTCGGCCGAGGCACCATTGATCGTGCCAGCGAAGTCCTTCGACAGCGATCCGACCACGGTAGAGACGTTGACGCCCACCTTTTCGAAGATCTGGCCCTTCATCAACCCGCGCGTACCGCCTCCGGTCTCGCCCTCTTCGCCGCCCTCGACCGCCGCGCGCTTCCACGGCTTATATTCGAAGCATGCCGCAGAGCCGGCCTCGCGCTCGATCGCTTCGAACTCGGCGCAAATCATGTCGCGCAGGGTTTCGAACCATTGGCGGGCGCGGTCGGTACGGGCGGTCCAGTCGGTCATTCAATCTCCCCTTCCGCCGGGCGCTTGCCAAATCGGGCGCCCTGCGGCAAGGGAAAGCCATGGTTCCCTTTTCGTTCTGCGCGCAGGAGATCTGTCTGGTGCCTGCCCCGGCAGGGCGCGGCGTGGCGCTCTACTGGCCGCGCGAGCAGGCGCTGCTAGTAGCGGATCTCCATCTCGAAAAGGCCAGCTATTTCGCGAAGACCGGGCAGATGCTGCCCCCTTACGACAGCCGCGAGACACTGGAGCGGCTTGCACTGGCCGTGCGGCAGACCGGGGCGCGGCGGGTCTTTGCGCTGGGAGACAATTTCCATGACAGCGCCGGGACCGAGCGCCTCGATGCCCATTCGGCGGGAATGCTCTCGGCGCTGACGCGCGCGCTCGACTGGGTCTGGATCACCGGCAATCACGACCCGGTGCTGGACCCGTCCATCGGCGGCACCCGGGTTGAAGAGATCGCAGTCGAAGGCATCGCGCTGCGCCATGAGGCGAAGCCGGGCACGCGCGAGCCCGAACTGTCAGGCCATTTTCACCCGCGCCTCGTGGTCCATGCGCGCGGCCGCCGGATTGCCCGTCCTTGCGTTGTGCATGGCGGAAACCGGCTGATCCTGCCCGCATTCGGTGCGCTCACGGGCGGAATGGACGCGGCCGATCCGGCGATCCTCTCGGCCCTTCAGCCCGCCATCGAGATCGACGCGCTGGTGGCCGCGAAGGACAAGCTCCTGCGCTATCCCCTCTGGCGCGCGGCCGCATAGATCGGACCCGGCACGGGTGCGGAAAAAACGCTGAAAACGCCTCCCGCCACTCTTTCAAATCGGGTCCGACTACCTATATCCGACTAGGCCGTTTTCTGCGGCCGGGGCGTCCTGTAGATTTCCTTGAAATCCGTCTTTGCGTGTCGGGCCGATTCGCATTAATGACGCCCGCACTCGCATCGCGACAGAAACGATTCAGGAGAACGCTTATAGCACCCCCACCCCGGCGCATGATGACGCCACCGGTCAAGAGTGGACCGCGCTTCAATAACATGATCCAGTCGGACAAGGTCCGTGTGATCGACGAGAACGGCGAGAATATCGGCGTCATGTATACGCGCCAGGCGATCGAGCAGGCGGCCGAAGTCGGCCTTGACCTGGTCGAAGTATCGCCCAACGCGGATCCGCCGGTTTGCAAGTTCCTCGATGTGGGCAAGTTCCGGTACGAGGCCCAGAAAAAGGCCAATGCCGCGCGCAAGACCCAGAAGACGCAGGAGATCAAAGAGATCAAAATGCGTCCGAACATCGACGATCACGATTATGACGTGAAGATGCGCAACATCCACCGGTTCATCCTTGACGGTGACAAGGTGAAGGTGACGCTGCGTTTCCGCGGCCGCGAGCTTTCGCACCAGCAACTGGGCATGAACCTGCTCAAGCGCGTGCAGGATGACGTGAACGAGATCGCCAAGGTCGAAGCCTATCCGCGTATGGAAGGCCGCCAGATGCTGATGGTGCTTTCGCCGAAGTAATCGCGGCGGCCTATCGCAAGGCAAACGCAAAGGGCGCGCCGCAAGGCGCGCCCTTTGTCGTATCGGGCAAAGTTGTCGGAGGCGGCCTTATCCGGAGACGTTTGCCGGCAGCAGCGGCTTTTCCAGGACGACCATCCCCAGCGGCGGATCGAGCACGATCGGGAAAGCGCGCTTTTCGCCCGTCAGCACATAGCCGCGCCGCTCGTAATAGGCGATCAGTTCGAACCGCTTGTCGATCACCGTCATTTCCATGGCGCGGGCACCGAAGACATCCCTTGCCAAACCTTCCGCCGCGGCAATCAGCATGCGGCCCAGGCCACCGGCTTGCAGCACGGGATCGATGCAGAGCAGACCGAGATAGGAGAGCCCCTCGCCGCGATCGGTAACCTGAACGCACCCGATCGGCGCGCCTTCGTCGGAGAGGGCGACGAGCAGGCGGTCGGCGGGACTTTCCAGAACCGCCGTGAGTTCCTCAAGATCGGTCCGCTCGCCATCGAGCAGGTCGGATTCGAACGTCCAGCCCGCCCGCGCGCTATCGCCGCGATAGGCGCGTTCGATGACGGGATGGAGCGCAGGCAAGTCTGATGCGACGGCGACGCGAATTTCCATGGACGTCCTCTAGGCAGGTCTAATGGCGCAAATGTCTGAACGGCGTTCCCGGAACAGGCAGGAGTCGCGCGCTCAGCGGCCCTTCCACTCGCGGCGTTCCTCGGCCGCGCGCAGGACTTCGTAGGCAAGCTGGTAGGTCTGGAAGGCCTTGGCGGCATCGGCATCGCCGGGCTTCACGTCCGGATGGACTTCCTTGGCCTTCATCCGCCACGCCTTGCGCACGGCGTCGAAGTCGGCATCGGGATCGAGGCCCAGCGCTTCCAGCGCGCGCAGCTCGTCGCGGCTGCGCGAACCGTCGCCCGAGCCGGTCCAGCCATAGTGCGCCGATTCCTTGTAACCCTCTGCCTCAGAGCGCTCTTCCGCCTCCCGGCGAGCGGCTTCCTCGGCGTCGAGACCGGCGAAATAGTCCCAACCGGCGTTATATTCGGCCGCGTGCTTCTGGCAGAAATACCAGCGGTCCGGGCTATTCGGGCTCTTGGGAGCGGGGCAATCCCCCGATTCGGTGCAGCCGTGCCGGTCGCACAGGCGCACCTGTGCCGCCTCGCGCGAGCTGCCATAGCTGCGCCAGCGCGGAAAACCCCAATCCATGGATCTGCCAGCCCGACTCATTCGACCGCCGATACCTGCCGACTCGAAACCATTGCAAGCTCCATCTCGGCTGCACCACAAAAGTGTCAGAAATTGCGCCGAAAATACCGGTCCAAAAGACAAGAACCCGGCTCGCGCCTGCGAACCGGGTCCCTGCGAAAATATCGGGTTGGCCGCGATCAGTCGATCGTGACAGTCACCGCGCGGCGGTTCTGCGCCCACGACGCCTCGTCCGAGCCGAGTGCGATCGGGCGTTCCTTGCCGTAGCTCACGGTGTTGAGACGCGCGGCGTTCACACCCAGGCTGACGAGGTAGTTCTTGGCCGCATTGGCGCGGCGCTCACCCAGCGCGAGGTTGTATTCGCGGGTGCCGCGTTCGTCGGCATGGCCTTCGATCGTGGCGCGCTTGTTGGGGTACTGCATCAGCCACTGCGCCTGCTTGGACAGGGCGGCCTGATCTTCCGCGTCGATGTCATAGCGGTCGAGCGCGAAGTGGATGGTGTCCGAACCCATCATCTTCGCCACGAAGTCCGCCTGGCTGCCGGCAACGGGACCGGCCGACTGATCGGGGCCCTGCGTGGTGGTGGCCGGGCCCGGCTCGGGCGGAAGCTGCTTGGGCGCCTTGGTGCCGCAGGCCGAAAGGGCCAGCGCGCCGGCAATGAGGAGCATCGTCGATCCGGTCTTCACGTATCCGGTCTTGCCACGTCGCATAGGCATGGCGGACATGAGGGCAGGCATTAGGCAATCTCCTGTGGTGCGCAGCCGATAAAATGGCCTGCGTCTGTTGAAGTTCCGTGTAATTTTAAACACTGTCAACCTGAACGAATGCCGACCGGATGGCCGGCAACAGGCTCAGGTCGCAGCGAAAATGCGGATCAGGGGCGTACCGGGCCCCAAGCCGGATCCGAGGCGCCCACCGGGGTCGGCAGCTTGCGCTCGTTCTTGCCGGTAAGGTCGACCTGCCAGATCGAGCTTCGGCCGGAGCCCTTCTCGGTCCGGAAGAACTGGACGATGCGGCCGTTGGGCGACCAGGTCGGCGCTTCGTCCTGCCACGAATTGGTCAGGTAGCGCATGCCGCCGCCATTTGGGTTCATCACCGCGACGCGCAAGTTGCCGGCGATATGCGTGAACGAGATCTGGTCTCCGCGCGGGCTCCACTCGGGCGTCGCCGAACGGCCGCCGAAGAAGCTGATGCGGTGCTGCTCCGAACCGTCGGCGTTCATCACGTAGATCTGCTGCGAGCCCGAACGGTCGCTCTCGAACACGATCTTGCTGCCGTCGGGCGAGTAGGAGCCGCCGATCGAGATGCCGGGCGTATTGGTCAGCCGGGTCGCCGTGCCGCCGTTCGACGAGATGCGGTAGATGTCGGTATTGCCGCCGCTCGCCATCGAATAGAGGATCCACTTGCCGTCAGGCGACCAGCGCGGCGCCATCGTGGGGTTGCCAGTGCGCGCGATCAGCTTCTGCGTATCGCTGGCAAGGTCGTAGACATAGATGCTCGGCTGCCCGTTGAGATAGGACAAGTAGAGGATCTTCGAATAGTCCGGCGAATAGCGCGGGGTGAGCGCGGTGGCCTGCCCGCTGGTCAGGTAGCGGTGATTGGCACCGTCCGAATCCATGATCGCCAGACGCTTCATGCGATGGTCCTTGGGACCGGTCTCGGCGATGTAGGCGATCTTGGAATCGAAGAACGGGCTTTCGCCCGAGAGGCGCGAATAGACCATGTCGGCGCACTTGTGCGCGGCGCGGCGCCAGTCCGAGGCACCCACCTGCCAGCCACCCTTGATCAGCTGCTGCTTCAGCTGGACGTCGTAGAGGTAGCAGCCGATCGTCAGATTACCGTCCGCACCCGCGCGCACATAGCCCTGCACCAGCATGTTGGCGTTGCGGGCGGACCAGACGGGATAGTCGGGCGATTGGACCTGCGGATAGGCCGGCTGCGGCAGGCCATCCGGGCCCGAAGGCTTGAACAGGCCGTTGTTGCGAAGGTCCGAGGCGACCACTTGCGACAGCGCACGGCCCAGCGCGCCGGTGGAACCGGCATTGGTCTGCGTGGGCACGTCGTTGTCGGTGGCGAAATTGGTGATCGCGATGCCCAGATCCTGCCAGGCACCATCGGCCGAGACCGAGCCGGTCAGGCCGCCATCATCGGCATCAAGACCTTGATCGGCCTGAGCGCCCTGCGCAGGCGCCGACTGGGCCGGAACCGGCTGCGCGGGCGCCGGCTGCGATTGTGCATAGACCCCATAGACCGGCGCGGCCGAAGCCAGAGCGAACGACAGGACGAGCGTAAGAGGACGAGAAGTCATTGCGAAAGCCTCAGGTCGAAGCGGAAGGACGAAACGCGTTTCCACGCATCGTAATATTCCGAGGGGAGATTGAAAGGCGAAGCGAGCTGCACCGCCCGGATCGCCTGTTCGGCATGGCGCTGCGCCTGCGCGCGGTTGGCGTCGGTGATGCCCATCTGGCGCACGACCGTCGGCCTGCCGGCAAGGCTGCCGTCCGGATTCAGGTTGAACGAGAGGATCGTCACCAGCTGGTCGGCATCGGCGCCGTCTGGCGGATTCCAGTGCGGCTTGAGCTGGCGGGTAATCGCCCCCGACAGGGCCGAGCGGACTTGCGGACCGAGAGCGGCGGCGGGCGCACCCTTGCCCTGAGTGCTCGTCGCGCCCGAAACGCCCGAAAGGAAGTCCGAACCGACGCGCGTACCGCCCGCCTGCTTCGGCGGCGTAGCGGCCTTGCCGGCAGTATTGGCCGAATGGTCCATACCCTTGAGGATCTGGTCGATCGGGCTCTTGCGCGGCGGCGTTTGCGGGGCGGGCTTGGCAACCGGCTTCGGCGCAGGCTTGGGCGGCGCCTTCACAGGCGGAACCGGAGCGGGCTTCGGCTCGGGCTTCTGGACCGGCTTAGGCACAGGCTTCGGGATGGGCTTGGGCACAGGCTTGGGAGTCGACTTGGGCACCGGAGCCGGCGGAACCGGCTTGGGCTGCGGCGTCGGCTTGGGTGGCGGTGCCGGTTGCGGCTCTGGCTGTGGCTCCGGTTCGGGCGCCGGGGCAGGGGCAGGAGCCGGCGCGGCTTCGCCCAGTTGCGGCGCCACATCCGGAGCGGCCTGCTCGTTGGGGTTGGGAGAAGTCGAGGTCGGGCCGACATTGTCGCTCAACGTCACTTCGATCCGCTTCGGCGGCTCGACGACGGGCGGCTTGGCCGGGTGCAGCAGAAGCGCGGCCAGAACCGCCGCATGCAGCGCAAGCGCTACCGCGAGGCCCAGCCCCTCTTCCTTGCGTAGTCCCTGAGTTGCCATCCTGATCAGCCTAGCTCAGTTGCCTGAACCGCCGCTGACACCCGTCACCAGCGCGATCTGGGTGAACCCGGCATGGTTGAGCTCGCCCATGACTTCCATCACCCGGCCATAGTCGAGCGACTTGTCGGCGCGCAGGGTCACCTGCGGCTTCTTGCCGTCCACATCGGCGGGTACGGCAGCAAGCCGCTCAGCCAGTTCGCCCGCCGCCAGCGCGTCCGTCTCGTAATAGACCGTGCCGTCGCGCTTGATCGAGATGGTGATCTGGTCGTTGTCGTCACTGGTCGCATTGGCTCGGCTGTCTGGCAGGTCGATCGGCACGGCCGCCTTCATCAGCGGCGCGGTGACCATGAAGATGATCAGCAGCACCAGCATGACGTCGACCAGCGGCGTCACGTTGATTTCGGCCATCGGCGTGCGGCCGCCGCCGCTGCGACGGCTCCCTCGCCTGCCTCCTCCGCCGGACATTCCCATCGCCATCAGCGCTGCTCCAGCTCACGGGTGAGCGCAGAGTGCAGCTTGTCCGCAAAGCGCTGCATGCGCGATTCGAACAGGTTCACGCGGTGCGAGAAGCGGTTGTAGGCAATCACCGCCGGGATCGCCGCGAACAGGCCGATGGCAGTGGCGAACAGCGCCTCCGAAATGCCGGGCGCGACCACTGCGAGCGAGGAATTCTGCTGCTGGCCGATCTGGAAGAAGCTGTTCATGATGCCCCAGACGGTGCCGAACAGGCCCACGAACGGAGCCACCGAACCCACCGTCGCCAGGAAGTTCAGGCGTGCCGCCAGATTGTCAGCCTCTTCGCCGACGGAGGAGCTCATGGCCAGCGCGATGCGTTCGCGCGCGCCTTCGGAATCGAGCTTCTTCATCGCGGCATTGCGGCGCCATTCGGCCAGACCCGCACCCGCAACCTTGCCCATCGGCACGTCGCCGCGGCGGCGGTCCTTCTGGTAGGCCTCGAAGTTCTGGGCCTCCCAGAAGCCTTCCTCATAGTCTTCGGCCGCGCGCGAAACGCTGCCCATGCGCAGGGTGAAGCCGATGATGATCGTCCAGACCCAGAGGCTCGCGAGCAGCAGGCCGACCATGATCGCCTGCACGACGATGTCGGCGTCGAGGAACAGCTTGACCGGGTTCAGGTGATTGGAATCGCTGCCGATGGAGATGGCGGAGGCGAGCATTTCGAACGTCATTCTAGTCCTTCCGGGCCAGTCTTAAAGTCCTGCGAGGAGCTTTGGAGGATCTGGGCGAAGGCCTGTTGCCAGGCCTCGGGTTGCCTGCGCGGTCGTCCTTCAGGGCTGATGAACCCGACCTTTACCGTGGCTTCGGCAAGCCGGGTTTTTCCGCGCCGCGCGACCTGGCGCAGCGTGCAGCTGACCCGGCCGACTTGCAGGGCGTGGGTATCGATCACCACGCCGTCGCCAAGGCGGGCGGGCGAAAGGTAGCGAATGTTGACTTCCGCTACCGTGTAGAGCCCCTCGCCCGATTCCAGAGCGGCGCGCTGGTCGATGTCGAGCAGGTCGAGCAGGTCCGAGCGGGCGCGCTCGAACCAGCGGATGTAGTTGGCGTGATAGACCACCCCGCCGGCGTCGGTGTCCTCGTAGAACACGCGCAGGGCGTAGCGATGCACCGGGCCGTCGAAGCTGCCGCTCTGGGGCCGGGGATCTGGAGATTGGGGATCGTCGCTCATCCGGGCGGTTGTGTAACGGCAGGGGCCCGCGCTGGGAACCCCAAGGGGGGAGATTGCCGTTCTGACGGCCTGGGACCGGGGTGAATTCCCCGGTTATCCCCCAAAAATCCTCAATCCGCGATCATCTGGAAGAACTGGCGGCCGCCGAAAATGTGGACGTGCAGATGCGGCACTTCCTGATGTCCGTTGGTGCCCATGTTGACCAGCAGGCGGTAGCCCGGCCCGTCGAGTTCGAGCTGCCGGGTGACATTGCCCACTGAGCGCATGAAACCGGCGATCTCGGCATCGTCGGCCTTGGCGGTGAAATCGTCCCACGAAACGTAGCGTCCCTTGGGGATCACCAGTACGTGGACCGGCGCCTGCGGGCGGATATCATTGAAAGCAAGCGCGAATTCGTCCTCATAGACCTTGCTGCACGGCAGTTCGCCGCGCAGGATCTTCGCGAAGATATTGGCATCGTCGTAGGGCTGACGGGGATCGATCGGCATCACTGTCTCCGCTGGTTCAGTCGTTGGGGCGGGCGGCCTTCTCGGCAATTCCCGAGATTCCCTCGCGCCGGTCAAGCTCGGCGAGAACGGCACCTAACGGTACATTGCGGGCACCTAGCAGCACCATGAGGTGAAAAATCAGGTCCGCCGCCTCTCCGGTGAGCGCCTGCGCGTCCTCGGTCAACGCGGCGATCACCGTCTCGGTCGCTTCCTCGCCGAGTTTCTGCGCAATCTTGCCCAGACCCTTGGCGTGGAGCTTCGCCACGTAGCTGGACGCGGGATCGGCATCGCGGCGCGCGGCGATGGTCGCTTCGAGGCGGGCCAGAGTGTCAGAGCTGCTCATGGCGCGCAGCCATGCGCAAGCGCGCGCGCCGGGTCAAGCGTGGCGGGCCCTCAGTCGCGGCCCCGGACCTCTTAATCCTTGTCCTTGCCGCGCGAAAAACGGCGGCCGAGCCAGACCCCGGCGACGCCGATGCCCAGCAGCACAAGGCCGCTCGGTTCGGGCAGGACGGCAACGTCGGCAGCGAACGCGGGGCTGGGCGCAAGCACGGCCGCCGCGATCAGACAGAAATGGCAGGTCAAGCGCGGCAACGGGGGGACTCCGGCAATTCCAACAGGCTGCTAACGATTGCGGGCCCGCGGCCCGTCCGGCAAGCTGTCATGGGGCACCGTCCCGTTACGGGCCAGCTATTTAGCGAATGGTTACGATCTAACCCCGCGCCGGAAGCCCTGCCGCCCGCAGGGCGGCGTGCGCTTCCGAAATCGAGTGCTTGCCGAAGTGGAAGATCGAGGCGGCCAGCACCGCGCTCGCCTTGCCCTCGGTCACGCCCGCCACAAGGTGGTCGAGATTGCCGACCCCGCCGCTGGCGATCACCGGCACCGAGACGCTCTCCGCGATCAGGCGCGTCAGTTCGAGGTCGTAACCGTTCTGCGTACCGTCCCCGTCCATCGAGGTGACGAGCAGTTCGCCCGCGCCGTAATCGGCCAGCTTCACCGCGTGTTCGAGCGCATCGATCCCGGTCGCCTTGCGGCCGCCGTGGGTGAATATCTCCCACTTGCCCGGCGCCACCTTGCGGGCATCCACCGAGGCGACGATGCACTGCGAGCCGAACCGCTCGGCAATGTCGGCCACCACTTCGGGGCGCGAGACGGCGGCGGAATTCACCGCCACCTTGTCCGCGCCGGCCAGCAGCAGCGCGCGGGCATCCTCCACCGCACGCACGCCGCCGCCGACGGTGAGCGGCATGAAGCAGACCTCGGCCGTGCGCTGCACCACGTCGAGCAAGGTGCCGCGCCCTTCGTGGCTGGCGGAAATGTCGAGGAAGCACAGCTCGTCCGCGCCCGCCCTATCATAGGCGCGCGCCTGCTCGACCGGATCGCCGGCATCGATCAGGTCGACGAAGTTCACGCCCTTCACCACGCGCCCATTGGCAACGTCGAGGCAGGGGATGACGCGGATACGAACGGTCATGAAATCACCCTTGGGGCTTGATGATGAGATAGAGACTGCCGGCGATCCCCACCAGATAGACCGCCGCATTGAACGCGCAATAGTGCTGGAAGCGGCGCGGATCGGTGGCCCGCTCGATCGAGACCGGATTGCGGCGACGGCTGAAGATCAGCAGGCGGGCCTTGCCCTCCCGCCAGTCCTGCACCGTCAGCCATACCGAATAGAGAAGCACGGCCAGCGCCATGATTCCCGCCACGCGCGCGTCGTTCATGGCCGGAATACCATGGCGGCGCCGAAGACCACGATCAGCGCGACGAGCGCGGCATTGACCGTAGTAAAGGCCCAGAAGAGCAGCGGCGCGCTGTCGCGGCGCACATCGAAGCGGCTGATCCGCCCTTCGCGAAACCCGGACAGCTGAGCCTTCGCGCTTAGCAGGCCAACGCAGAGACCTATGGCACCGATCAACCGCAGGCTCACCCCTCGCGCTCGGCCATCTGGATGGCGGCGGCAAGGTCCAGACGCCCGTCGTAGAGCGCGCGGCCGGTGATGACGCCTTCGATCCCGTCGCGGGCATGGAGCGCCAGCATGCGGATATCGTCGAGGCCCTTCACGCCGCCGCTGGCGATCACCGGCAGGTCGGTCTGGCGGGCGAGATCGACGGTCGCCTCGATATTGCAGCCCTTGAGCAGGCCGTCGCGGCCGATGTCGGTGAACAGCAGGCTGGCGACGCCCGCGTCCTCGAACCGGCGGGCCATGTCGACGATGGACACGTCGGAGACTTCCGCCCAGCCCTCGGTCGCGACCATGCCGTCGCGCGCGTCCACGGCGACGACGATGCCGCCGGGATATTCCTTCGCCATGTCCTTGACGAACTGCGGGTCCTTCAGCGCGGCGGTGCCCATGACGATGCGGCTGACGCCAAGGTCGAACCAGCCCGCGACCGCTTCGCGGGTACGGATGCCACCGCCGAGCTGGACGTGGCCGGGGAACGCCTCAAGGATAGCTTCCACCGCCTCGCGGTTCTCGGCCCGGCCCGCGAAGGAACCGTCGAGATCGACCACGTGGAGGTACTGCGAGCCCGCCTCGGCAAACATCATGGCCTGCGCGGCCGGGTTGTCTCCGTAGACGGTGGCGCGGTCCATATCGCCTTCGGCAAGGCGCACGACCTGACCTTGCTTGAGGTCGATGGCGGGGAATACGATCATCTTGCGATCCTGAGGGTCTGAGGGCAGCGGATGGGCTTCGACAAGCTCAGCCTGAGCGGATTTTGGGAGTATTCCGGATTTCCCGGCAAAGCACCGCTTGAGTCCCGCTCAGGCTGAGCTTGTCGAAGCCCCCTGAGGCAAGGCGCGCTCACGGCTTCCATTCCAGAAACCGCGCCAGCAGCGAAAGCCCGTAAGCCTGGCTCTTTTCCGGGTGGAACTGCACGCCCACGACATTGTCCTTCGCCACCGCCGCGACGAGCCCGCCACCATGATCGGTCATCGCCGCCACATGCGCGCCGTCGTCGGGCTGGAAGTGGTAGGAGTGCAGGAAATAGGCCTCGCCCGGATCGATCAGGCCCTGCGCCGGGTCCTTGCGGCCCAGCGACACATCGTTCCAGCCCATGTGCGGGATCTTGATCGCGGGATCGGTGCGCTCGATCAGCTGGACTTGCCCGCCGATCCAGTCGAGCCCCTTGGTCACGCCATGCTCCAGCCCGCGCGTGGCGAGCAACTGCATGCCCACGCAGATGCCGAGGAACGGTGCGCCGCCCACGTGAACGCGCTCGTTCATCGCCTCGACCATGCCGGGAATGCCCCAGAGCCCTTCGGCGCAGGCACGGAACGAGCCCACGCCCGGCAGCACGATGCGGTCCGCCGCGCGCACGACATCGGGATTCGCCGTGATCGCCACGTTCTCGGCCCCGGCCGCGTGCAGCGCGTTGGCCACCGAATGCAGGTTACCCGCGCCGTAATCGATCAGCGCCAGAGTCTGCCTGCCTCCCGTCATCCGGCCAGACCGGCCACGCTGTCGTCCAGGAAGCCCGGCGCCCATTCGATCACTTCGACTTCGGCGACGACGCCGGCCACGAAGGGATCGGTGGCAGCCAGTGCGACCATCGCCTCGCGGCTGTCGCCCTTGGCCAGGATGATGCCGCCTTCACGCGGAACCTTGCGGCCCCAGCCGACGAAGCGACCGGCGGCGTGGTTGGCGCGCAGCCAGTCCACGTGCTCGTCCAGCAGCGCATCGACCTGTTCGACGGGCGCAATGTAGCGCAGCGAGAAGATGAAGAGTGCCATTAGAGAGTGTCTCCGCCGAGAATGCCCTTGGTCGAGGGGATTGCCCCGCCCTTGCGCGGGTCCAGTTCCACCGCCGAACGCATCGCACGGGCAAAGCCCTTGAAGATGCCTTCGCAGATGTGGTGGTTGTTGGTGCCGTAAAGCTGCTCGATATGGAGCGTGATGCCCACGGCCTGCGAAATCGAATGGAACCAGTGTTCGACCAGCTCGGTGTCGAACTCGCCCAGCTTGGGCTGGGTGAATTCGGCCTTCCAGACCAGATAGGGACGGCCCGAAATGTCGAGCGAGACGCGCGAAAGCGCCTCGTCCATGGGCGAGTGGACATCGCCGTAACGGCCGATTCCGGCCTTGTCGCCCAGCGCCTGGCTGATGGCCTGGCCGATGGCGATGGCGCTGTCCTCGGTCGTGTGGTGCTGGTCCACGTGGAGGTCGCCCTGGATATGGCAGGTGATGTCGATCAACGAATGGCGCGAGAACTGCTCGATCATGTGATCGAGGAATCCGATCCCGGTCGAGACGTCATAAGTCCCGGTGCCGTCGAGATTGACCGAGACCGCAATCTGGGTCTCGTGGGTCTTGCGATTGATCGAGGCGGTGCGCATGCGAAGGGCCTATAGACCTCTGTCGCACGGAATCAATTGTGCGCATGGCCGCCCGCGCAAGCAATCTTCGTTCCCGCAAATCATCCCCTGCACGGCCCTTCCCTCAAAACGACCTAGGGAAAACCCGACGGGTTATGCTATTTTATAGTCGAACATGCTTGACCGACCGGTGAAGCATAAGCACCTAGGGCGCGATGAACGATACGCCTCAAGACAGCCTGATCCCCTACGACGAGATCGTCCAGGAGGCCCTGCGCGCCGTCGTCGGCCGCGTGCTAGGCCAGGTCGAAGCCTCTGGCGGCAACCTTCCGGGGGGCCATCACTTCTACATCACGTTCAAGACCGGAGCGCCGGGAGTCTCGATTCCCACAGAGTTGCGCGCCCGATTCCCGGACGAGATGACGATCGTGCTTCAGAACAAGTTCTGGGACCTTTCGGTGGGTGAGCAGGGCTTTTCGGTCAGCCTTAGCTTCAACCAGCGGCCGTCGAATCTGGTGGTGCCGTTCTCGGCGATCACCGCTTTCGTCGATCCGGCGGTGGACTTCGGGCTCCAGTTCCAGGCGATCTCGGACGACGAGTTCGACGATGAACCCACCGTGGAACCCGGTAACGACGCGGAACGGGACGTCGCCGCGCGCATTACTCCCAGTGAAGACGGTTCGAACGTCGTTTCGGTCGACTTCGGGAAAAAGAAGTAACGCAGCGGGCACGGCAGCCCGGGAAGGCGGAACGATGGCCTCGGGTAAATTGCAGCGTGCGATCGAGGACGAAACGGAGCGGCGGGCCAACGGGGCCGTAGCTGCTCCCGCCGATGCTGCTACCGGGACCACTCCCGAGGGCGGAAAGCCCAGAAAAAAGCGCCGGATCAGGGGCAAGGCGGATGACCTTCATGGCCCCAGCCCCAATCCCGCCACCAATCTCGTCATTGCCGATATCGCCTTGCGCGGCGGCGCTGCCATTGCCCGCCGCGCGGTCGAGCATGCGCTGCTGCGGCAGGACTATGCGCCGAAGAAGGCCGCATCGATCCTCAAGGGCCGCTCGCTGGGCGAGTCGCTGGTTCAGGGCCTGCTTGCCAGAGTCGCACTGACTTCGGTGCCCGGCGCTATCGTGGTGGTGGGCGGGCTTGCCGCCAAGACGCTCTACGACCGCTCGCGCGCCCGCAAGGCCCGGGCAAGGGGCGAACGGACGCTGGCCGACATGGCCGAGGACGGCAAGGAAGGCTGAGATTCGCCGCGGCACCGGCCCGCTCCCCCACCCAATCTCCCTAAGGGGTAGACTCTGGGAGGTCGGGTGGGGGAGCGGGCCGGTGCCGCAAGCCTTCGACGGATGTCGAAGGCGCACCCGACAAAGACTCTCTTGATTTGCAAGTCATGCATCGGCATCGGGGTGCATGGTCAATTCTCCCGAAAATCCCGCCGATACGCTGGCCCGGCGCGGCCTTATGCTCATCATGTCCTCGCCCTCCGGCGCGGGGAAGACGACGATTTCGCGCATGTTGCTTGAGCACGATTCGCACATCTGCAACTCGGTTTCCTGCACCACGCGCCCGCCCCGGCCCGGCGAAGTCCATGGCAAGGACTACTTTTTCGTCTCGCAGGACGAGTTCGACCACATGGCGGACGAGGGCGAGTTCCTCGAATGGGCCACCGTGTTCGGTCATTCCTACGGCACCCCCAAGGCGCACGTGAAAGCCGGGCTCAAGGACGGGCAGGACTACCTGTTCGACATCGACTGGCAGGGCACGCAGCAGCTTTACCAGAAGCTCGAACGCGACGTTGTGCGCGTGTTCCTGCTGCCGCCCAGCATCGATGAACTGCGCCGCCGCCTGACCGGCCGCGGCACCGACAGTGCCGACGTGATCGCCGCCCGCATGGAGCGCGCCCGCTCGGAAATCAGCCACTGGGACGGTTACGACTATGTCGTCGTCAACGACGATATCGAGGCCTGCTTCGAGAAGGTGAAGAAGATCCTCGCCGCCGAACGCATGCGCCGCGCGCGCCAGACCGGCCTGATCGGCTTCGTCCGCGAGCTGATGAAGCCCTGACCTAAAGAGCGGCGGAGGGGATGCTTATCACTCCCCCACCCTTCTTACTTGTCCTGCCCGGCCGCAGCTTCTAGGCGCGCGGACGAACAGAATTCTGGAGACGCGAACATGTCCGAACTCGAAACCGCGATCGAAGCCGCCTGGGATGCGCGCGACACCGTCACTCCCGCCAGCGCGGATGTCCGCAAGCTGGTCGACGAAGCGCTCGGCCTGATCGAATCGGGCGCCGCCCGCGTCGCCGAGCCGGACGGCAACGGTGGCTGGAAGGTCAACCAGTGGCTGAAGAAGGCCGTGCTGCTCTCGTTCCGCCTGAACGACAACGCCCCCGTCGCCCACGGCGCCGGCGGCGCGCCTGCCTTCGACAAGGTGCCGGTGAAGTTCGACGGCTGGGCCGACGAAGACTTCCGCAAGGCCGGTTTTCGCGTGGTTCCGGGCGCGGTTGCCCGTCGCGGCACCTTCATCTCGAAGGGCGTCGTGCTGATGCCGAGCTTCGTGAACATCGGCGCCTATGTGGGCGAAGGCACCATGGTCGACACCTGGGCCACCGTCGGTTCCTGCGCGCAGATCGGCAAGAACGTGCACATCTCGGGCGGCGTCGGCATCGGCGGCGTGCTCGAGCCGCTGCAGGCTGGCCCCGTCATCATCGAGGACAACTGCTTCATCGGTGCCCGTTCGGAAGTGGCCGAAGGCGTCGTCGTCGGCGAAGGCGCGGTGATCTCGATGGGCGTGTTCCTCGGCGCCTCGACCAAGATCGTCGACCGCGCGACCGGCGAAGTCCACATCGGCAAGGTTCCGCCCTACTCGGTGGTCGTCCCCGGCTCGCTGCCCGGCAAGCCGCTGCCGGACGGCACGCCCGGCCCGTCGCTCTACTGCGCCGTGATCGTCAAGACCGTCGACGCGCAGACCCGCTCGAAGACCGGCATCAACGAGCTGCTGCGCGACTGATCCGCCTCAGCGCGAATTTCGAAAGGGCCGGATGCCGAAGCATCCGGCCCTTTTTTATGTCCGAAACCCACGGAACGCCCCGTCTCTCAATGCGTTGAACACGCAATGTGGCCTCCGGTCAGGGATGCCCACGAACGGGATTCGCATCCATGGACACAGGCGGTAAAGAGGCTCGCCATGAGGACATGCGTCGAAAACAGCAGCTCCCGCGCGTCGAACCCATGCCGGCGGCGGTGCGCACGGTGCTGCTTCTCAGCTTCACGCTGTCCGTCGTCGTGCTTGCGGTAATCGGCGTGATCCACGCGATGCGGGTGCTGGACGAGTCCAACGAGCGCGCCGTCGAACAGGAAGACGGCCTGGACCAACCGGCCGCGCACAAATCGAAACCTTCGAAGACCTTGCTTCCGAGCGCCGGTCTAAATGACTGACCTCGATCGCTTCATCGCGGCGCAGGCGGCCATTTATCCGGACATCGTTGCCGAGCTGGAAAACGGCGCCAAGTGCAGCCACTGGATGTGGTTCGTGTTCCCCCAGATTGCCGGGCTGGGCCGGAGCGAGACCGCCCGCCGCTACGCGATTGGGGACTTTGCCGAAGCCCGTGCCTACCTCGCGCATCCGGTGCTGGGCGCGCGGCTGGACGAATGCACCGACACCATGCTCGGCTGGGCGGGCGAGCGCAGCGCCGTCGCCATCCTCGGTGAGATCGACGCGATGAAGTTCCGCAGTTCGATGACCCTGTTCGAAGCGGCGGCCGGGCCGGGGAAGACGCCCGGAAACGAGCGCTTCGCCCGCGCCCTCGATGCCTTCTGCGCGGGCCGCCGCGACGAGCGCACGCTGCACCTGATCGACCGGCCGCCCGCCGCCTGAAGAACGCGTCCGGGAACCCGGGAGCATGCACGCGCGTTTATCGGTCGGCCCATGATGCACTGTGGCCACTTGGCCCCGGCACACGCGCCCCATGTACATAGACTTGTACACTTCGGCAGCCCTTGAAGGCTGCCAGCCTGCGGGAGAGCCTTGATGCAACGCTTGGGCGAAGAAGTTCACCTCGACGACGACGAAGCCCGTTCGGGCAGCACGCCGCATGTGGTGCGGTGGATGCTGATATTCGGACTGATCCTGGCCGTTCTGGCGATGTCCGCGATCTGGATCAGCCGCGCGATCTGGGATCAGCCCCGGCAGGGCGACCCGGTGACCGCCGAGGAACATGCGCTGGGCAGTTAGCCTGTTTCGTTCTCAAGGTTTTAGATCGATGGTGAGCCATCGACATACACCGCCGTCGCCCCCCGCGAAGGCGGGGCCCCAGCTTTTTGGGATTCACGCAGAGACGCAGAGGGGGCGTGCGACATCGCCTTCTCTGCGTCTCTGCGTGCTGAAAAGGAAGCGGGGCCCCCGCCTTCGCGGGGGCGACGGGTTATAAGCCGCCGTTTTCCCGTTCGGAAAAACCGGGCCTGTTAGAACGTTGTCGGCGATTCAGTTGGCGGATCGCTGCGATGGGTTGCGGCGTACGCTGCGGCGGTCGCCTCCACTCCGTCGCCCCCGCGCAGGCGGGGGCCCCGCTTCTTAGCGACCTCGCGCCCTGCACAGAAGAAGCGGGATCCCCGCCTCTGCGGGGATGGCGGGGTTTGGAGAGGCGACGTTAGCTTGGAGACGGCTGGCTCGGGGCCGGTCTTGAGGGGGCAGTCTCGGTTAGCCTTACGCTTGCCCTCGCGCCCTCAGAATGTCGTTGGCGATTCAATCGGCGGATCGCCGCGATGCGCTGCAGCGTAAGCTTCGGCGGCCTTCATCACCCGCAGCATGTTGCCGCTCGAAATCTTCTCCAGATCGGCCTGCGAATGGCCCCGCCGCGCCAGTTCGGCGAAGAGCGCGGGATAGGTCGAAACATCCTCCATGCCGACAACCGTGGTCTCCACCCCGTCGAAATCGCCGCCAAGGCCGACATGGTCGATCCCGGCCACGGCGATGATGTGATCGATATTGTCGGCGACGTCCTTGATCGTGCCGCGCGGCATCGGATGCGCGGTCTCCCAATCCTTCAGCGCCGCTTCCGCCGCCGCCGGATCGCCGATGTTGAGCGCGTCCTGACGCGCCTTTTCCCCGGCGCGCGCGGCGAGCCACTGGCGGGTTTCCTCGACCACGTAAGTCGGGAAGATATTGACCATGACGATGCCGCCATTGGCCGCCAGCGCCTTCAGCACCGGGTCCGAGACATTGCGCGAATGGTGGTTGATCGCGCGCGCGTTCGAGTGGCTGAATATCACCGGCGCTTTCGCCACGGCCAAAGTGGCGCGCATGGTCGCCTCGCTGGTGTGGCTGAGATCGACGAGAATGCCGATCCGCTGCATCTCGCGCACCACATCGCGGCCGAAATCGGTGAGGCCGTCATGCTCCGGCTTGTCGGTGGCGCTGTCGGCCCAGGCGGTGTTCTTGAAATGGGTGAGCGTCATGTAGCGCGCGCCCAGCGCGTACATCTGCCGCAGTACGCCCAGCGAACCGCCGATCGAGTGCCCGCCCTCCATGCCGAGCAGCGAGGCGATCTTGCCTGCCTTCATCGCCTTTTCGACATCGGCGGCGCTGGTGGCCAGCTGCATGTCCTGCGGGTAGGTCGCGATCAGGCGCTTGGCGACGTCGATCTGTTCGAGCGTCGCCTGCACCGCGTGCGGATCGTCGAGCGAGGCCGAGACGTAGACCGACCAGAATTGCGCGCCCACATGGCCCTTGCGCAGCCGCGTGAGGTCCGTGTGCATGGCCTGCCAGTCCTTGGCAGGATCGGCGCTATTCGTGGTATCGCGGAAGTCGAACCCGGCCAGAATGTTCTTGCGCCGCGCGCGCAACTGTTCCGGCACGTCGTTATGGCCGTCCCAGACCGGCGCGGCGCGCAGCGCGGCTTCGGCCACTTGTTCGGGAGACGGCGCGGCCTGTGCCGCGATCGGTGCCATCGTCGCTATCGCCATCAGGGTGAGCGCCTTGCCCGCCCGCCGGAATTCCTTGCCCATCGCTTGCCGTTGCCCCCGTGTATCGTTGTGCGAACCGACACGCAGAAAACGCCATGACGCGCCATTGTGCAAGTGCAGCAATGGTTAAAATCAGCAGCTTGGGATCAGTGAGGAAAGGTAAGGAAGAGCCGCCGGTGAAGGCGGAGCACGTGAGGCGACCCACTCATGCCCGATCACCCTGTCCACACGGTTCGCCCCCCGACGACCAGCAGACCAAGCACCGACGGCTCCCGTTAAAATGGCGACTCATCGCCATCCCCTATTCGCTTAACGCTTAGGTTTATTCCCCGCGCCATTGGTTAAATCACCACGGATTCCCCGCAAGATCCCTCACGGATTAAATTCCTGTAATCCGGGAACCATAATTTGCGGACCTGCAAGAGGAGGCTTCCGTGCGAAGCCCTTTCCGGCCCTCCGCATCGCCCGGGCGGGTTTAGACCCCGGCTCCCCCTACCCCCGGCTTGATCGCCCATCTCATGCGGCCTAGCCCCGAGAAATGGGAGAGTTCGACTATATCGTGGTGGGCGGCGGCAGCGCCGGCTGCGTGCTCGCCAACCGGCTGAGCGCGGATCCGCAAAACCGCGTGCTCCTGCTGGAGGCGGGCGGGAAGGACGATTACGTCTGGATCCGCGTGCCGGTGGGCTATCTCTACTGCATCGGCAATCCGCGCACCGACTGGTGCTATGCGACCGAGGCCGAGCAGGGTTTGGGCGGGCGCACGCTGAAGTATCCGCGCGGGCGGGTGCTGGGCGGCTGCTCCTCGATCAACGGCATGATCTACATGCGCGGGCAAGCGGCGGATTACGACCTGTGGCGGCAGGCGGGCAATCCCGGCTGGGGCTGGGACGACGTGCTGCCCTACTTCACCCGCGCCGAAGACCATTTCGACGGGACGAGCGCTTTCCACGGCTCCGGCGGCGAGATCCGGGTGGAAAAACAGCGCCTGCGCTGGGACATTCTCGAAGCCTTCCGCACCGCCTGCGAGGAACAGGGCATTCCGGCGAGCCACGATTTCAACACCGGAGACAATGACGGCGCCGGGTTCTTCCAGGTCACCCAGCGCCGGGGCTGGCGCTGGAGCGCGGCCGACGCTTTCCTCAAGCCCGTGCGCACCCGCGCCAATCTCAAGTTGGAGACCGGCGCGCTGGTCGACCGGGTGCTGTTCGAGGGAACCCGCGCGGTGGGCATCGCCTATTCGGTGGACGGCCAGCCGCGCGAGGCGCGGGCGCTGGGCGAAGTGGTGCTGGCGGCAGGGGCCATCGGCTCGCCCGCGATCCTCGAACGCAGCGGCATCGGCGATGCCGCGCATCTCGCCGGGCTGGGCGTGGTGGCGCGGATCGACCGGCCCGAGGTCGGCGCCAATTTGCAGGACCATCTGCAACTGCGCTGCGCCTGGCGTGTCACCGGCGTCTCCACGCTCAACCAGCGGGCCGCCACGCTGTTCGGCAAGGCGCTGATCGGGCTGGAATATGCCCTGCGGCGCAGCGGCCCCATGGCGATGGCGCCCAGCCAGCTCGGCGTCTTTACCCGCAGCGATCCGCATTATGCGACGCCCAATCTCGAATATCACGTCCAGCCGCTGAGCCTTGAGGCCTTCGGGGGGGCGCTCGATCCCTATCCGGCCTTCACGGCGAGCGTGTGCAACTTGCGGCCGGAAAGCCGGGGCACCACGCGCATCGCCAGCGCCGATCCCGCCGCGCCTCCGGCGATCCGGCCGAACTACCTTTCGACCGAGGAGGATCTTCGCGTTGCCGCGCAGGCGATCCGGCTGACCCGTGCGATCGTCGCCCAGCCCGCGCTCGCCTGCTACGCGCCCGAGGAAATGCGCCCCGGCGCCGACTTGCGCAGCGAGGAAGACTTGCGCCGGGCGGCGGGCATTATCGGCACGACCATCTTCCACCCGGTCGGCACGGCCGCGATGGGCCGCGTGGTCGACGGGCGACTGCGGGTGACCGGGCTCGAAGGGCTGCGCGTGATCGATGCTTCGGTCATGCCCACGATCACCTCGGGCAACACCAATGCGCCGACGATGATGATCGCCGAGAAAGGCGCGGAAATGATGCTGGCAGACGCGAAGGGCTGAGGGCCGAATCGTTCAGCCTAGCCCAGCCTATCCTCGCGCATCTCCTACCGTCATCCCCGCGAAGGCGGGGATCCCGCTTTCTTGCGCTGCCGTTCAAAGAACAAGCGGGGTCCCCGCCTTCGCGGGGATGACGGGGCCTTGGAGGGTTAAGCGAGGCCGCTGAACCAGACGCGGACCATCAGACCAGCAGCGCCCGCGTGCGCGCCACGATCTCGCCCACGTAGTCCTTCGCCGCTTCGTAGCCGATCGCGGCTTGCGGCAGGGTCACGTCGATGCCCAGCGTCTTGCCGCGCGGCAGGGCGTCGACGAATTCGCGCAAGGGCAGTTCGCCCTGCCCCGGGATCAGGCGCGGGCTCTGGGTGTCTTTCTTTCCGTCCCCGAATGCACCGTCGCAGATGCGCACGTGGCCGACCAGCGCCGAGTCCAGCTCGGCGATCTGGCGCACCGAGCCGCCGGTGCGGAAGAAATAGAGCGCATCGATGGTAAGGCTCGCCTTGTCCTCACCGATCTCGCGCACGAGCGTCAGCGCTTCGGGCAGGCTGCGCGTGGTCAGCACCGGCGCGAAGATGATCGAGAGGTCCATGCCCCGATCCCGCGCCATCGTCGCCAGTTCGGCCAGTTGGTCACGCGCACGCTCGCGTTCGAGGCCGTTGTCGTGCGCGCCCAGCCGCTTGGCGCCGAGTTCGGCATAGAGGTCGAAATCGGCCGCCCGGGCAGCCGGCGCGACCATGTCAGAGGCCGCCAGCCCTTCGCCCAGCTTGATGCAGATGCCGTTGTCCGCCAGCGCGGCCTTGACCTCGCGCCGCAGCCCCGCGTCCTCGCGCAGCGACCAGGCGGGATAGCCGGACTCACTGCCCGGCACTTGCTCCAGCCCTAGCGAAACGCGCGTGCAGCCCAGTTCCGCGGCGAGCCGGATGTGCTCCACCGGTCCCATTCCGGCAACCGTGCGCGACTCGATACCGAGCGGATGGGGCATGATCGAATCCTCTCGTCCCTGATGGACCGTAACCTGTAACGCGGGCGCCGACGCGGGCTGTACAGCGGCCGGCGATTGCCCCCAATATCGCGCCCGAGACGCCATTGCACGCACGAAAGGCTTTCATGACAGAACCGGACGAAACGCCAGCCGGGATCATCGCCCGCCTCGGGCTGGAACCCCATCCCGAGGGCGGCTGGTACCGTGAGACCTGGCGCGCCGAAGCCGCCGAAGGTGCGCGTCCGACGGCTACCGCGATCCACTTCCTGCTCGAAGCGCACCAGCGCTCGCACTGGCACCGGGTGGATGCGGCAGAATTGTGGTTCTGGCATGCCGGTGCGCCGGTCGCGCTGTCCATCGCGCCCGAAGATTCGGGCCCGGTCACCCGTACCGTGCTGGGCGCGCGGGTGCTGGAGGGCGAGGCGCCGCAAGTGCTGGTGCCGACCGGGCACTGGCAAGCGGCCGAACCGCTCGGCGGCTGGGCGCTGGTGAGCTGCGTGGTCTCTCCGGGCTTCCACTTCGGCGGCTTCGAGCTGGCCTCGCCCGGCTGGTCGCCCAGCTGAGTTAGCCTATCGAGCAGCCGCCGCCCTCGCTCGTCTTGGTGCCGTCGGGCCGATACCATGTCGCGATCGGACCCGCCTTCTCGTCATAGTAGCAGACCGAGGAGACGCGGTTGGTCGCCGCGTCGACATGGACGGCGTAATTGCGCGCACCGCAGTTGTGGAGTTCGCAGCGCGAGGCGGCGATCTCGTCGCCCACGCGCTTTACCGGCCCCACCGGCCCCTTCATCGCGGCAATGGCGGCGGCGGCCTTGGGATCGGTGACGGCAGCAGCCACGCCCGAGACCACCACGGGATCGTCAAAGAAAGCATGAGCGCCGACTTTGTCGAGTGGATAGGTGCCGATATAAACCGACATGTTCGCCTTGGAACGCGCGGCCGAAGTGGCGGCAGGCGCAGCGGCAGGCGTGGCCGCGCCCGTCGCCATGGCCACCGGTTCGACCGTGGCGGCAACAGCGGTCGTGGCCGTGGCCGCCGGTTCCTTGCTTCCGCAACCGGCTGCCAGCAGCAGCATCGCCGCCACCACGCTTGAGTGCCAGCTCAGTTCATATCCCCGGTTCAGGTCGTATCCGTGCAGATCGCGCATCGTCGTCTCCCGTGCGAAAGGATGGCCCGGCCTTAAGCCCCTGCCTCCTTTGGCAAACGTCGCCGATCCCCATCGGCTCCATCCGGGAGCGCGCCCCACGCAAAAGAATATGCCTCCGCGCCGCCGATCCTGTCCAGCCGCACGCGCGGAGCGGCAGGCCGCGCTAGCCCCGGAGGGCAGGCCGCAGGCGCAGCGCCATCATGATGATCAGCGGCCAGAACAGCGTGGCGATGGCATCGCCGATGGTGTCCGGCCAGCGCCATGACCCATGCGCGAGCCGGTCCATATATTCGTTGGCCGCCTCGGCCACCGCCACCACCACGACCGGCCAAGGCGAGCTGAGTTTGCGGCGCATCAGAATCGCGGCGATCAGCCAGATCGTCAGGCCGGCATAAGTATGCGCGAACTTGTCGGGCTGGGGGCATAACGAGACAATCCAATCGATTGCCCGCTCATATTGGTGAACCAGGTCCATGGCGCGGACTTATGCTGCAAGGCACCATCGCGGTCCAGTGCGGACCGTCGCGTCCTGTGCACGGCCGGTGCTCGGCCGGGATTGAGGCCCGCCCCGCCCCCGATTCCGTTCAGACCTTGCGTTGCAGCTTTACCAGCGCGCGGTCGATGGCATCGCGCGCGGCGGCATCAAGATTGCCCGATACCACCCGGTAGACGATCCGCCGCCCTTCCAGCGAATAGGCCACTGTCGCCATGTCGTCATTGAAGCTGGAGAGGTAGAGGGCGGGCTTGCGCTGGATAAGGGCGAGATCGTCCGCCCGGGGAACCAGAGTGTCGCGCAGGAAATACGCGCCCGTCATCGCATCGGGATCGACCGCGCCGGCTGCAGCGGGCAGCGGCTGCTCCAGACTCTGGGCCGGACTCTGGCCCGGCCAGACCAGCGCCAAAGCCGCCAATCCTACGTGAAATGCCGTCAGGAATTGCTTCATGACACCATCCTCTTCCAGTGACGGTGCCGTCATGCGGCCCGCCTTATCCGAACCCCGGACGATAACAGTCGATTAAGCAAACCCCAAGCGCTCAAGAGCCGGTGGGGCGATATCGGGATCCCGCGAAATTCCGCCGAATTTCGCCGTGGAATGCCGCCGCGCTCCATCGGGCCAGACCACTGTCATGACTCGGCCGCCTTTTCGTGCGACACATCGCGGCCCGCGCATCGCGCCGGGCAGCACCGAAAGGACCTCCCCGATGACCACCAATTCCGCTTCCGCCCGCTACGAAGGCCTCGGCAAGGAAGGCAAGGGTTCGATTTCCACGCGTTCGGGCGTGCTTTCCAGCCAGCCCTACGGTTTCGGTACCCGCTTCGAAGGCAAGCCCGGCACAAATCCCGAGGAACTGATCGCCGCTGCCCATGCCGCCTGCTTCACCATGGCCACCAGCTTCGTGCTGGCGCGCGAGGGCTTTGCGGAAGGTACGCTGGACACCCAGTGCACGATCACCCTCGATCAGGCCGACGGCGGTTTCGCGGTGACGAAGTCGGCGCTGGTGCTCAAGGGCGCGATTCCCGGCATCTCGGCGGAAGATTTCGCCCGATTCGCCGAGGAAGCGGAGAAGAACTGCCCGATTTCCAAGCTGCTCGATTGCGAGATCACGCTGGAAAAGTCGCTCGAAGGCTGACGCGATGGCGTGCGGGGGGCTGCCCCAGAGCATTTTCAAGTCAGGTGGGATCACCTGACGACTCGGAAAATGCGGCAAACAAAGAATAAACAGAGCATGATCCGAAGGGATCATGCTCTGGCGGCCTCCCTCACACTTCGGGGGCGCTTACGGGGTGGGATCGACCTGAACGCCCTTGATGGCCTTGTCTTCCGGCCATCCGCTCTCGGCGCCTGCGGTGGCTCCGCCGATCTGGAACTGCCGGTCCTCGATGATTCCCGATTCGGCCGCCGAGCGTGACGGTTCGCCGGGCTTGGTGATCTTGGCCGGATGCTGGTCGCTCCACGCGCAGCCCTTGCGGACTTCGTCTCCCACGCGCAGCAGAGCGTTGAACGGATAGCGCCGGTCCGACATGCCATCGCTGCACGGCCCGGGCTCGATCGCGATCGTGTATTCCTTGCCCAGTAGCGTGCCGCTGAACGAAACCCCGCCCCGCCCGGCGAAGCGGGCCACGGAAACCTGATCGCCGCCCGGCCGTTCGGGCGTACGATAGGTGAGGAGGTTGTTGCGAATCTCTGCATTCCAGAACGGCTCGGTGCCCACCACGCGAATCCGCTCGGCAACGGCAATACCGCTCCATGGCTTGTGATCGTCGCGGTCGCCCGGAACGCCGTGTCCGGCATCGTTGCTGCCATGACAGGCAGCGAGTAGCAGGCAGCCCAGCGTAGCCGCCGGGAGGCTGGTTTTGATGCGGCGCGGCATGCAAGTCACGGAACCCATTGGCATCCTGAGAGCGTAACCGGGGTCAGCCACCGCCGCAAGAAGGAACGATTGCAGCCTCTGCACGCTGTCCGGAATAGCCAAAACCCGGGGGACGTTGGCCTCGCAAGCCGCAATTTTTTCTCCGGCCGGACGCTTTTTCGCCCGATGTTGCCTAAGCGCATAACTTGTCGGAGTTTTTCCACTATGTTGCGTTTTCCTCAACACAGGTAGCATCTATTGCCATTGCGAAAAAGGGGCCTCCCATCCATGTTGCACTGCAACAAGAGGTTGGATGCCCCTTAGGCGATCTCCTTCCTCACCAGTTAGGGATTTTGCCATGTTCAAGACGATCTTTGCCGGTGGCGCTGCCATCGCCGCTGTTGCCCTGGGTGCCGTTTCCGCTCACGCCGAAGACGCCCGCGACTTCCAGCACGACGGCGTGCACTACAACTACACCACTGCCCAGAAGGGCAACGTGACCGTGATCCAGGGCACCGCTTCGGGCCAGGTTCCGTTCCGCCTCTACGTGAGCGGCAACCGCGTGACCGGCACCTACAACTCGCGCAATGTCGATTTCCGTCTGGCCGATGCGCGCAACGCGCTCGCCGGCGCTGCCGACAAGAGCAACTGATTTCGCGGCGGCCGGGCTTTGGCCCGGTCGCGGTGAATGAAACGAAAAGGGCGCCGCCCCGGCCGGGGCGGCGCCCTTTTCGTGCGCGCAGCTCGGGACGGCGCCCTCCCCCCTAACGGAAATGCGGCATCAATGCCGCTTGCCCAGGATCGCCGCGTGGCTGACAAGGCGGACCTCAAGGTCTCCGCCCGGCTCGATCCCGTGCTGCGCGCAAAGCCGGTCGCGCAGCGCCTCGATGGCCTCTTCATCGCTGCCTTCGGGCAGCGGGTAGCGGGCGATCACCACGCCGTCCGCCGCGTCCACCACGCTGAAGTGGCTCGACATGCAGGAGGCGGCCAGCGCGTCGAGATCCAGACCCTCGGCCAGATTCCAGACTTTGCCCTCTCGCGATCGGATCTGCTTGCGGCAATGGCGGCAGGTGCAGAGGATCGATCCGTCCTCCTCGCGCTCGCGGCGGCCGTCGGGCTGGTGCACACCCCGGTACCAACAGGGTGTCATCGCAAAGGAATCGCGCCGCGTGTACATCTGCTAAAATAGCCTCATGGGTATGGCTTAACCGTCTCATAATCCTGATTGCCGGATCGTTACCGGCACCCTCCGGGGAAATACGCAGATGCGCGTTTCGCCGTTCACCGCCCTCCGTTCACCGACCGGACAGGGCAGACTGTCTAGGCGGCGCGCGGGAAGCGGCGGAATCATACGGGACGTGAGTGACGATGGGTGCGGGTAAGTGGATGGTTCTCCTGCTGGTGGCAGGCACGGGTGCGGGCTTCGTCGCGGGCGGCATGGCGGCCGGTGGCATGCGGCAACTGACCGCGCGGTTCGCCCCGCACGACAATGCGGCACCGCAGGGCTACGTGGCGTTCAACGCCGGTCCCGACAGGTCACGCAGCGACGGCGCGATGGCGGAGCGCCATGTCTATAACGATCAGGAAGGCTATCCGCTCGAAGGCAACGACGGCGACGAATACGCCTATGCGCCCCAGCCGGACGGTCCCGCCTTCCGCGCGGCCCCTGCTCCCGGCCAGATCGTGATCCTGCGCGGAGACGGTTGGCAAGGTCCGGACTGGCAGAGCGACGACGGATCGGACGATAGCAATTATGCGCAGGCCGCGCCGCGTGGGCGGGCCTATGCGCCTGCCCCTCAATATGCCCCTCAATATGCGCCCGACCGGCAGATGCGTGCGCCCGCGCCCGCCGGACCGCCGGTTCAGGATGCCGCTTCGGCCGCCGCCGCCCGCGCCCGCGCCGCGGCCGACGACGTGACCGCCGCCGAGCACGGCACCAGTTAAGCCAGCGTCAGGAAGATCTCGGCCTCGATCACCCACTCGCCGCCGAGTTCGCGCCACTTGGCGGTATAGCGGCCCGAGGCGAGCGTCGTTCCAGCGCCGTCGAGGCCCTGCCAGCAGCCATGCTCCATGGCGACGGGCTCGACCGGCGATATCTCCAGCCGCTCCGGCGTGCGCACATAGACCATGCGACCGGCGGCGGCGAATTCGCGGCGCCAGACTTTCACTTGCCCCATGCGTCCGGCGATCACCGCGCTGTCGGTGCCGGTCACCATCACGCAGTCGCGCGCGAGGATCGAGCCGATCGCGGCGGCATCGCCCTCGGCAATGGCGCGGTTGAACGCGGCGCGGCGCGCGCGGATCGCGAGTTCGCCGGAAGCGCTCATGGATGGGCCGGATTCGCCGCCTGCGCGCCCACCACGGTGTTCCAGCGGCGCACGGTCCAGCGCTGCACCAGCCCCTCGGTCACATAGGGATCGGCGGCGGCGAATGCCTCGGCCGCTTCCGGCCCCTCGCCCGCGAACAGCAGCATGGCGGTATCGACCGGGTCCTCGACAGCACCGCCCAGCAGCAGTTCTCCGCGCTCGGCGGCGGCCCACGCCAGCGCCAGATGCGCGTCGCGAAATTCGGGGCGCCGGTCGAGATAGTCGGCGGCGAGGTGATAGGTGAGCAGATAGTGAGCCATGCGCGCCCTTCTGCCACCGGCCGCTGCGCAGTTCCAGCGCCACGGAATCCGGGCGTTCCAAGGCATCCCCAGGAAATCGGAGCGCGCCCCGTTAACCTCGGGTTACAAAACCCGCGTCCATGGGGTAGAGAGCGCTCGGACCGCCCGGTCCACATAAGGGATCTGCACCTAGAAAATGGCCAAGAATACCGGCCGGAGCCGCTCGTCCGGCGGGCCCTCCTCCTCGAATCCGAAAGAATCGTCGTTCTTCGGTCGCCTCGTGCGGCGCGTGCTCGTGTGGGGGGGAGCGCTGACGTTGCTGGCCGCCATCGGCATCGGCACCGCCGTTGCCGTGACGATGAGCCAATTGCCCGCTTTCGACGCTCTCAAGAGCAGCCAGAACGGCCAGATGATCGTCGTGCGCGCGCGCGATGGCAGCGAACTCGTCTCGCTCGGGCCGAGCTATGGCAAGTGGCTGTCCTATAACGAGATTCCACCCGTCATGCGCGGCGCCATGGTTTCGGTTGAGGACCGCCGCTTCCGCGATCACGTCGGTGTCGACGCGCTCGGCCTTGTCCGCGCGGTCTATGTCTCGCTGACCACCGGCGGCCGCGCCAAGGCGACCTCCACGATCACCCAGCAGCTCGCGCGCAACGTGTTCCTGAACAACAGCCGCTCGATGGGCCGCAAGGTTCGCGAAGCGGTGCTGGCGCTGGCGCTGGAGCGCAAGTTCACCAAGGACCAGATCCTCGAACTCTACCTCAACAAGGTCTATTTCGGCGGCGGCGCCTATGGCATCGACGCGGCCAGCCGCAAGTTCTTCGGCCACCCGGCTACCGAACTCTCGACCGCAGAGGCCGCGATCATCGCCGGTCTGGTGAAGGCGCCTTCGAACTATTCGCCCACGGCGGACCTCGATGCGGCCAAGGGCCGCGGCGAAGTGGTGCTGGGCCTGATGGTCAAGAACGGCGCGATCACGCAGGAAGAGGCCGACAAGGCCGACATCGCCGATGTCGCCGTGAACCACGAAAAGGGCCAGAACTCGGTCCGCTACTTCACCGACTGGGCCCTCCCCCAGCTCGACACGCTGCTGCCCGATACCAACGAGCCGATCGAGGTCTGGACCACGCTCGACCCGAAGATGCAGCAGGCCGCGACCAGCTCGATCGCCGCCAATGCGCCGCAGGGCGCACAGGGCGCGCTGGTCAGCCTTGACCGCGACGGCGCCGTTCTGGCCATGGTCGGCGGCACCGATTACGTGAATTCGAACTATAACCGCGCCACCAATGCCGTGCGCCAGCCCGGCTCTGCGTGGAAGCTGTTCGTCTACCTTTCCGCGCTGGAAGCCGGCTACACGCCCGACGACCGAGTGATGGACGAACCCGTCACCATCGACGGATGGAGCCCGCAGAACGACGGCCGCAACTTCGCCGGCCAGATCGACGTGCGCACCGCCTTCGCCTATTCGAAGAACACCGTGGCCGCGCAGCTCGGCAACGAAGTGGGCTTCGGCACGGTCGCCTCGATGGCGCGCCGCTTCGGCATCAGCACGCCGATCAACACCAAGCCCGCGATGGTGCTTGGCACGTCGGAAGTGCGCGTGATCGACATGACGCGCGCCTTCGCGGCGATCTCGGCAGGCGGCACCTCGGTCGAGCCTTATGGCATCGTCAAGGTCACCACCACGTCGGGCCAGGTGCTCTACGAGCACAAGTCGGTGCGCGGTCAGGTCCTCGTACCGCCGAACGTCGCTGCCGGCATTACCGACCTGCTGCAGACCACCGTCGCCACCGGCACCGGCCGCGCCGCGCAGATCGGCCGTCCGGTCGCGGGCAAGACCGGCACCACCAGCTCGAATAAGGACGGCTGGTTCCTCGGCTTCTCCAGCGGCATCACCACCGGCGTATGGATGGGCCGCGACGATGCCCACCCGGTTCCCGGCCTCTCCGGCGGCCACGCCCCGGCGCGTGCCTTTGCCGACTATATGAAGGTCGCCGTCGCCGGCCGCCCGGTCGAACAGTTCCAGACCGAGGTCAAGCTGCCCGAATGGCAGCTGGAACCCGACGACGAGGCCCTGCAGGGCAGCCCGGACGACTACTACTATGTCGACGAGAACGGCAACGTGGTGCATCCCGGCGCGAACGATCAGGGCGATGGCCAGCCGCGCTACGAAGACGGCACCGTCGGCCCCGGCCCCGGTCCGGGCACGCCGCAGATGCCGGACTACGGCCCCGGCGGCGCTGCCGCTCCGGGAGCGGCGCCGGGCTCGCCGCCCGAGCGCGCGCCGCGCGCACCGGGGGGCGGCGCTCCTCCGGCCGCCAACGATGACTTCCTCAGCCGCGCCACCGGCCGCCCCGCGCCGGATGACAGCGCACGCGGCGGACAGGGATCCGGCGCCGCGCGGCCCAGCGCGACCCGAACACCCTCGCCGGTGCGCACACCGGGCGTCTGAGGCCGATCGATACGAGAAAGGGACCGGATTTCCGGTCCCTTTTTTGTTGGGGGTGAGGCTGAATACCCCCCGCCCTTCTTGCGAAACAAAACCGCGTCGTCCCCGCGCAGGCGGGACCCTGCTTTTCTTGAGGCGTAGCGAAAAGGCAGCGGGGCCCCCGCCTTCGCGGGGGCGACGAGGCGCTATTGGATTACCTCATCGCGGTGATGGGTCGTGCCTGTTTCAGTAGGCTGAGCGTAAGGTTCAGCCTCCCCACAACCTCAGCCCTCATCCTCGGGCTTGAAGTCCAGCGAGGCGCTGTTGATGCAGTAGCGCAGGCCCGAGGGCCCGGGACCGTCCGGGAACATGTGACCAAGGTGGCCTTCGCACTTGGCGCAGCGCACTTCGGTACGGACCATGCCGTGCGACACGTCCCGGTGCTCGTCGACCGCCTCGGCGCTGACGGGCGCGGTGTAGCTCGGCCAGCCCGAGCCCGAATTGTACTTGGTTTCCGACGAGAACAGCGGCGCCCCGCAGCCGGCGCAGAAGTACATGCCCTCTGCCTTGTTGCTTTCGTATTTGCCGGTGAAGGCGCGCTCCGTCCCGGACTGGCGCAGCACCTGGTACTGCTCGGGGCTCAGCTTTTCGCGCCATTGTTCTTCGGTGAGATGGATCTTGTCGGTCATCGGCTTCTCCTTGCGCCCGGATATGGGAGAAGCGGCGGCCGCTTTCCAGTATCTCTTCCTGTCTTGGAGCGGTTTACAGCGTCGCGTAGAGCGCCAGCATCCGCTGCCACGCCTTGTCCGCCGCGTCCGGGTCCCACGAGGGGGAATCGGGCACGCACCAGCCATGGTCGGCGGGATAGACCTCCACTTCGGCAGGGCGGTTCGCGGCTTCGGCGGCCTGTTTCAGGTCGGTCTTCTGGTTGGGCTGGCTGGCATCGTCGTTGCGGGCGATGGCGAAAAGGAACGAGGCCTGCGTCTTTGCGATCAGGCGGTGCGGGCTGTCGGGATCGGCGGTGACCAGCCCGGCGCCGTGGAGCGAGGCGGCGGCGCGCACATGGTCCGGCTCGGCAGCGGCGGCGCGCACGGTGAAGGGGCCGCCCATGCAATAGCCGTTGCTGCCGATACCGCGTTTGGTGTCGACCGCCGGATCGCCCAGCAGGAAGGCGACATAGGCCCGCGCGTCGCGGGTGATCGCCTCGGGCTTGAGCGCGGCGCGCAGCGGGGCGACCTTGGCCTGCCCCTCCGGCGTGCGGTAGTCCGAGAAGCTCTCGAACGTCGGCGCCGGTCCGCCGCGATAATAGGGGTTCACGCATAGCACCGCGTAGCCCTCTGCCGCGAGCGTGCGGGCCATGATCTTCATCGCCTCGCGCAGGCCGGCGATATCGGGCCACATGATGATCCCGGGATGCGCGCCCTTGCCGGGATGGACGAAGAAAGCGTCGGCCACACCGTCGGTGGTGGTGATCGAAACCATCTTCTCCTTGACGCCGCTGCCGCCGGTCTTGGGCAGGATGCTGCCCCCCGTGCACCCGGCCAGCGCCGCGCTGGCGCCCAGCGCGGCAAACGTGCGGCGGTCGAGCCCGCGGCGTTTCAGGTTCTCGTCTTCGGCCAGAGCGGTGAAGTCGTCACACATCGAACGGATGCTCCATAGTTACCCGGCCGCAGTTGTTTTCGGGATGGAATTCAGGCTAGCGACCATCATGACGCATGGCGAGTCCCCTCCTTCACGAAAGGCACGGAATCGATGGACGACCCCAAGGACATCGCCTGCTGGCAGCGCATCGACGCGCGCCTCACCACATCGGGCAAGCTGGTCGAGGGTGATCCCGGCCGGTTGGCCGCGCTGGGGGTGCGGCGGGTGATCAACCTGGCGCTGGCCGACCATCCCGATGCCCTGCCCGGTGAGCCGGCCGAGATGGCGGTGGCCGGGATCGATTACGTGCACATTCCGGTCCCCTTCGACGCGCCGGTCGAGAGTCACTTCGCTGCCTTCGAAGCCGCGATGGCAGACGCGGAAGAGGTGCCGGTGCACGTTCACTGCATCTTCAACTGGCGGGTTTCCGCCTTTCTCTATCGCTGGAACCGCGCGCGGGGCATGCCAGAAACCGAGGCCCGCGACCTGATGCGCGTCCAGTGGGAGCCGGAGACGAATTCCCACAAGGACGCGCCCGTCTGGGCACGATTCATTGCCGAGGATTAAGTGACGCTTCGCGAAGTACGGTGAGTCTCTCTCCCTCTCCCCACCCACTCCGCTCATCCTGAGCTTGTCGAAGGATGGCAGCCTCGCGCCCCGCACGCAGAGGGCTTCGACAAGCTCAGCCTGAGCGGGACTGACAGGACAGTGTAGGTTGGTTGGCCGCTTTTCGGCCCACTAATAAGCGAGCAGCGGACTGCTTGCGCAACGGGCACGGGAGATGGGGGATTAGGTGGCAGGTGAAGTTCAACTCCACCTCCAACTCCCTCTACCCTCCCCACCCACTCCGCTCATCCTGAGCCTGTCGAAGGATGGAGGCCTCGCGCCCCGCTCGCAGAGGCTTCGACAAGCTCAGCCTGAGCGGGTGAAGTGGATGACGGGGCTAGAGTTGGCCGTCAGCACATTCCTTGCGAAACGGCCTCCACCAAGTCATCATCACCGAAATCGACAGGGGGTATGAATGATAGTCACGATCCTGGCCGCGATGGCCGTGCAGGCCCTCCCGCAAGCCGATCACCCGCTGCTGACATTTTCCGCCTATCCCGAGTTGCGACGCGTCACGACGCGCGTGGATGTCGGACTGCTGACCAGCAGCGATGGATCAAAGCACTACTGGTTCCGCAAGACCGTGGTGCCCGACCGGGGCAAGATCATCGAAACGTCGTGGACGGATACCCGTTCATGCCCCGGCAGCCGATCCCTGCTGGAGGAACTGGGCGAACTGGAAGGCCCTCGCCCCTATGTCTACGGACTGGATGGCTCGGACAGCATCAGCATCGTGGCCGACGGCGTGTCCTACCAGCTCGATGCGGAAGCCAGCGCCGCGCCCTACAACGGGCGCCTCCAGCTCAGGACCAACGCAGGAACCCCGCTCGCACATTGGGTGGAAGCCGCGTTCGCCAAGCTGGCCGGATGCTGGCAGCCAACTCCACCAGCTGCCTAGGCAGCGCCGGGGAAATTCAGTTCGATATTCACAGCGTTGGGATCGACCAGGAAGATCTGCGCCAGACCCAGCGAGGGATGCTCCATCGCCCGGTGCGGCACGCCCATCTCCTCTATCCGCGCGCGCATTTCGGCAAAGCCGGTGCAGCGCAGCGCCACGTGGTGGAGCGCATTGGTCGGCAGCCCCGGAACATAGCCGTCGTAGCGTTCCCGGGCCGTGGTGCGGTCGACAAGGTGGACGATGGCATTGCCCGCCGAATCGCGCATCCAATAGCCGGCAATATGCGAGGCCACCGTCGAGTTGGGGCTGCGCGTCAGGCCTAGCAGGTCCTCGTAGAAACGTGCGGTGCCTTCAAGGTCCTCGGTCAGGACGTTGACGTGATCGATACCGCTGACCTGCATTGCAACCTCTCCTATCCTCTGAACACCACCGTGCGTGCGCCATTGAGCAGGACGCGATCTTCAAGGTGGAGCCGCACGGCCTCTGCCAGCACGCGCCGTTCGATGTCACGGCCCTTGCGCACCATGTCCTCGGGCGTGTCGGCGTGAGTCACCGCTTCCACATCCTGATGGATGATCGGCCCTTCGTCGAGGTCTGCCGTGACATAATGCGCCGTGGCGCCGATCATCTTCACCCCGCGCGCATGCGCCTGATGATAGGGCTTGGCGCCCTTGAAGCCCGGCAGGAACGAGTGGTGGATGTTGATGCAGCGGCCCGAAAGGAACGCCGCCATCTCGTCCGAGAGGATCTGCATATAGCGCGCCAGCACCACCAGCTCGGCGCGCGTCTCGTCCACCAGCGCGCGGACCTGCGCTTCCTGCGCGGCCTTGGCATCCTTGGTGACCGGCAGATAGTGGAACGGCAGATCGCCGATCATCGCCGAATCGATCGCCTCGCGCGGGTGGTTGGAGACGATGCCCACCACGTCCATCGGCAGCTCGCCGATGCGCAGGCGGTAGAGCAGGTCGGCCAGGCAGTGGTCGAACTTGCTGACCATCAGCAGCACGCGGCGCGGCCGGTCGCGGCGGGTCATCGACCAGGCCATGCCGTATTCGTGCGCGATCGGGCCGAAGCCCTCGCGCACTTCCTCGCGATCCGCCGAACCGGGATCGAAGGCCACCCGCATGAAGAACTTGTCTTCATCTAGGTCGTTGAACTGCTGCGCCTCGATGATGTTGCCCCCCGCTTGCGCGAGGTAGCCGGTCACCCGGGCGACAATGCCCGGGCGATCGGCGCAGGACAGCGCGAGGATCAGCGGTTCTGCCATAAGTCGATCCTCAGGCCGCAGCGCGGTTGGAAAGCGCGGTCTCGGATTCGGCCATGAGCGCGGCGATGATGTCCCTCACCGGCTCTTCCTTGCTGACCATGCCGACCGACTGGCCCGCCATGATCGAGCCGTTCTCCACGTCGCCGTCGATCACCGCGCGGCGCAGGGCGCCGGCCCAGAAGTGCTCGATCTTGAGCTGGGCCTCGCCCATGTCGACCTCACCGGCGTCCAACAGGCGCGCCACTTCGATCTGCTTGGCGGTGAATTCCTCGGTGCCCTTGTTCTTCAGCGCGCGCACCGGGATCACCGGGAGGCGCGGATCGACCTGTACCGACGCCACGGCATCGCGGGCCGAAGCCCGGAAGAAGGCCTTCTTGAAGTCCGGATGCGCGATCGATTCGGTGGCACAGGCAAAACGGGTGCCGAGCTGCACGCCCGCCGCGCCCATTTCGAGATAGCCGGCCATCGCCTCGCCCCGGCCGATGCCGCCCGCCACGAAGACGAGGTGATCGCCGGCGAGCGCGGGCAGGATTTCCTGCGCGAGGACCGAAGTCGAGACCGGGCCGATGTGGCCGCCGGCTTCCATGCCCTCGATCACCAGCGCGTCCGCACCGGAGCGCAGCAGCTTCTTGCCCAGCGCCAGCGTCGGCGCGAAACAGATCACCTTGGCGCCCGATGCCTTGATCGCTTCCACGCTGCCCTTGGGCGGAATGCCGCCCGCAAGCACGACATGGCTGACCTTGTGCGCCGCGCAGACCTCGATCAGGTCGAACAGCTGCGGGTGCATGGTGATGAGGTTGACACCGAAGGGCTTGTCGGTCAGGGCGCGCGTGGCCGCGATCTCCTTGTCGAGAAGATCCGGGTTCATCGCCCCGCAGGCGATCACGCCGAAACCGCCGGCATTGCTGATCGCCGAAACCAGATTGCGTTCGGACACCCAGGACATGGCGCCGCACAGGATCGCATATTCGCTGCCGAGAAATTCGCATCCCCGCGCCATCAGCGCAGAGGTCTTATTGGTGGCGGCCATCGAAGCTCCCATAGCCCGCATTCATGAACGAACGAGCGCCATAGGGTGCGGAAACGCGCGGCACAAGCCGCGCCTTTGCGAACCTTCCGCCATCACGCCCTTCCCCAACCTCCCTTGAACGATCCAACCACCGGACCCTTGCACGGTATGACCAATGCCCCCCGTGGCGCCCTGCGCCAGCCTTCCATTCTCTTCCTCCTCGCCCTGGTAGTGATCGCGGGCGTCGCGCTCGCCGTCACTGTGGTCGCGCGGCCGCATGTCGCCGCGACCGGCATGACGGCCACGCCGCGTTTCGCCAGCCTTGCCGATGCCGACCGCAAGGCCTTGCTCGACATCGAGATCATGGCAAGCAACGTCGCCGCCCGCCTCGACGGCACCAGCGAGGATCGCCAGCTTGCCTTCGTGCAGCTCGGCGTGCTCTCCGCCTCGGTCCACACGCTGGACGCGGGCGTACCCGTCAGCCTGCGCCGCCATATGGCAGAGCAGGTCAGGCTGGCGCACGAAGCCGTCAAGCAGGGCCATACCGATGCGGCAGCGAGCACCCTGCGCGAACTCAGCAGCCATCTCGCATCAGGCCGGGCAGTTTAGGAATTTTCGCGAGGCTTGATCTCGTCGCCCGGGGGTGAGACCCATGGGCGATGGATGTCCGCAGTCTCTACCAAGCCAAGCTGACCACGGCCGACATGGCGGTGCAGGCGCTCGAAAGCGACAGCGACCTTGCCATGGGCATGGCCGTGGGCGAGCCGCCCGCGCTGCTGGCTGCCATCGCCCGCCGGGCCGAGGCGGGCACGCTGCGCGACCTCAGGGTCTGGTACCTGCTCTCGCAAGTCCATGCCGGATCCACCATCCTGCGGCGCGACCTGCTGGGCAAGATTCGTCCGCAGTGCCTGTTCATGAGCGGGGTCGAACGCGCGCTGATAAAGGCCGACCCGGCTGCCGAGGCGCTGATCGACTTCGTACCATGCGCCTTTTCCGGGTCCGCGCGCCTGCTGCGCGACGAGATCGAACTCGACGCCTGCGTGCTCACGGTCTCGCCGATGGATGCGGACGGCTATTTCAGCTTCGGCGCGGCGAACGACTATACATCGGTTGCCGCGCATTGCGCCCGGATCGTGATCGTCGAGGTCAACCCGGCGATGCCGCGCGTCACCTGCCCGCGTCCGCTCCACATCTCCGAAGTCTCGGCCATCGTCGAGAACCACGTCCCCCTGCTCTGCTTTGGTGAGGCGGCGGGATCGCCGGAGGACGAGGCGATTGCCGCCTCCATTGCCGAGCTGATCGACGACGGCGCCTGCCTGCAAATGGGCATCGGCAACCTGCCCGCCGCGGTCTGCCGCCGCATCGGTAACCGCCGCGATCTTGGCATCCATACCGAACTGCTGACGCCCGCGATGGCCGGGCTGGCCCAGTCCGGAGTCGTCACCAACCGCCTCAAGACCACGCAGCCGGGCCTTACCGTCTATTCCTTCGCGATGGGGGACGAGCCGTTCTACCGCTGGATGGACGGCAATCCCGAGGTCTATTCGATGCCGGTGGACGTGGTGAACGCCCCCGCCGTGATCGCGCTGAACGACAAGGTGGTCTCGGTCAATGCGACGATCCAGGTGGACTTGCAGGGCGCCTGCAATTCCGAATTCATGGGCGGGCGGCAGTTCTCCGCCGCCGGTGGCCAGCTGGATTTCGTGCGCGGGGCCTATGGCTCGAAGGGCGGCGTTTCAGTGATTGCCTGCCGCTCTACCGCGCTGGGCGGCACGGTGAGCCGCATCGTGCTCAAGCTGGACGGGCCGGTGACGACGCCGCGCAATGACGTGCACTGGATCGTCACCGAGCATGGCGCCGCCAACTTGCGCGGCAAGTCCCTGCGCGAGCGGGCGGAGTTGCTGGTCGGGCTGGCGGATCCTAAGTTCCGGGACGAGCTGGCGAAAGCGCTCTAACCTTATCGCTGCAAAGCAGACTTAGCCTCAAAACAGACTTAGCCTAAAACACCCCGTCGCCCCCGCGAAGGCGGGGGCCCCGCTTTCTGGTTTCACGCGGAGACGCGGAGAGATCGTGCAGCAATCCACCGTTCTCTCCGCGTATCTGCGTCTCTGGGTGCTGAAAGAAGAACAAGCGGGATCCCCGCCTTCGCGGGGATGACGGGGGTTTTTTGGCTGAGCTTGGACCTAGATCGCCGTCGCTCCCAGCCGCTCGACCCAATTTGCATGGCGCTGCTTGAGTTCCCGCCCCAGCCCAAGGCCGAGTTCCTCGGCATCCAGAACTTCCAGCACCTCGAACGCAAAGGCGTCCGCTCCATGCGCGTTCCATGCCTCCTGCAACGTACGCTGCGGCGTCGTGCCCTGTCGCAGCATGAACGACAGCCGGTTCCAGATCGTCGCCAGATCCGGTGCGCGACCGACCCAGGCCTCCCCGCTCGCCGTGCAGCGCAAGCCGTAGATGCCCGGATCGACTTTGCGTTCGCGATATTCGGCAATGGCGGCCTTGCGGTCCTGACGTTCCATGGTTCGATTCCTTTTCGTATTTTCACCCGGATAAATTGACTCGCGTGCAAATACAATTTACCCGGGCAAAAATAATATCAGGACCCGCGATGACCCAGACCTGCACCGCCTTCATCGGCACCACCCGCGCCGCGCGCGGCACGCCCACCGAACTGATCGCCGCCCTGCGCGGCCGCGAGCAAGGCGTGCTCGTGTTCGACGACGCCACCGGCCGCCCGGTCGATCTCGACTGGCGCGGCGTCGCCACTCCTGCCCCCGAGGAGAGCGAAGCGCCGCGCCGTCGCGGCCGCCCGAAGCTGGGCGTCGTCGCCCGCGAAGTGACGCTGTTGCCCCGGCAGTGGGACTGGCTGTCCCAGCAGCCCGGCGGCGCCTCGCAGGCACTGCGCCGCCTCGTCGACGAGGCCCGCAAGGCCGACCACGGCCGCACCGCGCGGCGCATGGCGTACGAGCGCGCCTACCGCGTCATGTCCGCGCTCGGCGGCGACTTGCCGGGGTTCGAGGAAGCCAGCCGCCTGCTCTTCGCGGACAGGCTGGAGGATTTCGCCAAGGCCCTCGCTTCATGGCCCGGCGATTTACGTGATCACGTGCTCGAACTGGCCCAGCCCTCACTGGAAGACTGATACGAAAAAGGCGGCGCTCACCGCGCCGCCTTTCTCTAATTCACACTATTCCGACCGCTCACCCTGAGCTTGTCGAAGGGTCAGGCCGCAGCGTCGAGCCCGTAAGCCGTGTGCAGCACGCGCACCGCCAGTTCGGTCTCGTCGGTGTCGATCAGGACCGAAACCTTGATCTCGCTGGTCGAGATGGCGATGATGTTGATCCCGCGATCGGCCAGCGTCTTGAACATGGTGGAGGCAACACCGGCATGGCTGCGCATGCCGACGCCGACGACGCTGATCTTCGCCACGCTGCTGTCGGCGATCATGCGGTAGTAGCCGATGGCTTCCTTGCGCTCTTCCAGCAGCGCCTGCGCGCGGACGAGGTCGGCCTGCGGCACCGTGAAGGTGACGTCGGTCTCGCCCTTATCCTTGGCGACATTCTGGATAATCATGTCGACGTTGATGTTCGATTCCGCGAGCGGCGCGAAGATCGCGGCCACGGCGCCCGGACGGTCGGGCACGCGGGTAAGGGTAACCTTGGCTTCGTTCTTGTCAGCGGCGATGCCGGTGATCAGCTGGCGTTCCATGTCGCTTCCTTCAAGTTCTTCGTCGCTGACGATCATCGTTCCGGGGAGGGTGTCGGCCGCAGGGGCATTCTCGTCAATGAACGAGGACAGCACCTGAACGCGCACGTTCTCCTTCATCGCGAGGGAGACCGAGCGGGTCTGCAACACCTTCGAGCCGACCGAGGCCAGTTCGAGCATTTCTTCGTAAGTCACCAACGGCAGCTTGCGTGCCTTGGCAACGATGCGCGGGTCGGTGGTGTAGACGCCGTCGACATCGGTGTAGATGTCGCAGCGGTCGGCCTTGACCGCCGCCGCCACGGCCACCGCCGAGGTGTCCGAACCGCCACGGCCCAGCGTGGTGATGCGGCCGTCGGGCGAAACGCCCTGGAAGCCCGGGATCACCGCGATTTCACCGGCAGCCATCGAGGCCAGCAGAGCGTCCGAATCGAAGTCCTCGATACGGGCCTTGGCATGGGCGTCGTCGGTCTTGATCGGCAGCTGCCAGCCGAGCCACGAGCGCGCCGTGCAGCCCATCGCCTGAAGCGTCAGCGCCAGCAGCCCCGAAGTGATCTGTTCGCCCGCGGCCACGACCACGTCGTATTCCGCCGGATCGTAAAGCGCATTGGCCTCGCGGCAGAAGTTCACGAGACGGTCGGTCTCGCCCGCCATCGCCGAGACGACGACCGCCACTTCATGGCCCGCTTCCTGCTGGCGTTTGACGATACCCGCCACACGCCGGATTCGCTCGGTGCCGGCCATCGACGTGCCGCCGAATTTCATCACGATGCGTGCCAAGGTCTGGTTGCTCCCCATCAGGATTGTGCGCATGACGGATGCGCGTGTGGATAACGGTCGGGCGCGCTGTTAGGGGGGAGTCATGGACAATGCAACTGCTTCGAACACGCCTTCCGGCGCAACAATCGATCCGAAGGAAGCGGCGCACTTCGGCGCTATGGCCGCCGAGTGGTGGGATCCCAAGGGCTCCTCGGCCATGCTCCACCAGCTCAACCCGGTGCGTCTGGGCTTCATTCGCGCCGCGATCGATACGCATTTCGGCACCGATTCGCGCGCGTTGAAGCCGCTTTCCGGCAAGCGTGCGCTCGATGCGGGCTGCGGCGCCGGGCTGCTTTGCGAACCGCTCGCCCGCCTCGGCGCTGCAGTGACGGGCGTGGATGCGGCGGCGGAGAACATCGCTGCGGCAAGCGCCCATGCCGAGGCGATGGGCTTGCCGATCGATTACAAGCACGGGGAACTGGGCGCGCTAGGCCTCTCCGGTTTCGACCTCGTCTGCTCGCTGGAAGTGATCGAACATGTGACCGACAAGGCGCTGTTCATCGGCCAGCTTGCGGATGCGCTGGCGGACGATGGGCTGATGCTGCTCTCCTGCCCCAACCGCACCGCCGCCTCGCGCCTGCTGCTGGTCGAGGCGGCCGAACGACTGGGCAAAGTTCCGCGCGGCACGCACAACTGGAGCCAGTTCGCGACGCCCGACGAACTGCGTGCGCTTGTTGAAGGCGCGGGTCTGGTGATGGGCGAGCCGAAGGGCATCGCCTGGTCGCCGACGCGCGGGTTGCATCTGTCGGAGGATCTTTCGCTGAACTTTATCGTGACGGCGCGGAAGGGCTGAGGCCTCTAAATTCCTCCCCTGCAAGGGGAGGGGAACCGCCCGAAGGGTGGTGGAGGGGTGTAACGCTCTCGCCGTGGCGCGCCATCGAGAGGCTGATACCCCTCCGTCAGCGCTTCGCGCTGCCACCTCCCCTTGCAGGGGAGGATCTGGAGCCCGCGCTCTAACTCGATTACCCGCTACATCTCGTCGTCCCCGCGAAGGCGGGGACCCCGCTTGTTCTTGCGGCGGGGCGAAAAGGAAGCGGGGCCCCCGCCTTCGCGGGGGCGACGGGACTGTTGTTAGGACTGCTTCGGTTAGGACTGCTTCGGTTAGGGCTTCTGCGTTTACGGCCCTACGCTGCGAGAAGCCCCGCGATAGCCGCCCGCACTTGCACCTCACGCTCCTCCCACGAACCGCCGATCCGCGTGAACGGCACCTTCGCCCGCACCAGCATCTCCTCGGCCAACCCGGCAAAGCGCGCCCGCGCCTCGTCGGTGCCGAAGAACCGCGTACCATCGTCCCGCCACGGCACGTCGGGCGAAAACAGCAGGTAGTGATCCGCCTTCGGGTAGTTCATCAACACATCCGGCACCTCGCCAAACAGCATCTCGGCCCAGGCGGCGGTCATGAGCTGATCGGTATCCAGCACCAGCAGCGGCGGACGTGCGGCCATGGCCAGCCGGTTCTCTTCCGCCTGCCCCTCGGCAATGGCGAGCAGGTCCGCCATCGTCAGGTCGGTCCCGCGCTCCTCGCAGTACGTGCGGCCATACTCGGGCACCCACGGATGGCCGAGCCGCGCGGCGAGTACCGACTTGCCCGTGCTTTCCGCCCCGTGCAGGCAGACCGTGATCATGCGATGGCTGCTGCGGCTTCCCGCTCGCGCTCACGCGCGTTCTGGGCCTTCTCGGCAGCGATCCATTCGCGCAGGCCAAGCACCGACATCGTGAGCATGACCAGATAGAGCACCACCGTCGGCCAGAGATCCTTGTAGACGTAGACCCCGATCGACCCCAGATCGATGGCGATCCACAGCACCCAGTTCTCGATCCGGCGATAGGCCAGCAGGACCTGCGCGGCGATCGAGGCCCCGGCGATGGCGGCATCGGCATAAGGCAGCGAGGCATCGGTGAACTTGTGCATGACCCAGCCGAGGTTGAGCGTCAGCGCCACTGTCGCCACCAGCCAGAGCATGCGGCTGAACACGTCGAGCCGCCGCACCGGCACTCGCGTCTCACCCCCGCCCGCGCGCACCCAGAGCACCCAGCCCCAGACCTGCGCGGCCAGGAAGAACACTTGCAGCCCCGCCTCGCCGTAGAGCTTGGCCTCGAAGAACACGAAGAAGTAGAGCGCCACCATGGCGATGCCGAACGGGAAGTTCCACACGCTGCGCCGCACCAGCAGCGCGATGTTGGCAAGCCCCAGCCCTGCCGCAATCCATTCGACCGTGTTCATCGTCGCCCCTTCAATCGTCCCTTCAATGTGCAGTCCGGCCTCCGCTCAGGCTGGATGCACTTGGGTAAATCCATTCGTTCAGGACAGCGCCGCGTCCCATTCGTCCTGCTTGAAGCCCACCAGCAGCCCGCCCGGATATTCGACGACCGGGCGCTTGATGGTGCTCGGCTGCGCCACCATGATGGCGATGGCCTTCGCCGCATCGAGGTCGGCCTTGTCCGCCTCGGACAGCTTGCGGAAGGTAGTGCCCGCGCGGTTCAGCAGCTTTTCCCAGCCCGCCTCTGCCACCCATTTTTCGAGCCGGGCCGGATCGGCGCCTTCCTTCTTGTAGTCGTGAAACGTGTAATCCGTGCCGCGCGCGTCCAGCCAGTTACGCGCTTTCTTGACGGTGTCGCAGTTGGGGATGCCGTAGAATTCAAGGCTCACGAGTCGGTTTCCCTTTCGAAGTGGCGCACCCGCGGCTCGTTGCAGGCGAAGAGCGTATAGTTCTGATAATAATGCTCGCGGCCCTTGCCCTGCACTTCGGCGTGGGCGGCCACGAGCCGCCAGGCCAGCGCGGCGGCTTCGTCGGCCCATTCGGACAGGGCGATCACTTCGCCGTCGTCGCCGGTGTAGCTCTTGAAGGCGAGGAAACCGGGCTGTGCGCGGGCCAGCGCCTCCATCGCCTCGGCATCGGCGGAATAGGCTGCGGCATCGATATCGGCACGCTTGCGATTGCGGAATACGACCAGGAACATAGCCCGCTCATGGCCTCTCGCGGCGCATTCGGCAAGCATGTGGCGCGCCGCGCATGCTGGACAAACCGAAGATTGCGCGCCAGAGCGCGAGGCCATGAGCGTGAACACTTTCGGCCGTCTTCTGCGATTCACCACCTGGGGCGAGAGCCACGGACCGGCCATCGGCGCCGTCGTCGACGGGTGCCCGCCGGGCCTCGCCATCGAGGAGAGTGTGATCCAGCCCTTCCTCGACGCGCGCCGCCCCGGCCAGTCGAAGTTCACCACGCAGCGGCAGGAGCCGGATCAGGTCCGCATCCTTTCGGGTGTGTTCGAGGGCAAGACCACCGGCACGCCCATTTCGCTTATGATCGAGAACGTCGACCAGCGCTCGAAGGATTATTCGGACGTCGCCAAAGCCTATCGCCCGGGCCATGCCGACTATGCCTATGACGCCAAATACGGCTTCCGCGACTATCGCGGCGGCGGCCGCAGTTCCGCGCGAGAGACCGCCAGCCGCGTGGCGGCGGGCGGCGTGGCGCGTCTGGTGATCCCGGAAGTGGCGATCCTCGCCTATGTCTCGGAGATCGGCGGCGACGCTATCGATAGGACGAACTTCGACGCGGCCGAGATCGGCAACAACCCGTTCTTCTGCCCCGACGCAGAGGCCGCGAAGCGCTGGGAGAAAATCGTCGACGATGCGCGCCTTGCCGGATCTTCGGTCGGCGCGGTGGTCGAATGCGTCGCCACCGGCGTTCCCGCCGGCTGGGGCGCGCCGCTCTACGGCAAGCTCGACGCCGATCTGGCCGCCGCGATGATGGGCATCAACGCGGTGAAGGGCGTGGAGATCGGCGACGGTTTCGCCGCCGCGCGCCTGACCGGCGAGCAGAATGCCGATCCGATGCATCCCGGTGTTGGCGGTCCCGAATTCAGCGCCAACCACGCGGGCGGCATTGCTGGCGGGATTGCGACCGGCCAGCCGGTGGTGGTGCGCGTGGCCTTCAAGCCGACCAGCTCGATCCTCACCCCGCAGCCCACGATCACCCGTGAAGGTGAGGCGACCGAATTGTTCACCAAAGGCCGTCACGACCCCTGCGTCGGCATTCGCGGCGTGCCGGTGGTCGAGGCGATGATGGCGCTGGTGCTGGCCGATCACAAACTGCTCCATCGCGGCCAGTGCGGCTGATTTCGCGAGGCTGAGGTGATCTCCCTCCGCCCCGAGCAGGACGGCGACGCCGCAGCCATTGGCGCGCTGGTGACCGCCGCCTTCCTTGGCGCCGAGCATTCGAGCGGCACCGAAGCCGCTATCGTCGACGCCCTGCGCGCCTCCGGCATGCTCACCGTATCACTGGTGGCGGAGGCGGACGGCGTGATCGTCGGCCATGTGGCCTTTTCACCCGTCACCATCGATGACACGGATCTGGGCTGGTTTGGGCTCGGCCCGGTTGCCGTCAGGCCCGATCACCGGCGCCAAGGCATCGGTGCCCGGCTGATCGAGGCCGGCCTTGCGCGGTTACGTGACGCCGGGGCGCAAGGCTGCGTGGTGCTGGGCGATCCTGCCTATGACGCCCGCTTCGGATTCGAGAGCGATCCCGCCCTCGCCTATCCCGGCGTGCCGGCCGAGTACTTCCAGCGCCTTGTCTTCACCGACTCGGCTCCTGTCGGCGAAGTTGCCTATCATCACAGCTTCGCCGCAAGCTGACCATCCCCGCCTGCAAGGAGAGGGGGACCGCCAAAGGCGGTGGAGGGGTATCCCCCTCTCGATAGCATGACACCCCTCCGTCATCGCTTCGCGATGCCACCCCCCTTGCAGGGGAGGACCGGAGTTTGCCGGCAAACCGCGCCGTAGATTGGGGCAAGCTATCAGCCCCCTCACACAACCGATCCATCATCCCCGCGAAGGCGGAGATCCCGCTTTTCTTGAGCCCCGGCGCAAGGAAGCGGGCCCCCCGCCTTCGCGGGGGCGACGAAGGTGTTTTGGGATTACGTCCCTCACATCGCCCTTCTCCAAACCGCTCAGGCTGAGCTTGTCGAAGCCCCCGCGGGCGTGGCGCGAGGCCTCACATCCTTCGACAGGCTCAGGATGAGCGGTGGTGGAGTTCGCGGTATCCGCCCTTAATCCAGCTTCGCATCCGCCAGCGGCGCTGTCCGTGCCTCCAGCCTACCCTCGCCGCGATAGACTAGCGCGCAGCTTGCGCTGCCGGCGCAGAACTGTTGCACCGGCGCCAGCGCGCGGGCGCCGTAGCGGTAGGTCAACTCGCCTTCGGTGATCTCGAACCCGGAAATGTCGCGGATGCGGTGTTCGTGCGCGAACATCACCGCGTGGCCCTGCTTTACCGGCGCCCAGAACGACCACTGATCGTAAAGGCGATGGTGATAGCGGAACTTCATGTCGCCCTCTGCCCGGTTGTCCAGCGAGGTGGGCCAGCTGTTGCAGGCGGCCAGCGATGCGCAGGCCGCTGCCAGCAGCGCAAGTCGTATCGTCTTCATGCCTCCCCCTAAACCCACTTTCCGCATCGCCGCACGGATTTTCGCATGCGCGAGCATTTTATCGACAGAAACGTTCAATTCACCGTTAGTGATCGATCAATCCGATCAACCCAATCGGATCAACACCCTACACATCGGCGCCCTGTCCGCCTATCTCGGTCCTCGAAGTTCAACACCCAATCGAGGGAGATTACATCCATGGGTATCATCGGCAGCACCATCAAGCCTTTCAAGAACACCGCTTTCCAGGCCGGCAAGGGCTTCTTCGACGTCACCGACGCCGACATCGCCGGCAAGTGGGCCGTGTTCTTCTTCTACCCCGCCGACTTCACCTTCGTCTGCCCGACCGAGCTGGAAGACCTGGGTGAACAGTATGCCGCACTGCAGGGCATGGGCGTGGAAGTGTACGGCGTTTCGACCGACACGCACTTCAGCCACAAGGCCTGGCACGACACCTCGGACAAGATCGGCAAGATCCAGTACGCGTTCCTGGGCGACCAGAACCACGCGCTAACCGAAGCCTTCGGCGTTCTGCGCGAAGATTCGGGCCTGGCCGACCGCGCCACTTTCGTGGTCGATCCCGAAGGCGTCATCCAGATCATGGAAATCACCTGCGAAGGCGTTGGCCGTAACGCTGTCGAACTGGTCCGCAAGATCAAGGCTGCCCAGTACGTCCGCGCCAACCCCGGCCAGGTTTGCCCGGCCAAGTGGGAAGAAGGCGGCGAGACCCTCGCTCCCTCGCTTGACCTCGTCGGCAAGCTCTAAAAACTACGCGATCCCACGGGTCGCGTGCTGAAGGTGCGCGGCCCGGGGCCTCCCTCCCCCCGTGCCGCGCCCCCATGCCCCCAAGCTATGGCGCGCCGGTAAGGAACCTGTCCCCGGGCCGCCCCTTTCGTCACACTGATTTCAAAGGACCAGACTCATGCTCGACGCCGCTCTGAAGCAACAGCTCTCGCAATATCTCGCCATGCTGCGCGAGCCGATCGAGCTCGTCGCCTCGCTGGGCGACGATGCAAAGTCGGCCGAGACCCGCGAGCTGCTGACCACCATCGCCTCGCTCTCGGACAAGGTCACCGCCACTTTCGACGGCGACGATGCCCGCCGCCCCAGCTTCATCGTGCGCCGCGCTTCGGACGCCAGCGCCTGGGTGCGCTTCGCGGGCTTGCCGCTGGGCCACGAATTCACCTCGCTTGTCCTCGCCCTGCTGTGGACCGGCGGGCATCCGCCCAAAGTCTCTGACGAGACGCTTGAGCAGATCCGCAATCTGGAAGGCAGCTACGAGTTCGAGATGTACTTCTCGCTCTCCTGCCACAACTGCCCGGACGTGGTGCAGGCGCTGACCTTGATCGCGCTCAACAACCCGCACGTGAACGCCACCCTGATCGAAGGCGGCGCGTTCAAGGACGAGGTGGAAGGCCGCGGCGTCATGGCCGTGCCCGCGGTGTTCCTGAACGGCGAGATGTGGGGTTCGGGCAAGATGGGCGTGGAAGAAATCCTCGCCAAGCTCGACACCGGCGCCGATGCCAAGGCCGCTGCCAAGCTGGCCGAGAAGAAGCCTTTCGAAGTGCTGGTCGTCGGCGGTGGCCCCGCCGGTGCCTCGGCCGCGATCTACACCGCGCGCAAGGGTTTCAGCACCGGCATCGCGGCGGAGCGCTTCGGCGGTCAGGTGCAGGACACCATGGGCATCGAGAACTTCATCTCGGTCCCCTACACCGAAGGCCCGAAGCTGGCCGCTGCGCTGGAAACGCACGTTGGTGAATACGACATCGACGTGATGAACCTGCAGCGCGCCGAAAAGCTGATCCCGGCCAAGGAACTGGGCGGCTATCACGAAGTGGTCTTCGCCAACGGCGCATCGCTCAAGGCGCGTTCGCTGGTGCTGACGACCGGTGCCCGCTGGCGCAACCTGGGCGTGCCCGGTGAGGCCGAGTACAAGAACAAGGGCGTGGCTTACTGCCCGCACTGCGACGGTCCGCTGTTCAAGGGCAAGCGCGTGGCGGTGATCGGCGGCGGCAACTCCGGCGTTGAAGCGGCGATCGACCTTGCCGGGATCGTCGGCCACGTCACCCTGATCGAGTTCGACGACAAGCTGCGCGCCGACCAGGTGCTGGTGGACAAGCTGCGTTCGATGAAGAACGTCGTTATCCTGACCAGCGCCCAGACTGTAGAGGTTACGGGTGACGGCGAGAAGGTGAACGGCCTGCACTACAAGGACCGCGCAAGCGGTGTGGAGCATAAGGTCGAGCTGGAAGGCGTGTTCGTCCAGATCGGTCTGGTGCCGAATACCGAGTGGCTGAAGGACAGCGGCGTTGCGCTCTCGCCGCGCGGCGAGATCGTGATCGACGACAAGGCGGCGACCAACCTGCCCGGCATTTTCGCGGCAGGCGACGTGACCACCGTGCCCTACAAGCAGATCATCATCGCCATGGGCGAGGGATCGAAGGCAGCGCTGTCCGCGTTCGACTACCTGATCCGCAACGAGGCGCCGGTCGCGGTTCTCGAACCGGCCTGAACATAGAATACCCCCCGAGCAAGCGGGCGGGCGCCGAAAGGTGCCCGCCCGTTTTCGTTTGCGCGTTTGAAATTCAGCGGACCGCGCGGATACGTTTGGGAGGCCTTTGGCACGGCAAAAGTTGTAAGCTTGCGCCAAAGGCTGCAATTGGGGTTTCGCCGCCTTTGCGGACATCCATCTTGTGGCAGCGTCTGACAATGGGAAACCGACTGGCCGGTATCGTCGCAACGCTTTGGTTCTTTTTTGCACTGTCGAGCCTGTTCATAGCGTTGGTTTTCTCGCCAACGGGATTGCGGCTGCTGCTTCCGGACGTTCATCCGATCACATGGATATACCCTGCGCTTCTAACGGTTCCGCCGGTCGTCGGCGGATGCGGCAAGCTTATCGCCACAAGGCTTTCCCGAATGCTCCTGTGTACTCTCGCGGTAGCGCTAGGAGTGGTTACGATGCTTCTCTTCGCCTTTTTGACAGCAACCTTCATCGGCCATTGACCGGCAGTTGCCCCGCAACTCCCGCCCTTCAAATCCGCTCAGGCTGAGCCTGTCGAAGCCCCCGGCGACGTGGCGCTGATCCAACATCCTTCGACAAGCTCAGGATGAGCGGGGTGTGGGGGATAAGGAGTTTTACGGACGCTCTAATTTTTCGTTCGCCACGTTCGAGAAAATCCTGCACCTGCAAGAATATTGTTGCCCACGCGCCACAGCATCTCGCTAATATTTCACATTATTTACAATGTCGCAGAATTCTGTTGCGTGGCAACATGACGCAAGTGACGCTCCCAAGTACCCGATTTAGGGGACAATCTTGAGGGGTCGTTACATGAATATGCGTAACTTCCATTTGCATTGCAGCATTGCCGCACTCACTCTCGGGGCACTGGCCATGCCCGCTACCGTCCAGGCACAAGACACCGCATCGGACAACGGTCTGGATGCTCCCGCACAGGCCATCATCGTCACCGGATCGCGCATCCGCCAAAACCCGCTCGACAATCCGAGCCCGGTGGTCACGGTCAGCAACGAAGACGTCGCCCGATCCGGCCTCTCCTCCATCGCCGACGTGCTGCAACGCCTGCCCAGTGCGGCGGGCGGGCTCAACACCAAGGTCAACAATTCGGGCAATATCGGCAATCCGCAAGACGGCGGCGGCGTCGGCGCGGGCACCAGCGAGATCGATCTGCGCTACCTCCTCGCCAAGCGCACGCTCGTGCTGGTGGACGGCATGCGCTACGTGAACGCCACGGCCGCGAGCGGCATTCCCTCCACCGTCGACCTCAACACCATTCCCGCCAGCCAGATCGAGCGGATCGAGGTGCTGCAATCGGGGCAGTCGCCGCTCTATGGCTCGGACGCCATCGCCGGTGTCGTCAATATCATCACCAAGTCCGAGCAGGACGGCCTGCGCGCTTCGGGCCAGTTCGGCACCTACCGCCAAGGTGACGGCCATACGCAGGACTATAACGTCAGCTACGGCGTCAAGGGGCCGACCACTTCGGTGGTGTTCGGCGCCAGCTACGTGAAGCAGGACAAGGTCAGCACCGCCGACCGTTCGATCTCGCAGTTCCCCAATCCCGGCCAGACCTCCTGTCTCGACCCGCGCGGCGGCTGTTCGTCGGCGGCGGTGAACGGGCGCATCGTCTTTAACGAAGGCAATCCTTCGCTGCCCGCGGGCGGCAGCATCACCCCCCGCAACCCGCCGCTGACCACGCAGGGCGTCTACGACCCGACGCTGGTGGGCGGTGACTTCCGCGCCTTCACCGATGCGGACCGCTTCAACTTCTCGCCCTACAACTACTTCCTGACGCCGCAGGAGCGCTATGGCGCCTGGGTCAGCGTCAAGCAGGAGCTGACCTCCAACATCACCTTCCGCGCGAAGATGGTCTACAACCATCGCAATTCGCAGAACCAGGCGGCGTTCCTGCCGCTCTTCGTCGGGCCGGACGCGGGCAATGGCAACTTGCTCGACACGGTCTCGATCGACGCAACCAACCCTTACAACCCCTTCGGCATCACCCTGAACTCCGGCGCAAACGGACAACCGGCGACTTACAGCTTCATCGCCCGCCGCCTGGTCGAGGCCGGACAGCGGACCTACACCCAGCACGTCGACACGATGACGGCCAACGCATCGCTGGACGGCAGCTTCCATATCGGCACGCGCAAGTTCTACTGGGACGTGAATGCCGCGTTCGGCTGGAACGACGCGAACCAGACCTTCACCGGCAACGTCAACGCGGCGAAAGTGGCGCAGGCGCTGGGGCCGCTGGCGGACTGCACCGGGGCCTGCGTACCGCTCAACCTGTTTGGCGGCGAAGGGTCGATCACACCGGCCATGCTCGACTACATCTCGTTCACCGAGCATGACCGGTCGAGCCAGCGCATGCAGGACTACACCGCCAACGTCACCGGCGATCTGTTCGACCTGCCCGCCGGTCCCGTGGGCATGGCCGTCGGTTACGAGCACCGCTATCAGTTCGGCTCGTTCACGCCCGATCCGATCATCCAGGCGGGTCTCGGTGCCGACATTCCGGCTCAAGCGGCAGCGGGCAGCTACAATTCGGACGAGTTCTACGGCGAACTCCGCGTCCCGATCCTGAAGGACACGCCGTTCTTCCAGCAGCTCGAAGCGGACGGCGCGGTGCGCCATGCCAACTATTCGACCAGCGGATCGAGCACCACGTTCACCGCCACCGGCCTGTGGAAGCCGGTGTCCGACCTGCTGCTGCGCGCATCCTATGCCGAAGGCTTCCGCGCTCCGGCGATCGGCGAACTGTTCGGCGCCCAGTCCCGCGCGGACGCGCCGATCAACGACCCCTGCACCAATGTCGACGGCTCGCTCTGGCAATCCTCGCAGACCGTGCGGAACAACTGCATCGCCAACGGCGTGCCCGCAAGCGGCAGCTATCAGGAACCGCAAGGCGGCCAGATCGGCACACTGACGGGCGGCAACGACACGCTGAAGCCCGAAACCAGCAAGACCTGGCTGTTCGGCGGCGTCTACAGCCCAGCGTGGGCGCGCGGCGGGTTTGCCCGCAACCTCAGCCTTGAAGTCAATTACTACGACATCAAGGTGAACGACGCGATCTCGGCGATCAACCCGCAAGTCACGCTGTCGCGCTGCGCCGAACTGGGCGATCCCACGGCCTGCGCCAATGTGATCCGCACGCCCAGCGGCATCATCTCCCGCGTGGTCGGCCTGCTCCAGAACATCGGCGGGATCCGCACGCAGGGCATCGACATCAGCCTCAACTACACCTCGCCCGAAACCGGCGCGGGCACGTTCGGCCTGTCGTTCAACGCCAACCGGCTGCTCAAGTATACCGAGACTTTCCCGACTGCGGATGGCTCGGCCACGATCAGCTACAAGGGCACCACGCGCGGCTTCCCGGACCAGTCCTATCCGGAGTTCAAGGGCACCGGCATCCTGTCGTGGTCCTACGCCGGGGTCGATGCCTCGTTCACCGGCCGCTATATCGACAGCGTGGTGGAGAGCGACGGCCACAAGATGGGCGACCGTTTCTATGGCGACATCCAGCTCAGCTACACGCCGAGCTTCATGGACAGCGCGCTCACGTTCACGGTGGGCGTGATCAACCTGTTCAACACCGATCCGCCGGCCTGCAACACCTGCACCGGGCCGAACTACGACCCGACGACGTATGACGTGCCCGGCCAGTTCGGCTACTTGCGCGTCTCGGTGAAGATGTAACGAACCTGTTTCCCGGCGCGGGAGTTCCTTCCGCGCCGGGTGCAACGGTTGACGACAGACGGGGCCGGACCAACCCGGCGCACCGACGCTCGCAATGACGAAGGTTGGGAAGGTGCGGAAGGCCCGGTTTAGCCCCCGCCCTCCGACTATCGGCGCTTTTTCAGCACCACATAGAGCGCGCCCTGCCCGCCATGGCGGCGATGCGCGCCGCGTACGGCGACGATGTCGAAAGCATGTTCGCTCGCCGCCAGCCAGTCGGCGATCTTGGCGCGGATCGCGCCGCGCGCGGTGCCGCGATCCATGGCGTCGACCGGGCGCGGCTTGCCGGTCACCACCAGCACCACCCGCGCGCCCATCGACTTGGCCTGCGTCAACCCGTGCATCAGCCGCAGATAGGCCTGATCGAGGCTCGATCCGTGGAGGTCCAGACTGAAATCCGGCGCCAAGGTGCCCTTGGCGATGCGCTTTTCCCACGAACCGTCGAGCTGGAGCGCCCCCGGCCCGGCCGGTTTGGGCGGCGCCGGTTTCGGCACCAGCGGCGGCGGGACGCGGCCCTTGACCTTCTTCGGCGGCAGCGCGGCAGGCGCGGCCACGGCCTTTACCTCCACGGGTTCGGCAGGCGCAGGCGCAGGCCGACGCTTTTCGAGCGGCGTCACCGTCCGGGCGACTTGCGCCCAGACTTGTGCTTCCTCCGCTGTCAGTCGTCGTACCGGTCTTCTCATCTAAGCCTTCTTACTCGATCACGGCTGCAAACGCGCGAGCGTACCCTTGGGCACCAGCACCAGCGCATCGCCGCGACCGCTCATGCCACCAGCCGTCAGGCGTGCCTGATCGCCCGCGCCCCAGAACGTGTCGAAGCGGTTGGCGCCCTTGATCGCGCCGCCGGTATCCTGCGCTATCCATAGCCCGCTGGCCTCCCCGCGATCCAGCCCCAGCCAGACCGGCGCGCCCAACGGCACGAATTGCGGATCGGCCGCGACCGAGGCATGCGCGCGCACCGGCACGCCCAGCGCGCCGAGCGGCCCGGCGCCGGTCAGCTCGCGGAAGAACACCCACGACTGGTTGCGGCGCATCAGCACATCGCCTTCCACCGGGTGATCGTGGATGTACTGGATGATCCCCTGCATCGAGCCCGGATATTGGCCCGGCCCAGTGCCCACCAGCCCGCTGTCGCGCATCACCGCGCCGATGCCGGTATAGGGAAGCCCGTTCTGCCCGGCATAGCCGATCCGCATCACGGTGCCGTCGGGCGCCCGCAGGCGGCCGGAGCCCTGAACCTGCAGGAAGAAGAATTCGACCGGGTCATGAACCCAGGCGATCTCCAGCCCCTTGCCCGCCAGCGCGCCGTCCTCGATCTGCGCGCGGTCGAAATAGGGTACGAACAGCCCGTTCTCGTCATAGCGGCCGAGCGGCATCTGGCCCTTGGCATTGGGCTGGGCATCACCCGGTCGCGCGCGGACGAGGTCGGCCGGCATGCCGTAGACCGGCACTTCATAGCCCGGCAGGTGCGTGCGCGATCCGGCGATCTCGGGCTCGTAGTAGCCGGTCGCGAAGCCGCGCCCGTCGCCCACTTTCACGGCCTCGAAATAGGTCTGGAAGAACTGCACGGCGGTGCCCGGCCAAGTGGCGGCAGCGGTGCAGGCGGTCTGCCAGTCGCCGGGGCGGGTCAGGCCGCTGGCGTCGGTACGCTTCGAAACGCTGGGGCAGCTTTCGCGGAAAGAGGCCAGCGCGGCGGCGCCGTCTGCCGCGCCTACCGGCAGGTCGGTGATCGGCGGCCCCGCGCGCACGCCTAGCGCGACGGCATTGGCCGGAGGCGGCGTCCCGGGAGGCGTTGTGGACGGCAAGGTCGGCGGCCGCGACACGCTGCCGGGGCCCGCACCGCTGGGAACCACTTGCGCGCAGCCGGACAGCAGCACGCCATAGAGCAGCGCCCCCGCGAGCGCGCCAAACCGGACGGGGAAACTCTTCCGCCGCGTCATCCCTGCTGCCTGCAAGATCGTCCTCCGCACCCCAAAAGGCCCCAAAAAAGCCCTAAAAACAAAGGGGCCGGACCTTTCGGCCCGGCCTCTCAATCCTTGTGGGATCAGGTCGTTGAAATCAACCGCCCTTGCGGCATTCCGTGACGGAAGCGAGTCGGTTAAACCTCGGAATCCGGAGCGTCAGCCCGCGTCCGTCTCGTCGAGCAGCCAGTCGGGGCCGGTGGCATCGACGTGGCGGCTGAAGGTCCAGATATCGACCGCCTCGATGGCGTCATCCAGCGATCCTGCGATCACGTGACCCTCGGCATCGCGCGTGACGGCGGCAATGTCCGAACGGAAGCGAATGGTGATGCGGGCAAGGCCGTTATCGACCCCGGCCGCCGAAATCGCGGCTTCCTCGATCCGGATCAGGCGGTTGTCGAGCGTTTCGCCCGCCGCCAGACGCGCATCGATGGCGGCGCTGAAGCTGTCATAGACATCGCCGTCGCAGAGCGAACGCAGTTCAGCCTTGTCGCCCTTCCAGAAGGCTTCGAGGATCAGGCGGTAGGCGCTGCGCGCGCCTTCGAGGAACGCGAAAGCATCGAAACGACGGTCGGCATTGGCGATTTCGCCAAGGCCACGCTCCACCGAAGGCGGGGCGAGCGGCATTTCGCGCTGACGCGGTGCGAAGGGCTGGCGATCCGTCGGCTTGGCGTCGGGCTTGGCCTCCGCCTTGGGCTGCACGGGGACGCGCGGCGCACCGGGCTGGCCCTGGCGGCCTTCGAAGCGTCCCTGGATCGGCTCTTCCTCATGCTCGGCGCGGCGGCCGAGTACCGAATAGAGCCGCAGGCCAAGAAAAGCTGCGATCATGGCCAGGATCACGATTTCCGGTGTCACGTTCCTTTGTCCATCCTTTGCTTGGACGCTATATCTTCGGATGCTGCGCGCCTTGGACAGTGCGGGCAAAAGACGAATCGCCCGCATCCGCGAGAAGTCGGGCACGCGCCCGGAAGCGTCATCATAAACCCAGATAGGTACAGTTTACAAATGAACAACGCGTGAGCGCGGCAATCGGGGATTTTTTTCGCCGAAACGCCCGCTGCGGCAGTTCCTTCGCGGTAAAGCTCTGCGACTAACGCCCGAAACCGGCACAACCTTGCCCAGTATGCGGTGGGCAATGGCCGCCTGCCTCGGCGAATCGCGGTTAAAACTGCGCAACAAATTCGGCCCCGCGCCTTTCCCAGCTTGCGAAAATGCTCTAGGCGCCCCGCCAGACTTCATCCGTATCCTTATAGACGGGACACAATCGAAATGGCCGACGAAGGCAACGTCATCTCCGACATCAACCTCGGCACCGGCGAGGACAACGCGCCGACCGCCGGCATCATCTCGCAGTACGTGAAGGACCTCTCGGTCGAGAATCCGAACGCGCCGCAGAGCTTCTCGTGGCAGGCCGCGCCGCAGGTCGACATCCAGTTCAACATCGGCGCCCGCCCGATCGACGGCGAAGTCCACGAAGTCGAACTGAAGATCACCGTCGCCGCCAAGGCCGACGAAGGCACCGCCTATGTCGTCGACCTCAGCTATTGCGCGCTGATCGGCATGCGCAACCTTGACGAGCCCAGCATGCACGCGTTCCTCTACGCCGAAGCGCCGCGCATCATCTTCCCGTTCGCCCGCCGCGTCGTTGCCGATGCCGTGCGCGATGCCGGCTACCCGCCGCTGATGCTGGAGCCGATCGATTTCAACGGCCTGTACTTCCAGCAGCTCGCCGCCCGCCAGCAGGCCGAGGCCGAAGGCATGGGCGAGCCGGTCGGCCACGCCTGAGGCTTTCGCCGCAGTGACTTCAAGGCCCGTCCGCTCCCATCCCGCAAGGGTCACGGGGCGGGCGGGCCTTTTGGCGTTTCGGCCATCGACGGACCGCCCCTGATTTTGCAGTTGAATTCTGAAGGACCCATCCGGGGATGAATCTCACCAAGGCGCTTGCCGGTGTCGGCGGCCTGACCCTCGCCAGCCGAGTCCTCGGGCTCGTGCGCGACAGCCTGTTCGCCCGCTTCGTCGGCGCCGGTTTCGCGTCGGACGCCTTCCTGATCGCCTTCCGGCTGCCGAACATGTTCCGCGCGCTGTTCGCGGAAGGGGCTTTCGCCTCGGCCTTCATCCCGATGTTCAACCAGAAGGTCGCGGACAAGGACGGGCCGGGACTGGCGGCCGGCATCACCTTCGCCGAACAGGCGCTTTCCGTGCTCCTGCCGATCCTGATCGTGATGACGGTGATCCTGGAAGCCTTCGCCTGGCCGGTGACGCTGATGCTGTCGGGCGGTTTCAACGGCGTCAATCACGAGCAGTTCGCCTTCGCCGTCACGCTCAGCCGGTTCACCATTCCCTATCTGGCGCTGATCAGCGTGGTCTCGCTGCTGGGCGGCATCCTGAATTCGCTCAACAAGTTCTGGGTCAACGCCGCCGCGCCGATCCTGCTGAACCTGACGCTGATCGTGGTCCTGCTGGGCTTCCACTCCAGCGATCCGCTGGTGACGGCCCGCAATCAGGCCATCGGCGTTACGGTATCGGGCGCGTTGCAGCTCATCTGGCTCTACTTCGCCTGCCGTGCCAACGGCGTGTCGATGCGTCTGCGCGCGCCGGTCTGGAACCCTGACGTGAAGCGGTTGATGGCACTGATCTGGCCCGCTGCCGCCGGTGCCGGCGCTGTGCAGATCAACCTTGTCGTCTCGACCTTCCTTGCCGCCACGTTCCTCGCCCATGGCTCGGTGACTTATATCTACATGGCGGACCGGCTGAACCAGCTTCCGCTCGGGCTGATCGGCATCGGCCTCGGTACCGTGCTGCTGCCCACGATCTCGCGCCAGCTCGGCGGCGGGGACGATGCGGCCGCCATGGACACGCAGAACCGCGGCATGGAACTGGCACTGCTGCTCACCTTGCCCGCCGCGGTCGCCCTGATCGTCTGCGGCCAGCCGATCGCCGCCGCGCTGTTCGGCTATGGCAAGTTCGACGCGAACGACGTTGCCCGCACCGCCGAGGCGCTCGCCGCCTTCTCGATCGGTCTGCCGAGCTACATCCTCGTCAAAGTGCTGACGCCGGGCTTCTACGCCCGTCAGGACACCCGCACGCCGGTCCGCTATGCGATGATATCGATGGTCGTGAATCTCGTGCTCAACCTTGCGCTGATCGCACCGCTTCAGCACATGGGCCCGCCGCTGGCGACCGCCATCGCCTCCACCGTGAATGTCGCCATGCTTTATTGGACGCTGGTGAAGCGCGGCCATTTCCAGTCCGACGCCCGCCTCAAGCGCCGCGCCCCGCGCCTGGCGCTGGCGGCCATCGCGATGGGCGTGGCGCTGTGGTACGGGCAGGACCAGCTGACCCCCTACCTCCACGGCACCTGGCTGGTGCGCGGACTGGCGCTGGCGGCTCTGGTTTCGGCGGGCGGCGTTGTCTACGCGCTGGCAACTCTGGTGACGGGCGCCTTCACCCGCGACGACCTCGCCCTGCTGCGCCGCCGCAAGGCAGCCTGACTTCTCGGTGGGCCACTCCCGTCCCCGATCGAACATTTCCGTCGCCCCCGCGAAGGCGGGGACGACGACTTATAGGGCCGATGCCCTGCTCTTCCATCCACGCGCAGGTATGCTATGAGCCACGGCCATGCAGGACCTTTCGCACCCGAAGTCTGCCGAAACCCGTCGCCTCTCGTGGCGATGGCGGAGTGTCGCGCGCGTTTCGCGCTGACCCTGCCTGCATGCGCGCCCCGGCGGGCGCACCATCCACACACAAACGACAACCCATAAATCGCGAAGGACGCGTCCATGCGTATCGTCTCCGGCATTCAGCCCACCGGCAACCTGCACCTCGGCAACTACCTGGGCGCCATCCGCAACTGGGTCTCGATGCAGGACGATGCTGCCGCCAGCGGTGGTGAGTGCCTCTACTTCCTCGCCGATCTCCACGCGATCTCGATGCCGCACGTGCCCACCGACCTTTCGGCCAACACGCGCGAGATGGTCGCCGCGCTGGTCGCCTGCGGGATCGATCCCGACCGCTCGATCCTGTTCAATCAGGCGCAAGTCCCCCAGCATGCCGAGCTGCAATGGCTGCTCAACGGCACTGCGCGCATGGGCTGGCTGAACCGCATGACGCAGTGGAAGGACAAGGCCGGCAAGAACCGCGAGGGCCAGTCGGTCGCGCTGTTCACCTATCCGGTGCTCCAGGCCGCCGACGTGCTCATCTATCAGGCCACCCACGTCCCGGTGGGCGAGGACCAGAAACAGCACCTCGAACTCGCGCGCGACATCGCCCAGAAGTTCAACAACGACTTCTGCGCAGAGGACGCGCCGCTGTTCACGCTGCCCGCGCCCTTCATCCCGCCCGAAGCCGCCCGCATCATGAGCCTGCGCGACGGTTCGTCGAAGATGAGCAAGTCGGACCCCTCCGACATGAGCCGCATCAACATGACCGACGATGCCGACACGATCATGCAGAAGGTGAAGAAGGCCAAGACCGACCCCGAGCCGCTGCCCTCTGAAAAGGCCGGCCTCGAAGGCCGTGCGGAGGCCAACAACCTCGTCTCGATCTACGCGGTGATGGCGGGAACCACGGCGGACGACGTGCTGGCGCAGTTCGGCGGTCAGGGCTTCGGCTCGTTCAAGCCCGCACTGGGCGAACTGCTGGTCGAGAAGCTGGCACCGATCAACGCCCGCTTCGTCGAACTGCGGCAGGACCGCACGGCGCTCGACGCGATTCTGCGCAAGGGCGCCGAAAAGGCCCGCGCGCTGGCGATCCCGACTCTGGAAAAGACGTACGACGCGCTCGGGCTCGTTCGCGGGTAAGGCGTGGGGGGCGCTTCCGGCGCCCCCTTCCCCTAACCTTCCAGCCCTAGCAGCTTCGCCCGCCGCCGAACCCATGGCGTGGCCAGTGCCGAAACTTCTCCGAGTGCTTCCAGGCCTTCGGGGTCCCGCTTGTGGTCGCCCGCGATCAGCAGGCCGAAGACACGCTGCACGCTCCATTCCGGCCACGGCCGCCCCATCAGTTCCATCGCGTCTCCGGCAGCAACCGTGCCGTCCTCCACGACGCGGTAGTACCAACCCGCCCGGCGCGATTTTACCACGCCCAGATTGACCGCGGCGCCGTCGAAGCGGTGGTCGAGCTTCCAGCAGGGTTGCCGCCCCTGGCTCACTTCGACCAGCGCGGTGCCAAGGCGCCAGCGGTCGCCGATGCAGACGGCTTCCTCGGTCAGCCCGTCGGTGGCGATATTCTCGCCGAATGCGCCATAATCGGCCAGCAGCGGATGCGCGCCGATCGCCCGACGCCAGAAGGCATAGTGATCGTGCGGATAGTGGTGGATCGCCTTGTCCGGGCCGCCATGGACGGCAAGGTCGGCCTGCTCATCGCCCTCCAGCCCGAGGCGGTGGACGCGCACCGGCCCCTGCACCGGGTGCTTGCCGATTGCGCTCGGTTCGTCCAAGCCCCGGAAAGGATTGACCCGGCCGCACTGAATCGAGCGAATCGGTACGGAAAGCGGCGTTTCTGCACTGGCGATCATCCGACGAGAATCCTACATCCAACGAACAAGCTCAAGCCATGACCGGCGGCTGAACGCGATGAGCGATCCATCACGAACTTGCCACCATTCAACCGCTATTCAGGGCATTGATATTAGGGCAGGATCGCAAGGAATCGCGGGCCGCGCTTGGGAAGGGCGTCTCGGGCCTTCGGGTTCATGGAGTGAAACCAATGACAGACCATCCCGGATCGCAGTTCGGCAGGTTGAGAATGGCGGCCGTTGCCGTGCTTCTCATCGCGCTGGCCGCCTGCGCCACCCCCTTCAAGGCCGATGTTTCGCGCTTCCACCAGTCGCAGCTTCCGGCACCGCAGGGTCAAACTTTCGTCGTCGTCGCCGAGGACCCCCGACTCGCCGGCGGGCTTGAGTTCGCGACTTACGCCGGCCTCGTGCGCGACCGTCTGGCCCGTCTGGGCTATACCCCGGTCGACGATGCCGCCAAGGCAACGCTGATCGTCCACTTCGACTACGGCATCGACAATGGCCGCGAGCGGGTGCGTTCGACTCCGGGCATGGGTGCCTGGGGTCCGTGGTACGGTCCCGGCTGGGGTCCTCGCTGGGGCGGAGCCTGGGGCGGCTGGGGCGGCTGGGGCGGCGCCTGGGGCGGACCGTGGCGTATGGGCTGGTATGATCCGTTCTTTGACGGCGGCATCGATTCGTACACCGTCTTCACCAGCGGCATTTCGCTGAAGATCGACCGTGCAGCGGACAACCTGCGCCTGTTCGAAGGCCGTGCAGAGGCCGTTTCGACCTCGAACCGCCTGCAATATCTCGTCCCCAATCTGGTCGAGGCGATGTTCACCAACTTCCCGGGCAATTCGGGCGAGACCACCCGGATCTCGGTCGCCCCGGAACACAAGTGACCTGACAGGGAGGCTCCCCCCGCAAGGTGGGAGACACCGGGGAACGGGCTCGTCGCAAACGACGGGCCCGTTCTTGCTTTCAGGGTATGCTGCGGGGGGATCCCCCGATATAGCGGCCCGGAATGAACACCTTCATGGCCATCATGTCGCAGCTCTTCTGGGGGGTGACCATCGGAGCGCTGACATCGGCCTTCTCGCTGCTAGCCAAGGGGCTGGCGAGCATCGGCGTCATCGGCAGTCTGGGCTGGTACGGCTTCAAGCGCCACCGCGAATGGCGCGCGCGGATCGAGCGCGAGGACTGAGCGGCGCTTGCCTCACGGGTCGTTGCCTATTGCCCTTCCCATAACGGGCTGCGCCGAAACAGAATGCGGGCTTTTCTGAGACAACCTCATCCACAAACACTTCGTCGCCCCCGCGAAGGCGGGGGCCCCGCTGCCTTTCTGCTATGCCGCGAGAAAAAGAAGCGGGATCCCCGCCTTCGCGGGGATGACGGAGTGGAGTGGGATAGGTAACGCGCGTGCTCGAACGTAAAGCGCTGTTCTTCCAACGCTTTCAATTGACAGAACGACCTGCGAGCGAAAGCTAGCTCAATGCCTCTCGATCATATAGCCGATGCCATCGGTTTCGCCGCAGATGTTGTCGACGTTGCCGACACTGCCGAAACGGTGCACCGCAAATGGGGCTGCGGGGGTTGCCTCATCGCGATACTGGCGCTGGGGCTACCCATACTGCTCCTGTTGTGGGCCCTCGGCGCCTTTTTAGGCGCCTAAGCAATCAGTTCCCCAGCGCGACCACACCGCCGGTCGAACCGAAGCCGCCTTCGCCGCGCACGGTCTCGTCGAGTTCTTCCACCTGCAGCCATGTCCCGCGCGTGACGGGGGCCAGCACCAGCTGCGCCACCCGGTCGCCCCGGCGGACGTCGAAGGCATCGGCGCCGTGGTTGATCAGGATCACCTTCAGCTCACCGCGATAGTCGGAATCGATCGTGCCCGGCGCATTGGGCACCGAGATGCCGTGCTTGAGCGCAAGGCCCGAGCGCGGGCGGACCTGGATCTCGAAGCCCGGCGGGATCGCCATGGCCAGCCCAGTGGCGACCGCATGGCGCGCGCCGGGGGCCAATGTCACGTCCTCGGCCGAAACCACGTCCATTCCCGCCGCGCCGTCGGTCGCATAGACCGGCAGCGGCAGGCCTTCGCCATGCGGAAGGACCTTTACAGCAACGGGAACGTCAACGGGGGAGTGCATCTGCGAACCTTTCGACGAGGAGGCGCGCGACCTCCTCTTTGGGCATTTCGGGAAGAGAGATCACATCGTCGCCCCGGACGATGTGAACGGTGTTGGCGTCCCCGCCCATGACATCGCCCGAAACGTCGTTGGCGATGATCCAGTCCGCGCCCTTGCGCTTGCGCTTTTCCTTGGCGTAGCGGATCACGTCCTCGGTCTCGGCAGCGAAGCCGATCAGCAGCGGCGGCCGGTCGGGCCGCGCGGCGACGCTCGCGAGAATGTCGGGGTTTTCGGTGAGCAGCAGCGCCGGCGGCGCCGAACCGCGCTTCTTCAGCTTGTCCTTGGCGACATTGATCGTCCGCCAGTCGGCCACGGCGGCGACCATCACGGCAATGTCGGCAGGCAGCGCGCTCTTGACCGCGTCGGCCATCTGCTGCGCGCTTTCCACGTCCACGCGGTCCACCCCCGGCGGGGTTTCGAGATGCACCGGGCCCGCCACCAGCGTGACCCGCGCGCCGGCCTTGGCGGCGGCGCCGGCAATGGCGAAGCCCTGCTTGCCCGAGGAGCGATTGGCGATGTAGCGCACCGGGTCGATCGGCTCCCAGGTGGGGCCGGCCGTCACCAGCACATGGCGGCCCGAGAGCGGACCGTCAGTCGGCTTTTCGAAGGGCGCCTCCGGCGCGGAGCCGAAAGGCTGCGGCGCAGCGCCGAAAGGCGAAATGACGTGGTTGATCGCGTCAGGATCGGTCGGCGGAGCAGAACGCGCACCGCCTTTCTTCACCACCAGCAGCCCCGCTGCCGGATCGGCGACCGCGCCGCCGTCGGACAGCGAATGGGGCGAAAGCGGGTCGGACGCGAGCCCGTCGTTGTCGGACGCGCCGAAGCTGATCGCCTTCTTGGCCTTTTGCAGGCCGCGGCTGATCATCGAACCGGTGAGGCCACCCAACCCGAAGCTGTCCGCCGCGCTGTCCGCGCCAATATCGTGGCCGGTGTCGTTATCGGCATCCTCGGCGGTCGGTTCCGGCTCGGGCGCAGCGAACTGCGGCTGCCAGGGGAACGGGTTGCGCAAGTCCAGCCCCATTTCGGGCTGTGGCAGCGTCGGCACGGTGCCGGGCAGCGGCGCCACTTCCACGGGGCCGAGGCCGAGCGCCCAGGCAATGCGCTGCCAGATCGCGATAGGATCGGGCAGGCGGCCCGGGCCGAATTCGCCGCAGGCCATGGTGCCTTCGTCCGGCTCCATCACATCGACGCCCACTTCGCGCAGGATCTGCACGTTGCGGACCGTGGCGGCGTGCTGCCACATGCGCACGTTCATTGCCGGGACGGCCATGACCGGCTTGTCGGTCGCCAGCATCATCGTCGTGGCCAGATCATCGGCAATGCCCGAGGCCATCTTGGCCATGAGGTCCGCCGTCGCTGGGCAGACCACCACCAGATCGGCCTCCCGGCTCAGCTGGATATGGCCCATCTCGACCTCGTTCTTGAGGTCCCAGAGCGAGGTGTAGACCGGCCGCTCCGACAGCGCCGCCAGCGCCATCGGGGTGACGAACTTGGCGCCGGATTCGGTCAGCACGCAGGTGACCTCGCCGCCTTCCTTGCGGATCTGGCGGACGAGTTCGCAGGCCTTGTAGGCCGCGATACCGCCGCCGATGACGAGGAGAATACGGGGACCACTCATGGTCCCGGCTTGTGCAACAGCGTTCATAACGGTGCAATCTGTTTAGGGGATCTTTACCGGAGATTTGGCCAGCCTTTCGGCTGAAACAAGTCCTGCCGCCGAGACGAGGCCTGTCAGCGCGCGCGGCGCGAAGGCTATCCCGGCGAACATCGCAGGGGCAATCATCGCCCCCCAATAGAAGTTGTCCCAACGGCCGGCGGCCATGAACAGCACGCCGTACCCGACGGCGAGCAGGAAGGCGAACTCGCCCTCCGCGCGGTTCCAGCCGAGCCAGCCGAACGTCATCAGCACCACCGCCGGTCCGGCCAGCCAGTGCGGCAGCCAGCGCAAATTGCTCGACTGGATCACGTTGGAGAGCCAGCCCGACAGCCCGCGCATGACCAGCCAGGGCGCGCTGTGCGGATCGGTGGGCAGCACTTGCTGCGAGATCAGCGCAAGGTGCCAGGCAAGACCTGCGACAAACAGCGCCATCAGCGCGCTCCACGCCGCCGCCTCGCGCCAGTTGCGCTGCCACAGCGCGGTCGCGGCCAGAAGCGCGACGAAGGGCAGCGCATGCTCGCGGATCGCCAGCGCCAACGCGGCGGCGGCAAAAGCGGCGTGCCAACGTCCGCCCTCGCCGCGCGTGCCGATCCGGTGGAGGCCCAGCGCCAGCGCAATGAGCCCGCCCGACCATAGCTCGTGCAACGGGAAATAGTGCCGGTTGAGCGCCAGCGAGGCACCGACGAAGACCAGCGCCGTCGCGATCCTGCGTAGCCGGGGCAAAACACCCGCATCACCCAGCTTGCGCCACCAGACGACAACGATGCCGACCATCAGCGCAACGGCGGCCAGGATCTGCCCCGCCTCGCCCAGCCATGCATTGAGGTAGGCCAGCGTCGGCAGACGCACCGCGATGGCGGGGTTCACCGGATAGTCGCGCGAACGCTGTTCGGGGACGATGAAGTGGTAATAGTTCTCACCCTTGCGAATGCGCGCGATGGCGACTTCGTAGAGCGCGATATCCTCGTCGTAGGGCTTTTTCGCGGCGCCGGGAGCCGCGGCGGTCGAAACCGGCCCTTCGACCGGCCCCTGCCACGGCGAACGGCTGCCCGACTTGGCGACCGGCACCAGCGCCGAGGCGACCAGCAGCACGGCCAGAAACGCCAGCGCCAGCCGCGCCGCCCAGACCGGCCAATGCGCGAAAAGCGTGGGCGCCGGGTCGGAATCCCGACCGGCGACCTCGGCCGTTTTCATGCGGCCGGGGCTCAGTGCCCCAGCAGAGTCCAGTACGTCAGCGCCCATGCAGCGACACCCCCAAGGATTGCCGCCAGACCATAGCCTGCCCAGTGGTTACTTTGAGGTTTACGCTCGCCGCCCGGCGACCAGATCAGGTCGACATCCGGCAGCGGCGCCTGCTCGGGCGCGCCGCCCTTGGGCGGGAACTTCTCCTCGATCCGTCGCACCAGCGCGGGCAGGCGGAACAGCGTGCCCAGATCCTCACGCAGGCGGTCGGCGATCATCGCCTCTGGCCCGAGTTCGTCGCGCAGCCAGCTCTTCACGAACGGCGCCGAGACGTCCCACATGTTGATGTCCGGATCGAGCGCCGTCGCCAGACCCTCGACCATGACCATCGTCTTTTGCAGCAGCAGCAGGTGCGGCTGCACCGCCATGTCGAAATCGCGGGTGATCGCGAAGAGCCCGTCGAGCATCTGGCCGACCGACAGTTCGGACACCGGCTTGCCGCGCATCGGCTCGCCCACCGCGCGCAGCGCCGTCGCGAACTCTTCCACGGTGTGGTAGCTCGGCACGTATTGCGCTTCGAAATGGATTTCGGCCACGCGGCGGTAATTGCCGGTGGTGAGACCGTAGAGAATCTCCGCCAGCCACAGCCGCGCCTGCCGGTTGATGCGGCCCATGATACCGAAATCGATGGCGACGATGGTGCCGTCCGCTTCCACGAACAGGTTGCCCTGGTGCATGTCGGCATGGAAGAAGCCCGACGAGATCGCCTGGGTCAAGAAGGTGATGACCAGCTTGTGCGCCAGCCGCGGCAAATCATGCCCGGCGGCGCGCAGACCGTCGAGATCGCCCATCTTGGTGGCGCCGATCCACTCGACGGTGAGGACCTGCCCATTGGTGCGGTCCCATTCGATCGCGGGCACGCGGTAGCCGTGGATGCCCTTCATCGCATCGGAAAGCTCGGAGGCCGAGGCCGCCTCGCGCCGAAGGTCCAACTCGCGCAGGGTCCAGCGCTTGAGATTGGCCACCACAGCGCGCGGGCGCAGGCGCGCGGCTTCGCCGCCCAGCGCTTCCAGATGCGCGGCAGCCCATTCATACGTCTCGACGTCGTGCGCGAACTGCTCGCGGATGCCGGGACGCAGCACTTTGACCGCCACTTCGCGGCCATCGGGCGTGACCGCGCGGTGGACTTGCGCGATCGAGGCGGCACCCACCGGGGTTTCCTCGATCGAGGCGAAGAGCTTGTCGAGCGGCACGCCGAAGCTGCCCTCGATCGCGTGCCGGATCTCGGAAAAGGCGACCGGCGGCAGGCTGTCCTGCAAGGTCAGCAGGTTGTGCGCGGGGCCCTCGCCCACGAGATCGGGGCGCGTCGCCAGCGCCTGCCCCAGCTTGATCGCGGCCGGGCCGATCTCCTGGAAAGCCCCGGCATAGTCGGGCTCCACCGGCTGGCGCGTGCCGAACCGGGCGATCCGGCACAGGCGCTTGACCTGCGCGGGGGCATTGCGGTCATTCTCGATCCCGCGCAGCGCTCCGTGGCGCGCGAGAACGCGCCCCCACTTGAGCAGGCGCAGGATATGCGTTGCAGAACCCGTCACGATCTGGATCTCAGACCTTCCAGCCCGAATGGATCGCTACGAGGCCGCCCATGATCGGTTCGACCTTGGTGTGCCGGAAGCCGGCCGCGCGGATCATCTTCTCGAATTCCGGCATCGGCGGGAAGCGGCGGATCGATTCGATCAAGTAGCGGTAGGACTCAGCGTCACCGGCGATGGCCTGACCGATCTTCGGCACCAGATGGTGCGAATAGGCGTCGTAGGCCTCCTTGAAGCCCGGCCATTCGGTGGTCGAGAATTCGAGGCAGAAGAAGCGCCCGCCGAACTTGAGCACGCGGTGCGCCTCGGCCAGTGCCTTGTCGATGTGGGTGACGTTACGGATGCCGAAGGCAATCGTATAGGCATCGAAGTGGCGCGCCGGGAACGAGAGTTCCTCGGCATTCTGGCGCGACCAGACGAGGCCATCAATGCCGCGCTCCATCGCGCGCTCGATGCCGACGTCCAGCATGTCCTGATTGATGTCGGAGACAGTGACCGAGGCGCCGTGCGCGGCCATGCGGAAGGCGATGTCGCCCGTGCCGCCCGCCATGTCGAGGATCTGCTCGTCCTCGCGCGGCTTCACGCGGCGCACGAACTTGTCCTTCCACAGCCGATGCATGCCTGCCGACATGGCATCGTTCATCACGTCGTACTTGCGTGCGACGCTGGAGAAGACAGCGCCGACGCGCTCCTGCTTCTCCTCGGTGGCCACATCCTCGTAGCCGAAGGAAACCGTTTCGCTCATGGCGCCGCTTTAGGCGTAAATGCCGTTTGCGCAAAGGGTGATGCTGGCCAGTGAACGGATCCTTTGCCCAATATAGTTTGCGGCGCGGCGAAAATTGAAATTGCACGTTATTTCAATAATTTCACCGGCGCTTTAAGAGTTGCAATGGCAGTCCTCCCTATCATTTCCGCACGAAGAATCAGTCACGCCGGTTCGCAATCGGAAAAAAGGGGACAGAAGAATGGAAACGGAAACCCGCGAAGACGCACTCTCAACCAGCGAAGGATTGAGTGAAATGGCCACGACGGAATGTCCATTCTGTGCGGAAGCGGTCAAGGCAACCGCCAAGAAATGCCGTCATTGCGGCGAAACTCTGGATATTGCCTTGCGCCGCGCCGAAGAGGCCCTCCGCGCCAGCGAGAGGCAAGGCAACGTCTATATGAACGCGGCCGTTTCCACCGGAGGATACAGCCGTCCGGTGAAAAGCAAGGGGGCTGCCATCGTGCTCGCCCTGCTCTTGGGCGGCCTTGGGGCGCACAAGTTCTATCTCAACCGAACCGGCTTGGGCATCCTGTACCTCGTCTTTTGCTGGACGCTGATCCCGGGCTGCATCGCTTTCGTGGAGGCCATTGTCTACGCCTGCACCAGCGACGAAGCCTTCCACTACAAATACGGCTGATCCAGCCGCTTTCGGCGGCGGGCGCGGCGTTCATGCCGTCGCGTTCGCCCGTACCCGCCGCAGGGCGAGCGCGGAAAGCACGATACCTGCCAGAATCAGCGCCATGCCCGCGAGGTGGTAGGGCATGAGCCGCTCGCCCAGCAGCAGCGCCGAGAGCAGCGCGCCGAACAGCGGCATCAGCGTGATCGCCTGCCCGGCGCGGGCCGCGCCAAGCTCGGCCGTCGCGCGGTTATAGATGAAGTAGGCAATCGCCGAAGGAAACAGGCCGACATAGGCGAAAGCCGCCAGCACATGCGGGCTCCAGTGCACGGCCTGCCCGCTCGCCGCCTCCAGTGCGGCCAGCGGGGCCATGCCCATCGCGCCAAGCGCGAAAGTCAGGAACAGGAAGACCACCGGCGACACCGGTGGCCGCTTGCGCAGCAGCACCGTGTAGAATGACCATGCCGCCACCGCGCAGAAGATCAGGCTGTCGCCCGGACCGAAGCGCAGTTGCATCAGCGCCGCCGGATCGCCTTTGAAGACAATGGCCATGACCCCCAGCGTCGAGACGACGACGCCCAGCACATGCAATTTCCCAGGCCGCCCGCCGAACAGCACCCGATCCAGCACCGTCACGGCCGCCGGGATCGAGGCTTGCAGCAGCAGGGCATTGGCGGCGGTCGTGTAATGCAGCCCTTTATAAAGGAAGCCGTTGAAGCAGACGACGCCGAGCACGCCCAGCACCACAATCCACCGCCAGCCCGCCAGAACCGCGCGCCACTCGCGCCGCAGCGGACCCAGCGCGAAAGGCAGCAGGACCATCAGCGCCAGCAGCCAGCGCCCGAATGCCAGCGTGAACGGCGGCACATCCGCACGCACCGCCCGGCCGACGATCGAATTACCCGCCCACAGCAGCATGACGAGGCCAAGCATGGCAAAGGCGCGAAAGTTCGAAGGCTTTTCTTCCATGACAAGCGCTTAGCGGCCCGTTCGTTGGGTGGCGAGGCTCGTGACATTCGGAATGCCGAGCCCTCGCTCGCTTTTCATGGCGCGTGCGAAGCCCTATCTCCCCCCCACGATGCCAGAACTTCCCGAAGTCGAAACCACCGTGCGCGGCCTTGCCCGCTATCTCGAAGGCGAGCGGATCGCGCGTGTAACGCTCAACCGCGCCGACTTGCGCCGCCCGTTCCCGCCCGATCTGGTCCAAGTCCTGACCGGCGCGCGGGTGACGACGATGGGCCGCCGCGCCAAGTACGGCCTCATCCATACCGACCGCGACCAGACCATGGTGTTCCACCTCGGCATGTCCGGCCGCTGGCGAATCGAGCCGGAGAAACCGGAAAAGCACGACCACCTCGTGATCGAGACCGGATCGGGCCATGTCCTGGCGCTCAACGACGCAAGGCGATTCGGTTCGGTGGACCTCGTGCCCACCGCCGGGCTCGATTCGTGGGGCGCATTTGCCGCACTGGGGCCGGAACCGCTGGGCGAAGGGCTGACGGCCCCGCATCTCAAGACGCAGCTGGCCGGACGAATCGCCCCGATCAAGCAGATGCTGCTCGACCAGCAGGTCGTCGCCGGGCTCGGCAATATCTATGTCTGCGAAGCGCTGTTCCGCGCGCGGATCCGGCCCGACAAGGAAGCCGGCCGCGTTACCCTGCCCGCGCTGAACCGGCTGGTGCCGGCGATTCGCGATGTGCTGTCCGAATCGATCGCGGCGGGCGGCTCGACGATTCGCGACTATGCGCAGCCCAATGGCGAACTGGGCTATTTCGCCACTTCCTGGCAGGTCTATGGACGTGAGGGCGAAGCTTGCCTATGCGGGGCCCCGGTAAGGCGCTTCGTCCAAGGTGGACGCAGTACCTTTTGGTGTCCGAAATGCCAGAAATAGGCGGTTTCGGGCGCCTCACGCGGGTTGACGGAATGGCGCTACACCGCTAAGGGGCGCGCTTTCCGGCGAGTCCGCTCGCCAAAAGCAGATTCGTTAGGCATTGGGCCGGCATCACCAGCGTGGGGCGGCCAGACAGAGGAAATTCGATGGCCAATACGCCGCAAGCCCGCAAGCGCATCCGTCGCAACGATCGCCGTGCGGAGATCAATACCAACCGCATCAGCCGCATCCGTACCTTCGTGAAGAAGGTCGAAGCTGCGATTGCCGGTGGCGACAAGAGCGCCGCTTCGGCCGCTCTCAAGGAAGCCCAGCCCGAGCTGGCGCGTGGCGTTGCCCGCGGCGTGCTTCACAAGAACACCGCAGCGCGCAAGTTCTCGCGCCTGACCAAGGCCGTCTCGGCTCTCTGAGCCCGGCCTGACAGTCCGGGCCCCGATTAATTCGGGTGGCCCGGGACTGCTGCTTCGGCCCAAGCTTCTGTCCGGACACCCCGCACATCTTGCGGGTATCGGGCGGAAGCTTGGGCCGAAGGCGTTTATGGCGTCCTCGTTTATGGCGTCCTCGTTCCTGTCGGCCACCCCTTGCGCCCGGCGCCGCGTGAATCGTGCAGCGCGCGCATCCACCGGCCGCCATTCCGCACAAAAGGACTGCACTCAGCGCTTGCGCCCAACGGGTGCTCCTGCCTAACGGGGCGTAGCAAATGCTCCCGGCGCGAATCGCGTACTGAGGGGCCAACCACAACATCCATCGGGTAGACAGGATCGGAACGCAGGGCCTCAAAACCCCGCGCACTGCTCCACGCCCTTCACAATCCGCACGGAGACCCCATTTCCGAATCGGCACATTGCGTCGAATCGGTCCTTCCGCCTTTGCCGAGGGGACGGGTGTTCCTGAGTCGAATTCCGATTCGGCACACAGGAGCCTCACCTAGTACTTTCGGCCGAGTACGGAACAGGAACGAAATCGGGACCTCGTCACCCGGCCCGAAGCCCCGCTTCGGACCCCGAGAAGGGGCCTGTGCAACGAAATGACGGAAACCTTACGATTCGCATGTGCGCATATGGGAACCGTTTGATTTCATTCATGAAAATTCTTTCATGACGGAAATTGGGCACTCCGAGACGAGTCAACAGGCATAATTTTTTTTATTTGGGGAGGATCGTATTGCACCGCGACCAAACCCGTTTCTAAAAGGGTCCTCGGCCGTTGCGGAACCGGCCGGGGAACATCAACAGCGACGAAGCACCCGCTGCAAACATGCGTTTGCGGTTGGGGATTTTTTTACGCCTGGTGGCGTGTCCTTTCCGGTTGCGCGCGGCCCATTCGGGGCAGCAGCCAACAAGGGGGGTTGGTTTTATGTCAGATACAGCAGGTCAAGGCGCTAACGGCGTGAGCAAGAAATCGAAGGCGGTAAAATTGGTGATGGAAGAGGATCAGGAAGCCGTGAATCTGGCGGCCGACTGGGCGGACATCAGCCAGGGCTTGCGCAAAGACCTCGGTCAGCAAGCGCACAGCCAGTGGATCAAGCCGATTCAGCCCGGCAATTATTGCAAGGAAACGGGAACGCTCGATCTCTATCTGCCCACCGAGTTCTCGGCGAACTGGGTGGCGGATCGTTTCGCGGACCGTCTCTCGCTGGCATGGAAGATCGCTCGTCCCGACGTGCGCCACGTGCGCATCCTCGTGCACCCGGGTCGTCGCCAGCTTCCCGAGCTGCGTCTGGGCGGTGGCGGCCGTCCGTCGAGCGCACCGGCCAATGATTCGGCGCAAGGTTCGGCCGATCCGATCTCGGTCGCACTGTCCGGCGAAGCTTTCGCCGCGCTGGGCCAGGGTCCTGCCGGCATCGATGCCTCGCAGACGTTCCAGACGTTCGTGACCGGCCAGTCCAACGTGCTGGCCTGCAATGCCGCGCAGCGCATGTCGGCCACCGAATCGCCGCAGTTCTCGCCGCTTTACCTCAAGGCCGCCACCGGCCAGGGCAAGACGCACCTGCTGCACGCGATCGGCCATGCCTATCTTCAGCACCACCCGCATGCGCGGATCTTCTACTGCTCGGCAGAGCGCTTCATGGTCGAATTCGTCCAGGCGCTGCGCCAGAACCAGATGATCGAGTTCAAGTCGCGTCTGCGCGGCTTCGACCTGCTGCTGGTGGACGATATCCAGTTCATCATCGGCAAGGCATCGGCGCAGGAAGAACTGCTCTACACGATCGATGCGCTGCTTCAGGAAGGCAAGCGCCTGGTCTTCGCCGCCGACCGCGCGCCGCAGGCGCTCGACGGTGTCGAACCGCGCCTGCTCTCGCGCCTGTCGATGGGCCTTGTCGCCGACATCCAGCCGGCCGACATCGAACTGCGCCGCTCGATCCTCGAAAACCGCCTGCACCGCTTCGCCTCGGTGGACGTGCCGTCGGACGTGATCGAGTTCCTTGCCCGCACCATCAACCGCAACGTGCGTGAACTGGTCGGCGGCCTCAACAAGCTGATCGCCTATGCCCAGCTTACGGGTCAGGCCGTCTCGCTCCAGCTGGCCGAGGAACAGCTTACCGACATCCTCTCGGCCAACCGCCGCCGCATCACGATCGACGAGATCCAGCGCACGGTCTGCCAGTTCTACCGTATCGACCGGACCGAGATGAGCTCCAAGCGCCGCGCCCGCGCGGTGGTGCGTCCACGTCAGGTGGCGATGTATCTCGCCAAAGTGCTGACGCCGCGCTCGTATCCCGAGATCGGCCGCAAGTTCGGTGGGCGTGATCACTCGACCGTGATCCACGCGGTCCGCCTGATCGAGGAACTGCGCACGCGCGATGCCGACATGGACGGCGACGTCCGCTCGCTGCTGCGCCAGCTCGAATCCTGAGGGTCTGCCCGGGGGCACCCCCGGGAACCCGCGGTACCATCCGCACGTTTTGCCTGCAGGGTCGCACCTGACCGCGCGTGGGAACCAGATCGGTTCCCACGCGCGGCGTCGTTTGGGGCGGGGGAATAGTGCCGGTGAGCCGTCATATTCGCACCCTCGTCGCCCTCGCGAAGGCGAGGGCCCCGCTTTTTCCTGACCTCTCGCCTGCACAACAGAAGCGGGATCCGCCAAGTTCACAAACGAAGTGCAACACCAGGTTATGGTGTTGTCATGGGAAGAGCTTACGAACAGCTTGATCTGGAAGAGCGGTGTACGATTGCCCGTCTTCATGAAGACGGGCAATCGCTGCGCCAGATCGCGGCAGCTCTGGATCGCTCGGCATCGACGATCTTTCGGGAGCTGAAGCGCAACAGCGGCAGCACGGTGGGCTATCGGCCCGGCTATGCGCAAGAGCAGGCGCGCGCCCGGCGCTGGTCGGGCATGCGCCTCGAACGCGATCAGGCCTTGCGCGAGGGCGTGCTGGGCCGCCTCGCGGCCGGCTGGTCACCCGAGCAGATCGCCGGCCGCATGGCCCGCGAGGCCGGCGTGCGTATCATCAGTCACGAGAGCATCTATCGCTTCATCCATGCCCAGATCAGGCGGACGAACGATCGATCATGGCGCCATTATCTGCCCCGCGCCAAGGCCCGCCGCGGATGGCGCCGCAAGCCCGGCGGATCCTCGGTCCGCTTCATCGCCAAGCGCCAACCCATCGCCATGCGCCCGGGCGAGGCCGCGGATCGGTCCCGGCCCGGCCACTGGGAGGCCGACTTCATGCTCTTCGCCCGATACGGCCAGGCCATCCTCGTCGCCCATGAACGCTCCTCGCGCTACACCCTGATCTGCCATCCGCCCGACCGAAAGGCCCGGCGCACCGCCGACCTGCTCGCCGCCATGCTGCGGCCCTGGCCCGCCGCCTTGCGCCAAACCCTGACCCTCGACAACGGCACCGAGTTTGCACAGCACCACAGGTTGCACCGTCTCGGCATCGATACGTTCTTCTGCGACCCCCACGCCCCATGGCAAAAGGGCGGCGTCGAAAACGCCATCGGCCGCCTCAGACGCGACCTGCCGCGCAAGACCAACATCGAGGATCTCTCGCCTGCCCACTTTGAGGACATCATCCAACGCTACAACAATACACCGCGAAAATGCCTCGACTTCAAAACACCCGCCGAGGCATGCTCTCTTCAACCGTTGCACTTCGAATGTGAATCCACATCCCCGCCTTCGCGGGGATGACGGGTGTAGGTTGGCAGGTGCCATTCCCCCGGCCACCACTCATCCTGAGCGCGATCGAGGACGGGCCGGTTGCGAGTTGGCCGCTGGAATTCCGCTCCCACACCCCGCTCATCCTAAGCTAGTGGAGTATGGCAGCCTCGCGCCTCGCTCGCCGGGGCTTCGACAGGCTCAGCCTGAGCGGGATCGGGGGAATGGCGGGTTCCAGCGCATGGGGATGTTTCCCCTCCCACTCCGCTCATCCTGAGCTTGTCGAAGGATGGCAGCCGCGCGCTTCTTCCGTCAAACCGCCAATCCGCCCCTGTCGTAAAATCTTAACCATTAGATAAGGGTCTTCGCATAGCCTTCGTCATGACCGGGCTTCCCGGCTGCACGAGAGGGGCATGCGATGCGCTTCTACCGGGCCACATCCTTTCTGTTCCCGCGCCGCTACGAATGGCGCCTGCTGTTGGCATGTCTGGCCGCCGTGCTGGTGCCCATGCTGGCCGTCGTGGCTTTCGCGGCAGCGACCGGACGGTGGGATCCCGTGCTGCTGGCAGTCACATTCTGCGCCACCGTGCTGGGCGCCGCACTCGGACTGAGCGCCATCCATGCTCTTGTCACGCCGCTGCGCGAGGCCGTTGCCCTGCTCGGCGCCGCTCAGCGCGGTGAGCGGCTGGCGGGTATCCCGCGCGGCGGCAACGACACCGTGGGCCTACTGCTCCAAAGCGTCGCCACGGCCGCCGCAACCGCCGCTATCCGCGCCGGGCAACCGCTCGACGCAGCGCGGCGCGACCGGCTGACCGGACTGCGCAATCGCCACGAATTCCTCGATTCGGCGGAGCGCGTGCTGGCCGGACAGGGCAATGCCGTGCTGGCCCTGATCGACATCGACCATTTCGCCTCGCTCTCCGGACGGTTCGGCCCCACCGCCGGCGACGCGCTGCTGCGCGCGGTGGCCGGACGGATCGACGCCGGGATGCGCCGCACCGACCTTGTGGCCCGCTGGAGCGCCGAGGCCTTCGCTGTGATCCTGCCCGATACCCAGCTCGACGAAGCGCGACTGGTGATGGAGCGGCTGCGCGCCAGCGTCGCGCTGGACAGCGCGCTGGCCCGGACTCTGGCCCAGACTTTAGCCACCTCCGAACACGACGAGACGGAAGGCGAAGCCATTTCGGTCACCTTCTCCTGCGCCCTCGCCCCGCTGCGCAGCTTCGCGCAGCTTGGTGAGGCAACGCACCGCGCCGAATCGACATTGAGTGCCGCCCACAGCGTCGGCAGCAATCGGGTACGGATCGCCGGCAACGGCTAATCCGCACCCCCTTACCTGATGCGGGGGCGTCCCTCCCCACCCCCCACCGAACGCCCCCGCATCTTCGTTTTTGCGCTTTGCCCGCACGGCCCCGATGCTGTAGGCGCATGGCCATGACGCTTCCCGCCTCCTACTGGCAGGCCGCGCTGCGCGGCATACGCTGCCGCTGCCCGCGCTGCGGCGAGGGCCGGCTGTTCCGCAAGTGGCTGAAACCGCTGGAACGCTGCCCGGCCTGCATGGCCGATCTGACGCCCCAGCGCGCGGACGACTTTCCCGCCTATATCGCGATGCTGGTGACCGGCCACCTGATGGCCCCACTGATCATCGCACTGTCCAGCGACTTCCAGTTCGGACCGGCGGCGATCTTCGCGATCGTGGTCCCGGTGGCACTGGTGATGATGCTGGGCATGCTCCAGCCCGCCAAGGGCGCGGTGATCGCCACCCAGTGGTGGTTCGGCATGCATGGCTTCGTGAAGGAGCGGCTGCCGGCGACACCCGGAACCACACAGGAATGATGCAGCAATGACTTTGGCACCCGATCGCCTTGCGCGTTTCGCGCGGCATATCGTGCTTCCCGAAGTCGGCGGCACGGGCCAGGTCGCGCTGGCCGATGCGCATGTGGTGCTCGTCGGCTGCGGCGGGATCGGCAGCCCAGCTCTCCAGTATCTCGCCGCAGCCGGGATAGGACGGCTGACGCTGATTGACGACGACACGGTGGACGTCAGCAATCTGCAACGTCAGACGATTTATACGCCATCGGATATCGGCAAGCCTAAGGCGGAAGCGGCAGCCGAATGGGTGCGGCGCTTTGATCTTGGCCTTGAGGTTGTGCCGCATGTAACGCGTCTCGGGGAAGACAACGCGGCAAAGATTCTCTTCGGCGCGAGCGTGGTACTTGACGGGTGTGACAACTTCGCGACTCGCCTGCGTGTGTCAGACAGCTGTATTAAACTGGGCATTCCCCTCACGAGCGCGGCGGTTGGTCGCTTTCAGGGGCAAGTCGCCAACTTCGCCGGACACCTGCCAGACCATGCCTGCTACCGCTGTTTCGTGGGCGATGCCTTCGATGCGCAGGACTGCGATACGTGCGCGGCCGACGGCGTGCTGGGCGCGATGGTCGGCATGGTCGGCACGTTCGCGGCGATGCATGCCATGCGCGTGGTCATGGCCGGCCACGCCGCGCTGGGCGATCCCCAGTACGGCACGCTACATCTGATCGACGGCTTGGCGCCTTCGATGCGGCCGCTCAGGATCGCCAAGGATCCCGGCTGCCACGCCTGCGGGGTTCAGGCCCCCGTTCAAGCCGATCTGCCGTCGTAAGCGTAGACGGACAGGCTCTCCAGCAATTCGGGCGCGAACAGGCGCATGTTCACGCCCATCCGGTCCCGCGCCGGGTCCACTGCGCTCCAGTGCGTGGTGCAGCCGCATTGGGGGCAGTGCCAGAACGTCCGCACCCGATCGCCCGTTTGATAGCCGCTGAGCGGGCCATCGATCCGCACGTTTGACGGACTGTGATAGGACCAGAGCGTCCCCAACCGGCGGCACACCGAGCAATTGCAATCGCAGACTTCGCGCGGCGTCTCGGCCAGTTCCAGCGTGACCGCGCCGCAATGGCAACTGCCGCGATGGCCGGCCGGGTTTCCAGCGGCGTCCACCGTCATAGCCCGAGAATCTCTTCCACCCATGCCGGAACCACTTCGGTGGCCGGGCCCTGGCGGGCGTCGTCGAACCAGCCGGTGCCCTGGCTGGGCTCCAGATTGAGTTCGAGCGTCGCCGCGCCAAGATCGCGCGCATTGCGCACGAAGCCCGCCGCCGGATAGACCGCGCCCGACGTGCCGATCGAGACGAACAGGTCCGCCTCCCGCAAGGCGTCGTAGATCGCGTCCATGTGGTAGGGCATCTCGCCGAACCAGACGACATCGGGACGCAGCGCCGCCTTGCCGCATTCGGGGCAGGCCGGACGGTCGATCAGAGTGCCCGTCCAGCGCGAGCGCACGTCGCATGCGGTGCACCAAGCATTGAGATGCTCACCGTGCATGTGGAGCACGCGTGAGGTGCCCGCGCGTTCGTGAAGATCGTCTATGTTCTGGGTGACGATCAGCAGGTCGCCCTCCCACTCACGGTCGAGCCGGGCCAGCGCGTGGTGCGCGGCATTGGGCGCCTTGGTCTGGATCGCCTCGCGCCGCATGTCGTAGAAGCGCAGCACCAGATCGGGATCGCGCTCGAAAGCCTCCGGTGTCGCCACGTCCTCGACTCGGTGCTGCTCCCACAGGCCGCCGCCGTCCCGGAAGGTATCGATGCCGCTTTCGGCCGACACGCCCGCGCCGGTGAGGATGACGATATTGCGGAGTACCGACACGGCTTGCCTTTCCCGTCTCCCCGAACCGTCCGCCCCTGCTCGGGACAGGCTTGTTTCGGGGTTCATTGTGCGCCATTCGCTGCCCGGTGTTTGGGGCACGATGGATGCTGAAACAAGTTCGGCATGACGGCTCCTGGAGACAGTGACGTGGCACGAATCGGAATTATCGGCAGCGAAGGCCGCATGGGACGCGCGATTGCGGAGGCCATTGCGGCGGCGGGCGAGGAATTCGTCGGCGGCGTGGACCGCGACGGCGACGTGGCGGCGCTGGCCGCGCATTCCGACGTGCTGATCGATTTCTCCAGCCCGGTCGCGCTGGAAGCCAACCTCGATGCGGCGGTCGATGCGGGCATTCCCATCGTCGTCGGCACCACCGGCCTTGAGGAACGCCACCACTGGCTGATCGATTCGGCCGCGCAGCACATTCCCGTGCTCCAGACCGGCAATACCTCGCTGGGCGTCACCCTGCTTGCCCACCTCGTGCGCGAAGCCGCCAGCAAGCTGGCCGAGGACTGGGATATCGAGATCGTCGAGACCCACCACCGCATGAAGGTGGACGCCCCCTCCGGCACCGCGCTGCTGCTGGGTGAAGCCGCCGCCAAGGGCCGTGAGGTCAGCCTGTCGAACGCTGCCGTGCGCGCCCGCGACGGCATCACCGGCAAGCGCGAGGCGGGCACCATCGGTTTCGCGGCCCTGCGCGGCGGCTCCGTGGCGGGCGACCACACCGTGCACTTCCTGGCCGATGGCGAGCGCCTTTCGTTCTCGCACCTCGCCGAGAACCGCACGATCTTCGCCAAGGGCGCGGTCAAGGCGGCGCAATGGCTGAAGGACAAGCACGCGGGCCGCTACACCATGCCCGAGGTGCTGGACCTTTGAACAAGGCCGAAATCTTCGAATTCTTCCGCCGTCTCGCCGAGCTTAACCCCTCGCCCGAGACGGAGCTGGAATTCGGCAATAACTACCAGTTGCTCGTCGCCGTGGTGCTCTCAGCGCAGTCGACCGACGTCGGCGTCAACAAGGCGACGCGGGCGCTGTTCCGGGAGGTAAAGACCCCGGCGCAGATGGTCGAACTGGGCGAAGAGGGCCTGAAAGAGCACATCAAGACCATCGGCCTGTTCAACTCCAAGGCCAAGAACGTCATCGCGCTCTCGCAGATTCTCGTCGATCGTTATGACGGCGAAGTCCCCGAAGACCGCGATGCTCTGGTCGAACTGCCGGGCGTCGGGCGCAAGACCGCCAATGTCGTGATGAACTGCGCCTTCGGGGCGGAGACTTTCGCGGTGGACACCCATATCTTTCGCGTCGGCAACCGCACCGGCATTGCCAAGGGCAAGACGCCGCTCGCGGTGGAGAAGCAACTGGAGAAGCGGGTGCCGCAGCCGTTCCGCGTCGGATCGCACCACTGGATGATCCTGCACGGCCGCTACATCTGCAAGGCGCGCACGCCGGAATGCTGGCGCTGCCCGGTCGTTGACTTGTGCGATTACAAGGACAAGATCATGGAGAAGGGAGCCGCTCGCAAGGCTGCCTGATCAGGAGGATGTCCATGGTTCGCCGTAACGTCACCTTCGCCCTCATGCCGCTCACGCTCATGGCCTGCACCAAGCAGGAACCCCAGACCCCGCCGCCGGTCAGCCCGGCCGCCGAAGTGGTTGGCCCCGCGCAGGACTGCCTGCCGCTCAGCCAGTTCTCCAACACCAATATCCGCGACGACTGGACCATCGACTTCATCGGTGCCGGCAACCGCGTCTGGCGCGTGACCTTGCCGAACCGCTGCCCGGGCCTGCGCTCGGCCGGGACCTTCACTTATTCGACGTCGCTGTCGCAGCTTTGCCGGCAGGACATCATCTTCCCGCTCAACCGCGTGGGCAGCGGGTTCCAGCGCGGCGCGGGCTGCGGGCTGGCGCCGTTCACGCCGGTCCGGCTGATCCGCTAACCGTTCCGGTGTCCTCCCCTGCAAGGGGAGGTGGCAGCGCCCATCCCATATCGGGGCGCTGACGGAGGGGTGTCCACGCTGGCGGTGACACCCCTCCACCACCCTTCGGGCGGTCCCCCTCCCCTTGCAGGGGAGGAATTTAAGCCATCAGCTGTCGTACTGCTCGGGATCGATATTGAGCCCCTTGCGCCCTTCCGACGAAGTGCGCGTCGGTGCGCGGGGCATTGCTTCCTCGGGATCGACCAGCGGCTGGAGCATGCCTTCGCTGCGGGTAATCACCGCCGTGGCGACTGCATTGCCGACGACATTGGTGGCCGAGCGGCCCATGTCGAGGAAGGTGTCGATGCCCAGCAGCAGCGCGATGCCTTCTACCGGCAGGCCGAACTGCGTGAGCGTGGCGGCAATGACCACGAGGCTGGCGCGCGGCACCCCGGCAATGCCCTTCGAGCTGACCATCAGGGTCAGCAGCATCAGGATCTGCGTGCCAATCGGCACATGGATGCCATAGGCCTGCGCGATGAAGATCGTCGCAAAGCTCATGTAGATCATCGAGCCGTCGAGGTTGAAGCTGTACCCCATCGGCAGGATGAAGCCCGAAATCCGGCGCGGCACACCGAAGCGGTCAAGCTGTTCGAACAGCTTGGGCAGGCTCGCCTCCGAAGACGCAGTCGAGAAGCTCAGCAGCAGCGGCTCGCGGATATAGCGGAACAGCGTGATGACCCGCCCGCGCAGGAACACCGCGCCCACAATGAACAGCAGCAGCCACAACAGCAGCATCGCGAAGTAGAACTCGCTGACCAGCACACCGTATGTCACGACGATGCCAAGCCCGCGCGTGCCGATCACGCTGGCAAGGGCGCCGAACACCGCGAACGGCGCAAAGCGCATCACGTAGTCGGTGATCTGGAGCATCAGTTCGGACAGCGCCTCGCTGACCTTGACGATGATCGCGCCCTTTTCGCCAATGGCGGTGAGGCCGACACCGACGAACAGCGAGAAGACGAGGATTTGCAGGATGTTGTTCTGCGCCATCGCGTCGACGGCGCTGCTCGGGAAGATTTCGAGGATGAAGTGGCGCAGCGTCAGCTCGCCCGTCTCCAGCTTGCCAAGGTCGGCCCGCGTCTCGAAGCCGACACCGACGCCGGGCTTGAACAGGTTGACCAACAGCAGGCCGAGCGCGAGCGAGATCAGGCTGGCCGAGATGAACCAGGCCAGCGCCTTGGCGCCGATGCGGCCCAGCGCCGAACTGTCGCCCATGCCCGAAATGCCGGTGACGATCGTGGCGAAGACCAGCGGCGCGATGATCATCTTGATCATCTTCAGGAAGACGTCCGGCAGCAGCTTGAAGTAGTCAGCCCACTGCTCCAGGCGCGGATCGCCTGCCGGCAGGCTCGCATGAAGCACCCAGCCCACGGCGATGCCCAGCACCATGCCGATAACGATATAAAGCGTCAGCCGCCTGCCCATTCCCACCTCGCAATAAAATTGCTTGCGAGACTAACAGCGTAACCCGCCCGGTCAACGCCGGGGGCGCCCCTATTCTTGACGTTTTACGCCGAAATCAGCGGGAGTCAGCGCCTTAGGGCGGCGTCCAGCACGCGCCGATAGATGCGCACCAGCCCTTCGAGGTCGGCGATGGCCACAGCCTCGTCGCGCTTGTGCATGGTCGCGTTGCACAGGCCGAACTCGATCACCGGCGACAGGTCCTTGAGGAAGCGCGCGTCCGAGGTGCCGCCGCTGGTGGACAGTTCGGGTTCCACGCCGGTCTCGGCGCGGATGGCATCGGCCAGCAGGGTCGAGAACGGACCCGGCGCGGTGAGGAATGCCTCGCCCGAAATCACCGGGCGGGCGGTGCCGCCATGGCGCTCGGCGATCTCGGTAACGCGCGCGGACAGGCCTTCGCCCGTGTGCAGGTCGTTGAAACGGATCGAGATGCGCGCCGAAGCCTTGGCCGGGATCACGTTGGTGGCCGGATTGCCGACGGTGAGGTCGGTGACTTCGAGGTTGCTCGCCTGGAACCAGTCGGTCCCCTCATCCAGCACCAGCGCATCGAGTTCGGTCAGCATGGCGACCAGCCGGGTGATCGGATTGTCGGCCAGATGCGGATAGGCGACATGGCCCTGCACGCCCTCGACTTCGAGCCAGATGTTCACCGAGCCGCGACGGCCGATCTTCATCATGTCGCCCAGCCGGTTGACCGAAGTGGGCTCACCGACAAGGCAGAGGTCGGGGATCGCGCCGACCGCGCGCATATGGTCGATCAGCGCCAGCGTGCCGTAGCGCGCGGGGCCTTCCTCGTCGCCGGTGATGACGAAGCTGACCGTGCCCGCCTCGACCGGGAGGTCCGCGACGGCGGCGACCATGGCGGCGATGGAGCCCTTCATGTCGACCGCGCCGCGGCCATAGAGCAGATCGCCCCTGATCTCGGGTGCGAAAGCGCCGCTGGCCCAGCCCTCGCCCGGCGGCACCACGTCGAGGTGGCCGGCAAAGGCGAAGTGGCGCGAGCCTTCGGGGCCCTTGCGGATCGCGAATAGGTTCTCGACCGGGCCGTCCGGCGCCTCGCCCGAGATGGCGCGATGGACGTCGAAACCGAGCGGCGTCAGTTGCGCTTCCAGGCAATCGAACACCGTGCCGGTGGCGGGTGTGACGCTGGGGCAGGCGATCAGCGCTTGGGCAAGCGCGACGACATCGGCGGAGGTCTGCACGGTCTCGGTCATGCCGGGGCCATTGCACAGGTCGGCGCGCAAGACCATAGCTTGGGGACAGGCTCGCGATGGAGGGACAGATGCCGAAGATCGATATCGACGCTATCGCACCGTCGAATGGCACCGGCTATCCGGCGCCATTCGACCAGCCGGTAAAGGGCCGCTGGTGGCGGCGGCTGGCGCCGGCGGGCGGGCTTACCGAAATGGATGCGAGCCACGTGGTGATGAAACCCGGCGCGTGGTCCAGCCAGCGCCACTGGCATGACGACGAGGACGAGCTGCTGGTGATGCTCTCCGGCGAGGCCGTGCTGGTGGAGGATGACGGCCGCACGGTGCTGCGCCCGGGGGATGTCTGCGCCTGGCCCAAGGGCGTCGCGAACGGCCATCACCTGATCAACGAGAGCGACGCGGACTGTGTGTTCGTCGCCATCGGCGCCGGCAATCGCGACGGCTCCGGCGCCTATTCGGACATCGACATGAAGTTCGAAGGCGACGGGTATTTCCACAAGGACGGCACGCCTTACCCGACCGACGGGATCCGCTAGGCGCGCATCCTCCGGGATCACCTCATCCCGCTGCTATCACATTCCCCGTCATCCCCGCGCTGCGGCTCAAGAATATCGGCGCCCCCGCCTTCGCGGGGCCCCCGAGTGTGATTTGGTAAGCAGAGTGACGGTCGAGGTTACCTTATCGGCGCTTCGAATTGCTCGATCACCCATTCCTCGGTCTGCGCGGCGTTGATCCACTGCTGCATCCACTCGTGCTCCCAGACGGCCTCCATATAGGCCACCGCGAAGCCGGGCACGCCAATGCCATAGGTCAGGAACCGGCTGACGATGGGCGCGTAGAACACGTCGGCGGCGCTGAAAGTGCCGAACAGGAACGGCCCGCCCCGCCCGAACCGCGCGCGCGCCTCGGCCCAGAGCGTGAGGATGCGCACCACGTCCGCACGCACGTCGTCATCCGGCACCATGCCTTCGACGCGCATACGGATGTTCATCGGACAGGCGCGGCGCAGCGCGAAGAAGCTGGAATGCATCTCCGCCACCATCGAGCGCGCCATGGCGCGGGCATCGTCGCCCTTGGGCCAGAAGCGGTCGCGCCCGACTTTGTCGGCGAGATACTCGACGATCGCCAGACTGTCCCACACCACGGCGTCGCCATCCCACAGGATCGGCACTTTGCCGTGGCTGGGTGCAAGGTCGTTCGAGCTGCGTTGGGCGTCCCATTCGTCACCGTAGAGCGGGACGGTGATCTCCTCGAAATGGAGCCCCGACTGCTTGCAGGCCAGCCAGCCGCGCAGCGACCAGCTGGAGTAGTTCTTATTGCCGATAATCAGCTTCACTTACGCGGATTCCCCATAAGTCCAAGCCCGGGGACTATCGGTTCAGGCGCGACAAGTCGAGAATGAACGGCGTCGCAGAATGTAACTGCGGCACCGGCCCACTCCCCACCCGATCTCCCTACGGGTAAAATCTGGGAGGTCGGGTGGGGGAGTGGGCTGGCGCCGCAAGCCATTCGCGGATGCGAATGGCGCCCGCGTCAAAAGAGCCGCGTGATCTCGTAGAACAGCGCGCCAACGACGGCGCTGGCCGGGATCGTCACGAACCATGCCACAATCACGCGGCTGGCGACCGACCAGCGCACCGCGCTAGCGCGGCGGGCGGCGCCGGTGCCTACGACGGCGCCGGTGATCGCATGGGTGGTCGAAACCGGAATGCCCATGGCGCTCGCACCGAACACCACGATGGCGCCCGCAGTCGAAGCGCAAAAGCCCGAGTGGTGGTTGAGCTTGGTGAGCTTGGAACCCATCGTCTTGATGATCTTCCAACCGCCCGAAAGCGTGCCGAGCGAGATCGCCGTGTAGCAGCCGATCACCACCCATTCGGGCACGTGGAAGCCGCCCTCAAGGTGCCCGGTGGAGTAAAGCAGCACGGCGATGATGCCCATCGTCTTCTGCGCGTCGTTGCCGCCGTGGCTGATCGAGTAGGCGGCGGACGAGAACAAGTGCAGCGTCTTGAAGATGCCGTTGGACTGGCGCGGCGTCGTTCCCCGGAACAGCCACGAAGTCAGCAGCATCATCAGCATCGCGATCACGAAGCCCAGCAGCGGCGAGGCGATGATGGCTATCAGCGTCTTCACCGTGCCGTCTGCCTCGACCACGCCCGGGCCCGCCGCGACGACGCCCGCGCCCAGCAGTCCGCCGATCAGCGCATGGCTGGAAGACGAAGGGATGCCCTTGATCCAGGTCAGCACGTTCCAGAACATCGCGCCCACCAGGGCGCCGAACACCACGGATGGCGTCACCGCGTCCTTGTTGATGATGCCCTTGCCCACCGTCTCGGCGACATGGAGGCCCATGATCCAGTAAGCGGCGAAGTTGCCGAAAGCGGCGAACAGCACCGCCATCACCGGCGAGAGCAGGCGCGTGGCGACGACCGTGGCGATGGCGTTGGCAGCGTCGTGCAACCCGTTCAGGAAGTCGAACGCCAGCGCGAGCGCGACGAGGCCGATCAGCAGCGGCAGTGCAAGCGTGTGTTCCATCGAAAGGGCAGCTTAGGCGTGATCGATCACGAGACCATCGATCTCGTTCGCCACGTCCTCGAATCGGTCGACCACGCGCTCCAGCCGCTTGAACATCTCCTGACGGACGATGAAGTGCAGCGCATCCTTGCCCGAATCCGCCTTGAACACGCGCTTGAGACCCGCGGCATGGATCTCGTCCGCATGGCCTTCCATGCGCACGAGGCGCTCGGTCAGTTCGTGCAGGCGGTGGCCGTTGTCGGCGATCTTGCGCAGCAGCGGCATGATTTCGGCGGTGAGGCGCGCGGCATCGACGATGATCGCGGCCATGTCGATCATCTCGGGCTCGAACTCGGTGACCTCGTAGAGATTCACGGCGCTGGCCACTTGCTGCATCTCGTCGATGGCATCGTCCATCGTCGTGATCAGGCTGGTGATCGACGAACGATCGAACGGCGTCAGGAAGGTGCGGCGCACCGTCTGGAGCACTTCGCGGGTGATATTGTCCGCATCGTGTTCGCGCTCGCTGATCTCGCGAATATGCTGGGCGCGGCCCGGGCCGCCCTGCGCCAGGCGCGCAAGGGCATCGGCCCCGGCCACCAGCGTTGCGGCCTGCTGTTCGAACAGATCGAAGAAATTGCCCTGCTGCGGAAGCAGCTTCTGGAACCAGGCAAACATCGTATTGACCCCTGTCTTGTCGGCCATCCGGTCGGCCATCACGCTCAGGAGGCGTGCGGGACTGGCGGCGGCGCGGAACTCACGCGCGCCAAATGAACGGATCAGCGCGCGAAGGTCCTCTTCGTCGACCGCCTTAGCCGCCTCAGCCAGAGAGAACCAGCGGCGTTCGCGCTGGTGTTGTTCGTCCCAGGTATCGAGTTCCTCGGTGACGGCGAACGGGAACACGTCCACGTCCGCCCAGACCGAGGCGCCCGAGGCGCGCTGCTTGCGATAGCGATAGGATCCCAGCGGGATCGGACAGGCCGCGCCGAGCACGCCTGCCTCTTCCTCCGCCTCTGCGGCGGCGGCGGCGTGGGGCAAGTAGCCCTTCATCAGCCCACCCTTGGGAATGACCCAGCGGCGCGAACTGCGCGAGGTGATCAGCAGTATCTGGATCGGCGCGTCGACGGCGGGGCCGACGGTACGATAGGGAAGAACGGCGATCTGGCGCATGGCGAGTCTCCTTTCTTCTCTTGACGCGACCGCGTGCCCCCTAGGGGAAGCGAGCCGGTCACGCAATCGTCACATAGATGGATTTCCGGGATCGATCCGGCGTGTGCCGGGATCACGCCGGGCGGGAGCGGTCCGCAAACGCCGATGGTGACAGGTGAATGCGATAGTATGGTGACGGTGCGGCACGGTTGGTTACGCCGCAGGCCGCTGAGGGGTAACGGAAAGGTTGGGTGGAGGCCTGATGCTTTACGCCGGCCCCACAGCCCTCACCGAGCGCCTCGTCCCTAAGGCACCTTGATACCCGCGAAGCTCACGTGAAACCACGCCATCATCCAAAACACCGCGGGGCCCCCGCGCAGGCGGGGGCCCCGCTTCCTTTTGCCCCGCTCGCCAAGAACAAGCGGGGTCCCCGCCTTCGCGGGGACGACGGTAAGGTCTTGATTGGAAAAGTCCCGACTAGGCCGGACTCGAAGGGCCAAACAAAAAGGCCGGGCACAAGGCCCGGCCCGATCAGTTCAGATCAGCGAATCGGACAAAACCGCCCCGCGCAGCTCGGCAATGCCGAGGCCCTTTTCGGACGAGGTAATATGCACCTCGGGATAGGCCGCGGGGTGCTTGCGCGCTTCGGCCACGGTCTCGGCATAGACTTTGTCCAACTCGGTCGCCTTGATCTTGTCCGCCTTGGTGAGGACGATGCGGTAGCCGACAGCGGCCTCGTCCAGCATCTTCATCATGTCGGCATCGACCGCCTTCACGCCGTGGCGCGAATCGACCAGCAGCAGCGTGCGCTTCAGCTCCACGCGGCCGCGCAGGTAATCGCGGATCAGGCGGCGCCAGGTCTCGACCACCGAGGGCGGGGCCTTGGCGAAGCCGTAGCCCGGCATATCGACCAGCCGGAACTGGAGCGGCTCGCCCACATCGAAGAAGTTCAGTTCCTGCGTGCGGCCCGGCGTCACCGAAGTGCGCGCAATCGCCTTGCGGCCAGTCAGCGCGTTCAGCAGCGAGGACTTGCCGACGTTCGAGCGGCCGCAGAACGCGATCTCGGGCACGTCCGGGTCGGGCAGGAACTTGAGCGCGGGCGCGCTCTTCAGGAACGTCACCGGTCCTGAAAAGAGCTTGCGCGCCTGCTCGACGATGTCTTCATTTTCGGTTTCACCCGTCATCAAATCAGGCCTTCTTCTCGCGCTCGAGAGCACGCGCCTTGTCCTGGGCTTCCTTCTCCTGCTGCGCCTTGAGCTGCGGATGCATCACGTAGAGCAGCTTCTGCTGGCCGATCGCGAGCAGGTTGGACGTGATCCAGTAAACCAGCAGACCCGAAGCGAACGGCGCCATGATGAACATCATGAACCAGGGCATCAGGGCGAAGACCTGCTGCTGCGCGGGGTCCATCTGCTGCGGGTTCAGCTTGAACTGCAGGTACATGGTGACGCCCAGCAGCAGTGCCAGAATGCCGATGCCAAGGAAGGCCGGGGGCGTGAACGGCAGCAGGCCGAACAGGTTGACGATGTGGAGCGGATCGGGCGCCGAAAGGTCCTTGATCCACAGCACGAAGGGCTGGTGGCGCATCTCGATCGCGAGGTTGAGCACCTTGTAGAGCGCGAAGAACACCGGAACCTGCAGGAACATGGGGAGGCAGCCGGCAAGCGGGTTTACCTTCTCCTCCTTGTACAGCTTCATGATCTCAAGCTGCTGCTTTTCCTTGTCGTCCTTGTAGCGCTCTTGCAGCGCCTTCATCTTCGGCTGGATCGCACGCATCGCGGCCATCGAGGCGAAGCCGCGCTGGGCAACCGGGAACATGATGCCGCGCACGATGGCGGTCAACAGGATGATGGCGACGCCGAAGTTGCCGGTGATCGCGAAGAGCTTCACCAGAAGCCAGAAGATCGGCTTTTCGAACCAGCGGAACCAGCCCCAGTCGATCGCGAGGCCGAAGTTGGTGACGCCCTGCTGCTCATAGGCGTTGAGCACGGCGTGCTCCTTGGCGCCGGCGAACAGCTTGGTTTCGCGCGTCAGGGTCTGGCCGGGCTGGATCACGCTCTGCTCGAAGACGGCATCAGCGCGGAAGATCTGGTTGCCGAGCGAGCGGAACGAGCCGGTCGCCTTGGCACCCACGGGGATCACGGCCGACATCCAGTAGACGTCGGTGAAGCCGATCCAGTCGACATTGCCGGTCGGGCTCTGCGGGCCCGCCTTCAGCAGGTCGTCGTACTTGGGGCCGAATTCGACCGAGCCGTCGAACGCGCCGATACCGCCGGTGCGCAGCGTCCAGGCATACTGGGCGGCAGTGCGGTTGGTGCGGTTGACGAAGGCGAAGGGCTGCACGGTGACAGCCGAGGCGCCCTTGTTCATCACCTGCTGGTCGGCGGTGATCATGTAATTGTCGTCGACCTTGAAGGTCAGCGCGAAGACCTGGCCCTGGCCGTTGTCCCAGGTGAGCGTGACCGGCGTGGTCGGCGTCAGCTTGGCACCGGCAGGCGCGGTCCAGACAGTGGCGGCGCTCGGCGCGGGAACGCCCTGCCCCAGCCAGCCGAACTGCGCGTAGTGCTGCGCCGGCGTGCCCGAGGGCGAGAACATGCGGACCGGGCCCGAATCCTTCTGCACCGTTTCGCGGTGGCGATTGAGCACGAGGTCATCGAGCAGTGCACCGTTGAGGTTGATCGAGCCCGAAACGCCCGGCGCCTGGATCGGCACGCGGCCGCCCGTGGTCAGCGCGGACTTCAGGTCCTGCCGTTCCAGCGCGACGTCGGTCGGGTCGAGCAGGCCGCCCTCACGGGTCGGCTTGATGCCGCTGGCGGGAGCGGGCGGTGCCGCCTGCTGCTCGGTCTGGACCGGGGGCTTGTTGGCGTTCGGATAGAAGTAACGGACGCCGGCTTCCCAGCCGAAGAGCACGAGCGCGGTCAGGACGACCGCCAGAATAATGTTGCGCTGCTTTTCCACCAAGGCTTTCCTGTCGTAATCCCGTCAGTGGCAGCGGCAGGCGCTGCCTCTATTCATCTCAGTCCGGCACCGGGTCGTAGCCGTGCCCACCCCAAGGCTGGCAGCGCAATAGACGCTTGAACGCCAGCCAGCCACCCTTAATCGCACCGTGCTTGCGGACCGCTACAATCGCATACTGCGAGCAGGACGGCGAGTAGCGGCAGGACGGCGGCAGGACCCGCGAAGGGCCGATCTGCCAAGCCCGGGCGATGCCGATCAGCAACAATCCGGGAACCCGGGCGAGCAAGGAGAACGCCTTGTTCACGGGGCAGATTTATCCGGTTGCGGCGTCTTATTCGGGCCAGATTTGTCCGGCTTGCCGGAACGCTTGCCGCCCCGGTTCTTGCCGCGTGCATTTCTGGGCGGATCGCCCTTGCCCGCCTGTGCACGCCCCAATGCCACCATCAGTTCGTCGCGCAGGAGCGCGAAATCGCGCTCCACGCCGTTCTCGCGGCCGATCAGGACATGGTCGGTGTCGGCAAGGCCATGCTCGGGCAGCAACTCGCGCAGCAGCGCCCGGAAGCGACGCTTCATGCGGTTGCGCACGACGGCATTGCCGATCTTCTTGGTAACCGTGATCCCGGCGCGCTGTCCCTGCCCGTCGTTGGGCTTGGCCAGCAGCACGAATCCCGGCCGCGCCACGCGCAGCCCCGCATTAGCGGCAACGAAGTCCGCCCGGCGGGTCATTATGGCGTAGGCAGCAGTCATGTCAGCCCGGCAGATAGGGAGCGGAGCGACGGACTGCAAATGCACCGACGGCGATCAGGCCGGGCACAAACAGCGGCGGCCCGTGCCGCCACCCGATTCCTCGCTCCGCACGGGGCATGCGACGAATCGGATGGCGGCACGGGCCGGTGCCGCATCCAGCCGTGAGGCCGGAAGTGGTCTTAGGCCGACAGCTTCTTGCGGCCGCGAGCGCGGCGCGCACGAAGCACCTTGCGGCCACCGACAGTCGCCGTGCGGGCGCGGAAGCCATGACGGCGGGCGCGGACAAGGCGGCTGGGCTGGAAAGTGCGCTTCATGACGGTCCTCGAAAATTCGAATAAAAAGGGCCGTCCACACAGGATGACCACAGAACAGACGGCGCCGTTACTGGAGCGCTGGCGGCGAGTCAAGGATTCGCGAACGAACAAGGCGATTCATGCCCCCGGTCCCGCAACCTCGCGATCGAGCGGCACCCACCGCCCCATTTCGGCGGATCCGAACCATAGCGCCGATTCGAACGGCACCGAATTGGTCATCGCATAGAACGCACGGGCTTCCCCGGCATCCATGCCCATCTGGCGATAATAGTCCAGATAGCGCCGGTTTTCCGGCGAATCCGCCGCATAGTCGCCAGCCTCGCGGCCCGAATCGTCGATCCACGAATGGACCGCAAATTCCGCGCCGGGATCGGCATAGCGATGGGCCCCGGCCAGAAACAGTTCGACCGCGCCCGAGCGCACCGAGCCGCCATCCGGCACATGCGTGGCAATCCCACGAGCGCGAATCATCCGCCCGAGCCGCAAATTGGCCAGATCGTCCTCGGTGCCCGGGCACTCGATCATCTCAAGCTCGGCAATCACCGGCCAGTCGCGCAGCATCGCCGCGAACCGTTCGGGACTGCGCGAATCGGTCACGCCCACAAGCGCGGCATGGTGCGCATCGACGACCCGGAACGGACCGTAAGCGGCAATGCCCTTGGGAATCGGAGCAGGCGACGCCTGCTGCCAGCCGCTATCGACCAGTCGCTCACCACCGGCAGGGACAGATTCGACCGCGATGCCGCCCACCGGCTCCTGCACATAGCCGGGTTCTTCGAAGATCACCGTCTCATAGGCTATGGCCTGCCCCACCTCCTGCGAATACGCAGATACGGGAGCCAGCGGCAGCAGGGCCAGCAGCGGAACAGACAAGGCAGCGGCGGAAATACGCATGCGATGAGACTGCGGCGCAAGTCATTACCCAAGCCGTGAGACTTGCGGTTAAAGCGATGTAAGGATTGGCCTGAGTAGCGCTTTGCATATCGGCAGCGCCTGTCAGCGATGTCACTCCCGACAAGTACTCAATTCACCCGTCATTAATCCTGAGAGCCGGTACTCTCAAAAGCTAAGGGCCCTTCGTGGTCGCACCTGTTTCGACCGTCGCCTACCTGGGGTTAAAGGCGCGCCCGGTCGAAGTTCGATGTCAGATGGCACCGGAATGCCAGGGTTCGCGCTGGTCGGCCTGCCGGACAAGGCAGTGGGCGAAAGCAGGCAGCCCGTCAGCGCGGCACTGACCGCAATGGGTCTTGCGCTGCCATCCAAGCGCATCACCATCAATCTCTCGCCCCCCCGACCTGCCACCACCCAAGGAAGGTAGCGCCGAAGTTCGCCGTCCGCGTCGCCCGCGCGCGGCAGGTGCAGGGCGTGCGCCTTGAGGGCGCCGGCAGGCGCACCAATGCCGAAATCGACGGCGACTTGCTCGAAGCCGACGCCACGCCCGACGAGGCAGGCCGCAAGCTTCTGATGCAGGCGGCCGAGGCCACGCACTTGTCCGCTCGCAGCTATTCACGCATCCTGCGGGTAGCACGCACGATCGCGGACCTTGCCGGAGCGGTGGAGGTAGGGCGGGTCCATGTGGCCGAAGCGCTCAGCTAGCGCCGGCGTCCGCCGACGAATTAGGCCCGTTGAACCGGTTTCCCTGCCTGCTACGACAGTTGAATGGAGCAAGGCGCACATCACACCATCCGCATTGCGGCAGCTTTGATCGACGATGAGGACGGCAGACTTCTGCTGGTTCGCAAGACCGGCACAGCGTGGTTCATGCAAGCCGGAGGCAAAATAGAGGATGGCGAGAGCGCGCTATCCGCGCTTCGGCGCGAGTTGCGCGAGGAGATCGGCCTGTCGGTGATCGACGAGGAAATTCGCCACCTCGGCAGTTTTTCGGCACCGGCAGCCAATGAAGCGGGCCATATCGTCGAGGCTGAGGTTTTCCATATCCGCACCCGGCACACCCCCGAAACGCAATCGGAAATCGAAGAGGCGGTTTGGGTGGGTCATGCGGAGGCGGCGGTGATGCAGCTGGCTCCACTCACCCGGGAGTACATTCTTCCGCTATCTCGAACGCTTTGAGCGTCCGGACTGTGCACTCTCGGCCTAAACGTAGGTCATTGCGAGATGGATAGGAAAAATCCGCTTGCCAACACCGTACCTCCGTCATCCTGAAGTTGTTTCAGGATGACGGAGGTACGGTGTTAGCGGTTGCTTACCACCCTTCCCCCGGCATCACGCGCACTGCCTCCCGTTCGGCCGAGAGTAACCGCCATCCCGCCCTTGCCCTTTGCGCTCTCCGCAGGCATCGCGCCATAATGAAGTCGCGCCCTAAAACCGACCGTTCCGCCCTTCTCGCCGGCCTCTCCATCATCGTCGCGCAGGCATCGATCAATCTCGGCGCAGCCTTCGCGAAGAGTCTGTTCCCGCTTGCCGGTCCGGAGGGCGTGGCGGCCCTGCGCACGACGATCTCGGCAGCGATCCTGCTGGCCGTCGCCCGCCCTTGGCGCGCTCGGATGACCGGGCGGCAGTTACGGTGGCTGCTGCTCTACGGGCTGGTGCTCGGCGGCATGAACCTGATGATCTACTGGGCGATCCGGCGCATTCCCATCGGCATTGCCGTCGCCATCGAGATCTGCGGGCCATTAAGTCTGGTTCTGGCGACCTCGCGCTCGGTGAAGGACTTCCTGTGGTTGGCCCTGGCACTCAGCGGCATGGCACTGCTGATCCCGTGGGAGGGGAACGCCCAAGCGCTCGATCCCATCGGCATCCTCTTCGCGCTCGGGGCGGCGACCTGCTGGGCTCTCTACATCCTCTGCGGGCGGCGGGCGTCCGAGGTCGGCGGCTCCACGGCGGTCTCGATCGGCATGATAGTCGCCTGCTTCGTTACCGTGCCCTTCGGCCTTGCCTCTGCCCCGGCGAGCCTGCCGCTGCACGCGCTGGCGCTGGGTGGGGTGGTCGCGGTACTGTCGAGCGCGCTGCCTTACGTGCTGGAAATGCGGGCGATGGGGCAGCTTCCCAGCCGGATCGTCGGCCTGCTGAGCAGCATGGCCCCTGCATTGGGTGCGATCATCGGCTATCTGGTGCTGGATGAACGGCTGACGGGGCTACAGTGGCTGGCCGTCGCGATGATGATCTCTGCCAGTGCGGGATGCTCGCTGGCATCGCGGCCACCCGTGTCCCGGCCCCGCGATGACGTCATGGCCTGAGACAGCCCGCTTATTCCTCGACGTCGAGCTGGCGCAGCACTTCCGCGATCACGCGCGGATCGCTGGAAAAGCCAAGGTGCGAGCAGCGGATCGCCACCGCCCGGTCGCGCTCTCCGGGCCAGCCGCAGGCCGAGCGCGGGTGGATCACGCCGTCGCGCGGGCTCCACAGCGCGATCGTCGGCACCGTGGGTTTGACCGTGAAATCGCAGTCGATCGGCGGCGCATTGACCGAATGGCCGGTCACCACCTGATAGGCGCGCCAGGCATTGTTGGCGCGCGGGTCGCCCGAGAAGGGCGTGCCCATGGTGATGACTTTCGACACACAATCGGGCTCCCGCCGCGCGATCTCTCGCGAGAACAGTCCGCCCAGACTCCAGCCGACCAGTGCGACCGGCCGGCGATGCTGCCGGGCGAGTGCGCCCACGCGGCGCATCAGGAATGTGAAGTTCTGCGGATTGGGCCCAAGATTGAGCCCCAGCCCCCAGTCGTAGACCTCGTGCCCCGCCTCGGCGAGCGCCTCGGCCATCGGCTTCATCCGGTTGGGATGGGCGCCGAAGCCCGGCAGCAGCATCACCGGCTGCGGATGCAGCGCCTTTTCCACGGTGGGCGCCTTCCACCCGCCCCGGCGCAGCGAAGCGAGTTCGGCAAGGAACAGCCGAAGCGATGGCCTGCGGACGCCTTCGGGATGCGGCTCACGCGCCAAGGCGGCGCGGCGCGCGATAGCGCTGCGCATCATGCCGATCTGTCGCGGGGCCGAACCGTTCACTTCTTTCCTTCGTTACTCACAGCCACCGCTATTTACAGTCACCGATGCGCTGGGTGGTGGTGTGCATCGCCATATTCATTTGCCCGTTTGGCCCCGGACCGCCGGACATGTCCATGACGACCGTCACGTCCGAACCTTCCGCGGTGACGGTTCCGGCCAGCTTCATGACGGCTCGCCCGTGATCGCCGGACTTGCAGTCCATTTGGGCATCGAGCTTGCCGCCATCAACCTCGAAGCGCGAATAGGTGCACTCCTTGCCCTTGCCGATCCCCTCGAACATGTCGCGGTAACCTTTTTCGGCTTCGGCGGCGGTCAGGCAGAACGTGCTGACCTTGGTCTTGGCCATCATCGCCTTCATCTGCTCGGCCGCCTCGCTGGGCAGGCCGGGCACGTCCATGCGGGTGACCTGGACCGTCTGCTTGTACTGGCCCGGTGTCGGCCGCTGGAGCTGTGCCGCTTCCTGCTTCACATCTTCCATGGACTTTGCGCCGGGGGTCGGTTGCCGGGAGGCTTGCTCCTTCGAATCGTCAGTCTTCGAGCCGCAACCAGTCGTCGTCCCTACCAGAACCAGCCCCAGGAACGCCATCGAAACTGTCGCCATCCGCGCCATGTAACCGTTATCCCTTCGCGTCGTCCCAAGGCTTGAGGGGTATCACCGGCCGCCGCGCCCTGCCAATGACTCATTGCGAGGCCCGGCGACATACCCCATATGTTCTCGCATGGCAGAGCTGATCATCCGCCGGGGCCTTGAGGAACCGGACACCTCGGGCACTTTCGTCCCTCACAAACCGCAGCGTCCCGACAAGTCGATGCCGAGCAGGCCGTTCAAGGTCGTTTCGGAATACGAACCGAACGGAGACCAGCCGACGGCCATCGCCGACCTCGTCGCCACGGCGGGAGAGGGCGAGAAGACGCAAGTGCTGCTGGGCGTAACGGGCTCGGGCAAGACGTTCACGATGGCCAAGGTGATCGAGGAACTGCAGCGCCCGGCGCTGATCCTGGCGCCAAACAAGATCCTCGCCGCGCAGCTCTATGCCGAGATGAAGGACTTCTTCCCCGAAAACGCAGTCGAATACTTCGTCTCCTATTACGACTATTACCAGCCCGAGGCCTACGTCGCCCGGTCGGACACCTACATCGAGAAGGAAAGCTCGGTGAACGAGGCGATCGACCGCATGCGCCATTCGGCGACGCGGGCGCTGCTGGAGCGGGACGACGTGATCATCGTCGCCTCGGTCTCGTGCCTCTACGGCATCGGCTCGGTCGAGACCTATTCGGCGATGATCTTCGATCTCAAGGTCGGCGATACGCAGGACCAGCGCGAGATCATCCGCAAGCTGGTCGCCCTCCAGTACAAGCGCAACGATGCCGCCTTCACGCGCGGCACCTTCCGCGTGCGCGGGGACAATCTGGAACTGTTTCCCAGCCACCTTGAGGACACCGCCTGGCGCATCTCGTTCTTCGGGGACGAGATCGAGGAGATTGCCGAGTTCGATCCGCTCACCGGCAAGAAGGGCTCCGCGCTCGAAAAGGTGCGGGTCTACGCGAACTCGCACTACGTGACGCCGGGGCCGACGATGAAGCAGGCGAGCGAGGCGATCCGTTTCGAATTGACCGAGCGCCTCAAGGAACTGGAAGCCGAAGGCCGCCTGCTCGAAGCCCAGCGGCTGGAACAGCGCACCAATTTCGACCTGGAGATGATTTCCGCCACCGGAAGTTGCGCGGGAATCGAGAACTATTCGCGCTTCCTCACCGGCCGCCTGCCGGGAGAGCCGCCGCCGACTTTGTTCGAATACCTGCCGGACAATGCGCTGCTGTTCGTGGACGAAAGCCACCAGACGGTGCCGCAGATCGGCGCCATGTCGAAAGGCGACCACCGCCGCAAGATCACGCTGGCCGAATATGGCTTCCGCCTGCCGAGCTGCATCGACAATCGGCCTCTGCGCTTCAACGAATGGGATGCGATGCGCCCGCAGACCATCGCTGTGTCCGCGACACCCGGTCACTGGGAAATGGACGAATCGGGCGGCGTCTTTGCCGAACAGGTGATCCGCCCCACCGGCCTGATCGATCCGCCGGTGGAGATCCGCCCGGTCGAAGATCAGGTGCAGGACTGCATCGTCGAGTGCAAAACCACCGCCGAGCGCGGCTATCGCACGCTCGTCACTACGCTCACCAAGCGCATGGCTGAGGACCTTACCGAATTCATGCACGAGGCCGGCGTGCGCGTCCGCTACATGCACAGCGACGTGGAGACGCTGGAACGCATCGAACTGATCCGCGATCTTCGCATGGGCGTGTACGACGTGCTGGTAGGCATCAACCTGCTACGCGAGGGCCTCGACATTCCCGAGTGCGGGCTGGTCTGCATCCTCGATGCCGACAAGGAAGGCTTCCTGCGCAGCGAAACCTCCCTGATCCAGACCATCGGCCGCGCCGCGCGCAACGTGGATGGCCGCGTGATCCTCTATGCCGACCGCATGACCGGCAGCATGGAACGCGCCATCGCCGAAACCGACCGCCGCCGCGCCAAGCAGGAAGAATACAACACCGAACACGGCATCACCCCGCAGACGATCAAGCGCCGCATCGCCGATATCGTGGCGGACACCGCCAGCCGCGACGGCGTGCTGATCGACATCGATGCCGAGGGTGAGAACAACCTCGTCGGCCACAACTTGCGGGCCTATATCGAGGACCTCGAAAAGAAGATGCGCAACGCCGCCGCCGATCTCGAATTCGAGGAAGCCGGCCGCCTGCGCGACGAGATTCGCCGCCTCGAAGCCAGCGAACTCGGCATCCCGGACGACCACAAGAAAGCACCCATCGTCGGCCGCAGCAACGAGGGCAAGCCCGGCACGCGCAAGACGCGGTATGGCAAAGTGCAGAAGAAAAAGTGGGGCCACTGAGAAAGCGTTAACCAGCTTCCGTGATCCGCCCGCGCCCATTCCCGATGGCCGATACAAGACGCCCGGACCCTGTAGGAACAGGGCCCGGGCATAGTCTCAGGATGGCATTTCGCCGATCCCTCGGGTCGCAGATCCGTTCTGGACGTAACGCCGCCTGCAGGCATACCACGCCCATGGTAAAGACTCTGAGCACGAGTGCTCATTAACAGTACTTGTTAAGTACACGTCCAGCCGCCATGAAGGTCATGTGCACGGGAACAGGGAATCCCTCAGCGATGGCAAAGAGGTGGCAGACCTCTTCGCGCGGGCACCCTTCGAACAGGGAGGGTGGGATACTGCACTCAAGGCTTTGCGCGACATTACGGGCTCTTCCCATGCCCAGCTGCTCGCCTTGGGCCATCGCTTCCGGTCCTTCAACTGGGCAACCGACTGCCCTCCCGATTACGAGGAAGAGTTCATCGCTGCGGGCGGATTGCGGCGCGACGTAAACTATCGCGTGGCCGCCACGCGCGCGCCGATGGAGCTGACCTGGGAGGCGCATTATCAAGAAGTGCGCCAAAATGGGACAAACGAAGCCTATCTGGACCACGTCCGAAAGTATGACGCCGAGTTCGGCGCGCAGATCGTGCTCAGCCAGCGGCCCGGTGTGTTCTTCGGCCTTGCGGTGCTGCACGGACATCGCGAGGGCCTGACCACCGAGGCGCAGCGCGCGGTATTGCAGGCCGTCGCTCCCCACGTGCTTGCCGCGATCCGCATGCAGGATGCCATCGAGCATCAGGGCATCGATCTGCTGCGCGGCTCGCTGGAGGCGTTCCAGAGCCCGGCCATCCTGCTCGATTCGCTGGGCCGGGTGTGTGACGCGACCGAAACGGCGCGGGCATTGCTCGGCCCCGGCACCTTGCAGGTCCGCGCCGGCACGCTGCATGCGTCGCGCCTCGATGTAGACCGGCTGCTCCAGAAGCGCATCGCCGCCGCGCTTGCCGGGGCGGCCGATGGGCCAGCCGACCTGTGGCTCCGCTCGGACACCGACCTCCTGCTCATCGATGTCCGCACCCTGCCCCGGCACGACTGGAGCTTCGGCTTCGCGCCAAGGGTGATCGTCACTTTGCGCGCGCCGCTCGGCCCCGCGCAGGCGCAGGGACGCACGATCGGAACCGCGCTGGGCCTGACCGCGGCCGAAGGCGAAGTGGTGGCACTGCTTGCCCATGGCCATTCGCGGCAGGAGGCAGCGAATCTGCGCGGCGTCAGTGTTCAGACCGTGATCGCCCAGTTGCGCACGATCTTCCAGAAGTGCGGCGTCAATCGTGAGGCCGAACTTGTCGCACTTGCGCGCGCCGTCATGGAAATGGGTCCGCGCTAGAAGCAGTTGCCCCCTCCATGTTACTTGTCATGCGCTGGCCGCAATCGCATCGGTAGACTTTGCACTGTACCTGCGCGCACGCAGGCGCGACTGGCTCCGCCCGGGAAAGTCAAATGCCCAAGTCATAGGTCCCAAGTCACAAGCGAGAGGTAGCCATGCGGATCGAATGTCCCGAAATGCGTTCACGGATCATGCCCGCCGAGGAGGCCGCCCGCCTCATCGAGAGTGGCACCACCGTGGGAATGAGCGGCTTCACCGGATCGGGCTACCCCAAGGCGGTGCCGCTGGCGTTGGCCGCCCGGATCGAAGCCGAACATGCCGCCGGGCACGCCTTCAAGGTCCGCATGTGGACGGGCGCCTCGACCGGCCCCGAACTCGACGGCGCGCTGGCCAAGGCGGACGGCATCGAATTCCGCCTGCCCTACAACTCCGACCCCATCGCCCGCGAACGCATCAACAAGGGCGAGATGAACTACTTCGACATGCACCTGAGCCAGGTGGCACCGATGGCCTGGCAGGGCTTCCTCGGCCCGCTGGACACGGCGGTGATCGAAATTTCGGGCATCCGCGCCGACGGCAGCCTGATCCCCTCCTCCTCCGTGGGTAACAACAAGACCTGGCTCGACCGCGCCTCCAAGGTGATCCTTGAAGTGAACGCGTGGCAGAACGAGGCGCTGGAGGGCATGCACGACATCTATTACGGCACCGCCCTGCCCCCCAACCGCGTGCCGATCCCGCTGGTCAAGGCGGACGACCGCATCGGCTCTCCCTACCTGAAGGTTGACCCCGCCAAGGTCGTGGCCGTAGTCGAAACCGACCGGCCGGACCGCAATGCACCGTTCAGCCCGCCGGATGACAAGGCCCGCGCCATCGCCGGCCACATTCTCGAATTCCTTCGCCACGAAGTGAAGATGGGCCGCCTGCCCCGCGAACTGCTGCCGATCCAGTCCGGCGTGGGCAATATCGCCAATGCCGTGCTGACCGGCCTTGTCGACGCGCCGTTCGAGAACCTCACTTCCTACACCGAGGTAATCCAGGACGGCATGCTGGACCTGCTGGACTCGGGCAAGCTGCGCATGGCTTCGGCCACGGCCTTCTCGCTCAGCCCCGAGGCGGCGGCGCGCGTCAATGCTGACATGGGCCGGTACCGCGACAAGATGATCCTGCGTCCGCAGGAAATCTCCAACCATCCCGAGCTGATCCGCCGCCTGGGCTGCATCGCCATGAACGGATTGATCGAGGCCGATATCTACGGCGCGGTGAACTCCACCCACGTGATGGGCTCGCGCATCCAGAACGGCATCGGCGGATCGGGCGACTTCGCGCGCAATGCCTTCATCTCGATCTTCATGACGCCTTCTACCGCCAAGGGCGGCAAGATCTCGGCCATCGTGCCGCAGGCGAGCCATGTCGATCACATCAACCAGGACGTGCAGGTGATCGTCACCGAGCAGGGCCTTGCGGATCTGCGCGGGCTCAGCCCCAGGGAGCGTGCCAAGGTCATCATCAGCAACTGCGCGCATCCGGACTATCGTCTGTTGCTGGAGGATTATTACGCCCGCGCACTGAAGGGGTCTTACGGGCTTCAGTCACCCTCGCTGCCGGGCGAGGCGTTGTCCTGGCATCAGCGCTTCATCGATATGGGATCAATGCTGCCCTGATCGGTTGGGGGTCGTCGTTCCACCGATCCCGCTCAGGATGAACTTGTCGAAGGCCTCTGCGGGCGTAGCGCGAGGTTGCCATCCTTCGACAAGCTCAGGATGAGCGGGAGCGGGTAGGAAAACCTCACCGGCCAGCCGAAGCCACATCCTCCCGCCGTTTTCCCAGTCCCGCTCAGTCTGAGCCTGTCGAAGCCCCTTGTGGCGTGGCGCAACGCGGCCGTCCTTCGACAAGCTCAGAATGAGAGGGATGGGCGGAGGAACCTCACCGCCAACGAAACCCACCGCCCGTGTCGCATTTTCGGCAAGGACTCACTTGCCGTATACTATTTGCCCGTTCTAAGCATCGCCCCCATCGGCGCCCCGGAAGCGGGCGCACTCAATCAAGGGGTCGTACTTCCCGATGCGCACCGTTTCCCTCGCCTGCCTGGCGCTTTCGCTCGCCTTGGCCGCAGGCCCTGCCGCCACTTACGCGGCCGACAAGCCTGCCCCCGAAGCCAAGGATGAGAAGAAGGACGACAGCCAGCTCGCCCCCTTCCCCGAAGCCAAGTCGATCAAGCAGTCGGCCGTGATCGGCGGCAAGACCGTCAATTACGTCGCCACCGTCGGATCGCTTCCCGTCAAGGACGAGAAAGGCAAGACCATCGGCGAGGTGGTCTACACCGCCTATACCGTACCCGGCGCCCCCGCCACGCGCCCGGTGACGTTCGCCTTCAACGGCGGCCCCGGCGCGGCTTCGGTCTATCTGAACCTCGGTGCGATCGGCCCCAAGCGCGTGCAGTTCGGCGCGCAGGGCGATGCCCCGTCCGATTCGGCAGTGCTGCGCGACAACGCGAATTCGTGGCTGGACTTCACCGACCTCGTCTTCATCGACCCGATCGGGACCGGGTTCTCCCGCAGCCGCGTCGATGCTGAGGCGACGAAGAAGGCGTTCTACACGTCCGAGAACGACATCAAGTACCTCAGCCGCATCGTCTATGACTGGCTGAACACGAACGGCCGCCTCACCAGCCGCAAGTACCTGGCCGGCGAAAGCTATGGCGGTTACCGCGTGCCGCGCCTTGCCTACTACCTGCAGACGCAGATGGGCGTGGGCATCAATGGCATGACCATGGTTTCGCCCTACCTCGACCCGCCGGCCATCGGCGAGGATGATGCGCTTTCCCCGCTGCCGTGGATGATCAACCTGCCCGCGATGGCGGCCGGTCACCTTGAGCGCGAAGGCAAGCTCAGCGCCGAGACCATGGCGCCGATCGAGCAGTATCTGAAGACCGAGTTCGTGGCCGACTTCCTCGCCGGCCCGAAGGACAAGGCAGCGACCGACCGCCTGTCAGCCAAGGTTGCCGAGATCACCGGCCTCGATCCCGCGCTCGTCCGCCGCATGGACGGCCGCGTCGACATCGGCACATATCTGCGCGAAATCCGCCGCGATCAGGGACTGGTCGGTTCGGTCTACGATTCGAACTTCACCGCCTATGACCCGTTCCCGGCCAGCGCCCGCGCGCAGTACGGCGATCCGCTGCTGACCACGCTTATCGCGCCCACCACTTCGGCCATGGTCGACTTCGTGACGCGTCAGGTCGGCTGGAAGGTCGACGCGCGCTACAACGCGCTGTCCAATGAAGTGAACGAGGCCTGGGACCGCGACAACAGCGACAACCCGGTGAAGGATCTGCGTCAGGCAATCTCGATCGACCCGAAGATGACCGTGGACATCGTTCACGGCTGGGACGACCTTTCGTGCCCCTACTTCGGATCGCGCCTTATCGTCTCGCAGATGCCCGAGTTCGGCCGCGCCGACCGCGTGCACCTGCACATGTACCCGGGCGGGCACATGTTCTACTCGCGCACCGACAGCGGCGCCGCGCTGCGCCGCGACATCATGGAAAGCTACCGTGCCGGGGCGTGATAGCCAGCGCCTGACGGAATAAAAAAGGGGCCGCGGAGAGATCCGCGGCCCCTTTTTACGTGCCTGAGGTTGTCGCCCTCAGAGCTTGCCGAACTTTGCCTCGTAAGCGCCGGTATCGCCGCTCGCGAGCATCTTGGCCTGTTCGACCCAGTTGTCCCGGCGCGGACGGCCCGCGAAAGCGCCCAGCTTGCCATCGAGATCATCGAGGTCGGCATCGGTCCAACCAGCGATCTGCTCGAAGCGGGTGATCCCCAGCGTCGTCAGCAAGGTCTGCATCTTGGGGCCAAGCCCCTTGATCTTGCGCAGATCGTCGGCTCCACCAGTAGGCGCCGAAGCGGGCGCGGGCGCCGGTTCCGCTGCCGGTGTCACCACGGGGGCCGGGACCGGTTCCGCCGGCTCGGCGGCGATGGTCTGCGGCGGCACCACGTTATCGACTTCCTCCTGCGCGGCGACGGCGATGACCTCGCCGATCCCGGCCATCGTCCCCGCCATCGCGGGCGGATCGATATGGACGGGCGCGGTGAAGCGCGCGGCGGGCGGGGCGTCGTCGATCAGGGCCTGGTTGCGCTGCGCGGGGGCAGCGCCTTCGTCCAGCACATCGGGCCGCCGGTCGCGCGGCGCCGGTTTCGAGGCTCTGGCAAAGAGCCAGAAGGCGACGACGATGCCGATCAACAGGGCGGCGATGAAGACCAGCGAGTTGGCCTCTATCATTTGCAGCACGAAACTATCCCTTCCGGTTCCACAGGAGCCAGCCGATGCCGAACCCAGCAAGGTAGGTCAGCAGCACCGAAACGGCCATTTCAAGCCATAGCGGCATGGGCGGCTCCTTTCATAGCATTTCCCGCCATAATTGCCTCCTGCGCGCAACGCGACATCAACCGGGTCCGGGCGTGTCGATCGGCGTCGGCTTGACGGGAGCCGAGGCGATTACGGAGAATTCGATGCGGCGATTGGCCGGATCGTGTGGATCCAGCCCCTCGATCGGCTGTTTGGCGCCGACGCCGGTGGCGCGCAGTCCGTCTGCCGGAATACCGCGCCCGATCAATGCCCAGCGCACCGCTTCCGCCCGCGCGCGGGACAGCGCCACATTGGCCTCGGGAATGCCGCCCGCATCGGTATGACCGGTCACCGCGATGATACTGCCAACGCAGGGCCGCAGCGCCTGCGCCACTTCGTCGAGCAACCGCACGCTGGCCGGGTCAATCTGGGCGCTCGCCTCGGTAAAGCGGATCGAACGGGTGGCGAGAATGCCCTCGACGTCGTCCTGACAGCGTAGCTTGGCAACGGCGGTGTCCTGCCCTGCCCAGCTGATCCCGCCAATGCCCGGCACATCGGAAACGGCGGCGGCGACGCGCGTGCGCGTGGCATCGTCCAGCCCCTGCCCGCCCGAGAGGATCGGATGGCGCGTCAGCCAGCCGTAGCGGTCGCGAAAGGCGAGCGTGACGGCCTGCCCGCCCGCTTCGTCACGCACTTGCATGGCGCTGCGTTCAAGACCGCTCACGAAGTCCGGCCCCACAACGCGCGTCGAGACGAAAGACAAGGCAAGGCTGAGCGCGGCGCCAGCGGCGACGATGGAGGCGCGGCGGGGGTTCATGCGTTTAACCTAGACGAACTGGTGCTGGTGCCGCGACAAAAATGCGCGTTTCGCGTATTTTTCAAACAGACGCAGGCTTGGTCTTGTGGAACAATTTGCGGTCTTCGGGACCGAACGCCTTCTTCCAGATCACCAGGAAATAGGAGCCCAGAATCGCGGGAATGCCGAAAGCCAGCTCGGCCCACTCGGGCAGGAACCGGGTGGCAAGGTAGCCGATCACCACCGCCGGGACGGCTGCCCAGACCAGCGCCCAGCGCCAGTTGTTGATCGACTGGCCAAGGAACTTCGCCAGCATGTGCGACTTGATGATCGAGGCGAAGCCCAGCGAAACCATCAGTGCCGCCGCAGCGCAGGCAGCCTGATAGAGCGAATTGTAGCCCCAGTGCTGCAAGAGCAGGATGCCTCCGAACGTCATGCCCGCCTGAAAGCCGATGGTCAGAACCGAGACGACAAGATTGCGCAAGCGCGCGACATAGATCAGCGCCGCCTCGCTGACGACGGCGGTGGCCGCTACCACTTCGGCCGCCAGAAGGAATGCCAGTGCGCCGGTGCCGCCCACGAACTCGCGGCCGACTAGGCCCATCACGCCTTCGCCGGGAAGGCCGAGCGCCAGCGCGATGCCCGCCTGTGCGGCAGTGATCCAGAAGCCCACCTGACAGACTTGCCGGGCAATCGCGGCATAGTCCTTTTCCTTCAGGTTGCGGGTGATGACCGGGCCCAGCACGGGCTCGAAGCTGGTCTTGAGCTTCTGCGGTAGGCTCGCCACCTGCTGCGCGGCGTAATAGACACCGACTGCCGAAGGCGGCGCCAGGAAGCCGAGCAGGAACAGGTCAACGCGGCGCGTGCCCCATTCGATGGTATCGGCCAGCGCGATCGGCAGCGAGCGGATCGCCAGCTTGCGCATCTCGTGCGGGCGCGGGCGCCACTGACGCGGCACGCCATATTCGCGGATGAAGGGTATGAAAGCGGTGATCGCGGAAGCGAAGATCGAGCCGATATAAGCGATCGAAAGCCCGCTGTCCGGCGCGATCCAGATCATCGCCCCCGCCAGAATCGAGATCGTCCAAGGCTCGACAATCGCGCGCGCCCACACAGTGGGCGTCACCCGCAGGCGATAGGCCAGCGCAGCCAGCCAGATCTCGGTGAGCGTCAGCGGTGGGATGGCGATCACCATCAGCCGGTCGATCTGGGTATAGTGCCCGCCCGGGAACATCGGCGCGGGCACGAACCAGAAGAACAGCGCCGCGCAGACACTCGCGATCACCGCCAGAATCGTGCCGTCGGCAATCACGTTGGCCTGCCGGACCTCGCCCTCGGTGTTCGACAGGCGCAGCGCGAGCCCGCGCTTTTCGCCCATCGTGCAGATCATCGAGGTCAACTCGATCACCACCAGCGCCGAGGCGAAGCGGCCCAGCGCCGCCGGACCATAGACCGAGGCGCGACCGGCAATGAACAGGAACGGGATCCGCGCGGCCAGGCGCAGGAAGAAGCCGAACAGATTGGTACGCCCGCCCTTGGCCAGCGCCGCGATATCGTCGCGCTCCCGTTCTTCCCGCACGTTCTCGTCGCGGGCCGTAATGCCGTCGGTCAAAGAACCGGCTCCTGCTCGGCGCGCAGGGGACGGGCGAGGATGCCGCTGACCACTTCGGCGGCGGGGGCCAAGCCTGCAAGCAGGCGGCTGACGGCTTCGGCGATCGGCATCTCGATACCGTCGCGGCGGGCGATATCGACCAGCACCGGCGCGGTTGCCGCGCCTTCGGCTACGGTGCTCTTGCCGGACAGCGCCTGCTCGGCGGTCTGGCCCTGCCCCAGCGCGAGGCCGAGCGAAAAGTTGCGACTGGACGTCGAGGAACAGGTCAGCACAAGGTCTCCAAGGCCGCAGAGGCCCGAAAGCGTTTCCGGGCGGCTTCCACGCGCCAGACCGAACCGCAGCATTTCCGCATAGCCACGCGCGATCAGGGCCGCGCGGGCGTTCTGGCCGAGCTTGAGCCCGTCCACCACACCGCAGGCAATCGCCAGCACGTTCTTGATCGCGCCGCCAATCTCAGCCCCTATGACGTCGTCGGAGTAGTAAGGCCTCAGTGCCGGCCGCGCGAGCAGGGGCGAAAGCCGCTGCCACTGCGCCGCGCCGCCCGAGCAGGCGAGCGTGACGGCGGTGGGCAGCCCGGCGGCGACCTCGTGCGCGAACGTGGGGCCGGAAAGCACCGCGATCTCGGCACCGGGCACGGCCTCAGCCGCCACATCGGCCATGAGCCGCCCGGTCCCCGCCTCGATCCCCTTGGCGCAGAGCACCAGATCGCGCGTACCGCCCGTGAAGCCCAGCGCGGGAAGCTGCGCCAGCACCCCCCCCAGAAACTGCGCGGGAACGACGGCCAGCAGCACCGGCAAGGCCGCCAGTTCGGCCAGATCGGAAGTCGCGCGGATCGTCGGCGCCAGCACGGCATTTGGAAGGTAGATATCGTTGCCGCGCGTCTCGTTGATACGCGCGGCAAGCTCCGGCTCGCGCGCCCAGAGCAGGACCTCGCTGCCATCCCCGGCGGCGGCCTGCGCCAGCGCGGTGCCCCAGGCTCCCGCGCCGATCACGCCGATGGCAGGTGCCCCGGACCCGCTCATGCCTTCACCCCCGCGCCGCGCACGGCGCCGGCGCCGGGATCGAGCGGCCAGCGCGGCCGTGCGGCGACGTCGAGCGGGTCGGATTGGCCCAGCGCGAAACGCTCGACCCCGGCCCATGCGATCATCGCCGCATTGTCCGTGCAGAGCGCCAGCGGCGGGGCCACGAAATCGAGGCGGTGCTCGGTGGCGAGCGCTTCCAGCGAGGCGCGGATCGCCTTGTTGGCGGCAACCCCGCCCGCGACCACCAGTGCATTGACCGGGCCAACGCTTGCCAACGCGCGGCGCGTGCGGTCGATCAGGCAGTCAATCGCCGCCTGCTGGAAGGCAGCGGCGATATCGGCATCGGTATAGAGGCCGGACTGCTTGGCCCGCATGACTGCGCTCTTGAGTCCGGCAAAGGAGAAGTGCGGTTCCGACGATCCGACCAGCGGGCGTGGCAGCGGCACCCCGCGCGGATTGCCCTCGCGCGCCAGCCGCTCCATTGCGGGCCCGCCGGGATAGCCGAGGCCGAGCAGCTTGGCCGACTTGTCGAAAGCCTCGCCCAGAGCGTCGTCGATCGTGGTGGCAAGGCGGCGGAACTTGCCCACGCCTTCCACCAGCAGGATCTGACAATGCCCACCGGAAACCAGCAGCAGCATATACGGATATTCGAGCGCGGCATCGGCAAGACGCGGCGAGAGCGCGTGGCCTTCCAGATGATTGACGGCGATCAGCGGCTTGCCCGTCGCCATGGCCAGCGCCTTGGCGGTAACGAGGCCAACCATCACCCCGCCGATCAAACCGGGACCGGCCGTGGCGGCAATGGCATCGACATCGTCCAGCGACATTCCGGCATCGGCCAGGGTCGCCTCGATCAGCGGAGCTAGCCGCTCGGCATGCGCGCGCGCGGCGATTTCGGGCACGACACCGCCATAAGGCCGGTGCGCCTCGTCCTGCGAGGCGATGCGCTGCGCAAGAATGGTCCGGTCGCTGGTAACCAGCGCGGCCGCAGTCTCGTCGCACGAGCTTTCGATGCCCAAAATCGTGCTCATATTCGTATTACCCTGAACGGCCCTTCCACTGGCCGCCATTGGCGGGTAGCACAACCCGCCGATGACGACGCTCACCAAAACGCATGAACACCACTTCCGCCTCGGCACCCGCCGTTCGCCACTGGCGTTGGCGCAGGCCGAAGAAGCGCGCGATCGGCTTGCCGCCGCGCATGGTATCGATGTTGCGCATATAGAGATCGTGGCCGTGACCGCCAGCGGCGATCGCATCCAGGACCGCGCGCTTGCCGAAATCGGTGGAAAGGCGCTCTGGACCAAGGAGCTGGATGCGTGGCTGGCGGCCGGTGAAATCGACTTCGCGGTCCATTCGGCCAAGGATGTCGAGACCATTCGCCCCGACATCTTCACCATTGGCGCGATCCTCCCGCGTGAGGATGTGCGCGATGTGCTGATTGGCGCCGAATCGATTCGCGCACTGCCGCAAGGCGCCGTCGTGGGCACCAGTGCCCCGCGCCGCGCCGCGCAGCTTCTCCATGCCCGGCCCGACTGCAAGGTCGTGACGTTTCGCGGCAATGTCGCCACGCGGCTGGCCAAACTGGCGGCGGGCGAAGTCGATGCCACATTCCTGGCCGCTGCCGGGCTAAGGCGACTGGGCGAGACGGGCACGGGCCATCCGCTCGACGAGAACGACTGGCTGCCGGCCCCCGCACAGGCCGCGATCATGATCGAATGCCGCGCTGACGATGCCCGCACGCGCGCCTTGCTCGCAGGCGTAGACCACGCTCCCAGCCGCGCGGCGGTTGAGGCAGAACGCGCGCTGCTGGCCGGGCTCGGCGGCAATTGCCACAGCCCGATCGCCGTACTCACCCGCAGCGAGGGCGACATGCTGGCGATACGCGCCGCGCTCTACAGCCCCGACGGGGCCGAGAAAGTGGAAGGCCAGGCCCGCTTCGCTCCCGGCGACCCCCGTGGACCTGCCGGGCTCGCCGCCGATCTGCTGGCGCGTGCGGTCCCGGCCATTGCCGTGCATTTCACCGGCACAGAAGCCGCCACCTGACCGAGACCGTGCTACCCCTCATCCTCATCCGGCCCGAGCCCGGTGCGCAGGCCACTTGCGAGGCCGCCCGCGCGATGGGGCTGGAGGCCCAGTCCTTCCCGCTCTTCGCGGTACGCCCGCTCGACTGGCAGCCGCCGGCGCCCGAGACTGTCGACGCTGTGCTGCTGGGCAGCGCCAATGCCCTGCGTCATGGCGGCGCGGCGCTAGATCTTTATCGCGGATTGCCCGCTTATGCCGTTGGCGAGCGCACTGCCGAAGCCGCGCGCGAAGCCGGGCTGGAGGTGGTCCTGACCGGAAGCGGCGGATTGCAGGAGATGCTGGACCGCATCGATCCCGCCCATCGCCGCCTGCTGCGCCTTGCCGGGCGCGACCGGGTGAAACTCGACGTACCGCCGCGCCTCTCGATCACCACGCGCGATGTCTATGCGAGCGAGGCGCTGCCGCTTCCCACCGCCCTGTCCGCGATATTGCGGGGCCCGGCCGTGATATTGCTCCATTCCGGACAGGCGGCGGCGCATTTCGCGCAGGCCCTGGCCGGAGCCGGAATCGGCCGCGCGAAAATCCGCCTTGCCGCGCTGGCCCCGCGCATTGCCGCAGCGGCCGGAACCGGCTGGGCCGCACTGGCCACTGCCCCCAACCCCGACGACGCGGCGCTGCTGGCCTTGGCCCGAGACTTGTGCCAAGGCTTTACGCCGGGATCGTGATCTTACAGAAACGAGCGTGATGCAGGACCTGACCTCGCCCCCTACCCTGATGCCCGATCGGCCGCGTTCGCGGGCCGGAGCGCTGTTTGTCGCGCTGCTCGCCTTCGTACTGGGCGGAGCGCTGGCGCTGTGGGGCGCGCAGGAGGGCTATTTCGACCGTCTGCTCCCCGGGCATGAGGCCCATCAGGACGATACGCCCGCGCCTGTCGCAGCGGCGCCTGCCCCGGTCGTGGGCCATGCCCCCTCGGCGCAGGATCTGGCCGCAATCAGTTCGGTCGAAGGCCGCCTCGCGCTTGTCGAGGACCGGCTTTCGCGGGTCGATTTCGAGACCAACGCCGCCTCCGGCAACGCCGCACGGGCCGAGGGCCTGCTGATCGCCTTCGCCGCGCGCCGCATGATCGATCGCGGCGAACCGCTCAGCTACGTGGCCGACCAACTGCGCCTGCGCTTCACCAATGCGCAGCCGCGCGCAGTGGATACGGTGATCGAGTTCGCGAAGAACCCGGTCACGCTCGACGAACTGTCCGCCCGTCTCGAAGCGCTCTCGCCCGAGCTGAGCGAGAAGCAGACTGACGAAAGCCTGTGGCAGAAGGCGCGCAACGAACTGGCCAACCTGTTCACCGTGCACCGCGATTCCTCGACCCTGCTTTCGCCCACCGCGCGGGTGGATCGGGCGCGGCTGATGCTGACCGCGCGGCGCATTCCCAACGCCATCAGCGAAGTCCAGCGCCTGCCCAATGCGCAGGCCGCCGATACCTGGATCGCCGACGCGCGCCGCTATCAGGACGTGCAGGACGCGCTCGACCTGCTGGAAACCACCGCCATGCTGGAACCGCGCCGCCTGCAGGACTCGGCGGGCCAAGCCGTCACCCAGCAGAGCCCGCTGGCAGCTCCGGGCGAGGAGGCGAGCCCCACGCCGGATCCGGAACCGACCGGCGAGGAGTGAGGGTTTTCGGCCCTCAACTCTAATCAAATTAACGAAAATCCTCGTCGCCTCCGCGCACTTGAGGCGTGGAGACAAGGAAGCGGGGCCCCCGCCTGCGCGGGGGCGACGGAGCTATCGGATGATAGCCAGATTTCGCGGGTGAAAGGGGCTAACGCCCGGGCCCTCAGCCCTGAAGCAATTCCGGCAACTTGCCCGACATGCCCCGCGCCTCGTCCATGAAGAAGCGCTTGAGCGTGGGAATGCGCTGCACCGCGCCCATGCCGAGTCGTCGCACGGCGCTGGGCAGGCGGCCGGGAACGCCGAACAGGCGGGTGAGCCCATCGGTCACCGACATGACCATGAAGGCATCGAGGCTGCGCCACTTCTCGTAGCGCTTGAGCAGCTGCATATCGCCCGGCTCCAGCCCCAGACGCATGCCCTCGGTCAACACTTCGACCAGCGCGCCCACGTCGCGCAGACCAAGATTGAGGCCCTGCCCGGCAATCGGGTGCATGCCGTGCGCCGCATCACCGATCACGGCGAGGCGCTCGTCGATCACATGGCCCGCGTGGTGGAAGCGCAGCGGATAGCTCATGCGCGGGGCCGAAAGCGAGATCTTACCCAACACACCGTGCATCCGGCTCTCAACCTCGTTGACGAACATGGCGTCGCTCATGGCGATGACGCCCGCCGCGTCCTTCTCGGCCACGGTCCAGACAAGCGCGCTGCGGTGGCGCCCTTCGGCATCGTCCAGCAGCGGCAGCAACGCGAAGGGCCCGGCAGGATAGAAGATTTCCCAAGCCGTGTTCTCATGCGGCTTGTCGTGGAACAGCCCGGTCACCATGGCGCGGTGCTTGTAGTCCCACTTGGCGAGCGCGAAGCCGGCCTCGTCGCGGGTGGGCGACTGGCGGCCTTCGGCGGCGACCAGCAGGCTCGCCTTGAGCACGCGGCCATCGGACAGCTCCACCTCGACACCGTGTGGCCCACGGTCACGGCGAACCGCCTCGGTCTTCACGTGCCAGGCGATGTTCGGCTGCTTCTTCGCCGCCTCGAACAGGGCGATGCGCAGATCGCGGTTGGCGAACATGCAGCCCAGCGAGCCTTCGTCCGGCTTCGGCGTGAAGTCGATCCGGCCGGGCTTCATCCCGTCGGTCACGGCAATCGAAGCGATCGGGCAGCCAAGCCCCTCCAGCGCGGCGGCGAGGCCGATCTTCCCGAACAGGTTCCAGCTCGCGGTGGAGATTGCCGAGGCGCGACCGTCCGCGCCTTCGGCGGTCAGGTCCGCCGGATCGGCGCGGTCGATCACGTGGCTGGTGATCCCCGCCTTGGCGGCGGCGAGCGCCAGCGTCATGCCGACGAGACCGCCGCCGAGGATAATCAGGTCGCGGCGATCCGCCGCAGTATCGAGCCTTGCTGCCGAGTCGTTCATCGACGGCAGCTATCGGCCTCCGACGCGTCGATGTCGAGACACCTTCCGTCCCAGGTGCCGGCCGGCGCGGCAAGGCCGACAGTCGCCGCAAGGGTGGGCGCGATGTCCACCGTTTCGACCGGGGTGGGCTGCTCGAAGCCGGTCATGCCCTTGCGCCAGAACAGCATCGGCACGCGGCGGTCGTAATCCCAGACACTGCCGTGCGTGGCGACCTTGCCCGGCGATGCCTTGCCGGGGACGACGCCGCGCCGGGTCAGCATCTGCACCGGGCCCGAGCGGCCGGGCACGAACGAGGCACGCACTCTCTGCTCGATCGTCCAGTCCTGCGGATTGCCCTTGGGCACCGGTATCTTCATTAGCTCGTCCTCGCTATAGACCGCCGCAATCTGCGGGTTGGCCTTGAGCCGAGCGACCAGCGCGGCCGTGACTTTCGTCTTCTGCGCCTCGTTCAGTTCGGCCGAAAGCCATACGCTGCCCGATTCCCCCGCGCCGTAGAACAGCGGGCCGTTCGCGACTGAAATGCCGGTATCCTGTGTGACGGCGGCGGCCAGCGCCTTGGCGGTCAGCGCCGTGTCGATCCGCACTGCATCGGGATTGCCGCGCAGTTGCTGGCGCTCGGGCGCATCGAAGCCGCCGTGGTCGGCGGTGAGCACGACCTCATAATCGATCCCGCGCGCGTCGAGCTGGTCGAACAGATAGCCCAGCGCCTGATCGAGCACGTTCATCTGCACGCACATCTCGACACCCTCGGTGCCGTAGGCGTGGCCAACCCTGTCGGTGGCCGAGAAGCTGACCGACAGCACATCGGGCACCGCATCCTTGCCAAGGCCGAGTTCGTCCACCACGCGCACGGCCATCTCGGCCGTCGCGGTGTCGACGCGCGGGCCGTTGACGAAGGACTTGAAGTCCCCGGCGGCGAGGGGGAAGCGGTAGGTGCCGATCGTGAAGTCCCCGATCGGGGTCGCGCGGTCGACATTGCCGCACCAGCCGGGGACGGGCAGCGGGCCGTCACCGGCAGCCACGCGCTGAGTCAGGACGGCGTTCTCGGCTGCGGCGGCCTTGCCCGCGCGGCGCCCCGGGAACGTGGTGAAGCCGCTGTCGCCGATCCAGTAGACCGCATCGGTATCGTGCCCGCTCATCATCACGGCCGCGCGGTCCTTGGCGGAGACGGCAGCGTTGATGGTCCGGGGATTGGCGTGCTTCATCAGGTCGCCCAGCGTGGGAGCCAGCAAGTGCCCGGGGCTCACCGTCACCGCCTCGGGCGTGGACTTCGGATCGTTTTCATCCTCCACGCAGTAGACTTCCTTGGCCGCGCGCGCGATGCCGGGGACGAACCACGAATTCGCAGTGATCCCGGTGCGCGCGGGGTGCACGCCGGTCAGGATCGTCGAGTGGCCGGGGCACGTCTCGGTCGCCGCGTGCGACTGGAAGCCCTGCGCAAAGACCGCGCCTTGCAGCAGGCGCGCGAAGCCTTTCGTGTAGTGTTCGCGGTACTGCGCGAAGAGATCGGCGGAGAACTGATCCACCGCGATAGCCACGATCAGCTTCGGCGCCCCCTGTGGCACTTGCTCTGTCACGGCCGGCATGGCCGGAGCGGCGGGCGCCTCCTCCGCCAACGCCGAAACCGGAAGCGCAAGGGCTATCGCCATCGAAGCGAGCGAGGTGGAGAAGAGGCGCATGAGGGGTCTTCCTTGAAATCTGGAGGCGTTGGGCGCAGATGCTGGCAGGACCGGACCGCCCGAACCACACAAGTTCGGCCGCAACCCTCGGCAACTACGGGAGTTTCATGAAAACGCGCCGCTACCGCCTCTCCGTGACATTCCTGTGTCAATTGCTGGTACTGCTGCTCGTGCCCTTTGCGGCTCAAGCCCAATCCGGCGCCGCGCCCACCCATATTGCCGTCGAACTTGTTGCCGGTCCCACTGCCGCGCCGGGGGGCGAGACCACCATCGCCATCCACATGAAGCCCGAGGCGGGCTGGCACGGCTACTGGTCGAATCCGGGCGATGCGGGTTTCGGCATGCAGCTCGACTGGACGCTGCCCGAAGGCGCGAGGGCGGGCGCGCCGCGTTATCCGGTGCCGCAGACGCTCGTTGTCTCGGGCCTGATGAATCACGTTTTCGAGCATGACTATGCCCTGCTCGTGCCGGTCACCCTGCCCGCCAACGCCGCGCCGGGCAGCCGCCTGCCGATCCGGCTCGCCGCCCAGTGGCTGGCCTGTACCGAGCAGATCTGCGTGCCCGAACGCGCCGAACTCGCGGTCGAAGTGCCGGTGGGCGGCATCGGTGCAAAGGCGGCTCCCGAGGATCCGCGCTTCACCGAATGGACCCGCCGCCTGCCCGCCCCGCTCGACGCCGCCGGCACTTTCGCCATCGATGCGAAAACCGTCCGCATCGCCATTCCCCTGCCCGCGACCACGCCGCTGGAGGGACCGCATATCTTCGTCGGCGAGGACAAGCTGGTCGACTACGGCGCCGCGCAGACTTTCGCGTGGAACGGCAACCAGCTGATCGTCACTATCCCGCGCGCCAAACTCGATCCGCAGACCACCGGGACCCTGACCGGCGTGCTGCGCCTCAACGCGGCAGGCGACGGCATCGCCTTCGCGGCAAAGCCCGGTCCCGTGCCCACCGGCGGCACCCCGATTGCGACCAGTTCGGAAGGTGGCGCCGCGCCTTCGCTGGCACCCCTGCCCGTGCTGCTGCTGGCCGCGCTGGCGGGCGGCCTGCTGCTCAACGTCATGCCCTGCGTCTTCCCAATCCTCAGCCTCAAGGCGCTGAGCCTTGCCCGCGCGGGCGAGAGCGAGGCCCATGCACGGATCGAGGGACTGGCCTATACGGCGGGCGTCGTGCTCGCCTGCCTCGCGCTCGGCGGCGTCTTGCTGGCTCTGCGCGCGGGCGGTCAGGAAGTGGGCTGGGCGTTCCAGTTGCAGGAGCCTCTGGTGGTGGTGGCGTTGCTGCTGCTGGCGGCCACGATAACCGCCAACCTGCTGGGGCTGTTTGAACTGACCGTGCCGGGCTTCGTCTCGGGCGGGTCGCCATCCAGCTTCACAAGAGGCGCCTTCGTCACCGGCCTGCTCGCCGCTTTCGTGGCAACGCCCTGCACCGGGCCGTTCATGGCGAGCGCGATGGGCGCAGCGCTGCTGCTGCCGGTACTGCCCGCCATGGCGCTTTTCGCCGCGCTCGGCCTTGGCATCGCGCTGCCGTTCCTTGCCGTGGCCTTCATCCCGGCGCTGAGGAAGCGCATGCCGCGTCCCGGCAAGTGGATGGTGACGTTCCGCCGCTGGCTGGCGCTGCCGATGGGGCTTACCGCGCTGGCGCTGGCATGGCTGACGTGGAAAGTCGGCGGGCCGTTGTTCACGGGCCTTGCGCTGCTCGGCCTCGTGCTGGTCCTGGCGGCGCTCTTCGTGATGGGCCGGACCCAGCGCAAGGGCGGCTCCGCACGCCCGGCCGCCAGCGTTGCCGTGCTGGTCGCGGCCCTTGCCCTTATCGTGCTGCCGCAGCCTGCCCCGCCGTCCGCGTCGGTAAACTCGCTGCTCGACGTAAAGCCCTTCAGCGAGAAGGCGCTTGCCGAGGCCCGCGCCTCGGGCAAGCCGGTCTTCGTGTGGATGACCGCCGACTGGTGCCTCACCTGCAAGGTCAACGAGGAAGTCGCCATCGAACGCGCCGATACCAAGGCCGCGTTCGACAAGGCCGGCGTCATCGTGCTGCGCGGCGACTGGACGCGGCGCGATCCGGAGATCACACGCTACCTCACCGCCCAAGGCGCCGCCGGCGTGCCGCTTTACATGTGGTATGGGCGGGACGGTAAGGCCGTGCAGCTTCCGCAAGTGCTGACGCCCGAACTGCTGGCGAACGCCGCCGGGGGCTGATCCGGAACGCCATCAGGCACGAGACCGGACATTATCGGGTCTCGTGCTTGAATAGTCCCATGAACAGCACCGTGCATACCACGTGGACCGATGCCACCCCTGCCAGCCACTGGGGCATCACCAACGAGAGATCGACGAAGGAAGAGACCCCCGCGATCAGCGAAGCGAATGGATATCCGTGCGACATGAGGGATAGAGGCCTCAATCGCGGATAATTTCGGATCGAAATCTGCGGTTTACTCGTTGGTAAGGTTAAATATTTCAGTCAGCGAAGGCCTTCAGCTCGGCGAGGCGAATGGCCTTTCCGTTCGCCGGGCTCATCGTCACGCGCAGGCGTTCCGCAGTGACCGGCGACCATGCAAGCCGGGTCACGCCATTTGCAAGCGGAGCCGCGACGGGCGCGGCGACCTGCTGCCACTTCCCGTCCTTCCATACCTGCAACTGCACCTTGCGCGGGGCCGCGAACTTGGCGCCGTCCGCGAAGAAGGCGAGTTCGGTACTGCCGAGCGTGACCGGCTTGCCGAAGTCCACCGCGTACCACTGGTCCGCCTTGCCGGCGGCCGAATCCCAGCCATTGGGAAGCTCCGGATAGAACCAAGCGCGGCCGTCGATGGCATCGTGCAGGTTTTCCGCCTCGGTGCCGGACGACGCCGAAGCCATGGGATAGTTGCCGCGTACCAGCTGCACGGCGAGATCGGTCTCGCGCGCGATGGGTGCATTCGCCTTGCGGGCCAGCGGAACCTCGATGCGGCCGAGATCATCGCGATGGGCGAGTTCCGTACCGTCGACCGAAACCGTCAGCCCCTTGCGGCCATAGCGCTTGCCATCGGCGTCCCAGGTCACTGAAACCTCGTGCCCATGATAGGGCACGCGCTCGATGTGGAACCAGCCCAGCGCCTGCGCGTCCGTCGCGGCGGGCAGCAGTGGGTTCACGTCCAGCACGTCATCCGCGCGCGGGCGGACGCCGACGAGGCCGGTCATGATCAGGTCCAGATAGCCCGAGTGGAAGTAGTGATGACTGCGATCCAGCCCAACGATGGGCTTGCCGGTCTCGGGATCGTAGTCCTCCTCGAGATCGAGCCTGCCGCCCTGATAATGGAGCTGCGTGTACTGGCGCAGCATCTGCATGTAGTCACTGCGCGTGACCGGTCCGTGATCGTCGTAGTGGTCGAGCAGGTTGGCCATCGCGGTCAGCACTTGCGTCGTCTGGTAAGGCCAGACCGGGCCGTTCCACTGGCACTCGCGCGCATCGCCCAGATAGCGATACTGGCGCATGTAGTACTCGTAGCCCTTCTCGACCGTACGCATGCCCGCCTTGCCGGCAAGTCCGTTCGGATCGAGCAGATGCGACCATGCGGACGCATATTTGGCATCGTCCGGCACAAGGTCGAACATCCACGGCAGGTAGCCGACCAGTTCGCGATTGCGGATCGGATCCCAATATTTCGCGAATTCGGTGTTCACCTGATAGCGGTCGGCGAAGTGGCCCAGCGAGGGGTTCCACAAGTCCTGAAGGACATGCGTGCGCAGCGCTTCGGCCCGCTCGGCATATTCCTTGGCCATCGCGGTATCGCCTGCCATCTCCGCCATCTTCGACAGCGCGCGGGCATTCGCGAACATATAGCTGTTGATCGAGGGCCGGAAGGAATCCCCGCCCCGGAACCCGTCCTTGCCGCCCGAGGCATCGATCGAGGAGACGGTATACTCGGTCGCATCGAGCAGCGGCTCGACGAAATAGAGGCCCTTGGAAAAGTCGAACTTCTCGTCCCACAGGCGGTAGACGTGCCGCATCGTCTTGAGATGCGCGAGCAAGGCCTGCCTGTCGCCATCGACGAGATAACGGCCCCAGACCGAGTCCGCCATATAGTCGGTGAAGTGACGGTCGTTGCCGCCTTCGTACATGAAGTTGACGTAGTCGTCGGTGAAGCGGCGGTCGTTCAGCCAGCGCCCTTCGGCGATGTGGAAGCCGCTGGCGTCATTGAGGCTGGCGAAAGGTTCGCGCTGCCAGCCCACATCATCCGCGAATTCGGTGGTGATGTAGCCCTGCGCGCCAAGGTCGCGCTGGTGCGCGCGGAACAGACCCCAGCGGTAGTAATAGACCGCATCGATCTTCGGATCGGCGCTTTCGAAGAAGGGAATGCGCTGCTGGTACCAGGCGGCGTCGTTGCCGAAGCGGGCCTTGGCGATGGCGGCAATGTCCAGCTTTGCCGCGGCGTGTGCGGCAACGGCAACCGGAGGTCGATCGGCGGCTGGCGGACTGGCCGCCGTGGCAAGAAGCGCCGCGGTGGCAAGGACAGTCCGTAGATTTCCGCGCATCGTTACCCTTTCATGGTCCGGCGAGCGTCTGGCAGTCATTATCCAGAAAAAACAAGAGCGGCCGGTCCCCGGGGTGATGTTGGGAGAGAAACCCCGGGAACCGGCCGCCCGTGGCAGACCGCGATGCGTCGTTAGCGATGCCTCGCAGTCTGCCCTTGGCAATTAGAACTTGAAGCGCGCGCCGAACTCGAACGTCCGGTCGTAGGTGCGCGTGTCACGCGGCGTGTTGCTGTATTCGCCGGTGATCGAGTTCAGACCCTTGAACCGGTCGTGATAGACACGGTCCGTGATGTTCGTGGCATCGAAGGTCAGCGTGATGGCCGGCGTCACGTCGTAGCTGGCCGAGAAGTCAAGCTGGCCGGTCGGGCTGGCGACGATGGTGCTCGCCTGGCTGCCGCCCGAATTGAGGCTGTCCACGAAGCTCGAACGCCAGTTGTAGGCCATACGCGCCGTGATGCCGTACTTCTCGTAAATGGCCACGATGTTGTACGAATACTTCGACACGTTCGGCAGACGCTGACTGCCGAAGATCGGATCGTCGTAGTTGCCGTCCATGAAGGTGCCGTTGATTTGGGCACCCAGGCCGCTGAGCGCGCCCGGCAGGAAGTCGAAGAACTGCTGATAGGCAAGTTCAACACCCTTGAGCGTACCCTTTACGCCGCGCGGACGGCTGACCAGCCACTCCTGGCCCTGGTATTCCTCGGGATCCGAAGAGACCACGACGTAATTGTCGAACTTGCGATAGAACGCAGCCGCCGTCACCGACGTGCTGTGGTTGATGTAGTATTCAAGCGTCGCGTCGTAGGCATCCGACTGAATTGGCTTCAGGTTCGGATTGCCGCCCGAGCCAGTGCCCGCATAGGCCTGGTTGCCGGTCGAGCCGCTGGGCACGTAAGTGACGAGCGGGTTGAGATCGGAGAAGTTCGGGCGCGTGATGGTCTTGCCCGCGGCCAGACGCAGCTTGAGCTTGTCGGTCAGGCCGAAGCGGATGTTGATGCTCGGCAGGACGTTCACGTAGTTCTGCTTGCTGTCGACGCCGTTGCCCGCGAGATTCTGCACGGTGTTGACCACGCGCGCGCCGACCACGCCGTCCACCGGCACCGAGCCGATGTCGAAGCGATAGCCTGCCTGCCCGTAGAACGCATAAGTCTTCTCGATGTCGAAGAAGGCCAGGTTGGGCTCATAGGGACGATCGCCGTTGGGCTGATCGAACAGGCTGCGGACGATATCGCTGTTGCCAAGCAGATAGTCGCCATCGGCATCGAGGAAGCGACCGATGCCGGCCCGGCCCTTGACCAGGTTATTCGGCGAAAGGTCCCAGAAACCGTCGGGCAGCGTGCTCACGAGAACCGGATTGGCGGCCGCGATCGGCACCGAGGCAGTTGCCTGCGAATCGACGCGACGGTTGGTGTAACGTGCACCGATCTTGAAGTTCGACAGGAAGCCGTCGTCGAACCGGTGCTCAAGATCACCGCGCCATGCCCACTGCTTGCTGGTCGCGACGCTGTGGTTGTCAAACAGCGTGCGCAGCGTGAAGTTGGCCGGATCGGTCAGGTCAACGCCCTGGATGTCGATGTTGGGCGTGCCGCCCACGTCGAACTGGTAAACCGCCGTCGGTGCGTTGAACGACGTGTCGACGATCATGTTACGATTCTGGATCTTGCTGCGGCTGTACGTCAGCTCAGTCGTGATCGTCGTGTGATCGTCGGCATCGAACTTGAGCCCACCGTTCACCTGATAGGTGGTGGTCTTGTCCTGATATGCCTGGTTGCTGGTGATCGTGTAGGCGTCCTTGACCGTCACGCTGTCCGCAAGGGCAGGATAGTCAGGATTGGCCGTGACCGACGTGACGTTGCCGGCCTTTGGCAGGCCCACGAAGAAGTCGGTGTCGTAGCGATTCTTGTACTGGGTATAGAGACCGTCGACATAGATTTCGAGGTTCGGGGCAGGACGCCATTGGAACGAACCGTTGTACGCCATGCGCCGGCGGTCGCCGTTGGTGTAGAGGCCACCCACAGTGTCGGGGATGGCAAGCGTGCTACCCGTCGCCGGATCGGGATTCGACACGAAGTCGAACGCGGTATTGTCTTCGAAACGACGGCGGTTGTACGACGCTGCCAGCATCAGGCCCATTTCGCCTGCGCCGGTTTCCCAGCGATCGCTGACCAGCGCGCTACCGAGATAGCCCCACTTGTCCGACTGATCGGAGTAGACGGCGCGGCCGCCACCGGCCACTTCCAGACCATTGAAATCGAACGGACGACGCAGGCGCACGTCGATCACGCCGGCCACACCACCCTCGACCAGGTCGGGGGTGCTGGTCTTGTAGACGTCCACACCGGCAAGCAGTTCGGCCGGGATATCCTGAAGCGCAACGCCGCGCGCCGTGCCCGTGAATGCCTCGCGACCGTTGAGCAGGGTGGCCGTGTTGGGCAGGCCGCGGATAAGAACCGTTCCGGCCTCGCCCGCACCGCGCGTCACCTGGACGCCCGTTACGCGCTGAAGCGCATCGGACACGGTGTTGTCGGGCAGCTTGCCGATGTCTTCAGCAACGATCGAATCGACGATCTGGATCGACTGACGCTTGATGTTCTGCGCCGATTCGAGCGAAGCGCGCACACCCGTGACGACGATGTCGTCCCCGGTCGGCTGTTCGGCTGCCGTATCGGGCTGCGCGCCGGCGTCCTGAGCCTGGGCTACGCCCGCAAGGCTGAGCGCGAATACGGATACGGTGCAGAATGCAAATGGCTTGAGTGCCATGGATCAACCCTCCCATGTGGGGCTGGCCCATACCATGCCCCTTCACATTACTCAGACTAATTATTAGTCCGACTAATCGGGTGCAAGTCCAAAAACGGATATGGCTCGAAAATGCCGGGGCAGGTGTTGCACAATGGTCGCATACGGCACCCGCGTCAGGCAGACGCAGGTGCCGTTGTCCGACTTTTAAAAGATCAATCGACCTTCCAGGCGCTCGCGGCGTCCTTGCCGGGGGCGAGGCGCAGGCCGTCCGGAGCGACTGCCAGCGACTTGGACTGATCGGTGGCCGAGACGAATCGCACGGCGCCGCCGCCGGCACTGGTCCGGCGGAACTTCTCAGGCCCGGTACCGCGCGGGGCGATGGAAACCGAACCGTCCGCCGTGGCGACGAGGCAATGGTCCCGCAGGAGAATCGGCGAGAGCGTTACGGTGCCCTCGCCCGCGTCTTCCACGCGGAACTGCGTCTGCGGCAGCGGCACTGCGGCGCTCGTCATGCGCGTGCCCTCGTGCGCCATGTAGGTGCCCGGACGGGCGACCGAGATGAAGCGATCGGGCATCGCGCCATTGCCGACCGGCACGCCGAAATCGGGATTGCCCGAGGCGTCGAAGTAGAGGCGCTGGACGCGGGTGTGGCGGTCCGGGTTGAACAGAGGGTCGCCTTGGATCGCCTCGTAGTCGCGGCCATGATAGACCAGCAGCGGGCGGCCTTGCTCGTCCACGGTGAAGCTGTTGTGGCCGGGGCCGTAGACCGAGGTCGCGGTGTTGGTGGTGAAGACCGGATGCTGCGACTTGGTCCAAAGGCTCGCGTCCATCAGGTTCGCTTCGGCGTCGATCGTCAGCAGGCCAAGGCAGTAGCGCGCGTCGGTGGCGCTGGCCGAATAGGTCATGAACAGCTTGCCCGCGTGTTCGATCACGGCGGGCGCCTCGTTGACCTTGTAACCCCGGATTTCCCAGTCGAGCGTCGGCACCGACAGGCGGGTCGGCGCGGCGGCCAGCGTCAGCGGGCCCGACATCGGCGCGATGTAGAGGTTCGAGTTGGTGTCGATCCCCGCCTCGCGCTGGGCCCAGGCGAAGTAGCGCGTGCCGCGATGGACGAAGCTCGTCGAATCGAGGTTGAAGCTGTCCGTGGGCAGCTGGAACTGGCCGGCGATCTTCCAGTTGCCGGTCATCGGGTCGGGTCCGTCGCAGACGATAGCGAAAGTGCGGATGCGGAACACGTCCTCGCCGCCGCCGCTCGGGCCCGCTGCGAAGTACATGTACCAGCGGCCGTCGATCAGGTGCAGCTCGGGCGCCCAGATGAAGCCGGACATCGGGCCGGAGGATTCATGGCGCCACAGCACGCGTTCCTCGGCCGTCGAGAGACCGGCGACGGTCTTGGAACGGCGGAGCACCAGACGATCGTACTCGGGCACAGAGCCGGTCAGGTAGTAGTAGCCATCGTCGTGGCGGAAGACTTGCGCGTCGGCGCGCTGCTTTACCAGGGGATTGACGGGAACGGGCGCGCCGGTCGCGGCAGGGGCCGAGCCGAGCGCGTTCTTGCCGGCAGACGTGCAGGCCATCGGCAGCATCGCGGCCCCGGCAGCAAAGGCGCGGCGCGAAAGGGGAAAATTCATGGGGGTCCTCTTCCGTGATTTCGTTTCGTTGCGGTGTCCCGGTCGCACCCCCCGGGCGGGAAAAGGACACCCCGGCCCGAAAGCCGGGGTGTCAGCTGGTGGGTCTCAGTATTGCGCCACGGGCCAACCGTCGGCGCCCCAGACCAGCGGCGCGATGCGCAGCGTGGGGCGGCCCTGGTTGTCCTTGTCGTAGGCGTGGTAGGCGAGGTAGGTCGTGCCGTCCTTGTCGGTGAAGGCACCCGCATGGCCGGGGCCACGGAAGCGGTGCTTCTCCTCCAGATCGGCGCGCAGCAGGATCGTGCCGCCGCCCTGCATCATGTCGCTGCCGTCCTGCCCCTTGTAGGGCCCAGTGATCTTCTTCGAGCGCGAGATGACGGTGTAATAAGTGCTGTTCGCGCCCTTGCAGCAATAGTCGTAGGACGCGATCAGGTAGTACCATCCGCCATGCTGGATGATGAACGGCGCTTCGATCGGGGCCGGGCCGCCGGCAGGGGCAGGACGGCGGGCGATCGAATAGGGCTCGGTGCCCGGGGCCACCTTGCCGGTCTTCGGATCGAGCGGGAACAGCTTGATCCCGCTCCAGAAACTGCCGAGCGAGAGCCACTGACGGCCCTGATCGTCCTGCACAAAATTCGGATCGATGGCGTTGAAGTCATCGTCATGCGTGGACATGACGACAAGGCCCTGATCTTTCCAGCCATAACCCTTGGCCTTGGGATCGAGCGTCTTGCTCGTCGCAAGACCGATGGCCGAGCGGTTCGAGCCGAAGGTCGAAACCGAGTAATAGAGCCGGTATTCGCCGTTCACATAGGAGATGTCCGGCGCCCAGATGCCTTCGGTGCCGGGCACGGCCTGCTTCGCCCATGCCGGAATCTCGGCGAAGACGGCGCCCGCGTCGGTCCAGTGCTTCAGGTCTTTCGAGGTCTTGATGCCGACATAGCGGCCCACGGTGGAGAAGACGTAGTAAGTGTCGCCCTCGCGGATGATGACGGGGTCGTGGACCACGAGGTCGCCGGTCATCTGCGAATTAAGCGTCGGTGCTCCGTCGGTCTGTTGGGCACCGACGCTGCCGGTCAGCCCCAACGCAGCGAGGCCGAGCAGGAACGAGAACTTACGGATCATGCTCAGCCCCCGGCCGCGTTCCATGCGGCGATGATCTCGGCCGCCTTGGCGCCGACCGTCGCGGCATCGAAGCCCGGCTTGTAGAGGCTGCCGCCCACGCCGATGCCGTAGACGCCCGCCGCGCGGTATTCCGCGACATTGGCAGCGCCGACGCCGCCCACGGCCCAGACGCGGCTGTGCTTGGGCAGCACTTCGCGGATCGCCTTGATGTAGCTGCTGCCCAGCACCGAGCCGGGGAACAGCTTCAGGTCGCTGGCGCCTGCCGCCACGGCGGCGAAAGCCTCGGTCGGGGTCAGGAAGCCGGGCAGAACGTCCATGCCCAGTTCGATCGAGCGCTTGATGACGGCCGGATCGACATTGGGCGAAACCATGAAAGTACCGCCGACGCCGGCCAGCGTTTCGGCAAGGTCGGTGCCGATCACGGTGCCGCCGCCGATGGCCGCGCGTTCGCCCAGCGCCTGCACCATCGCGCCGATAGAACCGGCCGGATCAGGCGAGTTGAACGGCACTTCGATGATGCGCACGCCGGCTTCCACTAGCGCTTCGCCGATGGCGACCGCTTCATGGGTCTGAATGCCGCGCAGGATCGCCACAACGGGTGCATGGCCTGCGGCCAGAACGTCTTCGATCTTCATGCCTTCTGTCCTTTCGCGATGGCGAGCCCGGCGAGGACTGCCGCATCGCCATCGATCTTGCGCGAAGTGCAGCCACGGGCCGCCAGCGCGCGATCATAGAGCGCGGAAAGCGCCGGGTCGCCGATCAGCACCACCGTAATGCCGGTCGGCACTTGCGCGGCAACTTCGCCGCCGATCAGCAGACCGGAGATATAGCCGCGCGACCAGTCTTTCGAGCGTCCATCGAGCATCCGCGCGGCGCGGGCTTCGAACAGGGCGCCGGTCAGCGGTTCCTCGCAGCGGTCGAGACCGCGCGCGAAGCCATCGTCGAAGCTGCCCTCACCCGGCGTATCCGGCCCGGTCAGCGTAGACTGGCCTGCCAGCAACGCAAACAGTTCGCCGGTCGGGTGGGTACGGAAGCCGACGATGGTACCGTTTACCACCGAGACCCACTTGCAGTGGGTGCCCGGCAGCGCGATCAGATGCTCGCCCACGGCAAGTTCGGGGTGAAGCGCGAGGGCACCGAAGACTTGCGCCTCCTCGCCCCGCATCACTTCGGGCACGCCCTCGGAATCCTTGCAGCTCAGCCCCGGCAGCACCGAGACCGGGATGCCGGCCACTTCGAGCCGGGTGCGCGACGACAGCCACTGGACCGCATCCGCCGGACAGGCCGCATAGCCTGCCGCGACGAGTGCACCCGGAGCGCCGGCCATGCCGCAAAGCACGACTTCGGACAGCGCCCCTTCCGCCTTCCAGACGTCCAGCCTTTCGGCCAGCGCGCCCTCGGCATTGCCGGCGAGCGCGCCCGGCCCATCGAGCCGGGCGTCCACATCACCACCATCCATGCGGAACAGCCGCAGGCGGGTGGTGCCCCAGTCACCAAGGACGTGCTTCACGCTCATTGCAGTTCGAGCACCACGACCGACTTGGCCGGCAGGGTGACGACAAGATTGCCGCCCTGCACGCTCGCGCCCGAGAACGCCTCCGGCTTCACCACGCTGGGTGCGTCGAAGGTGTTATGCGAATTGATCGCCGGTGCCGTCAGGATCTTGCCGGTGACGGCCCCTGCCGAAACGCCATCGAGCTTGATCGTCACGGTGTTGGGCTGGTTCGGATCGAGGTTCGACAGACCCACGTGGATCTTGCCGTCCTTGCCCTTCACCGCCGAGCCGCTGACGGCCGGCATCGTGAATTCGTCCTTTGCATACCACGGCGACTTGATCTGGATCGGCAACACCGTCGCATCCTGCCACGGCTTGTACATGTCGAAGACCCAGTAGGTCGGCGTCAGCACCATCTTGCTGCCGTCGGTCAGGATCATCGCCTGCAGCACGTTCACCATCTGGGCGATGGCGGTCATGCGCACGCGGTCCGCATGCTTGGCGAAGATGTCCAGGTGGACCGAGGCGATCAGCGCATCGCGCAGGGTGTTCTGCTGGCGCAGGAAGCCCGGATGCGTGCCCGGATCCTGAGCGTACCAGGCGCCCCATTCGTCGACCGCGAGGAAGACCTTCTTCGCGGGATCGTACTTGTCCATGATCGCCGAGTGCTTGGTGATCAGTTCGTCCATCCGGCGCGCTTCGTTGAGCGTATCGGCCCAGCCGCGCTCGTCGAAATTGACCGGATCGGCCTTGGGCGGCCAACCGCCTTCGGGCAGCGTGTAATAGTGGAGCGAGAGGCCGTCGACGTTACCGCCGGCGACGCGCATCATCGTCTCGGTCCAGTTGTAGTCGTCGACATTGGCGCCCGAGGCGACCTTGAGGATCTTGGTGCCGGCCGGGGCCTTCACGAAAGTCGCATAGCGGCGCGTCTCGTCGGCGGCGAATTCGGGGCGCATGTTGCCACCGCAACCCCACAGCTCGTTGCCGACGCCGAAGTAGGCGACGTTCCACGGTTCCTTGTGGCCGTTGCGCGCACGTTCGTCCGCCAGCGATCCGGCAGGCGCGGTCATGTATTCGACCCATTCGGCCATTTCGCGCGGCGTGCCGTCACCGACGTTGCCGGCGATATAGGCTTCCGCGCCCACCTGGCGCAGCAGTTCGAAGAATTCGTGGGTGCCCACGGCATTGGGCTCGGTCACGCCGCCCCAGTGGGTGTTGACCTTGACCGGACGCTTGTTCGGCGCGCCGATGCCTTCACGCCAGTGGTATTCGTCGGCGAAGCAGCCGCCGGGCCAGCGGATCACCGGCACCTGCAACTCGCGCAGCGCCGTGACGACGTCGTTGCGGAATCCGTTGGTGTTCGGAATCTTGCTGTTCTTGCCGACCCACAGGCCGCCGTAGATCCCGGTGCCAAGGTGCTCGGCGAACTGGGTGAAGACTTCCTTGTGGTAAACCGGGCCGGGCTTGTCGGCTTCGATCGTCGCGGTGGTCGGCTGGCCGTTGGTATCGGCATGGGCCACTGTCGAGACCGTGCCTGCGAGCGAGGTGGCGCTCAGCAGGCCAGCAGCAGTGGTGCGGCGAATCGCCTTCAACATTTTTTGTCCTCTCCCGGGAATATCAGTCGTGGAATTCTTCGACGAGTTCGCGCTTGCCGCGCAGGAATGCGTCGGCGACGAGGCGCAGCGGCGCGATGTCCACATCGCTGCGGCCGCCACGGATCAGGTTGGCGAAGCGCGCGTAGAGGCCGGGATATTCCATGTCCTCATTGTGCTCGGTGCCGGTGGGCAGGGTGAGCACGGCACCGCCATTGGCGAGCTTCAGCGTTCCCGCGTCGGTCTCGACAATGATGTCCCACGACTGCGGGCCGGTCTGGCGCCAGTCGAGGTCCATGTGGATTTCGGCCCCGGCGGTATCGCGGAACTCGATATCGGCGGCGATCGGCGCGGCGCGGTTGGCCGGCAGGCTGAGCGTGGCATCCTTCAGGAAGAACGGGCGCGGCATGATGTGCGTGGCGATCGACAGGGCATTGATGCCCGGATCGAACACGCCAAGACCGCCCGGCTCCCAGATCCAGTCCTGACCCGGATGCCAGACGCGCACGTCCTCGCGCCAGATGATCTTGGCGCTGAGAATGGTGCGCTCTGCCAGCCAGGCGCGGGCCGGAGCGACACCGGCGGCGTAGCGCGAGTGCCACGATGCGAACAGCGACGCGCCCACCTTCTCGGCGCGGCTTTCCAGCGCGGCCACTTCGGCCAGCGTGGCGCCCGGTGGCTTTTCGAGGAACACGTGCATGCCCTTCGACAGCGCCAGCGCGGCCAGATCGTAACGGACCTGCGGCGGGGTGCAGAGCGCCACCGCGTCGATGGCCGGGCCGTTCTCGATCAGGTCTTCAAGGCTGCTGAAGTGCGGGATGCCTTCGGGGCCGCGATGATGCGGGCTGACCGTGGCACCCAGGCTGAAGTTCGGGTTGCCTTCGATGGCGGGGATGTGCTGGTCGCGGGCGATCTTGCCCACGCCAACGATGGCAATGCGGATCGGATCCATGGCTCAGAGCGCCTTCACGGTCATGGTCGGCGCAGCCGGAGCGGCAGCGCGGGCGAGCGGGTTGGCGACCGGCAGGGTGAACGGCGCGGCCGAGATCTCGAACACGTCGCCTTCCTGCGTCTGCACGCCGTCGCTGAACGAGAGCGTGGCGGTGCCGAAGAAGTGGACGTGCACGTCGCCGGCACGGCGGAACAGGTCGTACTTGAAGTGGTGGTGCTCAAGGTTGGCGAACGTGTGCGACATGTTCGCCTCGCCCGAGAGGAAGGGCTTTTCCCAGATCGTTTCGCCATCGCGCACGATCTTGCTGGTGCCTTCGATCTTCTCCGGCGGGGTGCCGAGCAGCAGTTCCGGGCCAAGCGCGGCCTGACGCAGCTTCGAGTGGGCGAGCCAGAGGTAGTTGTGGCGCTCGGTCACATGGTCCGAGAACTCGTTGGCGAGCGCGAGGCCGAGGCGGTAGACATTGCCGTCTTCGCCGACGAGATAGATGCCCGCCAGTTCGGGCTCTTCGCCGCCGTCCTTGGCGAACGCAGGCATTGTCAGCGCTTCGCCGGGGCCGACGAGCAGCTGGCCGTCGCCCTTGTAGAACCATTCCGGCTGCTGGCCTTCGGTGCCGGCAGCGGGCTTGCCGCCTTCCAGGCCCTCAAGGAACATGCGCATGGAATCGGTGACGTGCTCACCCGAGGCGGCGGCGGCGTGCATCTTGTTGCGGCCTTCGGCCGAGCCAAGGTGCGTCAGGCCGGTGCCGGTCATCAGCAGGTGCGCGGAATCGTCGTGGTCGATCGGGGCCAGCAGGGTGCCGGCCGCGAATTCGGCCTTGATGTCGACCGCTTCGCCCGCAGCGCAAGCCTTGGCGGCCTCGGCCAGCGTCACGCCTTCGGCGATGGCGCGCTGGGCGAGTTCGCGGGTGGTGGTGACGCCCTGAAGGAAGTGGGCGGCATCGCCCTCGGCAAGGATAACGGAGCGCACGCCGTCGGGCGCGCGATGCTGGAGCAGGCGAAGGTAAGTCATGGATCTCTCCCGGGGCGTCTTAGCCCGATCCGCGGCGCGCCTTCTTGGGGGAGCGCGCCGCGGGGATTGGGTGGGCTGATTAGAGGGTAAGCGTGCCGTCGATCAGGCGCGGGGCGCCGTCACCGTAGGCTGCGTCGCGCAGTTCTGCCGGAAGCAGGCCCTGTGCGAAGTTCTGGTAGCTGACCGGACGCAGGAAGCGGTCGATCGCAAGGCTGCCGACCGACGTGGTGCGCGGGTCGGAGGTCGAGGGGAACGGGCCGCCGTGCACCATCGCGTGGCACACTTCGACGCCGGTCGGCCAACCGTTGACGAGGATACGGCCAACCTTGCGTTCCAGCACCGGCAGCAGGCGCGAAGCGGCGGCTTCGTCGGCTTCGTCCATGTGCAGGGTGGCGGTCAGCTGGCCTTCAAGACCTTCGAGCAGGCTGGCGAGTTCGGCTTCGTCCTTGCAGCGCACGACGATCGACGCAGCGCCGAACACTTCGTGGCCGATCGCCTTGTCGGCGAGGAACTGTGCAGCCGTGGTCTGGAACAGGATCGCACCGCCGGTGGTCTTGCTGCCTTCTTCGCCCTTGGCGATGGTCTCGACGCCCGCATTGCCTTCAAGCGCTTCCACGCCCTTGGCATAAGCGGCGGCGATTCCGGTGGTCAGCATGGTCTGCGGCTTGGCTTCCGACACGCCGCCGGTGGCGGCAGCGACGAATGCGTCCAGACCTTCACCCTCGACGGCCAGAATCAGGCCGGGGTTGGTGCAGAACTGGCCTGCGCCCATCGTCAGCGAACCGACGAATGCTGTGCCAAGTGCTTCGCCGCGCGCCTTCAGCGCTTCGGGAAGCAGCAGGACCGGGTTGATGCTCGACATTTCGGCATAGACCGGGATCGGCACTTCGCGGGCCTGCGCCAGCTTGGCGAGGGCGAGACCGCCACCGCGCGAGCCGGTGAAGCCAACCGCAGCGATACGCGGATCCTGAACCAGAGCGGCGCCGAGTTCGTTCGACGGGCCGACAAGGTGCTGGAACACGCCTTCGGGAAGGCCGGCGTCCTTGACCGCCTTGGCGATCGCGGCGGCAATCAGGCTGCCGGTGATCGGGTGGGCGGGGTGACCCTTGACCACGACCGGGCAACCGGCGGCGAGCGCCGAAGCGGTGTCGCCACCGGCGGTCGAGAAGGCGAGCGGGAAGTTCGATGCGCCGAATACGGCGACCGGGCCGACCGGGATCATGCGCAGGCGCAGGTCGGGACGGGGCAGCGGGGCGCGGTCCGGCAGGGCAGGATCGATGCGCAGTTGCTGCCACTGGCCCTTGCGGACGACATCGGCGAACATGCGCAGCTGGCCCATGGTGCGGCCACGCTCGCCCTCACCGCGCGCACGCGGCAGGCCGCTCTCGGCCATGTAGGCCTCGATCAGCGGCTCACCGATGGCGAGGATCTCGTCAGCGATTCGCTCCAGGAACGAAGCGCGGGTTTCACGGTCGGTTGCACGGTAGGTATCGAAAGCCGCAGCGGCTGCGGCGCAGGCGGCAGCGACATCGGCAGTGCCGTTCACGGCCAGCGGCTCGCCCTGGGGCTCACCGGTTGCGGCCACGATGGAACGGAATTCGGTCATTTGGGGTCTCCCTATTTACTCCGACATATTCCGAGCGCACAGGAAACGCAATGTTTGTCGTTCCTTCACGCTGAAAGGGCTGTTAGGTTCCTTTCGGGAGGTGCCTGTAACAGTGTCAGAAGCCAATTTCGTGAACGATGAAGAAAGTGCAAGGCCGGCCGACGAGGCCCGGGGTCCGGGCCGCCGCCTGCACGGTGCAATCGCCCATAAACTGGGAACGGCCATCTTGTCCGGCAAATATGCGCCCGGGGATATTCTTTCTGGTGAAGTTGCCTTCGCCGAGGAGCTCCAGGTGTCGCGGAGTGCCTATCGGGAAGCCATTCAGGTACTCACGGCGAAGGGTCTGGTCGCAAGCCGTCCCAAGGCCGGAACGCGGGTATTGCCAAGGGATCGCTGGAACCTGCTGGACCCCGAAGTGCTGGGCTGGGCTTTCGCGGGGGAGCCGGATATCGAGTTCGTGCGCAGCCTGTTCGAGCTGCGCGCCATCGTCGAGCCCGCCGCCGCCCGCCTTGCCGCGCAGCGCCGCGACAAGAACGACCTCAAGGTGATGAAGGACGCGCTGGCGGCAATGCGCCGGCACACGCTCACCACCGAGGCCGGCCGCGCGGCGGATCGCGATTTCCACAACGCGATTCTCCAGGCGACCCGTAACGACGCCCTGCTGGTGCTCAGCGCCTCGATCGGGGCGGCGGTGAACTGGACCACCCAGTTCAAGCAGCGCGCCCGCGCCCTGCCCCGCAACCCGATCCCCGACCACGTGCGCGTCTACGACGCCATCGCGGCTGGCGACGCGGCCGGCGCGGCGGAAGCGATGAACGTGCTGGTCGATCTGGCGCTGGAGGATACGCGCAGCGCGATGGAGCTTCCGGCCGGAGGGGAGTGATTCCCTCCCTCACCATTCCGTCCCGATTCCACGCGCTCACAACATAAACCCCGTCATCCCCGCCCGCGAAGGCGGGGATGACGGAGTTGGAGCGCTCTGAGGTGGTTTGGGACCGGAGCCAAGCCGGTCATTTACACCCAAAGCAAAAGGCCCCGGCGATCGCTCGCCGGGGCCTTTTCATTTATCGCTGAACGCGCTGCCTTATTCGGCAGGCTGCACAACCAGATCCGGTTCCGCATGCGTCGTCTTGCTGCCCCACAGCGCATAGAACAGCACGTAGAGTTCGCAGACGGCGGTCAGCAGGAACGAGTTCTGCAAGCCGAAGGTGTCCGCAAGCCAGCCCTGCACGATCACCAGCGAGCCACCGGCAATTGCCATGACCAGCAGGCCCGAACCTTCCTCGGTCAGCGGGCCAAGGCCCTTGATGCCGAGCGTGAAGATGGTCGGGAACATAATCGAGTGGAACAGGCCCACGAGGATCAGCGACCACATGGCAACCGGGCCATGCGCGAAGACCGTGGTGATCATGACCAGGAACGCGCCGACCGAGAAGAAGGCGAGGACCTTCGAGGCGTCGAAGCGCTGCATGATTGCCGAACCGGCGAAACGGCCGACCATCATGCCGCCCCACAGGAAGGTCAGGTACTTGCCTGCCTGCTCATGGGTGAGGTTGGCGATGTCGGGCTGGCTGACGAAGTTCACGAAGAGATTAGCAACGCCGATCTCCGCGATCAGGTAGATGAAGATCGCCGGAACGCCGAACACGAGGTTGCGGTGGCTCCACAACGAGAGGCTCTTGCGCTGGTCCTTGGCAACGCGCGAGTTCGCCGAGCCCATCGCGGGCAGCGGGAAGCGGGCGATGACGACGGCCAGAACCACCAGCACCACCGCAACAAGCGCGTAAGGCAGGATCACCGAGTGCGCGTCGGCAATGCGCTCGGCGGGGGTCAGCACGGTGCCGGCAACGGCCGTGCCGCTCTTCGAACGACCGAGGATCAGGTAAGCACCGAACATCGGCGCCAGCATGGTGCCCATCGAGTTCAGCGCCTGCACCAGATTGAGGCGCGAGGAAGCGGTCTCGGGCTTGCCGACGACGGCGACGTAAGGGTTCGCCGCCACCTGAAGCAGGGTGATGCCGCTGGCGATCACGAAGAGCATGACCAGCGTCACGCCGTAGGACGGGATGCTGGCGGCCAGCATCATGCCCAGCGCGCCCGCCGCCATGATCAGCAGGCCGGTGACCAGCGACTTCTGGTAACCGATCCGTTCGATCAGCTTGGCCGAGGGAATCGAGGCGAAGAAATAGGCGATGAACCACACCGATTCGATCAGCGTCGTCTGGGTGTAGTTAAGGTCGAACACGGCGCGCAGGTGCGGCAGCAGCGTGTTGTTGATGACCGTGATGAAGCCCCACATGAAGAACAGGCTGGCAAGCAGCGCAAGCGCGGGGCCGTAACGGACGCCCGCCTGCGGTGCATGAAGCACGGGGGCATCTCCAGATGAAACCACTGGGGGCATGTCTATCCTCTCATAACAGAACTGCCGGGTCCTGTGGCAAACCGGCTTGCGCTCTTTCTATTTGTCGGACTATATGCGCGGAACGTCGTCGTCAATGGGCCAAAGCACCGCCCAGGGCGCCGGAACACACCGAGATTCGTCCGTACATACAGAAACGAAATGGGAGCTAAGGGAATGAGGATTCTGCGCAAGGTATTTGTGACTTCCTCCGCGCTTTCTCTTGCTTGCGCCCTTCCGGGCGCGGCCTTCGCCGCCGATGCCTCGCAGGCTCCTGCCGGCACGCTTTCCAATGGCTCTGCCGTCACGGCGGTGACACTGAAGGCCGCCAACGGCATTTCGGCCACGATCCTCAGCTTCGGCGCCACGCTCTGGAAGCTGAACGCACCCGATCGCGACGGCAAGGTTGCCGACGTGCTGCTGTCCTACGATGACCTTGCCAGCTTCGAGACGCATCCCAACTACTGGGGCGCGACCATCGGCCGCTATGGCAACCGCATCGCGAACGGCCAGTTCACGCTGGACGGCAAGACCTACCAGCTTCCCCAGAACGACCACGGCCAGTCGCTGCATGGCGGCGGCAAGGGCTTCGATGTCCAGAACTGGAAGGTCGAATCGGTCAAGTCGGGCCCGGTGGCGACCGCCGTGTTCTCGCTCGTCAGCCCTGACGGCGATGCCGGCTATCCCGGCACCGTGAAGGCCAAAGTGACCTACTCGCTGGACGAGCAGGGCAACCTCAAGATCGTGTTCGACGCCACGACCGACAAGCCGACCGTGCTCAACATGACCAATCACGCCATCTTCAACATGGCCGGTGAAGGCAGCCCGCGCGACGCGACCCAGGATCTCCTGACGATCCCGGCCAGCCACTACACGCCCGTCAGCGACAAGCTGATCCCGACCGGCGAACTGCGCGACGTTTCGGGCACCGTGTTCGACTTCCGCAAGGCCCGCCTGGTCGGCGAAGGCATCCGCGATGGCCGCGACGACCAGATCGTCAAGGGCCGCGGCTACGATCACAACTTCGCGCTCGACAAGGGCGTGACCAAGACCCCCGAACTGGCTGCCCGCCTCGAAGACCCGGTTTCGGGCCGCGTGCTGGAACTGCTGACCACCGAACCCGGCGTGCAGTTCTACTCCGGCAACTTCCTGGACGGCACCTTCATCGGCAAGAACGGCCACGTTTACCGCATGGGTGACGGCATCGCGCTGGAACCGCAGAAGTTCCCCGACGCCCCGAATCACCCCAATTTCGTCTCCACCCGCGTCGATCCCGGCAAGCCCTACCAGCATGTCATGATCTATCGCCTTTCCACGGCCTCGCGCTGATCGAACGAAACGAAACGCACCATGACCGACAAGACTCCCGCTAAGCTGCGCTCGCGCGCGTGGTTCGACAATCCCGACAACGTCGACATGACCTCGCTCTATCTGGAGCGGTACCTGAACTTCGGCCTCAGCCTTGAAGAGCTTCGCTCGGGCAAGCCGATCATCGGTATCGCCCAGACCGGCAGCGACCTGTCGCCCTGCAACCGCCACCACCTCGTGCTGGCCGAGCGCATCCGCGAAGGCATCCGTGAAGCCGGCGGCATCGCCATCGAGTTCCCGGTCCACCCGATCCAGGAAACCGGCAAGCGCCCGACCGCGGGCCTTGATCGCAACCTCGCCTACCTCGGCCTGGTCGAAGCGATCTACGGCTACCCGCTTGACGGCGTGGTGCTGACCACCGGCTGCGACAAGACCACCCCGGCACTGCTGATGGCGGCAGCCACCGTGAACATCCCGGCGATCGCGCTTTCGGTCGGCCCGATGCTCAACGGCTGGCACAAGGGCGAGCGTACCGGCTCGGGCACCATCGTGTGGAAGGGCCGCCAGATGATGGCGGCGGGCGAACTGGATGCGGACGGCTTCATCAAGCTCGTCGCTTCCTCGGCCCCGTCGACCGGCTACTGCAACACCATGGGCACGGCGACGACGATGAACTCGCTCGCCGAAGCGCTGGGCATGATGCTGCCGGGTTCGGCGGCGATCCCCGCGCCTTACCGCGACCGCCAGGAATGCGCCTACCACACCGGCAAGCGCATCGTTGACATGGTGCACGAGGACCTCAAGCCCTCGGACATCCTGACGCTCGACGCGTTCCATAACGCCATCGTCGTCAACGCCGCCATCGGCGGTTCGACCAATGCCCCGATCCACCTTGCCGCGATCGCCCGCCACATCGGCGTCGAACTGCCGCTGAAGGACTGGGAGACCTACGGTCACAAGATCCCGCTGCTGGTCAACCTCCAGCCCGCCGGCGAATACCTTGGCGAGGACTACTACCGTGCAGGCGGCGTGCCCGCCGTCGTCGCCCAGCTGATCGGCCAGGGGCTGATCAAGGAAGGCGCGATGACCGTCAATGGCAAGACCATGGGCGACAACTGCCGCGATGCCACCATCGAGGACGACCGCGTCATCAAGACCTTCGACCAGCCGCTGGTCGAGGAAGCGGGCTTCCTGGTCCTGTCGGGCAACCTGTTCGACGCGGCGATCATGAAGACCAGCGTGATCTCGGAAGAGTTCCGCAATCGCTACCTGTCGAACCCCAACGATCCGGAAGCCTTCGAAGGCCCGGCCGTGGTGTTCGACGGTCCGGAAGACTACCACCACCGCATCGACGATCCGGCCACCGGCATCACCCCCGACACGCTGATGTTCATGCGCGGCGCCGGCCCGATCGGTTATCCGGGCGCGGCCGAAGTCGTGAACATGCGTCCGCCCGCCTACCTCATCACCGAAGGCGTCAGCGCCCTGCCGTGCATCGGCGACGGCCGCCAGTCGGGCACTTCGGGCAGCCCCTCGATCCTCAACGCCAGCCCCGAAGCGGCGGCGATGGGCGGTCTGGCCCTGCTCGAAACCGGTGACCGCGTGCGCATGGACCTGAAGAAGGGCCGCGTGGACGTGCTGATCTCGGACGAGGAACTGGCCGCTCGCCGCGCGGCGCTGGAAGCCAAGGGCGGCTATGCCTACCCGGCTTCGCAGACCCCGTGGCAGGAGATCCAGCGTGCGGTCGTCGGCCAGCTCGACACCGGCGCGATCCTCGAAGGCGCGGAAAAGTACCAGCGTATCGCCCAGACCATGGGCCTGCCGCGCGATAATCACTAAAACGACAGGCACTGATCTGCACGATCGGGGGGTCCGGAACGATTTCCGGGCACCCCGATAGTGCATTGCCCGGCCCCGAACTTCGCAGAATTTCAGGGCCTGGGCACGATAACGGCTCACTCTCCCACCGGTCCCGGTCACCGAGTCTGCACGGCGTAAGCCGGGCTGGGGGCTGGTGGGGAAGTGGGCCGAAGTTGTATTCGAAACCCCGAAAATCACGACACTGACCGGCAATGGATGGGAGACCTGCGATGACGCTCTGGCGCAAGATCGAACGCGATGTCCGCGACACACTGGGCGAAGGCGCACTGTGGTGCGCACGCGACAATGCGTTCTACTGGGTCGACATCCTTGCCCCCGCCCTCAATCGCCTGAGCCTTTCGGACAACGTGTTCACCCGCTGGGACATGCCTGCCCGCCTCGGCTGGGTCGCCGAGCGCGCGGAAGGCGGATTGATCGGCGGTTTTCAGGACGGCGTCGCCCATATCACGCTCGATCCGCTGACGATCTCCGAGCGCAACGATCCCGAACCGCACCTGCCCGGCAACCGCATGAACGACGGCAAGGCCGACCGCCACGGCGCGATCTGGTGCGGCACGCTGGAAATGGCGGAAGAGAACGCGATCGGCACGCTCTATCGCCTCTCTTCCGAGGGCGAATGGCAGGTCATCGATTCGGGCTATACCGTGCCCAACGGCCCGGCTTTCTCGCCCTGCGGGCAGTGGCTCTACCATACCGATTCGGCGCTGCGGACGATCTATCGCTTCAAGCTCGACGCAAAGGGCGCCCCGGACAGCGCCCATGACCGCGAGGAATTCATCCGCTTCTCGGAAGAGGACGGCTATCCGGACGGCATGACCACCGATACCGAGGGCTTCCTCTGGGTCGCTCACTGGGACGGCGGCAAGATCACCCGCTTCGCGCCCGACGGCACGCGGGACCGCTCGATCGAACTGCCCGCCCGGCGCATCACCAACATTGCCTTTGCCGGCGAGAACCTCGATCGCATGTTCGTGACTTCGGCAGCGAAGGGCCTGCCGGAATCGGAATTCGACGGCGCGCTGTTCGAAGTGGAATCGGGCGTGACGGGTAATCCGGCGGGGATTTATCTGGGCTGAGGCTGAACGAAGCCCTTCGAACACAAGACGACCTGACCCAACACTGTCGTTCCCGCGCTGGAGGCCTGCGGGACCAGCGTAGCGATGCGATGGACGATCTCCGTCTGAACGGCCTCCGGCATGCTCGTCGCGCTTGAGGCGGATCATCACCGAGGCCGAGGGCGGCATGTTATGGCGCACGAACTCGGATTTTCCCCCTCCGCAATTTGGACGCGGGCGCCGTCGATTTCGGCGATGGTCAGCTGGAGATCGTGCTCGCGCGCAGCGCGCGGGCGTTCGCCTTCGAGCGTGCAGCTGGCGCCCATCGGCAGTTTATCCAGCATCTGGCCGCCGGTTTCCGGCGTCGCCAACGTCCCATCGGCGGCGGCTAGCATGCGGACGCGGTAGATTCCCCCTCGCCAACTGTCAGCGCGCCGGAGGAATTGTCGATGTGGTAGGAAATACCCGCCTGTTCGAGCGCGGGCCCCCCGGCGCAGCGCTTCGCGCTGGTCGCCTCCTTCGCCTCGCGCACATTCGCCACCGGCGCGGCAATAGCCTTGCCCGGCTGTCCGGTCCTGCTGCTGGTGCAAGTGGTGACGGGCGTGGCCCCCGCGCTCAACCTCGTCGCGCTAGGCCTCTCGGCGGGCGTGCTGGGCGGAATCGCCGCCGTGACGCCCCCTGCGGCCATGGCATGGGCGAGCAGGAAGGCGAAGAGAGCTTCACCCCCACTGCCAAGCGCCAGAAAGATACAGCTGAGAAGGGCGATGTCATCCGTTCGCGCGAGATGGCGACGGCGGCGGGCGTGGCGATGGGCTGAGCATGGCTGGCACTCGCCGGGCCGTGGGTGTTGGACCAGCTGCTGCGCGCGGTGGCCAACGGGTTCACGTGGCGCCGCGCCGATATCGACGACTTCATGCCGGGCCAGCGCCTGCTGCAAGTTCTGGTCGAGCTCCTGCCGCCGATCCTCGTGCTCGGGATTGGCGTGATCCTCGTCGCGCTCGTTTCGCAGCTCGGCTTTGGCGAGGGGCGCTGGCTGGGCAGCAATGTCCTGCCCAAGGGGGCGCGGATCGATCCGCTCTCCGGCCTAAAGCGGATGTTCGGGCTGACCGGATGGATCGAGATGGCCAAGGGCATCGCCAAAGTCGTCCTGCTGCTGACGATCGCCTGTGGGCCCGGGCAGGGATAGCTACGCTCGTGCAAATGGGTGGCGGCACGGTCACAATCCCCTCCTGACCGGAGCCGTCGCGGACCCTTGATAAGCTAACTGGCGGGGGATCCAGTCTTCGTGCGACCTACCGGATGCCCCGTCCCGATTTAAGGCCGTCCCGTTTCCTGCCTGTCTCAGTGCAGCCTTGCGCCATTCGGCAAAGTGAGCGGCGCTGACATCCCGTCATCGCGCTCAAGACCCGAAAGGATCATCGAGACATAGGCCGCCAGCAGCGCCAGCCCGAACGTGGCGCCTTCGGAGATCACTTCCTCGGACCCATCGGGCAGGACCAGCGTCGCCAGGCACGATCCCGCGCTCCCGCGAGAGACCATGCAATTGACGTCGGGCCCGACGATGGCAAACACCGCGCTCTCGGCCGCCCCGCACGAGAGCATCGCCTCGATCGTGGTGGGCTCGAACGTCGCGCCGCTCTGCCCGTCCGGATCGTGCAGAAGCAACACGGCCTCGCGAATGCGGTCGTACTCCTCCGCGGACGCGCTGCCGGCGCAATCGTGAAGAAAATCGCGCAGGCGCGCGATCCAGACGTGGGTGTCGGAAACTGGTTCGGTCAAGGAACTCGCCATCGTTGCAGCCCGTTCAAGCGGATGCAGCCAAAATCCCAAAGTGGCTCCGGCTGTCAATCCGCACAAACAACGTGGGTTCTCACCCCGTATCACCTTGCTACAGCGTCACCGCATTTGGTGAAGCATGGATTCACGAACGCGATCGGCCGTTTTTGACCGCAAGTATCTCCTTAACCGAGCAATTTTCAGATCCGGGCGATGGCGTCCAGTCGCTCGGCGACCCAGTCAGGCTCGGTGAGCATGAGATCGTGACCGGTGTCGATATCCCACACACGCCCCTCAGAACGCTCGGTCAGCAGCGGCATATCGCGTCCTGGGATGGTTGATGTGCAGATCAGGTGGCTCTCGGGAATCGCCCGCATGGCCGATTCGCCAGTGAAAGCGATCTTCTGCGCGAAGCATTTCCACGGCTGCCGCGTCAGCCGCGCATCGGTCCAGGCGACCAGTTCCGGGTCTGTCACACCAAAAAAAGCGGCGAAGCCCGGCATGGGTTCAAGCACCACGTCCACCCCATCCACTTGCCGCATCGTCTGGCGCGCCTGATCGATCATCTCGAAAGCATGTTCGTGCAGCGATTCGCCGTCGACCGGATAGGCGGCATCCAGATAGACACGGTGCCCCACCCGCCCCGGCTGGCGATCCGCCGCGCCGGTGATGACCATGCCGCCATAGCTGTGGCCAACCAGGATCGCGTCGGTCAGATCCTCGAATTCCAGCAACTGGGCCACGTCGTCGATATGGGTGTCGAGGTCGATCGCCGGGCTCAGCAGATGCTTGCGATCGCCAAGGCCGCTGAGCGACGGGGTGTGAACCTCATGCCCCATGGCACGCAACCTCTGCGCCACCGGCTTGTAGCACCAGCCGCCATGACCGCCGCCGTGAACGAGAACGAAAGTCGCCATCTCAGCTTTCTCCGCAGTTATGTTATCGAATGGTAACTTCGGTTGCTCTTGCCCTTCTGTCAATCCCGGCGATAGCCTGCGAGCGATGGAAGCACCTTCTCCCCGCAATGGCGCCAGAAACGCAGAAGCCACGCGCGCGCGCATTCTCGATGCGGCCAAGCACTTGTTCTCGACCAGCGGCTATTCGCATACCGGCATCCGCGAAATCGCCGCGCGCGCCGGGATCAGTTCGCCGCTGCTGCTGCGCTATTACGGATCGAAAGCGGGGCTGTTCGAGGCGGCGCTGGATCAGGCCATGGCGGTCGATCCGCTGCTGGCCGTCGCGCCCGAGGACTTCGCCCGGCACATCACGACGGAATTGCTGGGAAGCGCGGAATCGGTGCAGCCTATGCTGATGATCGCCATGGCCTCCGGCGCGCCGGAAGCGGCCGAGATCGCCGCGCAGGTCTTCGCGCGGCGCTGCATCGCGCCAATGGCGGAGGCGATTGGCGGCGAGAGCGGCGCCGTGAAGGCGCTCGAAATCTCGATCCTGTCGATCGGCTTCGTATTCTTCCTGCGCCACCTGCCGCTGACCGGCTTCGGCGAAAGCGAGCGCGCCCAAGTGGCCGACTGGTTTACCCGCTGCCTGCAGGACTTGCGCGGCTGAAACTGCCCCCCCGCCGGGCAGCAATCTCAGCCACGAAGACTACCCGGAAAAGGTCACCGCTCTGCCCAGGCAATCGCGCCGATCCCATAGCCCAGCATCGAAACCTGACGCCCCTTTTCATCCGTGTAGGATGGCTTGGCAACGCCGGGTTGATTGCCTGATGGGCCGCTGAGCGCCTCAAGAACTTTGCCGACATCCGCCGTATAGCAACGCTTGTCCCGGCACGCCGTCGGCGCTGCAGCGCTATCGACGGGGCGCGCGTATACGAACCCCGACGAAGTGCCATAGGAGGTGCTGCCGTAGCCGCCCAGTATCTGAACATAGGGCTTGCCGGCCTGCCGAGCGAGTTCTGCAGCGCGATAGAGCGCCACATCCAAGGCCATTAGCGGATCTCGCACATGATATTCCGTGACGATCCTGTACGTGCCATCGCCTTGCAGCTTTTCCTTGTACCCTTCGCTGAATGCCCCACTTAGCGGCACGTAATTAGGCGCAGCATCGCGGGCCAATGCAGGCGGTGGACAAACAAAGGGCAGCAAGCAAGCCAAAAGCAAAGCGCATTATATTTCCAGTCGCACGAAATAGACGAGCAACTGCATACGATTTGGCGGTAAATAGTTTATTGATCACCCACCTAATCAACCCGCTTCTTACAACAATTTAAGCGGATCACGCCACGGTTTCCCGTCGGATCATCGCGAAGCCATAGAGTAGATGCTCAAGTTGCCCGTCCGGCACTGGCGGGAAGGCCAGCGCCTCACCCCCGTTACGGATGGTATCGATCTGCTCGGCCACTTGCTCCAGCGACCAGTCCGGCCGGAACGCGCCCTCGTTCTCCATCACCTTGGCCCGCGCCAGACGGCCACCCATGGCGACAAACATCTCGCCCGAAGCCTCACAGCTTTCATGGCAGAGATAGCCGACCATCGGCGCCACCTGTTCCGGTTCCATCGGCGGGAATTGGCTGGTGTCGATCCCTTCGGACATGCGGGTGACGGCAGCGGGCACGATCAGGTTGGACTTCACGTTATTGTGCTGCCCCTCGATCGCGGCGGTATTGGACAGGCCCATGAAACCCGCCTTGCACATCGCGTAAGTCACATTGTCCGACTTGCCGTAGAGCCCGTTGATCGAACTGGTCAGCACGATACGCCCGAAGCCCTGCGCCATCATGTGCGGAAACGCCTCGCGCACGACGTGATAGGCGCCCTTCAGGTGGACATCGAGGACGCTGGTGAAATCCTCGTACGCGAGTTCGGACAGGCTGCCGCGCCGCACGTTCCCGGCCGAGTGGATCAGGATATCGATCCGCCCGAAGGCATCGAGTGCGGACCGGATGATCGCCTTGCCGCCTTCCGGCGTGGCGACGCTGTCGGTGTTGGCGACAGCCTCCCCGCCCGCCGCGCGGATTTCAGCGGCAAGCGTCTCGGCCGGGCCTTCGTCGGTGGCATCGCCTGCCATCGAGACGCCGGGATCGTTGACGACGATCTTGCAACCCCGGCTCGCCAGCAACAGTGCGTGCGCCCGACCGAGCCCACGCCCGCCGCCGGTGATCACGGCGACACGATTATCGAAGCGCAGGTCGGCCATCTGGAAATCCTCTCAGGTTCTTTCCGCCAGCCTTGCCTGAAGCGTGGGCTCAGGCAACCACTCCGGCGCGGCGAAGCTGCGCAATTCGCTCCGGCGAAAGATCGAGCACGTCCTCCAAAATGGAATCGGTGTGCTCGCCCAGCACTGGCGGCGCGCTGGGCACCGGCTGCGGGGCATCGGTGAAGCGGATCGGGCGATTGACGATGGGGATCGGCCCCAGCGTCTTGTGCTGCGTTTCCACCACCATTTCGCGCTCCACCGCCTGCGGCTGCGCCAGCGCTTCGGACACGCCCAGGATCGGCGCGTGCGGCACTTCGTGCGCGGTGAAGATCGCCACCAGTTCGTCCACACTGTGACGTTCGGTAAAGGCGCTGACGATGGCGTTGACCTCGGCCCGTGCATCGCGGCGCTTTTCCAGCGTGTCGTAGCGCGAGTCTTCGGTCAGTTCCGGCCGCTCGATGGAGCGGCAGATGCGGCTCCAGAATCCCGGCGTCAGACAGGCAACGACGATGGAGCCTTCGCGCGCCGGGAAGATGCCATAAGGCACGAGGTTGGGATGCTGCGACCCCACCCGGCTGGGATCGGTGCCGTTGAAAAAGGCGAGCTGCGCGATGTAGCCCAGCATGCCGATCAGCCCATCCATCAGGCTGACGTCGATATGCCGCCCCACGCCGGTCCGCTCGCGCTCGTAAAGGGCGGAGAGGATGCCGATCGGCCCGTTGATGCCGCCGACCAGATCGCCCAGTGGAATGCCCAGCTTGGTCGGCAGCCCGTCCGGCTCTCCGTTCATGGAAAGCGCGCCGGACATGGCCTGAAGCACGATGTCGAAACTGGGCCGGTCCTTCAGCGGGCCGGTCTGTCCATACCCCGAGATCGAGCAATAGATCAGGCGCGGGTTGATCGCCTTCATCGCCTCGTAACCAAGGCCGAGCCGGTCCATCACGCCGGGCCGGTAGTTCTCCACCAACACATCGCACTTGGCCGCCAGATCGCGGACCAGCGCCAGCCCGTCCTCGCTCTTGAGGTCGACGACGATCGATTTCTTGCCGCGATTGACCGCGAGATAATAGTGGCTCTCCCCATCGCGCGTGGGCGGGAAAGTGCGCGTCTCGTCGCCGGTGCCGGGCGGCTCGATCTTGAACACTTCGGCGCCCATATCGGCCAGCGCCAGACTCGCGGCGGGCCCCGCCAGCACGCGGGTAAAGTCGATCACCCGCACCCCGGCAAGGGGCCCCGCCCAAGGTGTGTCTTCGCTCATCGGGACAGGTTCTCACGGAAGAAGGAAAGGATCAGCGCCACGGCATCGCGCCCTTCGGGCATGTGGAGGCCGTAGTGGTAGCAGTGCCCCATGCCCTCGCCCACGATCAGCGTGGAGCGGATACCGGCCTTGAGCAACTGCGAGTTGGTGAAGATCGCCGGGCTGAGGTCCATCGCGCGGGTGCCGGTGATGATCAGCGTGGGCGGGAAGGTGGCCAGCACGTCCAGATGATAGCCCGGCCAAGCGCTGGGATCGCGCGGGTCGCAACCGTCGAAATAGCCGCGCGTTATGTCGATGGGCGTGCTGCCGTCGGCGGGCGGCGGCGGGAACGAGCCGTCGATATAGCCCGCGACATAGGCGGACTCGCCGGCCCCGAACGGCACCCCGCCCGCGCCGAAAATGCCGACTGCCCCCGCTTGCGGCAGTCCGTGCGCTGGCAGCCATGCCGCCGCCTGCGCCGTCAGAGCGCCGCCTGCAGAACCGCCGTAGATGCCGATCCGGCCCGGCGCGTAATCTTCCAGCAGCGCGGCATAGACCGCCGCAACGTCCTCCACACCCGCCGGGTGCCGGTATTCGGGCGCCATGCGGTAATTGACGCTGACGACGCGGAACTTGCCGAGAGCGGCGATGGGGATCGCCTCCATCAGCGCAATGCCGTCCCACCCCACGGTGAAGGCCCCGCCGTGCAGGTTGATCAGCAAGCGTTCGGGATCGTGGCTGCCATCGGCGGGGGTGACGTCGAGCACCTCCACGCCGCCGATGGTTTTCGGGACGATCTCCACCGCGAAATTCTCGCGCAGGCGGGCAACGCCCTGCGCGGCATAGGCATTGATTTGCGCGCGCCGGGCCGCGATGTCTGCTTCTTGCTCTCCGGCGGCATCGAAGGCCGGCATTGCCGCGCGGGAACGCTGGAACGCTGCGGCTTCCTCGCTCAGCAGGCTGGAGGCGGGCAGGACGAAGGCCGGAACCCGCACATCGCCATTGGCTTCGAATTGCGGCGCCGCCGCTGCATCTTGTCCCACTGCCTGCTCTCCCATTGTTTTTCGCAGCATTCATACGACACGGCCCGGACCTTGCGCAAAGGTCCGGGCCGAAATCGCCATGCCGCTATCGGCGGCAATGCCTCTCGCGATCAGCCCTTGCTGGGCAGTTCCGCAACAGCGGTGCCGAAGGCCGAGAGTTCGCCGCGATGGGTGGTCGCCTTCTGCGACACTTCGACGAACTTCTTGCCGCCTTCCTCGAACTTGCGCGTCACTTCGCCGGTGATGATGATGGCATCACCGTCCGGGTTGTGGCGGCGGATCTGGCAGTCCGACTTGGTGAGGAAGCCGTCGTCACCGATCCAGTTGGTCATGTGGTGCGTCAGCCACGAGCAACGCTCCGGACCGTAGTCGTATGCGCCCGGCGCGCCCACTTCGAGAGCGAAAGCTTCGTCCCAGTGCACGCGCTCGGGGCAGTCCGGCACGTTGAAGCGGTTGCGGATGCCCAGACCCGGGTGCGCCTTCTGCATCTTGTAGGCCAGCTTGTTGGCGCGGATGTAGAGGCCGCCCCAGCCCTGCGCATAGCAGATGAAGCCGGTGACGGTCATCGGGCCCTTCATCATCGGCGGCAGCTTGTCGCCGACGTTCACGTCCTCGAAGTAACGCGGGGTGGCGCCGCGGATCTCTTCCTGGTCGTAGATGTCGTAGAATTCGTCGAGCTGTTCCTGGGTGAAGGGCTCAACGCGGCCACGCGCTTCGGTGTACTTCGTGCCGCGCTCGCGGGCCTCGTCACGGTCGGTGCGGAACACCCACGAGTCCGCGCCGGCAACCTGCTCACCGTGCTGGTTGAAGAAGTCGACGTGGTAGATCTGCTGGAACGAACGACCGGCGAACTTGGTCTGATGTTCGACCAGATCCTTGAGGTAAGCGACGGTGGTGATGGTGTCGTTGCGCAGCACCGGCTTCTGCCAGGTCCAGTCCGCACCCGCCCACATGGCGTGCACGCCCGAAAGACCACCGCAGTAGCCCGAAACGATGCGGCTGGTGGTGAACAGGAACGAAGGCAGCGCGACGATCGAGCCGTACTTGGTGTTCTTCGCGTATTCCGGATCGCACCACAGCGGATTGTCGTCGCCGATGCCGTGGGCATAGTGGCGGATCGCGTCGCGGGTGGCTTCGTAGTTCCACGGCTCGACGGTGTTCTCGATCTTCACGCCGATGCGGGCGCGCAGATCGTCGAGGCCGGCCTCGGTGATCTTGGGGAACTTGGATTCTGCTGTGGTTGCCATTTCGGTACTCTCCTGAATTCCTGAGATAAGTTTTAGCCGACCGCTTCAGCAGCTTTCGCCGCCTCGCGGTCGCGCAGCATCTTGCGGTGGACCTTGCCGGCCGGGTTCTTGGGCAGTTCGTCGACGAACTCGACGATGCGCGGGAATTCGTGCTGGGCGAGCTTCTCGCGGGTGAAGTCCTGAAGCTCCTTGACGAAGGCATCGTCTCCGGCGCGATTGGCGACGACGAAAGCCTTCACCACTTGCCCGCGCTTTTCGTCCGGCACGCCGATCACGCCGCATTCGAGCACGTTCTCATGCCGCAGCATGGTGTTCTCGATCTCGACCGCCGACATCGTCCAGCCCGCCGAGATGATCACGTCATCGGCACGGCCGCAGTGGTAGAAATAGCCGTCCTCGTCGATCTTCGCGCGGTCCTTGGTGGTCATCCAGTTACCGCCGCGCCAGAGCATCAGTTCACCGATCTCACCGGGCGCGGTGGGGGTGCCGTCAGGGCGCTGCACTTCCAGCTTCTGTCCCGGAACCGCCTTGCCGAGCGAACCGGGCTTCACCGTGAAGTCATGCGCGCCGGGGTAGTTCACCAGCACCACACCGATCTCGGTGGTCCCGTACATCGAGCAGACGGGCACCTTGAATGCGCCGTCGATGAATTCCAGCGTCGCCGGATCGATCGGCTCACCGGTGTAGGACAGCTTGCGGAAGTGGAACTTGAAGTCCCCCGCCGCGCCGCTGTTCTTCATCATCCGGTAGTGCGTTGCCGCCGCCGACATGTTGGTGATGCCATAATCATCCAGCGCCTTCATCAGCCGCACTGGATCGAAGCGCCCGGCGAAGGTGCCGGTGGTGACGCCGAGGCCGAGCGGCGCCAGCGTGCCGTGCCACAGGCCATGGCCCCATGCGGGCGAAGACGGGCAGAAGAACTCGTCGCCCGGTCGAATTCCGGTGCCGTAGAGCGCCGCGAACATCAGCGTGACGAGCGCCTTGTGCGTGTGCTTCACCGCTTCGGGCAGCTCGCGCGTGGTGCCGCTGGTGTACTGGAACACAGCGAGGTCGCCCGCCTTGGTCTTCGGCTCATAGGTGGCCGGATACTTCGCGATCTCGTCCAGAAGACCATCGTCCGCGACGATCACGCGCAGCCCGTTTTCCGCCGTCACCGCTCCGCGTGCGAGGTCTGCCTTCTCGGCATTGGTGATGAGGATCGCAGGCTTGCAGTCGTCGATGCGCAGCTTCAGCGCGTCCGGCCCGAACAACGTGAACAGCGGAACCGAGATCGCGCCGGTCTGCATCGCGCCAAACAGGCAGACGTAGAACGGCAGCGAGGGTTCCAGCATGAAGGCGATGCGCTCGCCCGGCTGCACGCCCTCGGCATCGAGCCAGTGCGCGAACCGCGCGGCCCCGGCGGAGATCAGATCGAAGCTGAGGATTTCATCGCGGCCATCGGCATGGGCGATCCGTACCGCCGCGCGGCCCGAACCATCGGCATGCCGGGTAATGCACTCATGCGCGATGTTGAGCACATCGCGGTCGCCGTCGAACAGCTCCCACAGCGCGGCCGACGAGGCGTGCGCCTGCGCATCGGCATAGCTCGAAAGGTCGGTCAACTTCGCCATCGCTCATCCCACTCCGCGCCGGACGCATCGCTTCTGCGACTCACATCTCGGCCGTTTGTTCTTGTGTTCAACAAATGTGATGAAGCAGGCTTGATTTGTAAATATTGAATGTTATTCTGTATATTGAATGATGGGCAGATCAGACCCTCTCGAAGACGCTGTGCGCGCCAGCAAGGCCCCCGCCATTGCCCGGGCGGCAGCAGTGCTGCGCCTGCTGGGCAAACGTGCATTGCCGATGGGGGTGCAGGCCATTGCCCGCGAACTCGGCCTCGTGCCCAGCACCTGCCTCTATGTGTTAAGGGCGTTAGTGGCCGAGGAATTCGTGGCTTTCGATCCCGACACCAAGCGCTATGCGCTCGACGCCGGCGTGCTCACCCTCGCCCGGGGATGGTTGAAGCGGGACCAGTTCAACGACCTTGCGCAAGGTCCACTCGACCGCATCTCGCGCGACTTCGGGCTGACCACATTGGGCGTGCAGGTCTTCGGGCTCGATCACATCATCGTCACGGCGATGGCGCAATCGGGCGAGGCATTCCAACTCTCCACACAGGTCGGCAGCCGCTTCCCCGCACTCGTATCCGCCACCGGCCGCTGCATTGCCGCTTTCGGTGTGGAGGACCTCGAAACCCTGCACCCGCGCTTCGAAACGCTGCGTTGGGACGACGCTCCGTCATGGCCGGAATGGTGCGCGCAAGTCGCCGAGGCGCGGCTGACCGGCATCGCTGTGGACGACGGCCACTACATCGCCGGTGTCACCGTGATCGCCGCGCCGGTGTGGAAAGGTGGTCGCGGCAGCGGCGCGCCTTCCCACGCACTGGTGGCCATAGGCATCGGCGCAACGCTGCGCGGCGAGATGGACCGGGTGAAGCAGGCGCTGGTCGGTGCGGCCCGCTCGCTCAGCGAGCATCTGGCCGGCTAGGGTCGATCCGAGGAGGAAACCCCGACGGCCATCCTTCGGACGCTCGCTCCGCCTACTCGATGGTCACGCCTGCCACGCGCCAAACACCATTTTCGCGCGCCAGCGAAACCGTCTCCACCGCATCCGCCTTGTTGGCGTAGCTGGTGCGGAACTTCACGACCTCATAGCCGGCAGGCGGCGCGGGCAGGTTCTCCTGACCGAGCAACGTGCGCGAAATCACCGCCCCCAGCGGCACACGCACCTTTTCGGAGGTTTCCGCCCATACTTGCAGGGTGTTCAGCTTCTGGAATGCGGAGCCGGTCCCCTTGTAGCTATCCTCCCAGCGCCCCTGATCCACCAGCGTCAACCACTGGCGCGCCGCATCGACGACCTCCTGATTGACCGCGCTGGTCGGTGTTGGCGATGGTGGTGTGGCGACTTGCGTGAGGCTGACGAGCGCCAGAAGGCCAAGGGCAAAGGTCATGAACAGAACTCCGATGCTGATCCGGGAATGGCGATGAAACCACCCCGCGCCGCCGATCGGCGCCTCTGCCTGATCCGCCTGGAGTGCCGCTGCGTCTCCCCCGATTCCCGCGTCCACAAACAATTGGGGGTTCGGAGAACAAGCATCGTCACCTTCCACTTGCAGCAGCAGGCGCGCCGCCTCCCGGCTGCTGGACACTGCCATCTTGCGCCGCGCATCGCGCAGTCGCTCGTTGATGGTATGGACCGAAAGGTCGAGGCTGCGGGCAATCGACTTGGCATCGTGCCCACGCACGATCAGGCGAAGCGTCTGCTTCTCCTTCTCGGTAAGGCCCCAGGAAGCGTGTTGCACCGGCATGTTCATACCTCCCGAGGCCTATGTAAGCCGCGCGGTCTCCACCACCCCAAAAAATTTGTACTTGGATCGGGGCGATGGTTTCCTGCGGTTCCCGACGCTCCAACCGACGCGCTGCCGGAACAGGCTCCGGAATAGGGTGGCCGTGAGGGCAAACCCCCTCGGCATTAAGGTTTTTCCCTAGATCCACGACAGGGAACTCCCAATGGGTCTTGGCCCGAATCCCCTCTATCAGCAGGAAGGCAAACGCCGGAGATGATGCGCGATGGAAGACGGCGCGAGACGGTTGAAGTTCTCTTTCGTCCTGCCGCTGCTCATCCTGTCCGCGACGGGCTGTACGTCCATCGGCGCGCAGCGCATGGGGATCGATCGGTCCGATTATTCCATGCGGCTGCTGCAGAACAACAAGGAACAATTGCTGCTCAATATCGTGGCGATCCGTTACGGCGATGCCCCCGCGTTTCTTGAGGTCAATTCCGTCATCAGCCAATATACGCGCGAAGGGTCCGTCCATGCCGATTTCGGCATCCATCCCGCACCCGACGATGCAGACGGAACTGCGGGAGCCAATGTCCTGCTGCGGGAAACGCCAACGATCACTTATGCGCCGCTGTCGGGCGAGCGCTTTTCGCGCAGCATGCTCTCGCCCATTCCTCCGGCCTCGTTGCTGGCGATGATGGAGGCGGGGTGGTCCGCCGAATATCTGCTCCGGCTTTCGGCCCGATCGATCAACGGCGTTCGCTCGGGCAGTCACGACCCTTTGTTTGCCGGCGGTGCAGATCCTCAATTTCCGCTGATCGTCAGAGCCATCGGCCGCTTGCAGCGGAGTGGCGGAATTGCCCTTCATATCGAGCGCGACGAAAAATCGCATTTCACGGCAAGGGCGGTCCTGTCGCGATCACCTTCGGACGTTGATCGCGCGGACCTCGATTTCATCAAGCGTGCACTCAATTTGCCGGGCGATGCCAAGGAACTGGCGATCCGCTTCGGAGCTGCCCAGCCGGCACCCGGCCAGCTTGCGATCGGTTCGCGGTCAATGTTCGAGATATTGACCGAAATGGCGCAAAGTGTCGAACTGCCGGTCAAGGATAGAGATGGCAGGGTTGCGGACGGCCAAACTGGTGTTGCCGGAACCGATGCGGCCGGGGAGCCCCCACTTGTCCGCATCCATTGCGGCCCCGATCGCCCTGCCGATCCGCATGTCGCGATCCGCTATCGCGGCAGCTGGTTCTGGATCGACGGCACGGACAGCGAATCCAAGCGCATGTTCCTGATCACGCAGATCCTGCTCTCGCTCAACGATTCCAGTACCGCGAACAACAATGCCCCGCTCGTAACCATCCCGACCGGTTGACCAAGGCGAGGATCAAACGCGAACCGTGCCACATTCCGCGGTCCGGAGGCGGTTCTTCCTCTGGACCGCCTCACCTGTGGCAACTGAATTGGAGTTACGCGTCGCGCTTCTTGAGGAGCACGGTGCGCAGCATCGAGAGCGCAGTCTCACCACGCTGGTTGGTCAGTTCGTGCTTGAACACGACGATGCCCTGCGTGGGGCGCGACTTGCTCTCGCGCATTTCGACCACTTCGGAATGGCAGGTCAGCGTATCGCCGATGAAGGTCGGCTTGGGCGTCACCACCTTGTCGAAGCCGAGGTTGGCGACGAGAGTGCCCACAGTCGTGTCCGCGATCGAAAGACCCACGGCGAGGCTGAAAGTGAAAGTCGAATTGACGAGGATCTGGCCGAACTCGCTCTGCTTGGCGAATTCCGCGTCCAGATGGAGCGGCTGCATGTTATGCGTCATCGCCGAGAACATCAGGTTGTCAGTCTCGGTAACGGTGCGACCCGGCTGATGGGTTATCCTGTCACCCACGGTCCATTCGTCGAAAAAGCGGCCCGGCAAAATCCTGTCTCCCTTTGGTAAAATGTCCGTCCGGGCGCGGATCACCGCGTCCGGCCGGACAGCCTGTATCAACGCGCCATGATGCGGATCTGCGGGCGAGTGCCTTGCGGGACTCGCTGGAAGGACGCGGTCACGCGGTCTATCCGGCGCGGACCGCCGGTCAGCGTGGTTACCCGCGTACAAGAATTCGCCCTGATGGTGGCGTTCACGCGGATGTTCTGCTGCCGGCCGTTATCAAGGCGCACCGTGTAGCTCGTCATACGGATCGGCGCGGCGCGCGTGCAGAGCTGGACCTGCCGGAAAGCGTTGCGACTGCCGACGGTGAACGTGCTGTGGGTGGTCCCGGGATTGACCGTCCGGGTGCCGAGCGTGGTCCAGTGCGACGGCGGCGCGGCCTCCGCCGGGGCAAGCGCGACAAGCGGAGTGGCGGCGACTGCGCCAAGGGCAAGAAGATACGAAAGCTTCAAGGGAATTCTCCTCGTATCGAATCCGTCGGACAAGGACGGACAGGAAAGGGCTAAGCCCATCCCGCCGAACTTAAAATGACAATTCGTGCAGGCCGCGATCCTCGCCTCAATCTTCGTGCGGTTCGACGCGTGCCAGCAGGGCTTCCACCTGAATTTGTGCCCCCGCGACGACGTTGAGTTCCGCCACCACGCCATCGAAGGGCGCCGCCAGCGTGTGCTCCATCTTCATCGCTTCCAGCGTCAGCAGCTTCTGCCCCTTGGTCACGGACTGCCCTTGCGTGACGTCCACCGCGATGACCTTGCCCGGCATCGGCGCAAGGATCGCGCCCGAACCGTCCGCCGCGCCATGCACGCCGTCGCGCCGCCAGAGGGTGAGCAACCAGGCCTGCCCCTGCTCGGTGACGAGCACGCCGTCGTCCGGCTCCTCGCTGCCCTCACCGGTCAGCTCGATCTCGACCTTCTCGCCGTCGAGCGAGAACCATGCCGCACGCGCGGGCGCTGCATTGAGGCGGAAGCCTGCCATCGGCACGGTCGATACCAGCGAGTTCGCGGCAGCCTGAAGCACCTCGTCCGAAGGCACGGGCACTTCTGCCATGCTCTCGCCATCGCGGCCGATCAGGCCGGTATCGACCTTGCCCGCTGCGAAGTCGGGATGCTGCAAGGCCTTGACGAGAAACGAGGCATTGGTCCGCACCGGCCAGACGGCGCTATCCTCCAGCATCTCGCCCAGCCGCTCACGGGCTTCGTCGCGGTCCTCGCCCCAGGCGATGACCTTGGCAATCATCGGGTCATAGAAGGGCGAGACTTCCGCGCCTTCATAGACGCCGGTGTCGATGCGCCCACCCTCAGCCTCGCCGAATTCCAGCAGTTCGAGCTTGCCGATGCTGGGCAGGAAGCCCTTGGCCGGATCCTCGGCATAGAGACGGGCTTCCATGGCCCAGCCGTCGATGGTGAGGTCTTCCTGCGAGAGCGGCAGCGGTTCGCCGCTCGCCACGCGCAGTTGCCATTCGACCAGATCGACCCCGGTGATCTCCTCGGTCACCGGGTGCTCGACCTGAAGACGCGTGTTCATTTCCATGAACCAGATGCGGTCTGCGGAGAGCTTGCCCGAACCGTCCGCGATGAACTCGATCGTGCCAGCGCCCTGATAGTCCACGGCCTTGGCCGCCCGCACCGCCGCCGCACAGAGCGCCCCGCGCGTCGCCGCGTCCATGCCGGGCGCGGGGGCTTCCTCGATCACCTTCTGGTGGCGGCGCTGGAGCGAGCAATCGCGCTCGAACAAGTGGACGACATTGCCGTGGCTGTCACCGAAGACCTGCACTTCGATGTGGCGGGGCGAAGCGATGTACTTCTCGATCAGCACGTGGTCGTTGCCGAACGAGGACGCCGCCTCGCGCTTGCACGAGGCCAGCGCGTCGATGAAAGCCTCGGGCGCCTCGACCAGCCGCATGCCCTTGCCGCCGCCGCCCGCGACGGCCTTGATGAGCACCGGATAGCCGATCTTGGCGGCCTCGTCGGCCAGGAAGGCAGGCTCCTGATTCTCGCCCATGTAGCCCGGCGTCACCGGCACCCCTGCCTCGGCCATCAACTTCTTGGCCGCGTCCTTCAGGCCCATCGCCGTGATCGAGGACGGCTTCGGGCCGACCCAGACCAGCCCGGCATCCATCACCGCCTGCGCAAATTCGGCATTCTCGGACAGGAAGCCATAGCCCGGGTGAATCGCCTCGGCGCCGGTCTGCTTCGCGGCGGCAATGATCTTTTCGCCCACGAGGTAGCTTTCGCGCGCCGCAGACGGGCCGATGTGCACGGCCTCATCCGCCTCGCGCACATGCAGTGCATCGGCATCGGCGTCGGAATAGACCGCAACGGTGCGAATGCCGAGTTCCCGCGCGGTGCGGATAACGCGGCAGGCGATCTCGCCGCGATTGGCGATCAGCAGCGACTGGATCATGGGTGACGCTCCGGGAAACCGTGACGGGTATGCAGCGCCGCAAGGACGCCTTCGATATCATTGGCGAAGCCGCCCTCGGCAAAGGCGAGCGCGGGAAGGTTCTGGTTTTCCTCGCCCAGCGCAGCGACCATGGCCGCACGCGGGCGCGGCCAGCGGACGCGAACGACTTCAATATTGCCTGCGCGCTCGGGGAACAGCGCCAGCAGGCCCTCCACCGTCACGCAATCCTTGCAGTAAAAGCGACGCTCGCCGCCAAATGCGGGATCCGCATAGTCGGTGTCGAGCACGAAGAGAGTATCGATCCGAGCCATCGCCATCACATCCTGAACACGCCGAACTGCGGCTTTTCGGGGATCGGCGCCTCAAGGCACGCGGCAAGCGCAAGGCCCAATACGTCGCGGGTCTGCGCGGGGTCGATCACACCGTCATCCCACAGGCGGGCGGTGGCATAGTAGGGATTTCCCTCGTCCTCGTACTTCTGGCGGATCGGCGCCTTGAAGGCCTCAGCCTCCTCGGGCGACCACTTCGCAGCGTCGCGGTGGACGGTGGCGAGCACCGAAGCGGCCTGCTCGCCGCCCATCACCGAGATGCGCGCATTGGGCCAGGTGAACAGGAAACGCGGGTCGTAGGCGCGTCCGCACATGCCGTAGTTGCCCGCGCCGAACGAGCCGCCGATCAGCACGGTGATCTTCGGCACCGTGGCGGTGGCAACGGCGGTGACGAGCTTGGCGCCGTGCTTGGCGATGCCCTCCGCCTCGTACTTGCCGCCGACCATGAAGCCCGAGATGTTCTGGAGGAACAGCAGCGGAATCTTGCGCTGGCAGGCCAGTTCGATGAAGTGCGCGCCCTTCTGCGCGGACTCCGAGAACAGCACGCCATTGTTGGCAAGGATCGCCACCGGCATCCCGTGAATATGCGCAAAACCGCAGACGAGCGTGGTGCCGTAGAGCGCCTTGAACTCGTGGAACTCGCTGCCGTCGACGATACGGGCGATCACCTCGTGCACGTCGTAAGGCGCGCGCACGTCCTCCGGCACGACCGCGTAGAGTTCTTCCGGATCGTACTTGGGCGGACGCGGTGCGCGCAGCGGCTGGTCGTGATGATGCAGCGGGCCGAGATGGCTGACGATGTCGCGCACGATGGTCAGCGCGTGCTCGTCATTGTCGGCAAGGTGGTCGGTCACGCCCGACTTGCGGCTGTGGAGGTCTCCACCGCCGAGGTCCTCGGCCGAGATCACTTCGCCCGTCGCCGCCTGCACCAGCGGCGGCCCGGCGAGGAAGATCGTGCCCTGCTCCTTCACGATGATCGATTCGTCGCTCATCGCCGGAACATAAGCACCGCCTGCCGTGCAGCTTCCCATGACACAGGCGATCTGCGGAATGCCTTTCGAGGACATCTGCGCCTGATTGAAGAAGATACGGCCGAAGTGGTCGCGGTCCGGGAAGACCTCTGCCTGATGCGGCAGATTGGCGCCGCCGCTGTCGACGAGGTAGATGCACGGCAGGTTGTTTTCCTGCGCGATCTCCTGCGCGCGGACATGCTTCTTCACGGTGATCGGGTAATAGGTGCCGCCTTTCACGGTGGCATCGTTGCAGACGATCATGCACTGGCGGCCAGAGACGGTGCCGATGGCCGTAATCAGCCCCGCGCCGGGAATGTCGTCCTCGTAAAGCCCCTCGGCCGCAAGTTGTCCCAGCTCCAGCAGCGGCGAGCCGGGATCGAGCAGTCGCTCCACGCGCTCGCGCGGCAGCAGCTTGCCGCGCGCGACATGACGTTCGCGCGACTTCTCGTTCCCGCCGAGCGCGGCCACCGCCACTTTCTCGCGCAGCTCCGCCACGAGTGCCCGGTTATACCGGTCGCGCGCCTGCGCCTCGGGGCTGTCGAGATTCAGGCTGGTATGGAGCACCGGCGCGCTCATGCCACGATCTCCGGTTGCGCTGCGCTTGCCATCGGGCTCTCTTCCCATGCTGGATTGATTTGCCCCGCCTATCTAGACCGGCCGGCAAGCGAGCGGAAATTGAAATTTTTCGCCCTTCGTTATAGATACTGTCTATGATCGACCAATATCTGCTGCGCTATTTCCTCGCCGTGGCGGAAACCGGCAATTTCAGCCGCGCAGCCCGGGCGGTCAGCGTTACCCAGCCCACGCTTTCGGCCGGTATCGCCAAGCTCGAACGCGAACTGGGCGCGCGCCTGTTCGACAGGGATCGCCAGCGCGTTGCCCTGACCCCGGCGGGCAGCCGATTTCTCGTCCGCGCCCGCCGCATCGCCGCCGAATATGAGCACGCGCTGGTCGAACTGGCCGAACCCGCCGAACCGAGCCTGCTGCGCGTGGGCGTGCTCAACACCATCCCCACCCGCACGATAGGCCGCGCCTTGGCCCAATACGACGGCAGCGAGGCGCTCGAACTGCTCGACGGCAGCGAGCGCGATCTGGCTGAGCGGTTGGAACGCGGGCGGATCGACGTGGCATTGACCGTCGTTCGCCCCCACCACGCCCGCTACCAACCCGAAGTGCTCGCCCGCGAACGCTACATGATGGTCTTGCCGCCCGATCACCCGCTGGCCGGGGAGAGCGAAGTCCTTGCCGAACAGCTCGCGCAGGATCGCATGGCGCTGCGCCGCCACTGCGAGGCGCTGCCGGAGATCAACCGCTTCTTCACCCAGCGCGGCGTCCGTCCGCGCTTCGTGCTCAAGACCACCAGCGACGAGCGCGTTCTCTCGGTTGTGCGCAGCGGGGCCGGGGTGGGGATGATGCCTGAGGGGTTCGCCGACGGTTCGGTGCGGTTCGTGCCGGTGCGGGATTTCGAACTCGTGCGGGAGGTCGGGCTGCTGCACGCCGGGGGTGTGCGAGGAAGCGCGTTTCTGGCGATTTTGCGGGGGCTGTATCGGGAAGAAAAGGAATAAGCAGGGGAGCATAGCCCCCCTGCACCCCCAATATCGTCTAGGTCACGCGGACCAACTGAGTCGTGCGCCCACGGCTACGCCGGGAGACGTATTGGCTGCGCCGCAAGGAGCGCACGACAGCTAAGCCGGGCGCGAGGAAGACGCTTTGCGGGTCTGGGGGATCATCCCCCAGGACTTCTACTTTCCTGCCTTCAATCGCGGCATGGTCGCTTCCAGCAGCTTGAGGCTCTTCCACCCTTCTTCCGGCGAAAGTCCGCCCAACAAGGGCTGGAAGCCGACATGACCGACGCCCCCCATGCTGTGCACTTTCTCGACCAGCTGGTCCGGCGTCCATGCGGCGAACATGCCCGCCTGACGCAGCACGGCCGGATCGGTCAGCCCCTTGAACGGCGAGTTCGAACCATCGCCCTCCTGCTCCGCCCACTTGGCATATTCGGTGATGACGTGGACCGCGTGCGGCGCGATCGCCTCCCAGCCGGCGTCCGGATCCTCGCAAAGATGGACCGCCAGCGGCATCCCCGGCGTAGGCCGGAAATAAGTGCGCGGCGCGTGGCCGAGCCGTTCGCATTCGGCGAGGTAAAGATCGATAAGTTCGGGCTTCATCGGCCCGAAACCGACGCCGAATTTCGCCGCGCGCTTGGCCGAAGCGGGCACGCCGCCGCCGACCATGATGATATCCTCCGGCGCCTGCACGGTGAGCGGGCGGACATAGATCGGGCGGCCGTCAAACTCGAATTTCTCCCCCTTCAGGGCGCGCAGGATGATCTCCAGCCCTTCGTCCATCAGCCGTGCGCGGTCCTTCAGGGACTTGCGGAACATGGCGAACTCGAACGGTACATAGCCGGCACCGAAGATGACATTGAGCCGCCCGTTGGACATCTGGTCCACCACCGCGATCTGCTCGGCCAGTTCGAGCGGATCGTGCAGCGGCAAGACCACCGCGCCGAGCATGAAACGGATGTGCTTCGTCACCGCCGCCATGCCGCCGGCCAGCGTGAAGGGCTGCGGCAAGTAGCCGTCGTCGGAGCCGTGATGCTGCATCAGCCCGATCTGGTCCGCACCGATCCGGTCGACAAAGGCCGCCATCTCGATTGCTGCGCGGTAAAGCTCGTGCGTCGGCGTCGCCCAGTCGGGCGATCGCATGTCGAACGAGACATTGATGCGGATGTTCTTCATGGGCCGACTTCCCTCCAGCAGCGACGGCCCCGGTCGTGCGGCAATCGCGTTCGGGCGGCAATTTCGGGGCGGCAGATACCGCCCCGGCGGTCACGCCGGTTCGAGTTCGGCCGTGATCGCGCTGGGTTCGAGCCGGAGTGAAAGTTCGGCCACTCGCTCCCTATAGGCGGCGACTCCGGCCTCCTTCACCGCGCCGTACCCGGCGATCAGCGCGGGAGCGGCGGCGATTTCGACGGCAAGGTCCATCTTATCGGGCTCAACTTTCGCCGCGATCCGGCGCGCGAGATCCCGATATTCGCCGATCAGCGCGCGTTCCATGCGGCGTTCGGCAGTGTAGCCGAACGGATCGAACCATGTCCCGCGCAGCCCCTTGGCCCTTGCGATCAACGCGAATGCCGGGAAAATCCAGCTTCCGAACGCGATCTTGCGCGGGCGGCCGGTCTTGCGGTCCTTGCGGAACGCCAGCAGCGGCGGCGCAAGGTGGATCTTGAGGCGCGGCGTGCCCTCGAACGTGTCGGACAGCCCCGCCCGGAAGGCCGGTGCGCTGTAGAGGCGAGCGACTTCGTACTCGTCCTTGTACGCCATGAGACGGCCGAGCTGCCGCGCGATTTCGCGCAGCAAAGGCTCCCCGCCGGCCACCCCGCGTGCCTTCAACACGCCCGCAATCTCGTCGAGAAACGCGCGGTAGTCCGCAGCATAGGCCGGGTTCTGCCACTCCGTCAGCAGGTGCTCGTAACTCTCGCCAATAGCTGCAAAATCGCGCGGCGCCTCGGGTGCGGAAGGTGCAGCATCGGCCAACGCGAAAAGGTCTTCCCCGCCCGCCGCCGCCAGCCGCCCGAGCGACAGCGCAGCCAGGTTCGCGCGCACCGCCACCCCGTTCAATCGCACCGCCTCTTCCAGCGAGGACAGCGCGACCGGCAGCAGCCCCTTCTGCGCCGCGAAGCCCAGCATCATCAGGTTCGTAAAGATCGAATCGCCAAGTAGCCGCGTCGCCAGCGATCCCGCGCGCAGCGAGGCGATCCCCGCCGGATCGACGCGCTTGCCGATCGCGCGAAGGAAGCGGCTGGCGGTCAGATCGAGGCCCGGATTGCGCTGGAATTCGCCGGTGGGCACCACGTCCTCGTTCGCCAGAACCCGCGTATCCTGCCGCGCCAGCGCCAGCACTTCGGGCGAGGATGCCACCACCAGATCGCAGGCGATCACAAGGTCCGCCATGCCCGCGCCCAGCCGCGCCGAGGGGATCGCGTCGGCATCCGCGCCGATGCGGACATGGCTCGCCACCGCGCCGCCCTTCTGCGCCATGCCGGTCTGGTCAAGCACTTTGGCGGCCTTGCCCTCCATCTGCGCCGCCATCGCCAGCACCGCGCCCACCGTGAGCACGCCGGTCCCGCCGATCCCCGCCACCAGCATCGCAGAGGCTCCTTGCGACAGGTCCGCCACCGCCGGTTCGGGGAGCGCCGCCACCATGCTGGCGAGTTCCGCGTCATCCATGCCGCGCTTGCGCAACGCCGCGCCGGAGACTTCCACGAAGCTGGGGCAAAACCCCTTGATGCAGGACATGTCCTTGTTGCAACTGGACTGGTCGATCATGCGCTTGCGGCCGAATTCGGTTTCGATCGGCACGATCGACAGGCAGTTCGACTGCACCGAGCAATCGCCGCAGCCCTCGCAGACCGCCGGATTGATCCAGAGCCGCTTGTCGGGATCGGGGTAAGCGCCTTTTTTGCGGCGGCGGCGCTTCTCATTGGCGCAGGTCTGTTCGTAGACGATGGCGCTCGTGCCGGTCACTTCGCGCAATTCGCGTTGCACCGCGTCCAGTTCGTCCCGGTGCAGCACGCGGGTTCCGCTCGGCAGGTCGGACGCAGCAAAGCGCGTGGGGTCTTCGCTCACCAGTACGACCGGGTGCACGCCTTCCACCACCAGTTCGCGCACGATCTGCTCGGGCGTGAGCGCACCTTCCGCAGGCTGACCGCCGGTCATGGCGACGGCATCGTTGTAGAGGATCTTGTAAGTCACCCGGCTCTTCGCCGCCACCGCCGCGCGGATCGTCAGCAGGCCGGAATGCGTATAAGTCCCGTCGCCCAGGTTCTGGAACATGTGCAGCGTATCGACGAAATGCTGCGCGCCGATCCAGGGCATCCCTTCCTGCCCCATGCTCACCGTCTGCATCGTGTTGCGTTCGGGCATGTAGTGGGCGAGGCCGTGACACCCGGTCGCCCCCATCGCGGCCGAGCCTTCCGGTACCACGGTCGACGTATTGTGCGGGCAGCCGGAGCAGAAATAGGCGGGCCGGATGGCAGTGCGGTTCAGCGCCTTCGCAGAGTCCTCCCGCTGGCGCAGCATGGCATCGCGCGCCGCAAGATCATCACCCAGCATGCCCAGCACCGCCATGCGCGAAACCAGCGCGCGGCGCACCGTCGCGGCATCCAGCACGCCCACTTCGGACAGCAGCTTGGCCCCGTCCGGCGCGGTCTTGCCCGAAAGCGCCGGGGCATTGGCGCGGCCATAGAACAGGCGCGCGATCTGGTCCTCGATAACCGGGCGCTTTTCCTCGACCACCATGACTTCGGCGCTGCCGCCGCAGGCCCGGTGCAGGAATCCGGCATCGAGCGGCCAGACGAGACCGAGCTTGACCACGCGCAGGCCCAGCGCGCGGCATGCCGCCTCATCCACTCCGAGATCGGCCAGCGCCTGACAGAGATCGAGCCATGCCTTGCCCGCGCTCACCACGGTCAGCCGCCGGTCCGGCGCCTCGTGGCTCACCCGGTCGATGGGGTTGAGGCCGGTGAACAGCGGCACGATCGGCAGGCGCCGCTCGATCACCGCCGCTTCCTGTTCGAGCGCCGACATGGCGATGCGCAAGTTCGGCGAGGCGCCTGCGGGTATTTCCGGCAGGGCAATCGGGAAGGTGTGGCCCGGCAGGGTTACGGTCGTGGTGAGGTCCAGCGTATCGGTCACGGCCTTCACTGCCACGTAGAGCCCGCTGACGCGCGACAGGGCCCAGGCGAACTGACCGTAGGACAGGATCTCGTCGGTCGTGGCCGGGTAGAGCACCGGGACCATCGCCGTCATCAGCACATGTTCGGATTGGTGCGCGGTCAGCGAGGACTTGGCCGCGTGGTCATCCCCGCAGAGCAGCAGCGCGCCGCCTTTCGGGTGGGTGCCTTCGAAGTTCGCCGCCTTGATCGCCTCTCCCGCACGCTCGACGCCCACGCCCTTCGCGTACCAGAGCGCGAAGACGCCATCGACGTTCGGCTTGCCGTACCAGTCGAGCTGCTGGGTGCCGCGTACGGACGTGGCGGCGAGTTCTTCGTTGAGGCCGGGCTCGAAACGGATGGCGTGCCGGGTGAGCAGCTTTTCGCTCGCCCACAACTGCGCATCCAGCGTGGTGATGGGGGAGCCGCGATAGCCGGTGACATAGCCCGCCGTCATCAGCCCCGCCGAGCGATCCCGCCGCGACTGATCGAGCAGCAAGCGCACGACGCCTTGCAGGGCGGAGAGCATGACTTGCCCTTCTCCTTGCGTGTATTTGTCTTCCAGCGTGACGACCGTCTTGGTCACTCGGATCCCCGGTTTTCCTGTCCTTCCAGCGGCCTTTCAGATGGCGGGCGGAGGCGCAAGCGGGGAGCGCGGGGAGCGCCGTGGGGGTCAATTGGGGGTGCGGGTGGGTCCGCTTTCGGGCTTCGGGAAGGCGAAGCTTCCGAAATTATGGAAGGGTGGCAGCGTCATGCACTGCCACCCGTCGATGCAGAATTCAGGTTACGACGCGGCCGCCGTTCACGCCGATGGTCTGGCCAGTGACGTACTGGCTGCGCTCGTCGCAGAGCCAGGCGCAGGCGTTAGCGATATCGTCTGGCTCGCCCATACGGCGGACCGGGATGGTCTGCAGCAGCACTTCGGTCGGGATCTGGAAGCGCTCGCGGTTGGCTTCGGACATGATCGTGCCCATCACCGAACCCGGCGGGATGTTGTTCACGGTGATGCCGTAAGGGCCGAATTCCTGCGCCATCGAACGGGTCATGGTCACCACCGCGCCCTTCGACGACGAATAGGGGATCATGTTCACCGCGCCGGTCTGCGCGCTGGAGGACGAGATGTTGACGATGCGGCCCCAGCCCGCGTTCTTCATGTCGGGCAGGCATTCCTGCGTCATGATGAACAGGCCGCGCACGTTGACGGCGTAGATGAAGTCCCAGCGATCCTCGGTCAGTTCCTCGAACGGGGTGAAGTCGGTGACGCCCGCGTTGTTGACGAGAATCGAGATCGGGCCCAGCGCTTCGCGCACTTGCTCGATCGCAGCCTTGGCCGAGGCGCGGTTGGACACGTCTGCGCCCACGGCGATGGCGCTGCCGCCAGCTTCGCGAATGGCCTTGACGGTATCGGCGCAGCGCTCGGCATCGAGGTCGAGCACGCCTACGGCCACCCCTTCCTTCGCCAGCCGCTTCGCGCAGGCGGCGCCGATTCCGGCGGCGGCGCCGGTGACGATGGCAACCTTGTAGGACATCACGTTCTCCCGTTCTCTTCTGGGTCTTGGCGCCTCGCACGCCTTGCAGGCCTCTAGGGCTAGACGGAAAAGAGGCTTGTCGGGAAGAGCAAGTTTGAACGGGCGTTCAAAACTTCGCAGTGGCGGCGTTGTGGGGGCTAGTCCTGCCTCTGCCAACTGCCATTCGTCGCCCCCGCGAAGGCGGGGGCCCGCCTTTTTAGTTCACGCGGAGGCGTGGAGAGATCGCGCGGTGATTCACAGTCTCTCTGCGTCTCTGCGTACCCTGAAGAAAAAGCGGGATCCCCGCCTGCGCGGGGATGACGGCAGTTTTTGGTGTAAGAGTGGGTGCCTTACGCCGCCGGCTTGATCCCCATGCAGAGGTACTTCACCTCCATGTAGTCATCGAGGCCATAGTGCGATCCCTCGCGGCCGAGGCCGGATTGCTTCACGCCGCCGAACGGCGCCACTTCGGTGGAGATCAGCCCGGTGTTGATGCCCACCATGCCCGCCTCCAACGCCTCTGCCACGCGCCAGACACGGCTGATGTCGCGGGCGTAGAAATAGCTGGCAAGGCCGAATTCGGTATCGTTGGCCATGCGGATGGCGTCGGCCTCGTCGGTGAAGCGGATTACGCCCGCCAGCGGTCCGAAAGTCTCTTCCTTCGCCAGCTTCATGTCCGGCTTCACGCCCGCAACCACGGTGGGGTTGAAGAACGAACCGCCGCGCTCGTTGCGCTGGCCGCCTGCCAGAACCTTGGCGCCGCCCGCGATGGCGTCTTCAAGGTGTTCCTCCACCTTCTCGACCGCCTTCACGTCGATCAGCGGGCCGACTTCGGTGCCCGCGTCCATGCCGTAGCCGACTTTCATGGCGGAGACGCGCTTGGCGAGCTTCTCGACGAACTCGTCATAGACGCCGTCCTGCACGTAGAAGCGGTTGGTGCAGACGCAAGTCTGGCCGCCGTTGCGGAACTTGGAGATCATCGCGCCGTCGATCGCGGCATCGACATCGGCATCGTCGAACACGAGGAACGGCGCATTGCCGCCCAGTTCCATCGAGGTCTTCTTGATCGTTTCGGCACATTCGCGCAGCAGGTCGCGGCCGATCTCGGTGGAGCCGGTAAAGGTCAGCTTGGCAACCTTGGGGCTGGCGGTCAGCGCAGAGCCGATCTGCCCGGCGCTGCCGGTCACGACATTGACGACGCCCGCCGGAATGCCCGCCAGTTCGCACAGATGCGCAATGGCGAGCGCCGAATAGGGCGTGGCCGAAGCCGGCTTGATGACGATCGTGCAGCCCGCCGCCAATGCCGGGCCCAGCTTGCGGGTGATCATCGCATTGGGGAAGTTCCAGGGCGTGATCGCAGCGACGACGCCGACACCCTGTTTGATGACGACGATGCGGCGGTCGGCGGCATGGCCGGGGATGGTGTCGCCATAGGCGCGCTTGGCCTCTTCGCCGAACCATTCGATGAAGCTGGCGCCATAGGCGATCTCGCCGCGCCCTTCGGCCAGCGGCTTGCCCTGTTCGCGGGTGAGCAGCTCGCCAAGGTCGTCCTGATGCTGGATCATCAGTTCGAACAGCTTGCGCATCAGCTTGGCACGCTCACCGGCGGTCTTGGCCCGCCAGGCGGGGAGCGCCTTTTCGGCCGCGTCGATGGCGCGGTTGGTCTCGATTGCGCCCATCTTCGGCACAGTGCCGAGCACGGCGCCGCTGCCCGGATCGGTGACTTCGAACGTGGCACCGCTATCGGCATCGCACCACTGGCCGTCGATGTAGCACTGCTGACGGAGGAAATCGGTGAAAGCCATGGTCTTGCGGTTCCTCGCTCGTTTCGTGCGCGCCACATTCCTGAGGCCGCGGGCTGATGCCGGAGATAGGCAGCCCCGGATAGCGAGGCAACCGCAAGCGGACGATCCGGTTCCAGCCAGCGCCCTCGCGATTGACGCGCCTTCTCCGCTTCGATAGTCTCGTTTGCGAAAACAAATTCGCAAATACGAATTATCTGGGAGAGAGCCGCTGACTCACGCAGGCTTCATCGATGGCGCATTCGTTGCCGGGAACGGCGGGGCGTTCGACGTGCTCGATCCGTCCGACGAGAGCCATGTCGCGCAGGTTATCGGGCTTTCGCCGGATCAGGTGGAGAGCGCGATTGCCGCCGCGCGGCGGGCTTTCGATTCGGGTGTGTGGTCCGGCCTCACGATGGCGGAACGCGGCGCGGCGATGATGCGCTTTGCCGGCGCCATGGCCGCCCGCGCAGACCGGCTGAAGGAACTGGCCGTGCGCGAAGCAGGCTGTCCGGTTTCCTCCACGGTCATGGGCGCGCAAGTCGCCTCGCCGCTGCGCATGGCGCGCGAGATCGTCGAACTGTTCCTCCGCCTGCCCGAGGTGGAGGACAATCCGCTACCCCTGCACGAGCGGGTGAACGCCCATTTCGCGGTGCAGAGCGTGACGCGTTGGTCGCCGATCGGGGTGGTGACGGCGATATCGGCCTACAATGTGCCGTTCTATACCGCGCTCTGGAAAGTCGTGCCCGCGCTGATGGCGGGCAATACGGTGATCCTGCGGCCCAATCCGCTGACGCCGCTGTCCGCGTTGGTCTTTGCCGAGGCGGCTGAGGAAGCGGGCCTCCCGAAGGGTGTGTTCAACCTTGTCATCGAGCAGGGCGTGGACGGCGCGCAGGCCCTGACCAGCGATCCGCGCGTGGACATGGTGAGCTTTACCGGTTCCTCCACCGTGGGCGTCGAAGTCGCGAAGCAGGCGGCGACCACGCTCAAGCGGCTGGTGCTCGAACTGGGTGGCAAGTCGGCGCAGATCTATCTGCCGGATTCGGTGGACCGCGCGGCGATGGCGGCGATGAGCGTCTGCACCTCACACGCCGGGCAGGGCTGCGTACTGGGCACCCGTGTCTTCGTGCCACAGGAGAGCAAGGCCGAAGTGCTGGAGGCGATGGCGAAATTGCTGTCCGGCGTGAAGATCGGCCCGGCGCGCGATCCGGCGAGCCAGCTTGGCCCCGTCATCAGTGCGGGTCAGCGCGCGCGGTGCGAGCATTTCGTTACCGCCGCCGTCGCCGGGGGCGGCCGCGTGGTCTGCGGCGGCAAGCGGCCGGAGGGGCTGGAAAAGGGCTATTTCTTCGAGCCGACCGTGCTCGACTTGCCGGACAACGCCAATCCCGCCGCGCAGGAGGAAATCTTCGGGCCGGTGGTTTCGGTGATCGGTTACCGCGACCTCGATCACGCGGTGGAAATGGCCAATGACAGCCGCTTCGGCCTGTCCGGTTGGATCCACGGCAAGGACAAGGTCAAGGCGCTGGAAGTGGGCCGGCAAATCCGCAGCGGGACGGTCAACGTCAATGGCGCGCTGATGTCCAGCCATGCCAGCAGCGGCGGCATCAAGATGAGCGGCCTTGGCCGCGAGCGCGGCGTCGAAGGCCTGCGCGAATTCCAGATCATGACCACGCTGAACATCGGCGGGTAAGGGAGGACCAGCATGCAGGGACTGCTCGAAGGCAAAGTTGCACTGATTACCGGGGCCGGATCGGGCGTTGGCCGTGCCGCCTGCCTGCTCTTTGCCGAACACGGCGCCAAGGTGATCGCGGCGGACGTGAATGCGGACAACGCGTCGGAAACGGCAGCGATGGTCCGCGCGCAGAATGGCGAGGCCATTGCCGTGGAATGCGACGTGGCCGATCCTGCCTCGGTTGATCATGCCGTCGCGGCGGCGGTCGAGGCCTTCGGGCGGCTCGATTGCCTCTATAACAATGCCGGGATCACGATCAGCCCGGTCCCCGGCAAGGGCCTGCGCAGTCTGATCGAGTGCGAGGGCGAGGACATGCGCCGCGTTTCCGAGGTCAACGTGATGGGCGTGGTCCACGGGTGCCAGTCGGCGATCCGGCAGTTCGAGAGGCAGGCCAAGGACGGACAAGGCGGCGGGGCCATCGTCTCCACCGCCTCGGTCGCGGGGCTGATCGGCTATGGCGGCGTGTTCTACGGCGCCACCAAGGGCGCGGTGGTGCAGCTTACCCGCGCGCTCGCCATGGAAGTGGCGGACAAGGGCATTCGCGTGAACGCGGTCTGCCCGGCGGGCATGCTCACCCACTATGCCGGCATGGACCCCGACAGCGAGCACCGCGACCGCATTCTCGAAGGCATGGGCCGCGTCCACCCGCTCGGCCGCGCCATCGATCCGCGCGACACCGCTTCGGCGGCGCTGTTCCTCTGTTCCGATCTCGCAAGCAACGTGACCGGCGTGAATCTTCCCGTAGACGGGGGGCTCTCGGCCGGTCGCAAGGTAGGAGGCTGACCATGGCGACCTGTCCCTATTCGGGTAACGATTCCCGCTCCAACGCGCTCGCATCGCTGCTATCGGACAATCCGCGCTATGCGGAGATGTTCGATGTCGACAAAGTGGATGCCAATTCCGGTGTCGACCCGACGCGCGACTATACCGAGGACATGAACCGCCTGCGCGAGGCGGGCGCGGTCCACAAGGGTACCTTGCGCGAACTGCTGGGCGTGCCGGAAATGGTCTCGATGCTCGGCCCGCCGCGCGAGAACATGACGTTCTTCTCCTACCGCGCTTGCGAGATCGGCTTTCGCGAAAACCAGCTCTATTCCTCCGAGGGCTATAACGAGAGTGCGGGTGTGCGGACGATCGGCACCACCATCCTCTCGATGGTCGGCAAGCCGCACAAGCGCCTGCGCTCCGCCGCGCAGCCGCTGTTCAAGCGGCCCAAGGTGCTGGACTGGTGGAACAAGCGCTGGATCGAGGAGACGGTCGATGTCCTGCTCGACCAGATCAAGGACCGCGAGACCACCGACCTCAACACCGACCTTTGCGCCCGCCTGCCAATGGCCACCGTCACCCGCGCCATCGGGCTGGAGGGGGAGGACGTGATCGAGTTCCGTTACCAGCTGAATCGCGCCACCTTCGGCGCGCGCAACCTGCCGCCCGAGGAAGCGGCGCAGGCCCGCGCCTGGGTCGATGGCACGCTGCGCCGCCTGATCGCAGAGAACCACCGCGAACCCGGTGACAATCTGATCGCCGGCCTGATCGCCTGCGAGATCACGCACGAGGACGGCTCCAAGCGCCCGCTCACCGAAGATGAGCTGTTCGGCTACTGCAAGCTCGCCATCTTCGCGGGCGGCGGCACCACGTGGCGGCAACTGGGCATCACCATCGATGCGCTGATGACGCACCGCCACTTCTGGGATGCGTGCAAGGAAGACCGCAGCCTGATCGACCTTGCGGTGGAAGAGGGCCTGCGCTGGCGTGCCACCGATCCAGTGTTCATGCGCCTCTGCATGGAGGATACCGAGATGGAGGGCGTAAAAGTCCCCGCCGGCACCCGCATCCACTTGTGCCTCGGCGCCGCGAACCACGATCCGGCGGTGTTCGACAAGCCCGAGGAATACGACATCTTCCGCCGCAAGGAGCATCACATGGGCTTCGGCTTCGGCCCGCACCGCTGTCTGGGCATGGATGTCGCCCGGCAGGAGATGGTGGTGGCGATCAACGGATTGCTCGACCGCTTCCCGAACATGACGCTCGACCCGGCCAAGCCGAAGCCCGAATATCGCGGCCTCGACCATCGCGGCATGTCGGCGGTGACGGTGAAACTCAGGTGAGCGGCACCATGAAGCAGGTCGTGCTGGCACGCTATGCGCAAGGCAACCCGAAGCCTTCGGACTTCCGCGTGGAAGCGGCCCCGATTCCCGCGCCGGGTGAGGGTGAGGTGCTGCTGCGGACGCTGTGGCTGGGCCTCGACCCGCTGATCCGCTTCGCCATCGACGAAAAGCGCCTTTCCGGCGTAACGCAGGTCCATCCCGGCGAGGTCATGTACGGCCCGACGGTGAGCGAAGTCGTCGCCTCCAACCACCCCGGCTATGCGGTGGGGGACGTGGTGGAGGATCGCACCGGCTGGCGCGAATATGCCCTCGTCGCGCCGGACAAGGCCGATTGGCGCGGGCCGCCAAGAAAGCTCGATCCCGCGCAGGCACCCGTCTCCACCGCGCTGGGCGCGCTGGGGATGCCGGGGCAGACCGCCCATGCCTGCGTGATCGGCATCGGCCGCGTCGCGGCGGGCGAGACGGTGGTCATCTCGGCCGCAGCGGGCGCGGTGGGCAGCCTTGCCGGGCAGATCGCGAAGATACGCGGCGCGCGAGTGATCGGCATCGCCGGCGGGCCGGACAAGTGCCGGGGCCTGATCGACCTCGGCTTCGATGCCGCCGCCGACTACAAGGCGCCCGACTTCGCCGAGCAACTCGCCAAGGCGCTGCCCGAAGGCGCCGACGTCTTCATCGACAATGTCGGAGGGGACGTGATGCTGGCCGTCCTCCCCCACCTCAAGCGCGGCGCGCGCATGCCGGTCTGCGGTTTCATCGCCTATTACGGCATGGGACTCGAAGGCCCCGGGCCTGACCGTCTGCCCGGATTTTTCCGCACGATCATGTCCAAGGGATTGGAGATAAAGGGCTTTGGCGGCTTCCTCGTCGGTGGCCAGCAGGCGCTGGACGATATCGCCGGCTGGATCGCCAAGGGGCGCATCCGCTGCCCGGAATCGGTGGTCGAGGGGCTGGATTCCGCGCCTGAAGCCTTCGCCGGGGTGTTTTCTGGCAACAACCATCTAGGCAAGCTGCTGGTGAAGGTGTCAGGCTGACCGGCGAAAACAAAAATCGCAGGATGCCACCATGACCACGTCGATTCCTTCCGCGTCCTACCCGCCGCCTCCGCGCCAGACGGCGAACCCGGCCCCGGTGCGCCCCGCAAACTCGCTACGCCGCACGTCCAGCATCGATGTGGCCTGGCCCGATGGGCCCGAAGGCGAGCGCCTTTTCGTCGGCCGCGCACGCGATTACCTGACCGGCCCGGACGGCAAGGGCCATACGCTGGCCACCGGCGAATTCTCGCTGCGCATGACCGAGGACAAGACGATCACCCGGATCGCCGCCGACCCGGCCCCGGCGACGATCGGCCAACTCGTCGGCGCGCGCGCCGGCGGCCATCTGCGCATGGCCCTGCGCGAAATCATGCCCGAACTGATCGCGCAGGCCGATCCGCTCTATCTCGTGCTGGACGACCTTTCCGGCACCGCGCTCGTCTCCTCGTTCGCGTGGGGCCAGTGGTACCCCGAACGCATGGACCTTCTGCGCGAGCGGCTGGGCGCGGAAGACGGCGCTTCCGCGCTGGCCCAGCGCGCCAATGTCTGCTGGGGCCTTCAGGAGGGCAACAGCGGTGTTTCCGGCACCGCCGCGCTCGACAAAGTGGCCGATGCGGACGCGGGAAATCTTCGCAACGCCGCCGATCCCGAGGGCTGGCACCAGTTCCTTGAACACGAAGGCCCCGGCTTCCGCCGCGCCCGCCGCATCGACGTGACGCGCGACGGCGGCCTGATCCGCATCGCCTCGGCCTTTCAGGACAGCGCCAAGCTGCGCGAAGGCGGCCGCGTCGCCATCCACGAATACAATCTTGGCGCAACCGTCGATGCGGAGACCTTGGAAGTGCTGAGCCTGGAACCCGAGGCGCGCATCCTTCCGTTCCGCGAATGCCCCGGTGCTGTCCACAATGTCGCGCGGCTCGTCGGCCGCAACCTCGGGCAAGTGCGTGAGGATGTGCTGGAGATGCTGCGCGGTCCGGAAGGCTGCACGCACCTCAACGACGCTCTGCGCGCACTCGCCGATGTCCCGAGGCTGGTGGAAGAACTGCGCCAGCCGGCCTGACGTTCGGGTATCCTCCCCTTATGACGGGAGGAATTCAGTCCGACCCCGGAACGGAAAAGGGCCGACAGATCACTCCGCCGGCCCTTCCTTCACATGGGGTGTGAACTTGTAGTGGCTCAGGCCTTGGCAGCCTTGTCCGCCTCATAGCGCTCGATCGCCTCGACAACGATCTGGCGGGCTTCGTCAGCGCCGCCCCAGGTACCGACGCGCACCCACTTCTCGGCCTCAAGGTCCTTGTAGTGCGTGAAGAAGTGCTCGATCTGGCTGAACACGATCGGCGGAAGATCGCCCTTTTCCTGCACGTCCGAGTAGTACGGGAAGGTCTTGTCGTCGGGCACGCAGACGAGCTTTTCGTCGCCGCCGTGCTCGTCTTCCAGGTTCAGCACGGCGATCGGGCGCACGCGTACGACCGAGCCGGGCACGAAGGGCGAGCGCGCGACGACCAGCGCGTCGAGCGGGTCACCGTCGGGCGAAAGGGTGTGCGGAACGAAGCCGTAGTTGGCGGGGTAACGCATCGGCGTGTGCAGGATGCGGTCCACGAAGAGCGCGCCCGAATCCTTGTCGAATTCGTACTTCACCGGCTCACCGCCAACGGGAACCTCGATGATGACGTTCAGGCTCTCCGGCGGATTCTTGCCGACAGGGATCATGTCGATGCGCATGTTGGTCCTTTTCAACGGGCACGATTTGAGCGGCGCTACTGAGCGTGCGCCGCCTTGAACTTTGACGGCGGGGCTTAGCGGGACGGTTAATGCATCGCAACCGCCTATTCGCACTTGCGGCGCAAGGATCGCGGAACCGCTGCCGTGACAAAACATGACCGGATCCGTGCGCGGATGTGACAACATCGGCCGCCCGCCCCCGCGTTTCCGCCACCTGCACACAAACGAAACGGGGCCGGACCATGGCCCGACCCCGCTCCGAATGGTCGCCGGCCTGAGCCGGTTTTACTTATTTCGTGCGCGGCGCCAGCAGGCGGTCAAGCCCGTTGACCTTGCCCGGCGTCGTGCTTTCCAGCCAGGGCCAGCGCAGGCCGCCGTGGTAATCGAGCGAGACGGTCTGGAACGCGTCGCCGCGCTTCACCAGCAGGCTGATCGGCTCCTTCGCGGTCTTGGCCGCGGTGATCGCGTCCTTGATCCCGTCAGCGCTATAGGCCCTGCCGTTGACCGCAACGACCTTCACGCCGCCCACCAGACCGGCATTGTAGCCAAGGCTGTCCCACACCGTAGCGGTGACAGTGCCTTCATTGTCGAGCGACACGCCCAGCGAGTAGCTGAGGTCCAGCGACTTGCGCGAATCGCCGAGGCCCTTTTCGTAGGCGTTCTGGGTGTCCTTCCAGACCAGCTTGTAGCCGGCCATCTCGATGCCCTTGGTGGGCGCCGGCTGGTTGGTGGCGTAGATGCGGGTCTTAAGGAAGCTGGCCCAATCGTAGGGGTAGACGCCGTTCAGCGTCTTCACGACATCGTCGAAGTTGTACGTCAGCTCGCCCCAGTCGCCATCGCGCACGCCGAAGAAGGCCTTGGCGAAATCGTCGAGGCCCTTGGCGCCCTTGGTACCCTGACGGATGATCTGGTCGGCTTCGAGCCAGGTCAGCGCGCCTTCCACATAGTAGTCCTCGGTGCGCGTGATCGAGGTGTAGGGCAGCGGGCGGCGCTCGTTGATGATCGGTGCGTGGGTGGTGTCCTCCACCGAACGCCAGCCACGGCCCGGCGTCGCCTCGGCATAGCGGGCAACGGCACCGGCCAGCGTGTCGAGCGTGGTTTGCTTGGTCTGCACGCCCGAACGCGCGGCGAGGATGTAGCCCCAGAACTGCGTCTGACCTTCGTAGACCCAGAGCAGCGTGTTCTGCATCGGCTGCTGGAAGTCCGGCGTCCACAAGTCTGCCGGGCGGCGGTACTTGCCGTTCCAGCTATGCGTGAACTCGTGCGGGATCACGTTGCGATCCCAGTCCATCTTGTCCCAATCGACCCAGACGCGCGGTTCCATCTGGTTCTCGCTCGAACGGTGATGTTCGAGGCCGATGCCGCCCATGCGGTCGGTCAGCGCCAGCAGGAAGTCGTAATGGTCGAAGTGGCGGGCGCCGAACGTGAACAGCGCCTGCGAGACGAGGTTGCGATAAGTCTGCATGTTCTCGGGCTTGATGCCGAGCAGCTTGGGCTCATCCGCCACCACATTCATGTTCACGCCGTGGCCGAGATCCCAGCTCTGCGCATATTTGCCGGCGAAGATCGGCGAATCGACAAGGCGTTCGTAATCGATCGGGTTCCAGGTGACCGTGTCGCCCTGCTGGGCCTTGCCGTCGAGCGCGGTGTAGACGGTCCAGCCCGCCGGGAACTTGACGGTCGGCTTGAAGGTGATCCCGCGCGTGTAGTAGCCGGCCGGATAGAGGCTCATCTTCTCCCACTGAAGATTGAGCATTTCCTGCGTCATCGTGATGCGGCCTTCCTTGGCCTGCACCGGCGAGGTGTGGACGAACTTCACCGTCACCATCTGGGTACCGGCGGGCAGGTCGAGGTGGAAGGCGTTCACGGCCACGGTGTCCCGCTGCCACGTGATTTCCTTGCCGTCCGCGAAGAAGTGGATGTCCGCCAGCAGCGCGAAGGGGCCGGTGGGCGAGTGATTGCCGGGCAGCCAGCTCGGCTGGATCAGGATCAGGTTCCGCGTGCCGGGGGCGACTGGGACCTGCTGCGTCACCTTATAGACGCCGCGCACGGTGTCGCTGGCATCGATGTCGAGCGTGATCGTGCCCGCATAGGGCTTGTCCTGCGCCGCGGGCAGCGGATCGGGCAGCGCGGGCGCCATCGGAGTCGTGCGCGTGGCAGACTCCTGCGCCGAAGCTTGCGCCAGCGCCGGGGTGGAGACGGAAAGGAGGGCGAAGAGCGTGACGACCGCGGTACGATATTTCATTTCGCCATTCTTTGCGGCTGTTGCGGGATTTGGCAACCATCCAATTCACTCATGCGTTCCGGTCGAGCGGGTGCGGTAATTTTCGGTCCTTCGACAAGCTCAGGATGAGCGGAATCCATTCGAGGGGATGGGGAACTACGCCCCGCTCATCCTGAGCTTGTCGAAGGATGCCACGACGCAACGGTCGCGTGAGGGCGCGACTCCCCTCCGTCAGCCCTGCGGGCTGCCACCTCCCCGTGCCGGGGAGGACAGGGCCCGCCTATTTCCACGCGCAATTGCCCGCTTGCACCGCAGCCACTTTCCCCGCCGCCGCAATCGGGCTAAGCGCGCGCGTTATGAGCAGCACATCGACCAAGACGCCTCAGGCGATCCGCGGAACCCAGGACATCTTCGGCGCAGACGCCGAGGCTTTCGCGCATGTCGTCGAGACGTTCGAGCGCATTCGCAAGCTCTACCGCTTCCGCCGCGCGGAAATGCCGGTGTTCGAGGATACCGCCGTGTTCTCCCGCTCGATCGGCGAGACGACCGACGTCGTATCCAAGGAAATGTACTCGTTCGAGGATCGCGGCGGTGACCCGCTCACGCTGCGCCCCGAATTCACCGCCGGCATCGCGCGCGCCTATCTGACCAACGGCTGGAAGCAATTCGCCCCGGCAAAGATCGCCACGCACGGTCCGCTGTTCCGCTACGAGCGCCCGCAGAAGGGCCGCTATCGCCAGTTCCACCAGATCGACGCCGAACTGATCGGCGCGGCCGAACCCACCGCCGACGTGGAACTGCTGGTGCTTGCCGACCAGCTCCTCAAGGAACTGGGGATTTCCGAAGGCGTGACGCTCCAGCTCAACACGCTGGGCGATGCGGCCAGCCGCGACAGCTGGCGCGCGGCGTTGATCGAATACTTCCGCGCCCACAAGGCCGATCTGTCCGAGGATTCGCAGGACCGCCTTGAGCGCAATCCGCTGCGCATCCTCGACTCCAAGGATCCGCGCGACAAGGTCTTCGTGGCTGACGCCCCGCGTATCGACGATTTCCTCTCGGCCGAGGCGCAGGACTTCTTCGCCGCGGTGACGCAGGGCCTCGACGCGGCGGGCGTAGCCTACGAACGCGCCCCGGCACTGGTGCGCGGGCTCGACTACTATCGCCACACGGCGTTCGAATTCGTCACCAGCCGTCTTGGCGCGCAGGGCACTGTGCTCGGCGGCGGCCGTTATGACGGGCTGATGGAAAGCCTCGGCGGTCCGGCTACCCCGGCCGTCGGCTGGGCGGCGGGGATCGAGCGTCTGGCGATGCTGGTCGCCGATGCGGGCACGCTGGCCGAGACGCCGCTGACCGTGGTGCTGGCGGTCGAGGACGATGCCGCGCTCGCCTATGCGCAGAAGGTCATCACCGCGCTGCGTTTCCAGGGCCTCGACGCCGAGATGATCGCCACCGGCAGCCCGCGCAAGCGCTTCGACAAGGCCGTGAAGATGGGTGCGAAAGTGCTCATCTCGTTCGGCACGAAGGACGGCCAGCCGGTCGCCAACTTGCGCGCCGCCGAGCCGACCGCCGAATATCTCGCGGTCGAGCAGGTTCTCCAGTCGGTCCACCCGTGATTTCGGCTGACCTCCTCTCGACTGACGCAACACACACCAAAGCGACATACAATGCCGTCGCCCCCGCGCATGCGGGGGCCCCGCTTCCTTTGCGCCACGCGGCCAGAACAAGCGGGATCCCCGCGTTCGCGGGGATGACGGATAAAGTGCGGATCGAAATCGGCGTGGGAGCCACCTGATGTCCATTTCCGACGCCCGCCTCGGCCAGCTCGGCGCCCGTTTCGCCGAACTGGAGGCGCGCCTTGCGTCCGGCACACTGGAAGGCGACGCCTTCGTCGCCGCCAGCCGCGACTATGCGGAATTGGAACCCGTGGCCCGCATCGCTGCCGAAATCGTGTCGATGCGCGGCGAACTGGAAGCACTCCAGACCCTCGAAGATCCCGACCCGGACATGCGCGCGCTGGCCGAGGAGGAGGTCTACCGTCTCAAGGCCGAGCTGCCCGAAGCCGAGCGCAAACTCGCCATCGCCATGCTCCCGCGCGATACCGCAGACGTGCGCCCGGCCATGCTGGAAATCCGCGCCGGCACCGGCGGCGACGAGGCCGCGCTGTTCGCCGCCGACCTCTATCGCATGTACGAGCGCTATGCCGCCGAACAGGGCTGGCGGGTCGAGATGATCAGCGTCAACGCCAGCGACATCGGCGGCTTCAAGGAAGTGGTCGCCAATGTCTCGGGCTCGGGCGTTTTCGCCAAGCTCAAGTTCGAATCGGGCGTCCACCGCGTGCAGCGCGTTCCGGTCACCGAATCGGGCGGACGCATCCACACCTCGGCCGCGACCGTCGCGGTGCTGCCCGAACCGACCGAGGTCGATGTCCAGATCGACGACAAGGACCTCAAGATCGACATCTACCGCGCTTCGGGCGCGGGCGGCCAGCACGTCAACACCACCGATTCGGCCGTGCGCATCACCCACCTGCCGTCAGGGCTGGTCGTGATCTGCCAGGACGAGCGCAGCCAGCACAAGAACAAGGCCAAGGCGATGCAGGTCCTGCGCGCGCGTCTTTACGAGAAGATGCGCGACGAGGCGCAGGGTGCCGAGGCCGAGGCGCGCAAGGCCATGGTGGGATCGGGCGACCGTTCGGAGCGCATCCGCACCTACAATTTCCCGCAAGGCCGCGTGACCGACCACCGCATCAACCTGACGCTCCATCGCCTGCCCGAGGTCCTCGAAGGTCCGGGTCTGGGCGAACTGGTCGACGCGCTGATCGCCGAGGACGAGGCCAAGCGCCTTGCGGCCATGGATGCTTGACCGGGCTGGCGTTGTGCTTGGCCCTTCGACAAGCTCAGGGCGAGCGGGCTTGAAAATGGTTGGTTATTTCTTCGCCTGCACCACACTCACCGCTCATCCTGAGCCTGTCGAAGGATGATTGAGCCCTCCCCTGCCCTCGGCCCCACCGTCGGCGAAGCCATCCGCGAGGCCGCGGACCGCCTCGCGGCAACCAGCGACACCGCCCGGCTCGACGCCGAAGTGCTGATGGCGCACGCACTGAGCACCACGCGCTCGTCCATGCTGCTCTCCCGCATGCGCGACCCTGCGCCCGAAGGCTTCGCGGCATTGGTCGAGCGCCGCGCCGGGCACGAGCCGGTCGCCTACATCACCGGCTCTCAGGAATTCTTCGGCCTGCCCTTCGCGGTAGGCCCGGACGTGCTGATCCCGCGCGGCGATTCGGAAGTTCTGGTCGAGGCCGCGCTCGCTGCCCGGCCCGATGCCCGGACCGTGCTCGACTGCGGCACCGGATCGGGCGCACTCTTGCTGGCGGTGCTCGCCAATCTGCCCGAGGCGCGCGGGGTGGGCATAGACAGCTCGCCGGGCGCGCTTGCGGTCGCGGCGGGCAATGCCGAGGTGCTGGGACTTTCCGAACGCGCCCGCATGGCCCTGGCCGACTGGCACGTCGCCGGCTGGGACCACGCGCTGGGCGGTCCGTTCGACCTGATCCTCGCCAACCCGCCTTATGTCGAGACCACTGTCGCGCTGGATCGCTCGGTCGCCGCCTATGAGCCGGCCAGCGCGCTCTATTCGGGTAAACACGGGCTGGACGACTATCGAATCCTGGTGCCCCAGCTGGCCCACCTGCTCGCCCCGCGCGGCGTCGCGCTGGTCGAGATCGGCTATCGGCAGGCCGAGTCGGTCGCGGCGATCGGGCGCGAAGCCGGTCTTTCCAGTCGTTTGCACCGCGACCTTGGAAATCGCCCTCGCGTGCTGGAGTTTTCAACAGGCGCGTGAGATTCCGCTTGGAATCCGGCGCCGGAATGCCTAAGGATTAAGGCGAAGCGGCACATGGATGGAATTTCCCATGCGGACGCTTCATCTCCATCATTTGCATGACAGTCGCGGCAGCAACGCTGCACGGCACGGCAGAGGTGGAAGTCACGGCACGCGGGGGCGCTCCGTGATCTTGTGACGTACGGCAGTTCGGCCCGATGGGATCCGGCCGATACCCAGGGTTTTGAGGAAATAATCCTTGAATAATAATCGTGGTAATAACCGTCGGCGCGGCCGCGGTAACAATCGCCCGCAGGGCGGTCAGCAAACGAACCGGATCGACAGCAGGGCACGCGGCAACGCGCCGCAGCTGCTGGAGAAGTACAGGAAGCTCGCCCACGATTCCCACCTCAACGGTGATCGTGTGACGGAGGAGTACTACCTTCAGTTCGCGGATCACTATTTCCGCGTGCTGGCCGACCAGAAACAGCGTCAGGACGACGCGCGCCAACCCCGTCGTGACGATCGCACGCCCGATTATTCGGACGAGTACGGCGACGATTACGGCGATTTCGAATCGACGGCCGAGCGCAGCTATCAGCAGGACCGCCAACCGCGCCCTGAACGGCAGGAACGTCAGGATCGCCCCGAACGGCAGGACCGTCCGGAGCGTCAGGATCGGCCCGAACGTCAGGAGCGTCAGGAACGCCCCGAGCGCCAGGACCGTCCCGAACGTCAGGACCGCCCTGAGCGTCAGGAACGTGCGCCGCGTGTCGAGGCTCCGGCCGAAGACAGCATCGAAACCGCCGGCAACGAAGGCGAGAGCGAAGGCGAACGTTCGGTCTACGAACCGGCCGAAAACCCCTTCGTTCGCGACATTCGCGGCGAACCCCGTGGCAATCGCGGTCTGAAGCAGCGCAAGCCGCGCCGCGACCGCCGCGAGGACGGTGAAGCCGCCGAAGCGGACGGCAATGCCGCCCCCGTGGAAGCTGCCCCGCAAGCCGCCGTCGAGCCTGCGCTCGATCCTTCCACGCTGCCCCCGGCCATCTCGGCCAAGGCCAGCAAGAAGGCCCAGCCGAGCACGGACGAAGCCGCCGAAGCCGATGCCGAAGCCGCCAAGGCCGAGGAAAAGCCCCGCCGCCGCCGCACCCGCAAGGCCACGCCGCCTGCGGACGAGGCTGGTGACAGCACGCTTGAGGCCGTGAACTCCTAAGTTCCGCGTCTTTTGCCGCCAACAGAAACGGCCCGGGTTCCGCCAAGGTGGATCCCGGGCCGTTTCTGTTCGGGCGATGGCCGCGCAAGTCCGTATGCGGAGATCGCTTGCGCCGCGCGGCAACTACCGTACATAGCCTCGCCCAAGGAACTCCTTCGCCGCGAGGCCCAGCCGTGAAATCCGTACCGGCCGAATCCGGCCGCCCCATCCTGGCCCGGCACCCGCGCCTTGTGAGCAAACTGGTGACCGGCCCTGCCGCCATTCTGGCCGGCGCCATCGCCGCCTGTGGGTTCCAGCCGCTGGCGCTATGGCCGCTCACCCTGCTGGGGATCGCCATTCTGATCGAGCTGGTGGCCTGCGCACCTAGCTGGAAACGCGCCTTCTTCATCGGCTGGTGCTTCGGGCTGGGCCACTTCACGCTCGGCAACAACTGGATCGCAACCGCCTTCACCTATCAGGCCGCGATGCCCGCATGGCTGGGCATGATCGCGGTTTTCCTCCTCTCGCTTTACCTCGCGCTCTTCCCCGCGCTGGCGGTGGCGGGCGGCTGGCTGGTGCTGAAGCTGGACCGGGACAAAGCCGGGGCAAAAGGCGCCTCGGGGGCTTTCGCAGTGCTGGGACTGGCCTTCGCGGGCAGTTGGATCGTCGCCGAATGGCTGCGGGCGTGGCTTTTCACCGGCTTCGCCTGGAACCCGCTGGGCGTGGCGCTGCTGGGCGGTTTCGACACGCGGGGGCTGGCCCTGATAACCCCGTGGACGGGCACCTACGGGCTCTCCGGCGTGCTGGTGCTGCTGGCCGCCCTGCCCGGCCTGCTGGTCCGGCTCGCGCTGGGCGGGCGGGGCGCCCTGCGATGGGCGTGGGTCCTGCCGGTGCTGGCGGTCTATGCCCCGCTGACGATGCTGATGACCCGGCCGGACCCGTGGGCCGCGCGCGCGGAAGGCGCGATTCGCTTCACCCTGATCCAGCCCGATATCCGGCAGGAATTCATCGAAGATCCTCGCAATTTCGAGAACAATTTCGACACCATGGCCCGCCTCTCGCTGCCCCGGCGGCCGGGCGAGAAGCGCGTGGTGTTCTGGCCCGAATCGGGCCTGGGCGACTACATTCGCGACGGCTATCCCTCCTACCTCTACCGCATCTACACGTATGCAGGTGATCCGGTGCTTGCGCGCCGCCGCATCGGCCGGGTGATCGGCCCTTACGGCCTGCTGCTGACCGGCGCCGTGGACCTCGTCATCAAGGACGATGAGGAAGTGGCCGCGCGCAATTCGGTCTCGGCCATCGACGGGCACGGCAACCTCATCGCCTCCTATTCCAAGGCGCACCTCGTGCCTTACGGCGAATATCTTGCGCTGCGCTGGCTGCTGGAACCGCTGGGCGCCACCCGCCTCGTGCCCGGCGCGCTGGACTTCTGGCCCGGCCCGGGTCCGCGCACGATCGACTTCGGTGACTGGGGCAAGGCCGGGATTCAGATCTGCTACGAGATCATCTTCAGCGGCCAGATCGTCGATCCGCGCGTGCGGCCGGACTATATCTTCAATCCTTCCACCGATGGCTGGTTCGGCCGCTGGGGCCCGCCGCAGCACCTTGCCCAGGCCCGCCTGCGCGCGATGGAGGAAGGCCTGCCGATCATGCGGTCCACCACCACCGGCGTCAGCGCGGTGATCGACGCGGACGGTCTGGTCCGCGCCTACGTGCCCTGGCATCAGGCCGGCCGGATCGACGGACTGATCCCGCCCGCCCACGAAGCCACGCCTTTTGCGCGCTGGGGCAATCGCTTGCCGCTGGCGCTTGCCGCAGTTCTGTTGGCGATTGCGGTTTCGGGCATTGCGCTCCGCCGCCGGGGAGGCTAGACCCGGGGGGACATAAAGATTTCTTTATATGTGGTGTCCAGATGCGCAATAGCTACGTCTTTACTTCCGAGAGCGTTTCCGAAGGTCATCCCGACAAGGTTTCGGACCAGATTTCCGACGCTATCGTCGATCTTTTCCTCTCCAAGGATCCCGAAGCGCGCGTCGCGTGCGAAACGCTCACCACCACCCAGCGCGTCGTGCTGGCGGGTGAAGTGCGCGGCAAGGGCATGATCGATACCGATGGCCACTGGGAAGATGGCGCACAGGAAGAGATCCAGACCGTCGTCCGCGAAACCGTGAAGCGTATCGGCTACGAACAGGCCGGCTTCCACTGGCAGGACCTCGTCTTCGAAAACCACCTGCACCCGCAGAGCGCGGACATCGCGCAGGGCGTCGATTCGACCGGTAACAAGGACGAAGGCGCGGGCGACCAGGGCATCATGTTCGGTTTCGCCTGCGACGAAACGCCGGACCTCATGCCGGCCACGCTGGACTACAGCCACAAGATCCTTGAGCGCCTTGCCGCCGACCGTCACTCGGGCGCCGCACCGTTCCTGGAGCCCGACGCCAAGAGCCAGGTCACGCTGCGCTTCGAAAACGGCGTGCCCGTGGAAGCGACCGCTGTCGTCGTTTCGACCCAGCACAAGCCCGGCTACCACGAAGGTGCCCAGGACGCCGAACTCAAAGCCTATGTGAAGAAGGTCGTGGCCGAGATCCTGCCCAAGGGCTTCGTGACCGACGAAACCGCATTCCACATCAACCCGACCGGCAAGTTCGAAATCGGCGGCCCTGACGGCGACGCCGGCCTCACCGGCCGCAAGATCATCGTCGACACCTACGGCGGCGCTTCGCCCCACGGCGGCGGTGCGTTCTCGGGCAAGGATCCGACCAAGGTCGACCGTTCGGCCGCCTACGTCACCCGCTACCTCGCCAAGAACGTGGTTGCGGCCGGTCTGGCCAAGCGCTGCACGATCCAGGTGTCCTACGCCATCGGCGTGTCGGCCCCGCTTTCGCTCTATGTCGACACCCACGGCACCGGTTCGGTTGCCGATGCCGATCTGGAAGTGGCGATCGCCAAGGTCGCGGCGGACAAGCTGGGCGGCCTGACCCCGCGCGGCATCCGCGTCGGCCTCGGCCTCAACAAGCCGATCTACGGCCCGACCGCCGCTTACGGCCACTTCGGCCGCAAGCCCGAGGGCGACCTGTTCCCCTGGGAGCGCACCGATCTGGCCGATGCGCTGAAGGCCGCTCTGGCCTGAGCGCACGCCAAGGCGTGAAGAATTGGAAGGGGGCGAGACCGCAAGGTCTCGCCCCCTTCTTCGTTTTGCGCCGCATAGATCCGGGCCGACCGTAATCGCGCTTCAAACCGTCACCGTGAACGACTATAGAAGCGCCATGTCATCCGTACGTCCCTGGCGCGACATCGAGCGCCGCAAGAGCCGCCAGATCATGGTCGGCAATGTCCCCGTCGGCGGCGATGCACCGATCACGGTGCAGACCATGACCAACACCCTGACGTCCGACGCCAAGGCGACGATCGACCAGATCCGCCGCTGCGAGGATGCCGGGGCGGACCTGATTCGCGTCTCCTGCCCCGATGTGGAGAGCACGGCGGCGATGCGCGAGATCGTGCGCGAAGCCCGCGTGCCGCTGATCGCGGACATCCATTTCCACTACAAGCGCGCGCTTGAGGCGGCTGACGCAGGCGCGGCCTGCCTGCGCATCAATCCGGGCAACATAGGCTCGTCCGAACGCGTGGCCGAAGTGGTGCGCGCAGCCAAGGCCAACGGCTGTGCGATCCGCATCGGCGTCAATGCCGGCAGCCTCGAAAAGGACCTGTTGGAAAAGTACGGCGAGCCCTGCCCCGAAGCGCTCGTCGAATCCGCGCTCGACCATATCAAGCTGCTGCAGGACCACGATTTCCACGAATACAAGGTGGCCGTGAAGGCCAGCGACGTGTTCCTCGCCGTTGCCGCCTATCAGGGGCTGGCAGACGCGGTGGACTGCCCGCTGCACCTTGGCATCACCGAAGCGGGCGGCCTCATCGGCGGCACCGTGAAGTCCTCGATCGGCATGGGCATGCTGCTGTGGTCGGGCATCGGCGATACCCTGCGCGTCTCGCTCTCGGCCGAGCCGGAAGAGGAAGTGCGCGTCGGCTTCGAGATGCTGAAGGCGCTCGGCCTGCGCACGCGCGGCGTCCGCGTCGTCTCCTGCCCCAGCTGCGCCCGTCAGGGCTTCGACGTGATCCGCACGGTCGAGGCGCTGGAAGACCGCTTGCAGCACATCAAGACGCCGCTCTCGCTTTCGGTACTCGGCTGCGTCGTCAACGGCCCCGGCGAAGCCCGCGAAACCGACATCGGCCTGACCGGCGGCGGCAACGGCAAGCACATGGTCTACCTTTCGGGCGTGACCGACCATGTCGTCCAGTCCGAGGACATGCTGGACCACATCGTCAAGCTGGTCGAAGCCAAGGCGGCCGAGATCGAGGCGGCGAACGCGGCTGGGGAAGCTCAGGCCGCCGAATGAACCGCCTGAGCCGTGAGCTTGCCAGTATCGGCGTGACGCTGCGCGATTCGCTGCGTCTGTGGCGCCTGGCGCCGCTGGTGCCGCTGATCGCGGTGCTTCCCGAATTCGCGCAGCACGCGGTGGAAATCCGGCTCGGCATGTTCGCCAGCCAGGATGCTTTCGCCAGCCTCGCGTTCGATCCGATGCGCACGAATTTCGGCGTGCTGAAGATCGCGGCTCTGGTTCTGGCGGTGCTGGTCGGCGCCCGGTTCTGGGCGAACCGCAGTGCCGGGATTCGGGGCTGGAGCCTTGCCGGGATCGGCTGGAAGCAGGTTCTGCTCGGGCTGTTCGTGCAGGTCGCGGTTTCGCTGCCCGGCATGTTTGGACCGCGACTCTCGCCAGCGACGGAAGCGACGCTTGGCATGGCGCTGACGCTCGCCAGCCTGCCCGGGCTCGTGCTGATGGTGGGCGGCCTGCTCGGCGACCGTGAAACCGGGCTGGTCGCCACCTATCGCAGCGGCTGGGCCAAGGCGCTGCGGATCCTGCTTCACATCGGCCCGGTCTGGCTGCTGCTCCAGACGCTGCACCGCGCCGACCATATTGCCGCGCTGGATCGGCCGCAATGGCTGGTCTGGGGGCTGATGGCGTGGGATGCCCTGCTGGTCGGCCAGATGGCAGCATTGGCCGCGACGGGTCTGCATCACGGCTATGCCGCCGATCACGAGGGCGACGAGGCCGGCTTTACCGCCGCTTAAGCCTTCGCGCCTAGCCTTGGCCCATGCGCATGGGCCCTATCCTCCTGCTGGTCGGCACGGTCGCCTTCGTCGGCTGGATCGCGCCCGGTCTCAAGGCCGGTGGAAGCGATCATGCAAAAGTCGCCACCCGCCACGACGACAGTTCAGCCAAGAAGGCGTGGCTCGCCGGTGAAACCGTGCTTTCCCGCGCGCCTGACGGGCATTTCTATGCCGACGCCGATGTCGAGCAGCGCCGCACCCACTTCCTTGTCGATACCGGCGCCACCATCGTCGCGCTGACCGGCAACGACGCGCGCGCCATCGGGCTCGACTGGAACGACAGCGATCTGATGCCCATCGGGCGCGGCGCCAACGGGACGGTCTACGGCGTGCCGGTCAGCATCGGGCGCATGGAACTGGGCGGGCTGGAAGCGCATGACGTTCAGGCCGCAATCGTGCCCTCGGGACTGGATGTCTCGCTGCTCGGCCAGTCGTTCCTCTCCCACGTCGGCAACGTCAGGATCGAGGGCGAGCATATGACGCTCGGAGCCAGTGGCGGCTAGATCGCCCCGCCAAATCCCGCAAGGCCGCACCAGACGACGAAACCGGCCATGGCCGCGACCGAGACGAGCGCGGCACGGGCGACTTTCGAAACAGGGGTGTCCATAGAGTGCTGCCTTGCGGGAACGGGGGGGGGCCAACTTATCGCCCGTCTTTCCGCGAGAGGCCATGTCGCCCGTCGGCAGGCGTCGGCGCCCGGTCGAGAAGCTTACAGCGTTCCCTGAATCGCCTTGCGGCCCACTGTCGAGGTGAAGGCGGGGATCGAGATCCGGCCATCGCGCGGGGCAATCGGCGTGCGGGTGGTGGTTACTTCGAAGTCCGCCGGCAGCCCGGCGTTGATCAGGTCATAAGGCGAGATCCGCGTGCGCGTGCAGAGGCCGCCATTGCCATCGCTTACCAGTGACTTTTCGAAGGCGACGCCGATCTGCTCCCCCATCGCGCGGCGCACGGTCGCCACTTCGAGCTGGCCTTCGCCGAAATAGACGACGAACCGCGTGCCGAGCGGCACATCCTCCACACCCTCGATCAGCGCGCCGGTGGAGGAAATATTGCGCAGGACCACCGGGTAATAGTGGTCCTCGTGAATCGCGCCGATCCAGCGGAACATCGAGATCCGCTCGTCCCGCTGACGGGCCGGGCCGCTGGGCGCGATACCCCAATGGGGCTGTCCGGCAGCCATGAGGAAAGCCTCGGCCGGGATCGCCTGCGAGTAGATGAATCCCTGGATGTGGCTGACGCCGAGTTCGCGCAGCATCGCGAGCTGGTCCAGCGTCTCGATACCTTCCGCCGTGGTCTCCATGCCGATGGCCTTGGCCATGGCGACGATGGCGGCGATCAGCGCCTTGTTGCGCGCACCCGCCTCGGCGGTGCCGCGCACGAAGCTCTGGTCGATCTTGATCTTGTCGAACGGCGCGGTGCGCAAGTAGCCGAGCGAGGAATAGCCGGTGCCGAAATCGTCCAGCGCAAGCCTTACGCCCAATGCCTTCAGCGCCCGGAACCGTGCATCGGTATCAGCGCCTTCGGCCAGGAACACGCCCTCGGTGATTTCCAGTTCGAGCCGCTCCGGCGCCAGCCCGGATGCTGCCAGCGCATTGGCGACGATGCCGGGAAAACCGGGATCGGTGAACTGACGGGGCGAGACATTGACCGCCACGCGCAGATCGCCCGGCCAGTCCACGGCATCGCGGCAGGCGGTGCGCAGCGCCCATTCGCCGATCTGGCAGATCATCGTCGATTCCTCGGCGATGGGGATGAACTGCGAAGGGCTGATGACGCCCTTCTCCGGGTGGTTCCAGCGCATCAGCGCCTCGGCGCCGGTCACGACATCGGTGCCCGCCGCGACGATGGGCTGGTAGTGGAGTTCCAGCTCTCCCTTTGCCAGCGCATCGTGGAGATGCTCCTCCAGCATCCGGCGATCCTCGGCCGCCGTCAGCAACTCGCGCGAGAAGAAGCGAAAGCGGCCGCGCCCGCCATGCTTGGCGGCATAGAGCGCGAGATCGGCATTTCGCACCAGTTCGTCCACATCGCGCCCGTCGAACGGGGCGATAGCGATGCCCACCGACGCGCCGATGATGCAGCGGTTGCCCTCCACCGAATAGGGCTGCGAGAGCATGGCGATGATCCGCTCGGCCAAGGCGCCGAGATCGCCACGATCCTCGACATCGGGGACGAGGATCTGAAATTCGTCACCGCCGAGGCGGCAGATCCGCTCGGCATCGCCGACGATGGTGGTCAGCCGTTCGGCGACCTGACGCAGCAGGGCGTCGCCGCTCGAATGGCCGAGGGTGTCGTTGACCTGCTTGAAGCGGTCGAGATCGATCAGCAGCGTCGCGCAGGGGCGTTCCTGCGCCTTGTAGGCGCGCAAGGTGCGGTCGAGCATGCGGGCCATCTCGCGGCGGTTGAGCAGGCCCGTGAGCGGATCGTGCATCGCCTCGCGCGAGTTTTCCTCGGCAATGCGGCGCTCGTCGGTGATTTCGGAGCAGAGGCCGCAGAAGCCGTCGAACCGGCCGCCTTCGTCGGTCTGCGCCTCGCCCGAAAGCAGCCACCAGCGCCGCTGTGCGCCCTCGCCCGTGCAGACTGCCAGCTTCTCGAACCGCGAGCGGCGGGACAACGCGAAACGCAGGCTGCGGCCCGAACCGGCGCCATCGTCGAAGGTCTGGAAGATGTCGGCCAGCGGGCTGCCGATCACGGGAATGGCAGCAGGCAGGCGGGACAGGGCCTTGTCCGAAAGATAGCGGATGCGGCCCTCGGCGTCGGAGGCCCAGAGGCCTAGCCCGTCGATCCCTTCGACCGCCCGGCAGAAATTGCGCGCATCCTCGGCGCCGATCGCGTTCGCGGCCTCGCCGGCTTCGCGCCCCTTCTTTTCCGTACGTCCGAAATTCCAGGCCATGCTTGGCGCCCTGCTAGTATCTCAGGACATTCCCTTAGAGGCGCGAGGGTTACTTTCGCGTAACCATGCCAAATGCCGCGCCAGCACCAAGCAAAAGGCCCCGCCGGATCGCTCCGGCGGGGCCTTTCGTGTGCCTGTCAGCAGGTGGGAAAGCTTATGCTTCCTCGCCGCCTTCGGTCTGCTCGTCCGACTGGATCAGGTAATCACCCGCATCCGCGTCGAGACCGTGGGTCTCACCCTCGACCACGGCGAGCGGATCGTTGCCGATCGCCGCTTCCGGGCCCTGGGCCAGTTCGGCCGCATGCTCTTCCGCCGCCGAATTGGCAGCGATGAGCGATTCCTGCATGCGACGGTAAGACGCGCGCAGGGCGGCGTCGCGGCTGGTGGCCGCCACGCGCATGCGGTTCATGCCCGCACCGGTACCCGCCGGGATCAGGCGGCCCACGATCACGTTCTCCTTGAGACCGATCAGCGTGTCCTTCTTGCCTTCGACCGCCGCCTGCGTGAGCACGCGGGTGGTTTCCTGGAACGACGCGGCCGAGATGAACGAACGGGTCTGCAGCGAGGCCTTGGTGATGCCGAGAAGGATCGGCTTGCCTTCCGCGGGCATCTTGCCCTCGGGAAGCTTGCTGTTGATCTCGAACATTTCCTCGTAGTCGACTTCTTCGCCCGGCAGCAGCGTGGTGTCGCCGCCGTTCGTGATCTCAACCTTCTGCAGCATCTGACGAACGATCGTTTCGATGTGCTTGTCGTTGATCTTCACGCCCTGGAGTCGATAGACTTCCTGGATTTCCGCGACGAGGTATTCTGCCAGAGCCTCGACGCCGAGGACTTCCAGAATGTCGTGCGGATCGGGCGAGCCCGAGATCAGGTTGTCGCCCTTCTTGACGAAGTCGCCTTCCTGCACGTCGATCACGCGGCTCTTCGGGATCAGGTACTCAACCGGATCACCCTCTTCCGGGATGATCGCGATCTTGCGCTTAGCCTTGTAGTCACGCACGAACTCGATGCGGCCGGAGACCTTGGCGATGATCGAGTTGTCCTTCGGCTTGCGGGCCTCGAACAGTTCGGCAACGCGCGGCAGACCGCCGGTGATGTCGCGGGTCTTGGCGGCTTCGCGCGAAGCACGGGCGATGATGTCGCCGGCTTCGACGGTCTGGCCGTCCTCGACCGAGAGCGTGGTGCCCGGCGCCATCATGTAGCGCGCGGTTTCGCCCGATCCCTCGTCGAGAAGGGTGATGCGCGGACGCAGGTCCTCCTTCTTCTTCGCGGTGCGTGACGAACGGTCTTCCGTCACGACGCGGCTGGTCATGCCGGTCGCATCGTCGACCTGCTCGGTCAGCGTGCGGGTATCGATCAGGTCCTGATACTTCACGGTACCCGACGATTCGGTGATGATCGGCAGCGAGAACGGATCCCACTCAGCCAAACGTTCGCCTTCCTTGACGCTTGCGCCGCTCGTGTGGAGCAGCACGGTACCGTAAGGCACGCGGTGGATTGCGCGCTCACGACCCTCGCTGTCGAACAGCACGACTTCACCGTTACGGGCGAGCGACAGGCGGCGACCGCGCTTGTCGACGATCGTCGGGATGTCGCGATACTCGACCTTACCGTCGCAGATCGATTCCAGGTGGCTGGTTTCGTTAAGCTGCGCGGCACCGCCGATGTGGAAGGTACGCATGGTGAGCTGCGTGCCCGGTTCACCGATCGACTGCGCGGCGATGACGCCGACAGCTTCACCGATGTTGACCGGGGTACCACGGGCAAGGTCACGACCGTAGCACTTGCCGCACACGCCCTGCTGGGCTTCGCAGACCAGCGGCGAACGGATACGGGCAGCCTGAAGGCCGGTCAGTTCGATCGCAGCCACGGCAGCTTCGTCGAGAAGCTGACCCTTGGCGGCAACGACATTGCCGTCCTTGTCGACGATGTCCTCGGCCAGGGTACGGCCCAGGATACGCTCGGCGAGCGAGGCGATGGTGGAACCGCCCTGCACGATCGAACGCATTTCCAGCGCGCGCTCGGTACCGCAATCTTCGATCACGACGACGCAGTCCTGCGACACGTCGACCAGACGGCGGGTCAGGTAACCCGAGTTTGCCGTCTTGAGCGCGGTGTCGGCCAGACCCTTACGGGCGCCGTGGGTCGAGTTGAAGTATTCAAGAACGGTCAGACCTTCCTTGAAGTTCGAGATGATCGGCGTTTCGATGATCTCGCCCGACGGCTTGGCCATGAGGCCGCGCATACCGCCAAGCTGCTTCATCTGCGCCGGGCTACCACGCGCACCGGAGTGGCTCATCATGTAGATCGAGTTGATCTGGGCCATGCGGCCCGTCTCGGGATCGATCGGCTGAGCCTTCAGCTCTTCCATCATGGCGTTCGCCACCTGGTCGCCGCAACGGCTCCAGGCGTCGATCACCTTGTTGTACTTTTCCTGCTGGGTGATGAGGCCGTCCTGGTACTGCTGCTCGTAGTCGGCAACCAGTTCCTTGGTCTCGTTCACCAGGGCTTCCTTCGAATCCGGGATGATCATGTCATCCTTGCCGAAGGAAATGCCGGCCTTGAACGCGTTGCGGAAGCCGAGCGACATGATCGCGTCAGCAAACAGCACCGTCTCCTTCTGGCCGGTGTGGCGGTAGACCTGGTCGATGACGTCGCCGATTTCCTTCTTGGTGAGAAGGCGGTTGACGACATCGAAGGGCACCGTGTGCGACTTCGGCAGGCATTCGCCCAGCAGCATGCGGCCCGGAGTGGTCTCGAAGCGCTTCATGTACTGCTCGCCGTTCTCGTCGGTCTGCGGCACGCGGGCCTCGATCTTCGAGTGCAGCGTGACAGCGCCGGTGAACAGGGCCTGGTGCACTTCGGCCATGTCAGCGAACTTCATGCCCTCGCCCGGCTCGCCGATGCGGTCCATCGACAGGTAGTACAGGCCGAGAACCATGTCCTGCGAAGGCACGATGATCGGCTTGCCGTTTGCCGGCGAGAGGATGTTGTTGGTCGACATCATCAGCACGCGCGCTTCCAGCTGGGCTTCCAGCGAGAGCGGCACGTGGACGGCCATCTGGTCACCGTCGAAGTCGGCGTTGAAGGCCGAGCAGACGAGCGGGTGCAGCTGGATCGCCTTGCCTTCGATCAGCACGGGTTCGAACGCCTGGATGCCGAGGCGGTGAAGCGTCGGTGCGCGGTTCAGCATGACCGGGTGCTCGCGAATGACTTCGTCGAGGATGTCCCAGACTTCCTTGCGCTCCTTCTCGACCCACTTCTTGGCCTGCTTCAGGGTCATCGAAAGACCCTTGGCGTCCAGACGGGCGTAGATGAACGGCTTGAACAGCTCGAGCGCCATCTTCTTCGGCAGGCCGCACTGGTGCAGCTTGAGTTCCGGACCGGTCACGATGACCGAACGGCCCGAATAGTCGACGCGCTTACCCAGAAGGTTCTGACGGAAGCGGCCCTGCTTGCCCTTCAGCATGTCGGACAGCGACTTCAGCGGACGCTTGTTGGCGCCGGTGATGACGCGGCCACGGCGGCCGTTGTCGAACAGGGCGTCGACAGCTTCCTGAAGCATGCGCTTTTCGTTGCGGACGATGATGTCCGGCGCGCGCAGCTCGATCAGGCGCTTCAGGCGGTTGTTGCGGTTGATGACGCGGCGATAGAGGTCGTTGAGGTCCGACGTCGCGAAGCGGCCGCCGTCCAGCGGCACCAGCGGGCGCAGCTCTGGCGGGATGACCGGAACGACGTCAAGGATCATCCACTCCGGACGGTTGCCCGAATCGATGAACGATTCCACGACCTTGAGACGCTTGATGATCTTCTTGGGCTTGAGTTCCGACTTGGTCGTCTCAAGTTCCTGGAGAAGGTCCGCACGCTCCTGTTCGAGGTCGAGGTTGATGAGCATGTGCTTCACCGCCTCGGCGCCGATGCCGGCCGAGAACGAATCCTCGCCGTACTCGTCCTGCGCGTCGAGCATCTCGTCTTCGGTGAGGAGCTGATACTTCTCAAGCGGGGTCAGGCCCGGCTCGATGACGATGTAGCTCTCGAAGTAGAGGACGCGCTCAAGCAGCTTGAGCTGCATGTCGAGCAGCAGGCCGATGCGCGAAGGCAGCGACTTCAGGAACCAGATGTGCGCGACCGGTGCGGCCAGCTCGATGTGGCCCATGCGCTCGCGGCGCACCTTGGTGACAGTGACTTCGACGCCGCACTTTTCGCAGACGACGCCCTTGTACTTCATGCGCTTGTACTTGCCGCAAAGGCATTCGTAGTCCTTCACGGGACCGAAAATGCGGGCGCAGAAGAGGCCGTCACGCTCAGGCTTGAACGTACGGTAGTTGATGGTTTCCGGCTTCTTGATCTCGCCGAAGGACCAGGAGCGGATACGCTCGGGGCTCGCGAGACCGATCTGAATCTGATCGAAGGTCTCGGGCTTCGCCATCTGGTTGGTGAACTTGGTCAGGTCGTTCATGGTTCAATCCCTCTTGGGGTGAATTCTTCGTGCGGGCGGAAGGCAGGAAGGGCGGAGTGCGGTGGCTCCGCCCGGATCCCGTTATTCCGCCGCCAGCGCGACGCCGTCGTCGTCCTCGTTGTCGTCGTGGCTCTTCAGCTCGACGTTGAGGCCCAGCGAGCGCATTTCCTTGACGAGAACGTTGAAGCTCTCCGGAATGCCGGCCTCGAAGGTGTCGTCGCCCTTGACGATCGCTTCGTAGACCTTGGTACGGCCGACCACGTCGTCCGACTTCACCGTCAGCATTTCCTGCAGGGTGTAGGCGGCGCCGTAGGCCTGGAGGGCCCAGACCTCCATTTCACCGAAGCGCTGGCCACCGAACTGCGCCTTACCGCCCAGCGGCTGCTGGGTGACGAGCGAGTAGGGGCCGATCGAACGCGCGTGGATCTTGTCGTCGACAAGGTGGTGCAGCTTGAGCACGTACTTGCAGCCGACGGTCACCTTGCGGTCGAAGCGGTCGCCGGTGCGGCCGTCGAACAGGTTGACCTGACCCGACTCGTCGAGACCGGCGAGACGCAGCATGTCGGTGACGTCCTTCTCGACAGCACCGTCGAACACCGGCGAGCCCATCGGCACGCCCTTGCGGACGGACTGGGCGAACTCGACGATCTGCTCGTCGTCGCGGGCGTCGATATCGGCGGTGTAGTTGTCGCCGTAGATCTCCTTGAGCAGCTCGCGAACGGCTTCCGGCGGTTGGCCGGCAACGGGGTTCGGGTTGGCTGCACGCCAGTCGTCCAGAGCCGCGCCGATACGCGCGCCCAGGCCGCGAGCGGCCCAGCCGAGGTGCGTTTCGAAGATCTGGCCGACGTTCATGCGCGAAGGCACGCCGAGCGGGTTCATCACGAAGTCGACCGGGGTACCGTCTTCGAGGAAGGGCATGTCTTCCAGCGGCAGGATGCGGCTGATGATACCCTTGTTACCGTGACGGCCGGCCATCTTGTCGCCCGGCTGAAGCTTGCGCTTCACGGCCACGAAGACCTTGACCATCTTGAGCACGCCGGGCGCGAGTTCGTCACCGCGTTCCAGCTTTTCCTTGCGGTCCTCGAACTTCTCCTGGATCGCCTTGACGGTGAGGTCGTACTGGGTCTTCACCGCTTCGAGCTGCGACTGCATGTGATCGTCCGCAACCGCGAACTTCCACCAGTCGTGACGCTCGACCTCGTCCAGCACTTCGTCGGTGATCTCGACGCCCTTCTTGAGGCCCTTGGGCGCCGAAGCGGCGACCTGGCCGAGGAGCATGTCCTTCAGACGATTGTAGGTAGCGCGGTTGAGGATGGCGCGTTCGTCCTCACGGTCCTTGGCGAGGCGTTCGATTTCCTCGTTCTGGATCGCGCGGGTACGGTCATCAACTTCGATACCGTGACGGTTGAACACGCGCACGTCGACGATCGTGCCCGAAACGCCCGGCGGCAGACGCAGCGAGGTGTCGCGGACGTCCGAAGCCTTTTCACCGAAGATGGCGCGGAGGAGCTTTTCTTCCGGCGTCATCGGGCTTTCGCCCTTCGGGGTGATCTTGCCGACCAGGATGTCACCCGGGTGCACTTCGGCGCCGATGTAGACGATGCCCGCTTCGTCGAGGTTGCGCAGGGCTTCCTCGCCGACGTTCGGGATGTCGCGGGTGATGTCTTCCGGCCCCAGCTTGGTGTCGCGGGCCATCACTTCGAACTCGTCGATGTGGATCGACGTGAACACGTCGTCCTTCACGATGCGCTCGGAGATCAGGATGGAGTCTTCGTAGTTGTAACCGTTCCAGGGCATGAACGCGACGAGCACGTTGCGGCCCAGAGCCAGTTCGCCGAACTCGGTCGACGGGCCGTCGGCGATGGTGTCGCCGGCCTGCACGACTTCGCCCACCTTCACCAGCGGACGCTGGTTGATGCAGGTCGACTGGTTCGAACGCTCGAACTTCTGCAGACGGTAGATGTCGACGCCCGACTTGCCGGGTTCGATATCGCCCGAAGCGCGGATGACGATACGGGTGGCGTCCACCTGGTCGACGATACCGGCGCGCAGCGCCGAGATTGCGGCGCCCGAGTCACGCGCAACCGTTTCTTCCATGCCGGTGCCGACGAACGGAGCGTCCGCCTTCACGAGCGGCACGGCCTGACGCTGCATGTTCGAGCCCATGAGTGCGCGGTTGGCGTCGTCGTTTTCCAGGAACGGAATGAGCGAGGCGGCCACCGAGACGAGCTGCTTGGGCGAAACGTCCATCAGCGTGATCTGGTCGCGCGGGCTCATCACGAATTCGCCGTTCTGGCGAGCCGAGACGAGTTCCTCGACGAACGAACCATCGGCATTGAGCTCAGCCGACGCCTGCGCGACGGTGTGCTTCTGCTCTTCCATCGCCGAAAGGTAGACGACGTCCTTGGTCACGTGACCGTCGTTCACCTTGCGGTACGGCGTTTCGATGAAGCCGTACTTGTTGACGCGGGCGAAGGTCGACAGCGAGTTGATCAGACCGATGTTCGGGCCTTCCGGCGTTTCAATCGGGCAGATACGGCCATAGTGGGTCGGGTGAACGTCGCGGACTTCGAAGCCGGCGCGCTCACGGGTAAGACCACCCGGCCCAAGTGCCGAAACGCGGCGCTTGTGGGTGACTTCCGACAGAGGGTTGGTCTGGTCCATGAACTGCGAGAGCTGCGAGGAACCGAAGAACTCGCGAACGGCGGCCACGGCGGGCTTGGCGTTGATGAGGTCGTTCGGCATCACGGTCGACACGTCGACCGAGCTCATGCGCTCCTTCACGGCGCGCTCCATGCGGAGCAGGCCGACGCGGTACTGGTTTTCGAGCAGTTCGCCCACCGAACGCACACGGCGGTTGCCGAGGTTGTCGATGTCGTCGATTTCACCCTTGCCGTCCTTGAGGTTCACCAGTTCCTTGACCACGGCGAGGATGTCCTCGACGCGCAGGGTGGTCACGGTGTCCTCGGCATCGAGGCCAAGACGCATGTTCATCTTGACGCGGCCCACGGCCGAAAGGTCGTAGCGGTCGGCGTCGAAGAACAGGCCGTCGAACAGCGCTTCGGCGGTTTCCTTCGTCGGCGGTTCGCCCGGACGCATGACCTTGTAGATCGCTTCCAGACCCATGTCGCGGTTCTCGGCCTTGTCGGCCTTGAGCGTGTTGCGGATCCAGGGACCGGTGTTGATGTCGTCGATGTCGAGCAGGTCGATCTGGTCGATGCCCGCGCGGTCGAGCGCTTCAAGGTTTTCCGGCGAAACTTCGTCGCCCGCCTCGATGTAGATGCGGCCGGTCGACTCGTCGATCAGGTCCTTGGCCGAATAGCGGCCGAAGATTTCCTCGGTCGGGATCAGCAGTTCTTCCAGACCGTCCTTCTGCGCCTTGTTGGCAGCGCGCGGGGAGATCTTGGTGCCGGCCGGGAACACGACTTCGCCCGACTTGGCGTCGACGATGTCGAACGCCGGCTTGGCGCCGCGCCATGCTTCGGACTGGTAAGGCAACTGCCAGCCGCCCGAACCGCGCTTCCAGGTCACGGTCTCGTAGAAGTAATCGAGGATCGCTTCGTTATCGAGGCCCAGGCCGAACAGCAGCGAGGTGACCGGCAGCTTGCGCTTGCGGTCGATACGCACGTTGACGATGTCCTTGGCGTCGAACTCGAAGTCCAGCCACGAACCGCGGTACGGAATCACGCGGGCCGCGAAGAGGTACTTGCCCGAGGAGTGCGTCTTGCCGCGGTCGTGGTCGAACAGGACGCCCGGCGAACGGTGCATCTGCGAGACGATCACGCGCTCGGTGCCGTTGATGAAGAAGGTGCCGTTCTCGGTCATGAGCGGCATGTCGCCCATGTAGACGTCCTGCTCCTTGATATCGAGAACCGAGCGGGTCTCGGTCTCGGCATCCACTTCGAACACGATCAGGCGCAGCGTGACCTTCATCGGGGCCGCATACGTGATGCCGCGCTGGCGGCACTCGGTCACGTCGTACTTCGGCTCTTCCAGCTCGTAGTGGACGAAGTCGAGTTCGCTGGTGCCGGCGAAGTCGCGGATCGGGAAGACCGAACGCAGGGTCTTCTCCAGGCCCGAGATGTAACCGGTCGCGGGGTTCGAGCGCAGGAACTGCTCGTAGCTCTCGCGCTGCACCTCGATGAGGTTGGGCATCTGGACGACTTCGTGGATGTCGCCAAAGATCTTGCGGATGCGCTTCTTTGCAGAGCGGCGCATATCGACGGGCTTGGTGGCCATGATCTGGTCTTTTGCCTCTTCGCTTCGGGACCGATTCGCGATGAGCGGCCCCTTAAAAATTCTCGCCTGCGAGGACGTATCCCTGCCGGTGAAGCAGGGCATCCAAAACGCCAAAAGGCCGCCCGGCACGCGCGGAATTCCTTGGAGGAACGCCAGTTGCGGCCAGCAGCCTTATGCATCGGATGATATCCCGACCGCCTCCTTCCCGGGCTACCCCCGCGCATGGGCAGCCTTGCTCGAAGCGACCGAGCGAGCGGCGGATATAGGCGCGGGGGTCCGGGATGTCAATTTGACGAGCCTCGCATTTCTGCGGGGTCGGATCAGGAACGCCGCGACTCGATTCGCCGCACAATCGCCGCCGTCCATCCTTGAATAGCGCCAGTCCCGGTAACTTTTTCGCCTCCAGCGCATTGAAGCTGCATGGGACGCTTGACCATCTCGATCGCAGACCGCGCACTGGGCCCGATGCTCGCCGCTGCCGCGCTTGCCGCCATGCCGGCCGCAGCCGCAACGCCGCAGGATATGGCGACGAAGAGCATGGAAACAAACGAAGCCCCCCGCGTGCCCACCGCCTCGCGGTCCGGCACCGCTGCCGACGGCACTTTGGCGCGCGGCGACATCCCGGCACCCAGCCTGGCAACTTCGGTACCCGAAACCCCTTCCCGTCTCGGCGCAAAAGGCGGACTGGGGCTGCTCGCCGCACTGATCATATCGCTCACCGGCGGGCTGACCATGCTCCGCCGGGATCCGAAATCCCGGGGCCGCAAGACCACGCCCCCTCGCCTTTCCCCCGCAAGCACCAGCAATAGCTGGGCATCCCCTTCGGCGCGCATACCCTAAGGCAGACGACCGGGCCCTCACCCTCCACCCCCTCAAGGCAACAGGGGCCCAAATAGCAGATCGCTGCCTGGAGCCGGAACGCCGTAACCCCTGCACGGCAGACCGGAACCATATGCGGGGCGACTCATCCGGGTCGCCCCGTTTTTTGCGCGCGCCACACGCCTCGAAACGCGGCAACTTTCCGATAGACGATCAGCGTCATATTGTTTTTCGATATTATCGATTGACGATAAGCTCGAATCGACTTATTGAATATCGATATCGAGCATATCGGAGAACGAACAATGACCCAGTCCCAGATGCAAAAGGCCTCCCGCCCCCTCGCCGTGGCGCTGGCTATTGTCTTCACCGGCGCCTTCTGGCTGCCCACCCTCTCCAACCCCGCCGAAGCCGCCGCCCGCGAACCCATGACTGTCGCGAGCCCGGCCACCACTATCGTCGTCGCCGTCGCACCGGCGCTGATGTAATCCGGACGCCGGGAAGGACACGAACATGACATCGCCAATCACCCGGATCGCCCGCGACCCGCTGCTCGCCATCGCCAAGGGACTGCTGTGGTTCCTGATGGCGAGCATGGCCCTGGCCATTGCCGCCTGCCTTGTCGCAATCCCGGCCATGCTGATCTTCCGGGGCCAGATTTCGGCCGAACTCGCCAAGGATATGCCCCTTCTCCTGCCCCAGTTCTTCTGGGTGGTCAGCGGCGTGCTGGTGTTTGCCGCGATCCTGTGCGGCACGCTTTTCCGGATCTTCCAGCTGCTGAAGCGCATCGTTGGCACTGTCGGAGATGGCGATCCGTTCGTGCCCGACAATGCCCGGCGGCTGACGCAGATGGCGTGGCTCAGCCTGGTCGTGCAGCTCATCGGCCTCCCGCTTTCGGGCCTTGGCGCCCTGATCAACAAGCTGGGCGAAGGTCACACCCGGATCGATACGCTGGGCGGCATCTCCGGCAACGGCCTGCTGCTGATGCTGATCCTGTTCATCCTCGCCCGCGTCTTCCGCAAGGGCGCCGAGATGCGCGCCGAACTGGAAGGCACCGTGTGATGGACGAAGACACGGAAGCTCTCGATGGAGGCCGGATCGTGGTCAAGCTGGACGACATTCTCTACGCCCGCCGCATGACACTGACGGAACTGGCGGAGCGTATCGGCATCACGCTGGCCAACCTTTCGATCCTCAAGACCGGCAAGGCCAAGGCGATCCGCTTCTCCACCCTGGAGGCGATCTGCCGGGAACTGGACTGCCAGCCGGGCGACTTGCTGGGATACGATGCTCCCGTCCCTTGACGAAGCAGCGTCACTTTCACTGACACCACTGTTAGCAATACTTGACTCCGGGGGCGCTTTCATCCAAAGGCGCCCCCGAACCGTATGGGTTTCGGCCCATCGTTCATCCGTCCGAGACAGTTGGTGCCCTCGATTTGCGGGGGCTTAATTTCCAGCCTAGACGGGGAACAGGATTATTTCCGGCCCCTCACTCCTTTGGAGACGTGGTGCCAACTTCGTGTTTCGACACGAAACTCCTTCCCCATCGAAACGGACTCGCCCGAAGTGCTTTCGCGCTTCGGACAAACGTAGCCGGCCGCAAGGAACGCAAGTTCCACGCGGTCACATGTGAAGGAGTAAGGCATGGATCGTTCGCAGAAAGCCGATTCGGTCGCCCAGCTCAACGCGGTCTTCAATGAGGTCGGCGTGGTGGTCATCACCCGCAACCTCGGCATGACGGTGGCCCAGTCCACCGCCCTGCGCGGCAAGATCCGTGACGCGGGCGCGACCTACAAGGTTGCAAAGAACAGTCTTGCCAAGCTTGCCATCGTGGACACCGACTATGTCGGTATCGACGACTTCCTGACCGGCCCGACGGCCATCGCCACTTCGGTGGACCCCGTCGCTGCCGCCAAGGCTGTCGTCGACTTCGCCAAGACGACCGACAAGATCGAGATCGTCGGCGGCTCGATGGGTTCGCAGGTTCTGAACGCTGCTGGCGTCAAGGCTCTCGCCTCGATGCCCTCGCTCGACGAACTGCGCGCCAAGCTCATCGGCCTCGTTCAGGCTCCGGCGACGAAGATCGCCCAGCTGCAGACCGCTCCGGCGGCCAAGCTGGCTCGCGTTTTCGCTGCCTACGCCGACAAGGCTGCTTGAGCTCAAGCCCCAAGCGATTTCTCGTAAATCGCGAAGGGCCAAGCCTAAGCAATTCTATTCGTTACGATTTATCCCGGCGGACCGCATCCAGCACCCCGGGACCACAGATCAGGAGTTATTATCATGGCCGATATCGCCAAGCTTGTTGAAGAACTGTCGAAGCTGACCGTCCTCGAGGCCGCTGACCTCGCCAAGGCTCTCGAAGAAGCATGGGGCGTTTCCGCCGCTGCCGCTGTTGCCGTGGCTGCTGCCCCGGCTGGCGACGCTGGCGCCGCTGTCGAAGAGAAGACCGAATTCGACGTCATCCTCACCGGCGACGGTGGCAAGAAGATCCAGGTCATCAAGGAAGTCCGCGCCATCACCGGTCTGGGCCTCGCTGAAGCCAAGGCTCTCGTTGAAGGCGCTCCCAAGGCCGTCAAGGAAGGCGTCAACAAGGCTGAAGCCGAAGACATCAAGAAGAAGATCGAAGAAGCTGGCGGCACCGTCGAGGTCAAGTAAGCTTCTTCTCGGTTCTTCCGAGCAGATCTACGGGAAGGACGGCTCCGCAAGGAGCCGCCCTTTTCCTTTGCCCGCTTCCCGAAGGTGCTTGACCTTCCGTCGCCATCTCCATAACACGATATATAACGTGGTATGGAGATTCGTATGAGCGACGTCATCGCCGATCTTGGCGGGGTTTATCTCGGCAGCCGCCTCAAGCGCCTGGCCGAACGGCTCCAGGGCGACGCCGCCCGCATCATCGAGGATGCCGGCATCGGCGCGCAGCCCGGCCACATGCCGCTGCTCACCGCGCTCGACCGTGAGGCGATGACCGTCGGCCAGCTTGCCGAAGCGGTCGGCTACAGCCAGCCCGGCGTGACCCGCGCGATCGGACAGCTTACCGAACTGGGTCTGGTCGAGGCCAATCCCGGCGCGGACTTGCGCCAGCGCCTGCTGTCGCTGACGCCGCAGGGCGAAGCCACCATGGCCCGCGTGCGCATGCATGTCTGGCCCGGCGTCGGCCGCGCGGTCGACGAGATGTGCGGCGGCCGGACTGCCGAACTGTTGGACCACATCGCCCGCATCGAGACCGCGCTCAGCGAATCCTCAATGGTCGAACGCCATGCCCGGCTGCGGCAGCCGATGCTGACGATCCGCGAATTCTCCGACGATCTGGCCGGCGCCTTCCACGACATCAATGCCGAGTGGATCGAGACGATGTTCCGCCTCGAGCCGACCGACCGCGAGGTGCTCGAAAACCCGCGCGAACGCATCGTCGATCCCGGTGGTGCAATCCTTTTCGTCGAAGCCGAGGGGCTTGGCGTGGTCGGCACCTGCGCGCTTCAGAAGACCGGCGAGACATCTTTCGAACTGACCAAGATGGGTGTGCGCGCAGCGGCGCGCGGGCTGAAAGCGGGCGAATTCCTGCTCCAGGCCACGATCGAGCGGGCCCGCAAAATGGGCGCCGATCCGCTCTACCTGCTGACCAACAAGCGCTGCGAGGCGGCAATCCATCTCTATGAGAAGCTGGGTTTCCGCCACGACGCCGGGATCATGGCGCGCTACGGCGCCCGCTACGCGCGGTGCGATGTCGCCATGCTGCATCCGGCCTGACCGCCGGTAATCTGACGTTCAGCTTCGCGGGAGCAGCTTGTCCCCGCTGACAAATGGGACGAGCGACGAAGGAGGTTTCTTCCCATGCGAATGCCTTCCAAAACCTGCCTTTTCGGCGCTGCCGCACTCACTCTGTTGGGCGCCGGAGTCGCCGAAGCCGCAACCGCGAAGCTGCACACCATGAACGTCAACGCCCCCGATGGTTCGGTGGTGCAGGTGCAGTATTCCGGCGATGTCGCGCCCAAAGTCGCAGTCGTGCCGGCCGATGCGGTGCAGGCGGCCCAGATGCCCGTCATGGCCGATCCCTTCGCCCAGATGGAGCGTATCTCCGCGATCATGGACGCGCGCATGAACGCCATGATGCAGCAGGCGGCATCGATGCAGGCGCACGCCGCGCAGATGCAGCAACAAGCAGTCGCGAATGGCACGGCCCAGCAAGGCGTGCCCGGCTTCACCATGGTCGGCGACATGCCCCAGGGCGCACACGTGACCTACTACTCGTCGACCACGGACGCCAAGGGCTGCACCCGCTCGGTCTCCTACAGCTCGGACGGTTCGGGCACGGAGCCGAAGATGACGCAAGCCGCATCGGATTCGTGCGAGGCGGTTGCGCCATCCAACAAGACGATCCCCGTCAAGGCCGAAAAGCCGGTGGAACAGCCGAAGCAGGCCCTGCCCGGCCAGACCATCTGAACCCTCTTTTCCCGGTCTTCACCAGCCCCCATCCCCCTATGAAGACCGGATGAAAGGGCGGCGCCGCTCAATGAAAGCGGCGCCGCCCTTTTTCATGTCACGCCTTTTTCATTTCAGCGTTTCGAGATAGTCGATGATCTCTTTGCGCCGCGCCGCATCGGGCACCATGACGACCATCTTGGTGCCCGGCACCATTTTCATCGGCCCTTGCAGCCAGGTGTCGAGCGACTGACGATCCCAGGTGATTCCCGATTCCTTGAGCGCCGGGCTGAACGGGAAGCCCTGAACCTCACCCGCCTTGCTGCCGACGATGCCGTGGAGCGTCGGGCCCACGCCGTTCACACCCGCCGTCACCGAATGGCACGAGCGGCAGATCCCGAATGCAGCCGGCGCCGTGTCGGCGACAGCCGTCGTCGCAGGCGTGGCAACGGAGCTATCGGCGGCAGCCGGGCCCTGCTCCGCCGACCCTGAACTTGATCCCGAACCGCCGCAGGCAGCCAGCAGCGCAAGCGGCACGGCGACGATCATTGACTTCACATGCATGGAGATCTCCCGATTTGGCGCGACCCTATAGTGGCACTCCCCCAGCGGGAAGTGACTGATCTGCCGAAAGTCCGCAATATGCCCTTGGCGACAAATCCGCTTTCGTTCCCGAACCCCAGGGCCTATCGGCCTGACCATGGCGACGCGTGACCTTCCTTCGACCTTTGGTGCCGAACTGGCCGCGACCTTGCGCCTTGCCGGACCGCTGGCGCTCGCCAACCTGCTGCAGATGGCGGTCTTCGCCACCGACGTGATGTTCGTGGCGCGGCTGGGCCAGCAATCGCTTGCCGCCGCCAGCCTTGCCGTGGCCATCGTCGCGCTGCTGCTGATGGGGCTCAACGGCGTGACCGGCGCGGTCGCCCCGCTGATCGCCGCCGAGATCGGCCGCCGCCGCCACTCCGTGCGCGAAGTCCGCCGGTCGACGCGCATGGCCTTGTGGCTGGCAGTGATCCTGGGGGCCTGCGGCATCGGAGTCTGCCTGTTCGGCGGGGCCTTCATGCACCTGACCGGGCAGGATCCGGACGTGGTCGGCCTTGCCGGGCACTTCATTCGCGTGCTCTCGATCGCAATTGTGCCCATGGCGCTCTCGAACGTCCTGCGCACATTCGTCTCGGCGCTCGGTCGCCCGATCTTTGCCACCGCGATCACGGCATTGTCGATCCTCGTGAACGTACTGGGCAATTACACGCTGGTCTTCGGGCACTTCGGCCTTCCCGCGCTCGGCCTTACCGGCTCCGCGCTGTCCAGCACCATGACCGCTTGCGTGAGCACGCTGGTCTATGCCGTTGCCATTTCGCGCGATCGGCGGCTCCGGCGCTTCCACGTGTTCGGCCGCTGGTGGCGGCCCGAGCCCGAGCGTATGCGCCAGATCCTCGCGCTCGGCCTGCCGATAGCCGGAACCGTGATCGCCGAGGGCGGGCTGTTCAGCGGAGCGGCGTTCCTGATGGGCCGCATCGGCGAGGCGCAGCTTGCCGCGCACACCGTCGCCTTGCAGATCGCCGCCTTCGCGTTTCAGGTACCCTTCGGCGTGGGCCAGGCGGCGACGATCCGCGTCGGCTATCACTACGGCGCGGGCGACAAGGGCGGCGTCGGCCGGGCCGGAAGCGCCGCAATCGCCATCGCCATGGCCTTCATGATCGTCTCGGCGTCCACCATGCTGCTGATGCCGCGTCTGATCCTCTCCGCCTATGTCGATGTGACAGCGCCCGAGAATGCCGTGCTGGTCCATTTCGCGCTCGAATTCCTGTTCGTGGCCGCGATATTCCAGCTTACCGACGGGTTGCAGGCTGTCGTGGCCGGGGCGCTGCGCGGCATTCAGGATACCCGCGTGCCGATGATGATCGCCCTGTTCGGCTATTGGGCGGCAGGCTTCGCGACGTCGGTGGCGCTCGGGCTGTTCACCCCGCTGGAAGGCGTGGGCGTGTGGATCGGCCTTGCCGTGGGACTCACGGCGGCGGCGCTGCTGTTGCTGGTGCGCTGGCACGGGCGAGAGAAGTTCCATCTCTCGCCGCTGTAACGCGCTCGTCTCATCGCGAGTCTAAACCGGCTTGAAAAATTTTGGCCGGTCATCGCTTGACGGCGCCCCGGCCCCGAACCATATCCCCGGCGTTGGCACTCCCTGCAAGAGAGTGCCAATTCAGTTTTTATGCCTATTCTGGTTCGTAGGATAAGGGAGAATCCCATGACTTTCCGCCCGCTGCACGACCGTGTTCTCGTGCGCCGCGTCGAAGCCGAGGAAAAGACGGCTGGCGGCATCATCATCCCCGACAGCGCCAAGGAAAAGCCGGCTGAAGGCGAAATCGTCGCCGTCGGCACCGGCGCCCGCGCCGAAAACGGCACCATCACTCCGCTTGACGTCAAAGTTGGCGACCGCGTGCTGTTCGGCAAGTGGTCGGGCACCGAAGTCAAGGTTGGCGGTGAAGACCTGCTGATCATGAAGGAATCGGACATCCTCGGCGTTATCGGCTGAGCATCCTGATTTCCGAATTTTCCAGATTTTCTAAAAGGAATTCAAAATGGCAGCCAAGGACGTAAAGTTCGGCCGCGACGCGCGTGAACGCATTCTGTCGGGCGTCGACACCCTCGCCAACGCCGTCAAGGTGACCCTCGGCCCCAAGGGCCGCAACGTCGTGATCGAGAAGAGCTTCGGCGCTCCCCGCATCACCAAGGACGGTGTCTCGGTCGCCAAGGAAATCGAACTCAAGGACAAGTTCGAGAACATGGGCGCCCAGATGCTGCGCGAAGTGGCCTCGAAGGCCAACGACGCAGCCGGTGACGGCACCACCACCGCCACCGTTCTTGCCCAGGCGATCGTTCGCGAAGGCATGAAGTCGGTTGCCGCCGGCATGAACCCGATGGACCTGAAGCGCGGCATCGATCTCGCCGTCACCAAGGTTGTCGAGAACATCAAGGGCCGTTCGAAGGCCGTTGCCGGTTCCTCGGAAATCGCCCAGGTCGGCATCATCTCGGCCAACGGTGACACCGAAGTCGGCGAGAAGATCGCCGAAGCCATGGAAAAGGTTGGCAAGGAAGGCGTCATCACCGTCGAAGAGGCCAAGGGTCTCGAATTCGAACTCGATGTCGTCGAAGGCATGCAGTTCGACCGCGGCTACCTGTCGCCCTACTTCGTCACCAACCCCGAGAAGATGACGGTCGAACTCGAAAACCCGTACATCCTCATCCACGAGAAGAAGCTGTCGTCGCTCCAGGCGCTGCTTCCGATCCTCGAAGCCGTGGTGCAGTCGGGCCGTCCGCTCCTCATCATCGCCGAGGACATCGAGGGTGAAGCCCTTGCCACGCTCGTCGTCAACAAGCTGCGTGGCGGCCTGAAGATCGCTGCCGTCAAGGCTCCGGGCTTCGGCGACCGTCGCAAGGCCATGCTGGGCGACATCTCCACGCTGACCGCCGGCGAGATGATCTCGGAAGACCTCGGCATTAAGCTTGAGAGCGTCACGCTCGGCATGCTCGGCCAGGCCAAGAAGGTCACCATCGACAAGGACAACACGGTCATCGTCGACGGCGCCGGTGCGGCTGACGACATCAAGGGCCGCGTCGAGCAGATCCGTGCCCAGATCGAAGTCACCACCAGCGACTACGACCGCGAGAAGCTCCAGGAGCGTCTGGCCAAGCTTGCTGGCGGCGTGGCCGTCATCAAGGTCGGCGGTGCGACCGAAGTCGAAGTGAAGGAACGCAAGGACCGCGTCGACGACGCTCTCCACGCGACCCGCGCTGCCGTTGAAGAAGGCATCGTCCCCGGTGGCGGCACCGCGCTGCTCTATGCAACGCGCGCCCTCGAAGGCCTGACCGGCGTCAACGAAGACCAGACCCGTGGTGTGGACATCGTCCGCAAGGCAATCACCGCACCGCTGAAGCAGATCGCTGAAAACGCGGGCCACGACGGCGCCGTTGTCGCCGGCAAGCTGCTTGACGGTTCGGACGAATCGCTGGGCTTCAACGCCGCGACCGACGTGTACGAAAACCTCGTTGCCGCCGGCGTCATCGACCCGACCAAGGTCGTGCGCACCGCGCTTCAGGATGCGGCTTCGGTCGCCGGCCTGCTGATCACCACCGAAGCGGCGATCAGCGAAAAGGCTGACGACAAGCCCGCCATGCCGGCAATGCCCGACATGGGCGGCATGGGCGGCATGGGCGGCTTCTAAGCCAACCACGTCACCGACGCGAATTGGGCCGGAAGGAGCGATCCTTCCGGCCTTTTTCGTTGGTACGCCTTCGACATTCTTGAACCGCGCCCGGCACCGGCGCATTTTCAAACCGAGTCCGAATCCGTCGCGAAAACGACAGGATCGATCTGGTTCCCGCAATTGCCCGTATGCTGCATGCAATTCGTCGCGCGGCGCTGGCGTTTTATCGAATTCGGATTAACTCTAGGGGACGTGAGAAAAGGTAAGGGTGGGTTCTGCATGAACGGGGCAGACAAGCTCCTTGCGCGGTGTTTTGCGGGCACGCAGCGCTTCGTCAGGGTCGCAAGCATCATCGCCGCAGGCGCAGTGTCGTTCGCACCTGCCCATGCGGGCAACGTCAACGATGTGCAGGAATCGTTCGACTCGGTGTTCGGCACCGAAGTCCGGGCGCCGCGATCGTTCTCCAGTGATTTCGAAAGACGGCTGGCGTCCGTTGCCGAAGGCTCGCAGGGCCGTATCGGCGTCGCCGCCGTGGACCTTTCGACCGGCCGGTCGGTGGACGTGCTGGGCAGTCAGCGCTTTCCGATGGCCAGCACCGCCAAGGTCGCCATCGCCGCGACGTTCCTGGAAGGCGTCGACAAGGGCAAGTGGAGCCTTTCCAGCGAATATCCGCTGATGATCCCGGTCGCTTCCGCGCCGTTCTCCAGCTCGGTCGCCCCGGTTCGTCCCGGCGCCTACATGTCGGCGCGCCAGCTTCTCGAACTGATGATCACCCGGTCCAACAACTACGCGACCGATGCGCTTCTCAAGGTCGTCGGCGGCCCGTCCGCCGTCAATGCCTGGGTCCGCCGCGCCGGGATCGACGACTGGCACCTCGATCATGACATCGCCACGATGGTCCGCGACGATGGCGCGATCAATCCCGCCAAAGTGGTCGACAAGCGTGACAGCGCCACCCCGCTCGCCATGGTCCAGCTGCTGACCGGCATCTACCAGGGCAAGTGGCTGACCCCCGAAAGCCGCGACGTGCTGATGGGCGCGATGGGCCGCTGCCTCACCGGCCGCAACCGCATCCGCGCCGGATTGCCCAGCGGCGTGAACGTCTCGCACAAGACCGGTTCGCTCAGCAACACGTCCAGCGACGTGGGCATTATCGAGACTGCTGACGGGCGCGCCTATGCCGTGGCCATCTACGTCACCGGTCAAGGCAACCGCCCCGCCCGCGAGGCCCGGATCGCCAGCATCACGCGCACGATCTACGAAGGCTACCTCGCCGACGCCGGAAGCTACAGCCGCACGGCCTCCGCCCAGCGCTGATCCGCAGGCTCCAAAAACGAAAAGCCCCGCCGGAGACGATCCGGCGGGGCTTTTCGTTTGGGAAGGCCCGAACCGAAGCCCGGGCCCTGCTCAACCTCAGTGCTGCGGAGCAGAAGAGTCGTGCGGCTCGTTCTCGGCATTGGTGACGTCGCTGGCGGCAGCGGCGGCATCGGCGGCGGTATCGTCCACGGTCTTTTCGGCGGACTTTGCCGCTTCGCTGGCCGCGTCCTTGGTATCGTCGGCAGCCCGCGCGGCCTTGTCGCCGGCAACGCCCACTGCATCGCCCATGTCGTCGGCGGCCTGCGACACGTCTTCGGCGGCCGAAGTCACGGTGTCCGAAGCGTTCTCCTGCGTCTTCTGCGAGCAGGCGGCGAGCGAAAGTGCGGCGGCGGCGGCAGTCACGGCGATCAGGGTCTTGCGCATGTTTTCAGTCTTCCCTCTTTGCTGAAGTCGAATCCGGGTGCCACTCGCGGGGGTCGCGTGGCCGGCCGCTCCCATCAGGTCGCGCAGAATTAGGCCCCCACAAGCCGCGATTCAAGCATTCGCAGCGAAACCGAGAGATCGGCGGAAGGTTCCCGGGGGAAATCACGTCCCCACGAAATGCAGGCCCCAGGAAATGCACTGGCCCTGCTGACGGCCCGCCCCGGCACTGCTACGGGTTGCGCCATGGATTCCAAGCAGCATCTCTATCTCGTCGACGGCTCGGCCTACATCTTCCGCGCCTATCACCGCCTGCCACCCCTGACGAACCCGGAAGGGACGCCGGTGGGCGCGGTCTACGGCTACACGACGATGCTGTGGAAACTGGCGGACGACCTCAACAAGGCCGACGGCCCGACTCACCTTGCCGTGATCCTCGATGCCGGCAGCCACTCTTTCCGCAACGATATCTACGATGATTACAAGGCCAACCGCCCGCCGCCGCCCGAGGATCTGGTCCCGCAGTTCCCGCTGATCCGCGACGCCACGCGCGCCTTCTCGCTGCCCTGCATCGAGGAACCGGGCTTCGAGGCGGACGATCTCATCGCCTCCTACGCCCGCGCCGCCACGGCACAGGGCTGGGACGTGACGATCGTGTCTTCGGACAAGGACCTGATGCAGCTCGTCGGCAAATGCGGCATCGGCGGCGGCTGCGTCGACATGCTGGACACGATGAAGAACCAGCGGATCGATATCCCGGAAGTGGTCGAAAAGTTCGGCGTCCCGCCCGAAAAGGTGGGCGACGTGCTGGCGCTAATGGGCGACTCGGTCGACAACGTGCCGGGCGTCTACGGCGTCGGCCCCAAGACCGCGAGCAAGCTGATCCAGGACTATGGCGACCTCGAATCCGCACTCGCCGCCGCGCCTTCGATGAAGAAGTCGAAGTTGCAGGAGCGCCTGATCGAGCAGACCGAGATGGCGCGCCTGTCCAAGGTGCTCGTCACGCTCAAGGAAGACTGCACGCTGCCGATGGCGCTGGAGGACTTCAAGCTCGACGCCATTCCGCCCGCGCCGCTGGCCGAATTCCTGGGCAAGCATGGCTTCACCAGCCTGCTCAAGCGGCTCGACCTTGGCAACGGCAGCCCCGAGCGGGCCACCCAGCTTCACCCCGCCAAGCCGGCGACCGCAGGCAGCGGCCCCTCCGAAGGCGCCGCGCGCCAGTCGCTGCCGGAATGGCCGGCGGTGGACTACGCCGCCTACGAATGCGTGCAGACCGTCGAGGCGCTGGAGCGTTGGATCGCCCGCGCCCATGCCGCGCACGTGGTTGCCGTCGACACCGAGACCTCGATGCTCGATTCGATGCAGGCGGACCTTGCCGGGATCAGCCTCGCGCTCGGGCCGAACGATGCCTGTTACATCCCGCTCGGCCACGGCGGCACCGACATGTTCGCGGAAAAGCCGGAGCAGGTGCCGCTGGCTACCGCGCTGGCGCTGCTCAAGCCCATGCTGGAAAGCGATGCCGTCCTCAAGGTCGGCCAGAACATCAAGTACGACCTCAACGTCCTCGCCCGCCACGGGATCGAAGTCGCGCCGGTGGACGACACCATGATCGAAAGCTTCTGCCTCGACGCGGGCCGTTCGATTGAGGGTATCGGCGGCGGCCACGGCATGGACGAACTGGCCGAGCGCCACCTCTCGCACAAGACCATGCTGTTCAAGGACGTCTGCGGCACCGGCAAGAAGGCCATCCCCTTCGGCGAAGTCCCGCTGGACCGCGCCACGCCCTATGCGGCCGAGGATGCCGACGTCACCTGGCGGCTCCACGCCCTGCTCGCCCCGCGCCTGTCGGAAGAAGGCGGCACGCGCATTTACCAGCGCGTCGACCGTCCGCTGATCCCCGTCGTCGCCCAGATGGAGCGCCACGGCATCAAGGTGGACCGCGAGAAGCTGGCCGGTCTCTCCAGCCAGTTCGCCGAGGCTATCGGCACGCTGGAAGCCGATATCTATGCCAAGGTCGGCCAGGAATTCACCATCGGCAGCCCCAAGCAGCTGGGCGATATCCTGTTCGACAAGCTCGGCTACAAGGGCGGGCGCAAGGGCAAGTCCGGCCAGTACTCGACCGACCAGTCCATCCTCGAAGGCCTCGCCGCGCAAGGTGCGGAAGTCGCGACCAAGGTGCTCGAATGGCGCCAGCTTTCCAAGCTGCGCTCGACTTATACCGAGGCGCTGCAAGCCGCGATCAACCCGAAGACCGGCCGCGTCCACACCAGCTACAGCCTTGTCGGCGCGCAGACCGGGCGCCTTTCGTCCACCGATCCCAATCTCCAGAACATTCCGGTGCGCACCGAACTCGGCCGCCAGATCCGTGACTGCTTCGTGGCCGAGCCGGGCCATGTCCTGCTTTCCGCCGACTATTCGCAGATCGAGCTGCGCCTTGCCGCGCATATGGCCGACGTGCCGAGCCTCAAGGAAGCCTTTGCCAATGGCGAGGACATCCATGCGCGCACGGCGATGGAGATGTTCGGCACGGTGGACCGCGACACGCGCGGGCGCGCCAAGACCATCAACTTCGCGATCCTCTACGGCATCTCGCGCTGGGGGCTTGCCGGCCGTCTCGGCACCGAGGCGGACGAGGCGCAGGCGATGATCGACCGCTATTTCGAGCGCTTCCCGGGCATCCAGCGCTACATTCACGAAACGCTCGAATCCGTGCGCGGCAAGGGCTATTCGGAAACGCTGTTCGGCCGCAAGACGTGGTTCCCGCGCATCGGTTCGAAGCATCAGGCCGAACGTCAGGGCTCCGAGCGCGCGGCGATCAACGCCCCGATCCAGGGCACCAGCGCCGACATCATCAAGCGTGCCATGGCCCGCATGAACCCAGCGCTGGCCGAAGCGGGCCTCGGTCATGTCCGCATGCTGCTGCAAGTGCACGACGAACTGGTGTTCGAACTGCCCGAGGCGGATGTCGAAGCGGCCTCGGCCGTGATCCGGCACGTGATGGCGAGCGCGGCGGAACCGGCCGTGAAGCTCGATGTCCCGCTTGGCGTGGAAGTGGGCTCCGGCCTGAGCTGGGGCGCGGCGCACTAAGCCCAAGACAAGGGGCCAGCCAGCCGTCCGGAAGCTGGCCCCAACATACTTCCCGCAAAAAAGCACCCCCGCCAAAAACACTTCGTCGCCCCCGCGCAGGCGGGGGCCCCGCTTCCTTCTCGCCACGTCTCAAGAACAAGCGGGGTCCCCGCCTTCGGGGAACGACGGAGGTGTTAGGATGAAACCCTCCGCCAGCCGGGCCAAAACCCCGACGAGACGAAGGATTAGAGGAAACTGTTGCAGTGCAACACGGTTTCCCTCTCATGACAGAGCTGATCGACCGCTACGTCGGTGCCCTGCCTGACTGGGCGGCACAAATCCTCATCGCCGTGATTGCCGGTGCCATCGGCGCGGCCATCGCACTGGCCGTGCACTTTGTGTTGTTCCGCATCCTCAGGCGCATCGTCCGCGCGAGCGTGAGCCAGTCCGACGACATCCTCGTCGTCCGCCTTGCCCGGCCGACGCGCTGGGCCTTCGTGGTCATGGGCGTGGTGCTCGCCGCGCGGCAGACCCCGGCCCTCAGCGCGTTCTGGGAGCGGGTCGCGGGCTTCGTCATGCCGCTGCTGGTGGGCTGGATCGCCATCGCCATCCTCCACTCGCTGGTGGAGGCCATGACGCTGCGCGCGGATATCACGGTGGAGGACAACCGCAGCGCCCGGCGGCGGCGGACGCGGCTCGCGATCCTCAGCCGCATCGCCACTTTCGCCATCGTGTTCCTGACGGTGTCGCTGATGCTGTTCTCGATTCCGGGCGTGATGAAGATAGGCGCCACGCTGATGGCCTCGGCAGGGCTGGCCGCACTGGCGGTCGGCGCCGCCGCGCAGCCCGCGCTCAAGGCACTGATCGGCGGTTTCCAGATGGCGCTGACCGAACCGATCTCGATCGACGATGTCGTCGTTCTCGACGGCGAATGGGGCCGCATCGAGGAGATCCGCACAACCTATGTGGTGGTCAATCTCTGGGACCAGCGCCGTCTTGTGGTGCCGACCACGCGGTTTCTGGAGGACACCTTCCAGAACTGGACCAAGACCACGTCGCAGCTTCTCGGCACTGTGATGATCTACCTCGATCCGGGAATCGACGTGGCGCCGCTGCGCGAGGAATATACGCGCGCCGTCACCGCCCACCGCCTCTTCGACGGGCGCGCGCAAGTGCTGCAAGTGACCGACCACAAGGCCGAGGCCATGGAAGTGCGCCTGCTGATGAGCGCGCGCGACGGATCGACGCTGTTCGACCTGCGCTGCGCCATGCGCGAGCACATGCTCGACTGGATCCGCCGCGAGATGCCCGAGGCACTGGTTCGCCGCCGCACCTTGCAAGTGGCGCCGGTGGAACTTGCCCCCGGCCCCGCGCTGGCCGAAGCCGTGGCCGAGTTCGGCGACCGTCGGGCCAATTCGAGTTGAAGCTTAGAGCCGGGTTGCCATGACCCGGTTACGGCCATCCTGCTTGGCCAGGTAAAGCATGTCGTCCACCGCGCGGATGAAGTCGCGCGGATGATCGGCGTCGGTGGGGACAATCGTGCCCGCGCCGATGCTGACGGTGACGCAGTCGCTGCACTCCGATCCCGCGTGGGGCACCTTGAGCCCGGCAATGGCACTCCGGCAGCGTTCGGCAAGGGCCTTGGCCTCTTTCCCACCGGTTTCCGGCAGGAGCAGCACGAACTCTTCGCCGCCGAAACGGGCCACCACGTCGCGCGGGCGGCCACCGGCCTGCTTTAGCGCTTCGGCCACTTCCACCAGGCATTCGTCGCCGGCGACATGGCCATAGTTATCGTTGAACTGCTTGAAGTGGTCGAGATCGAGCAGGACGAGCGAAAGCGGCTGGCCGCCCCGGCAGGCCGCCTTCCACTCGGTGTCGAGGTGCAGATCGAACATGCGCCGGTTGGACACGCCGGTAAGGGCATCCTCGAAGGACAACGTCTCCAGCCGCTTGTGCATGTCGACCAGTTCCTGCTCGGTCTTCTTGCGTTCGGAAATGTCGAACATGAAGCCGATCAGGCTGTCCACCTCGCCGTTTTCCTTGCGCATCACATGAACGACATCGCGGATCCAGACATAGCCGTTGTCCTTCGTCAGCGCGCGATAGTCGGCCTCGTGATCGACGCCCGCCATCGATTGCGAGACGCAGAATTCCACCACCGTCTCGCGGTCCTCGGGATGCATGCGCGCCACCCAGTCGTCGATGGTTTTCCAGCTATCGCGCTGCCAGCCGAGCAGCGGTTCGATCTGCGGGCCGATATAGGCGAACGTCATGGTCGCCCAGTCGATCCGCCAGGGAATCGCCAGTGTCGATTCGAGCAGGGTCTTGTAAACGGCGGGATCGCTGGCGAAGGCATCAGCCTCGGCGGCGGCGCTTGCCTCGTTGGCGGCGGACAGGGTCATGACGGAAATCCTCACGCCGTGGTTAACAGTATATGCCCGAATTACCCTGAGATTATGCCTCTCTCCGTTGCCAGATGGTTAATCGAAAGCGCAGCCGGTCGCACTTTGTGGCCTCAAACCGCGCTCGGGGGCTTGCGGGGCGCAAACGAGTACGGCAGTCGCTGGCGCATGGTCCGTTCCGCAGCCGTCGCTCGCACCCGCAAGGTTCCCGGTATTTTCGTCGCGCTGGCCGCGCTGGCCGGGCCGGCGGCGACCGCGCATGCGGAGCCGGTGCCGACTTGCAGCTACCGCGTGGACGCCACCTTCCCGCACGATCCGGGCGCCTTTACCGAGGGGCTCTTCTATTCCAACGGGCTGCTTTACGAGAGCACCGGGCGCGAGGGCGCCTCGCGCATCGTTGTGCGCACGCTGGAGGATGCCACGCCGGTCACGCAAGCGGCGATCGATCCCTCGCTGTTCGGCGAGGGCATCATCGATTGGAAGGACCAGATCATCAGCCTGACCTGGCGCGGCGGGCAGGGTTTCCGGTGGGACCGCAAGACGCTGAAGCCGGTCGGTTCCTTCAGCTACGAAGGTGAAGGCTGGGGCATGACGCGCAACGGCAATGTCATCTATCAGAGCGATGGATCGTCCAGCCTGCGCCTGCGCGATCCCGCCACCATGCACCAGACCGGCACTCTGGCCGTCACCGCCGATGGCCAACCGGTCGACAACCTCAACGAACTCGAATGGATCGACGGCGAGATCTGGGCGAACGTCTGGATGACCGACCGCATCGCCCGCATCGATCCGGCAACCGGCCATATCAAGGCGTGGGTGGACTTTTCCGGCCTGCGCCGGGGCGACGGCGCGTTCGGCATGGATTCGGTGCTCAACGGTATCGCCTGGGACGCGAAGAAGAAGCGCATTTTCGTGACGGGCAAGAACTGGAACGGGATCTACCAGATCACGCAAGTCTGTCCCTGAGACGTTGTCCGATACTGGACTGGACTGATCCCCGCCTCCGCGGGGATGACGGGAAGTGTTGAGATTAAGGGAAGTGTTGGGATTAAGAGTGCAGGGTGAGCAGGGGGCGGTCGTCACCCCCTGCCCGCTCATCACTCGCCGTGCTTTTTCGGCCGGGTCGGCTCCACCATCCCCGGCGTAATGAAGCCGAGCGGGGCAACTTCCATCGCCCGCTTCTTCAATTCGCCCTTCATGCGCGAATATTCGTCCTCCATCTCCTCGGTCACGGTGGCGCGGCTATCGTCGAGCGCATCCTCGAAGTCGGCCCTGGTCACCGCTTCCACGTCGGCCCCGCGCTTGCGGATGGCGATCAGACCGGCGCGGCGCACCACGTCTTCCAGATCGGCACCGGTAAAGCGCTGGGTGCGCGCGGCGATGTCCTTGAGCGAGACATCGTCCGCCAGCGGCATCTTCGCGGTGTGGATGCCAAGGATATGCACGCGTCCGGCCTCGTCCGGCGTGCCGACATAGACCAGCTCGTCGAAACGCCCGGGTCGCAGCAGCGCCGGGTCGACCAGCGTCGGCCGGTTGGTGGCGCCGATGAGCACTACCGATTGCAGCTCCTCCATCCCGTCCATCTCGGCGAGGATGGTGTTCACCACGCGGCCGGTCACTTGCGGCTCACCCATCGAACCGCTGCCGCGCGCGGGCACGAGGCTGTCGATCTCGTCGATGAAGATGACGCAAGGCGCCACTTGCCGCGCGCGGGCGAAGAGCCGGGCGATCTGCTGCTCGCTTTCGCCATACCACTTCGACAGCAGGTCCGAGGACTTGATCGAGATGAAGTTCGCCTCGGCCTCCTTGGCCACGGCCTTGGCGAGCAGCGTCTTGCCGGTGCCCGGAGGTCCAAAGAGCAGGAAGCCCTTGGCCGGGCGGATGCCCAGCTTGCGGAACGCTTCCGGATTCTTCAGCGGCAGTTCGACGCCTTCCTGAAGCTTGAGCTGCGCCTCGTCGAGCCCGCCGATATCGGACCAGCCGATGTTCGGCACTTGCACCATCACCTCGCGCATCGCCGAAGGCTGGACACGCCGCAGCGCTTCCACGAAGTCCTCGCGTGTGACCTGCAGGCTTTCCAGCAGGTCGGACGGGATCGTCCGCGCCTCAAGGTCGAGCTGCGGCATGATCCGCCGCACCGCCTCGATCGCCGCCTCGCGCGCGAGCGCGGCAATATCGGCGCCGACGAAGCCGTGCGTGGTACGGGCCAATTCCTTCAGGTCTACCTGATCGCCCAGTGGCATGCCGCGCGTGTGGATGCCCAGGATCTCGCGACGGCCGCTCTCGTCCGGCACGCCGATCACGATCTCGCGGTCGAAACGGCCGGGCCGGCGCAGTGCCTCATCAATGGCATCGGGCCGATTGGTGGCGGCGATGACGACCACGTGGGCGCGGCTGTTCAGCCCGTCCATCAGCGTGAGCAGTTGCGCGACAAGGCGCTTCTCCGCCTCGCCGTGGACCTGATCGCGCTTGGGGGCGATGGAGTCGATCTCGTCGATGAAGATGATTGCGGGCGCGGCCTTGGCCGCGGCGTCGAACACCTCGCGCAGCGCCTTCTCGCTGTCGCCATAGCCGGAACCCATGATTTCCGGCCCGTTGATCGAGAAGAAATTCGCCTCGCTCTCGTTGGCGACCGCCTGCGCGAGACGGGTCTTGCCCGTCCCCGGCGGGCCGTGCAGCAGCACGCCCTTGGGCGGCGCCACGCCCAGGCGGGTGAACAGCTCGGGATAGCGCAGGGGCAGCTCCACCATCTCGCGCAATTGGCGGATAGTGTCGCTCATCCCGCCAACGTCATCGTAATTGACGTCGCCGCGCGCCGCTTCGGCTTCCTCGAACAGTTCGCGCAATTCGACTTCGGTGTGCTCGTCGATATGGACGATGCCGCGCGGCGTGGTCGAAACGACATTGAGACGTATCTGCGTCAGTGCGAAAGCCGGCGCATTGAACATGCGGCGCAGTTCGGGCGGAATGTCCGCGACCTGCTGCTGGCCGGTGGTGGCGACGATATCCCCCTGCACCATGCTGCGGCCGAAGAAGTTACGCTTGAGCGCGGCGGACGGGCCCTGCAGGCGCATGTCCTTCTGCGCGGGCGCGAAGACCACGCGCTGCGCGGCGCGCGATTCCGCCTTGCGAACAGTGACATGATCGCCCGAGCCGACTTCGGCATTGACGCGCTGAAGACCGTCGAGGCGGATTACCTGAAGCTCTTCGTCCTCGGGATAGGCCAGGACTGCGCGTGCCACGGTGACGGCCTTGCCGGAGATTTCCAGCACATCGCCTTCCATCGCGCCGATCGCCGAAAGCGACCCGCGCGACAGCCGGGCGATGCCCTGGCCGCTTTCCTCCTGCCGGGCCGCCGCGACTTGCAGCTTGACCACGCGTTCGTCCACCTGAGTTGGGGCTTCCGCCATGAGATTCCTTTCCGGCTCCCGATGCCGATGGGGGGCGCCCGCTTTGCGAAACGGACGCGATGGGAACTTGATCAAGGAACTAGGTATGCGTCTGTCGGATTTCAAACGGGTCAGACACCGGAATGCCGCGCGGAAAACCCGGAGGCGACGGGAAGCGCATCCATTTCGCCCATCTTCGATGGACAAAAAAAGGCCCGGACGTTGCCGACCGGGCCGTGGAAGTTTTGGGAGAGGATGCCTGAAAGGCAAGTTCTGTATGACTTCCCGGCGTCGATTGTGCAAGTGCGAAAGCCCGAAACTGATGTTGCAAATTATGCAATCGCTGTTGCAAACCATCGAACTACACCGCGTAATATCTATAAAATGACGTAATTACTGTGCGTTGCAAAGTGAATCGGGGTTCAACGTCGATGGAAGGGCAATCGGCTGGGCGATGGATCGGGCCACTGCTGCGCCCGTTTTCTGCTGCGCCGCGATATCTCCTCACCCAGGTTAGCAATTTGCGCGGAGTCGGCGCGCCCGTTTCAGGCGGTCGAACCGATTTGGGGGTAATCTTGCCGGACAGAAACGCGCGCCCCCTTTAACGACGCGATAAAACTGGCCGGCCCCGTAGTGACGGAGCCGGCCATGGGTGAATTTGCCGTGAGATTTGCGGGCGATCAGTGTGCGAAAAGCAGGGCCGGCGCCTCGGCATTGGACAGGAAGTAGGCGGTCACGCCGCCGAACAGGAACTCGCGCATGCGGCTCTTGCCATAAGCCCCCATGACCAGCAGTTCGGCGTGGGCCTGTCGCACGGCCACGGCCAGCGTCTCCTCGGTCGAGCCGCGCCGTTCGAGTTCTTCGAGTTCCGCGTGAATGCCGCTGCGCGACAGATAGCGCAGCGCGTCGGTGGCGGGAAAACCGCCGGGCTTTTCCGTCACCGTCACGACTTTCACAAGCTGGCAACTCGCCAACAGCGGGATCGATGCCTTGAGCGCGGCGGCCGATTGCTCGCCGCCGTCCCAGGCAATCACCGCGCGGCGGATCGGCAGGCTCAGCCCGCCCTCGTCCGGCAGCGCCAGCACCGGCGCCCGGGCCGACAAGGCCACATCACCGACAATCCCGCTCGACCGCGAGAGCACCACCAGATCGACCAGCCGCGCCGCCGAAGACAGTGCCGGCACCGGATCGTCCTCGCTGCGCACGACTTCGAAGGGCACGTCACCGCGTGCAAGCCGCGCTTCGATCGCTTCGGCTGCAGCGTCATCATCGGCCCGGGCCTTGTCCAGCGCCTCGCTGATGACATAGCTGCCGCCCATCGGATCCATCGCGATATAACGCGAGACCGGAGTGTCCACGAGGACGGTGACATGACCGCCAAGCAGCCGCGCCAGTTCGAGTGCGGTATCGACGCGCGCGTCGCTTGCGGGCTTGCGGTCGGCGTTCACGAGTATCGAGCGCATGGCATTCCTCCGTCTATCGGATCCACCCTAGTGCGCAGGTATGCAGCCACCATGATCCAGATCAAAGCCCCAATTGCCCCTGCGCATTTTACCGCATCCACCTGAGGGCATGAAGTTTTCAGAGGCCGGTACCGTGGCCGATGCTGTCGATGGAGAGCCGCGCGGCTCGTTCGAACAGGTCCAGCACCACGGCCTCCCGCTCGCGTGTGCGGATCGCTGCTTCGAAGTGGATGCGCCGCGCGGGGCGAGGCAGGATTTCAACCAACGTGCCCACGCAAAGTTCCCCCCGCACCATGATTTCGGGCAGGACCGCCGCGCCCTGCCCGCAAGCGACGATCTCGATCAGCGTGCGCACATTGTTGCAGGTGTTGAACGAGCGCGGCACCGGCCCGCCGGTTTCGAAAGCGGCCATCGTTACCGCATGGAGCGGCGAATGGTCGGGCAGCGACCACACCGGCAAGGGCTGCACGAACCCGCCCGCGGCGGCTACGGCCGGGCTCGCCGCCCAGACCAATTCAACCGCGCCGATCGGTGCGGTGCGGATGCCGGGGCTGGCCACGGGACCGGCGAGAAACACGATATCGCGCGTGCCTGCCAGCAATTGCTGGAGCAGGCGCGCGGTCAGGTCGAGTTCGATCTCCATGGTAACGCCTGGCCGCTCGCGCTCGATGGCGGCGATGAAGCCGGGAAGGCAACTGGCCGCCGCAATCTCGCCCGAGCCGATCCGCACGCTGCCGGTCGCGCCCGCGAAGTCGCTGGCTTCGAGCAGGGCCTGTTCCAGCCCCTGCCGCAGCGGTTCCGCTGCCTCGACCAGTCGCCGCCCTCGCGCGGTCAGCACCATGCGCCGCCCGTCGCGCTGGAACAGTGGTACGCCGAGTTGTTCCTCGATCTCCCGCACGCGGGCTGAGATGGCAGGCTGCGTGGTATTGAGTCTTTGTGCCGCACCTGCGAACGTGCCGAGCCTATCGATCCACATCAGCGTTTCGAGGTGGAAGAGGGCAATGCGTTTCATAATGCCTGATTATCGAATCCGATAAAAAACAATCGCTATTCGTAATGGGATTGGCTGTCTAGGTTCGCTTCCAAACGGGAGAACAGCATGAACAAGATCTACCCCAGCGCCTCTGCCGCGCTGGACGGACTGCTGAAGGACGGCCTGCTGATCGCCGCCGGTGGCTTCGGCCTTTGCGGCATCCCCGAACGCCTGCTCGACGCAGTACGCGATTCGGGCGTGAAGGACCTGACTTTCGCCTCCAACAACGCCGGCATCGACAACGAGGGTATCGGCAAGCTGCTGCGCACCAAGCAGGTTTCGAAGATGATCTCGTCCTACGTGGGCGAGAACAAGGAGTTCGAGCGCCAGTTCCTCTCGGGCGAACTGGAAGTCGAATTCTGCCCGCAAGGCACCCTGGCCGAGCGCATGCGCGCGGGCGGCGCCGGCATTCCGGGCTTCTATACCAAGACCGGCGTCGGCACCCAGATTGCCGAGGGCAAGGAAGTGAAGACCTTCCGGGGCGAGGAATATATCCTTGAGGAAGGCATCTTTGCCGACCTGTCGCTCGTGAAGGCATGGAAGGCGGACGAGACCGGCAACGTCGTGTTCCGCAAGACCGCGCGCAACTTCAACGTGCCCGCCGCCACGTGCGGCAAGGTCTGCGTGGTCGAGGTAGAGGAGATCGTCCCAACCGGCTCGCTCGATCCGGACGGCATTCACCTGCCCGGCGTCTTCGTCCAGCGTCTGGTGTTGGGCGCGCCTTACGACAAGAAGATCGAATTCATGACCACCCGCGAGAAGGAGACCGCCTGATGTCCTGGAGCAGAGACGAAATGGCCGCCCGCGCGGCACAGGAGCTTCAGGACGGGTTTTATGTGAACCTTGGCATCGGCATCCCGACTCTGGTGGCCAACCATGTGCCTTCGGGCATGACGGTGACGCTCCAGTCCGAAAACGGCATGCTCGGCATCGGGCCCTTCCCTTACGCCGATGAAGTCGACGCCGACCTCATCAATGCGGGCAAGCAGACGGTAAGCGAACTGCCGCAATCGGCCTATTTCGACAGTGCCACAAGCTTCGGCATGATCCGCGGCGGGCACATCGATCTGGCCGTGCTGGGCGCGATGGAAATTGCCGAGAACGGAGACATCGCCAACTGGATGATCCCCGGCAAGATGATCAAGGGCATGGGCGGCGCGATGGACCTCGTGGCCGGCGTGAAGAAGATCATCGTGGTGATGGAGCACAACGCCAAGAACGGCGATCCCAAGTTCATCCCGGCCTGCACCCTGCCGCTGACCGGCAAGAACGTGGTCGACATGATCGTCACCGACCTCGCCGTGTTCCAGCGGCCCGACCACCAGAGTCCGTTCAAGCTGATCGAACTCGCTCCGGGCGTGACGCCCGACGAAGTCGCCGCTAAGACCACGGCGCACTACATAACCTGACGCCCGCAAAGGAGAGTTCGGGATGGCTTACACACTGATCACCGCCAATCGGAACTACTCCAGCTGGTCGCTACGGCCATGGGTGCTGATGAAGGCGCTCGGCATCGATTTCACCGATCGGATCGAGCCCTTCACCTCCCCCGCCAATTACGACGCGTTCCGCAGCTTCTCGCCCACCGGGCAAGTTCCCGCGCTGCTCGACGGCGAGCGGACGGTGTGGGATTCGCTCGGCATCACGCTTTATCTGGCAGACCGCCACGCCGGTATCTGGCCGCAGGACGAAGCGGCGCGGGCCTTCGCGCAATGTGCCGTCGCCGAAATGCACGGCGGCTTCTCGGCCCTGCGCAACGATTGCACGATGAACGTCGGCGTACGCGTGCGCCCCAAGACGATGCGCCCGGCGCTGGTGCGTGACGTCGCCCGCCTGCGCGAGATTTTCAGCGAAGGCCTGTCGCGCTTCGGCGGCCCTTGGCTGGCAGGCGAAAGCTTCACTGCGCTGGACGCTTTCTTCGCGCCCGTGGCCTATCGCATCCGCACGTATGGCCTTGATGTCGGCACGTGCCAGACCTGGGTCGATACCGTGCTCGATCACCCGGCGATGAAGCAGTGGGAAGCCGAAGCCCTCGCCGAAACATGGCGCGAGGAGGGGCACGAAGCCGAACTGGCCGAGTGCGGCGACATCATCGCCGACTATCGATCCGCTGCTGGGGCCTGATCGCAACGGGGGTCGACGCGCTTCGCCGGGGCGATCCTATTTCCTATGCCGATGATCTCGAATGGATTTCGTCCATAACCGGGCAACCGTCGTGAACGCGGCGTCTTGCCCGCGTCATCGAGCTGGCGCAGTCTCCCGCACCAAACCACCCGATCGTTTCCAAGGGAGAATCCCCGCATGACCGAGATCGCCGCTATCCCGCTGACCCGCATCGACGGCAGCACCGACAGCCTTGCCAATCATGAGGGCAAAGTGCTGCTGGTGGTCAACGTCGCCTCCAAGTGCGGGCTCACGCCGCAGTACGAGGGCCTCGAAAAGCTCTACGAAGAGTACAAGGGCAAGGGCTTCGAAGTGCTCGGCTTCCCGGCCAACGACTTCGGCGCGCAGGAGCCCGGCACGAACGAGGAAATCGTCGAGTTCTGCCAGCTCAATTACGGCGTCTCGTTCCCGTTGTTCACCAAGGCGGACGTTACCGGCGAAGCCAAGCAGCCGCTCTATGCCGCGCTGACCGATGCCATCCCGACCAAGCAGGGCGATGTCGAATCGATGAAGGAGCGCTTCAAGGGTTACGGCATGACGCCCAACGACGATCCCGAAGTGCTGTGGAACTTCGAAAAGTTTCTGATCGCGCGTGACGGCTCGGTTGTCGGTCGTTTCGCGCCGGGCACGGCGCCGCAGGATCCACTGCTGGTGGACGCGATTCAGGCCGAATTGGCGAAGTAAGCCACTACCGCTTCAAATTGGCGCCGTCCCTGCGAATGCAGGGGCGGCGCTTTCGCGTGGATCAGTCCGCGCCGGTCGCCACCGGGCGTGTGGGATCGGCAATCCACTCGCTCCACGAACCCGGGTAGAGTTGGGCTCCAGCAAGCCCCGCATGCGCCATGGCGAGCGCGTTGTGGCACGCGGTCACGCCCGAGCCGCAGGACAGGATCGCCGGCTTTCCGCCCAGCAACGCGGCGAATTCGCTCGCCAGCTCATCCGCCGCGCGGAAGCGTCCATCCGAGCCAAGATTGTCACGGAAGAAGCGATTGCGGGCGCCGGGAACATGCCCTGCCACCGGATCGAGCGGATTGGGATCGCCCCGGAAACGCGACGGATCGCGCGCATCGAGCACTTGCGCGGCCCCGACCTCGATATTCGCCAGCACATCGCCGGCACTCACAGGTGCCGCCACCAGCGCATCACCGGCGACAAAGTCTCCCAGCCTCGCGGGGGCGGGTTCTCCGCTCTCCAGCGGCAGTCCCGCTGCGGTCCAGGCCTGCTTACCGCCATCGAGCACGGCAACCGGCGCATGGCCCATCCAGCGCAGCAGCCACCACGCCCGCGCCGCCCAGGCACCGCCGTTTGAATCGCAGGCGACCACCTGCTGGCCCTGCCGCAGCCCCACCGAACGCAGGTAGGCCGCAAAAGCCACGCGCGAAGGGAGCGGATGACGACCGTTCCGCCCGTCCGGAGGAGAGGCAAGGTCATCGTCGAGATGAGCATAACGCGCGCCCGGCAAATGCCCGGCGCGATAGGCCTCGCGGCCCTTGTCCGGCATGCCCAGTTCGAATTCGCAATCGAGAATCAGCACGTCCTCGCCCGCGGCGAGCAGCGCGTGAAGATCGGCAACCGCGATCAGCGTTTCATAAGCCATGGCGTAGCTTAGCCGAGCAGGCGGGCGAAAAGGAATTCCTCGTCGCGCTGTTCGCCGACCATGAAGTGGATGTCGGCCACTTTGGCAAAGCCGTAGCGGCCATAGAACTTCTGCGCGCCGTCATTGCCGCTCCAGACCGAGAGCTGGATCTCGTCCGCGCCGTGATCCCGCGCCGTATCGAGCGCCCAGTCCATCAACCGCGCGCCGATGCCGCGGCCGGTCACGTCCGGGTCGGTATAGAGCTGCTTGAGTTCGATCACCCGCGCACCGCGCGCATGCTCGGCCCAGCCGCAAGTCATGACCAGCTTGCAGAAGCCAAGCAATTGCCCGTCCGCCTCAGCCAGCATCACCCGCATCGCCGGATCGGCGATTTCCTTGGCGATCTTGGCCTCGCTATGCGATTCGGCCAGGAAGTTCGACAGGTCTTCCGGGCGGTACATGTCCCCGAACTTGACGATGAAGCTGCGGGCACCGAGTTCGGCCAATGCGGCGGCGTCGGCCGGAGTGGCGAGGCGCAGGTTCAAAGTGGCGTCCATCACAGTTCTTTCGTCATGCAAATCGAGAAATCGTCGGAAACATAGTCCCCGAATGGCGGGCATTCGCTGAAGCCATGCGCGCGGTAAAGGCCCTGCGCGGGGTGGAACGGTTCGGGCTTGCCGGTCTCCAGGCTGACCCGAGTGTAACCGCGTGCCCGGGCCTCTTCCAGCAGGTGCAGCAGCAGCGCCTTGCCCACGCCCTTGCCCCGATATTCGGGCGCCGCGCGCATCGACTTCAGCTTGCCGTGGCCCGCATCGAGGTGCTTGATCGCGCCGCATCCGGCCAGGTGCTCGCCATCCCAGGCCGAGAAGAACGTCACGTCCTTCTGCCGCAGGCGCTCGGCGGGCATGGCGTGGACGCTCTCAGGCGGGGACCACTTGTGCATCTCATCAAGGTGGAACTGGAGCAGGTCCAGCACCGCCCGACCCGTCAGGTCATCCTCGACGATGGTCAATGCGAGCGTCAACGCGGATCCCCGGAATGCTTGTCGGCCTTGCGGCGGCCCATGCGCATGCCCGCTTCGAGCCGGGCACGCAACTGGGTGTAATAGGCTTCCAGGAAGGCGTGCTCGTCATTCCAGCCATCGTTGCGGCCGATCTTGTGGGCGATCGTCTGGTAGACGCTTTCCGTCGCCGGAGCCCGCTTCTCGCGCAGCACGCGTTCCAGCGCCTGAAGCTCGTATTCGCCGTAGACCGCCAGTTCCGCCTCGGAAAAGCGGTATTCGCGCTGCGGCGCGGCGCCGAAATGCGCGTCCTCGTCCGGGTGCATCGCAGTGCCGACCGACAGCGCCGCCTCCAGCTTGCGGCGCGGCCGTTCGACCACCCACGATCCGGCAATCACGTCGCCCGCGCGCAAGCTGTCGCGGTTGAACAGCGGGAACAGCAGGAAGATCGCAAACCAGCCCGCCGCCGCCAGCCAACCGAGACCGCTGGCAACCCCGGCCATGGCAATGAACACGATCGGCAGGAACAGTTCGACATCCCGCAGCAGGTTGCGCGCGATCACCATTTCCGCCGTCAGCCGTCCGCCATCGCGCGCGGCGATGCGGATACCGGCCAGCCGCTTGCCCGGCGTCGCGCCGCGCGGGCCCAGCTCGAAGAACAGGAAATAGGCATTGCGCAGCAGGAACATGGCAATGATCCACAGGACCGCCAGAAACTGCATGGCATGGCCCGCCGCATTGTTCTGGCTGACCGTGTGGTCGACTTTCTCCAACCCGCCGGCGACCGACGCGAGGATCAGCGACATCCCGACAATTACCAGGATAATGACGATGAAATCGAGGATCAGCGCCCCCAGTCGCGAGCCCCGGCTGGCGACGGTGATCGGCAGCGTGATCCCTTCCGGCGTCACCAGCAGACGATCGCGCGACGATCCGCGATGGCGCGAGGGCGAGCGGCTCATGCCCGGCGCACTCCGGCATGATTGCCGCGGAATGCGAAGAAATAGGCGCACCAGAGGGTCAGCATGAAACCGCCGATGACGAAGCGTCCGAACGTCTGGTCCACCAATTGCCGCGCGAAGCCTTCCAGCAGTGCGGCAACCATCAGCATCAGCACCACCCCGGTCATGACCACGGCCGCGCGGCACCCTGCCTCGGACGCCGCCTGAAGCACCGGACGGTTGCCGGGAAAGGCGATCGAGCGGCCCACGTGGAGCCCGGCCGCGCCCGCCAGCAGGATCGCGAACAGCTCGGTCGTCCCGTGCACCGCCAGCCAGCCGATGAAGTCCACCAGCAGGCCCTGCCCATGGAACAGCCAGAGCATCGCGCCCAGCGAAGCGGTGTTCTGCACCAGCAGCAGCAGCGTCGGCACGCCCAGCGCAAAGCCGAAGGCGAAGGCCATGATCGAGACCTGGGCATTGTTGCTGAACAGGCCCGCGGCAAACACGCTCATGCCCGATTGCCCGGAATTCCCGAAGATCGCCCCGTGCAGCACCTCACGCGTGGCGCCGGGTACGCGGTTGCCCGCCATTCCCGGCGAGACCATGGCGAAATACCATTCGGTATCGTGCGCGACCAGCAGCCAGCCAACCACCGTGCCTGCCACCATGACGGCAAACGCGATCAGCACATCGACCCAGATCGACCGCACCGCCGCGCTCAAGCCGCCGCCCAGGAAGCCGCGCAGCCAGTCCCATAGAGACGAGCGCGGACCGTAGACCACGAACCAGGCCCGCTGCACCAGCGCTTCGAGATAGGCGAGCGTCGCCGCGTCGAGCGAGGTTTCGCGCGCGATCGACAGGCTGGAGGCGACCGTGCGGTAGAGCCCGGGCAGTGCCAGCAGATCCTCGTCGGAAAGGCGGCGCAACCGCCCCTTCTCCATCCGCGTGACGATGGCTTCAAGCCGCTGCCAGTCAGCCTCCCGCTCCAGCCGGAAGCGGTCCGAGCGCAGCGCCGCGCGGGCGATTGCGGTGGCTTCGGTCGATGGGGCGTTCATCCGATGGATCCTGCGCGCTTGATGGCGAGATAGGCGTCGATCAGCCGGGTGCCGATACTGGCATGGGAAGCCTCGATCACCTCGACCCCGAGCTGGCGCAACTGGCGCGTTACCAGCGCGCGCTGGCGTAGCAGCAGATCGGCCGAGACCGCCATCGACAGCGTCTCCATGTCATCGGGTGCGGCGGCCGAAATGCCCTCCAGCTCCTCGTCGGCAATGGTGACGAACAGCACGAGATGGCGCGCGACCAGCCGCCCGATCGATTCGATCATGAGCTGCGCGCTCGTCGGGTCGGTGAATTCGGAAAAGACCACGATCAGCGAGCGGCGCTCCAGTCGCGCGGCCAAAGTCGCCAGCGCCAGCGTGAAATTGGGCTCTTCCGAGCGGTATTCGAGCCCGGCGGCGGCGCGCTGGAGGCGGTGGAAATCGCGCGAGGCGGCGATGAACGGCGTGGAGACTTCGGGCTTCGAGGCAAAGCCGAACAGCGCCACCCGGTCCCCGCCCTTCAGCGCGACGTAGCCGGTAGCCAGCGCCGCCGAAACGGCGCGGTCAAGGCGGGGCATCCCGTCCACCGGCTCGCACATCGACTGGCCGCAGTCGAACGCGAAGACGATCTGGTTGTTGCGCTCGACCTCGTATTCCTTGGCATAGAGGTGGACGTGGCGCGCCGACGATTTCCAGTCGATCCGGCGGCGGTCCATGCCCGGTTCGTATTCGGCGAGCGCTTCGAACTGCGTGCCCTCACCCCGGATGCGCCGCGCGAGCACGCCGAACTGCGCGTCCTTCAGCAGGATCTGCAAGGCCGGCGAGCGCACGGCGGAAACATTGGGCCAGACCCGCACCTCCTCATCGAGATCACCCGCCAGCTGCCGCGCGCCAAGCCCGAGCGGGCCGGTCCAGCGCAGCCAGCTGCGGCTGACCTTGCCGGTGCCCCGGCGCGAGGGGCGGAACGCCAGATCCCCGCGCCAGCCCGTTTCGCCCCGCGCCAAGGCGAACGTCGCGCGCCCGCCGGCAACCAGCCGGGGATCGCAGGCCAGTGCGACATCGACGCGCGAGGCACGTCCGCCCCGCAGCACGACCTCCGCCGCCAGCGAGGCCTCCGCCCCCACTTCGACATCGCCCGGCACGGTCACGCGGAACTGCTCGGCCCGTCCGGCCAGCAGCGCATCGACGAAGACCAGTGCGAAAACCGCGAGCCCGACGATCGGCGCCGCAATCCATGCCTCCGGCCGCGTCGAACCGATCACCAGCGCGACCGGCGCCGCCAGCGCCAGCAGCGCGGCGGCGCGCACGGTCGGAACCATGGGGGCGAAACGCAGGCTCATCGGGTCAGCGCGGTGCCTCGGTCTGCTCGACAAGGTAGGATACGAGCGCCTCGACCTGCTTGCCCTCGATCTCGGCCGCCGGGCTCAGCAGCAGGCGGTGGCGCAGCACGCTGGGCGCCAGCGCCTTGACGTCGTCGGGCACCACGTAGTCGCGGCCGTCGAGCGCGGCGCGGGCACGGGCAGCGCCGGCCAGCAACACTGCCGCGCGCGGGGAGGCACCGCCAGCAAGGTCCGGGCTCTCCCGCGTGGCACGCACGAGGCGCACGACATAATCGGTCACGCTCTCGGCCAGCTTCACTTGCGACACCGTGCGCGAGGCGGCATCGAGCAGGGCCCGGTTCGCCACCGCCGTCACGCCGCATTCGGCCGGAGTGGGCGCGCCGCGATTTTCGCCGAAGCGCGCGACGATCCGTCGCTCTTCCTCAAGACTGGGATAGGCGACGTCGAGCTTGAACAGAAAGCGGTCGAGCTGCGCTTCGGGTAGCGGATAGACTCCCTGGCTCTCGATCGGGTTCTGCGTCGCCACCACCATGAACTGCGCGGGAAGTGCATGCGCGGTGCCGTCAAGCGTCACGCGGCGCTCCTGCATCGCTTCGAGCAGCGCGGCCTGGGTCTTGGGCGGCGTGCGGTTGATTTCGTCCGCCAGCAGCAGATCGCAGAAGATCGGGCCGCGCGTCAGCGTGAACTGGCTGGTCTGGAAGTTGAACAGGTTCGAGCCGAGGATGTCGCCCGGCATCAGGTCCGGCGTGAACTGGATGCGCCCGAAATCGAGCCCCAGCGCCGCCGCGAAGCACTGCGAGAGAAACGTCTTGGCCGTGCCCGGAGGCCCTTCGAGCAATACGTGGCCGCGCGCCAGCAGCGCGATCAGCATATGCTCCACAACCTCGCGCTGACCGACCACCGCCTTGGCGATCTCCTCGCGAATGTCGGCCGCGAGCGCGGCGACCTGCGCAAGGTCGCCCTCGAAACCAAGGGTCTGGGCATCGGTCATCGGGTCAGCATCCTTTCGAGCGCGTGGAGATCGCGCGCAGCCTTGACGAGGTCTTGCGGACGCCGGGCCTGCCTGAGGCGCGCGGCGATCGCGGAAAAGGGTTCGGCAGCAGGATCGCGCGAGGCCAGCGCGCGGTCGATCGCGGCATCGGCGTCCGGTCCGTCAAGCGTGCGCGGCAGCGCCAACGCCCGGACCAGCCGCTCGCGGGCATGGTCCGCATAGGGCCGCGCGATCAGGTGCAGGCGCCCGGTGCGGCGCACCAGTCCCGCCGCATTGGCGACCAGCGCGCGCTTGCCGAAAGCAATGGCCCGGCCCTCCGCAAGCGGCGGTCCGAACCGCAGGAAGGCGCGCCAGCCGAGCACCAGCGCGGCCAGCAGCAGGCACAGCGTCGCCGCCAGGAACGGCGGCGTGAACGCCAGCGTCAGCAGGTTCTGCGCATTGCCGAAGCCGTTAAGAGTAAGATCGAAGGTGATCGTATCGCCGGGCCGCGCCCCGCTCGCCGCCACCAGCGCGTCAATCAGCCGCGCCGAATTCTGGTCGGCCATGCCCCAGTTGTTGACGAGATCGGGGTCGAAAACCATCACGATCGGCTGGAGACGGTCCTGCGGATCCACATCGTCCGGGGCGACCCCGGCGACCTGCTCCAGCACCGGATAGTGGCCGCCGTCTGCCATGAATCCGGCAAGGATATTCCCATCGCCATCGCGTACCAGCGGCACCAGATCGCGGCCCTTGCCCCACAGCACGGGCTGGCGACCGGGCAAGGCGCCCTGAACGCCCATCCCGCTCCAGCGCACGCGCGCACCGTGCGGATCGGTCGGGTTCAGGCCGACGGTAAGGTCGTCGAGGAAGCCCCTCCATTCGGGCGGCCTCGGCCCGGCGAGATTGACCCAGCCCGTCTTCGCGCCCTTCTGCTGCTGTTCGCGCGACGCGGCGAAAGCGAACCACTTGGGCGAGATCACCAGCGTCGGCCCAACGTAGCGCCGCCGCGAGACGATCTTGTCGATCTCCTTGCCGCTGGCGAATGCCGGCGGCGTCAGCACCAGCAGGCCCGGCTTGTCCAGCGCCCCCTCGTTGCGGGAGCGGCGCACCACATAGCCGCGCCGTTCGAGGTATGTGGCCATCGCCGCATAGCCGTTGAGGCCGCGTCCCTCGGCATGGGCCTGTCCGTCATTGGTCTCGCCGAAACCGGTTCCGGTGCCGATCATCCACAGCAACGCAACGAAGAGAGCGCAGCCGAGCAGGACCACGGCCAGCACCGACCAGCGCGAGAACGGATTGGCGCCCACCGCGACGGTTCCGGAAGGGAGGTCGCCGTTCATGCTGTGAGCCTGATCTGGGCGAATTCGGCATAGGCCCCGCGCGCGGCGGCCCAGTCCTGCGCGTTGAGGTCACGCAGTGCAAAGCGGCTGCGCTCGACGCGCTGCGCGATCGTGGCGAAAGCGTTGCGCCCGGTTTCGGGCAAGGCGGGAAGCGTCGCGATCTCGCGCGCGGTGCTGGCCGGGTGGAGCCATTCGGGCCGGGTCGCGCGGATCTGCTGGACGCTGCGGCGAAGCAGGAGATGCGTCGCCTCCGCAAACTGGCCCTCGGCGGCCAGCCGGTCGGCATCGCCAAGCAGGGCCATGGCCTCGTCCCGGTCGGGCAGCCAAGCTTCCGCCGGATCCTCCGCGCTTTTGGCCGGGCGCTGCAACAGTGGGCCCAGCAAGCGCCACAGCACGAACAGCACCAGCAGAACGGCAAGGCCGATCAGGACATATTGGAACACCGGCCACGATATGCCGAGCAGCCGGCCGATCGGTCCGAGCAGGGCTTCAAGCCATTCACCCAGCACACGCAGCCATCCGGGCATGTGCACGGGCGGCGCGGGGACCTTCGGGAGCGGCGCGTATTGGATATCGGCCGCGCCCCGCACGGCTTCCCAGTCGCTCGCCGCGTCCCGGGATGCGGTTGCACCCGCCATTTGAGCCCCACCATCTGCCACGGCGGGGATGCTTGGCACGCCCCGCCGGCACAGGCAAGGCGCGCCGCATTAACGTTCTGTCCGACCGGCGATTTTCCCCCGGACGGATAAGGCTCGGGCTATTCCGCCGTTGCCCCTGCCATCATCCTCTGGGACGGGCCTGGCGATAGGTACCCAGCGGCCGCACGTACTTGCAGTGGAACGCCAGTTCCTTCAGCGCCGAATCGACGCGCGGATCGCCCGGGGCGCCTTCGATATCGGCGTAGAACGTCGTCGCCGCGAAGCTCGCGCCGATCTGGTAGCTTTCCAGCTTCGTCATGTTGACGCCGTTGGTCGCAAACCCGCCCAGCGCCTTGTAGAGCGCGGCGGCAATGTTCTTCACCTCGAAGATGAACGTGGTCATCGCCTTCTCGCCCTGAAGCGCGAAAGGATCGAGCGGTTCACGGGCCAGAACGACGAAGCGCGTGGTGTTGTCCGCCGCGTCCTCGACGTTCTCCTCGATGATCTTGAGATCGTAGAGTTCGGCCGCCAGTTTCGGCGCGATGGCGCTGGCGGCAGGATCGCCCTGTTCGCGCACGAAGGCTGCCGCGCCGGCAGTATCGGCGTAAGACATCGGCACGATGCCGCGCTCGCGCAGGTAGCGGCGCGACTGGCCAAGGCCCTGCGGATGGCTGTAGGCCACCGAGAACGGCCCGTCGCCCAGCGCCATCAGCGCATGCTCGATCGACATGAAATGCTCGCCGACGATCGACAGGCCGCTTTCGGGCAGCAGGAAGTGAATATCGGCCACGCGCCCGTGCTGCGAGTTCTCGATCGGAATGATCGCGCGCTCCGCCTGGCCTTCCTTCACCGCATCCAGCGCGTCCTCGAACGAAAAGCACGGCAGCGGCAGGCAGCCGGAATCGTATTCGAGCGCGGCCCGGTGCGAATTGCATCCGGGCGCCCCCTGAAGCGCCATCGCCCGGGCGGGATCGACAGCGGCAGCCTCCACCATCCGTGAAACGAGGTCGAATGCGGGTTTGGGATAGGAATTCATAGTGCTGGCGCGATTAGTCGGCATTGGCCTCAACCGCAATGGCTCTTGCGCTAACTTGCGGGCAACATTAGAGCCTCCAAGCTAAGAGGATCATCATAACAATACCCGGGGCAATCAGGACATGGACGATCGTTTCAACACAATTGTCGGTTGGACGCTGTTCGCCGGCATCGTCGGTCTGGGTCTTGCCAGCGTCAGCTCGCATTACTTTCGCGCGGACAAGCCGCATCGTCCCGAGACCATGGGTTATGCCATCGAAGGCGTCGAAGAGACTACCGAAGGTGCTGCGGAAGTTCCGATCGAGACGCTGCTGGCCAAGGCCGATCCCGCCAAGGGTCAGGCAACTTTCGCCAAGTGCCAGTCCTGCCACACGATCACCCCGGGCGGCGCCAACGGCATCGGCCCCAACCTCCACGGCGTTGTCGGTGAAGACATCGGCAAGGGTGTGGGCGGCTTTGCCTTCTCCGACGCGCTCACGGGCGTGGGCGGCAAGTGGGACTTCGACAAGCTGAACCAGTGGCTCAAGAGCCCGAAAGCCTTCGCTCCCGGCACCAAGATGACTTTCGCGGGCCTCCCCAAGGGTGAAGACCGCGCCAATGTCATCGCCTATCTGAATTCGCAGGGTTCGAACCTGCCGCTTCCGACTGCGGCGCCTGCGGCAGCTGCAGCCGACGCCAAGGCTCCGGCAGATGCCAAGGCTCCGGCAGGGGCTGCTCCCGCCGCAAAGGCGAGCGCGGCGCCCGCCAAGTAAGCATTTTCGCTTTACCCAATCCGGCTTCGGTCGGCAGAAAACGGCCCGCAGGCGTCACCGAGTCGCGCTGCGGGCCGTTTTCGTTTCTGCTCAGATTTGGGTGACGGGAAGGCTCTGCACAAAGCCGTCCAACTGCGTGCGGCCCCAGGACCAGTCGCCCAGCCCGCTCGCACCGTTGATGTGGCCGAGCGCACCGGCTTCGATCAGCGGGCACTCCCACTGCCGCGAACGCAGGCGCGCATGACCTATCGGGCCATAGGGATCGTCTGTGCTGGCGACGATCAACGCCGGAAATCGCAGAGGCGATGTCGGTGGTTCGGCGAACCCGCGCGCCTCGGCCGGGAAAGCGCTGCCGTCGGGATCCGGGACCGCCACCAGCAGGGCTCCGCGCACCGGCAGCGCCGAACGCGCGCTCCAATGCGCAACCAGCAGGCAGGCCAGACTGTGCGCGATCAGGACCGGCGGCTCCTCTGCCGCCGCCACGGCGCGGTCGAGCGCGGCGATCCAGTCGTTCAGTTCGGGCTCGTCCCAGCTCGATGGCGCGAACCGTCGAATGGCCGGATCGCTCTGTTCCCACAATGTCTGCCAGTGCGCCGAACCGGAGCCGCCGATGCCCGGCAGCACGACATAAGTGCTCATGCTTCTTCGCGTCCCTTGAAACCCTTCGCGATCACGTACCACTCGGAGGAACCCTTGCGGCTTGCGGGCGGCTTGGCGTGCTTCACGCTGGCGAAGCGCCGCTTGAGGATGCCGAGCAGTTCGGTGTCGGTCCCGCCCGCGAAGACCTTGGCGACGAACGTGCCGCCGGGCGCGAGATACTGGATCGCGAAATCCGCCGCCGTTTCGACAAGGCCCATGGTCCGCAAGTGGTCGGTCTGCTTGTGGCCCACCGTATTGGCGGCCATGTCGGACAGCACGAGGTCGGGCGGCCCGTCCAGAGCGCCTTCCAGCGCGGCGGGGGCCTCGTCCGACATGAAGTCCATCTCGAAGATCGTCACGCCCTCGATGGGGTCGGTGGGCAGCAGGTCGATGCCGACGATCTTGGTCTTCGGGCTCTTGAGGCGCAGCACCTGGCTCCAGCCGCCCGGCGCAATGCCAAGGTCGACCGCGCGGTTGACGCCCTTGAACAGGTCGAACTTTTCGTCCAGCTCGATCAGCTTGTAGGCCGCGCGGCTGCGATAGCCGTCGGCCTTGGCCTGCTTCACGTAAGGGTCGTTGATCTGGCGCGTGAGCCAGCGCGCAGAGCTGGTCGTGCGTTTCTTGCCTGTGCGAAGCCGCTCGTTGGGGTCGCGTCCGGAACGGCTCATGGCCGGCTCTCCAATGGTTGTACGTCGGCTGCGGCGATCAGGCTGCGGCCGGTAGAGTGCGAGGCGATCAGGCTCCGCAGAATGCCCTCACGAATGCCGCGATCGGCGACACCCAGACGGGCTGCGGGCCAGAGGTCGAGAATCGCCTCCAGAATGGCGCAGCCCGCGACCACAAGGTCTGCGCGCTCACGCCCGATGCAGTTGAGTTCGCGCCGCTCCGCGAGGGACATCGACGAGAGACGCGTGCTGATATCGCGCATCGATTCGGCAGGCACGATCAGCCCGTCGACCATACGGCGATCGTACTGCGGCAGTTCGAGGTGCAGGCTGGCCAGCGTCGTCACGGTGCCGCTGGTGCCCAGCAGGCGCAGCGGGCCGGTCTGCGCGGCGCTTTCCCGCGCGGGCGAAACCCGCTTGGCGAAAGCCGCGAAACTGTCCGCGACAAGGCCGTGCATGTGGCTGTAGCGGGCCAGCCGCTCTTCGAGCGTCGTGCCTTCCGGCCCGCAGCTCTCAGTGAGCGAGACGACGCCCCAGGGCACCGACTGCCAGTCGAGGATGCGCGGCACGGTACCCGTGCTCTCGATCAGCACGAGTTCGGTGGAGCCACCGCCGATATCGAAGATCATCGCCGGGCCAAGCCCCGCTTCCAGCAGGACGTGGCAGCCAAGCACCGCCAGCCGCGCTTCTTCCCGCGCGCTGATGATATCGAGCGCGATGCCGGTTTCCTTGCGCACGCGCTCGATGAACTCCGGCCCGTTGACGGCGCGGCGGCAGGCCTCGGTCGCCACCGAGCGGGCGAGGTAGACGTTGCGCCGCATCAGCTTGTCCGCACAGACGCGCAGCGCCGCCAGCGTGCGCTCCATCGCCTCGTCGGACAGGCGGCCGGACTGGGCCAGCCCTTCGCCCAGACGCACGACGCGGCTGAAGGCGTCGATCACCGTGAAGTTCTCGCCCGAAGGCCGGGCGATCAGCAGGCGGCAGTTGTTGGTGCCAAGGTCAATCGCCGCATAGGACTGCCGCCCGCCCGGACGCGGCATGGTCGGAGGCCCGGCAGTGACGCGCGCCTCAGACCTGCGCGCTTCAGCAGCAGGAACCTCGAAATGCGATTCGGGGATCTGTACTTCCGGAGTGCGTGCCTCTGCCGGACGCGATTTCGCCCGCGCCGAATTGCGCCGCACCGCCTTGCGCGACTTGCCGGTTTTCCGGGCCGTACGTGGCTGGTCACGGCGAGGCGGCGCCGCCGATCCGTTAGATGATTCTTCGCGCGGCGCTCCGCCTGCCGCGACGGCGCCGCCATCCTTGGCCTGCACCTTCGCTTTGGCCGTGCCTGGACCGGACGGGCGCGATTTGCCCCTCCTTGCCTTGCGCCGCCTTCCTGGGCGGCCCGACACGTCGACTCTTGCTGCCGGCGGATCGTGCTCCGCCATGATTTCAAATCTCGTTCAATAAATCTGCCGCCATGCGTGGCGGATACCTGCCCTGATGCTAACGCCCCCACGACAAAGGAGCAAGGGCAGTAAAAAAGGGTGTTGACCCGAATCACGACCGCTACTAGAGGGGCGCCTCCCGATGCCCCGTCGTCTAATGGTAAGACTACGGATTCTGATTCCGTCTATCGAGGTTCGAATCCTCGCGGGGCATCCAATTCTCCATACATTGCTGGAATAGCAGGGCATTGTGCCCTCACGCGCGAAGGCGCGGACCGCGCTGGCTGCCGGCATTTGCACGCCTTGCGCCCGCCACGGGGCGATATGGGGGCTTTCTTTCGACCCGAATAGAAATGCTGCGGCGGACGAACGCCGTTACCGTACGGCGCGTGCGCAAAGGGCCTGCGCGGCCCTATTCATCACCGAATCGGCAATGCCCTTGAAAGTGGCTCCGCGCTTCCTTGCATGCCGTCGCCGAAACGCGGTCCGGCACAAGAAACGCCGGCGCGATTGGCTCCCCGGTTTGGCGATGCCATCCTCTGCCGCCGCCACGCAGAGGCACAAGAACCATGCACCAGCCCGATCCCGCACCGCGCATTCCGCCCTTGGAGCCCGAACGCTTCACCGAGGAAACCGACCAGTTCTTTAACCGCTGGACCGGCGGCTTCTTCAAGAATGCGGATCGCAACCCGGTGCTGATGACCTTTGCGCACCATCCGCAGCTTGGCGACCTGTTCTCGCAATTCAACGTCCACTTGCTCTCCACCAGCACCCTGCCGGTCAAGGAGCGCCAGATTGCGATCATGCGCACGGCGTGGCTGTGCAAGGCGCGCTACATGTGGTCGAGCCATCTCAACACCAGCATGCTCTGCGGCCTCTCACCCGAGATGTTCCGGCCGCTGCAAGTGGGCGCCGATGATCCCTATTTCACGGAATTCGAACGCGCGGTGATCCGCGCCACCGAGGATCTGGTGGAACGCCACGAAGTTTCGCCCGAAAACTGGACGGCCCTGCGCGAAGAGTGGGACGAGCGGCAGATGCTCGACTTCCTCTTCACCGTGGGCGCCTATGTGGCGCTGGCCGGCGTCATGCGCTCCACTGGCGTGCAGCGCGACGACAACCTGCGGGCGCTCGCCGCCGAATATGGCGCGCCCAGTTAGCCCGCGAAATTGGCCTCGGTATGGCGCGGTACCCAGAGCAGGCCGACAAGGCTGAGCACAGCCGCCACGGAGATATAGAGCCCGACGAACAGCACGCCGCCCTTGTCCACCAGCCCCTGCGCGATGGCCGGCGCGAAGCCGCCGCCCAGGATCCCGCCGACATTGAAGGCGATCGACGAGCCGGTATAGCGCACCCGCGCGTCGAACAACTGCGGCAGCAGCGAGGCCAGCGGTCCGTAGACGAAGCCCATCGTGAACAGGCCGAGCGACAGGAAGGCCGCGATGGCGGTAAGCGATCCCGCCGCGAACATCGGCCCCATCAGCAGGCCGACGACGATGGAGCCCGCGCTGCCGGCAATCAGCACCCCGCGCGAGGACCAGCGATCCGCAGCATAGCCGGCCAGCACGATGCCCACCGCCATGAACAGGATCGCGAAAAGCTGCACGCCAAGGAAGGCCTGCCGCCCATAGCCGAGCGTCTTGGTGCCGTAGCCCAATGCGAAGGCGGTGGTCAGGTAATAGATCGCGAAGCAGGCGACGACGGCGAAGGTACCCGCCAGCGTCTGGCGCATGTGGGTCCGGAACAGCTCTACGATGGGGATCGACTTCGGTCGCTCGCCGTGCATCGCCGCGAACGACGGCGTCTCGGCAAGACGGAAGCGGATCCACAGGCCAAGGCCGACCAGCACCGAACTGAGCAGGAAGGGAATGCGCCAACCCCAGCGCACGAAATCGCCTTCGGACAGGGTCATGCTCAGCACCAGGAACAGCCCGTTGGCGGCGATGAAGCCGACCGGGGCGCCCAACTGCGGGAACATGCCGAAGCGCGCGCGCCAGCCCGGCGGTGCGTTCTCCACCGCCAGCAGCGCCGCGCCGCCCCATTCGCCGCCAAGGCCAAGGCCCTGTGCAAAGCGCATCAAGCAGAGCAGGAAAGGCGCGACCCATCCGGCACTCTCGTAGGTCGGCAACAGACCGATGGCGACGGTGGCACTGCCCATCAGCAGCAGCGAAGCGACCAGTGTGGACTTGCGGCCGATCCGGTCTCCGAAGTGGCCGAACAGCGTCGCGCCCACTGGGCGGGCGACGAAGGCCACGCCGAAGCTGGCATAGGCCGCGAATTGCTGGGCCGATGCGGAATCGGATGGGAAGAACAGCGGCCCGAACACCAGTGCGGCGGCCGTGGCGTAGACGTAGAAGTCGTAGAACTCGACCGCCGTGCCGACGAGGCTGGCGGTGAGGATGCGGGCATTGCGGCGATATTCGTTCACTGGCCCGCCCTCCGGCCCAAACACCGGCCTGCGCGCGTTTCACGATATGCCGTCACTGCCTGCCCTTTTCGAAAATTGCGAATCGGCGTGGACTTACGGCAATCCGCGCGTGAGTACACTGCCCCCGCGCGCATTTTTCGGGGAGCGCGGCCGGTCTGCGCTCCCGGTCGGCAAGGACCTCAGCCCGCGCCGAGGAACCGGGCGATGCGTGCTTCTGCCGGGCGCCAGTCCAGCCCGCGTTCGGCCAGCCAGCTGTCATCATAATAGGTGCAGCCATAGCGCGCGCCGCCGTCGCAGAGCAGCGTGACGATGCTTCCCTGCTCCCCGGCGGCATGCATCTCCTCGGCAATCGCGGCGCAGGCCCAGAGATTGGTGCCGGTCGACCCGCCGACGCGCCGCCCCAGCCGGGCCGAGAGCGCGCGCATGGCGCCGATGCTCTCCGCGTCCGGAACCGCGATCATGCGATCGACCACGCCCGGCGCGAAGCTCGGCTCCACGCGCGGGCGGCCGATGCCCTCGATCAGCGCCGCGCAGCCTTCGGGCAGCGTGGCCTCGGCCCGGTCGGCGAAGTGGCGGTGGAAGACCGAATGCTCGGGATCGGCCACGCAAAGCCGCGTGGCATGGCGGCGATAGCGCAGGAACCTGCCGATCGTGGCCGAAGTGCCGCCGGTGCCCGCACCGCAGACGACCCAGGTGGGCTCCGGATGCTCTTCCTCCGCCATCTGGTGGAAGATGCTCTCCGCGATGTTGTTGTTGCCGCGCCAGTCGGTCGCCCGCTCGGCATAAGTGAACTGGTCGAGGTAATGCCCGCCGGTCCGCCGCGCGAGATCGTGGGCCACTGCATAGACCGTGCGCGGATCGTCCACCGCATGGATCTCGCCACCGTGGAAGCGGATCTCGTCCAGCTTGGGCTGCGCCGTGGTGGCCGGCACCACGGCGATGAAGCGCAAGCCCAGCATGCGCGCGAAATAGGCCTCGCTCACCGCCGTCGAGCCGGAACTGGCCTCGATCACGCAAGTATCCGGCCCTATCCACTCGTTGCACAGCGCATAGAGGAACAGCGAGCGCGCCAGCCGGTGCTTCAGGCTGCCGGTGGGGTGCGAGCTTTCATCCTTGAGATAGAGCGTGATGCCCGGAAAGCGCGGCAGGTCCAGCCGGATAAGATGCGTATCGGCGGACCGGTTGTAGTCCGCCTCGATACGCCGCACCGCCTCGCGCAGCCAGAGGCGCCGGTCGCTCGCACCGATGGCGTTCATCCCAGCAGGCCGCGCCGTTCCAGCAAGGCGGTGACTTCGGCGTCGCGCCCCCGGAAGGCGCGGTAGCTCTCGGCCGCCGGGCGCGTGGCGCCGCGTGCCAGCACTTCGTCGCGGAAGGCATCGCCCGTGGCGCGGTCCACCACGCCCGCTTCGACGAACTTGCGGAAGCCGTCGGCGGCGAGCACTTCGGCCCAGAGATAGCTGTAATAGCCAGAGGCATAGCCGCCCGAGAAGACGTGGGTGAAGGCATGCGGGAAACGGTGCCATTCGGGCGGATGGACCACGCCCACTTCCTCGCGCACAGCCCCGATCACTTCCATCGGATCGCTGCCCATGGTGCCGAGGTGGAGCAGGAGGTCGAACAGGCCGAATTCAATCTGGCGCAGCACGAACAGGCCGGACTGGAAGCGGCGCGCAGCCAGCATCTTCTCGAAGAGATCGACGGGAAGCGGCTCGCCGGTGCGGTAATGGCCGGACATGCCGGTCAGCACTTCACGGTCCCAGGCGAAGTCTTCCATCAGCTGGCTCGGCAGCTCGATCGCGTCCCACTCGAAGCCGCTGGTGCCTGCCACGTTCGGCCGGTTCACGCGGGTGAACAGGTGGTGGAGGCAGTGCCCGGTCTCATGCAACAGCGTCTCCACCTCGCTGTGCGCGAGCAGCGAGGGCGTATCGCCGCCCTTCGGCGCGAAATTGCAGGTGAGGTAGGCAACCGGTACGCGGCCCGCATTGCTGGCCGACGCACCGGCAGAGAGACGCGGGCGGGCCTGCGCCATCCACGCGCCGCCTTGCTTGCCCGCCCTCGCATGAAGATCGAGGTAGACACCGGCAATCACCGTGCCGTCATCGTCGGCAACGTCGTAGTAGCGTGCATCGGCATGCCAGAGCGCCACGTCCGTCCGCTCCACCAAGGTGATGCCGAAGAGGCGGCCGAGCAGCACCTGCCAGCCGGCCAGCACGCGCTCGACCGGGAAGTAGGCGCGCACCGCCTGCTCGTCGACCGCGAAGCGCGACAGGCGCATGCGGTTGGCAACGTGGGTCAGGTCCCACGGCTGGAGATCGTCGATGCCGAGTTCCCGCGCCGCGAAAGCGCGCGCATCGGCCAGATCGCGCTCGGCGCCGGGGCGGGCACGCGATGCCAGATCGCGCAGGAAGTGCAGCACTTCCCCCGCATTGGGCGCCATCTTGGTGGCGAGCGACCATTCGACCGGATCGGCAAAGCCCAGCAGGCCCGCAGCCTCACGCCGCAGTTCGAGGATGCGGGCGATGCGCTGGGTATTGTCGAACTTTCCGGCATCGGGGCCCTGATCCGAGGCGCGGGTGCCGAACGCGGCATATACGCGCTCGCGCAGGCCCCGGTTCTCGGCAAAGGTCAGCACGGCATTGACGCTCGGCCACTGAAGCGTGACCACCCAGCCCCCGTCCAGCCCCTTGGCCTCGGCGTTCGCGGCGAACATCGCCATGGCCGCTTCGGGGATGCCCGCAAGCACTTCGGCATCGGTGACATGTTCGGACCAGGCGTCGGTGGCGTCGAGCACGGCGGCGGAGAACTCCGTCGACAGCCCGGCCAGCTCGACCGATATCTCGGCAAAGCGCGCGCGCGGCGCGGCATCGAGCGCCACGCCCGAAAGGCGGAAGCTGCGCAGCATATGCTCGACCGCGGCGCGGTCCGCCGCCGAGCGCTTCGCGAATTCGGGAGCCGCCTCCAGCGCGGCGATCACTTCGTAGAGGTCATGATCCTGGAACACCGCCGTCATGGTCTCGACGATGCGCTGCTGCCCGGCGGCATGCGCCTCGCGCAGTTCGGGCGTATTGGCCACCGACTTGAGGTGCGAAACCGCCGACCACAGCGCCTCGATGGCGACATCGGCCTGTTCGAGCGGCAGCCAGGCCGCGTCGAAGTCCTTCGGCTTTTCGGCGATGATCCGGTCCACGACCGCGCGCATATCGGCCAGCGCAAGGTCGAGCGCCTCGCCGATCGCGTCGGGGGTGAGCGCCGCGTAGTTGGGCAGCGGCAGGGGATCGAGCAGGTTGCGGGTCATCGGCGGGGTCCGGATGCTGGGGGATGTGTTACCAGCACTAGCCGCTGGCGCGCCGGGGTTAAAGCCCTGCGGAATACCCTTAGCCGGGCGGAAAGGCCCGCTAAGGGAAGCGCGCCTATCTTTCCTGCTAAGACAGCCGGTTAGCCTGTTCAGGATGGTGCACATGGATAGACACGATATCGCCCCCGTCATCCGGGCCACTCCGGATCACCGCGATACGCGCGAGCCGGTCGAGATGATGGCGAAGTTCCGGAGCGCTTTCGTGAGATGCACCGTCGTGCTCAAAGACCTCTCCCGCTTCGGCGCCCGGATCGAGGGCATCGATGCGCTGGAGATCGACGAGGCCATCAACCTCAGCCTGCCCGGATGCCACCCGGCGATGGCCTTTGTCGCATGGAGCGCCCCGCACGGGACCGGGCTGGAATTCGCGGAGCCGCTGGACGCGCGGGTCTATGCGGACCTTGTCGCGCGGCACGGACTCGGCCGCCAGCATGATCCGCTGATCGCGCCTCCTCGGCCCATCAACTGACGGCCGGTTCCAGCAGACGCATCGTCCCGGCATCGGCGTCGATCTCCACCGGCAAGCCAACCGGCACGCTCGCCTGCGCGGCGATATGGCCGATCTGCAAGCCTTGGAAAGCAGGCACTTTCAGGCCGCCGAACTGGCGGTCCAGCACTTCGTAGATGGTGAAGTTCGAAAAGCCGCCGTCCGGATTGGTGCAATTGGTGCACTGGCCGAAGACCACACCCGCCACTTTGTCGAACACGCCCGCCAGCGCGAGCTGGGTGAGCATGCGGTCGATCCGGTATTCGGATTCGTTGGTGTCTTCCAGGAACAGCACGGCGCCAGTGAAATCGGGCAGGTAAGGCGTGCCGACCAGCCCCGAAAGCACGCTGAGATTGCCGCCGAGCAGCCGCCCACGCGCGGTGCCGCCGTGAAACGTGCGCAAGTCCTTGCCGCGCCCGGACAAGTTCGCGCCCGCCCCTTCGGGCACTTGCCAGGTCGGCGTCGCCGCTTCGAACGCGAGCGCGTGGAAATTCGCCCATGCGGCGGGCGGCCACGATGCACTGGCATTGGGCCCGTGAATGCTGGCCACGCCGGTGCGAGCCGCGAATGCGAGGTGGAGCGCAGTATTGTCGCTGAAGCCGACGAACAGCTTCGGGCTCCTCGCGATCTTCGCATAGTCGAGCAGCGGCAGGATCCGCGCGCAGCCCCAGCCGCCGCGCACGGCCATCACGCCGCGCACGTCCGGGTCGGCGAACATGGCCATGAGATCGTCGGCCCGCGTGCGGTCAGAGCCGGCCAGATAGCCCTCCCGCTCCAGCATGTGCGGCGCGGGCTTGGGCACCAGACCCATCGCGCGGACCGTCGTCATGACTTCATCCAGCCCGAAACGATCGCCGATGAACCCGGCGGGCGCCACCAGCCCGAGCGTGTCGCCCTCGCGCAGGCGCGGCGGCTTCACCAGCCGGGGCGCAGCGGGGGCCGAAAGCACCGGAAAGACCGGCAGGGCCGCCGCTACCGCCGCAATGCCGATACCGGCAAGCGCCCCACGGCGGGTAAGGATCGAATTCGCCATGGATTCGAGATTAGGCGAGCGCATCTCTTGCGTGCAACCACAAGCGTCCTAGATATTTGTGCTTTCTCACGCCGCGTCCTGCGGCCATGGTACCCCGATGAACGATACTGAAGACGCCAAAGTCACCAAGCGCCGGTTCTACAAGGCCGAGCAGGAAGCCTCTTTCGCCGATGCGCAGGAAGGCACGCTGCAAACGCAGAACCCCTCCTACCGCCTTGCCTTCCAGGACACCGAATTCCTCCTGCGCGACGAACTGCGCCCGGTGCGTTTCCAGCTTGAACTGCTCAAGCCCGAGATGCTGCTGGAAGAGGCCAACATCGGCTCCACGCTGGTGATGTACGGCTCCGCCCGCATCCCCTCGCCCGAACAATGCGAAGCCGTGCTCGCCCGCGCCACCACCGACGAGGAAAAGGTGGTTGCCGACCGCCTTGTCGCCAAGGCCAAGTATTACGAGGAAGCGCGCAAGCTTGCCCGCATCGCCAGCAAGTGTGCGGTCGTCGAAAAGGGCATGCGCCAGTTCGTGGTCTGCTCGGGCGGCGGCCCTTCGATCATGGAAGCGGCCAATCGCGGTGCCTATGAAGTGGGCGCGGAGACGCTGGCGCTCAACATCGTGCTGCCGCACGAGCAGGCGCCCAATCCCTATGTGACGCCGCGCCTCTCGTTCCAGTTCCACTACTTCGCGCTGCGCAAGATGCACTTCCTGTTGCGCGCCCGCGCGGTGGCGGTGTTCCCGGGCGGCTTTGGCACGTTCGACGAGTTCTTCGAGCTTCTGACGCTGGTGCAGACCGGCAAGATGAAGCCGATGCCGATCCTGCTCTACGGCCGCGAATTCTGGGAACGCGTCATCAATTTCGAGGCGCTGGCCGAGGAAGGCGTGATCAACAAGGCCGATCTCAAGCTGTTCCACTGGTGCGAAACCGCCGAGGAAGGCTGGGACGTCGTGCGCCAGTTCTACGATCTCGAATGCGGCTGAGGTAAGGCGAGATGGCGCAGCTTCGCACCGAAAGGCTGCTGCTGCGCCCCGCGCTGCCGACCGACGCCGAGGCGCTCCACGCCATCTTCGTGCAGCCGGAGGCGATGGCCTACTGGTCGCGGCCCCCGCACAAGGACATGGCCGAAACGCGCGAATGGCTGGACGGCATGATCGCTATTCCGGATGGCGCGGGCGAAGACTTCATCGTCACGCTGGATGACCGCGTGATCGGCAAGGCCGGGCTTTGGCGATTTCCGGAGATCGGCTTCATCTTCGATCCCGCATTCTGGGGCCGGGGATTGGCCCGCGAGGCGCTGGAAGCCGTGATCGCCCGTGCTTTCGCGGTGCACCGGCTGCCGCAAGTTCACGCGGATGTGGACCCGCGCAATGACCGCTGCCTTGCCCTACTGTCACGGCTGGGTTTTCGCGAAACGGGACGCGTCGCGCGCACCTGGCAAGTCGGCGGCGTCTGGTGTGACAGCGTCTACTTGCGACTCGACGCTGCCGATTGGTCTCAGCGCACGGCCTGATGGCCCAGTGGACCATGCCCGGCGCCGAAGCCGGGCGCGGCCAGCAGCGCGGCACGCACGAACTGGCGGGCCTGTTCCACGGCCGAAACCAGACTCTCGCCCCGGCCCATGAATGTCGCGATAGCGCTGGAGAAGGTGCAGCCGGTGCCGTGGGTGTGCCGCGTCTCGATACGCGGCGCGTTCCACGACAGCGGCGCCTCCCCCGGCAGGACCAGCCGGTCCTCGACCACCGGGCCCTCGGCATCGCCGCCCTTGGCGATATAGGCGACTCCGCGCGCCGCCAGCCCCGCATCGCCGCCCAGCGCGGCCAGTTCGGGCACATTGGGCGTCGTGAGCGTGGCCAGCGCCATCAACCGCTCGAAGGCGGCGATCGTCGCGGCGTCCGCCAGCACCGAGCCGCTGGTGGCGATCATGACGGGATCGAAAATCACTGGCACGTCCAGCGCTTCCAGCCGCTCGGCGACAATATGGGCGATCTCCGGACTGCCAAGCATGCCGATTTTCACGGCGTCGACGCCGATGTCGCTGACGCAGGCATCGATCTGCGCTGCGACCATCTCCGGTGCGAGCGCCACGACGTCCGTGACGCCGCAGGTGTTCTGCGCAGTGATTGCGGTGATCGCGGTCATGGCATAGCCGCCGAGCACGGTGATGGTCTTGATATCGGCCTGAACTCCCGCGCCGCCCGAGGAATCGGAACCGGCGATGGAGAGGATGCGGGGCGGTGTGGTCATGGGTTGGGCTGATGACAGCAGCGGCGGGCTTCGACAAGCGCCGTGCTGTTTTGGATTCGCGCAAAGGCGCAAAGGCGCAAAGAGGTCATCCTGCGCCGCAGGCTCCCTTTCTCATTTCCACCGAGGCTATGAATGAATGGAAGCGCGGCTTCGCCGCAGGCACGACCTCTTCGCGCCTTTGCGCCTTTGCGCGAATCCATTCCTTCCTGAAGCGCCACTTCGGCAGCATGGGCACCATTTTCGGGTTCACGCGGAGGCGCGGAGATGCGGAGGAGTTTTGGTTGCGCCGCAGGCTCTCCATTCCATCGGCGGCAACAACCGCGAACGAAGGAATGGAGGGCCTACGGCACGGCAAACTTTCTCCGCGTCTCCGCGCCTCCGCGTGAATCCTTTATCCCTTGAAGTGACGTTCCTTCGACGGCGGCGCGGAATCGAAGTGCTGCTTCGCCCGCGTCGGCCGGTCGACCAGTTCGCCGCCGCAATTGGGGCAGATGTCGTCCAGCGCTTCGGCGCATTCGACGCAGTACGTGCATTCGAAGCTGCAAATGAAAGCGCCGGGTGCCTCGGCAGGCAGATCGGCACCGCAGCGTTCGCAATCGGGGCGCATTTCAAGCATTCAAAATCTCCCGCTCACCCTGAGCCTGTCGAAGCGTCAGGCAGCAGCCTCTTCCACGGCAGCGCAGATCGAGGCAACGGCCGCCTCGACCTCGCCGGCATTGTCACCTTCGGCCATCACGCGAATGACAGGCTCAGTGCCGGAGGCGCGGATCACGAGGCGGCCCTTGCCGTTCAAGGCGGCCTCGGCCTCCGCAATCACGGCCTTCACACGGTCCGCTTCAAGCGGCTTGCCGCCCGCGAAGCGGACATTGCGCAGCAGTTGCGGCACCGGATCGAACAGGTGCAGCACCTCGCTCGCCGGCTTGCCCGACTGGACCAGCGCGGCCAGCACCTGAAGCGCCGCCACGGTACCATCGCCGGTGGTAGCATGGTCGAGCAGGATCATGTGGCCCGACTGCTCGCCGCCGACATTGAAGCCGCCCGCGCGCATGCGTTCCAGCACATGGCGGTCTCCCACCTTGGTGCGCTCCAGCGTCAGGCCCTGTCTGTTCAGATAGCGTTCGAGGCCGAGGTTCGACATCACCGTCGCCACCACGCCGCCGCCACGCAGAGCGCCACGCGCGGCAAGCTGGGTGCCGATCAGCGCCATGATCTGGTCACCGTCGACGGTCTTGCCCTTCTCGTCGACCACGATCAGACGGTCGGCATCGCCATCGAGCGCAATGCCGATGTCCGCACCCGAGGACACCACGGTTTCCTGCAAGGCTTCGACATGGGTGGAGCCGCACTTGGCGTTGATGTTCTTGCCGTTGGGCGTAACGCCGATCGACACGACTTCGGCGCCTAGTTCCCAGAAGGCGGAAGGCGCCACCTGATAGGCCGCGCCATTGGCGCAATCGACCGCGATCTTCAGCCCGTCGAGACGCACGGCCTCGGGCAGCGAGCGCTTCACGGCGTGGATATAGCGGCCCCGAGCGTCATCGATGCGGCGGGCCCGGCCGATTTCCTCGGAAGGCGCGAGCGGGATTTCCTGCGCCAGCATGGCCTCGATCGCCAGCTCATCCTCGTCGGAGAGCTTGAAGCCGTCGGGGCCGAACAGCTTGATGCCGTTGTCCTCGTAAGGGTTGTGGCTGGCGGAGATCATCACGCCCACGTCGGCGCGCAACTCGCGGGTCAGCAGGGCGACGGCCGGAGTCGGCATCGGGCCGAGCAGGACAACGTCCATGCCGACGCTGGTGAAGCCCGCGACCATCGCGTTTTCCAGCATGTAGCCGGACAAGCGCGTGTCCTTGCCGATCACCACACGGTGCCGGTGGCTGCCGCGCAGGAAGCGGGTGCCGGCCGCCTGGCCGACTTTCATGGCGATGGCGGCGGTCATAGCGCCCTGATTGGTGCGGCCGCGAATGCCGTCTGTGCCGAAGAACTGTCTGCTCATGACCTGCCCTCTTGGAGACCATTTCGTGAATGGCCGATGACGCGCGCTCTTACCCAAGCCTTCGGCAAATTGCCATGCGCCACTGCGCTCAGTATGGAGAAGAAGACCAAGGTCGCAATTCCCCAGGAGCCCGATGAATACCCCCAGCCCGATGGCCATCGAAAGTAGTGCCTCCCGCATTCCCGAAATCCGGGTTCCCGGCACGCTGACCCTGATCGGCCTCGTCGTGGGGCTGTTGCTGGGGCTTGTTCTTGCCGGCAGCCCGAAGGCGGTGCCGGTGCTGCAAGTGGTCGGGCCGATCGGTTCGCTCTGGCTTCAGGGCTTGCAGATGACGATCCTGCCGCTGGTCGCCGGCCTGCTGTTCACCGGCATTGTCGAGACCATTGCCGTCGCGCAGGCCGGGGCCATGGCGCGGCGCACGCTGGGCACCATTGTCGGCTTCCTTGCCTTCAGCGCCGTGCTGGGCGCGGTCGCCATGCCGTTGCTGCTGAAATTCTTCCCGATTCCCGCCGGCGTCCAGTTCGCCCATGCCGACGATCCGGGCAAAGTGCCGGGCATCGCCGACTTCCTCTCCTCGCTGATGCCGGAGAACGTGATCTCCGCCGCCGCGGCCGACGCCATGCTGCCGGTGATCGTGTTCGTCGCGCTCTTCGCCATTGCCTCGACGCGTCTTGCCGACGAGCCGCGCCGCCTGCTCGCCGTGCTGTTCGAGGGCGTGGCGGGCGCGATGATGGTGGTGATCGGCTGGGTGCTCACGCTCGCCCCCATCGGCGTGTTCGCACTGGGCTTCGGCCTTGGCGTCCGCAGCGGCGGCGCGGCACTGGGCGCGCTGGCGCACTATATCGTGCTGGTCACGGCGGTCGGCACCGTCGTGATGATCGCGGGCTATGTGATTGCCGTTTTCGGCGGACGCCGCCCCCTGCCCGCCTTTGCCGCCGCGATCCTGCCGGCACAGATCGTCGCCATCTCCACCCAGTCCTCGATCGCAACGCTTCCGGCGATGCTGGCCTCCAGCCGCAAGCTTGGCGTTTCGGGCACGACTGCCGAGTTCGTCCTGCCGCTGGCCGTCACCCTGTTCCGTGCGACAGGCCCGGCGATGAACATGGCAGTCGCGGTCTATGCCGCGAAGCTGGCCGGGATCGAGCTGACCACCGGCGCGCTAATCGCGGGCACATTGGTGGCTTTCGCGACGACGTTCGGCGCGGTTTCGCTACCGGGTACGATCAGCTTCGTTTCCTCGATCGGCCCCATTGCGGCCGCCATGGGTGTGCCGCTCTGGCCGCTGGGCGTGCTGGTGGCGGTGGAAGTCCTGCCTGACCTCATGCGCACGGTGGGCAATGTGACGATGGACGTAGCGCTGACCGCCTCGGTCGACGGCGGCACCCGGGCCGAGGCCGGAAGCGTGCCCGAAACGCTCCACTGAAGGAACGAGTGCCGCGCGGCAAACACTTGCCGCAAGTCCGCTATTCCGGTCGGAGATGTTGGAGATTTGAAGAGATTGTGTTCGTCGGCGCCGTCATTCCGGCGTCTTGCGAGTAGGATAGAACACGCTCCATGAAGTACGAAATCTCTCCGCTTTGTAAACGACGTACCTCATTCATTCCAGACGACTTGCGCTACTTCGGAACGCATTTCATCTGTGAGCCAATGAAAGAATCTTGGGAACTTCCGCGCGTTACGCCTTATGGCCTCAGCTATAAGCCTGCGGATTTTGTCGCGTGGATGCTGTGCGCACCGGTAATTTCACAAAAAGCGAAAGATGCTCTGGAGCACATTTGCCGCAATCTTGTAGAATTTCTCCCCTTTCATTCTATTAAAGGCAGAAATTATTACGCTATTAATGTTCTCAATACAGATCCGGACATGCCCATCCATAAACCGTCCCCCAATACCGTTCCACTAGTAGACGAACGCTTCGGAGCGATCGTTCGTGATTACGAACTTTCGGGGGTTGCGCTGTCCGATCCGAGCAACTGTATCGGACGCAGGATTGTGCGCGATGAAAGCCTGCACGATTTTCCTGGCCTAGTCGGCTAACTCGGACGCCATCCTTGGCCCAGTCGTATAATGAAGGAATGCGGCGGAGCTAGGCAGACAACCCGCCCTCAAGCCTCCAGCTCGATGTCCCAATAGAGCCAGTCCCGCCACGTCTCGTGCAGGTAGTTGGGCGGGAACGCCCGGCCGCGTTCGAGGAGTTGCCAGCTTGTCGGCCGGATCGGCGCCACCAGCGGCGGCATATGCGCCTGCTTGGGGGTGCGCCCGCCCTTCTTGAGATTGCAGGGCGCGCAGGCGGTGAGGATGTTTTCCCAGCTCGTGCGCCCACCCAGCCGGCGCGGCACCACATGGTCGAATGTGAGCTGGTGGGGAGAGCCGCAGTATTGGCAGCTGAACCTGTCACGCAGGAACAGGTTGAAACGGGTAAAGGCGGGAAACTCGGAAGGCTTCACATATTGGCGAAGCGCGATCACCGAGGGGATCTGCATCGACCAGCTCGGGCTGTGGACCACCCGGTCGTAGCTGGAGATGATGTCCACCCTTTCCAGCACGATCGCCTTGATCGCGGTCTGCCAGGGCCAGAGGCTGAGAGGGTAGTAGGAAAGCGGCGTGTAGTCCGCATTGAGCACTAGAGCAGGGCAGTCTGAAAGACTTCGGGAGGGATCATCCTCCGCGCTGCGGAACCGGGCCGCGCGCTCTATCAGCTCCGACTTGAGCATGGCCTCCTGTCGCAGGCCCTGATTGCGGTTTCATGGCAATGCATGTGTTTCTTTGCAGCATTTACGCGAGTCGGCGTCAAGCCGAGACCGGGGTGGCCCCATACAACAATCCACAGCTTGCGCACAACCATTCCACAACCTGTCCGTCTAATGCACACAGGCCACGCACATCTTCTCCCGAAGTTATGCACAAAGTTACGGGGCCTTGCGGCAAGCGGTCCAACAGGTAGGAGCAGAGGGAGATGATCCGCACCCGCTTTGCCCCCAGCCCCAACGGCCCACTTCACCTCGGCCACGCCTATGCGGCGGTTGTGGCGCACGATCTGGCGCGTGCGCGGGGCGGCGAATTCCTGCTGCGGATCGAGGATATCGACGGCGAACGCAGCCGCCCGGAATTCACCGAGGAATTCTTCCGCGATCTCGAATGGCTTGGCCTTGGCTGGGACGGGGAGGCAGGCTTCCAGTCCCACCGGCTGGAGACCTATGCCGAAGCGGGAGAGCGTCTGAAAGCCATGGGCCTGCTCTACCCCTGCCGCTGCACGCGCGCCGAGATCGCCGCCGCTGCCACCGCGATGGGGCCCGACGGCCCGGTCTATCCCGGCACTTGCCGTCAGCGCCTTGGCACGTCCGACCGCGTCGATCCCGAAGGCGCGGCCTGGCGGCTTGACGTCACCCGCGCGCTGGACCTGACCGGCGCGCTCACCTGGACCGACGAACTGGCCGGTCCGCAGGCCGCCACGCCGGAGGTGTTCGGAGACGTGGTGCTGCTCCGCAAGGACTTGCCCGCCAGCTACCACCTTGCCGCCACGCTCGACGATGCGGCGGACGGCATCACGCTCGTCACGCGCGGCATGGACCTGTTTCCGGCCAGCCACGTCCACCGCCTGCTGCAAGCCCTGCTCGGCCTGCCGGTGCCGATCTGGCACCATCACCCGCTGCTGTTGGAGCCGGACGGACGCAAGCTCGCCAAGCGGCGCGGGTCGTCCTCGCTCGGCGACCGGCGGCGCGCGGGCGAGGACGGCAAGGCTATCGCCGAGGCGCTTCGCGAGCACCGCTTACCGGCTGGCATTTCGCTTTCCTCGGGCGTAGACCATAGGCCATGACCTATATTCTCGTCCCCATCATCGTCCTGCTGGTGATCATGGTCGTCGTCAGCCTCGTGCGCGGCATCGCCGCTTTCATGCAGAGCACGAAGGAAGACCTGAACCGCGATCCGGGCGCCACGGGGCCGACTGCCAACCAGCTTCTCCAGAACAAGATGATGTTCAACCGCATCAAGTATCAGGCCGCCGCCGTGGTGGTCTGCGCCATCCTGATCGCGATGGCGCGCTAGGCTTTTGCCGCCAAAATCCGCCCACGGCGGATTTTCAAAGGACTCCACCTTGGTAAAGCTCAACAAGATCTACACCCGCACGGGTGACGATGGCACCACGGGCCTCGTCGACGGCTCGCGCCTGCCCAAGTACGCCGCCCGCATGGACGCGATCGGCAAGGTGGACGAGGCGAACTGCGCGATCGGCCTTGCCATCTGCGCGCTGACCGGCACGCCGCACGCCGCGATCCTCACGCGCATCCAGAACGACCTGTTCGATCTCGGCGCCGATCTTGCCACCCCCGGCGACGATTTCACGCCGGGCGAGATGACCCTGCGCATCGTGCCCGCGCAAGTGACATGGCTGGAAGGCGAGATCGACGCGATCAATGCGCATCTCCAACCGCTCAAAAGCTTCATCCTGCCCGGCGGCAGCGAGGCCGCCGCGCGCGTCCACATCGCCCGCGCCTCCGCCCGCAGCGCGGAGCGGGCCGCCGTCGCCATGGCGGCAGAAGTGCCGGCCAATCCGGCCGCGCTAGCCTACATCAACCGCCTCAGCGACTATCTCTTCGTGCTCGCCCGGGCGGTGAATGCGAACGGGGCCGACGACGTGCTTTGGGTACCCGGCCAGAACCGCTAGGCATCTGCTCCGTAACGAGACCAGCAGAGGAGTTTGGCAGTGCGGAAAGTCGGAATCATCGGTGCGGGCATCATGGGTTCGGGCATTGCCCAGACCGTGGCGAGCAAGGGCATGGACGTGGTCCTGTCCGATATTGCGATCGACATTGCCGAGAAGGGCAAGGCCGGCATCGCCAAGGGCCTCGCCAAGCTGGTGGCCAAGGAAAAGATCGCCCAGGCCGACGTCGACGCGCTGCTCCCCCGCATCACCACGGCAGGCGACTATTCGACGATGGGCGATTGCGACCTCATCATCGAAGCCGCGACCGAGCGCGAGGACATCAAGCTCAAGATCTTTGGCGCCGTGGGCGAAGTACTGGGCGCCAATGCCATCCTGGCCTCCAACACCAGCTCGATCCCGATCACCCGCATGGCCGCCAGTTCGCCCGACGCGGCGCGGTTCTGCGGGCTGCACTTCTTCAACCCGGTGCCGGTGATGGGTCTTGTCGAAGTGATCCCCGGCCTTGCGACATCGCCGGAAACCACCGCGCGGATGAAGGCCTTCGGCGAAGCGCTGGGCAAGACCGTGGTGCTGGCCGGCGATGCCCCGGGCTTCGTGGTCAACCGCATTCTCTGCCCGCTGCTCAACGAGGCAATCTTCGTGCTGGGCGAGGGGCTGGCTTCGGTCGAGGATATCGACGCCGGCATGCGGCTTGGCGCGAACCATCCGATGGGGCCGCTGACTCTGGCCGATTTCGTGGGCCTCGACACGCTCTACGAGATCATGAAGGTGTTCCTGGCGACCACCGGCGATCCCAAGTACCGCCCCGCTCCCCTGCTGCAAAAGTACGTCGAAGCCGGCTGGTACGGCCGCAAGTCGGGCCGGGGCTTCTACGATTATTCGGGCGAGACGCCGGTTCCGACGCGCTGAGAGGGAAACGCGACGGAAGTCTCTTTTCCGTCGCGTCCTTCCAATACCGGAACCCGGGCGTTCCCCTAGCCGTTAACCCGGCAAAGGAGACACGCCATGATCGAACGTCCCGACGATTCCGCGCCCGAAAACTTCAATCCCGAGCAGGATGATGAGGAAGCGCAGGCCCAGTCCGTTGCCGAAGAGGCGCATGAGCGCGCGACCGGCGTGTTCGGCCTCGAAGACAGCGAGAAAGTGAAGGGCGGCATCGACGACGAGGACGATGTCGAGGATCTGGTCGATCACATGAACCAGATGGATTCGAGCGGCGTGATCGACATGTCCGCCTATCGCGGCGAAGAAACGATGGACGACCTTGAAAATCGCTATGGCCGCGAAGGCGTGGCCGATGAGGATTTCGAGGACGACGATAGCTGATAGGCGCTGCCCCCGCTTAGGCTCCATACGCAACACTCCACCAAACACCGTCGTCCCCGCGAAGGCGGGGATCCCGCTTGTTCTTGAGGCAGGGCAAAAGGAAGCGGGGCCCCGGCTTCCGCGGGGGCGACGAGAGTTGTGTTGGAGCGGCTGCTTATGCTGCGAACCGGTGGGCCGCCGAGGCGCTAGTTAGCCGCCGGATCCTTGGCCCAGGGGTTCTTATGACCTGCCTCATGCCCCGCAACATGCGCCGCCATTTGCTGGGCCAATTGCGTGGCGGAATCGTCCTTCCCGCCATCGTCATCGGACGACGGGATCGAGCAATAGGCCGTCAGCAACATGCTGGCGGACCAGAACACGGCCTGCCAGCGACTCTTGAAGACGTTCCTGATCTTGGGTCCGAACATGACCGCAACCTAGCGCGGCTTGGTTAAGACTCCGTGCCCGCCTCGCGCTTCAGGTCGTAGAGAATCTCCAGCGCATCACGCGGCGAAAGCGCATCCACGTCCATGTCGCGCAATTTTTCGCGCAGGACGTCGCACTCTTCCTCGCGGGCTTCCTGCGCCGCCGCGAACAGCGGCAGGTCGCCGAGCCCCGCCGCAAGGCCGCCGGTCTCCGCACGGCCCTTTTCCAGCTTTTCCAGAACCGACTTGGCGCGGCTGATGACCTTGGGTGGCACCCCGGCCAGCCGCGCAACAGCAAGGCCATAGCTGCGGTCCGCGGGACCTTCGGCCAGTTCGTGGAGCAGCACCAGATCGCCCTTCCACTCGCGCGCGCGGACGTGGTGAAGCGACAGCGCCTCACAGGTTTCCCCAAGCCGCGCCATCTCGTGATAGTGCGTGGCGAAGAGGCAGCGGCAACGGTTGGTCTCGTGGACCGCTTCGGCCACCGCCCATGCCAGCGCAAGGCCGTCGTAAGTCGAGGTGCCGCGCCCCACTTCGTCGAGAATGACGAAGCTGCGGTCGGTCGCCTGCGCGAGGATGGCGGCGGTTTCCACCATCTCGACCATGAAGGTCGAACGGCCGCGCGCAAGATTGTCCGAAGCGCCGACGCGGCTGAACAGCCGGTCCACCATGCCGATCCGCGCCGACTTGGCCGGTACGAAACCGCCCGCCTGCGCCAACAGCACGATCAGCGCGTTCTGGCGCAGGAAGGTCGATTTACCGCCCATGTTGGGGCCGCCGATCAGCCAGAGCCGGTCATGGCTGGCGAGGCGGCAATCGTTGGCGACGAAACGCTCGCCCTGAACCTTCAGCGCGGCCTCGACCACCGGGTGGCGGCCGCCTTCGATATCGAGCGAAAGGCCGTCGACCACTTCGGGCCGCGTCCAACCGCCCTCGGCCGCGCGCTCAGCCTGTCCGGCCGCCACGTCGAAACGGGCGAGCGCGGCGGCGGCGCGGGCGATCTCGTGGCGAGCGGCGACAGCTTCGGCCACCAGCCCCTCGAAATGCGCTTCCTCGGCGGCGAGCGCATGGGCGCCAGCCTCGGTAATGCGGCTCGCCTCCTCATGCAGCGCCAGCGCGTTGAAGCGCATCGCGCCGGCCATGGTCTGGCGGTGCGAGAAGCCGCTGTCGGGCTCCAGCAGCTTGTCGGCATGGCGCTGCGGCACTTCGATGAAGTAGCCGAGCACGTTGTTGTGCTTGATCTTCAGCGCGGAAACGCCGGTTTCCTCGCGGTACTTCGCTTCCAGCGCGGCAATCGCGCGGCGGGCATTGCCCGACGTGACACGCAGTTCGTCCAGCCCGGCGTCGTAGCCGCTGGCGATATAGCCGCCCTGCCCGCGCTCGGTCGGCGGGGTTTCCACCAGCGCCTGCGCGAAGTGATCGACGAGCGCCGCATGTCCGCCCAGTTCGGGCATCAGCCGGTCGAGCAGCACCGGCAGGTCATCCATCTGCGCCAGCCGTTCACCGATGCGGCGCGCACCCGAAAGGCCGTCGCGAAGCTGACCGAGGTCGCGCGGCGAACCGCGCCCCGCCACCACGCGGCCCAGCGCGCGGCCGACATCGGGCAGCGCCCGCAGCGCCGCGCGCATATCCTCGCGCAGCAGATGATCGTCATGGAGCCATTCGACCAGTTCGAGCCGCTCGGCAATCGCATGGCGATCCATCAGCGGCGCCGAGAGGTCCTCTGCCAACTGCCGCGCACCGGCACCGGTGACGCAGCGGTCGATCGCCTCGACCAGACTGCCCTTGCGTCCGCCTTGCGATGATTCGAGAATTTCCAAGCTGGCACGCGTCGCCTCATCCATCGCCAAGGTCGCATCGCCCGCGCGGGCCACCGGCGGCAGCAGCAACGGCAGCTTGCCGCGGCCAACGTGATCGAGATAGGCGATCAACCCGCCCGCCGCCGCCAGCATGGCGCGCGTGAACGTGCCGAAGCCGTCCAGCGTGGCGACGCCGTGGACCAGCTTCAGCCGCTCTTCGCCCCCGTCAGAAGAGAATTCGTGCCCCGAGCGCGCAATCGCGCCGTCAGGCGCCAGTTCCCACCCTTCGGGCACCACCAGTTCGCGCGCGCCCAGACGTGCCAGCGCGGCCCCCAGCCGATCGGGCGCACACTCTTCCAGTTCCATCCGGCCGGTCGAGATGTCGCAAGCCGCCACGCCCACAGTGCCGCGCAGATCGCAGGCCGCCGCCAGCACATTGGCGCGGCGCGGCTCCAGCAGCGATTCCTCGGTGAGCGTGCCCGCCGTGACGAAGCGCACGATATCACGCCGGACCAGCGCCTTGGACCCACCGCGCTTCTTGGCTTCGGCGGGTGTTTCGGTCTGCTCGGCAATCGCCACGCGGCAACCTGCCTTGATCAGGCGGGCAAGGTAGCCCTCCGCCGCATGGACGGGCACGCCGCACATCGGAATCGGCTTGCCACCGTGCTCGCCGCGCGTGGTGAGTGCAATGTCCAGAACCTGGCTTGCGATTTTCGCATCGTCGAAGAACAGCTCGAAAAAATCGCCCATTCGATAGAACAGCAGGCAATCGCCCGCGACCTCACGCAAGGCAAGGTACTGCGCCATCATCGGGGTCACGCCGGATGTCTCGGAATTGCTGGTCATGGCGCAGAGCGTTAGCCCCGCGGCTCGGTCCTTGTGAAGCGGCGGCGACGCGCCTTTCCCCTATCGCGTCGCGCAAACATTCGATAGGGCCCCTCCCAAATCCGGGAGAAAAAGCTTGTCCGAGAAGCCCAAGGTCCAGTTTACCGAGCGCGAGGCGCTGTTCTACCATTCGACGATCCGGCCGGGTAAGATCGAGATCATCGCCAGCAAGCCGATGGCAACGCAGCGCGATCTCAGCCTCGCCTATTCTCCCGGCGTCGCCGTGCCCGTTCAGGCCATCGCCGACGATCCCGCCACTGCCTATGACTATACGGCCAAGGGCAACCTCGTCGCGGTGATCTCCAACGGCACTGCCATTCTGGGCATGGGCAATCTGGGCGCGCTGGCATCCAAGCCGGTGATGGAAGGCAAGGCCGTCCTCTTCAAGCGCTTCGCCGACGTCGATTCCATCGACATCGAACTCGCCAGCGAGGATACCGACGCGCTGATCGAGGCCATCGCCATGATGGAACCCAGCTTCGGCGGCATCAACCTTGAAGACATCAAGGCGCCCGAATGCTTCATCATCGAGCAGGCCCTGCGTGAGCGGATGAACATCCCGGTCATGCATGACGACCAGCACGGCACCGCGATCATCGCCGCCGCCGGCCTGATCAACGCCTGCCTCATCACCGGCCGCAAGTTGGACGAGATCAAGGTGGTGGTGAACGGCGCCGGCGCCTCGGCGCTGGCCTGCACCGCCCTGATCAAGTCGATCGGCGTCAAGCATGAGAACGTGCTGGTCTGTGACACGCGCGGCGTGATCTATCCGGGCCGCGAAAAGGTGGACCAGTTCAAGTCCGCCCACGCCGTGAAGACCGACAAGCGCACGCTGACCGAGGCGCTGGTCGGGGCCGATGTGTTCCTGGGCCTTTCGGCCAAGGGCGCGCTGACGCCGGACATGGTGAAGGCAATGGCGCCGGAACCGATCATCTTCGCGATGGCCAATCCGGACCCTGAAATCACCCCGCCCGAAGCCAAGGCGGTGCGCCCCGACGCGATCGTCGCCACCGGCCGTTCGGACTATCCGAACCAGGTCAACAACGTGCTGGGCTTCCCCTTCATCTTCCGCGGCGCGCTGGACGTTTCGGCCACCGCGATCAACGAAGAGATGAAGATCGCCGCCGCCAAGGCCATTGCCGAACTGGCGCGCGAGCAGGTCCATGAAGACGTTGCCGCCGCCTATGGCGAAGCGCAGCAGTTCGGCCGCGACTACATCATCCCGGCGCCGTTCGATCCGCGCCTGATGGAAGTGGTGTCGATGGCGGTCGCCAAGGCGGCGATGGATTCCGGCGTTGCCGGCCGCCCGATCGAGGACTTCGAAGCCTATCGCGATCAGCTGAAGGCGCGCCTGAACCCGACCACTTCGGTGCTCACCCGCGTCTACGAACAGGTCCGCGCCAATCCCAAGCGGATGATATTTGCCGAGGCGGACAACGAAGTCGTCCTGCGCGCCGCGATCCAGTACCGCGACTTCGGCTATGGCGAACCGATCCTGGTCGGCCGCACGCAGGTCATACTCGACAAGATGGCCGAACTGGGCGTGCCCGATCCGGAAAGCTTCCATATCGAGAACTCGATGGTGTCCGACCATGTCGGCCCGATGGTGGAGATGGTCTACGAGCGCCTGAAGCGTCGCGGTTTCCTGCAGCGCGATGTGCAGCGCATGGTCAATACCGATCGCAACATCTTCGCCTCCGGCCTGCTCAAGCTGGGCGTGGGCGATGCTATGATCACCGGCATGACCCGGCCTTTCGCGCAGACCATCAAGGAAGTGCGGCGCGTGCTGGACCCGGCCGAGGGCAAGCTGGCGTTCGGCATCCACCTGCTGGTCGGCAAGAACCACACCGTGTTCATGGCCGACACCACGATCAACGAGCGCCCGACGGCCGAGCAGCTTGCGGTGATCGCCAAGGAAACCGCCGCCGTTGCCCGCCGCCTGGGCCACGAACCGCGCGTGGCCTTCCTCAGCTACTCCACCTTCGGCAATCCGTCGGGCAAGTGGCTGGAGCAGACGCGTGAGGCGATCCGCATTCTCGACGAGGAAAAGCCGGACTTCGAGTACGAGGGCGAAATGGCCCCCGACGCCGCGCTGAACCCGAAGATCATGAAGCTCTATCCGTTCAGCCGCCTTTCGGCGCCTGCCAACGTGCTGATCATGCCGGGGCTGCAGTCGGCCAATATCTCGGCCAAGCTGCTCAAGGAAATCGGCGGTACCACCTCGATCGGGCCGATGCTGATCGGTGCCGAGAAGCCCGTGCAGATCGTGCCGATGACCGCGATCGCGCCCGATGTGCTGACGCTGGCCGTGCTCGCGGCAGCAGGCATCACCGGCTGATCCCGGTCAGAGCGCTGAAATAGAAACGGGGGCTTGCGGACATCCGCAAGCCCCCGTTTTTCGTTTGGAGCTACAGCCCAAGCCGCATCGGCCCAAACCACCCTGCACCAAACCACTCCGTCGCCCCCGCGCAGGCGAGGGCCCCGCTTCCTTCGCGCTACCTCGCAAGAACAAGCGGGATCCCCGCCTGCGCGTGGATGACGAGGTTTGTTTGAAGGCGGGGTTTAAGCCTCAGCCCTGACGCGCAACCTGGAAGCCGGCAAAGGACTGGCTGACCGGCATCAGCTCCAGCGTGTTGATGTTGAGGTGCGCCGGCAGGGTCGCCACCCACAGCACGGTCCCCGCAATATCCTCCGCCGTCATCGGGTTGGCGCCGCCGTAGAGATTGTCCGAGGCCTGCTGGTTGCCGCCGGTGCGGACCAGCGTGAATTCGGTCTCCACCATGCCCGGCTCGATCGAGGTGATGCGCACGCCCGTGCCGGCAAGGTCCGAACGCAGGCCCAGCGAGAACTGGTGCACGAAAGCCTTGGTGCCGCCGTAGACGTTGCCGCCGGTGTAGGGATACGTCGCCGCCACCGAGGAGAGGTTCACGATCCCGGCCTTGCGCTCCACCAGCGCAGGCAGCAGCTTGTGCGTGAGCGAGACCAGCGCGGTGACATTGGTGTCGATCATCGTCTTCCACGCGTCGAGCGAGGCGCTCTGTGCCGGTTCCGTGCCCAGCGCGAGGCCGGCATTGTTGACGAGGCAGTCAATGCCCGCGAACTCGGCCGGCAGCGCCGCCAACGCGGCATCGCGCGCGGCTTCGTCACGCACGTCGAAGACGGCGGCGTGGAACTTGTCCGCGCCCAGTTCGGCCTTCAGGGCGTCGAGCCGCTCGGCCCGGCGGCCGGTACCGACCACGCGCCAGCCCGCGGCCACGAACGCGCGGGCACAGGCTTCGCCGATACCGGACGTGGCGCCGGTTACGAGTGCGGTCTTCATGAAATTTCTCCTTAAATTGAACCGGCCGCAACGGCAGATCGCGGGGATACCAAAACACAGCTTTTCAGCGCAGACTTTTCACGTTCGCGAAGCGGTCGACCTTCAGGCGTCCACATCGTTACGTGCGTCGTAGTCGCGACTTGGGAGATTTGAACCTTTGTCTTCCAAATCGGATGCCAATCGACCCGGGTGTTCACCCCTTCCCATCCGCGCGGATCAAGCCCCAACTGTTCTGTAAGACAGCGTTCGACATCGCGCATGTCCGCATCGGTCGAAGCCTCGAAGACCGGATGCGCATTGCGTTCGCGCTCCCGTTCGGAAGATTGGCGCGCAAAACCGAGAAGCATCAATAATGCGGCCAACAGGCAAACCCCAACAGCCGCAGCTATTGCAGGTGGACGGGTCGCTGTGCCCTGCCTGAAAACTGCTTTTATCCGCCTTGTCACTCAGTCGGCAGTCAGAACGGTCACGTCCATGCGAAAGCGGCGGCTGGCGCCGGGGGCCAGCGAGAGCATACCCGGCTTGGCGCGAAAGTCGCCGGAATAGCCCAGCGGATCGGCGTGGCCCTGCCAGGGCTCGATGCAAAGGTAATGCGCCCCCGGCTTCTGCCAGATGCCCAGCATCGGCATGTCGGGAAAGGCTACAGCCAGTTGCGATCCTCCCGGCGTGCCGAAAGTCAGCGCGCGGCTGGCGAGGTGGTCCCAGATCAGCGCGTCCTCGACGAACTGCGATGCGTCCGGGTGCAGCAAGTGGCCTTCCACCGGAGTCGGCACCGGCTCGGGCAGAACGAGGCCGCTCGCCAGATCGATGCGGCGGATCGGCTGGGGCTCGGCCTGTTCGAAGGCGATGGTGTGTTCGTGCTTGGGCGCGCCGCCGGGCAGCGGCCATGCGAAAGCGGGGTGGAAGCCAAGGCTGAACGGCATCGGCGCATCGCCCGGATTGGCGACTTCCGCCTCGACGTGGAGTGTCGCCCCTTCGATCCGGAACACAAGGTCCAGAACGAAGGCGATGGGATAGGCGTTGCGGGTTTCCGCGCTGTCGCGCAGCCGCAGGCGGACCGCGCTATCGCTCGCTTCCACCACTTCGAAAGCCGAATGGCGGGCGAAACCGTGCTTGGGAAGTTCGTACTCGTGGCCGTCCAGCCGGTAGCGGTTGCCGTTCAGCGCGCCGACGATCGGGAACAGGATCGGCGCATGGCCAGTCCAGAACGCCGGATCGGCGTCGGTCATGTACTCGCGGCCGGACCGGTCGGTCAGCGACCACAGCTCGGCCCCGTATGTGGCAATGCGCGCGGTAAGATCGCCGGCGGTGATGGTCACGAATTCCATGTCAGTCACCGGCGATCTTCCCTTTTTCCCGAGCAGCCTCTTCAGCCGCGTTCTCAGCCGCGCAGCACGGCTCCGAGCTTGGCGGCAGCGGCAGTCACCTTGTCGCTGATCGCCTTGAGGTCCTCTTCCTTGTAGCTCTTTTCGAGCGGCTGGAGAGTGACTTCAAGCGCCAGAGACTTCTGCCCCTCCGGAACGCCCTGACCACGGAAATCGTCGAACAGGCGGGCCGAGACGATGTTCACCTTGTCCGCGCCCGCGACCATGCGGATCAGGTCACCGGCGGGCAGTTCTGCAGGCACCAGGAACGCATAGTCGCGCGTCACCGCCTGCAGCGCCGGGGGCGCGTAGCGGGTACGGGCGAAGGTTGCAGCACCCTTCTTGCCAGGGATGGCGTCGAGATAGATCTCGGCAATCGCCACCGGGCCTTCGATGTCGAACTGCTTGGCGACCGTCGGGTGCAGCATGCCGAAGCGCGCCAGCACGTTCTTGGGCCCAAGGCGCAGCGTGGCTGACTGGCCGGGGTGGAACTGCGGACCAGCCTCACCCATGACCTGCAGCTTTTCCACCGGAGCCCCGGCTTCGGCCAGCAGCGCGGTCACTTCGGCCTTGGCGTCGTAGGCGTCGAACGCCACCGCCTTTCCGGTCGCCCAGCCGCGCGAGACCTTCTCGCCAGCCAGCACGAAACCCAGCGCCAGACGCTCGTCGCTCGCACCGCCCTCGCCGCGCAGATAGCGACGGCCGAGTTCGAACAGGCGCAGCGACGAGGCACCGCGATCGAGGTTGCGCTTGGCCGCCATCAGCAGGCCCGGCAGCAGCGACGGCCTCATGACCTTCATGTCCTCGCTGATCGGGTTGGCGAGCGACCACAAAGCATTGCCGTCCGCAAAGGCATCGGCCTCGGCCGAGGGCAGGAACGACCAGGTAACCGCTTCATGCAGACCGCGCGCAGCGGCAGCGCGGCGAACGCGGCGCTCCAGCGCCTGCGTCGGCGTAGCGGTCGGACGGGCGACGCCATCGGCGCGCGGCAGGGCCACGCTCTTCACCTTGTCGAGACCGTGGATGCGGACGACTTCCTCGACGATGTCAGGCGCGCCGTCGACGTCCGGACGCCAGCCAGGAACAGTGACGGTCCAGGATGTGTCGAACCCGGCTTCCTGTGCGATGACCTTGAAGCCAAGGCTCTCAAGGATGCCCTGCTGTTCGCCCGGCTCGATCGCTACGCCGCCCAGCTTCTCGGTCAGGGCCGGATCGAAGTGGACAGTCTTCGGCGTGCTCGGCGCCGCACCACTGCGCACCGCCTGCGAGGCTTCACCACCGCACAGCGTCTGAATCAGCTTGGTCAGGTGGTCGAGGCCGGTATCGAGGAAATTCGGATCGATCCCGCGCTCGAAACGGCTGCGCGCGTCCGAGGTGAGGTTGAGCTTGCGGCCGGTCTTGGCGATGCGCTCGGGATCGAAGTAGGCGATTTCGAGCAGGACGTCGGTGGTCTCGTCCCCGCAGCCCGAATGCTCGCCGCCCATGATGCCGGCAATGTCGTGCACGCCCGAATCGTCGGCGATCACGGTCATCTCGGCGTCGAGCGTGTAGGTCTTCTCGTTCAGCGCGACGACCGTCTCGCCGTCCTTGGCGCGGCGTGCGACGACACCGCCGTTCAGCTTGGCAAGGTCATAGGCGTGGGCCGGGCGACCATAGGCCAGCATCAGGTAGTTGGTAGCATCGACCAGCGCCGAGATCGGACGCTGACCGGCCGCCTTCAGGCGATCCTGCAGCCACTGCGGCGAAGGCCCGTTCTTCACGCCCTTGATCACGCGGCCGTAGAACGCCGGGCAACCCTCGGCATCATCGGTGCGCACGTCCACCGGGCAGGGGAAGCTGCCGGCAATGTCCAGAACCTCGATGGGCTTCAGCGTGCCAAGGCCGGCAGCGGCCAGATCGCGCGCGATGCCGTAGACGCCCATGCAGTCCGGACGGTTCGGGGTCACGGCCACTTCGATCACCGGATCGGCGCCGTGGTAGTCTGCGAAAGGCGTACCGACCGGCGCGTCCTCGGGCAGTTCGATGATGCCGTCGTGATCTTCGCCCAGCTCCAGCTCGCGCGTGGAGCACATCATGCCGTTCGATTCGACGCCGCGCACGGCAGCGACCTTCAGCACCATGCCGTTGGCGGGCACGGTCGCGCCGGGAAGACCCAGCACGCCGACAAGGCCCGCACGCGCATTCGGCGCGCCGCAGACGACCTGCAGCACGCCTTCACCCGTATCGACAGTGAGGACCTGCAGCTTGTCCGCCTGCGGATGCTTGTCCGCGGTCAGCACCTTAGCCACGCGGAAACCGGCCAGCTTGGCGGCGGGATCCTCGATGCCTTCTACCTCAAGGCCGATGGCGTTGAGCTTCAGGGCGATATCCTCAAGCGAGGCGTCGGTCTCAAGGTACTGCTTGAGCCAGGAAAGCGAGAACTTCATTTTCTAAATCCTTCCCGCGCTCAAGCCGGAGTGCCAACGCCGCCCGAAAGGGTCGGCACGTCGAGGGCGGAGAAACCGTAGTGGGAAAGCCAGCGGACATCGCCGTCGAAGAAGGCGCGCAGATCGTCCATGCCGTACTTCAGCATGGCAAGGCGATCGATGCCGATGCCGAAGGCGAAACCCTGCCATTCGTCGGGATCGAGCCCGGCGAATTCGATGACGCGGCGGTTGACCATGCCCGAGCCGAGCACTTCCATCCAGCCGCCCTCGCCCTTCGACGGGTCGCCGCCGATCACGCGCTTGCCGTCGATCAGGGTGAAGCCGATGTCCGCTTCCACCGAAGGTTCGGTGAAGGGGAAGTAGCTGGGGCGCAGGCGCAGGACGATGTCCTCACGCTCGAAGAACGCCTTCAGGAAGGTTTCCAGCGTCCACTTCAGGTGGCCGAGGTGGACGTCCTTGTCGATCACCAGACCTTCGACCTGGTGGAACATCGGCGTGTGGGTGGCGTCGCTGTCCGAGCGGTAGACGCGGCCCGGCGCGATGATGCGCAGCGGCGCGCCCTGCTCGAGCATGGTGCGCATCTGCACCGGCGAAGTGTGCGTGCGCAGCAGCATCTCGCGGTTCTTCGCGTCGCGGTCCGGGAAGTAGAACGTGTCGTGCATCGCGCGCGCCGGGTGGCTTTCCGGCATGTTGAGCGCGGTGAAATTGTGCCAGTCGTCCTCGATCTCCGGCCCAGTGGCGACCGAGAAGCCAAGGTCGGCGAAAATCTCGGCAATCTCGTCCATCACTTGCGAGATCGGATGAACGGTGCCGCGCGGCGCTTCGGGCGCGGGCAGCGAGAGATCGATGGTCTCGGCAGCAAGGCGGGTGTTCAGCACCGCCGTCTCCAACACGTCCTTGCGGGTGGTGAGCGCGTCGCTCACGCTTTCGCGCAAGGCATGGATCTTCGGGCCTTCGACCTTGCGCTCTTCGGGATCGAGCTTGCCCAGCGTCTTCAGCAGGCCGGAGATCGATCCCTGCTTGCCCAGAAACTCGACACGCAGCGCCTCCAGCGTTTCGAGATCGGATGCTTCCGCAATCCGCGAGAGCGCCTCCTGGCCGGTTGCTGCGTAGTCCACTGGTGGTCTGCCTGACTGTTGCTGAATCTGGAAGCGCGGTCCTTAGGGGGCGCGGGCAAGAATCGCAACGGCGAGGGTGCGCGTGGAAGCCGGGACGGCGCCGTTAGTGGCGGATCAGAGCCCGGCGGTGCGCGCGTGGCGAATCCGCTCGCGGATCAGCGTTACCGTCAGCGGCTTGTCGAGCTGGGCATACTGGCGCGGGCTCATGCCCATGAAGTCGCGGAAGTCCCGCACGAACTGGGCCTGATCGTGATAGGCCGCGTCAATCGCGCCAATCCACTTCAGCGTCGGGTCGAGCGTGAACTGCTCGACACTGCGCAAAAAGCGCTGGCGGCGCAGAAGCAGCTTGGGAGGAAAGCCGAAAGCGGCGCGACAAACCCGCTCGACCATGCGCGAATTCGCGCCCACTCGCTTCACGAGATCCACCGACGAACGCAGTTCCGGATCGGCAAGTGCCTCCCCGATGGCGACGATCAGATCCTCGTGCGGAACAGGCCGGGGTTCGAGCGCGGAGAGGAAGGCGACCACCCGGTCCAGCTGCGCGCCTAGCGCGCCCTGTTCGGCCTGCAATGCGTCATATAGCGGGCGGAAGCGTTCGAAGTTGGGATCGCGGTCGCCATCGACGATGACATTGGCATAGGCGTCGGCTGTCTGCCCGGTCAGCGCGGCCCAGCCCAGCGGTGTCAGGCGAAAGCCCCACTGGCGCGAGGAGCCCATCGAAAAGTGAACTTCCTGCGAACGCGGGCCACTGACCGTGAACCGCGATCCGGTGATCGTGGATCCGTTGCGCATCGACACTTCGGTCTGTGAATCGAAGTGAAACCGGAAACTGGCCCAGTCCGGGCAGAGCACGTCCTGAAGACGTCCCCCCTCCCCAATATCGATTTCACAGTAAAAAAGAGCCGATACGAAGCGATCAAGCTCCAATGGCACCGGGCAATATTGGATGATGACACGCCTGGCCGTCATTCCCCGCCTGTTTCTGTATCTTTTTGCCGCCAAAGTACCCCGATACATCACGTACCGCGAGTTTTGAGGGCGGGCAAAACAATTCGAGGCGCGAGTGCCGAAACACTCGCGCCTCGTATTGTTTTCGCAGTCGCAAAGCGCGGCGCCGCAAGGGTGCCGTGCCAGCGGCTTAGGCGGCGGGCAGAGCTGCCTTGGCCTGTGCGATCACGGTCGAGAACACCGAACCCTCGTTCATGGCGAGGTCGGCCATCGCCTTGCGATCGAGTTCGATGCCGGCAAGCTTGATGCCGTGCATGAACTGCGAATAGGTCAGGCCTTCGGCGCGGACGGCAGCGTTGATACGCTGGATCCACAGCGCGCGGAAGGTGCGCTTCTTGATCTTGCGGTCGCGGTACGCGTACTGGCCGGCCTTTTCGACGGCCTGGCGGGCAACGCGGATCGTATTCTTACGACGGCCGCGGTAACCCTTGGCCTGTTCGAGAAGACGCTTGTGCTTGGCGCGGGTGGTAACACCCCTCTTGATACGGCTCATCGGTCAGTACTCCTCAGTTGAGCCCGTAGGGCGCCCACTTTTTGATCGTCTTGGCATCGGCGTCGGAAATGACTTCGGTGCCGCGATTCTGGCGGATGTACTTGCCGTTATGGCTCATCAGGCGGTGGCGCTTGCCGGCTACGCCGTGCTTCACCTTGCCGGTGGCGGTGAGCTTGAAGCGCTTCTTCACACCGCTCTTGGTCTTCAGCTTGGGCATTTTCGTCTCCTTTTCACAGGGACACGTCCGGTCAGCCATGGCAGCCCTTTTCGCCAGGCGGACGCGCGAATCTCTTTGGTCAAAGACTCAACCGTGTCGATTGAAGGGGGCGCCTTTAGTGGGAGAACGGCGGGAAGGCAAGGGGTTTGGACTCTGATCCGTCCCCACCCGCCCGGCCTGCTCTTCAGGCCCGGCAGCGCAAGGTCGTAAATGCCGTGTGGCCGGTGCGTTCCAGCCATCCGAGATAGTGCCCGTCCCGGATCACCGGCGCCGCGCGGGGCAGCCCAAGACGCCAGAGATAGACTTGCGCCCGCGCCCTTCGGCCCGAAGCAGTGCGCACCGGCAGGCAGATGCGCCGGTACTCGCGCCCCTCATAGCGATCGAGCCGGGCAAGATCGCCGGGCGCCAATCCCAGCCGGCAAAGCGTGCCCTGAACCTGCCTCGCCCCCTGTGCTCGGACAAGCGCCGGAAACCAGCCGTCACCGCTCTTTATCGCATGGATGCGCCCGGGCACGGAGGCAGGCTCGGCGCTTTCCGTGCGCTCCGCCAGCCATTGGCCCATGCGCGTGCCCGCGCGAGGCTGGAGCGTGCCATAGACGAACAGGCAGACCCTGCGCACCGCCATCAATGATGGCAGGCCATCGCCTCGATCACGTCTTCCAGACGCGCGGGATCGCCGATCGCCAGGACATGCCCGTCGGACTGCGCGTGAAGCGGCTCGCCGTTCCAGTCGCACATCGTGCCCCCCGCGCCTTCCACCACTGGCACCAGCGCGGCCCAGTCGTGCAGCTTGAGCCCGGCCTCGCAAACGAGGTCGATCTGGCCCGAAGCGAGCAGGCCATAGTTATAGCAGTCGCCGCCCATCATCATGCGCTTGTGATCGGTCTTGGCCGCCAGCGCCATGAAGTGCTCACCCTCGTGATCGTCGAAATACTGCGGACCGGTAGTCGCCAGCATGGCGTCGGACAGTTCGCGGCACGGGCGCGTGCGCACTTCCTTGCCGTTGAAGGTGGTGGGCATGCCGCTGGCGCCGACCCAGCGTTCGCGCAGGATCGGCTGGTCGATCACGCCCAGCACCGGCCAGCCATCGACCAGCAGCGCAATCAGCGTGCCGAAAATCGGACGACCGGCAATGAACGAGACCGTGCCATCGATCGGATCGAGCACCCAGGTCCGGCCAGAGGAGCCCTCCTCCGTGCCGAACTCCTCGCCGATAATCGCGTCACGCGGAACTTCTGCCTTGAGAATCCGCCGCATGGCCTCTTCCGCGGCGCGGTCGGCAATGGTGACGGGCGAGGCATCGGACTTTCGCTCGGCGCTCAGTCCCGTGCGGAAGTGGGGCCTGATCGCTTCGCCTGCCGCATCGGCGAGTCGCAGGGCAAGGGCGATATCCTGATCGAGTTTCATGGCGGACCTGTGCCTTTTCCAGTGCCGGAAGGTCAAGCGCCCGCCGGAAATTCATCAAGACTGGCAGAATCTTGCACATGCCCCGAACCCTTATGTGTTTTTCACACATTGCAGGAACTTGCGGCCGCCCCTATTCCGTTGGCGGGGGCATATTCTACTGCAAAGAAGTAGGGGCATGCTGCGCAGGAAAATCCCAGCTATCGATCCGGCAATCGCGCCGGAACAAGGATATACGCGGGACGGACAACCGTTATCGTACAATCGCGCGCCGGCAGCGGATCTCGCTCCGTGGATCGCGCGCGTGTCGGTGACGAAAGTGTCCGCGCCCGCAGACTACACGCTTTCGTGCAGCCTGTTCAGCGACACTGCCTTTCTGCGCATTCAGACCAAAGGCCGCTGGTGCGTCCAGACCGCCGACGGCGAACGCCGGGTCCGCGACGCGGCACTGTTCTTCGGGCCCCATTCGCGGTGCATGCCGGTGACGGTGACGGGCAGCTTCGCCAGCGTCGCCGTGGCGCTGCGCGCAGGTGCCTGCACCGCGATGCAGGGACCGCGGGTGGGCGATTTCGTGGACCGTCTGGTCAGCACCAGCGCGGTCTCGCTCCCGTCCGAGCAGTTTCTCGCCATGCTGGAACCCGATGCCCCGTCCGAAGTGTGGCTCCAGCATCTGGAGCAGGCGTTCCGCCACCGGATCGAGAGCATGAATTGCCCGCCGCCCGATCCGGTGACGCGCAGTTTCGAGGTGATCTCCTATCGCGACCCGTCGATGGCGGTCAGCGATGCCGCGCGTGAATGCGGGGTGGACCGGCGCACGCTGGAACGCGTGGTGAACCGAGATTTCGGCATGCCGCCCAAGCAAGTGCTGCGCCGGGCCCGCGCGCTGGACATGGCCAGCTACTTGCGCGGCGTGGCCGACAGTGACGAGGCCGACGAGATCGCGCTGCGCTATTACGACGAGAGCCACCTGATCCACGAGTTCACCGAACTCTTCGGCATGTCGCCCAGCCAGTTCGTGAAGCGGCCGCAGCCGATCATGACGCTGGCGCTGGAATCGCGGCAGGCGCGGCGGCTGGAAGCGCTCAACCGGCTGGCACCGGGACAAGTGCGCCCCTGGAATGACGAGTAGCTGAAAGCAGAACGGCGCAGGGGAGGCCCCCTGCGCCGTTCATAACCATCCATAAAGGACCCGAAGCGTCCTCAGTCGAACAGGCTCGATACCGAGCTTTCGTCGGCAATGCGGCGGATCGCTTCGCCGATCAGCGGCGCGATCGTCAGGATGCGGATCTTGTCCGAAGCCTTCGCATCGTCGGTTGCCTGGATCGAATCGGTGATCACCAGTTCCTTCAGCGCGGAGTTGGTGACACGCGAAACCGCCGCGCCCGAAAGCACGCCGTGGGTGATGTAGGCGGTGACGCTGGTGGCGCCTTCGTCCATCAGCGCCTGCGCGGCGTTGCACAGGGTGCCGCCCGAATCGATGATGTCGTCGATCAGGATGCAGGCGCGGCCCTTCACGTCACCGATGATGTTCATCACTTCCGACTGGCCGGGCTTGTCGCGGCGCTTGTCGACAATGGCGAGCGGCGCGTTGTCGAGGCGCTTGGCCAGCGAACGGGCGCGGACCACGCCGCCCACGTCGGGCGAAACCACCATCAGCGACTGGTCGCCATAACGCGCCTGAATGTCGGCGGCCATGACCGGCGCAGCGAATAGGTTGTCGGTCGGGATGTCGAAGAAGCCCTGGATCTGCCCGGCGTGCAGGTCCACCGAGAGAACGCGGTCGGCACCGGCTTCGGTCAGCAGGTTGGCAACCAGCTTGGCCGAGATCGGCGTGCGCGGACCGGGCTTGCGGTCCTGGCGGGCGTACCCGAAGTAGGGAATCACGGCGGTGATGCGCTTGGCCGAAGCACGGCGAAGCGCGTCGATGCAGATCAGCAGTTCCATCAGGTTGTCGTTGACGGGATAGCTGGTCGGCTGGACGACGAAGACGTCCTCACCGCGCACGTTCTCGTGGATTTCGACGAAGATTTCCTCGTCGGCGAAGCGGCGGACCGCCGCATCGGTCAGCGGCAGCTCAAGATAGGCTGCGATGGCCCGCGCGAGCGGAAGGTTGCTGTTGCCGGACATGATCTTCATGGCGAATCCCCGAGACGGCTGGTGATGATTGGTTGGCTGAACGCGCCCGCCTCTACTCATGAGTCATCGGATTGCAACAGAAAGCGTGGCGCGGTCACCGTGACATGAACGCGAAAACGCCGGCCCGGAGCAATCTCCGGACCGGCGTTTTCAGGCTCAAGCATCTGATTCATCAGAACTTGTGCGCGAATCGGGAAATTTTACCCGCGAACGCGGTGCTCGCCCTTGATCCAGCGCACCGTGCCGGAGCTGGCACGCATCACCACGCTTTCGGTGGTCATCTGGCCGCCCTTGAGGCGCTTGACGCCCTGCAGCAGCGAGCCGTCGGTCACCCCGGTTGCCGCGAAAATACAGTCGCCCTTGGCCAGGTCGCGCAGCTTGTAGACCTTGTCGAGATCCTCGATGCCCCACTTGCGGGCGCGGGCGCGCTCGTCATCGTTGCGGAACACCAGGCGGCCCTGGATCTGGCCGCCGACGCAGCGCAGTGCCGCTGCAGCCAGCACGCCCTCGGGCGCGCCGCCGGTGCCCATGTACATGTCGATCGTGGTGTTCTCGTCGGTCACGGCGATCACGCCGGCCACGTCACCGTCACCGATCAGCACGACACCGCAGCCGAGCGCGCGCAGTTCGGCAATGAGGTCGGCATGGCGCGGACGGTCAAGCACGCAGACGATGATCTCGTCCGGTGCCACGCCCTTTGCGGCCGCAACGGCCTTGACGTTCTCCGACGGGCTCTTGGTCAGGTCGATCACGTCCTCGGGATAACCCGGGCCGACCGCCAGCTTTTCCATATAGACGTCGGGCGCGTTGAGCAGGCCGCCCTCTTCCGCCGCCGCCAGCACGGCCAGCGCGTTGGGGCCGGCCTTGGCCGTGATGGTGGTGCCTTCCAGCGGGTCCAGCGCGATATCGATGCGCGGGCCGCGACCGGGGGCGCCGCCCACCTTCTCGCCGATGTAGAGCATCGGCGCTTCGTCGCGCTCACCCTCACCGATGACGACGGTGCCATCCATATAAAGGGTGTCGAAGGCCTTGCGCATGGCTTCAACGGCGGCATGGTCTGCCGCCTTCTCGTCACCGCGGCCAACCAGTTCGGATGCCGCGATGGCAGCCGCCTCGGTGACGCGGACCATCTCGAGGACTAGGACGCGGTCGAGGACTTTACTTGCTTCGGGCATGATCACTCCGCATTAAGGCGTGGAGGGAAAAGGTTCGGGTCGGGGGATTAGACAGAGGAATACCAATTGTCGAGGACATGGCGCGCGCTTTTCGCAATCGCGACACTATCTACCGCCTGCGCGCCCGGAATCGCCGCCGGAACCGCCTTTGCACAGGCCAGTTCGGGTTCCGCCTCCACCGCCAGTCAGGTAGGCCCTCCGATCACGGACGCTGACCGCGCCATGGCCGAGAGGATGATGGCGTCGGGCGGCAGAGTCACGCCCGATCCCACCCACCGCGCCTGTTCGCGCGAGGGGCGGCCGGGCGAAATCGTCGTCTGCGCACCGGACGAGGAGAAATTCCGCGTCCAGTCCTCCGCCGAAAGCGACCCGACCGGGCCTGCCGGCACCAATGACGGCCGGCTTCATCCGCCCAATTTCGAAAAGAACATCGGCGGCGTAACCGCCGCGCGGGGCTGCTTCATTCCGCCCTGTGCGCCCGCGCAGCCGCTGATCATCGACCTGTCGCAGATCCCCGAGGCCCCCGCCGGATCCGACGCGGACCTCGTCGCCAAGGGCGAATTGCGCGCGCATTAAAAAGGTTCGGCGCGCCCCTCGCTGACGGGCGCGCCGAAAATGTCAGCCTTCGATGATCTGCATCACCAGCGGCGCGGCAGCCAGACTGTCCGAGCCCTCCAGCACGCGCATTGCCTCGCTGACGGCCGATTCGGGCCCTTCGTGCGTGACGATGGCCAGGATCACCTCGCCCTCCTGCCCGGCATGGCCCTTCTGGATCATGCTGGCGATCGAGACCCCCGCATCGCGCATGGCGGCGGTGATATCGGCCAGCACGCCGGGCCGGTCCGGCACGGTGAAGCGGATATAGCTGCGGCTGCGGCGGTGGCCGGTGCCGGCGGGCTCGATCGCCTCCAGCTCGCTCGACGGCATCGAGAATGCCGCGCCCTTCTCGCCGCGGGCGATGTCGATGATGTCGGCAACCACCGCGCTGGCGGTCGGCCCGTCACCGGCACCGGCGCCCTGGAACAGCAGGCGGCCCATGAAATTGCCCTCGGCGACGACGGCATTGGTCGCCCCGTCGACATGGGCCAGCGGATGGTCAAACGGCACCAGATGCGGGCGCACGCGCTGGAACAGGCGCGGGGTACCTTCGGCCCGGTCGATCTCGCTCATGCCGATCAGGCGGATGACGTAGCCGAGCGAGCGCGCCTGCTCGATGTCGGCAGCCTTCACGCGCGAGATGCCGGAGGTCTCCACCGCATCGAAGCGAAGCTGCGATCCGAACGCGATGGCGGCAAGGATCGAGAGCTTGTGCGCGGCGTCGATCCCCTCGATGTCGAAGGTGGGATCGGCCTCGGCATAGCCCATGCGCTGCGCCTCGGCGAGAACGTCGCCGAAATCGCGGCCGGTGTCCTCCATGGTGGAGAGTATGTAATTGCAGGTGCCGTTCAGGATGCCGTAGACCCGCTCTATGGCATTGGCGGCAGCGCCTTCGCTCAGGCCCTTGATGACAGGGATGCCGCCGGCAACCGCCGCCTCGAACTTGAGCGCGACACCGGCCGATTCGGCGGCCGAGGCCAGTTCCACCCCATGATGCGCGATCATCGCCTTGTTGGCGGTAACGAAGCCCTTGCCCTGCGCGATGGCATTGCGGGCGAGCGCCAGCGCCGGCCCGTCCGAACCGCCCACCATCTCGACCACCACGTCCACATCGGGACGCGAGGCCAGCGCGGCGGTATCGTCCACCCAGTCATAGCGCGAGAGGTCTACCCCGCGATCCTTGCTGCGATCGCGCGCGCTTACCGCGGCGATGCGGATCGGCCGGCGGGCCCGCCGGGCAATCAGTTCGGCATTGGTCTCGATGAGACGGACAACGCCCGCCCCGACCGTGCCGAGACCGGCTAGCGCAATATTCAGCGGTTCAACCATGGAATTCCCTTTCGCGAGCGCGCCCTAAGCGAGCCCACCGGGAAATTCCAGTACCTTCGCGCCCCGAACCCTTAATATAGAGTCCACAACTGACGGCCCGGTCAGCGGCCCACGGGATTGCGGACGCAAGGTCCGAGCTGGTTCAGCACCATGCGATAGTCCGCCGCCGCCTGCTTCATGGCATCCACGCCTTCGGAAACGTTTGCACGCTGCGGCGGATTGGCCGGGAGCGAGCAGGCGAGACGATACCATTCCAGCGTCTCAGGCTTCGGCGGATGGCCGATATCGGCCACCAGTTCGGAGAACGAGACACCCCAGGCGGGAACCGTGCCGGGTTCATGGACGACCGTGATCGAGGCGGCCGACCCGCTTTCGGTCGAGAGGAAGATCTGGGTCTCTCCCTGCCCGGCAAGGTTGCCCGGGACAAAGAGCAGTTCACGCACGCCGGTGATTCGCGCCGGCGCATCGGGGGAGACAAGCGCTTTCAGCAGGCCGCGCACGCGCGCCTCGACCTGCTCGGTCCAGAGTTGCTGGGCGGTGGGGGTGACCAGTTGCAGCTCTCCGGGGCGTCCTGCGACGGGACGTGCAAAGAGCAGGACGTCCTGCTTCTTCAGCGTCGGCGGCTTGCCGCGCGCATCGAGAGGAAGGTCCACGAGATAGGCAAAACTTTGCCCGATCGGCGAGGAGCCCGTGAGCAGCGAACGGGTATCGGCATCCACGTAGAAACGGCCCATTCCGGGCGTAAGCCCCGGCGCGCGGGCATCCTCTACGCGCGCCATCTTGCGCACCGTAGCGCGCACCACCAGCGGGGCCGAATCGGCCAGCGTGGCAAGATCGGCGAAAGTCGCCTCGCGCAGCAGCGCCGGCGCATCGTCCCGGGAAGCCGGCTGGGCCTGCGCTAGCGCCGGAAACGCCTGCACAGCCAGGGCGGCACACGCCAATTTCAGGGCAAGACGGGGCAGATTCGCAGGCATTGGGAACGATCTCCGGAAAGCGCGGGGCGAGGCCTTAGCGACTTGCACAAGGCTGTACAAATTTCCCCCTTCCCAGCTTGGAACTTAACAGCCATGAATCAGGTGTTAACGACACGATTGCCGATAAGGCGTTGCACAGGGGCAACGGTCCCGCTAAGGAATTCCGCAAAACGGGGCAAAAAAACGAAAATGCCCCACGGTTCGCCAACCCCGTTACAACGTTTACGGTTAGGTGAACTGACAGCCGTCAGGGTGGGTAATTTAGAGTTTCGTCATGGACCTTTCCTTGGGGAGGGGGCCATGGGCGCCTTTGGCCCTGTCCGCACCCGGGTGGGGTTGGGGCTTGATTATGGAGTGATGCGTTTGAATGGCTTACGCTGACCAGCAAATGAGCGGCAACAAGATTGCCGCGCTTGTCATTGTCGCGCTGATCCACGTCTTTGTAGGCTATGCACTCGTCACGGGTCTGGCTTACTCCGCGGTGAAGCAGGTCATGAAGAAAGTGACCACAGTCGACATCAAGGAAGAGAAACCCAAGGAGGAGCCGCCGCCGCCGCCCCCCCAGAAGCAGGATACGCCGCCGCCGCCGATCGTGGCGCCGCCGCCGCCGATCAACATCGCACCGGCTCCGCCGGCCATCACGACCGTGACGACGCCGCCTCCGGTGGCGCTGCCCGCGGTTCCGATTCCGGCTCCTGCGGCACCGATTGCACCGCCGGCCCCCCCGGCCCCCTCGAAGGCGCGTGGCGCGTCGGTCAAGGGTGGTTGGACCAGCCGCTTCAACCAGGAATATCCGGCCAAGGCCTTGCGCGAAGAGCGTGAAGGCCGCGTCGGTGTCCGCGTTTCGATCGGTCCCGATGGTCGCGTCACGAGCTGCTCCGTCACCAGCTCCAGCGGTAGCCCGGAACTCGACGCCGCGGCCTGTGAAGGCATGAACCGTTTCGGTCGCTTCAACCCCGCTCTCGATGACGCGGGTAACGCAACCACCGGTTCGTACGCGACGACGATCGTCTACAAGCTCAGTTAAATTTGACGGCCTGGCCGGAACCCCCACGCGTTGGATTCGGCCAAATCCTGCATTCTTCTTGAGAGGTAAATCGCATGCTTATCGTTGACATCCTTGCCGCCGCTGGCGAAGCAGCGCCGCAGAACAAGTTCGGCTTTGTCGAAGCTCTTCAGGCCGGTGGTTTCATTTCGTACGCCACCGTGACCATCATGGGCATCATGTCGTTCGGCTCGTTCTACATCCTCTTCACCAAGTGGTTCGAACAGTCGAAGATCCTGCGCCAGTTCGGCGCAGTGCGCACCGCGTTCTGGAAGGCTCCCACCCTGCGTGAAGGCGCTGCCAAGCTGGACAAGAACAGCGCATGGCGCCAGCTCGTCGACGACGGCATCGCCGCCGAAGACCAGCACTCGAAGATGACCGACTCGCTCGAAGCCCATGACTGGATGCACGCTTCGCTCGCTCGTTCGGAAGCCTCGATCAACTCGCGTCTCGCCACCGGCCTGCCGTTCCTCGCCACCGTCGGCGCGACCGCACCGTTCATCGGTCTGTTCGGTACCGTGGTCGGCATCTACCGCGCCCTGATCGCCATCGGCATCGCCGGTTCGGCTTCGATCGACAAGGTTGCCGGTCCGGTCGGTGAATCGCTGATCATGACCGCGCTCGGCCTGATCGTCGCCGTTCCCGCAGTTCTGGCTTACAACTACCTCCAGAGCCGCAACAAGCGCATCGCCGAACTGCTGACCGGCTTCTCGGCCGACCTGCTGGCGAACATCAACTCGAAGGGCACCGTTAAGCCCGTCATCTCCACCGCCGCCGCCAAGCCCGCCGCTGCTCCGGCCAAGCCGGCTGCTGCTCCGGCCAAGCCGTAAGCAGCATGGGACGCGCTGTCACACGGTAGCGCGTCCACGGGGACCCAGGCGGCGGAGCACTTCGTTTGCATCCGTCGCCCCCCAGGGCAACGCAAGGATTAGGATAAGACTATGGCGATATCCACGGGCGGAGGCGGTGCCGAAAAACCGATGTCCGACATCAACACGACGCCGCTCGTCGACGTCATGCTGGTGCTTTTGATCATCTTCCTGATCGCGGTCCCGGTCGCGATCCAGACGATCGAAAAGCTGAAGATCCCCGTCATCGTGGCGGTCGAATCGAAGGACAAGGTGGAAAACCTCCTCCTCTCCGTCTCGACCACCGACGATTCGGGTCGCAGTGCAGGTGAACCCGGCTTCCAGGGCGCATCGCGCAATGGCGAATGCCGCGTTTACTTCAACAACATCACGCCGGTGACCTCGCAGGAACTGTACGACCAGGCCTTCAAGCGTCTTGACGCCATCGTGAAGCGCGAAGGCGGTCCGGCAGCCCTTAGGGACAATCCGGATCTCGTGCCGCAGGTCCACATCCGCGGTGACGTGAACGCCCCCTGGCGTTGCGTGGCCGGTGCGATCTACAACGTCCAGATCGCTGGTTACCCGACGGTTGGCTTCATCACCAACCCGGTTGACCCGGGCGCGTGACGCTCGAGAAGGAGTAACATTCCATGGCAATGTCAGGCGGCAAGGATGATGGCGCCCCGATGATGGAAATGAACACGACGCCGTTGATCGACGTCATGCTCGTTCTCCTCATCATGTTCATCATCACCATCCCGGTTGCGACCCACTCGATCGATATCGATCTTCCGGTTGCAACTCCCCCGACGACCACGCCGCCGCCGGTGGACCCGATCAAGAACAAGATCGTGCTCACCGCGGATGCGAAGATTCTCTGGAACGGCAATGCCGTCGACCAGGGAACCCTGCGGAACCTGCTGGCGCAGTCGCTGACCTACAAGGTCGAGCCCGAACTGCAGTACCAGCCGGAAGCCCAGGCAAGCTACGAGCTTTCGGCTCAGGTTCTGGAGCTGATCAAGGCTTCGAACGTGACCAAGTTCGGCTTCGTCGGGAACGACCAGTTCCGCGAATTCGGCAAGTAAGCCGGGCAACGGACAGGTTCCCTCGGGAACCAAGGAAGGGGCGGAGAGATCCGCCCCTTTTTCTTTGCCCTGCGCAGATAGCCTCAGACCTCCTCGGGCGGGTCCACCCGCATCGCCAGCGAGGCAAGGCTCTCCGCCTCCACCAGCAGGTCTTCATCGGCCGCTCCGGACGGCAGCGATTCGCGGCCGATCATCGACAGGGCCGGGACCGAGAGCGGGCTGATCCGGTCCAGCCGGACATGGTCCACTTCACGCGCCGCCCGGTCGAGGACATCGGCCACGCGGGCCACATCGGTCATGCGCGCGCGGGCATCGGCCCAGGCGGCCTCTATCAGCAAGTGATCGGGCTCATACTTGCGCAGGACATCGTAGATCAGATCGGTCGAGAAGGTGACCTGCCGGCCCGACTTGCGCGTCCCCGGCTGCTGCCGTTCGACGAGCCCGGAAATCACCGCCACTTCGCGAAAGGCCCGGCGCAGCAGGTAGGACTGCTGCACCCAGTCGACGAATTCGTGCGTCAGGATATCGGGCGAGAGCAGCGCGGTGGGGGCCTCCACCGGCTTCAGCCCCCAGACCACCAACGCATAGTCGGTGGCAACGAAACCCAGCGGCCCTAGCCCGCGATCCTCCATGCGCCGGGTAATCAGCATGCCCAGCGACTGGTTCGCCGGCCAGCCCTCGAACGTATAGTACGTCGTATAGGCAGCGCCGTGGTGCGGGAAGCTTTCCACCAGCAGCCGCCCCGGCGCGGGCAAGTGCGAGCGCCAGTCCTGCACTTCCAGCCATTCGCGCACGTCGTCGGGAAAGCGCGCCCAGCCCGCGCGGTCGAACAGCATGGCACGGACGCGCTCGGCCAGATGCGTGGAGATCGGCATGCGCTGGCCCATGTAGCTGGGTATCGTAGCTGAACGCTTGGCCGCCCGCACGATCAGCTCCAGTTCGCGCAGAGCCTCGACCTCCAGATCCATCCCCGCAAACCGGAACGTGTCGCCGGGCTTGAGGCTGGCCCCGAAGCCTTCCTCCACCCGCCCCAGCGAGCGGCCGTTGCGGAAGCGCACTTCCAGCATTTCGGCATCGACGATGATCCCAGCATTGAGCCGATGGCGCGCGGCATGCTCGGGATGGGTCAACCGCCATTGCCAGCCCCCCTCCCCATCCTTCTCGCGCACGATCCGGCGGAAGCGGTCATAGGAGCGCAGCGCGTAGCCCCCCGTCGCCACGAAATCGAGCACGCGGGCGAAGATCGTCTCGTCCACCCAGGCATAGGCGGCGGACGAGCGCAGTTCGGCAAGCAGCGCCTGCTCGCGGAACGGCCCCGCACAGGCGGTGCCCATGACGTGCTGCGCCAGCACGTCCAGCCCGCCGGGGCGGAAAGCCTCACCGTCGCGCTGGCCCTCGCGCACCGCTTCCTGCGCGGCGAAAGCCTCCAGGAACTCGAAGCGATTGCCCGGTACCAACATGGCCTTGCTGGGCTGGTCGAGCCGGTGATTGGCGCGGCCAATACGTTGGAGCAGGCGTGAGGATCCCTTGGGCGCCCCCATCTGCACGACAAGGTCGATATCGCCCCAATCGACACCGAGATCGAGGCTGGCGGTACATACGAGCGCCCGAAGCCGCCCCTCGGCCATCGCCCCCTCCACCTTGCGCCGCGCCTCCTTCGAGAGCGAGCCGTGGTGGATGCCGATCGGCAGGTTGTCCTCGTTGGCGTCCCACAATTCCTGAAAGATGTACTCGGCAAGGAAGCGGGTATTGGTGAATATCAGCGTGGTGCGGTGCGCCTTGATCTGTTCGATCAGCTGCGGGATCGCCCATGTCGCCGCGTGGCCGCTCCAGGGGATGCGCTCCTCCTGTGGCAGCAGGATCGAGACTTCCGGTTCGGCGCCGGGCTCGCCCTCTACCAGTTCCACCGCATCGATCTCCCCCCAAGGGGCCAGCCAGCCCCGGAAGGCATCGGGATCGGCCAGCGTCGCCGAAAGCCCGGCCCGTTGCAAACCCGGGCTCAGCGCCTGCAACCGCGCGAGCGACAGCGCGAGCAGGTCCCCCCGCTTGCCGGTGGCGAACGCATGGATCTCGTCGATCACCACGCGTTTCAGGCCGGAGAACAGTTCCGGCGCTTCGGGATAGGTCAGCAGCAGCGAAAGCGATTCGGGCGTCGTCAGCAGCACGTGCGGCGGCCGGGCGCGCTGGCGGGCCTTGCGGTCCGAGGGCGTATCACCGCTGCGGGTCTCGATGCGGATCGGCAGTCCCATCTCTTCCACCGGCGCCAGCAGGTTGCGCTGGACATCGTGGGCAAGCGCCTTGAGCGGCGAGACATAGAGCGTGTGCAGCCTTTCCGGCATCGCCGCCACCTGCCGCCGAGAGGGGCAGAAATCCGCAAGTGTCGGCAGGAACCCCGCCAGTGTCTTGCCCGCGCCGGTATCGGCGACGAGCAATGCGTGATTGCCTCGGTCCGCCGCCGCCAGCATCTCCTGCTGGTGACGCCGAACGCGCCAGCCGCGTGCGGCGAACCAGTCCCCGATCTCGACAGGAACTTCGGCAGGAGAATCTGCGGAAGACTTTGTGGTCATCGCTCGGATCGGTTCACGGCCATGGCCGAACAGGTGGAGCACGTCCCGCGGCGCGAGAAAAGCCTTGTACCGCAAGAACGTCCGACTTGCGCTTCGCCGCGCGCGCAGTCACCATGGCAAGCCGATGCCACCGACGCGGGGGCCCATGCCGATCGACCTCGAGCTTTCCGACCTCGCCCGACTTGCCGTGAGCCTTGCGCTCGGGCTGCTGGTGGGCATCCAGCGCGGCTGGGCCCAGCGAGACCGGCAGGACGGCGCCCGTTTCGCAGGCGTCCGCACTTTCGCACTGATCGGCCTTGTCGGCGGCATTGCCGGCATGCTCTTTCGCGGCGCGCCGGGACCGGCCACGGTTCTGCTCGGCGCGGCAGGGCTGCTGGTGCTGGTGGGGTACCTCCGCGACAGCCGTCTCAGCGAAACCGCCAGCGGGACGAGCGGCCTCGTCGCCCTGCTCACGCTTGCCAGCGGTTTTCTCGTCGGCGTCGGGGAGCGCCTGACCGGCACCGCCATCGCCGTCATCATGGTCCTCCTGCTGGCCCTGCGCGATCAGCTTCACGGATGGATCAACCGGCTCAGCCAGCGCGAGGTGCTGTCGATTGCGCGCTATGCGCTGGTCGCGCTGGTCATTCTGCCGCTGTTGCCGGACAAGGCTTTCGGGCCCTACGATGCGTGGAATCCGCGCCATCTCTGGTTGGTGGTCGTGCTGGTCTCGGGCCTGTCGTTCGGCGGCTATTTCGCGACCCGCATGCTCGGTGCGACGCGCGGAATCATCGCCACCGCCGCCGCCGGGGCGCTGGTGTCTTCAGCGGCCGTGACCGCCTCGCTTGCCAGCCGCATGAAGGAGGGAGAGGAGCCGCGCCCGGTCTTCCCCGCCGCCATCGCCTTCGCCTCGGTCATCATGTTCCTGCGCGTGCTGGTGCTGGTGGCCATCCTCGCGCCGATCGCCCTGCCGACGCTTGCGCGGCTGATCGCGCCCGGCCTTGTCGTCGCCATCATTGCCGCCGGTTGGTACCTCAGGCGCAGCCGCAACGCCGCCACCCCGAATCCCGGCCACGAAATCGCGATGCGCAACCCGTTCGACATTGGGCCCGCACTGATGCTGGCAGGGCTGGTCATGGTGCTGACCGTCGCCTCGCTCTGGGTTCTGGACAACTTCGGCGAGCGGGGCCTGGGAGCGGTTCTGGCGCTTGCGGGCACAATCGATGTCGATGCCGCCATCATCACTCTGGGCGGCCTGACCGGACACTCGCTCGACGCGCGGATGGCCGGACTGGTGCTGGCCGTGCCGATCGCGCTCAACACTTTGTACAAGGCGGGCGTGGTCCTCAGCCTTGCGGGATGGCGGAATGGCCGGTCCGCCGCGCTGCCCCTTGCCGCCAGCGCGCTGGCCATCGGCGCAGCCGTGCTGACGCTGCTTTAGCGCGAAAGCCCCGAAGCGGCGAGTTGAACGTCGATTTCCGCAACCAGGCGCTCCAGCCCTTCGGCCGTCTCGCTTTCGGCGCGCGCCACCAGCATACCCTGCGTGTTCGAGGCGCGCAGAAGCCACCAGCCGTCGGCCGTCGTGACGCGCACGCCGTCCACAGCCACGACCTCGGCCCCGGCTTCGATCAGCCGCGCATGGACTTCCTCAACGGCGGCGAACTTGCGGCTTTCGGCCACCCGGAAACGCAGTTCCGGCGTCGAGACGAGGCGCGGCATCGCCGCATGCAAATCCTCGACACTGCGCCCCAGCCGCAAGGTCGCGGCGATCAGCCGCAGCGCGGCATAGAAAGCGTCGTCGAAACCGTAATAGTCGTCGGCGAAGAACATGTGCCCGGTCATCTCGCCCGCGAGCAGCGCGCCGGTTTCCTTCATCCGCGCCTTGATGAGCGCGTGCCCGGTCTTCCACATGTCCGGCACGCCGCCCAGCGCCGCGACGCTGTCGAACAACACGCGCGAGGCCTTGACGTCGGCAATGACCTGCGCGCCCGGATTTCGGCGCAGCAGGTCTTCCGCATAGATCAGCAGCAGCTGGTCCCCGGCAAGCGCCCGGCCCGCTCCGTCGATGACTCCGATACGGTCTGCATCGCCGTCGAAAGCCACTCCGAAATCGAGGTTCTTTGCCGCGACGAGCGCCCTGAGGTCTGCAAGATTGGCCTCCTCGCTCGGATCCGGATGGTGGTTCGGGAAGGTCCCGTCCACTTCTGTGAAGAGAAGATGATGCTCCCCAGGCAAGCGCGAGATCAGCAGTTCCAGTACGGGTCCGGCAGCGCCGTTGCCGGCGTCCCAACCGATACGCAGATCGGCCAGACGGTCTGCGGGGAGACCTGCCAGAGCGGGCAGCAAACACTCGACATAGGCATGCTCGACGCTGCGATCTTCGACGCTGACATCTTCGAGGAGGCCGCCACTATGGACCCGTTCCCAGGCGCCAACCGCAGCTATTTCGCCCAGCCGCTGGATCGCCGCCCCGAAAAACGGGCGTCCCTGCATGACCATCTTGAAGCCATTCTGATCGGCGGGATTGTGGCTGCCAGTTATCTGAATGCCGCCCTGCACGTCTTCAGCTGACGCTTCGGCGAAGTAGAGCATCGGGCTGCTCGAAACGCCGATCCGCACCACATCGACGCCGCCGGCCCGCAGGCCTTCCACCAGCGCCGCTTCCAGCGCCGGGGAACTGATCCGCCCGTCGCGGCCGACCACCACCTTGCGGCCGCCTTCGCGGCGCAGCAGCGTGGCAAATGCGCGGCCGATGGCGAGCGCGTCGTCCGTACCGAGATTGACGCCGACAACGCCGCGAATGTCATATTCGCGCAGGATCGTCGGATCGAAGCAATGGGTTTCCATCATGCCGGGAGGCCTCAGTTGCGGGCGCCCCGGTCGAGCGTTTCCAGCAGCAGGTCGCGGGCGGCGTTGGCCTCATGGACCTTCTCATTGGATCCACCGCGATCGGGGTGGACCTGAACCACGCGGCGGCGGTGCGCTTCGAGGATGGCCTCGCGGTTCGCGCCTTCGGGTAGCCCGAGCAGCGCACGGGCCTGCACTTGCGCGTGGATTTGCGCGAATGACAGCCCCTTGTCCTCCTGCGATGCAGCGGAGTTGAGCTTCATCGTGCGGGCCAGATTGCGCCACGGCCACTGCCCGGTGGTCAGCTTCCAGGCGATGCAACCCAGTGCGATGAGCCAGATGAGTTTCATCGCCCCTGCTTCACTTTTCGTCGGCGAGTTCGAACTGCGGCTCGCGGCGGTCCGGCATCGGCAGGTTGAGCCCTGCCACCAGCTGCCGCAGTTCCTGCCGCGCGACCAGATGGCTGGTGCCGAGTTCGCCAAGGTGCCCCTTGTCGAGCAAGGTCAGGCCCGAGGGGAACAGTTCGCGGAAAATAACGCGCTCGGACAGGCCCGGCGAAATCCGGAAGCCCACCCGCTTCGACAGTTCCTTGAGCGCGCCTTCAAGGCGGCGCATGTTCTTCGCCTCGACGTGCTGGACGCGGTTGCGCACCACCACCCAGTCAAGCTCACGCCGACCTTCGTTGATCGTCTTCAACCCGCGCTTCTTGCGGGTTTCCCACATGAGTTCGGCATAGAACGAGAGCTTCTTCACGCGGAACGTATCGTTCTCCACCTGACCGATCAGGTCGAAGTCCACGAAGCTGTCGTTCAGCGGGGTCACCAGCGTATCCGCCGTGGCGGCGACGTGGCGGGCGAACTGGTCGTCACGGCCCGGGGTGTCGAAGATCAGGAAGTCATAACCTTCGGCGATGGCTTCGGAGAGATCGTCAAGCTCGCCGATATCATCCCCGTCGTAGACCGAGAAACGCGCACCCGGCAGCGCGATGTCGCGCAGCTTTTCGGTTTCGATGCGGTTTTCGAGGTAGCGATAAAGCGTGCGCTGGCGCGGATCGAGGTCGATCGCGGCCACTTTCGCGCCCTGGTAGGCGAGCGCGATGGCGACGTGCACCGCAGTGGTGGACTTGCCGGTGCCGCCTTTTTCATTGGCGAAGACGATGCGATGCGCTGTCACGGACCCTGTCGCTTTCCCTGTTGTCGCCGGCCCTGCCCGGCAAGCGAAGTCTGATCCCCTTCCACCGGAAGCGGATATCCATTGCCGCCCGGGGCGCGCCGGCGCTAAGGGCTGGCGCGAGGACCGGTCAAGTTCATTCTAACGGAGCAGACACCCCCAATGCAAACCGTCTACAGCCTTGATCCACTGCGCCGTTCGGTTTCCGCGCTCCGCCAATCGGACAACGGCTCCGGAACGATCGCCCTCGTGCCCACCATGGGCGCGCTTCATGAAGGGCACCTGACACTCGTGCGCGAGGCGCGCAAGCGGGCGGATCACGTGGTTGTCTCGATTTTCGTCAACCCGCTCCAGTTCGGTGTAAACGAGGATCTCGACGCCTATCCGCGCCAGCTTGAGCGCGATTGCGCGCTACTGGAGCCCGAAGGCGTGGCGCTGGTCTGGGCCCCGACCGTGGAGGCGATGTATCCGCAGGGCTTTTCCACCAATGTGGGGGTTACCGGCGTCAGCGACGGTCTGTGCGGCGCCTCGCGCCCCGGCCATTTCGATGGCGTCGCCACGGTCGTGTGCAAGCTGTTCCATCAGGTCCTGCCCGATATTGCGCTGTTTGGAGAGAAGGACTGGCAGCAACTGGCGGTAATCCGCCGCATGGCGCGCGATCTCGATCTTACCCGGCCCCATGTCGATAGCGTGATCGGGGTGGAGACGGTGCGCGAGGCGGACGGACTCGCCCGCTCCTCGCGCAATGCCTATCTGGCGGCAGAAGAGCGCGCGCAGGCGGTTACCCTGCCCACCGCAATGAAAGTCGCGATCGCCGCGATCGAGAGCGGCGAGCCGGTCGCCCGGAGCATCGCCGCGCTGGAAGCGGCGCTGATCGCGGGCGGTTTCGCGTCGGTGGACTATGCCGAACTGCGCGATGCCGAGAACCTTGACCTGCTCGGTGCCCGCAGCGAGCGACCGATGCGCCTGCTGGTCGCCGCGCGGATCGGCAAGGCCCGGCTGATCGACAACATGGCAGTCGCGCCTTCGGCCTGATCGCCGCCCCGAACTCTCTTGACGCATGCACTTGAGCCGTGACGGGGCCGTCGTTTCCGGCTAGTCCCCCTGCCGTGGGCACTCTTCGGCACTTCTTTCGGGCCCGACCCGGACTGGCGGCACTGCTGCTGGCGGTGGCGCTGTGCCTCAAGGCCGTGGTTCCCGCCGGCTATATGCCCGCCGCGCAGGGCGGTCCGCTGATGGTGGAACTCTGCTCCGGCGCCGCCTCTACCGGCGGCAAGGTCATGATCGCGCTCGCCCGCAAGGGTGGGGCCGGAAATGATGCCGGCAAAGCGATGGACCACCCTTGCGCCTTCTCGTCGCATGCGGCCGCGGCGATCGACGCCGCACTGCCGGTGCTCTTGGCCGCCGCGATCGCTTTCGTCTTCGTCGCCGCGATCCTGCGCGCGCCGCTGGCGCTGGCCACCGTCCGCACCGGCTTGCGGCCCCCCTTGCGCGGACCACCCGCGACCATCTGATCCCCGCCACAGCCGCGCGTTCGCGTGCGGCCCCTCCGGCTTGAGTGCACGCTGACGCCCATCGCGCGTGCCGATCAGGTGAACTTTTCGATGATCCGTATCTGGCGCGCGCTTGGCGCGGCTCCGCTTGCCCTTATTTCCCTCCCGGCCATGGCCGAGGAACCCGCAGATGCTCCGACGGGCGATTCCATCCTTGTCGTCGGTCAGCGTGACGCGCCGATCAGCCTGGACGCGCGCGGCCTTTCGGTCAGCCTTGGCGATGAGCAGTTCCAAGGCGTCAACGCCCAGAACGTCGAGGACCTGATGAAGTACGCGCCCGATTTCTTCGTGCGCAAACGCTTCGCGGGCGATTCCAACGGCGTTCCGGGCTTTCGCGGCACCCATTCGACCCAGAGCGCGCGTTCGCTGGTGATGGTGGACGGCTTCACCGTCTCCAACTTCCTCGGCAATTCGTTCGCTTACGCACCCAAGTGGGGCGTCGTCGGCCCCGGCGAGGTTTCACAGTTCGACGTCGTCTACGGCCCCTACTCGGCGCGCTACGCGGGCAATTCGATGGGCGGCGTGGTCAATATCACCACACGTTCCCCGGAGAAGACCGAGGCTTTCGTGACCGTGCAGGGCCTGCTCCAGCCCTACGACCAGTTCGCGACGCATGACAGCTATTGGGGCTGGTCGGGCGAGGCGGGCGTGGGCTTCCGGCAGGAAGACGGCCCGTGGTCGCTGCGCCTATCCGGCCGCCATTTCCGCAACGACGGCCAGCCGATGATGTTCTACGGCCTCACGCCATCGACCGGCACCGGCCCCGAAGTCACCGGGGCAGTGATCGACCCGAAGCAACACATGGCGGGCGCCCCCGGCACCACCGCCAGTCCGATCTTCGCGGCACAGAGCCCCGCCGCGATCACGCAGGATCAGGCCAAGCTGCGGCTCGGCTATGACGGCGCCTCCGGCGTGAGCGGCGAAGTGCTGCTGGCCTATTGGCACAATCTCGACAGCCAGACCGCCCCCGATTGCTACTTGCGCAACGCGGGCGGCAACGTGGTCTGCGACGGCCTCGTCTCGATCGGCGGGCAGACCTACAAGGCCAGCGGCGCCAACTGGTCCCGCACGGTGCGGGACGAACTGCTGGCAGGTGCCAAAGTGGCGGCGCCGCTTTCCGATGCGCTGACGCTGACCGCCAATGTCTCGACCTACCAGATCCTGCGGTCGGACGGCTTCACGTCGACAGGCTATGTGGCCGGTGCCTCGGACGGCGCGGGCACCTTGGCGCGGCAGGGACCGACTTATTGGTACACCGGCGACCTTGGCCTGACCGCCGATCTCGGCGGCGCGCAACTGGCGGGGGGCCTCAGCGGCAATTTCTACAGGACCGACATCGTCAATTACGCCCTCGCCAACTGGCGCAGTGATGCGGCAGCGGCCTTCTCGACCGAGACTTTCGGCAAGACCCGCAACCTTGCGGCATGGGCCGAACTGCGCGTGCCGATCAGCACGGTCACGCTGACGCTGGGCAGTCGCTTCGAGGATTGGCGTGCGTTCGGCGGCGGGCTTGGCCGGCTCGACACCTCGGGCCAGCCGGTGTTCAACCGCTACAACAGCCGCCACGCCAGCGCCTTCCAGCCCAAGGCCTCGGCCGAATGGGCGATCGACAATCAGACCAGCCTCCAGCTCAGCCTTGCCAAGGCCACGCGCTTTCCCACCGTGGGCGAACTGTTCCAGGGCAGTCTCAATGGCGACGGCAGCTTCAATCCCGACAGCTTCGACCCGAACCTGAAGCCCGAGCGCTCGACCGACGCCAACTTGCTGCTCGCCCGCCAGTTCGGCAAAGTGAAGCTCACCGGATCGGCGTTCTGGCAGCGAGTGAGCAACACGATCTTCGCCTTCACCGGCTTCAACCAGAATGGCGTCACGACGTCGACGTTCAAGAATATCGACCTTACTCGCCAATATGGCTTCGAACTGATCGCGGAAGCGCGTGGGCTGCTGCCCGGTCTCGACGTGGATGCCAACGCGGCGTGGATCGATTCGATTACCGTGCGCAATGACGCCGCCCCCGCCGCCGAGGGCGTGCAGTTCCCCCGCATCCCGCGCTGGCGGCTCAACGGCAATCTGCGATACCGCGTGATCCCGCCGGTCCTGCTTTCGCTGGGCCTGCGCTATGCCAGCCGCCCGAACACCGACCTGTTCGGTCTCCAGCGCGGCGATACCTACGGCTACACCTCCGAACTCTTCGCGCTCGACGCCAAAGTGAGCTGGGACGTGACCGAACAGCTGCGCCTGAGCGCGGGCGTCGACAACCTGACCAATGATCGGGCCTGGGTCTACCACCCCTACCCGCAGCGCAGCTTCCTGGTGGAAGCGGGATGGAAGATGTGATGGGCACTGCAACGCATACCGAAACGCGCCCGGAGATGCGGGCCGAACGCTGGTACCGCGCGGTTTGGCGCTGGCATTTCTACGCCGGGCTGTTCTGCGTGCCCTTCGTCCTGTGGCTCTCCGTCTCCGGCGGGCTCTATCTGTTCAAGCCGCAGATCGAGCAGGCGCTCTATGCCCCCTATCACGGCGTCGCGAGCGGACGGGCCCCGCGCCTTTCGCCCGACCGTATCGCCGCGGGCGCCGTGGCGGCGGTGCCGGGATCGATGCTCCACAAGTACGTCCTGCCCCGATCCCCGGCCGACGCGGTGGAAGTGCTGGTGGGCAACGGCGCGACCGACATCCGCGTCTGGGTCCATCCCGAAACCGGCGCGGTGCTCTACCAGGTGCCGGAGGAAAGCCGCTTCATGCGCGTGGTCTTCCGTCTGCACGGTGAACTGCTTTCGGGAGACTATGGCTCAGCGCTGGTGGAAACGGCGGCGTGCTGGACGATCGTCATGCTTTTGACCGGACTGTTCCTCTGGTGGCCCCGTGCGGCGAGCGGCCTTGCCGGGGTGCTCTACCCGCGCCTGTTTCGGGGCCGGACGCTGTTCTGGCGCGATATCCACGCCGTCACCGGCCTATGGATCACGCTGGGCGCGGTGTTCCTGATCGCCACGGGCCTGCCCTGGGCCAATGCCTGGGGGAGCTACTTCGGGCAGGTGCGCTATCTGACCGGCACCGCTGCCGGACGGCAGGACTGGTCCGCCGGCTCCGATGCCGACGCCCACCGGCGCGCCATGGCCGATGCCGGAATGCGGGCAATGATGTCCGAACATGCCGAGCATCACGGCATGACCATGAGCCACATGCCCGCAAGCCCCGCCGCACTCGATGCCGTCGTCGGCCGCGCGGGCGGCCTTGGTTTCGCCCATCCGGTGGAGGTCAGCCCGCCCACGGCCTCCGGCGCGCCGTGGCAGGTCCGCAGTCAGGACGAGAACCGCCCGATGCGCGACAGTGCCGAAGTGGCGAACGACGGTACCCTGATCGGCATCCAGCGCTTCTCGCAGCGGCATTGGGTCGACCGCGCGGTCGGTTACGGTGTCGCCATCCACGAAGGGGCGTGGCGGGGGCTGGCCAACCAGCTCGTCAATCTGGCGGTGCTGTTGGGGCTGGTCACGCTCTGCCTGTCGAGCGTGGTGCTGTGGTGGCGACGGCGGCCGAAGGGCCATCTCGGCGCACCGACCACGCTGGCCCCGCTGCGTCATAGCTGGGCTCTGGTCGCGCTGGTCCTGCTGATGGCCTTGCTGATGCCGATGTTCGGGATCTCGCTGGGCCTTGCCGTGCTGGCGGAGTGGAGCCTCCAGCGGATCGCGCCGAGGCTGGGTGCATGGATGGGCTGGCGAACCGCCTGAAACGAAACGGCGGCGCTCCCTGCAAGAGCGCCGCCGCTGTCATGACGTCAATCGAGTACCGTTTTCTCTTCGGACGGGTCGCTGTGGAACTCGTGCCACACGCCGTTGATGATGCCGAAGCCGACGGCCAGCCCGACGCCGAGGATCCAGGAAAAGTACCACATAGTCGGCTCCTCAATAGAAATCGGGGTTAAGGCCCACTTCGCGCTCGGTCACCCGGCCGAACATGATCTTGTAGGCCCAGGCGGTGTAGGCGAGCACGATGGGCAGCAGGATCACCGTCGCCAGCAGCATGATGAACAGGGTCATGTGGCTGGACGAGGCGTTCCAGACCAGCAGGCTGGAGCGGTTGTCGATCGAGCTGGGCAGGATGAAGGGGAACATCGACAGGCCGACCGAGGCGATGATGCCCAGATTCGCCATCGAGGATCCCGCGAAGACCAGCACGTCCTTGCGCCCGCGAATGCCTGCCAGCGCCACCAGCGGCCCGGCAAGCCCCAGCACCGGCGCCAGGATCATCCACGGATGCGCGCCGTAATTGGCCAGCCACGCTCCCGCTGCCGGCACGCTTACGGCAAGCCGCGGGTTAGACGGGCCCATCGGATCGACCGCGCCGATCACCGTGTAGCCGATGTCGCCCACCGCCAGCCACACGCCGCCCGCCGCGTAGAGCACCAAGACGACAAGGGCGGCCACCTGCCCGTAAGTCTGCGCCCGATCGCGCGCGGCTCCGTGTTCCAGCTTGAGCGTCAGCCAGCCCGCACCGTGCAGCACCAGCATGCTGACCGAAACCAATCCGCTCAGCAGCGCGAAGGGGCTGAACAGGCCGAGCAGCGTGCCGACGTAGAAGCTGCGCAGATCGCTATCGAGCCGGAACGGCACGCCCTGCAGGACATTGCCCACCGCCACGCCGAAGACCAGCGCGGGTACCAGACCGCCGACGAACAGCGCCCAGTCCCAGCGTGAGCGCCAGCCCGCATCGGGCTTCTTCGAACGGTATTTGAAGCCGACGGGCCGCAGGATCAGCGCCGCCAGCACCAGGAACATCGCCAGATAGAAGCCCGAGAAGCTGACGGCATAGACGAACGGCCAGGCCGCGAAGATGGCCCCGCCGCCGAGGATGAACCAGACCTGGTTGCCCTCCCAGGTCGGGCCGATGGCGTTGATCACCATGCGGCGCTCGGCATCGGTGCGCCCCACGAAGGGCAGGAGCGCCGCCGAGCCGAGGTCGAAACCGTCGGTAAGCGCAAAGCCGATAAGCAGGACGCCCAGCAGCGCCCACCAGATCAGCCGCAGCGTTTCGTAGTCGAAGGGAATGGTCATCGTTGCCTCCGTCTTACTCGGCCGGGATGGCGGTGAAGGTGGTCGCGGGCGCCCGCTCGGGCGCGGGATCGCCATCGTCGTTGCCCTCGTAGATCTCGGGCCCCTTGCGGATCGTCGCCAGCATGAGCCTGACTTCGATCACCGCCATGATCCCGTAGAGTACGGTGAAGCCGGTGATGGTCGTCCAGATCTGGCCTCTCGTCAGGCTCGATGCGCCAAGGAACGTCGGCAACACGCCGTCCACCGCCCAGGGCTGACGCCCGAGTTCGGCAACCAGCCAGCCCACCTCGATCGCGATCCACGGCAAGGGGATCGCCAGCACCGCCGCGCGCAGGAACCACTTGCGGTCGAACTGGCGGCGGACCGAGAACGTGAAGGCCGTGGCGAAGAAGGCGATGAAGAAGAAGCCCAGCCCCGCCATGATGCGGAACATCCAGAACAGCGCCGGCACATTGGGTACCGTGGTCCAGGCGGCCTTCTCGATAGTCGCGGCATCGGCCTTGCGCGGATCGGCGACGAACCGCTTGAGCAGCAGGGCAAAGCCGAGATCGTCCTTGTTCCGCTCCCACGCCTCGCGCGCGGCAAGATCGTTGCGGTCGACTTTCAGCCGCTCCACCGCGTCATAGGCGATGATGCCGCTGCGCATGCGGTGTTCGGCCCGCTCGACCAGCGGGATGATGCCGGTGACTTCGCCGGTGATGCTGCGCGTGGCAACAAGGCCGAGGATGTAGGGAATCCTGATCTCGAACGCCGTCTCATGCGCCGAGTTCGACGGAATGCCGAACAGGTCGAGCCCGGCGGGCGCCTGTTCGGTTTCCCACATGGCCTCGATGGCGGCCAGCTTCATCTGCTGGTTGTCGGTCAGCGCGTAGCCGCTCTCGTCACCCAGCACCACGACCGAGAGCGAGGAGAGCAGGCCGAACGATGCCGCCACGGTGAAGCTGCGCTTGGCAAGCTCCAGATGGCGCCCGCGCAGCAGGTAATAGCACGATACGCCCAGCACGAAGACGCTGGCGCAGACATAGCCCGCGCTCACGGTATGGACGAACTTCGCCTGCGCGACCGGATTGAAGATCACGTCCTTGAAGTTGGACACTTCCATGCGCATCGTTTCGGGATTGAACACCGCGCCGGTCGGATGCTGCATCCAGCCGTTGGCGATGAGGATCCACAGCGCCGAAAGGTTGGAGCCCAGCGCGACCATGAATGTCGTCAGCAAGTGGCCGCGCTTGGACAGGCGGTCCCAGCCGAAGAACATCAGGCCGACGAACGTGGCTTCGAGGAAGAAGGCCATGAGCCCCTCGATCGCCAGCGGCGCCCCGAAAATGTCGCCCACATAGTGCGAGTAATAGGCCCAGTTAGTGCCGAACTCGAACTCCATGGTAAGCCCGGTGGCGACACCGAGCACGAAATTGATGCCGAAAAGCTTGCCCCAGAACCGAGTGACGTCCCGCCAGATGGGGCGATCGGTCATCACATAAACACTTTCCATAATTACGAGAATGAAGGAAAGGCCAAGCGTAAGGGGAACGAAGAGAAAATGGTACAGCGCCGTAAGGGCGAACTGCAACCGGGAGAGTTCAACCACTGCCATGTCGATCATGTCGAATCCTGCCTTTTGAGCGGCCTGGAGAGACAGTTAAGGTTGCCTCGCACAGGTTGGTTTCGTAGGGTCGCGTTAGGCTCGCCCAAGTGGGCTGTCAAACATTAGTTACATGGTTTCTTTAATTTGATCTATATCAAAACAACGGCGCCATGGATGGTCGACATCGCCGGCGCAGCCATACTCTCGTGGGGTCTGGCCAGTGGTGTGGGGCAGATTGCCGCGCACGCGTCCGGGCCTGCTACCGGTTCCCTTGCGGGATCCGGCCCCCTGCTGCTGCCCGCCGCACTTATCCTCGGCGGGGCGACCCTGCGTGCCGGCGCGGCTTTCGCCGTGGACCGGAATGCCGTCGGCACCGCGCAGGCTGAAAGCCGTGAACGCCGCCGCCGGTTGTGGCCCGCTCTCCTCGGTAGACCGCTTCCGGGGCCGTTAAGCACCGGGGAAAGCACCACACTTGCCATTGACCATAACACGGCGATCGAGAATCGCGATGTCCGCTTTTCACCCGTCCGCCTGAACGCAGTTCTGGGCCCACTGGTGGTCGCCATTCTGGTCGCGCCGGCCAGCCTGGTTGCCGCCGCGATCATGCTGGCGACACTGCTGCCTTTCGTGCTCGGCTCGATCCTGGCCGGAACTGCCGCGCGGCGCGCGTCCGACCGCCAGCTTGCCGCGCTTTCGGCGTTATCCGGCCTTTTCGTGGACCGTGTCACCCACTTGCCGCTGATCCGCCATTTCGGCGCCGAAGCGCGCATCTCGCGTCAGGTGCGCGAGGCCACCGATCAGGTCGCCCATCGCACAGTAACAGTGCTGCGCGCGGCATTCCTTTCGAACGCGGTGCTCGAATTCTTCTCCGCGCTCTCGATCGCGCTGGTGGCGGTCTATTGCGGCTTTTCGCTGCTCGGCCTGCTGCCGTTCGCGCCGCCCGAGCGGCTGACGCTGGTACCCGCCTTCTTCGTGCTCGCCATGGCGCCGGAGTTCTATCTGCCGATGCGGCGCCTTGCCGCCGCCTATCATGAAAAGCAGCTTGGCGAGGCCGCTGAAGCCACGCTCGCGCCTTACACCGCGCCGCCCGAAGCGCCTTCCACAGGGCCGGACCTGCACTTCGACGGCCTGCGCGTCCAAGGCCTGACACTCGCCTTTCCGGGCATTGCCGTGGGGCCACTGGATTTCACGCTGGCCCCACACGACCTCGTCGCCCTCACCGGCCCGACCGGCAGCGGCAAAACCAGCACGCTGGCGGTAATCGCCGGGCAACTCCAACCTGCGGCGGGTCAGGTGACTGGCATCGGCGGCGCCCCCCTGCCGAGCGAGGCCGTGGCATGGGCCGCGCAGCGTCCGCTGCTCGTCACCGGCACGCTGGCCCGCAATCTCGCGCTGGCCGCCCCACATGCCAGTCCAGAAGATATCCTCGCCGTCGCCGAGCAAGTCGGCCTCGGCCCGCTACTGGCGCAGCGCGGCGGGCTCGACATGGCGGTCGACCACGCCGGGTCCGGCCTCTCCGGCGGCGAGCGACGCCGCATCGGGCTCGCCCGCGCGATCCTGTCGGGCCGTCCGCTGCTGCTGTGCGACGAGCCCACCGCCGATCTCGACGCCGCCTCCGCCGCGGCCGTGATCGCACTGCTGAAGAACCTTGCCGGATCGCGCTGCATACTCGTCGCCACCCACGATGCAGCGCTGGCGAGCGCCGCAAGGCTGGAGGTCGCGCTGTGATCGCTCCACGTCAAAACCCCCTGACCGTCGCCGGGCTCGCGCGTGGACGCCTGCTTGTCGCCAGCCTCTGCGCCGCTTTCGCAACGATAGCCGCCATCGGACTGCTCGGCGTCTCCGGCTGGTTCCTGACCGCCGCCGCGCTGGCGGGAACCGCCGGAACCGTGGCAGTCGGCGCTTTCAACTACCTGATCCCGAGCGCGCTGATCCGCCTGCTCGCCATCGTCCGCACCATCGCCCGCTATGGTGAGCGACTGCTCTCGCACAAAGTCGCGCTGGAAAGCATGGCCGCGCTGCGCGGATCGCTGTTCGACAAGCTGGCCGCGCAGGACACCCGCACGGCGGCAAACACCTCCCCGGGCGAGGCCAGCAACCGCCTGATCGATGACGTGGCCGCGCTGGAGGATCTGGTGATCCGCGAACCAGCCCGCCATGCCGCGCTGGTTTCGGCGGCCGTGAGCCTTGGCGCCGCGGCCTTTGCCGGAATTCCGGCGCTGGCTTTCCTCGCGCTCATGCTCGCTCTGCTGCCGGTCCTGTTCGGCGCGATCTCGCGCGTGTTGACGAAAGAGCCCGCCGAAGCCGCCGCAGAGGCATTGGGCGACTTACGCCGCCACTACATCGAACTCGCCGCTTCGCGCGCGGAAATCGCCGCCTATGGGCTGGCGGACGAGGCCATGGCCGAACTCGAACCGCGCGTCGCCCGGTTCGACCACGCCCGCGCCCACCTGTTCCGTGCCGAGGCGCTGCAAGGCGGTCTGCTGACGCTCTACGGCGCCTTTGCCATGGCCGGCGTGTTGCTCTCGGCGCAGGCCTCCGCGCCGATCGTCGCGCTCGTCATGCTGGCAACGGCCTCGGCGGTGGAGGCGATGGGCGGTTTCGCGCGCAGCCTGCTGCGGCGCGCCTCGCTCGATGCCGGACTGCGCCGGATCGCCGCGCTCGACGCACTCGATCGCACATTGCCCCAACCGCTGACGGCGCAGCAGGCGGCCACGATCACATTGGGCGCGCGGTCTTTCGCACCGGGTTCCCGCGTGGCGCTCACCGGCCCCTCGGGCGCGGGCAAGACGCGAGTACTGCTGGCACTCGCGGGCATGCAGGAACCGGCGGTTCCGCTTGCTATCAACGGCGTCGACGCATCGGCATGCACCGCCCGCCAGCTTAGTGCACAGTTCGCGCTTTCGCCGCAAGACGCCCCGCTGCTGATCGGCACCGTGGCCGACAACCTGCGCCTCGCCCGCGCTGGCCTGACCGAAGCGGAGATGTGGGACGCGCTCGACGTGGCGCAGCTCAAGGACCGCATTTCCCGCAGCGAGGCAGGGCTCGATACGCCGCTCGGCGAAGGCGGCGGCACATTCTCGGGCGGCGAACGCAAGCGCCTGTCGCTGGCCCGCGCTCTGCTGGCGAGGCGGCCCTGGCTACTGCTCGACGAGCCCAGCGAAGGGCTCGATGCCCGCACCGAAGCGGCGCTTGTGCAAAGCCTTGGCGCATGGCTGGACCGGACCGGCACCGGACTGGTCCTCGTCTCCCACCGCCCTGCGCCGCTGGCGCTTTGCAAGGAACGCGCGGAGATCGGCGCGCTGACCTGACCGCTCAGCGCAGGACGCGCGCGAATCCGGCAGCACCGCCTTTGGTCGTGCTCACCGGCTCGACCAAGGCCGCAGTCGGTGCGGGCGACAGAACCCGCGTCGAGACGCCATCGCGCGCCATCCCCGCCAGAAATGCCGCGAGCGCGGCCATGTGGCCGCCATCGACGCGGTAAAACACCTGCTTTCCGGTCCGCCGTGTCGCCACAAGCTCCGCCTTGCGCAGCACCGCGAGCTGCTGCGAAAGCCCGGGCTGACCAATCCCCGTCACATCCTCGATCTCGCCCACCGAAAGCTCAGCTGCGCGAACCGCGTTGAGGATCTGGAGCCGCAGTGGATGGGCCAGCGCGCGCAGCAGCTCGGCGGTCGCGTCAAGCTCGTTTTCGGTCGCGGGGACCATGTCAGCCCTCCTTGCCGAGCGGCGTGTAGAACCACGCGGCCGGATCAGCGCTGGCGAGCACCGCCTCGGTCGTATCCTCGGGCGCGCGCAGCAGGTCCTGTCCTTCCTGCCAGTCGGCCGGGGCCAGACCGCTGCCGCCGCGCACGCACTGGAGCGCTGCCAGCACGCGCAGGATCTCGGGAATCGAGCGGCCCACGGTCAGCGGATAGCTGGTGAGCGCCTGAAGCACGCCATCGGGATCGATGAAATAGGTCATCCGCACGGTCGCGCTGTCATGCGCGTCCGCGCCGACCATGCCGAAACCGCGCGCGATCTCCATCGTCGGATCCTCGATGATGGGAAAGCCGATGGCGGTTCCGGTGGTGTCACGGATCAGGCGGATCCACGCGAGGTGCGAATAGAGGCTGTCGATCGAGAGCCCCACCAGCCGGCAATCGCGCGCGGCAAATTGCGGCGCGGCCCGGGCAAGCGCGAGGACTTCACTGGTGCAGACCGGCGTGAAGTCCGCCGGGTGCGAGAAGAGGATCAACCAGTGCCCGCGATAGTCCTCCAAATCGAAGGGCCCATGCGTGCTGCGCGCGACGAAGCGCGGAACCCGGTCGCCGATACGCAGCGGTTGCAGTATGCTGTCCTGCTGATCCACTCTATCCTCCACCAGTTTTCGGATTCGGACGCTTACATGATTATTGGCTATCGTAAAGCGTACCTGCATTCGGTCACACCATCGACGCAGCCTTGCGGAGCATATCGGAATTCCCGAGGCTATCACCCTCGTGAACATTGTAATTGAACGGACTGCCCGCGCTGAAAGTGCGAGGCACTCTCGCCACGGTCGCACATCGGGGACACTTTCGGACAATTTGATGCCGGCGGGACAAAACACTGCGACACCCGACGATCACAAGGGCAAGGTCGAACACCGAAGGGATGCCCAGATGATCCGCCTCTTGCCAGCCATAGCCGCAGTCGCCGCCTCGTCCTCCCTTGCCTACGGCATCGCGCCGGGCGCGCATCAGACCGTCCGCACGGCCCAACATGTCGCCGCGCAATCGGTTGTGCTCGGCAACGACAAGCCGGTATTCCTCGGCCGAATGGTCGTTACCGCCACGCCGCTGCCGCAATAACCCGCCGAGGCGAAAGCCCTTTCAGAGACCCGTGCCAACGCCGAATGTGAAAGCCCGGCCTCTGCTGGTGTAGACCATGATCACTTGGCGAAAACGCCGGTGAACCCGACGATCAACTCGTCGGTCAGATCGGTACCCTCGCGGATCGGGCGAATGCGAGGCGCCGCAATGCGCCTGGTAGTCGACATCGTTGGTCGCCCAAGGCAGCCCATGCGCACTCGGACAGGGTCTGTCCGCATAACCTGTCCTGCCGCTTCGTTGGCACAAGCGACCATGGGTCCGAATTTCAAAGGCTCAGGGGAAGGCGGATGGAGCGGCTAGGGATAATACAACAGCTTATTCAAACACTTGTAATCAATTGGATTGCTCTCAAATTCGCCAAATTTGGTCCATTTGTCAGGCGCCATGCAAAACTGGGCCGGCGCCACCCGATACGATCTACTGGCCAAGAGCTTCCTCGGAGTGGTCAATCTCACCACCGCCAGATACTGGCTCAAATTTGCCCGCGCCGCCTAGCCCACTCAAGCTTGGCGGCGATTTTAGTGCCCCAAGAAAGCTATCCGAAAGCTACAAAATTTTCGCGGCTTTTCCTCTTGTTGTCGCTCCCCAAACGGCTATCGCCAAATTGAGATGCGATCTAAGCGGACAGAAACGGGAAGGAACTGCGCGTGAACCGCAACGTGTGGTTGTTGTTGGCGGTGCATTTCGACGCCGCATGCCTAGCTCCGCGTGCCTGGTTGACCGCCTTGTGGTGGCGCATATTGAGAAAACGAGTGCGCGCGCGTGCGCAGTTTGCTCAGTTGCTGGCCGCATCTCCGCGCGCCTATCGTCTGTGGTTGCTGAATGAGCCAAGTCCCGATACATCGAACGCGCTAAAGGGACCTGCCATCGTGGCGCTGATCGCTGCCGGCCCAGGACAGAGCGCGACGATTGGTAGTTTATTTGGGCAAGGAGCGACGACGCTACCGCTCGGAACCGCGGCGATTCCCACCCTTGCCGCAGCCGCAGCAGTTATCGACTGGAGTGCGTCTCCTTGGCTTATGCCCCTCGCAGCCGGAGATGTGCTATCGCCAAAGGCCATAGACGCATACCGAACCGCCGCTGCCCAAGCGCGTGGTCGTATCATCTATGCTGACGATGACATCCTCGACGCTGGAGGACGACGCACCGCGCCGCATTTCAAGCCAGCCTGGAATGCCGAACTGTTCCGTCACTTCGATTACCTGACAGGAACCTGCATTGTGAAGGCTGGACAGGAAGACCTTGCCCGGCTTTCCGGCTCCAACTGGGCTGCCGAGCTGGTCGCCGCAAAAGCGAAAGTGAACGCAAGGGATCGGGATCCGCTACGAATCCCGCACATCCTGCATCATCGCCGCTCGCGCCCAGTGCCGCGCGTTCCAACGGTGCTCGAACCGCAACAAGCGGCTCTGCCCAGCGTGAGCGTCATCGTACCCACGCGCAATCGCGTTGACTTGCTGCGCACGTGCCTCGAGGGGCTCGAACGCACCGACTATTCCGACTTTGAGGTAATCGTAGTCGACAATGGCAGCGACGATCCGGCGACGCTCGACTATCTCGCTAACCTCAATCCCGCCCGCTACCAGGTACTGCGCCACTCAGGGCCATTCAACTTCTCGACGCTCAACAATCGCGCCGCAAGACTGGCAACAGGCCAATTGCTTTGCCTGCTCAACAACGACATTGAGGTGATTGAACCGAGTTGGCTTGCAACAATGGCCCGTCAGGCCCTCCGTCCCGAAGTCGGCGCAGTGGGCGCGCGGCTTCTCTATCCCGATGGGCGTATCCAGCATGCAGGGGTAGTGCTCGGAATTTGCGGCGGCGCAGCGCATGCCCATCGATTGCTCCATCCTGATGAGGGAGGCTATTTCCGCCGCCATGCGCTTCCGCAGTTCGTTTCGGCGGTGACGGCTGCCTGCCTTGTCGTCAGGCGCGAAAGCTTCGAGGCGGTCGGCGGCCTGGATGAAGAGAACTTCGCGGTCGCTTTCAATGACGTGGATTTGTGCATGCGCCTCAATGCGCGGGGCTGGCAGTCGCTTTACGAGCCGCGCGCGACGCTGATCCATCACGAATCTGTTTCGCGCGGGTTCGACCGGGATCCGGTGGGAGCGGCGCGCTTCGCCGGCGAACTGGCGGCGCTCAAGGCGGCATGGCGCACGGACGCAGGACCGGACGAGGAAATTGATCCATACCACCATCCTGAACTCAATCGGTTCAGTGAGCACTTCGTGGTGCGGCTGTAGCGATACGGATGACAGACGATACGCGCCTTTCCCTCCCGCAAGTGACCTTGTGCGCGGTCACTTCGGTGAACGTTGTAGCCACGCTACGCGCGCTGGAGACCTGCCTTTATCAGGTGGCTTTCGCCGAGTGCCTGTTGCTGACCGATGCGCCTATCCCGCCCGCGCATCCTGAAATCCGCGTCGTGCCGATCCGCCGGCTTGGGTCATCGTCAGCCTATTCCGACTTTCTCCTGTCGGAACTGGTGGACCACGTGGCGACGACGCATTGCCTCGTGGCGCAATGGGACGGTCATGTCCTCGACGCGCAGCGCTGGCGGCCGGAGTTCCTGGATTACGACTACATCGGCGCGAGCTGGCCCCAGTTCGACGATGGCCACGATGTGGGGAACGGCGGGTTTTCGCTTCGTAGCAGGCGGTTGATGGAACTGTGCCGTGAGCCCGGATTCGTCCCGCTTCATCCCGAGGACGTGGCGATCGGGCGCGCCAATCGAGGCTGGCTGGAAGGACAGGGCATGCGCTTCGGGCCCAGGGAAATGGCTGACCTGTTCGCAGCCGAGCGCATCGGTGATCCTCGAACTACCTTTGGCTACCACGGTGTTTGGAACATGCCGCGTGCGCTTGGCACAGAGGCGTTCTGGGAAGTCTATTGCGAACTTGATGATCGGGGTACGCTTCGTCGCGATTTTTCTGGCCTGCTGAGAGACATGGGGGCCGGGAAGGGCGGATTTGGGCGTATGAGCAGGATGCTCATGGACCGTCTACGAATGGTTCTGGGAGTGAGGCGATGATGAGCTGCCTGCCCGATCTGTAGCGGGTTGTCTGATGTCCGCCTTCAGGAACCTCCGATGCCCGACCTTCCTGCGAAGTTATCAGTTGTTCGAGGTGGTGCAGATCGCTAACCGAATGACTCGGGAGACGTTTTATCGGTAAGTAGTAGATCCATTCTATCTGCACCGCCGGATTTCTGCGCATTAAAAATCATTAAATGCATGTGTGGAAAAATATTCCTTCAAGATAATTTATTATCGCTTATTTGGATTCATCATTATCAAGGTGGTAAATGGAAGTTTTTTCATTCGATATTGCCGGAGTTAAACTTGTAGTTCCGAAGCATATTGGTGATGAACGCGGATATTTTTCGGAAACGTTCCGGCGCGACACTTTCGCGGAACACTGCGGCGATTTTACTTTTGTTCAGGATAATGAATCCTTTAGCGCAAAGGCTGGCACTGTGCGCGGCCTCCACTTCCAGAGCGAGCCACATGCGCAAGGCAAGCTTGTGCGCTGCACGGCGGGCGCGCTTTTCGATGTTGCGGTCGATATCCGGAGTGGCTCGCCAACTTATGGGCGCTGGGTCGGTGAAACGCTAACCCCTGAAAACGGCAAGCAGTTATGGGTTCCTCGCGGTTTCGCCCACGGATTTTGCTCGCTCGAGCCGAATACGGTCATCTGCTACAAGGTCACCGACTATTACAGCGCCGCGTGCGACAAGGGGCTGGCCTGGGACGACCAGGCAATTGGCGTGACCTGGCCGGATGTAGCAGATATGGAAACACTCTCGGCCAAGGATCGCAAGCAGCCGCTCCTGTCCGAACTTCCCCCCTATTTTGACTGGAGCGAATAATCCATGCGTGTGATCGTGACCGGCGGTGCGGGTTTCATCGGCTCGGCCCTTGTACGCTATCTTGTTGTCCAAAAGGGCTACGATGTCCTGACGATTGATGCCCTGACCTATGCCGGTTGCGAAGCGTCGCTGCGTGAGGTCGAAGGCAACGCGAACCATCGTTTCCTGAAGGCCAACATTTGCGATCGCGCGGCGATGGACGAGGCGATTGCTTCCTTCCGCCCCGATCGCATCATGCACCTGGCGGCGGAAAGCCATGTCGACCGTTCGATCACCGGGGCGGCCGACTTCATCCAGACCAACGTGGTCGGTACCTTCACTCTCCTGGAGGCCGCGCGCGGCTACTGGAACGGGCTTGAGGGCGCCGCAAAGGACGCCTTCCGCTTCCTTCACGTCTCAACCGACGAAGTCTACGGCTCGCTGGGTGACGAGGGCCTGTTCGAGGAAACCACGCCCTACGATCCGAGTTCGCCCTATTCGGCCTCCAAAGCGGCGTCAGACCATCTCGCCAAGGCATGGCAGCGGACGTATGGGCTGCCGGTGGTGGTCTCGAACTGCTCGAACAATTACGGGCCTTATCACTTCCCCGAAAAGCTGATCCCGCTCACCATTCTCAACGCCCTCGCCGGGCGCCCGCTGCCGGTCTACGGCAAGGGTGAGAACGTGCGCGACTGGCTCTATGTTGACGATCATGCCCGTGCGCTGGACCTGATCATCGAGAAAGGCCGTCCGGGCGAGACATACAACGTCGGCGGTCGCAACGAGCGACGCAACATCGATGTCGTACGCCGGATCTGCGCGGTGCTCGACGAACTGGTTCTCGCCGAGGCGCCGCGTGAAAGTCTGATCGAATTTGTGACCGATCGCCCCGGCCACGATGCTCGCTACGCCATCGATGCGACCAGATTGGAAACCGAACTGGGCTGGCGCGCGCAGGAGAACTTCGACAGCGGCATCGAAAAGACCGTGCGCTGGTATCTCGAGAACGACTGGTGGTGGGGCCCGCTACGCGATCGTTACGATGGTCAGAGGCTGGGGCTGACTAAGGCGGATACAGCCGCCGAGGTCGTTGCATGAAGATTGCGGTCACCGGCAAGGTTGGACAGGTCGCCACCAGTCTTCTGGAACGGGGCGAAGCGGCCGGCCACGAGATGATCGCGCTGGGTCGCCCCGAGCTCGATTTGACCGATCCCGCTTCCGTGCTCCGCGCGCTCGAGGCCGCTGCGCCCGACGTGGTGGTTTCGGCTGCCGCTTATACAGCAGTCGACCGGGCGGAGAGTGAGAGCGAGCTTGCCCATTCAATCAACGCTCACGGAGCTGAAGCCGTGGCAGAAGCGGCTAGGGCGCTGGGAGTGCCGCTTGTCCATCTTTCGACCGACTACGTCTTCGACGGCGGGCTGGAGCGCCCGTACATCGAGACCGACTTGACAGGGCCGACCGGCGTTTATGGCCTGTCCAAGCTGGCAGGCGAGCAGGCCGTCCTGGCGGCGCATGGCGATAACAGCACGGTCCTGCGCGTGGCTTGGGTCTACAGCCCGTTCGGTGCCAATTTTGTAAAGACCATGCTGCGTCTCGCTGCTGACCGGGACGAGGTTTCCGTTGTCGCCGACCAGTTGGGTAATCCGACAAGTGCGCTGGACATCGCCGATGGCGTCCTCAAGGTCGCCGGCAATCTCGTCGCCGATCGCGATCCGGCGATGCGCGGCGTATTCCACATGACGGCGGCAGGAGAAGCCAGCTGGGCAGACTTTGCCGAAGCCATCTTTGCCGCTTCCGCAGCGCTCGGCGGGCCATCGGCGCAGGTCAAGCGCATCACCACGGCCGACTATCCCACCGCGGCCGCCCGGCCGGCTAACTCGCGGCTCGAATGCGGCTCGATCGCCCGCATTCACGACGTCGCATTGCCGGAATGGCACGGCCCATTGAAGACTGTGGTCGCCCGCCTTCAGGCTCCGGCTGCCTGAACCGCTGCCCAGACAAGGAAACAGACACGTGAAGGGTATCATCCTCGCCGGCGGAAGCGGCACTCGCCTCTATCCGATGACTTTGGCTACCTCCAAGCAGCTGATGTCGGTCTATGACAAGCCGATGATCTACTATCCGCTCAGCACGTTGATGCTGGCGGGAATCCGCGAAGTGCTGATCATCTCGACGCCGCGCGACCTCCCGTCATTCCAAGCACTGCTGGGAGACGGATCGCAGTGGGGCATGCAATTCGAATATGCCGAACAGCCGAGCCCTGACGGACTGGCGCAGGCCTACATTATCGGCGCGGATTTCGTCGCCGGAAAGCAGTCGGCATTGATCCTGGGCGACAATATCTACCACGGTCACGGTTTGCCGGAATTGCTTGGAAGCGCTTGCGCCCGCACTCACGGGGCGAGCGTATTCGCCTATCACGTCACCGACCCTGAGCGGTACGGCGTTGTCAGCTTCGACAATGCGATGAAGGCTATGTCGATCGAGGAGAAGCCGGAGCAGCCGCAATCGAACTGGGCGGTGACCGGCTTGTACTTTTATGATGAGCAGGTGGTGGACATTGCTGCCAACCTCAAGCCGAGCCCGCGCGGCGAACTGGAAATCACCGACGTCAACCGCGTCTATCTGGAGCGGGGTCAGCTTTCGGTCGAGATCATGGGCCGCGGCTATGCGTGGCTCGATACGGGCACGCCCGACAGCCTGCTCGATGCCGCCGACTTCGTGCGCGTGCTGGAAAAAAGGCAGGGCTTCAAGATCGCCAGCCCAGAAGAAATCGCCTTCCGACAGGACTTTATCGGAGAAACCGAGATGGAGCGAATTATTGCTACACTCGGCAAGTCGGACTATGGCCGTTATCTGCGCAAGATATTGGCGGAACGATAAGGCGGTCGCCTCACATTCCGTTAAACGCACTCGGGCAGAACTAACGGCGCAATGCGAGATCGAGGCTCGAACCTGCGTTTTGTAAGATGTGGTGGTGGCGAAAGGCGTGAATCAAGATTCACCGATGATCATGTAAGAAGAAGTGCCATTTTTTCCGTTCCAACACGGGTGTTACCTTTGTGACCGACCACGGTGCGATTGGAACGGAACACCTTATCTAGTCCGGCTTGCGCATCGCGACGAGAGCCTGCCAAAACTCGGGGTGATAGGTTCCGTCTGTTCCATTGGTGAACGCCACATCCTGGAAGCCGATCTGCCGTGCCCAAAGGCGGATCCAATCGCGGTGGAGGAACACGTCGAGTGTCCGAGACCAGCCACGTTGACGGAATTGCCCTACCTTGCCGGCGAAAACCCCAAGATGCTTCTCTTCTTCGAACTCGAGGAAGGAGAAGATGAGTTTGCCCCCAGGCTTGAGCGCCCGGAAAGTATCCTCCATGTAGAGAAAGCATTCTTCGGGATAGAGATGCGTAAACACCGACCAGTGGAATACCATGTCGAGCGAGGAGTCTGGTGCGGCGATGGTGTTGTCGCGGTGGATCACCGCCTCGAAGTCAGGACAGTTTGCCCTCAGGTATTCGATCAAAGGTTTAACAATGTCTGCTCCCTTGTACGTGCCCCGCCATGCATCGCGCTGCAGTGCTATTGCCGTGCGTCCGCAGCCACAACCGAGGTCGTAAATCGCCATGCCATCTTTAAGGCCATGGTGCCGCAGCACCGCGACATGCGTATCCCCTTGCCGCTTGAAATCCTGTGGCGAAACATCGCCAATCGAGGCGATCATCGCCATTTCCTCATCACCGCGATAGACACGACGGTGGCGTGCAATCAGTGCATTGTACGAACGGACCGAGTGCCAGCGATTGGCGCGAAGCAGAAAATTTTGAAACAGGCTAGCCATGCGTCCCCCGATTTAGGCGACCGCTCTCTTGAACGTAAGCGCGCTTGCCATCAAGGGTTGACGCAACAATAGGGCAGGAATGCAGATGGATAACAAACGCCGGGTTCCGCTTTTTATTTGGGCTAATCGCAAGCTAGGCCCCGTTGGCGCGATCGACGTATTAGCAGGTGGCCGCGTTGCCGGATGGGCGGCAGGACGCGGAGGCGTGCATGTTGAGGCTTGGCTGGACGACCAGCGCATTTCCCTCGGCAAACCTTCTATCCTGCGCCGTGACGTTGCCAACGCGCATCCGCACCTAATCGGCGCCGAGACCAGCGGTTTTGCTTTCGACCTGCCACGCGAGGCAGTCGAGGGTGATTTTCTGGGCGAACTGCACATCGTTGCCCGATCCGGGCAAGGCTGGCGGCCAAGGGCGACCCTCGCAACGCTATCGATGGCCGGAGCCGAAGCTGTGCTTGCGTTGAAGGAGGCTCCGCCGAGCAACATTGCTGGCCCCTTCCCACCCCGCGTGATCGATGCTGTTGCAACGCGTTGGCCAGAAGCCTGCGCAAACCTCGATACCGTGCAAGGCCAACGACACTTTGTTGGCCGGCTGCTCACACTAATGCGCACGCCGGACCTTAATGCAATGCCGATCATTGCCGACTACGCCCGCTATTTGGTTACTATGTTGGCTCACTGCCGTTTTGTGGCACGCCATTTCCCCGCAACTAACACCAAGGCCGCGGCCGGATCGGCAGACTTCCATTGTAAGCCGAACTCCATCAACGAGCTCTTCGCGATCATTCACCAGCTCTATGTGTTGAAAGCGTCCGGAGTGGAGGGCGATTTCGCGGAGTTCGGATGCTTTAAGGGGTACAGCACTGCAATGCTGAGCCAGGCCTGCGCGCTTTTGGGCCTGCAAATGCACGTATTCGATTCCTTCGAGGGCCTGCCCCCATCGCCCGATTCAGGTTACGAGGCGGGTCAATATGCTGGCAGTCTTGATGAAGTGCGCGATCATGTTGGCCGCTTCGGCGCGTTGGACGCGGTAACTTTCCACAAAGGCTTCTTCGCGGACAGTCTTCGCGATTTTACACCACCGCCGCTCCTGTGCCTGTGGATGGACGTAGATCTTGAATCCTCCGCGGGTGATCTCGTATCCGCTATCGACCGGCTCGATCCACGCGGCACCTTGTTCAGTCACGAATGTAACGCCACGATGTTCCAGAACGGCGAGATCATTACCACTCCCAGCCCCGATAATCCCGTCCCACCCGTAATGGCGCGGAGCGAAGAACTCGGTCGACCGCTAACCGGGCGATTCGTCGCTGGCTTTACTGGCGCCTTTTGGTCGCGGTTAGGCGGAATGCCGGTGATAGATAGTAAAGTTTTGATGGATTTTGCCAAAGCTCTCTGATGATATGCTGGGCACTAAAAGGAAAGGACAAGCGCCCCTTTCCTTCATGTCAGGCTACAAGGTCTCGTTTTCGATAACATACTCTGAATATCACTGTCGTTATCTGAGAAAAATCATCCGGTAAATATCGAAAGAGAATTTAACAATGAAGGAGCTATTGGATTGCTGAACGGCGCCAATGTGAGGCCCATTATAATCCAATGGCGCTATCCCAATTTTACGCCCGGACATTCCTCGGTAACAACGACGAGATTGCACGGCCGAACACATCGTTATACCAAGCTGCTGTGACTACAAATCTCCTCCCCGGCATGCCGCTGATCGAATCTCCGCTGTTCTCGACGATGAAGGCCGAAATGGGCCTGACGTCGGAGGAGCTGCGGATCGCCAATGACCTGCATGAGCGCGGTTATGCTGTCCTCGACTTTCCGGACATAGAAGTCGAAGCCCGGATTGACCGGATCAGGGCTAATCTCTCGCCGCACTACGGGGTCGACTTTGACAGTCCGGAAGGCATCAAGAATGCTGGGGGACGCCGCGTTCAAGACGCCTGGACCTTCGACGAAGACGTACGAGCCATTGCCGCCAACGAAGCGGTTTTGGATCTCCTGTCAAAGCTCTACGGCCGCCGAGCTTTTCCGTTCCAGACGCTGAACTTTCCGGTCGGCACCGAACAGGCGGCGCATTCGGATTCTGTGCATTTCTCTAGCTTGCCCGAGCGGTTCATGTGTGGAGTTTGGTTAGCAATGGAAGACATTGGTCCGGAAGCCGGACCGCTGTTCTATCTGCCCGGTTCCCATCGCTGGCCGATCATGACCAATGGATTGATCGGCCGACGCGGCTACGGCGGCAATCTTGCCTCAGCGCAGGATCCCTATGGCCCGGCCTGGGACGCACTTTGTTCTGCCTATAACGTGCAGCCGGAACGCTTCATCGCGCGCAAAGGGCAGGCCCTGATCTGGTGCGCAAACCTACTGCACGGCGGTAGCCATCAGAGCGACCCCAAGCTCACCCGCTGGTCGCAAGTCACGCACTACTATTTCGACGATTGCATTTACTACACCCCCGCTTTTTCCGATGAAACGCTCGGCCGCCTGCAATTGCGCGAACTCGTATCTATCAGTGACGGAGAACCCCGTCCCAATACCTATCTGGGTGAATTGGTTATGCCACCACCTTCCGAGCGTAAGCGACGCCAGTCCTTGCCAGGACGAGTGATGCGAGCGCTCAGAATGAAAACACCATAAGCTTGACTTTGAAGGTTTTCGGTCAGGTCCAGCAGCCAGTGTTAATTGCAACGTGATCGAGGGGCAGAAGGTGACCTGGAAAAACTGGACAGCGAGATAAGTGGATGATCTGCCTGACGGCGGCCGGTACGGCTGCGTGACAGGAGTAAAGGTGAGCAAACCACCGCGCCGGAATCACAGCTCGGCATTTAAAGGGAAGGTGGCCTTGGCTGCGGATTCCCGCCATACCCGACGGAAGAGGCGAGACCGGATCCGTTCATTGATCCGGCCACCCGGCATCACAAGAACATGGAAGGTTTGGGGAAACGGCCATGTGTTGCGCTACTGGTCAGCATTCTGAACACGATCGTAATGCTCCTGAATCGGCAAAGCGACGACGCCCGATATCTTTTTTGCCCAGTCTACCGCGAGTTGCGCACGGTTTCTCGCGCCGCCTGCGTCGCCGGATAAATGGCACACCCCACTTATAAAATAATGCATCCATTGGTTGTAGGGCTCTAGATCCGAAGCTTCCTCCGCGAGACGGAGGACTTCTGTGGCTGGCCTTCCTCGGTTCTGCATGTATTCAGCGAGGAAAAACAGGCTTTCAGCCTTGAGCCGCGAGCCGCGCGCGATTCGCTCTAGGGTCGCATAATCGTCATCGAACTCGTCGACAGGTGCCTTCGTGAAAAGGAATGCCTGTGGAATAGCGGAAACGGTGGTGATCCCATGAGGCCGCGCGTTCCGGAACACTTCGGGCACCAAATCCGAAAAATACCCTTCAGCCTTGCCGATTGGCACGTCCTCCACGATGTAGAGCCCATTCGGCTTCACGTAGCGAATGAGATGTTCGAAGCTGAATATCTGGTGATCTGGGATGTGCGAACCATCATCGATAATGATATCAGGCCGATATTCCTCTCCGATCTGCGCGAGGAACTCCCCGTCCGCCTGCGAACCGATATGGACCTTGGACCGCCCATTCGCGTATTTCAGTACCTCCTCACTAATGTCGATCGCGACAATTTGAGCATTGGGGAAATACGCCTCCCACATGTCGAGAGAGGCTCCGGTGTGGACGCCAATTTCAAGAACTGTGATTTGTTGGTCGCGGTATTTATGCAAAAACGGTTCATAGTGACGAAGATAATCATTGCGGAGCCTAGACTTATCGGTTCCGGCCGAAACTCCAAGCAAGTCAAGATTTCTCTCGCTTCGAAACATAATTCACCTCCGCCAAAAGGATCAAATCTCATGGTGTCGTAGGCAGATAGATCTTGCAAATAATTTTCGGCGTACGTCGTATGCGGATCAAAACTGCCGCCCCGATCGCGCGGCACTTCGATCTCGATCTAACCACTGTCGATCGTCACCGTCTTGCGGCCATAGCCGTTCCGGCTGGAATTCCCTTGATCCTCATTGCCAAGATGGTGATCCATCTCCGCGTTGAACGTCCGTTCGGCAAAAGCTCTCTTCAGGGAAGCCAGCAAGCCGCCCTGACTGTGCGCGGCTGCCACGTCAGTACCCGCCAACACCTGATCAAGAATCTCATTTGGTATCGAAGATACTGAATTCCTGATTTATTGTGCTGCTCTGTTGAGTTTCACCGAGAACTGACCCGGGATTTTCATCGAGAACTGGCTCTGACTCACATTTGCTGCTGCTGAGGTAAGCTCCTCGCGCATCATTGGGAGGATCTGCCATGCATGGTCGATTTCAACGGTAACCGTCCGATTGTTACCGTGGTGGTTGGGCCTTTAGGCGAGCGGCGAGTTCGGGATCGTCAACGAAGTCATCGAGAAAGCCGCGCCAGGTCTGGGTGGTGCGGCGTGCTTCTCAAAGCATATCTGACAGTTCGTCGATGCCTTCGTCGGTTAGCGCCGTAATGGTCTCGTCCGGGCCGGTGTAAACGCTGATGATGGCGCCGTACGTCAGATTGTCGCCGTTCCAGACGATGGCTTCCAACAACTCCACGTTCTCACCGAGCATTTTGGCAGCATAGGCCAGAGTGCGCACGTGAGTGATCGTGGCCATCAGGCTGCGAGGGCCTGCGGCGCACTCATCGGCACCCATTTCCAAGGCAGTAATTCCTCGATCCGGTTGATCTTATGATCATGGATACGGCCGAGCACGTCGGCGAGATAAGCCTGCGGATCGAGACCGTTCATCTTGGCACTTTCAATAAGCGTCATGGCCCGCGCAAGGGTTTCAGCGCCTGCTTCGGAGCCCGCGAAGAGCCAGTTGCGTCTTCCGAGACCGATAGGTCTCACGGCTCGCTCAGCGGCATTGTTATCGATGGCGACGCGCCCATCCTCGGTAAACAATGAGAAGGTTTGCCAGCGACCCAAGCCGTAACGAATAGCGCTGGCCAAGTCGCCCTTGACGGGGATGCAGGTAAGTTGCTGCTCGGCCCAGGCGCGCAACGCCTCGAGTTTGGGTTTGCTATGCTCCAGGCGGACGGCACGCCGAACATCGGCAGGTTTACCGGCGATTTCACGTTCGATGTCGTACAACTGGCCGATACGATCGAGGGCCTCTCGCGCTATCGGTGATCTGTTCGCTTTCCAGATGTCGTGGAAGTCACGCCGCCAATGGGCGAAGCAAGCAGCTTCCCGGAAGCGCGGTTTGCCATCCGCGCCGGGCTCGTACAGCTTCGCATACCCCTTGTAAGCGTCGGCCTGGAGAATGCCGCTCGCACTGCCAAGGTGGTTTTGCACGTGCTCCGCCTTCCAGTTGGGGGCAAAGCGATAAACTACACCTGGCGGTGCCGGCCCGTTCCACGGACGCTGATCGCAGACATAACCCCAGATCCTGCCTTGCTTCACGCCCTTACCGAGCCCCTTGGCCCGCCTTGTGTGATCCAGCACCTGGATCGGCGTGTCATCGGCATGGATAATGACGCTGGCCAGGACCGAGGCCTCAATACGCTCGACCAGAGGCTGCAGGGTTCGCATGGCCTTGCCGCACCAGTCAGCCAGCGTGCTGCGGGGAATGTCAGCGCCCATGCGGGCAAGGATTTCGTTCTGGCGGTACAGCGGCAAGTGATCGTCGAACTTTGAGACGAGCACGTAGGCAAGCAGGCTGCTTCCGGCCATGCTGCCGGGGATCGGACGGCTCGGAGCCGGCACCTGCACCATTATCTCACAGCAGCGGCAGGACTTCTTCGGCCGCGCTACCTCGATCACCTTCAGCCTGGCTGTGATCATCTCGAGGATTTCGCTCATGTCCTCGCCGACGAGGCGTAACTCGCCCCCGCAATCGGGACAGGCGCTGCCCGGGTCGAGTTCTTTTCGCTCGCGCGGCGTGTCGGACGCAACGCGCGGACGCCGGGCCATGGCCCGTGCGCTGTCTACATGCGCAGTGGTCTCATCCTCTTCGACATCGCTCGGCAAAGCGACGGTTTGTGCCGCGGCGACCAGAATGTCCTCTAGCGCCAATTCCAGCTGCTCGATCTCGCGTTCGATTTTTTCCGAGGATTTGCCGAAGGCCTGTTTCTTAAGTTTTGCAATGCGCAGACGCAGTGCCTGAACCACCAGATCATGTGCACGTACCGTTGCCGCCAGCTTCGCGTTTTCCGCCTGCAAGTCGGCGATTATCGCCTTCAGCGAAGTAGCCGTCCGGTGAAGCTTTCAATTACCCACAAGTGGTCGCACGCGTGATTCCCGTGAGCGCATGCGGATTCCGACCATCGCGCGCAGGCATTCCGATTTGATGCCGCGCAGCGTTCCGATCTGATGGCGCGCAGTTGAAGCGCCTGATCGTTGGTTGTGGATGTCACCTATGTTGGCGGCTTGGTCAAGCCGGGGCGGCGGCTGCAGGTCGACGCATGGATTCCCCCTCGAGTTCGAGCCGATGTGCATTGTGAACGAGGCGGTCCAGGATCGCATCGGCGTAGGTCGGATCGTTTATGGTCTGATGCCAGCGGGCCACCGGAAGCTGGCTGGTGACCAGCGTGGAGCGCTGACCGTAGCGGTCTTCGAGGATTTCGAGCAGATGGTGCCGGGCGTTGCCGTCGAGCGGCTGAAGACCCCAATCGTCCAGGATCAGCAGATCGACCCTGGCAAGGCTTTTCATGCGAGCAGCGATACGGCCGTCACCCTTGGCCAGGGTGAGTTCGTCGATCAGCCGCGGCAACCGGGTGTAGAGAACCGAACGGTTATCGCGGCAAGCCTTGTGGCCGATCGCACAGGCCAACCAACTTTTCCCGATGCCGGTCGGGCCGATAATGGCCAAGTTCTCGTGCCTGGAGATCCATTCTCCGGCGAGCAGCGTTTCGAAGAGCCGGCGGTCAAGGCTGCGCCGCGTTCGATAATCAACATCCTCGGGCACGGCGCGGTGCCGCAGCTTGGCATGTCGCAGGCGCAGAGCGAGGCGTCTGTCATTTCGGTAGGTGGCCTCATGGTCGAGCAGCAGCGCCAGCCATTCTGCGTGGCTGAGACTGGCTGCGTCATCGTTGCTTTCCATCTCGGCGAAGGCCTTGGCCATGCCGCGAGGCCGAGTTGGCCCAGAAGGTCCAGAGTGGGATGCTTCAGCATTCTTGCTCCTTCAGTTGTAGTAGCTTGAGCCGCGGATGTTGGAGTGGATGATCGGCTCTTGCTCGGGGGATTGGGGAACGGGCACCTGGTCGAGCCCCTTCTCGAGGATCGATTTGACCGACGGATAATTGCGCGCCTGGATTTCCAGCGCGCGCAGCGCCGCGGCCTCAGGCCGCTGGGCACCGAAGCGCCTCTCGAGCCCGATAATGCCCAGGCAGGACCGGTAGCCCTGTTCCGGATGGGGCTTTGCCTCGATGACCTTCTCCACCAGCAAGGACAGCATTGGCCCGATCCGGCTTGCCTCTTCGCGGATCTTCGCCGGCGTCCATTCGCCGTAGCGGCGATGGCTGGAGGGCATGTGCTCGGGGACGGTGGTGTGCCGGCCATTCCCGCTGCCGCGCATGTGCACGGCGATACGCTCGCCTCCCAGGAAGATTTCGACCGTGCTGGCAGTGAAGCGGGCTTCGACCTCGCGGCGCGCGAAGCGGTGCGGGACGGAGTAATGATGCCGCTCGATCGCGATATGATAATCGAGCCCGACGCGGCAGCGTCGCCATTCGGCGTGAACCCACGGCTCTGCCGGCAGCGGCTTGAGGTTTGGAACATCGACTTCGTCGAACAGCTGGCGGCGCGTCTTGCCGAACTGGCGCAGCACGCGCCGATCATTGAGATCGGCAAGGCATTCGGCGATCGCCGCGTTGACCTCGGCGAGGCTGTAAAAGATCCGGTTGCGCAAGCGGCCAAGCAACCAGCGCTCGACGATACCGACGCAGGCTTCGACCTTGGCCTTGTCCCGCGGCTTGCGCGGCCGCGTCGGCAGGATCGCCGTACCGTAATGCCGGGCCATGTCGGTGTAACTGCGGTTCACCTGAGGATCGAAGTGACAGGCCTTGATCACCGCCACCTTGGCATTGTCGGGCACCAGCAATTGGGGAACGCCGCGGAAGAAGGCGAAGGCGGCATTGTTGCCCGCGATCCAGTTGGGGAACTGCTCGGTCCACGTTGCCAGGGCGAACGACAGGCTCGATCCGCCCATCACGGCGACGAAGATGTGGGCACCGCGGACTTCTCCGGTCCTGCGGTCCACCACGACCGGCACCGTGTCGCCAGCGTAGTCGAGGAACAGCTTCTCGCCGCCGGCATGGTTCTGGCTCATGACCAGCGGCAGGCGGCCTTCCCAGCGTCTGAACAGATCGCAAAATCTCGAGTATCGATACCCGTCCGGATGCTCGGCCTGGTACTCCTCCCAAAGCACTTGCAGTGTCACGTGCTTGCGCTTCAGTTCGCGCGCTACCACCGGCCAGTCCGGCTCCGGGAGCTTACGCCGCCCGGGTTTGACGCCGGGTACGCCGTAGAGCCGTTCCTCCAGATCCGCATCGCCAATCTCGGGTGGCAATGGCCAGGATAACCCGGATTGATCAAACCGCCTGAGCGTGTCGCGTACCGTGGTCGCCCCCGTCCGGACATGCTCTGCTACAGCTCGGGTCGAGAGCTTGGCGTCCAGGCTCAGTCTCAATATCTCGCGCACATGGCGCATCGCAATCCTCCTCGTCGGCATCCAATCCTCCTGGCTGCTCAGCCAGTGAATTGGTCCCAACGATCAGGCTTCACGTCATCCCAAACTGCGCGCGATCATCTCGGAATGCTGCGCGGATAATTCTCGGAACGCTGCGCGCGATCACCTCGGAATCCTGCGCGCCATCAATTCGGAATGGTGCGCGCGATAACCCCGGAATCCGCAAGCGCATTACGGTTGAAGCCTCTGACTCGGCTGTGATTCCTGCTCAGGCACGGAACCTGCGGGGTGCGTGCCATGGCGAACGACGGAGATGAAGGTGAGACCTGGATCGACGGAGAAATAGACAACACCAGGTTCGGCGATGCTCGGCTTGGTAATCGGCTGCGCAAACTGATGTGCTGCTTGGACAGCGCAACAGGTCAGCCGTTGGCGTGTGAAGACTGGGCAAACACCAAAGCGGCGTACCGCTTCTTGTCGAACAGCTCGGTCACCGAAGAGCACATTCTGGCTGGCCATTTCCAAGCGACAGCGCGTCGTGCAGCCATCTGCGATGGCACCCTGCTTGTGCTGCAGGACACCACAGAATTCGTCTACCAGCGATCAGCACCAGACAGCATCGGCTACACCAAGCATGTGAACAGCGGGCGCGACAAGGAAGGCCGCTGGCGCCAGCACAAGCTGTGCGGCGTGATGATGCATGCCAGTCTGGCCATCACGCTTGAAGGGCTTCCCCTCGGCTTGACAGCTGCCCGCTTCTGGAGCCGTGCACAATTCAAAGGGCTGCTGGCGCTCAAACGCAAGGTCAACCAGACCCGCGTGCCGATCGAGACAAAAGAAAGCATTCGCTGGCTCGAGAATATGCGCGGCTCGACGGCATTGCTCGGAGGGGATCCCGCCCGCATCGTTCACGTCGGCGATCGCGAGAACGACATCTATGAATTCTACTGCGCGACGCAGGAGCTCGGGACCCACTTTGTCGTCCGCACTTGCGTTGATCGTCTGGCCGGCGACGGCAAGCACACCGTGTCGGCCGAGATGGCCGAGGTCGCTGTCGAGGGACATCACCAGTTCGAGATCGCCGACGGTAGCCGCGTGAAACTGGCCCTGAAGTACAAGCGCATCGGCGTTCTGCCGCCCATTGGCAAAGCGCGGCGCTACCCACCACTCAGCTTGACCGTGATCCACGCCGTGGAAGTCGACCCTCCCGAAGGGCGCAAACCGATCGACTGGAAGCTGCTCACCGATCTTCCTGTCGGAACGGCCGCGGAGGCGATCGAGAAAATGGCCTGGTACTCGATGAGATGGAAGATCGAGCTGTTCTTCAAGATCCTCAAGTCAGGCTTCAACGCCGAGAAACTCAAGCTGCGCGCAGCCGAGCGACTGGTCAACCTGATAGCCATATTCTGCATTCTGGGCTGGCGAATCTTCTGGCTCACGATGCTGAACAGAGCGCACCCCAATGATGATCCCGGGTCCGCACTGACAGCCACCGAAATCGAGATCATTGACCGAATTGCCGCCCGCGCCGGGAGAATGACTGCAACCGCGCCGCCGATTTCATCGTACCTGACTGAGATCGCGCGCTTGGGCGGCTATCTCGGTCGACGACATGATCCGCCGCCCGGCAACATGATCATGTGGCGAGGTTGGACCCGACTCATGGACATCCAACTTGGGGTCGAGCTCGCCGCCGAACCACTTGTGGGTAATTGAAAGCTCAATCGGATGGTTACTTTCAACGTGCGCGCCTGGCTCCTGAGGGCATGGCGGTAGTAGCAGTGCAAAGTCTCGGAGATGATTTCCAGATCATGCCCCATCGACCGCTCTCATGACGAGGGCGTCGGTCAGGAGGTTATGAAATTTCGTCAACGCGTCCGCGGTAACCCGAGGGCGATTCAAGCTAAATTAATCGCAAACCTCGCGATCCAATCAGAACCAGAAACAGAAACACCTGCTCTCAATCGGTCAGCAGTTCACAGTATGCGCACGCGATATGATAGAGCGAGCTTCCCGGTGCAAACTCCTCAATCCATGTTTCGTCGGCAGCAAGCTTGTCCCGCCACAACCCCGGTACCGCAACATCAAAATAGCGTTCCAATCCCAACGCAGCGGCTGCCAGTTCTTGTCTTTCGCAAGCAGTACCCAGTCGGCGTAACCGCGTTGCCGCAGCCTTGATCCTTTCAGTCTGTGGCCAAAGGCGGGCCCGGGAATCGTGTACGCTTCCGTTGAGCAAGACTTCATTGATTGCTACCCTGCGGAGCCCATCAATGCCATGTTGCCGTGCGAAAGCTGTGAGCCTGTCAGCGACGCGCGCGCCGTCCTGCCATCCCGACTGTGCAAGACGTTCAAATAACCACGCCCATTCGAAACAATGGCCAGGCTCGACTATTCGCCCCTCGACACCTGCGGCTGGCTCAAGGTCGTCAGTAAAATATTCTAGCAACGCCCCGGTATCCGGGTCGATGAAACGCGTTGCCGCAAGGCTTGCGATATCGAGTGCCGCGGTCCGAAAGCGCTCACGTCCGCTGGCTTCGTGAAGAGCAAGGAAAGCTTCCAGCAGATGCATGTGGGGATTCTGTCGCCGGACTCTGGCGTCGACGATCTCACCTTCTCGGAAGCCACCTGCTGGGTGGCGCCATTTTGTCTCGATCCGGTCGAGCAGGTCCTCAGCACGATCATACAAATCGATGCGGCCGAGTGCATCGCCTGCAGTAGCAAGCGCAAAAAGCACAAACGCCTGATCATAGAGGTCGGCGCGTAGATCAAGATGGGCGCCCTCAACATCGAGCCGGTGAACATAGAATCCATCTGCACGGCGAGCTTTAGATACCAGCACGTCGATAGTTTCTGCGACGATATCCCGCCACGGCCCGGTCCAGCCTAGCTTGCCTGCGGTGATGAAGGAATAGATGTGTCGCGCCTGAACGAATGTGCGGAAGTAGGAGGAATCAGGCTCACCAGAGAGCGACATGCGTTCCGCAAACAGACCTGACGCCGTGCGCCCACGCCTTGCCCAAAGCGGTGCCGCCGAATCGAGAAACCACGCCCGCGCCCGTTGCCGCGCCTCGAAAACGGCAGCTTCCGGGTTGATCATCATCACGTTCTTTTCCTGCGGGCCGGTCATTGCGCCAGTCGATTCTTTCCCAGAGCGGTATCAGTGAGCAACGGAATGACGAAATCAAGAAGGTTGCCGCCAGTGAAGCGTGCAGCACGAATGCCGGCAGCTCCAGCAGCATCAACATCGCTCTGCTGATCACCGACAAGCACGCTGTTCTCACGGAGCACCGGCCAAGTGTCCATTAGGTCGAGCAGCATCCCCGGCTCTGGCTTTCGCCAAGCATGGGTTCCACGATAGGCTTCGACAACCCCTTCCGGATGATGTGGACAATAGCGAAAATCATCGATCCAGGCCCCGGCCTCGCGTAGTTGCGCCGAGATCCAAAGGTGAAGGGCAATAACGTCTTCCTCTCCGTAATACCCGCGCGCAACACCAGCTTGATTGGTGACGACGAAAACATAGAAGCCCAGATCATTGGCGAGGCGGACGGCCTTGACCGCGCCATCAACCCAGTCGAAGCGTTCGGATGACCCGACATAACCGAGATCATGATTAAGCACACCGTCACGATCAAGGAACAATGCCGGACGACGTTGCTGGCGAGGGATGTCCACCTGGGCCGAAGCAAAAGTCTCCGGAATGCCTATGTCGAGGAAGAAGCCCTCATAACGTCGCGCGCGCAGCCGCCCTTGAGCCACAAGGTGCGGCAGCAAGTCGTCCTCTATCGAGAACTTACCGCAAAACCCGGCGAGATCGGCCTTTCGCAAACAGTAGACCCCGCCATTGATGAGCGCGGGACTGCTGCCCAAACCACGCGGGACAATTGCGGAGACCATGTCTCCCGCCAGGAGCAGGCTTTCATAACGATCCGCAGCAAGCACTTCCCGTGCGGCGATCGCGCTAGCCTCCACCGCAAGATCCGCAAGATCAAGCCAGTTGAAATCGAACCAAGTATCGCCATTCAAGAGCAGGAAATGATCGGCAAGCAAGTCTTGCGCATGGGTCAATGCTCCCCCTGTTCCCAAGGGTTCCGGCTCTGTCAAAACAGTGAGCCGAACGCCTGCGGGAAGGCGCTGGCAAAGGCCCCGCGCGTAATCGTCCACAACATGTGCGTTATGCCCGGCGAGCAGCACGATATCGCTAAAGCCACGCCTTATCGCCTCACCGACCAACACATCAACGAAGGGCTTCCCGCCCACTGGCAGAAGCGGCTTGGGCGTATCACGGGTAAGTGCTCCCAGGCGGGTTCCGGCCCCGCCCAGCAAGATCACGCACTGTCGGACGATCATTCCACCACCCACGCTTCTGCGCCTTCGAACGTCATCTTGATCGCGCTTGCGTTTCCACCGGCGGCGTTGAGCGTACGGATCAGGCCGAAACGCTTCTCGGGATCTGTCAGCAGCATGATAAATCCGCCGCCGCCCGCGCCAGAAACCTTGCCTCCCCATGCGCCCGCATTCATTGCCGTTTCTAGCAACTGGTCGACCGTGGAATTGCTAATTGAGGAAGCTGTGCGCTTTTTCGCCAGCCAGGACTGCCGCAGAACGTCCGCCATACCCTTGAAGTCACCAGCCAGCACACGGCCCTTCATGGCGAAGGCATGTTCCTTGATCTCGTGCATCGCCCTGATTGCTCCTGGATCATGCTGCTTCAGTCCACCGAGCTGCTGGCTAATGATACTGGCGGACTCGCGGGACTGGCCGCTGAAGCAAATGACCAGTGATGACTCAAATTCACAAAGGTGATCGTACTTCAGCCGTAGCGGGTTGACGATTACGCCCGTGCCGCCTTGCAGAAATTCGATGAAGTTGAGTCCACCGAATGCAGCTGCATATTGATCTTGCTGGCCGCCCGCCATGCCCAACTGCACGCGCTCAACATCGAAAGCGAGGCGCGCGATCTCGTAAGGTCCGAGTGGCAGTTCCATCGCTGTAACGAATGCTTCAATCAGCGCCACGGTCAGCGCGGAAGACGCGCCAAGGCCTGACCCTTCCGGCACGTCGATCGTGGTACTGATGGTCAGCGGGATGGCCTTACCGTCGTTGTAACTGACCATCATGTGCCGATAGACAGCGCGATGCAGGCGAAGTCCATCGCATATATCGAAATCGATCATGCAAGGCAGCGTTTCCTCTCGAGCAAGATCATCTGCCTTGAAAACGATCGCATCGTCATCCCGCAATGCGAGGTGGGCGTAGGCGTAGCGGTCTATCGTGGCGTTGAGAACAACACCGCCATGGTCGATGCAGTACGGCGCAAGGTCGGTGCCGCCGCCCCCAAGGCCGAGGCGAAGAGGCGCGCGGGCACGCACATTAGGATGGCGAAGTGACTGAGACATAATCCCTTCTTGGCTTTGAATCATTCCGAAGCGGCGAATGCTTTGCGTAGAGCCGAACTAATGGCTGCACCAGAATAATGGTCCTCGACATAATCGAGCGCCTTTGCAGCGTGCTTTCGCCCCGTTTCGGGGTCGAGCGCAGACTTCACTGCATCGGCAAGCTCCTCCGGAGTATCTCCAACAAAAAGGTAGCGATCTGCGTTTTCCAGACCCTGCGCACCAATTGTTGTAGTCGCCACGGGAACGCCATTAGCCATCGCTTCTACCACTTTGCCTTTCACCCCCGCACCGAAGCGCAACGGCGCAACGACGACGGCTGCCGTTTGATAGAGTTCCGCAAGGTGCTCATCCGTAACAAAGCCAAGGACCTCGACATCGCCTGCCTCAAGCGACCAGACATCGGCTCCAGCATTGGACCCGACGATCACAAGCCTGAAGCGAAGTCCTGTCTCCCGCAACAACGGCATGACGTTGTCGCAAAACCACAGAATGCCGTCGATATTGGGCGTATGGGCGAACCCGCCGACGAAGAGCAGCGTTGCGACGTCCGGTCTATCAGCATTTCGTGCCACAAGCGAAGCGCGCGACAAATCGAGCTTGGCTTTCGCAAAGCTGTAGGCAGCAATCGACATGACCCTGACATTCCCCGGAACGAGGCCCCTTATCAGTTCAGCCTCCTCGCGGCTTGGGTAGAGGACTGTGTCGCTGCGCGAACAGATGTCCAGTTCTTGACGACGCTGCGCTTCAATCGCTGCTGGAGGGACCGTTTCATCGCCTTTTTCTCGCTGTGCGATCATGCGCTGAAAATGTACATCATGACCGTAATAGGCGATCCGCGCCGAGGAAAGCCTGCGAACATCGTCGATATACCGTTCCGAGATGTGCGGACGGCTTAGCAGAACCGCATCATAAAGCCCCTCTCGGTCCTCAAGAAACCGAGCAAATCCGCCGGCGAACTGCTTGCCGTAGATCACCTCCACGCCCCTGGCTTGCAGGGCCGGTGTATAGTCTGGATCTCGGAATAGATTGTCTGGCCAGAAGGTGACCGCCCAGCCATCGTCAACCAACGTATCCATAAACTGGCGCATGGTGCGCGATCCGGCATCGCGATCCCACTGCGGTACGTAGTGATCCACAATGAGGACGTGCCGCTTGTTCCGCGAACGGTCGCGTGCGCGTAAGACGTTTCGCGCATTGGGGAAGTTCTCGCGCGCCAAAACGTCGCGCCAGCGTTCAAGCAGGCGCTGCTGGTTCGTAACCTGATAGGCCTTGATCCCTGCCGATAGATCACGACCGTGGCTGCGACCTTCGTGGTGGATTACCTCGCAACTCGCTGCCAGTACGGTACGATAACCCTCGGCCCGCAGACGGAAAGCAAGATCGGCGTCCTCACAATAGGCGGGTTGGAACAATGGGTCGAATCCACCGACCTTGCGCCACAAATGCGCCGGGATCGCAATTGCCGCGCCTGAGCAGTAGTCCACGTCGTGCATATAGGTGAATTCAGGAGCACGAGCGTTTTCCTGCCCACGACCGAAGTTCCATGCCGAACCATCTTCCCAGAAGATGCCACCCGCTTCCTGAAGTGTGCCATCCCAGTTGATCAGTTTGGCTCCGGAAAAGCCTACGCCTTCGACGTCGTTGAACGGCGCGAGCAGGTTGTCGAGCCATCGTGGCATGACCAGCGTATCATTGTTTAGTAGGACGACATGTCGTCCGCGCACCTGAGCGGCCGCTGCGTTGCAGTTGCCAAGGAAACCAAGGTTCGAGGGGTGGCGCATATAACGAACTGCACCGCCCACCCCGGCGATATCACCGATGATCTGCTGCGTGGCGTCACTTGAGCAGTCGTCCCCGATAATGACTTCAAGCGTGCACTCGCCATCCGATTCCAGTACCGTGAGTAGGCAAAGTAGCGTGTCTAGTATGTTGTTGTAGACGGGAATGATGACCGAGGCATCCGGCACCGTGTTGGCTTCTGCTGCTCTGCTTTTCGACAGCGAGCGCAGACGCGAAACGATCTGCGCACATGTATCCGAGGCCGCGAACTCATCAGCACAAGCGCTGAACGACTCCATTACTGAAAGAGCGTACCAGTAAAGACCAAGCACTTTCTCGCCATATCCCTCGACGATGAAGTCACGCAGGCGCTGTGGAGGCCAGTAATTGCCCAGCGGGGCCGGCGGCCAGTCTCTGTGATCTCTGCCAGCCTGCTGCAGGGCAGCGGGATCGACTGGAACCTCAGCCACAGGATCGTGCAGCAGATAATCCATCGGTGTAATCGCACGTCGGGAAGACGGCACGAAACGTCGCCAATTCGGATCTAGCGAGCGACCAAGAGGCTCACGGTCTTCCGCCTTCCCATACATAATGTAGTGGGTGAGTGGCTCGAGATTTGCCTGCGCGACGTCGGGATAACGGTCCAGATAGCCTTGCGGATCGAACACTGGGTTAGGCCAGCGTCCTTCACGCCAACCATGGATCAGGTAGTGATCGAGCGGACTGATCGTTCCTTCGGCTACCACGTCCGGGTTCTTGTGTAGATACCAGTCGTTGGCGAAATAACGGTGCGGCTCGCGGCCCTCGCGCCAGCCATGAAGCACATAGTGCAAAAGCGGCGACATTCCCGCTGCCGCTACGTCGGGATAGCGGTCCAGATACTCACCGGCGGAAAACAGCGGATGTGGATCGATCCGATTGTATTGCGGATCGACTACAAATGTTCGAAGCGAAAGTCTGCCTTTGCCCGGCAACTGCCTTGCAACCCATTCCCTGTCGAAAAGCACCGTATTAAGAGGTGCAGGGAGGGCCAGCAGCTTATGTTTCCATGTCCTTTGCCGGGCTTGTGCTTGAGGGATGCGCCCCTGCATAGCGCGCGTCGCGTCGGCTAGCTGTGAGCGAATGATCCTGTGAGAAGTGACGAATTGCTGCCGTCGGGCCTGCAACTGCCCGAAACCGCTGCCTTCCCCCTGCGGAGCAGCAATCCCGAACGGCTGCACCGCAACGGCGTCATCGCTCTGAACCAACTGGAGCTCTTGTTGCACCCTGGCAAGCTCGGATCGGCCTTCTGCAATAACTCCATGCAATGACCGGATAGTCTCGTCGGCTCTCGCTAGCTCGGTCGCTCGCGTCTGACGTATCTCGTCGAGTTCGACCGCCAGTTCCTGAGCTCTGCGCTCGGCCTCGTCCAACTTTTCAAGCCGCGATTGCTGCACGGTGAACTTCGTTTGAATTTCGAACAGCCCTTCGATTACCGCCACCGGGTCGCTGGCCACTGCAATGCCGCTAATTTTGCCAAGCAGCCGCGAAGTGATCTCAAGCTGTCGCGAGGCCTCCCGTTCAAGGACAAGTCGATGTTGGTTTAGAGCCTCTGTTGACGCAGAGGACGCGCTGCGTAGATCATCCAATCGCGATTGCAGCGCCTGACTCTCCCGCCGTATTTCGTCCCGTTCTGCCACCCTAGCTTCGAGATCCTCGCGCGCGCCTTGCAGATGGGCGCGCAGCAATTCATCTTCCTCGTGAAGCCTCGAAGCCCACCCCATGATCTGCTCGTGCTCTAGCCACAAGTCATCCTCGCGCGAGTAGAACAGGCTGGAATGGTTTTCCAGAGCGTCGAATTCACGCTGCGCGCAGACCGCTAGGACATATTCGGGATCGCTAACACGGAATTCATCCTTTGCAATGCCTTCGCCAACCGCTTTCGAAGTCATCCCTCGGAACACCGTGGCGTTGGTCGAATTTCCTAGCTTCTCAAATCCGTCCAGTACGAAACTCGTCGAAACCAGCGCCATGCGGGTTCCTGTCAGACGGATATTCGAAAAGTAGCGGCTTAAGAGGCTGCGAAACTCGAAGACGTCCATCTCCGAGACATGGTAGACGTTGGGGGCTTTGTAGCGATTATAGACCGGTTTGTTGGGCGTCGAAACAAGGAACAGGCCGTCAGACTTGAGGACGCGCCGCGCCTCGGCAACAAATGCGTCATGATCCTCAACATGCTCGATGATTTCGTTGGCAACAACGGCATCAAAGCTGCCGTCCTCGAAGGGCATATCGTAGCAGTTCGCACACCGATATTCGAGATTCGTCGCACTTCCATAGCGCTTCCGGGCGGCGCGAATTGCCACATCACTGATATCAACTCCGATGACGCTCGCGGCAGCGCCGGAAAGGATTGCGCTACCGTATCCGGTACCACACCCCATATCGAGCACTCGCATCCCTGCCACGTATTCGCGACAAAGCGCGTACCGATGGAGGTGTTCGTACGAAATCCGGCCAGCCTGCTCAGCTGGGTCAAAACGTTCCAGTTCCCGGTTCATTCTTTTCGTGCCTGTCTTGTTCAAACCCCGCAGCGCGATGGGCCAGTACCCTCCCGCCGGGCATCAATCGGAACACCTTTGCATAGTGCCGAGACCGTGCCTGTAAAGCTCGTGCCTCACAGAATTTACAGAAATTTGGCGGAGCGCTTTTTGAACGATCAAATTATTGCATGTGTCATAATATGCGGCCAGAGTACGTGATGATTGACCGAGCATGTGTTTGAATTCCTGCCCAGGAGACATCGGTGTTGAAACTGGAATGGCCACGCCTAAACAAATCAATCGACCATGCCGGGGACGCCATGCAAATGGAAGTTATGGAAGACATTTCCAGCCTTGCCGATTGGCTGTCGTTCCGACAGTTACACGGCGACTTGTGCAACCAGGATTTATTCCGTGAATGGGCTGCGTCGATTGTCACAAACGGATGCATCGAACCACTCACAGCCTTGCACATTGCCAACAGCGAACTTGAAAACATCTCTGCTTTGCGTGAGGGTCTCAGCTATCGTGGCGTTTGTTCACGGGTGCGGGCAGTCCTGTTGGTAATCAACCAGATTATCGAAGAGCAGAGGCTTTATTCCCCCGCGATCTACGCGGCCGAAGCAACTACGCCGTTCGCGCTGCGAATGCGAGGGGTGTATCCGCGCTTCACCGGATCCGAGTTCACGCTTGACCCAATACAGCGCGAGGCGATGTATCCCATCCCCTTTGAAGATTTGCAAAACCTGTCGCTCAAGTCGGATTCTTTCGACATCGTTTCGACGAACGAGGTTCTCGAACACGTTCCCTCGGTAGATGAGGCATTGGCCGAAATTTGCCGGGTCTTACGTCACGGCGGTTGGCACGTGGGCACCGTGCCATTCAATTATTTCAGCGACACATCACTGAAGCGCGCCATGTTGGATGATAGCGGCAACCTCGTCCATCTGCTCGAACCCGAATATCACGGCGATCCGATGAACGACAAAGGTGTCCTGGTGTTTGAAACGCCAGGTTGGGACATCCTCGACCGTGCCCGCAGCGCAGGTTTTTCCAACGCCTTCATGCGCTATGTCATTTCCCTAAGGCACGGCGTGGTCGACGAGCATGTCGGCGGCACGTTCGTCTTCTGCTGCCAAAAGTAGCCAAGGAGCGCCTGCCTATCTATAGGCCCGCGCGCCGTCGATAGCGAGGCTGTAAAACACACTCCCCATGACCGGGTCCATGAGGATTTTTCGGTTATCTTCCGGTGCCGTCCAGATTCTGTCTTCTGGAGGCAGGGATTCCTTCCCCCGATATTCTAGAACGAATGCCCAATCGCGTCCCATCAACTCGAACACCGTGAAACCCAGCGGCTCAAAAATCGTGCGGATCGCCGGCAGTCCCCATGAAACAATATGCCCCCGACCTAATGGATCAATATAGCTGGGCATTTCATTGCGAACGAACTTTGGCAGGCCCGTATTTATCAAGTAAAGCGCTTCTGGATTGGAGCGATCTGCCATCGATCGTGCCAGTCTGGCCAACATGCTAGGTGTCAGGTGTTCGAATACCTCGACACACAAGCCTGCATCGAACATATGAGGTACATCACCAAGTTCACCCATGATGTAGTTGGGGTGTCCGCAGTGGTCCTCGGGGGGGAATAGTTCCACCCCGTAAAACAGGGAACTCGACCCTGGAAGATGTGTATCCAGAGCTTCGAGAAGGTACCCGGGTCCCGTCCCGATATCGACAAACTTCTTGATCGGCCTGCGGCAGAAAAGCACCGTCTCTGCAAACCTCGATAGCGAACTACCCCATGAACGGTCTTTTGCCGCTCCTAATTCACTAGCCCAATAGTCGGGATCATATCGACGTGGAAATGTTCCGGCATCGACTTTCGCCATATCCTCCGCATTTAATGCAATGCAACCACAGTCATCACATTCACTGTAGTCGTGCCCATCCACATTCATCCACAAATTTGCGTTTGCGCCGCAGACAGAACACTGCATAGGAAGACTTTCTATAACGATTTTTTCAATTGAATTTCTCATCAGCACTTGAAATTAATTCTTGAGGTGTGAGCAATAGTTCTCTTGTGTGAAATCCGCCGCAGTTAGGCTTGGCATGCTTCCGCCAGCTCTCTCTCCCAAACCCACTCGTCACCAGTTCGTGTAAAGCCCGTGCGCTCAAACAAGTCCGAGCAGAGGAAGTTCTTTCCTGTCTCGATATAACGGCCCACAAGGCGTTCACATCCGGCCTTGAGATGGTCGAGGCAGGCAAGTTCGACATCTAGCCCAATCACTCGGCAACTCATTACAAACTGGATTATTTTGCCATTTTCGACCAGAGCCATGCCGACAAGACCGTATGGAGTAAACTTATCTTCCACATCAAATGCAGTGATGCTCATGCCCCGTGCAAACGCGGTTTTAAGCTCCTCGCGCGTCCAGCGTCGGCCGGTAGTGTTGAACTGGTTCGTCTTGTTAAGAAGTTCGAAAACGCGCTCGAACTTCGGATCCTCGACACCGCCAATTGAATGAAAGTCCTGCCGGATCGCTAGTGAGGCAAGGAATGCCACGCGATCGATCGCGTGGCTACGCGCAGTTTCACGCGCCCCTTGAGCCCGGATCATTTCGCCCCGCCGAGCCGATTCTGCAGTCATCATCGAAGGCTGTGTCTCGGCGCTCCACATGAGGACGCGACGCACGTCGTAAAGGCTCGATCCCAGCGTGCGAATGCCGGGGATGGCATTCGCGACCTGTTCGCGCTCCACCGGGTTGTCATCCACAAAAACCACTGAATCCGGCAATACATTGATTTCATTGATAATTTCAGTGATATTTTCGACCTTGCTGCGCCAGTTGATCCGCAGCACCGCGAAATCCTCGAGCCGCAGGCGGCCCTGCCACATGCTTCCCCAAATTGCGCGGACGCGCTCTTCATCATTTTTGCTGGCTATCGCAATAACGACGCCTCGCTGCTTCAGGTAGAGCGCGGCTTCGGCCATGCCAAGTGGCCATCCCTCGACCGAGATTGGATCAGGCTCATCGAGTTCAGCGACGACCCCGCGCCAAAGCGTGTCATCAAGGTCGAAGATAACGAGCTTGACCGCGTCAATTCGCTTCACCGTCCGCCAGATTGCGGCGATCTCGTGCCACATGGCGATGACGAAATCGGGGCCCCGCAAGGGCATTTCCTGGCTGACTGGCACTACCGGATGAAGTCGGTCCTGGTCGCCAGCAAAATCATTGTCACCCACTGCTGCCGCATGGTTAAGCTGCCATATGAAATCGTCTTGAAAATATTTGCTGCCGTACGTACTGATGATTGGCTTGAGTTCGAGCAAGAAGGTGTTTTCGAGGCCCGCCACAAGGTCGGACAAACTGTCGTTAAGCCTATCGACGAACCAGGTGAAGCAGCGTAGGTCGCGCCCCCCCATCACCCGTCCGATCGATGACATCTGCGGAGCGACCAATGTCGAGACCACGGTCAAAATTCCGCTTTCCCGGGAGTAGCGAGTGGCCGCCTCAAACATCATCGCAAGACGTGCGCTTGATTCCTCGAATAATGCTTTGAACCCGTCCACATCGTCATAGGCCAACCGCGCGTGAGCAAGGTCGCGCACCACAGAACGCAGCGGAATTTGGATGAATATCAGGTCATAGTCGCCAATCTGACGCGGCGGTGTTGCCGGTAGGTGCGCCGCATTGTTAAACACAATGTAATCGCCTTCCGGCGCATCAGGGAGGCCGCCAACGATACTTGCAAACCCAGATGAAAGGCAGGAGCCAATCACTAGCCATCGAGAGGGTTGCTGCGCCGAAACGGCAAGGCCGCTCGGCGTACGGAATGTGTGGATATCGTCCACAGGCCCTAGTGCAGGTAAAAATGGGCCCGACGGCGCAGAAGGACGAGCGGTCCGGAGGCGATGGAAGCCTCGTTTGATCATCTTCATCATGATTCGCTCACAAGCTGTTGTATATCTCTGTGGCTCGATGAACATCCTCGTAAACGGTTGCCCTGCTATCATGGATAATAAGCGCACGGTCACAAAATTCGTGTACGACATCTATGCTGTGTGAAGCGAGGATCATGGCGCGATCAGCGCGTTTCTCGAACAATTCATAGCGACATTTACGGTGGAAGTTCTGATCACCCACAAGGATAATCTCATCTATTAGATAGCAGTCGAACTCAATCGCAAGCGACAGGGCGAAGGCAAGCCGAGCTCGCTGACCAGAGGAATAGGTCTTGACCTGCATTCTGAGCTGCTGACCAAGCTCGGTGAATTCCTCAACAAAGGCCTTCAACTGGTCGTAGTTTCGGTCATAGATGCGAGCAATGAAGCGGGCATTGTCATAGCCGGTCAAGCTGCCCTGAAAGCCCCCCGCAAAGCCCAGCGGCCATGATACCGACATCGAACGCGAGATCTTGCCCGAGGTCGGGTGCTCAACGCCACCTATGAGCTTGATCAGTGTCGTCTTACCGGCGCCGTTTCGGCCAAGGAACGCCATGCGCTCCCCCCGGTTAATTGACAGATTCACATCGCTGAATACCCGTTTAACGCCAGCGCCATGCTTGTAGATCTTGGAGACATTCTGGCAGACAATCATGGCACCACCAGCGTCTTTCGGACATGCCGACACAATCCTAGACCGATTGCTGCAAGAACCAGAGAGCAGCCGAGCGGGTTCCAGATGTTATAGTAGACCGCTACCTTGTCACCCCACACCCCTCCGCGGATCAATTCCATTGCATTCACGAAGGGAGACCACAGAATATAGGCCCGCAATCCCGGCGTCAGCCATGACACCATCGTAAAAGCTCCCGAAAATGGAAGCATGACGTATGTCGTCACTGGAATAAACTTCTCCAGCACCTCGGACATTTCCGAAAGTGGCGCAATAACCAGACACAGCGACAGCGTGAACAGCGAATAGAGCAACCACCCTCCCACCAGCATGCCGAGGTCAGCAGGCACCGGAAATAAATCGAACATGATCAGAATGGAGCCAATGAATAGGAACGCCATCATGCCTCCAACCATCTCGATCAGGAATCGCACAAAGATGAAATCGACGACATGCACTCTCCGGTGATAGAGCAGGCTGCTGTTGGCAAGGAAGAGCGCCAAACACCGTGCCACGCAGTGGCGGAACAAAGTGATTGGAATATAGCCCGTCACCACGAAAGCAATAACGCTGACACCGTGTTCTTCTGGCCCCTTCATGAACCGCCAGATCGTCGCAACTAATCCGGCGAAAAGTAGCGGCTCTACCATGATCCACAGGAAGCCGATATTTTCTCGCCCGAAGCGCGTGTGAAGTTCGCGGATCAACAGCGCATGGAGCACGCGCATTTGGATGCGGGCGCCCTCACGAAACTGGAGTGTAATCGGTGCGTCCATCACTCTTGCGGCGCGTGCTCGAGAATGCCCACAATCAGCATCCAGCCTACAAAATAAAGGCAGGCCGCGGTAGCCGCAACGACCAATACACTTAGCAAACGACGTGGCAGCATCGCTTTATCCGGAACGTTGGGATCAACCACGCGCTCGAGGTAGAATTGCTGGCGCACCGCCTCAGCGCGCGCTTGAACAAGCGCGGCGTTGGCGACGTTCAGACTTTCGGTGGAAAACTCCTGTTCGACCAAAAGGTTTTCGTACCCGCCCATTTTCGAAGCAATACCACTGTTGGTGCCGACCACGCGACCGTCCTGCGAGGCGATCTGGGTCGAAATCGCGGCGATCCGCTGGCGCAAAGCGGGTATAGATGGATTGCCGGGCGTGACCTGCTGCATCTGATCAAGTTGCGCCTGAAGGGCTGCTCGTTGCGCGGTCATGGAATTGGAAATTTCCAGCACCCCGGCGGCCTGTTTGGCTGGGTCGATCACATCCTGCGAATTGCGATACTGAGCCAGTGCAACTCGGGCGTGCCGTGCCCGCTCAGTCGCCAGCACCACCTGCCGCTCGGCCTCTGCGATGCCCTTACTCTGGGCGCGGATATTGAGCTTATTGACCAGTCCCTCAGACAATCTCAGTAGATGCTCATTGATCGCGCGAGCGTCCTGCGGGGTAAAGGCCTTGACCGAGATGATTGCAGTGCTGGTTTCGGTATCCAGCCGTGCCTCAACCATTTTGCCATAGAACTTGTAAAGATCTTCGAAGCTGTTCCCGAAGAATAGCATCGGAAAGCGTGACAGGGCATCGCCATGCGGCGTTGCATAGGCCAAGCGCATGCCAGGTTCCTGCTCCAACGCCTTCAGCGCGTCGCGCGACCGGACATATTCGAGCACTTCATTTGTCTGTTCCTGTCCGCCGGAAAGGCCGGTTGTCTGGATCAAGTTCGCCAGCGTCGACATTTGCGAGCGCTTCTGATCGGAACTTTTGATAACGAAGCGCGATTCCGAAATGTAAATATCGGATGCGATAAACCCGTAGTAAATTGCGGCCAAAAGCGTGGGGAGGATCACGAACAGCGCAAACCACCGCCGTCTCTCCAACCAAACGAGAATCGCGGGACGCCGCTCCGGCACAGCCGCCTCTATCGGAAATGACTGTTCAACATTCATAAGCTGTCAAGGCACTCGCAAGCTATCAGGCGCTCTCGTCGCCAATGCGCTTGGGCTAGTCCAACACGCTGCGTCGCGCAAGCTTCGCGCATTACGTCAAGTTGCTATTGTCGATCACGAATTCACCCTTTAAGGCACCTGCTAATCCGCAGTCTTGCAAGGTCTTCTGAGTTTTCACACCCCATGCAGGTAAAAAAGTTCGCCAGCCTTATGGCACTCGCAAGTCTGCTGTCCGGTTGCGCTTCGCTTCCCACGAGCGGTCCCACTGGCAGCCAGGTCAAAAAGTCTGCAGCCCAGGCGCAACTGCCGATCCGTCTCACGGAGGTGCGGAGCGGTGCGGACGTGCCGCCTGCTCCTACAGCTACGGCTTCTGCGGTGCTTGCCGAATACGCTCCCCCACCCACAGACCTTATTGGCCCCGGTGATATTCTTGATGTCACCATCTATGAGGCTGGTGTGACCTTGTTCTCCACTGGCGGAGCCGGGGGCGGTGGAGGAGATCTCAAAACCTCGCAGATCGTAGCAAGTCCCGGTGTACAGGCTCAGAAGCTGCCGCCGACGCGTGTCAACGATGATGGCGATATCAACATCCCTTATGCAGGCCGTCTCCACGTTTTAGGACGGACCGTCGGCGAAGTGGAGAAGCTGATTCGTTCGTCGCTGCGAAGGCTCTCGCAGAACCCGCAGGTGATAGTGACGCAGGCTGAAGTTATCACAAATTCGGTGATTGTGAGCGGCGAAGTCGCAAAGCCGGGGCGCCTTGTTCTCCAGACAAACCGAGAGACGCTCTCTGACGTGATTGCGCTTGCCGGTGGCTATCGTGGTACGGCGCGCGATGTGATGCTCAGGGTCAACCGCCGGGGTGAAAACGTCGACATCTACCTGAATGATCTGAATGATAATCCTGCGCTCGACGTGCGAGCTTATCCGGGCGATCGGTTGATGCTGATCAACAACCCGCGCACCTTCTCGGTGCTTGGCGCGCCCGGTCGCGTTGAGCAGATTCCGTTCAGCCGCTCGCGTGTGTCGCTTGTCGAGGCAGTTGCACAGGCAGGGGGCGCAGAACCCAATGCCGGCGATGCAGCTGCGATCTTTGTGTTCCGCTACGAAACTGGCGCCCAGGGGACAGAAACGCCTGTGGTCTATCACATTAATATGATGGAATCAGGCGCCTACTTCCTCGCTCAGCATTTCGCGATGCGGGACAAGGACGTGCTGTACTTTGCTAATGCTGCTGCAAACCAACCTGCCAAGATGACGCAGCTGATCAGTCAGATGTTTACCCCTATCTTGACAGCTACTGCCGCCATCCAGACGGTGCAAAACGCTAGCAACTGAGTGAGGTAGCTCCGGCCGGTGTTCTGGCTGGAGCGCCGCCGATCCAGTCGTGCGATTTTAGAGTTTGTTTGGAAAATCAAGAATTAGCACTCCTTCGTAGGAGATTGCCGCCCATGGCAACGAAGATCATCGTCTGTGAGGCATTGATCCGCTTCTCGTAGTCCCGGACCATTTGGCGCCATCGGGTCATCCACCCGAATGTGTGTCTGATCACCTCTCGGGGCGGGAGAGAGGTCGCCGAGTTCGTCTGAACAGAGATCGGTATTTGTTGATTGGTTTGGCTTCAACCGGTTGCGCCTACATATCTGCACCGACGCTGAAATCGGGTCGATCATCACAGCAACCAACGCGCTGCCCTCGATCTATGGCCCGCGCGGGCTGACCTGCCCGATGTTGTTCGGGCTGATCGCGGTCACCTGTCTGAGGATCAACGGAGCGCTAACGCTCGATCTTGATGACCTCGACCGCCATAATGACGTATTGCGCGTCCGGCAGGTGAAGCTCGGCAAAGGGCGTGATGCCGCTCGATCCCAGCGTTGTTGCGAAGCTGATCGGCTATCTTGCCAAATGTGATCGGCTGATCGGCCATCCGGGCAAGCCTCTGTTCATCAACGACACGTTAACAAGGCTCACTGATTGCCCGGCCCGTTACAACTTCGCGCGGGCCTGCAAATGGATCGCCCTTCGGACTCCTCAGCCATACTGCAAGCAGGCCGATGCCCGGAAAACCAGCCTGCTGCGGAGGTCATGCGGCAAAATCCGGATCGCGGCATTATGCGTCAGCTCTTGAAGCGCTGTTCGAAACCAGTTCACCGGCTCACGGCAAGCGCTCGGCGGGTGCACCTCCACATAGTTCTGCTTTGGCGCACAGAACGCCTCGTCGCCTCCGATCGGGAAATCCGCGCTGGTGGCCGCAATCAGCCGGCCCACTTCCGCAATCGCTAAGGCCACATCCGGAACCGCCGGTTCCTCGGCACAGCTATGCGGCAGCCCTTCGATGTGCTCAAGGTTAAACACGCCAAAGCGCCTGAGGAAAGCAATCGTCCGGGCGCGCGATCCTCGCTCTGCCCCTCCTCGCTCTCGGCCTTTGGCACGAAGCGATCCGCATAGCCCATGACCGTGCCCTTCTCCCCGAGTTGAACATGCCCGCCTGCAGCCAAGTCCCACCGGTTAGTCAGCCAGCGCTGCGAGCCGAAGCAGCGTTCCACCACCAGGTGCCACAGGATGTGCGTCAGCGAAATTGAGCGAGGTCAAGCTATAAGACTGGCTCTGCTTCATTCTGGAACCAGTGCTTTGCCCTCGAAGCGGGCCACGGCATGGCGCACGACTTTGGCGATCGCTTCTTCTGAGAAAAAGCCACCCGGGATCAGGCAGCGCTCCACCAATACGCGGCGGAAGGCCGCGAAAGTCTCGGCATCAGGCGCGACCGGATCCTGCCAGAAGGCGTCGAGGCCATTCTGGTTGGTGATGTCCGGGATGTCGTAGACAGCCTGGCCAAGGGCCACCACCGGTACGCCCATGGCCAAGCCCAGAGTGCCACTGGTGCTGTTAACAGTTATCATGCCGCGCGCTCGTTGCGCGACGGGAACGATGTCCCCCCAGGGCAGGTAGTCAACCCGGTCGGCGACGCCGAACCGCGCGGCCATGTCAGCAGTTTCCTGCTGCCAGTCACGCACGCCGTTATCTAGCGGGTGCTCCTTGACCACTAGGCGCGCCTTGCTCGGCGCGTTGCTGGCGAAGGATTTCACGATCTTCTGAAGCGCCGGGCCGATTCCCGAGAAAGGCGAGTGCAACCGAATCTGCGCGTCAGAATCGAGTTGCAATGGGAACAGGAAGTACGGCGCGCTCGATGCTTCGAGCTCAGCCATGAGTCGTACGCTAAGCTGCTCGCGCTCCTTGCGGCGCCGCAGCTTGCGATACCAACCGACGCCTTCGACGACTGGGTGCCAAGGGCGGTGATTGTTCCAGTGCGGATAATGCCAGCGCGTCAGCACGTCGGCAGCATTATAGAGCAGCCCCTCCGTCGCTCGGCGACGAAAAGAGGCTGGGACCTGGGCATGCGGTGGCACCGCGGGCAGCGCCGCAGCCGTCTCCCGGTACCAATCCGGATCGCGCGGCAGCGACGAATGGCCATTGACGCCGCCCAACTCCAGCGTGACCCAGTCCGGCCGGATATAGCCTTCCTCGAACACGTGAACGGGTATGCCAAGCAGGCGGCAAATCTTGATGGCGGGCCGATGGTGGTCGCGGCAGTCGCCAAAGAGCGTCACATCGGTAACGCCGCGTTCACGGACCAAGCTCTCGAATGCCTGAGGCCATTCCTCCAGTGACCCACGGTAATCTATACCATTGGGTAGGCGCCAGAACAGGCGATCGCCGCCATTGAAGTTCACCTTGTGGACGGTGTGCCCGGCTTCCGTCAGTCCCTGCCCAAGGCGGCGGAACAAGGGTCCCATTAGCCCTTGGAGCATCAGAACGGTGCGCTTTTCGGTTACGGCGGGCCGGTTTGCCTCGGCGCCGGATGGGGCTGCGTCGGCAGGAAGGTCAAGCATCGTCAGAAAAGCGCTCCATTATGACATCTCCCGGAGACGCAGCACGTCCGGGCTCCACCGAACACGAGGCGAGAGGCCTTTGTCCCAAGCAGTTAGTCCGCCATGCTGGATGCGACAAGCCTGCCCCTCTCGTACCTGCCAGACGGAGACGCTTGATGACAGCCTTGGCGCTGCTCGCTATGAGCCCAGTTCCGCCTGCTGAAATGTATTTGAAGGGGCCGGGGGCAGGATCTGGAAGCGCGGAAGGACAGTGACGATCGACGGACTGACATTCGCGGCACTGCTGCTCACTGCGCTCCTACTGGACGGAATGGTACGTCCGCGAAATACCCGATTTTCAACACCTTCGCCCCGCAGCTTGTCGGGTTCATGGCTGCTTTCGTGGATGATGGCGGCGCTGTTCGGCCTGTTCCTGACATGTTGCGGCAATGTCGCAGTATCAGCAGGATTAGCCCTTGCTCTCCTGACGTTGCTCGCAGTGGCTTCGAACGCCAAGCACGCCATGCTTGGTGAGCCTCTGCTGTTTTCGGATCTCGCCCTCATTGGTGCGATATTTCGTCATCCACAGTTTTATCTTTCTGCCATCCGGATCTGGCAGCGGATAATTGCAGGACTAGTGGCCGCTGTTCTTTTCGCCCTGCTGGCGTGGCTGTTCGTTGCGACCCTGTTACCGCATCTGATCGGGCTCGGCATTCTAGTGGTCAGCCTTACCGTGCTGGCGCTCTCAATGAAGTCTGCGCCGATACGCAACCTTGCCCGCGTGCCCGATGCCCATGCCGATGTCCTGCGACACGGGCTGCTTCCCGTACTGCTCCTCTACTGGCTGCGTTGGAGGGAAAGCCGCGATCCAGCGCCCTGCACCGATGCCGAGCGATTGCCTCCGGCCGACGCTCCCGAACTCGTCGTCGTCATTCAGTGCGAGAGCTTTGCCGATCCAGTCGAACTTTTCGCTGACCGGGAACTCAAGTTGCCAGGCTTGGCCGCCGCGCGCGAAAACGCTTGCCAGTGGGGACGGCTGATGGTCAGCGGCTTCGGCGCCTATACCATGCGCACCGAATATGGCGTGCTGTTCGGCCTCGAAGAGAATGAGTTGGGCTTCCGGCGATACGACCCATTTCTCACCGCGCTTGGCGAGACTTCCTACGCTCTGCCAGCGAGATTGAAAGGCCTGGGCTGGCGCAGCCTGTTCGTTCACCCGCACGACATGCGCTTCTACGGCCGCAACCGAATCATGCCGGCGGGCGGCTTCGCCGAGCTAGTCGGTGAGGATCGCTTTGCCCCCCCCCGGCTCGGCGAAGGACGCTACGTGACCGACGCAGCAGTGGCCGGCGAAATCGTTGCACTCGCAGCCCGTGTATCAGATCCATGCCTAGTCTACGCGGTCACGATCGAAAACCATGGCCCTTGGGCGCCGGAAGGTAACTCCGACGGCGACCTCGGACAAAGCTATCTGCGCCTCGTCCGCAACAGCGATACAATGCTAACGACGCTCACCGAACGGCTCGGCGCACTGCGCCGCCCGGCCCTGCTGGTATTCTTCGGGGACCATCGTCCCAGCATTCCGGGCGCAACCGCTCCCGGTGGTGATCGTCACACGCCCTATGTAATGGTGCGCCTTGACGCCGCGGGACGGATCGTGCCCGGCAATAATCGGCAGGCGGACCTGACGCCGGCAGGCCTGCACCACGCAATCCTCGCAGCGGTGCTGGGCGAACCCGGTTCAGCCTGACGGCTACTGCGCCGGCGGCGCCAGCGAGAGCAAGAGCCGCTCACGCAAGAACCGCGGCAACAGGCGGTCGAACAATCGAAGCACGCCAAAAGGCCATGGCATGATTGCATGTGCCTTTCCCTGCGCAGCAGCTCCGGCAATCCGGGCTGCCACAACTTCGGGCTTCAGCATCAGCAGCTTTGGGCCTGGTATTTCGCGACCAGCTGCGGTGTCGATGAATCCGGGCGAGACTAGCGTCACGGTGACTCCGTGCCGGCGCACGCCGACCCTCAGAGCCTCCGCAAAGCGCGCAAGTCCGGCCTTGCTCCCCGAATAGGCTGCAGCGAAGGGGAGTGCGTGGAATGCCGCGGCCGACCCAATTAGCACGATGCCGCCGCCCCCCCGCGCCGCCATGCGCCCGGCCAGCGCTGCCGCCATCGCGGCGGGCGCGGCAAAGTTGATAACGCCTAACCGTGCGACGAGTTCGGGGCTCTCCACCAAGTCCTCCTGGGCCCGAACGTCTCCCAAGCCGGAGGCGAACAGGGCCAAATCTACAGGCGCGACTTCGTCTTCGAGCAAGAGCGTTGAAACCGCCCCAGCTATGTCGAAAATGTCGAGCGAGCGTACCTCGGCCGATGCCCCGGCCCGCCGGCAGGTTTCCGCAAGTGTCGAAAGACGAACGACATCCCGCCCCCACAAGGATAAATGGACGCCTGGCCCAGCATAATGCCGCGCCAATGCACCGCCAAGTTTGCCCGACGCGCCAGTCACAAGAATTTTTGTTGCTTGGGAACCAGAGATCATGCTGCTGCTTCGATGCAACGGACCTACATTGTCAACATCTCAACCTGTGAGGGTACTATTGGCTTGACAGACCCCGGCCCCTACTGCTCGAGATCGGATGCAATGCCATCGCTAGATCCTAGTCCGCAACGTATTCGGTTGTTCAAGAGCGAGAAGCTCGAACGGCTTACGTTGATTTCGCCGCGCGTTTTCGCGGGAGCTTGGGCTATGCTCCTCCCGGCGATAGCATGGACAGGCTGGGGCGCGGTTGGCCCGCTCGCGGGAATGGGCCTGTTTCTCGCTGGTCTCGTGGTCTGGACCCTCTTCGAATATGCCATGCACCGCTACCTGTTCCATTGGGAAACCGAGGTGCCGATACTGAAGGCGTTCGTCTTCCTGATGCACGGCAACCATCATGAAGCCCCCAACGATCCCTTGCGCAGCATAATGCCGCTGTCGGCTAGCGTGCCGATTGGCGCAATGGTGTGGGGTCTCTTCGTGCTGATTCTGGGCGCCCCTGGCACGTGGCTGTTCCTGGGCTTCATTGTCGGATACGTAATGTACGACGTGGTCCATTATGCCGCACACCAATGGCCGATGCAGGGCAGGCTCGCCCAGACGATAAAACGCCATCACATGCGCCATCATTATGTCGATGAAGGTGGCAACTATTCGATCTCGGCGGTTTTCTGGGATCGGTTGTTCGGCAGCAGGATCGACTCGCTCAAAAAATGACTTGAGGTCTGATCCGAAAAGGTGACGACCGCCGCGTGAAGCATAGCGCCACCATATCAGCGGTGGATACCTCACTTGGGCAAACGGTGCCGTGGATGTGTCCAGGGCGTCCTCCATGCCGCTTACCTGCGTTCTCGCTATAGCCGCACGATTCGTGCGGCTATAGCGAGAACGGGCATGGTACAGACATTCTTGGAAATCCCGGAGAGCCTGCCCCGCCCTCATGAAGTCGGCGGCCACCGAAAGAGACCTCGCCTGCCATGATGCGGATCTCAGGCGACAAGGGCGCCGCGAATCACGTCAGCCTGGAGCGGGATCGGATGGAGAAATCTGGAGGGGATTCCCCAACGCCGACTAAGATGCGGCAAAAGCCCATTCCTGCGCGCACGTTAAGATGCTTTTTGGGGGTGTTCTGGAGCGGGTAGCGGGAATCGAACCCGCATAGCCAGCTTGGAAGGCTGGAGCTTTACCACTAAGCTATACCCGCCCGATCGGAACCAGCCGATGGGACTTGCGCCGCCAGAGGCAGGCGCTTGCCATGGGAAGCGGCGGTTCGTCAACGGCTCTCTTGCGAAAATCTTGCAGAGCGCCCGATAATCGCGATTTCGATCAGTGGCCCTCGAAGGCCAGCAAGGCGTCCGGCGTCACTCCCGCCGTGCGCAACCGGTCTCCGCCGCCCAGTTCGAACAGGTCGATCGCGAAAAGGGCATGGTCCACCTGCGCCCCGGCGCGGCGGAGCAATTCGATGGCCGCGAGCGCGGTGCCGCCGGTGGCCAGCAGATCGTCCACCAGCACCACGCGTTGCCCTTCGCTCACCGCGTCGGGATCGACCTCCAGCGTATCCGTGCCGTATTCGAGCGCGTAGTCGATCGCGAGCACCGGGACAGGCAGCTTGCCCGGCTTGCGTACCGGCACGAAGCCCAGCCCCAGCCGCGCTGCGATCGCCGCGCCGAAGATGAAGCCGCGCGCCTCAACGCCGGCGATGGCCTCAGCCCCCGCCGCGACGGCGCGCTGCGCCATGAGGTCTACGGCGGCAGTGAAGCCGGGGCCGTTGCCGATCAGAGTGGTAACGTCGCGGAACAGGATACCCGGCTTGGGAAAGTCCGGAACAGAGCGGACGATGGCCTTGAGCTCGTCGATGGTCATGGCGCAGGGCCTAGCCGCTCGGGCCACGCAGGAAAAGCGAAGATCGCCGGGCCGGATGCGAAAAGCCCCGCCATCCGGGTGGATGGCGGGGCTTTCGATCGGATCGGCGAACCGGGCCTCAGTGCTTCTTGCCGGCCCAGATGTTCCGGTAGGACAGATAGCCCATCACCGTTGCGAAGAGCAGGAAGCCCAGCACGGCCAAGCCGGTCTGATGACGCTTTTCCAGCTTCGGTTCGGCGGTCCAGACCAGGAAGGCCGCCACGTCGGTGGCCATCTGCTCCTTGGTTGCCTTGGTGCCGTCCGAGAACGTCACCTGACCGTCGGCAGTCAGCGGCGGCGGCATCGCGATGTTGAGGTTCGCAAAGTAGGGGTTGTAGTGCAGGCCGTCCGGAGTCTTCGAATCCGGGAACTTCTTCAGGAGTTCAGCGGGCTGATCCTGATAGCCGGTCAGCAGCGAGCGGACGTACTGCGGGCCCTCGTGACGCGCTTTGGTGATCAGCGAGAGATCCGGCGGCGTGCCCTGCCCGGCGTAGACCACCGGCGGGAAGTAGTCGGTCGCCATGCCGGCGCGCGTTTCCACTTCACCCGTGGCCGGGTTGAACACCGGCACCTGGAAGCCCTTGGCGATCGCCTTCACTTCGGCTTCGCTGTAGCCCAGCGCGCCGAGATCGCGGAAGGCGACGTGGCGGATCGCGTGGCAGGTCGAGCAGATTTCCTTGTAGACTTCGAAACCGCGCTGAAGCTGCTCGCGGTCGAAGCGGCCGAGTATGCCGTCGCTCACAAACGTATATTCGCGGGGCGCGAGGTGGAATTCGTGCTCAGCGGTTGCCGCCGGCGGGTCGGTGATCTGCGTGTAGGCGCCCTTGCCGAACGACCACGCCAGCGCGACCGTGAAGAACAGCCCGACGAGGATCGAGAGAATGCGTGCCATGTCTTTCGTCTTTCGTTCCAGCTGGTGTCAGGCAACCGTCGCCGAGGGCGAGGGGGCAAGCTTGGCTTCTTCGTCCGCGCCGAGGACAGCCTCGGTGATGGAGAAGGGCAGCGGATCTGGCTTCTCGATGGCCGAGACGATCGGAATGATGATGAGGAAGTGCGCGAAGTAGTAGAGCCCGGCGAGCTGGCTGAGCATCACGAAGGGCTCCTGCGCCGGCGCACCGCCGCAGTAGAACAGCACCGCCATCGCCGGCAGCAGGCCGAAGAAGAAGAACTTGCGGTAGAGCGGACGATAGGCGCCCGAACGCACCGGCGACTTGTCCAGCCAGGGCAGGAAGAACCACACGAGGATCGCGCCGAACATCGCCATCACGCCCATCAGCTTGGCCGGGATGAACAGGAAGTCCTGCGTGAAGGCGCGCAGGATCGCGTAGAACGGCCAGAAGTACCATTCGGGCACGATATGCGCGGGCGTGCTCATCGGGTTGGCGGGGATGTAGTTATCCGGGTGGCCGAGGTAGTTCGGGAAGAAGAACACCATCGCGCAGAACAGGATGGCGAAGACGCCGATCGCCCAGCCGTCCTTGGCGACGTAGTAGGGATAGAACGGAACCGTATCGCTCTCGCTCTTCACTTCGACGCCGGTCGGGTTCGACGAGCCGGGGATATGCAGGGCCCAGATGTGCAGGATCACCACGCCCAGGATCACGAAGGGCAACAGGAAGTGCAGCGAGAAGAAGCGGTTGAGCGCGGCATTGTCCGGCGCAAAGCCGCCGAGCAGCCACTGCTGGAGCGGCTCACCGACAAGCGGGATGGCCGAAAACAGGCCGGTTATGACCTTGGCGCCCCAGAAGCTCATCTGGCCCCACGGCAGCACGTAGCCCATGAAGGCGGTGGCCATCATCAGCAGGAAGATCACGACACCCAGCAGCCACACCATCTCGCGCGGGGCCTTGTACGAGCCGTAGAAGAAGCCGCGGAAGATATGGATGTAGATGACGACGAAGAAGGCCGAGGCGCCGTTGGCGTGCGCGTAGCGCATCAGCCAGCCCCAGTTCACGTCCCGCATCGTCATTTCGACAGTGTCGAACGCCACTGCGGTATTGGCCGCGTAGTGCATGGCCATGACCACGCCGGTGACGATCTGGAGGATGAGGCAGAGCCCCGCGAGGAAACCGAAGTTCCAGAAATAGTTCAGGTTTCGCGGAACTTCATAGCCGCCGCCGACGGCGTTGTAGACGAGACGCGGGATGGGCAGCTTCTCGTCCATCCACTGCATGAAGGGGTGGCTCGGCTTGTATTCCTTGGCCCAGGGAAAGCTCATTTTCTTTATCCTCTCGCTTCGCCTCAGCCGATCTTGACGACCGTGTCTTTGGTGAATTCGTATACCGGAACCTCAAGGTTCTTGGGCGCGGGGCCCTTACGGATACGGGCGGCGGTATCGTACGTGGAGCCGTGGCAGGGGCAGAAGTAACCGCCGAACTCGCCGCGCGGCTCTCCCTCACCGGCCCCGAGCGGGACGCAGCCGAGGTGCGTGCAGACGCCCATCGTGATCAGCCAGTTGGTCTTGCCTTCCTTGGTCCGCTGCTCAAGCGTCTGCGGATCGCGCAGGCTGGAGACATCGACCTTGTTGGCTTCCTCGATCTCGTGCAGCGTCAGATTGCGCACGAAAACGGGCTGCTTGCGGAAGATCGCCTTGATCGCCTGGCCGGGCTGGATCGAGGAGATGTCGATCTCGGTCGAAGATGCGGCAAGCACGTCTGCCGAAGCGGACATCTGGCTGACGAGCGGGACCACGATCCCGACGCCTGCAACTCCCGCCGCGCTTACTGCGGCGATATTGATGAAATCGCGCCGGCGCACGCCGTCTGCCTCAGCCATGTTTGCCCTTGCCCTACGTTATTGACTTGTTTTTATCGACAACCCGCCCCGGTGTAATCCGGAGGCGAGCCCAGATCCTGACCACTTATTATTTAGTCTGGTATCCCCCATTACGGTTCGAGAGATCCGAACACATCACTGTGTCTGCCCCGGATCGAATACCGACGTATCGGGCTGATAACACGAAAATCCAACGTGCCAACCGCCTTTTTGGCAGGACGATGGCGTGGGCGAGCCTGCAAATTCAAGCAATAAGGGCCCGGCGCGCAAGACCGGGGCGTGGCGGAACGCAAGAGCGGCAGGATGGCGGGGGTCCAGGCGAAACGATCCCCCCGGCGATCCCCCTCAGCAATCACTCCGGGCAATCACCCTGCGGCGATGAGCGAGAACTGCCGTCCGTAACTGGCTTCGGCCCGGTGGGTGGCGCGGCGAAACGAATAGAATCGCTCCGGCTGCGCATAAGTATCGAGGCCGAGACGCTCGATGCCGGCAATTCCGGCCCTTTCCAGCCGCGCCGCGACATAGGCTTCCAGATCGAACTGCCAGTGACCGGGCCGCCCGGCGCTGAAGAATTGCCCGTTGCCGGCCGCTTGCGCGAGGAAGCGTTCGTGGAAGCCCTCGTCCACTTCGTAGGAGACGGCGGCGATGCAGGGGCCAACCACCGCAACGATCCGGGATGGCTCAGCCCCGAGCGATATCATGGCGGCGATGGTGCGATCGGTAACGCCGGCCACCGCGCCTTTCCATCCGGCATGGGCGGCACCCACCACCCCTGCCTCGCGATCGGCCAGCAGCACCGGCGCGCAGTCCGCCGTCAGCACGCCGAGGACGACGCCGGGGCGGTCGGTGACCAAGGCGTCGGCGTGGGGGCGTTCGGCATCGCTCCACACCGTGTCGCCCACCACCACGCAATCCGGCGAATGGACCTGGTAGACGCTCGCCAGCTGTCCGCCGGGCAGCACCGCCTCGACCGCGCGGCGGCGATTCTCGGCAATGGCGACGGGATCGTCGCCCGAACCGAGGCCAACGTTCAGGCCAGACACCTCCCCCGTGCTTACGCCGCCGCGACGGCCGAGAAAGCCGTGCGGCAGGCCGTCCAGTAGCTTGGCGCGGTTGACCTCCACCGTGCTCACGTCGTCCGTGTTCATCTGGGGCGCCTCAGCCAAGGCTCTTGCCCACCTGTTCGCGCACATCGCGAGAGAGATCGGGCTGGGCCATGATCTGCTCCAGCTCGGCGCGCATCATTGCGGCGCGGACCGGCTCGATCCGGCGCCAGCGGCCGAGATGCGGCACGAATCGCGCGGTGGTCTGCGGGTTGAGCGGATCGAGGCGGCGGATCAAGTCGCCGATCAGGCGATAGCCCTCGCCGCTCGCGTCGTGGAAGCCCTTCGGATTGACCGCCAGCGACATGTAGAGCGCGCGGACGCGGTTGGGATTGCCCAGCGTGAAGTCGGGATGCTCGGCCAGCGCGCGGACGTGTTCGAGCACTTGCGGGTGGAAGCAGCTCGCCTGAAGCTGGAACCACTTGTCGATCACCAGCGCATTGCCCTGATAGCGCTTGTGGAAATCGGCGAGCGCCTCAGCCCGTTCGGGGCCGTCGAGGTTGCACAGCACGGTCAGCGCGGACTGGCGGTCGGTCATGTTGTCGGCCGCGCGGTACTGCGCGCTGGCGCGGGCCACACCTTCCACGGCGTCGCCCGAGGCGATCAGGACGAGTGCCTGCGCCTTGGTCTTGCGGGCACCGCGCGCCCCCGCGTCGCGGCCGTAGGGAACGGCGGAAACGCGGTCGTGCAGCACCTTCAGTTCATCGGCCAGTTCGCCGCCCAGCCAGTGCTTAAGTGCCTCGCGCTCCTCGTGGATCGCGTAAGGATCGGCCACCAGCACTTGCTCGGAGAGGTAGGCGACGGTCGGCAGCATCATCAGTTCGCCGCGCATCAGGTCGTCGAGCGCCTCGTCGGCAATAATCGCCGCGAAAGCCTTGCCGATGGCGGCACGGCCGGCAGCACGGTCGGCATCGGCCAGTCCGCCGCCCACCGCGGCGACAAGGTGCTGGACGATGAGGCTCTGCATCGCCTCGTAGCGGGCAAAGGGATCGTCATCGCGCGCGGCCAGGAACACGAGGTCTTCGGGATCGCGCTCGAATTCGATGGCAACGGGCGCTGAGAAGCCGCGATTGATCGACAGCACCGGCGCGCGAGCGAAGCCTTCGAAGGCGAAGCTGTCCTCGGCCTTGTCGAGCACGATCAGCCGCTCGCCCGAATGGGTGCCGGTGTCGCGGTCGAACAGGGCGACGCGCAGCGGGATCGGCATCGGCTGCTTGTCCGGCTGGCCGGGCGTGGCAGGCACGGTCTGCGAGAGCGTCAGCGTCGCCGTCTCGCCCTCGTGCGTCAGCGAAACCGAGACTTGCGGGGTGCCCGCCTGCGAATACCAGAGGCGGAACTGCTTGAGGTCCAGCCCGGCGCCGTCCTCGATCGCCTTGACGAAGTCCTCGCACGTCGCAGCCTCGCCGTCGTGGCGGTCGAAGTAGAGGTCAGTGCCCTGCCGGAAGCGTTCGATGCCCGCCATGGTCCGCATCATGCGGATCACCTCGGCACCCTTGTTGTAGACAGTCGCAGTGTAGAAGTTGCTGATTTCCTGATAGGAATCCGGGCGGATCGGATGGGCGAGCGGGCCCGAATCCTCGGGGAACTGGCCGCCGCGCAGGGTGCGCACGTCCTCGATCCGCTTGACCGGCTCGCTGCCCATGTCCGCACTGAACAACTGGTCGCGCAGGACGGTAAAGCCCTCCTTCAGCGAAAGCTGGAACCAGTCGCGGCAGGTCACGCGGTTGCCCGACCAGTTGTGGAAGTACTCATGGCCGATCACGCTCTCAATGCCGTCGTAATCGGCATCGGTCGCGGTTTCCGGCTCGGCCAGGACGTAGCGGGTGTTGAAGACGTTAAGGCCCTTGTTCTCCATCGCGCCCATATTGAAGTCCGACACGGCGACGACGTTGAACAGGTCGAGATCATATTCGCGGCCGAACGCTTGCTCGTCCCACTTCATCGAGGCGATCAGCGAATCCATCGCGTGCTGCGTGCGCTGCTCGTCGCCCGCGCGGACCCAGATGTTGAGATCGACCTTGCGGCCCGAGCGCGTGGTGAACTGCGCATGGTTGGCCACGAGATCGCCCGCCACCAGCGCGAAAAGGTAGCTCGGCTTGGGCCAGGGATCGTGCCAATCGGCCCAATGCGTGCCGTCGGCGTTCTCACCGGTGGCCGTGCAGTTGCCGTTGGAGAGCAGGATCGGGAAGGCCGCCTTGTCGCCCGCCATGTGCACCGAATAAGTCGAGAGCACGTCTGGGCGATCCGGGAAGAAGGTGATGCGGCGGAAGCCCTCGGCCTCGCACTGGGTGCAAAGCATGCCGTTCGAGGCATAGAGGCCCATGAGCTGGCTGTTAGCCGCCGGGTTCACGGCGGTTTCGACCTCGACCTCATGCGCATCGCCCGAAAGCTCGACCAGCAGGTCTGCGCCATCCAGCCGCCAGTTGTTCACCGCCTCGCCGTCGACGCGGACGGCAAGCGGGGCGATCTGGTCGCCATTGAGGCGCAGCGTCGTGCTCCCCTCACCCGCCGGATTGCGCGTTACCGAAAGCTTCGCGGTCACATGCGTGGCATCGATACCCAGCCGGAAGTCGAGCGCGATGGCCGGAACCAGCCATTCGGGCGGCCGGTAATCCGCGCGGTGGATCACGGCGGGCGTGGTGGCGGGAGCGGCTTCGGGCTGGGCGGCGTTGCTGGCGATGTCCATACGCTTGGAGTTAAGCCCCCCGCCTTGCGATTGCCAGCCGTGCCGCTACGAAAATCGCAGCGATTTTTCAGAGAAAGCGAGAGCGATGGCGCCCCGCCTGTTCATCTTCGGCCTTGGCTACACTGCAAGCGCGGTGGCCGCGCGGCTGTCCCGCATGGGCTGGGAAGTGATCTCGACCGGCCGCGACGGCACGCTGTCGTTCGAGGATGAGGGCAATGTGCGCCTGGCGCTGGCCGATTCCGATCATGTTCTTTCCTCGGTCCCGCCCGGCAACGAGGGGCGCGGCGAGCCGCTCGATCCGGTGCTGGAGCGCTATGGTCCTGCGCTGAACGGCAAGGCGCTGTCCTATCTCTCGTCCACCGGCGTCTACGGCGACGCGGGCGGGGCATGGGTGGACGAAAGCGCCCCCATCGGCACCGGCCGCCGCACCGCGCGGGCCGAGGCGGACGGCGAGTGGTTTGCGCTGGGCGCGCGGGTCTATCGGCTTCCCGGCATCTACGGGCCCGGCCGCTCGATGCTGGACCGCGTGCGCGAAGGCCGCGCGCATCGCATCGACCTGCCGGGGCAAGTGTTCAGCCGCGTGCATGTCGAGGATATCGCCTCGGGCGTGATCGCCGGGCTCCGGGCACCGGCGGGTGCCTACAACCTTTCCGACGATCTGCCCTGCGGCCAGAACCGCGTCGTGGAGGAAGCCTGCCGCCTTGCGGGGCTGCCGCTTCCCCCGCTGCAATCACTGGAGGAAGCGGCGCTCTCCCCGATGGCGCGGGCTTTCTATGCGGAGAACCGCCGCGTCGCCAATGGCAAGGCGCGGCACGTCCTCGGCTGGAAACCGCGCTTTGCGACTTACCGCGAAGGGCTGCGCGACATCAGCGCCACGACCAGCCCGACAGTCGCCAGCGCCGCCCCGGCAATCGCCAGCGCCGACCACTGATAGCCCTCGAACAGCGTCGAGATGAACATGGCGATCACGATCACGACAACGCCGTTATAGGCAGCCTTGCCCGCGCCAAGCTGGCGGATCAGCGTGTAGTAGAGCGGGAAGGTCACCACCGAACCGAGGATCGCGAGGTAGGCCGTCCCCATCCAGTAGTTCGCATCGCGCGGGATCACCGGCGGCCCCGCGAAGAGCCAGGCCACCGCCACATCGCAAAGCGTGCCGTAGAGCATCGCCCACGACAGCAGGCTCACCATCGGCAGGGCCTTGCCGGTGTCGTTGGCCTGAATCACGTTCGAAACCGACGCGCACAGCATCGCGATCAGGGCGAAGACCGTACCCAGCACGACCTTGCCGCCCAGCGGCGCTTCATGCGCCTCATGGACCAGCAATAGAGCGAGACCGGCAATGGCGATCGCACTGCCGACCACGAAGCGCCCCGTGATCGGCTGCTTGAGCAGCACCCGCGCCAGAATCGCATTGGGCACCAGCAGCAGCCCGATCATCACCGCGACAATGCCCGAAGTCAGGTGCATTTCGGCGCGATAGACGAAGTTGTAATTGCCGCAGAACTGCGTCACGCCCACCGCAAGCGCGAGCAATTGCCCTGCCCTGCCCAGCTTCAGGCTCTTGCCCATGGCGATCGCGACAACGAACATCGCCGGCGTCGCCAGCGCGAAACGCCATGCCACCGACCAGCTGGCCGGCACTTCGGCAATCTGGCCAGTGATGACGAACCAGGTCGATCCCCAGATCAGCGCCACCAGCATGAACGGCAGAATGACCGCCGGCTTGAAGAAACCGGGGGCCGCCGTGTCGCTCGCCGCGTTCACGCTCACAGCGCGGCAATCGCGCGGGCGAGCGCGGAAACGTGCTCCGGCCGCGAATCCCATGCCGTGACGAGGCGCGCCGCATCGTCGCCCCAGTCGTAGAACTCGAAGCCCTGCGCCCGCAGCGCCGCGCGTTCAGCGGCGGTGGAGGTGAGGAAAATCTCGTTAGCCTCGACCGGGTGCAGCAAGCGCGCACCGGCAGCCGCCGCGATTTCGGCGGCGGCGGCATTGGACGTGCGCGCATTCTCCAGCCAGAGGTCGCCCTCCAGCATCGCCAGAATCTGTGCGGCCAGATAGCGCCCCTTCGATTGCAGATGCCCCGCGCGCTTGCGGCGGAAGCGGACCTTGTCGGCCATGGCGGGATCGAAGAAGACGATGGCCTCGGCGCTCATCGCCCCGTTCTTGACCATGCCGAAGCTCAGCGCATCGACGCCCCGCGCCGCATCCGCCGCGCTGCCGCCAAGGAATGCCACGGCATTGCCGAACCGCGCGCCGTCCATGTGCAGACCGAGCCCCTTGCCCTTCACGAAGGCGGAAAGCGCGGCCAGTTCCTCGGGCCGGTAGACGCAGCCATATTCGCTCGCCTGCGTGATCGAGATGGCATGGGGCTGGACCTGATGCACGCCATCGCGGATCGGGTCGATCACCCGCGCAATCGCGTCGGGCGTGATCTTCGCGCTCTCACCATCGGCCAGCAGCAGCTTGGCGCCGTGGAGGTAGAAACCGGGCGCGCCGCCCTCGTCCATCTCGATATGCGCCTCGCGGTGGCAGATCACGGCGCCGTGCGGCTCGACCATGGCCGAGAGCGCCAGACAGTTCGCCGCCGTCCCCGTCGCTACCCAGAGCGCCGCGCAATCGCGGCCGAACAGCGCGGAAAAGCGCGCGTCGAGCGCTTTGCTCAGCGCGTCGCCATCGTAAGGCGAATCGGGTTCGTCGGCGGCCTTCATGGCGTCCCAGACCCTCGGGTGGACCCGTGCGGCGTTGTCGGAGAGAAACTTCATGGCCATATGCCCTAAAGCGGACGCCTTCTCCGTCAAGCAGACCTTTTCAGGAGCCCCCACATATGGTCGGCGTGACTATCACTGCCCATGAAAACGGAAATTCCGGCGAGTATATCGCCCATGTCGCCGACAGCGACGCGACCGGCCGCCTGATCTGGGCCGAGCGTGACGGCATTCGCTACGCGGAACATACGCTTGTCCCCCCGGTGATCGGCGGGCGCGGCGTGGCCGGGCGACTGGTCGAGGCGATGGTGGCGGACGCGCGGGAGAACCATTTTCGGATCGGATCGCGGTGCAGCTATGTCGATGCGGCGTTCCGGCGGCATCCGGAGTGGGATGATGTGAAGGCCTGAACTGAAGCCCTGAAACGAAACTCCATGCTCAGCCCCTAAAACCCCGTCGCCCCCGCGAAGGCGGGGGCCCCGCTTTCTTGCGCCACGAACCAGCAGAAGCGGGATCCCCGCCTTCGCGGGGACGACGGAGTGCTTGGGTGCTGATTCTACGTTCGGACGATGGCCCCGTGTTCGAGCGTGGCGCCACACTTGCAGCGCCACGCTCCGGGGAAGCCCTTACCAGTCGAAAGCCTTGGGCAGATAAGTCCGGTCGAGATTCCGGTAACGCTGCTTCAGACGGCTCTGGTGATTGTCGAGCGGCTGTTTGACGCCATCGATGAACACCTCAAGCGGGGCCGAGGACAGTTCCAGCGGGTCGCCGTCCCAGATCACCACGTCACCCACGGCGCCGGGCGCCAGAACGCCCGCCTTTCCGCCCATGCCGCTGATCTCGGCCGGGACCGAGGTTATCGCCGCGAACGCCTCGCCCCAGGTCAGGCCCGCAGCGCCGGGCAGCTTGGCGAGAGCGACGAGGTTGCCCGCCTCCTGGGGTGCATAGCGCGGCTGGTTGGAGCCACTGAACATGCCGATGGCGACCTTCACGCCCGCCTTCTTCATGCGCCCGACGTTGGACTGCGTGGCCGCCAACGCCTCGAACGCCGAAGGCAGGTCACGCAGCGGCATCGTGATCACCGGCACTTTGGCGGCGGCGATCTCACTCGCGACCAGCCAGCCCTCGGTCGCCCCGACCAATACGAGGTCGAGCTTGGGGAACTCGCTCTTGAGCGCGAGCACGCTGCGGATGTCCGCCGCACGTTCGACGCCGACGTAGAGCGGCTGGCGGCCGTCGAGCACCGGCGCCAAAGCCACCGCATCGGCGTGAGTCAACATGGCGTCCGGGCTGCGCGCGGCATTCGGCGTGGCGGCAATGTCGCGCGCTTCGCGCAAGGCACTGCGCAGCGCGACATGCGCGGCAACCCGGCTACCACCAGCCAGCTTCGCACCGGCCTCGCCCAGTTGCACGTACTGGAAGGCCCGCGCCTTGGTGACCGCGTTCGGATCGGCGCCAAGGTCGATCAGCGCGCCCTGCCCGGCGAAGATCGAATCGCCGTTGGCGGGCGCGACGCTGGCGCGGGTGACACCCCCTTCGCGGCTAATCGCGATATGCTCGCTGGACGGGTTGATCGCCGGGCTCACGTCGAGCGCGGCGTTGAAGGGCGACTTGTCCGCCGCGCTGTCGTTGCTGTTGGAGACCGCCTCGACATCCCACAGGCCAAGGTCGGTAACGGCCGAGAACAGGCCCGGCGTCACCCACTTGCCGGTGCCGTCGATGGTCTGGACACCGGCGGGCACGGCGACGCCAGCCCCGGCCGCGACCACTTTGCCTCCGCGCACGACGACAGTGCCATGCTCGATCGGCGCGCCACCGTCGCCGGTGGCGACCGTGGCGTTGGTCACCGCGAAGTCCTGCGCGAAAGCGGCGGGAGCGAAGGCCGTTGCAGCCAGCGCCGCAAGGATCAGGGCGCGGCGGCTCATTTCACGTCTCCTTCACCGAGCTGGCCCAGCTCGAAATCGCTCACCGGGCGGCGCTTGGGATCCAGCGCGTCGAACATCAGGGCGCCGTCGATCCAAACCTTCTCCGGCCGGGAATAGACCGAGAGCGGGCTGCCGTTCCACAGCACCACGTCTGCCATCTTGCCGGCTTCGAGGCTGCCGGTCTTGTCTCCAATGCCCATCGACTTGGCGGCGTTGTAGGTGAACCAGCCCACCACCTTGGCGTCGGGAATGTCGATGCCGATACGGCGGCCGTCGGCCTGTGCCTTGGCGGCTTCCTGGTTGAGGCGCTGGATGCCGTTCTCGTCGTCCGAGTGGATCACCACACAAGTCCCCGCATTGGCGAGCAGCGCGGCGTTCTCGGGAATGGCGTCGTAGGCTTCCATCTTGAAGCCGTACCAGTCCGCCCAGACGGCAGCGCAGATGTCATTGTCGCGCAGCAGGTCGGCGATCTTGTAAGCTTCGACGGCGTGGTGGAAGGCCGTGACCTTGTAGCCCATTTCCTTGGCCATATCGATCACCTGCGCCATCTCGTCGGCGCGGTAGCAGTGGTTCTGGACGAGGATCTGGCCCTTCAGCACGCCTTCCAGCGTATCCTTGCCAAGATCCCGCTCAGAATGGTCGCCGTCCATGTAGTGGCGGGCATCGATCCAGGCCTGGCGGTCCACCGAGAAGTTGCCCATGCGGGTCGAGGGCTTCTGGCCCTTTTCGCCGTAGACGCGCTTGGGGTTCTCGCCGCAGGCCATCTTCAGCGCATAAGGCGCGCTGGGGAACTTCATGCCCTGCACGGTGATCGAGGGCACGTTCTTCAGCGTGACGGTACGCCCGCCCATGAGGTTGCCCGAGCCGGGCAGGATTTCTAGCGTGGTGACGCCGCCGTTGGCCAGAGCGCGGGTGAAGCCCGGGTCCTGCGGCCAGACCGAATGTTCGGCCCAGACGTCGGGGGTGGTCGGGTTGGTCATCTCGTTGCCGTCCGCCAGCGCATCGACCGCGGGCGAGGGGTAGACGCCGAGGTGCGAGTGGATGTCGATCACGCCGGGAGTCACGAACTTGCCCCGGCCGTCGATCCGCGTGTAGCCGTCCGGGATCGCCATGTCGGCGGCGCCGATGGCGACCAGCTTGCCGTCGCGGAACAGGACCACGCCGTTCTCGATCTTGCCGCCGCGCCCGTCATAGACGGTGGCACCGACCAATGCGGTGGGCGTGCCCGGATAGGCCTTGTAGGTGGAAGGATAGGGATCGGCGACGATGGGGGCCGCCTTTTTGTCGTCCTTCTTGGCGTCGGCGCTGTTGGCGCTGAGCGCAAGCGCCGTGCCCAGCACGAGCAGCGACGTCCAGCGCCGCAATCCCGGCGTTTTGGTCATGTGGATTCCCCTGTTTTGAAGCGTATTCGCGAAACCGGCCCGGAAACCTTGGTTTCCGGGCCGGTGGTAAGTGTCAGTTCGGCTTGAGCGTTGGGTGGATGCCGGCTTCCTGTGCCTCCAGCCCGAACTCGGAGGATCCCTCCAGTTCGATATCCTGCAGCGTGTCCACGTGCATCCAGCGCTTCACCAGCCGCGCGACGAGGATGACGGCAACGCCGATACCCACGACCCACCAGCCGATCGTGCCATAGATCGCCACGGTGCCCTCGCGGGTCATCGCACCGTGCTCGCCGCCGGTCGCCTGGCCGATCATGCCGGCCACGAAGTTGCCGCCTGCCGTGGCGAAGAACCACGCGCCCATGATGAAGCTGGCAAGGTGACGGGGGGCAAGGCGGTTCATCGCACTGAGGCCCACCGGCGAGAGGCAAAGCTCACCCAGCGTGTGGAACCAGTAGATCAGGAAGATGAAGAACACGCCGACCTTGGCGCCCGGCCCGGCAACGGCATCGCCCCAGACCAGCGACACGAAGCCGAGGCCGACGAGCACGAGGCCGTAGCCGAACTTCGCCGGAGCCGAAGGCTCCACCTGCTTGCGGCCGAGCGAACGCCACAGCCACGCCAGGATCGGCGCGAAAGTCACGATGAAGATCGGGTTGACCGCCTGGAACAGCGAGGTCGGCACGCCGCCGCGCTCCACGAAGCGGTCGGTGAACAGCGAGAGCGAACCGCCCGCCTGTTCGAACAGCCCCCAGAAGATCGGCTGGAACGCCAGCAGGAAGATGATCGCGAAGATGCGCTCGCGCGGTTCCTTCGGCATGCGGAACGCTTCGACCAGCATGTAGCCGAGCAGCGCCACGGCCGAGATCAGCAGCAGCGATCCGACCACCGCCTGGAACTGGATCAGCGCCCAGAGCACCGCGACCGAAGCCGTGCCGATGCCGTAGAAGGTCCATTCGCGGTTCTTGGTGAGCGGCATGGGCGGCTCGCCCCGGCCGCGCAGGGCGGGCTTGCCGACCATGAAGATGATCAGGCCGAGCACCATGCCGATGCCGGCAAGACCGAAGCCATAGCCCCAGCCGATCGTCTCGCCGAGGTAGCCGACCAGGATCGTGCCCAGCGCGGCGCCGGTGTTGATGCCCATGTAGAACAGCGAATAGGCGCCGTCGCGGCGCTCGTCGGTGAGGTTGTAGAGCTGACCGACGATCACCGAGATGTTCGCCTTCAGGAAGCCCGAGCCGACGATGATGAAGGCCAGAGCCAGCCAGAACACGTTGATCGTGGGATCGCTCTGCCCGCCGACACCCTCAAACGCCATCAGCACGTGGCCGAAGGCCAGCAGCACGCCGCCGAACAGCACGGCCTTGCGCTGGCCGAGGTAGCGGTCGGCCAGATAGCCGCCCAGCACCGGGGTGATGTAGACGAGGCTGGTGTAGGCGCCGTAGATCAGGTTCGCCTTGCCGTCATCAAACAGCCAATGTTTGGTGAGATAGAGGATGAGCAGGGCGCGCATCCCGTAGTACGAGAAGCGTTCCCACATTTCCGTGTAGAACAGCACGAACAGACCGCGCGGGTGGCCCACCACTTCCTGGCTCTTGCGCGAGGCGATGACGCCGCCGATCGCCAAAATGGCGAACAGCAGGATCGCGCCGATCGCGCCGACCCAGTCCCCCTCGTTCCAGGTTCCGATATCCTTCATGCGCCCTCTTGTGCTTTGTTCACGCCGACCCGTGGCGGTAAAAAAGCGGACGTTAACGGGCAAATCGGCGCTGTAAATGGGGCTGCGGCCGGGCGAAATGGCTCAGCTGAGCGGCGCAGGCCCGGCTGGAGCACCAAAAAGAACTCATCCGGTAGGAGCATTGCGCGAAAGCCCCGGCAGTGGCATTTTCTGGTTCAGAGCGATCCAAGTCACGCGAAATATTGTGATTCGGGCGTGGCCGCGGATTTTTTTCGGCTGGCTCTAGGGAAGGTGCGCGATGATCAGATCTGAACTGCTGCAAGCCCTTTCGAAGGAAAATCCCGAACTGCGCTCTGAAGACGTGGAGCGCGCTGTCGACACCTTTTTTGACGAGATCGCCCAGCGACTCGCCGATGGGGGCCGTGTGGAGCTTCGTGGATTCGGTGCTTTCTCCACGCGCCACCGCGAAAGCCGCAAGGGTCGCAATCCGCGAACCGGCGAAAGCGTGGAAGTGCCGGAAAAGCGCGTGCCCTATTTCAAGCCGGGCAAGGAAATGCGCGCGCGCCTGAACGTGCACTGAGGTCCGCAAACTCCGGCCCGGTCCGGATTTGCCCCGATTTGCACGGCCGTTCGGTGAGATAGCCGGCGCCACCAGCGCGCGGGCTGTTGCGCTGTGACGGCCCGTCCAATCGCTCTTTTCAGACAATCGTTGTCCCCGGATCCTGCTTTTACGCTGTTGCCCGGTGCGCCGCGATCTGCCAGATCGCCAGCGGCTGCGTGCACAGGCACGCTGTGCGGGCGTGGCGGAATGGTAGACGCCGGGGACTTAAAATCCCCTTGGGTATCCCAGTGCGGGTTCGAGTCCCGCCGCCCGCACCAGCCCCTGAACGGGACAGCCTCCCCCGGAATAGTCTTCACACTTCGGTAACCCGCGAATCGGTATTCTCGGTGACGTACCCGCTTGGCTCGCAACAGATATCGAATCCGACCGGTCTCAGGACCGATCGCGGTCGCTCACCTTCGCGCCGGCATGGCGGACGGATGGCGATTCGCCGGAATTCGGGCAGAACGATCGACAGGGGTGCACCACGACATGACTTATCCCGACCGCGTGCCGCCGGGCGCAGAGGCCGATATCGAACCATCGCCCGCACCCACCGGCCGGGCCCCTGACCAACGCGACCAGCCGCGATTCGCGCTGCTGCTGCGTCAGGCCAAGCTGATCGGAAACGGGCGCGAATATCTGTGCATCGTGCGCGACGTTTCCGAGAGCGGGGTCAAGCTCAAGCTCTTCCATGACCTTCCCGTCGCCGACGATTACGCGCTTGAAATCACCACCGGAGAGCGCTTTCCGATGGAACAGGTGTGGGAAGAAGGCGGTGAGGCCGGTTTCCGTTTCGTCGGCCCGGTCGATCTGATCCGCTTCATTGCCGAGGCCGGCCCCTTCCCCAAGCGCCCGGTACGCCTGCGGGTCGATCATCCCGCGGTGATCGCCTTTGCCGGACAGGACTATCCCGCCACGATTCGCGATCTTTCGCGGCAAGGGGCCGGAATCGAAACCGATCAGATGCTCGCGATAGGCCAGAGGCTGCGGCTTTCCGCCAGCGAGTTGCCGGGCTTCGATGCCACCGTCTGCTGGCGTCGGCATCCGGACTATGGCCTGGTCTTCGGCCAGCTCCTGAGTCTGGAGCAATTGGCCCTGCGCACCTCGCGCATGCAGGTCGCGGTACCGGCAACCAAGGATTCCGCCGCGCCGGAGGATTGAGTCGCGCTCAGCCGGGGCGGAACGCCATGGCCACGCCGTTCATGCAATAGCGCTTGCCGGTCGGCGGCGGCCCGTCGTCGAAGACATGGCCGAGATGCCCGCCGCAACGCGCGCAGTGCACCTCGGTTCGGGGGACGCCGATCATATAGTCGGTCGACATCTCCACCGCGCCGGGCAGCGGCTTCCAGAAACTGGGCCAGCCGGTGTGGCTGTCAAACTTGGTGGCAGAGGAGAACAGCGGATTGCCATCGGCGGCACAAAGGAATGTGCCTTTGCGGTGCTCGCTATCGAGCGGCGAGGAGAAGGACGCTTCGGTCCCCGCCTCACGCAGCACGTGGAACTGCGCGGGCGTCAGCCGCCGCCGCCAGTCCGCCGTGCTGTAGCTGACGGGATAGTTCTTCGCCTCGGCCGGGTCGATGCCGCAGGCGGCAAGCACCGGCATCGCGGCGCCCACCCCCAGCCAGCCCAGAATCTCGCGGCGCGTCGATCGAATCGGCATCGAAGCTCTCCCGGCAACCAGTCCTCTACTCCCAGTTCGCCGTGCGCTCCCGTCCGGTTACACGGCTTCCGCGGCGCGGCGGGCCTTTGTGCGCTTGCCCGCGCGCGCCGGTCCCGATTTCATCACCCGCGAGCGGAACAGCCGCGCGCCGATCCGCACCAACACGACGACCCACAGCGCCTGCCAGCCGATGGCCAGCACATGCGGCAGGATCGCCGGATCCTGCGCCCCCCGCGCCAGCATCGCGAAGGGCGAGCTGAACGGGAAGATCAGGGCAGCGGTCTCGACCGTACTGCCGGGCTGGGTCATTGCGAAGCTGGCGAAGAAGAACACCATCAATTGCAGCATCGTCACCGGCATCGACAGGGTCTGCACCTCACGCACGGTGGTCGCCATCGAACCGATCGACAGGAACACCGAGCCGAGCAACAGATAGGCCATCGCGAAATAGACCACGCCCAGCCCGATCAGCATCGGCCAGCCCACCGCCGGTTCGGCCAGATGCGGCAGGTGCGATCCGCCCAGCAGGAACACCAGCGATCCCGCCGCCGCCCAGGTGCCGATGCCCACCAGCGAGACACCCAGCATCGCGAAAAGCTTGCCGAAGAACACCGAATCCATCGGAATCGCGGCAGCCAGCACCTCAATGATCTTGTTGCCCTTTTCCTCAACAAGGTTGGACAGGACCATGCCCGCCAGCATCATCGTCAGCAGGAACAGCATCATCTGCGCGCTCTGCGCGGTGGTCAGGCGGCCCCGGCGCTCGCCCGCCGAACTCGTCGCCACGGGTTGCAGCGCGATCTCCGGATAGGCGATCACGTGACCCGAGCGGGCCTGCACCGCCAGCATCGAGACCGGACCGCGCCAGTTGCCGATCAGCCCATCGGGGCCGGTCAGGACCGGTTCGGCCAGCGTGCCCGTAAGGACGGCAGCGACGCCCTTTTTCCCCGCCAGCGCCGCGCGGGCGTCGAACGTCTGGCCGGGCGCCAGCTTTTGCAGCACGATCAGATTGGGTATCGCATCGCCCAGCGCCGGGACGAGCCGCGCCCTTGCGGCACTGAGAGCATCGACATCGGCGGCGCTCATCGCCACGCCAAGGCCCGGCTGCTCCGCGCTCGCCTGCACGCGCGCGCCGACACTGCCGGCCAAAGCGCCGACGATCACCGGGAACAGCGGCCCCAGCAGGAAGAAGAAGAAGCTGCGGCTGAACAGGATCGCCGTGAAATCGCGCCGGGCCACCACCCAGGCGGCGGCAAGGACCGAGAGGCGGCCCGTACGAATGCCAGTGCGGGTCTTGTCGCTCATCGGGCCTGCTCCTGTTCGGGGCTTTCTTCCAGCGCCCTCGCCGCTGCCTCACCGGCAATGGCCACAAAGGCATCGTGCAGCCCCGCGCGCTCGATGGAGAGCGAGAGGATTCCCGCATCGCCCTCGATCAGCGCGCGCAGCAGCGGCTCGACACCGGCTTCGGGCAGCGAGAAGTTCCAGAACGCGCCCTCACGCCGCAGGTCGGCGGGAAGCGCAGCCCGCCACGGACCGTCCTCGGCGCGGGTTTCCAGCCGGACTTGCGGGCGAATGCGATCGCGCGCGACGTCGACTGGGCCCGCGAAAGGCACTTTGCCGCCGGCGATGATCGCCACATCGTCGCACAGCCGCTCGGCATGGGCGATGACGTGGGTGGAGAAGATCACCGTCGTCCCCTCCTCCGCCAGCCCGCGCATCATCTTTTCGAGCTTGCCCTGATTCAGCGCGTCGAGGCCCGAGAAGGGCTCATCGAAAATCACGAGTCGCGGGCGGTGGACCAGCGTGCCCAGAATCTGCACCTGCTGCGCCATGCCTTTGGAAAGTTGGCGAATCTGCCGGTCCGCCGCATAGCCGAGGCCGTGGCGTTCGAGCAGTTCGTGCGCGCGCTTGCGCCCTTCCTTCAGCGGCAGGCCCCGCAGCGAGCCGAGGAATGCGATCGCCTCGGTCGCCTTCATCGCCGGATAGAGACCACGCTCCTCGGGCAGGTAGCCGATGGCATGGGCCACGTCGTGCGGCCGCTCCGCGCCCAGAATCCGGCGAGTTCCCTCGTCCGGATCGATGATGCCGAGCAGCATGCGCAAGGTCGTCGTCTTGCCCGCGCCGTTGGGGCCAAGGATGCCGTAGACCGCGCCCACCGGCACCTGAAGGTCCACCCCGTCGACCGCGGTGAACCCGTCGAAGCGCTTCACGAGGCCGCGCGCCTCGATCGCGAGAGGCCGCCCGTCGGCCTGACCTCCCTCATTGCTGGCCAAGGGCCAATCTCCTAGTGCGATGTTCATGGAGGCCATTTATCCTCATGCCGTGAACCGGAGCATCCGCAAGCTTGGTTAACAACCCGATAAGTGAAGTGCCCCCCCTGAGCCTATTGGCGGGGGACCTTGAAGCGCAAGCCCGCGCGCTGGGTTTCTGCGCCTTCGGCATAGCGGGAGCGGAAGAGGATCCCGCCCGTGCGGCCCGACTCGATTCGTGGCTGGCAGAGGGCATGCACGGCTCCATGGAGTGGATGGCCGACCGCGCCCACCACCGCCGCTCGCCGCAAGGGCTCTGGCCCGAATCGCGGCGGGTCATCGCGCTGGGCATGAGCTATGCGCCCGCCGCCGATCCCCTCGCGCTGGCCGGTACGCCCGAAGTGGGCCGGATCTCGGTCTATTCGCAAGGCGCGGACTATCACGACGTGGTCAAGAAGGCGCTCAAGCACCTCGCCCGCTGGCTGGTCGAAGAGGCCCGCAAGCGCGGTTTCGGGGAGGCCGGGGTCAAAGTCTTCACCGATACCGCGCCGGTCATGGAAAAGCCGCTGGCGGCCGAGGCCGGGCTCGGCTGGCAGGGCAAGCACACCAATGTGGTCAGCCGCGAGCACGGCTCATGGCTGTTCCTGGGCGAGATCTACACAACGCTGGACCTGCCGCTCTCCACCCCCGGCCGCGACCGCTGCGGATCGTGCCGCGCCTGTCAGGATGCCTGCCCGACCGGCGCTTTTCCCGCACCCTACCGCCTCGATGCGCGGCGCTGCGTCAGCTATCTGACGATCGAGCACAAGGGGCCGATACCGGAGGAATTCCGCGCTGCGCTGGGCAATCGCATCTACGGCTGCGACGATTGTCTGGCGGTCTGCCCGTGGAACAAATTCGCGGAGACCGCGCATACGATGAAGGCATTCCTGCCGCGCGCCGAACTCACCGCGCCGGAACTCGCGGACCTGCTGGTGCTGGACGATGCGGGGTTTCGGAAGCTGTTTTCCGGCTCGCCGATCAAGCGGATCGGCCGCAATCGCTTCGTGCGCAATTGTCTCTATGCGGCGGGGAACAGCGGGCGGGCGGCGCTATTGCCGGTGGTGGAGGCGTTGCTGGGCGACGCCGACGAGGCGGTTGCCGATGCGGCCGTTTGGGCTGCCGGAGAATTGACGAGGACCTAGAAATTCCTCCCCTGCAAGGGGAGGTGGCAGCCCGTCAGGGCTGACGGAGGGGTGTAACGCTCTCGGCGAGGCGCTCGGCTGAAAGGCTGACACCCCTCCACCACCCTTCGGGCGGTCCCCCTCCCCTTGCAGGGGAGGAACAGGACGCCCCCGATCCGCGCCTTAAACCTTCGCCCCTTCCAAAGCCCCCATCGCCAGCTCCAGCGACCGCATCTGCGCATCCGGATCGAACATCGCGCCCGAGACGATCAGTTCGTCCGCCTGCGTCCGATCACGGAAGGCAAGAATCTCATCCCGCACCCGCGCCGGAGTGCCGACGGCGCTGACCGAGCGGACCTGTTCCAGCATCGCCCGCGCCGATCCCGGCAGACCGGCGCGATAGTCGCGGATCGGCGGCGGCAGGCGGCCTGGCGTACCGGTGCGCAGCGCCACGAAGCTCTGGTCGGTGGACGAGGCGAGGTAATGCGCCTCCTCGTCGGTATCCGCCGCGAAGACGTTGATCGCGGCCATGAAGTGCGGCTTGTCGAGCCCTTTCCCCGGCTGGAACCGCTCGCGATAGATCCGTCCGGCCTCGTCCAGCATGGCAGGCGCGAAGTGCGAGGCGAAGGCATAGGGCAGGCCGAGCATGGCAGCCAGTTGCGCGCCGAACAGGCTGGACCCGAGAATCCACATCTCGACCTCTGCGCCGTCGGCCTGCGGTGCGGAAACGCCGCCCACTGCCTGCCCGGCGAAGCGCGCCTGCAATTCGACCACGTCCTGCGGGAAGCGCTCCGATGCACCGACGATGTCCTTGCGCAAGGCATTGGCCAATCGCCCATCGGCCCCCGCCGCGCGCCCGAGGCCAAGGTCGACCCGGCCCGGGAACAGCGCCGCAAGCGTGCCGAACTGCTCGGCGATCACATAGGGCGTGTGGTTGGGCAGCATGATGCCGCCCGCGCCGATGCGGATGGTCGAGGTGGCCGCGCCGACATGCGCGAGCACGACCGAAGTGGCCCCGCCGGCAATGCCGTCCATGCCGTGGTGCTCAGCCACCCAGAAGCGCTTGTAGCCCGCTTTTTCAGCAACTTGTGCCGTACGAGCGGAAATCGCCAGCGCTTCGGCAACGGTGCCGCCTTCGCGAACCGTAACGAGATCGAGGACCGAAAGTGGGATCATGGATGGCCTTTCGCTTCGGGGCCGAGCTGGGCAAGGTAGCCCTTGGCGGTTGCCGCCTGCGGGCTGTTGGGGCTGGTGGCGACCACCGAATTCCAGCTGCGCCGCGCCGCCTCGTCGCGGCCCGCCAGCACGGCGATAACGCCTGCCTCCAGCCCGACTTCGGGATCCTGCGGGGCGAGTTCGGCGGCTTTCTCGATCTGGGTCTGGGCTTCGGCCAGCTTGTTCTGGCGGCGCGACAGCGTAGCCGAAAGCAGCCAGACCTGCGGATCGCCGGGCGCGGCCGTGCGGGCATCGGCCAGCGCGGTCCCCGCTTCGTCCAGCTGATTCAGCGCGACCAGCGCGCGCGAGCGGTCGAGCGAGATAGAGGCGAGCAGGGCATTGTCCTCCGCCGCCTTGGCATCGGCGACGGCGGGCGCGAGGATGGACAGCGCCTCCCCCGGTTTGCCGCCGCCCAGCGCGGCATTTCCCGCCATGGCGCCAAGGCGCGCGCGGCTCACATGGTCTTCGAGATCGGCGGCATCGCGCGCCTGGATGAAGGCGGTGCGTGCCTCGTCCCAGCGGTCCAGCGCGGCCAGCGCGGCGCCCAGGCACAGCCCGGCGCGGACGCGCGTGCGGCCCTGCGCCTCGTTCATCGCCTGCCGGGCGACCTCGGCCGAGTGCGCGGGGTCCGATTCGACCGCGAGCATGCAGCCTTCGTTCGACTCCGGAACCGCCGGGCCAGCGGCGGCGGCGGCATCGGCCGCCTGCTCGGCCCGGCGCTTGCGGTCCTCCTCATTCTTCTTGTCGACAATCTCACGCGGGAGCGCCGAAGAATACGGGCTGTTGATGCCGCTCGGATCGAAATTGGCTTGCATCAGCATGAGGGGGAGCAGGACGGGCATGGGATGGTCTCCGGATCAGGCCGCCGGGGCTCGGGAAAGGACCAGTTCGGCCACGCTGCGCAGCAGGACATGGACGTCGGATTCGCGCGAGAGACGGTGATCGCCGTCCTTGATGAGAATGACCTGCACCTCGGATGAACGCAGCTTTTCGGCCAGACGCACCGAAATCTCCCAGGGCACATCGGGATCGCCCTGGCCGTGCAGCAGGCGGACCGGGCCGTCGAAGGCGATTTGCCGCTCCAACATGAGGTTAGCCTGTCCGTCCGCCCAGAAGCCGGGATGCGTGGGCGTGGGTTCGGGGCCGTAAGGATTGTCTTCCCAGATCGTCTCGCCATCGGCCAGCACGTTCTTGTCCATCTGGGCCACGCCCCAGTCGGTGAAGTCCGGCGCGGCGGCCACGCCGACCAGCCCCTTCACCCGGTCCGGCAGCGCCTCGGCCACCATCAGCATCAGCCAGCCGCCCATCGACGAGCCGACCAGCACCACTTCCCCCAGCCCCGCTGCGGCGATCAGCGCGAGCACTTCGTCCCGCCAGCGGCTGAGCGTGCCATCGGCGAAATCGCCCGGACTCTCCCCGCAGCCCGAATAGTCGAGCAGCAGACAGGCGCGGCCGCTGGCGACCGCCATGTCGAACAGCGCGGTAGCCTTGCTGCCGGTCATGTCGGACATGTAGCCGGGCAGGAAGATGAGAGTGGGGCCGACGCCGGGAGTGAAACGATGGGCGATGCGGCGCCCGTCGGGCATTTCGTGGAAACGGATTTCGGTCATGCCCGCGATTGTGGGGGTGCGGCCGGGGGACGGCAAGGGGTGAGGAGGGGAAAGATGCCGGAGAGTGGGTGAAGGTTCAGCTTGGGCGGCAGGCCTGCATGAGTTCGCCCCAATAACCTCCCGTCGCCGCCGCGAAGGCGGGGGCCCCGCTTCCTTCTTTCCACGCCGCAAGAAAAGCGGGGTCCCCGCCTTCGCGGGGACGACGAGGTTTGATTGTCTCGTGTCAGCGTGCGGAGATCCGTCCTTTGACCACACCCTCTCCGGGGCGCACCGATACCAGACGGTTGCCGCGCCCCCCGTGCAGCGCGTAAGGCATTCCGCAAGCGCCCGTTTCAGGATCCCGCCGCACGATGTCCGCGCAGATACTCGATTTTCCCACGAGACCGAGCCGGCTGGCCCTGCGGCTGGAATGGTTCGCCACCGAACGCTCGGTCCTGCTGGCGATCTGGGCGGTCTATTTCGCGCTGCGGGTCGCCGTGCTGTTCGTGGACGTGACGCCCAGCTCGGACGCGCAGTGGTATGCCCTGCGCGCGGCGGGCATGGCCTCGGGCGCCGGATACCTCAGCGATCTGGGCCAGCCGACCGCGTTCTGGCCGCCGGGTTGGCCGCTGGCGCTGGGCTTTGCGTTCAGCCAGTTCGGCGTCTCTCCGGTGACGCTGGGGATCTTCAATCTGGTGTCCGCGCTACTGATCGGGCTGCTGACGCTCGCACTGGGCCGCCGCCTGTTCGCGAGCGAGGGCGCGGCGCGGCTGGGGCTGCTGTTGCTGGCGATCTATCCCAATGCCATCGCCTATGTGCCGCTGGCGCTGACCGAGGTGTTCTACACGCTGCTGCTGATGGCCGCATGCTGGGCCGTGATCGCGCGCGAGAACCGCCTGCAACTGATCGGTGCCGGGCTGGTGTTCGGCTTCGCGACGCTGGTGAAGGCGCAGACTCTGGTCGCTGTGCCGCTGATCTTCCTGGTCGACTGGCTGCGGATGAAGCCGATGGGCAAGCGCCTGCCCGGGCTGGTGGTGGACGCCATGGTGGTCCTCGCCGCAGCGGCGCTGGTGGTCGCGCCGTGGGCCGTGCGCAACCGGGTGCAGATGGGCCACTGGATCGCGATCTCGACCAACGACGGCTATACCCTGCTCACCGGCAATCACGACGGCGCGAACGGCGACTATTCGCCCAATGCGCCAGTGGTGAGAGCGCTGATGGCCCGCACCGACCTCGATGAAACGGCGCGCGATGCCGAGGCGCGGCGGCTGGCCTTCGGCTGGATCGCCGATCACCCGCACGAATTCCTCGCCCTCGCCCCGCAGAAACTGGCAAGGCTGTGGCTGCCCGATGGCGAGGCCGAGTGGGCCTATCAGGCCGGAGCGCCCAGCTATGCCCGGCTGCCCGCCGTGTACCGCGCGCTGCGCTGGGTGAATCAGGGCTATTACCTGCTGCTGATGCTGGGCTTCGCGCTTGCCTTCGTGGTGATGACAGTGCGGCGGCTGCACGACCGGACGCGCTGGGCGGGCTGGTGGCTGCTGCCTTATGCCCTTGCGCTCTATCCGACGGCGATCAGTCTGGTGTTCTCGGGCCAGTCGCGGTTCCACTACCCGATCATGCCGTTCGTGTGCATGGCGGCGGGGTGGCTGGTGGTGGCGTCGCTGGAGCGGCTAGCCTGGCGCCGCCGCAAGGTGACGCTGCACTAAGTCAGAGCAGTGTCGGGCCGATCACGCGGACAATGACGGTAGTGGCCGCCGGAGGGCCGCTCTGGGCCGTTTCGCGACGACCGGCAGCGCTTTCGTGCAGCATCCCGAGGGCAAACGCCACCGCGAGCGCGACCGCAGCCCAAGTGCCGATTTTGCGCGGATCGGGCCGCCCGAGCATCGCCATCACCCCTTCTGGAAAACCTCTTCGATACGCATATCAAATAGTTCGGCGATCCGAAATGCCAGCGGTAGCGAGGGATCGTATTTGCCGGTTTCGATGGCGTTCACGCTCTGACGGCTGACCTCCAGCCGCTCGGCAAGGTCCTGCTGGCTCCAGCCGCGCTCCGCGCGCAGGACCTTGAGGCGGTTCTTCATGTCGACTGTGCCCCGCCGAAACGGAAGCGGTTCACCAACATGCCCAACAACAGCCCAACCGCCCACAGAGGAAACACAAAAAATACCGGCAGCTTAGGTACTTGGGGCGAAAACAGTTCAAGGATGCCCCAAACACTACAAACGCCCAATGTGAGGCCCGTGGCGACAAGGAATTTGCGGACTTCCAGCATCCGCAGATATTCGTCATCAAGCTCGACCAGCAGGCGGCCCATGGCCCAGATCCAACCGACTATCGCCAGCCCCGGCAACAGCGCCAAGCCCACCGTTCGCGCATCGGCGGGTGCGCCATTGGGGATCAGTCGGGTCGCCAGCGCTATGGCACACACGTACAGCAGGCTCAGCGGCTGCATGCGCCGGACGTAACGGCGATAGGCCGGATTTTTGCGATGCGAGGTCATGTCCCATGCTCCGTTCGACGTGATGTAAGGGGAACTGTCACGGCCTTCCGGCCCGCAATCGCTGGACGAGGCCCCAGGTGCTTTGCGTCACCACCCAGACCACCGCGATCCAGTAATTGGCAATCGGCCGCATCCCGCCCAGTTCGCTGAGGAAGCCCCAGACCACCGCGCAGCACATCGCCACCGTCGTCGCGACGAGGATCTGGCGCATGACCATCAGGCGTATGTATTCGTCGCTCTCTTCGGACAGATAGCGCGCGAAATTGAGGAAGATCGCGATCAGCGGCAGCGCCGGAACCAGCGAGAGCAGGGCCAGCCACGGCTGCTCCAGCGGATAGATATCGGCATGCATGCGCAGCCAGACGATCGGCGGTAGCACCAGCGCATAGACTGCAAGAGCCGCCAGCGACCGGCGGTTGTGCCGCCGCTGGGCCGGAGTGAACGCGGCCGAATACGAGGATGCGGGCCTTGTCATGGAACGACTCCATTCGAATCGTCATCGCCGGGATGACAAGCCCACTTTACATCGGCACCGGATCAAATGACAAGCTTACTTTACAAAATGACGTGTATCCTTTCCATGGCCGATGCGGGGTGACTTTTCCGCCGACTATCGCTACATCACGCCGCGATGACGCAACTGCGCACCACCTCGACCACTACTACCACCCGGGGCCCCCGGGGACGGTTGGTCGCGGCCTGATCGCGCTGCCACCGTCGCCCGGGGTTCGGGCGAGCGGCGTCACTCTCCCGAATTCGGCCAAAATAGCGGCGCCAGAGCTTCACCCGCGCGCGCGCCTGTGCCATGGGCCCAGGTAATCCCAAGCGCCGCTGGAAACCGGAAAGACGAGTTCGATGTCCGAGATGTTCAAGATCAGCCTGCCCGACGGTTCGGTCCGCGAAATGCCGCAGGGCTCTACGCCTGCCGACGTCGCCGCCGCCATCGGCCCCGGCCTTGCCAAGGCCGCGCTTGCCGCGAAGATCGACGGCGAGCTGGTAGACCTGAGCCTGCCTTTCACCGGCGATGCCAATCTCGCGCTGGTGACCAGCCGCGACGAAGCCGAGGCGCTGGACCTTGCCCGCCACGATTTCGCGCACGTTCTGGCCGAAGCGGTGCAGGCGCTGTTCCCCGGCACGCAGATCACTTTCGGCCCTTCGACGGACGACGGTTTCTATTACGACTTCGCCCCGAATCCGGAGCGCGGGCCGTTCACCGATGACGACCTGCCGGCCATCGAGGCCGAAATGCGCAAGATCATCGCCGCCGACAAGCCGCTGCGCCGCGAGGTCTGGGACCGCGAAACGCTGATCAGCCGCTGGAAGCAGCAGGGCGAGAACTTCAAGGCCGAATGGGCCGCCGAACTGCCGGGCGATGAGCCGCTGACCGTGTACTGGTCGGGCGAGGACTGGCTGGATATGTGCCGCGGGCCGCACCTGCCCTCCACCGGCAAGCTGGACCCCGCCGCGTTCAAGCTGACGCGCGTTTCCGGCGCCTACTGGCGCGGCGACCAGAAGAACGCGATGCTTTCGCGCATCTACGGCACCGGCTGGCTGAACAAGAAGCAGCTTGCCGCCCACCTCACGCGCCTTGAGGAAGCCGCCAAGCGCGACCACCGCAAGCTCGGCAACGAGATGGACCTGTTCCACCTCCAGCAGGAAGCGCACGGTTCGGTGTTCTGGCACCCCAAGGGCTATCTGATCTGGCGCGAGCTGGAAGCCTACATGCGCCGCGCCATCGACGGCGCCGGCTACCGCGAGGTGAAGACCCCGCAGGTGATGGACGCGCGCCAGTGGGAGCAGTCCGGCCACTGGGGCAAGTACCGCGAGAACATGTTCGTCATCCCCGACGAGGTGCCCAACGTCGAGGACGAAGGCCCGATCGTGTCCGATGCGGCCGAGTGGATGGCGCTGAAGCCGATGAACTGCCCGGCGCACGTGCTGATCTTCCGCCAGGGCATCAAGTCCTACCGCGATCTGCCGCTGCGCCTCTATGAGAACGGCTGCTGCCACCGCAACGAGCCGCATGGCGCGCTGCATGGCCTGATGCGCGTGCGCCAGTTCACGCAGGACGATGCGCATATCTTCTGCCGCGAGGACCAGATCGTCAGCGAAGTGCAGGCGTTCTGCGAACTGGCCGACCGCGTCTACAAGCATTTCGGCTTCACGTACGCGATCAAGCTCGCCCTGCGTCCCGACAATCGCTTCGGCACCGAGGAGATGTGGGACAAGGCTGAGGACGAGCTGCGCAACGCCGTCGTCAACGCCGGCCTCGCCACCGAGGAATACGGCTGGGAAGAACTCCCCGGCGAAGGCGCGTTCTATGCGCCGAAGCTGGAATGGCACCTGACCGACGCCATCGGCCGCACCTGGCAGGTGGGCACGATCCAGTCCGACCGTGTGCTGCCCGAGCGTCTCGACGCCAGCTATATCGGCGAGGACGGCGACCGTCACCGCCCGGTCATGCTGCACCGCGCGATCTTCGGTTCGTACGAGCGATTCATCGGCATCCTGATCGAGCACTTCGCCGGCAAGCTGCCGGTCTGGCTCGCCCCGGTCCAGGCCGTGGTGACGACGATCGTCTCCGATGCGGATGGCTATGCGCAGGAAGTCTCGCAGAAGCTCAAGGCCGCCGGCGTGCGCGTCGAGACCGACCTGCGCAACGAAAAGATCAACTACAAGGTGCGCGACCATTCGATGAAGAAGGTTCCGCACCTTCTGGTGGTCGGCAAGCGCGAGGCCGAGGAAGGCACTGTCGCCATCCGCACGCTGGGTGCCGAGCACCAGAAGGTCATGACCCTAGACGAGGCGATTGCCATGCTCAAGGCCGAGGCCACCGCGCCCGACCTGCTGTGATGACCGGGCCCCGATGATCCGGCCCGGCTCCCCTGACGACGCCCCGCGCGCCTTTGCCATCTGGCGCGCGGCGGTGGATGCCACCCACGGCTTCCTGTCGGCGGAGCACAAGGCCGAGATCGCGGGTCACGTCGAAGCGATGCTCCCGGCGGTCCCCTTGTGGATCGCCGAGGATGCGGACGGCACCGCGCAAGGCTTCATGGTCTTCGCGGAGGGATCGATAGAGGCGCTCTTCGTCGATCCGGCGGTCCACGGGCAGGGCTTCGGCTCCGCCTTGGTCGCCCATGCGCTGGCGCTGGAGCCGCAGGCCCGCGTCGATGCCAACGAGCAGGCCGACAACGCCCTGCCCTTCTACGAATCGCGCGGTTTTCTGCGCATCGGCCGATCCGAACGCGACGCGGATGGCCGCCCCTACCCCCTCATTCACTTGCGCCATCCCGGAAAGACATCAGCATGATCAAGCGCGAACTCATCGACACCGCGTGGATCCCGGACGGGGAGAAGCTCGAACTCTACAAGCACGATCGGGACTACATGATCGTGCTGGGCCACAACGAGCTGATGTCCACGCGCAAGTGGGGCAGCGAGGAAGCCCTCGCCACCATGGCGTGGGATCGCATCAAGGGCGTGACCAAGCGCCCGCACATGCTGATCGGCGGTTACGGCATGGGCTTCACCCTGCGCGCCGCGCTGCGCACGCTGCCCGAGGATTCGAAGCTCACGGTCGTCGAACTGGTGCCCGAGATCATCGAATGGGCGCGCGGACCGATGGCCGAACTGGCGCAGGGCTGCCTCGACAATCCCCGGGTCAATCTGGTGATGGGCGATGTCGCGCATATCATCGATGGGTCACGCGCGGACTACGACGCGATCCTGCTGGACGTGGACAACGGCCCCGACGGCCTCGTGCGCGAGGACAACAATCAGATCTATTCGAAGACCGGCCTGCGCGCGGCGCGCAATGCGCTGACGCCTGACGGTGTGCTGGCGATCTGGTCCGCCGGAGCCGACCCCGCCTTCACGCGCCGTCTGGAACGCGCCGGGTTCAAGGTGGACGAAGTGAAGGTCTCCTCGCGCAGCAACGGCAAGGGACCGAAGCACGTGATCTGGTTCGCTACGCCGGAGTAAGCGGCGGCGTCGACCTGTCGGCAGCTTCCCCTCTCGTCATTGCGAGGAGGCAAAGCCGACGCGGCAATCCAGAGTGGCACAAGACGGCTCTGGATTGCTTCGCTCCGCTCGCAATGACGAAGGGTGGGTGACCTATTCGGCGCATCCCAAATGCGGCTCCGACAACCTAGAAACCCCAGCCGCGTCGGGGCGAGCCACCATCCTCACAACCCGTCGCCCTCGCGAAGGCGGGGGCCCCGCTTCTTGTCGACCTCTCAGCCCTGCACAGGAGAAGCGGGATCCCCGCCTTCGCGGGGATGACGGGCTTGGAATTGGCTGATGCATTGCAGCCCCGGCACAGGTCCAACGCGCGGCTAAGCCAGCAATCCTAGGGCACCAGCGTCGTGAACAGATAAGCGGCGAAGATCACCAGATGCACCATGCCCTGAACCAGCGTGGTACGCCCGGTGCTCAGCGTCATCGACGCCACCAGCAGAGTCAGCCCCAACAGCACGATCGACTTGGACGACAGCCCGAGTTCGAGATGCAACCCCATCGCCATCGAGGTGAGCGCCACGGCCGGAATCGTCAGGCCGATCGTCGCCAGCGCGGAGCCGATGGCAAGGTTGAGGCTGGTCTGCACCCGATTGGCCCGCGCGGCGCTGAGCGCGGCAAGGCTTTCGGGCAGCAGCACCAGCGCGGCAATGATGATGCCGACCAGCGCGGGCGGCGCGCCCATCGCGGCAACGGCCGCTTCGATCGAGGGCGACAGCGCCTTGGCCAGCAAGACCACGGCGATCAGCGCCACCGGCAGCATCACCGCGGCGCCGATGGCCTTGGCGGCCGGCACCTTGTCGTGATTGCCGTCGTCTTCCTCGGGATAGAGGAAGTGGTCGCGGTGGCGGATCGTCTGGGCGACCACGAACGTCGCGTAGAGCATCAGCGCATCGATCGAGACGAAGATCAGCTGGTTGTCGTTGTAGAACGGGCCGGCGCTGCTGGTGGTGAAGTTGGGCATGACCAGCGTCAACACCGACAGCGTCGCAAGGATGGCCAAGCCGTGGTTGACGCCGGACTGGGTATAGCCCTGCTCGTGATGCCGGCCGCCGCCCAGCAGCAGGCAGACGCCGACGATGCCGTTGATGGTGATCATGATCGCGGCGATCACCGTGTCGCGCGCCAGTGCCTGCGCGCCGGAGCCTTCGCTCAGCATGATCGAGACGATCAGCGAGGTTTCGATCACCGTCACGGCGAAGGCCAGGATCAGCGTGCCGAACGGCTCACCCACGCGGTGGGCGATGACTTCGGCGTGGTAGACCGCCGCCATCACCGCGCCGCCCAGTGCCACCGCGATGATGGTCGCCATGACAATGCTCGAAGGCTTGCCCAGCGCCACCGCGCAGAGCGCGATGATCGGAACAACCAGCGACCACGGCGCCAGGCCGTACGCGGAGAAGCGGGCGGCGGCCTTGGCGGCGGTGGGTTCGGAATGGCTCATGGCCCTGCACTATAGGCGAAATTGGCCGGGCGGCCAGTTGGATGAGTCGGGTGATGAATGCCGGCCATAAACGAAACGCGCCGGATGTTTCCATCCGGCGCGTCCTCCAGCCTATGCCCCCCGACACATGACTGGGCCCGTTGCGGTTGCGACCCGGCAGGCTCCGGAAGAAAAGCGATCGGAGGAAAGCTCAGGCGGCTTCCTTCTCGATCCACTCCGGATAGAAACAGGGTTCGCGATCGGACCAGCCGGGCGCGGTGGCGGCGGCTTCGCTGATCGAATGGAGCAACAGCTTGCGGCGCTCCGGCGGGATCTGCGGCAAGGCAGCGGCGCCGCAGAAGGCCCCGGGCAGCCAGGGCCGAACCCAGGCCCCCAGCAGGCGCTCGTAAAGAAAGCGGAAGGACGCGAACGACGAAATCCGCTCCTGCGACAGGTCGAAGGCGGCCACGCGCAGCAGCTTGCCCATGAAAACCTCGACATCGTCAAGGCTGACATCGTCCGGCCGCGCCGTACGCAGGGACTTGATGTCGTCATAGGCCGCGTACTGCTTGCGGATCGAGATCACTTCGGTGGCGTTGCGCCCCCAGAGCTCGAAGGCATCGTGGCGGCCAAGCCCGACGTCGAGGCTGCGCCGGATATAGCGCTGCTCGCATGCGGAGAAGCTGGCGAATTCGCGCAGTTCGCTGATCGTGACTGTGGCCGTGCCAAGGTAGGTCATGCTCTGGCTCCCGTGATTCGGAAGATCGTCTCTTCCTCACGAGAGCCATTTTCCGCTCTCTCAGATTACAAAGAGCTTAAGCATGCAAAGGTTTGCTTACGGTCGCTCGCGGAAGCATTCCGAAACGATTTCGTTAACCATCAGATCAGGCCGGCAAGCGGGCTTGAAGGGTCCGCATAGCGGCGCTGGCCCATGCGTCCGGCAAGATATGCGTCGCGTCCGGCCTGCACGGCGAGCTTCATGGCGCGGGCCATGCGGATGGGATCCTTCGCCTCGGCGATGGCGGTGTTCATCAGCACGCCGTCGCAGCCCAGTTCCATCGCCACGGCCGCTTCCGACGCGGTGCCGACTCCGGCGTCGACGAGCACGGGCACCTTGGCGCCCTCCACGATCAGCCGCACCGTCACCTTGTTCTGGATGCCGAGGCCCGAGCCGATTGGCGCGCCCAGCGGCATCACCGCCACGGCGCCGCATTCCTCAAGCTGCTTCGCCGCGATCGGATCGTCCACGCAGTAAACCATCGGCAGGAAGCCTTCCTTGGCGAGGATCTCGGTGGCCTTCAGCGTCTCGCGCATGTCGGGATAGAGCGTGCGCGCCTCGCCCAGCACTTCCAGCTTCACCAGATCCCAGCCGCCCGCCTCACGCGCCAGACGCAGGGTGCGGATCGCGTCGTCGGCCGTGAAGCAGCCGGCAGTATTGGGCAGGTAAGTGATCTTCTTCGGGTCGATGAAGTCGGTCAGCATCGGCGCCTTGGGGTCCGACACATTGACGCGGCGCACCGCGACGGTCACGATTTCCGCGCCCGAAGCCTCTACCGCTGCCGCGTTCTGCGCGAAATCCTTGTACTTGCCGGTGCCAACGATCAGGCGCGAGGTGAACGTGCGACCGGCGACGGTCCAGGTGTCGGAAGCAGCGGTAGTATCGGTCAAGGTGCGCATCCTTTCGGGGGAGCGTGGAGTCAGGGAAAAGAGTGGGCGGCGCCTGCGTCAGCCGCCGCCGACGAAGTGGACGATCTCCAGCACATCCCCGTCCGCCAGCACGACATCGCCCAGCGTCGAACGCGGGGCAATATCGCCATTGTGCTCGACGGCAACCTTCTTGGGGTCGAGGCCGATATCGGCGACGAGGTCAGCAATGCTGGAACCGGGCGCGATGCGGCGCGGTTCGCCATTGACGGTGAGCAGGATGTCTTCAGCCATGGGCCGCAGATAGCGCGGAGAACGGATTTGGAAAGTGCCCAATCGGCACTTTCCCGAAACCCTCAATGCGCGTGGCGCATGTTCCGGATGTGCGCGAAGGCCACGAACGAGACGCCGATGATGGTCAGCACCGATTCGGCAAAGCCATGGCCGACAAGGATAGCGCTGGCCATCAGCGCCAGGCCGAGCCCGCCGATCACCAGCGGCGCGATCCGGCCGTGGCGGGCAACGCCGAAGCCGAGCGAGATCACCCCGACGATCACCGCCAGCATCAAGCCCACGCGGTGAATCTCGGGCGACAGCAGCACTTCGCCGCCCAAAAAGTCGCTGCCAAGACCCAGAAAGCCCACCAGCACCACGCCAAGAACACAATGAACGGCGCAAAGCCCGCTCAGGATGACGCCGGCCCGGTCCATCCGGTTTCGAATCGCGATCAGGGTGTTCCGCATGCCGCATCATCTATGTGATGTTGTAACATCATGCAAGACCCCCGAATCGCCGAACTGCACAAACTCTCGCCCGGTCGGCACCGCTCGCCTCACGATGAACGTCACGGGGCCTTGCGCAATTCGTCGCAAGATCGCAGGGACATGGGCCATGAGAAACGCTGACGGTCGCCCCATCCTCGGAACCACCGACGACATCGTCCCCATGGTCCGCTGGCTCCTGTTCGTAGCCGCGCTGGTGGTGATGATCGTGGCGGTCGGCGGGATTACCCGCCTGACCGAATCCGGCCTTTCGATCACCGAGTGGAAACCGCTGACCGGCGCCATTCCCCCGCTGACCGAGGCGCAGTGGCAGATCGAATTCGACCACTACAAGCGGATCCCGCAATATATCGACGTCAACGGCCCGGCAGGCATGACGCTGGGGCAGTACAAGTTCATCTACTTCTGGGAATGGGTCCACCGCCTGTTGGCACGCCTGATCGGCCTGGCCTTCGCGCTGCCGCTGGCGTGGTTCTGGTTCAAGCGCACGATCCCGCTGGGCTACAAGCCGCGCCTGCTGGCGCTGCTGGCGCTGGGCGGGCTTCAGGGCGTGGTCGGCTGGTGGATGGTCTCCTCGGGCCTGACCGCCGAAGCGGCCGACCGGGTCAGCCACTTCCGCCTTGCCGCGCATCTGCTGGTCGCACTGACGACGCTGGGCGGGCTCGTCTGGACCGCGCTGGACCTGCTGGAATTGCGGCGCGGACAGGCTCCGGCCCGCCTGACCCGCTTCGCCGCGCTGGCGTTGGCGATGCTGTTCTTCCAGCTGTTCATGGGCGCGATGGTGGCGGGCTTGCGCGCGGGCTATGTCGCGGGTTCCGGCTGGTTCAGCATGGACGCCTGGCCGCTGATGCAGGGAACGTTCTTCCCCGAAGGCGTCGAGTGGGCGGGCGGCGCGCTCCATGCATTGGTCAACGATCCCTACCTCACCCATTTCGTGCACCGCTGGTGGGCCTGGGCCGTCGTCGCCGTGCTGATCGTCATGGCCCGCAGGCTCAAGGCGATGCGCCTGCGGCTGACTTCGGTGGCGATCCACTGCGCGTTCGGCATGCAGGTGATTCTGGGCATCTGCACGGTCTGGTCGGGCGTTGCGCTCTGGCTGGCGGTGGCGCACCAGCTTTGCGCCGCGCTGCTGGTGGCGGCGACGGTCTGGGGCTCGCATGGCCTCGGGCGCCGCGATCAGGTAGGGTTCGGCATATGAACGAAGACGCGCCCACCTCGATCCCGGCCCTGATCTGGAGCCCCTTCCCCGACGAGGAGAGCGCGCTCTACGCCATCGAGACCCTGCTGGACGAACGGCTGGCGGCCTGCGGCAACCTCCTGCCCGGCGTGACCTCGGTCTTCGTCTGGAACGACGAGAAAGGCACCGCGCGCGAGTTCGGCCTGCTGGTCAAGACCAACGCCGCCCTGCTCGATGCTGCCACCGCGCGGCTTGCCGAACTGCATCCTTACGAGGAGCCTGCCGTCCTCGGCTGGCGCTGCGATGCCGGCGCGCCGGGGACGATTGCGTGGCTGGCGGGGATCGGCGGCTAAGATTTGCCAGAGGCGTCCGTTCCCTCGTCTCATCACCCACATACCGTCCCCTCTCCCCTTACTTTTCCCGGTCATCCCCTTACTTTTCCCGTCATCCCCGCGAAGGCGGGGATCCCGCTGCCTCGCGCATGACGGCGCCATGGCAGACAAGCGCCCAATCCCTCAGGTCGCGCGAAGGCAGAAGCGGGGCCCCCGCCTGCGCGGGGGCGACGAAGTGGATAATCGGCGGTCAAAGCCGCACTCGCACAACCTCCAGCCACCCCTCACAAACCCAAACGGTATTATTTTACCTCTATGGAATCCCGCAGTCTGCTTGACTTGCGCGTGCTTTTCGACGATTTGGCCGCCTTCCCGCAGTGCCGGAGATTCGTGAAAGCGAAGCATTCGGCCCCGCGACCTGAACATTAGGGATAGACCAGCCATGAAGGCGCTTACGAAGGTCACCCGGTCGATCAAGCCGGCCGAGGTGGAAAAGAAGTGGCATCTGATCGATGCCGAAGGTCTGGTGGTTGGCCGTCTCGCGGTCGTCATCGCTGACCTCCTGCGCGGCAAGCACAAGCCGAGCTTCACCCCGCACGTCGATTGCGGCGACCATGTCGTCGTGATCAACGCCGAGAAGGTGAAGTTCACCGGCAAGAAGCTTGGCGACAAGACCTACTACAAGCACACCGGCTACGCCGGCGGCATCAAGGAAGTGACCGCGGACAAGGTTCTCGCCGGTCGTTTCCCCGAGCGCGTGCTTGAAAAGGCTGTTGAGCGCATGATCCCCCGTGGCCCGCTCGGCCGCGACCAGATGCGTGCCCTGCACCTCTACGCCGGCACCGAGCACCCGCACGGTGGCACCCAGCCCGAAGCGCTCGACGTCGCTTCCATGAACCGCAAGAACAAGGTTGGCGCGTAATGTCTGATACCGAAACCGTTCAGAGCCTGTCCGACCTCAAGGACCTCGGCGAAGTCGCCGTTGTTGAAACGGAAGAGACCTTCAAGCCCGTCGTGTCGAACGCTCCGCTGCGCGAGCAGCAGATCGACGCCCAGGGCCGCGCTTACGCCACCGGCCGCCGCAAGGACGCCGTGGCCCGCGTGTGGGTCAAGCCCGGCAGCGGCAAGATCATCGTCAACGGCCGTGACCAGGAAGTTTACTTCGCACGCCCGACCCTGCGTCTCGTGATCAACCAGACCTTCCAGGTTGCTGGTCGCGAAGGCCAGTACGACGTGATCGCCACCGTCAAGGGTGGTGGTCTCTCGGGCCAGGCCGGCGCTGTGAAGCACGGCATCGCCCAGGCTCTCTCGAAGTACGAACCGGCCCTGCGCGCTGCCGTCAAGGCCGCCGGCTTCCTTACCCGCGACCCGCGCGTCGTCGAGCGTAAGAAGTACGGCCGTGCCAAGGCACGTCGTAGCTTCCAGTTCTCGAAGCGCTAATCGCCTTCGAGAGCCTTACGGCTTTACGAAAAGGGGTCGCGGGAAACCGCGGCCCTTTTTTGTTGCGCGGTTTCGGCAGGGCTGGGCCCTAGAGAGGCACACCGGCTCGACCGGCTGAAATTGTCCCCGCCCCCAACTCCCAATCCCCATCGTCAACCTGAACTTGTTTCAGGGTCCATCGCGCCGGTCGAACCGCCGTGTGATTGGCGAAATGGATCCTGAAACAAGTTCAGGATGACGTTGCCGGCATCAGCCAGCGTCGGCGGGGGACGCTTTGCGGCGTCAGGACCAATCCCGCGCGCCGCAGAAAACCGAAGGTTTCCCAGCACAATACGCCCATCGCAGATGGCAAGGTACCTGCCTATGACGAGGTACCTTGCCACACCCTGTATTTCTCAACGCAAGGTACCTTGCGTTACACAGTAGCTGGTTATATACACTCCTCATCCGCAGGAGATGATTCGATGTCCGAAATCGAAATCCAGTTGAAGAAAGGGGTGCTGGGGCTTTGCGTCCTGGCGCTGCTTTCGCGGGGTGACAGCTACGCTTACGAGATCGCCAGCCGCATGGCCGACGCGGTCGATATGGGCGAAGGCACGATCTACCCGCTGATGCGCCGCATGCAGTCCGACGGCCTCGTCGTGACCTACCTTGAGGAATCGCCCTCGGGTCCGCCGCGCAAGTATTACCGCATCACCGAAATCGGCCGCTCGCGGCTGGACGAACAGGTTGCCGAATGGCGCGGCTTCACCGCGGCCGTCGATGGCCTGATCGACGGCAGGATGGTCGCAGACGCGCCGGCAGCGGCGCCGCAGGAAGAAGGGGAGCCGAGCCATGACGCGTAACGAATTCATCCGGCGCCTGAAGGCAGGCCTGGCCGGAATGCCGCAGGACGTGATCGCCGAGATCGCCGCCGACTACGAAGAGCACTTCGAAGCCGGCAGCGCCGAAGGCCGCAGCGAGGAAGAAGTTGCCGCCGCGCTCGGAAACCCGGCAAGGCTGGCGCGCGAACTGCGCTTCGAGGCCGGCTTCAAGAACTGGGAAAGCGGCCGTTCGCCGTCTTCGGCCTGGGGCGCGATCCTGGCCTTCATGGGCCTCGCCACCATCGACATCCTGATCCTGCTGCCGATCGTGCTGCCGGTTCTGGGCGTGATGTTCGGCCTGTTCGTCGCCACCATCGTGATGTTCTTCGTCGGCGGCTTCGTGCTGATCGCGGGACCGTTCAGCGGCTTTCCGGGCGGCGTGCTGGTTGCCATACTCGGCGGCCTCGGCATCATGAGCGCCTCGGTCGCCGTCGGCGCCCTGCTGACGCTGGTGAGCATCTGGATCATCAATGCCCTCATGTGGTTCGGCCGCCTGCATTATCGCGTGATCGAACCCGCCATCCACCCCGAAGACTGATCGGTACGAGAGAGAAAGGAACCAAGTGATGTTCAGGAAGCTGCTCATCGTATTCGCCAGTGGCGTGATCCTCTCGATCGTCGCCTTCGGTGCAGCCTGGGTCGTCGGCGGCGACAAGTTCCGGCAGGAATTCCGCGACAACGGCGGCTGGAACTTCGAATTCGGCGATGACGAGAAGGACCACGGTCCCGAAAAGACCCGCACCTTCGCGCTCCAGCCCGGCACCCGCCTGGCCATGGATATCCCGGTCCAGTTGGTCTTCACCAAGGGCGACAAGTCCGAGATGATCGTCACCGGCCCGCAGAAGGTGGTGGACCGCCTGACCTGGAACGACGGCCGCCTCAGCGTCGACGGCAGCCTGCACATGCACAAGGGCCTCAAGGTGCGCATCACCGCGCCCGAGATCGCCAGCTTCGATTTCGACGCACCGGGCGACGTGACGCTGACCGGCCTCGATCAAGACAGCCTGACGCTGAAGGCACAGGGCGCGATCAACCTCGATGCCTCGGGCAAGGTCCGCAAGCTCGATGTCCAGACCGAGGGCGCCAGCAACCTCGACCTCGGCAAGCTGGAAGCGCAGGACGCCACGGTCAGCGTCGACGGCGTCGGCAGCGTGACGATCGGTGCCACCGGGAATGTCTCGGTCGCCATCGACGGCATCGGTTCGGTCAGGCTGGTCCGCAAGCCCGCCCACCTCACCACCGACATCAACGGCCTCGGCAAGGTCGACCACGACTACCAGTAAGCGCTCGAAAAGAGCCGAAAGGTTCAGGGAAAGGCCGCTTCCGAAATCCCCCCGCTCGGGACGGTCGATACGAAAAGGGCCGCAGCATCTCCCCCGGATGCTGCGGCCCTTTCATGTATGGTCAGGTGTCGTTTGGGTGCCGTTCAGTGCACGCTTCAGTGCACAGGCGGATCGACCGGCGGAACCGCGCCGACCGGGGCCACCGGCTCACCCGGTTCGCGCGGCGGCAGCGCGTTTTCAGGCACTTCGTCGATCTGCATCGCCACGGTCGGCAGATGCTCCAGATTGCGCGCGACGACGCGGATATCGTCGCCGGTGATGGTGATCTCGTTGAAGCTCGGCGGGGTCGAGCGGATGCGCTTCGACAGGGTGCCGGCGCCGATCATGCGCAGCGGCCCGGCGGGCGTTTCCGCCGTAAGGTCGAACGCATCGTGAATGTGCCCGGAAAGCACCGCCATCACCTTGCGCCCGGCCAGGATTTCCATCGTCCGCGTGCCGTTGATGGTGAGCAGCTTGTTGTCCTTGGCCCGCCGCTCGATCAGCGGATGGTGCGCCGCCACGAGCACCCGCGTCCCCTCCGGCAGAGCATCGATGGCCGCGAGAGTTTCGCGCAGCGCGTGATCCGTAACCCAGCCGTTCGACCAGGGAAACCGCTGCCACTGCGCGCGAGTGGTGGTCCGAAGCGGCACGATGGCGAGCCCCGGCAGATCGAGTTGCGCCTCCACCTGCCGCTCGATCGAGCGAAACCGGCGATAGGGATCGAAGAACCGCTGGTAGAGGTTGAAATAGGGAATGTCGTGGTTGCCGATCTCCACCGTGACCGGCGCGTCGAGCCCCTTGATCCACTGGCAGGCGGCGCGGAATTCGTGGTGCCGCGCGCGCATCGTCAGGTCGCCCGTGATAGCCACGGCATCGGGCCGCTCACGCGCGATGCAGGCTTCGGCCCAGGCGATCGCCTCCGGATCCTCCAGCCCGAAATGAACATCGCTCAGGTGAAACAGCCGCAGGGCGCGGGGCGAAGCGGCAGGCGCGGCGGAAGCCTCAGGATTCATCGATCGTTGTCACCAGGTCGACCTCCAGGGTCGCGGGATGGAATTGCTCTTCCGTGCCGCCCTCGAACGGTTCGCCGTCGATCAGCAGGCCCATCGGCTCGCCATCTGGGCAGACCAGCCGCAGGCGGGTATGCTTGCCGAGTTCATCATGCGGACCGTCGCGAAAATCGCGATTGAGCAAGGCGATGCCCTGCCCGGCGAAGTCGCCCAGCGTGTCGGCATAATAGCCGTTCGCTTCAAGTCCGGTCGGGTTCGGGGTCACAGTGATCGCGGCATAGCCGTCCTCGCGCCCGCAGTCGACCTCGGCGCAGACCACTTTCGGACCTTTAACCGACCAGGCGATCGCCTCACGCGTAGTGGCGACCACGCCCAGCACGTTTGCCGCGCGCATCGCCTCGCGCACTTCGTTCCAGACCGTGCCGGGTCCGGCCAGCACGCCGGTCAGCGCCATGCCGTGGCGGGTGGCAATCACCGGCGGACGGGTGGTGCGCAAAGGGCCGGAGGCGAGACGCCCGACCACGTCCGTCGCAGCCACGTCGCCGTGCAGCCGCTTGGCCAGCATGTTCATGGTGCCGCCGGGCAGGACGAGCAGCGGGCCGTCCCAGCCGACCGCGCTTTCCACCACAGAATGCGTGGTCCCGTCGCCACCGAAGACTACGAGAAGATCAACCCCGGCAGCGGCCAGCGCCTCGGGCGCGGGGGAAGGTTCGTCGGGAAAGCGAAACGTGCGTTCGGGCGGATATCCGGCGGCCGCCAGCGCGGCAGCCACTTCGGCGACAGCCGCCTCGTCGTTGCTGCCGCTGGCAGCATTACAGATCAGCCAGCAGCGGCGGGGGGAAGTATCGTGATCTCCGGTCATGCGGCCAGAACCGGCCAGATCCGCCGGGGTTCCCCGCTGGACGCAGGCAGCGTCACGCCCGCCCGGAGAAGATCAGCCATGCGGCCAGCCCGTTGATCCCCGAATAGAACGCATAGAGCCAGGCCCAGGCACTCGATCCGGCGGCGACCATGATCATCGCCCCGACCAGCATGGCATATTCGACGATGAGGCTGAGGCGGCCGCCCATCGGTTCGACCAGCCAGGGAACGTGGCCAAGCATCGGATGGCCCGATTCGAGCACTGCCTTGTGCGCGGCGAAGTTGAACACGCCAAGGCAGAAGACGACAATAAGTCCCATAGCCATAGCGAACTGTACATGCGCCGATGCGATCTTGCCAGCGTCCAGCCGAATCATCTTATCGAATCGGAGAGATAGGCGATTGATCTTCGGCGCTTTGTCGCCTGTACGCGGCAAGTCATTCGTCGGCCTGGAACGTCGTTCGTCCGCCTCCCTGCCCCTTCGTCGACATGCCGTGCGCTGCGGTCGAGGTCCGCGTGAATCGCGCCTCTGTGCGGTGCACAAGACACTCACCGGGCCGATACGGGACCCCCCGCCCAGCGGCCCACCCAGGAGGAAGACACGATGATCAAGACCACTTCTATCGCAGCCGCCGCCGCTGCCCTCGCCTTTACCGGACTGAGCCTGACCATTGCCGCTCCGGTCTTCGCCAAGGACGTTACCGTCCGTTACGCCGATCTCAACCTGACGACCGTCGCCGGTCAGAAGACCCTGGAACGTCGTCTCAATGCCGCCGCCCGCGATGCCTGCGGCTACGACATGATCGATCCGGGTACACGCCTTCGCAATCCCGACGCCGTGGCCTGCTACAACAAGGCACTCGTCCAGGCCCATGAGCACATGGCTGCGGTCGTAGAGCACGCCAACGGCACCCGCGTAGCCACGAACTGAGCGCCGTGGCTTTCACGAAGTCCCTAAAAAATAATCGGAAAAAAGACTGGCGGGTCCCCTAGCGGCCCGCCATTTTCTTGACCGAGGGCAGATAGGTCCGCCCGATCCGCAGGGCCTCGCCATCGGCGGTCTCAACCGACCAGACGCCCAGCCCTTCATGACGCAGGCCCGAGACATGATCGCGGCGCAGGATGCAGCTGCGATGGATGCGGATGAAGTGCTCGGGATCGAGCCTCTGTTCGAGGCTGGTGATCGTCTGAAGCAAGAGATAGCTCGCCCCCCGGACATGCAGGCGCACATAGTCGCGCTCGGCATCGATCCGTTCGACATCGGCAGCCGGCACGCGCACGAGTTCGGAACGGTGCGGAACCCAGAATTCCTCAAGCCACTTGCCGGTCGGCAAAGTGCGCTCGCCCCGCCGGGCGCCGACGCGCGAGATCGCGCGTTCCAGCCGCTCAGGCGCCACCGGCTTGAGCACATAGTCCACCGCGTCGAGATCGAAGGCTTCCACCGCGAATTCGTCATGCGCGGTGACGAAGATCACGGCGGGCGCCTCGGCCAGTTCGCCCAGCCGGCGCGCGACGGTGAGTCCGTCCGTCTCCGGCATCGTCAGGTCGAGCAGGACGAGATCGGGTTCCAGCGCCTCGATCAGGCGCAGCGCAGCCTCACCGTCGCTGGCGGTGCCGATCACCGAGATCGAGGAAATGCGGGAGCAGATCACCTGCATGCGCTCCACCGCGAGCGGTTCGTCGTCGACGATGAGCGCGCGCAGAGGCGCGGATTCCACGGACTGTAACGATTCAGGCACGAGCAAACTCCAGCGGCATGCGCAGGACCGTGGCGAAGCCGCCAGTCTCGCGCCGTCCGAACGTGATTTCCGCGGCGTCGCCATAGCGTGCCCGCAGGCGGTCGCGCACATTGCCCAGGCCGATGCCGAAGCCCTGCACGCCCTTGACGGTTCCGCCCGGGCCGTCGTCGCTCACGGTAATCTCAAGCATGTCGTCCGCACGCCGCGCGCTGATAGCCACCGTGACCGGCCGCTGGGTAGCGGCGACAGCGTACTTGACCGAGTTCTCCACGAGCGGTTGCAGGATCATGCCCGGCACCATCGCATCCGAGACGGCCTCGTCAATATCAATCGTCGAAACGAGGCGTTTCGGGAAACGAACAGCCTCAATCTCGAAATAGAGTTTCTGAAGTTCGATCTCATCGACAAGCTTGAGGTCGCTTGTGGGATCTCCCGAGAGTGTCCGGCGATAGAATGTCGAGAGCGTCTGAATCATCGTTTCGGCATCGTCCTGCTTGCCGGTCATGATCAGCGCCGAAAGCGAATTGAGCGTATTGAACAGGAAGTGCGGATTGACCTGATAGCGCAGCGAACGCAGTTCGGCGGCGGAAGCGGCGCGGCGATATTCACCCTCGCGCCGCTCGGCCGCGCGGGCTTCCTCGGCCTTGGCCAGCGCGAAATAGAGCGCCGCCCAGGCCAGCACCAGGAAGTAGCGCGTAAATGCCGTGTCGGCCACGGTCGCCCAGCGGGCATATTCCTGTCCCAGCGCCTTGCCGGTGTGGATGGTGATCGCCGAGGCCTTGGTATCGCTGGTCGTGGTCGGCTCGGGCGGCGGTGGGGGCGGAGGCGGCGGCACATCGCTGGCCCCATCGCTCGGCACGCCCGGAGCGCCGGGCGCGCGAGGTACGGCGGCATTGGGCAGGTCGACGAGGATATTCCCCGCCTCGTCGCGGCTGATCCGGACTTTGCCCGATTTGACCGCCGCCGCGTCCTCTTCATCGCCGTAAGCCTGGCTCATCTCGATATCGGAGAAGACCGCGTCGTTGATGACGCTGAGCAGCAGCGCGAGCGGCAGCGCGCCCAGTAGAACGATCGTCAGGCGCGTACCGCCCGATTTGCGCTCCAGCAGCTGGAGCAGCGGCCAGACCGCCGCCATCACCAGCATGGACAGGATGCAGATCGTCAGCCGGCGCGAGAAGATCGGCCAGACGAAGTCATAGCCCATGACCGCGCCGCGCAGCGTGGCGACGAGAAAATAGCAGGCCCAGAGCGCTGCGAGAGAAAGGAGGACGACCCGCGCAGGTACGCGCGGCTGATTGGCGACATCCGACATGGCCTACCCGGATAGCGCGAAAGTTCCCGTCTGCGCCAGTTCGCAAATCGGACGGGAATCGACCTTCGTCGAAAGATGCCCGTTTTGGGGCGTTTTCCTTGGGGTTTCCCCGCCCTCGTCAGGGCTTACGAAGCGCGGCGATGCAGGCTGCGCGGTCCACGTCCTTGCCGTCGGATCCGCGCCGTGCGTCCACATACGTCGCCACCGGCTCCTTCGCGCCGGTGGGCGGATAGAGATAGATGTCGAGCAGGCACGCGGTTCCGGTGAACTGCAACTTGCGGGCATCGCCTTCCATGACGTCCAGCCGGGGTTCGCCGAACAGGCGCACCAGTTGCGTGCGGTCGGCGCCGATCACGCCTTCCACGCCCGGGATCGCCTGGAACTTGGGATCGCGCGCGACGTGGCTCGGCTGGCGCACGTCCGGCAGCCTCGATCCGCCGCGATGTACGGGCTTGCTGGGTGCCGGCGTGCTGGTGACCGCACCGCCGCCGCAGGCCGCGAGCAGGAGCGCCAGCGCGGCCGCCGTGAGCGGCCCCCTCAGGCGCCTGCGCACGTTTTCGGGGCAGGCGTTATCGGGAAGAGCGGACGGGATCGGGCTCGTCTGGGTCATGATTGCGCCTCGCATCGCCCGGAGCGCCGGTGCTGTCAACCGCCGCCGCGCTTGCGGAGCGGCCGGGCGCGCGCTAGAGCGGGCCCGGTTGTGAATGGAGGCAGCGCCCGGCCCGCTCCGGGTCTGGTCTGCTGCGTTTTTCCGAGCCTTCCGGGGATTTCCTCCGGCTTGAAAATCCTCCAGTCGCGGCCTGACTTCCCGACATTTCCAGAACCCAAGGATTTTCCAGCATGGCCCAACCCACCGTGCCGCCGACTCTCGATGTGATCGCCATCGGCAATGCCATCATCGACGTCATTGCCAACTGCCCCGATTCGCTGATCGAAGAGCTTGGCCTCTCGCGCGGCGGGATGATGCTGATCGACGCCGATCAGGCCAAGAGCCTCTATGAAGCGATGGGCCCAGCCCGCGAAATCTCGGGTGGTTCGGCCGCCAATACGCTGGCCGGCCTTGCCGCGCTCGGTGCCAAGTGCGCGTTCATCGGCCAGGTCGCCGAAGACCAGCTGGGCGAAGTCTTCACCCATGACATCCGCGCCGGCGGCATCGAATTCGACGTGCCCGCGCGCGCCGGCACGCCGACCGCGCGCTGCCTGATCTTCGTGACGCCGGACGGCCAGCGCACGATGAACACCTTCCTCGGCGCCTCGCAGCACCTGCCCGCCGAAGCGCTGGACGAAAGCGCCATCGCCAGCGCCGCCGTACTCTACCTCGAAGGTTACCTCTGGGATCCCGAGGAACCCCGAGCGGCAATGCGCAAGGCCATCGACGCGGCCCGCGCGGCCGGTCGCAAGATCGCCTTCACCCCTTCGGAATGCTTCGTGATCGACCGTCACGGCGCCGATTTCCGCGACCTGATCGACACCGGCAAGATCGACGTGCTGTTCTGCAACGAGCACGAAATGGCCGCGCTGCTCGGCCATGACGATTTCGAGAAGGGCATTGCCGAACTCGCGCCGAAGATTCCGGTGCTCGTCGTCACGCGCGGCGCGGAAGGCGCGGTTGCGGTTTCGCAGGGCCAGCGCGTCGAGATCGGCGCCGAGCCGATCGAGCGCGTGGTGGACACCACCGGCGCGGGCGACCTGTTCGCCGCCGGCTTCCTCTACGGCCACGTGCGCGGCAAGACCCTCGAACAGTGCCTCAAGCTCGGCGCGATCTGCGCCTGCGAAGTGATCTCGCACTACGGCGCCCGCCCTGAGGCCGACCTCAAGACGCTGGCGGCAAGCGTTCTGGGGTAATTCCCTCCTAACGACGCGCCATTGACGCGGCACAGACTCCGGGAGAGGTTGGGGGTTCGGTCCCCTCCCTCCCGCGAGGCCGCATGGCGCAGACGATTCCGGCATTGATCGATTTCGAGGCAAGCTGCTTGCCCGAATATGGCCAGTCCTATCCGATCGAGGTGGCGATAGCCCGGATCGACGGCGAAAGCCGCGCCTGGATGATCCGCCCGCTCGACGCCTGGAAACACTGGGACTGGTCCGAAGAGGCCGAAGCGCTCCACGGCATCAGCCGCGCCATGCTGGAACTGGATGGCCTGCCCGCCCGTCAGGTGCTGGCCGAAGTGATTGAATTCGTGGACGGCTGCTCGGTCTATTCAGACGCCGAGCTGGACGAATACTGGCTGGAAGTGCTGTGCCAGACGCTCGGCACAGCCCTGCCCTTTCCGATCCGCTATCTCGGCGAATGGATGATGGATCGCGGCTACACCCGCCCGCAAGTCGTCGCCGCGCTGGAAGAGGCCAAGCAGCGCCTGCCCAAGGAACACCTCGCGCGGGAGGATGCCAAACGGCTCGCCATGGTCGTGCGCCTGTTGATGGAGAGCGAGGCCGCGTGAAGGGGAGATCCTCGGATCATCGCGAAGTTCACGCTAGCACCCCACCACCGTCGTCCCCGCGAAGGCGGGGACCCCGCTTTTCTTGAGAGGTCGCGCTAAAAGGTAGCGGGGCCCCCGCCTTCGCGGGGGCGACGAAATGGGCCCGGAAACCCTCCGTTTCGTCTTTCAATCTCGCAGCGATTAGTAACCCGTAGCCTGCGCCATCGGAACCTGCTGCATCGGCTGCGGCGCCATTTGCGGCACGCTCTGCTGCGGCAGGGGCTGCCCTCCGCCTTGCGCCGCCTGAAGCCGCGCAAGGCACTCGTTCTTGCGCTGCTCGCGCGCGTCGGAATAGCTCTGCGCGGTCGGGCCGGGGAGCGCGCAATCGCGCTCAGGACGGATCGGATGCTTGGCGCGGCATCCTGCCTCCGTGGCGAAAAGATTGTCGCTGCAATCCTGGAACGCGGCAACGTCGGCCTCATGCTGCGCGTGGCAGCTCGCGGTCCAGCGCTCCTTGTAGGACAGCTCTGCGAAATTGAGGCAATCCTGATATTCGAGCTGGGCCGATTCCTGCCGCTGCTGCTGCTCGGCCTGCGCCTTTTCGGCGGCCCTCTGGCGGGCCTGCTCGGCATCACGTTCGGCGCTCTCGCGCGCCTCTTCACGCGCGGCCTGCGCAGGCAGGACCACGCCGTAGTAATAGCCCACGCCCGAACCGGCGATCAGCGCCGCCGCCGCCAGCGCCAGCTTGAGCGCGGTATCGACCCTGCCCGCCATCGCCTTATGCGCCCTTCGCCTTTTCGCGCGCCACTTCACGCCAGCCGATATCGCGGCGGCAGAAGCCGGTGGGATAGTCGATGACGTCGACCGCAGCATAGGCCGCCGCCTGCGCCTCGGCGACCGAGCCGCCGCGTCCCGTCACGCTGAGCACGCGGCCGCCATTGGCCACCAGATTCCCGTCCTTGAGCGCGGTACCGGCGTGGAAAACCTTGGCGCCCAGCGCCTCGGCCTTGTCGATCCCGCCGATCGCACCGCCCTTTGCGGGGGTGCCGGGATAGCCGTCGGCGGCCATGACCACGGTCAGCGCGGTCTCCTTGCTGAAACGCGGCGGCTGGATCGCGGCGAGGCGGTTTTCCGCGCAGGCGTGCAGCAGTTCGACGAGGTCCGATTCGAGGCGCATCATCATCACCTGGCACTCGGGATCACCGAAGCGGCAGTTGTATTCGATGAGCTTGGGGCCCTGTGCGGTGAGCATCACGCCGAGGAACAGCACGCCCGAATAGGGCATGCCCTCGTTCTCCAGCGTGCGCACGGTCGGCGCGATGATGCGTTCGATCACTTCGGCTTCGAGCGTCGGGGTCAGCACCGGGGCGGGGCTGTAGGCGCCCATGCCGCCGGTATTGGGGCCGGTATCGCCGTCGCCCACGCGCTTGTGGTCCTGCGCGGTGGCGAAGGGGACGATGGTGGAACCATCGGTCAGCGCGAAGAAGCTGGCCTCCTCGCCCTCCATGAATTCCTCGATCACGGCTTCCGCGCCTGCCTCGCCGAAGCGGCCCGAGAAGATCTCGCGCACGGCTTCCTCGGCCTCGGCCATGGTCATGGCGACTGTCACGCCCTTGCCCGCCGCAAGCCCATCGGCCTTGATGACGACCGGCGCGCCGAACTTCGCAAGCGCGGCCATGGCGTCGGCTTCAGTGGAAACGCGCTCGTAGCCCGCCGTGGGGATGCCCGCTCGCTCGCACAGGTCCTTGGTGAAGCCCTTGGAGCCTTCGAGCTGGGCCGGCTCGCGGTTCGGACCGAACACCGGGAAGCCTTCCGCACGCAGCGAATCGCCCAGGCCGTCGACCAGCGGCGCCTCGGGACCGATCACGATCAGGCCGATCACGTTTGCCTCGCAGAAGGCCAGCACTGCCGCATGATCGGTGACATCGAGATCGATGCAGCTTGCCACTTCGGCAATGCCGGGATTACCGGGGGCAGCCCAGAGCGTCTGGCAGAGCGGGGATTGCGCCAGCTTCCAGGCCAGCGCATGTTCGCGGCCGCCAGAGCCCAGAAGAAGGATGTTCATTAGCCGTGCCTTTCGATGACGACGAATTTGACGATGGTCGTTCCGGGGGGCTGGTAGCGAAGCAAGCGGCCGGGGACAACGCCGCGCCGCTCTCGATCAGCGAGATTTCGAACCTGCTGAAGCGCACGGTGGAGGATCGCTTCGGCTTCGTGCGCCTGCGCGGTGAGCTTTCGGGCGTGAAGCGCGCGGCCTCTGGCCACCTCTATTGCGCGCTGAAAGACGACAAGGCGGTGATCGACGGCGTCATGTGGCGCGGCGGCGCGCAGCGGCTGGCATTCCGGCCGGAAGACGGCATCGAGGTGATCGCCACCGGCAAGCTGACGACGTTTCCGGGCCGCTCGAAGTACCAGATCGTTATCGAGACGATGGAGATCGCGGGCGAAGGCGCGCTGCTGGCGCTCCTGGAAAAGCTGCGCGCCCGGCTCGCCGCCGAGGGGCTCTTCGCGCCCGAGCGCAAGCGCGAGCTGCCGTTCCTGCCGCAGGTGATCGGCGTCGTGACGTCACCCACCGGCGCGGTGATCCGCGACATCCTTCACCGTCTGGCAGACCGCTTCCCCAGCCATGTGCTGGTCTGGCCAGTCCTCGTGCAGGGCGAGGGATCGGCGCAGCAAGTCGCCGATGCCGTGCGCGGATTCTCGGCGATTCGCGCCGGCGGTCCGGTACCGCGCCCCGATCTGGTGATCGTGGCGCGCGGCGGCGGTTCGATCGAGGACTTGTGGTCGTTCAATGAGGAAGTGGTCGTCCGCGCCGTGGCCGAATCGACCATCCCGGTGATCTCGGCCGTGGGGCACGAAACCGACACCACGCTTTGCGACTATGCCGCCGACCGTCGCGCACCGACGCCCACTGCCGCTGCGGAAATCGCCGTGCCCGTGCGCATGGAACTCGCTGCCACGCTCGACGAACTGGCCTACCGCAAGCGTCGCTGCGCGCTGCGCCCGGTCACGCTAGGGCGCGAACGACTGGAAGCGCGCGTGCAGCGCCTGCCCAAGCCCGAGGCGATTCTCGCGGCCAAGGCGCAGAAGCTCGACGAACTCTCCGAACGCCTGCGCCGCGGCCTGCGGGACGAAGCGGGCGCGAAACGCGAGCAGTTGAATCGCGTTGCCGGCAAGCTCTCGCTGCCGCTGCTGCGCCACCGCGTGCAGGCCTCGGCCGAACGCGTCGAACGGCTCGGCCTCCACCCGCGTTTGCTTCAGCGCCGCTGGGCCATGGCGCGCGATGCGCTGGCCCCGATGGCCCGCGTTTTGCCCCAGCTCGATCCCGACAAGCCACTGGAACGAGGCTTCGCCCGCGTTACCGCGCTCGACGGGCGCACGCTGACCGGCCGCGACAAGGCCGCGCAGGAGCCCGCACTGATGCTGCGCTTCCGCGACGGCACGCTTACGGTCACCCCCGGTTCAGGCACGGAAGGGTCTAGTGCCCCTACCCCGCCTGCGCCGGCTTCGGTCGAAACCCCGACTGCAACCCCGGCACCTGCTTCGGCTTCCAGGCGCCCGGCGCGTCCAAAAGGCGAAGACCCCCGGCAGGGAGATTTGTTTTGACCAGCGCGACCTGCTAGGATTTGCCCATGCTGATGTCTTCCGCCGATCGTCCCGCCAAGCTTCAATACGGCCCCAATGGATTCCGTGTGCTGAGTGGCGGCCACTTCGTGCTCTGCGCCGTTTCCGGCGAGAAGATCCCGCTCGAGGAACTCCGGTACTGGAGCGTCGAGTTGCAGGAACCTTACGCCTCCGCTGAAATCGCCACCCGGCGCCTGCTCGGGAAAGCGTGACCCGTCGCAAGGCCCCCGGGGCAATGCTCAAGGCATCGCTGGTCGCTGGCGGCATTCTTGCCATTGCCGGGCTTGTCGTGCTGGGCGGTGCCTCTCCCGCCGCGACGACGGCCGTAGCGGGGCCTTCAGGCATCGCTTATGCCGGTGAGGTGACTCAGGGCGGCTGGGTTCGCGGCAAAGTGCCGCAGGGCACCCGCCTGCTCACGCTCGACGGCGCGCCGGTGAAGATCGCTTCGGACGGCGCGTGGTTCGCCGCATTCGATCGAGACGCCAAGCCTAGCGCAACATTGGTCGCCACGCTGGCCGATGGCCGCAAGGTATCGCAGACGATCGCCGTGGCCCCGCGCGCCTGGCAGATCGAGAATGTCGACATCGCCCGCAAACCGGGCGGGGCAACCGAGGATTTCATGAAGATCCGCCAGCCCGAACTGGACCGGATCAACGCCGCCCGCGTGCTCCAGACCGATGCGCAGGGCTGGCGCCAGCACTTCGTCTGGCCTGCCAAGGGGCGCATTTCGGGCCGTTTCGGATCGCAGCGCGTCTATCGCGGTGAACCGGCCGCCTATCATTCCGGCCTCGACATCGCCACCGGCACCAGCGGCACGCCGTTCGTGGCCCCGGCCGACGGAGTGGTCATCCTTGCTGCGGAGAAGCCTTTCACGCTGGAGGGCAACCTCCTGATGATCGACCACGGCATGGGGCTCAACAGTGCATTCCTGCACTGTTCGCAGATCCTCGTGAAGGAAGGCGATCATGTGAAGCAGGGGCAGGTGATCGGCCGCATCGGCATGACCGGTCGCGCGACCGGGCCGCATCTGCACTGGTCGATCAAGTGGAACGACGCGCGGCTCGATCCGATTCTCTTCACCGGGCCGATGAACTGACCTTTCCGGGGCAAGCGGCGCCGAACCGTCTTGCGACGCGCCGCAGAATCCCTATTCCGCTTCTTGTGCGCCGCACCATAGCCCTTCTCGCCCTGCTCGCGCTCTTGCCGCTGACTTGGGGGCGTTCGCCCCATCCCGCCAAGCTGAAGCAGCTCGAACTGGACATCGTCCCGCTCGCCCTGCCCGCGCCCGATCGGATGGCCGCCCATCTCGGTGCGTTCCATCTTGAGCAGGCCTGGCAGCTCCGCAGCCGCACGCATCGATTCGGCAGTTACTCCGCCCTGCTGATGCGCAAGGACGGGTCCATGCTGGGCCTCAGCGATTCGGGCAATTTCCTGCGCTTCCGGCCGCCGGGCGAATCACAGGCCCATAGCCGGATCGGCGAACTCCCGCTTTCGAACGGAGAGGCCAAGGAAGATCGCGACGTCGAATCGGCCACGGAAGACAGCGACGGTACGATCTGGCTCGGCCTTGAGGGCAAGAATGCGATCTACCGCATGACCCCGAAGTTCCACGTGGAAAAGCGCGTGCAACCCGATTCGATGCGCGACTGGGGCGTCAACACCGGCCCCGAGGCTATGACCCGGCTCGCGGACGGGCGATTCGTGCTCCTGCGCGAAGGGTTCTCGGGCTGGAGCAGCCATCTCCACCCGGCCGTCATGTTCGCCGGCGATCCCACCGAAAATCCCGATGGCCAGCGATTCGTCTTCGACGGGCCGGACGGCTTCAGCCCCACCGACATGGCGCAGATGCCCGACGGACGGCTGCTGATCCTGATGCGCCGCCTGATCTGGCCGATGCCCCAGCACTTCGCCGGACGCATCGCCATCGGCGATCCCAAGACGATTCGCCCCGGGCAGATCTGGCGGGTGAAGGAAGTGGCACGGCTGTCATCGGATCTGCCGATCGACAATTTCGAAGGCCTTGCCATCGTCCCGCGTGAGGACGGGCGGCTGACTATCTGGCTGATATCGGACGACAATTACTCGCCGCTCCAGTGCACACTGCTCTGGAAGATGAGCGTCGACCCTGCCCAGCTGCCCTGAAATCTCGCCGATTTTCACCGCAACGCAGACATGCAAAAAGGCGCGCAAGGCCAAAGCCCGCACGCCATTTCACAAATCGGCTGAAATCACGCTCCCCGACAGGGAGCGCGAGAAATCAGGCGGCGATCTTCTTCTTCAGCTCACGCTTCACCTTGAGGGCGCGCGTGCTGAGCTTCTCGTCCGAAGACTTGAGCAGCCAGTTGTCGAGGCCGCCGTTGTGCTCGACCGAACGGAGACCGTGGGTCGAAACGCGGAACTTGAAGCTGCGCTCCAGGCCGTCCGACAGAAGCGTTACGTTCTGCAGGTTGGGAAGGAAGACGCGCTTGGTCTTGTTGTTGGCGTGGCTGACGTTGCAGCCGACCTGGCGGGCCTTGCCGGTCAGTTCGCAGATGCGGGACATGTCTAACTCTCGCTCGAAAAATTCTGTGGCCGTAAATACGGGAAGGCGCGCCCTTAGCGATTCACCCGGGCATGGTCAAGTTGCACACAGCTTTTTGAGCCGCTAGCGCTGGATCATGACCCGTTGGCCGCTCCCCGAATACATGCAACTCGCCCTCGCGCAAGCCCGGGAAGCCGCCGATTCAGGCGAAGTGCCGATCGGCGCGGTGCTTGTGAAGGACGGAAAAGTGATTGCCGCCGGACGCAACGGTCCGCGCGAACGCCACGACCCTACAAGCCATGCCGAGATCGAGGCGATTCGCGCCGGAGCGGCGATTCTCGGCAACGAGCGACTCGAAGGATGCGAGCTGTGGGTCACGCTGGAGCCCTGCGCGATGTGCGCGGGCGCGATCTCCCACGCGCGCATCGCCCGCCTCTACTATGGCGCCGCAGACCCCAAGGGCGGCGCCGTCGAACACGGTGCACGCGTGTTCGAACACGACCAGTGTCTCCACCGGCCGGAAGTCTATTCGGGAATCGGCGAGGCCGAGGCCGCGGACATGCTGCGCAGCTTCTTCCGGCAGCGCCGCTAAGCCCAACTCAAAGCGGCGTGAAATCCAGCCCGATATCCGCTGCCGGGGCGCTCTGGGTCAGGCGGCCCACCGAAACATAGGTCACACCCGAAGCCGCGATGGCGCCGATGGTGGCCAGGTTCACGCCGCCCGACGCTTCAGTCGGCACGCGCCCGGCAACCAGCGCCACGGCCTGCCGCAGCATGTCCGGGCTCATATTGTCGAGCAGGAGGTGATGCGCGCCGGCGGCAATGGCGGGTTCGATCTGTTCGAGGTGATCGACCTCACAAATGATCTGCGCGACGCCCGCCGCCTTGGCGCGGGCCACAGCCGGGCCGACGCCGCCTGCGACGAGGACATGGTTGTCCTTGATCATCGCCGCGTCCCACAGGCCCATACGGTGGTTCCGGGCGCCGCCCATGCGGGTCGCGTACTTTTCAAGGTGACGGAGCCCCGGAATGGTCTTGCGCGTGTCCAGCAGCGTCGCATGCCCGTTCATGGCGTCAACATAATCACGAGTCATCGTGGCGATGCCCGACAGGTGCTGCACGGTATTGAGCGCCGCGCGCTCGCCGGTAAGCATTGCGCGGGCATTGCCGGTCAGGCGCATGAGGTCCGCGCCGGGTTCGACGCGGGTGCCTTCCTCGACAAGGATCTCGATCTCCATCGCCGGGTCCAGGCTGCGGAAAAAGGCCGCCGCGATCGGCAGACCGGCGACCGTGATCGCATCCCGCGAATCCATCACTCCGGAGAAACGCGCATCCGCGTCGATCACACTTTCGGACGTAACGTCACGGCCTCCACCCGGAAGGCCCACGCCGAGGTCCTCGGCAAGCGTTGCGTCGACAAAGGCGGCAAGGTCGAAACCCGGGATCGCGAAAGTGCTCATGGAGCGCGTCTTTCGCGCGTTCGAACAGGAATGTCGAGTTCCATGCCCGGGTTCAATGATCGTTGGCGGGATGGGCCTCGCGAAAGAGTTGCCATTCCTCGACCACGCGGCCGTCGGGCAAATAGCAGTAGCCGGTTTCGCCCTGCGCCTCCTGACGGATTTCGCTGCGACCACCCTGTTCCACGCAGTATTTCGAGGCCGGATTGGCCAAGCCGATAGGCGCGGCGGCCGGCTGCCTATCAGAGGCGCAGCCCGCCAGAACGAGGGCGAGGGCCGGGAGGGCAGGAGCGACAACGCTTCGAACAGTCATCTTCGTTTCCCCTCGGAGCAAGAAAAAGGGGCCGGACTTCGAAGCCGGCCCCTTTCATCATCATACGCCTGCAACGCGCGATCAATGCGCCGCTTGGGCCTGATCGGTCGTGACCGGGGTTATCTTGATCTCCACGCGGCGATTCTTGGCCCGGCCTTGCTCGGTACCGTTGTCGGACACCGGGTAATTCTTGCCCATCCCTTGCGTCTGGATGCGCGAGGAGGAAACGCCCTGCATGATGAGGTACCGCGCGACCGAATCTGCACGCCGCTTCGAAAGGTCGAGGTTGAACGCGTCAGAGCCGACCGAATCGGTATGGCCGTACACGTCGATCAGGCTGTTCGGATATTGCTTCATCGAATCGGCCACTTTGTCGAGCGCCTGCTGGAACGCGGGGCTGATCTCGGTGGAATTGAACGCGAAAGTCACGTCGGGAAGGTTGACGAGAATGCCGTCGCCTTCCTTGGTCACGTCGATGCCCGAGCCCGAGGTCTGCTCCTTCAGCTCGCGGATCTGCTTGTCCATCTGGCTGCCCACCACGGCGCCGGCGACGCCGCCGATGCCGGCCCCAACGATGCGCGCGCTGCGGCCGCCGATCACGGCGCCCAGCAAATAGCCCAGCCCCGCACCGCCGGCTGTACCAAGCGCCGTGCGGGAGGCCTTCCGTTCACCAGTATTGGGATCCGTGACACAGGCCGAAACGGCAACGAGGGAAAATACGGCCACAGCCGATGTCAGGAAACGCGACTTCATCATGATCCTTTCTTGGAGAATTACTTCCGGAGATTGTGTGTGGTCGTGAACGTGAACAGCTTATGGACACGGGCGCAGGAACGAGCGCCAGCCCCGAGTGTTCCCTTGCAAACAGTGGCTTGAGCCATCGCGGGGGAGCTTTTCACGTCTGCGCGTGTTTCTCGCGCGTTTCGGAATGCTGCATTTGCAACATGCGCTTCGCAGCGACCAAGAATTCTGCTAGCGCAGATTTATTGTGACGCCCTTTCCCTGGACCGACCTCCTCATCATCGCCGGCCTGATCCTGATCAATGGCCTGTTTTCCATGTCCGAACTGGCCATTGTCTCGGCGCGCTCGGCGCGCCTGAAGATCTCGGCCGACAAAGGCAGCAAGAGCGCGCAGACCGCGCTCGACCTGGCTGCCGACCCCGGCAAGTTCCTCTCCACCGTACAGATCGGCATCACGCTGATCGGCATCGTCGCCGGCGCCTATTCGGGCGCCAGCCTGGAACAGCCCGTAGCGGAGCGACTGGAAGCCTGGGGCGTCGCCGCGCGCTTTTCCCACCACACCGCGTTCACGCTGGTCATCATCGCCACGACATATGCCAGCCTTGTGGTTGGTGAACTCGTGCCCAAGCAACTGGCCTTGCGCGCCGCCGAATCGGTCGCGCTGGTCATGGCGCAGCCGATGGTCTGGATGTCGAAAGCCATGGCCCCGATCGTCTGGCTGCTCGATCGGTCCTCGGGCCTGATCCTGCGCCTGATCGGCGTGCGCCGCGGTGGGGAGGAGCAGATCACCGCCGAAGAACTCCAGATGATCTTCGCCGAGGCCACCCGCTCGGGCGTGATCGAGGAGGAAGACCGTGCGATCATGGCGGGCGTCATGCGCCTTGCCGACCGGCCGGTGCGCGAACTGATGACGCCGCGCAACCAGATCGACTGGATCGACGTCGACGCCGACGAGGCGACGCTGCGCGCCAAGATCGAGGCATCGCCGCACTCGCTGCTGCCCGTGGCGCGCGAATCCTCTCCCGATACGGTGCTCGGCGTGCTCAAGGTGCGCGAAGTGCTGGCCGCGCTCGTGGCCGGGCGGCCGGTAGAGATCGCGGCGATGATGAAGAAAGCGGAGGTCGTTCCCGACCAGCTCGACGCCATGGACGCGCTGCGCAAGCTTCAGCAGGCCGAAGTGCCGATGGCGATGGTCCATGACGAATATGGCCACCTTGAAGGCGTGGTGACCACCTCCGACATGCTCGCCGCGCTGGCGGGGACGTTCGTGAGCCATCAGGACGAAGGCGACGAGCCGATGGTCGTGGTGCGCGAAGACGGCTCGCTGCTGGTCTCCGGCGCCATGCCGGCCGACGCGCTGGCAGACCGCCTCGGCCTGACGCTCGACGATGACCGCGAATTCGCAACCGTGGCCGGCTACGTGTTGGCCGTGCTCAAGAAAGTCCCGCGCGAGGGCGAGCATTTCGCCGACCAGGGATGGCGTTTCGAGGTCGTGGACATGGACGGGCTCAAGATCGACAAGATCCTGGTCTCCCGAATCGATGAGGATACCGGCGACGATGGGGTGTCCGGCGAGGGCTGAGCGGCTTCATCCCGCAGATTAGTGCCCTTAACCGATACGCTTGCATCAACCCTAGGTCGTCGCCCCCGCGAAGGCGGGGGCCCCGCTTCCTTCTTCATCCGACATCGCAAGAAAAAGCGGGCTCCCCGCCTTCGCGGGGACGGCGGAATTTGGTTTTGTCGCGTGGTGGTCGATCCAAACCTCTTCCCCAACGAAAAAGAGCCGGAAGCGGATACCGCCCCGGCTCTTTTTCGTATTTGACCGAAAGGATCAGCCGCCGATGGCGGTCTGCGCGCTCTGGCCGTCGCCTTCGGGGGCGGCGAGGATGGCGCGGGTCACCTGGCCCTTGGCCACGGTGTAGGTGCCCGGATCACCCACGGTCGAGCGGATCGACGGTTCGGCCGGGCCGGCAAGGCTCAGCGCCGACTTCTCGATATCGCTTCGGGCCTGCGGACCGCCGAACAGCGCGTCGAGCGTCTGCTGCTGAAGCGAATCGTCGCTGGGGCGCGGCTGGCCTTCCTTCGGCGGGCTGAGCGCGAAATCGGGCGGCACCACCAGCGGAGTCTGACGCTGAACAGCGAATTCGTCGGGACGGGCGTGATTGAACAGGCCAGTGCTTCCGCAGCCGGACACGAGCGCCGCGCCGGCGGCGACGAGAATCAGGGCTCCGGTCTTCTTCATGGGCATCAACTCAAATCTCCGGGGCGGCGTTAGCCGTGTCGTGTCCGCCATTCGTGTCCGGCTTGTCGCGCGAAAGCAGTGAACGGGCAAGGATAATCAGGACGCCGATGGTGATGGCGGCATCGGCGATGTTGAAAACGAGGAAAGGGCGGAATTCGCCAAAGTGCAGGTCGGCATAATCAATGACATAGCCGTTGCCCGCACGGTCGCGGATATTGCCCAGCGCGCCGCCGAGGACCAGCGCGAGCGCAGCGATATCGGGCAGCTTGCGCTCACGCAGCAGCCAGACCAGCACGAAGAGCGCGATGGCCGCCGTCATCGCGACAAGCACCCAGCGTCCTTCGGGCGAGCCCGCCGTGAACAGGCCCAGCGAGACGCCGTAGTTCTCGGTCCAACGCAAGTTGAATATCGGCAGGATCTCAATCACGCGCTCAAACGTCGGCAGGGTCTTGAGATGGAAGACCATCCAGATCTTGACCGCCTGGTCGATCGCGAAGACCGCAGCCGCGATCAGCAGCCCGATCAGGCGGTTGCGCCAGACGCTCATGCAGGGGTCTCCGTTTCGCCGACGACCTCGTCACAGCGGTCGCACAAGTCACCGTCTTCCGAGACTTCGGGAAGGTGGCGCCAGCAGCGGCCGCACTTGTGGTCGGTGGAGGGCGTGACAGTCACGTCATCTCCCTGCCCACGCGTCACTGTCGCGGTGATGAACAGTTCCGCCAGATCGCCTTCCGGAGCATTCGCGGGAACGGTCACTTCGGCGGCGAGGCTGGAGCCGACGATCTTCTCGCGGCGCAGCGGCTCGATGGCTTCCGTCACCTTCACGCGCAGAGCGCGAAGCTCGGCCCAGCGAGCGGCATCGGCTTCTACGGCGGGGACTTCCGGCCATTCGAGCAGGTGCACGCTCTGGCTGCCCGGGAAGCGGCTCTGCCAGACTTCCTCGGCCGTGAAGACGGTGACCGGCGCGGCATAGCGCACCAGCGCGTGGAACAGCGTGTCCAGCACGGTGCGATAGGCGCGGCGCTTCGGATCCGAAGGCGCGTCGCAGTAGAGGCAGTCTTTGCGGATATCGAAGAAGAAGGCCGAGAGGTCTTCGTTGCAGAAATCCAGCAGCGTGCGGACGTACGTGTTGAAGTCGAAGTCCGCGACGGCCTTGCGCAGCGTGGCGTCGACGCCCGCCAGCAGCGAGAGCACGTAGCGCTCCAGCTCGGGCATCTCTTCAACCGGCAGCTTCTCTTCGTTCGAGAAGCCATCGAGCGCGCCCAGCAGGTAGCGCATGGTGTTGCGCAGCTTGCGGTACTGGTCGGCCACGCCCTTGAGGATCTCGTCACCGATGCGGTGATCCTCGGTGTAGTCGACCGAAAGCGCCCAGAGGCGGATGATGTCCGCGCCGTTGGTCTCCATGACCTTGAGCGGGCTGATCGTGTTGCCCAGCGACTTCGACATCTTGAAGCCCTTGGCATCCATGGTGAAGCCGTGGGTCAGCACCGCCTTGTACGGCGCATGGCCGCGCGTGGCGCAGGATTCGAGCAGCGAGGACTGGAACCAGCCGCGATGCTGGTCGCTGCCTTCAAGGTAGAGGTCGGCGGTGGGGCCGACATGATCCTCGGCCGGCACCAGTTCGGGCCAGCGGCCGGATTCGAGCACGAAGGCGTGGGTCGAGCCGGAATCGAACCAGACGTCGAGAATGTCGACGACGCGCTCGTAGTTCTCGGCATCGTACTTGGCGCCGAGGTATTCCTGCGCGCGCGCGTCCGACCAGGCATCAACGCCCTGTTCGCGGATCGCGTGGATGATGCGGGCGTTCACTTCGGCATCGACGAGATATTCGCCAGACTTGCGGTCGACGAACAGCGTGATCGGCACGCCCCAGGCGCGCTGGCGCGAAAGCACCCAGTCCGGGCGGCCTTCGACCATCGCGCCGATGCGGTTGCGGCCCTTTTCGGGGACGAAACGCGTTTCGGCGATGGCGTCGAGCGCCGCTTCGCGCAGCGTCGGCGAGGCTTCGGCAGTCTCGTCCTGCGGATCGATGGCGCCGCCTTCACCTTCCCAGCGACGTTCGGCGCGGGTCTTGGAGGGCAGGTGGCCGAGAACCTTGTCCATCGGCACGAACCACTGCGGCGTGCAGCGGAAGATCACCTTGGCCTTCGAACGCCACGAGTGCGGGTAGGAGTGCTTGTAGTCGGCCGAAGCCGCCAGCAGCGCGCCAGCCTCACGCAGGTCCGAGCAGATCGGGCCATCGGGGGCGTTGAACTTGGGATTGATGACCGAGCCCTGGCCGCCGAGCCAACCCCAGTCCTCACGATACTTGCCGTCGGCCTCGACCACGAACTTGGGGCCGATGCCATGCGCCTTGCAGAGCAGGAAGTCGTCCTCGCCATGGTCGGGCGCCATGTGGACGAGGCCGGTGCCGCTCTCGGTGGTGACGAAATCGCCCGCGAGCAGCGGACGCGGCTCGGCGAAGAAGCCGCTCAGCGCATGCATCGGGTGGCGGGCGACAGTGCCCGCGAGGTCGGCGCCGAGATAAGTGCCGAGCGCATATTCGGAAAGATCGGCCTCACCGGTCACGCTTTCGGCAACCGGGCCAAGCCCGCTGCGCGCGAAGAAGGCTTCGAGCAGCGGCACCGCAATCAGGAAGCGGCGGCCGTCATGCGCGCGGTAATGGTGGTATTCGACCTCAGGCCCATAAGCGAGCGCCTGGTTGGTCGGGATCGTCCACGGCGTGGTCGTCCAGATCACCGCATGCGCGCCGACCAGTTCCGCAATCGGCGATTCGGTGATCTCGAAAGCCACGTCGATCTGGGTCGAGACGATATCCTCGTACTCGACTTCGGCCTCTGCCAGCGCGGTCTTTTCGACCGGGCTCCACATCACCGGCTTGGCACCGCGATAGAGCATCTGGTGCTCGGCAAACTTCAGCAGTTCGCCGACGATGGTGGCCTCAGCCTGGAAGTCCATGGTGAGGTAGGGCTTGTCCCAGTCACCATTGACGCCGAGGCGCTTCAGCTGCTCGCGCTGCACATTGACCCAGTTCTGGGCATAGGCGCGGCATTCGGCGCGGAATTCCTCGGCGGGAACCTCGTCCTTGTTCTTCTTCTTCTTGCGGTACTCTTCCTCGACCTTCCACTCGATGGGCAGGCCGTGGCAGTCCCAGCCGGGAACGTAAGGCGCGTCCTTGCCCAGCAGCGTCTGGGTGCGGACGACCATGTCCTTGAGGATGTGGTTCAGCGCATGGCCGATGTGCATGTCGCCATTCGCGTAGGGCGGGCCGTCATGCAGCACGAACTTCTCGCGGCCCGCGCGCGCGTCGCGGGTCTTGCGGTAAATGTCCTCATCCTGCCAGCGCGCAAGAATTCCCGGCTCCTTCTGGGGGAGCCCGGCCTTCATGGGGAAATCGGTCTTCGGCAGGAAGACGGTGCTTCTGTAATCGCGCTGTTCGGTCATATGCGCACGCGCACTAGAGCAAATGCGCGGCTCTTGGAAGTCCGTGCGCGTGTCAGCGCGGCCACGGTTCGAGCTGGCAGCCGCGATCGGGTGCGAAGGTCGCGGTCTGGCTGGCGAGCAGGGGCACGCTGGCCTTGACGCTGAGGCTCTGCGCGTCCTCCGAAAGCATCAGCAGGCCGCCGGTCCTTCCGAGCCCGGCAACGGCGAGATCGGCCTTGCAGACTCCAAGGTCTCGCCCCGATACAAAGCGGCACACGCAGCCGGTTCTTGCCGCATAGGAGGTGCTGACGAGTGCCTGCTGGCGCAGTCCCGGCCACGCGAAAGCCAGCGCCGCCACCAGCGCAAGTGCTGCCAGAAGCAGGACGTTCCGCAGCCAGCGAGATGGTTGCCTTGTCAGCCACCTGCTGTCCCCGGTCCTGTAAGTTCTGGCTGTTGCCATCCGCCCGCGCCTCGCACATCACACCCGCGTCATGCCGGTGCGCCGCCTTCCCCATATCCTCGCCCTCCTCGCCGTGCCAGCCCTCTGGTCCTGCGGAAAGTCCACGCCGGACGGTCCTCCACCGCCAAGTGCCGAAGCCGAAGCCGCGATCAAGGACAATGGCGGCGCCGCGCACGGCGCACTGGGCCGCGCTATCGACGGGCTGTTCGAAGAATCCGAGGTAGGCCGCACCGAAGCGCTGGTCATCATGAAGCGCGGTTCGGTCGTTGCCGAGCGTTACGGCGCTGGAATCAAACCCGAAACGCGCCTGCCGGGCTGGGCCATGGGCCAGTGCGTCACGACGCTGATGATCGGCCAGCTCGTCAGCGACGGTCGCCTGCGGCTCGACGAATCGGCCCCGGTGCCCGAATGGCAACGCCCCGGCGATCCGCGCGGCGAGATCACCTTGCGCCAGCTTCTCCAGATGCGCTCCGGCCTGCGGCACACCGAATCCAGTGCTATGCCCGCAGGCGGTGTTACCGCCCAGTCCGACCGCATGCGCATGCTCTTCCTCGACGGGCGCGACGACATGGCCGCCTATGCCGAAGCGCAGCCGCTGGAAGCTCCGGCGGGCGCGGTTTTCGAAAACAGCGCGGCGACGCCGGTGATTCTCGCCGATCTGGCCGCACGCGTGCTCTCGCCCGACGCGACTCCCGACCGGCGCCGCGTGGCCGTGAGCGAGTACCTCAAGAACCGCGTGCTGCTGCCGCTTGGCATGGGCTCGACGATGGTCGGCTATGATGCGCGGGGAACGATGATCGGCTCGGCCATGGTCCACGCCTCGGCGCGCGACTGGGCGCAATTGGGTGAGTTCCTGCGCCACACCGGCGCCGTGCGCGGCGCGCAGGTGCTGCCGCGCCGCTGGGTACAGTTCATGCTCGCGCCCTCGCCGCGCAATGCCGCTTATGGCGCGGGAGTCTGGCTCAATCGCCCCAAGGCCAGCGATCAGGCAATCCTGTTCCCCGGCATGGCGCCAACGAATACGTTCGCCTGCCTCGGCGAATATGGCCAGTATGTGATCGGATCGCCCGACCAGCTGCTCACCGTGGTCCGACTTGGCGAGAGCAGCCACGCGCAGGAAGGCGAGTTGCACGATCGGATCGGCAAGCTGCTCGCGCTGTTTCCCGGCGGGGTCTGATTCCCGCCTTTGTCATTGCGGGCGATAGGGCGTCGGTTTGGGGAGGGTGAAAGCAGGGTTGGACGATCTCGCGCCCGATTTCAGTCCATCGTTACTCGGATCGGCGGAAGGACGTCCTTTCCAGCAGCGCCCACTTCATCGACCAACCCCTCGGGATCGGGGTGGATGATGATCTCCAGATCGGGGAACACGGCATGGAGCCGATCCTCGATCGCATCCATGACCTTGTGCGCCTCCCGCACGGTCATCCGGGCATCGACCCAGACGTGGAACTGCACGAAATCCTTGTTGCCGGACGTGCGCGTGCGCAGGTCGTGAACCCCGGTAATGTCAGGATTCTGGGCGAGGACTTCGAGGAAACGCTGCTTCTTTTCGGCAGGCCACTCGTGGTCCATGAGCTGGTCCAGCACCGCCTGTGAGGCGCCCCATGCGCCCCAGCCCAGCCAGCCAGCGATGGCCAGCCCAAACAGTGCATCGGCGCCCGCGAACCCGAAATTATATTCCAGCACCAGCGCGGCGATCACGGCGATGTTGAGCATCAGGTCGGACTGGTAGTGGACGCTGTCGGTATGGATGGCGATGCTGCCGGTGCGGCGGATCACATGGCGCTGCCAGCCCACCAGAATGAGCGTGATGACAACGGCGACGGCCGAGACCACGATCCCGGTTGCCGCGCCTTCCACTTTGCCGCCGGTGAACAGCCGTTCGGCCGCGCGGCTGGCGATACCGATCGCGGAAATCGAGATCAGCACGATCTGGAACAGCGCCGCGATCGCTTCGGCTTTGCCATGGCCGAAGCGGTGTTTGTCATCCGCCGGCTGCGCGGCAATCCAGACGCCCAGCAGTGTTGCAAGACTTGCCACGAGGTCGAGCGCGGTGTCGGCCAGACTGCCAAGCATCGCCATCGATCCGGTGGTCCAGGCGGCCCAGCCCTTGAGGCCCAGCAGAATCAAGGCCGCGCCAATGCTCGCCAAAGCGGCACTGCGGGTGAGGAAGGCGTTTTCGCTCATGGTCGGGCCGTCAGGGATAGAGCAGCGAGCTGGTCCAGCTGCCCCCGGCCGATTCGTCGCGCACGAAGCGGCGGCGTTCGTGAAGGCGATAGGGCCGATCCTGCCAGAATTCCATGGCGGCCGGAACCACGCGGTAACCGGTCCAATGCGCGGGACGTTCGATCTCGCCGCCTTCGAAACGGGCCTTCACGTCTTCATAGCGGTCCAGGAAAGTCTCGCGGCTGTCGAGCGGCGCGGACTGGTCCGAGGCAACCGCACCGATCTGCGAATCGCGGGCGCGGGAGTGGAAATAGGCATCGGCCTCGGCGTCGGTGACGGGCGAGAGCACGCCCTCGATGCGGATCTGGCGGCGCAGGCTCTTCCAGTGGAACAACAGCGCGACATGTGGATTTTCCGCGATTTCGTACCCCTTGCGGCTGTGTCCGTTGGTGTAAAACACGAAGCCGTCCGGACCGTGGTCCTTCAGCAGCACCATCCGCGCGGAAGGCACGCCGTCAGGCGTCGCGGTGGCAAGCGCCATGGCATTCGAATCGTTGGGTTCGCTTTCGCGGGCCTCGTTGTACCAGGCCTGGAACAGCGCGATGGGATCGCCGTGGGGAATGACCTCGCGCGCTTGTTCAGCTTCCATGTCGGGTTCCTGCGAATTGGGTGCCCAAGGGCACAGTTTACACGGTACCGGGACAGAAATCGCCCGGTTCGCCACATTCCCCGACTGCACCGCATCCGGATCGCCGCGACAAATCGGCAAATCCCGTTCGGGGGGAAGGACATGGCTGCGCCATACCGATGCGGGGGGAACTAGGAAAGCATCGCTTGCCGAGCGGCGCGCGCGATCCTAGCTAGGGGACTATGGCAGCAGACCCTTATTCCACCCTTGGCGTATCGCGCACGGCCAGCGAGAAGGAGATCAAATCCGCCTATCGCAAGCTGGCGAAGGAACTCCATCCCGATACCAACAAGGACAATCCCAAGGCCGCCGACCGGTTCTCGGAAGTAACCTCGGCCTATGACCTGCTTTCCGACAAGGACAAGCGCGCCAAATTCGATCGCGGCGAAATCGATGCCGATGGCAATCCGATGGGGTTCGGCGGATTTGGCGGGGGCGGCGGGGGCCATGGCGGCTTCGGATCGGGCTTCGGCGGTGCCGGCCAGCGCGGTTTTTCGGGCGGGTTCGGCGGCAATGACGGGATTGACCTCGAAGACCTGTTCGGCGGGATCTTCGGCGGCACCGGCAACCAGCGCGGCGGTTTCGGCGGCATGGGCGGCGGGGCAGGTGGCCCCGGCGGACGTGCCCGCGCGGCGGCGCGCGGGGCCAACGTCTCCTACCGCCTCTCGGTACCGCTGCTCGACGCCGCCGAGCTGAAGCCCCAGCGCATCACGCTGTCCGATGGCAAGACGATCGACCTCAAGCTCCCGGCGGGGGTTGAGGACGGCACCCAGATGCGCCTCAATGGCAAGGGCGAGCCAGGCCCCGGCGGCGCGGGCGATGCGATCATCACGATCCAGATCCAGCCGCATGCCTTCTTCCGGGCCGACGGCGACGATCTCCGGCTCGACCTGCCGATCACGCTGGACGAGGCGCTGAGCGGTGCAAAGGTCAAGACGCCGACACCTTCCGGCGCGGTCATGCTCTCGGTGCCCGCAGGCGCCAGCTCGGGCAAGGTCATGCGCCTCAAGGGACGCGGCATGAGTCGCAAGGACGGCACGCGCGGCGACCTGCTGATAAACCTGGAAATCTCGCTGCCCGAAAACGACACCGACCTGACCAAGCGCCTTGAAGGCTGGAAGGACGCGCGCGACGTGCGCGCAAAGCTGGGAATTTAAAGATTCTCCCCCGGCGGGGGAGAATCTTCAGTCCTCGATCGCGGGCGTCGTCCCGTCGATCCATCCGCCACCGACCACGCGGTCTCCCGAGTAGATCACGGCCGCCTGCCCCGGCGCCACGCCATATTCGGGCTCGGCGAAGCGAATCGTGGTTTCCGCGCCGTCACCGAACGGACCGTCGAGCGTGATCGGCACCGGCTTGGCCAGCGAACGCACTTTCGCCGTGAGCGGGCCAGCGGGAAGCGGGCCGATTCGGTTCGTCTCGGTAATGCGCGCAGCCCCCACGCCCAGCAAGCGGCGCGGGCCGACCATCACTCGGCGACCTTCTGCCTCGATTCGGGTCACGTAGAGCGGTTCGGGCTGGCCGCCGATCTCGATCCCCCGGCGCTGGCCGACGGTATAATGGATGATGCCGCGATGGGTACCGAGTTCCTCACCGGTGAGGGCATGGACGATCGGGCCCGTCGCATTGCCTTCAGGCCGCACTTTGGTGACGATCTTCGCATAGTCGCCATCGGGCACGAAGCAGATGTCCTGGCTGTCTGGCTTGGCCGCATTGCGCAGGCCGGCGGCTTCGGCAAGGCGGCGCGTCTCGCTCTTGGGCAGTCCGCCTAGCGGAAAGCGCAGGAAGTCGAGCTGAGCTTCAGTGGTGCCGTAAAGGAAATAGCTCTGGTCGCGCGCGGGATCGGCGGCGCGGTGCAGTTCGGGACCGGCCGCTCCGACCACGCGGCGCACGTAGTGGCCAGTGGCAAGGCAGTCCGCGCCAAGATCGCGCGCCATGGTCAGCAAGTCGGTGAACTTGGGCCCCATGTTACAACGGATGCAGGGAATCGGGGTGCGGCCGGCCATGTAGTCGTCCGCGAAGCGCTCGACGACTTCCTCGCGGAACTGGCTCTCGTGATCGAACACGTAGTGGGCGATGCCCAACCGATCAGCGACAGCGCGGGCATCGCGGATGTCGTCGCCGGCGCAGCAGGCGCCCTTGCGGCCGGTGGCGGCGCCATAGTCATAGAGCTGGAGCGTCACGCCGATGGTCTCGGCACCGGTGGCGGCGGCGAGCGCGGCAACGACGGAGCTGTCGACGCCGCCTGACATGGCAACGACAATTTTGCGCGCCGAAAGCGGCGCAGGGAGCTGGAACAGGTCGGCAGGATCGAGGCCGGCCACCAGTCCGGAAAGATCGGAGAGGGCGGTCATGGCCCGCCCCATACAGCGAGACGCGCGCGAATCCTACCTTTCTTGCATCATCGGCGAACGGGCGAGGGGCTCTGGCGGTATCGGCGGACGGTTAATCAAGGTGAAGGATGGGTAAACGCGGCCTTTACCGTCCTTTGACCAACCCTGTCGTAAAGACGCCATATGAACATCGCTTTTGAACATGAAACCGGCAAAGCGGGGCATGCGTCAGGTCGCGACGGCGAGGAGTTCATCCCGGAGATCGCACCGATCGACTGGTTTGCCTTGCGTTCCCGACTCTTCGCTGCCCATGATTTTCGCATGGCACTGGCAGAGGAACCGACACCTGTGCGGCAGCACCGCCGCGGCAGTTTTGCCGGCCCTGTCGCCAATGTGATTCACGCGTATGATGGGGGAGCACGAACCGTTAACCCAAATGATTTAGCCATTCGCAAGTCAACGACAGTCAATTTCGCTTCCGTCGCCGGCGGACGCAACACCGGCGCACGAGGGTGATGATGATCGAGAACCAGAAGATTCGTCCCGCGCAAGTGATCGGGCCGCTCGGGGAACCGTTGACGCTCGACAGTCTGCCGCCGCCGAGCACCACGCGCTGGGTCGTGCGCCGCAAGGCCGAGGTCGTGGCCGCCGTCAATGGCGGGCTGCTGACGATCGACGAGGTGTGTGAACGCTACAAGCTCACGCTTGAGGAATTCGCATCGTGGCAGCGGGCGGTTGACCGCTCGGGCATGCAGGGCCTGCGCGTTACCCGCATTCAACATTATCGCGATCTTTACGAGCGTCAGCAAAAGTACTGATCGCACCTATCACAAAGGCCCGCAAGGGCCGGACAAGCGGCGGTGGACCTCGGTTCGCCGCCGTTTTGCGTTTTTCTTCGGGGAATTCAGTAATTCCGGGTGCAATGGCTTGGCGAAAAAGCCATCCTCGACGCTGGTCGATCACGGTTAGCTACAGGCCGACAGTCGATTGCCACCGATCTGCCGCAGGTATATGGCGTTTCGTATGTTTTTTTCCGCCGAAACGGTGGCGTGTGGCCGTGTGTCCGCGTTGCATTCGGCGGCATGGTCCGGGCCACACCGCAGGGTGGGTCCGGATCGTGGTGAGGGGGCCTATCGCAGGATTTGCGGTGATCATGAACTACGACAGCAGAATTGACGCCAAGGGGAACGAGCACGTGGCCATTTCCGGCAGCCCGCTGGAGGGTGACGTTGATCAGGAGCGCCGGTCGCACAAGTGGATTTGGATGATCGTCGCTGCCGCCGTGGCCGTGGTGGGCATCTGGTTTTTCGTCCACAGCAGCGGCCAGGGCGACAAGTCGAAGGACTCCGATGTCCAGACCCCGGCGGTAACGGTCGTGGTGCCGGGCCGTACTTCGGTGCAGGGCACGATTTCCGCCACCGGCACGCTGGCGGCGCGCCGCGACATGCCCGTCGGTTCAGTGGGTGAGGGCGGGCAGGTCCGCTCCGTTCTGGTCGAACCGGGCGCATGGGTGTCGCAGGGCCAGGTTCTCGCCGTGGTCGACCGTTCGGTGCAGAACCAGCAACAGGCCAGCCAGTCCGCGCAAATTTCGGTTTCGCAGGCCGACGCCCGGCTGGCGCAGGCCAATCTGGACCGCGCGCTCAAGCTGGTCGACCGGGGCTTCATCTCCGCTGCCGATATCGACCGGCTGACCGCAACGCGCGATGCCGCCATGGCGCAGGTCAAAGTGGCGCGCGCGCAGCTCGGCCAGCTTCAGGCACAGGCTGCCCGACTGAACATTCTTGCCCCGGCGGCGGGCCTCGTCCTCGAACGCAATGTCGAACAGGGGCAGGTCGTCGGCGGCGGCAGCGCCGTGCTGTTCCGGCTGGCCAAGGATGGCGAGATGGAACTGCTCGCCCAGCTCAGCGAGGACGATCTTGCCCGCATCGGCGTCGGTTCCGAAGCCCGCGTGACTCCTGTCGGCTCGAACCAGACGTTCATCGGCCATGTCTGGCAGGTTTCGCCGGTAATCGACCCGACCAATCGTCAGGGCGTCGCGCGCATCCTGCTCGCCTACAATCCGGTACTGCGTCCGGGCGGCTTTGCCAGCACCACGATCGGCAGCGGTACGGTCGATGCACCGGTCCTGCCCGAATCCGCGATCCAGAACGATGACAAGGGCCCGTTCGTCTACGTCGTCGACAGCAAGAACAAAGTGCACCGCCGCGCGGTGCAGACCGGTCTCGTCACCGCGCAGGGCATCGTCGTGAAGTCGGGCCTGCAAGGCAACGAGAAGATCGTGCTGCGCGCCGGCGGGTTCCTCAACGATGGCGACACCGTCAAGCCGCGGCTTGTCACTGTCGCCAAACCCGATTGATCGGACGCCCGCGATGAGCCTTCGCAACATCTCGGCATGGTCGATCCGCAATCCGATCATACCGATCGTCTTCTTCATCGGCGTGATGGTCGCCGGCGTCGTCGCGTTCATGCGCATGGACGTCAACAACATGCCGGACATCGAATTTCCGGGGGTCCACGTCTCGGTCTCGCAGCCGGGCGCGGCGCCAACGGAAATCGAGACGCAAATTACCCAGAAGATCGAGGCGGCCGCACGTTCGGTGCCCGGCGTCGAGGAGATCCAGTCGACCGCATCGGAAGGCAATTCCTCCACGTTCGTGCTGTTCTCGATCGGCACCAATCCGGATGTTGCCACTAATCAGGTAAAGAACGCGGTCGACCAGATCCGCAGCGATCTGCCCGAAGGTATTCTCGAACCACAAGTCATCAAGGTTGAAGCGGGCGGCGATTCGCTCGGCTACTTCGCGGTCAGCGCCGATGACATGACGATCGAGCAGCTGAGCTGGTTCGTCGACGACACCATTTCCAAGCAGCTCCTCGCAATCGACGGCATGGCCTCGGTCGAGCGCAACGGCGGTGTCGACCGCGAAATCCGCGTGGTCGTCGATCCCGAACGGATGATCGCGATGGGCGTGAGCGCCAGTGCGGTCAACAACGTGCTGCGCCAGGTCAATACCGACGCGGCGGGCGGTCAGGCCGAAATCGCCGGCTCGCGCCAGTCTGTGCGCGTGCTCGGCAATGCCGAGACGGCCTACGACCTCTCGCAGACGCGCATCAATCTGGGCGGCGGACGGCAGGTCAAGCTGTCCGACATCGCCCATGTCTATGACGGCTATTCGGAACGCACCCGCATCGCCAAGCTCCATGGCCGCGAGGTCGTGACTTTCGGTTTCCAGCGCGCGCTCGGCGCTTCGGACGTCGCGGTCTACGATTCGGCGATGACGGTGCTGGACAAGATCCGCAAGGAAAACCCCAACGTCCACATCACCCGCCTGTTCTCCGACGTTGACTACACCAAGGGACAGTACACCAGTTCGATGGAAGCGCTGGTGGAAGGCGCCGTGCTGGCCATCGTCATCGTCTATCTGTTCCTGCGCGACTGGCGCGCGACGCTGATCTCCGCGATCGCGATCCCGCTTTCGGCGATCCCGACCTTCTGGTTCATGGAAATGCTCGGCTTCACGCTGAACTTCCTCTCGCTGCTGGCGCTGAGCCTTGTGGCGGGCGTGCTGGTCGATGACGCCATCGTCGAGATCGAGAATATCGTGCGCCATATGCGCATGGGCAAATCGGCCTATCAGGCCTCGATCGACGCGGCGGACGAAATCGGCCTCGCAGTCGTCGCCACCACATTCTCGATCGTCGCGGTGTTCCTGCCCGTCGGCATGATGCCGGGCATTTCGGGCCAGTTCTTCAAGGCATTCGGCCTGACCGTCGTCGCCGCAGTGCTGATGAGCCTTGCCGTGGCGCGTCTCATCACGCCGATGGTCGCGGCCTACTTCCTCAAGGCCCACGGCCACGCGGAACACGGCGGCGGCAAGGCGATGGACCTTTACATGAAGGTGCTCGCCTGGACGCTCGACAGCACGGAGGCGCACCGTCTGAAGGCCTTGCTTGTCAAAGCCGAGAGCCGCTGGTGGTACTATCCCTTGGTCGCCGTCGCGCTGCTGGTGCTGGCAGCGGCGGGAATTGGCTTGGCTGTACTGATCTTCATGGGCGCCAAAATGGGGTTCGAGAAGATCGGGCTCGATAAGGCCGCGCTCGTGCTGGCCGCAGCCGTGGCGCCGCTCGGCGTTCCTGTCGGCATCTTCGTCCTCGGCTGGATCCTGCGCATCCTGGCGCGGACCGTCGGCAATTTCGGCACCTGGTATCGCTACTTCACCGACCGCATCATCGCACGCATGCACGATCACCGTTTCTTCGCGTTCTGCGCGGGGATGTACGCGCTGGTCGTGACGTTTGCTCTGCTGGCGGGCCTGCCCTCCCAGTTCCAGCCGAACACCAACAACGACACAAGCCAGGTCAACATCGAAATGGTGCCCGGCACCACCATCGAACAGACCGGTGCCGTGGCGGATCAGGTGACGGCGTTGATCGAAAAGCAGCCCGAAGTCGAACGCGTGCTGGAAGCCACGCGTGAGGGCAAGGCCTCGCTCTATCTGGCGCTCAAACCCGCCAAGGAACGCGACACCACCAGTATCGCGTTCGAACGGCGGCTCGCTCCGCAGCTTCAGGACATACCCGATGCCCGCGTGACGTTCGCCACCCAGTCTGGCGGCACCGGCAGCGGCCGCGACATCTCGGTCATGCTCTCGGGCAGCGATTCGGAAGTGCTCAGGAAGACCGCGCAAACGCTGGCTGACCAGATGCGCAAGATTCCCGGCGTCGTCGCACCGCGCATTGCGGCGGACATGCAGCGTCCGGAACTGGTGATCGTGCCACGCGTCGATCTGGCAGCGCAGCTCGGCGTCACCACCGCCGCGCTCAGCCAGACGATCCGCATCGCCACGCTGGGCGAGATCGACCAGAACGCCGCCAAGTTCTCGCTGAGCGACCGTCAGGTGCCGATCCGCGTGATCCTTGCCCGCACTTCGCGCCGGGACTTCTCGACGATCGAGAACCTGCCGGTCACTACCGCCAGCGGCGGCTCGGTTCCGCTGAAACGCGTGGCCGAAATCCGCTTCGGCGCCGGCCCCACGCAGATCCAGCGCTACAACCAGTCGCGCCGCATCTTCGTCGGCGCCGACCTTGGCGCGGGTCAGGTCAAGGGCCCGATCATGGAGCAGATCCAGAAGCTGCCGATCATGAAGAACCTGCCGACGGGCGTTTCGAACGCACCGGTAGGCGATGACAAGTGGCAAGCGGAGATGGTGCAGAGCTTCGTCGTTGCAGTGATCAGCGGTATCTTCCTGGTCTTCGCGGTGCTGGTGCTGCTCTATCGCCGCTTCGTTTCACCGCTGGTCAACATGGCCTCGCTGCTCCTCGCGCCGCTCGGCGGCCTGTTGGCGCTGGTGGTGGTGGGACAGCCGGTCTCGATGCCCGTCTACATCGGCATCCTGATGCTGCTCGGCATCGTTGCCAAGAACTCGATCCTGCTGATCGACTTCGCGATCGAGGAGATGGAGAAGGGCGTCGACAAGCTCACCGCGATCATGGACGCCGGGCACAAGCGCGCCCAGCCGATCGTCATGACCACGGTCGCGATGACGGCAGGCATGGTGCCGACCGCACTCTCGCTCTCGGGCGACGCGGCCTGGCGCGCGCCCATGGGTATCACCGTGATCGGCGGCCTGCTGCTTTCGACGATGCTGACGCTGGTGATCGTACCGGCCGCCTTCAGCCTTGCCGACGGCTTCGAAAAGCGCCTCGGTCCGTGGCTGCGGCGCAAGTTGCTGACGATTGAATCGCATCATCTCCATGAACACGGCGGCCATGCGCCTGGCCATGGGCATCAGGCCGGGCCCGAGCCGCTGCCCCAGCCGGTCGCCGCAGAATGATGCCGTGCCAATCTCTTAGGAGGAACCTTGCCGCTGCCCATGCGTAGCATCAAAGTGGCAAGGGAAGACCTGCTAAGGCCCGACAGGGCAAGGCGTATGCGGATGTTCGCGACGGGGCTGCTGCTGTTCATGGCGGCAGCCTTCATCGTGTTGAAGCGTCTCTCCGCGCTCCATCCCGATTGGGGCGTCCCGCTCAGCTACGCGATATCCTTCACCGAAGCGGCAATGGTCGGCGGCCTGGCCGACTGGTTCGCGGTGACCGCGCTGTTCCGACATCCGCTCGGCCTGCCAATCCCTCACACCGCGATCATTCCGGTGAACAAGGACCGCATTGCCGATACGATGGCGAATTTCCTGCGCGACAACTTCCTCACGCCGCAAGTCGTCGCGCGCCGCCTCAACGGCTTCAACATTGCCGCCAGCCTCGGCTCCTTCCTCAGCGATCCCCGCCGCGACGAGCAGTCCCGCATCCGCGCCGGCGCCGCGCAACTGATCGGCGATGTGCTGGAATCGCTCGATCCCGAAGAGATGGGCGGCATGGTCAAGGCCGGCCTCCGCCGCCAGATCGAGAAGATCGACGCCGCTCCACTGCTCGGCCAGATGCTGGAAAGCGCGATTGCCGAAGGGCGCCATCTGCCGGTGATGGAAAGCCTGCTGCGCAAGATCGGCGAGGCCATCGAAGCCAACGAGCCGATGATCCGCGAGATGATTCACCAGCGCGCCAACTCCATCATGCGCTGGACCGGCCTTGATGAGCGGCTGGCCAACGGCGTGCTGGACGGCGCCTACCGCCTGCTCGCCGAAGTGATCGTCCAGCCCGACCATCCACTACGCGCCAAAGTCGACGAGGCTCTGGCCAAGCTCGCGCAGGACCTGCGGCACAATCCCGAAATGCAGGCACGGGTCGAGCGGATCAAGACCGACTTGCTGGAGAATCCGGCCATGGCCGCGTGGATCGACGGCATGTGGGAACGCGCCCGCGCCGGTCTGCTGAAGGCCATTCGCAACCCCGACAAGGCACTCTCGGGCGCGCTGGGGGAGAGTCTTTCCCAGCTTGGTCAGGCACTTGGCGACGATCGCAAGTTGCAATACATGGTCAACCGGTTCGCGCGCCGTACGCTGGTCGGGGTCGCGTCCCGCTATGGGAGTGAGATCGTGCGGCTGGTATCGGAAACCGTGAAACGCTGGGATGCCCGAACTGTCACCGATCGCATCGAAGGCGCGGTGGGGCGCGATCTCCAGTTCATTCGCATCAACGGTACGCTGGTCGGCGGCCTGTTCGGTCTCTGCATCCACGTGGTGGACCAACTGCTGTGAGTGCCGGGGAAGAAAATCGTCCGTTCCTCAAGACCAAACGCTTCGAGCTGTGGAAGCCTGCGGCCGGCGATCTGGACGGCCTCTGCCGCCTGATCGCGGACGAGGACATGCGCCGATTCCTCGGCCCCGCCAGCCCCGATCCGATGGAGCAGTTCAACCGCCTCGGCCGGAATGCCGGAAGCTGGGCACTCTATGGTTACGGCAGTCTCTACGTGCGCCGCCCGGGCGAGGCAGATCTGCTGGCCAACTGCGGCGTGTTCCATAGCTGGCGCGGCTTCGGCAAGGGCATGGACGATACGCCCGAGGCCGGCTGGATCGTGCGCAAGGACTGCTGGGGGGAGGGCCTGGCGCAGGAAGTGATGCACACGGTGATCGCGTGGTTCGATGAGACCCATGGCCCGAAACGCATTGCCTGCATGATCGAGGAAGGCAACATCGCGTCGGAACGCGTTGCGGCAAGACTGGGCTTCATGCGCTACGGCCGGCACGAGCCTGAAGATGGGCGCGGCGCCGCCGTCAATCTGTTCGAGCGGATAAGCTCAAATACGACGACCTAAGGGAACCCCCTCTTGTTTTATCGTCAATGACTCGGCCACGGCAGCACGCTTGATACGACGAAATAAGAGCGAACCGGACTGCCGTCCTTATCAAGGGCGGGGTGAAAATGCGCGTACTTCAACAATTGCGTGCAGGTACTAGTCGCAAGATCGGGAACTTCATCGGCATCGAGAGGCTCGCACTTGATCGGTTCACCCGTTTCGTCGATATCCACGCGCACTTTCAGCTTTGTCTGATTGCTGACGTTCCTTGCCGTCTCCGGGTAGCGGATCCAGTCCCTTGGATTCCCGTTAATTCTGGGTTTCTGGCTCAGCGCGTGTTGTACCGCAGGATCATAGCCCCATTTCCGGACCAGATCGTCGGTGCATTTGGTCAGGGCTTCTAAAACCGTGTCCATCCGGCCGACTTCGGCTTCCAGCGTTTGCTGGTCCCATTGGAACGTCACTGATGTGGATGTTTGCGTGTTCGCGCCATTGGAGAGGCGATCCTGGTCGCCTAGCTTGGCGTAGCGGATCAACACGCCCGGGATGGCTTTGCCGCCGCCAGAGGGGACATGGATGAGCAGCCATCCGTTTTGGGCGGGACTCGGCTGGTCGCTCCCAACCCGAAATTGGAAGTTGCTGCCGTAGGAAATGCTGCCAAATGGATTTCCTATCAACGTCAGCGTCCCCAAAGTGTCAGGAGAGACCACTTCGAAGCGGAAGCCGATGATCTCGGTGCCCCTGCTGAAAGTTCGCGCAAGGACACAGCTTTTCGCGGCGTAATCAATCGCCCACCCGCTTGTAGGTGTGAAAATCTGTGGTTCAGCGGCACTCGCTGGCGATGCATTCATTGCCATTGCAGTCGCAATTTCCACCACTATCCGCATTTTTTTGCGCATTGCCATGCCTTGGCCCCCCGGTCCCCAGTCGCTTGGATGAGTGACCTGGAACCGCGCATTAAACAAGTGCCGGAGCAAGTCCCATCGATATGATCATAAACGAAAACCCCGGCCGTTTCCGACCGGGGTTCCGTCATTTCAATTCTTTAACGCCGTTCAGAGCTTGCCGGTCAGTTCCGGCACGGCGCTGAACAGATCCGCCACGAGGCCGACGTCGGCGACCTGGAAGATCGGGGCGTCCTCGTCCTTGTTGATGGCGATGATGGTCTTGGAGTCCTTCATGCCCGCAAGGTGCTGGATCGCGCCCGAGATGCCGACGGCGATGTAGACTTCGGGAGCCACGATCTTGCCGGTCTGGCCGACTTGATAGTCGTTCGGCACATAGCCCGCGTCCACCGCAGCGCGCGAGGCGCCGACGGCAGCGCCGAGCTTGTCGGCGAGCGGCATGATGTACTGTTCGAACGTCTCCGAGTCCTTCAGCGCGCGGCCGCCCGAGACGATCACCTTGGCACTGGTCAGTTCCGGACGTTCCGACTTCGCGAGTTCGGCACCCACGAAGCTCGAAAGGCCGGCGTCACCGGCACCTGCGACGTCTTCGATGGCAGCCGAACCGCCCTCGGCAGCAGCCTTTTCAAAGGCCGTGCCGCGTACGGTGATTACCAGCTTGGCATCACTCGATTCGACGGTGGCGATGGCGTTGCCGGCGTAGATCGGGCGGGTGAAGGTCTTCTCGCCCTCGACCGAGAGGATGTCCGACAGCTGCATCACGTCGAGCAGCGCGGCAACGCGCGGGGCGACGTTCTTGCCGGTGGTGGTGGCGGGTGCCAGGAATGCGTCATGGTGGCCCATCAGTTCCACGATCAGCGGCGCGACGTTTTCGGCCAGCGCATGTTCGTAGGCGCCGTTGTCGGCCACGTGGACCTTGGCGACGCCGGCGATCTTCGCGGCAGCCTCGGCAGCGGCACGGCAGCCAGCGCCTGCGACCAGCAGGTGAACTTCACCCAGCTTGGCGGCAGCAGTGACGGTGTGGAGCGTTGCGTCCTTGACCGACGCGTTGTCGTGTTCGACCCAAACGAGCGTCTTCATTAGGCGACTCCCAGTTCCTTGAGCTTGGCTACCAGCGCATCGACGTCGGCAACCTTGACGCCTGCGACACGCACGGGCGGCTCTGAGACCTTGAGGGTCTTGAGGCGCGGAGCGATGTCGACGCCGTAATCGGCGGCGGTCTTCACATCGAGCTGCTTCTTCTTCGCCTTCATGATGTTCGGCAGCGAAGCGTAGCGCGGCTCGTTGAGGCGCAGGTCGGTGGTGACGATCGCGGGCAGCGAAAGCTTCACGGTCTCCAGACCGCCATCGACTTCGCGGGTCACGGCAACGTGATCACCGTCGATCTCGACCTTGCTGGCAAACGTGCCCTGCGGGCAGCCGGTGAGGGCTGCGAGCATCTGGCCGGTCTGGTTCGAATCGTCGTCGATCGCCTGCTTGCCGAGGATCACGAGGCCCGGATTCTCTTCGGCAACGATCGCCTTGAGGATCTTGGCGACGGCCAGCGGCTCAACCTCTGCATCGGTCTCGATGAGGATCGCACGATCTGCACCCATGGCGAGTGCAGTGCGCAGCGTATCCTGCGCCTTGGCCGGGCCGACCGAGACGGCCACGATCTCTTCAGCCTTGCCCGCTTCCTTGATGCGGATAGCTTCTTCGACCGCGATCTCGTCGAACGGATTCATGCTCATCTTGACGTTGGCCAGGTCAACGCCCGTGCCGTCCGCCTTTACGCGCGGCTTCACGTTGTAATCGATCACCCGCTTAACGGGGACGAGGATCTTCATGCGATCGGGTCCTCTCTCTTAGACTGCGGCGACGGTTTAGCCGCGCGATTAAATTCGTTCAAGTTCCCCATTGCCGCCACTTAACGTATACGTCAAGCGGCTCCCGCGCCGAGTGGGGGCGCGATCGGGATCGATCGCTCCATAACGCAATTCTGCGGGATTGCGCATCGCCACGGCAGAAACTTCGGGCAGAAATGAGGACAGAACAGTGAAACGGCCAGACGAAAACCGCCGGGGCAGAAACGGAAACGGCGAGGGCTTGTGACCCTCGCCGTATTCCTTGTTCGATCCGGGGCTATCGCCTCAGCGTGATCAGGCCGCGTTCTCGACTTCGGCCACGATCTTCTTGGCGGCGTCGCCCAGGTCGTTGGCGGGGACGATCGGCAGGCCCGAATTGGCCAGGATGTCCTTGCCCTGCTGGACGTTGGTGCCTTCGAGGCGGACGACGAGCGGAACTGAGAGGTTCACTTCCTTCGCCGCGGCAACGATGCCCTCGGCGATGACGTCGCACTTCATGATGCCGCCGAAGATGTTGACGAGGATGCCCTTAACGGCCGGGTCCGAGAGGATGATCTTGAACGCCGCGGTCACCTTCTCCTTGTTGGCGCCGCCGCCTACGTCGAGGAAGTTGGCCGGGAACTTGCCGTTGAGCTTGATGATGTCCATCGTCGCCATGGCGAGACCGGCACCGTTGACCATGCAGCCGATGTCGCCATCGAGCTTGATGTAGGCCAGGTCGTACTTCGAAGCTTCGACTTCCGCCGGATCTTCTTCGGTCTCGTCGCGCAGGGCCTGCACGTCGGGGTGACGGTACAGCGCGTTCGAGTCGAAGCTCATCTTGGTGTCGAGGACGAGCAGCTGGCCGTCCTTGGTTTCGACGAGCGGGTTGATTTCGAGCATGTCGCAGTCGAGCGCCACGAAGGCCTCATAGAGCTGCTTCGAGATCTTCTGCGCCTGCTTGTTGAGGTCGCCCGAAAGGTTCAGAGCGAAAGCAACGGCACGGCCGTGGTGCGGCTGGAAGCCGGCAGCGGTGTCGATGGTTACGGTGGTGATCTTCTCGGGGGTGTTGTGGGCAACATCCTCGATGTCCATGCCACCTTCGGTCGACACGATCATGGCGACGCGGCTGGAAGCGCGGTCCACGACCATCGAAAGGTAGTATTCGGCGGCAATGTCGACGCCGTCGGTCACGTAGAGGCGGTTCACCTGCTTGCCAGCTTCACCGGTCTGCACGGTGACGAGCGTGTTGCCGAGCATTTCCTTGGCGAAAGCTTCTACTTCCTCAACCGACTTGGCGAGACGCACGCCGCCCTTGGCGTCGGCAGCGAGTTCCTTGAACTTGCCCTTGCCGCGCCCGCCGGCGTGGATCTGGGCCTTCACGACATAGAGCGGTCCGGGGAGCTGCTTTGCGGCGGCAACCGCTTCCTCGACAGTGAGGGCGGGGATGCCGGCGGGAATGCCGACGCCGTACTTCGCAAGCAGTTCCTTCGCCTGGTATTCGTGAATGTTCATCGCTGAAATCGCTTTCTGCTGGAGTGTCCGAGGAAAGGATGTGGTCCAAAAGCGCGGAGGGAGGCCCCGAACTTGATCCCGGCCGCATAAGCACATCCCTGCGCGCTTGAAAAGTCCCGTTCCCTCGCGCAATGGCGTGCACAAGACGCGCACCGGCGTGCGGGTCGCCCGCCGTTTCCGACCAGACAACGCCCCAAGGCCCGCGCATGATCGACCGCGACAGACTCGAAGCTATCGTCCGCGAGGCAGGACGGATTGCCTTGGCCGGATGGCCGGGAGACGGCCATGCCCTTGAACATTGGGAAAAAGTTCCCGGCAGCCCGGTCTGCACGCTGGACCTCGAAGTCGACGCTTTCCTCCGCCGCGAACTTTCCGCGCTGCTGCCTTCGGCCGGCTGGCTCTCCGAGGAAACTGCCGACTCGCACCATCGCAAGGCCCACGAATTGGTCTGGCTGGTCGATCCCATCGACGGGACGCGCGATTTTATCGCCGGGCGGCCCGGCTGGGCGATTTCGGTCGCGCTCGTCAATACCCGCCGTCCGCTGCTGGGCTATCTCTTCGCGCCCGCCCGCAAGCGGGAAGAGGGCGGCGAATTCTGGCATGCCGAGGCAGGCAAGGGATCATGGCGCAATGGCCGGCGCCTTCAGGCCAGCCACCGAGAGGCGCTGCCGGGCGCGCGCGTTCCGGCCAAGAAGCTCGCTGCCGAGGATGCCGATCTGGTGCTGGTGGACCAGCCCAACTCGATCGCGCTGCGCATGGCCATGGTTGCCGCCAATGACGCCGACATTCTGGCCACGCTGCGCTGGGGCTACGAATGGGACATCGCCGCTGCGGGTTTGATCGCGCGCGAAGCCGGCGCGGAAGTGACCGACGCTTTCGGCAAGCCGCTCAATTACAACAAGCACGATCCGCGCGCTTTCGGGGTGCTCTGCACGTCGAGCGCGATTCATGCGGCAGCGGTCGACCGGCTGGCGGAACGCGCCGCGCGGTTTTCGGTAGTGCCGAGGGACTGAGCGCGCTCTGATTGTCCGGGAATAGTGTGATCCGCTCAGGCCCAGGCTGTTGGCCTGAGCGGAACCCGCATCAGTGCACGAAGCGCGCGATCACGTCGCGGTAAGAGCGACTCACCTTCACCTGGGCGCCCGAATCGAGCACGAGGAAGCATTCGCCGTTGGTATGCGGCTTGACCTGGCGAACCTGATTGAGGTTGACGATGGTCGAGCGGTGCACGCGCTGGAACACGCGCGGATCGAGCCGGCGCTCAAGATCCTTCATCGTCTCGCGCAGGATCAGCGAGTTGTCGGCGGTGCGGATGCACATATAGTCGCCGGCGGCCTCGATATGTTCGATCGAATCGACGTCGATCCGGAAGATCTGACCGCGATCCTTGATGTTGATGAGCTTTTCGTAGCGATCCGCGTTGGGATCGCTCTCTTCCGGCATCGCGTCCACTGCGTCGGGCGCGACTTCGGCCAGCACCGTCTTGAGCTTTTCCGCCTCGTCCGCCGAACGCTTTTCGGAAATGCGCTGGCGCACGCGGGCCAGCGTATCGTCCAGCTTGGCCTCGTCCACCGGCTTCATCAGGTAATTGACGGCATTGGCCTCGAACGCACGCACAGCGTGCTCCTGATAGGCGGTGACGAACACGAACAGCGGCGGTTCGATTTCCATCACGCCCTTGACCACCGAGAACCCGTCGAACCCGGGCATCTGGATGTCGAGGAAGACCAGATCGGGCTTCTCTGTCTTGATCTTCCGGATCGCCTCGCGCCCGTTGGAACAAGTATCGATGATTTCGACGTCAGGATATTTTTCCAGTCGAAGCTGGAGGCCCTGGATCGCCAGTTTCTCGTCATCGACGAGGATAGTGCGAATGGTCATGTGTCACGTACTCCGGCCCGGCAAACGCGCGGGGGCCAAATTTGTTTCATCGTCCGACGGGAACGGGTTGCCGCTGAAGTTCTTCCATGTCCTCGGGAGTGGGCTGATGGTCCGCGGGCAGCTCGATCAGCACGGCAAAGCCGCCTTCAACGGGCTCCACCGTTTCGAAACGGTGCTGCTCGCCGTAGGCCTGGCTGAGGCGGTCGCGGATGTTCGAAAGGCCGACACCGGTGGATACCGGCTCCCCTCCATCGTAGGTCATGCCCGACAACCTGTTGTCGGTAGTCGGACTTTGCAAGCCCGGTCCGGTGTCCGAGACGGTGATGCGAAGCATCGGCCCGACGAGTTGCGTGGCGATGGCAATATCGGCCCCGGCCTCCTGCTGGCTGACCGCATATTTGATGGCATTTTCCACCAGCGGCTGAAGCAGGAGCGAGGGCAGCAGGCAGGTCTCCGTCGCCGGATCGATAGTGAATGTGGTGCGCAGCCGTTCCTCGAAACGCATCCGCTCGATGTCGAGATAGAGCTTGAGCGTCTCCACCTCGGTCGCCACCGTGACCCGTGCCGAGGGCTTGTTGATCAGCGTGTAGCGCAGGAACGAGGAGAGGCGGCTGAGCATGGCATTGGCCGGCTCGGTCTGCTTGAGCAGCACCAGAGTCGAGATCGAGTTCAGCGTGTTGAACAGAAAGTGCGGATTGAGCTGATAGCGCAGCATGGCCAGCTGCGCCTGCGTTGCCTGGTTCTCCAGCCGGATCAGCTGGTCGTTCTGCTCTTCCACCTGAAGGTAGAAGTTGATCGCGTAATAGAGCGCCGACCATGCGCCCAGCAGCGTCGCGTCATAGTAGAACACGCCGATGAACAGCTGGGTGAAGCTGGTGTCGCTGTCGGCCCGGTAGAGCGAGATCACCCAGGCGTCGATGAAGGCATGGAGCGCCACCGCGATCGGCAGGATCAGCGCGGTCATGCCCCAGGTCACCAGCGGCCGCTTGGTGATCAGCACGCGGTAGACAACCGAAAGCACCAGCGAGATCGAGAACCCGGTGATCGTCGCGATCAGCACCAGCACAAGGTTCGACAACGGCTGGTCGTTGGCGATCGCCGACATCGTGCGCAGTAGCATCGCGCCGCCCCAGCCCGCAAACTGGAGGCGCCAGAAGGCCTTGTCCTTGTCGGCGAAGAAGGGGATCGGCTGGATCGGCAGAACGCGCATGATGGCTATCTAGACGAAAACCGCGCGAAGCGGAAACCCGGGGCCCCGATCTGAGGTCCAGCGGGTAACGGTAGTGGAGGTGCGGCCGATTTTCTACTCCGGAACAAAGACATCGGCCCGGCAAAAGCGCTCATGAGGGGAAGGGACAGGGAGCCGTGCTCCCTCCCGCTATCCCCCACGTGCGTCCGCAACTGCCTGCGATAGCTGATCGAAGCCGACCGCGCCCGAGATCAGGCGGTCACCCGCGACCCAGCTGGGCGTGCCGCTGAAGCCAAGCCTTCCAGCGACGTCCATATTGCGCTGGAGTTCCTGTTCGACGACCGGGCTGGCGGCAACCTTGTGGGCACGTTCCATGTCGAGCCCGGCCGCTTTCGCCGCCACATCGATGGCTTGCGGATCGACTTGCCCGGACGCGAACATGGCTTCGCGGAACGGCGCGAATTTGCCCTGTTCGGCGGCAGCGAGCGCCATGCGCGCGGCTTCGGGGCTGTGCGGACTGATGATCGGCAGTTCGCGCACGACGATGCGCAAGTCCGGGTGCTTGGCAATAAGCTGCGCCACATCGGGCAAGCTGCGGCGGCAATAGCCGCAGGCATAGTCGGTGAATTCGACAAGCGTGATGGCGCCATTGGGATTGCCGAGCACGGCGCCGGGGAAGGGCGTCTCCACACTCTGCCGCACGCCCGCGAGTTGCGCCTTGGCCTGCTTGGCCTGAAGCGCGTCCATCGCCTCGTTGAGCACTTCGGGGTTGGTGACGAGATAGTTGTGAATCACGCGGCCAGCGAGCACCGGCCCGCCAAACCAGACGCCGGTGCCAACAAGGGCGAGGCCCACGGCCGTCGCTGCGATCTTCGTGCCAAGTCCCATGGTTTTCGTCGTTCCCGTATTCGTCTCGAAGCTTCGCTCTAGCGGCGCTTCTTGTTGCGTTCCAGCGCCGCGCGCGCTTCCATTTCGATGTCCTGTGCCCGCAGCCAGTCAGGCGAGCCACTCGGCAGGCCCGCTTCGGCAGCCTGCGCATTCATCAGCGCGGCATCCATCTGGTTGGACAGTGATTGCTGCTCGGCGCTGGCGAGCCTTGCGCGCGGTATGTCGCCATTGGCCGCGTAGATCGTTCCGAGCTGGTACCAGGTAAAGGGATTCTCCCGGTCCCGCGCGGCGGCGTTCCTGAGCACTGTCTCGGCTTCCTTGAAATGCTGCGGGTCTTCGGTCGCGATCAGCGCGTGGCCGAACAGTGTAGCAATCAACGGCTGGTAGGCGGTCAGTTCGGTCGCCTTGCGCAAGGGTACGAGCGCATCGTTCGGCTGGCCCGATTCGAGCAGGATCTGGCCCTTGAGTTCCAGGAAATAGGGATCATTGGGATCCACCATCAGCAGTGCGTCGGTCTCGGCGGTGGCGCGGTCCATCTCCGACTGACGGTGCCACGCATAGGCGCGGGCATAGTGCGCGGGCACCGAATTGTCGGTTTGCGGGTAGACGCGGAAAACATCGCGCGGCTCGGCCAGATAGCCGAACAGCTTGGCCTTCATGCGCACGAAACGGGCCTGGATCTGGGGATCGTCCGGCTTCGACCAAGCCGGGTCCTTTTCGTAAGTGTCCTGAAGGGTCTGGATACGGTCGCCGGTCAACGGGTGGGTGGAGTAGAACTCGTCCCCGTCCTGCGGGCGATAGCCGTAGCGGAATTCAAGGTTCTGAAGCTTCTGGAAGAATTCCAGCGAACCGCGCCCGCTGATCCCGGCCTCCGAGAGAAACTTCGCGCCCGCCGCGTCGGCCGTAGCTTCCTGCGCACGGGTATAAGCGAGGAAATTGCCCATGGCCGCCTGCTGGCCCGCCATGATCACACCCATCGCCGCCTCGCCGCCGCCGGCCGCCGCCGCCGCCGCGCCGAGCAGCAGCGAGAGCAGCGAAATGCTGGTGGCAGACTTCTCGCCCTGATTCAGAACGGCGTGGCCGCCCGTGACGTGGCCAAGCTCGTGCGCGATCACGCCCTGCACTTGCGCGGCGGTATCAGCCTCGTTGATGAGGCCGGAGTTCACGTAGACCGCCTGCCCGCCAACGACGAAGGCATTGACCGAGGAGTCGTTCACCAGAACGATGTCGACATGCGTGGGATCGAGCCCGGCAGCCACGATCAGCGGCCGCGCCATGTCCTTGAGCAGCGCCTCTGTCTCGGCGTCGCGCAGGATCGACTGCGCCACAGCCGGCGAGGCGGACCAGCCGAACAGCGCCAGGAATGTCAGGACCAATGCGGCGATACGCGCGAACGACATAGGCGCTGTTGGAACCTTTCGCGCTGAACCGGGGCTGAAGTGCCGATAGCCTAGCGCGCGGCGCAGGGCTGGCAAGCCGGGAAAAAGATAGCGATCAAGCCTTTCGAGTGGTCGCCAGCCAGACCCGGATGGCCCCGGCGAGACCGGGCGGCACGTCCGCCTCCAGCCGTTCCGCATCGATCCGCGCGACAAGCGCGTTGACCGGCACGCCCGCGTCCACGGCGGCGGCCTTGAGCATGTCCCAGAACACCGGTTCGAGGCTGATCGAGGTCTTGTGCCCGGCGATCTCGACCGAGCGTTTGACCGGAGGATGATACGGCGAGGTCATAGGCGCAAACTAACGCCCGTCCGCTTCAAGTCGAACCCCAATCCTCATGGAGCGAGCCGGCAAAAGAAAAGGCGGCTCTAAAGCCGCCTCTTCCCTCCTCTCCAAACCATCGTGGCCGGACCGTCTTTGCCGCGGTTCCTGACCGGTTTGAAACTCGTGTCAGTTCTTGTCAGCCACCGCGACCTGATCGCCCTGCAGGTAGGGGAGCGGGTTCACGGCCTCACCGTCGATGCGCACTTCATAGTGGAGGTGCGGACCGGTCGAGTTGCCGGTGGTGCCGACGTAGCCGATCACGTCGCCCTTGTGGACCATCTGGCCCTCGGCAACGTTGAGACGCGACATGTGGCCATAGCGGGTTTCGAGATCGCCGCCGTGCTCCAGTTCGACGAACAGGCCGTAGCCACCGAACCAGGATGCCTTGCCGACGACACCGTCAGCGGTTGCGTAGATCGGGGTGCCGACGGGCGCGGCAAGGTCGATGCCCTTGTGTGCGCGGCGACCGCCGAGAATCGGGTGTTCGCGCATACCGAAGCTGCTGGTCAGGCGAAGGCCTTCAAGCGGGGTGCGCGAGGGGATGTTGACGCCGGAAAGGCGGGCGGTACCGGGGATCGCCGGCTTGGCCTTGGCCGCGGCGAGGCCGGTTTCCTCGTAATTCTGCCAGGAGCTGAAGAGGGTGCGGAACTGTTCGTCCTCACCGCCGCTGGCGGATTGATTGGCGGCCTGAGCGGCGCGCAGCGGGGCCGAGATGTCGGCGGCGGCTGCGGCGCTGTTGGCCAGGGCGGGGTGAGCTGCCATCGAAAGACCCGCGATGGCGACAGTAGCCGTCACCGTGCGGAACTTGGCAATGAGTTTGGTTACGACCACTCGCAATACCTTGTTATCCGCCGCAATCCGCAAGGACACGACGTTGTCGTTATCGACGGGCACGCCTTCGGCGTGCCGCGAACCCTAAGTTTTGAGATGGTCGGAACCCCCCGCCGTCTCGCGAAGTGGAGTTATGCCGATCAGTTCCTAACAGACAACCCCAAGGTAGAAATCCCGCGATAAACCGGCAGCGAGGCGCGCTGAGTCGTTGAACGGTGGCTTAACAGCCCCACGAAAATGGCGGGAAACCAGGGTTTTCCAAAGTTCCGCCGGTTCACCGTTCATCGCTTCGGCGCATGCGGCGAAATGTGTTGAGCCGAAACGGACATGGCGAATTTCATCGTCAAGGATTCTTTCGAGAATGCGCGCGCCCCGCTCGTCGCCAAGGCTACGCACTCGCTCCAAAGTAGCCGGCGTCACGTCCAGACCGCGCGCTTCCAGCACCATCGGCACAACCGCCAGGCGCGCAGCGACATCATGTCGAGTCTCATGCGCGGCATCCCACAGCCCGCTGTGCGCAGGGAGGGCGCCGTAATGGCTCCCCTGCGTGCGCAAGTGCCGATCCAGCAACGCGAAGTGCAGCGCTTCGTCGGCAGCGACCGAGAGGAAATCGCTGACGAATCCCGGGTTCATTTGCCCACCGAATCGCCCCGCCATGTCGAGCGCGAGGTCGATGGCGACGAATTCGATGTGCGCCAGCGCATGCCAGAGCGCCAATCGGCCGCGCTCCGAACCGCCCTTGCCGCGCTTGGGCATGCGATTAGGCGGCAGCAGTTCGGGCTCTGCCGGGCGGCCCGGTTTCTCGGGCATTTCGACATCGAAGGCATAAGCGAGCCGTCCCTGTCGCCAGTCGCGCGCCACCTTGCGTGTGACCATGACTTTGGCACGGGGATCGGATTCGAGCAGCACCTCGCGGATGGCTGCGGCAACGGACTGCATGATCAGAGTGCCTTTGCGGCCTCCAGCACCTGCGCGGCGTGGTCCTTGACCTTCACCTTGTCCCACACGCGGGCGATCTTGCCGTCGGGGCCGATCAGGTAGGTGGTGCGGACCATGCCCATGTAGGTGCGGCCATAGTTCTGCTTTTCGGTCCAGATGCCGAGCACCTCGGACAGCCCGCCTTCCTCGGCATCGCTGGCGAGCGGGGCCTTCAGGTCATGCTTGGCGATGAAGTTCTGGTGCTTCTTCGCCGAATCCTTGCTGACGCCCAGCAGGGCGACGCCGGCCGCATCGAACTCAGCCTTCAGGGCCGAGAAATCGAGATTCTCGGTGGTGCAGCCGGGGGTGTTGTCCTTGGGATAGAAATACACGACCAGCTTCCGGCCCGCAAAATCCGAAGCCTTCACGCTGCCGCCCTCGGGCGTTTCCAGCGCGATATCGGGGAACGGGTCGCCGGCGGCGGGGCGCCCGGAAATGGTGCTGCTCATGGGTTCATCTCCAGTGTTTCGCCGAAAGTCTCGCTCCAGCTCGCGGCGACATGCGCGCGGGCCCGGGCGAGGGCGGATTCAAGATCTTGCCATGCGCCATAGCCGCAGGCGCGCTGCAGCGCCATGCAGGAGGGCTTGCCAGGCACCTGGGTATCGGGCGCAAAGAGGCGGCCGGCCACCAGCAGACGCGTCATGACGTCATGCGATTCCACCAGCGTGGCCGGCAGCAGTCCGTCCGCTACCAGCATTTGCAGCGCCGCGCCCAGATCGGGATCGAGGCCGAGCCCGCTGCGCAACTGGGTGAAGTGGACAAGGAATTCGAGGTCCACCAGTCCGCCACGCATCAGCTTCACGTCCAGCGGGCCCTTGGCGGGTTTGTGCCCGGCCATCTTGGCGCGCATTTCCAACACGTCCGCGCGAAGCTTGTCCCCATCGCGGGGGGCGGCGAGCACGCCGTGAATCACCTCGCCGAGGTCTGCGCGCGCCTCGGCCGAGCCGTAGAGCGGACGGGCGCGGCAGAGCGCCATGTGCTCCCAAGTCCAAGCCTGCTCCTGCTGATAGCGCGCGAAGCTGTCGAGGCTGGCGGCGGGCGGGCCCTGTTCGCCCGAGGGACGCAGGCGTGTGTCGACTTCGTAGAGCGCGCCTTCGGCCGTCGGCACCGACAGTGCGGCGGTCACCCGCTGCGAGACGCGGTTGTAATAGAGCGTTGCCCCCAGCGGCCGCCGGCCATCCGATTCGCCCGCGAAATCGCCGGTGAACAGGTAGATCAGATCGAGGTCGGAAGCATGGGTGAGCACGCCGCCGCCCATGCGGCCAAGGCCGAGCACGACCAGTTCGCTGCCCGGCACCATGCCGTGGACGGCGCGGAATTCCTCCAGTGCGGCATCGGTCAGCACCACCAGCGCCGCCTCGGCAATCCGGGCGAGGGCGTGGCCGATGTCCAACGGATCGTTGGCGCCCTCGATCAGTTGCACGCCAAGGGCGAAGCGGCGATCGCCCACCTTGCGGCGGACGGTGCCCAGCTTCTGTTCGTAGTCGGCACCCGGCTCGAACTGGGTGAATTCGGCGACCAGCTCCACCACCGATCCGGGCAGGTCGAAGGCACTGGCATCGATCAGCGGGTCCAGCAGATCGGCACGCCGGGCAAGCGCGTCGGCCAGAGTGGGCGCAAGGCTGAGGATCCGCGCGAGCCGTTCCAGCAGCGCGGGACGGGCTTCCAGCAGGCGGAACAGGTTGATGGCGGAGGGCAGGTTGTTCAGCAGCTTTTCGAAGCGGGCGAAGGCGCGCTCCGGCTCCGGCGCGGCGGCCAGTGCGGCGAACAGATCGGCGCGTACGCTGGCAAAGGCGGCGCGGGCCGCGTCCGAACGCAGCGCCCGCATCCCGCCGGAGAGCCAGCCTTCGACGCGGTGGGCCATCGTCTCGGCATCGGCAAGGCCAAGGCCGGCCAGTTCGTCACGCAAGTCGTCCTGCGCGGGCATGGCGACTTGCGTAGTCGGACCGAGCGGGGTGTTGGCCATGACCAGCGCGTCATAGCGTTCGCCCACGGCATCGGTGATCTCGCGCAGTTCGCTGAGCAGGGTTTCGCCATCGGGAAGGCCGTCGAGCCGGGCCACGGCCTCCAGCGCTTCGGGGCGCATCGGCAGGGCGTGGGTCTGCTGGTCCTGCAGCATCTGCAGGCGGTGTTCGATGGTGCGCAGGCGATCATAGCTTTCACCCAGCAGGCGCGCATCCTCGGCCGGCACCAACCCGGCTTCGGCCAGTGCGTCCAGCGTGGCGCGGGTGCCGCGCAGGCGCAGCGCGGGGTTGCGTCCGCCGTGGATCAGCTGGTGGGTCTGGGCGTAAAACTCCACCTCACGAATGCCGCCGCGTCCTTTCTTCAGGTCGAAGCCGGGGCCGACCGTGGCGCTGCCGCGCGTATTGGCGCGGATCTGTGCGGTGAGGCGGCCGATCTCAGCGATCGCGCCGAAGTCCAGGCTCTTGCGCCAGACGAAGGGGCGGATTGCGGCGAGGAAGGCCTCGCCTGCGGCAATGTCGCCCGAACAGGCGCGGGCGCGGATGAAGGCGGCGCGTTCCCACGCCAGCGCGGACGATTCATAATGAGTCAGCGCCCCGTTGATCGAAATCGCCAGCGGGCTGACTTCGGACGCCGGGCGCAGGCGTAAATCGATGCGGAAGACGTAACCGTGATCGGTGACTTTGCCGAGCGTTTCCACCACCGCGCGGGCCACGCGCTGGGCGGCCTCGCCCGGCTCGTCCCGCTCCCGGCGGGGGAGCAGTTCGGGATCGAACAGCAGGATCGGATCGATGTCCGAACTGTAGTTGAGTTCGCCCGCACCATGTTTGCCGAGCGCGAGGGCGAGGAAGCCTGCGGGTTCCGCATCGGGCACGCGGCGGCGGATACCCTCAGCAATAGCGCCATCGAGCGCACGGTCGGCCAGTGCGGAAAGCTCGCCGGTGACGCGGAGCAACGGAAAGGCCCCGGCAAGGTCGCCGATGCCGAGGGCGAGAGCCAATGCCTGCTTCTCGCGGCGCAGGGCGATTCCGACATCGTCGATGCCGCTGCCGACATTGCGAGCGAACGCCAGCGCTTCCTCGCCCTTGCCTTGTGCCAGCAGCGCGGCGAGGTCCGGATGCCGGTCCAGCAGCGAGGCGAGGTAGGGGGCGTGGGCACGCGCACGTTCGATCGCGCCGGTCCAGTCGGCTTGCAGTTCGGCATCCATGCCGGGGTTCCTGCCCAAGCGGGAGCGTGAGGGCAAGCGTGTCGGTTGTTTTGAAGGACGTGGGTCGTGCCGATCCGCGCATGCCGATCACTCGTTTCTCGTCATTGCGAGCGCAGCGAAGCAATCCAGTGCCGCACAAACCGCTCCTGGATTGCTTCGCTGCGCTCGCAATGACGAAGGAAGGTACTTTGGAGGAGTGTCGAAGATGCCGTGCGTCGGCTCCGCCTTGTGCCCGCCGCCTGCCTCTGGCACGACGCCGGTCATCCAAAAGTACCGGAGGCCCGGAGAACCGGAGCCCCAAACAGGATCGCCCAGACAATGAAACGCACCGCTGCCCTGCTTGCCTCTGTTGCCCTGTGCCTCGGCACGGCCGCCATCGCCGCCCCCCAGCTGCCCAAGGGCAAGGCCCTGCCGCCCCCGGCGATGACCACCGAACCGGCACCGCAGCTGTCGGTCGACAACATGAAGACGCTGGTGAAGACGCTGTCCTCCGACGATTTCGAAGGCCGCGCGCCCAGCACGAGCGCGGAACCCAAGGTGCTCGACACCATCATCGCTTCCTTCAAGAAGGCAGGCCTCCAGCCCGGCAACAAGGGCCAGTGGCTGCAGGACGTGCCGACCGTGGAGATCACCGGCAGCAACCATTCCGCGCTGACGGTGACCGGGGCGAAGACCCCGCTCTCGTTCAAGTTCGGCGACGACTATGTAGCCGCCAGCTACCGCGTGACGCCCAAGACGCAGGTGAAGGACAGCGAACTGGTCTTCGTCGGCTACGGCATCAATGCGCCGGAACTGGGCTGGAACGACTATGCCGGGATCGACATGCACGGGAAGACCGCGGTCATCCTCGTCAACGATGCCGACTATGACGCCGCCACCGAGGAAGGCCCCTTCAAGGGGCGCCGTATGACCTATTACGGCCGCTGGACCTACAAGTTCGAGGAAGCCGCACGTCAGGGCGCGACCGCCGCGCTGATCGTGCATGACACCTTCCCCGCCGCCTATGGCTGGAACGTCGTCAATTCCAGCTGGACCGGCGCGCAGTACCGCGTGGCGACTCCCAACGACGACATGGACCAGACCGCCGCCAACGGCTGGATTCAGAAGTCGGTCGCCGAATCGATCCTGAAGGCTTCGGGCAAGGACCTTGCCGCGCTGTCGGCCGCTGCCAAGCAGAAGGGCTTCAAGCCGGTGCCGCTGGGCCTGAAGGTCAACCTGGGCTTCGACAATGCGATCCGCCGCTCCACCTCGCACAACGTCGTCGGCGTGTTGCCGGGCAAGGTGCGTCCGGATGAATACGTGCTCTATTCGGCCCACTGGGACCACCTTGGCCACTGCACGCCGGACAAGACCGGCGACGGCATCTGCAATGGCGCGGTGGACAATGCCACCGGCGTCGCCGCGCTGGCCGCGATTGCTGAGGCCAATGCCAAGGCCGGCCCCGCCGCGCGCAGTCAGGTCTTCGTGGCGGTGACCTTGGAGGAGTCGGGCCTGCTCGGTTCGGAATACTACGCTGCCAACCCGATCTACCCGCTCGACCACACCGTGGGCGGCGTCAACATGGATGCGCTGCTGCCGGGTAGCCGCACGCGATCCTATGCGATGACGGGTGGCGACAAGTCCGCCCTCACCTCGATCTTCCGCGATGAACTGGCGGACGAGGGCCTGACCGAAGTGCCCGAGGAACATACCGAGCGCGGCTACTACTACCGTTCCGACCACTTCTCGATGGCGAAGCGCGGCGTGCCGATGTTCGATCTGGCTGCCAGCACCGACTGGGTGGACGGCGGCAAGGCGGCAGGCGACGCGGCGAGCGAGGATTACAACTCGAACCGCTATCACGGGCCCAAGGACGAATACTCGGAAAGCTGGAACTGGGACGGCATTGCCCAGACGGCGGGGCTCTACTATCGGCTCGGCCGCACGCTCGCCGATTCGGACTTCTGGCCGAACTGGCACGAAACCGACGAATTCCGCGCGATCCGCGACAAGGCTTGCGCCGCGGCTCAAGGAGGCTGCCACAAGTGACTTTCGCCCTTCCCCCCGAATGGCATCCGCAGGACTGGATCTGGATCGGCTTCCCGCATGACCCGGTGGAATGGCCGGGCTTTCTGGAAGCCGCACAGGTGCAGATGGCCGAGTTCGCCTCGGCCGTGGCCGAATCGGGGCAGGAAGTGCGCCTGATCGTGCGGGACGAGGCCAATCGTGCGCGCGCGGCCTCGCTCGTCTCGTCGAAGGTGAAGCTGGAAGTGCGCCGCTATGGCGACGTCTGGCTGCGCGATACCGGTCCATTGGTGGTGGCCGACGGTGCTGGCGCGCTCAAGGCGATGCGCTTCGCCTTCAACGGCTGGGGCGGCAAATACCTGATGGATGGGGACCAGGAAATCGGCGCCGAACTGGCGCGCGATGCCGGGCTGGAGGTGGAAACCTCGGACTGGATTCTGGAAGGCGGCGCGCTGGACGGCGACGGCACCGGGCTGGTCGCGACCACCGAACAGTGCCTGCTCAACCCCAACCGCAACCCGCACCTGACGCGCAGTGATCTGGAAATGCGCCTGAAACGCGATCTCGGCTACGACCGCGTGCTGTGGCTGGGCGACGGCCTGATCAACGACCATACCGACGGCCATGTCGACAACCTTGCGCGCTTCGTGGCGCCGAATGTGCTGGCCCTGCCGCGCGCGACCGGCCCGAACGATCCCAACGCCGCGATCTACGCAGATGCCAAGGCGCGGGCCGAGGCGATGGGCGTGACCGTGCGCGAAGTGCCCTCACCGGGCCGGGTTGAGTCTGACAGCCGGATCGAGCCGGCCAGCTACATGAACTTCGCGATCACCTCCAAGCTGGTGGTCGTGCCGATCTACGGCACGCAGCACGACGCGGACGGCATTGCCGCCATCGCCGAACTGTTCCCCGATCGCGATACCGTGGGCGTCATGGCCGATGCCGTGCTGGCCGGTGGTGGTTCCTTCCACTGCTCCAGCCAGCAGATGCCGTCGCGGATCGTTTAACGGATTCGCAACGCCTCGAAGCGCAATCTGCGGGGCATGGCTCGTGTACTGACCCTTACGCAAAACGCTGCCGCCATCCCGCAGGCCGAATGGCTGCGCATGGCGGTGGTGAGCGGCTGCGCGCTCGCGCTGATTCTGGCCAAGACCGCCCTGCCTTTTTGAGTCGGCCTTGCGATACAGAGTCGTCATGCTGCATTGCAGCAAAACTTTATCACGAACAGACCGTACGCCGTTAACGGGCAGCCCCCAGTTTGAAGTCTCCCCCTGATCGCAAGGAGACTTCCCGATGCGCCCCCACGCCACTCACACCTCCGCCAAAGACCGCGAGCGCCTTCGTCAGGCGATGCGCTCGAACATGCTGTTGTTGTTCTTCGGTTTGGGCGTGCTGGGATTCCTGATTGCCATCGACCGGGCGGAGTGGTTTTCCTTGAAGCCCGCCACGGGCACCTCGGTCTCGCTCTCGCACGCGGTGGCCGATCACCCGGGCCAGACCCCGGAGGCGTCCGCAGCACCATGATCGTCACTCCCTCGCTGCATCCCGTCCAGCTTGTCCGCGAAATCTGGAAACCGCTTACGGTCCTGTTCGTCTGGGACGTGATCGTGACTGTCGCGTGGTTCATGTTCCCGTTTCACGCCCCCGAATTGCCGATCACTCTGTTCGGCTCCGCGCTCGCGCTGTTTCTCGGTTTCCGGAGCAATTCGGCCTATCAGCGCTGGTGGGAGGGACGGGGCCTGTGGGGCTTGATGATCAATGCCAGCCGCAACCTCTCACGCGCGGCTCGCAACTTCATGCCCGATCCCGACGCGGCCGAGATGAAGCGCCGGATCGTTCTGCGCCAGATCGCCTACGTCAACGCGCTGCGCTGCCAGTTGCGCCGCCAGACGCCCGACGGCGAAGTGATCCGCCTGCTTCCGCAGGGCGAGGCCGACCTTGCATTGGCGCGCGTAAACGTGGCCAACGGCATTCTCGACGGCACCGGCCGCCGCATCGACGAAGCCCGCCGCGCCGGCTGGATCGACACTATCCAGCAAGCGCAGATGGAGCGCGTGCTCGTCGATATCGCCAATGCGCAAGGCGGCATGGAGCGGCTCAAGAACACGCCGCTGCCCAACCAGTACCGGTTCTTCCCGACGCTCTTCACGCATATCTTCTGCGTGCTTCTGCCCATCACGCTGGTCGAACCGCTGGGGTTCGCCACGCCGCTCGGCTCCACGCTTGCCGGTCTGATGTTCCTGTCGGTGCTGGCCATCGGTGACGATCTGGTCGATCCCTTCGCCAATACCGTGCACGACCTGCCGCTCAACGCGATGTGCCGCACGATCGAGATCGACCTCCTCCAGTCGATCGGCGAGGCGCCGCCGCCTGCGATAACCCCCGATCCGCACGGTGTGCTGTGGTGACCGGTTGACGGCGAGGCGTGGGAGCCTAGGACAGCCTATGGCCAGAGCAGACCGTCTAGAACGTATGGACACCCGCCGCAGCGACCTCGAAATCGAGTACCGTGCGGCATTGATCGAAGCTCTTCGCGTGACGGCGGCGGGAACGTGGGGTCTGTTCGACCACAACAAGGACCGGGCGGCGCGCGCAAAAGTCGCGCCGACGGTGGACCACCTTATCGAACTCGCCGAAGTCATCGACGACTTGCGCGATCAGCTCGATATGGATGCTTTCACACTCCATCAGGAATTTCTCGCCGCGCGCGGGCCGGTCAAGGCCGATGCTGTGGGAGAGCCGAAGCAAGCTCAGGCCTGGCTGGAGCGGTTAACGGCCTAATCGATAGGGAGTTGTCCATGCGCCTTTCCAAAGATCGCCAGACCGCCCGCGCCGCCGTGCGCATCGGCAATTGGTTCAAGCTGGAAGCCCGCACGGATTTCAGCCCGCCGGGACTCGTGGCCGTGGGCATACTGGTTTCCGGGATTCTGCTGAGCACCAGTGTTCTTGTCGCAGCAGGCGGCCGCGCGCGGGCCCGTCGGATTCAGGCGCGCACCGATCGGTCTCTGCCTGAATCCTGATCGGCAACCGCAACCGGGTTAGCCTAAGCCCGCCCGGTCACAGTCCTTACCTTCAGTTCCGGTAGAGAACGTCCAGCCGGTCGGCGTAGCGTTCCTTCAGCTTGTGTCGACGGATCTTCAGGCTGGGCGTCATTTCCTCGTTCTCGATCGAGAAGGGTTCGTCGGCGAACGTGAACTGGCGGACCTTCTCGATCACCGAGAGGTCGGTGTTGACCTGGTCGATGGCGCTGCGGATCGCTGTGCGGAAGGCCGGAAGGCGCTGGAGCGCCTTGAAATCGAACTTCTCGTCATTGGCCTTGGCCCAATCGAGCGCCCAGTCGGCATCGGGAACGATGAGGCCGACGATGTAGGGCCTGCGATCGCCCCAGACCATGGCCTGCGCGATCTCGGGCTGGAGCGTCAGCATCGATTCCACCTTTTGCGGAGAGACGTTGTCGCCCTTGTCGTTGACGATCATGTCCTTCTTGCGGTCGGTGATGCGGATGCGGCCGCGATCGTCGATATGGCCGATATCGCCGGTATGGAGCCACAGCCCCGATCCGGAATCGATCAGCACCGCGCGGGTCGCGGCATCGTTCTGCCAGTAACCCTGCATGACGAGTTCGCCGCGCACGAGGATCTCGCCATCGGCGGCGATCTTCACCTCAACGTCGCGCATCGGCGGGCCCACGGTGTCATGGCGAATGCCGGCAGCGGGGCGGTTGCAGCTGATGATCGGCCCGGCCTCGGTCTGTCCGTAGCCCTGGAGCAGCGTCAGGCCCATCGAATCGAAGAACACGCCGATCTCGGGATTGAGCGGCGCCCCACCCGAAACGAGCGCCTTGATGCGGCCGCCGAACTTGGCGCGCACCTTGGGCCGCAGCGTGTGTTCGAGCACGAGGTTGAGCGCCTTGTCTCCCAGCCGCCAGCGTCCGGCCTGCTGCCGCTCGCCAAGGCCGATGGCCTGTTCCATCAGCCGCGAAGCGATCGCGCCCTGCTTTTCGATCTGCTTCATGATGCGCGTGCGCAGCACTTCGAAGAGGCGCGGCACCACGACCATCACGGTCGGGCGCACTTCCTCGATATTCGCAGCCAGCTTGTCTAGGCCCTCGGAGTAATAGATCTGTCCGCCGAGACCAATCGGCAGGAACTGGCCGCCGGTATGCTCATAGGCGTGGCTCAGCGGCAGGAACGAAAGGAACGTCTCGCCCGGCTGCCAGCCGAAATCATCGACGATGATCTGCGCCGCACCGGCAACATTGGTCAGCAGCATACCGTGGTGCTGACGCACCCCGCGCGGGGCGCCGCCGGTGCCGCTGGTGTAGATGATGCAGGCAAGGTCCTTGCGGCCGAAGTGGGTGAGGCGCGCCTCGACTTCGGCACGCGCGGCCACCGGATCGCCCTGGATCAGGCTGTTCCAGTCGTGAGTCTCGAAAGTGCCGCCCTGCAACGCGGGCATCTGCTCCATGCCGATCACATGGCGGCACAAGTCCGTCTGCACGATCGCGGGCAGGAGGGCTTTGCCGAGCTTGGCGGAAGAGACAATGGCGGCGTGTGCGCCCGAGTTCTCCAGAATATGGATATGATCGCGCGTGGTGTTGGTGGTGTACGTAGGCACCGTCACGCAGCCCGCCGCCATGATCGCGAGATCGGAGAGGCACCATTCGGGGCGGTTTTCCGAGACGATCAGCACACGGTCCCCGTCGCGCAGGCCCATCCGCCGCAGAGACGAGGCCATCATGCAGACGCGGCGCGCCGCTTCGGCCCAGCTGACGGATTGCCACGCGCCGTCGCGCTTGGCCCAGAGCATCGGGGTTTCACCGAGGTCATCGGCGCGCTTCAGAAACAGCGAAACGAAGTTCGTGCTGTTGTCGAAGTCAACAAGATCCATGTTGACCTTGGTCCTCTCGTAAATATCAGATTTGTCGTTAGGTAATGTCTAGGCGCGCGCGCGGGTTGCGACAAGCGCGGCCAATGACGTCACCCGGCGGTTTCGGAGCCTATTCGCTGCCCACGGCTTCGGACAGGGTTGCAAAGCCGTCGCGCTTCATCAGCGATTCCAGACCCTTGCAGATCGCCCTCGCAATGCCGGGGCCTTCGTAGACCATGGCGCTATAGACTTGCACAAGGCTGGCCCCGGCGCGAATACGGGCCCAGGCATCTTCCGCACTGGCGATACCGCCCACGCCGACGAGGGGAATCGCCCCGCCGGTGGCCTTGCGGAAATCGCGCAGGCGCTGAAGCGCAAGGTCCCTGAGCGGTGCTCCCGAAAGCCCGCCAGTCTCGCCGCCGTGCTTCGAGGCAAGGGCGGGGCGCGAAATCGTGGTGTTGGAAACGATCAGCGCGCCAAGACCGCGATCGAGGGCGATGCGAGCGATCGCATCGATGTCGGCCGGTTCGAGATCGGGCGCGACCTTGAGGAACACCGGCGGACGCGGCGCACTCCCACAAGCGGCGTCACGCGCGTCGATCACTGCGTCGAGCAGCCCGGTCAGCGTCGATTCGTCCTGCAAGGCACGCAGGCCCGGGGTATTCGGGCTGGAGATATTCACCGCAAGATAGGTCGCGTGCGGCGCCATCATGCGCGCCATCGTCGCATAATCGGCCACGCGATCGACCGAATCCTTGTTGGCGCCGATATTGATGCCCACCACGCCCGGACGGTCCCGACGGGCCGACAGGCGGGCCAACGCCGCCTCGCCGCCATGGTTGTTGAAGCCCATGCGGTTGATGACGGCACGATCCTCCACCAGCCGGAACAGGCGGGGCTTGGGATTGCCGGACTGGGGAAGGGGGGTAATCGAACCCACTTCGGCGAAACCGAAGCCGAGCCCCAGAAGGGCATCCGGCACTTCGCCGTCCTTGTCGAAGCCGGCCGCCATGCCCACCGGATTGGGGAAAGCGATTCCCGCAACTTGCGTGGCCAGGCACGCGGGCGAAACGGGCGCGCGCGAGGAGCCCGCCAGCTTGAGGGCCTTGAGGGCGAGACCGTGTGCCGATTCGGCATCGAGTCGGAACAGGGCGGGTCTGAGCAGCGCGTACATCACGTGGGCGCGCATAAACGGGTCGGCCGCGCGGCTCAAACGCTTCTTCGCATAGGCTCAAAAGTCGCGGAATGGCCGCAGCAAGGGCGGAATCGTGTGCGACAGTGCGATCTGCGACACGCCGTGTCGCAATTATACAATAAATCGCCCAGCCCGTTGCCTACATGAGGGTTGCGACCCGAAGGGCTCGTAGCGGGATGCGCACGAGTTCTTTATTACCTTAAGGGCGGTTCCCGGCTTGCCGGGGGCCGCCTTTTTTTATCCGAATTTGCATATTCTCTCCGATTCGGAGGGACTTGCAACAGGTGCGCTGGTTAATGCGCGTAAATCCTGTGCGAAACTCCATTGAAACGGCCGTGGTCCTGCACTAGGTGCAAATCGGAAGAAAACGATCCACTTTAGCTGCGGGTCCCGAAAGCCTCACCAATGCGCCTATCGAGCATGGCGGATTATGCCGTCGTCATCATGTCTGCTGCCGCCCGGCATTGCGGCGGATGCCCGCTCGTCGCGGGTGATTCGAAGCATGGGCGAGTCTCGGCCGCGCAATTGGCCGAGGAAACCCGGCTGCCCGCACCCACCGTGCAGAAGCTGGTGAGCAAGTTGACCGCCGCCGGCCTGCTGCGCTCGTCACGCGGCGTGGGCGGCGGATTGAAGCTCGCCCGTTCGCCCGAAACGATTTCGGTTGCGGATATTGTCGAGGCAGTGGAAGGGCCCATCGCGCTCACCGCCTGCCTCGATGTCGGAAAGTCCGAATGCCAGATCGAGGGTGGCTGCCATGTGCGCCCGCACTGGCCGCAGGTGAATGCGGCGCTGCGCGGCGCACTGGCGCAAGTGGCCCTGACCCAGCTCGTCGAGGAAGTTTGAATGACCGAAGAAACCGCTCCCGCAATCGGCGCTGAGGCGCCGGAAATGCGCGATCAGGCCGCGCGTGATGCTGCTGCCCGCGTGGCGGAGTACGAGCACGGCTGGGTTTCCGATATCGAGCAGGAATACGGCCCCAAGGGCCTGTCCGAGGATACCGTCCGCTTCATCTCCGCCAAGAAAGAAGAGCCGGAGTGGATGCTCGAATGGCGCCTGAAGGCTTATCGCCGCTGGCTGGACATGCCGATGCCGGATTGGGCGAAGCTGAAGGTGCCGCCGATCGACTATCAGGAAGCCTACTATTGGGCCGCGCCCAAGAAGAAGCCCTCGCTGTCGAGCCTGGACGAGGTCGATCCCGAGATCCTGCGCGTCTACGAGAAGCTGGGCATTCCGCTGGAGGAGCAGAAAGTGCTCGCCGGCGTCGAAGGCTCGCGCAAGATCGCCGTGGATGCGGTGTTCGACTCGGTTTCGGTCGCCACCACGTTCCGCAAGGAGCTGGAGCAGGCGGGCGTGATCTTCCGCTCTATCTCGGAAGCGATCCGCGAATACCCGGAACTGGTGAAGAAGTGGCTCGGCAAGGTCGTGCCCGTGCAGGACAACTACTTCGCGGCCCTGAACTGCGCGGTCTTCTCCGACGGCACCTTCGTCTACATCCCCGAGGGCGTGCGCTGCCCGATGGAGCTCTCCACCTATTTCCGCATCAATGCGGAGAATACCGGCCAGTTCGAACGCACCCTGATCATCGCCGAGAAGGGCAGCTACGTCTCGTACCTCGAAGGCTGCACCGCGCCGATGCGCGATGAGAACCAGCTTCACGCCGCCGTGGTCGAACTGGTCGCGCTGGAAGATGCCGAGATCAAGTACTCCACCGTGCAGAACTGGTATCCCGGCGATGCCAACGGCAAGGGCGGCATCTACAACTTCGTGACCAAGCGCGGCCTCTGCCAGGGCGCCCGTTCGAAGATCTCGTGGACTCAGGTAGAAACCGGATCGGCGATCACCTGGAAGTACCCCAGCTGCGTCCTCAATGGCGAGGATTCGGTGGGCGAGTTCTACTCGGTGGCGGTCACCAACAATTACCAGCAGGCCGATACCGGCACCAAGATGATCCACAACGGCAAGGGCAGCCGCTCGACGATCATCTCCAAGGGCATCTCGGCCGGCAAGTCGAACAACACCTATCGCGGCCTCGTCCGCGTGGCCGCCAATGCCGAAGGCGTGCGCAACTTCACCCAGTGCGATTCGCTGCTGCTCAGCAAGGAATGCGGCGCCCACACCGTGCCCTATATCGAAGTGCGCAACCCCAGCGCCCAGATCGAGCACGAGGCGACCACCAGCAAGATCAGCGACGACCAGATGTTCTACGCCATGCAGCGCGGGCTCGATACCGAGCAGGCTGTGGCGCTGATCGTCAACGGCTTCGCCAAGGAAGTGCTGCAGCAGCTGCCGATGGAGTTCGCCGTCGAAGCGCAGAAGCTGCTGGGCATCAGCCTTGAAGGAAGCGTGGGATAACGATGCCCCGCTTCCAAACTCGCAAGACACTCAAAGGAATCCTCGCATGACCGCCGCCCGCAAGACTCTCGGGATCAGCAAGACCGCTACACCGAAGGTCGATGCCAAGACCGGCTTCAACGTGACCGGCGCGCGCCTCGAAACGCTGAAGGAGCGCGCGAAGGACCAGCGCCGCAATCCCAGCGAGGCGCAGAAAGCGCTGTGGGCCGAACTGTCCGGCTCGAAGCTGGGCGGTGTGAAGTTCATGCGCCAGGCCATCGTCGGTTCGGCGATCGTCGATTTCTCGTGCCCGTCGCGCTGGATCGTGATCCAGCTCAGCACTGAGGACTCCAACCCGGACGTCAACGAGTTGCAGGACCGCAAGCTCATCGAAGTGGGCATCCGCGTGCTGCGCTTCTCCGAAGACGAAGTGCTCGACCGCATCGACAGCGTGGTGCGCGAGATCAACACCGAGATTAACGTGCCGTTCGACAAGCGCTCTGCGCGCCGGAAGGCCGGGACCACTGCCGCACCTCGCTTTGATGAGGGCGCCGAAGGATGACCATGCTCAAGATCGATAATCTTCAGGCCAATGTTGCCGACAAGCCCATTCTCAAGGGTCTCTCGCTGACGATCAATCCGGGCGAGATTCACGCGATCATGGGTCCGAACGGCGCGGGCAAGTCGACGCTGGGCTACACGCTCGGCGGCCGTCCGGGTTATGAAGTGACCGGCGGTTCGGTGGACTTCCTGGGCCAGGACCTGCTCGAACTGGAACCGCACGAGCGTGCCGCCGCCGGCCTGTTCCTGGGCTTCCAGTACCCGGTCGAGATTCCCGGCGTCTCCTTCGTCCAGTTCCTGCGCGAAGCGGCCAATGCCCAGCGCAAGGGCCGGGGCGAGGAACCGCTTTCGGGCGGCGAATTCCTGAAGCTTGCACGCGAAAAGGCGGGCCTGCTGCGCATGGACATGGACATGCTGAAGCGCCCGGTGAACGTTGGCTTCTCCGGCGGCGAGAAGAAGCGCGCCGAGATGGTGCAGATGGGCATCCTCGATCCCAAGCTGGCGATTCTGGACGAGACCGACTCCGGCCTCGACATCGACGCGCTGCGCATCTGCGGCGAGGGCATCAATTCGATCATGCGCGCGCCCGACAAGGCCGTGCTGCTGATCACCCACTACCAGCGCCTGTTGGACTATGTGAAGCCGGACTTCGTCCACGTTCTGGCCGCCGGCCGGATCGTCAAGTCGGGCGGCCCTGAACTCGCACTCCAGCTTGAGGAAGAGGGCTACGAGGCCGTCGTCGCATGAGCATGGTCTACCTTCTCTGGCACGAGGACGATCCCGAGATGGATGAAAGCACGCTGGTCGGAGTCTATGGTTCCGAGGCGGAAGCCGCCTCTGCCATTGCCCACTTTGCCGAACATCCGCAGGGATTCTCGGTCGACGCCCATTCGCTGAACGGCAATCGCTGGCTCGCCGCTATTCCGGGTGCCTTCCTGGGGAACGCGGCCAATGACTGACACCCTCACGCTTCCCACCCGCAAGGATGAGGACTTCCGCTATTCCGATTTCGACGCGCTGGCGGGCCTCTGGCCCATCGCGCGCGAAGAGATCGTGGTGGCTGCCGGTGCCGAGGAATCGCTGCAGATCGTCGAGGACGGTGCCTCGGCCGTAGCGCGCCATCTAGTGATCACGCTGGGCGCCCGCGCCAAGTTCGACCTGCGCGTGCTCTCCGCCGGCCCGGCTTATGGCCGCGTGGCGGTGGACGTGCGGCTGGCCGAAGGCGCGGACTTCACGCTGGGCGCGGCGCAGCTCGCCAGTGGCAGCGAGACGCTGGAAGTGGTGACCAAAGTGGTCCACGCTGAAAAGGACGCGACCTCCAGCCAGATCGTGCGCACCGTGCTGGCAGGCCATGCGGTCGGCTCCTACCTCGGCTGCATCGGCGTAGAGCGCGGGGCGGACGGCACCGATGCCGAACAGTCGGTCCGCGCCATGCTGCTGGACCGCACGGCAACCGCCAATGCCCGGCCGGAACTGGAAATCTACGCCGATGACGTCAAGGCAGCACATGGCTGCGCGGTGGGCGAACTCGACGCCAACGGCCTGTTCTACCTGATGAGCCGGGGCCTCACGCCGCCCGAAGCCAAGCGGCTGATGCTGCAGGCTTTCGTGGCAGAAGCCTTCACCGGGGCCCCCCGCGAAGACATGCTGAACGAAGCCGCGATTGCCCGTCTGGAGGCGATCTTGTGAGTACCGATACGCTCGTCCTGAAGGACCAGTTCCCCGGACTTGCTGGCAACTGGCACTACCTAGACACCGGCGCGACCGCGCAGAAGCCGCAGGCGGTGATCGACGCCACCGTCAATGCGCTGGGCCGCGACTATGCGACCGTGCATCGCGGCGTCTACGCCCGCTCTGCCGAGATGACGCTGGCGTTCGAGGCGGCGCGCCGCAAGGTGGCCGCGTTCCTCGGCGGGCATGAGGATGAGATCGTCTTCACCCACGGTGCGACCGAGGCCATCAACCTCGTCGCGCAGACCTGGGGCGTGCAGAACCTCAAGGCGGGTGATCGCATCCTGCTTTCGGTGCTGGAGCATCACTCCAACATCGTGCCGTGGCAGCTGCTGCGCGACCGTACCGGCGTGGAAATCGACGTCTGCCCGGTGACCGAAGACGGCCGGATCGACCTTGAAGCGGCCGAGCGTATCCTCACCCCCGCGCACAAGCTGGTGGCCTTTGCGCATGTTTCCAACGTACTCGGCTCAGTGCTCCACGTGGAACATGCGGCGAAGCTGGCCCATGCGGTCGGCGCTAAGCTGCTGATCGACGGCTGCCAGGCGGCGCCGCGCATCGCCCTCGACGTGGCGGCGATGGACTGTGATTTCTACGTCTTTTCCGCGCACAAGCTCTATGGCCCCACCGGGATCGGCGCGCTTTGGGCGAAGAAGGCACTGCTCGATGCCATGCCCCCATGGCAGGGCGGCGGGTCGATGATCGACCGCGTCACCTTCGAGAAGACCACCTATGCCCCCGCGCCGCAGCGTTTCGAGGCAGGCACGCCGATGATCGTCGAGGCGCTTGGCCTTGCCGCCGCCATCGACTGGCTGACCGCGCAGGGCCTGGACCGTGCCGAGCGCCATGAGCGCGATCTGGCCGCCCGGCTGCGCGCCGAACTGGGCAAGCGCAACGACATCACCCTGTTCGGCCCGGCGGATTCCGTCGGCATCGTTTCTTTCGCGATGGACGGGGTGCATCCGCACGACCTCGGCACCATATTGGATGAAGAGGGCGTCGCGATCCGTGCCGGCCACCACTGTGCACAGCCGCTGATGGACCACCTTGGCGTTCCCGCCACGGCCCGCGCCAGCTTCGGCATCTATAGCGATGACAGCGATATCGAGGCGCTCATGAAGGGTATCGAGCGCACCCGGAGAATTTTTGGATGAGTGACCAGAAGCCTACATTCACGGTCGAGGAAGTCGACTCGGTAACGCCTGCTCCCCGCGCGCGCGTTGAAGACGTGCCGGTTCCCCCGGTTGAACGCAAGCGCGACTATCTCGACGGATTTCTTGCCGAAAAGCCGCAGGGCATCGATCCCAGCCAGCCCGGCGGATCGATCTACGACGGCGTGATCGACGCGCTGAAGGAAATCTTCGATCCCGAGATTCCGGTGAACATCTACGACCTTGGCCTGATCTACGGCGTCGAAGTCTCGCCCGAGGCTTCGGTCGCGGTAACGATGACGCTGACCACGCCGCATTGCCCGGTGGCCGAATCGATGCCCGGCGAAGTCGAGATGCGCGTGTCTGCCGTGCCCGGTGTGCGCGATGCCGAGGTCAATCTCGTCTGGGATCCGCCATGGGATATGGCCAAGATGTCCGACGAGGCGAAGCTCGAACTGGGCATGCTCTGATGGCGACGCTTGCCCCTACCATCACCGTGCGCTTGGCCGACTATGCCGACGCGGCCGATGCCGCGCGCGTGGTCGCGCTGCTGGACAGCTATGCGCGCGATCCGATGGGTGGGGGCAAGGCGCTGTCGGACGATGTGCGCGAGCGGCTGGTGCCCGGCCTTGCCGCGCACGCCGGCGCTTTCTCGCTGCTGGCCTTCGCCGGTCACGAGGCGCTCGGATTGGCCAACTGCATCACCGGATTCTCGACCTTCGCCGCGCGTCCGCTTGTGAACATCCACGACATGGCCGTGCTGCCTGAGGCACGTGGACGCGGCGTGGGCCGGGCGCTGATGCTGGCGGTAGAGGCAGAGGCCCGCACGCGCGGCGCCTGCAAGATCACACTCGAAGTGCTGAGCGGCAATGACACGGCCAAGGGCCTCTACGCCTCGCTCGGCTACGGCGATTACGCGCTGGACCCGCAGGCGGGCACCGCGCTGTTCTGGGAAAAGAAGCTATGACCACCGCTACTGAAACGAAGCCCACACGCCAGCGTCCGGCGGCGGTCATCCTCACGGCCAATGCCGAAGCGCGCATCGCCAAGCTGATGGGCGAGGCACCCGAAGGCACCATCGGCGTGCGCCTCTCCACCCCGCGTCGGGGCTGCTCGGGGCTGGCCTATTCGGTGGACTATGTTGCCGAAGAAAAGCCCTTCGACGAGAAGATCGAGACTCCCGGCGGCCTGTTCTACATCGACGGCGCCTCGGTGCTCTATCTGATCGGCAGCACCATGGACTGGGTGGAAGACGACTTCACCGCCGGATTCGAGTTCGCCAACCCGAATGCCAAGGGTTCGTGCGGCTGCGGCGAAAGCTTTACGGTTTGATCCACTAGCTCCTCCCCCACCGGGGGAGGGGGACCGCCCGCAGGGCGGTGGAGGGGGAAGGCGCAACGCTCCCGAAAGCCCCCTCCGTCAGCGCTTCGCGCTGCCACCTCCCCCGAGGGGGAGGATCTTTCCAAATCGCAAAACAAAAGGGGCCGATCCCGCCTTGGGATCGGCCCCTTTGTCATTTCCAGATCCCGAGAAGGATCACGCCGGAAGCAGATGCTCCTTGGCAATCTTTTCCTTCCACACCAGCGGGGCAAGCTGGTGGACGTTCTTGCCTTCGGAATCGACCGCCACAGTCACCGGCATGTCCTTGACGGTGAATTCGTAGATCGCCTCCATGCCGAGGTCCGCAAAACCGACGACCTTGGCTTCCTTGATCGCACGGGCGACGAGGTAGGCGGCGCCGCCGACGGCCATCAGATAGGCCGACTTGTGCTTGGCGATGGACTCGGTGGCGGCGGGGCCGCGTTCCGACTTGCCGATGCTGGCCAGCAGGCCAAGGTCGAGCATCGTGTCCGAGAACTTGTCCATGCGGGTCGCGGTGGTCGGGCCGGCGGGGCCGACGACTTCCTCACGCACCGGATCGACCGGGCCAACGTAGTAGATCACGCGGCCCTTGAAATCGACCGGCAGTTCCTCGCCCTTGGCCAGCATGTCGGAGATGCGCTTGTGCGCGGCATCGCGGCCGGTGAGCATCTTGCCGTTCAGCAGCAGGCGGTCGCCCTGCTTCCAGCTCTGGACGATTTCGGGGGTGAGGGTGTCGAGGTCGACGCGGATGGCGCCGGCATCGGGGGCCCATTCCACCTTCGGCCAATCGTCGAGGTTCGGCGTTTCGAGGAAGCTCGGGCCCGAACCGTCCAGCGTGAAGTGCGCGTGGCGGGTGGCGGCGCAGTTCGGGATCATCGCGACGGGCTTGCCGGCGGCATGGCACGGCCAGTCCATGATCTTGACGTCCAGGATGGTGGCCAGGCCGCCAAGGCCCTGCGCACCGATGCCGAGAGCGTTCACCTTGTCGAAGATCTCGATGCGCAGCGCCTCGATATCGTTCTGGGGACCGCGCTGCTTGAGCTGGGCCATGTCGATCGGCTCCATCAGGCTCTGCTTGGCGAGCTTGACGCAATGCTCGGCGGTGCCGCCGATGCCGATGCCCAGCATGCCCGGCGGGCACCAGCCGGCGCCCATCTGCGGCAGCATCTCGATCACCCAGTCAACGATGGAATCGCTGGGATTCATCATCTTGAACTTCGACTTGTTTTCCGAGCCGCCGCCCTTGGCCGCGACGTCCACCGAAACCTTGGAGCCGGGGACCATGCTGACCGAGAGCACCGAAGGCGTGTTGTCCTTCGTGTTGCGGCGGGTGAAGGCGGGATCCGCCAGCACCGAGGCGCGCAGCTTGTTCTCGGCATTGTTGTAGGCGCGGCGCACACCTTCATCGACCACTTCCTGCAGCGACTTCTCGGATTCGAGGCGGCAGTTCTGGCCCCATTCGATGAAGACGTTGACGATGCCGGTGTCCTGGCAGATCGGGCGATGCCCTTCCGCGCACATGCGGCTGTTCGTCAGAATCTGGGCGATGGCATCCTTGGCGGCGGGGCCTTGCTCCGCCTCATAGGCGTCGCCCAGCGCGCGGATGTAGTCCATCGGGTGGAAGTAGCTGATGTACTGGAGGGCGTCGGCAACACTCTCGATGAGGTCGTCTTCGCGGATCGTCACCATTTCGGCCATGGAAAGAGCGCTCCCGGTTTTCCTGTCGGTTCACGTGATTTTGTAGGCCCCTTAAACCGGGTTTGGATTTTGCGCAAAAGCGCATTTTCAGCGATTGGACGGCCGAAAATCGCAAGTGCTCTTTCCAAGTGCCTGTGCCATCGTCCAAACGTCGCGATAGATCGACCAAGGTATTGCAAATGGCTTGGCCTCATTCGCGGCTTGGCCTAGTAAGGCCGCCATCTAGTCCGTCTTTGCGGGGGGTAGGGGCGCAGTCGCTCCCTCATGTGCCCGCAACAGCATGAGGAATGGGACCAAAATGACCTTGACCGAGGATCGGTCCGCTGCCGCGGTAGCCCGCCAAGCCATGATCGTCAGCCAACTGCGCACCAGCGGCGTGAACGAACCGTGGGTGCTCGAAGCCATGGCCGGCGTTGCCCGCGAGGATTTCGTGCCCGCCGGTATGCGCGATGCCGCCTATATCGACCGCGCGATTACGCTGGATAACGGCCGCCAACTCGCCGCTCCCGTCGTGCACGGCAAGATGCTTGCCGAAGCCGAACCGACCAAGACCGACAAGGCGCTCCTTGTCGGCGATGCGAACGGCTATCTTGCGGCGCTGCTGCGTCCGCTGGTGGGCTCGCTCGAGATCGTCGATCCGGCTGCAGCCAAGGACGTTGCCAAGGGTGACTACACCCTGCTGGTGATCGACGGTGCGGTTGAGGAACTGCCCGAAACGCTCACTGCCGCGCTCGCCGAAGGCGGCCGTGCGGTGACCGGCCTTGTGGTGCGCGGCGTTCCCCGCCTTGCAACCGGCATCAAGGCTGCAGGCGCGCTTGCGCTGCTGCCGCTCGCCGAGATCGGGATTCCGGTTCTGCCCGAATTCGCTGCTCCCAAACGCTGGAGCTTCTGAGCATGGCCCGGTTCGCGCTGCGTACCGGGCTACTCGCGGGGGGATGTCTGACACTGGCAACGGCAAGCGCTCCGGCGCTGGCCGACACCCTGCGCGAGGCGCTGGTCCTGGCTTACCAGACCAATCCCACGCTTGAGGCGGCACGCGCGCAGCAGCGCGCGACCGACGAGGGCGTGCCGATCGCGCGCTCTGCGGGGTTGCCCAATCTGGCCGCCGACAGCTCCATCACCAAATATGTGGACGCTGGCGCCGCCAAGGACATCCAGCCGACCAAGATCCTGTCCGCCGGGGTCGATCTGGGCGTGCCGATCTATTCGGGCGGCTCGGTGCGCAACAGCGTGGCCGCCGCCAAGATCCGCGTCGAAGCCGGACAGGCCTCGCTGCGCGGGTCGGAAAGCTCGCTGTTCTCGCAAGTGGTCGGCGCCTACATGGACGTGATCCGGGCCGAGGCGATCGTCGGGTTGAATCAGAAGAACGTGGCGGTGCTGAAGGTCAATCTTCAGGCCACCAGCGATCGTTTCCAGATCGGCGAACTGACCCGGACCGACGTGGCGCAGTCGCAGTCACGCCTTGCCGTGGCCAATGGCGACTTGCGCAGTGCCGAGGCCAACCTCGCCGCCGCGCGTGAAACCTATATCCGTCTGATCGGCAAGGCGCCTGAGGCGCTCGAAACGCCCCCGCCATTGCCGAATCTGCCCGCCACGCCCGAAGAGGCCACGTCGGTAGCGCTCGATGCCAATCCCGACGTGATTGCCGCGCGCCAGCGCAGCAAGGCGGCGGAAAAGGATATCGACGTGGCCGGTGCAGGCCGCCTGCCACGCGTCAGCCTGTTTTCGCAGGGCGGCTATACCGATTACCTCGGCTCGGCAGACCCGCGGATCACCGGCTACGAGCACAACCATACGGTCACGGCCGGTGCGCAAGTCTCGATCCCGCTGTTTCAGGGCGGTCTTCCCGCCGCTCAGCGCCGACAGGCGCAGGCCACGGCCTCGGCCACGCTGGAACAGGAAATCGCCACCGAACGCGGCGTGATCGCGCAAGTCCGCTCGGCCTACACCGCGTGGCTCGCGTCGAACGACCTAATCGTCTCTTCGAAAACCGCCGTCGATGCCGCCTCGCTGAGCCTTGAGGGCGTGCGGGCGGAGAACTCGGTGGGCAACCGCACGATTCTCGACATCCTGAACGCAGAGCAGGAACTGCTGAACGCACAGGTCGATCTGGTGACGGCGCAGCGCAACGCCTATGTCGCCGGCTTCACCCTACTAGCCGCAATGGGCCGCGCCGAAGCGCGCGATCTCAATCTGGACGGCGGCGTGCTCTACGATCCCCAGGTCAATTACGACCGCGTGAAGGGCAAGATCTTCGACTGGGACAACGATCCGGCCCCTGTGGCGAAGTCCACCCGGACCGTTGACACGCCGGTTCAGGACGGCGAGATTCACGAACAGTAACCATCCTTTAACCCTGATTCGGGGATGGGTGATGGGCGCGCTCGGAAAACGGGAACATCCGGCGCCAACGGGGACAGTTGCAATGCGTCAGAACGGTGAGCCTTCGGTCGAGGAGATTCTCCAGTCGATCAAGCAGGTCATCGCGCGTGACAACCGCGCGGCGGCCCGCTCCGAGCGCCAGCGCCGCGCAGGTGAAGCCATGCGCGCAGCGGCGTTCGATGACGACGTGCTGGAACTGCCCGAAGCCGCCGAACTCGCCGATGTGCTGGGCGACGAACCCGCGCTGCTCGATGACGATGCCCGCGATTCGATGCGCGAATCGCTGGCCGCCCTTGCGATGCTGTCCGAACCAGGCATGCCGCCACAGATCGTCCGCTCGGGCGAAACCTCTCTAGAAGGTCTTGTTCGCGAGCTGCTGCGTCCGGCGCTGGCCGACTGGCTCGACAAGAACCTGCCGGCGATGGTCGAACGCCTTGTCGCGACCGAGATCGCGCGAATCGTCGGCAAGAAGGGCTGACCCGCTCCCGCGATGCGCTTGGGACTGGACCTGAGCGTGCGGTCTACCTAACTCTGACTCATGCCCAGACCAGACCCCGCGCTGCTCGATCCCGCGCGTTATCCATTTCGCTGCGAGATCGAACCCCGCTTCAGCGACCTCGACCTCAACCACCACATCAACAATGTCGCCATAGCCGGCATGCTTGAGGACGGGCGCGTGCGATTCTACCGCGCCGCCGGCGGTGATGATGCGTTCCGTGGTCTTTCAACCATGGTCGCCAGCATCTCCATCGAATACCTTGGCGAAACGCACTATCCCGAGACGCTGGTCATCCACGGCGCCACTGAACACCTCGGCCGCACCAGTCAGCAACTGGTGCAAGTCGTGACTCAGAAGGGTGAGCCGGTGGTCTTCGCGCGCACGGTGATTGTCATGGTCGGCGCCGAAGGCCCGGCGCCGTTGCCCGACGATTACCGCGCCCGCGCCGCCGAATGGGCACTGCGCCCGTGACCGCGTCGCACCGGGATATCGATCAGGCCGCCGAAGCGCTCGCCAAGATGGGCGGCGACACCATCCAGCGCCACATCTTCATCTGTGCCGAACCGCAGAAAGGCGAATGCTGCTCGCCCGAAAAGGGGGCGGCGGCATGGAAATACCTGAAGAAGCGTCTCAAGCAGCTGGGCCTCGACGGGCCCAAGCGCGAGAACGGCGGCGGTGTCGCCCGCTCCAAGGCGGACTGCCTGCGCATCTGTTTCGCGGGGCCGGTCGCGGTCGTCTGGCCCGATGGTGTCTGGTACCATTCCTGCACCGAGGACGTGCTGGAAAAGATCATCCAGCAGCATCTGATCGGCGGGCAACCGGTCGAGGAATTCCGGCTGCGGCCCCGTCAAGGGTGAGGGAGGGGCGCTACTTACCCTTCCAGTCGTCCTCGAACGGATCGACGATCGACTCATCATGTCCGGTTCCGCTCGACAGGAAGGCGAGTCCCATCAGCGCCGAGGCCAGCAGCATCGTGAAACCGATCCCCAGTGCGGCCGCGATGTAGAAGTGGACCGAAACCATCCCGTTCGAACGATAGAGCAGGATGATCGAGGCCAGCACAAGGCCGACCGTCACTGTCAACATATAGGCCATGATCCGGCGGTAGCGTGCCCAGGCGTGGGCGGCCTTTTCCGGGTCTTCAAGGGGCGAGCGCGGTATCATGCGCCCCATTTGGGCTTTCGCGCGCGGCCTCGCAAGCAAATGCTCCCGGCACGGCACTCAAAAGACGCCCCTGGCAATCGGACGAAGTGGCAGGCGCCGCTCCGCTATGGTATTCTTCGATCCAAACCGCGTTGATGAGGGCCAACCAGGGGAGAGAGCGACGATGACGATTGCGCGCATTATCGAAGGCCGTGGACCCGTCCAGACCTGCCAGGTGGGCACTACCGTAGGCGAGGCGGCCAAATTGCTGGCCGAACGCCGCATCGGCGCCCTGCCGATCCTGGACGGCGAAACGCTGGTTGGAATCTTCTCCGAACGCGATGTGATCTACCGGCTGCACGAATTCGGCCCGGACATGCTCCACAAACCGGTGAACGACGTGATGACCTCTCCCGCCGTGACCGTCGAACCGTCCACGCCGGTGCTCAGCGCCCTGGCGCTGATGACGCGCCGCCGTATCCGCCATTTGCCCGTGATCGACGGCGGCCGGATGGTCGGCTTCGTCTCCATCGGCGATCTCGTGAAATACCGGATCGACAAAGTCGAATCCGAAGCCGCCGCGATGCGCGATTACATCCAGATGGCCTGATCCTTATCCGGCCCCGCACCTTGCCGCGCGGGGCCGCGAGGCTTACATCGCAGGCATGGACCAACAAACCGTGACACTCAGCCCATCGGCCGCGGCGCGCGTCGCCGCGATCGCTGAAAAGCAGGGCAAACCCGCGATCCTTCGCCTCTCGGTAGAGGGTGGGGGCTGCTCGGGCTTTCAGTACAAGTTCGGCCTCGCCGACAGCGCCGAGAACGACGACACCATTGCCGAGACCGATGGAGTCCGCCTCGTGGTCGATTCGGTAAGCCTCGACCTCGTCGACGGCTGCGTGGTCGATTACGTGGAATCGCTGGGCGGCGCCGCCTTCCGGGTGGAAAATCCCCAAGCCGCCGCCGGCTGCGGATGCGGATCCAGCTTCTCCGTATGAAGAAAATCGCCACGTTCAACATCAACGGGGTCAAGGCACGCCTTCCCCGCCTGCTCGAATGGCTGGAGGAAACGCGCCCCTCGGTCGCCTGCCTGCAAGAGATCAAGAGCCAGGACGAAGGCTTCCCGATCGCGGAATTCGAGAAGATCGGATACCAGGGAATCTGGCACGGCCAGAAGGGCTTCAACGGCGTCGCCATCCTGGCCGATGGCGAAAAGCCGGTGGAGATCCAGCGCGGGCTCGACGGCGAGCCTGAGGACGAGCACTCCCGCTATCTCGAAGCCGATGTGTTCGGCCTGCGCGTCGTCTGCATCTACCTGCCCAACGGCAATCCGGTGCCCGGCCCCAAGTTCGACTACAAGCTGCGCTGGATGGAACGCCTGCGGCGCCGCATGGCCGCGATCCGGGCCGAGGAAGTCCCGGCCATCGTCACCGGCGACTACAACGTGATTCCAACCGATCAGGACGTCTGGTCGCCGCCGGCCATGGCCGCCGATGCGCTGATGCAGCCGGAATCGCGCGATGCCTATTTCCGACTGCTGGGCGATGGCTGGACCGACGCGATTGCCACGCACAACCCGCGCGGCGGTGTCTGGACGTTCTGGGACTATCAGGCCGGTGCCTGGCAGCGCGACCACGGCTTCCGCATCGACCATGCGCTGCTCTCACCCGAGCTGGCCGACCGGCTCATCTCCTGCGGCGTGGACAAGGCTTATCGCGGACGCGAGAAGGCCAGCGATCATACGCCGGTCTGGGTGCAACTGCGCGACTGATACGCAAGAAGAGGGCGTTTCCGCCCCCTTCCATGCACAGGCACCGGCATCGAACGATGCGGGCCGCCGGAGCGGGACAAGCCCGCTCCACCTGATCCTCAACGATAGAAGATGTGATCGTCCACTTGGGCGATCTTGGTCAGGCGCCACTTGGGCGACACACGCGCTGCATGGAAATAGAGCGCGCCCTGAGCCTCGCTCTTCCAGCTTTCCTGGACGGCGATGCGGGCAATGGCCAGTGCTTCGCGCCAGTCGTCCGACTTTTCGCGGATGCTGGGCATCCGGCTGCCCTGTACGAACGAGAACTGGCCGGGCTGGTAGACCACGCCGCAATAGCTGGCGGGGAAACGGCCGGATTCGCTGCGATTGATGATGACGCGGCCAACGGCAAGCTGGCCTTCCAGCGTCTCACCGCGCGCTTCGAAATAGATCGCGCCGGCAAGGCAGCGCATCTGACTGTCAACCGACCCCTCGCTGGGCTGCATGGCAACCAGCTGGGCAAGCGAGTCTGCATCCGCGGAATGATCCGGGGTGACGGCATCGTCAGCCTGATTGTCCGTCGCAGCGTTCCCATCGGTGGGAAGGGACTGGACGACCGGCGTGGAGACGTAAGCCATCGGGGTGTTCGATTTTGCCGCGACCGGAATCGGCGTAGTAGCGGCGGCGCCCGAACCCTGTGCGCCGAATAGGGCGGTTAGAACCGTAGCAGCGAGCGCAATCGCGCTGGCCAACTGAACTTTGCTTCGCATCAACTCTTGATCAAAGGCGGTGAACCAATCCGACGCAGACGGGAACGCTATGCCCCATTGGAGCATTTACATTCACACGATCTGCCGACGATCCCCCGTCTGCGTGCTAGCCGGGCAAGCCTTATTGCTGCCCGAGCCGCCTGTGCGTGTGAGGTGGCCATTAACTTGCAGGGCATGCAAGTCAACTCATTTCAGGTCCCGATACCGATGAGCCGTTCGGGTCTTGCGACGTCCAGTTCAATCACCCAAAGGTCCGGGTCCTGTCGCCTACGTCTTTCGAGGTAGTCCGAGAACTCGCCCGAATCGGCCATTTCCTGTCGCTTCGCGCATGTCCAGAGCCGCGTTCCGTCCATTTGGGGCATGCGTTCGTAGACACGCCCATCCCGACCGTTTTCGAGCAGAACGACAAGGATCGTCCCTGCGTCGCGTTCACCTTTTTGTATAACCATGCCAAACCCGCCCTCGCTTTCGGCCGCGCGGATGAGCGCACTGGCTTCAAGATGGGCGGGAAGGCGGGCCTCCATGTCAGGTCGTGCCGGCGTAGCCGGGCAGGCCGGAAAGCGCGATGCGGGAGCGCATGAAAGTGCCGGTTCCACGGCCGACTTCGTCGCCGTCCTCGTCCACAAGCCGCGATTCGGCGACCAGCACGCGGCGGCGACCACTTACCCAGCGCCCTTCGGCAACGATGGTGCCGCCCTTGATCGGCTTGCTGAGAAGCAGATTGAACGACGTCGTCAGCAGGAACCGGTCCGTGACGAGCGTGTTGGCCGCGTAGAAGGCGGCATCGTCCAGCATCTTGAAATAGATCGTGCCGTGCGCCGCACCCGCCGCGTGGAAGCAGGCAGGATCGACGTCGAACGTGATCCGCGCCAGCCCCTCACCGGGAACTTCCAGCCGCGAGGCAAACATGCCGTTGATCGGCGCCGAAGCGTAGAGGCCTTCGAGCGCCCGCCAATGCAGCGCGGCACCGCTGCTGTCGGCCTTTTCGATTTCAGGCCCATTTTCAGAGCCGGCCCCAGGGGCCTCAGGCAGCATCGCGGTCGATAACGCTGCTAAGCAGGCTGTAGAGCGCTTCCGCGCCGGGAGCGTCGAGCAGGGCCTCATGCATGCGTTCATCGCGCATCATGCGCGAGATCGCCGCAAGGGCGTGAAGATGGGTGGCGCCGGCACCCTCGGGTGAGAGCAGGCCGAAGACGATATCGATCGGCACACCATCGGCGGAATCGAACTCCACCGGCGAATCGAGGCGAATGAACGCCGCAACCGGGCGGCTCAGCCCGGGAAGCCGGGCGTGGGGAATCGCGATACGCCGGCCGAATCCGGTACTCCCCAACGCTTCCCGTTCAAGGACGCGCGCAAGCACCATCTCCCGGTCCAGCCCGTAGACGTCCGTGAAGATTCCGGCGAGGCGCCCAAGGATGGACGCTTTGGTATCCGCGCTCGCCGTCGTGACAGCATCGGGCAGAAGATTGAAAAGACTGCTCATTTCGTTTTCTGGTTCTGGTCTCAGATAGGTTGCCAATGCCTAAACGCTCGCAACCCCCGGAAGGTCCGGGGGCTGCTTACTCGTCCTCCGATCAGAAGTATATGCGATCAGAAGTGCTAGCGCCGGAAGACGCTGCGGCCGGCGTCAGTGCGGTTCAACCCAGCCAATCGAACCGTCGCCGCGGCGGTAAACCATATTATGTCGGCCAGTGCCAGCGTTTTTGAACAGCAGTGCGGTGGTGTTGCGCAAGTCGAGCATCATCACCGCATCCGATACCGTTGCCTCGGGAACGTCCACCCGCGTCTCGGCGATCACCACCGGGGCATCGGCATCAAGCTCGTGATCGGCTTCGGCCGCTGGCTCCTCAAAGATGGTGTAAGCCGCCTCCTCGGTCGCCACGGCATAGGCGGTCTGCTCATGCCGGTCCTTGATGCGGCGCTTGTAGCGGCGCAGCTGCTTGTCGATCTTCTCGGACGCCTGGTCGAGCGCGATATGCGCATCCTGCGCCATGCCCGTGCCCTTGAGGACAAGGTTCTGCATCACATGCATGATGATATCGCAGCGGAAGGCACCGGCCGGGGCCCGGCCGAAGGTAACTTGCGAGGACAACGCTCGATTGAAGTACTTGTCGATGATCGTCATCAACCGCTCGTTGGCGTGAACCTGCAGGGCCTCTCCAGTTTCGACCTGGTGACCTGAGACGCGGATGTCCATGAGCGAATACTCCTCTGCTATGGTATCATTCACCCCAGAGTGGGGCGTCGACCGAAGTGAGAAACTCTGCATGGCGCATCAGTTCCGCTTCGGTGGCCGCATGGGGACGCGGCTGGCGGAAAGGTCGGTCCCTGCGGGCAAGGACTTTGGTTTCCACCACGATTTCATTCACTTCCGCCATCAGTTCGAGGCCGATCTGGCGGCCGCCGCGCAGTTCCACATAGACTTGCGCCAGCAGCTCGGCGTCTAGAAGCGCGCCGTGCTTGGTTCGATGACTTCGATCAATTCCATACCGCGAACACAGCGCATCGAGCGAAAGCTTGGCGCCCGGATGGCGCACTTTCGCCAGCGCTACCGTATCGACCATGCGCGACCGATCGACGATCGGATGGCTGCATAGGGTTAGCTCGTGGTTGATGAAGTTGAAGTCGAATGAGGCATTATGCGCGATCATCGGACTGTCCTCGATAAAATCGAGGAATTCCTGCGCGCAGCTGGCGAACAGCGGCTTATCGGCCAGGAAGGCGTCGGACAGGCCATGAACGGCCTCTGCCTCCGCCGGCATGGACCGTTCGGGGTTGAAATAGGCGTGGTAGCTGCGGCCGGTCAGCACCCGGTTGACCATCTCGATACAGCCGATCTCGACCATACGGTCCCCGTTCTTGGGGTCGAATCCCGTAGTTTCGGTATCGAAGATGATCTCTCGCATTTAACCTCATATCTGCCTGCCGACGCTGCTTCGCAAGGCCTGTGGCAGGATTATTACAACGGGCCCAACGCGCGCACGATACGCTCCACCTCGGCCCCGGTCTCCGCAAGCGATACGCCGGTATCGATCACGAAATCCGCCCGCGCGCGCTTTTCGGCGTCGGGGACCTGAAGCGACAGAATCTGTTCGAATTTTTCCGGGGTCATGCCGGGGCGGGCGAGCACGCGCTCACGCTGGACATCAGCCGGAGCTGAAACAACGGCGACCGCGTCGAGCCCTTCGTGCCCGCCTTTCTCGTAGAGCAAGGGAATATCGAACACGACCAGCGGCGCCTTTGCATGGTCCTTCAGGAACACTCGTCGCATCGCGCCGACGGCCGGATGAACAATCGATTCGAGGCGGACGAGCGCTTCCCGATTACCGAAGACCGCGGCCCCAAGCTTCGCGCGATCGACACCCTGTGCACCCGTGGTGCCGGGAAACGCGGCCTCGATCTCATCCAGCAGCGCACCGCCCGGCCCCTGCAATTCATGAACCGCAGCGTCGGCATCGAAAACCGGCACGCCGAGATCGCGCAGCATCGCCGCCACGGCCGACTTGCCCATGCCGATCGAGCCGGTGAGGCCCAGGATCTTCGGCCGGGTCATGCCTCCAGACGCGCGCGCAACTGCGCGTCGCTATCCTCATCGCGCGGCGGTGTCGCGCCGAAGAAATGGCGAAACGCGTGATCGGCCTGACCGATCAGCATCGCCAGTCCATCCACTGTGGGAAATCCGGCCTCGCGAGCCTCTTGCAGGAACGCGGTGTCGCGCGGGCTGGTGACGATATCGTAGACCATGCTGTTCGGCGGGGCATGGCTGAAATCGAACGCAAGCGGCGGCTGCCCGGTCATGCCGAGCGGGCTTGCATTGACGATCACGTCGAAGAGCCGCTCGCGATCGTCGAACGCGAAATCGGTGGGATGGGCGAAGTGGGCAAGATCGATCGCATGATGATCCTGCTGCGTGGTCAGCTCTTCGAGCATGGCCTTCGCCTTGGCCGGATCCCGTCCGGCCAGCACGATCACGAAGCCCCTGTCCGCCAGCGCGGCAACGATCGCCCGCGCCGCGCCGCCCGTGCCGAGAACGCGCGCCATGCGGAACAAGTGCGTTTCCGCCAGTCGCTCGCGCAGCGGTTCGAGGAAGCCCGGGGCATCGGTGTTATACCCAACAAGCGTGCCGTCCACCTCGCGCACCACGGTGTTGACCGCGCCGATCCGCGCGGCGAGCGGGTCCAGTCGGTCCATCAGCGGCATGATCGCCAGCTTGTGCGGCATCGTCACATTGCAGCCGCGCCAATCCGGATCGGCGCGACGCGCGGAAAGATAGTCGGCCAAGCCGTCGACCGTGACCAGGCAGCGGTCGTAGCGCGCCTCGATTCCCAGCTTTTCCAACCAGAACCCATGAATCAGCGGCGATTTCGACTGGGCAATGGGGTCACCGATCACTTCGGCGTAAAGCTGTCCTGTCATTGCTCGATCTCTCCGAGACGGCGCAGCGCCGCCTGAACCTTGAGCAGGGGCATGCCCAGGATGGTGAAATAGTCGCCCTCGATCGACTCGAAAAGCTGGACGCCGCGTGCCTCGATGCGGAAAACACCGACGCAACCGGCAACTTCCGGCCATTCAGCATCGAGATAGTGATCGATAAAAACGTCGGACATCGCGATCACATGGAGTGACGCCACGGCGTCATCCGCCCAGACGATCTCGCCATCACGCGCCAGTGCCGCCGCGCTGTGGAGGGCCATCGTCTTGCCCGAAAAGAAGCGCAAATGCTCGGCGGCTGCCTCACGGCTGGCCGGCTTGTCGAAACGCCGCCCCCCGCATTCGACAAGGGAATCGCTGCCCAGCACCAATTCGCCCGGCGCCTGCGCCGAAACGGCGAGGGCCTTGGCCTTGGCGAGAGCCAGCGCGATTTCCCTCGGCGCGGCGCCGACAAGCCCGGCCTCTATCGCCCGCTCATCAACATGCGCGGGATTGGCGCGGAACGGGATGGCGGCGGCTTCGAGCATCGCCCGCCGCGAGGCGCTCTGAGACGCAAGTACGATCATCTGTGGATTCCTGAAATTCAGATCGGGCGAGGGCCGGGCTGCCCTTGGGTGCCTTCGGCCTTGCGCTCGTTATAGAGATTGATGATGGCCGCCGCCGTCTCCTCGATGGAGCGGCGCGTCACGTCGATGACCGGCCAGGAATTGTCCGCAAACATCCGCCGCGCGTATTTCAATTCGCCCTCGACCCGGTCGGACTTCACATAGTCGGTATCGGGCGACTGGCTGAGCGAAAGCAGGCGATTGCGGCGGATCTGGATCAGCCGGTCCGGCGCAGTCGTCAGGCCGACAACCATCGGCCGCTTTAATCCGAACAGGATCGAAGGCGGCGGGCTTTCCACCACGATGGGGATATTCGCGACTTTGTAGCCGCGATTGGCAAGGTAGATCGAAGTCGGCGTCTTGCTGGTGCGCGATACGCCCGCCAGCACGATATCGGCCTCTTCCCAATCCTCCCAGGCAATGCCGTCGTCATGCGCGATCGTGAACTGAATCGCATCGACGCGCGCAAAATAAGCATCGTCCAGCCGATGCTGACGACCGGGACGGCCCTTGGCTTCCTGCCCCAGCAAGGCTTCGAGCGCGTCGGTAACGCCGTCGAGTACCGCAATCGCCGGCAGGCCGAGCTGCTGGCAACGCTCTTCCAATCGCCCGCGCGTTTCCTCGTTGACCAGCGTGAAGAACACGAGGCCGGGATTGGCAGCGATCTCGCCCATGATCCGGTCGAGATGCTGCTGCGAGCGAACCATCGGCCAGAAATGGCGCAAAACGTCGGAATCGTCGAACTGCGCAAGGGCAGCCTTGGCGATCATTTCCAGCGTTTCGCCGGTCGAGTCCGAGAGAAGGTGCAGGTGAAATCGCGCCATGTTCGGCCTTTTTCCGGGTCTTTCAGAGTGTTCACAGAGGGGGTGTGGATATGTCCCGGCATAAACCACGGGACGGACTCGGTGACAACTCGGATCGGAGTTTTCCTCCCCGTTCCCCCGATTCAATCCGGGGCATTTGTGGACAGGCTCTGACTCTGATCCACAGCCTGTGGGTAACAGGGACAAAGAGTCTTTGACTCGGACTCTCCGGAGAGTCGCAAGTGACTCTCGAACCTGTTCATCTTGGGACAAATCGGGCAAGGAATCGCCGTCCCCGATATCCACAGGACCAACAGACTCCATCATCCTTTTAAGACTCTTATTTTTTTGGACTGGACCTGACTCTCGATGCCTGGCCTTCTTCTCGACACCCTGCACGGAACCAACACGAACAAACGCGCCGTCTGGCTTATGCGCCAGGCTGGACGCTACCTTCCGGAATACCGGGCGTTACGCGCGGAAAAGGGCGGTTTTCTCGCGCTCGTCTACGATACGGACGCAGCCGCCGAGATCACCCTCCAACCCATCCGCCGCTTCGGATTCGATGGCGCGATCCTTTTTTCGGACATCCTCATCGTTCCTTACGCAATGGGGCAGGACCTTCAGTTCCTTGCCGGCGAGGGTCCGAAACTGACTCCCCGGCTTGTGGATCACGCGCTGCAAACCCTCGTCGCGGTGCCCGAGCGACTGACTCCGATCTATGAAACCGTGCACAAGGTTCGCGCGGGACTCGCTGCGGACAAAACCATGCTCGGCTTCGCCGGCAGTCCGTGGACGGTCGCAACCTACATGTGTGCAGGCGAAGGCAGCCGCGATCAGCATGAGACACGGGCAATGGCCTATCGCGACCCGGCCGCGTTCGAGGCGATCATTCAGGCTATCGTGGGGGTGACTGTCGAATACCTCAGCGGCCAGATCGAAGCCGGAGCGGAAGCCGTCCAGCTTTTCGATTCATGGGCCGGATCGCTTTCACCCGCGCAATTCGAACGCTGGGTCATCGCGCCCAACGCGGCCATCGTCGCCGCGGTGAAGGCACGCCACCCGCAGACTCCGATTATCGGCTTCCCCAAGGGATCCGGCGAAAAATTAGCAGCTTACGCCCGAGAGACCGGGGTGGACGCTGTCGGAATCGATGAAACCGTTGACCCGATCTGGGCCGCGCGCGAATTGCCCGAAGGGCTGCCGGTGCAGGGGAATCTCGACCCGCTGTTGCTGCTTTCGGGCGGCGCGGAGCTTGAGAGTCAAACCCGCCGCGTGCTCGATGCCTTCGCGGACCGTCCGCATGTGTTCAACCTCGGGCATGGCATCGGGCAGTTCACCCCGATCGAGCACGTCGAAGCGCTGCTGGCGATCGTGCGCAACTGGAGCAGGTAAGCAGGGGGATCCATTTTTTCCGCCCGTTCTTCAGCATCGTGGCTGAATCTGCTCTCAGGCGCTCGCTGAGCCATGAGAGCGGTTCCGGCCACTCACCCCCGGACTCATCCGGTTGCCGCGTTCAGGCACACGCGCGGCCGCCGGGAAGGGCGATCCGAAGCGAGTAGGGCAGGGGATATTGAATCCCCTGGCTTTCTTCCTCCCACCGCAAGGCTGCCGGAATCACCTTGAACCCCGCCGGGCAAGCGTGCAGGAGATCGGCACGGACCCAACGAGACTTCGTGCGCCGATGCAGGATACGCTGGCAATGCTCTATCTCTGGCTCAAAGCCGGACACGTTATTTTCGTGATCTTCTGGATGGCGGGGCTATTCATGCTCCCGCGCTATTTCGTCTATCATCAGGAAGCAGAACCGGGCTCGGCCGAAGCGGCGCGCTGGGTCGATCGCGAGGCGAAGCTGCGCAAGATCATCCTGACGCCTTCGCTCGTCATGGTCTGGCTATTCGGCATTGCCACGGCCTTTTCGATCGACGCATGGAGCCAGCCCTGGCTTCATGTGAAGCTGCTCTTCGTGCTCGGTCTTTCGGGTTATCACGGTTGGTTGGTCGGCTACGCGAAGAAGCTGGCCAAGGGGGAGCGGACGCTCACCGGCAAGCAGCTCCGCCTGCTCAACGAGATTCCGGGCCTTGCCGCGGCGGTGATTGTCGTCCTCGTGGTCGTCAAACCGTTCTGAAGCGAGTCTGAACTGTACCATCGGCTGGGCGCAGGCCGCGTCCGGCTTGTGGATCACGCGTTGACCGCAGGCTGCCCAATCCCTATCTGAACCGTGTCCCGGCTCAGGGCGGCGAGTTCTTTCGCGTGCCCGGATCCGCTTTCCCCAAGCCCATCGATCCGCCGGCCGACTCTCCAAAATTTCTCCCAAAAATTTTCCATCCGGAATTCAAGCAAGATGCACCTTAAAGAACTTAAGAAGAAGTCGTCGGCCGAACTGGTCGAAATGGCAGAGGAACTGGGCGTCGAAGGCGCTTCGACGATGCGTCGTCAGGACCTGATGTTCGCCATCCTCAAGGAAGTGGCCGAAGACGGCGAAGAAATCGTCGGTCAGGGCACGATCGAAGTGCTGCCGGACGGCTTCGGCTTCCTGCGCAGCCCCGAGGCGAACTACCTTGCCGGTCCCGACGACATCTACGTTTCGCCCAACCAGGTCCGTAAGTGGGGCCTGCGTACCGGCGATACCGTGGAAGGCGAGATCCGCGCGCCCCGCGACGGTGAGCGCTACTTCGCCATCACCAAGCTTATCAGCGTCAATTTCGACGATCCGGACGTGGTGCGCCACCGCGTCAACTTCGACAACCTGACGCCGCTCTATCCCGATCAGCGCCTGAAGCTCGACAGCTTGGACCCCACGGTCAAGGACAAGTCGGCGCGCGTGATCGATCTCATTTCGCCGCAGGGCAAGGGCCAGCGCGCTCTGATCGTGGCGCCGCCGCGCACCGGTAAGACCGTGTTGCTGCAGAACATGGCCAAGGCCATCACCGACAACCATCCGGAAGTCTTCCTCCTCGTGCTGCTCGTCGACGAGCGCCCTGAAGAAGTCACCGACATGCAGCGTTCGGTGAAGGGCGAGGTCATCTCCTCCACCTTCGACGAACCCGCCCAGCGCCACGTGCAGGTCGCCGAAATGGTGATCGAGAAGGCCAAGCGCCTGGTCGAGCACAAGCGCGACGTCGTGATCCTGCTGGACTCGATCACCCGCCTTGGCCGCGCCTACAACACCGTCGTTCCCTCTTCGGGCAAGGTGCTGACCGGCGGTGTCGACGCCAACGCCCTGCAGCGCCCCAAGCGCTTCTTCGGCGCCGCGCGCAACATCGAGGAAGGCGGTTCGCTTTCGATCATAGCCACGGCCCTGATCGATACCGGCAGCCGCATGGACGAAGTCATCTTCGAAGAGTTCAAGGGCACCGGTAACTCGGAAATCGTCCTTGACCGCAAGGTGGCCGACAAGCGCATCTTCCCGGCGCTGGACGTCGGCAAGTCCGGCACCCGCAAGGAAGAGCTGCTGGTTCCGAAGGACCAGCTCACCAAGATGTGGGTCCTGCGCCGTATCCTCATGCAGATGGGCACGGTCGACGCGATGGAATTCCTGCTCGACAAGATGAAGGACTCCAAGACCAACGAGGACTTCTTCGCCACGATGAACCAGTAAGCAGGGGCTATCGGGTTGAGTATCCTCGATACGCTAGTGGCCACTTCCGCCGTGGGAGGGCCGGCCGAAATCTGGCAGCATATCGTCAACGACTTCTCGAACCTGGGATCGCCGGCAGCAATGTCGGCGTTCCTTCAGGTGCTGATGATCGACGTGGTGCTGGCGGGGGACAATGCCATCGTCGTCGGCGCACTCGCGGCCGGGCTTCCGGCCGACCAGCGCAAGAAGGTCATCGCCATCGGCGTGCTCGCCGCTCTGGTGATGCGCATCGCCTTTGCCCTGATGGTGACATGGCTGCTGGGCATCGTCGGACTCGTCTTTGCGGGCGGATTGCTGCTGCTGTGGGTCGCGTGGAAGATGTACCGCGAGATTCACGCTGGCGGTCATCATTCTCCGGGTTCGCCCGAGATCGAGGGTGATGAACGTTCGGGCGTGGCCCCGGCCAAGAGCTTCGCCGGCGCGGCGCTCTCGGTGGCGGTGGCGGACATTTCGATGTCGATCGACAATGTGCTCGGCGTGGCCGGCGCGGCGCGCGATCATCCCGGCATTCTGATCGTCGGCCTGGTCTTTGCAGTTGCCCTCATGGGTGTCGCGGCAAATTTCATTGCCAAGTACATCGAGCGTTACCGGTGGATCGCCTGGATCGGCCTTGCCGTCATCCTCTATGTGGCGGTGAAGATGATCTACGAAGGTTGGACCGACCCTCAGCTGGGCATCATCACGCTGATGTGATCCGCAGGGAACACGAATTGAAAAGGGCTCGGAAGCTTATGCCTCCGAGCCCTTTTTCTTTGCTGGATCCTGGCAGGTCAGGGCACCAGCACTGTGGAACCTGTTGTGGCTCGGCTTTCCAGCGCGCGATGAGCCTCAGCCGCATCTTCAAGCCGGAAGGTCTGCCCCACGCGCGGAGTCAGCACGCCGCTGGCGATCCGGTCGAACAGCTTCTTGGCGCTCGCCGCGAGTTCTTCCGGCGTCGCCACGTAATCGGCCAGAGTCGGCCGCGTGAGATAGAGCGAACCGCCACGCATCAGGTCCAGCGGCGCTACGGGCGGAACCGGCCCCGAGGCATTGCCGTATGTGACCATAAGCCCCCGGCGGCGAAGCGAGGCGATGGAAGCCGCCCACGAATCCGCACCGACCCCGTCATAGACAACATGGCACATCGCGCCCGAGGTGATCTCCCGGATCTTTCCGGGCAGATCGGCGAGATCGCACGAAAGCGAATGCTCGCCCGGAACTTGCGCGGCCTTCTCGGGCGATCCGGAATGGGCGATCACTGTCACGCCCTTGTCGAGCAGCCAGGGCACCAGCAGTGAGCCGACACCGCCTGCGGCGGAATGAACCAGCGCCACATGGCCGGCTGCGGCTGGGAACGTATCCTCGGCCAGATAGCAGGCGGTCAGACCCTTGAGCATGACGGCGGCCGCGATCTCCGGTGCAATGCCTTCGGGGATGCGCATGGCCTTGTCCGCCTTGAGCAGTCGGTGCGTCGCATAGGCGCCGCCGCTGCTGGTCGTGCCGACGCGCTCGCCAATGTTGAATCCGGAAACGCCGTCTCCGATGGCGGTGACCTTGCCGACGCTTTCGGACCCCAGTGTGATCGGCAGCGGATCGGAATAGAGTCCCTTGCGATAATAGGTATCGATGAAGTTGAGGCCGACAGCCTCGGTCTCGATCACTATCTCGCCGGCACCGGGGGAGGGCACGGAGAAGTCCTCCCGCTCGATTACTTCGGGGCCGCCGTGGCGGCGGGCGATCATCCGGTATCCGGTGGTCATGGCATTCGGGTCCTTCAGAACACGCGGCGGAAGGTTTCCGCCCGGGCCACGCGCCAGGCGCGGGCATATTGAGTGGATTCAGGATCGGCGATCAGTTCGCCGGGTTTCAGGAATTCATAGATTTCGTCGAGCGGGCCGGCCTTGGCGCTGTCGATCCGCTGGTACATGTCGTGCTGGTTGAGGTCCCAGGGGCTGTCGTAGCCCATGGCGACAACGATCTCGCGCAGGGCCTTCAGCGTTTCCTTCTGGAAGCGGGCGACGCGCTCGGCCTTGTCCTCGACCACGAGCCCGCGCTGGCGCCATTCGGATTGCGTGGCGACACCGGTGGGGCAGGCGCCGGTATGGCACTTCATCGATTGCACGCAGCCCAGCGCGAACATGAATCCGCGCGCGGCATTGCACCAGTCTGCACCCAGCGCGAAGGCACGCGCCATGCCGGCGCCGGAATGGATCTTGCCCGATGCGCCGAGACGGATCCGGTCCTTCAGATTGGCACCGACGAGGGCATTGCGCATGAGTGCGAGCCCTTCGCGCAGCGGCATGCCGACATTGTCGGTCAATTCCTGCGGCGCGGCGCCGGTACCGCCTTCGGCACCGTCGACGACGATGAAGTCGGGCGTGATCCCGGTTTCCAGCATGGCTTTGACCAATGCCATCACCTCGTGCGGCTGGCCGACGCAAAGCTTCATGCCCGCAGGCTTGCCGCCCGAAAGTTCACGCAGCTGGGCGACCCATTCCAGCAATTCGATCGGCGTGGAGAACGCCGAGTGGGCAGCGGGGGAAAGGCAGTCCTGCCCCACTTCCACCTTGCGGGTCTCGGCAATCTCGGGAGTCACTTTGGGGCCCGGCAGCACGCCGCCGTGTCCCGGCTTGGCGCCCTGACTCAGCTTGATCTCGACCATCTTGACCTGATCGGTCTGCGCCTGTTCCGCGAAAAGAACGGGATCGAAGCTGCCATCCTTGTGGCGGCAGCCGAAATAGCCGCTGCCCAGTTCCCAGATCAGGTCGCCGCCATGCATGCGGTGGTAGGGGCTGATCGACCCCTCGCCGGTGTCATGCGCGAAGCCGCCAATGGCCGCACCCTTGTTAAGCGCCTGAATCGCATTGGCGGAAAGCGAACCGAAGCTCATGGCCGAAATGTTGAGCAACGCGCTTTCGTAAGGCTGGGTGCATTCCTCGCCGCCGATCTTCACCCGCCAGTTCTTGGAGGCCTTTTCGTTCGGGGCGATCGAATGACCGAGCCATTCGTATTCGTCCGAATAGACATCGAGTTCGGTGCCCATGGGGTGCGAATCGATCTCGCCCTTGGCACGGGCGTAGACGAGGCTGCGTTCTTCCACCGTGAAGGGCCGGCCTTCGCGGTCGCCCTCGACGACATAGGCGCGCAAGTAAGGGCGCATGTCCTCGAATAGCCAGCGAACGCGGGCAATGAAGGGATAGTTGCGTCTGAGAGCGTGGCGGTTCTGGAAGAAGTCCCAAAACGTCAGCAGCAGGACCGGCACCATCAGTACCAGCGCCCAGCGCCACAAGGGAATGAGCCAGCAAGCGGCCGTGAGAATCACGACCACAAGCGGCACGGCGTAGCGCGGGGCGATAGTCATCGTGGTTTAGCCGACATGCTCCGCAAAGAACGCCTCGGTTCGGCTGTCCGCCAGCTTTGCCCCGGCTTCGTCCCGGCGGGCACCGATCTCGGCGGCAAAGCCGTGGTCGAGGCCTTCGTAGTCCCAGAGCGTGACGCGCGGATGATCGTCCAGTCCTTCGTGGATCGCCTTCTGCGCGGCGGCATCGACGAAGTGGTCGGCAGTCGGAATGTGCAGCATCAGCGGGCGGGCGATCGCGTGCTTTTCATTGAGCATCTGGTCGATCATCACGCCGTAGTAGCCGACCGAAGCGTCGATGTCGGTGCGGGTAGCGACCATGTAGGCGATGCGGCCACCCATGCAGAATCCGACGAGGCCGACCTTGGGGACGCCCTCCTGACGGCGAACCCAGTGGATCACGGCTTCGAGATCGCGAATGCCAAGATCGAAGTCGTGGGCCATCATGTGACCGACGGCTTCCTTGAATTCCTCGTCGTTATAGGGGCTCAGTTCGATGCCCGGCTTCTGGCGCCAGAACGTATCGGGCGCGACGGCGAGGTAGCCGCGCGCGGCCCAGCTATCGGCCTTCTGGCGAATACCGGCGTCCACGCCGAAGATCTCCTGCTGGACGATGATCGCCCCGCGCGGTGTACCTGCGGGACGGGCGACGTAGGCGGGGATCATGCCGTCGCCATCGAGCGTGGGGATTTCGGTGTTTGTCATGGGGAGTCTCCTGAGAACCTCTGGCCTTGAGAACTTCTGGGTCTTCTAACCGTTTTTCGGAGTTAGGCACGGGTGATGGACTTTGCCAACGCCCTGTGTCAGCTATGATGCAGAAATTCCAAGCAGGAGGCCGTGATGAAGGTCCAAGTCGAGGTCGAATGCTCGCCCGAAGAGGCCCGGCGTTTCCTGGGTCTGCCAGACGTGACCAAGGCCAACGAAGTCTATGTGGATGCCCTTAGCAAGGCGATGCAGGGGGTTGGCAGTTTCGATCAGCTTCAGGAAATGAGCAAGCAGGTCGCCCCGATGGGCGAATTCGGGCTCAAGCTGTTTCAGCAGCTCATGGAAAGCGGCGCTGCCATGGCACTGAGCGGCGTGCTCAATCCGCAGGGCAAGCCCAAGAAGGACAACTGAGTCTTCACGGGCTGATCCGGTCGGGCTAGGCGAGAGGCCATGTCCGACCACAGCTTTTCCGACACGATCTTCGCCCTCTCGAGCGGCGCGCCGCCTGCTGCCATCGCGATCGTTCGCGTGAGCGGGCCCGAGGCCGGGTCTGCACTTTCCGCCCTTACCGGTTCGCTCCCCGATCCGCGCCGTGCGCGTTATCGGGTTCTGCGCGATGGCGCTGGTGCGGTGCTCGATCAGGCTCTGGTGCTTTGGTTCCCCGGTCCGGCGACAGCGACCGGCGAGGATCTTGCCGAGTTTCATCTTCACGGGGGCAGGGCAGTCGTTTCCGCCATTGAAGCAGAACTCGCCCGCCTGCCAAAGTTGCGCCGCGCAACTCCCGGTGAATTCACCCGCCGCGCTTTCGCCAATGGGCGCATCGATCTGGCCGAGGCCGAGGGGCTGGCGGACCTGCTCTCTGCCGAGACTGAATTGCAGCGTCGTTCGGCCATCGCGATGGCGGGAGGGGCATTCTCACGGCAGGTCGAGCAGTGGCGTGACCGGGTCCTGACCGCATCGGCATCGGTCGAGGCCGTGCTGGACTTCGGAGACGAGGACGATGTCTCGGACCTGCCGGCCGACTTCCGCAAGCGGCTTGTCGATCTCCGTGGAGAGCTTTCCGAATGGCTCACGCGTCCGCGCGCGGAAGCGCTGCGCGAGGGCTATCGGGTCGTGCTGGCCGGACCGCCCAACGCCGGGAAGAGCACGCTGTTTAATACCTTGGTCGAGGATGAGGCGGCGATCACCTCACCACTCGCGGGGACCACGCGCGACGTGCTGACCCGGGCGGTTTCGATCGAGGGCGTGCCCTTCCTGTTCGGAGACACCGCCGGCTTGCGCGACGAGACCGGCGATGTGATCGAGGCAATCGGAATCTCACGTGCGCGCGATGCCCTGGACCGGGCCGATCTCGTGCTGTGGCTGGGCCCGGAAGGGGAGGGCCCGGAGGGTGCATGGGAGATCGCGGCACAGGCCGATGTGTTCCACGTGGAACAGAAGGCACAGGCTCGTCACTCCGTTTCCGCCGTGACGGGCGAGGGGATGGATCGGCTCCGGGCCGACTTGGTCGAGACCGCCCGCAAGGCGATGCCGCGCCCGGGCGATGCCGCGCTCAACGCTCGCCAGCATGCGCTGGTCGCAGAGGCGGAACGGGCACTGGCGGCAGCGGATCGGGAAAGCGATCCGCTGCTGGTGGCAGAGGCCTTGCGGTTGGCCCGGGTGGCATTCGATGCGCTGATCGGCCGGGCCACTACCGAGGATATGCTCGACGCCTTGTTCGGGCGGTTTTGCATCGGGAAGTGAGGCGCCGTTGGGAGCCCTGTCCCTTGTCCTCTTGACCCACATGTTCCACGTGGAACATGTCCTTTACAAACTTTGACGCGATTCACGCTTTCGCGTATGCGCGGCGAATGCATTCCTTCGATGTGATCGTGATCGGCGGCGGCCACGCCGGCTGTGAAGCGGCTTCCGTTGCCGCCCGCATGGGTGCGCGTGTCGCGCTCGTCAGTTTCGATCTCGACGCCGTGGGCGCGATGAGCTGCAATCCCGCCATTGGCGGATTGGGCAAGGGACACCTCGTGCGCGAGGTCGATGCCTTCGACGGTCTCATCGGCCGCGCCGCTGACGCAGCCGCGATTCACTATCGGATGCTCAACCGCTCGAAGGGCAGCGCCGTGCAGGGGCCTCGCGTCCAGGCCGACCGCAAGCTGTTCAAGGCGGCGATCCATCGCATGCTGAAAGAGCAGGGCGATCTCACACTGGTGGCTGGCGAGGCTTCCGCGCTGGTGATGGAGCAGGGCAGGGTGGCCGGCATCGATCTGGCTGACGGCACCCGGCTCGACGCCCGCGCGGTCGTGCTGTGCACCGGCACCTTCCTTGGTGGGACTCTGTTCCGGGGCGAGGAGCGGATGGTCGGCGGGCGCATTGGTGAAGACTCGGCGCAGCGGTTGGCGGCCCAGATGCGAGAGGCGAATCTGCCGATGGCGCGTCTCAAGACGGGGACCCCTCCGCGTCTCGATGGCCGTACGATCGATTGGGCGCGCCTTGGCGAGCAGCCTTCGGATCGTGAGCCTTGGACCATGTCGGCGATGGGTGAACGCCGCGAGGTGCCGCAGGTCTTCTGCGCGATCACGCGCAGCAACCCGCGCGCGCACGATGTGATCCGCGCGAACCTCCATCGCTCGCCCCTGTTCACGGGCGCGATCGGGGCGCAGGGGCCACGCTATTGCCCTTCGATCGAGGACAAGATCCACCGCTTTGCCGACCGCGACGGGCATCAGATCTTCCTCGAACCCGAAGGGCTCGACAATCCGCTGGTCTATCCCAACGGCGTGAGCACATCGCTGCCAGCCGATGTTCAGCTTGACATGCTGCGCACGATGGAAGGGTTGGAGCGCGTCGAGATGGTCGTGCCGGGCTATGCCGTGGAATACGACCACATCGACCCGCGCGCCTTGCGCACGAGTTTGGAGCTTCGCGAGATTGCCGGTCTCTATTGTGCCGGTCAGATCAACGGGACCACGGGGTACGAGGAAGCGGCCGCGCAGGGGCTGGTGGCGGGCATGCATGCTGCTGCAGCCGTGCTCGAACGTGAGCCGGCCGCGCTCGATCGCGCCAACAGCTACATGGCGGTGATGATCGACGATCTTACCTTGCACGGCGTGAGCGAGCCTTACCGCATGCTCACCGCCCGCGCGGAGTATCGGCTGCGACTGCGGGCGAACAATGCCAGCAGCCGCCTGACTCCGCTTGCGATGGAAGCGGGTGCGGTCGGTCCGGCGCGCCTCGAATGGTTCGCCCGCAGACAGGATGCACGCGCGCGGTTGGAAGCGGCGTTCGATGTCCCGGTCGCCTCAGCCGAACTGGCGCAGTCGGGTCTTCCGGTCCGTTCCGATATTGGCCGGCTTCCGATCCGGGAGTGGCTGCGCTTTGGCGGCGTCGATCTTGGCGGCCTTTCGCCCTGGATCGCGGATGAGCTGCTTGCTGATGACGCGCTATCCGAAGAGCTGGCGGAAGACGCGGCCTACGCGCCTTATCTGGATCGTCAGGAGCGTGAATTGCGCGAACTGCGTGCCAGCGAGGCGATGCCGCTGCCCGAAGATTTTGCCTATGCCGAGATCCCTGGCCTCTCACGCGAGATGGTTGAGCGACTGACCAAGGCCCGGCCCGAAACACTTGCGGCCGCTGGCCGTATTCCCGGCATTACTCCTGCGGCGCTGGCGGCGCTGCTTGTCCATGCCCGCAAGGAGGCGGCGTGATTTCCACTGAAGATGAAGCCCGTGCATGGCTGCGCGCGCTGCCTGAATACGATGAGGCCGCCGAGGCCCGGCTGGAGATTCTGGTCCGCATGCTGGCGGAGGAGAACACGCAGCAGAACCTCGTTTCGGCCGCCAGTCTCGATCAGGTCTGGCTGCGGCATATCGTCGACAGCGCGCAACTGCTTCCATATGTTCCACGTGGAACATCTTCGCCTTGGATCGACCTTGGCACTGGTGCGGGCTTCCCCGGCCTCGTGATCGCGGCGCTTCGTCCCGAATGCGAAGTGCTGATGGTCGAATCACGCGCGCGGCGAATCGAGTGGCTCGATCGAGCCCGCCTGGCGATGGGCCTCGATAAGGCGCGGGTGATCGGGCAGCGCCTCGAACTCGTAGAAACCCGTGAAGCGCGTGTCATATCGGCACGCGCATTTGCGCCGCTCGACAAGCTCCTGACTTTATCCTCTCGTTTTTCCACAAGCGACACGGTCTGGCTGTTGCCGAAAGGGCGGTCCGCACAGCAAGAATTGGCAGACCTTCGCAAGTGGCGGCATGTGTTCCACGTGGAACAGTCCCTGACGGACCCGCAAGCGGGCATCATTGTCGGCACGCTGACCGACAGGAAGGGTAAGACCAAGTGATCCGTATCGCGATTGCCAACCAGAAGGGCGGTGTCGGAAAGACCACGACCGCGATTAACGTCGCAACCGCGCTCGCCGCCACCGGCTGGAAGACGCTGCTGATCGACCTCGATCCGCAGGGCAATGCATCAACCGGCATCGGCATTTCCGCGACCGACCGCGACCGTTCCTCCTACGAGGTTCTGGTCGACCGGGTTCCGGTGATCGACTGTGTCATGCCCACCCGTATTCCCGGCCTTGATCTGCTGCCGGCTACGGTCGACCTTTCGGGGGCCGAAGTCGAACTGGTCAGCGTCGATGACCGTGCCCACCGCCTGCGCAGCGCGCTGCGGGGAGACCTGGGCTACGACGTCTGCCTGATCGATTGCCCGCCGTCGCTTGGGCTGCTGACGCTCAATGCCCTGACCGCTGCGGATACGCTGCTGGTGCCGCTTCAGTGCGAGTTCTTCGCGCTGGAAGGGCTGAGCCAGCTTCTCCAGACGGTTGAGCGGGTGCAACAGCGCTTCAATCCCGACCTCGGTATCATCGGCATTGCGCTCACCATGTTCGATCGCCGGAACCGCCTGACCGATCAGGTGTCCGAAGACGTGCGTTCGTGCCTTGGTCAGCTCGTGTTCGAAACCACCATTCCGCGCAACGTGCGCTTGTCCGAAGCGCCGAGTCACGGCGTGCCGGCGCTGATCTACGACCATGCATGCGCCGGCAGCCGCGCGTACATGGCACTCGCGCGCGAACTGATCACCCGACTGCCCGAGAAGAGGAAAGCGGCATGAGCGACGATTCGATTGTCCGCATCAGCGTACCCCAAGCCGAAAAGCCTGCCCCGGCGAAACAGAAGCCCAAGGGGCTGGGTCGCGGTCTCGGCGCGCTGCTGGGCGAGACGCGCCGTGAGGAACCGCTGCCGTCGGGCGGCGAGGGCGTAGTAACGCCGCTGCGCGGTGGGGGAGGGCTGGCGGTGCTCGCCATCTCCGACATCACCCCGCATCCCGATCAGCCGCGCCGCATCTTCGATGAGGAAGCGCTGGAGGAACTGGCCGCGTCGATCGCCCACCGGGGTGTCATTCAGCCGATCATTGTTCGCCCGATGAGCAGCGGCGGCTATCAGCTGGTTGCCGGTGAACGCCGCTGGCGTGCGGCGCAGAAGGCGCAGCTCCATGAGATCCCGGCACTGGTCCGCGACCTCACCGAGCGTGAGGTCATGGCGCTGGCCCTGATCGAGAACCTCCAGCGTGAGGATCTCAATCCCATCGAAGAGGCGCGCGCATACAATCGCCTTGCCGAATTCGAGGGCATGACTCAGGCCGAGATCGCCCGCATGGTCGACAAGAGCCGCAGCCATATCGCGAACTTCCAGCGCCTGTTGGCACTGCCCGATGGCGTTATCGCGATGGTCGAGAATGGCAGCCTGTCGATGGGCCATGCCCGCGCGCTGATCGGCTGCGATGATGCCGAGGAAATCGCCGATGCCGCTATCGGCAAGCAGATGTCGGTGCGTGAAGTCGAGAAGCTTGTCCGCAAGAAGCTGCGCGGAGATGTCATCCCGCGCCGGGCGCGTGCCGCGCGCAATGCTTCGGACGACGCCGATATCGCCGCCGTGCAGAACCATCTTGAGGAATTCCTCGGAATGCCGGTCAAGATTAGTGCCGATTCCGATCCGAAGTCGGGGACGGTGACGATCCGTTACGCGACTCTCGATCAGCTCGATCTGGTTTGCCAGCGGCTTACGGGTGGGGCGATTTAAAGCGGGCCGGTACCCCGACGATCCCGGTGGCGATCGGGGGGCGGCTTTTCTTGCGATGTAGCTGAAGGTAGCGGGGCCCCCGCCTGCGCGGGGGCGACGAGGATGTACCGTTAGGGCTCATCGCCTGGCCATTCTCGGCCGCTAGGCGCAGCGCTCAGGTACGAAGATTGGCAGGGGAGCGTGGCTCCCCCGCACTCTCACATTAACATCTTGTTCCGGATAGCTTTCTGAGCAGAATCAGATCGCTCCAGCCACTGCCGCCGCGAACTTTTCGATTCCCGCCGCGTCTGCTTCGTCGAAACGACCGGGCAGGGGGCTATCGAGATCGATCACCGCGATCACCTGACCATCCCGCAGCACCGGCACCACCAGTTCCGAGCGACTCGCCGCGTCGCAGGCGATGTGGCCCGGGAAGGCGTGAACGTCCGGCACCACCTGGGTCATACCGGTTTCCGCCGCGGTACCGCAGACGCCGCGACCGAGCGGGATGCGGATGCAGGCAGGCTTGCCGATGAAGGGCCCGAGCACCAGCTCGCCCTCGATCGTGCGGTAGAATCCGGACCAGTTGAGGTCGGGCAGGTACTGCCACAGCAGGGCCGCAAGGTTGGACATGTTGGCGACCGGATCGGGCTCGCCGGCGATCAGCGCCTGCGCGGCCTCCACAAGCTCACCATAGAGTTCGGGCTTGGGCGTATCGCCCTTGGGTGCGAAGTCGTACATGGGAAAGGCGTTACTCCAAGTCGCTGTTGCCGCCTAGCCGGGTCAGGCCTATTCCATGGCCCATGCGCTCGATACTCATCAAAGCCGCCGTCGTCCTGCTGATCGTCATCCTCGCCATTGTCGGGGTGATCGCCTGGGCACAATATTCCAACACGTCCGACCTGCCGCTCGATGCGACCACGGGTAAGGACCCCAAACTCGTCGAAGCCAGCCCGCAATGGATTCCCAGCGTCAAGCTGGTGAAGACCGTGGGATGGGCGCAGGGTGAGGCGCCCACGCCCGCGCAGGGTCTTGCCGTCAATCGCTTTGCCGAAGGGCTGGACCACCCGCGCACCATGCTGACGCTGCCCAATGGCGACGTGCTGGTGGCCCTGACCAACGCCCCGGCCGATAACCGGCCGCGCGGGTTCACCGGCATGGTGATGGGCTGGATGTTCAGCCAGGTCGGCGCCGATGTGCCTTCGCCCGACAAGATCGTGCTGCTGCGTGACGCCGATGGCGATGGCAAGGCCGAACAGCGCTTCGACTTCCGCACGGATGGTATGCACTCGCCCTCGGGCATGGCCTATCGTGATGGCAAGCTCTACATCGCCAACCATGACGCCGTGTTCGAATTCGCGTTCCAGCCCGGTGAGACCCAGCTTGTCGGCAAGCCGCTGCGCAAGATGATGGACCTGCCCGCCGGCGGGAATCACTGGATGCGCAATCTGTTGCTGAGCGACGATGGCGAGCATCTCTATGTCGCGGTGGGATCGTCCTCCAATATTGCCGATAACGGCATGGAAGCCGAAGCGGGCCGCGCCCAGATCTGGGAAATCGACGTTGCAACCGCCCGCCGTCGTCCGTTCGCGGCAGGCATGCGCAATCCCAACGGCCTCGGCTGGAATCCCTCGACCGGTGAGCTTTGGGCCACGGTGCAGGAGCGGGACATGCTCGGCCCGGACCTGGTGCCGGACTATCTGACCAATGTGCCCGTCGGCGCGCAGTATGGCTGGCCGTGGATCTACTGGAAGACGACCTTCGATGATCGGGTCCAGTGGCCGATGGAAACGTACATGCTGGAATATACCCGCAAGCCCGAATACGCGATGGGCGCGCATGCGGCGGTGCTCGGCATGGTCTTCGCGCGCGGCGGCAACATCATGGGCGACAAGTTCGCCAACGGTGCTTTCGTGGCGCGTCACGGTTCGTGGAATCGCCGTCCGGCCGTCGGTTACGATGTGGTCTTCGTGCCCTTCGACGATCACGGCAATCCGAAGAACGTGAAGCCGGTGCCGGTGCTGACGGGCTTCCTCAAGGATGCCTCGCACACCCACGGCCGCCCGACCTGGCTGGCCTTCGACAAGACCGGCAGCCTGCTCGTCAGCGACGATACCGCAGGCACCATCTGGCGTGTGAATGCCCCGGGCGCGAAGCCCTCGGCGGAGATCAAGCCGGTGGTGGCGGCGCATATGGAGCCGCTGAAGGAACTGAAGGACCCGACGGTTCCGGGTGCCGATACCGGCACTGTTGCGGGCTTCCACAAGGAGCCGGACAAGATCCTGCCCTGAGGGTGCCGAAAACGAAAAAGGGCTGGGAAGCTTCGGCTTCCCAGCCCTTTTTCTATCCGCTTAGAGGACCTTCCCGGCCCGTCCCGCCAGTTCGGTCACGTATTGCCACGCAACACGTCCGGAGCGCGCGCCCCGGCGGCGCGACCATTCGAGAGCGTCGCTTTCCTCGAACGCGAGTCCGTACTGCTCGGCATAGCCGTGGATGATCGCAAGGTAGGCGGGCTGATCGCAGTTGTGATAGCCGATCGAGAGTCCGAAGCGGTCGGCCAGCGCCAGGCGATCGTCGATCACGTCGCGCGGGTTGATCGGGTCGTCCTGCTCGCTCATCGTCCGGCCGACGATGGCGCGGCGGTTGGAAGTCACGGCAAGGCGGACATTGGCCGGACGTGCCTCCACCCCGCCTTCGAGCCAGGAGCGCAGCAGGCGCGGGCCGGTGCCGTCATTCTCCTCGAAGCCGAGATCGTCGATGTAGACGAGGAACTGGCGGTCTACCTTGCCCAGGAGCGTGAAGAGCGCGGTGACGCCGTGGAGAGCTTCCTGCGCCACTTGCACGAGGGCGATGCGTCCGGGATGGTTGTCCTGTGCCGCACGGATCGAGGCGCGGATCACCGCCGACTTGCCCATGCCGCGCGAACCCCAGAGCAGCATGTCATGCGCGGCATGCCCGGCAGCGAGGCGCTCGACATTGGTGACCACGCGTTCCTTCTGGGTATCGATGCCGCGCAGCATGTCGAGCTTCGGCGCTTCCAGCGTGGCGACGGCGCGGGCTTCGGTTCCGGTCCAGACGTAGGCCGGGTGGGCCAGCCAATCGACGGTGGCAACGGGGGGAGGGGTCAGTCTTTCAAGCGCGTCGGCAATGCGGGTAAGAACGTCGGTCTGGTCGGTCACGCGGTCAGTTCCTCGGTGGTGAGATCGTAGAGCAGGGCGGCGCCCTTTTCGGCCTGTACGAGCGCGCCCATGGCCTCGGGCACGATATGCTCGACGAAGTAACGGGCGACGATGCGCTTGCGCTTGGCGAAGGCCTCAGGAACGTCGAGCGAGGGGAGGGCAGCGACCTGACGTTCGAGCTGCCACGCAGCGACAGCCACGGCGCAGGCATCGAGGAAGGGCACGCTGGCAGCGAGCCGGTCGTCGAGCGGTCCGGCAAGGAAGCCCTCGCCCGTGGCCTTGCAGCCCAGCGCGAGAGCACGCAGCGGTGCGGAGCCATCGGCGGCGATCGCGTCCATCAGCGCAAAAAGCACGCCGCCGCGCTCCATGCCGAGCTTGCGAGTCACGAGGTCGGCCGCCTGAATGCCGTTGGTGCCTTCGTAGATCGGGGCGATGCGGGAATCGCGGTAATGCTGTGCGGCACCGGTCTCCTCGATGAAGCCCATGCCGCCATGGACCTGAATGCCCAGGCTGGTAACCGCGACGCCCATGTCGGTGCACCAGGCCTTGACCAGCGGCACCAGCAGCTCAGCGCGTTGCTGAGCGGTTTCGTCCCCCATGCCGCCGCGATCGAGCTGCCCGGTGGCGTAATAGAGCAGGGCGCGTCCACCTTCGGTCAGTGCGCGCATGCGCAGCAGCATGCGGCGGACATCGGGATGCTCGATGATGGCGACGGGGTTTTTGTCGGGCGATCCGGCGCGGGCGGACTGCACGCGTTCGGCGGCATAAGCCGTGGCCTGCTGCAGGGCGCGTTCGGCAATCTGCACGCCTTGGGCACCGACATTGATGCGCGCGTTGTTCATCATCGTGAACATGCAGCGAAGGCCTTCGTTTTCCGCGCCGACCAGTTCACCGATGCATTCGCCATGGTCGCCGTAGCTCATCACGCATGTGGGAGAGGCGTGGATGCCAAGCTTGTGTTCGAGGCTGACGACCTTGAGATCGTTGCGGGCGCCGAGCGTGCCATCGCGTTCCACGTGGAACTTCGGAACGAGGAACAGCGAGATCCCGCGCGATCCGGCACGGGCGCCGGGGGTGCGTGCCAGTACCAAGTGGACGATGTTCTCGGCCAGCTCGTGCTCGCCCCAAGTGATGAAGATCTTTTGCCCGGCGATGCGATACTTGCCGGCATGCGGGCCTTCGGCGATCGGCGCCGCCGTGGTGCGCAGGGCGCCGACATCGGACCCGGCCTGCGGTTCGGTCAGGTTCATCGTGCCGGACCATTCGCCGCTGACGATCTTCGCGAGATAGGTCTCCTGCTGCGCCGCACTGCCGTGATGGATCAGCGCCTCGATCGCGCCGACCGTGAGCATGGGCAGCAGCGAGAACGCCATATTGGCCGTGCCCATGCATTCGAGCACGGCGACGGCCAGCGACTGGGGCAGGCCTTGGCCGCCGAAATCCTCGGGCGCGGAGATCGCGTTCCATCCTGCCGCGACGAAATCGGTATAGGCCTGCGCGAAGCCCTCGGGCAGCACTACGGTGCCGTCTGCAATACGGGCGCCTTCGGCATCTCCCTTGCGGTTGAGTGGCGCCCATTCGCCGGCCGCGAACTGTCCGGCGCTTTCGACGACGGCCTGCACCACATCGGCGCTGGCGGCGGCGAAGCGATCGGTTTCCGCAAGGTCGTCGAGTCCGGCGTTGACGCGCAGGGCAAGCACCTGATCGATGCTGGGGGGATTGAAGGTCATTTTCGCGGTTTTCCTTGGCATTCCTCGCAACGCGCTATAGCGGCAGGGCATGGAGCGCACCAGTCGACCCGAGCAACTCGCCGCCAATTCCGCAGGGCTAGCCCGCGCGGCCACGCTGCTGCGCGAGGGCGGTCTGGTCGCCGTGCCGACCGAGACGGTCTACGGTCTGACCGCAAGGGCGGACCGTGATGAGTCGGTTGCCGCGATCTATCGCGCCAAGGGCAGGCCCAGTTTCAATCCGCTGATCGTGCATATCGCCGATCTTGAATCTGCGCAGCGTATCGCGCGGTTCGACGCGCGCGCATTGATGCTTGCTGCCGCGTTCTGGCCGGGCGCGCTGACCATGGTGCTGCCTTTGAACGAGGGCGCGGCGATTGCCTCGGCCGTGACGGCGGGACTGCCCACGGTGGCGCTGCGCTGCCCCGCCCATCCGATCATGCGCGAGGTGATCATCGAATCCGGCCTGCCACTGGCGGGGCCTTCCGCGAACCGGAGCGGCGGCGTGAGTCCGACCACGGCCGCGCATGTGGTTGCCTCGCTGGGCGACCGCATTGATGCGGTGGTGGATGGCGGTGCTTGCGAGGCGGGCCTGGAATCGACGATCGTCGCGCTGCGCGAGGACGGTCGCTGGCAAATCCTGCGCCCGGGTCCAATCCCGGTCGCGCGGATCCGCGATGTCCTCGGCACCGAGCCTGACGCCGTGACGTCACATGAGATCGAGGCACCCGGCCAACTCGCCAGCCATTATGCGCCCGGAAAACCGGTCAGGCTGGACGCCTGCGAGGCGGAAGGGGACGAGTTCCACATCGGTTTCGGCCCGGTCGAGGGACATGTATCGCTCTCGCCTTCGGGAGACCTCGCGGAAGCAGCTTCGCGGCTCTACGCGCTGCTGCATGAGTCGGCGGCTTCGCAGCTTCCCCGCGTGGCCGTGGCGCCTGTTCCGTCAGAAGGAATAGGGGCCGCGATCAACGACCGCCTGCGCCGCGCGGCGGCCTGATCCGGGGTCGTTTCAGGCGGAGCCGCTGAGGTTCTGGATGTCGGCGTAATCGTCGCGGGCCTTCGAGCAGGAATCGCGTTCGCCCTTGTCGCATTCCTTGAGGTGCCGCTGATACTGGCGCTGCAACTTGCCCAGCTTTTCGTCACGTTCGCGCATTTGGCGGCCGCGCTTCTCGTCCGCTTCGGACTGGCTGGTAGTGGCCATGTCGACAGCCGAGCTGGCGATGCGCACGGGCGCGGTCACGACTTTGCCGACAGTGCTGATGCAGCCGCTCAGTGCGAACGAGGCAGCCACACATGTCAGCGGAAAAGCGAAGCGAAGAGCAGAGTTGCGCGTCATATTGGGCGCGAACCTGTCACGCCTCTGCTGACATGGCAATGAACGGCCCCGCCAACCATGTGGGGAACCGTAAGGGCGTAAAGGCCCCAAAAGGAAAGGGCCGCCCCCCTTGCGGGAGCGGCCCTTGTGTCCTTTTTACGAAAGCCCCGGCGGATCAGACCGTTTCGGCGCTGTCGTAATACTTGGGTGCATACTCGTTGAGGATCGCGAGGATCTTCTTGAGCGCAGCCGGTTCGTCGGTCTTTTCCATCGCCGCGAGTTCGCGCGCGAGGCGCGAGGATGCGGCTTCGAAAATCTGGCGTTCCGAGTAGCTCTGTTCGGGCTGGTCATCGGCACGGAACAGGTCGCGGGTCACCTCGGCGATCGACACGAGGTCGCCCGAGTTGATCTTGGCTTCGTATTCCTGGGCGCGGCGCGACCACATGGTGCGCTTGACCTTGGGTTTACCCTTGAGCGTGTCGAGTGCTTCGCGCAGTGTCTTGTCGGAAGACAGCTTGCGCATCCCGATTGCTTCGACTTTGTTCATGGGAACGCGCAGAGTCATGCGTTCCTTTTCGAACCGAAGCACGTAAAGCTCGAGCTGCATCCCGGCAATTTCCTGCTTCTGGAGCTCGATAACACGGCCCACGCCGTGCTTGGGATAAACGACGTAATCTCCAACATCGAAGGCATCGGCCTTGGTTGCCATTTATCGTCCTTTCACCTGCAGGTTCGTTGCCTTACTTACGGTGGGAGAAACCCGGGTGGTGCGACATGGAGACGATAAGTCTCCACCGCCCGGTCAGATAACTCTCCCAACCGTCTGCTTTCGAACCCTGCCTCGCAATGAAAATGCCTGCCAAACGGGCGGGGAGCCCGGGCAGTCGCGGGATTATATAGCACCGATGTGATAAAATTACCAGAGGCGTGCAAGGAATTAACCTTGCACCACGCCGAGCGTGCCCCGCGTGGTACCGGTATCGCTCGCAAGTCCCTCAGGCAAGGGGGAAACCGGTTCCCCCTGAAACCCGTCCGGAAAGGCTCAGTCGCCTTCGCCGGGCTCGGGCGAGAAGTACTTTTCCAACTTGTTTTCGACGTTCTTGAACTCGTCGGCGTCGGCCGGCGAATCCTTCTTCGTGGTCAGGTTGGGCCACTCAGCCGAATACTTGGCGTTGAGTTCGAGCCACTGCTCGAGTCCGCTCTCGGTATCGGGCAGGATCGCTTCGGCCGGGCACTCAGGCTCGCAGACGCCGCAGTCGATGCACTCGCTGGGATTGATCACCAGCATGTTCTCGCCCTCGTAGAAGCAGTCCACCGGGCACACTTCCACGCAGTCCATGTACTTGCACTTGATGCAGGCGTCGACGACGACATACGTCATGGCTGCGAATTCCTCTTTTCAGACCTCGTTTCGATTGGCCGCTGCTATGGGATCACCGGGTACCCCGTCAAGCACTCTATAGCACGTGTGCGCCTCCGGGGCGGGTCCTCGACGTGTTGGCAGGGCAAGGATTTCTATCACCCTGACACCCTCCGCTGTAGGTACGGTGAGTACATCGCCGACAGAAACTTTCTGGTGGGCGCGTTCGACACGCCTGCCGTTGATCCGCAAATGCCCGGCCTCGGCCATGGCCTGGGCCAGCGGGCGCGTCTTCGAAAGGCGCAGAAACCAAAGCAGCTTGTCGATCCTCAACGCAGCCCCCGTATCTTGCGCGCCGGGCCCGTCATCAGCGCCCCCTGTCGGCCCCGATTAGTTCGCCAAGCGCTGCGAAGGCGCTGTCCGCGCGGACCGGCTGCACCCGCACTTCCTCGACCTGGCGCCGCGGCGGCCGCCAGCGCCAGCGCACCGGCGCGGGCGGCCCATGCGCGTCCTCGGCAAGCGGGCGCGGCATCACGGGCTGGAATCCGGCCATGCGCAGCAGCCGCGCATAGCTTGAGGTGGTCAGGCCCATGGAGACTGCACGCGCCGGATCGAGCGCGAAATCGCGTGAGGCAGGCCCAGTGCCACGTGCCTCATGGGCTTCGCGCAGGAGCTTTTCGGCCATGTCGAGCCGGATGAGTTGTTTGCCGAGATTGCGATAGCCCGGCGCGCGCTGGCGCTTGGCCGCGTCCATCGCGGGGGGCATCGCCGCATCGGGCTCACCACCGGGTGCCTGCTTGCCGGCGACCCGGGCGAGCTGGCGCCAGAGCGCGATCGGGCCGGGGCGCAGCATTGCGGGAAGGAAGAGATCGAGCGCGCCGACGCGCACGCCGATCCGCGCGAGCATGGTGCGGCGTCCCTTGTCGAGCCGGTCCACACCGGTTTCTTCGCGCGCGGCCATGCCGCCGCGTTCGACCAGCGAGATCAGCAGTGCACGCAAGTCCGGGCCGGCTTCCTCCGAGCGACTCGCTTCGTCCAGCTTGCGCAGCGGGGCGAGCGGTTCCAGCGCGGTCTCGAGCCAAGCTTCCAGCGCGGCGACAAGCGCCTTGCGCGATGGCGCGGGAATCGCATCGAGCACCCGTTCGGGCACCAGCACCGGGGCCAGCAGCGAGCGCCCGGCAGTCAGGGTGGCGATCCGCTCGCCCTCCCAGCTGATAGCGCCGCCATCGAGAGTCAGCGGCGCGCCGCCTTCGTGGATGGCGGCAGCCAGCGCATCGGCGCGGGCCTGGAGCAGGGCGGGCAAGTGCCTTTCGGCGGCGGCCAGCAGGAGCTTGCGGTCGGTCAGGCGCGCGCCGGGATCGACCTGGAAGCCGAAACCGCGCAGCGAGCCGATGTGCTCGCCCTCCACCAGCACTTCCTCGTCTTCGAGACGGACCGAGAGCAGTCCGGCGTCGGGACCGAGTTTCTTCATGAGCACGGCAGTCCTGCGATTGATGAAACGTTCGGTAAGCTTGCCATGAAGCGCGTCGGAAAGCCGCGCTTCGACCGCCCGTGCGCGCGCCGCCATTTCATCGCGGGCGAGCACCCAGTCGGGGCGCTGGGCGATATAGGCCCATGAACGGATTGCGGCAATCCGGCCTTGCAGGGTGTCGATATCACCGCCGGTGCGGTCCAGCTGGGCGATCTGCTGCGCCATGTAGTCCGCACCCAGTTCGCCCTGCTTCAGGTCCTGCCAGAGCCGGGCAATGAAGCGTGCATGGGTTTCCGAGCCTTGCTGGCGGAAGTCCGGCAGACGGCAGACTTCCCAGAACCGGGCGATCTGGGCGCGCCCGTTCACGGTGCCGGCGATGTCCGGGTCTTCGGCAAGGCGCTTCAGCACCGCAAGGTCGATGGCCTCTGGCGCGGGGGCCAGTTCGGGGCGTTCTGGCGGGGCCTCCAGATCGGCAATCAGTGTGGCGATACTGTCGAAGCGGGGTTCCGGATCGCGCCAGAACAGCTTGGTCAGCGGCGGGAAGCGATGTTCCTCGATCGCATAGACTTCTTCCGGCTCGAATTCGGAATCGTGCCCGCCCGATCCGGTCAGGGTGCCGAAAGTGCCGTCCCGCTGGTGGCGTCCGGCGCGCCCGGCGATCTGCGCCATCTCGGCAGTGGTGAGGCGGCGATGGCGGCGGCCGTCGAACTTGGAGAGTCCGGCGAAGGCGACATGTTCGATATCGAGATTGAGGCCCATGCCGATGGCATCGGTGGCGACGAGGTAATCGACTTCGCCCGACTGGTAGAGCGCGACCTGGGCATTACGCGTCTGCGGGCTCAGCGCGCCCATCACCACGGCGGCGCCGCCCCGGAAGCGGCGCAGCATTTCAGCAATGGCGTAGACCTGCTCGGCCGAAAAGGCGACGATGGCGCTGCGCGGGGGAATGCGGCTGAGCTTCTTCGCGCCCGAATGGCTGAGCGTGGAAAAGCGGGGGCGGGAGACCACCTCGACGCCCGGCACCAGCGCTTTCACCAGCGGTTCGATGGTGGCCGAGCCCAGGATCATCGTCTCCTCGCGGCCGCGCGCGTGGAGCAGGCGGTCGGTGAAGACATGGCCGCGTTCGCGGTCGGCGGCGAGCTGGGCCTCGTCGATGGCGACGAAAGCGAGGCTACGGTCGGTGACCGGCATGGCCTCGGCCGTGCACAGCAGGTAGCGGGCGTTCTTCGGCTCGATCCGCTCTTCGCCGGTGATCAGGGCAACGTTGTTCTCGCCCTTGATCTTGCAGACACGGTCATAGACCTCGCGCGCAAGCAGGCGCAGCGGGAAACCGATGGCGCCGCTGGAATGGGCACAAAGCCGCTCGATGGCGAGGTGGGTTTTGCCGGTGTTCGTCGGGCCGAGCACCGCCTTTACCCCGCTGGGAGCGTCGTATCGCGACGAGGCATGCGGCGCGTAAGGCATTACTCTTCCGATTTGGCATCCCGGCCACGCACCCGCAAGGCCCGGTTCGCCGAAAATCGGGGCAGTAATCCACAACGTTAGGCAGCAATTAACCTTGAACGGGCAGGACTCGTGCGCACGGCCTTTATCGGGGCCACGACTGGGGACTCGGGTCTGCCGCCGTTCGGAGCACTTCCGATGGCCGGCGGGGGTGGAAGAGGGACGGGCATCTGTTCAAGGATCTTGGACAAGGCGGAAGCATAGAGGCCGGCAACAGCGCGCAAGCCGCGGCGCTGTCGCATGCGCAAATGCTTACCCCCGAGTCCGCGCCCGCACCGGTCGAGCCGTCCATTTCCGCCAGAGCGCGCCTGTCCGACCGGATCTCGCGCTGGAAATGCGGAATCGAGCACTGGTGCGAGCGTGTGGAGATCGCTCCTGACCTTGCCTGCGATATCGGCAGCCGGAGGTGGCTGCGGGGCATGGCGACCATGCTTGGCCTGTCGGTAGCGGCGTTCGCCTTCTGGCCTGATTTCTCCGCAGTGGAGGCTGCGACGTCGATGCCGCTCGCCGCGCGTGAGCGAGACGAATTCCGCAGCCAGTCGATTGCCCCTCTGGCATTGGGCGCCGACTCCGGTCGCCATATGGGCGCGAGTCCGTTGGTTCGTCCGCTTGCCAGCGTGCCCGAGCGCCCGAGCGTGGATCTGGTGGCGACGCTGGGTCAGGGAGACAGCTTCGCGCGGATGCTCGAACGGATCGGCGTGGGCGACGATGACGCCGCGCGGATCGGCGCGCTGGTCGGGCAGGCGGTGCCGCTTGGCGAGATCGCGCCCGGAACCCAGTTCGACGTGACGCTGGGTAACCGGCCTGCACCGGGAGCGCCGCGTGCGCTGAACGCCATGGATTTTCGCGCGCGGTTCGACCTCGATCTTGCGATTCAGCGTGGCGGCGGCGGGCTTTCGCTGGTGCGCCGCCCGATTCATGTCGACGAGACGCCGCTGCGCATTCGCGGCACCGTGGGGTCCAGCCTCTATCGCTCGGCGCGCAATGCCGGGGCGCCGGTCGCCGCGATTCAGGCCTATCTTCAGGCGGTCGACAAGTATCTCAGCCTCGAGAGCGACATCCGCCCGAACGACGAGTTCGATATCGTCGTGGCCTACAAGCGCTCGGCCAAGGGCGAGCGGGAGATCGGCAATCTGCTCTACGCGGGGCTCGAACACGAGGGCAGGGCGCGCCTCCAACTTCTGCGCTGGGGACAGGACGGCGACATGGTTGCCGCCTCGGGCCTTGCCGATTCCAGCGGCAGCAGCACGCCCGCCGGCATGCCGGTGGCGGGGCACATGACTTCGCCCTACGGCATGCGCCGCCATCCGATCCTCGGCTATGTGCGGATGCACGCCGGTATCGACTTCGGCGCGGCTTATGGCTCGCCGATTTATGCCGTGGCTGACGGCACGGTGACATTCTCGGGCCGCCACGGCGGCCACGGCAATTACGTGCGCATCGAGCATGCGGGCGGCCTTGGCACCGGTTACGGCCACATGAGCCGGATCGCGGTCTCTGCCGGAAGCCACGTTCGTGCCGGGCAGGTGATCGGCTATGTCGGGTCCTCGGGGCTCTCGACCGGCCCGCATCTTCACTTCGAAGCCTATCGCGGCGGTCAGACGATCAACCCGGCAGGGCTGCGCTTCACGTCGCGGCCGCAGATCGACGGCCGGGAAAAGAACGCCTTCGATGCGCGGATGAAGTCATTGCTCAATGTTCAGCCCGGCGACGCGCTGGGCGCGATCGCTCCGGCAACCAATTCGCCGATCGGCGCGCAGCGCGAAATCGATCGGCTGGAGCCGAAAAACACCGTGAACTGACGGGTTCGCCGTTAGCGGTGCATGTAGCGCAAGCAGGCTTGCCCGCTTGGACAGTCCTTCCGATTGAACAGGCACGGCTTTTCCGGCAATCACCGCTGCCATGACTGGATCCTATCCCCACACTCGCCTGCGCCGCACGCGCGCCACGGTCTGGAGCCGTGCCATGCACCGCGAGACGGTGCTGACTCCCGCCGATCTCATCTGGCCGGTCTTCGTGACCGAAGGAACGGGTGTCGAGCAGCCGATTTCCTCGCTGCCGGGCGTCTCGCGCTGGTCGGTGGACCTGCTTGTCCAGCGGGCCCGCGAAGCGGCCGATCTGGGCATTCCCTGCATCGCGCTGTTCCCCGATACCCAGCCCGAGCGCCGCAGCGCCGACGGCGCCGAGGCGCTTAATCCCGACAACCTGATGTGCCGCGCCTTGCGCGCAATCCGTGATGAACTCGGCGATTCCATCGGCCTGCTCACCGATGTCGCGCTCGATCCCTATACCAGCCACGGGCAGGACGGCCTGCTGGACGACAAGGGCTACGTGCTCAATGACGAGACGCTGGAAGTGCTGGTCGGCCAGTCGCTGAATCAGGCGGCGGCGGGCGCCGATATCATCGCGCCTTCGGACATGATGGACGGCCGTATCGGCGCGATCCGCGACGCGCTGGAGGACGAAGGCCACATCAACGTCCAGATCATGAGCTATGCCGCCAAGTATGCTTCGGCCTTCTACGGCCCGTTCCGCGATGCGGTGAACACGCGCGGCCTGCTCAAGGGGGACAAGAAGACCTACCAGATGGACCCGGCCAACGCCGAGGAAGCGCTGCGTGAGGTGGAGATGGACCTGGCCGAGGGCGCGGACAGCGTCATGGTCAAGCCGGGACTGCCATACCTCGACATCGTGCGCCGGGTGAAGGAGACTTTCGAGGTTCCGGTCTTCGCCTATCAGGTCTCGGGCGAATACGCGATGATCGAGGCGGCGGTGGCGGCCGGTGCTGCGGAGCGGGACGCGATGGTGCTGGAAACGCTGCTCGCCTTCAAGCGCGCGGGCTGCTCGGGCGTGTTGACCTACCATGCCGTCCACGCAGCGCGTCTCTTGCAGAAATGATGTGATGACGGACTTTCTGCTGGAGACCGACCGGCTGGTATTGCGCGGTTGGACAGACGAAGACGCCACGCCGTTCCTGGCCATGTGCAGCGATCCGGCCGTGATGGAATTCCTCGGCCCGCTCGCCAGCGCCGCCCAAGTGGCGGAGATCATCGCGCGGCAGCAGGGTTTCCAGCGCGACCATGGGCATTGCTTTTGGGCCATCGAACGCAAGTCAGACGGGCAATTCCTCGGCTTCTGCGGCCTGAAGCCGGGGCCGGTCGGTACGCCGCTGGAAGGCCGTGTGGAGATCGGTTGGCGACTGGCGCGCGAGGCCTGGGGGCAGGGCTATGCGCGTGAATCGGCAGCGGCGAGCCTCGACTGGGGCTTCACCGTGTTCGGGGCGGATGCGATCCTGGCGATGACGGTGCTGGGCAACAGCCGGTCATGGGGATTGATGGAGCGATTGGGCATGACTCGCCGCCACGATCAGGATTTCGATCATCCCGCGCTTGCGCCTGAAGATCCCTTGCGGCCGCACATCGTCTATTCGATCACGCAGGCCGAATGGGCGGCGCAGGCGCGCTGACATCCGGGGGAGAGGAATGACCATGAATCGCACCGACATTACCGTGGCGGCCTTCAACGGCAAGGCGCCGCGAATTCACTCCAGCGCCTTTATCGCCCCCGGCTGCCGGATCATCGGCGATGTCGAGATCGGGCCGGATGTCAGCATCTGGTACAACTGCGTGATCCGCGCCGACGTGAACCGCGTCGTCATCGGCGCGCGGACCAATGTGCAGGACGGCACGGTGATTCACTGCGACAGCCCTAAGCCTTCTCGGCCCGAGGGCTATGCGACGCTGATCGGCGAGGACGTGCTGATCGGGCATATGGCGATGGTCCATGGCTCGACGCTGGAAGATCGCGCTTTCGTGGGCCTCGGCGCCATTGTCATGGATGGCAGCTATATCGAGTCCGACGGCATGCTGGCGGCCGGGGCCCAGCTTACCGGCAAGCGCATCGGTGCGCGGCAGCTGTGGATGGGGCGCCCGGCGAAATATCTGCGCGATCTCGATGACGAGACCATCGCAGCCAATCAGGCGGGCGTGAAAGGCTACGTCATCAACGGCCGTCTGCACGCCGAGGCGCTGGGCCTGAACGGCTGATGGCGAAGCCCAAGGGCGCGCTTCCGCCTGTCGAAGCGATCCGCGCGCTGGTGGACAGCGAATAGCGGCTGGCCGTGCGGGTCACGCCGGGGGCGAAAGGGGAAGCGCTGGAGATTGCCGAAGGGCGTCTCCACGCGAAAGTGCGCGCCAAGCCCGAGGACGGCAAGGCCAACGAGGCTGTGCGCAAGCTTCTCGCCGCGGCGCTGGATCTGGCGCCCTCACGAATCGAATTGTTGCGCGGCGCAACTTCGCGCGAGAAGCAGTTTCACGTGGATCTTTGATGTCCGCCCTGGAACGGGAGGCGAAGCGCTGACGGAGGGAGCTTGCATCCTTAGGTGTGGCTTTGATCCTTCGACAAGCTCAGGATGAGCGGAATCGCTCGGGAGAGGGTATTCAGCCCGGCCTTGCCATGCTCCGCGCCATGCGAGTCAGCGCGTCGGTCATGGCCTGCGCCACGTTGGCAGGTTCCGGTGCCACATCGGCCACCGCGCGGGCCATCGCTTCGGCCCATTGCATGGCGGTCGCGCGATCGATCGGGAAATTCTTGTGCAGGCTCATCATGCATTTGCCCGGATTGGCTTCGAACCAGTCGCGCGGACCGCCGGCCCAACCGGCCAGAAAGCGCGGCAGACTCTCGCGCATCGGACCGAGATCCTCGGCATGCATCGCCCGCAGTCCGGCGTAAGCCGGATCCCGCTCCATCAGGTCATAGAAGCGATTGGCGATCGCCGCGAACACGGGCGCGCCGCCGAGCAGGTCGTGCGGTGTTGCGGCGGGGGAGTTGTCGGTGGTCACGAATAGAATCTCTCAGACACGCAGATGGGGATGCGGATGGAATAGTCCATCGGTTCCACGTGGAACTTGATTCCGATCAATCGCGGATCATCGCCTGCAGCGTTGCGATGCGGTCGGCCTCGTGGGCGGGCTTGTCGGCGCGGATGCGGTGGATGCGGGGGAAGCGCATGGCAAGGCCGGACTTGTGGCGCTTGCTTGCGTGGACGGAATCGAAAGCCACTTCGAGCACCAGCGACTTGTCGGTTTCGCGAACCGGGCCGAAGCGGTTGACCGTGTGATTGCGGACATAGCGGTCCAGCCACTTCAGTTCCTCGTCGGTGAAGCCGAAATAGGCCTTTCCCACTGGCAAGAGTTCCGCGCCTGAATCCGGATCGCCCTCCCAGCAGCCGAACGTATAGTCCGAATAGAACGAACTGCGCTTGCCGCTGCCGCGCTGGGCATACATCAGCACGCAGTCGATCAGCAGTGGATCGCGCTTCCACTTGTACCAGAGCCCGGTCTTGCGCCCGGCGACATAAGGGCTGTCGCGCCGCTTCAGCATGACGCCTTCGATGGCATCCTCTCTCGCGCGTTCGCGGATCGCGGCGAGTTCCGCGAAATCGGCAGCCGGAATCACTGCGCTGAGATCGAAGCGCTCCGGATCGAGCCGGGCAATCAGTTCCTCCAGCCGTGCGCGGCGGTCGCTCCAGGGCAGGGGGCGCAGATCCTCGCCCTCCAGAATCAGGACGTCGTAGAGCCGGACGAAGGCGGGATAATCCGCCAGCATCTTCTTCGACACCGTCTTGCGCCCGAGCCGCTGCTGCAAGGCATTGAAGCTTGCCGCGCCGCCTTCCTCGCGGCCCTGATGGGCGCCGCGCACCAGCAATTCGCCATCGAGCACGGCATCGATGTGAAGCGCTTCGGCGATCTCGGGGAAGCTTCCGGAGATATCGTCGCCTGACCGCGAATAGACTCGCGTTTCGCCGTTTACGTGAACGACCTGGACGCGGATGCCGTCCCATTTCCATTCTGCGGCATAGCCCGCAAGGTCGAGTTCGGCGGCCTCCAGCGGATGCGCGAGCATGAAGGGGCGAAACAGCGGCAAGTGCTCGGCCGAGGGCGGCGCGGCGCCGTGCGCGGCCCAGCCGAACAGCGCGGCATAGGGGGCGGACTGGCCGTGCCAGTGTTCCTCCACGTCCTCCACGGACACGTCGAACGCCAATGCGAAGGCCGTCTTGGCCAGTCTGGCGGAAATGCCGATCCGCATGGCGCCGGTCGCGAGCTTGAGCAGGGCGTAGCGCTCTTCCGCGTCGAGCCGGTCGAGCAGCCGGGGCAGTTCCATCATGACGTTGGCGCGAGTCATGCGCGATAGCCTGTCGACCGCCTCGCTCACGGTGGGTGGATCTTCGGCGATATCCGGCCCGGGCCAGAGCAGGCTCGCGGTCTCCGCCGTGTCGCCGACATAATCGCGGCTGAGCGCCCAGAGTACCGGATCGACGCGTTCGGTCATCAGATTGCGGATGGTGGCGCTTTTCACGGCCGGAAAGTCGAGTCCGTCGGTCAGCGCTGCCAGCGCCCAGCCGCGATCGGGATCGGGGGTTTCGCGCAAGTAATCCGCCAGCAGCTTGAGCTTGGCGTTGCGGCTGCGGGTATAGACCAGCGCATCGAGCAGGGCGGCGAAGCGTCTCATGGACGGACCGGCTGGGGGCGATCTGCCCCGTACGAACCTCTATGCTTCCATAACCCTCGTCGTCCCCGCGAAGGCGGGGACCCCGCTTTTCTTGCGGCGTGGCAAAGAGGCAGCGGGGCCCCCGCCTTCGCGGGGGCGACGGGGTTTTGGAGGAAAGGAAGTGTCGGATGGGAGGGCATCTGCGCCATCTCAATCATCCTCGTCCTCGTAACCCACCAGCGCGAGTGCCCGTGCCCGGCGTTGGTTCAACTCGCACCAGCGCAGCATCGCATCCTCGCGGCCATGAGTGATCCATGTCTCGGCCGGATTCACCTCGGTTATGGTCCGGGTGAGTTCGTCCCAATCGGCGTGATCCGAGATGACGAGTGGAAGCTCAACCATCCGCTGGCGGGCGCGCTGACGGACGCGCATCCAGCCGGAGGCCATGGCGGTGATCGGGTCAGGCAGGCGACGACTCCAGCGGTCATTGAGCGCCGAAGGCGGCGCGATCACGATCTGCCCGGCGAGTTCCGGCGTCTTGACGTCACTCACCAGCCGCAAGTCGCCAAGATCGATCCCGAAGCGAGCGTAGAGGCGGCACATCGCCTCCATCGCCCCGTGGAGGTAGATCGGTGTGGTATGTCCCGCGCGGCGCAGTTCCGCGATCAGGCGCTGCGCTTTGCCCAGTGCATAGGCGCCGACAAGCACGCAGCGTTCCGGATTGGCGGCAAGAGTAGAGAGCAGCTTGGCAATCTCGTGCTCGACGGGCGGATGGCGGAACACCGGAAGCGCAAAGGTCGCCTCGGTGACGAGCACGTCGCAAGGCACCACCTCGAAAGGCGCGCAGGTGGGATCGGGGCGGCGCTTGAAATCGCCGGTGATGACGACGCGCTCGCCCGCGTGTTCGAGCAGGATCTGCGCCGATCCCAGCACGTGTCCGGCGGGAAAGAACGTGGCCGAGACATCGCCCGGCAGGCGTAGCGTCTCGCCATAAAGCACCGGCTGGGCGCCTTCGTTGGTGGCATAGCGCAGTTCCATGATCGCCAGCGTCTCCGGCGTCGCCACGGTCACGCCGTGGCCACCGCGCGCGTGATCGGAATGACCATGCGTCACCAGCGCATGGGCAACGGGGATCGAGGGATCGATCCAGCAATCGGCCGGAGCGATGTGGATGCCCTGGGGCTCCGGTCTGATCCAGGCGAAATCACGGGCCATGAATGGAAAAATGGGGCGGGAACCGCGTGGTTCCCACCCCATTTTCTCTTGAGTGCAGCAGCGCCGTCTCAGTCGTCGGTGTTGGGTTCCGGCTGGGTGCCGGGCTTCTTCACCGTCTTCTTCACGGCGGGCTTCTTCTTGGCCTTGACCACCTTGGGGGCGGCGGGGGCCAGTTCGAAGTTCAGCCCGTCTTCCTTGACCGAAACATGGACTTCGCCGCCGTAGGCCAGCTTGCCGAACAGCAGCTCTTCCGCCAGCGGCTGCTTGACCTTCTCCTGGATGACACGGGCCATCGGCCGCGCCCCGTAGAGCTTGTCATAGCCGCGATGGCCCAGCCATTCGCGCGCGTCGGAGTCGAACTGGATGTGGACGTTCTGGTCCGCCAGCTGGAGTTCCAGCTGAAGGATGAACTTGTCCACCACCCGGCTGATCGTTTCCTTGGCGAGATAGGCGAAGGGCACGATGGCATCGAGACGGTTGCGGAACTCGGGGCTGAACATCTGCTTCACCGCCTCGTCCCCGGCATCCGCCTTGGACGTGTCACCGAAACCGATGCCCTGCTTGGCCATGTCCGACGCGCCCGCGTTGGTGGTCATGATCAGGACCACGTTGCGGAAGTCCACGGTCTTGCCGTGGTGGTCGGTCAGCTTGCCGTTGTCCATCACCTGCAGGAGGATGTTGAACAGATCGGGGTGCGCCTTTTCGATTTCGTCGAGAAGGAGCACGCAGTGCGGCTGCTGGTCCACCGCATCGGTGAGCAGACCGCCCTGATCGAAGCCGACGTAGCCCGGAGGGGCGCCGATCAGACGGCTGACCGAGTGACGCTCCATATATTCGGACATGTCGAAGCGCTGGATCGGGATGCCCATGATCGAGGCGAGTTGCTTGGCGACCTCGGTCTTGCCGACGCCGGTGGGGCCGGAGAACAGGAACGAGCCGATCGGCTTGTCCGGATCGCGCAGGCCCGCGCGGCTGAGCTTCATCGCGGTGGAAAGCACCTCGATGGCCTTGTCCTGACCGAAGACCACGCGCTTCAGATCGCGTTCGAGGTTTTCGAGCGCCTTCTTGTCGTCCGAACTGACCGACTTGGGCGGGATGCGCGCCATCGTTGCGATCACCTGCTCGATTTCGCGCGCGGTGATCGTCTTCTTGCGGCGGCTGGGGGGCACCAGCATCTGCATCGCGCCCACTTCGTCGATCACGTCGATCGCCTTGTCGGGCAGCTTGCGGTCATTGATGTAGCGCGCCGAAAGCTCGACGGCGGTCTTGATCGCGTCCGGCGTGTACTTGACCTTGTGGTGTTCCTCGAAGGCCGTGCGCAGGCCGCGCAGGATCTTGATCGTGTCTTCCACCGTGGGTTCGTTCACGTCGATCTTCTGGAACCGGCGCAACAGGGCGCGGTCCTTCTCGAAGTGGTTGCGGAACTCCTTGTAGGTGGTCGAACCGATGCAGCGGATCGTGCCGCCCGACAGTGCGGGCTTCAGCAGGTTCGAAGCGTCCATCGCGCCGCCGCTGGTGGCGCCGGCGCCGATCACCGTGTGGATCTCGTCGATGAACAGGATCGCGTGCGGCATCTTCTCCAGTTCGGAGACGACCTGCTTCAGGCGTTCCTCGAAGTCACCGCGATAACGCGTGCCCGCCAGCAACGAGCCCATGTCGAGCGAGTAGATCACCGCTTCGGAAAGCACCTCGGGCACTTCGCCTTCGACGATCTTGCGCGCCAGACCTTCGGCGATGGCGGTCTTGCCGACGCCGGGATCGCCCACGTAGAGCGGGTTGTTCTTCGAACGGCGGCAGAGGATCTGGATCGTGCGGTCCACTTCGGGGCCGCGACCGATCAGCGGGTCGACCTTGCCCAGCAGCGCCTTCTCATTGAGATTGACGGTGAACTGGTCGAGCGCGGAATCCTTCTTGTTCGCGCTCTTGGTTTCGGCCTTCTCTTCGGGAGTCGGCGCCTGGTCTTCGCTGCCCTTGGGGGCGCGATCCTCGACGCGCTTGCCGCCCTTGCCGATGCCGTGGCTGATGTAGCTGACGGCGTCGAGGCGGCTCATGTCCTGCTGTTGCAGGAAGTAGACCGCATAGGAATCGCGCTCGGAGAACAGGGCAACCAGCACGTTGGCACCGGTCACGGTGTCCTTGCCGGAGGACTGGACATGCAGGATCGCTCGCTGGATCACGCGCTGGAAGCCGGCGGTGGGGGCGGGATCGCCCTTTTCCTCGGTCTTCAGCGACTGGTATTCCTGGTCGAGGTATTGGCGTACGACGTCACCGAGGTCGCCAAGGTCCACTCCGCATGCCTGCATGACCTGTGCCGCGTCCGGATCATCGATCAGGGCGAGCAGCAGGTGCTCGAGCGTTGCGTACTCATGGCTGCGCTCTGAAGCGTGCGAGAGCGCGGCGTGAAGGGTCTTTTCTAGGCTTTGCGCGAAGCTGGGCATCTAGGAAACTTTCATGTGGGAGTGGGACTCTCCTTGGGGGAAAGCTTGGGGCGGGGGAGCTTGAGGCAAGATATGGAATGTTCGGTTTCGGGTTTCCTGCTCCATATAGGCATGCTCGCGACGGTTGCGAGATGTTCGCCCGGGCGAGGGGTGAAGCTCGCGCCCGTCATGGCGTCTTGGGCCTGAACAGGGCATCGGCCGCGAGCATGTGTGCCTGGGCCGCGCGGCGATGCGCGCGGATCCGTTCGATTTCTGCTTCGAGGAGGGCGATGCGTGCGCCGAGTTCGTCCAGCGAATAGCGCTCCAGGCTTTCGCTGGCGAGAAGGCTGGCGGCTCCGAGTTCTACCTCGGGCGACCGCCGCCGCGGTCGATCATCATCGTCCATTGCATTGCAGCATCGGACCGGAGATGCTTGCTGTCAATGGTCTCAAAACATGTTCCCTTGTATAGTGGGTCTGTGGCAACAGGATGCCTATGTTAGTTAACGCCATTAAAGATATGACTGCGATCGGCTTCGATGCGCCGGGTGGTCCTGATGTGCTCAAGCCCGTCACTTTGCCGGTTCCCGAGCCGGGCCCGGGCGAAGTTCTGGTCAAGGTTGCCTATGCGGGCGTTAACCGCCCCGATGTGGTACAGCGTCAGGGCAAATATCCGCCGCCGCCGGGCGCCTCGCCGATTCCCGGCCTCGAAATCTCGGGGCAGGTCGCCGCGCTGGGGCAGGGGGTGACCGAGTTTCTGCCCGGCCAGTCGGTCTGTGCGCTCGTCAGTGGCGGCGGCTATGCCGAATATTGCCTGGCCAAGGCGGTGCACTGCCTGCCGGTGCCCGAAGGGCTTGGGCTGGATGAAGCGGCGGCGCTTCCGGAGACGCTTTTCACCGTCTGGCACAACGTGTTCGAGCGCGGCTACGCCCGCGATGGCGAGACGATGCTGGTCCATGGCGGCACCAGCGGTATCGGCACGATGGCGGCCATGCTGGGCCGGCATTTCGGGCTGACCGTGATCGTGACCTGTGGATCGCCCGAGAAGTGCGCCCGCGCGCTGGAGATCGGCGCGGCCCATGCGATCGACTACAAGACCAGCGATTTCGTCGAGGAAGTGGCGCGAATCACCGATGGCAAGGGCGTCGACCTCGTTCTGGACATGGTGGGCGGCGACTATGTCGCGCGCAATCTGAAGTGCCTCGCTGTCGACGGCCGGCATGTGACGATCGCGGTACAGGGCGGCACCCGGGCCGAGATCAACATGGCCGTGGTCATGACCCGTCGCTACACCCTCACCGGATCGACCCTGCGTCCGCGCTCGGATGCGTTCAAGGGACTGTTGGCGCAGGAAATTCTCGCCAATGCCTGGCCTCTGGTCGAGGACGGCGAACTGCGCCCGGTGATGGATGCGTGCTTCCCGCTGGCAGAGGCCGCTGCGGCCCATGCGCGGATGGAGGCGGGCGATCATGTCGGCAAGATCGTGCTGGAGATCTGACCCGGGCTGCCGTCCGCAAGTCGCGTACGGAAGATGCGCTGCCACGTAGTTTCGTGACGCGGTTGAGCAAATCCTGACTCGTCCCCCTGATGGTTTTGCCAAGTCGTTTCAAAATCACGCAGGATGGAATTGCCAAAATCAAGGCTTGTGCTTGCCGAAGCCGCAAAGTTTCCCTAAATCGGAGCCGTACGGCCGCTCCGCGAAGGGGCGGCCCTTATTGTTTCCGCCGGAGATAGAGACATGAGCCAGCCCACTCCGCTGATGCCGCACGCGACCGCCTCGTGGCTGGTCGACACGACAGCGTTGACCTTTGAGCAGATTGCCGAGTTCTGCGGCCTGCACATGCTCGAAGTGCAGGCGATGGCCGACGATCTGGCATCCGCCAAGTATACCGGCCGCGATCCGGTCCGCTCGGGAGAGCTGACCATGGAAGAGATCGAGAAGGGTCAGGCAAATCCCGAGTACAAGCTCAGGATGCACCGCGCCCCTGTTACCGTGAGCCGTACCAAGGGCCCGCGTTACACCCCGGTCTCGAAGCGTCAGGACAAGCCCGACGGCATTGCGTGGATTCTGCGCAATCACCCCGAGGTTTCGGACGCGCAGATCGGCAAGCTGATCGGCACCACGCGCAACACCATCGCCGCGATCCGCGATCGTTCGCACTGGAACATCGCCAACATCACGCCGAAGGATCCGGTCACGCTGGGCCTGTGCTCGCAGCGTGAACTCGATTTCATCGTCTTCAAGGCCGCCAAGAAGGCCGGCATCGAGGACGACGGCCTGAGCGATGAGCGTCTGGTCGACGATCGCGAAGCGCTGATCGAGGAACTGCGCGCCGAACGCGAAGCCGCCTCGCGCGCTGCTTCGGAAGCCGCGCAGGAAGCCGAAGTCGCCGCCTGGCTCCAGGCCAAGCGAGCTGCCGAGGCTGCGGGGGATCAGGGCGAGTAATCGTCCCTTCGTCTTCCACGCGACGAAATACAAAAAGCCCCGTGACGATGCGTTCGTCACGGGGCTTTTTGTTTGTGCGGGAGGTGGAGGGATATGCCGGGCGTAGGCCTACGCCAGATTGCAAAATCAAAAATCAAACGTCGTCGTCCCCGCGAAGGCGGGGACCCCGCTTTTCTTACGAGGTAGCGAAAAGGCAGCGCGGCCCCCGCCTTCGCGGGGGCGACGTCTGAGTTGCTTCATCACGCGCGCGGTGATGAACGAACGCTCGGGGGAACGACGGGGCTTTTCGCAGAGGAAGGGCAATAAACGGGTCTGTACCCATGCCCCCCCCTCAAACGCCGAATATCACTCCGCCGGAACCAGCTCGCTTTCATCGGTGAGCTGGGCGATGGCAGGCGGAATCTGCCCGCCGTTCGGGTTGAGCCGGCCTTCGAGGCGGGCGCCCTGTTCGATAGTGAGCGCGTCGTAGGAAACGTCGCCCTCGATGCGCGCGGTGCGCAGGATCACGACTTCGCGTGCGGAGATGCTGCCCCGCACGAAACCGGCAATGCGCACGGTCTCGGCGCTGATCGCACCCGCGATCTCGCTGGCATCGCCCTGGACGAGCGATTTGCAGGAAATGTCACCGGTTACGCGGCCGTCGATATGGAGATCGACAGAAGCCACGATGTTGCCGGTAATGGCAGTATCGGTGCCGAGCACCGAAAAGCTCGTGGAGCCGGTGCGGGCAGTTGTGCTGGAAAAGGTCTTGGCCATAGCGTTATCGGGCTTCTTGCTGAACATTTCGGGCGGCCTCTAGGAAGGTGCGCGGATTGACGGGCCGGTTGTTGATTCGCACCTCGAAGTGGAGGTGGGGGCCCGTGGAGCGGCCGGTCGAGCCCATTGCGGCGATGCGGGTACCGCCGTCGACGAGTTGGCCGGGATGGACGCTAAAGCCCGAAAGATGGCCGTAACGAGTCATCAAACCATTGCCGTGGCTGATCTCTACACAGTTGCCGTAACCCTGGCGCTGGCCGACGAAAGTCACGCGGCCTTTGGCGGCGGCGTAGATCGGCGAGCCCATCGGGCCGGGGAAGTCGAGTCCGGCGTGGAACGCAGCGCCGCCGGTGAAGGGGTCTGCGCGGTAGCCGAAGCTGGAGGAAACGTAGGCGACGTGCGCGGGGCTCACCTGCGGGATCGAGGCGAGGCCGTTTTCCAGCGCGTCCATGCGGGCAAGGCTCTGGCCAAGACGCTGGAAGCGCGGGTCGATCGAACCATCGGCCGCCGTGGAGAGCTTTTCGAGCGGACCACCCTCGCCGCCGCGATTGCCGGCAGCGATAGAGTTGGGATTGAGTCCGAGCTTGCGGATCGTGTCGGCGGTAGAGGCGGCACGGCGGTCGGCATAGCGGGTCAGGCGTTCAACGAAGGCGAGCTGTTCGGCTTCCACCCCGGCGAGCTTGCCGGCCTCGGGCACCGCGACGCTGACTTTCTTGACGGTTTTGGCGGCTTCGGCGCTGCTGTCGGCCCCGGTTTCACCGGGCTTGGCGTCTTCCGGCAGATCGCCGATGTGCGCTTCGACCATGGTCTCGATGAACTTCTGGCGGCGCGCAAGATCGGCCACGGTGCCGTCGAGATTATTGCGATACTGCTGTACGCGGCTCTCGGCAGTGGCGACATTGGCTTCGCGCATGCGCAGCATGGCATGCTCGCTGGTCGAGCTGAACTGCGAGACGGCGACCGCGCCCATCGACACGCACCAAGCGCCCAGCAGCATGGCGCAGGCGCCAGCGGCCACTTTCTGCATTCGCGACGAAATGCGGATGAAGCGGACCTGTCCCTGCGAGCGCATGATGAATTCGCGTTCGGGAAAAGCCGCCTGGAGACGCGATTTGAGCGTCTCGGCAGAGATGAACTTCAAAACGACCCCGCTTGGAAAGCTTGTTCTTGACCCCGGGCGGCGGGCTAGCAGGGGAGGGGGGCAAAGGCGAATCGACTCGCCCCGAATGGTTGCAAAAACGGGATGAGACGGACCGCGGTTGCGATGAATTGAGGGAACGGTTGCGCATTTGCGGCAAACCGTTTTCCAGAATTAACCTCGATTCGCGGCTCTATCCTGTTGAATTCGCGCAAAAGTACCAGAGATTCGCAAAATTTCCCTGTGGATGACTGACAGGCGACGATTGCATGACATGCATCGGTCGGCCGCATCGGTGACAGGTTCGCGCAACGGTGCTACGCCGCCTCCATGACCGAGCAGACCACGCTTGCCGCCCAAGAGGTTGTCGAGGCTCCCGAGGCGCTTGTCGCCCGGTTGGCCCACGCAGGCCGCGCCGCCCAGCGCGACCTTGCGAAGATGAGCGATGCGCAGAAGGCAGACGCCCTGCGCGCCGCCGCTGCCGCGCTACGCCGCGCCGCGCCAGCGATTCTTGCCGCCAATGCGATCGATGTGGCGGCCGGGGAGGCCAAGGGCCTGACCGGCGCGATGCTCGACCGTCTGCGCCTCGATTCCGCAAGGCTCGCCGGTATCGCCGATGCCGTGGAGCAAGTGGCGGGGCTCGCCGATCCGGTCGGCGAAGTGATTTCCACCGGCGAGCGACCCAACGGCCTCCAGCTTTCGCGCGTGCGCATTCCGATCGGGCTGATCGGCATCATTTACGAAAGCCGTCCCAACGTCACCGCCGATGCCGCCGCGCTCTGCTTGCGTTCGGGCAATGCGGCGCTGCTGCGCGGCGGCACCGAAGCGCTTCATTCGAACCGGGCGATCCTTGACGCCATGACGTCAGGCCTTGTCGCTGCGGGCATGCCCGAGGCGGCGATTCAGCTCATGCCCACGCAGGACCGTGCGGCAGTCGGCGCCATGCTGACGGCGGCCGGGCTGATCGACATGATCGTGCCCCGCGGCGGCAAGAGCCTTGTCGCGCGCGTTCAGGCCGATGCGCGGGTGCCGGTGCTCGCGCACCTCGACGGCATCTGCCACACCTATATCCACGCCGCCGCCGATCCGGAGATGGCGGTGGGTCTTGCGCTCAATGCCAAGATGCGTCGCACCGGCATTTGCGGGGCGATGGAGACGCTGCTGCTCGATACGCAGTTCTCCGCTTCGGGTGCGGTAGTTCGCAAGCTGCTCGACGCAGGCTGCGAACTGCGCGGCGATGCCCGTGCGCAGGCACTCGATCCGCGCATTCTCCCCGCGAGCGACGAGGATTGGGATACCGAGTACCTCGATGCGGTCCTTTCGGTCGCAGTGGTGGACGGCCTCGATGCCGCACTCGATCATATTGCGGCGCATTCGTCGCATCACACCGATGTGATCGTCACCGAGGATGCGGCGACGGCGGAGCGCTTCCTGGCGGAAGTGGACAGCGCCATCGTCATGGTCAACGCATCGAGCCAGTTTGCCGATGGCGGCGAATTTGGGCTCGGCGCCGAGATCGGCATTGCCACGGGCCGTCTTCATGCGCGCGGACCGGTCGCGCTTGAAGGGCTGACGACATACAAGTGGATCGTGCGCGGCACCGGGCAGGCCCGACCCTGAGCGGCATTTTCTCGACCGAGGTGTCCCATCGGCGCGTCGGCCCCGTTACCGGGCTGCTGGGCGGCAGCTTCAATCCGGCGCATGGCGGGCACCGGCGGATCAGCCTTTTCGCAGCCGAAGCGCTGGGGCTCGACGAGGTCTGGTGGCTGGTTTCGCCCGGTAACCCGCTCAAGCCCAAGGCCGGCATGGCACCGCTTGCCGCCCGCTTGGACTCGGCCGCGAAGCAGGCGCGGCGTGCACAAATCCGGGCGACCGTGATCGAGCGCGAACTGGGCACCCGCTACACGGTCGACAGCCTGCGCGCACTGCTGCGGCGCTACCCCCGGCGGCGCTTTGTGTGGTTGATGGGGGCCGATAATCTGGCCCAGTTCCACCAGTGGAAAGACTGGCGCGCCATCGCGAGACTCATGCCGATTGCGGTAATTGCCCGTCCGGGGTATGATGGCGCTGCCTTCGCGAGCCCCGCGATGGCCTGGTTGGGGAGATTCCGGAGGCCCCAGCACAGTCTTCGCAGTCCGGAAAGGTGGAGCGCACCCGCGCTGGTGACATTGCGATTCGACCCCGATGAGCGGTCGGCCACGGCGATCCGCCAGGCCGATCCGGAGTGGGACCGAAAGTCCATGGAAAGACTTTCGCGCGCCGGCTTCCTTCGGGATGGTGTCACGCACCACCGTATCCCCGGACATGCAGCGTGAGTGGGGCATTTTGCCTTTCTTTCGCACGTCCGCATATCGAAAGTGAGATCGAAGGTGGCAGGATCCCCGGATCCTGCCCTGACGGTCGTGAGAAAGGAGCAGTACCCCACTAGATGCCACAGGCACAGATACAGCCGGCCGAAACCGGCGCCAAGCCCCCGGCCATTGTCGAGTCCGACGACCCGCAATTGGCCCTCGTCCTGCAAAGCCTTGACGACGATCAGGCGCAGGACCTTGTCACCATCGACCTCGAAGGCAAGTCGAGCATCGCCGATTTTATGGTGATCGCTTCGGGCCGTTCGACCCGCCAGGTGGCGGCGATGGCACAGAAACTCGGCGAACGACTCAAACAGGGCGGCTTCGGTCATGCCCGCATCGAAGGTCTGCCTGCAGCGGACTGGGTGCTGGTCGACGCCGGCAGCGTTGTCATTCACCTGTTCCGCCCGGAAGTGCGCAGCTTCTATAACCTTGAACGCATGTGGGGCTTTGACGGTCCTTCCGGCGCCGCCTGAGGTTTAGACAGGGCCTGATGGGATAGCCCGGCCGCGACGCGTGGCCGGGCCCTGAAACGGCAAGATGGCGCATCTCCATGCGCCACCGGGGCTTGCGCGCTCCGCACCGGGGGACGATGCTGGAGGAATGCTTCTCCACATCATCGCCCGCGGCAAGATCGCCCGCTCGCCCGAGGCCGAGCTGCTTGACCGCTATGCCAAGCGTCTCACATGGCCTTTCAGGCACACCGAACTGCCCGATACCGGCGGCAAAGTGCCGCCGCCCTCGCTTACGCCTTTCCGCGAAGTCCTGCTGGACGAACGCGGCAAGGTGATGAGTTCCGAGGAATTCGCCGAACTTCTGGGTCGCTGGCGCGATGAGGGCGTGCGCGAGTGCCGCTTCCTGATCGGCGCGGCGGACGGCCACGGCGACGAGGCCCGCGCCCGGGCCGACCATCTTCTCTGCTTCGGCCGGATGACCTGGCCCCATCTGCTGGCCCGCGCGATGCTGGCCGAGCAGTTGTGGCGGGCGACCGCCATTCTGGCGGGGCATCCATACCATCGGTCCGGCTGAGGGGTTCCTCTCCAGCGGTGACACCCCTCCGTCAGCGCTTCGCGCTGCCACCTCCCCTTGTAGGGGAGGAGCTTCGGTTGCGTGCTGGCCACGATCGATCTGACAGCGCATAAGCCCCCAATGCCTTCGATTTCCGGTCCCGGCCTTTGGGCGCTTTGCATGTCTGCCGTCAGCATGACGGCGATCGTCGGCCTGCGCTATCTCGGCACTTCGGGACTCTTCGCGTGGATCACCGCGCGGGTGCGGCCCGGACTCTACTCGGGCATGCAGGGGCAGGTTTGCGCCGAGATCCGCTGGTCGCTGCTGTCGAGCGCGATCTACGGAATCCCGGCGGGCGTGGTCGCCTGGGGCTGGCAGGCACACGGATGGACCCGGATCTACACCGATCCGCGCGCCTTTCCGCTCTGGTGGATGCCGCTTTCACTGCTCGTCTACCTCTTCCTCCATGACACCTGGTTTTACTGGACTCACCGCTGGATGCACCGACCGCGCGTGTTTCGGATGATGCATGCGGTCCACCACGCAAGCCGCCCGCCGACGGCATGGGCGGCGATGAGTTTCCATCCGCTGGAAGCGGTGACCGGCGCGGTAGTCATCCCGGCACTGGTCTTCGTGGTGCCGATTCACGTCGGCATGCTGGGGCTGGTGCTGACAATCATGACGGTGATGGGAATCGCCAATCACATGGGCTGGGAAATGTTCCCGCGCCGGCTGGTTACCTCGCGGCTGGGGCACTGGCTGATCACGGCGAGCCACCATCATCGCCATCACGAGCATTATCGCTGCAACTATGGACTCTATTTCCGCTTCTGGGATCACCTCTGCGGCACCGATCGCGGCATCGCCACGCCGTGAAAGCAGGCCGGGCGGTTGCCGATCAGGCGCTTGCGGCTTAACGCGGTAGGGTGACCAAGCAGCACGATATCGTCGAGGAACTGATCGAGGACGTCGTCGACGCGGCGACCTCGGGGCTGGTCCCGCGCCCCGCGCACGGCACATTCTCGCCGTTCCGCTATCCGGTGTTCCGCGCGATCTGGATCGCCAACTTGTTCTCGAACCTCGGCTCGACCCTCCAGAGCGTGGGAGCGGCCTGGCTGATGACCGAGCTGACCACGTCGCACAAACTGGTTGCGCTGGTGCAGGCCTCGGCAACTGTGCCCATCATGTTTCTGGGCGTCTTCGCCGGGGCTATCGCCGACAATTACGACCGCCGCATGGTCATGCTCATCTCGCAAGTGGGCATGCTGGTGGTCTCGGCGCTGCTGGCGGTGCTGACTTATGCCGGGTGGATGACGCCATACCTGCTGCTGAGCTTCACGTTCGGCGTGGGGACGGGCACAGCGCTCAATTCGCCCGCGTGGCAGGCCTCGGTGCGGCAACAGGTCGATCCCGAGCAATTGCCGCAGGCGATCGCGCTCAATTCGATCTCGTTCAACATCGCGCGCTCGGTTGGCCCGGCACTGGGCGGGCTACTGATCTCGATCTGGAATCCGGCTTTCGCATTCGCGATCAATGCGGTGAGCTATATCGGTCTGATCGTTGTGCTGCTCTGGTGGCGGCCCGAGGCGCGGACCATCAATGCCCGCCCGATCCTGCCCGCCGTCGGTGCTGGGATTGCCTTTTGCGCGCGGTCCGTGCCGCTGCGACGGATCCTGATTCGCGGCTTCGGGCTGGGCTTTTGCCTTGCAACTTTCCAGTCGCTGCTTCCGGGGGTGGTGAACACGTCGATCCACGGCAGCGAGGTCGATTATGGAATCATGCTCGGCCTGTTCGGCATCGGCTCGATACTGGCGGCGCCGTCGATCGGCCCGATTCGCCGTAGGCTGGGGCTGGAGGGCATTCTCGCACTGGGGGCGTCGCTCTATATCGTGGCGCTGCTGATTGCCGCGGCGGGGCATACGCTGGTGGCGGTCATGCCCAGCGCTTTTCTGGCCGGGGTGAGCTGGGTGCTGATTCTCACCACGATCAACACCGCCGTGCAGATGCGCTCGCCCGATGAGGTGCTGGGCCGCTGCCTGTCGATCTATCAGGCGGTGACGTTCGGCGGCATGGCGATGGGGGCCGGAACATGGGGCACGCTGGCGGACTGGAAGGGACTGCCGTTCGCACTCCACGGCGGGGCGGTGCTGCTGTTCGTGTCCTTCATCGTGCTGCGATTCATAGCGCCGATGCCGCGCCCGGGCGAGGGCGTGCTGCGACCGCGCTGACGGGGTTCGCGAGACAGGGCATTGCTACGCGGCATTTCCTGCCGCGCTTTAAAGAATGATTCACCACGATGGATCACAATCGGAACCACTGAAATGGGGTTTTCCGACGATGGATACGTTGCGCGGCGAGTTCACCACCCGGGATGGGCCGGATAGTGGCTATGATTCGGACGACAGCATCGGCGGGCATGAGACCCGCTCGTCTTTCGCCATGGGCGACGAACGGCGCATGCAGGTGCGCGCCTATAACTTCTGGGCCAGCCTGCTGGGGGACCGCCAGTTCCCCGACATTGCCGACCTGAGGCCGGACGAACACCCCGATTTCGGCCCTCACGGCGTCCTGCTCGACTTTTCCGGCGGTATCGACGATCCCCGGATCGCATGGCTCGGCGCCGCACTGGCCGAGGAATGCGGCGCGCAGGGCGAAATCGGCAGTCTGGGGCAAGTGCCCAGTCGCTCGCTGCTCTCGCGCATTACCGACCATTACATGCAGATTCTCGCCAACGAGGCGCCGATCGGATTCGAGGCGGAATTCGTCAATCTGCGCGGGGCGACAGTGCTCTATCGCGGCATCCTGCTGCCTTTCGCGCGGGATCCTTCGCGGATCGAGTGGATCTACGGCGTCATCAACTGGAAGGAGATCGCCGATCAGGCGAGCACCGACGCGCTGATGCGGCAGGTGGACGATATGCTCGTCGCACGTTCGCCGCTCCCGCGCGAGCCGCTGCCGCTCGGCGGCTGGGCCGATGGCCCGGCCGAAATCGCGGGTGCGGGCGGGGCCCTGCCCGATGTGGCTTTCGGCGAGGGTGAGGCTTTCGGCGGCTCGGGCGATGGCGAGTTCGTGCTCGATGACACGTTTATGCTCGGCGAACCGGGCATGCTCGATGAAACCGGCGAACTGGATATCCTCGAACTCACCGCCGACATGGAACTGGCCGATTGGCTGGCCTCCGCGCGCGAACTGGCGCAGGCGGCGGTGGGGGCCGAGGATCGCTCTCGTCAGGCGCTCTATGCGGCGATCGGCCGCGCCTACGACTTCGTGCTGGCGGCCTCTGACGCGCCCGATGAACTTGCCGAATTGCTGGAAGATGCGGGCCTCAAGGTGCAGGACCGTGCGCCGCTGGTGCCGCTCATGAAGCTCGTGTTCGGCGCCGACTATGACAAGACCCGCCTGACCGAATTCGCCGGAGTCATTGCCCATGCCCAGCGGTTGGGGCTCGGACGGGGCGATCTGACGCCGTTCCTGGCCGCGCAACCGGGCGGCATCAAGGCCGTCGTCCGCGACGAACGCCGCCTGCGCCGCGAGGAGAGCGACCGTGCCGCACAGGGCGAGACGCGCCATGATCGCATGGTGCGCGGCCTGCGCGCGCTATCGCCCAAGGCGCTGAGCGAAGTGGGCAAGGACAGCGAATTCACCATTCTCATTGCCCGCCGCGACGAACGTGGCGAGGTGGTACTCCTGGGCGAAGTCAGCGACGATGAGACGTTGCTGGACCGTGCCGCGCGCCGTCTGCTGGAATGAACATGCAAAAAGGGCGGCAACTGCGAAGTTGCCGCCCTTTTTGCATGTGGAGGGTTTTAATAGGTGGAAGGCGGATCGCTGGCGGGGAAGCTCTCGTCGATCGCCTCGTCGGTCTTCGACCACTTCTTCGGCTTGGTTGTCATGTTTTCGGGGCCCGCATCGCGTACCGGCGGGCACGCGGTTCCGTTGCCGGCGGTGGCCGCCAGCGGTTCTTCCTGGTCCCGGGTTGCGTACTTATAGAGCGCGTAGCCGGCGGCACCGGCGACGGCCAACTTGATCAGTCCCATCGGTCCTGCTCCTCTTTGGGGGACGTGGCCCCACCAGGCCCCCGGTGTCTGCATGGAATTGCCATTCCGGGGGTGTTCCACGTGAAGCAACGCAGGACGCTGGGCGCGGTTGCCTCAGTCGCCGCCGATCCGTTCGATCTGCGCGCCGACCAGAGCGAGCTTTTCCTCAAGCCGCTCATAACCGCGATCGAGGTGATAGAGCCGGTGGACTTGCGTCTCGCCCTCGGCCGCGAGGCCGGCGATCACCAGGCTCATCGAAGCGCGCAAGTCGGTCGCCATGACTTCGGCACCCGTCAGCTTCGGCACGCCGTGGACGATCGCGGTGCGGCCCTTGGTCTCGATATGTGCGCTCATGCGATTGAGTTCGGGAACGTGCATGTAGCGGTTCTCGAAGATCGTTTCGGTCAGCACGCTGGAGCCCTCGGCGCGGCAAAGCAGGGCCATGAGCTGGGCCTGCATGTCGGTGGCGAAACCGGGGTAGGGCGCGGTCGAGAGGGTGACGGGCTTCAACGGACCATCGGCGGCGACGTGGAGGCCTCCTGCAGTCTGCTCGACATGGACGCCGGCGTCGCGCAGGGCCTGCACGGTCGCTTCCATGTCCTCGATCTTGGCGCCCTTGAGCGTGACTTCACCGCCGGTGATCGCGGCCGCGCAGGCATAGGAGCCCGCTTCGATACGATCGGGCATGACCATGTAGGTCGCGCCGTGGAGGCGCTTCACGCCGTGGATGGTGAGGTCGGAAGTGCCGATGCCCTCGATCTGCGCGCCCATCGCGACGAGCAGGTTGCACAAGTCGACGATTTCCGGCTCGCGCGCGGCATTATGGAGCGTCGAGGTGCCGGTGCAGAGCACGGCGGCCATCAGCGCGTTCTCGGTCGCGCCGACCGAGACCACCGGGAAGGAATAGCGCCCGCCGGGCAAGCCACCATCGGGTGCAACGGCGCGGACGTAGCCCGCCGCCATCTCGATCTGGGCGCCAAGCGCTTCGAGCGCTTTCAGGTGCAGGTCGATCGGGCGATTGCCGATGGCGCAGCCGCCGGGCAGCGAGACGGTGGCCTCACCCATGCGCGCCAGCATCGGGCCGAGCACGAGGATCGAGGCGCGCATCTTGCGCACGAGGTCGTAAGGCGCGACCGAGCTGGTGATGCGCGTCGCCTGAAGCGTCATCACGCGGCCGAAATCTTCCGGGCGGTTGCCGGCGATCATCGTCGAGATGCCGAATTGGTTCATCAGGTGCTGGAACCCGTCGATGTCCGCCAGACGCGGCAGATTGCGCAGCGTCAGCGGTTCTTCGGTCAGCAGGGCGCAGGGCAGCAGGGTCAGCGCCGCGTTCTTCGCGCCCGAAACAGGAATCGTGCCGGAAAGGCGCTTGCCGCCTTCGATGATGATCTTGTCCATTTCCCGTCCTTTAGCGGGATTTGGGCCCGCAGCAAGCACACCTCGGCAGTTCCGGAGCAGATCGGCGATGGACAGTTGCGCTGCGTCTGCGAAGTGTCTTTAATCGCATCGAAACATCAAGGAGCCAGACTTTCGGCTATGTCGGCAGAACAGTTCAAAAAGCCCGTTCGCAAGGCCGTCTTTCCCGTTGCCGGCCTGGGCACTCGATTTCTCCCCGCAACCAAAGCCATCCCCAAGGAACTTCTGCCGGTCGTCGACCGGCCGCTGATCCAGTACGCGGTGGACGAAGCGCGGGAGGCGGGGATCGAGGAATTCATCTTCGTCACTGGCCGCGGCAAGACCGCGATCGTCGAGCATTTCGACACGGCCTACGAACTGGAAGCGACGATGAGCGCGCGGGGCAAGTCGCTCGACGCGCTTGATCCCACCCGTATCCAGCCGGGCAATCTCGTGACCGTGCGCCAGCAGGTGCCGCTCGGGCTCGGCCATGCGGTGTGGTGCGCGCGTGCCGTGACGGGCGACGAACCTTTCGCGATCTTCCTGCCGGACGAGCTGATGTATGGTTCGCCGGGCTGCATGGCGCAGATGGTGGAGGCCTACAATGAAGTGGGCGGCAACCTCGTCTCGGTGCTGGAAGTGCCGCGCGAGGAAGTCTCCAGCTACGGCGTGATCGCGCCGGGCGAATCGCGAGGCAATCTTACCGAAGTGAAGGGCCTGGTCGAAAAGCCGAAGGTCGAGGACGCGCCGTCGAACAAGATCGTTTCGGGGCGCTATATCCTACAGCCCGAAGTGATGGATCTGCTCGCCAACCAGGGCAAGGGCGCGGGGGGCGAGATTCAGCTCACCGATTCGATGGCCAAGCTTATCGGCCAGCAGCCGTTCCACGCGGTGACTTTTGCAGGCCAGCGCTTCGATTGCGGTTCGAAAGTGGGCTTCGTCGAGGCGACACTCGCCATCGCGCTCGACCGTGCCGACATGGGCGAGGAAGTGCGCCGAATCGCAAAGCGCCTGCTGGATTGACGTCAAAGCGCTTCAGGAATCGTGTCCGGGACCAACAGGTCCCCGGATGCGGCTCGTTTATTGGCGCACCGGATCCGTGAGGCGCGCCATGATCGCTGCGACATACGCGCGGGTTTCGCGAATATTGGGGACTCCGCCAGCCTTGGCGACGCGGCCGGGGCCGGCATTGTAGGCGGCCAGCGCCTTTTCGATATCGCCGCCAAAGGCGTCTAGCTGCATGCGCAAATAGCGCGCGCCGCCTTCGAGGTTGGCCATGGGGTCGCCCGCATTCACGCCCATCTGTGCGGCCGTGCCGGGCATCAGCTGGGTAAGGCCGCGCGCGCCTACGGGCGAGACGGCAAGTTCATTCCACCGGCTTTCCTGCCAGACCACCGCTTCCAGCAGAGTCGGGCTGATGTCGTACTTGGCGGCGAGCTGGGCGATGCGGGCACGCCAGCGCGTGGGACCGGCGGCATCGAGCGCATCGGTGATCGATTGCGGCGCAAGCGCGGCGGCTTCGACTTCGGGAGGAGGCGCGGCACTGTCGGTGAATTCGGCCGTGCCCGTGCCATCGGAATTCGGAGTCAGGGGATCAATGGCGGCCCGCGCGGGCCCTCCGGCAACCCATTGATAGGTGCCGCCCTTGCCGATTTCGAGCACATCGGCCTTGGCCATCCCCGGCACGGCGGCGAGAATCAGCGCCGCCAGCATACCGGCCGCCGAAGCAGGGGCCGGAGCCCGGTCCATCCGATTCGATTCCCTCACCATCGCGGCGTCTTTACCCCGGACTATGGGCAAGGCTCAAGCATCGCCGCGCCCGGTGAAGTGCCGACGCAGCGCGAATCGCCCACCGCGTGGCGGACACCGATTCCAAAAATGTAAAAGGGAAGGAATGGTGCTGCTGGGGAGGATTGAACTCCCGACCTCGTCATTACCAATGACGCGCTCTACCACTGAGCTACAGCAGCGCCTGATCCGAAGGCCTTTCGGCCAGCGCTTCAGCGCCTGCCGCCGGCGACCCGGGGCAGGGGCGCGCTAATGTCTGGGGGCGGGACAATTGTCAAGCGGTGCTTGCGCATTCTTTTTCGCAAGGCCATTGAAAACGGCATGAACGGCCGGCCCAAAGACGCACAATCGGCGAAAACCCGCGAGGAAAGGCTTGCGGCAAAGCTTCGTGAAAATCTGCATCGCCGCAAGGCGCAGGCGCGGGCCCTGACTGTCGATAGCGAAGATGCCGAGACTCACCTGCGCGCCGACCGCGCGATCGGCGACGATTGCGAATCGGACAGGCTTTCCAAATCGTCCCCGGAAAGCTAGGGGCTGCGCGCGGAGATAACGTCCGCCTGCCTTCCGGCGTTCCCCCGGGCGCCGACCAGACCTCGGAGTGATGCCTTGCCTCGCCTGATTCTCGTCCGCCACGGCCAGAGCCAATGGAACCTCGAAAACCGTTTCACCGGCTGGTGGGACGTGGACCTTACCGAAAAGGGTGAGGAAGAGGCCCGCGCCGCCGGTGCGCTGCTCAAGGAAAAGGGCATCGCGCCCACCGTCGCCTTCACCTCGCTGCAAACGCGCGCGATCCGCACGCTGCACTTCGCGCTGGAAGCTGCCGGCCTGCTGTGGATCCCGGAAACCAAGGACTGGCGCCTCAACGAGCGTCACTATGGCGGGCTCACCGGCCTCAACAAGGCGGAGACCGCTGCCAAGCATGGCGAGGATCAGGTGAAGATCTGGCGCCGCAGCTTCGACACGCCGCCGCCGGTGCTGGAGAAGGGCAGCGAGTTCGATCTCTCCACCGATCCGCGCTACGCCGGGATCGACGTGCCGCAGACCGAAAGCCTCAAGGACACCATCGCGCGCGTCCTGCCCTACTATCAGGGATCGATCGTGCCGCACCTGAAGGCGGGCGCCGACGTGCTCGTCTCAGCACACGGCAATTCGCTGCGCGCGCTGGTGAAGCACCTCTCGAACATCTCGGACGACGAGATCACCGGTCTGGAGATCCCGACCGGCCAGCCAATCGTTTACGAACTGGCTGACGATCTGACGGTGCTCGACCGCTACTATCTCTCGGAGCGCTGAGATGGCCGCTTCGGAAACGGGCACTCCGCCGGTCGCGATCATCATGGGCAGCCAGTCCGACTGGCCGACCATGGGCAAGGCCGCCGAGATGCTCGACAAGCTCGGCATTGCCTATGACGCGCGCATTGTTTCGGCGCACCGTACGCCTGAGCGCATGGTGGACTTCGCCAAGGGTGCGGCCGACGAAGGCTTCAAGGTCGTGATCGCCGGGGCCGGCGGTGCTGCGCATCTGCCGGGCATGGTTGCCGCGCTCACGCACCTGCCGGTGCTGGGCGTGCCGGTCCAGTCGAAGGCGCTTTCGGGGCAGGACAGCCTGCTCTCGATCGTCCAGATGCCGGCCGGTATCCCGGTCGGCACGCTGGCCATCGGCGAAGCGGGCGCGGCCAATGCGGGCCTGCTCGCCGCCGCGATTCTGGCCATCACCGATGCGGCGCTGGCCGAACGGCTCAAGGCTTTCCGCGCCGCGCAGACCGAAAGCGTGGCTGTCCGCCCGTCCTGACCCTTTCCCTCCTGACATATCGAGTAACGGCGTAATGATACCCCCCGGCGAAACCATCGGCATTCTCGGCGGCGGCCAGCTCGGCCGAATGATCGCGATGGCCGCCGCGCAGCTCGGCTACCGCTGCCACATCTACGCGCCGGAGGCCGATTCTATCGCCGCCGAAGTGAGCGCAGCCTTCACTTGCGCCGCATGGGACGATGCCGAGGCGATGGCGAAGTTCGGGGCGGACTGCGCCGTCGTGACTTACGAGTTCGAGAACGTGCCTGTCGCGCCGCTGGCGGCGCTGGGCGACGTGCCGCTGCTGGCCCATGCCCGTGCGCTCGAAACCGCGCAGGACCGGCTGAACGAGAAGCGTTTCGTCACCGAACTGGGCGGCACGCCCGCGCCGTTCTTCCCGGTCGATTCGGCCGAGGATCTGGCGGCTGCGATTGCCCAGATCGGCACGCCCGGCATCCTCAAGACCCGGCGCGACGGTTATGACGGCAAGGGCCAGTGGCGGATCATGACGCCGGCGGACGCCGAAGGGCTCGACCTTCCGGCCCAGCCGCTGATCTACGAAGGCTTCGTCACTTTCTTCGCCGAATTCTCGGTGATCCTGTGCCGGGGCGCCGATGGCGATATCCGCTACTTCGATTCGGCCGAGAACGTCCACGAAAGCGGGATTCTCGCGCTCAGCACGGTTCCGGCATCGCCCGCGATTCTTGAGCAGCTTCCCGCTGCCCGCGCGCTTGCCGCCAAGGTGGCCGAAGCGCTCGATTACGTCGGCGTGCTCACGCTCGAATTCTTTGCGACCGAAAACGGCCCTGTGTTCAACGAGATGGCGCCGCGCGTGCACAATTCCGGGCACTGGACAATCGAAGGCGCGGTCACCTCGCAGTTCGAGAACCATGTGCGCGCGATCTGCGGACTGCCGCTGGGCGGTACCGGGCTCGCCGCGAACAAGGTGGAAATGCGCAACCTGATCGGTGACGAGGCGCATGACTGGCCGACGATCCTTGCCGATCCGGCCAACCACCTTCACCTCTACGGCAAGGAGGCCGCCCGCCCAGGCCGCAAGATGGGGCACGTGACGCGCCTCGTCTTCGGGCAGGACTGACCGGCGGCCGGGTGCAGGATCTTTTCCTCATCTATGCCCGCGCCGCCAACGGCGTGATCGGCCGCGACGGGGCTTTGCCCTGGCGGCTTCCGGCCGATCTCAAGCGGTTCAAGGCGCTCACCATGGGAAAGCCCATGATCATGGGGCGCAAGACGTTCGAGAGCTTCCCCGCGCCGCTTCCCGGCCGCCGGCACATCGTGCTCACCCGCGACGAATCGTGGCAGGCGGACGGCGCCGAAGTGGCGCATAGTGTCGAGCAGGCCCGCGAGCTGGCGGGCGATGGCGAGGTTGCGGTTATCGGCGGAGCCGAAATCTACGGGCTCTTCACCGGGCTCGCCGCGCGTATCGAACTGACCGAGATTCACGGGACTTATGAAGGCGATACCTTCATGCCCGAGACCGGCCCCGAATGGCATCAGATCGCCCGCGAAGACCATGCGGCGGAAGGCGAGCGCCCCGCATATGCTTTCGTGACGCTCGTGCGCGACTTATAGGCCCGAAACGACATGATTCGCCTCGACAACCGTGAACCCGTTCCCGATGCCATGCGCGGTGCCATATTGGCGCTGGGCAACTTCGATGGATTCCACCTCGGCCATCAGGCCGTCGTCGGCGAGGCGATTCGCTGGGCGCGGACGACCGGGCGCAAGGCGATCGTCGCCACGTTCGATCCGCATCCCGTCCGTCATTTCCAGCCCGATGCCGAACCGTTCCGCCTGACCACGCTGGACCAGCGGCAGGAACTCTTCGCCAAGGCCGGGGCGGATGCCATGCTGGTGTTCCACTTCGACGGCGCGATGGCCGGCATGCCCGCCACCGAGTGGATCGAGAAGATCCTGTCGGCGCAGCTTGGCGTAGCGGGCGTCGTCACCGGCGACGATTTCACCTTTGGCAAGGCGCGCAGCGGCAATCCCGGCGTTCTGCGGGACGTGGGCGGCGAATTCGGCATCGAATCGCGCGCGGTCGGTGCCGTGCTCGATCAGGGTGAGCCGGTCAGTTCCAGCCGCATCCGCGATGCGCTGACTTCGGGCGATTGCGAGACGGCCGCGCGCCTCCTCACGCGGCCTTTCGCGATCCGTGGGCACGTCCAGCACGGCGACAAGCGCGGCCGCGTGATCGGCTTCCCCACCGCTAATCTCGACATGGCGAACTATCTGCGCCCGCGCTACGGCATCTATGCGGTGACCGGCCATCTTCCCGGCGGCCGCGTGGTCATGGGCGCGGCCAACATGGGCATTCGCCCGACGTTCGACCCGCCCAAGGAATTGCTGGAGCCGCATTTCTTCGATTTTTCCGGCGATCTCTACGATCAGGAAATCGAGGTGGCCTTCCACCACTATCTGCGGGGCGAGGCGAAGTTCGATTCGATCGACGCCCTGAAGGCCCAGATGGCGCTCGATTGCGACCGCGCGCGCGAATTGCTCGCCAATCTGGTGTAAATCTCGCCGGTTAAATGATGTTCAAATCCTTACCGGATTTGAACAACTCGCTCACAATGCCTATGTCGGCCCGGTGCAGGTCGATCCGCCGAACGAGCCCCCGATCACGCCTGAGGCGCGGCGGCGGGCAGCCTTGCTCTGGCATGAGGGGCGTGGGCCGCGCATTCCGCGTCCCAACCTGACCACGCGCCCGTTCGTCATTATCCGCCGCGTCATCGAGGGAACCTGGGAAGACGGGTTCATTCACGCGGGCAATCTGGCCTACATGACGATCGTTGCCCTCTTCCCGTTCTGCATCGCGGTGGCGGCGATCTATTCGGCCTTCGGCGAACAGGGCCAGCTCGACCAGTCGATCTCGGCCCTGCTTGCGGCCTTGCCGCCGCGCGTGGAAGAAGCGCTGGCCCCGGTCGCGCGCGATGCAGTGCGGGCGCGGCACGGCTGGCTGCTCTGGGTCGGCGGCGCGCTGGGGGTGTGGACGGCGACCAGCCTGATCGAAACGATCCGCGATATTCTCCATCGTGCCTATGGAATCACCAAGCGCCGGGCGTTCTGGCGCAACCGGCTGATATCGGGTGGGCTGATTTTTGGCGCGGTGCTGTTGATGCTGCTGTCGCTGTCTTCGCAGGTCTTCATCTCGCTGATCGAGGAAGTGCTGCTTGATCTGTTCCCGCGTCTCGCCCGTTTCGACTACCAGTTGGCGATGTCGCGCCTGATCACCACGGGCACGCTGTTCGGCTCGCTTTACGTGCTTTTTTACATGCTTGCGCCGACGCGCTATCAGGGCCGAGGGTTCCCCCGGTGGCCTGGCGCGGTACTGGTGACGACATGGTGGCTCACCACCGCATGGGCACTCCCCAGAGTGTTGCGCAATTTCATCGCTTACGATCTGACTTACGGAAGCCTTGCCGGAGTGATGATCGCGCTTTTCTTTTTCTGGTTTGTCGGACTAGGGATGGTTGCGGGTGCCGAACTCAACGCGGCCCTCACCGTCAGCCCCGAGGAGCAGGAAATGCTTGCCGGGGGCGGGAACGGTAATGGCGGTTCTGCCGTCAAGAACAACGAAGCACAGGAAGAACACGAATGACCGGTCTGATGCAGGGTAAACGCGGCCTGATCATGGGCCTTGCCAATGATAAGTCCCTGGCCTGGGGCATCGCGAAGAAGCTGCACGAACAGGGCGCCGAACTGGCCTTCTCCTATCAGGGCGAAGCCCTAGCCAAGCGCGTCAAGCCGCTGGCGGAAAGCCTTGGCAGCGATTTCCTCATCGATTGCGACGTTTCCGACATGGACGCGCTCGACGCGGCATTCGGCCAGCTCAAGGCGCGGTGGGAGACGATCGACTTCATCGTCCACGCCATCGGCTATTCGGACAAGACCCAGCTGCGCGGCCATTATTACGACACCACGCTCGATAACTTCCTGATGACGATGAACATCTCGGCCTACAGCCTGGTCGCCGTCACCAAGCGCGCGATCGAGATGATGTCGGATGGCGGCTCGATCCTGACGCTGACCTATTACGGCGCCGAGAAGGTCGTGCCGCATTACAACGTCATGGGTGTGGCGAAGGCCGCGCTGGAAACCTCGGTGCAGTACCTCGCCAACGATCTTGGCCCGCGTAACATCCGCGTCAACGCGATCTCGGCAGGCCCGATCAAGACTCTGGCGGCCAGCGGGATCGGCGATTTCCGCTACATTTTGAAGTGGAACGAGCTGAACTCGCCGCTGCGCCGCAATGTCACGATCGAAGACGTCGGCGGCTCGGGCCTCTATTTCCTCTCGGACCTTTCGGCGGGCGTCACCGGCGAAGTCCACCATGTCGACGCGGGCTACCATGTCGTCGGCATGAAGCAGGAAGATGCGCCGGATATCGCGCTGAGCTGAGCGCGCGTCCCGAAGATACGAAAAAGGGCCGGGGGAGCGATCCTCCGGCCCTTTTTTCATGGGCGCTCCCGAGAGAAGCAGCCTTACTTCGGCTTGGGCAGCGGCGTGTCGGTCTTGCTTGAGGCTGCGTCTGCCGCATCGGTCTGGGCCTGCTGGCGTGCCTGCTGGTCGAAGTAGGCCTTTTCCGCTTCCTCGACGCGCTTCTGGTCGGCTGCGGCCTGTGCGTCGATCGTCGAGAGGCGCTTCTGGCGCTCGGCAGAGATCAGTTCGCCGAAGCGGACGTCGGAAGCATTCGCGCGTTCGGAGTAAGCCTGGTTGATCAGCTTCTGGGTACACCCCGACGCGCCGCCGGGACCGACCGGCGAACAGCTCATGTTACCGAAAGCGCCGACGGTCTCATAGTCCTGGACGCGGTTCGACCAGGCTTCCGAGGCGTGGGAATCGAGACCGCGCAGCGGTTCGGGAATGCGGTAGCGCTCCGATTCGGACTTGCGCGCGCAGACCGTGATCTCGTTGGCGCTCGACTTCGGGCAAGTGTCGTTGCCGTAGATGATGAGCTGGTTGACCCGCTCGCCGCCCGTGTCTTCGGACTGTTCCTGTGCGGCGGGTGCCTGCGCTGCTGCGAGTGGCGCGCCCATGGTCAGCCCCAACCCGAGGCCGAAAGTGGCAATGGCTGAGGCGGTGGTCAGGAGGCGCGTCATCGGAATTGCTCCAGTCGAGAGTATGTCGCAGTCAATGATATAGGGTATGTGGCCTTTGAAAGGTAGCGCAAGCGTGCGCCCATCCGACAGGCTGCGTCAACATCTCTCCGAAAAATCAGATTCTTTCGGATAGTTTGATGGCCACGCGGCATCCCAGTCGGATGGCATTGAACAGCAGGGGATAGGCAGGTGCCCGCTCGGCCCCGGCGGCCAGAGCCGCGTCGCGGTGCTCGCGCTCGTCATCGCGGAACTTGCGGATCACCTCGCCCAGTTCGGGATCCTCGTCGCCTAGATCCTCAAGCTGCTCGGTATAGTGGCGGTCGATCTCGGTCTCGATCGCGGCAGTGCAGGCCATCGCCGCCTCGGGCCCGATCAGCGCGGTTGCCGCGCCCAGCGCATAACCCGCGACCGACCATACCGGCTGAAGCAGGGTGGGGCGCACGCCGCGTTCGGCAATCATCTTGTCGAAACGGGCCTGATGCTCGGCCTCCTGCTCGGCCATGCCGGCAATCTCGGTCGAAAGCGGGGCGCGGGCGCCCATGACCGCCATCTGCCCGGAATAGATGCACACTGCGCCATATTCGCCGGCCTGATCGACGCGCAGCATGCGCGCGGCTTTGGGGGACGTCATGACGGTCAGTCCTTGCTGCGGGCGACAAGGGCGAAGACCGCCAGCGCGCCGAAAGTGGAAAGCAGGAAGTTGAAACCGGCGAGCGAAACACCGCCCAGAGTCCAGGGGGCGACATCGCAGCGGATCAGCGGGGCGGCCATGATCGCGGCCATCGGATCGCCGCCGGCCGCGAAGGGGCTGGCTGTGCAGGCAGTGAAGCCTTCCCACCAGCCATATTCGACGCCGGCGTGGAAGCCGCCGATCAGGCCCGAAGTCAGGATGCCCAGCGCCGCCACCGCCACCAGCGGGCGCACCGGCCGCCAGAAGAAGGCGAGCGCGGCGAAGGGCAGCGCGAACATCTGGCCGTAGCGCTGCCACCAGCACATCTCGCACGGGTGGAGGCCAAAGCCGTATTGGCTGAGGTAGGCCCCGCCCAGCGCGATGACGGGGATCGCCAGCGCAAGCAGGCGGGCGGCGCGCAGGGGAGCGGCAACGGCAACGGTCATTGCGGGCGCTTTCAGTCCTTACCCGGCTTGGCGCTCGGGATGGAGCCCGGCGTGGCGGGCGTTGCGGCGGTGGCCAGCGCGGGCTTGCCGGCGGTGCGGCGCAGCGTGTCGATCGCGTAAGTAAGCTGGAAGTCGGTAATGCCGCGCTTCTTCAGCTCATCCGCGCTGATCTTGAAGCGCGGATCGTCGGCCTTGTCGGTTTCCAGTTCCTTGTCGTTGATCGCCGCCTCGTTGATCAGGTGACTGCGCAAGTCGGATTCGCGCACAGCCCGCTCCGCGCGCGAGCGCGCGTCCGGATCGGAAAGCTGCGGCACCTTGATGTCGGGCACGATGCCGCCTTCCTGCACCGAATGGCCCGACGGCGTGTAGTACCGGGCGGTCGTGAGCTTGACCGCGCTGTCCTTGTCGAGCGGGATGTAGGACTGGACCGAGCCCTTGCCGAACGTGCGGTCGCCCATGATCACCGCGCGGTGCAGGTCCTGCAAGGCGCCGGCCACGATCTCGGAGGCCGAGGCCGACCCCGCGTCCACCAGAACGACCAGCGGCATGCCCTTGACGACATCGCCCTTGAACACCGTTTCGGCGCGGTAATACTGGTTTTCGCTGGCGATGCGGCCGCGCTGCGAGACGATCGTGCCGTGATCGAGGAACAAGTCGGACAGCGCCACCGCCTCATCCAGCGAACCGCCGGGGTTGGAGCGCAGGTCGAGCACCAGACCGTCCAGCTTGGTGCCCTTTTTGGCAGCCTGAAGCTTCAGGTCGGCAATGCCCTTGTTCACGAAGTTGCCGACATCGCGCGAGAACTCGTTGACCGAGATGACGCCGACATCGTCCTTCAGTTCCCAGGTGACCGGCTCAAGCTCGATCACGCCGCGCGTGACGGTCACGTCGAAAGGCTGGTCGCGGCCGGGGCGGAAGATCGTCAGCCGGATCGAGGTGCCGGCGGTGCCGCGCATCTTCTCCACCGCCTCGTCAAGGTCGCGCTCGTAATAGAGCACGCCGTCGAGGTGGGTGATGTAGTCGCCCGCCTTGATGCCCGCCTTCTCGGCCGGGCTGCCCTTGAACGGCGAAACCACCTTCACGGCGCCGTCATCTTCGACCACCGAGAGGCCGAGGCCGGTGTAATTGCCGTCGATCATCGTTTCCAGCCGCTGCTTGGCAGGACCGTCGAGATAGTTCGAATGGGGATCGAGACTGGCCAGCATGCCGTCGATCGCGCCCTTGAGCAGCTTGTCGTCGTCAACCGGGTCTACGTAGTTCGCCTTGATCAGCTCGTAGATGGTGAAGAGCTTCTGGAATTCGCGGTCGGCATTGCCGTCCACCGCCGCCAGTCCGGACGTTGCCGCGGGAAGCACGGCAACCGCGGAAACCAGCAGGGTCGCACGGAGGAAGGAAACGAACTTGGTAGAGCCAAATTTCATCGGGCTTGATCGCCTCTCGTGAATCGCGTCCGGCAACGACCGGGATGGGGGCCATGATGAGGGCCGGGGACATTCTCGACTGTCATGCTGCACGTGTCAGTCAACGCAGCATTCTACCGATGCGCCGCAGCAATTGCCAGCGGCGTGATGAATGGGAGGATGAGACCGGGCGCGGGCGGATCGGCACCGCAATCTCAGAGCGAACGGACATATTGCAGCGGATTGACCGGCACGCCGCCGCGCCGCAGTTCGACCTGCACGCGCGGATCGCCCGGGCCGGTCGCGCCCAGCGGCGATCCGGCGACGATGCTGTCGCCCACCGCCACGTCCAGCTGGGCAAGGCCGGTGACTAGGGAGGTCCAGCCGCCCTCGTGTTCGATGATGACGATGCGTCCGAAGCCGCTGTAAGACCCGGCATAGGCCACGCGGCCCGGCGCCGGTGCGACGACTTGCGCATTGGCCCGCGTCGCCAGCGAGAGCCCGCGCGACGGCGCCTGCCCGGGCAGGACTTCGCCGAAGCCCGTCACCACGCGGCCGGTCACCGGCAGGATATAGCTCGCCAGCCCTTCGGGCGGCGCATCGAACCGGGAGGCTTCGATGACGCGCGCATCCTCGGGCCGGTCGGGCCGCATGACTGGACCGGGCAGGGCGGCCAGCTGTTCGCGCAGCGTGCCCTGACGGCCCACTTCGTCGACCAGATCGCCCAGATCGCGCGCGGTTTCGGCCAAGGCGAGCGCGTGTTCGGCCTCGCGCGCGGCAATGCCGCTGGCCTCGCGGCTGGCGAGCCGCTGGCGCGTTTCGAGTACGGCCAGCTTGCCGCGCCGCTCGCGCATCTGTGCTTCGGAGGCGGTGAGTTCCTCGCGGGCGGCCAACGCCTGACTCTCCAGCGCGTGGCCGCGCTCGATCTCGGCGCGCAGGCCGGCGGTACGGCGGCGGACTTGCGGCAGCATGGTGTCGAGCAGGGCGCGCAGATAGACCGCATCCTGCACCGAGCCGGGCCGGAACATGGCGAGGATCGGCGGGCGGCGGCTCAGCAATTGCAGCGAGCCGGTCAGCCGGGCAAGCGGGGCCTGCCGGACCGCAAGCCGTTCCCGCAAGGCGACGCGCTGAGAGGCGATCAGCCGCATCTTGGCTTGCTGCGCGGCGATTCCCGCTTCGGTTTCCTGAATGCGCGCGGCAAGGGCAGCGGCCTCGCGTCCGGTCTTTTCGGCCTGCGCGCTGACGCCGCGTGCCTTGGCCTCAAGCGCTTCGGCGCGGCGCCGTGCAGCCTCGCCATCGCGGCGGGCGGCGATCATGTCCTGCTGGGCGCGGGTCGCATCGACCGCCGGGTCCAGCACCGCAAGAGCGCCGACCCGGCTGAGGCCCTGTCCGGCAAGCACGACCGCGCCGATGGCGACGGCGGTCGAAGCTGCCAGAATTGTGCGGTTGCGTGGGCTCACGAGTGCTCGATTAGAGCACTCGGAGTCCGACGGAAAGAGGGGCGAAAGGCGGGAAGGGCAACAACCGGAGGAAACCCTCCGGCCTGCTGCTTACCCAGCGCGGCGAACGGCGTTCTTGTGCGCACCGACGCCGTTGCCGCCGCGCGGACGGAAACGACGCTTGCGCTCGCCCTGCTCTTCGGTGCCGGCTTCGCGGCGTTCGCCACGCGGGGCGTCGCCGCGCGGGCGGTCGTCACGGCGACGGTCGTCACCACGCGGTTCGCTGCGCGGACGATCGTCACGGCGGCCTTCGCCACCGGGACGGCGATCGCCGCGCGGCTGCTGGCTGCGGTTGCCGCTGCCACCATTGCCGCCGTTGCGCTTGCCCTGGCCGTTGCCGCGTGCACCCTGCGGCGCGGCGGGTGCCTGACGCGAGGGAGCGGGAAGGCGCGAGGCTTCCTTCATGAAGTCCTCGGGCAGGCCGAGCGCGGTCAGCTTGACGCGGGTCAGCTTCTCAATGTCGCGGATATAGGGCTTCTCGTCCGGCGCGACGAAGCTCACGGCCACGCCGTCGGCACCTGCACGCGCGGTGCGGCCAATGCGGTGGACGTACTGTTCGGCCACGTTCGGGATTTCGAAGTTGTAGACGTGGCTGACGCCCGACACGTCGATGCCGCGCGCGGCAATGTCGGTGGCGACGAGCACGCGCACGGTGCCCTGGCGGAAGCCGCCCAGTGCGGCGGTGCGCTGGGCCTGGCTCTTGTTGCCGTGAATCGCGGCGGCGGGGATGCCGGCGGCGACCAGATGACGCACTACGCGGTCAGCGCCGTGCTTGGTGCGGGTGAAGACCAGTGCGCGGTCGATGGCGCCGTGCTCGGCCTTCTCGGCGGCGTCGGGCGCAAGGCCTTCACGCAGACGGATGGTCAGCAGGGCCTGCTTTTCGGCCTGGTTGATGAACGTGGCGTACTGTTCGACGCGCTCGGCGGTGGTCGACTGCGGAGCGACTTCGACCTTGACCGGGTTGTTGATGAACTGCTTGCCCAGCTCGGCGATCGCCTGCGGCATGGTGGCCGAGAAGAACAGGCTCTGGCGCTGCTTCGGCAGCAGCGCGGCGACGCGCTTCAGCGGAACGATGAAGCCAAGGTCCATCATCTGGTCGGCTTCGTCGAGCACGAAGATCTCGACATTGCGCAGCGTCAGCGCGCGGCTGTCGATCAGGTCGAGCAGGCGGCCGGGCGTGGCGACGAGGATGTCGGTGCCGCGCTCAAGCGCGCGGGCCTGTTTGCCGGCGGGAACGCCGCCGAAGATGCACTGGACCGAAAGGTTCAGGAACTTGGCATAGCCGCGCATGTTGTCGGCGATCTGCGCCGCGAGTTCACGGGTCGGCGAAAGCACCAGCATGCGGCAGCCGGCGTTGGTGCGCGGCTTGGGATCGTTTGCAAGGCGGTGCAGCGAGGGCAGCGAGAACGCGGCGGTCTTGCCGGTGCCGGTCTGCGCGATGCCAAGAATGTCGCGGCCCTCAAGCAGCGCGGGAATGGCCTGGCGCTGAATCGGCGAGGGATCGGTATAGCCCTTGGCCTCGAGCGCACGGAGAATCGGCTCGGCCAGACCAAGTTCGGAGAAATAGGACATAAGTCACTTTCACAAGCAGCCCGGGCGCGCGGATAGGAAATGGCGCGCGGAGCTAGGTGTCGTTTTGGCGACCCTGCGTGAAGAAGGAAGCTGGTTCAGGTGCAACCGCTCGTCCGGGCCGGATCTGGCGTCGAACGCCGGAAACCTCACGCTGCTCTCGGATTGCGGCGGGAAAACGGATCCCGCGCGCCGGTTGCTTGACGCGCATTTAGTGTGCGGCGCGGCAAAACGCAAGAAAATTGCGCGTTAGGGGAATGAGGGTCGCGCTGACGGGAATCATCGCGCTGGCGGGCCCGCTCGCTTCAGGCTTCGCTGCCCCATTGTAGGGTCTGCGGATCGCCCGATGTCACCAGCCGGCGCAGCGCCGCGCGGGCAAGGCGCTCGGTCTCTACCTTGCGGCGGGCGGCGGCAAGCTGGTGGAGCGGGGCAGGGCGCAGGATTTCGGCATCATAGCCATCGGCGACGATCACGCCGCAGCGCTCCGGCAGAAACAGCTCGGTTTCCAGCGGCGCGCGATCGAGCGAAGGGGGAAGCGCCCAGTAGAAGCGGTCGCAATAATCGAGATAGTCGGTCCACTTCCCGTCACCCAGCAGATCGGCGCGGCTGACCTTGATCTCGACGATGATGACATGGCCCTTGGCATCGACTCCCATGAGGTCTGCCCGGCGGCCGCAGCGCAGCGGCATTTCCGGCAAGCACCAGATGTCGTTGCGGGCAAACAGCCGTCCGACGCCGCGTGCGACGTCGACCGAGGTGTACGAGGAAAGGGGAGAATCGACGTCGGCCATGTCCCTATAATAAGAACATAGCAGGAACTTACAAGTCGGCCGATGGGGCCGGTGGCTTTACAGCTTGAGTGCGTCCGGCGGGGCGAGTGCAACCATGGCATCGCGCGCGGCGACGAATTCGGTCCACAGCGACCGCGCCGCCGCGCGGGGATCGGCACCGCGATCGAGCGCGGCGATCAGGGCAGAAAGGCCCGGTTCCATAATCGCGGTCAGGTCTTCGATGCCCTGTTCGGCAAGGCGGCAGCGCCAGCCGCCGGTTTCGCGCATGATGGCGGGGAAGGCGCGGGCTTCCAGGCTGGGGCTCTCGCCCTCGATACCGGCAATGGCGGCCACCACTTGCCCGGCCTGATGCAGCGCCGCCCATTTGATGGCGATGGATCCCAACGCGGCGGGGGCGGACTCCGCTTCTGCCGGTTGGGGCCAGGAGTCGACGAAGTCGTGCTCGGACGCCTGAGCGTCCGACCAGTGTCCGTCCGAGATGATACCCGTTGCGTCCATGGCCGGATTCATAGCGCGAAGCCCCTTGCCAATTCCCTAACCCGGTGCGGCCTGAGAATTTTACGGCATTCTCGCGGTGGATGAAATCATTTGTGGCTGGAAACGCTGCGCATGCTCTGCTAGTCGCCCCCGCACTGCACCCGTAGCTCAGCTGGATAGAGCGCTGCCCTCCGAAGGCAGAGGCCACAGGTTCGAATCCTGTCGGGTGCACCATTTTCCCATATTTCGGCCTCAGCGCGGACATCCGCCCGCCCGGCCTTGCGTCACCCCATCAAGACATGGCCCGTTTCACGCCGCGACCGCGAGATCGGCGCCGCTGTGGAAGCGTGCGCGGTAATCGCCCGGTGTCAGGCCGAGGATGCGGTGGAAGGTGCGGCGAAACGCGGTCGCGTCCTCGTATCCCACGGTCCAGGCGACCTGATCGATCGGGCGGCGGGTGAATTCCAGCAGCTCGCGCGCCTTGCCGATTCTCAGGTGCTGGACGTACTCGATCGGCTTCATGCCGGTGGCGGCCTTGAAGCGGCGTTGCAGTGTGCGTTCCTCCAGACCCGCCTGTTGCGCCATCTCGGCAAGATTCGTTGCGCGGCCGGCGCGCGATTGCAGCCAGTGCTGGACTTTGAGAATCGCCTCGTCGCCATGGGTGAAGCGGGGGGCGAAGCTGGAATAGTGGCGCTGCTCGCGCCCGGCGGGATCGATCAGCAGGAATTTGGCGGTCTCGATCGTGACGGTGGGGGCCAGCAGGCGGTCGACCAGCCGCAAGCCCAGATCGGTCCAGGCCATCAGGCCGCCGGCGGTGATCAGGTCGCCATCCTCGATAACGATTCGGTCGGCATCGACCCGCACTTCGGGGAAGCGGTCCTGCAACTCGCGTGCGAAGAGCCAGTGCGTGGTGGCCGGGCGGCCATCGAGCAGGCCGGTGGCGGCAAGGATGAAGGCGCCGCCGCAGTTCGAGGCGAGTGTGGTGCCGCGGGCATGGCGGTCCCGCAGCCAATCGGCATAGGGCGCGGCTTCGTCGCGGTCGGCCGGACCGGTCAGGCGGCCCGGCACGATCAGTACGGCCGGTTCGCCGGTTTCCTCGGGTGCGGTGTCATGACAGCGCGCGAAAGTGCCGTCGTTGCCGCGTTGCCAGTGGCTGATCCGCAGGGCCGGTCCGCCGTTGCGCGTGGAGAAGAGCGAGGCGATCGCGAAAAGGTCGGTGATGCCGTGGACCATGGCCGCCTGACAGTCCCGGTAAAGCACCAGTCCTATTTCGCGGGTATGCGGGCCCAAATTCGCGGAGGCCGATGTCATCGTCGCCATGCTCCTGTGTCGTAATCGGCCTGTTCAATGTCGCATGCGACAATTCCGGGCGGAACCGGCCGAGCGTACCTTCAATCCCATGGAGCGCAAAGGTGGTCCCGGATGACAAGGACCATTGGATCGTTGCCTCCGCGCTCGAAACGGCAGGAATCGTCAAGCAGGCCATACTCAAGGTATACAAGCGGAGCTGTCATGGCCTGACGCAGGTCGCGGCCGACCGCTTCAATGCCCATCTTCTCGATTCCATCCGTACCCCGAACCCTGGAGACCCGGTGGCAGCGATGATCGCCGGGCTCCTCCCGAAAAGGAGTAATGGCATGACCAGCAAGACTTATCTCGTCACCGGGGCATCCGACGGTATCGGTGCGCTCTATGCAGACCGGCTGGCCCGCCGGGGCCACGACCTGATTCTCGTGGCGCGCCGCAAGGACAAGCTGGCCGATCTTGCCGCCCGGCTGGAAGCGGAGACGAGAGTCTCGGTGGAGGTGATCGGCGCGGACCTCGCCAATGCCGGCGACCTGTTGCACGTGGAACAGCGGCTGCGCGAAGATGCGGCCATCGTCGGCCTCATCAACAATGCCGGGATCGCCAACGAGGGCACGATCCTGGAGGCGGACCCCGATTACCTCTCGGCCATGATCGATCTCAATATCCGCGCCGTCACGCGCCTTTCGGCGGCCATCGCGCCCCGGCTGGCGGCGGCGGGTGAGGGGACCATCGTCAACGTCACTTCGGTTACCGCGTTGATGCCGGAGGCATTCACGGCGGTCTATCCCGCGACCAAGGCCTATGTCCTGGCCTTGTCCGAGGCGCTGGCCGCCGAACTGGGGCCCAAGGGCGTGCGCGTGCAGGCCGTGCTGCCCGGGATCACCCGAACTCCGATCTGGACCGAGGAGAAGATGGCCGCGCTGCCCGCGCACATGGTCATGGAGGCCGAAGATATGGTCGATGCCGCGCTTACGGGGCTCGACATGGGGGAGGCGGTGACGATCCCGGCTCTGCCAGACATGGCGCAGTACGAGGCCTATATCGCCGCCCGCACGGCGCTGCGCCCCGGTCTTTCGCTGGCAAAACCCGCCGCGCGCTACGGCGCGGTCTTCGCTAACTGAGGGAGGGCGCGCCATGATCCTCGGTCTCACGCTGGGCCAGTTCACTGCGCTCCATGTCGCGATCAGCCTTGTGGGAATCGCCAGCGGCCTGGTGGTCCTCCTCGCCTTCGCTGGCGGACGGCGGCGCATCGCCGGGCTCTCCGGCCTGTTCCTGATTACCACGGCGGCGACAACGCTGACGGGGTTCCTGTTCCCCTTCAACGGACCGACCCCGGCCTTCGTCACCGGCGTCATCTCCATCCCGGTGCTCGCCGTGGCATTCGCCGCCTACTTCGGATGCAAGCTGCGGGGCAGGGCGGCGGCCGTCTACGCGGTGAGCGCCAGCATCGCGCTCTACTTCAATCTGCTGGCCTTCGTGACTCAGGCATTCCTCAAGGTACCGCCGCTCCACGCGCTGGCACCTTCGGGAACCGAGCCGCCTTTCCTGGTGGCGCAAGTGGTGATGCTGGCGGCGATGATCGGACTGGGAACGCTCTCGTTTCGCGCCGCGCGCCGGGCCTGACCGGGGCTGAAAGAACCGGCCTTGCAGCGCGCGCAGGAACCTTCGGATCCTGCGCGCGCAAGCTATCCACCGAATTCCCAACCGCAATGGCTGACAAAGTGCGAATCGGGCTTGCGCGCGCTTGCATGGGCCTTGCGGCTTGGGGCATGAGGGCTTCGTGCTTTCGCAGAAGACCCGCTACGCCATCCGCGCCATGCAGCACCTCGCCGACCACTACGGTCAGGGGCCGATACAACTGGCGCCGATCGCAGAGGCGCAGAACATCCCCGCCAAGTTCCTGACGACGATCCTGTCCGAGCTGACCCGCTTCGGCATTGTCGATTCGCAGCGTGGCAAGGATGGCGGATACTGGCTGGCGGTGGCGCCGGTCGACATCACCTATGGCGACCTTATCCGGATCATGCGCGGATCGCTGGCACTCGTGCCCTGCGCCAGCCGCTTTGCGCATGAAAAATGCAAGAACTGCCTTGAAGAAGGCGAGTGCCGCACACGCGCGCTGATGCTCGAAGTGCGAGATCGCACCGCCGATCTCCTTGACGGAATCCGCCTGTCCGACCGTATCGATCTGGTCCCCGCGCAGGAAGAAGACGAAGCCGCCTGATCCCGGATTTCTTCGGCTTTTTGGCGGTTTCCTGCCCTTTCTGGCAGCCTCTACCCCTTTCGGAATCAAGCCCGCGCCGGAGCATCGCTTCGGCGCAAATAGTTTTTGCTCTGGCGCGAAAACCAGAAACTTTCGGGTAGGGGTATTGTCAACTTTTTAGGTTGAGAATACCAATGCGAATGCGACGCTCAAACGCCGCGCTCAGAGGAAGATTCGCAATGGCTCAACCGTCAACGGACACCCAGCGATCGGGACTGCACCTTTCCAGGGATTCCGAGAGCGCCATTCCCAAGCCGGCACCGCTCCAGGTGGTTGCCGATGCTCTCGGCACGATGCGCTACGGCGTCATCCAGCTGACAGTCCACGATGGCAAGCTGGTCCAGCTCGACATCACCGAACGCAAGCGCTTCGCCTCCTAAAGGCGCGCGCCACACAGAACACCGATAATCTGCCGAGCAGACCGGACCGCCGGATGTGAGGCCCCTAACCATACAACAAATCCAAGGGGGACTTCATGAGAAGACACGTCCGCGGGCCGCTGCCGGCCCCGCTTCCGCTCGCCTGCCTTTCGTTTACGCTGCTACTGGCCGCTACGCCGGCGCTGGCATCCGAAGCGCCGGCTGCCGCGACTTCTGCCGCCGCCGCGACGACTTCGGCGGATGCCGAACAGGAATCGCCCACGTCGGTCGGCACCGGTGCCCATGACCGTGGCGGCGAGATTCTCGTCACCGCGCGGCGCCGTCAGGAATCGAGTCAGGAAGTGCCGCTGGCGATCTCGGTCGTGGGCGGCGAACACCTTGATTCAACGGGCGCCTTCAACGTTGGCCGCCTGCAACAGCTGACACCGACCTTGCAGTTCTATTCGTCGAACCCGCGCAACACGGCGGTGAACATCCGCGGCCTCGGCGCGCCGTTCGGTCTCACCAACGACGGCATCGAGCAGGGCGTCGGCATCTATATCGACGACGTCTACAATTCGCGCGTCGCCTCCGCCACGTTCGACTTCCTCGACGTTGCCCAGATCGAAGTGCTGCGCGGCCCGCAGGGTACGCTCTACGGCAAGAACACCACGGCCGGCGCGATCAACATCACGACCAACCAGCCGACCTTCGATTTCCAGGGCAAGGCAGAGGTCTCGGTCGGCAATTACAACTTCAAGCAGGCCAAGGTCGCCGTCTCCGGCCCGCTGACCGACAATGTGGCGATCCGTATCGCGGCCTCGACCACCGATCGTCGCGGCACGATCTACAATGTGACGACCAACCAGTGGATCCAGAGCCAGGACAATATCGGTTTGCGCGGGCAGGTGCTCTGGAAGCCCACCGAAGATCTGGCGATCACGTTCGCCGGTGACTATTCCACCCAGGATGCGAATTGCTGCGGCTCGGTCTTCGTCGGCTATGGCCCCACCCAGCGCGCCAGCAACCGCCAGTACCCGGCGCTGGCCGCCGCGCTCGGCTATACGCCGCCCAGCACCAATCCATACGATCGCCTGACCGACCTCGACACGCCGCTGAGGGCGAAGAACAAGATCGGCGGCGCTTCGGTGCGCGTGAAGTGGGATGTCGGTCCCGGTACGCTGACCTCCGTTTCTGCCTGGCGCTTCTGGGACTGGGATCCGTCGAACGACCGTGACTTCACCGCTTTGCCGATCGTCACGCTCTCACAGAACCCGTCGCAGCAGAACCAGTACACGCAGGAACTGCGCTACAACTACAGCGGCAAGCACTTCGATTTCGTGGTCGGCGCCTTCGGCTTCTATCAGCGGATCGATACGCAGGGCACCGAATCGCAAGGCTCGGCCGCCAGCCGCTGGAATATCAATCCCGGCACCAATGCCCAGGTCCCGCCGGGATCGTCGGGCTGCGGCCCCAGCGCATCGAACAAGCTGGCCTGCGATCCCACGGTGCTCAATGGGCTGACCGCCTACAACACGCAGTACCTGAAGAACACCAGCGCCGCGCTGTATGGCCAGCTCAGCTGGCACGTCACGCCCGAACTGACCGTGCAGCCCGGTGTGCGCCTGAACTACGACAAGAAGGAGGGCTACTACCAGCGCCGCGTGTTCGACGGGCAGGGTAACGAACTGCTGCTGGGACTGCCGTCCTATACCGCGCGCCAGACCGCCCAGTTGGCGATCTACACCCCGCAGGAAATTTCGCCCGAGTTCAGCGACTGGAACTTCAGCTACGATTTCAACGTCAGCTACAAGGTCACGCCCGACATCCTCGTCTATGCGACCTATGCGAAGAGCTTCAAGTCGGGTGGCATCAACCTGAACGGCGTGCCGGTCGATTCGCAGAATAACCCGATCCTCGCCGCGCAGACGGTGAAGCCGGAATCGGTCCACAACTACGAAGTCGGCATCAAGACCCAGTTCTGGGATCGCCGTGCGACCTTCAACCTGGCGATCTTCCGCTCCGACATTGGCAATTACCAGGCCAACGTCACCAACGGCC
>NZ_CM166476.1:1587500-2037500 GCF_056857055.1 Novosphingobium sp. BL-S-32 | reverse complement strand
TTTGCGTTTGAGGCGGATGTACCGTTTCAGAAGCGATAAGCGACGCCAGCGCTCAATACCCAGGGATCGAGATTGTGCCGGGTCTTGAGCGCAAGGGTGCCGTCTTCGTAGAACGAGGCGGTCGGCCGGACCCAGTACCTCTTGGCATCCAGCGAAAGGCCCAACCCTCGATCGTTCAGCGCGATGTCCACGCCGCCCTGCAGGGCGAAGCCCAAGGCATTCGACATCCTGACTTTGTCGACGCCGAGCGCTCTGGCCGTGTCGCCCGGCTTTTCGTCGATCACGAAGAAGATCGAGGGGCCGGCACCGACATAAGGCTTGATCGGCGTGCCCGTGTCGAGGTGGGCTTTCAGCGTGACCGTGGCGGGCAGGATCAACACGTGATCGACAAGGCCGGCACCGGCGAGATCGTCCGTGCCGCTGACGTGGTGTTGGGTGAGGCAGCAGATCGTCTCGACCGAGAAGGTCTTGTTGAAGAAGTATTCCACCGCGACGGTCGGCACCACATTGTCATTGGCCTTAGTGCCCACGGTATCGAGCGCCGCCAGTGTGCCGCCGAGGGTCGTGTTCGTGTCGATTGCGGTGATCTTGTCGATCTTGCCGTCTGGAAGGACGGCGGTGCCGAGCACCTTGACCTGCCACGCGCCGTCGGGTCTGCCGGCCAGTGCCGGCGTGGCGATTGCAGTGGCGGCCGCGAGCGCCGCAAGCAGGGTCAGTCTGCGCATGTCTTGTGTCTTTCCGTCGCCGCCGGGGCCGCACGGTGCGATCCCCCCTCTTGAGCGGCGACGGCCTTGGCTGTGGATCATCTGGCGCGCGGTTGAATTGATGCGGCGCAATTTCGCGGAAAATCGGATGGTGGAGGCTCGCGAGCGCGCTTGATCGAGCGCAATGACGCGCGGCCCATCTCGGGCGATCCTCTGGCCGATGTGGACCTATCACCCCAAGCTTCTGGCGGTCCCCGTGCCGCGCTACACCAGCTTCCCCACTGCGGCGGAGTTCGGCGAAGACGTGGGCGTGCCCGACTTCGTCACCGCGCTGGAGGAGACGCGGGGCGAGGTTTCGCTCTATGTCCACATCCCCTTTTGCCAGAAGATCTGTTGGTACTGCGGTTGCAACACCAGCGTCGCCAACCGCACCGATCGCGTGGCGGGCTATCTCGACGCAATCTGCCGCGAGATCGTGCTGGTTTCCGAGCGCGTGCCTTCGACCACCCGGATCGCGCGGATTGCTTTCGGCGGCGGCAGCCCGAACGGCATTTCACCGGTCGACTTCGTGCGGCTTGTCGACAGGCTGACGCTCCATTTCGCCGCGTCCAGCCCGATCATGTCGATTGAGCTCGATCCGCGCACGTTCGGCGCCGACTGGGCGGCGGTGATTGCCTCGGTCGGCATAAGCCGCGCCAGCCTTGGCGTACAGACGTTCTCGCCCGCGTTGCAGAAGGCCATCGGCCGCGTTCAGCCGACGCGGATGATTGCAGAGACCACCGAAAGGCTGCGCCGCGCGGGCGTGACCTCGCTCAACTTCGACCTCATGTACGGCCTGCCCGAACAGACACTGGAGGACTTGCGCGATTCGCTGGCGCGGACGGTCGCACTTGGGGCCGATCGCATCGCGCTGTTCGGTTATGCCCACGTGCCGCACCTCATCGCGCGGCAGCGGAAAATCGACGCCGCCGCGCTGCCCGATGCCGAGGCGCGCTTTGCCATGGCGGCTTTCGGTCATGCGTTCCTTGTGGCGGAAGGCTATGCGCCGATCGGGTTCGACCACTTCGCCAGACCGGAGGACAGCCTTGCGCAAGCGGCGGAGGCGGGGCGGCTGCGTCGCAATTTTCAGGGCTTCACCGAGGACCACGCGCCGGTTCTGATCGGGCTGGGCGCTTCGGCGATCAGCCGTTTTCCTTTGCTGCTCGTGCAGAACGAGAAGAACACCGGGCGTTACCGCGCGATGCTTGCGCAGGAACAACTCGCCGCCGGGCGCGGCATTGTGCGCTCGGCCGACGATCGCAGGCGCGGAAAAGTGATCGAGGACCTGCTGTGCCGGAGCCGCGCCGCGATCGACGCGGACTTGCGGGAGGAGGGATGGCCCTTGCTCCAGCCCTACTTCGCCGCCGGACTGTGCGAGGCGGACGGCGAGGATCTCGTCATCGCGCCGGGCGGCCTGCCCTATGCCCGTTCGATTGCCGCGCGCTTCGATCCCTATCGCAAGGATTCTCTGCGGCGGTTCAGTTCGGCGGTGTGACGCTTTTCACCCTCCTGCCTCGAATTCCAACCCGAACAGTTTCCCCTCGGTCCAGCGTACGAGTCCCCAGACTTCGCGCCCATCGTCCAGCCTTGCCCGCACCGCTTCGTTAAGCGCCGGCGGCTCGCCCACGGCGGCGGCGCTGAGGCCGTGCGAGGATATGTCGCGGATCATGATCTCGATCGACCTGCCCGTCGCATCGGTGAGCACGAAATGGGCCAGGTGCGCGCGGCGGCGTTCGCGGGGGGTAGGCGTGGGCTTGAAGCGGTGCGCGTCCATATCAGCGGGAGAACGGCCGGAATCGGGAAAAGTTAAGCGCGGCTATCCGGTTTTGAGCCGGATCAATGGCAACCGCGCCCCTCTCTGCGAAGACATGCCCGCCGGTCTCTCACCGCGCTCCACTCGCGGTCGGTGAAACCGCTTCTCCCCCAACTCAAAGGGCGGCCCCTCGGGACCGCCCTTTTTTGTTTTATAAGACCGGTGAAACCCGTGCTCAGCCCCAGGTATCGGTCAGCTTGGTGGCGATCTCGATGTCGTTGAGGAAATCGACTTCGGCCCAGTTCAGGCCCTCGATCGAATTGGTGCCGACTTTGCCGGTGGGCGCGATCGAATCGATCACCTTGAGGTACCAGTGCTGCACGCCTTCGGGCGTGCGCATGGCCTGTCGCACGGTCTCGCGGAACAAGTCGGCGCCTTCGCCCCGGAAGGCCAGGAAGCCGATCGATTCGGCGTTAGACTGGACGGCGTTCAGCGTCTTGCCGATGTGGACCAGACGGCCATCGGCCGCGCGCTCGACTTTCATGTCGTCGCTGTCATAGCCGTCCTGCTTGACGTCGACGGTGACGGTGATCGGCCAGAGATTGCCGTCCTTGTCGGTCGCGCCCTGCTGCACCTTGTGGACGATCTCCTCCGAAACCAGCGTGTCGCCGTTGAGGATCAGGAAATCGTCGCGCATCGTCTCGCGCACGATCCAGCACGAGCCCAGATTGTCCGCCACCTTGAAGAACGGGTTGAAGCGCACCGTCACGTCGACGCGGGGATCCTTGATCGACTGGAGGTGCTCTTCCAGCATGTCGGTCATGAAACCGGTGACCACGTCGATCCGTTTGACGCCGCCGCGCGCCAGCATCTCGATCTGCCATTCGATCAGCGACCGGCCGGAAAAGTCGATCATGCACTTGGGACGCTCGGCCGTGAGCGGAAGGAGGCGTGAGCCCTGGCCGGCGCTGAGAAGAATGGCGTGTTCGATCATGGGTTTCACATTCATGTTCGCGGGGGGGATGGTTCGCATCTAGGGATTGCGGCGTAAAAGGAAAAGGTGCGGCGCGATAAGGAGGCCGCAATGGAGCCTGCAAATGCGGCGCCGTTCACGCTGCGGCAATCGCGATTTCGCGACTGGCTTGCAACTCGTGCTCCCCTCGTTCACATGCAGATTTGATGTCCCCCAAACGCTACCGTCAAGAGAGCCAGTCTCCGCTGGGCCGGATTCTCCAGAACACCGCCTGGCTGCTGGGCGGCAAGGGCGTGGGCGCGGTTTGCGGGATCGGCTACCTCGCGATCCTCACGCGCACGCTGGGGCTCAAGGACTTCGGCCACTTTTCGCTGATTTTCGGCACGGCGCAGGCGCTTGTCGCCATCGCCGGGTTCCAGACCTGGCGCGTTGTCGTGCGCTATGGCAGCGAACACGTGCACAACAAGGACTGGAGCAAGTTCGGGCGTCTCGGCATGCTCTGCGGCGTGCTGGACGCAGTGGGCGCGATCATGGGCTGCGGCATCGCCGCCGTCTTGATCTACGGTTTCGCCCATAAGCTGGAACTCAATCCGCAGTACATGAACGTGGCGTTCTGGTTTTGCTGTGCATCGCTCTGGGCGCTGGTTTCGGCGCCCACCGGCATTGTGCGCGCGCTGCACCGGTTCGACATGGCGGTCTATGTCGAGGCCGTGGTGCCGATCGGCCGCCTTGTCGCGGCGGTGGCGATCTGGCTGACCGGCCCGTCGGTGGGCCGCTTCCTGTTCGCCTGGGCCGCCATCGATATCATCGAAGCGACGCTCTACTGGATCATGGCGCGCCGGCTTGCGCCAACGGCGGTGCGCTTGAAGCACTTCTTCGAATGGCGTCAGGCTATTGCCGAAAATCCCGGCGTCACGCGCTTCTTCATGGTGACCTACGTGGGCTCCACGCTCGATGCGGCGGTGAAGAACGGCCCGCTGCTGGTCGTCGGCGCCTGGGTCGGCACCAAGGCGGCGGGTCTCTACCGCCTTGCCTCGCAGCTTTCGCAGGCGCTTACCAAGCTGTCCTCGCTGCTGACGCGCTCGGTCTATGCCGAAGTGGCGCGCGTGCGCGTGACCTCGCAGGCGGCCGAGTTCCGCAAGCTGGCGTTCCAGACCAGCAAGATTGCAGGGCTTGGCGGCATCGTCGTGGTTACGGTGGCGATCCTGCTGGGCAAGGAGCTGCTGGCCCTGATCGGCGGCGATGCGTTCGAGAGCGGCGAGGCGATTCTCGTGCCGCTCACGGTCGCGGCCTGCTTCGATCTTGCCAGTGTCGCGTTCGAGCCGGTGCTCCACTCGACCGGGCGCGCGCAGCATTCGCTGGTGGCGCGCCTGATCTCGGTGGTCGCGCTGGCCGTGGGCATGTTCTATTTCATCCCGATGGGCCCCAGCGGCGCAGCCTGGGCAGTCGCGCTGGCCGGCGCCGTGTCCTATCTGGCGATGGGGGCGATGGCCTGGCGCACACTCTCGCTGATCGAGAGCGACGCGATCCGGGTGATCGACGCCGAGCCGGAACCGGACGAACCCGGCTCGACAGTCGAGTGACGGTCGGTATCATGGGGGCATGTCCACAGACCTGCTGACCCGCGAAGCCGCCCGCCTTTCCGACCGCATTGTCGCCTTGCGACGCGCGGTCCACGCTGAGCCCGAGATCGGCCTGCACAATCCGAAAACGCGCGACAAGATCCGCGCCGCGCTGGCCCACCTGCCGCTGGAATGGCGCGAAGGGCCATCGACCACCGGGCTGATGGCAACCTTGAAAGGCGGGGCCGGGGACGGTGGCTGCGTATTGCTGCGCGGCGATACCGATGCCCTGCCGATGCCCGAGGAGACCGGGCTGGATTTCGCCTCGACCATTCCCGGTGTCATGCATGCCTGCGGGCACGACACCCATGTCGCCATGCTCGCGGGCGCGGCGGAGATTCTGGCGGGTCAGGCGGACAGGCTGAAGGGCGAAGTGCGCTTCATGTTCCAGCCGGGCGAGGAGGGCCATCACGGCGCTCGCTTCATGCTCGATGACGGACTGCTGGGGGGCGAAGGCTTCGACCGGCCGCTGCCCGATGCCGCGTTTGCGCTCCACATCATGCCCAATGCCCCGCACGGCGTCATCGGCGGTCGCGCTGGGCCGCTGATGGCGGCGGCGGACGAACTGCGCATTACGGTCACCGGGCGCGGCGGTCATGCCTCGATGCCGCATGACACGGTCGATCCGGTGCCGGTCGCCTGCGAGATCGTCATGGCCATCCAGACCATGGTCGCGCGGCGCTTCAGCGTGTTCGACCCGGTCGTCGTCACCATCGCCAAGATCGAGGCGGGCAGCGCCCACAACGTGATTCCCGATGCGGCAAAGCTGACCGGCACGATGCGCACGCTCTCGGCCGAGAACCGCGCGCGCCTGAAGGACGAACTGCCGAGACTGGTCGCCGGAATCGCCGGGGCCCACGGGTTGACCGGCGAAGTGACGATCCTTGAAGGCTTCCCGGTAACCGTCTGCGATCCGCGCGCGGTCGCTTTCGGGGAAGGCGTGGCTCGGGACCTGTTCGGGCAGGAGGCTTTCCGCCGCCTGCCGGACCCGATCATGGGCGCGGAAGACTTCGCCTATGTGCTGGAGAAAGTGCCCGGCGCGATGTTCTTCCTCGGCGTGGCGCCAGAGGGGGCGGACTGGGCCCATTGCTGCGGCATCCATTCGACACGGATGATGGTCGACGAATCGGTGCTGCCGCGCGGATCGGCTTTCCTGGCCGGCCTTGCGCAGGGCTGGCTCCAACGCGGTTTCGACTAGGAGACCTTCGGGCAGGCGGCATTGCCGCTGCGGTCATTGCCATGACACCGGCTCCTTGCTGCCTAGGCGGCAAGGAGAGCCACCATGATCATGGACCTGGAAACCGATCTGGCATTCGCCGATTTCTTCGCCGCACAGCGCGACGGCAACCCCTACTGGAACGAGAGCGTGTGGTTTTCGCTCTCGGTGCCTTCCCGGCACATCCATGGCCTCATCCAGTACTATTTCCGGCCGAACATGGGCATGCTCAACGGCGGCCCGGTGCTGTGGGATCCGAGCGGCCGGTTCCAGTGGAACTGCCTCCACTACGACTGGGCGCACTTGCAGGCCGCGCCTTCGGAAGCCGCCAAGTTCGACATGACGGCGCGCAACTCGCTGTCCTGCCGGATGATCGAGCCACTCGCGAAGTACAAGCTCGACTATGACAAGGACGGCCTGTTCCTCGACCTCACCTGGACCGCGATCGGCCCCGTCCACCAGCTGAAGACGGGCGATGCGGGCCAGAGCGCGACGGCTGGATTCCATATCGAACAGCCGGGCCGGATGACCGGGACCTTGCGTTGCGGTGGCGAGGAATTCGCGGTCGACTGCCTCTCCATGCGCGATTGCTCCTATGGCAAGCGCGACTACGAATCGCTGGCATGCGGCGGCTATTTCTGGGGTATTGCCGAGGACCGCGCCTTCCACGCCATCGCCATGGGGGAGGGGACCGAAGGCCGCTCCATTGGCGGATTCATCTGGAAGGACGGCCGGCTCTCCAGCCTTGTCTCGGGCCGCCGCGAAGTGCTGGAATGGGGCGAACACGGCCCCGCGCGCACGCTGTTCGAGGCGACCGACGGGCTCGGCCGCACCCTGCGCGCCCATGCCGAGATCGACCCGGGCCTGATCTTCACCGGCTATACCGACCACACCGTCGTCTGGTCGCTGACGCGCTGGGACTGGGACGGCGTGGAACTGTGGGGAGACAATCAGGAGTTCTGCCCCGCCGCCCGCTTCCGCGCCATCGCGCGCGGTGAAATCGCACCGGGAGATCCGGCATGAGCGCTATCACCCCCGGCCAGATCATCGTCGTCAACGGCACTTCGGGGTCGGGCAAGTCGACCGCCTGCGAGCTGTTCCAGAAGCGCCGGCAGGACTACTGGTTGCTCTACGGCATCGACCATTTCATGGCCCAGACACTGCCCGCGCAGTTCGGCCACCACGGACCGCGCGCGGCCGAAGGGATCGAGGCGGTGCCGATCGATCCCGCCGATCCGCAGGGCCCGCTGCGCTGGCGCTTCGCCCCGCAGGCGATGGCTGCCTTTTCCGCGATGCATGAATGGATGGCGGCGACCTCCCGGCAGGGTGCCAACGTGATCTTCGACCACCTGTTGATGAGCGATCCGCCGGTCCTGCAAGATCTCGTCCGCCGGACCGAGGGGCTGCCGGTGCTGCTGGTGACTCTAAAGCCCCCGTTCGAAGTGCTCGAACGCCGCGTGGCCGAGCGGGCCATGACCAAGCGCATGCCCACCGATCTGCTGGGCGAGGATGCGGTGAACAAGATCGTCGACCGCCTCTCGCGCCTGCGGCCGTGGTTCTTCGAGGAAGTCTACCGGAACACGGTGTCCGATCTGGTCATCGACACTTCGGTCCAGTCCCCGGACGAGGTCTGCGCCGCGATCGCGGCGCGACTGGCCGAAGGGCCGGGCACCGCGTTCGAGGAATTGCGCCGCCGGGAAGCTCAACGCGCGGCCTAGAAACCCCGCTCTTTGAGCCACGCGACGATGGCCTCCTGCGCCTCGGGCGCGAACTGGAGTTGGTGGCCGAAACGGTTGAAGGCCACAAAGTGGCCGTCGCGCGCCGCTTTCGCCAGAGCTTCGCCCTGCGCGAAAGGGATCAACCGGTCGTCGCGGGCATGCAGCACGAGGACCGGCGCCGCAACGCCCGGCATGGCGTCCAGACTCTCGAAGCGGTCGAGCAGCAGCAGGCGCACAGGAAGCCATCGGAACATCCTGGCGGCCACATCGGGCAAGCTGGTGAAGGGCGAGACGAGAACCAGTGCTGCCGGCGCATGGTCGTGCGCCAGCCTCGTGGCGACGCCCGTGCCCAGCGAGGCGCCCATCAGGATCAGGCTTGGGGCCGTCACGCCTTTCGCTTCCAGAAACGCGCGTGCTGCCTCTCCGTCGCGGATCAGGCCGGTCTCGGTCGGTTTGCCGGGATTGCCGGAATAGCCGCGATAATCGGCGAGCAGCACGCCATATCCGGCGTCGGCCAGCTGCTGCGTGGCCTTGGCCGCGCCGGGCAGATTGTCGCCATTGCCGTGAAAGAACAGCACGGTGCGCTTGCCGGGCGCCGCCGGGCGCCATGCCGCCGTGAGCGCCAGTCCGTCATCGGTGTGGAGCGTGACTCGCTCGAAACCGGAGGGGGTAGGCGCGGCGTGGGGGTGGGCCGGATAGACGATGGAGCGCTGGGTCAGAAACAGCAGCAGCACGGCGGCGAGGTAGAGGCCGCCGATGGCGACGATCGCCGTCAGCAGCAGCCGTCTCACACGGCTAACCGGTCGAGCACGTTGTCGCGGCGGGTATCCTTGAGCAGCAAGGCCGCCACCAGCGAGACCGCGCAGAGCGCCGAGACGTACCAGTAGAACCCGCTCTCGTGCCCGGCCGCCTTGAACGCCAGCGCGACGTTTTCGGCGGTCCCGCCGAACAGCGCATTGCCGACGCCATAGGCAAGGCCAACGCCCAGCGCGCGCACATGGGTCGGGAACATCTCGGCTTTGAACAGGCCGCTGATCGAGGTGTAGAGGCTGTTGATGACCAGCCCCGCCAGCACTAGCGCAAAAGCGGGGCCGATTGCTCTGGCTCCGGCCAGCGCGGTGAAGATCGGCACGGTGAATACCGTCGCCAGCGCGGCGAACAGGATGATGTTGTTGCGGCGCCCGATCCGGTCGGACAGCAGCCCCATCAGCGGCTGAAGCAGCATGAACAGCGCCAGTTCGCCCAGCATCAGCATGGTCGCCGCTTCCTTGCTCAGGCCCACGGTGAGCACGAGGTACTTCTGCATGTAGGTCGTGAATGCGTAGAATGAGAGACTGCCGCCCGCCGTCAGCGCAACGACGATCAGGAACGGGCGTGTCGCCACGCGGAACAGTTCGGTAAGGCTGCCCGCCGCCTCACCGGCGCGGTCCGCGGCGCTGGAGGTCTCGTGCATGTGATGGCGGAACAGCACGATGCCGAGCGCTCCCGCCGCGCCGATCAGGAAGCCCACGCGCCAGCCCCATGCGGCAAATTCGGCCTCGGTCAGCACTTGCTGGAGAAGCACGATCACCAGCGTCGCGCAGAGCTGCCCGCCGACCAAGGTGACGTATTGGAACGAGGACCAGAAGCCGCGCCGCCGCCGTCCGGCGATCTCGCTGAGGTATGTGGCGGCCGTGCCGTATTGTCCGCCGGTGGAAAAACCTTGCACCATGCGGCCGATCAGCAGCAGCAGCGGCGCGATGATGCCCACTTGCGCGAATGTCGGCAGTACCGCGATCAGCAGCGCGCCGCCGCCCATCATCATGACCGAGAGCACCATCGCGCTCTGCCGCCCGTGGCGGTCGGCATAGCGGCCGAAGTACCAGCCGCCGATGGGGCGCAGCAGGAAACCGACAGCGAAGATCGCGCTGGTCGCCATCAGCTGAACCAGCTGGTCGCTCTTCGGGAAGAAGGCGGGAGAGAAGTAGAGCGCGGTGAAGGCGTAAATGTAAAAATCGTACCATTCGATGAGGTTGCCCGCCGATCCGGCAAGGATCGCGCGCAACCGCACCGCGTCGCTGATGCTGCCCGGCTTTACCGGGGAGTCCGCAGCGACGGCATCCACCGTCAGGCGCGCGCTTCGTTCACGCCGGCACTGTTGTGCCGCAGCGCCTTCAGCACGGTATCGACGATCTGCGGGGCATTGAGGCCCGCTTCGTCATACTGCGCCTCGGGCTTGTCCTGATCCTGGAAAATGTCGGGCAGGCGCATGGTGCGGATCTTCAGGCCCGCATCGGTCAGCCCTTCGTCGCTCGCCATGGTCAGCACATGCGCGCCGAGACCGCCGATGGAACCTTCCTCCACCGTGACGACCACTTCGTGGCTGAGCATCAGCTTGCGGATGAGTTCGGTGTCGAGCGGCTTGGCAAAGCGAAGGTCGGCAACCGTGGCGGAAAGCCCCTTGGCCTCCAGCAGGTCGGCAGCCTTGAGCGCCTCGCCAAGGCGGGTGCCGAGCGAGAGCAGGGCAACCTTGGACCCTTCGCGCACGATCCGGCCCTTGCCGATTTCCAGCTGCTGCGGAACGTCGGGCAGCGCCACGCCGGTGCCGTTGCCGCGCGGATAGCGGAAGGCAATCGGGCCGGAATCGTGGAGCGCCGCGGTGTGCGTCATGTGGACCAGCTCCGCCTCGTCGGCGGCGGCCATGACCACCATGTTCGGCAGCGTCGCCAGATAGGTAATGTCGAACGAGCCTGCGTGGGTGGCGCCGTCGGCACCGACCAGACCGGCGCGGTCGATCGCGAAGCGCACCGGCAGGTTCTGGATGGCGACATCGTGCACCACCTGGTCGAAGGCGCGCTGCAGGAACGTCGAATAGATCGCGCAGAACGGGCGCATGCCTTCGGCGGCCAGCCCGGCGGCGAAGGTCACCGCGTGCTGTTCGGCAATGCCGACATCGAAGCTGCGGTCCGGGAACTGCTGCACGAACTTGTCGAGCCCGGTGCCCGAGGGCATGGCGGCGGTGATCGCGCAGATCGTCGGGTCGCGTTCGGCCTCGACGACCAGCGCCTTGGCGAAGACGCCGGTATAGCTGGGCGGACCGGCGGGCGACTTGGCCTGTTCGCCGGTGACGACGTTGAACTTCTGCACGCCGTGATACTTGTCGGCCGCTTCCTCGGCCGGGGCGTAGCCCTTGCCCTTCTGCGTGACGACATGGACGAGGATCGGGCCTTCGCCCGCGTCGCGCACGTTTTCCAGAACCGGAATCAGCGCGTCGAGATCGTGGCCGTCGATCGGGCCCACGTAATAGAAGCCCAGTTCTTCGAACAGGGTGCCGCCCATGGCCATGCCGCGGGCGAATTCATCGGTCTTCTTCGCGGCCAGATGCAGCGGGCGCGGCAGGCGGCGGGCGAACTTGCGCGCCAGTTCGCGCAGGCCAAGGAACCGGCCCGAGGAGACGAGGCGCGCGAGATAGGCCGAGAGCCCGCCCACCGGCGGCGCGATCGACATGTCGTTGTCGTTCAGGATCACGACCAGACGATTGCCGGCTTGTTCGGCGTTGTTCATCGCCTCATAGGCCATGCCCGCGCTCATCGCGCCGTCGCCGATCACGGCGATGCCGCGGCCGGGCCTGCCCTGAATCTTGTTGGCGACGGCAAAGCCGAGCGCGGCCGAGATCGAGGTGGAGCTGTGCGCGGTGCCGAACGGATCGTATTCGCTTTCCGAACGCTTGGTGAAGCCCGAAAGGCCGCCACCCTGGCGCAGCGTGCGGATGCGGTCGCGGCGGCCTGTCAGGATCTTGTGCGGATAGGCCTGGTGGCCCACGTCCCAGATCAGACGGTCCACCGGCGTGTCGAACACGTAGTGGATGGCCACGGTCAGTTCGACCACGCCAAGGCCGGAGCCGAGATGACCGCCCGTCTGGCCGACGGCGGAAATCATTTCGGCGCGAAGCTCGTCGGCCAACTGGCGCAGCTGCGCGGGCTTGAGCTTGCGCAGGTCGTCAGGCGTATCGACGGTATCGAGAAGCGGAGTTGCCGGATTGGCTGTCATGGTCTTGGTTTACACACGAGTTGGTCTGGTGTCGAATTTTCCGCTGCGCATAGGCCGCGAATAGTCCAAGATACAGAGATTCCCGCAGGAGGTCCCGATGAACCTCCCTTCGAATCCGCTGAGCCGATCGAATCCCATCGCTTTCGTGGCCACCGCCGACCGCGATCGTGCGCGGGCTTTCTATGCCGAGACGCTGGACCTTCCGGTGTTGGCGGAGGACGATTTCGCCGTGACGTTCCGGATGGGAGAAGGGGGCACGACCATGCGGCTGACGGCCGTTCCCGGCCACCAGCCGCTGCCGCATACGGTGCTCGGCTGGGCGGTGGACGATATTCGCGCCACGGTTGCCGTGCTTCGGGGCAAGGGCGTGGTTTTCAATGTCTACGAAGGGCTGGGGCAGGATGCCGACGGTATCTGGAAGGCGCCGGGCGGTGCGCGGGTCTGCTGGTTTCCCGATCCCGATGGTAACGTGCTCAGTCTCACGCAATTCTGAGCGTGCGGTCAGGCTGGTGCGGCTGGCGCGATCGTGACATGAACCGGCTCCCCCCAACCGAGGAGCTATCCTTGTCGCTTTCCATCCGTCCCGCCACCGTTGACGATCTTCCGCAGCTTTCCACCGTGATGGACGCCGCCATCGGCGAATTGCAGCAGGGTTTCCTCGATCCCGAACAGATCGCATCGAGCCGCGCGGTGATGGGGCTCGACCGCCAGTTGGTCGAGGACGGGACTTATTTCGTGGCGGAAATCGATGGCGAGATCGCCGGATGCGGCGGCTGGAGCCGCCGCGCGACGCTCTACGGCGGCGATCACAGTGCTGGCCTGCGGGAGCCGCGCCTGCTCGATCCCGCCAGCGAGGCGGCGCGGGTGCGGGCGATGTACACTCATCCGGGTTTCGCGCGGCGCGGCGTCGGCCGGGCGCTGCTGGCGCACTGCGAGGAACGCGCCCGTGCCGAGGGATTCACCACCTGCGAACTGATGGGCACGCGCTCGGGCGAGCCCCTCTACCGCGTTGCGGGCTATGAAGTGATCGAGCGGATCGAGGATGCCACCGGCGGTGCCCCGGTGCCGCTGGCCCGGATGCGCAAGGCTATTTAGATCAGCTACAGGCGGCGCAAGTGCCGCGCAGTTCCACCACCGGGCGCACATCGGCGAAACCGGCCTGCCGGGCCGCTGCGACCAGCGCGCCGGTCAGCTTGTCGTCATCGATGTGCACGGCCTGGCCGCAGACGTCGCAGATCAGGAAAATGCAGTCGTGCTGGCAGCCCGGGTGGCTGTTGGCCAGATAGGCGTTCGCGCTTTCGACGCGGCGCGCGAGGTTGGTGCGCACGAAGAGGTCGAGGATGCGATAGACGCTGTTGGGTGCGACCCGCTTGCCGCGCAGCGCCGAAACGCTTTCGGCAAGGTCATAGGCGGAGGCGGGGCGTTCCCGCTCGACCAGCGCGCCGAACACGTCCGCGCGCATTTCGGTCCACTGCTCGCCCGCTTCGAGAAGAGCCGCGCGAGCGGCTTCGATCAAGCCTTTGCCGGAATGTTCGTGATGATGGTGCGCACTAGCCATGCTCCCCATATGGGGGCTTGGCGGCGCAGGCGCAATCCAAAGGTCGGGCCGAACGCTCGGCCCGAAGGTCTCTCAGCGCTGGACCGATGCGGCGTGCGCGGGCGGCACGATGTTTTCGGACAGCGTGTGATGGCCAAGGCCCATCACGCCGAACACCAGCAATGCACCGCCGCCGAAGCCGAGGGCGAAGAAGCGGTAGAAGTCGGCCTTGAAGAGTCCCATGATCGGTGCAGCTATCCAGTGGTTCACGAATTTGCGTGCGGCCCCCTTGAGCCGATTCGCCTTGCCGTCCAGTGAACGTGGGGTATTCCGCCCGGGTTATGCGATGAATGGTTAATGTGACGCGATGAATGGCGGGAACAGTCGCGCGACCGTCATGCAAATGGGCGAATGCAGCCGATTCGCCTAAGGGAAGAGCGAGCCCAGTGCGCCATGGGCAAGCGATGCCAGCACCAGCAGCGCCAGCGGAACCACGGCGCAGCCGAAGGGCAGGGCAAGGGCACCGGCAATGGTACCGCGGTGCCGGATCCGGCCCAGCCGCACCAGCACTGCCGATGCGGCCATGCCGACAAGGAAGGCAAGGGCGACCAGCGGTCCGAGCCAGTCTACCCTCATAAGCGCCTTCCTCCCCGTATCCTCAGTGCTTGAAGTGGCGCATGCCGGTGAAGACCATCGCCAGACCGGCCTCGTCGGCAGCGGCGATCACTTCGTCGTCACGGATCGAGCCGCCCGGCTGGATCACGGCGGTGGCGCCCGCCTCGGCGGCGGCCAGCAGACCGTCGGCGAAGGGGAAGAACGCGTCCGAAGCGACGGCCGAGCCGACCGTGCGCGCCTGCGCCCAGCCGAACTTCTCGGCCGCTTCCGCTGCCTTCATCGCGGCGATGCGCGAGGAATCGCGGCGGTTCATCTGGCCTGCGCCGATGCCGGCGGTAACGCCGTCCTTGGCATAGACGATCGCGTTGGACTTGACGTGGCGGGCCACGGTCCAGGCGAACAGGCAGTCCTTCAGTTCCTGCTCGGTCGGCGCGCGCTTGGTCACCACCTTCAGATCGCCCACGCCGATGGCGCCGGCGTCGCGGCCCTGCACCAGCAGACCGCCGGTGATCGGCTTCACGGTCAGGCCGGGGCGGCGCGGATCGGGCAGGCCACCGGTCAGCAGCAGGCGCAGGTTCTTCTTCTTGGCGAAGAAGGCGCGGGCTTCCTCGTCGGCGTCGGGGGCGACGACGACTTCGGTGAAGATCTGGCAGATCGCTTCGGCGGTCGGACCGTCGAGCGTGGTGTTCACCGCAACGATGCCGCCGAAGGCCGAAACGTCGTCACAGGCCAGCGCGCCCTGCCAGGCTTCCAGCAGGCTGGAGCCCTGCGCCACGCCGCAAGGGTTGGCGTGCTTGACGATGACCACGGCCGGATCCTGACCCTTGAACTCGGCAGCGAGTTCGAAGGCGGCATCGGCGTCGTTGTAGTTGTTGTAGGACAGTTCCTTGCCCTGCACCTGCTCGCCCTGGGCGAGGCCCTTGGTGAACGGGCCGACCGGCGTGTAGAGCGCGGCCTTCTGGTGCGGGTTCTCGCCATAGCGCAGCGTGGTGGCCAGACGGCCGTTGACGCTGAGCATCTCGGGGAACTCAAGGCCCTGATCGGCGAAGGCGAACCACTGGCTGATCATCGAATCGTAAGCGGCGGTCTGGGCATAGGCGCGCGCGGCCAGCAGCTTGCGGAACGAAAGGGTGGTGCCGCCGTCGGTGGTTTCCAGCTCGGTCAGCAGGCCGGCATAGTCCTTGGGATCGGTGACGATGGCAACGAAGGCATGGTTCTTCGCGGCCGAACGCACCATCGACGGGCCGCCGATGTCGATGTTCTCGATGATCTCGTCACGGTCGGCGCCCTTGGCGACGGTCGCTTCGAAGGGGTAGAGATTGACGACGACGAGGTCGATCGCGCCGATCTCGTGATCGGCCATGGCCTTGGCGTGTTCCGGATTGTCGCGCACGGCCAGCAACCCGCCGTGAACCTTGGGGTGCAGCGTCTTGACGCGGCCGTCCATCATTTCGGGGAAATTGGTGAGGTCCGAAATGTCCTTCACCTCAAGACCGGCGTCGCGCAGCGCCTTGGCCGTGCCGCCGGTGGAGACCAGCTCGACACCGCGCGCGGCCAGCGCCTTGCCCAGATCGGCAAGGCCGGTCTTGTCGGAAACCGAAAGCAATGCGCGGCGGATCGGGACGATGTCGGTCATGAGGGGCCTCTTGCAAATGGGATCGGGCAGGGAGTTGCGCCGTGTTACGTCGGCCCCCTAAGTCGGCCCCCCTAAGTCGGCAAGGCCAAGGCTGCAAGTCGGGTAAGGCACAACCGGTGGCGTACCTCAGCCCAAATCACCCCATTTTCTTGAGAAGCCAGCCGAAGTTTCCGCCGCCGCGCGAAACCATGCCCTGAATCACCAGCTGCTGCGTGGCCTGCGGGCGGCCGAGTCCGTCGACCCAGAGCGAATCCTCCAAGGTCACTTCGCCGGCGGCGCTGCGGAACTGCCAATAGCTGCCATCGGGCAGGGCAAGGCCCGCGCCCTGACCGTCCACGGTGGGCGATACTTCGACGTCGGGGCCAAGGTGGAAGCGGATCGCGAAGCCGACTTTGCCGCGCTTGCCCTTGCGGCCGGACGGCAGCAGCAGGTCTTCGCCGCGCAGCTCGGTGCCGTCATCGCGCAGGATCAGGATGCGGCGGTGAGTCAGGCCGTGGCGCGCGGCATAGCCGTTGTGGCTGGCCTCAAGCCGGGTGGCCTGGCCGCCGTTTTCCTGCGCCAGCGTCTTGCGATCGACATCGACCTCGCTGACGCCCGAACCGATCGCGCCGTTGATCAGCACGGCGGTGGAATTGGCATCGTCCAGCGTCATCGTCGAATGGGCGGCCGTCGCGCGCAGAGCTTGTTCCAGCCGGACCGGGACAAGCCCGCCGCCGCTGGCGGCCCCGCCGCAATTGACGATCAGGCGGTGCTTGCCGTGCGACAGTTCGAACGCCAGCGTCGAGGCGCAACCATAACGCGCATGGGCGGGCAGTGGCGGCGGCGCGGTGTCGAACTGAAGGATCGACTTCTGCGCGACCACGCGCTGGTATCCCCATTGACGCACTTCGCGCAGCGGGCGGGTGCGCACGCCGCTGGCCTTGATGAGCTGGTCGAGATCGGCGGCGCTGACGGCCCATGCGCCCTGCCACGAACCCAGCGAGCCATCGCTGTGAGTCAGCGCCAGCAGCGGCGGCACCAGCATCTCGATCACGCGCTCGATCGTCTGCGGCGCATCGCGGCGGGTGGCCTGATAGCAATTGCGCAGGCGGACGAGCAGCGCGATGGCTTCCATCTGCGCCAGCGGACTGCGCGAAAGCAGGCCGCCATCGTCGCCCATCAGGTCGCCCAGCGCCTTGATCAGGCCGGCTTCGCCGTAAAGGCGGCGCGGGCGGCCATCGGGCAGCAGCAGGCCGGCGGCGATGATCGCGCACCATCCGGCCACTTCGGCCAGCCCGTCCTCGGCATTGTGGACGCGGCGGTCCAGCCAGCGCGCGGTCGCGGCGATATGCGCCAGCGTGCGGTTGCGCAGCGCCTTGTCGCCGGACAGGATCAGCGGGGCATGGGCCAGCCAGTTCATCAGCCGCATGCCGGTGTGGCCGACCGACCAGGCAGGCCCCTTGCCAGGCTTGGACGGCGGCACCGGATTGGCCTGAAGCCAGGAGGTGAGCAGGCGCTCGGCAACCGGGATGCACTGCTCACGCGGGGCGCAGACTTCGAGGTCGGTCAGCCACGAGAAGCTGTGCACCACGCGTTCGAGCGGCGGCGTGACGCGCGCCGCGCCCGCATAGTCGACTTGCGCGATCGGCGTCCTGGCGCCGTGGACAAGGAAGTGCCCGGCGCGCAGCGCGGTGCCGGCGGCGCCATTGCCGGGCAGGGTATTGTTGACGGTGGCAAGCAGGCGCGTGCGCGGCTTGCGGCCCAGCGGCGACGTCAGCATCGTTGCCGGAATGCCCAGGCGATAGGCGAAACGGATGAAGCGATCCGCCGCGCCGGTGGCGGGCGGCGAGAAATCGGCAAGCGCAAGGTTGCGGCCGGTTTCGATCCGCACGTCGATCTGGGGATCGCCTGAAAGACCGGGCGAGAGATCGTTATGACGATCCGGCCGCGTCTCCGGGGAGAATTCGGTGATGTCGGGCTCTGTGGTCAGGCCCTGTTCCAATGCACCGTGCAACGCACTCTCCTCGGCGGCCGTCAGCGGGCCCGGGTTGCCCGCCCGATCCGCGACCGGATAGCCGGTTCTGAAGCGCGGATGGGCGGTTGTGGCCAAAGTCTCAGTCCAGTCCCTTGAGTGCCCGGATATTGGCGGCATATTGCGATGGGCCGCCCCGGAATGTGGCGGATCCCGCCACCAGCACGTCGGCACCGGCGGAAACGCAGAGCGGCGCGGTCTTGGCATCGACGCCGCCATCGACCTCGATCAGGATCTCGCGGCCCGACTTGTCGATCATCTTGCGCACCGCCTCGATCTTGCGAAGCTGGCTGGAGATGAAGCTCTGGCCGCCGAAACCGGGGTTGACGCTCATGATGAGGACAAGGTCGATCTCGTCGATCAGGTAGTCCAGCATCTTGGCGGGCGTGGCCGGGTTCAGCGAGATGCCCGCCTTCTTGCCCAGCGACTTGATCTTCTGGACGGTGCGATGGACGTGCGGGCCGGCTTCGGGGTGCACGGTGATGATGTCGGCCCCGGCAGCGGCGAAATCCTCAAGGAAGGAATCGACCGGGGAGATCATCAGGTGCACGTCGAACACTTTGGCCGAATGCGGGCGCAGCGCCTTCACCACGGCGGGGCCGATGGTGATGTTGGGAACGAAGTGGCCGTCCATCACGTCGACATGGATCCAGTCGGCACCCGCTTCATCGACCGCGCGCACTTCCTCGCCCAGGCGGGCAAAGTCGGCGGAAAGGATCGACGGCGAGATCAGGGGGACGGTCATGGAAATTCGATACTCCTCATGTGCAAGAATAAGACACCATATGTAGTGGGGACAAGCGGCACCCCGGTCTTTTCCACACGCGATATGGCGCGGCGCGCCCTATGCCGTGGTCGCGCGGGGATGTCCCATTGTGAATTCTCAATTCAGAGTGCATTCACGGCCTTGCTGCCAATTCGCCCCCCTGAAATGAAAGCGCGCGCAGGCGGTTTCCAAGGTCTGCGAACGCCGATTGGGTTAGATGGACGAGGTCACAGGACCGATGAAGACGACACTTTCGCATCATTCGCGTGGCGCCCGGCGCACGGTTGCCGTTCTGGCGGGGCTGGGCATGCTGGGACTCGCGGCATCGGCCGGCGCGGCCGTGCGCGGCCATGAGGAAATCCGCAACGACCTGAGCCAGTGCCGGGCCGACCGCGGGCCGGCGCTGATGGTGACGGTGGACGGCATCAAGTCCTCCTCGGGCACGATCCGGGTCCAGAGCTACCGCGCCACGCCCGACGACTGGTTGCAGGCGGGCCGGTGGATCTCGCGCATCGAGACTCCGGCGCGGGCCGGGTCGATGACGTTCTGCGTGCCGCTCCCGGCAACCGGGACGTTCGGGATCGCCGTCCGCCATGACGTTGACGGCAATGGCAAGACCGACATCGGCACCGACGGCGGCGCGATGTCGAACAACCCCTCGATCAACATCTTCAATCTCGGCAAGCCGAGCTACTCGAAGGTCGGGGTCGCGGTGGGTAACGAAGTGAAGTCGATCCGCATCCAGATGCGCTACATGTGATTTTTCGGGCCGGTGCCGTTAAGGACCGGCCCATGTATGGTTCAGTGCCGTTCGGGTCGCTCTGAAAGGATCGCGCGGGCGTCGGCCAGATCCGACGGTTTGTCGACATCGACCGCCGCCAATCCGTCGCGCGCGGCCACGAGCCGCGCGGTCACGCCGATCTTGCTGCCCAGCCGCGCCAGTGCAGAGGCCAGCGTCAGGCGGCCCAGCGCATAGCCGATCAGAATGCCGGGCCCGAGCCGCGCGGCAATGCGCCAGGGGCGCTTGCGATCGGCCTCGACAAGCTTCCAGGTGTCGATCGCCGTTTCAGCCCGGGGGGTGTTCAGCAGGAACAGGTTGCAGCCGGACCAGTGGCCATCGGCAAAGCGCAGATAGGTGCGCTTCGATCCCGGCATGGCCAGCTCGATCGCCTCGCGCCGGGCCAGCAATACCGCGACATCGGCGTCTTCCGGGGTGTCGGCAATGAAATTGTCGACCCACTCGCTGCGCAAAAGGGCATGGTCCGATGTCGTCACCAGCATCGGCGCGCCAAGCCGGGCCAGACCGGCGGCAACGCTGGCGCTGGGCCCCGCTTCGGCGGGAATGACTTCGCAGCCCAGTTGCTGCGCCAGAGCCACCACGGCCGGGTCGTTGGCGACCACGGCAATGCGCTCGACCCGGCTCCCCTTCAGGGCATCCACCACATGTGCAAGCATCGGCTTGCCGGCGATTTCGACCAGCGCCTTGTGGCTGGTGCCCTCGCTTGCGGCGACGGGATCGGGGGCGCCGGGGCGCGATCCGGCCAGCACGAGCGCGGCGTGGGGACGATGCTCCGGAGTCATGCCGCGCTGCGCTCGCGCGCCTTCTTCGCGCGCCAGACCTGCCAGAGCACGCCCGGTGCCGCGAGCACCGGATGACGTTCCCGCCAAGGCGTCAGGCGCACGGGAATCCCGGTGTGGCGCTCGATTTTCCAGGCGGCATAGCGTGCGGCTCCTTCGAAGGTGGTCGAGGCCTTGAGCAGGCGGAGCACGTTGTACGGCTTGCCGAGCCGGCGGCGATGCGCCCACCAGCCGAGTATCTTCTGCCGCTCGTTTTCGGGGAGCTGCGGGCAGATCATACCCTCGGATTCGCGGGCGAAAGCGATTCCGTCCGCCGCCAGTGCGAGCGGCAAAAGTCCGTCGAAATGTTCGCGATTCACCGAGAGGATGGAATCCTCGCGGCCCGCCTTCTCGACACGGAATTCGGCCGCGTAAGTCGCGCGAAACAAGGCGCGCCAGTAATCCTCTGCGGTGCCTTTCGCGGGCCCGAGCGCCACCGCAAGACGGCTGGCCGTGCGCGCCGCGCCCGATACCGCTTGGGCGACACGCAGGGCGGCATCCGCGTCACGCTGCCAGGCAAGGCCGCTCGGCTGGACGAAGCGGGCCCAGATCGTGGTATCGACCAGTTCGCCCGCCGCAGCGGCGCGGAACGTCTCCAGCGCCATTGTCGCGAATTTGGCGCGCAGGGTGACTCCCTCGCGCTCCCATTCATGATAGCTGACGCGCGGCCAGATCTTCTCGACCTGCGGGCCTTCGGTCAGCACGTAGAAATCAAGCACGCCTTCCAGTGAGCCGGTGCGCAGATTGGATCCGTAGAACAGCACTGCCGCCGTTCCCGGCGTGGCGCGCGCGAGCCGCTCGGCAAAGGCGCGCACTTCCGCCACCACGGGGCGGTCCAGCGCCGCCCGCACCCGCGCTTCAAGTGGCTGGCCGTAGACTTCAGTCATGACGTCATGCTCTCGGGCATGCCTGCCCCGAAATCAAGCACCGCAGATCGGACGGTATCGAGGCCGGCGCTTTGGCGGGTTCAGGGCACCACGAACGTGATTTGCGGGCCTTCTTCAAGCACGTAGTCGCCGGCCGGGAAAACCTCGCCATCGAGGATGAACGACCCGCCGATGTCGAGGTCGATCGCCCGGGTCGCGAAGCGGTGGGCGCCGCGACGGTCGAGGAACTTGCCGCCAAGGCCGAACATCATGATCAGCGGCAACAGCGCGACGATCCAGCGCACCGGCCAGTCGATCACCGCCAGCTTCATGCCGGCTGCGACATTGCGGCCGAACGGCTTCGCGCCCAGCGGGAACTTCTCGAACGTGGTGGCGACCGCCATGAAGCGCTCGTCGGGATTGCCCCGGCCGTCATACGGCAGGTCACGTCCGCTGCGATGGTCGATCAGGCGCGTCGGCGTGCTGGAGCGCCAGGGATTACCGGCGCGGCCGAACAGCGTCTGGATGATGCCCCAGAGCACGGTCAGGCCCACGGCGAAGCTGTTGAAGGCACCGCGACGGTGTGCTTCCTGGCCGGCCTCAGTCGCCAGCGCGAATGCGCCGGTGCCCAGGATGAAGCCCTGGATGCAGCCCGCGCTGCCGTCCTTCGAAGAGACGCGCAGCGGGCTGCGCACCAGCGTGTTGCCGCGATGCGCCGCCGCGAGCGCTTCGGCCAGCGACCAGTGGGTCGGCAGGCCAAGGTCGATTGCCAGTGCATTGGTCTTGCCCTTGGGCAGGACCATGAACGTCGGCCACTGATCGCCGAACACATCGGCGCCGCAAGTCAGCACATCGCGCACGGTGCCGTCGCCGCCGTCGACCACAAGGTAGTCGATCCCGCGTTGCGCAAAGCCTTCCAGCACGCGATAGAGATCGGTGCGGGTGCGCGGCGTTTCCGTCAGGATGTTGGAGCAATCGGCCATCTCGGGCGCATTGCCCTTGTTGCGATGGCTGCGCGGATTGCGAATGATGCCGACGAGCGGAACCGCACGGCCCCGACGCGCTTGGCGCGCCGGACGCGCGACCCTTTGAGGGGCCTGCTCACCGATGGTCGGCAGCGTTTCGAATTCGTAAATCGTTCCGTACACGGGCGTCTATGTAATGGCACCCGCCCCGGAAATCACCAAGAAACATTCCCTGACACATTCAAGTTACAGTTCTATGGCGGTTTTTCGGGCGTTGAAATTCCGGCAACAAATTGCGCATTTACTGCAAGCTGAAAATGCACGCGGCGCAAGCTGCCGAAATGATGGTCGCTTTGCCGGATTTCCAAATCGGTCCCGACAGATTACGGCCAAGGCCATGGCCGATACGGAAAACTCCCCCCAATCCCGTCCTGTCGTCGTCACCATTGGCGATAACCCCATGAAACTATGGGGTCTTACAATGACCCAACGCACCGCGCGGATTGCGCGGGCGAATGGCTGCGAGAACGGCGAATCCCCCGGCGCGGGCGCCGCGATCCTCTCGAACGCGACTTTTGCATGGGATCCGGCATGGTTCCGCCATGTTGCAGAGCGGCCGGGCATGGTGCTGACGCTGGGCGGCGTTCCCGCGCTCGCCCATGCTGCCGATTCCGCCCAATCGGCGCGAATCGCCCAGGCCATGAAGGCCGGCGCACCGCTCACCGATTCGTCCGGAATGGATGTTGTCGCCTACGAGAGCGGGCCGACGATCGAGAACAAGCAGCTCCGCAAGCGCGAAACCCCGTTCCTGATGGCGCTGACGCGCGAGAGCGTGCGGCCGATCGAGCGGGCCAGTTACTTCGGCGCCTACAAGGGCGTCACCGACCTGCTTACCAAGTACCTGTGGCCCGAATGGGCGCTGGTGCTGACGCGCATTTGCGCCAAGCTGCACATCACGCCGAACATGGTCACCACCGTCGGCGCGGTGTTTTGCGTGATCGCCACGGTGCTGTTCGCCTTTGGCCACTATTGGCTGGGCATGGCGCTGGGCCTCGTGTTCATGGTGCTCGATACCGTGGACGGCAAGCTGGCCCGCTGCACGATCACTTCGTCGGCCTGGGGCAATGTCTTCGATCACGGCATGGATCTCGTCCACCCGCCCTTCTGGTGGTGGTTCTGGGCGACCGGACTTGCCTATTGGGGCCTCGGCTACGACAGCACGACGTTCTGGCTGGTGCAGGCCGTGATTCAGGGCGGTTATCTTGTGCAGCGCCTGATCGAGGGCGTGTTCATGCGTCAGAACGGCATGATGCACATCCACGTGTGGCGCCCGTTCGATAGCCGGTTCCGCCTGATCACCGCGCGCCGCAATCCGAACATGGTGATCCTGTTCGTCTCGATGCTGTTTTCGCGTCCGGACCTTGGCCTGATCGCCGTGGCCTGGTGGACCGCGATTTCCTGCCTCGTCCACGCGGTGCGACTGGTGCAAGCGTGGACCGTGCGCGCGAAGGGCGGCAAGATCACGTCCTGGCTGGCGGACGCTTGAGCAACCTGCCGAAGGAGAATTGGCGATGAACGCGACGATGGAAAAATTCGGCTTTCCGGCGAGCCTTGTCGCTGAATTCGACCATTGGGTCGTGCTTGCGCGTCCGGCGCAGCCGACGCTGGGCTCGCTGGTGCTGGCGGCGAAGAACGAGGCCACGGCCTTCGGCGATCTTCCCACCGAGGCCCATGCCGAACTCAAGCAGGCGAGCGCCGCCATCGAAGCGGCGCTGGCCGGAGCGGTCGACTATGCCAAGCTCAATTACCTGATGTTGATGATGGTGGACCCTCATGTCCATTTCCACGTGATCCCCCGCTATGAGGGCACGCGTGAATGGCAGGGGCGCGAATTCGTCGATTGCGGCTGGCCCAAAGTGCCCGATCTGGGCCATGCGGTCGCTCTGGAAGGGGAAGACCTTGCGGCGCTCGTCGCGTGGCTCAAGGGCTATTTCAACCTGCCCGCGTGAAGTCCTTCATCGTCTATTTCGGCGCGGCTCTGGCGGAAATCGGGGGCTGCTACGCTTTCTGGGCATGGCTGCGACTGGGCAAGTCAACGCTGTGGCTGGTCCCCGGTGGACTGCTTCTGGCCACTTTCGCGGGATTGCTGACGCTCGTCGATAGCGACAATGCCGGGCGCGCCTATGCGGCCTATGGCGGGATCTACATCACCTCCGCGCTTCTGTGGCTGTGGGCCGTGGAGGGCGTCAGGCCCGATCGCTGGGATCTGGGCGGTGCGGCTTTGTGTCTTGCCGGCGCGGCGGTGATCCTGTTGGGACCGCATCGCGCCTGACGCGCTACGAAAGCGATCACCCGCTTCCCGTGAGGAAAGCGGGTGATCCGAAATTTTAGTACATGTGCTGCCCGCCATTGATCGACAGGGTCGATCCGGTGACGAACGCGGCATTCTCCGAGCAGAGGAAAGCGCACCCGCGCGCGATCTCGTAAGCGCTGCCAAGGCGTCCGACGGGGATCTTGGCGACGATCTTTTCCAGCACCGGGGGCGGCACTGCGGCCACCATGTCGGTATCGATATAGCCCGGCGCGATGGCGTTGACGGTGACGCCGAACTTGGCGCCTTCCTGCGCCAGTGCCTTGGTGAAGCCATGGATGCCGGACTTGGCGGCGGCATAGTTGACCTGCCCGTACTGTCCGGCCTGACCGTTGATCGAGCCGATATTGACGATGCGGCCCCAACCGCGATCGCGCATGCCCTGGAAGGTGGCCTTGGCCATGTTGAAACAGCCGCCGAGGTTGATGCGCATGACATCGTTCCAATCGTCGAACGTCATCTTGTGCAGCACGCCATCGCGGGTGATGCCGGCGTTGTTGATGACGATATCGACCTGTCCGAACTTCTCGACCACATCGGCAACGCCCTTGAGCGTGGCTTCATGGTCGCCCACATCCCACCGGACAGCGGGGATGCCGGTCTTTTCGGTGAAGGCCCGCGCCTTCTCCTCATTGCCTGCGTAATTTGCAACAACGGTATGACCGCGTTCCTTGAGCGCCAGCGAGATAGCCTCGCCAATGCCCCTGGTTCCGCCGGTAACGATCGCAACACGCGCCATATCAAGCCTTTCGCTTCAGTGCACATCCACCGGCAGGCAGGCTAGGAAATGCGCGGGAGGAGGGCAAGCGTAACCCCATTCCGGAGCCAGCAATTTTGCGCCGAAATGATTGCGACAAGCGCAATCGAAATTGCATGGATGTAAACTGCCGCCTGCCATGGCGGACCCGTCAGAAGCGGAACTGGGTGCCCAGGTAGATTGCCTGCGAATCCAGCTTGCCGTCGGTCAGCGGCATCAGGCGCTCGCGGTCTTGCGAATAGCGCACGCCCGCCGTGACATCGAGGTTCTTGGTCAGGCGATAAGCACCGCCCACGTCGACTTCACCGGATTCGCCCGCGAACGTATGCGGCGCGCGGCCCGAGGGGCGCTTCTCGTCGATAGAGATGCGCGGGGCAAAGCGCGATTCGGCCGGTTCGGCCGTGCCTGCGGTAAGGCTGAACTTGCGCAGTTCGGGCGCGTCGGTCAGCGTGTGGGCCGTCGGTGCCGGTTGCGCCGCCGCCGTGTCGGGCGAGAAGTTCTGGTACCCGCGCGCAACGCCCAGGTTGAAGGCCGCCGGGGCGATGCGCAGCGTGCCGACATTGGTATCGTCACGCGCGACCTGAATGCGATTGTGGACGACAATGATCGACTTGGCCGCCTCTGAATCGACGCGGACCGCCACGGTCAAGGCGCGATCCGGACGATTGGGGGTGCCGGCCGGAGTAAACGGAAACGGCTGGCCTTTGCTCAGCGAGCGCATCGCGATCACGCGCAGCAGGTTCTCGTTCGTGGTGTCGGGATCGAGCGAATCGACGGCCGAGTCCGCATGCGGCTGTACCGCACGCAAGCTGGTCGAAAAGGCGAGTACGGCGCTCGGCAGGGCGAGCACGGTCACGCAGCCGGCAAGCATCAGGCTCGCCTTCATGCCGCCTTTCGACGTGCGTGCGCGGTCCTTTTCCATCGTAACGTCCCTGAAGGTCCTTCCACCCTGTTTTTGCCGCTGGGCCAGCTTCGGCCCGGTCGGCATGCGCGGCCATCCTCGCTCCGGCACCTTAACACAGGATGATCGCGCGCGGGAGAGGTCATCGGTGCGAGACATGGCAGATATCGGATAAGCGCAGATCCCGGATAAGCAACGCGTTCATGTGGCGTTTAGCACTCTTGCCGTTTAGCCGGCTTGCCGATGCGGGCGCACTTGCCGCCCGGGCAACGGCGGTTATAGAGGCGATGGATGGCTACCACCGGATGTTCCGGCGGATCGACGCCGAGACAGGAACTGGAAACGACATGACAGGCAGCACCGACAAGGGCCTCTTCTCCGCTCGATCGCTGGCAACTGCGGGTTTTTGTGCCGTTGCGGCGCTTGCGCTGGCAGGCTGCGGTGGCGGCCGTAAGGAAAAGCAGGTGAAGTCGGCAGCCGTGGCACCTTCGATGGTGACCACGATCGGCGTCAACAGCTACCTGTGGCGCGCAAGCCTCGATTCGCTGTCGTTCATGCCGCTTCTCCAGTCGGACAGCGCCGGCGGCGTGATCGTCACCGACTGGTACACCAATCCCAAGAGCCCGACCGAGCGCGTCAAGGTTACCGTGATGATCCTCGACAAGGATCTGCGCGCCGATGCCCTGCGCGTTACCGCGCAGCGCGAAGTGGCCGCGAACGGCGGCTGGACGGCGGCGCCGGTTCAGGCCGCGACGGTGCAGAAGCTTGAGGACATCATCCTCACCCGCGCCCGCGACCTTCGCCGCAACTCGATGGGCAACTGATCCCCGTCTGCGGGCGAATATGTGTCCGCAGACCCAATTTCGCGGGCGATCGTGTGCCCGCAGGAGACTCGATTAAGATGACCGAGCGGTTCGATCCGGCTCAGGCGGACACGCGCTGGCAGGCTGCGTGGGACGAAGCCCAGTGCTTCAAGGCTGACGACACTTCGTCGAAGCCCCGCAGCTTCGTGCTTGAGATGTTCCCCTATCCTTCGGGGCGCATCCATATCGGCCACGTGCGCAACTACACGATGGGCGACGTGCTGGCGCGGTACAAGCGCATGACCGGGCACGAAGTGCTCCACCCGATGGGCTGGGACGCGTTCGGCATGCCTGCCGAGAATGCGGCGATGGAAAAGGGCGTTCACCCCGGCGGCTGGACGCGCGAGAACATCGCCAACATGAAGGCGCAGCTGAAGCGCCTCGGTTTCGCGCTCGACTGGAGCCGCGAAATCGCGACCTGCGAGCCGGACTACTACGGCCACGAGCAGGCGCTGTTCATCGATCTCTATGAGAACGGCCTGGTCTACCGCAAGGAATCGGCGGTCAACTGGGATCCGGTCGACCAGACCGTGCTCGCCAACGAGCAGGTGATCGACGGGCGCGGCTGGCGCTCGGGCGCGCTGGTGGAGAAGCGCAAGCTCTCCCAGTGGTTCCTCAAGATCACCGACTTCGCGGACGAGCTGCTGGAAGGTCTCTCCACGCTCGACAAGTGGCCCGAGAAGGTCCGCACGATGCAGGAGAACTGGATTGGCAAGTCGCAGGGCCTGCAGTTCAAGTTCAACCTGACCGCCGAAATCGGCGGCATCGGTTCGGTGGAAGTCTACTCCACCCGTCCCGACACCATCTTCGGCGCCAGCTTCGTGGCCGTCGCCGCCGATCACCCGATCGCGCAGGCCGCTGCCGTCGGCCGCCCCGAGGTCGAGGAATTCATCGCGCTGTGCAAGCAGGGCGGCACCACTGCGGCCGAACTGGAAACCGCGGAGAAGCTGGGCTTCGATACCGGCATCAAGGCCAGGCACCCGTTCACGGGCGCCGATCTGCCGGTCTACATCGCCAACTTCGTGCTGATGGACTACGGCACCGGCGCGGTCATGGCCGTTCCGGGCCACGACCAGCGCGACTTCGAATTCGCCACCAAGTACGGCTTGCCGATCTTGCGCGTCGTCGCGGCGAGCGAGGCCGATGCCGACAAGCCGTTCGACGGTGAGTCCGAGGCTGGTGACGGCGTTTGCGTCCATTCCGACTTCCTCAACGGCATGGCCGTGAAGGACGCCAAGGCCGCCGTCATCGCGCGCGCCGAGGCCGAAGGCTGGGGTGAGGGCAAAACCGTGTGGCGCCTGCGCGACTGGGGCGTTTCGCGCCAGCGCTATTGGGGCACGCCGATCCCGTTCATCCACTGCGAGGTTTGCGGCGTGGTGCCGGTGCCCAAGAAGCACCTGCCGGTCACGCTGCCCGAGGATGTCGATTTCTCGACCCCCGGCAACCCGCTGGTCCGCCACCCGACCTGGAAGCATGTCGATTGCCCGCAGTGCGGCCACGCCGCCCGCCGCGAGACCGACACGCTCGACACTTTCGTCGACTCTTCGTGGTACTTCCTGCGCTTCGCCAGCCAGCCCGAGGATCGCCCGTTCGATCCGGCCAAGATCGCCGAATGGCTTCCAGTGGAACAGTACATCGGCGGCATCGAGCATGCGATCCTGCACTTGCTCTACGCCCGCTTCTGGACGCGCGCGCTGGCCCGCATCGGCAAGGTCGAGGTGAAGGAGCCCTTCGCCAGCCTGTTCACGCAGGGCATGGTCACGCACGAGACCTACTTCCGCATCAACGATGCCAATGGCCAGCCGGTCTACTTCTCGCCCGGCGAGATCGAGCGCGGCAGCGAAAGTGCAACGCTGAAGGCCGATGGCGCCCCGGTCGAGATCGGCCGCGTCATCAAGATGTCGAAGTCGAAGAAGAACGTCGTCGATCCCGATGAGATCGTCGCGACTTACGGCGCCGACGCGATCCGCTGGTTCATGCTGTCCGACAGCCCGCCGGAGCGCGACCTGCCTTGGTCGGAAGCCGGTATCGAAGGCTGCGGCCGCTTCGTCCAGCGCCTGTGGCGTCTGTTCGCCCAGTACGATGCTGCGGCAGAGGGCGAGGACAAGGCGATCGACCGTAAGGCGCACCAGACGGTGGCGGCGGTGGCTTCGGATATCGAATCGCTGGGCTTCAACAAGGCCGTGGCGCGCATCTACGAACTGACCGGCGCAGTCGAAAAGGCGGCCCCGTCGGCCAGCCGTTCGAACGCGATCCGCACGGTTCTGCTGCTCGTCTCGCCGATGATGCCGCACCTCGCCGAAGAAGCGTTCGCCACGTTCGGCGAAGGCCTCGTGGCGCAGGCGACATGGCCCGAAGTCGATCCGGCGCTGCTGGTCGAGGACGAAGTGACCGTGGCTGTCCAAGTGAAGGGCAAGCTGCGCGATACGCTGACCGTCGCCAAGGGCACTTCGAAGGAAGAGCTTGAAGCGCTTGCCCTTGCCAGCGAGAAAGTGCAGCGTGCACTGGATGGCGCCGAGGTGAGAAAAGTGATCGTCGTTCCCGACCGACTGGTGAATCTCGTCGCGTGAAGCGCCTGAGCGTCCTTCTCGGAGCCGTGCTGCTCTCTGGCTGCGGCCTCACCCCGATGTATGCGGGGGGAGGCAACGGCGCTGTTGCGCGCGGGCTTGCCGATGTGCAGGTCTCGACGATCGAAGGACGCGCCGGCTGGCTGGTGCGCAATGCCATCGTCGATCAGATCGGCTCGGGCAAGGCGGGCGTCGCGCCGAAGTATCGGCTCGATATCCGCCTCGACGACAAGCTTGAAGGCCTGGCGCTGCTGTCCGACGATACGATCGCACGTGAGCGCCGCACCTTGCGCGCGCGCTACCAGCTTGTGGACATTTCGAGCGGTGAGATCGTCCTCGACGCCACTGCCGGATCGGATGCGGGCATTGACGTCGTCTCTTCGGACTATGCGACGCTCGCGGCCGAGCAGACCGCGCTCGAAAACCTCTCCAAGGATGTCGCCTCGCGCATCGTCACCGGGGTCGCGCTGCGGCTGCGGGGCGATACGCACCAGTGACGTGCGCCGGTAACGCGCGGACAATGGCCCGGAATCCGTGAAGGCAACGCGCAAGGATTTTGCGGGCACAGCCGCGCGTGCCGCGCAGCAGGCCCGGGTCTTCTTCTTCTGCGGACCTGACGAGGCCGGTTGCACCGACGCTGCCGAGAAGATCGTCTCGCTGCTCACCGAGCCGGGCGAGCGGGTCGAGATGGCGGGCGGCGACTTGCGCAAGGACCCGGTCCGACTGGGCGACGAGGCGCGCTCGAACTCGCTGTTCGGCGGCACGGCGCGCCATATATGGGTGCGAGCGCAGGGCGACGAGGCGCACGACGCGGTGCAGATCCTGATCGAGAATCCGGTCGATTCGTGCCCGGTGCTGATTGTGGCCACCGGCGCCACTGACAAGTCACGCACGGCCAAGCTGCTGGCGACGCGAAGCGATGCGCTTGTGGCGATGTTCCATCCGCCGGATCTTGGAACCGTTACGGGCGCCGTGCGCACGCTGGCCAACGGTGCCGGGCTGAAACTCGGCAGCGAACTGGCCGAGCGCATTGCCCGCGCGGCCGGGCTCGATACGCGGCTGGCACGCTCGGAAGTCAGCAAGCTGGCGCTCTATCTCGATGCCACGCCCGAAACGCCGCGCCCGGTTTCGGCTGCCGATCTCGACGCCATTGGTGCCTCGACCGAGGACGACGACTTCGCACCACTGGTGGATGCCGTTCTGGGTGGGAAGCGGCCGCAGATCGGCCCGGAGCTGAAACGCCTGCGCGATCTTGGGATCAATCCGGTTGGCCTTCTGCTGGCTTTCGAGCGCCGCGCTGCGCAACTGGCCGCGTTGAACGCGCGGCTGGGGCGCGGCGGCGATGTCGGCGCACTGTTGGAGGCAGAAGCGGCAGCCCGCCGTGTTTTCTGGAAGGACAAGCCGGCACTGTCTGCCCAGCTCCGAATCTGGCGAGGACCTCGACTCGAACGTCTGGTGGCGCGCCTTGTTGCAATGCATCAATCGTTGCTTGGCAATAGTCAGGATTCGGAACTGTTATTATCCCAGGGCTTGCTGGAAATTGCGCGAACTGCATGTCTCGATGTTGAACATCGGACAAATAGAACGGGTTACCCCTAACCCCTTTCCCCATTATCTGCTACGTCCATAGAGTTGTATACGTATTCGCAACGCAGCATGAATCCGGTGCTGGGAGTTGCGAGCAGTCTGGACAACACCGGTATTAACGTGAGTTCGGCAATGGGGAGTGTTGAGCGAGTGAACGCACCATTCGCGATATCACAACAGGCACGACAGAAAGCCGAAGCCGACGAGCTTCTGGTCGCTCCGTCGCTGGAGCGCCGCCGTCTCCAATGCTATCTCGTGCTCATTCTGGGCGATATCGTTGCACTGCTGGCTGGGTTCGCCATCGCGGGATGGCTTTACGACATCGCGGACGGGGCTGCGCGCTCGCTGGTCTATGCCCAGGTTCTTTTGCCGATTTTCCTGACGCTTGCCCTCTACAACGGCTCTTATTCCACGTGTTCGCTGCGGCAGGGGTGGCGCGGCGTGTTGCGTGCGCAGGCGGCGATCATCGTGGCCGTGGCCGTGGTTGTCTTTGTCCAATTCCTGATGAAGTCATCCAGCGAATCCTCGCGCGGAGCCTTCAGTGGCGGTGTTCTGCTGGCCATGGCTCTGATGGGCTGGGCCCGGTTGCAGCTTCGCAGTTTCGTGTACTGGCGCTGCGGTGCCAATGTGATCAACGAGCTTGTCATTGACGATGGCGGGCCGCAGCTTCGTCTGCCCGGTGCGATCCGCGTGTCGGCCGCCGCGATGGGGCTGCATCCGGATCTGACGGATCCCCATTCGCTCGACAGGCTTGGCCTTGTTCTGCGGAACATCGATCGTGTCGTCATCAGCTGTCCGGCAGATCGCCGGATGAGTTGGGCGATGATCCTCAAGGGGGCCAACGTCGACGGTGAAGTGCTTGATGACGAGGTCGCGCGGCTGGGTGCACAAGGTGCCCGCGTAATCGCCAATCACGGTCTGCTGTTGGTCTCGGCTGGTCCGCTTGGCTTGCGCGAGCGGGCCATAAAGCGGCTGTTCGATGTGATGTTCGCGGGGGTTGCGATCGTTGCGCTGACGCCGCTGATGATCGCTGTGGCCGTGGCCGTGAAGCTTCAGGACGGCGGTCCGGTCTTCTTTGCCCAGCGCCGGATGGGACGCGGAAACCGCTTCTTCAACATGTACAAGTTCCGGTCGATGACGCAGGCGCTGTGCGATGTGGACGGCAACCAGTCTGCATCCAAGGATGACCAGCGCATCACTGCGGTCGGCCGCTTCATCCGCGGGACCAGCATCGATGAACTGCCGCAGCTCTTCAATGTGCTGCTGGGAGATATGAGCATCGTCGGGCCGCGTCCGCATGCGACGGGTTCGCTCGCCGGAAACAAGCTGTTCTGGGAAGTCGACCTGCGCTACTGGCAGCGCCATTCGCTTAAACCCGGCCTTTCGGGTCTTGCTCAGGTACGCGGCTATCGCGGCGCTACCGATTGCGAATCCGATCTGGTGAACAGGCTTCAGTCCGACCTCGAATATCTCGAAGGCTGGACGATCATGCGCGACATCCAGATCGTATTCCTGACCTTGCGCGTTCTGGTCCACGACCGGGCGTTCTGATCGCCCCCGCCACGTCGGCGTGCTGCTGGAAATCATTCTGACACGACAAGGGAACACGCGGCCGGCAGGGCCGCGTGTTCGGCAGGATAATCCCTGTGTTAGGGGCTTAGTTCTGCTGCCTCGGCACGTTGAAGGTGCCGGTAACCCGGCCGCCTGACGCTGACGACACGCCGCTGTTAAGGTCGATCACGAAGCGGCCGCTGCGCAGGGTATCGCCCGTGCCGCGCTTCAGCGTGGCATTGCCGACCATGGTGATGATGCGCTGGTTGACGTCGTAGATCGCGGTGTCGCCCGTTGCGGTCTGGTCCTGCCGGGTGACGATGACGTTGCCGCTGGCAGTCATGCGATTGACCTTCATCTGGCTCGCATTGGCCAGATCGATCACCGTACGGGCCGAGCGAATGCGCAGGTCCGTCTGGGTAATGTCGACATTGCCGGTGAGGACGACGCGATTCTGCCTGTCCTGCATCTCGATGCGGTCGGCACCGAAATTGACGGGCGCGTTGCTGTCGTGCCCGCCGGTCAGGGACTGCGCACCAAGCTGCTGGGAAGCGGCAAAGATGGCGAGGCCGACGACGGGCAAGGCGACGGCGGTACGCAGGAGGCCGGGGCGAACGGTCATTGGGGGATCCTCAGCTGGCCGGGCGTGATTCGCATGCGCGCATTGCCTTCGAGCGTTACGGTACGGTTGTCCAGATCGGCATGCATCGAATTGGCGCTGAAGGTGCCGCTGGGACCGGCACCGGAAACGCCGCCCGAGGCGACTGCGGTCTTCTGCTTGATGTCGATGTCCACCTGCTTGGTGGTCATGTTGTAGCCGCCGGCGCCGTTGAAGTTCACCGGGCCAGAGACTTTCATGGTGTCTTCTTCGAAATTGTAAGCCCCGCGCGGTGCAGCGATCGTGGCCGGCCCGTCCTTCATGTTCATCTTCGCATTAAGGTCGAGCATTTCGACAACCGGGACATCGGGTGAATGCTGCACGGCGGTGCCCGCCGTGACGAGAAATTCCCGGCCCGCATTATCCTGTCCGCGATAGGCGGCATTGGCCACGGCGATGCGCTGGGTGGTCACGGCGACCTTGTTGCGGTCCAGCAGGAAGCTGATCTCGCCGCGCGGCGAGAGCGGCACCAGGATCATCACGGCCGCGACGACGCCGATGCCGGTGGGCAGCGCCTTGGCGAGGAAGCCAACCAGGCGATCATGCGAACCGCCGGGCGCGGCGAAGTGCCGGCGGCGATTGAGGATCTGGATGGCTTCTTCGGACATGCGCGCGTGCTCTCCGGCTTAAGGGTCAGGCGGCTTCGTGGCTGAAGATGTCGTGATCGGGCCACCCGGCCAGATCGAGCCGCGCGCGGGCGGGCAGGAAGTCGAAGCAGGCCTGCGCGATTTCGGTGCGGTTCTCCCGTGCAAGACGCACGACGAGAATCTCGTGCATGGCGTGGAGATAGCGCACGTCCGACGCCGCATAGTCCTTCTGCGCGTCGGTCAGTTCGGCCGCGCCCCAGTCGCTCGACTGCTGCTGCTTGGAGACTTCCTTGCCCAGCAGTTCGCGCACGAGGTCCTTGAGGCCGTGGCGATCGGTGTAAGTGCGGGTCAGCTTGCTGGCGATCTTGGTGCAGAACACCGGCGCGGCAGTGACGCCGAGGTAGTGCTCGATCGCGGCAAGATCGAATCGCGCGAAGTGATAGAGCTTGAGCCGGGCCGGATCGGCCAGCACCGCTTTCAGATTCGGCGCGTCAAAAGCGCTGCCCGGCGCAAAGCGGACGAGGTGCTCGTCTCCCTTGCCGTCGGAAATCTGGACCACGCAAAGGCGGTCGCGCGGGGTGATCAAGCCCATCGTCTCGGTGTCGACGGCAACGGGTCCCGGCGCAAGCACGCCTTCGGGGAGATCTTCTTCGTGGAGATAGACAGCCATGGTCCGGAAATGCTTAGGGACTGGGCCAGGTTTTCGCAATGGTCGGATGCCCTTGCGGGCCCCGATAGCGAACAATTCGGGAGTAGCGCAGCGATGGAAGCAGCAGAAGCCATGCAGGGCGTACCCCCATCCTGGCAAGCCGCGCTCACGCCGGTGCTGGAGACGCCCGAGTCGCGGCGACTGGGCGGCTGGCTGAAAGCCGAGGAAACGGCGGGCAAAATCATCTATCCCCCGCGCGGATCACGTCTGCGCGCGCTGGAACTGACGCCGCTGGACGAAGTGCGCGTGGTGATCCTGGGGCAGGACCCTTATCACGGTCCGGGGCAGGCGCATGGGCTGGCGTTTTCAGTGATGGAGGGCGTGAAAGTGCCGCCCTCGCTGGTGAATATCTACAAGGAACTGGCAACCGACTGCGGCGTCACGGCGCCGGGCCATGGCAATCTGGAGCATTGGGCGCGGCAGGGCGTGTTGCTGCTCAACAATGCGCTGACGGTCGAAGCCGCGCAGGCCGGTTCGCACCAGAATCGTGGCTGGGAGGCGATCACCGATGCGGCGGTGGCGGCCGTTGCCGCCAAGTCGGAACCGTGTGTGTTCCTGCTCTGGGGCAGCCACGCCAAGAAAAAGGCGATGCGCGTACCCGGGTTATCCTCCAGCCACCATCTGGTGCTGACTGCCCCGCACCCGAGCCCGTTGTCGGCCTATGCCGGCTTCTTCGGCTGCCGCCACTTCAGCCGCGCCAATGAATTCCTCGAAGCCCAGGGGCGTGGGCGGATCGACTGGTAAACGCTGATGGGGGGATGGTCAGGCGGATAGGCCAGCGACCGCCTCATCCATCTCGTAGTGGTGCATGGAGCCGCCGGTGGTCACATCGCCGAAAGCGGCGCGGAAGCGGCCAAAACTGTCCAGCTTGCGCGCGGCGATATGCGCGTCCATCGAAGTCCAGACTACATTGAAGGTGAAGCGCGAGGGATTTTCCACGCCGCGCCCGAAGCGAATGGACACCACGCCTTCGCAGGCAGCGAGTTCGGGAACGCCGGTTTCACGCATGGCCTTGGCGAAGGTATCTTCCGCTCCGGGGCGAACGTCGATTTCGGCGATTTCCAGCAACATCTTGTCTCTCCCGTAATCGCCGGAATTTCGGCGCGGGCATCGTGCAGGTCAAGCATTGGCCTATCGCCAGAGCGTCTTCACATTAAGCGACGACGCACTGGTCATTGATCCCGCATTTTCCGGGTCATTGACCGAGAACGATGGAAACGAAAAGGGCGCCCGGTGAGGGGCGCCCTTTCCTGATTGCGATGCCGCGTCCGCTTAGCGTGGCAGGTCGGAAACGCCCATCAGCGCTTCGTCCACCGCGCGGGCGCACTGGCGGCCTTCGCGGATGGCCCAGACCACCAGCGACTGACCGCGCCGCATGTCGCCGCAGGACCAGATGGCCGGGTCGCTGGTGCGGTAATCGGCCATCGTCGCCTTGACGTTGCCGCGCGGGTCCAGTTCGACGCCCGACTGATCGAGCATGCCGGCCTTGCGCGGGCCGACGAAGCCCATGGCGAGGAAGATCAGGTCGGCCTGGAGCGTGAACTCGCTGCCTTCCACTTCCTGCATCTTGCCGTCCTTCCACTCGACGCGGACGCATTCGAGGCCGGTGACGTCATTCTCGCCGACGACGCGCTTGGTCAGCACGGCCCAGTCACGCTCGCAGCCTTCCTCGTGGCTCGAGGAGGTGCGCAGCTTGAGCGGCCAGTTCGGCCAGGACATCGCCTTGTTCTCGTGAACCGGCGGCTTGGGCATGATTTCCAGCTGCGTGACCGAAGCCGCGCCCTGGCGGTTGGAGGTGCCGACGCAGTCCGAACCGGTATCGCCGCCGCCGATGACGATGACGTGCTTGCCGGTGGCCGAGAGCGTGCCGCGCGGCGCGGCGCGCAGTTCGTCATCACCCGCGTTGCGCTTGTTCTGCTGGGTCAGGAATTCCATCGCGAAGCGCACGCCGGGCAGTTCGAAGCCGGGGATGTTCAGCGGACGGGGATCTTCGGCGCCGCCCGCGAAGACCACGGCGTCGAAGTTTTCCTTCAGCGAAGCCACCGAAACCGTCACGCCGACTTCGACCGAGGTGCGGAACTCCACGCCTTCGGCCATCATCTGCACCATGCGGCGGTTGATGAGGTGCTTCTCCATCTTGAAGTCGGGAATGCCGTACCGCATCAGCCCGCCGACGCGGTCGTTCTTTTCGAACACCGTCACCGAGTGGCCGGCGCGGGCCAGCTGCTGGGCAGCGGCCAGACCTGCCGGGCCCGAACCCACGACCGCCACTGACTTGCCGGTGCGCTTGGCGGCGACCTTCGGCGTGATCCAGCCTTCGGCCCAGCCCTTGTCGACGATCGCGCATTCGATCGACTTGATGGTGACCGGCTGGTCGATGATGTTCAGCGTGCAGGCCGCCTCGCACGGGGCGGGGCAGATGCGGCCGGTGAACTCGGGGAAGTTGTTGGTCGAGTGGAGGACTTCCAGCGCGTTGCGGAAGTCATCCTCGTAGACCAGGTGGTTCCAGTCCGGGATGATGTTGTTGACCGGACAGCCGGTGTGGCAGTGCGGCACGCCGCAGTTCATGCAGCGCGATGCCTGAGCCTTCAGCGTCTCGGCCGGGAGCGGAACGACGAACTCCTTGTAGTTCTTCAGTCGCTCGGCCTTGTCGCCGTACGTGCGGTCCTGGCGGTCCAGTTCGAGGAAGCCGGTTTCCTTGCCCATTTCTATTACCTTCGAATTATTCTGCGGCCACCGAAGCGGCTTCAAGCCGCTCGGCCTCGAGTTGGCGGAGTGCCTTGGCGTAGTCGCGCGGCATCACCTTGACGAACTTGGAGACGGTCGTCGCCCAGTCGTCGAGCAGCGCACGGGCCCGCTTGGAGCCGGTGTGCAGGTGGTGCCGTTCGAGCAGTACGCGCAGGCGTTCCGCGTCGTGGCGCAGCATGTCGCCCATGCCGAGGTCGGTGACGCCGTTGGTCCGCTGCTGCGGACGGCCGGCACCGTCTTCCTCGTCGGCTTCGGCCGAGAACTTCACGAGATCGACCATGGCGGGATTGCACAGCTTTTCGAACTGGCCGTCCTCGTCATAGACGTAGGCAACGCCGCCCGACATGCCCGCCGCGAAGTTGCGGCCGGTCTTGCCGAGGACGGTCACCACGCCGCCGGTCATGTACTCGCAGCCATGATCGCCGCAGCCTTCGACCACCGTGACGGCGCCCGAGTTGCGCACCGCGAAGCGTTCGCCGGCGACGCCGTTGAAGAACGCCTCGCCCGAGATCGCGCCGTAAAGCACGGTATTGCCGACGATGATGTTCTGCAGCGGATCGCGGTTCACGTGGCCCGGCTGGCGGACGATCACGCGGCCACCCGACAGACCCTTGCCGACATAGTCGTTGCCGTCGCCGGTCAGGTCGAGCGTGACGCCGTGGGCAAGCCAGGCGCCGAAGCTCTGGCCGGCAACGCCGGTGAGCTTCACGTTGATCGTGTTGTCCGGCAGGCCGGCATGGCCGTAGCGACGGGCGACTTCACCCGAAAGCATGGCGCCGACGGTGCGGTTGACGTTGATCACCGGCTTTTCGATCCGAACCGGCTCACGCTTGTCCAGCGCGTCGGCGGCGGCTTCGATCAGCACGTTGTCCAGCGCATGCTCCAGACCGTGGTCCTGCGTCTGGCTCCAGTTGAGCGAGGGGCTGTCGCCCAGCGGGGCCTGATAGAGCACCTTGGACAGATCGACGCCCTTGGCCTTCCAGTGGGTGATCGCCTTCTTCATGTCGAGACGGTCGACGCGGCCGACCATCTCCGCGATCGTGCGGAAGCCCAGCTCCGCCATGATCGCGCGCAGCTCTTCGGCCACGAAGAAGAAGTAATTGATCACGTGTTCCGGCTGGCCGGTGAAGCGCGCGCGCAGCACCGGGTTCTGGGTGGCGACGCCGACCGGGCAGGTGTTTAGGTGACACTTGCGCATCATGATGCAGCCGGCCGCGATCAGCGGGGCAGTGGCGAAGCCGAACTCGTCGGCGCCGAGCAGCGCCGCGATGGCCACGTCACGCCCGGTGCGCAGACCGCCGTCGGCCTGAACCACAACGCGGCTGCGCAGGTTGTTGAGCAGCAGCGTCTGCTGAGTTTCGGCAAGGCCGATTTCCCAAGGCGAACCCGCGTGCGTCAGCGAGGTCAGCGGCGAAGCGCCGGTGCCGCCTTCGTAGCCCGAGATCGTGATGTGGTCGGCACGCGCCTTGGAGACACCTGCAGCCACCGTGCCGACACCTACCTCGGACACCAGCTTCACCGAGACTCGCGACGTGGGGTTCACGTTCTTGAGGTCGTGGATGAGCTGCGCGATGTCCTCGATCGAGTAGATGTCGTGGTGCGGCGGCGGCGAGATCAGGCCGACGCCCGGCGTCGAGTGACGCGTCGCGCCGATCGTCTTGTCGACCTTGTCGCCGGGCAGCTGGCCGCCTTCGCCGGGCTTGGCGCCCTGGGCCATCTTGATCTGGATGTCGTCGGCGTTGACGAGGTACTCGGTGGTGACGCCGAAGCGGCCCGAGGCAACCTGCTTGATCGACGAACGCATCGAATCGCCGTTCGGCAGCGGCTTGAAGCGGCTGGGATCCTCGCCGCCTTCACCGGTGTTCGACTTGCCGCCGATGCGGTTCATGGCGAGCGCCAGCGTGGTGTGCGCCTCCCACGAAATCGAGCCGTAGCTCATCGCGCCGGTGGCGAAACGCTTGACGATATCGGCGGCCGATTCGACCTCTTCGAGCGGCACCGAAGCACCGGGCACGAAGTCCATCAGCCCGCGGATGGTCAGCAGGCGGCTGGACTGGTCGTTGATCGACTGCGCGAACTCGCGGTACTTTTCGGGCACATTGCCGCGCACCGCGTGCTGGAGCGCGCCGATGTTCTCCGAAGACCAGGCGTGTTCCTCACCGCGCACGCGCGAGCCGTAGATGCCGCCCACGTCGAGCATGTTCGCGTAGATCGGATCGTCGCCATAGGCCGTGGCATGGCGGCGGACGGTCTCTTCCGCGATCTCGGTCAGGCCGGCGCCTTCGATGGTGGTGGCGGTGCCGGTGAAGTACTTGTCCACGAAGGCGGTCGACAGGCCGACTGCGTCGAAGATCTGCGCGCCGCAGTACGACTGGTAGGTCGAGATGCCCATCTTGGACATGACCTTACGGATACCCTTGCCGATCGCGTAGATGTAGTTCTTGCGCGCCTTTTCGGCAGTTACCGGCAGGTTCTTGCGAGTGCGGATTTCCTCGATCGTCTCGAAGGCGACGTAAGGGTTGATCGCTTCCGCGCCGAAGCCTGCCAGCACGCAGAAGTGGTGCACTTCACGCGCTTCGCCGGTTTCCACGACAAGGCCGGTCTGCATGCGCAGGCCCTGGCGGACGAGGTGATGGTGGACGGCAGCCGTCGCCAGCAGCGCCGGCATCGGGATGCGGTCCGGACCCTGTGCACGGTCGGACAGAATCAGGATGTTCTTGTCCGCCAGCACCGCCTCGGTGGCCGCCCAGCACATTTCCTTGATCGCCATCTCCAGACCGGTGGCGCCGGCAGAGGCGTCCCAGGTCATGTCGATGGTCTCGGTGCGGAAGGCGCCGTCGAGCGCGGCTTCGACCGAGCGGATCTTGGCCAGATCCTCATCGGTGAGGATCGGCTGGCTGACTTCCAGACGCTTGTGCGAACCGGCGTCATGACCCAGCAGGTTCGGGCGCGGGCCGATCATCGAGACGAGGCTCATGACCAGTTCCTCGCGGATCGGGTCGATCGGCGGGTTGGTGACCTGCGCGAAGTTCTGCTTGAAGTAGTCGTAGAGCAGGCGCGAACGGTTCGACAGCACCGGGATCGGCGTGTCGGTGCCCATCGAGCCGAGCGGATCGTCCGCGTCCACGGCCATCGGTTCGAGGAAGCGCGAGGTGTCTTCCTGCGTGTAGCCGAAGGCCTGCTGGCGATCGAGCAAGGTGCCGGTCGGTTCCGGAAGCTGGGCCAGTTCGGGTTCGATCACGTCGAGGTCGGCGAGGTTGTACTGCGCCATCTCAAGCCACTTCTCGTAAGGCTCTTCGCCTGCGAGCTGGTTCTTGATTTCCTCGTCCTCGATGATGCGACCTTCTTCGAAGTCGATCAGCAGCATGCGGCCGGGCTGGAGGCGCCACTTGCGGACGATGTTGTCTTCCTTGATCGGAAGCACGCCCGATTCCGACGCCATGACGCAGAGATCATCGTCGGTGACGAGGAAGCGCGCGGGGCGAAGTCCGTTGCGGTCCAGCGTGGCGCCGATTTGGCGGCCATCGGTGAAGGCCACGGCGGCCGGGCCGTCCCACGGCTCCATCAGCGCGGCGTGATACTCGTAGAACGCGCGGCGTTCCGGGGTCATCAGCGGGTTGCCCGCCCATGCCTCGGGGATGAGCATCATCATCGCGTGGCTCAGCGAGTAACCGCCGGCCAGCAGCAGTTCCAGCGCGTTGTCGAGGCACGCGGTGTCCGACTGGCCGTGTGGGATCAGCGGCCACATCTTGTCGAGATCGGCGCCCAGCAGCTCCGATTCCATGGTGCGGCGGCGGGCGTTCATCCAGTTCACGTTGCCGCGAACCGTGTTGATCTCACCGTTGTGCGCCATGAAGCGGAACGGGTGCGCCAGCTTCCAGCTGGGGAAGGTGTTGGTCGAGAACCGCTGGTGGACGAGGCCGAGCGCCGAGACGAACTCGGGATTGCGCAGATCGTCGTAGAACGAGCCGACCTGGGTCGCCAGCAGCAGGCCCTTGTAGACGATCGTGCGGGTCGAGAAGCTGGGCATGTAGAGCTCGGTGAGCCCCGGCATGTTGTGCTTTTCGGCCATGGCCGTCAGCGGGTTCTGCGTCTGCTTGCGGATCGCCAGGATCTTGCGCTCGAACGCGTCCTGATCGGCGCAGTTCTCGCCGCGGCCGACGAAGCACTGGCGGATCACCGGCATCGATTCGAGCACGGTCTTGCCAAGGCCGTCAAGAGTCACCGGCACGTCGCGCCAGCCGATCAGCGACTGGCCTTCCTTGGCCACGAACTTTTCGAAGGTCTGCGTGATCAGGTCACGGCAGGCGGTGTCCTGCGGCAGGAAGCACATGGCAACGGCATAGTCGCCCGGCTGCGGCAGTTCGACGCCGGCGCTCTTCGCCCAGCTGCGGAACAGCCCATCGGGAAGCTGAGTCAGGATTCCCGCGCCGTCACCCAGCAAGGGATCGGCGCCCACCGCACCGCGGTGGTCAATATTTTTAAGGATTTCCAGTGCCTGGGTAATAATGGCGTGGCTTTTGTTACCTTTGATATGAGCGACAAAGCCCACACCACAAGCATCGTGTTCATTACGCGCATCATAAAGGCCCTGGGGCTTAGGAAATCCCATCGATAAAACCCATCCTGTCGTTGTCCGGGGTTCGCACCATGCGCCTCGCTCTGGCGCGCGCGAATCGCACGCGGCCAAAATCCGCCATGGTGTCCCCTAGCGCCCCCATGACGATTACGGCCTCGATTTGCAACCGCGAAGGCGCAAGTCTGCGAAGATTTAGTGCGTTGACACGGTAAAAATGGGAATTTTGTTGTCCGTTTCGGATGCGCAGAAGGCGGAAACGGGCGTGCGATGTCGCGCCGATCGCGGGAAATGATCGCCGAGAAGACTTTTTGAGGCTCGGGCAGATCTTTGCGCTGCACTGCGATGGCCGCGAATGCGCATGCTTGCCCGGGGTTCGAGGACGAATCCGGCCCCGGATAACCCTTCCGTCGCCGGGAAGGGGGCCGCCTTGCGGGTAATGTTCAAAATCGACGGGGCGCTGTCAGAGCGCCCCGCGTGGGTCGAGGCGAACGGGAATACGCCCCGTCAGGCGGCCCCGCTCATCCGTTGCAGCGTGGCGAGTGCGGCGCGCAGGGCCTTTTCGGTCTCGGCGGGATCGGGGCGGCCGGGGGGATCGAACAGGCGGGCGCCGGGGAGCTGCGGCGCAGCGAATGCCGTCGCGGCATCATAGGGCGCGGGATCATGGGAGGCAGCGAAGCCATCCTCCACGATGGGTGCCTCGGAAAGCACGGCGGGCGCGTGTTCATCGAAGCGGGCGAAGGTCGTTCCGTCGTCCGCAAGATCGCCATCCAAAAGGGCGGCGCTTTCGTCTTCAAGGCTGATGAGCGCTTCGCGGGGCGCGGCCCGGCGCTGGAGGCTCAGGAGCGAGGAATAGCCTTCATCCAGGACGCCTTCCTCGACCATGTCCGCGCCATCGTCGGCGAAATCGTCGTCTTCGGCAAGGTTCACGCAGACTTCGTCCTCTTCGTCCCCGTCGTCGGTCCCGGGGAGGAAGTCGTGGCCGCTGGCGAGGCGGGCCATCGGGCGGTCGGACGGATTCTCGTCAGCAGCCCCCTCGGGGGCGGCGGGCATGACGATGTGGCGCGGCGGGATATAGCCCGGCACGGCGTCATCCTCGTCGAAAGCCGTGATGCCAACGGGACGCAGCGCCGCGGGGATTCGTACGGGCGCGAAGGCCCTGGGCTCGGAGGCCTCGGGCTCGACAACCTCGGGCTCGGTGACTTGCGCCGTGTCGGCGTGTGTCCAGTGACCGGTGCCGAAGGGGATTTCGGATTCATCGAGATCGCGCGGAGAAAGGTCCTCGATCGGCTGGACCGGTTCATCATCGGCTCCGGCCGCCGCTGCATAGTCGGCGCGCACGCCGTAAGGCGGCGGAGCGAAGGGCGCCGGTGCGAAAGGCGGGGGCGGCGCGAACTGGGCAGTCGAGGCAAGCGACGCGAAGCGCGGGAGCATGGGCGCGGCAGGGGGCGTCGGATCCTCGAACGCGGTTTCCGGCTCATCTTGCGCGGGAGCCTGCGTGGCGGGGGAGGGCACGACCGAAAGCGGCGCCGCCTGGACAAGCGCGCGTTTGCGGCGCTGCTCTTCCATGGCCAGCGCGAGGCGCTCCAACAGCTCTACGTGCGAGAGATCGTCCAGAGGAGCGGCAATGATGCGGTCGGCGCTTGCCGAGACGGGGGCAGGGGCTGCCTCGGTGGTCTCGGCTGCCAGCGGTGCTTCCTCGATGTCGTCCTGGACGGCGTCATCGATCGGGGCGGATTGTTGCGGGGTTTCGGTTTCGTACGCCGAAGGCGCGAACGATTCGCGTGCGCGGGCATAGGCCTCGAAGAGGCTGGCTGCGGGAGCTTCCGCTTCCGCGTCCTCTTCGTCGTCGTCATCCTGTGCATGTTCGGGATCGGCCCACGCCGCCGGCGAGAACGCATCGGCAAGGTGCGGAAAGGCCTGGGCTTCTTCCTCGTCCGCGCAGGGCGGCGTGGCTGTCTCGGCGGCGTAAGCCGCCAGACGGGACGCAAAATCGTCGTGCTCCTGCGCGGCGCTTTCGTGTTCGTCAGCCGGATGGACGATCGCTTCAGGCTCGGCCGGCGCCGCGACGGGGGCGGGCGGCGCATAGTCGTCGAGATCGGAGAGTTGGAGGATGGCCGTCGCGGCGGTGACCGGTTCGGGTTCCTCGGGCACTTCGACAGGTGCGACGAAGCTGCGGCGACGGCCGGGAAGGCGCGCGGCGGCAGGCGCTTCCTTGACGGTTTCCTCGAACGCGCCGGTCAGATCGTGCATCGGCTCGCTCTGGGAGGCTTTGGGTGCGGCAAGGCGCCGTCCGAGCACGACGCCGACAAGGCCGCCGATTCCGGTCATTCCCAGGGCAACCAGTAGCCGGGCGGTCACGCCAAGCGGCGGCGCGGCCATCGGGATTGCCTTGGCAAGGCCGGTCGCTTCCACCAGCCGCTCGATTGCGGCCGTGCCCAGCGCCATGCTGCCAAGCCCGCACAGCGCCGCGAACCACAAGGCAACAATCGCCGGGAAAAGCGGATGGCGCGTGATCGGCTGCATGCCATTTCCGTCCCGCTGCGGGCCGCGTTCCTGTTTCGCCACCTTCTTCACCTCTGCTGATCCCGGTCGAACGCCGCTGCCCGGTCAGGCAGCGGCATCGAGTCCGTTTTGAACCTTATCGACTGGCAGTATTTGGTAAACGTCTCGATAACGGCGCACATTGCGCGCCCAGTCGTGGCGGGCGCCGACATGGTCGTGTCCGGCCGCGCGCAGGCGTTCCCAGCCGTCACGATCGGCAAGCAAGTCGGCCAAGGCCTTGGCGCAGGCGGCGGGATCGTCGGGTGCGAAGAGCGTGGCGGTCACGCCGTGCTCCACCAGTTCCCGGTGCCCGCCGACGCTGCTCGCCGCTACCAGTTTGTCCTGCGACATGGCCTCCAGTGGCTTCAGCGGTGTGACGAGATCGGTGAGTCGGCTGCGTTTGCGAGGATAGGCCATGACGTCGCAGAGCGCATAATACCGCTCGACCTCATGGTGCGGGACGCGGCCGATGAAGCGGATTGCATGCGCGGCGCTGGAAGCCTCCGCCTGTTCGCGCAGTGCCGCCTCGCGGGGCCCGCCGCCGACCAGCAGTAGCCGCGCATCGGGTTGACGTTCGAGCAGCAGCGGCATGGCGGCGATCAGGTCGTCGAGACCTTCGTAATCGTAAAAGCTGCCGATGAAGCCGATCACCGGGCAGGGGCGGCCATCCACCTCGAAGCCCAGTTCGCGGGCCAGCGATCCGTCGCGCACTGCCGGTTCGCCGAACAGCGTGAGATCGACTCCGTTGGGTACCACGGTGATTTTTCCGGGCGGCGTCCCGCGCGCGACAAGATCGGCGCGCAGTCCCTCGCAGATCGTCACTACGGCGTCGGCCTTGGCGACGACGCGGCTCTCCAGCGCGCGAATCAGGCGGTACTTGGGCGAGCCCTCGGTGCCGGTGCCGTTGCCCACGGCGGCATCTTCCCAGAAGGCGCGGATCTCGTAGACGCAGCGGATGCCATGGCGGCGCGCCACGCGCAGCGCGGCAGTGCCGCAGAGCGCGGGCGAATGGGCATGAATGACGTCGGGCCGCCATTCGCGCACGGCAGCCTCGATCCCGCGCTCGAACAGCGCGATTTCGCGCCATTCGCGCCAGAGCGGTGGGCCACTCGCCGTGCCGGGGCTGCGGTGGAAGGTGAGGTCGTCGAACCGCTCGCGGGCCTCTGCGCCGGCGTGGTAGCGCGGGCCGGTCACCCCGCGCACTTCCCATCCCATTGCGTCCTGCGCTTTCAGGATCGCGCGGGTGCGGAAGGTGTAGCCACTGTGCAGCGGCAGCGAGTGGTCGAGGACGTGGAGAACCCGGGTCATGACCGGAATGCCTAACGAAGAACGCTTAACGCCCCGTCAACCCGGCGCTGCTAGCGCTTTCGGTTCATGGTCGACATCTTCGCCCTTGCCCTGAGCCATGGCTTGCTGGCGCTGGTCGCCTGGCGCCTGCTGCTGCGTCCGGACCTCGATGTCGAGGCGGGGCAGGCAGAACGGCCGGCTAAGCGCGACAGCGGCAAGCAGGATGGTACCCGTCCGGTGCGGCGCAGGGTGGTCTGGCATCGCGGTTCCGAAGAGGCGGACGGCGATGCTTGATCTCGGCCTCACGGCTTTCCTCGCCTGCTTTCTGGCGCTCGGCTTCCGGCGGCCGTTCCTCTGGGTGCTGTGCTATCTCTATGTCGACATCGTCGCGCCCCAGCTCATTTCCTGGGGTATCCTTTCGCACATTCCGATCTCGCTCATGGCTTTCGCGGCGGCGTTCGGCGGCTGGCTGCTGTTCGACGACAAGCGCGACACGCGTTTTACCTTCCGGCAAGGCCTGCTGACGGCGCTGCTGATCTACTGCGCGGTCAGCACGTTGACGGCGGTCTATCCCGAGGCGGCACAGGAGAAGTGGGCCTGGGTGTGGAAGGCTTTAGTCTTCGCGATCTTCCTGCCGTTTACCCTACGCACGCGGCTCCGGATCGAGGCAGTGGCGCTGGTCATGGTGCTTTCGGCGAGTGCGTTGATTATCGACGGCGGCATCAAGACGGCGATGGGCGGCGGTGGCTATGGCTCCCTGCGCATCTTCGTGGAGAGCAACACCGGCCTGTTCGAAGGCTCGATCCTGTCGAGCGTCGCCATCGCGATCATCCCGCTGATTCTGTGGCTGGCGAAGCACGGCACGATCTTCCCGTCCGACTGGCGCGTGAAGCTGTTCGCCGCCGCGCTGATCTTTGCCTGCGCGCTGATTCCGGTGGGCACGCAGGCGCGTACCGGCCTTGTCTGCCTCGGCGTGCTGTGCCTGTTCTATCTGCGGACGGCGAAACACAAAGTGTTGATTGCCGGCGGCATGGCACTGGCCGTCACGCTGGCGGTGCCGTTCCTGCCGTCCTCGTTCCTCGCGCGGATGGGGACGATCGAGAACCATCAGGCCGACCAGTCCGCCAGCACGCGAATCGGCGTGTGGAAATGGACGTGGGACTATGTGAAGCAGCATCCGATGGGTGGCGGCTTCGTGGTCAACATCGCCAGCAAGGTGGCCTACGACACCGTCGCGACCAACACGGACGGTGGCAATACCACGATCACGCGGACGCGCGTGGTGGAGGAAGGCCGCGCATTCCATTCCAGCTACTTCGAGATGCTGGGCGAGCAGGGCTTCCCCGGCTTCGCGCTGTGGATCCTGCTGCAACTGACTGGCCTCGTGCAGATGGAACTGATTCGCCGCCGCTGGAAGCATCGTAAGGAACCCGAAGAGGCATGGGCCGCGCCGCTGGCCGTGGCGCTGCAACTCTCCCAGATCGTCTATCTGATCGGATCGCTGTTCGTGGGCATCGCTTTCCAGCCCTTCATCCTCATGCTGGTGGGCCTGCAATGCGGGCTGTGGAGCTACTTGCGCCGGATCGAACGAAGCGCCCCGACGATACGGCAAGGCAAAGTAACGATCCGGGCTGCAAAGTCGGGCCGGACCGGGCTTGCGAATCCGGTTACGCACCCCTCCGATATGGCGAAATCCCTATGATCCATTGCGGATCGAAGCATGGTTCGTCTTTTACGGCAAATTAACCTTTAACCTTCATTGCTCATATGGTTAATACACGGCAATGTCCGTTTAGACGGGGTTAGCGTCGGCGGATATGGGGCAAAAGGGGGGCAACCCAATGCGAGTGCTGTTGATCGAGGATGAACCAACTACGGCGCGGGCGATCGAGCTTATGCTCACGGCCGAAGGGTTCAACGTTTACTCTACCGACCTGGGCGAAGAAGGCCTGGATCTCGGCAAGCTCTACGATTACGACATCATCCTGCTCGACCTGAACCTGCCCGACATGCACGGGTACGATGTGCTCAAGAAGCTGCGCGTCGCCAAGGTGCAGACGCCGGTTCTGATCCTCTCGGGCATTTCTGAGATGGATTCCAAGGTTCGCTCGTTCGGCTTCGGCGCCGACGACTATGTGACCAAGCCGTTCCACCGCGAAGAACTGATTGCGCGTATCCACGCCGTGGTTCGCCGCTCGAAGGGCCATTCACAGTCGGTCATCCGTACCGGCAAGCTGGTCGTGAACCTCGACGCCAAGACCGTTGAGGTCGATGGCGCCCGCGTGCACCTGACCGGCAAGGAATATGCGATGCTGGAGCTGCTCTCGCTGCGCAAGGGCACCACGCTGACCAAGGAAATGTTCCTCAACCACCTTTACGGCGGCATGGACGAGCCCGAGCTGAAGATCATCGACGTCTTCATCTGCAAGCTCCGCAAGAAGCTTGCCCATGCCTGCGGCGGCGCCAACTATATCGAAACCGTCTGGGGCCGCGGCTACGTGCTGCGCGATCCGGACGAACTGGCCGAAGTCGCCTGATCCTATCCGGCCCGATCCTGTCGGGCTGAGACGCGAGTTCCCCTCGCATGAGTGAAAACGGCCTGCCTCTTGGGGCAGGCCGTTTTTCGTCGTCTTGGCGCCTCGCGAAATTGGACCCATGATTCGAGAAATTCTGGACGTTTTCAAAGGACCAATTCCCGTCGGAAATCGGTGACCGTGCCGACAGGAAGGTTATAGGTCCGTCATGAAGTCCGTTCCGCGTTCGCCCTGGATCGTCCTGCACCGCTATCTGGGATTGGCGGCGATCCCGTTCCTGTTCATCGCGGCCATTACGGGTTCGGTGCTGTGCTTCGTCCGTCCGATCGACGCCTGGCTCAATGCGGACCTGTTTCGCCAGCCGGTTGCGGTTGCGCACCCGCCTGAGGTGGTGGGGATGATGGACCGTTTCGCGCAGGCGCATCCGGAATGGATCGTGCGCGGATTTCCGATTGCGGTGCCGGGCGATTTGCGGATTCCGGTGAAAGTGGACCGCGCGGTGGGCGGGGAAGGGCCTGCGGTGGACCAGATCTTCCTCGATCGCGCGACAGGGGCGATTGCCGGTGGCCGCTCGACCGAGGCAGCCTTCAATCGGCGCGGCATGGCCGAATGGCTGGTCGCTTTCCATTCGAAGCTGGTGCTGGGAACAGGGGGGCGCTGGCTGATGGGGCTCGTGGCGATTGCCTGGCTCGTGGGCCATCTGATCGGCTTCTATCTGTCGTTTCCGCTCAGGAAGCCGTTCTGGAAGGGCTGGAAGAAAAGCTGGAAAGTCAGCTTCCGGTCGCTGCTGCCCAAGTTCATGCATGATTGGCATCAGGCGAGCGCGCTCTGGCTTTTCGTGCCGCTTACCGTGCTGGCGCTGACATCGATTGGCTTCAACTTCTTCTCGGAAGCCTATGCTCCGGCGGTGGAGGCGCTCTTCGCGAAAGACAAGCCCGATGCGGCCAAGACGCTGCCGCAGGGGACGGGCACGGCGCCCATGACATTCGCCGATGCCGTTGCCTCCGCCCGAGCCGAGGCGCTACGAACCCATGTAAGCTGGCAGCCGGCAACCGTGCTGACCGATCCGAAGGAGGGCACGGTCGGCGTGACCATGACCGACGATGGCCGGCTCAATTACCACGGGCTCGGCCCGATCTATTACTACTTCGACCGGAAGAGCGGCGTGCTCGTCAAGACGCTCGATCCCTATCACGGCGATAGCGAACTGGCCGGTTACCGCCTGCTCTACCCGCTGCACAGCGGCCGCGTCGGCGGCAATCTGACGATCCTGCTGGTCTTCCTTTCGGGACTGGCCACGGCGGGGCTCTGCGTGACCGGCGTCTATGTCTGGTGGAAGAAGCGCCAGTCGCGCGTGGCGGCCCGCAAGGCGCAGGCGAAACGGGCTGCGGCGATGGTGGGAACCGGCCGGGTCATCCAAGCCGAGCGTTGACCTTCCGCGGCGTTGGTGCCACTGCGCCGCGCCATGACGGCTCACAAATCCGGCGATCCGACCACGCTCAACCGCCTCTATGGCCGCGCCAAGGGCAAACCCCTGCGCGCGGGTCAGCAGGCGCTGGTCGACAACCTGCTGCCGCGGATCGCGGTCCCGCTCGAAGGTCCGGTCACGGCCGAGGGCCTGTTCGGGCGCGATTGCGCGCTGCATTTCGAGATCGGCTTCGGCGGTGGCGAGCACATGGCGCAGCGCGCCGACATGCTGCCCGATCACGGCTTCATCGGCTGCGAACCCTTCGTCAACGGCGTCGCCCAGGCACTTACGCATGTGGCCGGTGACAATGGCGCGCATCCGCCGATCGGCAATGTTCGCATCCATCACGGCGACGCGTTGGAAGTGCTGGCGCGCATTCCGGACGGCTCGCTCTCGTTCCTCTATCTGCTGCACCCGGACCCCTGGCCCAAGGCGCGCCACGCCAAGCGGCGCATGATGAACGACGGCCCGGTGGACATGTTCGCGGCCAAGCTCAAGCCGGGCGGAGAGTTCCGCTTCGGCACCGACCACGCGGTCTATCTGCGCCATGCGCTGATGGTGATGGAGCGCCACACCGACCAGTTCGAATGGCTCTGCGACAAGCCCGCAGACTTTCAGAACCGCCCGAGCGGCTGGCCGGAGACCCGCTACGAAGCCAAGGCGCGTGCGGTTTACGGCCATGAAGTCTGGTATTTCCGCTATCGACGCAAGTGAGGGAACGCGGGTTCGGTCCCACGGGAGTTGCGGGCAGCCGCGTGCGCCACTAAAGCGCGCCGATGACCAATTCTCCCAGTTCCTCCCGGCGTACTTTCGCGATCATCTCGCACCCGGACGCCGGTAAGACCACGCTGACCGAAAAGCTGCTGTTGCAGGGCGGCGCCATTCACCTTGCCGGCGAAGTGAAAGCGCGCGGCCAGGCGCGCCGTGCGCGGTCGGACTGGATGAAAATCGAGCAACAGCGCGGCATCTCGGTCACCAGCTCGGTCATGACGTTCGAGAAGACGAGCCCTGACGGCAGTGTCATTACCTTCAACCTGCTCGACACGCCGGGCCACGAAGACTTCTCCGAAGACACCTACCGCACGCTGACGGCGGTCGATTCGGCGATCATGGTCATCGACGCGGCGAAGGGTATCGAGCCGCAGACGCGCAAGCTGTTCGAAGTCTGCCGCCTGCGGTCGGTGCCGATCATCACCTTCATCAACAAGGTCGACCGCGAGGGCCGTCCCTGTTTCGACCTGCTCGACGAAGTGGCCGACATGCTGGCGCTGGACGTCTGCCCGATGTCCTGGCCGGTCGGCATGGGCGGTCTGTTCGAGGGTATTCTCGACATTGCCAGCGGCCGGATCAGCCGCCCGCAGGGGCCGAGCAAGGAATTCCTCGGCCATGTCGACGAAGGCGCGACCCTGCCCGAGGCGGTGGCCGAAGAACTGGAACTGGCGCAGGCCGGCTATCCCGAATTCGATATCGACGCCTATCGTGGCGGCGACCTGACGCCGGTCTACTTTGGCTCGGCGCTCAAGAACTTCGGCGTTGCCGAGCTGATCGATGCGATTGCGAAGTTCGCGCCCCCGCCGCGCCCGCAGCCTTCGGAAGCCGGCACGATCGAGCCGGAGAACAAGGAAGTCACCGGCTTCATCTTCAAGGTGCAGGCCAACATGGACCCGATGCACCGCGACCGCATCGCCTTCATGCGGCTGGTATCGGGCACTTTCAAACGCGGCATGAAGCTGACGCCCTCGGGCCTCGGCAAGCCGATTGCGGTGCACTCGCCGATCCTGTTCTTCGCGCAGGACCGCGAGATTGCCGACAGCGCCGAGCCCGGCGACATCATCGGCATTCCGAATCACGGCACCTTGCGCGTGGGCGATACGCTGTCCGAGAAGAACGTGGTGCGCTTTACCGGCCTGCCCAACTTCGCGCCGGAAATCCTGCGCCGCGTCGCGCTCAAGGATCCGACCAAGACCAAGCAGCTGCGTAAGGCGCTGGACGACCTTTCGGAAGAAGGTGTGATCCAGGTCTTCTATCCGGAGATCGGCTCGCAGTGGATCGTCGGCGTGGTCGGCCAGCTCCAGCTCGACGTGCTGATCAGCCGGCTTGAGGCCGAATACAAGGTCGAGGCGATGCTGGAACCTTCGCCCTTCGATACCGCCCGCTGGATCAAGGGCAGCGATCAGGCGCTGCGCGAGTTCGCCGATTTCAACATGATGAACCTTGCGAAGGACCGTGACGGCGATCCGGTGTTCATGGCGCGTTCGGCCTGGGACGTGGGTTACCAGCAGGAACGCAATCCGGAACTGACCTTCAGCGCCACCAAGGAGCGCTGAGGGGGGAACAACTCCCGGGTCCTGCGGATTGGTTATTCCGCCAGCCTCGTCTTTGGCCACCTTGGCTTTGGCGAGGTGGGCGGCGTAAGCTAGTCGTTCGAAGACCCGTGGGGCCCGTTCCTTGCAGATCACATTCGCCAGCTACAACATTCACAAGGCTGTCGGTCTGGACCGACGGCGCGATCCCGAGCGCATCCTGACGGTCCTGCGCGAAATCGATGCCGATGTCGTGGCGTTGCAGGAAGTGGACCGCCGCTTTGGCCGGCGCATGGCGGCGCTGCCGCTCGAAGCCATCCATGCCGCCACCGACTATGTGCCCGTTCCGCTGTCGATGAAGCCCGACAGCCTCGGCTGGCATGGCAATGCGATTCTCGTGCGCAAGGGAATCGAACTGCGTGAGGCTGCGCCGGTACCGCTGCCGGTATTGGAACCGCGCGGCGCAATACGGGCCGATCTGGAGCTTGAGGGGCATCGCTTCCGCGTGGTCGGCATGCACCTCGACTTGTCCGGGCTACGGCGCCGGCTTCAGGTGCGCAGCGTGCTGGCGCATGTCGGCGGGTGCGACGGGCATGTCCCCACCGTGCTCATGGGCGATTTCAACGAATGGTCGATGCACGGCGGCTGTTTCCGCGAATTCGCGCGGCCCTGGCACGTTCTCTCGCCGGGCCGGAGCTTCCCTTCGCGGCGGCCGCTGGCGCAGCTGGACCGCATCATCGTGTCCAGCGAATGGGCAGTTCTGGGAACAAACGTCCATCACAGCCCGCTCTCGGCGACAGGATCTGACCATCTGCCGGTTTTTGCCACGCTGAGATTGCCTAAAAAATAGGCAGCTGCTCGGGAATCGGGCGGTGCACAATGCTGCAGTTGCGAGCGGTAGCTAAAAATCGCACCGATTCCCGCCCTTGAGTAAATTGGCACACCCCTTGCTTTGCTAATTGGCAGCCGGTGCTGGGGCCGGTGGCAAGCAGGGGATAGGCATGAAGTTCGTCATAGCCATCATCAAGCCCTTCAAGCTCGACGAAGTTCGGGAAGCGCTTGGCGCGATCGGCGTCGCGGGCATGACCGTTACCGAGGTCAAGGGCTTCGGCCGTCAGAAGGGCCAGACGGAAATCTATCGTGGGGCCGAGTATTCGACCAACATGCTCCCGAAGGTGAAGATCGAGGTCGCCGCGCCGGACGATCTGGCGCCGAAGATCGTGGAAACGATCCAGCAAGTCGCCAGCACCGAAGCCATTGGCGACGGCAAGATTTTCGTCCTCGATCTCGCTTCGGCGGTGCGCATCCGTACCGGCGAATCCGGCGATACCGCGCTTTGACCGGCGCTTCCGACAGGAGGGATTCCACGATGAACCGCAAGATTCTGTGCGGCGCCGGCGCTCTGGGAGCGTCGCTGTTCGCCGCCATGCCTGCCTGGGCCCAGGCTGCTGCCGCCGCCGCGGCACCGACCGTCAACAAGGGCGACACCGCCTGGATGATGACCTCGACCCTGCTCGTTCTGATGATGATCGTGCCGGGCCTTGCCTTGTTCTACGGCGGTCTGACCCGCTCGAAGAACATGCTTTCGACCATGACGCAGATCGGCGCCGTGGCCAGCCTTGCCATGCTGATCTGGGTGATCTGGGGCTACACGATGGCCTTCGGCGATGGCGGCAACGCCTTCATCGCGGGCTTCGGCAAGCTTTTCCTTGCCGGTGTCACGCCTGACAGCGTGTCGGCAACCTTCACCGCCGGCGTCGCGATCCCCGAATACGTGTTCATCTGCTTCCAGATGACCTTCGCGGCGATCACGGTCGCGCTCGTGCTCGGTTCGACCGTGGAGCGCATCAAGTTCTCGGCCGTGATGGTGTTCGGCGCCATCTGGCTGACGATCGTCTACTTCCCGATTGCGCACATGGTCTGGGGCAGCAATGGCTACTTCTTCGCCAAGGGCGCTCTCGACTTTGCGGGCGGTACCGTCGTTCACATCAACGCCGGTGTTTCGGCTCTCGTTGCGGCCCTGATCCTGGGCAAGCGCAAGGGCTATCCCACCGAGCCGATGCCGCCGCACTCGCTGACCCTCACCATGATCGGTACCGGTCTGCTGTGGGTGGGCTGGTTCGGGTTCAACGCCGGTTCGGCGCTTGAAGCCAACGGTTCGGCCGCACTGGCCATGATCAACACCTTCGTCGCCACCGCTTCTGCCGCCCTGTTCTGGATGCTTGCCGAGCGTCTCAGCGGCCACAAGGGTTCGGCCCTCGGCTTCTGCTCGGGCATCGTCGCCGGTCTCGTCGCGGTCACTCCGGCAGCCGGCAACTCGGGCCCGTTCGGCGCGATCGTGCTCGGCGCCGTCGCTTCGGTCGTCTGCTTCTTCGCCGTGAGCAAGCTCAAGCCCGCGCTTGGCTATGACGACGCGCTCGACGCTTTCGGTGTGCACGGCATTGGCGGCATGATCGGTGCGATTGGCACCGGCATCGTCTACTCGCCCGCTCTTGGCGGCCCCGGCAAGCCGGACTTCGACATGGTTCACCAGGTCATCGTCCAGCTTGAAACCGTCGGCACCACGATCGTTGTCGCCGCCATCGGCACCGCGATCGCGATCACCATCGCCAAGGCAGTCACCGGCCTGCGCGTCAGCCCCGAAGTCGAACAGGAAGGTCTCGACATCGGCGAGCATGGCGAGCGCGCCTACAACTAAGTTCAGAGTTTGGCGGCAGCGGGAACTTTCCTCTCTCCTCCTCCCCGTTGCCGCCTCCCGGTGTTCCTCCTGCGAACACAAACTCAAGGGCCGGAGCCAGCCGCTCCGGCCCATTTTTCTTTGTCGTCGGGATGGCTTTGTGTGATGGTGCGCACAGCATGCACCCGGCCAGGGAGATGGACGTGAAATACATCATCGCGATCATCAAGCCGTTCAAGTTCACCGAAGTGAAGGACGCTCTGGCCAGTGCCGGAGTCTCTGGGCTAACAGTATCGGAGGTGAGCGGTTTCGGCCGGCAGAAGGGCCAGACCGAGATCTATCGCGGCGCGGAGTATTCCTCCAGCCTGGTGCCCAAGATCAAGCTGGAGATCGCGGTGTCGGATGCTTTCGCCGATACGGTCGTGGAAATCATCGGCAAATGCGCGAGCACCGACGAGATCGGCGATGGCAAGATCTTCGTATTCGATCTGGCCGAGGTCCTGCGCGTGCGCACAGGAGAGCAGGGCGATATCGCCCTGTAGACACGTCCGGCAGGAAGCGGGTCAGCTGCCGGCGGCGAACATTTCGATCAATTGGCGAACGGGCGTGACATCGTAGCCGGCGGCTGCGGCTTTCGACGCGATTACGGCAGGATTGTCGCCCGCCTTTGCCCGGGCCAGAGCCCACAGCAGGGTCGAGCGGGTGCCCGAACGACAATAAGCCAGCACCGGACCGTCCACGCCATCCAGCGCTTCGATCATGGCATCGACTTGCGCCTGGCTGAAGCCGGCATGTGTAACCGGGATCGCCACGTAGTCGATGCCGGCGTCCCGCGCAGCGGCTTCGATATCGGGCCCCGGAACCTGATCGTCGCTTTCGCCTTCGGGGCGATTGTTGATGATTCGCACGATTCCGAGGGCCTTGGCCTCGGCAATGGCTTCGATCCCGATTTGCGGGCTGGCAAAGACGGTTTCGGAGACCTGGCGGAACATCATGAACTCTCCCTCGCGAAGGCGATCGGGAGGCGCCTGAGCCCGAAATTCCCCGGCGTCAAGAACATACTTTCGGGCAAGATACGAAGCGCCGACAATCGAAATGCGGCCTTTCGGTTACACGTCGGCAAATTCGCGCGTAATTGTGTTCGCCATGGGCATACGACTCGTGTATGACCCGACATTGCAGGGTGTAGGGAGAGTTGCGTCTCTTCCACTCGTCTGGCAGCCGGTACGGTTCGTCCACGTGCCCGGCTGAATGCTTTTTGTGGCGCAGCGAAGGTACGTTCGTAGACATGGGTTTTGACAGAGGTCGTCGCGGAAGGGGACGCGACAAGCGGGATCGGTTTGGAGAGGACGAGTTCGACCCGTTCTTTGCCGGACAAGATCGTTTCGGTGGCGGTGACCGTTTCGGCGGCGGCGGCGATCGCTTCGGCGGTGGTGACCGTTTCGGTGGCGGTGATAACGCTGGTGGTGGTCCCCGTGGTGGCGGCTTCGGCGGCCCGCGTGGCGGCGGCGGTGGTGGCTTCGGTGGTCCCCGCGGCGGCGGCGGTATGCCGGCTCAGGTCGTTGGCCAGGGCAAGGGCGTCGTCAAGTTCTTCAACGGAGCCAAGGGCTTCGGCTTCATCCAGCGTGACGAAGGCGGCGACGATGTGTTCGTGCACATCAGCGCAGTCGAACGCGCGGGCCTTGAAGGTCTTGCTGAAGGTCAGCAGCTGGAATTCCAGCTTGTGGACCGTGGTGGCAAGATCTCGGCAAGCGATCTCGTGGTCATTGGCGACGTGATTGCGGTTGAGAAGCGCGAGCCCGCGCCGCAGCGTCAGCTGACCGGCGAGAAGGCCAGCGGCACTGTCAAGTTCTTCAACTCCATGAAGGGCTTCGGCTTCATCACTCGCGACGATGGCCAGCCTGATGCCTTTGTGCACATCAGCGCGGTCGAGCGTTCGGGCCTGTCGGGCCTCAACGAAGGTGATCGCGTGGAGTTCGACATCGAGGTCGATCGACGAGGCAAGTACTCGGCGGTCAACCTGGCGGCGCTCCAGGGCTGATCAAGCCTGCAAATCCTCCGGTGGGTTAATCGGAGGACTGCACAAGTATCGCAGCGCTCAAATGGCGGTCCGCATAGGGCCGCCATTTGTCGTTTGCCGATTCCAGATATTTTTCGCTTCACTGATTTATTTCGAGGAATAACGTCATGTCGATCACTCCGCTGATGCCTGTGTACCCCCGGTGCGGCGTTCGGCCCGTTCGCGGCGAACACTGCCATCTCATCAGTGAAGACGGTCGCCGATTCCTCGATTTCGCAAGCGGCATTGCGGTCAATCTGCTCGGTCATTCGCACCCCGGCCTCGTCGGTGCGATTCAGAAGCAGGCCGAGACACTGATGCATGTTTCCAATCTCTACGGTAGCCCGCAGGGTGACGCGATCGCCAAGCGCCTGGTCGATCTGACCTTTGCCGACACTGTGTTCTTCACCAATTCGGGTGCGGAAGCCGTCGAGTGCGCGATCAAGACGGCGCGGGCTTACCACCAGCATGTCGGCAACGATGAGAAGTACGAGCTGATCACGTTCAACAACGCCTTCCACGGGCGGACGATGGCGACGATCAGCGCTTCCAACCAGGAAAAGATGCACAAGGGCTTCCTGCCCCTGCTGCCCGGTTTCAAGTACGTCGAATTCGATGATCTTGAGGCTGCCAAGGCCGCGATTGGCCCCAATACCGCAGGTTTCCTGGTCGAACCGATCCAGGGTGAAGGTGGTATCCGTATCGCGTCGCCCGAATTCCTCCAGGGCTTGCGCGCACTTTGCGACGAACATGACCTGATCCTGATTCTGGACGAAGTGCAGAGCGGCGTCGGTCGCGCAGGTACGCTTTATGCCTATGAGCAGTACGGCATCGTTCCCGACGTCCTGTCTACTGCCAAGGGCATCGGGGGCGGGTTCCCGGTTGGCGCCTGCCTCGCGACGGAAAAGGCCGCGCGCGGCATGGTTATCGGCGCCCACGGCTCGACTTACGGCGGCAATCCCTTCGCCATGGCGGCAATCGGCGCGGTGTTGGACGCTGTCGCCAACGAAGATTTCCTCGCCGATGTTCGCGGCAAGGGCGAGCGGCTGATGGCGCGCCTTGAGCAGTTCATCGGCAACTATCCTGAGCTGTTCGATTCGGTGCGCGGCCGGGGGCTGTTCATCGGCCTCAAGCTGAAGGTCGAACCGCGCGCTTTCGTCGCCCACATGCGCGACAATCACCAGTTGCTGACGGTCTCTGCCGGAGACAACGTGGTGCGCATCCTGCCGCCGCTGGTCATCGACGATAGCCACATGGACGAGTTCATGGAGAAGCTTTCCGCCGCTGCGGCCAGCTATCAGCCGGAAGAGGTTGCGTAATGGCACGCGATTTCCTCGGCCTCGGCGATGCGGGCGGCGATGTGGTCGCCGCGATGATCAACGATGCGATTGACCGCAAGGCGGCGCGCAAGGGCTGGCCCAAGGGCCGCCCGGATGCCGATGCCCCTCTGGCAGGCCATGTGCTGGCCATGATCTTCGAGAAGAATTCGACGCGTACCCGCGTTTCGTTCGACATGGCCATGCGGCAACTCGGTGGCAGTGCGCTGATCATGGAGGCAGGAAGCACCCAGATCGGCCGCGGTGAGACGATTGCCGACACCGCACGCGTGCTCAGCCGCATGGTCGATGCGATCATGATCCGCACCGACGATCACGCGAAGATCGAGGAACTGGCCCATTACGCCGATGTTCCGGTCATCAATGGCCTGACCGACCTTTCGCATCCCTGTCAGATCGTCGCGGACCTCCTGACCATCGTCGAACATGGGGCCTCGTTGCCGGGCCTTCAGATGGCCTGGCTGGGCGATGGCAACAATGTCGCCAACTCGCTGATCGAGGCGGCCGGCCTGATGAAGTTCACTATCCGCATCGGCGGCCCGGCAGGCTATGAGCCCGACGAAGCCTTCGTTGCCCGCGCACGTGCCGCCGGCGGCGAGGTCATTCTGACCAGCGATGCCGAAGAGGCCGTCGCAGGTGCGCAAGTCGTGGTCACCGATACCTGGGTCTCGATGGGGCAGGCCGGCGGTGAAAAGCACATTGCCGCCATGCAGCCCTATCAGGTCAATGCCGCGCTCATGGCCAAGGCTGCGCCGGGAGCGAAGTTCCTGCACTGCCTTCCCGCGCATCGCGGTGAGGAAGTGACGAACGAAGTGATCGACGGGCCGAATTCGGTCGTCTGGGACGAGGCGGAGAACCGCATCCACGCGCAGAAGTCGGTCCTGCTTTGGGCGCTGGGTAAGCTGTGAACGAAGACATCCTCATCCGAACCGACGATACCGGCTTCGATCGGGCGCTGGCTTTCACCGTCCCCTCGCGCAATGCGCGCGGGCGGGTCTTGAGGCTTGGCCCGGTGCTGGAGACGGTGCTTTCGGCACACGCCTATCCCAAGGTGGTCAAGCACGTTCTGGCCGAAGCACTTGTCCTGACGGCGCTGATGGGTTCGTTGCTCAAGGATGAGGATGCGCAGCTCACGTTTCAAGCGCAAGCCGAAGGCGGAGCCGTGGACTTGCTGGTCTGCGATTACCGCAATGGCGAGGTGCGTGGCTATCTGCGCCACGACCCGGATCTGGCCGAACGCCTTGAGGAGGACTGTTCGCTGGAGGCCATCTTCGGAAAGGGCTTCCTGGCAATCACCTTCGACCTTGCAGTTTCCGGCACGCGCTATCAGGGCGTCGTCCCGCTTGAAGGCGCTTCGCTGGCCCACGCCTGTGAGAGCTACTTCGCGCAATCCGAACAGGTGCCCACCCTGATCCGTATCTCAGTGCGTTCCAACGGACCGCGCTGCGTGGCGGGCGGGCTTCTTGTCCAACATCTTCCGGATGGGGAAGAGGGCAAGGAACGCCTGCATGCCAAGGACCAGCATCCCGATTGGGAGCATGTCGCGGTCATGGCGGGAAGCGTGCGGAGCGAGGAACTGGTCGATCCGGTGCTCAATCTGGAGCAGCTGGTCTGGCGCCTTTTCCATGAGGAAGACGAGGTTCGGGTCGAGCCGCTGCTCCTGCTCCAGCGCGGATGCCGCTGCACCGTGGAGTACTACCGGGAAATCCTCTCGCGCTTCCCCGAGAGCGAGCGTGTCGATATGCGCGACGAGACCGGCCAGATCCCGGTAGATTGCGCTTTTTGTTCGAAAATCCTGCATATCCCGGCCTGATCGACTCATACTCGCCGGTTGTGAAAGCCGATCGGGATGTTCTAAGGCTTACCCCATGGACAAAACGGACGGCCCGATGTCGGAGAAACATGCTGCTTCCAACCTGAAAAGGGTGGCCAAGGCAGGTCTTATCGGATTGGCGTGCATCGGTCTGGCAGCCGTGTCGTTGCCGGCCGCGGCGCAGAAGAAACCATTGGCGATGCTCGACCAGCTCGAACGGGGAAGCTGGGAGTTTCGCGGCCTCAGAGACGGTGCGAGAAAGCTTTGCGTACGCAACGGGCGGGATCTTATCCAGCTGCGCCATCCCGGTGAAGATTGCCATACCGTGGTGGTTGACGACAGGGCTAACGAAGTTACCGTCCAATACACATGTACAGGTCGGGGCTTTGGGCGCACGCATGTTCGACGCGAAACCAATGCCTTGGTCCAGATAGACAGTCAGGGCATCGCCAACGGTCAGCCATTTGCCTTCGTGACGGAAGCCCGCCGGGTGGGCGACTGCGGCGGCTGACGGTTGTCATCGCGCCTGCGAAGGCTTAGCGCGGAGACCATGCAAGACTCTTCCCCAAATCCGTCGGCGCGCAAGGCGGTTGTCCTTCTGTCCGGAGGCCTCGATTCGATGGTTTCCGCAGCTCTTGCCCGTGAGGCTGGATTCGCGCTCAATGCCCTGACGATTGACTATAATCAGCGCCATCGCCGGGAAATCGACGCTGCACGGCAGATCGCGGAAACGCTGGGAGCCGAGCGTCATGTCATCCTGCCGCTTGATCTGCGCCAGTTCGGCGGTTCGGCGCTGACGGACGATATAACGGTTCCCAAAGAAGGGCTGGAGCCCGGCATTCCGGTCACCTACGTCCCGGCTCGCAATCTGGTGTTCCTGTCGCTAACTTTGGCCTGGGCCGAGGCGATCGGTGCAGCGGACATCTTCATCGGTGTGAATGCGCTGGACTATTCCGGCTATCCCGACTGTCGCCCGGAATTCATTTCGGCTTTCGAAAACATCGCCTCTCTGGCGACGAAGGACGGCGATGAAGGCACGAAGTTCAAGATCCACGCGCCGCTCCAGTTCCTGGGCAAGGCGGACATTGCCCGCGAGGCGGACCGTCTTGGCCTTGAGGCCGGGATGAGCTGGTCGTGCTACGATCCGCAGCCCGATGGCAGGGCTTGCGGGCTATGTGACAGCTGCCGTCTCCGCAAGGCAGGGTTCGCGGATGCAGGGCTTATCGATACGACGCTTTACGCGGCCTGATTTCCGTCCTCGGTTTTAGAAAAAAGAAACGCCCCGCTCGCTTGAGTGGGGCGTTTCTTTTTGCCTTGTCATCCAGCGGGAAAGTGTCCGCAGATGAAGTGCGGGCAAAAGAAAAGGGGGCCGGATTGCTCCGACCCCCCAATCTTGTCCGTTGCCGGATCGCTTACATGCCCGAACCCGGACCGTAAGTGATTTCGACGCGACGGTTCTGCAGTTCGCGAACGCCGTCTGCGGTGGGAACGCGCGGTTGCGTTTCACCGAAGGCCTGGCTCGAGATTGCGCCGTCGGGGATGCCGTGGCTGGTGAGGTAGGCGCGGACCGAGTCGTTACGACGAGCCGAGAGGCCCATGTTGTACTTGGCGCTACCCGAACGGTCGGTGTGACCGGCCAGCATGATCGGCACGCTGTTGCAGTTGCCGTAAGCCGTGATCGCGCTGTCCAGAATGGTGCCGGCCTCAGGCGTGATGTCGGCCTTATCCCAGTCGAAGAACACGATGTACGGGCCCTTGTTGCACACCACAGGCGGCGGCGGGGGCGGCGGCGGGGGCGGCGGGGGCGGCGGCGGCGGGGGCGGCGGCGGCGGCGGAGCAGCCGGTTCGCCGAAGTTGTAAGCCAGCGTCGCCATCAGCGAGTGCGAGCGCCAACGGGTCTTGAGATCGTCGCCAGCAGTGGTGACAACCTTGACCTTGTCGACGTTCATGAAGCGATACTTCAGGCCGATGTCCACATTCCGGCTGAGCGGAGCGCGGATGCCTGCCAGTGCCTGCCAGGCGAAACCGGTGTCGGAATCGTCGACATTGTCGAGATCGACACGAGCAACGCCCGCACCGCCGCCGACGAAGCCCTGAAGGCCATCATCCTTGCCGAAGTCGAGCAGGCCGTTGACCATGAACGACAGGTTGCTGGCGTTACCGGTACCCTTGAGCGGACCAGCTGCGTCCGTGTAGGTGCCGATCTTGGCCTGGCGATAGCTGGCTTCGGTTTCCAGACGGAAAGCACCGAAGTCATAGCCGATCACGCCACCACCGTCGAAGCCGGTCTTGAAGTCGTAATCGCCAGCGTGGCTGACGCCATTGATCGTCGCGTTAGCGTCTTCGACGATCATGCCGCCGAAGTCGAGTTCCAGATACCAAGCGTCGTCGCGCGCGAACGCGGGCGTGGCGATAGCTGTCGAAGCCAGCGCCAGTCCGATGACGAGTTTCCTCATACGTTTCCCCTACTAAGAGATTTGGAGCCACCGAGTGCCGTAAGTGTCTACCCCCTCAACAAACAGCGTGCAAGCGCACAATGACGACATGTGTTGCAAGAATGTCGCGTTTTCGGGGCCTTGGTGCCGTCTTGTGACTCCGTTCTTCGAAATCGACGGCATCGAATTGACCCTTATTGCATTGGCGCTGGTCACACCGAAGGCAGGATACCCACGGCTTGCAGGGACGCCACCAGATTGGCGATGGCAGCCCGAGCCTCCCCATCAACTGTTGAGCCACCAACTGGTTCCGTGGGCGGAGAAGCTTTTCTCCAGGAGCCCGAAAACAGCCGATCCTGCCCGCTAGAGCGGTCGAATACACGCATTCCGTCACGCGGCGTTATGAAGGTCCATCCGCCGCTCTGATAACTGGCCAGCATGCCGTCGTTACCGGCCCAGTCGCCCGAGGCCCTGCTGGCAACGATCCAGGTATCGCCGTCGGTCGGATTTTTCGGCGGCGAGACGCTTTCGCCGCCAATGGCGCAGTGCAGAAGCACATCGGTGCGAACAAAGGCCTCGTTGACGAAAGTCTCCTTGCGGGTCTGGGCCGCGCAGTGATTCAGGCTCGGCCGCCGAATAGAGCGTGGCCTGCGCCAGTTCGGCCATGTCAGCCGCCGGAGCGAAGGCTCGAACCGGGGCCGCCGCCATGGCGCGCCCACCGAGAGCAACCCGCTCTCGCCCTCGACCATGACCGCGCGCGCCTCGCCCAGATTGGCGGCGACGAGCGCGATCTGCGCGCCGGGATCCGCCTCCGCAATGCTGCGGACCCATTCTGCGCCGCAGCGGGTCTTGCCGAAGCCGCGCCCGGCCATGACCAGCCAGACGCGCCAGTCGCCTGCCGGGGCAAGCTGCGAGAGACGCGCCCAGACCGCCCAGTCCCAGCGCCATTCGCGGCGCTCGGACCGGTCGAGCAAGGCCATGAAGCCCTCGATCTCGTCGTCCCCGGCTTCGGCCAGCCATTGCAGCGGATCGGCCTCAGCCATTGTCCGTGCCCTCCTGTTCGGTGCTGCGGCGCGCGGTGACTTGCTCGCGCAGTTGCGTCAGCTTGGCCTGGATCGAGGCCCGCACTGCGCCCAGATCCTCATCCTCGCGCATGGCCCTTTCACGCGCCACGGTCTCGCGATGGAGGCCGAGCAGGCGCAGGGCATTGGCATTGTCGAACTTCACCTCGTCGTCCTTCGGCTCGCCGAAGCGCAGGCGGTGGAGCAGCTCAAGCTCAAGGTTTTCATAGCCTTCGAGCAGCGCACCGCGCCATTCGCGGGCGAAATCGGGTTCCAGCCTGCGCACCTTGTAAGGGCGGCAGGGGTGGACACCGGCCGTGGCGGCCGCGGCACTGACATTCGAAGTTTCGGCCAGCGCGGCGAGAAATTCGGCGCGCCAGTGGCGGTTGGACTTGTCCTCACCCTTGGCGAGGGCGGCACTGATCTTCGTCCGGCGCTTGCCCAAGGCAGCACCGGACGCAGCCCTTGTCGGCTCGACCATCTGGGACATCCCTGCTGTTGACGGAAAATCGCGCGTTCCGTTGTCGCCCTGGCGACTCGAAACTTTGCGATGTTCCTGATATGTACCAATCTGGCGTGACGCTGTCAATAAGAAATAACCAAATAGGTTATCGCTTGCCGCATGACGGCACCGCCACTAAGCACGCGGCACGATTTGCCGGAGAATTCGATGCTGCGCCGCCTTTACGACTGGACCATGGCCAAGGCCGCGCACCGCCACGCCGAATGGTGGCTGGCGCTGTTCGCCTTCATGGAAGCCAGCTTCTTCCCGGTGCCGCCGCATCCGCTGCTGGGCCTGATGTGCCTGGCCGAACCGAAGAAGGCGATTCGCTTCGCGCTGATCGCCACAGTGGGCTCGGTCGCGGGCGGGTTGCTCGGCTATGCCATCGGCCACTTCGCCTATGCAGCCTTCGGCGAAACGCTGCTGCGGGCGTTGGGCCTTGCAGCCAGTTTCCCCAAGGCGGCCTGCTATCTGCGCGAATATGGCGCAGAGATCATCATCGTTAAGGGCGCCACGCCGATCCCGTTCAAGCTGCTGACGATCACGGCGGGCTTCATCGGCATGAACCTGCTAGTCTTCCTCGGCGCCTCGGTGATCTCGCGCTCGATCAGCTTCCTGATCGTGGGCGTGCTGTTCCGCCTGTTCGGCGCGCCGATCAAGGCGGTGATCGACAAGCATCTCGGCAAAGTGACGGCGGCTTTCGTAGTGGCGGTGGTCGCCGGTTTCCTCGCGGTCTCGTTCCTCGGCGGCGGCAGCAAGCAGACCAGCCAGAAGTGCGACATGATCGCGGCTGCGAACAAGGCCTGATCGGCTTTATCGGGTTCGGGATTCTCGGCTAACCTCGCGCGGAACTAAGGCCTGCGCGAGGGAGAAACGCCGTGACCGACCCTGCTTCACGGTTGACCGAACTGGTCGATCGTCATGACATCCATCAGGTCATGCTGCGCTATGCGCGCGGGCTGGATCGGCTCGACAACGAACTGGTCCGCTCGTGTTACTGGGACGACGCGATCGAGGATCATGGCCATTTCGTCGGCACGCCGGGCAATTTCATTCCCTGGGCCGACTGCACCACCCTGCGCTTCGCGGCGACGCAGCACGCGATCCTCAACCATTTTTGCGACTTGCAGGGCGACGAGGCCTTTTGCGAGACTTACTACCACTTCTCCGGCGTTGCGGCAGAGGGGCCGCATTTCATGTCGACCGGGCGCTATGTCGATCATTTCCGGAAGCGGGACGGCGAATGGCGGATCGCCAATCGGGTGACCATCGTCGAAGGCGTCTACGACGTGCCCCGCGCGGCTTTCGCGCCCGACCCGGAGAGCGCCTATACCGCCGAGGCGCCGTGTCAGGCCCGTCGGGACCGGGGCGATGTGAGCTATCACCGGCCGCCGGTTCCGCGCCGTCCTGCCGGGTGATGGAAGATTTCGCGCGGAGGCGCGGCGCAGGAGAGTGAAAGGATTCGCGCAAAGGCGCAAAGGCGCAAAGGTGTCGATGCGCGCCGCAGGGGACCTTCACCGCTCCATCTCTGGCGGGAAGGATCGACGGAAAAAGCGGCTTTGCCGCTACCACGACATCTTTGCGCGAATCCTATCTTGTTCTTCTCCGCGCCTCCGCGCGAAACTCTCAAGCCCTGTGTTTGCAGGGACTTCAAAGTGACTCCTTTTGCATCGATACTCACCGCCGGCAGCTAACAGCCGTAAGGAGTCGTCATGTCGAAGATCGCCGTTGTCGTCGGAAGCCTGCGCGCCGAATCCTTTAACCGGCAGTTTGCCAAGGCGCTCGTCCGCCTGCCGGCAGGCGCCGGCCATGAATTTACGTTTGCGGATATCGGCTCGCTGCCGCTCTACGATCAGGACCACGACGGCGATCAGGCCGAATCGGTCAAGGCGCTGAAAGCGCTGATCAAGGGCTCGGACGGCGTGATCTTCGTGACGCCGGAATATAACCGCTCGATCCCCGGCGTGCTCAAGAACGCCATCGACAACGCCTCGCGCCCTTATGGCCAGAACGCCTGGGCCGGAAAGCCGGCGGGCGTCATCGGCGTTTCGATCGGCGCGATCGGCTCGGCGCTGGCGCAGCAGCACTTGCGCAATGTGCTCGCCTACCTCGACATGCCCACCCTCGGCGCGCCCGAGGCCTTCATCCAGTGGAAGGACGGCCTGGTGACGGCGGACGGCACGATTGGCGAACAGTCCGCAGGCTTCGTGGGCGGCTGGCTGGAGGCCTTCCTGAAGCTGGTGGATCGCCACAAGGGCTGACGATCCCTGAAAGGCTTTTCCTCCGGACAAGGAAAAGCCCGGGCATGAGAATGACCATGCCCGGGCTTTTGCCTGTTTCGCTCAGGGGCGTGTCAGCCCAGAATGCCGGCCGTCTTGCCCGCGCGGGTGAACATGCCGATGATCTGCTGGACCTGCTCTGCCGAGTGTTCGGCGCAGAGCGAGCAGCGCAGCAGCGTCATGTTGGCAGGGGTTGCCGGCGGACGCGCGAGGTTCACGTAGAGGCCCTCGTGCAGCAGCGCTTCCCACATCATCGCGCCGCGTTCGAGGTCGGGCATGATGACCGCGATGATCGCGCTCTGCGGCTCCGTGGTGCCGAGCTGGAAGCCGGCATCGGTCAAGCCCTTGTGCAGGACCTTGGAGTTTTCCCAGAGGTGCGCGCGCTTGTCGGCCGCGTGCATAAGCTTGCGCACCGAAGTCGCGGCGGTGGCGACGACGCTGGGCGGCAGGCTGGCGGTGAAGACGTAGGGACGGCAGACCAGACGCATGATCTCGAACTTCGGGTGGTTCGAAACGCAGAAGCCGCCGACAGTGCCGACCGACTTGGAGAACGTGCCGATCACGAAGTCCACATCGTCAAGGCAGCCCTGATCCTCGGCCACGCCGCGCCCGTTGGGCCCGATGAAGCCCATCGAGTGCGCTTCGTCTACCAAGACCATGGCGCCGTACTTCTTGGCGACGGCGATCATCTCCTTGAGCGGGGCGATATCGCCCAGCATCGAGTAGACGCCTTCCAGCACGACCAGCTTGCCCGCGCCTTCAGGGATGCGGCGCAGGCGCTTTTCCATGGCCTCGATATCGTTGTGCTTGAACGGCACGACTTCGGCATCGCCCATCTTGCAGCCGTCCCAGATCGAGGCGTGGCTGTCGATGTCGAGGACGATGTAATCGCCCTTGCCGGCGATGGTCGAGATGATGCCGAGGTTGGCCTGATACCCGGTCGAGAACACCATGGCGTGCTTCATGTCGTAGAAGTCGCAAAGCGCTTCCTCGACCGCCTTGTGCCCGGCGTAAGTCCCGTTGAGGACTCGGCTGCCGGTGGTGCCGGCGCCGAAGTCGTCCAGCGCCTGCTTGCCGGCCGCGATCACGTCCGGATCGAAGGTCATGCCCATGTAGTTGTAGGTGCCGAGCAGGATCGTCTCGCGCCCGTTGCACAAGGCGACGGTGGGCGAGATCACCTTTTCCATGACGAGGCCGAAGGGATCGGTGACGCCGGTGGAGAGCAGGCCCTGGCGCATCTCGATCAGGGGATCGAACTTGCTGAACAGGTCGGTGTGCGCCTGCGTTTCGTTTTCACTGAGCATGTCGGTCATCGCGGAATCCTTCAGCCGTTAAGCTTGACCACGGCGTCGACAAGCTGGCCGTAGTTTTCGATCTCGGCCTGCTGGTTCATCGAGATGATGATGTCGAATTCGTCCTCGATCGCGGCGACGAAGTCCATGACGGTCAGGCTGTCGAACTCGAGGTCGTCGGTGAAGCGGGTCGCGTCGGCGATCTCGACGCCCTTCTTGTTGAAGGGTTCGATCAGCGCGGCGATGCGGGCCGAGGTCTCTGCGCGGTCCATGGTCATTTCAACTCCGGTAATTTCGGGCGGCGCTCTGGCCGACAATTGCGGCGCAAAAGCGGCGCCGGGGGGTAAAGTCAAGCTTGGCGGCACTGGCAGTGTGGCGCACTTGCATCACACCAGCGCCCGCACGGCCTGCATGAACGGGCCGATCGACACCGGCTTGGCGAGATATCCTTCGGCCCCGGCCTCGCGGATGCGTTCCTCGTCGCCCTTGCCGGCATAGGCAGTGACGGCAAGCACCGGGATTGTCCGCAGCACGGTATCCTTCTTGGCCGCCTCGATCAGGTCGAGCCCCGAGACATTGGGCAGCTGAATATCCATGATGACGAGGTTCGGCACGAATTCCCGCGCCCGTTCGAGCGCGTCCAGCCCGTCTGCCACGGGTTCCACGGAATAGCCCTGACTCCGGAGCACGTCGCAAAAGAGCTTCCGGTTGAGGTCGTTGTCCTCGACAACAAGGATTCGCTTTGCCATTCCGCGCCTGAACCCCATCTTGCGGCAGAGTACCGCTCCAAGATGCGTACCGCTCTAGGACAGGCAAGCGAGGCTGACAATTCTCGGAAGTTCACCTTCCTCACCGCAGGACCCACAGGCGCTGGCGCTGACCGCGCTCGGCTGGGTCCTGACCGATGGCGACCGCGCCTCGCGTTTCCTTGCGTTGACGGGGCTGACGCCCGATCATCTGCGCGCCTCGCTGGGGGAGATCGGCACGCTGACGGCGGTGCTCGATTTTCTGTGCGCGCATGAGCGGGATCTTGTCGCGGCGGCCGAAGCGCTGGATGTAAGGCCCGAGGAACTGGCAGCCGCGCGCGAAAGGATCGGCCGATGACCCGCCCGCTGCTCATCACCGATTGCGACGAAGTGCTGCTCTACATGGTCTCGCACTTCCGCGACTGGCTGGCCGAGGACGAAGGCGTGGCCTTCGACATGTCGCGCGGCGATTTTTCCAGCGCGATGCGCCGCACCGCTGATGGCGAAGTGCTGGCGCAGGCTGAGATGTGGTCGCTGCTCAACAAGTTCTTCGATGGCCAGATGCATCGCCAGACGGCGGTGGAGGGCGCGGTCGAGGCGATTCGGGCGATTGCCGAACAGGCTGATGTCGTTGTGCTCACCAATCTCATGGATTTCCGGCAGGAGGCGCGTCAGCGCCAGTTGGCCGATCATGGCATCGACGTCAGGGTCTTTACCAATCAGGGGCCGAAGGGGCCTGCGCTCAAGGCGATCCTTGAGGAATATGCGCCCAGCCGCGCGGTCTTCGTGGACGATCTGGCCCAGCACCATGGCTCGGCCGCCGAAGTGACGCCGGGAATCGGTCGGCTCCACCTTTGCGCCGAGCCGCTGCTGGCGCCGCACATCGCCTGCGCCCATGCGGCCGGGCACGCACACGCCCGTATCGACGACTGGCAGCGTGCCGCGCCCTGGCTGCTCGACTGGCTGACCCGGCCCGACACCGACCACAACCATGACCACGCCCCATCAAACCGACAGGGAACTGCTTCACGATGACCGAGATCGAAACCCGTCTTGCCGACCTGGGCCTGATCCTGCCCGAGCCTGCCGCCCCCGTTGCGGCCTATGTGCCGGTGGTGATCGCAGGCGGCCTTGCCCATGTTTCGGGCCAGCTTCCTTTCGTCGAGGGCAAGCTCGTCACCGGCCGTCTGGGAGAGGACGTCACCCTTGAAGACGGTATCGAGGCGGCGCAGGCCTGTGCGGTGATGATCCTGGCCCAACTCAAGGCCGCGCTCGGCTCGCTCGACCGGATCGAGCGCGTGGTCAAGCTGGGCGCCTTCATCAATTCGACCGGCGACTTCACCGATCAGCCCAAGGTTGCCAATGGCGCTTCGGAACTGATGGTCGCGGTCTTCGGCGAGGCCGGTAGGCATGCCCGCAGCGCGGTCGGCGTGCCGGTTCTGCCGCTGGGCGCCGCCGTCGAAGTCGACGCGATCGTGTCTCTTCGTGCTGCTCGCCTCGATTGATCGATGGCTGGCGCCGCCCCCCGACCCTAAGCGGGTCGGGTGGGTCGGCGCGCATGACTTTGCGCACCGGGGCCTGCATGACGCGGGTGTCCCGGAAAATTCGCTTGCCGCTTTCGAGGCTGCCCTGCGCGGCGGTTTCGGCATCGAACTCGATGTGCAGCGCGCGAGCGACGGAACCGCGGTCGTATTCCATGACGACGTTCTCGATCGCCTGACCGAAGAGAGCGGACCGGTTTCCCGGCGCAGCGCCGCGCAACTGGCGACGATTCGCCTCACCGGCAGCGAGCAGACGATTCCCAGCCTGCGCCGCGTGCTCGACCTTGTGGCCGGGCGCGTGCCGGTGCTGATCGAGGTGAAGTCGGGGCTTGGGACGCGGGTGACTGCGCTGTGCCTGGCGGTGCGCCGCGTGCTAGAAGGCTATGCCGGCGATCATGCGGTGATGAGCTTCGATCCGCGCGTCCTGCACTGGTTCCGCGTCCATTCGCCGCACACCGTGCGCGGGCTGGTCGTCAGCGAGGGCGAGGATCGCGCCTTGCCCGGCACGATTCGCCGTCACCTCTCGCTGTGGAAGGGGCGGCCGGACTTTCTCGCCTACGACGTGCGCGACTTGCCCAGTCGCTTCGCACGCGGCCAGCGCGAGCGCGGGCTGCCCGTGGCGAGCTGGACGATCCGCACCGACCAGCAGCAGGAACGCGTGCGGCTCCACGCCGATGCCGCGATCTTCGAACAGGATGGTGAGCCGGCGGCATGAGCGAAGGCGAATTCACGGCCCGGATCAACGGCGGCGTGGACACGCTGCCCGCCGCCGAATGGGATGCGCTGGGTCACCATGGCAATCCCTTCGTCAGCCATGCGTTTCTGGCCGCGATGGAGGCTTCGGGCAGTGTCGGCGGGCATAGCGGCTGGACGCCGGTGCCGATCACCATCGAAGGCCCCGACGGGCGGCTGGCGGCGGCGCTCCCGGCCTATCTCAAGGAGCATAGCCAGGGCGAATATGTGTTCGACCATGCCTGGGCCGATGCCTGGCACCGCGCGGGCGGCGCCTATTATCCCAAGCTCCAGATTTCGGTCCCGTTCACGCCCGCGACTGGCCCGCGCCTGCTGACGCCGCATCCCGAACTGATGCTGCCGCTGCTGCGCGCCGCCGAGACGCTGTGCCGCGAAAACGGCCTGTCCTCCGCCCACGCGACGTTCATCGAACCCGCGCAAGTCCCCGTGTTCGAGGCGGCCGGATGGCTGCTGCGCGAGGATATCCAGTTTCACTGGGAAAACCGCGACTACACAAGCTTCGACGAATTCCTCGGCGCGCTGTCCTCGCGCAAGCGCAAGGATATCCGCAAGGAGCGCGAGAAGGCGCAGGAGGGTGTAGAGATCCGCGCGCTTACCGGCGCCGATCTGGGCGAGGAGCACTGGGACGCCTTCTGGGGCTTCTATCAGGACACCGGCGCCCGCAAATGGGGGCACCCCTATCTCACTCGTGAGGCGTTCTCGCTGCTGGGCCAGACCATGGCGGACCGGATCCTGCTGGTCCTGGCCTATGCCGACGGGCGGCCGATTGCCGGCGCGCTCAATTTCATCGGCAGCGAGGCGCTCTATGGGCGTTATTGGGGCGCGCTGGTCGACAAGCCCTTCCTGCACTTCGAGCTGTGTTACTATCAGGCCATCGACGCGGCTATCGCGCTAGGCCTGTCCCGCGTCGAAGCCGGGGCGCAGGGCGGCCACAAGCTCGCGCGCGGCTATGAGCCGGTGCGCACGGTGTCGGCACACTACATCGTGCATGCCGGGCTGCGCGAGGCGATTGCCGATTATCTCGAACAGGAGCGGGCGGGAATCGCGCAGGACCAGATCTGGCTGGGCGACCGTACCCCGTTCCGCAAAACCTGAGAGGAAAATTCCCTCTCAGTCACAATAATTTGCCGTTCAGGCTGCCTTGCGCGTGCTGGCGGCCAGCCACTGCCGGGCGCGGCGCTGGGCTTCGGCGATTTCGCGTGCGGTCATCTCATCGGCGATTTCGGCGCGGCATCCGGAGGCGTCCTCGTGGCCGGCAACGGCGGCGAGGTTGAACCACTTGTGCGCCTCGATCAGATCGCAGGGAATGCCCTGGCTGCCGGTCGAGTAGGCAACGCCGAGATCGAAGTAAGCGGAAAAGTCCCCCTGCGCCGCAGCGGCAAGGCGATCGGCCATCAGCAGGCCTTCGGCATTGATGTCGGCCTCACACGCGGTGATGCCCTGAACATTGATCCAGACCGTTTCCATCGTCTGCTTCCCCCCAATTGTCAGGCCCCTGACGTCCGTTCGTTTCAGTGGCCTTTCGATAGACGCAAGCTGACGTATTCGTGGTCAACAAAGCGTTAACGATAAATCGAAAATCTTGACTGGCGCGGCGCGCCGCCAATTCGTCGCCCAATTCGCAGGGATGTCGAACGGGCGTTCCGTACTTTTTGTGGACGGTCTTGGTTATGACCTTGTGTAGGCCGATGGGCGGCCCTATAGGCCCCGCACCACGGTTTGCCGGGAGGTCACTGGAAAAATCCGGGGCCGCAGGGCGTAGGCGAGCCGGGGGGATTCGTGCGGAGATTCTCTGGATGGCAACGGCCCTAGCTGACGAAATTGATGTCCTCGCCAAGGCCAAGCGCTTGCTTGGCGGTTCTTATGTTCCCGCTGAGAACGAGCCTTACATGTGCGAGGCTCAGCAGGATTACTTCCGGCGATTGCTGCTGGCCTGGAAAAAATCGATCCTTGATGCTTCTGCCGGTACGCTGGCCCAGCTTCAGGACGGTCCGATCCGGGAGCCCGACCTCAACGATCGCGCTTCGAGCGAGACCGATTGGGGAATCGAGCTGCGCACCCGCGATCGCCAGCGCAAGCTGATCGCCAAGATCGATTCGGCACTGCGCCGGATCGAGGAAGGTGAATACGGTTATTGCGAAGTGACGGGCGAACCGATTGGCCTCGGACGCCTTGAAGCCCGCCCGATCGCCACGATGACGGTTGAAGCGCAAGAGGCGCACGAGCGCCGCGAGAAAGTTTCGCGCGACGATTGATGCGCCAAATCGGGCGGCCCGATGCGCGTCCGGCGCAGCGGGCCACCTGCTTGCCGGCTTGGTCGTGCCGTTTCTCGTCGCTGTCCCCATCGGCCCATGTCCACATTTTAACCGTGCTCCGGCGCGGCAGCGGCCATATGGATGGGGGCATTAAGGCTTTCTTGGTGACTGCCCCCTAGAACCCAGGGGCAATCGTGTTAGGTTTGTCGGGCATTTGCGCCCGTCCTGCCGTGCACGGCCCGACGGACGCCTCGAATTCCGGACGAGAGTACATGAGCGAAGGTGAGAATCGACAGATCGCACGCGACAGCCTTTTCCTGATGGCTGACCTGCGCGTCGACGGACTGGACGGCGAATGCCGGATCAAGGTTCGCAATCTCTCTGCCGGGGGCATGATGGGCGAAGGCGCGGTCCGCGTCGTTCGCGGTTCGGCAGTCAAGGTCAATATCCGCAATATCGGCTGGGTTCCCGGCGCGATCGCCTGGGTTCAGGACAACCGTTTCGGCGTTGCTTTCGGCACCGAGATCGATCCCAAGCTGGCGCGCGTAACGGTCGGCGCGGCCGAGGATGCCACGCCGCGCTTCGTGCGCACGCATGAGGCACTCTACTCCCCCGATACCGCCGCCATGCGCAAGATCTGAGCCGTTCGGCCCGCATCGTTGCTGCGGGAAGCAGGGCGGATGCCCCTCGGGGCATGCTTTTTCCCGGGCAAGGGCGCAGCAGCCATTTGCGACCCTGCCGAAATCGACTAGTCCGAACCCCATGAGCGTTTCGCGCAAAGGCTTCCCCGCGTTCGGCCTTCTGGCCGCGCTGGCGCTTGCCGGTTGCGGATCGTCGAGCAATTCGGCGCTGAACGTGGCGGTCGTCGGCAAACCGGGCGATCCCTTCGAGACCGGCTTGCAGCTTCCCCTCGCCGGCCAGCTCACCCGTGCATCGACCACCGAAGGTCTGGTCTCGTTCGACGAGAAAGGCCGCGTCATCCCGGCACTGGCCGACCGCTGGATCGTGACCGATGACGGCCTGAGCTACATTTTCCGCCTGCGTGACGGCAATTGGCTGACCGGCGACCCGCTCTCCGCCGCATCGGCCAAGCACGCGCTCGATTCGGCGCTGGAGGCGCTCAAGGACACGCCGCTCGCGCTCGATCTGTCGGCCATCGACGAAACGCGGGCGATGGCGGGGCGAGTCATCGAAATCCGGCTGGCCCGGCCGATGCCGTACCTGTTGCAGCTTCTCGCCCAGCCCGAACTCGGCCTTGTGCACAAGGAGCGTGGGGCGGGCCCGATGCGGCTGGAGCGCGAGCAGTTCCTGGCGCGGATGGTCCCCATCGATCCTTCGCATCTTGGCCTGCCGGCCATCGAGAACTGGGCGCGGCGCACGCGCCACGTCAACTTGCGGGCGCTGGATGGACCGGGGGCGGTCACCGCCTTCAACGACGGCGATGTCGACATCGTCATGGGCGGGGAAGTTCAGGATTTCCCGCTCACCCGCTCGGTCGGGATCCTGCGCGGGACGATCCAGCTCGATCCCGTCGTCGGCCTGTTCGGGCTTCAGGTGATGAACGATCGCGGTTTTCTGGCCGATCCGTCCAATCGTGAGGCGATTGCCATGGCGATCGACCGCGACGCCCTGATCGCGCCGTTCGGGCTTGGTGGCTGGACCGCGACGACCCGCATGGTCACGCCCAGCCTCGACGGCGACCTTGGCACCATTGGCGAGCGTTGGGGCAATCAGTCGATCGACGAACGCCGCGCCGTGGCGGCGGGCAGGGTCCGGCATTGGGAATCCAGCTCGGGGGAAGGCAGCTCGCCGGCAATTGCACCGGCCCCGGCGGAACCGTCGCGGTCGGCGCGCAAGATCTTCCAGCATGCGCCCAAGGCTCCGACGCCGGCCGATCTGGCAGCACAGGCACCGCGTCTTGCGATCTGGCTGCCGGTCGGACAGGGCGCGGACACGCTGTTCGACAAGCTGGCCGGAGACATGGCCACGATCGGCATCCGTCTGGTGCGCGTGGGCGATCAGGCTTCGGCCGACCTCGCGCTGGTTGACGATGTCGCGCGTTATCCGCGCGCCGCGTGGTTCCTCAATCGTCTGTCGTGCCATGCCCGGCGGGGCCTCTGCTCGGCCGATGCGGACGCGCGCGCGGCCGAGGCGGCGGTTGCCCAAAGCCCGCAGGACCGCGCGGCGCTGCTGGCCGAAGCGGAGGCCGAACTGACCGCCGCGAATGTGTTCATTCCCTTCGGCACGCCGATCCGCTGGTCGCTGGTGCGCGGCAGCGTCGATGGCTTCGCGCCCAACACCTGGGGTTGGCACCCCTTGATGCCGCTCTCCTGGCTGCCCAAATAAGCAGGACGGCAATCGTGCCGTTCGAGGAGATTGACGACTTTGGCGACTGGACAGGCTTCTGCCCGCCGCATGGATATGGACCTTCCGCTGGGGTCCGATCCGGTTTCGATCAGCCGCCGCGTGGAGATGATGGAGCGCGTCCTCGAAGGCGCGTTCACGCTTCCCGGCATTCGCCGCAAGGTCGGTCTCGATGCGGTCATGGGACTTGTGCCCGTGGCCGGCGACTTGGTTTCCGCGCTGCTGGGCATGTATATCGTCTGGGAAGGGCGCAATCTCGGCATGTCGAAATGGCAGCTTGCGCGCATGAGCGCCAACGTCGGCATCGACGCACTGCTCGGGGCGATCCCCGTGGCGGGCGACCTGTTCGACTTCGTGTTCCGCTCGAACAGCCGCAACCTGAAGCTCATCCGCAAGCATATCGCGAAGAATCATCCGCATGCGCAAGTGATCGAGGGGTGACGAGAGTCCCGCTCTGGTTGCCGGCACTGGTGTTGCCGCTGGCGGCGTGTGGGTCCTCGGCCCCCGTTCCCGCGCCGGTCACTTCGGATGAGGCGCGCGCTCTGGATCAGGCGGCGGAAATGCTGGATTCGCGGCCGTCCGAAGCGCCTTCGGAAGCGGCTGCGACGGCGGGGCCATGATCGAGCGCTCTGCGCCGGTTTGGCTTTCACCCGGCCGACCTTCTCCCGCTCAGGCTGAGCTTGTCGAAGCCCCCGAGGCGTGGCGCGAGCTTGCCACCCTTCGACAAGCTCAGGGTGAGCGGAGTTGGGGAATCAGGCGGCGAGGCATCTGACCGGGCGAAATACTTTAGTCGAAGCTGACTTTGCCGCGTCCAGCCTTGACCGATCCGCGCAGCTTCTTGCCCTTCAGGCGCTGCTCCTTGCCCACGCGGTTGAGGCGGCTCTTGGCACGCTTTTCGGGCAGGTTGTAAGCCTCGCGCAGCATCTCGGCGAGCCGCTCGCGCGCGTCGGCGCGGTTGGCCTCCTGCGTGCGGAAGCGGCGGGCGGTGAACATCAGTTCGCCGCCCGAAGTCATCCGGCTGCCCGCCAGTTCCTTCAGCCGCGCGAACACCGGCGGGGCCAGACGCAGCGCGTAGACGTTGAGCCGCAACTGAACCGCCGTCGCCACTTTGTTGACGTTCTGGCCGCCCGGCCCGGAGGCGGCGATGAAGCTCTCGCTCGCCAAGGCCTGCGCGCGACCGACGGTCTCTTCAACCTCGCTCATTCATCGCTGAAGCCGAGCGCGGCGAAGTCCGCCGGCAGCGGCGCCACGGCCACGACCGGTTCCTTGTCGCCGCGCGGCACGGTGAGGCCTGCCGCGTGGAGCATGGTGCGCGGCGCGCCCTTGCTGGAGCCATAGACCGGATCGCCCAGCAGCGGATGGCCAAGGCCCGAAGCGGCATGGACGCGGATCTGGTGCGTGCGGCCGGTCTCGGGGCGGAATTCGACGAGCGTGAGGCCGTTCCGCTCGTCCAGCTTGCGCCAGTGGGTGACGGCAGGCTTGCCCTTTTTGGCCGGGATCATGCGCCAGCCGTCCTTGGCCGTGCTCACCTTGGAGAGGTTGAGCGCGATCGTGCCTTCGTCCTCCGCCAGCGTGCCGGCAACGATGCCGAGGTAGCGCTTCTTGACCGTCTTCTCCTCGAAAGCGGCGGAGAAGCGCTTCAGCGCCTTAGGATTGCGGGCCAGCAGGAGGCAGCCCGAAGTATCGCGGTCGAGTCGGTGCACCGGCATCGGCAGGCGCTGGAAGCCGAGCGTCAGCTCATCGAGCCGGTCTTCGAGGCTGGGACCGCCGGCGCGCGGGCGGTCGAGCGGAAGGCCGCCGGGCTTGTCGATGACCAGCGCCTCGCCGTCCTCGAAGAGGATTTCCAGTTCCATGTTACGTCAATGCTTTCTCTATGCGCCGTAGCGCTTCTTCGAGCCGCGCGTCGTCCGCGGCGAAACTGATGCGGAAGCCGTCGCGGCCGCCGAAGGCCGAAGCCGGGACCAGCGCCACGCCGTGTTCCAGCAAGTGCAGCGCCAGCTTCATGTCGTCGCCGCCGAAGCGGTCCATCAGCGGCGCGGCGTCGATCATGCAGTAGAAGGCGCCGTCGGGCGTGGGCGTCGACAGGCCGGGAATCGCGTTGATCGCGGCGACGACCTTATCACGCCGAACACGGAAACGCTCGCGCCAGTCGGCCAGAAAATCCTGCGGTCCCGCGAAAGCGGCAACGGCGGCGGCCTGGCTGATCGAGCAGGGATTGCCCGAGGAATGCGACTGGAGCTTTTCCATCGCCTTGATCAGCCACTGCGGCCCGGCGGCGACGCCGATGCGGAAGCCGGTCATCGCGTGGCTCTTGGACACGCCGGAGACCGTCAGGATGCGGTCGGCAAGGTCCGGGCAGAGGTTGGCGAGCGTGGCGTGTGGGCGGCCGGTATAGTTGATCGGCGCGTAGATATCGTCGGATAGCACCATCACGCGCGGGTGGCGGCGCAGCACCTCGCCGATGCCGCGCAGCATGTCCTCGGGATAGTAGGCGCCGGTCGGGTTGCCGGGGCTGTTGAGCAGCACCCAGAGCGTGCGCGGGCTGATCTGCGCTTCCAGATCGGCGGGCGTGAAGCGGAAATTGTCCTTGGCGGCGGTCAGCAGCGGCACGACCTTGCCGCCCGCGAAACGAATGATCTCTGGGTAGCTGACCCACCACGGCGAGGGCACGATCACTTCGTCGCCTTCGCTCACCGTCGCCAGCATGGCATGGAAGATCGCCTGCTTGCCACCCGCGCTCACCGTTACTTGCGAGGCAGGCACTTCGATTCCGAGGTCGCGCGCGAAGTGCAGCGCGGCGGCCTGCTTGAGCTGCGATGTGCCGCCCACTGCCGTGTATCTGGTCTCCCCGGCGTCGAGCGCGGCCTTGGCGGCCTCGATCACGTGCGGCGGCGTCGGGAAATCGGGCTCGCCGACCGAGAGCGAGATCACGTCGATCCCGGATTCGCGCAGTTCGATGGCGCGGTCGGTCATCGCGGTCGTCCCGGACGGGGCGATGCGGGAAAGGGCAGCGGATGTATGCATCAGGCGGGCAGCATCACTTGAGGAGTTGGGCAGGCATAAGGCCGCGCAGAGAATTGCCGATCAGGAAGCCATCGGCGAGATCGTCCAGCGTAAGCTCCGCTTCGACAGCACGGTCCTGCTCGATCAGTGAGCGGCGTAGCACGCCGGGCAGCAGGCCCAGCGCGATGGGCGGCGTCAGCAGCATGCCTTCGCGCTCCACGAAAACGCTGGTGAAGCTGCCTTCGGTGATGAGCCCGTCATCGCGCAGGAACAACACTTCCTGCGCGCCGGCGGCCTTCGCCACGGCAAGGCCCGTCTCGTAGAAGCCGCGGTCGCTGGTCTTGTGGCGCAGCCGCCAATCGCCGCTGTCGACCGGCAGCGGCAGCACGCCGACCACCATGGGCTCGGCCTGCGAGGCCGGAACTTCCGCCAGTTCGAGCGCGTAGGCCCCCGTGCGCGAGGCAACGAGGCGCAGCTTCGCGGGCGCGTCGGCATCGAAGCAGAGCGCCTGTATGGCGTTGCGCACGGCGTGGCGATCGAAGCTGAAGCCCAGCGTCTCGGCGCTGGTCCTGACCCGCTCAAGATGCAGTTCGAGCAGTGGGATGCCCTGTTCGGGCGTAAAACGCATCGTTTCGATCAGGTCGAAACTGGCGGGCGAGGTTACCCCTGCCGAATCTCGCACGAAACCCCCTTTGACCAGGCATTCCCGCCATTCGGGAAGCGCTTGTGAATCCGCGACCACCGCCGAACCGACACCCAGAACCGCGCGTCCTGTCGTCACGTTGCCAGCCGCCCCATCGCCGCCTGTCGGGCGCCCCGTCAGCCGTAAAGTGCGGATTGCCACATTGAACGCGGCATCGCCAGAGGGTTCGATGAAACCGATTGAACCGCAATAGGGCCCGCGCGCGTCGCGCTCGACTTCGGCGATCAGTTCCATCGCCCGGATTTTCGGGGCGCCGGTGATCGAACCGCAGGGGAACAGCGCCCGCAGCAAGTCCACCGCGCCCTTGTCCGGCATGAGGCGCGCGCGGACGGTCGAGACCATCTGGTGTACCGTGGGATAGCTCTCGATCGCGAAAGGCGCTTTCACGTCCACGCTGCCCGGCTCGGCCACGCGGGACAGGTCGTTGCGCATGAGGTCGAGGATCATGAGGTTTTCGGCCCGATCCTTGGGGCTGGCGGCCAGTTCGTCGCGCAGGCGGGCGTCCTCCTCCGCGTCGCGGCCGCGCGGGCGGGTGCCTTTCATCGGGCGGACGGTGACCGTGCCGCTGTCGAGCGCGAAGAACAGTTCGGGCGAGAAACTCAGCAGCCATTCGCTGCCGTCGCAGATTACCGCGCCATAGCCGGCAGCGGCTGCCGGGCGGATCGCGGCGTAGAGCGCCAGCGGATCGCCGTGCCAGGGCCCGGCGAGTGGGTAGGTCAGGTTGACCTGATAGATGTCGCCTGCCTCGATGGCCGCATGGACCGCGTCGAAAGCGCGCGTGTAGTCCCCGGTCGAGATGTCCGGTTCAAGCGGGCCGATGCCGACGGGCCCCGGTGTGGCCTGCCGGGCAAGCCACTGCGGAACCTCGGCGGCGGGAATCGCTTCGAAATCCGTGAACGCGGCGAACCAGACCAGCGGCCCTTCCACCTTCCGCAGGCCGGAAAGCCGGGGTTCCAGGGCCAGTCCCGCTTCGTAGGCGAGGTAGCCGGCAAGGTGGAAGCCCTCGGCCACCAGTGCCTCGATCCGGGCGAGTGCGGGCTGCACGTCGTTCTCCGTGCGGGCCACGACGATCTCCACCGGATCGCGGTAGATCCGCGCGTCGGCGGCGTCTTCGTGGCGCGCGTCATCAAGGAGTATGAATGGTTTGGGCATGTTCGCGTTGCTGCCTTTAGCGCCCGATGCCCGGCGGCACCAGTCCGCTGCGCAGGCCCGGCCTACTCGAAACATTGGCTGAAACATTGCCTCCGGGCGATCAAGTCCGTGCCCGGGCAGAATCCCTCTCGCCCTTGCCCAAGCTGCGCACTATCACCTTCGAAGGGCGCAAGGAGGCATGAATGGACGAGATTTTCCTGGGACTCGGCTCCAACGGTGAACGGCAGGTCCTCCCGCTGAGCCGCGCCAACCGCCACGGCCTTGTCGCCGGGGCGACCGGCACCGGCAAGACCGTCACGCTCCAGACCATCGCCGAACAGTTCTCCGCCGCCGGGGTTCCGGTTTTCCTTGCCGATGTGAAGGGCGATCTCTCGGGTATTTCCATGGCCGGAAGCCCGCAGTTCAAGAATGCCGCCGTGCTGGAAGCGCGGGCCAAGGAAATCGGCATGACCGACTATGCCTATTCCGACAATCCGGCAATTTTCTGGGACATCTACGGTGAGCAGGGCCATCCCGTCCGCACCACGATCTCGGAAATGGGGCCGCTGCTGCTGTCGCGGCTGATGGACCTCAACGATACGCAGGAAGGCGTGCTCAACGTCGTCTTCCGCTATGCAGACGAGCAGGGCCTGCTGCTGCTGGACCTTGCCGATTTGCAAGCCATGCTGGCCTATGCGGCCGAGAATGCGGCCGCGCTTTCGGCCAAGTACGGCAATATCACCAAGGCCAGCGTCGGCACCATCCAGCGCCAGCTTCTCACGCTCGACAGTCAGGGCGCGGCGCAGTTCTTCGGCGAACCGGCGCTGGAAATCGCCGATTTCATCCGCTGTGACGACAAGGGGCGCGGCTACATCAACGTGCTCGCGGCCAACAAGCTGATGCGCAGCCCCAAGCTTTACGCCACGTTCCTGCTGTGGCTGCTGTCCGAACTGTTCGAGGTGCTGCCCGAGGTCGGCGATCCGGAGACGCCCAAGCTCGTGTTCTTCTTTGACGAGGCCCACCTGCTGTTCGACGATGCCCCCAAGGCGCTTCAAGACAAAGTCGAGCAGGTCGTCCGCCTGGTTCGTTCGAAGGGTGTGGGCGTCTACTTCATCTCGCAGAATCCCATCGATATTCCCGAGCAGATCGCGGGCCAGCTCGGCAACCGCGTGCAGCATGCGCTGCGGGCTTTCACCCCGCGCGACCAGAAGGCGATCAAGGCGGCGGCGGACACGTTCCGCATCAATCCGGCGCTGAATGTCGCTGAAGTGATCACCGAACTGAAGGTCGGCGAGGCGCTCGTCTCCACGCTCGATGGCGAGGGCGCGCCGACGATCGTCCAACGCACGCTGATCGCGCCGCCGCGTTCACGGCTGGGGCCGGTCGAGCCGAAGGAGCGGGCGATCATCCAGTCGATCAGCCCCTATGCGGGCAAGTACGACACCCCGGTAAACCGCGAAAGTGCGGAGGAAGTGCTGGCCGCCAAGGCTGCGGACGCCGCCGCCACCGCGCAGGAAGTGGCGGATAAGGGTGCGGCCGAGGTCGGCAAGCAGGAACGCAAGAGCCCCAGCCTGTGGGACGGGCTGGGCGGCAAGGTTGCCAAGGCGGCGGCGGGCGCGGCGGTGGCGAGCGCCGGTTCGATCCTCGCGCAGTCGATGCAGGGCCGGAAAAGCCGCGCGAATCCACAGGCTTCGGCTGCTAGTGCGGCCGCCGGGACAGTGGGCGATGCCTTTGGAAAAGCGATCGGTTTTCCGGGCCTTGGCCGCTTCGCGCGCAACCTTATCGGCGGCTTGATGCGCTGACTTGATGCGGATTATCGGTTGTCTGGTCCTGTTTCTGGCGCTGCTTTCGGCGCCGGGCGTGGCTTTGGCACAAGTGGCAGCAAAGGAGGCCGCTCCGGTCGTCGCACAGGAAAAGCCGGACCTTCCCTTCGGCCGTCTGGGCGATTCGGTCCGACCGCTGGCCTACCGGCTGGACCTGACCGTAGACCCCGCGAAACCGCGCTTTTCGGGCCATGTCGAGATCGACGTGAACATGACCCGAAGTGCACCTAAAGTGTTCTTGCACGGGCGCGACCTCGATGTGGCGAAAGTCGAGGCCCATGTCGGCGGTCAGACGCTTGTCGGCCAATGGCGGCAGCTCGATTCCAACGGCCTTGCCCAAGTCCTGTTCGACCGGGACCTGCCCGCCGGACCCGTCACCCTCGCTTTCGATTACACGGCGGCCTTCGGACAGGGCCCTTCCGGCCTGTTCCGCGTCGAAGTGGAGGGCGCCTGGTATGCCTGGAGCCAGTTCCAGTCGATCGATGCGCGCGCGGCCTTTCCCGGTTTCGATCAGCCCGGCTTCAAGACTCCTTTCGCCGTCACCTTGCGCACCCCGCCGGGGCTCATGGCGATCAGCAACGGGCCCGAGATCGGCACGCCTGCTGTCGAGGGTGGGCTCGCCGTCCACCGCTTCGCGCCGGTGCCGCCGCTGCCGACTTATCTCGTCGCCGTCATGGTCGGGCCTTTCGCGGTGCTTTCGGGCGAAGTTCCGCCCACCGCGCAGCGCGCCGAGCCGCTGCCGCTGCGCATCGTCTCCACCCGCCAGAATGCCGACCGGCTTGCCTTCGCGCTGGAGGGCAGCAAGCGCATCGTCACCCAGTTGGAAAGCTACTTCGGCGAGCGCTTCCCGTTCCCCAAGCTGGACCAGATCACCAGCCCGATCCTGCCCGGCGCCATGGAAAATGCCGGGGCCGACCTCTACCGCGACGACATTCTGGTGATGGATGCCAATGCGCCGGTTCAGCAGCAGCGCCAGTTCGGCATGATCGTCGGCCATGAGCTGGGCCACCAGTGGTTCGGAGACCTGGTCACGCCTGACTGGTGGGACGATCTTTGGCTCAACGAGAGCTTTGCCAACTGGATCGGCTACCGTTCCGGGCAGGAGTGGCGGCCGGATCTCGGTATCGCCGGGGACGCGCTCGGCGTGGGCTATCAGGCCATGGACATCGACGGGCTGCTGGCCGGCCGCCCGATCCGCCAGCCGATCGAGACCAGTGACCAGATCGATTCGGCCTTCGATTCGATCACGTATGGCAAGGGCGGCCGCGTCGTCGGCATGATCGCCGACTGGCTGGGCGAGGACCGTTTCCGCGAAGGCGTGCGCCGCTACATCGCCGCGCATCGGCAGGGCACTGCCACCAGTGCTGACTTCTTCGCGGCGCTGGCCGAAGTGGCGGGCGACCCCCGGCTGGTCCCGGCCATGCGCAGCTTCGTGGAGCAGCAGGGCGTCCCGCTCCTGGCGATGAAGCAGCAGGGGGACCGCGTGGCGATCACCCAGCTGCGCTACACCACCGCCGGGATCGCTCCGCCCGAGGGCCGCTGGATCATCCCGATCTGCCTGCGCCGGGCCGGGGCGGAACGCATGTGCACGATCATGGACCGGCCGACCCAGACGTTCGTGGTGCCGGGCACCGGCCCGGTCTTCCCGAATGCCGGCGGGGCCGGATATTACCGCTTCGAACTGACCGGCCAGCACTGGCAATCGCTGATCGCCGGGGCCGGCAGCCTGCCCGCTGGAGAGGCGCTGGCGCTGGTCGATTCGCTCGATGCCTCGATCCGGGCGGGGCGCGGCAATGTGGGCGAGATGGCCCAGCTTGCGCATGCGCTGATCCGCCATCCCGATCCGCACGCCGCCGATGCGCCGTTCGAGGCGCTCTCGGGCTATGTGATGCAGGGCCTTGTCAGTGCGCGCGGGCGGCAGGGCTTCAACGTCGTGCGTGAGCGGCTCTATGTGCCGCTGCTCAAGGAATTCGGCTTCGATCCGCGCGCGGGCGTCTATGCCGGAGAAGCGCCGGCGCACAGCCAGCGGCGCGTGCAGGTGGTCGAGGCATTGCTCGCGACCAGCCGCGGCGGCAAGCTTCGCGACCAGTTGGCGCAGGCGATGGAGGCCTATCTCGGCGGCGATAGCGCCGCGCTCGACCCGGCGTGGATGGATCACGCGCTCGATGTCTACCTGTTCCAGCAAGGCGCCCCGGCCGCGCGGACGCTGGTGGAGAAGGCGCTGACATCCGAAGACCCGGTGTTCCGCCCCGCCGCGCTGGCGGCGGCGGCGCGGACGGGCGATACCAAGCTGGCGGCATGGCTGCTCGATCTTCAGGACCCGCGCCTGCGCGAGGGCGAGCGGCTGAGCTTCCTGGACGGCGTGATGGCCCGCAGCGCCACGCGCGACATCGGTTACCAGTGGGCGGTGACGCATCTGGACGATCTTGTCACCGCCAGCAGCGGCCAGTTCTTCGCGACGCGCCTGCCGCAGATGCTGGGGCGCTACTGCTCGGTCGACAAGGCGGCGCAGATCACGCGCGATTTCGGGCCGAGTCTGGCGGGCACCCCGGGCGCGCTGGAACTCGCACGGGCGAGCGAGCGGGTGCGCAACTGTGGGTTGCTGGACGACCTTGTGGGCGCGCAGATCGACGGGGATTTCGTGACTATGAAGTAGGCGCTGACGGCCGTTTCAATCGGCCGGAATCCAGTGACGCTTCAGATATTCGTCGAACATCGGAACGGTGAAGGCGATGTCTCCGTGCGCGGGGCTGTAAATCATTCCTTTTGCAATGATCTGCGCGCGTCGGGGCCCTAATGTGGTGAGTTTTTCACCCAGCATTTCGGCCACATCCGATGATCGGTATGGACCGGCGCCCAATCGCGCCATGGCTATCACGTATTCTTTTTCCTTGGGCGTCAGGCGGTCGATGCGCACCTTGAAAAACCCTTCATCCAGCCTTCGCAGCGCTTCTTTCTCGGCGAGTTCAACGCAGTTCAATGCAATGGGGGATTGGGGCGAGGCATTCCAGATTTGATATCCCCATTCCTGCAGGAAGTACGGATATCCCTTCGTCAGTGCGACAATCGCATCAAGCAGGTCGCGGTCTATCGCTTCTCCTTCCTCCTCGATGGGCTGACGGATTGCGTTCGCGGCATCGTCTTCGGGAAGGGCGTCCACCTTCGGGAAGATGAAAAGCCTTTCCGCATATGACTTTGCATCTCCGGACAGCGCCGCAATGGCAGGGAGGCCGGCGCCAAAAAGGAGGACGGGCAGGGCTTTCTGGTTGATGCGGTGAATTGCGACGATCAGTGCGCCCAGTTCTTCGGGCGAGAGGTACTGCAGTTCGTCGATAAGGAGCGCCCATCCGCGACCAGCCGCCTTTGCCGCTTCGCCAACTTTCAGAAACAGTTCGGTGACGTCGTATTCGAGATTGCCGCTATCCGCGACGCCGGGTTCCGGATCGACGGACACATCGAAATCGCCCACGCTGATCTTGAATGCACTGGCAAAGCTGCGGAGCGCGCGCAGTGCTGTGTGCGTGGCCGTCTTCGCGGAATCGACGAATGACAGTTTGCGAAGGGCCTGATGGATTTTGGGATAGAGCAGATCGACGAGTTTACGATCTTCCGGCGCTTCGATGAACGACGTCAGATACCCGTGATCTTCGGCAATTTTCTCGATCTTATTGAGGAGAACGGTTTTTCCGACGCCGCGTAAACCGAGGAGCATCTGCGACTGGGCCGGACGGCCAAGCAGGACGCGCTGAAGCGCCGTATCGGCAGCCGTAATGATTTCTTCCCGGCCGGCCAGTTCCGGCGGCTGCGAGCCTGCTCCGGGAGCAAAGGGATTTCGAACGGGGTCCATATTTATCCCTTTAGGGCATAGTATAGCCTACTTCGGCTATACTCAGTTATATATCCCTAAAGGTCAACACCGTCTGGAGGTACGCCGGCCTTCGGCCTCACCCCACCGGCAGTTCCAGCTTTGCCCGCAGGCCCTGCACGGTGCCGTCCGCCGCGAGCCGGTTCGACAGGGTCAGCGCGCCGCCGTGCTGTTCGGCGATGGCGCGGGCGAGGGCGAGGCCGAGGCCGGCGCCGCCGGTGGCGCTGTTGCGCGAAGGGTCGCCGCGCGTGAAGGGGTTCATCATCGCCTCGATCGAATCCTCGGCGATGCCCGGGCCGTCGTCGTCGATCACGATCACGGCGTGGCGGCCTTCGCGCGAATCCTCGCGGGTCAGCGAAACGCGGGCGCGCTCGCCGTAACGCAGGGCATTGCCGATCAGGTTGCGCAGCGCGCGGCGGATCCACGTCGGGCGCAGTTCCAGCGCCACGCGCTCGGTCTCGCCCACTTCGACCGGCTCGCCCATGTCCTCGTACTCCTCGATCACCGAGAAGATCAGCGCGGAGAGTTCGGTGCGTTCGCGCGGGTCGCTCGGGCGGCCGACGCGGGCGAGCGAGAGGATGTCGTCGAGCGTGCGGACGATGTCCTCGATGGTCGCGGCCATGCGGCCGCGTTCGACGTCGTCGGTCACCGATTCGATGCGCACGCGCAGCGCCGCCAGCGGGGTCTTGAGATCGTGGCCGATGGCGCCGAGCATCACGTCCTTCTCGTCGAGCAGGGCGGCGATGCGCGATTCCATGGCGTTGTGCGCCACGATCAGCCGCTGCATGTCCTCGGGGCCCGAGGGGGGAAGCTGGCCATCGAGGTCCTGCGTTTCCGCGAAGCGTTCGAGGCGGCGGGTCAGCGCGGCGAGCGGGCGGGTGATGCGCCGCAGGATCAGCGCCACCGCCGCCATCAGCACGATGTAGATGCTGATCGTCTGGATCAGGATCGGCCCCAGCAGCACGTTTTCGGGGCGCGGCGCGCGCACGCGGGCGACGATCCAGCTGCCCTCGTCGCTGGTGCGCACGCCCACGACCATGAGGTTGGAGCGCATCAGGCCCGATGTCTCGTCGTGCGAGAGGCCGTAGCTGGCGGCGCGGCGCAGCAGGCCGCGCCGGGCATAGCGGTCGCTCCCGGCCGCCCGGTGGACGACGACGACTTCGCGGACGGCGAAGTCCTGCTCGGCCAGGATTTTCGCGAGATCGGCTTCCGCCTCGGCATCGCGGGCCTCGCCGGGCATGGCGGGCGAGCTGGTGCTGTATTCGAGGTGGTAACCCTTGGGCGGCGGGCCGGAGAGGGGGCCCGGCGTGTCGTTCGGGCGGCCGTTCTGGTGCCGGACGAGCCCGCGCGGGCCGCGCGTTTCCATGATCAGGCGGAACACGGCGGCATTGAGCATGCCTGCCTCGTAGCCCTCGCGCTGGGCGCGGTAGACGAGGAACGCGCCCAGTCCCTGCACCAGCAGCAGCGCCGCTGCCACGGCGAGCAGCATTTGGCCCATCAGGCTGTGGGGGCGCGGCAGGCGCAAGCGGTTCAAGGTCATTTCCGGACGAAAAGGGAAAAAGCGGTCATCGGTTCAGGCTCAATCCGCCGGCACGGCCATGCGGCGGACATCGGCGGCCAGCATGTAGCCGCCACCCCAGACCGTCTGGATCAGCTGCGGATTGCGCGAATCTACCTCGATCTTGCGGCGCAGGCGGCTGACCTGATTGTCCACCGCGCGGTCGAACAGATGCGCCTCGCGGCCCTGCACCATGTCGAGCAGGCGGTCGCGGTTGAGCACTTGGCGCGGGTGTTCGAGGAAGGCCATGAGCAGGCGGAATTCGACCGAGGAGATCACCACCACGGCGCCTTCGGTATCGGTCAGGCGGCGCTTGAGCGGATCGAGCTGCCAGCCTTCGAAGGCGAAGACCTCGTTCTCCGGCGCGGGCGCGGCGGTGCGGGCGGCGCGGCGCAGCACGCTGCGGATGCGGGCGACCAGTTCGCGCGGCTCGAAGGGTTTCACCACGTAGTCGTCGGCGCCGATTTCGAGGCCGACGATGCGGTCGGTCGCCTCGCCGCGCGCGGTGAGGAAGATCACCGGCACGTCCTGCGCTTCCACGAGGTGGCGGCAGAGTGACAGGCCGTCCTCGCCGGGCATCATGATGTCGAGCAGGACGAGATCGGGCTTTTCGTCGCGGAGCAGGCTGCGGGCCTCCGCCGCGCTGCGGGCCTGACTGACGGCAAACCCCTGGCGCGAGAGGTACTCGGCCAGGGGCTCACGAAGCGCCGCCTCGTCATCAACGAGCAGCAGGCGGGCGGGCGCGGTATCGTTCATCTGCATCCAGTCACGGATTTAGCCGGTCAATTGCCCGGCGTGGTGGCCGGAGCCGGGGCCGAAGGAGCGGGGCGGTTGCCTCCACGATGCCAGTCTGGGTGCTGGGCCCGCATCTGCTGGCGCGCGGCCTGCCGTTCCTCGCGGGTGACCTGACCGTCCTTGTTGGTGTCCATCTTGTCGAAGCGGCTCATCGCGGCGGCCACGAATTCGGCCTTGGTCACGGAGCCGTCCTTGTTGGCGTCGGCCATGCCGGCCATGTCACCACGGCCGCCGAAACCGCCGGGGCCGCGATCGCCGCCGGGTCCGCGCCCGCCGTGATCGCCGGGGCCACGCTTGCCCGGGCCCCAGTTACCGGGGCCACCGTTTCCGGGCCCCCGATCGGCCATGAATTCGGCCTTGGAGATCGAACCGTCACCATTGGTATCAAGGCGCTTGAACTGCTCTTCGCGCATTTGCGCGCGGCGGGCGTCGCGGTCGGCCTGATCGATCTTGCCGTCCTTGTTGACGTCGAGCCGGGCGAACGCCGCTTCGGCAGCGGCCTGCGCTTCGGCGCGGGTGACAGTGCCGTCGCCATTGGCGTCGGCCTTGAAATCGTGTCCGGGGCGACCGGCACTCTGGGGCGTCTGGGCAACGGCCACGCCGCTGATCGTCAGCGCGGCGGCGGAGAGGCCGATGGCAAGCTTGGTCAGGCGATTCGTCATATCGGTTCTCGTCTGCTCCAGCCAAAAATATGGCGTCAGGAATACGGCGCGAAAATACAGCGAAAGCCGCGGGGCGGGGGAAGGGAGGGGAAGAACTGCCCCGCAGCTTTCAGCCTTGTTTTTTAAGCCTCGCTTGTCGCGCAGTTGTGCCGGTCCGCCCGATTATTGTCGTTAATTGTCACAAGTCTGGCACCGGGTTCATGCAGACGCAAGGTATCAGAGCTTGTTTGGAAATTCGCTGCAGGCGAATTTCGCGGCACCGGCCCACTCCCCTAAACCCGGTCACGGCCGGATTCAAACAGACTCTCAGCGCGGCCGGTTCTCGGTGCCCATCCCGGCCGTCACGAACAGCGCGCTGGCAGGGGCGGAGATGTCAGCGGTGTGCCACGCTCCGGGCGGATTGATCGCATATTGCCCGGCGGCGAGCGTGACGGTCCGCTTGTCGCCGTCCGCCAATTCCTGATGGAGCGTGATCGTCCCGGTCAGGCAGACCACCAGCTCGTCGCCCGCAGGATGCATTTCCCACGAGGTCCAGCTTTCGGTGAATTCGTACATCGAGACGAGCCGTCCCTCAGCGCCGTCGGCCTCGGTGCGGGCCGCATAGTCGGCGTACCATTCCATGCCGGTGAAGGCAGGTTGCGCCTCGGCACGGGCACCGAGGCCAAGGTGGACGGGATAAGTTTCGAGGCTGAGGGCCCCGGTTTGTGGCGACTCGTCGGTCATGTGGCGCGCTCCTTCCGGCAATGCGCTTGCCGGAAGGAGGCTACTGCCGCGAAAGCTCCGCTACAAGCTCAGAGCGGGGCGCACTGCTCTTCGAGCCATGCCAGGGTATCGGCATCGTCCGCGCCCGAAAGCTGCGGGGCGATCACGTCGCGCACGCGGGCGTGGTAGGCGTTCCACCACGCGGTTTCCTCGTGCGAAAGCAGCGCGGTGTCGACAAGGCGGCGCTCGATCGGCGCGAGCGTCAGCGTCTCGAAGCCGTAGTACTCGCCGTCCGCGCCCGCGAATGCGCGCGTTTCGACCAGCACCAGGTTCTCGATGCGGATGCCGTATTCGCCCGCCTTGTAATAGCCCGGCTCGTCGCTGAGGATCATGCCGGGGATCAGTTCCTGCGCGGTGCCGGCCTGTCCGCCCGCCGCCTTGGCGATGCGCTGCGGGCCTTCGTGGACCGAGAGGAAGCTGCCGACGCCGTGGCCGGTGCCATGGGCATAGTCGAGCCCGACCGACCACAGGAACTGGCGCGCCAGCACGTCGAGCTGGCTGCCGTTGGTGCCCTTGGGGAAGACCGCGCGGTCGATGGCGATATTGCCCTTGAGCACGCGGGTGAAGCGGTCCTTCACTTCGGCGAGAGGTTCGCCGGTGCCGATCCATACGGTGCGCGTGATGTCGGTGGTGCCGCAGGGATATTGGCCGCCCGAATCGACGAGATAAACGCTCTCCGGCTCCAGCGTCAGGCTCGATTCGTCGGTGACGCGGTAGTGCGGGCTGGCGCCGTTCGGCCCCGCAGCGGAGATCGTGTCGAACGAGAGATCGCGCAAGTCGCCGCAGCGCTGACGGAATTCGAGCAGCTTGGCAGCCGCGCTCATCTCGGTGATCTCGCCCTTCGGCCCTTCGACCGCGAGCCAGTGGAGGAAGCGGGTCACGGCAACGCCGTCGATCGCCTGCGCCTCGCGCTGGCCCTGCTGCTCGACCGCGTTCTTCACGGCCTTGGGCAGGATCGTCGGATCGCGTTCCTCGATCACGGTGGCGCCCGCCTTGCGCAGCGTCTCGAAGATCGCGGCCACGGCATTGTCGGGATCGACCGCGACGCGCTTGCCGGAAAGCTTCTCCAGCCCGGCGATGAAGGCATCGCGCGGCAGCACCGCCACCGCATTGCCGAGATGGCGGCGCAGTTCGGGCGTGACCTTCTCGTCGGCGATGTAGAGATCGGCGGTGCCGTTTGCGTGCGCGACGACGTAGGACAGCGCGACCGGCGTGTGATCCACGTCGGTGCCGCGAATGTTGAGCAGCCATGCCACCGAATCGAGCGCCGAGACGACCGTGGCGTCGAGCCCGCGCGCGGTGAGCCATTCGGACACTTCGGCGCGCTTGGCCTTGCTCGACCGGCCGGCAAGGCCGTCGTCATGGACAAGTGCGGGCGCGGGCGAGGGCAGCGGCTGGTCCTGCCACACCGCGTCGATCGGATTGCCGTTCACGGGAACGAGCGTGGCGCCCTTCGCGGCGAGCGCGGCCTGCGCGGCTTCGGCCCACTTCGAGCCGTGGAGCCAGGCGTCGTAGCCGATCTTCGCACCCTTGGGCGCATGCTCGCCCAGCCAGCGCGCGGGGCTGGTTTGCGGCACGCTTTCATAGGCATAGAACTTGCCGTCGACCTGTTCGCGCACTTGCAGCGTGTAGCGGCCGTCCACGAACATCGCGGCTCCCGGAGAGAGCCGCGAATCGGTCAGCACCACGGCGGTCCCGGCGGAGCCGCCGAAGCCGGTGAGCCAGGCGAGCCGCTGCGCATAGGCGCCGACATATTCGCTCATGTGCTCGTCGCTGATCGGAATCACGAAGCCATCGAGGCCGCGCGACTTGAGTTCCTGGCGCAGGGCATCGAGCCGCGCCTCATGGGTATTCATCAACATGGATTCGGTATCCGGCTTGCGGGGGTCATGGGGGCAACATAGGGCCCGTGCTGCGGAAGGGAAAGCATCGGGGCTGGCAATTGCTGCGCAGAAGGTGGGCGGAAGGCAGGCCCGAAACATGGCGAAACGGCCCGCTCAACACCTCGTCGTCCCCGCGAAGGCGGGGACCCCGCTTGTTCTTTTTCCGGTAGCCGGGTGAATCAGGCAAGAAAAGCGGGGCCCCTGCCTTCGCGGGGGCGACGGGTTTGGTTTGGGAGGCTGGGTGGTTGATGGCGGCCAAGGCTCCGTTATCGACAAGCGCGACACTTTCCCTTTCGCGAGGCAGGCCCTAGATCGTGCCCATGGCAGATTCCACCCAGACCCTTGCGGGTCCTCCACAGGCGGCGAAGAAGCCGCAGAGCTTCACCCGCCACGGCGTGACCGTCGAGGACGATTACGCATGGCTGCGCGATGCCGGCTATCCGGAAGTCACCGATAAGGAAGTGCTCACGCATCTTGAGGCCGAGAACCAGTGGTTCGAAGGCCGCATGGCCGGCCAGCAGGCCAAGATCGACGCGCTGTTCAAGGAAATGCGCGCGCGGATCAAGGAGGCCGACAAGTCGGTGCCGCAGAAGGACGGCGATTACCTCTACTGGATCGAGTTCGAGGAAGCCGCCGAGTACAAGAAGTGGTGGCGCCGCCCGGTCGGCGCCAAGGATGACGGTTCCGCCGACGAGCTGATCCTTGACGAAGTGGCGCTGGCCGAGGGCAAGGACTACTTCAACCTGGGCGCCATCTCCACCAGCGCCAATGGCAAGCTGCTGGCCTATTCTGTGGACGACAACGGCTCCGAGCGCTTCACCGTCCATATCAAGGACCTTGTCAACGGCGAACTGCTGGCGGACGAGATTCCGGGCACGCTGTCCGCGCTCGTCTGGGTCGCGGACGACAAGGGCCTCGTCTACTCGCTCGCCAACGAGCAGTGGCGCACCGACAATGCCCGCCTGCACTGGCTGGGCCAGCCGCTGGAAAGCGATGTCGAGCTGTACCACGAGGATGACGAGGGTTTCCGCGTCGGCTCCTCGCTCTCGGCCAACGAGAAGTGGCTGCTGATCGGCAGCAGCGATCACGAAACCAGTGAAACCCGCATGGTTTCGGCGGCCGATCCGCTGGGCGAACAGATCCTCGTCAAGCCGCGCCGGAAGGGCGTGGAGTACGATGTCGATGAGCGCGAGGGCGTGCTCTACATCCACACCAACGACACGCACGAGAACTTCCGCCTTGCCACCGCGCCGCTCGCCAATCCCGGCGAATGGACCACGCTGATCGAAGGCACGGACGCGTTCTACCTGACCGGCACCGACCTGTTCCGCGACTTCTACGTGGTCGAGGGCCGCAAGACGGTGGGGGCCGGGGCCGGGCTCGACCGGATCGAGGTGCGTTACTACGACGATCCCGCCCGCGTGGAGCCGATCTCGTTCCCCGAGGCGAGCTATTCGGCCGGTCTCGCCAACAATCCCGAATGGCACGTGACGACGCTGCGCCTGACCTACGAATCGATGGTCAGCCCCTCAACGGTCTATGATTATGACGTGGCCGCGCGCACGCTGGACGTGCTCAAGGTGCAGGAAATCCCCTCGGGCTACGACGCCGCGCTCTATGCCACCGAACGGCTGGAGATCGTCGCGCGCGATGGTACGCCGGTGCCGGTTTCGGTGGTCTATCGCCGTGATCGCGTCGGGGCCGGGCCGCTGCATCTCTATGGTTATGGTGCTTACGGCATCTCCATCGATCCGGGCTTCTCGACCACGCGGCTCAGCCTTGTCGACCGCGGCTTCGCTTATGCCATCGCGCATATCCGGGGCGGCGACGACATGGGCCGCGCCTGGTACAAGGCGGGCAAGCTCGAAAAGCGCACCAATACGTTCAATGACTTCGTGGACGTGGCCAAGGGCCTTGTCGAACGCGGCTTTACCGCGGCGGGCAAGATCTCGATCTCCGGCGGATCGGCGGGCGGCGAGCTGATGGGCGCGGTGATCAATTCCGATCCCGAGCTGTTCGGCGCGGTGGTGGCGCATGTGCCCTTCGTGGACGTGCTCAACACGATGCTCGACGATACCCTGCCGCTGACTCCGGGCGAGTGGCCGGAGTGGGGCAATCCGATCGAGGACAAGGCCGCTTTCGAACTGATCCTCAGCTATTCGCCTTACGATCAGGTCAAGGCGCAGGCCTATCCGCCGCTGATGGTGACGGCGGGCCTCAACGACCCGCGCGTGACCTATTGGGAACCGGCCAAGTGGGTCGCGAAGCTGCGCGAGCTGAAGACCGACCGCAACGAGCTGATCCTCAAGACCAACATGGGTGCGGGCCACGGCGGCAAGTCCGGCCGCTTCGAAAGCCTGAAGGAAACGGCGGAGGAATTCGCCTTTATCCTCTGGCAGCTTGGCATCGAAGGCTGAGGGCGCCTTGAGCGACCGGTTCTCGACCACCTTTACGGCGCGGGCCCATGACATCGACGTCATGGGCCACGTCAACAATGCGGTCTGGGTGCAGTGGATGGAGGCCATCGCCGTCGCCCACTGGGAGGCCGATGCCACGCCCGAGCAGGTCGAGCGCTATGTCTGGGTCGTGACCCGGCACGAGATCGACTATCGCGGCAATATCGCCGAGGGCGAGAGCGTGACGGCGGAGACTTTCATTCCCGAAGGCCCCACCGGCGCGCGGTTCGACCGGCGTGTCGAGTTCCGCAACGCCGCCGGCAAGGTGATCGTCGCCGCGAAAACGACCTGGGCGATGATCGACAGGCAAACCGGGCGGATCATGCGCGTTCCGCCGGAAGTCGCCGTGCGCTTCAGTGCAGGTTGACGACCGTGGGGTCGGGCGCCGCCTCGGGATCTGATGCGAGGGGAGGGGGCGCCGCGAACGTGGTGCTCTCGGTGCGGTTCCGTCCGGACGCCTTGGCTTCGTAAAGCAGGCGGTCGCAAGTGCGATAGAGGTCGGTGAAGCGCATCGGCGGCGCGGCGGTGACCATGCCCATGCTGGCGGTGACCGGCCGGTCCAGCATCGGCACTTCGGCAGCGATCCGGGTCGGGATCGCCTGCCGCCGCCGCTCCGCCCGCTCGGCCCCGTTGCGGCCGCGCAGCAGCAGCAGGAATTCCTCGCCGCCGAGACGGACCGCCACGGTATCCTCGTCGGGCATCAGCGCCACCGCCACCGCGCGCAGCACGGTATCGCCGGTGGCATGGCCGCGCGTGTCGTTGATCTGCTTGAAATGGTCGAGGTCCAGCACCGCCATGGTATCGAACCCGTCGAGCACGAGGCGGGTATAGCGCTCCTCGAACCCGCGACGGTTGTAGAGCCCGGTCAGCGGATCGCGCTCGGCCAGGCTTTCGAGGATGCGGGCCTGGGTGATGGCGCGGTCGCGCTGGTCCTTGATCGCCATGAAGCGGTCCGCCGCGCCCAGCGTGGTGACGAGCACTTCGAACGCGATGGAGAAGTGCTGGATGCCCATCAGCCCCATTGGCGTATCGGTCGCTCCCAGCATCGAGGTGATGCGCACCACGCCCATCGTCATCAGCGGTGCCCAGCCGACGATCTGGAACCAGACCGTGCGGCTGCCGCGCAGGGCCGCCGTCGCCATCGTCCAGCCGAGCAGGAAGATGAAGGGCAGGAACGAGGCGTAGTAGACCGTGGCGACGCTGGACAGCAGCACGCCGCTGGCGACATTGTAGTAGACCGCCCAGAACAGCACCCAGGGGATCGTCGCCGTCAGCAGCAATTTCTGCCGCTTGCCCAGCATGCCGGGTTCGAGCAGGTTGTCGAAGAAGCGGGCGCCGGCGATGATGATCAGGCTCCAGCTCAGCGAGGACAGCAGGCAGAGCTGGTTGAGCGACAGCGACGCGAAGCGGTTGACGATGCCGCTGGCGACCGCCGTCTGAAGCAGCATCGCGAAGACGCCGAGCGCGTGCCACAGCGCGAAAGGCTGACGCAGCACGCGGTAGATCGCGAAATTGAGCGCCAGCGGCATGAACATCAGGCCGCAGAGCGCGGCCAGCACCAGTTCGTCCCGGCTCACCGCCGCCTCGCTGGGGGGCGGCATGATCCGCGCGTCGGAGAGCAGGCCCTTGTGGCGCGGGCCGGTCACTTCAAGGACATAGGCGGCCACCGGCTTGTGGCTCGCGCCGGAAAGGCGGGGAAGCGGCATGCGCATCGTCCACGAGGTGGAGGAGAAGCTGAGGTCCTCGGGCCGGATCTCCCGCGTGACGCTGCTGCCGTCGATGCCGATCACGGTCAGCCGCATGGCGGCGAATCGGGTGAGGCGGGTGATCAGCACTTCGCCGGGGACCGGGGTGCTGCCCGCCATATCGAGCCGCACGAAACTGGCCTGGCTGCCGTCTATCGGCCAGGTGCTGCGCCGGCAGTCCCACCGCGCGGGATCGCGGGCCAGCGCGGCTCCGGACGCGGATTCCGGGGCCAGTGTAGTGCAGACCGAGCCGGGGGCGAAAGTGGCGGCAGGAGACGCGTCGGCTGGAGCAGCGACCGCAAGCAGCGCGAAGATCGCCGCCGCCAAGCCGATGAGAAAGTGCCGTGCCCGCCAGAACATATTCGCCCTGTAGAGCACGGCGCTCAAAATGTGGTTAACAGGTAGGCAAAAATTACCCGAGCAGACTTGCAGTGGGCACATATTCGTAGCCGAGTTCGCTGGCCACGGCTTCGAAGGTGACTTTGCCCGCATGGACGTTCAGGCCCTCGGCAAGGTGCGGATCGGCCTTGAGTGCGGCCTTCCAGCCAAGGTTGGCGATCGCCAGCGCATGCGGCAGCGTCACGTTGTTCAGCGCGTAAGTGCTGGTGCGGGCCACCGCGCCGGGCATGTTGGCGACGCAGTAGTGAACGATCCCGTCCACCACGAACGTAGGCTCGGCATGGGTGGTGGGGTGGCTGGTCTCGAAGCAGCCGCCCTGGTCGATGGCCACGTCCACCAGCACCGCGCCGGGCTTCATGGTGGAGAGCATCGCGCGCGACACCAGCTTGGGCGCGGCGGCGCCCGGGATCAGCACCGCGCCGATCACCAGATCCGCATCGGCCACGCTCTCGGCCAAGTTGGCGGTGCTGGAGAAGCGGGTCTTGGCGCGCGCCTCGAAGTAGATGCCCAGACGTTCGAGCACGTCGGGGCTGCGGTCCAGAATGGTCACGTCGGCGCCGAGGCCGACCGCCATCTGCGCGGCATTGAAGCCGACCACGCCGCCGCCGATCACCGCGACTTTGCCCGGCATCACGCCCGGCACGCCGCCCAGCAGCACGCCGCGCCCGCCGTGGGCCTTCTCCAGCGCGGTCGCACCCGCCTGGATCGACATGCGGCCCGCCACCTGGCTCATCGGCTTGAGCAGCGGCAACTGGCCGCCGGGGCCGGTCACGGTCTCATAGGCAATGGCGGTGACGCCGGACTTCACGAGGTCCGCCGTCTGCTCCGGATCGGGCGCGAGGTGCAGGTACGTGTAGAGGATCTGGCCTTCGCGCAGCATGGCGCGCTCGGCCGCCTGCGGCTCCTTGACCTTTACGATCATCTCGCAGCCCTCGAAGACTTCGCGGGCCGTGGCCACGAGCTTCGCGCCCTGACGGGCATAGGCCTCGTCGCTGGCGCCGATGCCGAGGCCGGCGCCCTGTTCGACCCAGACCTCGTGGCCATGGGCGACCAGTTCGCACACGCTCTCCGGCGTGAGGCCGACGCGATATTCGTGATTCTTGATTTCCCGGACGGTACCGACACGCATGATTTCGACTCCGCAAAACTTTCCTGCCGACCGAAATACACCCGCCTCCGCGCAAAGTTTCACCGAATTGGGCTTTGCTTCAAGCGAGAACAGGAATATTTCCCTCTCTTGAAACAAACGATAAGAGATTTTCCCATGGACCGGGCAGACCGCGCACTCCTTGAAGCGTTACAGGCGGACTCCTCCCGCTCGATCGCGGATCTGGCCGTGCTGGTGAATCTCTCGTCCTCCGCCTGCCACCGCCGGATCCGGGTGCTGGAGGAGCAGGGGATGATCCTTGGCTATGCGGCACGGGTCGATGCCCGGCGGCTGGGGCTCTCGGTGGAAGTCTTCGTGGAGATCACGCTGACCAGCCAGAGCCGGGAAGCCATGGAACGCTTCGAACGCGCGGTGGGCGATTTCGACGACATCCTCGAATGCCACCTGATGTCGGGCGCGGCGGATTACCAACTACGCGTGGCGGCGGTGGATCTCGATCATTACGACCGGATCCACCGCGATTGTCTGGCGCGGTTGCCGGGGGTTTCGTCGATGCGGACGAGCTTTTCGCTGCGGCGGATCAAGCGGTTTGAGGGCTATGCAGTGCCTTGAGGCTGGTTCCTCCCCTTACGCAGGGGAGGAATTGCCTAGCGCATCGCCTCAATGCGCATCCCGCAGATCCTGCGTGATGATCCGATCCCGTGCCGCGCGGATATCGCCCGTTTCGTACTGGATCGACAGCCGTTCCTTGTCGCTGGCGCGGTACATGCTTTCCGCATTGTCGATCTGCTCGCCCGACAGGCCGAGGTCTTCCAGAGCCTCGCGCGCCATCAAGACGGCCGATTCCATCACTTCGCGCACCATGAAGGTGACCGGGGCATCCATCAGCCGGATCATCGTGCGCCGGTCGAAGACGCGGGCCATGATGCGGGCATTGGGGAAGGCCTCGTGCACGCCCAGCAGGAAGCTTTCGGAAAGCTGGTCGCCATCGATGCAGAACACCAGCATCTGCGCCTCGCCCGCGCCCGCCTGCCGCAGCAGGTCGATACGCGTGCCGTCACCGAACCAGACTTTGGCACCGAAGCCGCTGGCCACGTCGATCATCTCGATATCGGTATCGATCAGAGTGACGGCGATCTCGGCGGCGATCAGCACTTGCGCCACGGTCTGCCCGAACCGGCCATAGCCGACGACGAGCGCGCTGGCGCCGTCCAGGCGCGGGCCTTCGCGGGTTTCCTTGCTGGTGGGCATTTCGCGGATGCGCGCCGTGGCCATCATCAGGAACGGGGTGGTGACCATCGAAAGCGTGATGATCGCGCTGAACAGGCTGGCGGCGCTGGGGTCGATCAGCCACGCATCCTTGGCCTGCGCGAAAAGCACGAAGCCGAATTCGCCGCCCTGGCTGAGCAGGAGGCCGAGTGCCAGCGCGCTGCGCCAGTTCATCCGGAAGGCCAGAGCGATCAGGAAGATCACCCCGCTCTTCACCGCGATCAGCGCCAAGGCCATGGTGGCGACGAACAGCGGCCTTTCGGCAATCGCGGAAAGGTCCAGCATCATGCCCACGGACATGAAGAACAGGCCGAGCAGCAGCGTGCGGAACGGCTCGACATCGGCCTCTAGCTCGTGGCGGTAGGGCGTATCGGCCAGCATGACGCCGGCAACGAAGGCGCCCAGCGCGGTCGAGAGGCCCAGCGCCTGCATCAGCGCGGCCGAGGCGATAACCGTGAACAGCGCCGCGAAGACGAACATCTCGCGCTCGCCCAGATTGCCGATCAGGCGGAACAGCGGGCGGATCACGAAGCGTCCGGCGGCGATCAGTCCGGCGATGGCCGCCAGCGTGATGAGTGCCAGTTCCCAGCCCGGCGTGCCCGCGGGCAGGTTCGGGTTGCGGTTCATGGCCGCCGTGATCGTGATCAGCGGGATGATCGAGAGGTCCTGGAACAGCAGGATCGCGAAGGACCGCTCACCGAAGGGCGTATGCAGGCGGCCCTGGCTTTGCAGCAGCGGCAGCACCTGCGCGGTGGAGGACAGACCCAGCGGCAGGCCCAGCGCCAGCGAGGCCGCGACACTGAAGCCGGTGGAGAAATAGATCACCGCCGAGATCGCCAGCCCGCAGAGCGCCACTTGCAGCAGGCCGAGCCCGAAGATCTCGTTCCGCAGCCGCCAGAGCCGCCGGGGCGCGAGTTCGAGGCCGACGATGAACAGCAGGAACGTGATGCCCAGTTCGGCGATGCCCAGCTTGTTCTCGGGATCGCCGACCAGATTGAGGATGAAAGGCCCAAGGACAGCGCCCGCCAGCAGGTAACCCAGCGTGGCACCCAGGCCGAGGCGGCGGAACAGCAGGACGAAGGCAAGCGCAGTGCCGAGCAGCAGAAAGCCGTCGCGCAGCAGGAATGCCTGGGAATGATCTTGCATCGGGTCCTTTCGGGGGCAGGCACGCTCTATCGGCAATATCGGCAATGGGGGGCACGGCGTGATCCGGCCCCGCCGCAGGTTAGGGGTTTCCGCCGCAAATACCAAGGCTGGCTTCGCGGCCGTCGCCGCTCGTATGTCCTTGCTTGACCTTGCGCGGCAATCCCGCTTTTCGTCGGGAATCAAGACTGCCGGGCCGAACGAAGGGCCATCGAGCGGTCGGGCGCATTCAAAGGGGCATATCCGATGCGAGCACTTCTACTGGCCGGGGCCGCCATGGCTCTGGTGACGGCACCGCTGTCCATGGCGGACGCGCAGTCCGGCGAGGCTCAGGCCTCGGCACAGATCGACAAGGTCATCGACGAGGGGCTGAGCCACAGTCAGGCGATCGCGAGTGCCTCCGAACTGATGGACGGCATCGGCCCGCGCCTCACCCATTCGGAGAACATCGAGCGCGCGCGGGACTGGGCCGTGGCCAAGTTCGCCGCCTATGGCCTCTCCAACGTCCACAAGGAGCCTTACCGCTTCGGCATGGGCTGGAACCTCGATTCGTGGTCGGCAGCGATGGTTTCGCCGCGTCCTCTGGTGATGCGCGCGATCCCCGTGGCGTGGTCTCCCGCGACCACGGGCACGCTGCGCGCGCCGGTGATCCTTGCGCCGATGACGCGCAAGGAGAACTTCGACGCATGGCGCGGCAAGCTGGCGGGCAAGATCGTCATGGTCAGCCTGCCCGGAACCGGCAGCGAGCCCGACAAGCCCGCGTTCCGCCGCCTTGAGGCCGGCGATATCGCCAAGAACGACCACTTCGACCTGCCGACGGGCGAGGACGAGGATGACGCTCGCTTCATCAAGCGGGTGATGTTCGCGGGCGAACTGTCCGAGTTCCTCAAGTCCGAAGGCGCGGTGGGCATGGTGCGCATGAGCGTGCGCGACGGCGGGCTGGTCCACGGCGAAGGCTATAACCTCGCGCCCGATCACGGGCTGGCGCTGCCCTTCATGGAGCTTGCTGCCGAGGATTACCGCCGTCTTGCCCGACTCGAAGTCACTGGCAAGGCACCCACGATGGAAATGGCGATCGCCGCGCGGTTCGACCGCAGCAACCTCGACGATGCCAACGTGATCGCCGACATTCCCGGCCGCGATCCCAAGGCGGGCTACGTCATGGCGGGCGGCCACTTCGATAGCTGGATCGCCGGCGACGGCGCCAGCGACAACGGCGCGGGTACTGTCGTGGTGATGGAGGCGGCGCGCATTCTCGCCAAGATGCCCAAGCCCCGCCGCACGATCCGCTTCGCGCTGTGGACGGGCGAGGAGCAGGGCCTGCTCGGCTCGATCGCCTATATCGAACAGCACATGGCGACGCGCGGGCTCGATCCCAACCTCTTGGGTCTGGAGCGCATGCAGCGCTGGACCACCGCCTGGCCGATCGCGACCAAGCCCGGTTATTCGGAAATGAAGGCCTATTTCAACCTCGACAACGGCTCGGGCAAGATCCGCGGCATCTATGGCGAGGGCAATATCGCCGCGATCCCGACGCTCCAGAAGTGGCTGAAGCCCTTCGCCTCGATGGGCGCAGACAGCGTCGTCGCCGGGCGGACCGGGGGCACCGATCACCAGTACATGCAGGCGATCGGGCTGCCCGCGTACCAGTTCCTTCAGGATCCGCTCGACTACGGCAGCCGCGTCCACCATTCGAGCATCGACACGGTCGACCATATGAAGGCGGACGATATCCGTCAGGCGGCGACGATCATGGCGGGCATGCTCTGGCAGGCGGCGAATTCGGACACCGAACTGCCCCGTCCGCCGCTGCCGACGAAGCCCAGCAAGGCCGATCCGTTCGTAGTGAAGGATCCCAACGCGCAGTAAGGGGGCTGGGGCTTCCTCTCCTGCAAGGGGAGGTGGCAGTCCGCAGGACTGACGGAGGGGTGTCCCGGCTAGCGTGGATACTCCTTCGTCGCCCATTCAAACTTCGGTCCGACGGGCACTCCCAACGGATTAAGAATCCCGTCGCCCCCGCGAAGGCGGGGCCCCCGCTTTCTTGAGTTCACGCAGAGACGCGGAGGCGCAGAGAGACCGTGCGGTGATCCGCCGTTCCCTCTGCGCCTCCGCGTGCTGAAAAAAAGAAGAAGCGGGGCCCCCGCCTTCGCGGGGGCGACGGGGTGCTTTGGTGGAAGCGGCGATGCAGGGCCGAAAGCCCGAGCGCGTGAACGCCTGAACGCTCCCGCCACCGCCTGCGTTAAAGCGGGCTGCCGTTCTCATCCCGATAGATATCGCGCCGCCCGACATGGTTCGCCGGGCCGACGTAGCCGTCCTGCTCCATGCGCTCCACCCACTTGGCGGCGGTGTTGTAGCCCACGCCCATTTGGCGCTGGAGCCACGAGACTGAGACTTTCTGGTTCTCGAACACCAATTGGCACACCTGACGGTACTTGCGCTCTTCCGGCGCGTCGGAGGCAGTGGCGTCGAGGTCATCGAAGCCGAACGAGCCTTCCTCCGGCTCGTTGGTGACGGCATCGACGTAGTCGGGCTTGCCCTGCGCACGCCAGTGATCGGCGACGTGTTCGACTTCCTCGTCCGACACGAACGGGCCGTGGACGCGCTTCACCGGGTCGGAGCTGGGCTTGTAGAGCATGTCGCCCTTGCCCAGCAGCTGCTCGGCGCCCTGTTCGCCCAGGATGGTGCGGCTGTCGATGCGGCTGGTGACGGCGAAGGACACGCGCGTCGGCAGGTTAGCCTTGATGACGCCGGTGATGACGTCGACCGAGGGGCGCTGCGTCGCCATGATCAGGTGGATGCCCGCCGCGCGGCTCTTTTGCGAGAGGCGCTGGATCAGCACTTCGATTTCCTTGCCGACGGTGACCATAAGGTCGGCCAATTCGTCGACGATGAGGACGATCTGCGGCAGCGTCTCGTAATCGAGCTGGCGATCCTCGTAGAGTTCCTCGCCCGTTTCGGGGTCGAAACCGATCTGGATGCGGCGTCCGAGCGGCTTGCCCTTGGCGGCGGCGGCGCGGACCTTCTCGTTGAAGCTGGCGAGGTTGCGGACGCTGATCTCGCTCATCTGGCGATAGCGGCGCTCCATTTCCTCCACCGCCCACTTGAGCGCGCGCACGGCCTTGGGCGGCTCGGTCACCACTGGCGAGAGCAAGTGCGGAATATCGTCGTAGCTCTTGAGTTCCAGCACCTTGGGATCGACCAGAATCAGGCGGCACTGCGCCGGCGTCAGGCGGTAGAGCAGCGAGAGCAGGATGGTGTTGAGGCCGACCGACTTACCGGAGCCGGTGGTACCGGCGACCAGCAAGTGCGGCATCGTCGCAAGGTCCGCCACCACCGGCTCGCCGGCGATGTCCTTGCCGAGGATGATCGGCAGCATGCCCTTGTGGTTGGCGAAGGCCTCGGAGGCGACCATTTCCTTGAACGAGACCATCTGGCGGTCCGCGTTCGGCAATTCGATGCCCATGACCGTGCGGCCGGGGATCGAGGAGACGCGGGCCGAGATCGCGGACATGTTGCGGGCGATATCGTCGGCCAGGCCGATCACGCGGCTGGCCTTGATGCCGGGCGCGGGTTCCAGTTCGTACATGGTGACGACCGGGCCGGTGCGCACCGCCGTAATCTCGCCCTTCACATTGAAGTCGTCGAGCACGGTTTCCAGCAGGCGCGCGTTGCGTTCGAGGCTGAGCTTGTCGATCTTGGGCTGCGAGTTCGGCAGTGGATCGTTGAGCAGTTCAAGGCCGGGCAGCGCGAACTTGTCGAACATGTCCTTCTGGCGATTGCCGATATTGAGCTGCGCGGGCGAGGCGGGGGCCTTGGGATCGCTGATCTCGGGCGCCTTGCGCGGCTTGGCGGCCGGTTCGCGGGCGCCTGCCGCGGCCGGCTCATCGTCGAAATCATCGTCCATGAACGGGGCGGACTGGGCTTTCGGGGCCTTTTCGCGCGACTTCTCGCGGACCTTTTCGGTCTCGGCCGTGCGCGGCGATGCCTCGTCCCGCGCGGGCAGGCGGCCGATGCGGCCGGGCAGGGTGAGCAGGCGGCCCCAGTCCCATGCGAAGACACTGCCTGCCAGCATCAGCCCCGCGCCAAGGCAGACCACGGCGATCGCGAAAGTCAGCCAACCGGCGAACATGCCCGGCAGCAGCGCGGCGAGCGAGGTGATCGCCCAGGCCCCGAGCAGGCCGGAAATCCCGCCCATCGAGGCGGGCAGGGTGCCGCCCGGCTGGACGAAGGTCAGGCCCAGCACCGAAGAGGTCGCCCCGGCTTGCGGGAAGGCAAGGCTCAGCACCGTGGCGATCAGCATCATGGCCAGCGCCAGCACGAAGACCGGGCGCCACCAGCGCTGATTCGAATGCTCGACCTCGCTGTCTTCCTCTTCCACCAGCAGCCAGAGCTTGCGCGCGAAGACGTAGAGCAGCGGCACGAACAGCGCCGAAACCGGGCCGAACAGCAGCAGCACGCGTTCCGCCACCCAGGCGCCCGCCGGGCCCGCCCAGTTCTCCGCCGGGCCGCCGGCGGCGGTGGAGGCGGAGGGGTCGGTCTGGTGGTAGCTCAGCAGCGCCACGGCAAGGAACACCATCGCCGCGAAGAGCAGCAGTGCGCCGCCCAGTTCGGTCGCACGGCGCAGAGACCGCTTGAGCACTGCGCGCCAGTCCGGTTTGGCGATTCGCCGTCCGGGTGCGATGGGCCGTGTCGCCATTGGAATTTCCCTTGATTTCGGCCCGCAATATTGCGTCGGCGGGGGACTCGCCGTCAAGAATGGACCGTGAACAAGCCTGTGGGTGTTTGCTTTTGCGCGCCCGGGCGGGGTGTGACGGCGCTTAGCCGAACGCGGCGATGGCGGCCCACTTGCGGCTGGGCAGGGTGCGGGCACGGCGTGACGTCATGCCGCCAAGCGCGACGACCGGTACCCGCGCATGGGCGGCGAGCAAGTGGAACCGCGTGGGCCCGAGGGTCGCCGCGCCGGGGTGCGAACGGGTGGCGAAAACCGGCGAAATCAGCACGATGTCTGCCCGCGCACGGTGGGCTTTGGCGAGTTCGTGCAGCGAATGGACGGTGACGAGCCGCAGCGTCGCGGGGCCGCTCGCCAGCCGCTCCGGGGCGCCGTAAGCGCCGTCCGCGCCCCACCGCTGGGCCTCGCGGGGCGTGCCTGACAGCACGATCCAATGGCCGAAGCGGCGCGCCGCGCGCCGGAGCGCCTCAAACCGGGCGCGGCGTTCGGCGGGCGGCAGGTGATAGTGCCGGAACACCAGCCCCGATCCGCGCGGCAGCCGCGCGAGCGCTTTTTCCAGCGCCGCGTCGTTCCGTACGTCGCTGATGAGCCAGATGTCGGGCCAAAAGTCTGGATGTGGTGGCTGGCGGTTCGGCACGGGGACGCTATAGCAGCGCGCCATGGATCAGCCAGCTTCTCCTCTTCAGGCCGTTCGCGCCCAGATCGCTCATGCCGCCGGCATCGCCGGCCGCAAGCCTGAGGCCATCGAACTCGTCGCCATTTCCAAGACCCATCCGGCCGAAGCCATTCTGCCGCTCATCGCCGAGGGCCAGCGTGTGTTCGGCGAGAACCGCGTGCAGGAAGCCGAGGCCAAGTGGCCGGAACTGCGCGCGGCGCATCCCGATATTGCGCTTCACCTTGTCGGCCAGCTTCAGTCGAACAAGGCGGATGACGCGGTGGCGCTGTTCGATTGCATTCACTCGCTCGACCGGCCTTCGCTGGTCTCGGCGCTGGGCAAGGCGATGGACAAGGCCGAGCGGCAGGTTCCCTGCTTCGTGCAGGTGAATATCGGCGCGGAAGAGCAGAAGGGCGGCTGCCCGATTGCCGAAGTGCCTGCCCTGTTGGCTTTGGCGCGCGAGGCGCAGATCCCGCTTGCCGGTCTGATGTGCGTGCCGCCGGCCGGGATCGAGGCGGCGCCGTTCTTCGCGCTGCTCGCCAAGATCGGTCGGGATAATGGTGTTTCCGGCCTGTCGATGGGGATGAGCGAGGACTTCGAGACCGCGATCATGCTCGGCGCGACGCATGTGCGTGTGGGCAGTGCGCTGTTTGGGGCGCGGGGCTGAACTTCTACTATCCTCCCCTGCAAGGGGAGGTGGCAGCACGAAGTGCTGACGGAGGGGTGTAGCCGGTTAGGTTATGCTCGACCGAGAGGTTGACCCCCCTCCACCACCCTTCGGGCGGTCCCCCTCCCCTTGCAGGGGAGGACTGTGGGCCAATCAAGCCATTCGAAACGCCAGCAGCGACAGCCCGAAGCCTGCGAACAGGCCTCCGGTCAGCCGGTTGAAAGCACGCTTCACGCCAGCGCGGCCGAGGTGGTGGGACAGCGCACGGCCGCTGAACGCGTAAACAGAGTACCAGAACGCCTCGATCACCGCGAAGACGGCCACCAGAATGGCGAACTGCGGCGCCTGCGGGCGGGCCGGGTCGATGAACTGCGGCAGGAAGGCCGCCGCGAAGACGATCGCCTTGGGATTGCTGATCGAGATCGCATAGCCACCCCGCAGCAGAGCCAGCCATGAAACCTCCGGCCGGACGGTCTGGGCAACACCGTCATCCTCGGAAACCGGCGCGCGCCATGCCTTGACGGCAAGGAACAGCAGATAACCAGCGCCGACAAGGCGCAAAGCCGTGAATGTCCCCGGCAGCGCATGAAGCAGCGCGCCAAGGCCGACGGCGGAGGCTGTCAGCAGGGTAACGAGACCCAGCAGGCAGCCCGCCATTGTTGCGATGGTGCGCTTCACGCCCAGTTCCACGCTGCGCGAAAGCACGTGGAGCATGTTCGGGCCCGGCGTCGCGCTCAGCAGGAAGACCGCGACCGCGTAGATCCAGAGGGTGTGAAGCGCCATCGGGGTTCCTTAGTTGGGCGTGTCCAGCTCGTTGCCGGTCAGGGTGACGACATGGAGCAGGTTGGTGGAGCCGGGCACGCCAAACGGCACGCCGGCCAGCGCGACAAGGCGGGTGCCGGCGGCGCCGAAGCCGTGGCGCAGCGCCATGCGCTTGCCCTTGGCGATCATCTCCTCGAAGCTGCCGATGTCCTTGGTGGTGACGGCATGCGCGCCCCACAGCAGGGCAAGCCGGCGCGCGGTCTTCGGCGAAGGCGTCAGCACCAGCATCGGCGCGGCCGGACGCTCGCGCGCCACGCGGCGGGCGGAACCGCCCGAACCGGTGAAGACGATGATGCCCTCGATCGGCAGGGTATCGGCAATCGTTGCGCAGGAGGCCGAAAGCGCGTCCGCCGTGGTCGCGTCGGGCGGAGTCTGGGCGAGGTGGATGCGTTCGCGATAGGTGGAATCGGCTTCCACGGTCACCGCGATGCGGTCCATGATCGTCACGGCCTCGACCGGCCACTGGCCCGCTGCCGTTTCGGCAGAGAGCATGACCGTATCGGCGCCGTCGTAGACCGCATTGGCCACGTCGGACACTTCGGCGCGCGTGGGCGAGGGGCTGGTAATCATCGATTCCAGCATCTGCGTGGCCACCACCACCGGCTTGCCGACCGCGCGGGTCTTGGCGATGATGTGCTTCTGGATCGGCGGCACTTCCTCAGGCAGCAGTTCCACGCCGAGATCGCCGCGGGCGACCATGATGCCGTCCGACAGTTCGATGATGCCGTCGATGGACTGGACCGCGGCGGGCTTTTCGATCTTCGACATCAGCGCGCAGTGGCCGCCGATCAGGCGGCGCGCTTCGGCCACGTCCTCGGGACGCTGGACGAAGGAGAGGCCGATCCAGTCGGCGCCCTGTTCCACCGCGAAGGAAAGGTCGCGGCGATCCTTGTCGGTCAGCGCGGGCACCGGCACGATGGTATCGGGCACGTTCACGCCCTTGCGGTCCGAAATCATGCCGCCGACTTCGGCGGTGCAGAGGATCGAATCGGCTTCGGGCTTGATGACGACAAGGCGCAGCTTGCCATCGTCGATCAGCAGGCGCTGGCCCTTTTCGAGAATGCCGAAGAGTTCGGGATGCGGCAGGCAGACGCGGTTTTCGTCACCCGGCGTGGGATCGCGGTCCAGCGTGAAGTGCGCGCCGTGGCGCAGGAACACTTTGCCTTCCGCGAACGTGCCGACGCGCAGCTTGGGGCCTTGCAGGTCGCACAGGATCGCCACCGGCCGCATCAGGTCCTTCTCGACCCAGCGGATATTGGCGATCGTCTCGCGGTGGGTGTCATGGTCGCCATGGCTCATGTTGACGCGGAACGCGTCGGCACCGGCCTTGAGCAGCTTGGCGATGGTCTCCTTGTCGCGGCTGGCGGGGCCCAGCGTGGCAAGGATCTTGACCTTGCGCTGGCGCTTGATGCCGCGATGATGGGGCGAACGGCGAAACGGGGGAGTGGTTGCCAAGGTCAGTGTGCCTCTTCCTGTATTGGTGCGACCTATGGCAAAGCCTGTCTGACAAACCAAGGACCAAGCGACGCGCCATGCACGAAAACAACTCTATAGACGATCTTGATGACGCAGTGGCGGCAGCGGCCTTCCGCCGCCTGGTCAGGCACTTGCAGACGCGCCACGATGCCGAGAACATCGATCTGATGGGATTGGCTGGATTCTGCCGCAATTGCCTGGCCGACTGGATCCGCGACGCCGGCTTCCCGGGCGACAAGGCGGAGGCGCGCGAAGTGATCCACGGCATGCCATTCGGCGAATGGAAAGCCGCCTATCAGTCCGAAGCGACGCCCGAGCAGCTCGCGCGGATGGAAGAGAGCCTGAAGAAGAACGGCGGATCGCATTGAAATCGGTGTAGAGACTAGTCCGACAACATCGGAGCAGGCGGCGTCAGGAACTGGCGAGCTTCATCAGCACCAGCCCGATCAGGATCAGCCCGGCGGCGGCAAGCCGCAGCGGGCTGGCCGCCTCTCCGAGCACCGCGATTCCCACCACGAAGGCCCCCAGCGCGCCGATCCCGGTCCAGACCATGTAGGCCGTGCCGAGCGGCAGCGTGCGCATTGCCCATGCCAGCAGGCCGAAGCTGGCGAACATCGCGGTGATCGTGATCACGCTGGGCCAGAGGCGGCTGAATCCCTCGGACTGCTTCATCGCCGAAGCCCAGACGACTTCGAACAGACCGGCGATGACGAGGACGATCCAGGGCAGGGTTCCGGGCATTCGGGGCAACCTTCAATTCCAGCGGACGGCCATCCGGACGGAGGGCCATTCAAATGAACAGGTTGCCGGGCCGTCCCGGTCTTGAGAGTTCGCGCAACCGCAAGGACGCGCGAAACGGGAACGTGGTCGCCGTCCCGGCCAGATAGGCGAGCCGGGCCGGGAAGGCAACGGCGAGGAGCGGCGGGAGATGGGCCGAGGACTTATCCCGCACTACGCACAGGATTTCCACAGCCTCCCGCTTTGCCCAAATCTCACGCAGCCGCTATCAGCGCCCGCCTACCCAGATTCATCACGATATTTTCCGGAGTTTTACCCGATGGCCGAAACCACCGACGATCGCCTGCGCCTCCTCATCGAGCGTATCGAGCGCCTCGAAGAAGAAAAGAAGGGCATCGGCGACGACATTCGCGACGTCTACAACGAAGCCAAGGCCGTGGGCTATGACGTCAAGATCATGCGCCAGATCGTCCGCATCCGTAAGATGAAGCCCGACGATCGCCGTGAAATGGACATGATCCTCGATACCTACAAGGCCGCTCTCGGCATCGACTGATCTTGTCCGGGCCTAGGCCCGGAAGCGGCACCGGCCCTCTCCCCCACCCGACCTCCCAAAATTCTACCCCGGTAGGGGAGATCGGGAGGGGGAGAGGGCCGGTGCCGCAAAATCAAACACCGAAATGCACCAGCACCAAGGTCGCCGCATTGGCGCCGGCGTGCTGGAGCATCGCGGCGGGCAGGCCGATACGCTGGCGCGTGAAGCCCAGCATCAGCGCCGCCCAGAGTTGCGGCAGCACCATCGGCAGCGACAGCATAGAGACGCTGGGGTAGTTCATCAGGTGGACGCCCGCGAACAGCAGCGCCACGATCCAGAATATCGCCGGATAGGCGGCAATATAGCCCGCCGGAGGTTCGCGCCGCTTGCGCAGGCGAATCCACCCTCCCAGCGCGGCCACCGCCAGCACCAGCAGCAGGGCTATCAGCGCCACCGGGCCCACGGCTTTCGCATAGACCGCCAGAATCGCGAAGAGCACCGCGCAGGCCAGCAGCCACAGCGCGCGGGGCCGTCCGGTCTGCCAGCCCCGGAAGATTGATTCTTCCACCATTGGCGCGACGGCGACGGCAAAGGGCAGCAGCCAGCCCGAAGGCAGTTTGTCGAAAGCATCGGGCGAGGGCAGGTGCATCGCCTGCTGCCACAGGCTCAACAGCGGCAGCACCACCAGAAAGAGCCCGGCGATGTGGAGAATCTCCATCGTGCCGAGCGCCGTCCACCCCTCGCGAGAGCGCAGGCCGATCGGCGTCAGCAGCGCCGGTCGCTTCAGGAATGTCGGAAGTTCGCGCAGCACGCCGGGCATGCGGGACGGGGCGGGGATGTCGATCCGGGTGGCCATGTGATGGACTGTTACTCCGGGCTTCCTTGCCAATTCGTTGTGCGATGCCGCACATCCTATCGTGCAGGCTCCCGTGCGGGCTGACTTGCCGGAACGGGCGGTTGCCCTTGGGTGCCGGGCTGTTGTAAGGCGCCCGACACATCATTCACCGGACCTCATTCACCGGGCCTCGCGGAACGATCCGTGGGCAGGCAAACGAGCGAAGCAAGAGCGGACCCATGGCAGGCCATTCCAAATTCAAGAACATCATGCATCGCAAGGGTGCGCAGGACAAGAAGCGCTCGGCGCAGTTCAGCAAGCTCAGCCGCGAAATCACTGTCGCCGCGAAGATGGGCATGCCCGATCCGGACATGAACCCGCGCCTGCGCGCCGCCGTCAACGCGGCCAAGGCGCAGTCGATGCCCAAGGACAACATCCAGCGCGCCATCGACAAGGCGAGCAAGGGTGACAGCGAGAACTACGAGGAAGTGCGCTACGAGGGCTACGGCCCCGGCGGCGTCGCCATCATCGTCGAGGCTCTGACCGACAACCGCAACCGTACCGCCACCAACGTGCGCACCGCGTTTGCCAAGAACGGCGGCAACCTTGGCGCCTCGGGCGCGGTTTCGCACGGGTTCGAGCGTCTCGGCCTGATCGAGTACCCCGCCAGCGTGGGTGACGAGGACAAGGTTCTCGAAGCCGCCATCGAAGCCGGCGCCGACGATGTCGAGAGCGACATGGGCGATGGCGACGAGAATCCGGGCAGCCACCAGATCTGGGTCTCGATCGATTCGCTGCACGAAGTTGCCCGCGAGCTGGAAAAGGTCCTTGGCGAAGCCGAGGGCGTGAAGCTGGCGTGGAAGCCCAACCTCAGCGTCGATGTCGATGCCGATTCGGCCGGCACGCTGATGAAGCTGGTCGATACGCTGGAAGACGACGACGACGTCCAGACCGTCTGGGGCAACTACGAGATCTCCGACGAGGTCATGGCCAAGTTGGCCTAAGGGCCTGGCCTGAAGTGCTGGCCCTGATCGCCCGTGCGCTGATATCCGGCGCGATGATCGTGGCGATCGCCGAGATCGGCAAGCGCTTGCCCGCGATGGGCGCGCTTGTCGCCTCGCTTCCTCTGGTTTCGGTGCTGGGCATGATCCTGCTGTGGCATGCCCGGCCCGATGCCGAGAACATGGCGGTCCATGCCGGGGCGACCTTCTGGTACGTTCTGCCCTCGCTGCCGATGTTCCTGCTGATCCCGGCTCTTCTGCGGCATGGCGTAGGGTTCTGGCTGGCGCTGCTGGCCGGCTGCGCGCTGACGGTCGCGCTCTATCTGCTGATGGTGCATTTCGGCCCGCGCCTCGGCCTCAAGGTCTGACATCATGATTATCATCGGCCTCGATCCGGGCCTCACCTGCACCGGCTGGGGCATTGTGGCCAAGAGCGGCAGCCGCCTCAGCCACGTGGGCAATGGGCAGATCCGTACCGACACCAAGCTGTCGATGGCCGAACGGCTGGTCGAACTCGACGCTGCGCTGACCGACGTGATCCTCCATCACCGCCCCGATTCGGGCGCGGTGGAGGAAGTCTTCGTCAACGTGAACCCGCAGTCGACGCTGAAGCTGGGGCAGGCGCGCGGCGTTGCCATGCTCAGCCTCGCGCGGGCGGGGATGCCGGTGGCGGAATATTCCACCAAGGTCATCAAGAAGGCGCTGGTCGGCACCGGCGGCGCCGACAAGAAGCAGATCCAGCATATGCTCAAAGTGCTGCTGCCCGGCGTGAAGCTGGCGGGCGAGGACGCCTCGGACGCGCTGGCCGTCGCCATCACCCACGCCAACATGCTCGGCAGCCACCGGTAACGGAACCGGCTCCGGGCAGCGCCGTTGCCCCATGATGGACAAGATTGACAAGACCCGGACCGACGCCAACTGGATGCGCGAGGCGCTGACCCTCGCCATGGACCGCAAGGGCACCGACCCCGCCAATACGCCGATCGCCGCGCTGGTGGTGCTGGACGGCAAGCTGGTCGCCTCGGGTGTGAACCGTACCGCCGAATGCTGCGACGCCACCGCCCATGCCGAGATCGAGGCCTTCCGCGCGGCTGGCAAGGCGCTCGGCCGGATGCGGATGGAAGGCGCGACGCTCTACTCCACGCTCCAGCCTTGCGGCATGTGCACGATGGCGGCGGTCTGGGCAGGCGTGAGCCGCATCGTCTACGGCGCCGGCCGCGCGGACGTGCACCCGATGTATTTCGAGGCGCGGCACCTTTCGACCTTCGATTTCGTTGCGGACGCCTGGAAGGACGATCTCACCCTGACCGCCGGCGTGCTCGCGGCGGACTGCGCGGCGCTCTATTATCGTCCGTGGGACGACGTGCCCGAGGACCGGCAGGCCAACGATTGAGGCTGACCGTCGAGGATTGGGGCTAGCCTCGCGATTCCGTTCCTGCCATAGGAACAAACCATGATCGCCAAGCTTACAGGTCTGCTCGACGACACCGGCCCCGACTGGGCGATCATCGACGTCAACGGCGTCGGTTATCTCGTCCATTGTTCGGCGCGCACGCTCGACCATCTCGGCATCCGGGGGGACAAGGTTGTCGTCCACACCGAGATGCAGGTTTCCGAGACCGACCAGCGCCTGATCGGCTTCACCAGCGGGGCCGAGCGCAACTGGTTCCGTCTGCTGACGGCGGTGCAGGGCGTCGGCTCCAAAGTGGCGCTGGCGATCCTGTCGGCGCTGACGACCGAAGAATTGCAGCGTGCCTGCGCGGGCGGGGATTCCGCCATGGTCGCGCGCGCCAATGGTGTGGGGCCGAAGCTGGCCAGCCGCATCGTCAACGAGTTGAAGGACAAGGCGGGCGGGATGCCCACGGTGCCGGGCATGCCCGGCCTCTCGGCCGTGGCGGCGCCTGCGGGCAATTCCAGCGCGGATGCGGTCTCGGCGCTTCAGAACCTTGGCTTCAAGCCTGCGATCGCCAGCATGGCCGTCGGCAAGGCGGTGGAGGAACTGGGCGAGGAGGCGGGCCTGAACGACCTCGTGCGGGTCGCGCTGAAGAGGGCTGCGGGGTGACGGGCACTCACACCGCCCAAATACGTGTCCCCCGTCATCCTGAACTTGTTTCAGGGTCCATTTCGCGGCAGGCGCCGAGTTCATGACCGATAACCCCATACTCACCTCCGCCCGCCAGCCCGAGGACGCCGACGCGGCGCTCAGGCCGAAGACGCTTGCCGAATTCGTCGGTCAGGCGGCGGCGAAGGACAATCTTCGCGTCTTCATCGAAAGCGCCAAGTCGCGGCGCGAGGCGATGGACCATACGTTGTTCTTCGGCCCGCCCGGGCTCGGCAAGACGACGCTGGCGCAGATCGTCGCACGCGAATTGGGCGTGGGGTTCCGCGCCACCAGCGGCCCGGTGATCGCCAAGGCGGGCGATCTTGCCGCTCTGCTGACCAATCTCGAACATGGCGACGTGCTGTTCATCGACGAGATCCACCGCCTCAATCCCGTGGTCGAGGAAGTGCTCTACCCGGCGATGGAGGACCGCGCGCTCGATCTTATCATTGGCGAGGGGCCGTCGGCGCGCTCGGTGCGGATCGATCTGCCGCCGTTCACGCTGGTCGGCGCGACGACGCGGCAGGGCCTGCTCCAGACCCCGCTGCGCGACCGTTTCGGCATCCCGGTGCGCTTGCAGTTCTATACGGTCGAGGAACTGGAGAAAGTCGTCACGCGCGGGGCCAGCCTGCTCGGGATCGGCATGGACAAGGGCGGGGCGACCGAGATCGCCCGGCGCGCGCGCGGTACGCCGCGCGTGGCGGGACGGCTGATGCGCCGCGTGCGCGATTTCGCGCATGTCGCCGGGTCGGACGTGATCACGCTTGAGATCGCCGACGATGCGCTGACGCGGCTCGAAGTCGATTCGATCGGGCTCGACGCGCAGGACCGGCGATATCTCCGAATGATCGCGGATATCTACAAGGGCGGTCCGGTCGGCGTCGAGACGCTGGCGGCGGGGCTGTCCGAACCGCGCGACACGATCGAGGAAGTGATCGAGCCCTACCTTATCCAGTTGGGCCTCATCGCGCGCACGGCACGCGGGCGTTGCCTGAACGATCGCGGCTGGACGCATCTGGGAATGTCGCCCCCGCAAAACCCACAGGGTCCGCAGGGCGGCCTTTTCGATTCGCAGGTCGATTGAGAACGGGGCGGGATTTTTCCGGAAAACTGTCGGCGGGATTTACATTCGGACGGCACAACAGTCCCGCATCGGCACAGTCTTGCAGTCAACTGCCAAAACTAACCCGATTTAATGCCTTCGGGCCCTCGAATCCCGGTTAATGGCATTGTTCCTTTAACCGGTCTCTGCGCTTGTTAGTGACAAGTCGGTCTCATGCGGCAGTGGCCGCTGCCCCGGAGGTCCGAAGGAGCGAAAAGAGAGACGGTATGTCGGTTCGGATGGCCTTGGCGAAACTGTCTGCCTGCGCGGCGGGCTGCGCTATCATCGGCGGGGGCGCGGTCCACGTCGCGGAGACGCAGTCAAGCGGCGTGGAGTATCACAAGCTGAAGCAGGCCAAAGTCGCGAAAGTGACCAAGCCCGCCCGCCGCGTCATTCCGCCCCGCGCCCCGGCCCATGCGCGCCGCGAGATTCCCCGGCCGACCGAGCCTGTCATGGCCACCGCGATGCCGCCGGTTTACGTTCCGCCCGCCCCCGTGGCGGCGCCGATGGTGGCCGGGGGTGGCGGCGCCGTGCCGGTGGTGGTCGGCGGCGGCGGTTCGAGCGGCGGCTTTGGCGGCGGTTTCTTCGGCGGTTTCTTCGGCGGCGGCAGTTCGGGCGGCGGCAGCGTCGTGATCAGTTCCACCTCCAGCGGGGGATCGACATCGTCGTCCTCGGGCGGGTCCAGCTCCAGTTCCAGCACCAGCGGCGGTTCTACCTCCTCGTCCACATCGACGGGCGGGCTGACCTCGACCACCACCAGTTCCACGGGCGGCGTGACGTCGACCACGTCAAGCTCGGGCAATGTCTCCACCAGCACGAGCACGTCGAGTTCGGGTAACGTCTCGTCGAGTACCTCGTCGTCCTCTTCGACGTCGTCCTCTACGTCCTCGTCCAGTTCGACCTCTTCGTCGACCTCGTCGAGCACCAGTTCCTCGTCGTCCGGTGGCCACACCAGTTCGTCATCCGGCGGTCGGCCGCCGCACGACGTCCCGGCGCCGCCGATGCTGATCCTGTTCGGGGCCGCTGCGGCGGCCATTGTCGGCCGCCAGCGGCTGGCGGGTAGAAAAACGGCCTGACCGGGCGGTCCGCGCCACCGCGGATGCCTGGCGAGGGGGGTGGGCGTCGGGGGGCGCTCACCCCTTTTCGTGTCTGGTGTTGTGAGGAAGAACAAGCGGGGCCCCCGCCTTCGCGGGGGCGACAAGCGGGGAGGGCGATGGTTCAGGTTCTGGACCCGGCGCTAGGTTCGCTGGGGAGTACCGTCATCCTGAACTTGTTTCAGGATCAATTTCTTAGCCATCCCGAACAGTCGCGCGAAGAGCGCGGCGATCGCGATTTACCGATCAAGGCACAGCGCCGGCGGCCCGATGGATCCTGAAACAAGTTCAGGATGACGAGGTGGTAGGAGGCGGACGCTGCTCTGCACCGCTCCACCTCCAACTCCACCACCCAAAGAAAAACCCCGCCCCGCACAAGGCGGGACGGGGCTTCTTCTTGAGCCGGTAAGGCTGCGGGCTGTCGCTTAGGCGGCCAGCTTGCGCAGCACGTACTGCAGGATGCCGCCGTTGTTGAAGTATTCCACTTCGTTGGCGGTATCGATGCGGCACAGCGCGGTGAAGGTGAAGGTCGAGCCGTCCGTGCGGGTCACTTCGACTTCCACGTCCTGGCGCGGCTTGAGGCTGGCAACACCCTTGATCGTGAAGGCGTCGTCACCGGTCAGGCCCAGCGACTGGCGGGTATCGCCGTCCTTGAACTGAAGCGGCAACACGCCCATGCCGACCAGGTTCGAGCGGTGGATACGCTCGAAGCTCTCGACGATCACGGCGCGGACGCCCAGCAGGTTGGTGCCCTTGGCGGCCCAGTCACGCGACGAACCCGTGCCGTACTCCTTGCCGGCCACGACCACCATCGGCGTGCCCTGCTCCTTGTACTTCTGCGCGACGTCGTAGACCGGCAGAACCTCTTCACCGAAGCGGCTCATGCCGCCTTCGATGCCCGGAACCATCTCGTTGCGGATGCGGATGTTGGCGAAAGTGCCGCGCATCATGACTTCGTGGTGGCCACGGCGCGAACCGTAGGAGTTGAAGTCCGCCTTGGCGACCTGGTGCTCCATCAGCCACTGGCCCGCCGGGCTGTCGGCCTTGATCGAACCGGCCGGCGAGATGTGGTCGGTGGTGATCGAATCGCCGAGGATCAGCAGCGGCTTCGCCTCGATGATGTCGTTCACGGGCGCCGGGGTCATTTCCATGCCCTCGAAGTACGGCGGGTTGGCGACATAGGTCGAACCGGCGCGCCACGAGTACGTGTCCGAACCGACCACGTTGATCGCCTGCCAGTGCTTGTCGCCCTTGTAGACGTCGGCATAGCGGGCCTGGAACATGCCGCGGTCAACGCAGGCATTCATCGTCGAGCTGACTTCGAGGTTGGTCGGCCAGATGTCCTTGAGGTAGACGTCCACGCCGTCCTTGCTCACGCCGATCGGGGTGGTGGTGAAGTCTTCCACCACGGTGCCCTTCAGCGCGTAGGCGACGACCAGCGGCGGCGAGGCCAGGAAGTTCGCGCGCACGTCCGGCGAGACGCGGCCTTCGAAGTTGCGGTTGCCCGAGATGACGGCGCTGGCGACCAGGCCGTTCTCGTTGATCGCCTTCGAGATCGGCTCTGCGAGCGGGCCCGAGTTGCCGATGCAGGTGGTGCAGCCGTAACCGACGAGGTTGAAGCCGATGTTGTCGAGGTGCGACTGGAGACCGGCCTTTTCGAGGTAGTCGGTGACGACCTGCGAACCGGGTGCGAGCGAGGTCTTGACCCAGGGCTTGGGCTTCAGGCCCAGCTCGTCGGCCTTCTTGGCGACGAGACCGGCGGCGACCAGCACGCTCGGGTTCGAGGTGTTGGTGCAGCTGGTGATGGCCGCGATCATGACGTCGCCGTCACCGATGTCGAAGTCCTTGCCTTCGACCGGAACGCGCTGTGCGGCCTTCTTGTAGGTGTCGGCCATGTCCTTGTTGAACACGTCGTCCACGTCGGGAAGCGCGACCCAGTCCTGCGGACGCTTCGGGCCGGCCAGCGAGGGCACGACGGTCGACATGTCGAGTTCGAGGGTCGAGGAGAAGATCGGATCGGCAGCGGCCGGGTCGATCCAGAAGCCCTGTTCCTTGGCATAGGCTTCGACGAGGGCGATCTGCTCTTCCTCGCGGCCGGTGAGGCGCAGGTATTCGATGGTCTTGTCGTCGATGCCGAAGAAGCCGCAAGTGGCGCCGTATTCGGGAGCCATGTTGGCCAGCGTCGCGCGGTCGGCCAGCGACAGCGAGGCAAGGCCGGGGCCGAAGTATTCGACGAAGCGGCCGACCACGCCGTGCTTGCGCAGCATGGCGGTGCAGGTGAGCACGAGGTCGGTGGCGGTGACGCCTTCCTTCAGTTCGCCGGTCAGCTTGAAGCCGACGACTTCGGGGATGAGCATCGAGACCGGCTGGCCAAGCATCGCGGCTTCCGCCTCGATGCCGCCGACGCCCCAGCCCAGCACGCCCAGGCCGTTGACCATGGTGGTGTGGCTGTCGGTGCCGACGCAGGTGTCGGGATAGGCGACCAGATTGCCGTTCTGGTCTTCGCTCGACCACACCGTCTTGGCGATGTTCTCAAGGTTGACCTGGTGGCAGATGCCGGTGCCCGGGGGAACCGCGTAGAAGTTGGCGAGCGACTTGGAACCCCACTTGAGGAAGTCGTAACGCTCCATATTGCGCTGGTATTCGATCTCCACGTTCTCTTCGAACGCCTTGGGGTGACCGAATTCGTCCACCATCACCGAGTGGTCGATGACGAGGTTCACGGGGACCAGCGGATTGATCTTGCTGGTGTCGCCGCCCAGCGTGGCGATGGCATCGCGCATGGCGGCCAGGTCGACAACGCAGGGAACGCCGGTGAAGTCCTGAAGCAGAACGCGGGCCGGGCGATACTGGATTTCGTCACCCGTGGTCGGGTTCTTCTGCCAGTCGGCAATCGCCTGAATGTCCTTGGTCGAGACGGTGAAGCCGCCGTCTTCGAAGCGCAGCAGGTTTTCCAGCAGCACTTTCATCGAGAACGGCAGGCGGCTGACGTCGCCGATCGTTTCGGAGGCTTTCTGGAGAGAGTAGTAGGCGACCTGCTTGCCGCCGACGGTCATGGTGCTGCGGGTACCGAGCGTATCCTGTCCGACCTGGGTCATTTGGGTATTATCCCCTTCTGTATGGAGCCTGTCGCCAAAAGCGCGGCCCCCTCGTCGGAACCGAACTGGCCAGGTCCCGAAAAGGATCGCCGTGCTGCATCGCGACAAAGCGGAGTCTGCGGCCCCGCCGATGCGCGCTTGCGGCCCTCAGGTCAAGGGGGGGCGGCTGCCGACCTCGATCACGCGTTTGCGTTTCTTGCACCTATCCAGCAGCCCGCGACGATCAGCACCGTGCCGGCGATGGTGGCAAGCCCCAGTTGCTCGCCGAACATCAGCCAGCCGAGCAGTGCGGCCCAGAGGAAGCCGGTATATTCGATCGGCAGCAGCACTTGCGTTTCCGCCCGCGCGTAACCCCATGAAAGAAACAGCAGGGCAGCCGTTGCCAATGCCGCACCGGCCAGGATGAAGCCCAGGCTGCGGAGGTCCGGGATGACCGTAAGCCACGGCGAAAAAGCAAGGAAAATCAACGTTACGCCAAGGTTCTGGAACATCGCGACTTCCACCGGTTTGGCCAGCAGCGCCTGCTTGCGCTGGAGCACCAGATTGACCGCGTAGAACACCGAGGAAAGCAGGACCGCCACGGTCCCCTCGATCGCCCGGTCCGAATAGGCGCCCGCGCCCAGCCGTCCGGCCAGAATGACCACCACGCCGGCCACGCCGAAAAGCGATGCCACCACGGCCTGAGGCCGGATTTTCTCACCCAGCAGCAGCGCCGCGAAGTAGAGCGCGATGATCGGTGAGACGAAGGAAAGCGCGATTCCCTCGGCCATAGGAATTCGTGCAAGGCCATAGAAAAAGAGTGCGGCCATCGCCGAGGTGATCGCTGCGCGCTGCGCGTGGACCACCAGCACATGGCGAGAGGGTTTGGGACGGCCCGCCGCCAGCCACAGCGGCAGGGTCAGCAATGTGCCGAAGAGATTGCGCAACAGCAGCGCGGTAAACACGCCCACGGCCAGTGAAGCGCCTTTGATCGTTGCATCCATCATGCTGAACGTCGCGATTCCGGCGGTCACGGCCATGACCGGCATGGCGGACGGGCGAGCGTCGGAAACGGCGGGGACGGATGCGGACATGATGCTCAGCCTCTCGTCCCGGCCGGCGCTTTGCGCAAGGGCCAGTTCGCTTTACGCAAGGAAACGCGCAAGCAATTCATCGCAGCGACAGGCGAAATCCTTGAACATGACATTATATGGATGCAAAGCGGAATTCCGGCGGTGCGTGCTCTGCGCGCCGCGTTTTTTCCGTGCATGATGACGGGCAGGTTCAGGACAAGATGGCGAGTTTGATGCGGTTCGGTTGCAGCGTGCTGGCGGTTGTCGCGGCAACGGGGCTCGTGGCACAGCCGGTGCTGGCCCAGAAGGTTGATGGCACGCAGGCCGCAAAGCCCGTGAAACCGCCAAAGCCCAAGGCTTTGTCGACGCCGACGTCGATCCTGCCGGTTTCCCAATCCACGGCGGCGCCGAAGTCGGTGCCGACATCGACGGCACAGCCCAAGGCCACGCCTTCGGGCGTTCCGACCGCGACGCCGACCGGGGTGCCATCAGGAACGCCGACCGGCGCCCCCACCGCTGCCGCCGCGACGGCGCAGCCGGGCCAGCACGATACCTTGCTGGCCGAGCCGGTGATGTCGTGGTCGCTGTCCGACGCCAAGGCGCTGCTCCAGACCATCGAGTATATCGGCAAGGAAGGCCTGATCCCGGCGGACTACCAGCCCGCCGCGCTCAGGGCGGCAATTGCCAAGGGCGAGGGCGACGATCTCGACACGCTGGCCAGCCACGTGTTCGGCTGGCTGATCGAGGATCTGCGCGACGGCCGCACGCCGATGCCCGCGCGCGTCCAGTGGTTCGCGGTCGATCCCGATCAGGACGTGATGCCCACCGCGCAGATCATGGCGCAGGCGCTTTCCGACCACGACGTGGCCGGCGTCGTCGACAAGCTGGCGCCCACCAATCCGGATTACGCCCTGCTCAAGGCCGAGTACAACGCCACGCCGGTCGCCAACAAGGCCAAGCGCGCGCTGATTCAGGCCAACATGGACCGCTGGCGCTGGTTCGCCCGCGACCTTGGCGACGTTTACCTGATGACCAACGTGCCTGAGTTCCAGCTCCGCCTCGTGGTCCGCAACAAGATCATCCGCACCTACAAGACCGTGGTCGGCAAGCCCGGCCGCACCGCGACGCCGCAGCTGGCTGAAACGGTGACGGCGGTGGTCTTCAACCCCACCTGGACGGTGCCGCAGTCGATCGTGAAGGGTGAGGGGCTGGGCGCCAAGGTGCTGAACAACCCCGCTTGGGCGAAGTCGGCCGGCTACAAGGCCACCAAGAGCGCGGACGGCACGATCACGGTCGTCCAGCAGCCGGGCGCCAGCAATTCGCTGGGCCTGATGAAGATCGACATGCCGAACCCGCACGCGATCTACCTGCATGACACGCCGTCTAAGCAGTACTTCAATGCCGACGTGCGCGCCTTCAGCCATGGCTGCATCCGTACCGAACGCGCGGTGGAGCTGGGCATGACCATGGCCATCCTCGGCGCCCAGAAGAGCGCGACCGAAGCGGCGGAAATCTCGCGCTCCGGCCAGTATACCAAGGTGGAAATGACCCGGACCTTCCCGGTCTACGTCGCCTATTTCACTTTCGCGCGCGCGATCGACGGCCAGCTTACGGCCTTCAACGACATCTATGGCCGCGACAAGCCGGTGCTCGACAGCTTCGCCGCCCCGCGCCAGCTCAAGACCACCCAGCGCGCGAGCGAGGAAGAAGTCATCAAGCTGGACAACCCGCTTTAAGGGACAAGGCCCGGGCTCGCATGAGTCCGGGCCTGCCCCTTCCTCGCCGTCCCACTTCCCTCGCCATGCTCGCAATGACGAAATGCCGGTGACTGGCGAAGCAACCCGCCGTAACCTTAACGCGCTGGCGATTGCCGGAATTCGGGGCTTGCCTCACCCGTCACGGGTGCCCACCTAGGCGAACGATGACTGCCCAGGGATACCGATCATGAGCGAGAACACCGACCGCATTGGCGAGGCGACCGCCCGGATCGTCGAACTCGAAGCCGAACTCGAAGCCTCGGGCACCACCACGCGCGCGGAGGCCGAACTGGCCCGCGCCAAGGCGCTGTTGCACGAATGGGTGGACAGCGTCGTCGCCGTGGTCGCCACCCCCGGCGTCGGCCGTGCGGTGCTGATCCACGACAACGGCACCGAATCGCGCATCGCCTCTCCCGACCTGCCGTTCCGGCTGGCCGTCCCGGTTTCCTTCGACACGCGCGAGAGCTAATTCTTCCCTGCCCATTGGCAGGAGTGCGACGATGGTCTGGGATTTGCGGCGGGCCTTGCTGCGCAAGGAAGAGTTCGAATCGGGGCGCCTTACCGACTTCGAATTCCGCGAGACCGTTCGCACGCTCAAACTGATGGCGCGCGCCTTCGCGGCCGACGAGGCGGCAATTCTGGAGGCCCTGATCGAGCACGGCTTCGAAACGGCCCTTCGCGGCTTTCCCGAAATGCTGGGCGGGGAGACGCGCGATGCCCTTTGTCACCGCCTGCGCAAGGAAGCCCGCCAGACGCTGATCCGGGAGCGCGGAGACCCGACCCCGTATCGACTGGGCTAGGAAGCCGCCTTCACATGCGCCGCCGCAGTTTCACCAGCACTTCGTCAAGGCTGGAGAGGAATCGCGAACGATCCGTCTTGCTGAACGGCGGCGGACCGCCGATCACGTCGCCCCCGGCGCGCAGATCGGCCATGATCGCCCGCGTGGCGATGGCGCTGCCGATCGAGGAGAGGGTGAACGGCTTGCCATTGGGCGCGACCACCTCGGCGCCAAGCTTGAGGCAGCGATCGGCCAGCAGGATATCGGCGGTGATGACCACGGTGCCGGGCACCGTGTTCTCCACGATCCAGTCGTCGGCGGCATCGAAGGTATCGCTCACCACCTTGCGCGAGATCAGCGGATCCTGCGGAACGCGGATGGGGCTGTTGCTGACGACCACCACTGGCACTTTGTGCCGGGCGGCGACTCTGTAGGTTTCGTCCTTCACCGGGCAGGCGTCGGCATCGATCAATATGCGGATCATGCCGCTCCATAACGCCGGGGCGGGCAAATGGCGAATGGGCATGGACGCGGCTTTGCAGATGGCGGTCGGCCTGCGACAGATATCGCAAAGGGGAGAAGGGAATGACCGAAACCGAACGCCTCGCCGCCATCGAGGCTATCCGGCAGGCCAAGGCGCGCTACTGGCGCGGTGTCGACCTGGGAGACGGCGATCTGGTCCGCTCGGTTCTCGCCGAGGATTGCGAGCTGGATTATCACGGCTGCTGTACCGATCCGCAATCGGGCGTGGACCATCTGCCCGCGATGAACCTCACCTTGCGCGGCCGGGATGCGTGGGTGCCGGACGGCATGGCGCGCTTCGGCATCGTTAGCGTGCATCAGGGGCATCAGTCGGAAATAGAGGTGACGGGGCCGGATAGCGCCCGGGGAATCTGGAGTTTTACGGACCGCATGTTCTTCCCGGCAGGCGGCGCGTTTTCGCGTCTGACGGGCTATGGGTTCTATCACGAGGACTATGTGCGGGTGGATGGAGCCTGGCAGATCAAGGCCACGCGCATCACCCGCATCAGGGTGGAAGTGGAATAGGCGCGTCGATCCGGGATGGTGTGGTTGAATGCGAAGGCCGATGGATGTCTGGTGGGCCGCTCATCTCCCAAGAACCGACGTCATCCTGAACTTGTTTCAGGATCCATCGGGCGGCGTGCTCGGATACGGCAGGAATGCGCGGCGGTTGCGCATGGAGGCCAAACACCGCGCTTGCGGACGAATGGATCCTGAAACAAGTTCAGGATGACGGTTTGCGAGGCGGAGGTCTTCTTCCCGTTTTCGCTGCCCTTCGATCCGGCTCAGGCTGATCAATCCCGCTCAGGCTGAGCTTGTCGAAGCCCCCTGGGGCGTGGCGTGCGGCTCACATCCTTCGACAAGCTCAGGATGAGCGGAGTGCGGGAGACGAGGGAAGGGGAGTTGGGAGCGCAGAGAGAGGGAGCAGCCATTACGCGCACCCCGCGCCGAGCGTTCAATGCTGGCGAATGACGCTCAGGAATTCCTCGCCATAGGCTTCGAGCTTGCGCGCGCCCACGCCGCCGATCGCGCCGAGTTCGGAAAGCGTGGTGGGGTGAACGGTGGCCATCTCACGCAAGGTGGCATCGTGGAAGATGACATAAGGCGGCACGCCGGCCTGCTGGGCAAGGTCGCGGCGGAGCGCGCGCAGAGCCTCGAACAGCGGGTTGCCGACCGGGTTGGCGCCGGTATCGCCGCCACCCCGCCGCTTGCGCTCGCGCTTGGGCGGCACGACGATGGCCACGGGCACTTCGCCCTTGAGGATCGCGCGTGCGTCGCCGCCAAGGGCAAGGCCGCCATGCTCGGTCGGCAGCAGGCTGCCGCAGGCCTGAAGCGCGCGGGCGAGCGGTTTCAGCAGCGGTTTCTCATCCTCGGTCAGGATGCCGAACACCGAAAGCTGGTCATGCGCGCGCTGGAGCACGCGGTCGTCGCTGATACCGCAGAGCACCTTTTCCAGATGGCCAAGGCCGTAGCTCTGCCCGGTGCGATAGACCGTCGAGAGCAGCTTGCGCGCCAGTTCGGTCACGTCGATCACGCCCGCCGGTTCAAGGCAGTTGTCGCAATTGCCGCAAGTCTGCGCGGGCGTCTCGCCAAAATGGCGCAGCAGCACGGCGCGGCGGCATTCGGCGGTCTCGACAAGACCCGCCAGTGCGTCCAGCCGCTGGCGCTCGCTTTGCAGGCGGTGCGGCTCGATTTCGGACAGGCGCTGACGGGCGCGTGCGAAGTCGTCCGCGCCCCAGAACATCACGGCGACAGAAGGGTCACCGTCACGCCCGGCGCGGCCGGTTTCCTGATAATAGGCCTCGATCGACTTGGGGATCCCGGCATGGGCGACGAAGCGCACGTCGGGCTTGTCGATGCCCATGCCGAAGGCGACGGTGGCCACCATCACCATGTCTTCGGAAGCGACGAAGGCCGCCTGATTGCGCGCGCGCACCTCGGGATCGAGCCCGGCGTGATAGGGCAGCACGCGCCGTCCGGTAGCGGCGGCGAGCGTTTCGGCCAGCTGCTCCACGCGGGCGCGGGTCGGGGCATAGACTATGCCGGGGCCCGGATTCTCGTCGATCACCGCCTTGATCTGTCGCATCGCATTCTCGCGCGGGCGGATGGCGTAGCGGATGTTCGGGCGGTCGAACCCGGCGACGATCAGCCCGTCTGCCGGGATGCCGAGCTGGGCCAGGATGTCGGAGCGGGTGTGATGGTCCGCCGTGGCCGTCAGCGCGAGGCGCGGGACGGTGGGGAAGGCATCCAGCAGCGGCTTCAGCAGCCGGTAGTCGGGCCGGAAATCATGCCCCCATTCGGAAACGCAATGCGCTTCGTCGATGGCGAACAGCGAGACGCGCGCCTGCTCCAACAGGTCGCGGAAATAGGACTGGCTGGCGCGTTCCGGGGCGACGTAGAGCAAGTCCAGCTCGCCCGCGCGGAAGCGGTCCATGGTGAGGCCGCGATCGGCGTCGGCGCTGGTCAGCGTGGCGGCGCGGATGCCGTTGGCGGTGGCCGAGCGCAGCTGGTCGTGCATCAGCGCGATCAGCGGGGAGACGACCACGCAGGTCCCTTCCTGCATCACGGCGGGCAATTGATAGGTCAGCGACTTGCCCGCGCCGGTGGGCATCACCGCGAGGGTGGATCGGCCTTCGAGCACACGGGCGACGACATCTTCCTGCACACCGCGAAAGGCGGAAAAGCCGAAAGTCGCGTGAAGGGCGTCACGGGCATCGGGCAGAAGATCGGCGTCAGGCACGGCCGGGCTTATGGCAGAGGCAGGGGGCTGCTGAAACCGCTTGGCCGATGATTTCCTCCGATTCCGCCTCAATCCCTTGCGATTTTGCCGTGGGGGTAGTCGAGTTCGAGTTCCAAAACGGCAAGTTTCAAGATTGTAGGAGAGGCAAACATGGCGCAGCGAGTGGCAGTGGTGACCGGGGCAAGTTCCGGCATTGGGCTGGAAACGGCGCGGGCGCTGGCCGCACAGGGTTTTCGCGTGCTCGGCGTGGGGCGCGATGCCGGGCGCTGCGCGGCGGCGCAGGCGGAACTGGGCTCGGGCGTGGAGATGCTGCGCGGCGATCTGTCGCTGCTGGCGGAAGCGGACCGGCTGGCGGACGAAATCGCGGCCAAGGTCGACCGCATTGACGTGCTGGTGAACAATGCCGGCGGCATGGCGCGCGAGCCGATCACGACGTCGGAGGGTTTCGAGGCCAATTATGCCAGCAATTTCCTGGGCCCCTATGCGTTGACGGCAAGGCTGTTGCCGCTGCTGCGCAAGGCGGCGGCGGATGCGCCGGCAGGCAGCGTGCGGATCGTCAACACCGCGTCCGACGGCAGCGAGATGATCCCCGCCATCAACCTTGGCGATCTCCAGAACCTTGGTAACTGGAGCCCTGGCGCCGCCTATTGCAGCGGCAAGCTGGCCAACGTGCTCCACGCCCGCGCGCTGGCACCGCGCCTGGCGGATGATGGGATCGTCGCCCACTCGGTTCATCCGGGCACGGTGGGGAGCAACTTCTTCTCGCACACGCCGGACAGCGTGCAGGCCGCTTACGGCGATGCGCCGAAGCTTTCGTCCGAGCAGGGCGCGGATACGGTGATCTGGCTGGCTTCGGCCGAGGAGCCGGGCCGTTCCAGCGGCGGCTATTGGTACGAGCGGGCCCCGCGCAAGCCGAACCCGCTGGTGGAAGACCCGGCCTTTGTCGAGGCATTCTGGCAGGCGGCAGAGGCGCTGGCGGGAAGGCCCGGAATCTAAAACAAAAAGGTGTCTGAAAATTGAAAAGGCCGGGCTCGATGTCCCGGCCTTTCTCTATCAGCCCTTTATCAAGCCGAGCCGCACCAGGCGCGGCTTGACGATCGGCACGGTCAGCATCGTGCTCATCACTGCCATCAGCAGCAGCGCGGTGAAGGTCTCCGCGGTGATGATCTTCTTGTCGAGCAGCACGTTGACGAAGATGATCATGATTAGCGCCTTGGTCTGGAGCATCCAGCCGATGATCGAGGCTTCACCCTTCTTCCAGCCGAGCAGCTTTCCGGCAAGGTGAACGCCCGCCAGCTTGCCCGCGACCGAGGCGATCAGGAACAGCAGTGCGGCGCCGATGACCATGGTGCCGCCCATGCCCCAGTTCGTGCGCAAGCCGGTGCTGAGGAAGAACACGGGCATGACGGTGAGCAGCAGGAACTCGCGGAAACCATCGAGCTTCTCGCGCGTGAACCAGTGGGCATCGAGCACCACGCCCGCCAGGAACGCGCCGACCATGAAGTGCAGGCCGGACCAGTCTGCCGCGAAGCCCACCAGGGCCAGCCAGATCAGCGAGACATACCAGCGGTCTTCCTCGCGGATGCGCTTGAACAGGGCGCGGACGATGAGGGAGGCGACGGCGAAGGCGACGAGGAACAGGCCCTGACGGCCAACGCGCTCCCAGTCGACGAGGATGAGGGCCAGCACGCCCCAGATCGCAATATCGTCGAGGCTGGCATAGCGCAGCAGGCGCTGGCCGAGTGGCTCCCGGAAGATGCCCAGCTTTTCCATCAGCAGCACCAGGATCGGCAGCGCGGTAACCGCGCAGGCCATGCCGATGCCCAGCACCGCCTGCGGATAGCTGCCCTCGGGCCCGATCCAGCCGGGGGTCTTGAGCAGCAGGGCGGCGGCGACCGAGCCGAGCAGCAGCGGCGTGAGTAGGGCGCAAGCGGCGGTCAGCGTCGTCTCGCCGCGATGCTTCCACGCGTCCGACAGGTCCAGTTCCACGCCCGCCACGAAGACGAACATCATCACCGCCCACCATGCCACGCCATTGAGCGCGGTCATCACTTGCGGGTTGAAGACGAATGTGTGGAAGTCCGGCGCGATGCGGCCCAGCACGCCCGGCCCGAGCAGGATACCGCCAATGATCTGGACGACCACCAGCGGTGCCCAATGGTCGGTACGGAAGAGCCGCCAGATCAGGTACGGCGCGCCCAGTATTACCGTCAGTGCAATCAGATAGATTTCAGTCAGGCCCATTGTGCCCATCGTCCCCCTTGTTCTTTGGGCCAATCCATGGCGTGCGGGCGATAGTCGCGCAATGGGCCGCAGAAGCGTCCGGAGCGGGACTTGTGGAAGGCTTTCAATGCACTGTGCCGCGGTGGTGGCAATTCGTGTCCCGCAAGTGACTGCGAACCGCGGATTTCTACGCAGAATGGGCTTAGCGCCCGGGCGGGGCGGCGGCTGGTAACCGGAGGCAGCTAGCGGACACAAACGATTTCACGTCCGCACTGCCTAAGGAAGAACAGCCATGGGACGTTACCTGCACGATGCGCCGGCAAGCCTCGAGGCCGTGCTGGGCGCCAGCCCGAACGAATGCCGCGCGGCGATGTTGAGCGAACTGGAATTTATCGAAACCGCGCGCATGCTCAAGATGCTGGCGCGCGAGATGGGGCAGGACGAGGGCGCGGTGGTCGAGCGGCTGGCCCGGCATGGGCTGGAAGCCGCGCTCGACGTGCTGGCGGGCGCGCAGGATATCGGTGCCAATGAGGCTCGTCTGCGCCATTATGCCCGCTGGCGCGACGGCCGGTCAGCACGCCGCAAGGCGCACTGACCGGAGCTTGGATTCAGTCGAGATTCGGGCGCAGCCAGCGCTCGGCGATCGGCAGGTCGATCCCGCGCCGCTCGGCATAGTCTTCCAGCTGGTCGCGGCCGATGCGGGCGACGCCGAAGTACTGGCTGTCCGGGTGGGCGAAGTAGAAGCCCGAGACGGCGGCCGTGGGCAGCATGGCCTGGCTCTCAGTCAGCACGATCCCGGCATTGTCCTGCGCCTTCAGCAGGTCGAACAGGATCGGCTTGAGCGAGTGGTCCGGGCAGGCCGGATAGCCGGGCGCGGGGCGGATGCCGCGATATTCCTCGCGGATCAGCGCTTCGTTGGTGAACTGCTCCTCCGGCGCATAGCCCCAGAGTTTGGTGCGGACGTGCTGGTGCAGGCGCTCGGCAAAGGCTTCGGCGAAGCGGTCGGCAAGGGCCTTCAGCAGGATGTCCGAATAGTCGTCATGCGCGGCCTGGAAGCGGGCGAGATGCGGCTCGATGCCGTGGATGCCCACGGCGAAACCGCCCAGCCAGTCGTCCTGCGTGTCGATGAAGTCGGCAAGGCAGAAGTTGGCGCGATCGCGCGACTTCTTCACTTGCTGGCGCAGCATCGGCAGGCGGGTGCCGTCTTCCAGAAGAACGTCGTCACCGTCGCGGTGGGCGGGCCAGAAAGCGCAGACGCCCTTGGCGGTCAGCCACTTCTCGTCGATGATCTTCGCGAGCATCGCCTGCGCATCGGCGAAGAGGTTGCGGGCGCTTTCGCCCACCACTTCGTCGTTCAGGATCGCCGGATAGTTGCCCGCCAGTTCCCAGGCGCGGAAGAACGGCGTCCAGTCGAACGTCGCAGCAAGGTCGGCAAGGTCCCATTCCTCGAACGTGTGGAGACCCGGCTGCACCGGCGCACCGGGCTTGAGCGCGAAATCCGGCCTGAAGCCATTGGCGCGGGCATCGGCGATGGGGAGCAGTTCGCTCTGCCCCTTGCCGGCGCGGGCGACGCGGACTTTCTCGTATTCGTCGGCGACAGTGGTGACGAAGCCCTCGGCCTGCGTATCGGACAATAGCTGCGAGGCGACGCCGACCGCGCGGCTGGCGTCGAGCACGTGGATCACCGGGCCCTTGTAGGCCGGATCGATGCGCAGCGCGGTATGGACCTTGGAGGTCGTGGCGCCGCCGATCAGCAGCGGGATGGTCATCTCCGCGCGCTGCATTTCCTCGGCCACGGTCACCATCTCGTCCAGCGAGGGGGTGATGAGGCCGGAGAGGCCGATGATGTCGGCATCGTTCTCGTTGGCAGATTCGAGGATCTTCGACCACGGCACCATGACGCCAAGGTCGATCACCTCGTAGCCATTGCACTGAAGCACGACGCCGACGATGTTCTTGCCGATGTCATGGACGTCGCCCTTGACGGTGGCCATGATGATGCGGCCCTTGGCCTTGGCGCCGGCTTCCTTTTCCGCCTCGATGAAGGGGATCAGGTGGGCCACGGCCTTCTTCATCACGCGCGCGGACTTCACGACTTGCGGCAGGAACATCTTGCCGCTGCCGAACAGGTCACCCACCACGTTCATGCCGCCCATCAGCGGCCCTTCGATCACTTCGATGGGGCGTCCGCCGCGCGCGAAGATCGCGGCGCGGGCTTCCTCGGTATCCTCGACGACATAGGCGTCGATGCCTTTGACCAGCGCGTGTTCCAGCCGCTTGACCACGTCCCAGCCGCGCCATTCCTCGGCCGCCTTCTCGGCAACCGCGTCCTTGCCCTTGAAGCTTTCGGCAAGGTCGATCAGGCGTTCGGTGGAAGTCTTGCCATCCTCGCCCACGCCCGGGCGGCGCATCATGATGACGTCTTCGCAAGCCTCGCGCAGGGCGGGGTCGATCTGGTCGTAGACGTCGAGCTGGCCGGCGTTGACGATCGCCATGTCGAGCCCGGCGGGGATCGCGTGATAGAGGAAGATCGAGTGCATCGCGCGGCGCACCGTCTCGTTGCCGCGGAACGAGAACGAGAGGTTTGACAGGCCGCCGGAGAAGTGGACATGCGGGCAGCGCTGGCGGATTTCCGCCACCGCCTCGATGAAGTCCAGCCCGTAGCGGTCATGCTCCTCGATGCCGGTGGCAACCGCGAAGACGTTGGGGTCGAAGATGATGTCCTCGGGCGGGAAGCCGATGCCGGTCAGCAGGTCGTAGGCGCGCGCGCAGATCTCGATCTTGCGCTCCTTGGTGTCTGCCTGCCCGGTCTCGTCGAAGGCCATGACGACCACGGCGGCACCATAGTCCATGCACTTCTTCGCCTGCGCGAGGAACGGCTCGACGCCTTCCTTCATCGAGATCGAATTGACGATGGGCTTGCCCGACACGCACTTGAGGCCCGCCTCGATCACGTCCCACTTCGAGGAATCGACCATGACCGGCACGCGCGCGATATCGGGCTCGGCGGCGATCAGCTTGAGGAAGGTGGTCATGGCCTCGACCGCGTCGAGCAGGCCTTCGTCCATGTTGACGTCGATCACTTGCGCGCCGTTCTCCACCTGCTGGCGGGCGACTTCGACTGCGGCGGGATAGTCGCCGGCCATGATCAGCTTCTTGAACTTGGCCGAGCCGGTGACATTGGTGCGCTCGCCGATATTGACGAAACGGGCGCCGGAAGGTGTGGAGGTCATGGAGGTTCCCGTTGGATCAGTGGGCCTGCACGGACACGAGCGGGCGTGCCAGTACAAGGTCGTCATAAGTCTTGCCGCCGACATCGAAGCGGCGGGTGCCGATCTGTTCGAAGCCGTGCTTGGCGTAGAAGGCGAGGGCGCGCAGATTGTCGTCCTTGACGCCGAGCAGCAGGCGCTTGTGCCCCTCCGCCGCCTCGACCACCGTGCGCATCAGGGTGCCGCTCATCAGCGAGCCCTGAAAGCGCGAGAGCAGGTAGATGCGCTTCAGCTCGATATCGCCTTCCTCGGCCTGTTCGAGTTCGGGCGCGCAGATCATTGCATATCCCACCGGCGCATCGCCCGGCTTCACTTCGGCCAGCCACGCCTTGGCGCCCTTGGCGAAGTAGGCGCGGTAAGTCTCGGCCGAGTGGGCGACGCGGCAATGCTCGATGATGCCGGCGCCATCGACGGCACCGGCAAAGGCTTCGAGAAACGTCGCTGCGCCGACCAGCGCGAGCGCATCGGCATCGTCGGGACCGGCCTGACGGATGCGCCAGAGGGGGATATCGTTCATGACCTGCCGTCTCGCCTCACTCAGCCGCGATCGCGAAAGGTTCGAGACCGGCCAGCCGCGTTTCCGGCTTCAGCGCCGGGATCGCGCGCGGGGTCATGCCGGTAATCTTCCGCGCGATGGCAGCGATATGCGCGGGCGTCGAACCGCAGCAGCCGCCCAGCGCGTTGACCTGTCCCGCCACGGCCCATTCGCCGACGAAGCCCGCGGTGGTGTCGGGCATCTCGTCATATTCGCCGAGTTCGTTGGGGAGCCCGGCGTTGGGATAGATCATGATCAGCGTGTCGGCGATTTCCGACAGCGACTTCACATGAGGACGCAGCTGGGTCGCGCCGAACGAGCAGTTGAGGCCGATGGTCAGCGGCCGCGCGTGGCGCACGGCATACCAGAACGCCTCGACCGTGTGGCCCGAGAGGTTGCGGCCGGAAAGGTCGGTCAGCGTCATCGACAGCATGATCGGCACTTCGCGGCCCAGCTCGTCTTCAAGCTTGCGCACGGCCATGATCCCGGCCTTGGCGTTGAGCGTGTCGAACACCGTCTCGATCAGGATGAAGTCGGCGCCGCCTTCGACGAGGGCAGCGGCCTGCTCCTTGTAGACGTCGACCAGCGTGTCCCAGTCGATCTCGCGGTAGCCGGGATCGTTGACGTCGGGGCTGAGCGAGAGCGTCTTGTTGGTCGGCCCGATGGCGCCGGCGACGAAGCGGGGGCGCCCATCCTTCGCTTCGAACTCATCCGCCAGACGGCGGGCAAGCTTGGCCGATTCGACATTGATCTCGCGCACGAGGTGCTCGGCGCCATAGTCGGCCTGGCTGATGCGGTTGGCCGAGAACGTGTTGGTCTCGGCAATGTCCGCACCGGCCTCGAAATAGGCGCGGTGGATCGCTTCCGGCACCTCGGGCTTGGTCAGCGCGAGAATGTCGTTGTTGCCCTTCTGCTCATGGCTGAGGCCAAGGTTGCCGGCATAGTCGGCTTCCGCGAGCTTCCAGTTCTGGATCTCGGTGCCGAAAGCACCATCGGTGACGAGGATGCGCTTGGCAGCTTCGGCGAGAAATTTGTCACGGGCGCTCATCATGCGCACTCCCTAACTCTTAGGACTGGGGCCTCAGGCCGAGCAACTGGCAGATGGCGTAAGTCTGCTCGGCGCGGTTGAGGGTGTAGAAATGGAAATCGCGGACGCCGCCTTCGTAAAGGCCGCGGCACAAGTCTGCGGCGGCGACGGCGGCGACCAGTGCGCGCGGACCGGGGCGCTCGTCAAGGCCTTCGAACATCGCTTCCAGCCAGACCGGAATCTCGGTGTTGCCGGACATGCGGCGGATCGCGGCGAAGCTGGTCACCGGCATGATGCCGGGCAGGATCGGCGCATCGATTCCGGCAGCCTGCGTCTTGTCCAGGAAGCGGAAATAGGCATCGGCCGAGAAGAAGAACTGCGTGATCGCGCGGTTCGCACCGGCATCGATCTTGCGCTTCAGGTTGTCGAGATCGCTTTGGGCGCTTGTCGCCTCGGGATGGACTTCGGGATAGGCGGCCACCGAGATGTCGAAATCGTGGCGCGCCTTGAGGCCGGCCACCAGGTCGGCGGCGCTGGCATAGCCTTCGGGGTGCGGGGTGAACACGCCGCCTTGGCTCGGCGGCGGATCGCCGCGCAGGGCGACGATGTGGCGCACGCCGGCTTCCCAGTACTGATCGGCGATCTCGTCGATCTCGCCCTTGCTGGCGCCTACGCAGGTCAGGTGCGCGGCGGGCACGAGGCTGGTTTCGCGCACGAGACGGGCGACAGTGGCATGGGTGCGCTCACGCGTGGAGCCGCCGGCGCCGTACGTCACCGAGACGAAGCTGGGCGTCAGCGGGGCAAGCTGGGTGATCGAATCCCACAGCTGTTCGTCCATCTTCTCGGTCTTGGGCGGGAAGAATTCGAACGAGACGGAAATGTCGCCCGGCAGGCACCCGAAGGCGGGGGCGAGGTTGGGCCGTTGGCCTGCCGGTCGTTGAACGGACGTCATGAGGTCGCGGTCTTTCTGTCGTTGGATTCGGTGTCTTGGGCGAGGGACGCGGCGGGCGGCGACTGGTCGAGCCGCCGCGCGGTCCAGATCTTCACGGTGAGCGGATCGCCGGGCAGCGTGACCGGAGCATCGGGTGCGAAGCCCGCGTCCTTCAGCAGGCTCGCCATCTGCTCGTCTGCGAAGCCGAGGCGCGCGTGAGCATGGCGTTCACGCAAGTCTTCCCGCTCGTGCGCGGCAAGATCGACCACGGCGATTCGCCCGTCCTTGCGGGTGACGCGCGCGGCTTCGGCCAGCACCGCGCCAGGTTCCTGTGCATAATGAAGCACCTGGTGGAACAGTACGGTGTCGAAATCGCCCTCGGCAAAAGGCAGGCCGAGGAAGTCGCCTTGCACCAGCGAAAGCCGCTCGGGTGGCAAAGATTGCAAGCGTGCCCGCGCAATACGCAACATGTCCGGACTCTTGTCGAGCGCGGTGACGTGACTCGACTTGCCTGCCAGCAGCTCGGCCATGCGGCCGGTGCCGGTGCCGACATCGAGCAGCGCACCCAGCTTGCCGCGTCCCAGTGCGGTGAGCAGGGCCGTCTCGACCGGACCGTCGGCACCATGGAGCTGGCGCAGCGTGTCCCACTCTTCCGCGTGGCGCGCGAAGTAGGCCTGCGCGCTTGCCTCGCGCGCGTCGCGAATGGCCGCAAGCTGGCGGCGATCCTCGGCGCAGCGCGCGGAAAACGTGGGATCGTCACGCTCGGCAATGGCCAGAAGGCGGGCGGCAGCAGCCCCCATCGGCGGCTCGCCGTTTTCCTTTACAGCGCTCCCCAGGAACACCCAGCTGCCTTCCTTGCGGCGCGTTGCCAGACCCGCTTCGCACAGGATTCGGATGTGGCGGGAGACGCGCGGCTGGCTCTGCCCGAGTACCTGGGCGAGCTCTCCGACCGCCAGTTCCATGTGCGCCAGCAGACGCATGATGCGCAGCCGCGTCGGCTCGGAAAGAGCCCTCAGGAGGGGGTCGATTTTCATGAGACCGCATATAAAGATATCTTTATATGTGTGCAAGCCCGAGGGATTCCGCCAGTTTTGGCCCCCTTACTTCCCATTTGCGTTGCACAAACGTCTCGTCTAAAGAATGGCACCGCAGGCTTGCCTGCAAGCGTTGGCCTGTGCGCCAAACAATGCAAGGGGATTCGCATGAAGAAGATTGCTTTTGCCGCGTTCGCGTCGGCTGCCGCTCTGTCGCTCGCTGCTTGCGGTGGCACCAAGCCCGCCGCTGACGCCACTTCGGAATCGGTTGAGACCGTTCCCGAAGAGACCATGGCCGCTACCACCGACGGTGCGACCGACGCTGCTACCGCGGCTGCCGAGTAATTCGGCCGGGGGCACGACAATCGCCCGACGTTCAATCGTCAGGTGAAGTGCCGGCCCCCAGTACTTTCCCACCCCAGACCCGAATCAGTCGCAAGACTGCCAAGTGTCGAAGGAATCAGTGGAAAGTCCGTCTACAGACGGGAAAAGCCCTCCTTACCGGGAGGGTTTTTTATTGCCTGCGCTACAGGCATCTCCTGTTGCAGCAAGCCCGGTGCCGGGGCATCAAGCCCTTGATGCCGGATACGCTCAAGATCACGCTGGCGCAGCTCAACCAATCCGTTGGCGATCTCGACGGCAATGCCGAAAGCGTGCTGGCCGCCCGCGCAAAGGCGAAAGACGCGGATCTCGTCGTCTTTCCCGAGCTGCATCTGGTCGGCTACCCACCCGAAGACCTGATTCTCAAACCCGCACTAATCGAGCGCGCCGCCGCGCGGTTGCAAACGCTGGCCGAGGCGAGCGCGTCGAACGGTCCGGCCATGCTGGTGGGCTCCGCCTTCGTGCTCGATGGTGCGCTGCACAACGGAGTGGCCCTGCTCGACCAGGGCAAAGTCATGGCGGTGCGGCTCAAGCATGAGCTGCCGAACTATGGCACGTTCGACGAAATGCGCCTGTTTCAGCCCGGTCCTTTGCCCGAACCGGTGATTCTGCGCGGCACCTTGATCGGCGTGCCCATCTGCGAGGATATCTGGCGTCCCGAAGTCTGCCGCCACCTTGCCGATTTCGGCGCCGAAATCCTGATCTGCGTCAACGGCAGTCCCTACGAGATCAACAAGGACGCGCTGCGTATCGAAGGCGTGGCCAAGCGCCGCGCGGTCGATACCGGGCTTCCGCTGGTCTATCTCAACCGCGTCGGCGGGCAGGACGAACTGGTGTTCGACGGCGCCAGCTTCGTGGTCAACGGCGATGGCGGGCTCGCCGTCCAGCTTGCGGATTGGCGGGAACAGGTCGTCGAGACGCGCTGGACCAAGACCGCGCAAGGCTGGCGCTGCGATCGCGGCAAGCTCGAATCGCTGGCGACGCACCCCGAAGATATCTACTGCGCGATGGTTCTGGCGCTGCGCGACTATGTGAATCGCAACGGTTTTCCCGGAGTCGTGCTCGGATTGTCGGGCGGGATCGATTCGGCAACCTGCGCAGCCCTTGCCGTGGACGCACTAGGGCCAGAGCGGGTCTGGGGGGTGATGATGCCCTCGCGCTTCACCAGCCGGCAGAGTCTCGATGATGCCGCCGCCTGTGCCGAGGCGTTGGGGATTCGCTATTCGGTCATGCCGATCGGCGCCGCGGTGGACGGGCTCGATTCGATGCTGGGCGAGAGTTTCGAGGGCACCAACCGCGATATTGCCGAGGAAAACCTGCAATCGCGGATTCGCGGCACCGCGCTGATGGCGCTGTCCAACAAGTTCGGGCCGATGCTGATGACCACCGGCAACAAGAGCGAGATGAGCGTCGGCTACGCGACGATCTATGGCGACATGGCGGGCGGCTACAATCCGCTGAAGGACGCCTACAAGTCGACCGTTTTCGCCATTGCCAGCTGGCGCAACCGCCATGTCCCGCGAATCGGGCTCGGCCCTTCCGGCTTGGTGATTCCCGAATCGACCCTGCTGCGCGATCCCAGCGCCGAACTGCGGGACGACCAGCGCGATTCGGATACGCTGCCGCCTTACGATGTGCTCGATCCGATCCTCCTCGGCCTTGTCGAGAACGACAAGAGCGTCGAGCAGCTGGTCAACGAGGGGTTCGAGCGTGCGACCGTCCAGCACGTGGAGCGATTGCTGCATCTGGCCGAATACAAGCGCCGGCAAGCCTCGCCCGGCGTGAAGCTGACGGCGCGCAATTTCGGGCGCGACCGTCGCTATCCGATCACCCACGCGTTCCGCAGCGGATGAGGAAAAGGGCGGCGCAATCGCACCGCCCCCACACTTGGCCCGGTTATTTTCAGTGCGCGCCCTCGGCATAGAAGCGCTGCATGTCGAGGCGCATCTGGTGAAGCGCTTCGGGGTTCAGGTAGACCATGTGGCCCGCCGGATAGTAGTGGAACTGCAGGTTCTGCTGGAGCGGGGCGGGCAGCATCATGTGCTTGAGGTCCCGCTCGGTCGAGAAGAACGGCGTCGCCATGTCGAAATAGCCGTTGAGCGAGAGTACGCGCAGATGCGGGTTGGTGCGCATCGCGCTCGACAGGTCCACGGTCACGTCGGCGACGTTCTGGTGGCGGCCATAACCGTTGCCCGGCGCATCGTGCGACCAGTCCCACTTGAACGGGCCGCCCTCGCTGGCGCTGAGGCGGTAGTCGAGGTCCGTCTTATAACCCAGCTTGTTGCCCAGAACGTCGAGAAAGCTGGCAATGTAGAGGCCGCTGATCGCCGTGTCCGAAGCGTCGTACTCGGGCCCTTCGCCCGCGGAATCGGCATCGACGCCAAGGTAGCGCCCGTCGAAGCGGCCGATCGTCTCCCGCTCGCCGCGCAGCAGTTCCTTGCGAAAGCGGTTGAGGTCGATCCGCAAGTTGGCCTGCTTGATGTAGTCCACAGAAATGCCGGTGAAGCGGCTGATCTGCTGGGCCACTGCATCGGCTTCGGCCGGAGCGATGTCCTGCCCCTTGGCCAGCGCGCTGGCATAGGGACCATTGGCGAACTGGCGCGCCTGCTCGACGAATTCGGCAACCGTGGCCGGGCGGTCGGCCACGCGGTTGTGGTACCAGGCGACGGCGGCATAGGTCGGCAGGTAGCCGACATAGACCTGATCGTAGCCCGACTGGCGCACGCCGTAGTTCATGATCGAGGACAGCAGGACCACGCCGTTGAGCGCCATGCCGCGCTCTTCCAGCTGATAGGCCAGCGCGCCCGAGCGGGTGGTGCCGTAGCTTTCGCCGAAGATGTACTTGGGATCGCCCCAGCGACCGTTCTTCGAAACGTAGCGGAAGATCGCCTTGGCAAAGGCGTCCACGTCCTGGTCGACGCCGTAGAAATCGGCGGGCTTGGCATCGCCCAGCGGGCGCGAGTAACCGGCGCCGACCGCATCGATGAAGACCATGTCGGTGCTGCCGATCAGGCTGTCCGGATTGGGGCCCACATCGAAGGGCGCGGGGGCGACGGCGGTGGGATCGGTGGTGCGCACGCGCTCGGGGCCGAAGCTGCCCATGCGCAGCCACAGGCTCGCGGAGCCGGGGCCGCCATTGTAGAAGAACGTCAGCGGGCGATGCTTACCCGGCGCGGTATAGGCGGTGTAGAACACGCTCGCGGTCGGCTTGCCCTGCGCGTCGCGAATCGTCAGCGTGCCGGCCGTGGCGGTATAGGAAGTCGATTTGCCGTCGACCGTGACCGAACCGTTCGAAGTCTTGACCGCTTCATCGACAGGTGCGCTGGCCCAACCGGCGGCAACGGCTTCGGCGGTCTTGGCGGCGTGCTGCTTTTCCGCATCGGGCGCGTCGGCCTTCTGGGCGAAAACGGGCTGGGCGAAAGCGAGGGAGAGAAGCGAGGCGAAGGCCAGCTTTGCGGGAAGCCGCATTGGGTAATCCTTTGATTTTGGCGGGTGCGAACCGGCATGCATTGGTAATGCATCAGTCCTGTCGGGCAAGAGGATATGTTATACAACTGTGACATCCAGCCCCGCTGCCTGTCGCCGGGAAATTGACCTCTTGCCGCGCGCACCGTAATCGCGCGGGCATGACCGTCACGCGTTTCGCTCCGTCGCCCACCGGGCACCTCCACGTCGGCAATATCCGCACGGCGCTGCACAACTGGCTGCTTGCGAAACAGGCAGGCGGACGCTTCCTGCTGCGCATCGACGATACCGACGCGGCGCGCTCGCAAGAGGAATATGTCGACGGCATCCGCGCTGACCTTTCGTGGCTCGGCATCGAATGGGCGGGCGAGGAACGCCAGTCGGCCCGCTTCGCCCTCTATGAGCGCGAATTCGAGCGGCTGAAGGCCGCCGGGCGCGTCTATCCCTGCTGGGAGACGCCGCAGGAACTGGACCTCAAGCGCAAGGTGCTGCTCGGGCGCGGGCTGCCGCCGATCTACGATCGCGGCCTTCTCAACCTGACCGAGGATGAGAAGGCCGCGAAGATCGCCGCCGGAGACCTGCCGCACTGGCGCTTCCTGCTCGACCATGACGAGCCGATCACTTGGGAAGACGGCATTCGCGGGCCCCAGAAGTTCGATCCCGCGCAGATCAGCGATCCGGTGATCCGCCGCGCCGATGGCTCGTGGCTCTACATGCTGCCTTCGGCCATCGACGATGTGGACATGGGCGTGACGCAGATCCTGCGCGGTGAGGACCATGTGTCCAACACTGCCGCGCAAGTGCAGATGTTCACCGCGCTCGGCGCGCCGGTCCCGGCATTCGCGCATGAAGCGCTGTTGGTGGGGACCGAGGGCAAGCTGTCCAAGCGACTGGGCTCGCTGGGCGTTGCGCATTTCCGCGAGATCGGCATCGAACCGCAGGCAGTTGTGGCGCTGCTGGGACGGCTGGGGACGAGCGATCCGGTCGATCCCTCGCTCGATGCCGAGGCGCTGGCGGCGGCGTTCGATCTCTCCCACTTCGGCCGCGCGCCGGCCCGTTTCGACGAGGCGGAACTGGAGCGCGTCAATGCGGCCGTTGTTCACGCGCTGCCGTTCGAGTTGGTTGCCGCGCGCCTGCCAGAGGGCATGGATGCGGCGGGCTGGGACGCGGTGCGCCCGAATCTTACGCATGTTCACGAGGCGGCGGACTGGTGGAGCGTCGTCACCGGGCCGGTCGCGGTGCCGGAACTGGGCGACGAGGACCGCGCCTATCTTGCGCAGGCCGCCGATGTGCTGGTCGGGCTCGAATGGGATCAGGCTGTGTGGAAGGCGCTGACCGGGGCTCTGAAGGATGCGACGGGGCGCAAGGGCAAGGCGCTGTTCCTGCCGCTGCGTCTGGCGCTGACGGCGATGGAGCATGGGCCGGATATGGGCGCTCTGCTGCCGTTGATTGGCAAGGATGCGGCGCTGGAGCGGTTGCGCGCGGCAGCCTGACCAAATCCAATCCAGCCTGACCTAACCTAGCCAAAACAAACCCCGTCATCCCCGCGAAGGCGGGGATCCCGCTTCTTTGCTAACCTCGCAAAAGAAAAGCGGGGCCCCCGCCTGCGCGGGGGCGACGGAACAGTTTGGGTTTCGAAAAACCGACGGCTGGGGCGTTACTCCATGAACCAGCCGTGGCTCGCCACCAGCGACTGCCCGGTCAGCGCATTGGTCTGGAAGCCCGCGAAGAACAGCGCGACTTCGGCGATATCTTCCACGGTGGTGAACTCGCCGTCCACGGTCTGGCCGAGCATGACCTTGCTCACCACGTCCGCTTCGGAAATGCCCAGTTCCTTGGCCTGTTCGGGGATCTGCTTGTCCACCAGCGGGGTGCGGACGAAGCCGGGGCAGATCACGTTCGAGCGTACGCCCTTCTTGCCGCCCTCCTTGGCGATCACGCGGGCAAGGCCGAGAAGGCCGTGCTTGGCGGTGACATAGGCGCTCTTGAGCGGGCTCGCCTCCTTCGAATGGACCGAGCCCATGAAGATGATCGAACCGGAATTCTGCGCATACATGTGCGGCAGCACGGCCTTGGAGGTGAGGAAGGCGCCGTCGAGGTGGATCGCCAGCATCTTCTTCCAGTCGGAAAAGGCGAACTGGTCCACCGGGTTGACGATCTGGATACCCGCATTGGAAACCAGCACGTCCACCGTGCCCCAGGCCTCGACCACCTTGGCGACGCCGGCATTGACCTGATCCTCGCTGGTCACGTCCATGGCGACGGCCAGGGCGTCGGTGCCGTACTTGGCCTTGATCTCGTCAGCGGCTTTCTGCGAGGCTTCGAGGTTGAGATCGGCAATCGCGACCTTGCCGCCTTCGGAGGCGTATTTGTGCGCGATGGCATTGCCGATGCCGCTGGCGGCGCCGGTGACGATGCAGGACTTGTCCTTCAGCTTCATGGAACGTCTCTCCTGGGAATGGGCTATCAGTGTCCGTTAAGGGGACGGTCGGCCGCGAGGTCGAACGTCATGATCTCGTCGGGCTTCAGGTTGCGCCCGGTCCAGTCTGCCTTTTCCAGCGACCAGAGTGCGTCGGCCTTGCCGGCCTCCCAGTGCTCGGTCACCGTCATGCGCGAGAATTCGTAGTCCTTGGACATCGTCTCATAGCCGCGCGGGCGGTTGATGAGGTGCATGATGGCCACCGCTCCCGCCGGGCGGCAGCCGAGCAGGTGGTGCAGGTCCGGATCGTCGCGCAGTTCCTCGGGCAGCTTGTGGGCAAGGCGCTGCGCGGCGGCGCGCATCTTCTGGAGCTGCTTGGACAAGTCCGTGTTCATGCGTGTGCGGCTGGAGTAGCGGATGTCCTTCTCGCGCTGGGCGATGTCGGCCATGGTCTTGGGCACGACCCCGCGTGAGGGGAAAAGGTCCACCTGAAACACCGTCATCTCGCAGGGGGACCGGTTGTCGAGCACGTATTGCAGCGGGGTGTTGGAGACGAGGCCGCCGTCCCAATACCACTCGCCGTCGATCTCCACCGGGGGGAAACCTGGGGGCAGGGCGCCGCTGGCCATCACGTGTTCGGGGCCGATCGTGCGGTCGCTGGCATTGTCGAAATAGGCGAAATTGCCCGTCAGCACATTGACCGCGCCCACCGCGAAGCGCGTTTCGCCGTGATTGATGCGCTCGAAATCGACCAGATCGAGCAGCGTCTGTCGCAAGGGCGTGGTGTCATAGTAGCTGAGCCGCCCGATATCGCTGGGCCACTCGGGCAGGGGCGTGGGCAGGCGCGGGGCGAAGAAACCGGGGATGCCGAAGGCGGCGGCCCAGCCTGCGGACGTCTCGTTGAAAGCGCGCCGCGCGAAGCCGTTGCCGACATCGAGCTTGTAGAGAAGCTCGTGGCTTACGCCGTTCCAGAAGGCGCGGAGCTGCCGGATCCGGGCTTCGGGCGGGTTGCCCGCGATGATCGCGGCATTGATCGCACCGATCGAGATCCCGGCGATCCAGTCGGGCGCGTGGCCCGCATCCGCCAGCGCCTCGTAAACCCCGGCCTGATAGGCGCCCAGCGCCCCTCCGCCCTGTAGCACGAGCACCGACTGATGGCGGCCGAGATCGTCAGAAGAACTTGCAGCTTTGCGGGCGTTCATGGGCAGGGTCCTGCGCATGGGGATGTTGCGGTGCAACAAGTGGGCGCCTGCGCGGTTCCTTTCAAGCTGAAAATTCTTCCGCGCGTTCAGGCGACCGCTTCGGTCAGGCTCCCTTCGCTCGCCGCTTCCAGAAGGCGGCGTTCCAGCGCCTTGATGCGGGTGGCGGACGTCAGCTTCTCGCCCAGCAGGTCGGTCACGTAGAACGTGTCGGCTGCGCGCTCGCCATACGTGTCGATATGGGCGGAATGAACCATCAGCTTCGATTCGAACAGGGCGTGGGCCAGCCGGTTGAGCAGCGCCGGACGGTCACGCGCATTGACTTCGACCACGGTGAGCCGGTTGGAGGCCTTGTTGTCCACCAGCACGCGCGGGCGCACTTCGAAAGCGTCGGCGCGGGGCCGGGCATCGGGCCGGGCGACGAGCTGGGGGAGGATCTTGATGCGGTTGGCCAGCGCGTTCTCGATCGAGGCACTGAGCCGGGCGAGCTGCGATTCCTCGCGGAACGGGCGTCCCAGCGGATCCTGAATCAGGAAATTGTCGACCGCGCGGCCGGTGCGGGTGGTGTGGATGCGCGCGTCGATGATGTTGCCGCCCGCAAGATGGATGCCGCCAGCGATGCGGTAAAACAGGCCCGGGTGGTCCGAGGCGATCACCGTGACCAGCGTGGCCCCGCGTGCCGGGTAATATTCGCTGAGGATCGACAGCGGCTCATCGCGCGAGGCGTGGAATTGCGCCAGATTCTTGCCGATGACGTCGTCCGGCTCGGCGATCCAGTAGGCATCGGCGAACTGGCCGCCCAGTTCCTCGACCAGCGCTTCGTTGCCGGGATCGTGCGCGATGACCGCTTTTTTCTTGGCGGCGACGCGCTTCTCGCGCCCGTATTCGACGTGGCCCAGCCGCAGGCGTTCCTCGGCGGCGCCGTAAAGCTCGCTGATGAGCTGGCGCTTCCATGAGTTCCACGTGCCCGGCCCCACCGCGCGGATATCGACGATGGTGAGGATCGTCAGCTGGCGCAGGCGATCGACCGACTGCACCACGGCGACGAAATCGGTGATCGTCTTGGCATCCGACAAGTCGCGCTTGAATGCGGTGGCCGAGAGCAGCAGGTGCTGGAGCACCAGCCAGGAGACCAGCTCGGTCTCCTCCTCGTCCAGCCCGAAGCGCGGGCAGAGCCGCAGCGCGATCTCCGCGCCCAGTTCCGAATGGTCGCCGCCGCGGCCCTTGGCGATGTCGTGCAGCAGCACCGCGGTATAGAGCGCGCGGCGCGAGCGGACCTTGTGGATGATCTCGTGGCTGAGCGGATGGTCCTGCTTCAGTTCGCCCTTCTCGATGCGCGCCAGCAGGCCGATGGCGCGGATCGTGTGCTCGTCCACCGTGTAGTGGTGGTACATGTCGAACTGCATCTGCGCGTTGACGCGGCCGAATTCGGTGACGAAACGGCCAAACACGCCGGCTTCGTTGAACGAGCGCAGCGCCGTTTCCGGGTTATTGCGGCTGGTCAGCAGTTCCATGAACAGCTCGTTGGCGCGCGGATCGCGGCGCACGTCCTCGCGGATCAGCGCCGAATCGCGGGAGACCAGGCGCATGGTTTCGGGGTGGATTTCCAGCCCCTCGCGGTCCGCCAGCACGAAGATTTCGATCAGGCGTACCGGATCGGCCTCGAACCAGTTGTCGGACGGGGCCATGATGCGGCCGCCGAACACCTTGTAACCCTTGACCATGCGCGAACGGGCGCGGAAGCCCGCCAGCAGCCCGCGCGGCTGCTTCTTGGCGATCTGGTCGTCCAGCTGGGCGAGGAACACGCCGGTCAGGGTGCCGACCATCTTCGCCTGCAGGAAGAACATCTGCATGAACCGCTCGACCGCGCTTTTGCCGGGGCGATCCGCATAGTTCATTCGCATCGCCACTTCGCGTTGCAGGTCGAAGGTCAGCCGGTCCTCGGCGCGGCGGGTGATCGTGTGGAGGTGGCAGCGCACCGCCCAGAAGAAGTTCTCCGCCCGGCGGAATGCGCGGTATTCCTTCTGGGTGAGCAGGCCCACGTCCACCAGTTCGCTGGGATCGCGCACTTTGTGGATGTACTTGCCGATCCAGTAGAGCGTGTGCAGGTCGCGCAACCCGCCCTTGCCCTCTTTTACGTTCGGCTCGACCACATAGCGGCTGTCGCCCATGCGCTTGTGGCGTTCCTCGCGCTCGGCGAGTTTTTCGACCACGAACTGCCGCTCGGTCCCGGCGACGACATCCTTCCAGAAGCGCGCGCGCACGTCCTCGTAAAGGTGCTGGTCGCCCCAGACGTAGCGGCCTTCGAGCATGGCGGTGCGGATGGTGAGGTCCGACCGGCTCATGCGCACCATGTCATCCACCGAGCGGCTGGAATGGCCGATCTTGAGGCTCAGATCCCAGAGGAAATAGAGCATCGCCTCGATCACCTGTTCGCACCAGGCGGTCTGCTTGATCGGGGTGACGAAAGCGATGTCCACGTCCGAATGCGGCGCCATTTCGCCGCGTCCGTAGCCGCCGACGGCAATGATCGTCAGTCGTTCCCCGGTGGAACGGTTCATCGCCGGATAGACATGGGTGGAAACGTGATCGTGAATCACCCGCACAAGCTGATCGACCAGATAGGCCTGCGCTTCTGCCACTTCGTGCCCGGCCGAAGGCTTGGCGACCAGTCGGCGGGCGATTTCCGCCCGGCCGTCCTCCAGCGCGGCGCGCAGCAGGTCGACGATCTGCTTGCGGCCCTTGGCGGCGCTTTCGCGGGCGACAACGGCTTCGATGGCCTCGACCAGCGCGCGGCGGTCGATCACGGAACGGGGCGAAGGGATGCGGATCACGCTCATGTCAGGCGGTATCTAATCCTTCGCAGAGGGTAGGGAAAGGCGCGCGGAGACTGTGCCTGCGTTGATTTTGCCTGCAAGTTCCTAAAACGAGCCTACCATCGCTCCCAAGGCTATGCCAGAAGGCCGCAAAACACATTTGCCGCGCCGCTCCGGCACGGATCCCATGGATACGAGGTCGAACCACTTGTCCCTCACCGCACTTGCCGCAAGCGCCGTCGTACAGGCGCATGAGCCGATCTACTGGGCCAATCTCGGGCTCAAGAACTATCTGTTCCGGATCGGCAGTTTCGAGCTGCGCTGGTACTCGCTGGCGTATCTGGCCGGCATCATGCTGGGCTACTGGCACCTCTCGCGCATGATCAAGGCACCCGGCGCGCCGCTGGCGCAGCGCCATGCCGACGATCTGTTCTTCTATTGCACGCTGGGCATCATTCTGGGCGGGCGGCTGGGCTACGCCACGTTCTACACGGGCGGCGATACCGGCATTCCCAGCCTCTGGTCCGATCCCAAGGCGCTGCTGTCGCTCTGGCACGGCGGCATGAGCTTCCACGGCGGCCTGATCGGCGTGCTGCTGGCGATGGGCTGGGTCTCGTGGCGGGGCAAGCTCGATTTCCTGAGGGTGGCGGACTACATCGCGGTCTGCGTGCCGTTCGGCATGATGTTCGGCCGCCTTGCCAACTTCGTGAACGGAGAGCTGTGGGGCCGCGTGGTGACGAACCCGAACCTGCCCTGGGCGATGGTCTTCCCCGATGCCGGCCCGCTGCCGCGCCATCCCAGCCAGCTTTACGAAGCCGGTCTTGAGGGGCTGCTGATGATCGTCATCATGCTCACGCTGTTCTGGAAGACCCGCGCGCGCTTCCGTCCGGGCATGCTGGTCGGCGTGTTCACCACCGGCATCGCCTGTGCGCGTTTCACGGTCGAATTCTTCCGCGAGCCCGACGCGCAGCTTCAGGATTTCGCGATGCGCACCGGCCTGTCGATGGGCCAGTGGCTTACGATTCCGCTGATCGTGCTGGGCCTGATCCTGATCGCCCGCTCGCTGGCGCGTCCGGCGCTGGCCAGCGGCCGTCCCGTTCCGGCGTGATCCACCCATGACCGAAGGCCGTTCCGAGCCGCTGACCGAGATTTTCAAGCGGCTGATTCAAAGTTACGGCCCGATTTCCCTGCTGCACTACATGGGCGAGTCCAACGCGCGCTACTATGCGGGCAAGGACCCGCTCGGCAGCGCGGGGGACTTCATCACCGCGCCCGAAATCAGCCAGATGTTCGGCGAGATGATCGGCCTCTGGCTGGCCGACATGTGGAGCCGGGCGGGCAGCCCGAAAGTCCACTACGTCGAACTCGGCCCCGGGCGGGGCACTCTGGCGCGCGACGCGCTGCGGACGATGGCCCGGTTCGGTCTCTCGCCCGAAGTCCATTTCGTCGAAGGCTCCACGGCCCTGCGCGCCTTGCAGCGCGAGGCGGTGCCGCAGGTGCAGTTCCACGACGATCTCGCCACGCTGCCCGCCGACGCGCCGCTGTTGGTGGTGGGTAACGAGTTCCTCGATGCGCTGCCGGTGCGCCAACTGGTGAAGACCGAAAGCGGCTGGCGCGAACGCATGGTCGATTGGGCCGAGGATCGCTTCCGCCCGGTCGCCGGGGACAGGCCGATGGACGCCGCTGTGCCGGACGAGTGGAAGGATGCGGCCGAAAGCACGATCCTCGAAGCCTGCCCGGGAGCCGCTGCGGTCGTGCAGGAGATCGGCCACCGCCTTGCGGCGCAAGGCGGCACGGCGCTGCTGATCGATTATGGTTTCGCCCAAAAGCAGACCGGATCGACGCTTCAGGCCTTGCGTGAGCACCGCAAGGTCGATCCTTTCGCCGCGCCGGGCGAGGCCGATCTCACCTGTCTCGTCGATTTCGCCACCGCCGCCGAAGTGGCGCAGGCGAGCGGCGCCACATGGCTGGGCACGATCACCCAGGGTGCGTTTCTGCGCACGCTCGGCATCGAGATGCGGGCCGAGCGTCTTGCCTCTTCCGCACCGCAGCAAGGCGATGCTATCAAGGCGGCGTTGGACCGGCTGGTCTCCGACGAACAGATGGGCAGTCTGTTCAAGGTGATGGGCCTTGCCGGCCCCGGCTGGCCTGAAGGCGCCGGGTTCTGACGAACGGCTACAGGGGGTATCGTGCACGACAAGGTTAAGGGCGTAACCGCGCAGGATCTGAAGGGGCCGGACCGGCTTGAACAGACGCTGGGCTTTCTCTCGCTGGTGATGCTGGCGGTGATCGTCACCGCCGTTTTCCGCGGCAGGGAGGAATGGGCGCGGATCCCCGCCATCGTGTGGTTCCACCTTGCCACGATGCTGACCGCGCTGGCGTTGACGCCGGTGCTGCTCTGGCGGCGGCGGGGCGACGCGCGGCACCGGATGCTGGGCTATGTCTGGAGCGCCGCGATGATGGCGACCGCGATCGACAGCCTGTTCATTCGCGGCAACAACGGCCACTTCAGCGTGATCCACGTGCTGTCGGTCTTCGTGCTCGTCATGGTGCCGGTGCTGGTGCTGGCCGCGCGCAATCACCGCGTCGGCCGCCACCGCCGTACCGTGCGTGGGCTGATTATCGGTGCGCTGCTGGTGGCAGGGTTCTTCACGTTCCCCTTCGGGCGACTGCTCGGGCACTGGCTGTTCGGGGCCTGAGCGCCGCCCGGACCATCAGGACATCGTTTATTTCGCCTGCGGCGTCCGGTCCTCGGCGGGGACCTGACGCACCGGCACGGCCGAGATCCAATCCTCGAACGCTTCGATATCGATCGGGCCGTTGACGCGGTCGGTGCCGTCCTTGAAGCCGGCAAAGCCGTCGCCACCCTCGGCGAGGAAGTTCACCACCGAAACGCGGTAGCGCGTCGCCGGATCGAGCGGCTTGCCGTCAAGCGTGATCGCGGTGACGCGCGCGCCGGAGGGGCGGCGCATGTCGAACATGATCCGCATGCCCTGGCTGGGCGAGAGGATCTGCTTGTCGCCGGTATCGTCCAGCCCCTGTTCGAGAGTGGCGCGGATCTGCGCGCCGGTCAGCGTCATCGTCACCACCTGGTTGTTGAACGGCGTGACGGCGTAAAGCTGGCCAAAGGTCACCGTGCCGTCGGCGCCCGGAATCAGCGAGGTGCGGATGCCGAAGGGATTGACGAAAGCGATCTGCGCGTCCGATCTGCGCGTGGCGGCAAGCTGGGAATCGGCGATCATTGCGCCCAGCGCACCGCCGATGCCGACACCGCCTTCGCTCTCCTTCTCCATCGGGCCGGAGACATGGCCGACCGGCCGCTCGACCAGTTGCAGGGAGGCGTCCTTGTAGCGCTTCACATAGGCGGAGATGTCCGCGCGCGGCTGGAACTGGGGGAATGCCACGGTGGTCGGCACGGGTCCCTTGCCCGAGGTATAGGCTTCGGACTGGACGATCACGTTGTGGGCCTGCCGGTTCATCAGCTTATGCGTGGCGGGATCGAAATCGAGCGTGATGTCGGTAACGAGCTTGCCGTAGACGCCCGCGCTGGTCAGCAGGATCGAGCCGGCGGCCGCGTTGGCGGTGTAGTTGCAGATATAGGCCCAGTGGGTGTGGCCCGAGACCACCACGTCCACACCGGGCTTCAGCCGGTCGAGGATCGGCTGGATATCGCCCGCGGCCTCGTTGCAGCCGTTGGGATCGGGCGTGCCCGTGGTGCGCAGGCCCTGATGGATCAGCACGACCACGGCATCGGCGCCGGCCGCCTTCAGCGCGGGCACGGCGCGGTTGATGGTATCGGCCTCGTCCTCGAACCTGAGGCCGGCCACCCGGTCCGGCGCGACGAGCGTGGGAATCGAATGCAGCGACAGGCCGATGAAGCCGATGGTGATCTTGCGGTCGCCGCTGCCGAAGGTCTTGAGCCCGGTGCCGGGGAACAGCGTCGTACCGTCCGGCATTACCGTGCTGGCGGCGAGGTACTTGTAATGCGCGCCCTCGAACTGTTCGAGCTGGCAGGGTTGGAGGCGGGTGTTCTTCGCGCAGCCGCCGTTTTGCAGGCGGAGCAGTTCCTGCCACCCCCGGTCGAACTCGTGGTTGCCCACTGCGTTGAATTCCAGCCCGATGCGGTTCATCACGCCGACCGAAGGCTCGTCCAGATAGAGCGAGGACGCAAGCTGAGAGGCGCTGGTAAGGTCACCAGCCGCGACCACCACGTTCTCCGGATGCTCGGCCTTGAGCGCGTCCACTGCCGAGGCGAGCCATGCCGCGCCGCCTGCGGGAACCGAAACCTGATTGCCCTTGGCATCGGGCGCCTCGACCGTCTGCTTCGGCGGTTCGAGCGCGCCGTGGAAGTCGTTGATGGCGATCACGCCGATCTCGATCGGGCCCTTGGGCGTGGGCGCGACAGCCTGATGGTGGGCCTGAGGCGTGGCGCAGGCGGAAACGAGAAGGGAGGCGACAAGCGGCGTGACGCGCGGGATGCGGGGCATGGTCATGGCTCGGCTCTATCGGATCGCCAGATGACGCGCCAAGGACGTTTTTGCATTTGCGAAGAAGATTGGCGAACCATGATGCCCGCTTCGGGCTGGAGCGCCTGTGCCGCCTTGCTGGGGGGCGACACAGGCGCGGTTGCCGCCGCCGGGCTCGTGAGGGCAAGCACCGTGGCGGCAATTGGAAGACGGGCGCATCAATAGGGCTTGTCGCCCGCAACGGTGACACGGAAACCGGATCGCACTTCGGGGAAGTAGTCCCACACCGCGAAGTGCTGGGTGCAGCGATTGTCCCAGAACGCCACCGAGTGCTTTTCCCAGCGGAAGCGGACGTGGAAGTTCGCATCCTTCACATGGTCGAACAGGAAATCGAGCACGGCCTTGCTTTCGGGGCTGGACAGTCCGTTGATTTTCGTCGTGTAGGACGAGTTCACGAACAGCAACTTGCGCCCGGTCACCGGATGGGTGCGGATCACCGGGTGCGAATTGCAGGGATAGGTCTTGGTCGAATCCGGGAAGATCGCCTTGTAGACGGGATTGGCGTCATGAACGGCGGTCAGCGGATCGAGGAAGGCCTTCATCGCCGGCGAAAGCGCGTCGTAAGCCGCGTACATGCTGGCGAACAGCGTATCGCCGCCGTCTTCGGGCAGGGTGTGCAGCGTCAGGATCGATCCCATCGGCGGCTCGGCATCGGCGGAAAGGTCCGAATGCCAGTTCTCGCCCGCAACGAACCTGGACTTTTCATCGGCATGGATGGCCACGATCTCGGGATGATCGGGCAGGCCCGCGACGCCCGAATGGATGGCCAGTTGGCCAAATGCTCGGCCGAGGGCCTTGTGCGCGTCATGGTCCATGGGCTGGTCGCGGAAGAACACCACCTGATGCTTCATCAGCGCGTCGTGAATCTCGGCAAAGGCCTGATTGCCCAGCGGCTTGGTCAGGTCCACCCCGAAGATTTCCGCGCCGATGCGCTTGGTCATCGGGCGCACGTCGATCAGTTCATAGGCCATTTCCGGCGGCTCCAGTGTAACGCTTCATATGGTTCGTGCCGGACGGACCTGCCCGGCACGAACATCTTGTTCAGTCTTTCGCGACCGGATCGGCCACGCTGCCCTTGTGCGGGAAGATGCGGCGCTCGATCCGGCAGTGGATGCCCTGCGTGCCGTCCACCACTTGCGTCACGCCGAAGTCGGCGGCGACGCTCATCAGCGAATAGCCGTCGTTGCGCGACAGGCCCTGATGCTCGGTCAGGAGGTGCAGCATGTCCATCGATGCGGACTTCATCGCCTTGTCCAGATTCTCGCCGAAGCCGTGGACGATCCAGCAATCCGGCGTTTCCAGCAGCGGCGAGGGGAACGAGAAATCCTTGCGCAGCACGATCTGGAACAGCACGTCCAGCGAGGCTTCGATCGCGGTGCCGCTGATCTCGCCGTCGCCCTGGCTGACATGGGGATCGCCGATCGAGAACAGGCCGCCCTTGACCTGCACCGGGTAATACATCGTCGCGCCTGCACCGATGCGCCAGTTGTCGATATTGCCCCCATGAAGGCCGGGGGGGATCGTGCTCACCGGTTCGTTGACGGCGGGCGCCACGCCAGCGGTGCCGAGGTGCGGGCGCGCCGGGATGGTGATGCCGGGCAGCGCGGTGGAGCGGTCGCATTCCGGGCAGTGCGTGAGGCGGCCGGGAACGACGTACTTTTCGTCCACGTCATAGGCATAGAGCGCGGCGGCGGTGTTGGCGGTGGGATCCAGCTTGTAGATCGTCACCCGCTCGGTCTGGCCGAATTCCTCGTAGAGATGGCCCCAGTTGGCCGCGAGGTTGGAGCCGTAGTTGAAGCGCGGCTTCATCTGGAAATAGCGCACTTCCAGCATGTCGCCCGGCTCGGCGCCTTCGACATAGATCGGCCCGGTCATGATATGGCAGCCCGGCGCGCGGGTGGCCGGATCGATCTCGGTAAAGATGCGGCGGATCTCGTCGTCGAACATCAGGTCCGGATCGTCGCCCGCGTGGTGGGTGACCGCCTGCGCCATGATCAGATCGCCGCTCTTCACGGTGAGCGCCGGCTTAATTTCGGGCGAGAAATAGCCCCAGTGCACCGTCTCGGGCGTGGCCCTCAAGTGGTGCAGCGCGCCGGGTTGGACGGTGTCCTTTTCAAGCGCGGGCTTAAGGCTGATCAGTGCCATCGAAACTCCTGTTACGCAGGGAAATCGGGGAAAAGGCGCGCTTATTCGGCGCCGATGAGCACGCTCGTCATGCTGAGCGACTTGTGCTGGATGAAGTGGGGCGCGAATTCGGCCGGCTCGCCCTCATGGCGCGCGCCCAGCACGTAGAGCAGCGGCAGGAAATGGTCCTCGCTGGGAACCGAAAGCCGCGCGGCATCGCCCAGCGCCGCGTAATCGATCACCACTTTGGGATCGTCCTCGGCGATGGCCTTGCACATCGTGGAATTGAAGTGCTCGGCCCAGGGATAGGGCGTGGCGAGCGGGTTCGCCCAGTCCATCGCCGGCAGGTTGTGGACGATGTTGCCGGTACCCATGATCAGCACGCCCTCATCGCGCAGCGGGCGCAGCATCCGGCCGACCAGCCAGTGTTCGGCGGGGCTCTTGCCCAGATCCATGCCAAGCTGGATTACCGGCACGTCGGCCTCGGGGTAGGCGTGGACCAGCACCGACCACGTGCCGTGGTCCAGCCCCCAGTCGGCATCCAGCTTCACCGGCATCGGTTCCAGCAATTCGCGCACGCGCTCGGCCAGTTCCGGGTCGCCGGGGGCGGGGTACTGCACGTCGAACAGGGCCTGCGGGAATGCGCCGAAGTCATGGATCGTGCGCGGCTGGGCCATGGCGGTGACGGCGGTGCCGGGCGTCTGCCAGTGGGCGGAGATGCACAGGATCGCGCGCGGCTTGCCGATGCGGCCGGCGATCGCGTTCCAGCTTTTGGTCACGTCGCTCTTTTCCAGCGCCACCATCGGGCTGCCGTGACCGTAGAAGACGATCGGAAGACGGCTCATTCGCGTATTGCTCCGTTGCTCTGAGGCCCAAGGCTAGGGAGAGCGGGGGCGGATGGTCTTGCGGGAAAGCGCACAAGAACTTGTTGGTGGGGCGCGCTTCGCCTGCCTCAAAACACTCCGTCGCCCCCGCGAAGGCGGGGGCCCCGCTCCCTTTTGCTACATCTCAAGAAAAGCGGGGTCCCCGCCTGCGCGGGGACGACGAGGTTTGGTGGTGATACGTTTGCGGTTTCCGGGGCGTCGTGGGTTCGGCAGCCCCGGAAAGCCGATTTATTCCTTGGTGTAGCTCGCCGGAATCTCGGGATTCTCGCCAGCCTTGCCCCACAGGAGGATCTCATTGCCCCACGGATCGGCGAAGGCGTGGTTGTAGCCGTTGAACTCCTTCCAGTAGTGATCGCGCCAGAGCACCTTGCCGCCCAGCTTTTCGGCGGTGGAGAGGATGCGTTCGTGGCTGTCGTTGTCCGACACGAGCACCCAGATGCGGGCCTTGCGGCCTTCGGTCGCCAGCGTGCGCGGTTCGACGCCTTCGGGGTTCGGATGAGGACGCGCATTGTTCGCGTCGAACACGCCGAAGTGGAGGTTGCCGATCTGGCTGTCGGTGCCGTCCTTGTTCTGGAAGAAGCCGCCGGGAACCATGCGGTGGTAGATCCCGTGCGGGCGCGCATCGTTCTCCCAGCCGAAGACTTCGGCGTAGAATTCGCCGGCTCTGGCAGGATCGTCGGTCGCGAAATCGACGAAGATGAGCGTGTTGGTCATTGCGAAAGGCTCCCTTGGTGGTTGACCAAGGCGTAGCTGGCGGGAGTTTGCATGCGCGGCACGAGGCGCACAAATCCTTGATTTCCAGCGTCCCTCCACAAGTGCACCTAAACGCACCCGAACGGCACCTAACCGCACACACATAAAAAAGGCGGCGCCCGACTTGGGTCGGACGCCGCAGCCGTCGGGAATGAGTGACGGAACTTGCGAAATCAGGCGCGTATCCGCGTGACCGGAGCAGAAGGACCGCGACGGCGATCCCACTCGGCGCGGTAGCGGTCCACCAGCCAGACGTTGAGCAGCCGCTGGGCGCCCTCTTGCCAGGAATAACGACCACGCGGCGCGAACTTGGAGCGCAGGCCCTGCTGTACCAGTTCGTCGACGTGGAAATCCTGACCCACGATCTCCTCGACCGCGGTGTCGTTCATCTTCATCTTCAGCTCATAGAGCGGATCGTCCATCGCCTCGGGCACCATCAGCGTACCGATGGTCAACGCGTGGCTCTCCGGCCCGCGCGGGTCCATGATGAGGTAGAGCACGGTGTCGTTCAGCACCACCAGCGAGAGGCTGGGCGGCAGGTTCACGAAGAGCAGGCGGTTCTGCTCTTCCTCGGTCAGCTTGGGGAACACCGGGAAGACCGCCTTCTGCGTCGCGTTGAAGGCCGCGTTCTTGTGGAGCGTGCCGTTCAGCCGGTAATAGCCGGCGGATTCGGCGGGCACTTCGGGGAAGCTGGCAAGGCCGCTGGGAATGAAGTCGTGCAGCGGCCCGGCGTGGAGGCGGCTGGCGTGATAGCCGTCGTTGTTATTCTCCAGCATGACCTTCCAGTTCCAAGGGAACACGGTCGGTTCCTCGGGACGGGGGCCGCGCAGGTTGGCGAAATCGTAGTTGGCGACGACCTCTTCCAGCCCGGCAAGGCGCGGGGTCAGCGGGGCGGCATCGGCATCGAAGTTGACGAAGATGAAGCCGTGCCAGATCTCATGCCGGATGACGGGCAGGCTGGCGGCCTTCCTGTCGAAATTGCAGGTGCGGTTCATCGCCGGCGCGCCGACCAGCGTGCCGTCGAGGTCGTAAGTCCAGTGGTGATAGGGGCACACGAAGGCGCGGGCATTGCCGTGGCCTTCGGCGACCAGCATCGCGCGGTGCTGGCAGACCGAGGACAGCGCCTTGATCGAACCGTCGCGCGTCTTGCAGATCACCATCGGCTCGTCGGCGCGGGTGACGGTGAAGAAGTCGCCCGGGTTCTCCAGCCATTCGGCGCGGCCGACGCAGAGCCATTCATGCTCGAACAGCGCGGCCTTCTCGAAGCGGTAGAATTCCTCGTCGACATAGCATTCCGCCGGCAGCGTCTCGGCTTCCAGCGTGTCGAGCGTCGAGCTTTCCAGGCTGTCGATGAACTTGTCGGTGAGAATGGTCATTGCTGGCATTTCCGTATGTTGGCCCCTTGCGCCTGAAGGACGCTAGCGGACCTTGGCCGGAGGTTCTTGGCGGTGGGCGCAGGGACTTTTGGCGAGTCCCTATTCGGCCGGGACCAGTTCGGTCGCTTCCGCCAGTTCCGGTTCCCCGGCGCGGCGCGGCCCCGAAGCGGGGGCCCGCAGGAACAGCATCGACATGGCCGTCGCGCCTGCCAGCATCAGCGCGAGGACCAGCAGCGCCGGGCCGTAGCCGCCGGTCACGTCGGCAATGCGGCCGGCGCCGATCGGGCCGAACACGGCAAGCGTGGTGACGGTGGTGGCCATCGCGGTCATGTCTCCGGCGATGCCCGCGCCGAAGTAGCGCAGCAGCAGGATATGCGCGGAAAGCCAGGCCATGCCCCAGCCCATGCCGAACAGCGCGGCGGCGACCGTTGCCACCAGCACGTGGCTGGCCGTCCACAGCAGCGCCATGGCCAGTGCCTGCACGGCCAGCCCGGCGATGAAGATGCGGCGCGGATCGACGCGCTCGCACAAGGTGCCGGTCACGCCTTTGGCGCCGGTGCCGGCGAAAGCCAGCAGGCTCATCGCGATGGCGCCCGGCGCCGCGCCCTGGCCGAGATTGGCGATATGCGCGACAAGGATCGAGTGGGTGGTGGTGACCACGGTCTGCACCACGGTCATGGCAAGGGCGAGGATAATGAAGCTGGGCGTCATCAGTGCCTGCTTCACCGTCCACGGGCTGGCGGCGGGACCGTCGCTTTCGTGGCCCGCGCCCTTGACCTGATCGACGCTCTCCACTTTCACCGCGTCGCGGATGCAGACGAGCGAGATCACGCCCAGCACCAGCGCGCTGGCGGCCATGACCATCCAGTGCAGGCGCCAGTTGCCGGTAAGGCCGACGATGGTGCCGACGATCAGCGGCCCGGCAATGCCGCCCGCCGCGCCGGTCATGAAGTAGAAGCCGATCATCCGCGAAGAGGTACGCGGGAACCACGTCGCCAGCAGATAGACGGCGGGCGAGGGCGCCACGAGCGAGAAGCCCACGCCCATCAGCGTCGTCGCCACGAAGAACAGTTCGAGGTGATGGATCTGCGAGGCGATCAGGAAGCCGATGGCCAGCACCAGACAGCCCGCGAAGACCGTCAGCCGCGTGCCGATCGCCTTCATCAGCATCGGCGGCAGCGGGCTGGCCATGCCGCAGGCCATGCCGAGCAGCGAGAAGCTGAGTCCGGCAGCGGCCTTCGACCAGCCGAGTTCGGCCACCATCGTATAGAGCACGTAGCCGAGCGAGGTGAAGGTGGTGGCGGTCACGAAGAAGAAGCCGAGCGAGGCGGCGAACATGACCAAGGCGCTGCGCGATATGCTTTTGGGCGCGGACAGTCCGGGCGACATGACAACTCCTGCGGGCTCACGGTCCGCGGAATCGCCGGACCATCATGCCCTGCAGGCTTACATGCTGCACCTGCACACTCTTGATGGTGTGCGACTCAATAGTTGATTGGGGGATGGGGATGTTGGTTGCGCGCCGAAAGCCGCCTTTCCGTTCTCTTCGACATTGCGGAAGCCGAAATGACGATGGAGAAACGGTAGTTATCCGCAAATCGTCGTCCTGAAACAAGTTCAGGATGACGTGGAGGAGGGGGACGAGGAAGTTTTCCATCTTCCTGAATCCGGCCATTCAAGTCCGCTCAGGCTGAGCCTGTCGAAGCCCCTTGCGGCGTAGCGCTGATCCAACATCCTTCGACAAGCTCAGGATGAGCGGGGTGGGAGGCTCAGGATGAGAGGGGGTGGGGGAGAAAAATTCAGTCGCTTTCTCTTCGTCATCCCCGCGAAGGCGGGGATCCCGCTTCTTCTTTTGCGCGGGGCGGGAGGTTGCCAAGAAAGGCGGGGCCCCCGCCTTCGCGGGGGCGACGGGGAGTTTTGGACGGACTCGCTGCCTTCGCCATCGTAAACAGAAGAACGCGCCGGCCTTGCAACCGACGCGTTCCCCCCAAAAACCAATGGTGCGACCCGATTGGCTCCCTCTTAGAACTTGTACCCCACCGAGAGGATAAGCTGACGCGGCGGGATATAGGTGTCCATCACCTGCGCCGAACCGTAAGGGTCCGAGAAGCGCGAGTTGATGCCGTTCTTGTCGAACAGGTTGATCACGCGCAGGGTGATATCGGCATTGGTGCCTTCGGGCTCGTACTTCAGCATCGTGTTGACCTGCGTGTACGAGGGCGTGAGATCCACCGCGCCTTCGTTGAACAGGCGGTACTGGTACTTGCCGCGATAGATCAGCTGGGCACGGGCGGTCAGCTTGCCCGGGCCGACTTCGCCGTTCCAGGTGGCCGCGATATTGCCCTGCCAGCGCGGCAGCTTGGGAATGCGGTTGCCCTTGATATCCTCGCGCGCGGCATCGCGGGCGAGGGAGGCGGCGTAGAAGTTGGTCCAGAACAGATAGTCCGGGAAACCGGCGGCGTTCTGGGCACTGGCGGCATTGTTCGGGTCCAGCGCGTAGTAGTGCGAGGTGAACTCACCCTCCAGCCACGACATCGAGGCGTCGAAGCGCAGATGGTCCGTCGGCGCGTACGTGCTTTCCAGTTCCAGGCCGTAGACCCGCGCCTTGGGTGCGTTGCTGATGCCCTCGCCATAGAGAACGGGGTCTTCCTCAAGGAACTGCATGTTCTTGTAATTGTACAGGAAGGCCGAGGCATTCACTTGCAGCGTGTCGTCGAGGAAGCGGTTCTTGCTGCCGATCTCGAAGGAATCGACGGTTTCCTTCTTGTAGGTGGGCTTGATCGAATCTTCCCAGCCGAAGATGCAGTAGGCGCCGCCGCAAGCGGACGAGGCGCTGTTGATGCCGCCCGGCTTGAAGCCGCGCGTGTAGCTTATGTAGACCATGTTGCTGGGCGTGATCTGGTAATCGAGCGCGACTTTGCCGGTCCAGGCGTGGTCGCTGCGCGATCCGGTGGAGGCGGGCTGGAGATAGGCGCCCGAGGTCTGGTCGGACACGCCGCCCGACATCGAATCGTACATCCCCGATGACTTGTCATGGTTGTAGCGGGCGCCGGCGGTCAGCTTCAGGCTGTCGGTCAGCGCATAAGTGCCCTGCGCGAAGACCGCGTAAAGCTCACGCTTGATCGAGGAGAGTTCGGCATAGGTCAGGTTGCCGACCAGCGGATCGTTCCACGCGGTGTCTTCCGGCAGGGCCTGCTGCAGGAAGTTGTCGTCGTCGCTGCGGTATTCGTTGACGTACTGGCTGTTTTCCGAATGCAGGTAGACGCCGCCGAGCACCCACTGGAACGGGCCGTTGCCGTTCGAGGTGAGGTTCAGTTCCTGGCTCCAGCTCTTGGTGTCCGAGGCCCAGAGCGGGACGTGGTCGTAGCTGACGCCGGTGTAGCTGACCGGGTTGTAGGTGTTCTGGTAGAACAGCGCGGTGTCGAGGCCGTCGGCATCCCAGGCCTGCTCGGAATGGAGCTTCTGGTAGCCGGTGATCGACTTGATCGTGGCGAACGCGGTGTCCCACTTGATTACGCCGGTATAGAGCTGGGTCTTCACCACCGAGCGGCCGGGGAAATCCTGCGTCAGGATGCGCGGATCGGGCTCGGGGTCGAGGATGTTCTTCTGGGCCGGGCCATTGGTGTTCGAACTGAACTGGATCGTGTTCAGCGTGATCGACAGGTTTGACAGCGGCTGCCACTTGGCGCCGAGGCGCCAGCCGGTCTCGTCCTGATCGTCGAGATCGTACTTCTTGAAGCCGGGTACTTCGGTGGCGTGGGCATAGCCGTCATGCTTGGTGAACTGGAAGGCGCCGCGAATGGCGAGCGTGTCGGTTACCGGCACGTTCAGCGCGGCGGAGCCTTCCATGTAGTTGTAGTTGCCGAAGCCGGCGTTGACGTTGCCCTTCAGCGCATCGGTGCTGGGCTCGATCGAGACGACGTTGATGGTGCCGCCGGTCGATCCCTGACCGAACAGCGTGCCTTGCGGGCCGCGCAACACTTCGACTTGCGCCACGTCGATGAAGGCCGCGCTCGCGGCGATCGAGTTGAAGATGTAGACGCCGTCGATGTGGTAGGACACGCCCGGCTGGGTGTTGGTGTTTTCCGGCGTTTCCGAACCGATGCCGCGGATCGAGATGACCCGCTCGCCGCCGCCGCTCTTGGCGATGACGAGGCCGGGGACAGTGCCGTTGAGCCCGGTGATGTCGGTCACATTGCCCGCACGGAGCGTGTCGGACGTGATCGCGCTCACCGAAAGCGGGGCCTGCTGGAGGCTCACATTGCGGCGTTCTGCAGTCACGACGATATCGGTCAGGCCCGACTGGCCGTCACCGGATGGATCGGGTGCGGGCTCGGCAGCAGCGGCGGCCGGAGCGGTTTCGGCGGCGTGCGCGGCCGAGGTAAATGCAAGCAAAGAGATGCCCGATGCCAGGGCGTAGGCGAAAGTGGACTTGGTTCTCATGTCAGCTCCCCGAACAGGTCGTCATTCGATTCCCGGGCTGCGGCTCATGCTTGCTGCTGGGTTGGCCGCTTGAGGGGGAACTTGGCGGTTCGATGACAGTGCGGTCTTGTGCAGTTGCGAATAAGTAGTTGACCGCTGCAACCCGGACCCTTCCGGCGAGAGGAACGGGATGCGCGCAAATGCGCCGTTTTGGGGTGGGTTCGGGTAATCGGGAACTGGCTTGCGTTTTTTGCGTTGCAGCGCTCGCCGCCGTTCATCACTGGTCCATGGCGTCTCGCGTCAAGCCGATGGCGGTCTCAGCGACAAGACCGTGCCGCCCGCGCCTGCCATGGGGCAGGGGAGGGGCAACCGGCCCCGAAAAGGATGCCCTGTCATGACTGCCACCGTCCTGAACGTACCGCCTGCAACCCGCCCGCTGGGCCAGACCGGCATGGCGATCAGCCGCGTCGGCTTCGGTGCCTGGGCCATCGGCGGGCCGGACTGGGCCGTCGGCTGGGGCGCGCAGGACGATGCCGATTCGATCCGGGCGATCCACCATGCGGTCGAACGCGGGGTGAACTGGATCGACACCGCCGCGATCTACGGCCTCGGCCATTCCGAGGAAGTGGTCGCCAAGGCTCTGGCCGAAATGCCGGAGGCCGGGCGGCCCTACGTCTTCACCAAGTGCGGGCAGGTCTGGGACCCGAACGATCGCCAGTCGAAGCTGCGCGTCGGGCGGCGGGAATCGATCGTGGCCGAGTGCGAGGATTCGCTGCGCCGCCTGCGGGTCGAGCGGATCGACCTCTTGCAGATGCATTGGCCCGCCGAGGACGGCACCGCGCTCGACGAATATTGGGGCGCGCTGCTCGATCTGAAAGCGGCGGGCAAAGTGCGCGCGGTGGGGCTGTCCAACCACAATGCCGATCAACTTTCGGCGGCCGAGGCCTTGGGGCATGTCGATACGCTGCAACCGCCGCTTTCGGCGCTGAAGCGGGATGCCATCGCGCGCGAGCTGCCATGGTGTCTGGCGCATGATACCGGCGTGATCGTCTACAGCCCGATGCAGTCGGGCCTGCTCTCCGGCGCGTTCTCGGCCGAGCGGGCGGCGGGGCTTGCCGCCGACGACTGGCGCTCGCGCCATGCCGATTTTACCGGCGAGAACCTGACGCGCAATCTGGCCGTGGCGGCGGCGATGAAGCCGGTGGCCGAGAGCCACGGCGTTTCGCAGGCGGCGGTCGCGGTGGCCTGGGTGCTGGCGGTGCCGGGCGTGACCGGGGCCATTGTCGGCGCGCGCAGCCCGGCGCAAGTCGACGGCTGGGTGGCAGGGGCGAACCTTGTGCTCACCGACGACGACCGCGCCGGGATCGCTGCCGCCATTCGCGATTCCGGTGCAGGGTCCGGCCCCGTTCCCGACTGATTTTACCTTCGTTTCCCCATTCGATCAGGACTGCCCATGCTTCGCCTTCTCGCCCGCCTGAACATCGATCCCTATCTCTTGCTGCTGATCTCGACCGTGGGTCTTGCCTCGGTGCTTCCGGCGCGCGGCATGTGGGCGGGGATCGCGGGCGGCGCGGCGGACGCAGGCATCGCGCTGCTGTTCTTCCTTCACGGCGCCAAGCTCTCGCGCCAGGCGATCCTCGACGGGGCGCGGGCGTGGAAGCTGCACCTGACCGTGGCGAGCCTGACCTTCGGGATCTTCCCGCTGATCGGGTTGGGCGTCAGCGCGATACCGGGGCTGGAGCCCTCGCTGGCGATGGGCGTGCTCTACCTGACGCTGCTGCCTTCGACGGTGCAGTCATCGATTGCCTTCACCGCGATTGCCGGGGGCAATGTGGCAGCGGCAGTGTGCAGTGCCTCGTTCTCCAACCTTGCTGGGATTTTCGTGACCCCGGTGCTGACGGCGGTGTTCATCACCGGCAAGACGCAGGGCTTCTCGACCGATCCGATCATCGCCATCGCCGTCCAGTTGCTGCTGCCGTTCGTCGCCGGGCATCTGCTGCGGCCGTGGATCGGCGGCTTCGTGCAGAAGCACAAAAAGCTGGTGGGCTATACCGATCGCGGTTCGATCCTGCTGGTGGTCTACACGGCGTTCGGTGCGGCCGTGCTCGAAGGGCTGTGGCAGAAGGTGACTTTGGCCGAACTCGGGCTGATCGCGGCGCTGTCGCTGGGGATTCTTGCGGTCGTGATGGTGGTGGGCAATGTGCTCGGGCGGGTGCTGGGCTTCAACCACGCGGACCGGATCGTGATCCTGTTCTGCGGTTCGAAGAAGAGTCTGGCGACCGGCGTGCCGTTGGCAGGGGTACTGTTTCCGCCTGCTCAGGTGGGAGCGATCATCCTGCCGCTGATGTTCTTCCATCAGATCCAGTTGATGGTCTGTGCGGTGCTGGCGCGCCGGATGGCCGCGCAGGCCGAGGCCGAGGGGGATCCGGTGGCGGCCGAGTAGGTTAGCCTCCTCCACTCCCGCCTATTCCACTCCGCTCATCCTGAGCCTGTCGAAGGATGGAGGCCTTGCGCCACGCCTGCGGGGCTTCGACAAGCTCAGCCTGAGCGGGATGGGAGGTCGGGCTGGAGGGGGTGAGCTGAACTGAGTTGAGGTGAGATGAGAACACCTCGCGCTCCCAATCCCGTCATCCCCGCGAAGGCGGGGATCCCGCTTCTCTTGCCCAACACGAGAGGTGGCCAAGAAGCGGGCCCCCGCCTGCGCGGGGGCGACGAAGAGTATCGCGAGAGGGCGGCGTGAGGTTGGGGCTAAGGTGTGTCCACCTGAAAGGACCTCCCGCCTTAGATCTCCAACTGGCTGCCCAGTTCGATCACGCGGTTGGTGGGGAGCTTGAAGAACTCCATCGCGCTCTGGGCGTTGCGGACCATGATCGCGAAGAGCTTTTCGCGCCAGATCGCCATGCCCGGACGGCTCGACGGGATCAGCGTCTGGCGGGAGAGGAAGTAGCTGGTCTCCACCGGCTTGAACGGGCCGCCGGCGCGGTCTTCGTCGGCAAGCGCGGCCGGGATGTCGATATCGTCCATGAAGCCGTAGCGCAGCACCACGCGGTAGAAGCCCTGGCCCAGCGCTTCCACTTCGGCGCGGTTTTCGGGGGCGACGTGCGGTACGCCCTGTCCGGCCACGGTCAGGATCACCACGCGTTCGTGGAGGATGTGGTTGTGCTTGAGGTTGTGCAGCAGCCCCGGCGGCACACCGTCGTTCGAGGAGGCGAGGAAGATTGAGGTGCCCTGAACGCGGCGCACGCGCTCACCGACCGAGCGGATGAAGGTGGCGAAGGGGATCGAATCCTCGCGCAGGCGCTCGCGCATCAGGCGGCGTCCGTTCGCCCAGGTGGTCAGTAGGGTGAACACCACCGCCGCCACCAGCAGCGGGAACCAGCCGCCGTCAGGTATCTTGGTGACGTTCGACGCGAAGTAGAGCCCGTCGATGAACAGGAAGCCCGCCGTGACGCCGATCGAGACCACCGGGTGCCATTTCCACACGGCATAGGTCAGCACGCCCAGCAGGCAGGCGGTGATCAGCATCGTGCCGGTCACGGCGATACCGTAAGCCGCGGCCAGATTGCCCGAGGTGCGGAAGCCGAACACCAGCAGCACGACCATGACCAGCAGGCCCCAGTTGACCAGCGGGACATAGATCTGGCCCGCCGCCGTCGCGCTGGTGTGCATGATCTTGAGGCGCGGCAGGAAGCCGAGCTGCACGGCCTGCTGCGATACCGAGAAGGCGCCGGAGATCACCGCCTGGCTGGCGATGATCGTTGCCAGCGTCGCCAGCAGGACCAGCGGCAGGCGGGCCCAGTCGGGCGCCATGAAGAAGAACGGGTTCTGGATCGCGTCGGGATTGCGCAGCACCAGCGAAGCCTGGCCCAGATAGTTGAGCAGCAGGCAGGGGAAGGCGATGTAGAGCCACGAGATCGTGATCGCCTTGCGGCCGAAGTGGCCCATGTCGGCATAGAGTGCTTCCGCGCCGGTCACCGCCAGCACTACCGAGCCCAGCGCCAGAAACGCCAGCTTGGGATTGATGACGAAGAATTCGATCGCATGGTACGGGCTGAGCGCCCAGACCACTTCGGGCGCCTTGACGATCGAGGACAGCCCGAGCCCGGCCAAGACCAGGAAATAGACGATCATCACCGGCCCGAACAGCTTGCCCATCGTCGCGGTGCCGTGGGACTGGATCGAGAACAGCCCGATCAGGATCACCACTGCAATCGGCAGCACGAATTCGGCAAAGCCCTCGTTCACCACGGTCAGCCCCTCGACCGCCGAGAGGACCGAGACGGCCGGGGTGATGATGGCATCGCCGTAGAACAGTGCGGTGGCGATAACGCCCAGCATCGCGATCAGCCCGGTCCAGCGCGACTTGCCCAGCTTGCGCCCGATCAGCGCCAGCAGCGCCAGGCTGCCGCCTTCGCCGTTGTTGTCTGCCCGCAAGATGATGAAGACGTACTTGACGGTGACGATCAGCATCATCGTCCAGAACATCAGCGAGATCACCCCGAAGATGTGCATGCGGTCCACCACCAGCGGGTGGTGGCCGATGAAGCTTTCCTTGAGGGCATAGAGCGGCGATGTGCCGATATCGCCGAAAACGACCCCGATTGCGCCGACTGCCAGCGCCGTAAGGCTTTCATTGGGGGCGTGGTGCCCGGAAGACTCGCTCATAATTTCGGCGCCTAGTCTCGCGCGCGCGAAAGCGCCACGGGCTTTATGCGATCTTTATGCGTAACGGGCAATTCCCCGTGGAACCTTAACGGCTCCCGGGGCCATCTCGCATTCCGTCACCCATTGACGGGAGCCCTCGTGCCATGTCCCGATTTCCTTCACCCGCCCGATACGTTTCGGCCGAAAGGCTGGCCGCGCTGCATGCCGGCGTGCGCTGGTGGCCTGCCGAAATCGCGATGCGCGCCGCCGGGCTGCTGAGCCTGTTCGTGGCCGAGCGCGTGATCCTGGCCGAGCGCCGGATGGCGATCACCCCGGTCCTCCATGCGCCGACCGTGACCGACCTTGCGCTCTGCGCCGTCTTCATCGTGCTGCTCAGCCTTGGCCTGACGCTGAGCCTGTGGGGGCCGCGGCTGTTTCGCACGATCGAGCTGCCCGGCCACTTTTGACGCGATTTCACGCAATTTCTGACTCTGGCAACGGACCCAAGACAATGACCGACTTTGCCTGGCTCGCGGTACTCGCGGGCCTCTTCCTCCTGACGCTCGCCTTCGCGCGGCTTTGCGAAAAGGCCTGAGGAGGCACCGCCATGACCGACATGCACACTCTTCCGCTGGTACTCGCCGGGCTGACCGCGCTTGGCCTGCTGATCTATCTCGTTGCCGCGCTGCTGCGGCCCGAACGTTTCTGACGAAGGGCATGCCATGACCACGGGAATGACCTTCCAGGGCTGGACCCTGATCCTCTTTTTCACCGCGCTTGTCGCGGCCTTGGCCAAGCCCGTCGGGGTGTGGCTTTTCGCATTGTACGAAGGGCGGCGCACGCCGCTCCACCGCGTACTCGGCCCCGTCGAGAACGGCTTCTACCGCCTCTCCGGGATCGATCCCGAGGCGGAGCAGGGCTGGCGCCGCTACGCGCTGCACATGCTGGTGTTCAATCTTGTCCTGCTGCTGTTCACTTACGCGGTGCTGCGGCTTCAGGACGTGCTGCCGCTGAACCCGCGCGGGCTTGCCGCGATGGGCGCGGACGGGGCGATGAATACGGCGGTGAGCTTCACCACCAACACCAACTGGCAGTGGTATGCGGGCGAGGCCGCGGTTTCGAACCTCAGCCAGATGCTGGGCCTCACCATCCATAACTTCCTCTCCGCCGCCACCGGTATCGCCGTGGCTTTCGCGCTGTTTCGCGGTTTCGCGCGGCGCGAGGCAAAGACGGTGGGCAATTTCTGGGCGGACTGCACGCGCGTCACGCTCTACCTGCTGCTGCCTATCTGCGTGGTCTACGCGCTGTTCCTCATCGCCAGCGGCGTGCCGCAGACGCTGTCGAGCCTAGTCGACACCACCTCTCTGGAGGGGCTGCGCCAGTCCATCGCGCTCGGCCCCGTCGCCTCGCAAGAGGCGATCAAGATGCTCGGCACCAATGGCGGCGGCTTCTTCAATGCCAACTCCGCGCATCCGTTCGAGAACCCGACGGCGCAGACCAACCTTGCGCAAATGCTTTCGATCTTCGCCATCGGCGCGGGGCTGACCTGGTGCTTCGGCAAGGCCGTGGGCAATACCCGGCAGGGCTGGGCGATCCTGACCGCGATGCTGACGCTGTTCCTGATCGGCGCGGGCGTGACTTACTGGCAGGAAGCGGCGGGCAATCCGGTGCTCCACCACCTCGGCGCCATCGGCGGCAACATGGAGGGCAAGGAAGTCCGCTTCGGCATTGCCGCCAGCGCCCTGTTCTCGGTGGTGACGACGGCGGCTTCGTGCGGCGCGGTCAATGCCATGCATGACAGCTTCACCGCGCTGGGCGGCATGGTGCCGCTCATCAACATGCAGCTTGGCGAAGTGGTCGTCGGCGGTGTCGGCGCGGGGATCTACGGGTTCCTGCTGTTCGCCTTGCTCGCGGTCTTCGTGGCGGGCCTGATGGTCGGCCGCACGCCCGAGTACCTCGGCAAGAAGATCGAGGCGCGTGAGGTCAAGCTGGCGGTTCTGGCCATTGCCGTGCTGCCGCTCTCCATCCTTGGCCTCACCGCGCTTTCGGCGGTCCTGCCGGACGGCCTTGCCGGGCCGCTCAACAAGGGCCCGCACGGCTTTACCGAAATCCTCTACGCCTTCGCCTCGGGCACCGGCAACAACGGCTCCGCCTTCGCGGGCCTGAGCGCCGGGACGCCGTTCTACAACGGGCTGCTCTCGGTCGCGATGTGGGTCGGTCGCTTCTTTATCATCGTGCCGGTGCTGGCCGTGGCCGGAAACCTTGCCGCCAAGAAGCACACGCCGGAGACCGCAGGCTCATTCCCCACCACCGGACCGCTGTGGATCGGCCTGCTGATCGCCGTGATCCTGATCGTCGGCGGTCTCACGTTCCTGCCGAGCCTCGCCCTCGGGCCCATCGCCGATCATCTTGCGATGATCTCGGGCCAGCTGTTTTGAAAGCGCCAGTCATGACGTCACACACTTCCATGACGACACCCACCTCAATGTTCTCGGCCAGACTGGTCGTTCCCGCGATCGGCGATGCCTTCCGCAAGCTGAACCCGCGGGAGCTGGTGAAGAACCCCGTGCTCTTCACGACCGCCGTGGTCGCGCTCCTGCTCACCGTGTTGCTGGCCGTCGGCGGTGAGCCGATGCCGGTGGGCTTCCAGATCCAGCTGATCGGCTGGCTCTGGCTGACCGTGCTGTTCGGCACTTTTGCAGAGGCGCTGGCCGAAGGGCGCGGCCGGGCGCAGGCCGCCTCGCTGCGCGCTGCCAAGTCCGACCTGACCGCGCGCCTGCCCGACGGGCGCGTGGTTCCCGCCTCGCAGCTCAAGAAGGGCAGCGTGGTGGTGGTCATGACCGGAGACCTGATCCCGGCCGACGGCGAAGTGATCGAAGGCGTCGCCTCGGTCAACGAAGCCGCCATCACCGGCGAGAGCGCGCCGGTGATCCGCGAGGCGGGCGGCGACCGTTCGGCAGTGACGGCCGGCACCCGCGTCATCTCCGACCAGATCCGCGTCCGCGTCACGCAGGAGCCGGGGCAGGGCTTCCTCGACCGCATGATCGCCCTTGTCGAAGGCGCCGAGCGGCAGAAGACACCGAATGAGATCGCCCTGACCATCCTGCTGGTGGGCCTGACGATCATCTTCCTGATCGCCGTTTCCACCATTCCCGCCTTTGCCCACTATGCGGGCGGCGCGATCCCGGTCGCGGTGCTGGCGGCGCTGCTCATAACCCTGATCCCGACCACCATCGCCGCGCTGCTTTCGGCTATCGGCATCGCCGGGATGGACCGCCTCGTGCGCTTCAACGTGCTCGCCAAGTCGGGCCGCGCGGTCGAGGCGGCGGGCGATATCGACGTGCTGCTGCTCGACAAGACCGGCACTATCACCGTGGGAGACCGTCAGGCCGCCGAATTCCGCCCGGTCTCCGGCACGGACGCGCGCCTGCTTGCCGAAGCCGCGCTGCTGGCCAGCCTTGCGGACGAAACGCCCGAAGGCCGCTCGATCGTGGTCCTGGCGCGCGAGCATCACGGCCTTGCCCTCGGCGCCTTGCCGGTGGGTGCCGAAGTGATCCCGTTCACGGCCCAGACCCGCATTTCCGGCCTGAAAAGCGAGACCGGGCTGGTCCAGAAGGGCGCCGTCGATGCGATCCTGCGCGCCAATCCGGAGGCGGTGAACAGCCCGCAGGCCGCCGAACTGCGCCGCATTTCGGAAGAGATCGCCCGCTCCGGCCAGACCCCGCTGGCAGTGGCGCGCGACGGCCGCCTGCTCGGCGTGATCGCGCTCAAGGACGTGATCAAGGCCGGGGTGCGCGAACGCTTCGCCGAACTGCGCCGCATGGGCATCCGCACGGTGATGATCACCGGCGACAACCCGCTCACCGCCGCCGCCATCGCCGCCGAGGCGGGCGTGGACGACTTCCTTGCCGAAGCCACGCCGGAGGACAAGCTGGCGCTGATCCGCAAGGAACAGCAGGGCGGCAAGCTGGTCGCCATGTGCGGAGACGGCACCAACGATGCCCCGGCACTGGCGCAGGCGGACGTGGGCGTGGCCATGAACACCGGCACCCAGGCCGCGCGCGAGGCGGGCAACATGGTCGACCTCGACAGTGACCCCACCAAGCTCATCGAGATCGTCGGCCTCGGCAAGCAATTGCTGATGACGCGCGGCGCGCTGACTACGTTCTCGGTCGCCAACGATGTCGCCAAGTACTTCGCGATCATCCCGGCCATGTTCGTGGTGCTCTATCCGGGCCTTGGCGTGCTCAACGTGATGCGGCTGGCCTCGCCGCAAAGCGCGATCCTTTCGGCCATCGTGTTCAACGCGCTGATCATTCCCGCGCTCGTCCCGCTCGCGCTCAAGGGCGTGACCTACCGGCCGATGGCGGCAGGCCCGCTGCTGGCCCGCAACCTTGCGGTCTACGGCCTTGGCGGCCTGATCGCGCCTTTCGCCGGCATCAAGCTCATCGACCTTGCGGTCGCCGGGCTCCACCTCGTCTGAGGACCTGTTCCATGCTCAAGGACCTTTCCACCGCCGCGCGCCCCGCGCTCGTGCTTACCCTGCTGTTCGCGCTGCTGCTGGGGCTGGCCTATCCGCTCGCGCTCACCGGGATCGCCCAGATCGTGTTCCCCCGCCAGGCCAACGGCAGCCTGATCGAGCGGGACGGCCACGTGATCGGCTCGGCCCTGATCGGCCAGATGTTCACGCAGGACCGTTACTTCCACGGCCGCCCTTCGGCCGCCGGGAAGGGATACGACGCCATGGCGTCATCGGGCTCCAACTTCGGCCCGACCAGCCGCCCCCTTGCCGACCGCGTGAAGACCGACGTTGCCGTTCTCCGGAAATCCCCAGGTTCCCCTGTTCCTGTCGACCTGGTGACCACTTCCGCCTCGGGGCTTGACCCTCATCTCAGCCCCGAGGCGGCTCTTTTCCAGGCGGAGCGCGTCGCCCGGGCACGCGGGCTGGACGTCGCGCGGGTCAAGACACTGGTGATCGACAATACCGAGCGGCCCCTGCTGGGCTTCCTGGGCGAGCCGCGTGTCAACGTGCTCGCACTCAATCTGGCTCTCGACAGCATGGCGGGCGGCGGCGCACAAGCGCATCCGTGAACGAGCCGCGTCCCGATCCCGAAGCCCTGCTCCGCGCCGCCGCGCGGGAGCGTCGCGGCCGCCTCAAGGTTTTCCTTGGGGCGGCTCCGGGCGTTGGCAAGACTTATGAAATGCTGGGCGAGGGCGCCGCGCGCCGCGATGCCGGGGTGGACGTGGTGGTGGGCGTTGCCGAGACCCACGGGCGCGAGGAGACGGCGGCGAAGCTGCGCGGGCTGGAAACGGTGCCGCGCCACCATGTGACCTATCAGGGCCACGTGCTGGACGAGATGGACATCGACGCCATTCTCGAACGCCGCCCGGCGCTGGTGCTGGTGGACGAACTGGCGCACACCAATGCCCCCGGCAGCCGCCACGACAAGCGCTGGCAGGATGTCGAGGAACTGCTCGATGCCGGGATCGACGTGTGCTCCACGCTCAATATCCAGCATATCGAGAGCCTGAACGACGTCGTCGCCTCCTTCACCAAGGTCCGCGTGCGCGAGACGCTGCCGGACAAAGTGCTGGAAGACGCCGAGATCGAGGTCGTCGATATCCCGCCCGACGAGCTGATCGAGCGGCTGCGGCAGGGCAAAGTCTATGTGCCGGACGAGGCGACGCGCGCGCTCGGCAACTTCTTTTCCAAGTCCAACCTTTCCGCCTTGCGCGAACTGGCCCTGCGCTTCGCGGCGCAGGCGGTCGACGCGCAGATGCTCGAATATGTCCGGGCCCATGCGATGGAGGGCAACTGGGCGGCGAGCGACCGGCTTGTCGTCGCGGTGAGCGAGCAGGCGGGATCGCTCGAACTGGTGCGCGCGGCCAAGCGCCTGGCCGACGCCCTGCGCGCCTCGTGGACGGCGGTGCATATCGAAACGCCGCGCGCGGCCACGTTCAGCGACGGCGAGAACACCCGGCTGGCCGATGCGCTCCATCTGGCCACGCAGCTGGGCGGGCAAGTGGCGACACTGCCTGCCGAAACCGTGTTCGACGGGCTCAAGAGCTTCACCGTACAGGCCCGCGCCACGCAATTGATCGTCGGCAAATCGCTGCGCTCGCGCTGGTTCGAACTGCGGCACGGCTCGGTGGTGGACCGGCTGGTGCGCGAGATGCCGGGCCTTGCCATCCAGGTCCTGCCGACGACGCCGATTGCCGACCGGGGCGAGCGCCGACCGGCGGGGCAATGGGGCTCGCTGTCGGGCTACCTTGTCGCGCTGGTGCTGACGGCGGCGGTTACGCTGATCGGCACCGGCATCCTGTCCAGCGGCAATATCACCGATCTTGGCCTGCTCTACCTGCTGCCGGTCATGTTCGCGGCGACGCGCTACGGCTTGCGGACGGGCATCGCGGCGGGGCTGGCCTCCTCGCTCGGGTACAATTTCTTCTTCCTGCCGCCCACGCATACGCTGACCATCGAGGACCCGCGTAACATCATCACGGTGCTGGTGCTGCTGGCGGTTGCCATCGTCAGCAGCCAGATGGCCGCGCGGGTGCGCGAACAGGCGCTGCTGGCGCAGGCGAGCGCCACGCAGAACAGCGCGCTGGCCGGTTTCGCGCGCCAGCTTACCGGGATCAGCACGATCGACGAGCTGGCGCAGGTGGTCTGCGGGGAAGTCGGCGGACTGCTCGACGGCAATACGGTGCTGCTGATGCCGGGGGACGAGGGCCTGTCGCGGCGCTGGAGCTGGCCGAAGGAGCCGCGCCTCGAAACGCTGGACCTTGCCGCCGCCAACTGGGCTTTCGAGAACAATGCCCCGGCCGGGCGCGGGTCCGACACGCTGACCGCCTCGGAATGGCTGTTCCATCCGCTGGCGGCGCGCGGCACGGTCATGGGCGTGTTCGGGCTGGCGCGCAGCGATGCCCGCGCGCCGGTGCGGCCGGACCAGTTGCCGCTGCTGCTCAGCCTGCTCGATCAGGCGGGGCTGGCGCTGGAGCGCATGGCGCTGGAAGGGCAGATGGTGGAACTGTCGCAAGCGCGCGAGCGGGACCGACTGCGCCATGCGCTGTTGTCCTCGGTCAGCCACGATCTGCGCACGCCGCTGACCACGATCATGGGCACGCTGGCGGAGATCGAGGCGAGCGAGCCGCGGCAGGCCGCCCCCATTGCCGCCGCGCGGGGGGAGGCAGAGCGGCTGCACCGCTTCGTCACCAACCTGCTGGACATGGCGCGGATCGAAGCGGGCGCGCTCCACGGCAAGATCGAGCCTGTCGACCTTGACGAGGCGGTGGGTGAGGCACTCCACGAATTGCGCGCGCTGCTCGCGGGCCATGCGGTGGAAACGGCGATCGATGCCGATGTGCCGATGGTGCTGGTGGACCCGCACTTGTTTCACCACTGCCTGACCAACCTGATCGAGAATGCCGCCAAGTACGGCGATCCCGACGCGCCGATCGTGGTGAGCGCCGTGCGCCGGGAGGCGGGGCTTGTCCTTGCCGTCAGCGATCGCGGCCCGGGTATTCCGGCGGGCGAGGAAGAGCGAATTTTCGAGACTTTCGCGCGGATCGAGGGGTCTGACCGCAAGGGCGGCACCGGCCTTGGCCTTGCCATCGTCAAGGGTTTTGCCACGGCCATGGGCCTCACTGTGACCGCCGCCAACCGCGAGGACGGGCATGGCGCCCGCTTCGCGATCCATTTCGACACGTCCCACCTCAGGGAATGGCCCGATTCATGACTCAAAGCATCACCATCCTCGTCGTTGACGACGAGCCCGCCATCCGCCGCCTGTTCCACGCCGGGCTCGCCCGCGCCGGCTATGCCGTGGTGGAGGCCGGCACCGCGCGCGAGGCGCTCAACGCCCTCGATATCGACAAGCCGGAAGTCGTGCTGCTTGACCTGGGCTTGCCGGACCGTGACGGGCTGGAACTGATCCCGCTGATGCGCACGCAGGCGGCGATCATCGTCGTCTCCGCGCGCGAGGCGACCGACCAGAAAGTGGCCGCGCTCGATCTGGGGGCCGACGATTACGTGGCCAAGCCCTTTGACAGCGAGGAAGTGCTCGCCCGCATCCGTACCGCGCTGCGCCACCGCCTGCCGGCGGAAGCCGCCGAGCGCCCGGTGCGGCGCGGCGATGTCGAGATCGACCTTGCCGCGCGGCTGGTGCGCAAGGGCGGGCAGGAAGTGCACCTGACGCCGAAGGAATACGGCTTCCTTGCCGAACTCGCGCGCAATCCGGGGAGGGTGATTACCCATGCGCAATTGCTGCGCGCGGTCTGGGGGCCGGGGCATGAGAGCGACGTGGAATACCTGCGCGTCGCCGCGCGCGGTATTCGCCGCAAGGTGGAGGACGATCCTGCTCACCCGGCGCTGCTGCGCAATGAACCGGGCATCGGCTATCGCCTGGTGAGTCAGGACTGACGGCCAAGGCTGAAGCCTTCAAGGCTCAACCTTCAATCCCCAACCGCCGTCATCCCCGCGCAGGCGGGGATCCCGCTTCTCTTGCGCCCAAGAAAGAAGGAAGCGGGGCCCCCGCCTTCGCGGGGGCGACGACGACTGTTTTTCGCGTTCCTGTCTGTACCTCTCCTGCAAGGAGGAGGTGGCAGCGCGAAGCGCGAGGAAGGGAAATCCAAATTTATTTCACCCCGCACCTGCGGATGCCTCCTCGCGGCGACGTCTAGTCCTGATCCACGACGCTCGCAGGGGGTAAGCCCGGCGTCCCCCCGGCGTCTGGGCCGCGTTTCTCCGACAGGATTTGCAAGGGAGTGCGTCGAAGTGCATGAAGTGGCGGCGATGTGCTGGGCCAGAGGCCTGCCGGTCCGGGGCTGGTACTGAGCATGGTTCAGGCGGAGATAGAAATGACGCCCTCGCCGCAGCCGCCGCGTGCCTCAGGGCTCGCGCTCGTACTGGAGGAAAATCGCCGCGCGCTCCTGCAATTTCTGGCGGCCCGCTGCGGGTCTGTCGATGAGGCGCAGGACCTGTTGCAGGACTTGTGGATCAAAGTGGGCGCGCAGGCGACCGGGCCGGTCGCATCCCCGCGCGCCTATCTGTTCCGCATGGCCAACAACCTCGTGCTCGACCGGGTGCGGGGCCAGCAGCGGGCGATGCGCCGCGAACGGGTCTGGCTGGACACCGAGAGCGGCGGCACCGCCACCGCGCCCGAGGACCGCGCCGATCCCGGCGAACCGGCCGACGAGGCGATAGCCCGGCGGCAGGAGGCAGAGATCTTGCGCGGCGCCATTGCCGCTCTGCCGGAAGGCGCGGGCAAGGCGCTGCGGCTCTACCGCTTCGAGGGGCTGGGCCAGAGCGAGATCGCGCGGGTCATGGGAATCAGCCGGAGCGGCGTGGAAAAACATCTGGCGCTGGCGATGAAACGTCTGCGTCAGGCACTGGCGGACTGTGGATGTTTCGGCGGTGCGACGTCTTCCTTGTACGGGGCAGAAGTGCGGAGTGAATCGGCGCAAAGGGAACAGGGACAATGAACCGCGACATCGATCCTATCCTGTCCGAACGGGCCTTGCCGGACGATATCCTTTTCGAGGCCGCGCGCTGGCACCTTGCCAGCGAGGATGACGCCATGGACTGGGACGCCTTCACGCTCTGGCTGGAGCACGATCCCCGCCACCGCCGCGCGTTCGACGAAGTGGCGCTGACCGATGCCCTGCTGACCGAGCATCGCCCCGAAATCCGCGCGGCACTGGCCGAACAGGGCGATAGCGACCACGCTGCAAACGATGCGGAGGCTGAGACTGAAGCCCTCGCGGCCGGTGGCGGCCGTGCGCCCGTGCGCCCGCTTCTGCACCGGCGCGTCTGGCAGTGGGCAGGCATGGCAGTGGCCGCCTCGCTCGCGGCGGCGATTGCGGTGCCGCAGTTCATGGATACCGCCTCCGAAGTCTATGCCACCGAAGGCGCGCCGGAGCGGATCGCGCTGGCCGATGGCTCGACCATTCTGCTGGCGCCGCGCAGCAAGCTCACGGTGGACGGGCGAGGGCAGGACCACATCGGGCTGACCGGCGGCGCGTGGTTCGACATTCGCCACGATCCCGACCGGCAATTGAAGATCACCGCGGGCGATGTCTCGATCAACGATATCGGCACGCGCTTCGATGTGCAGGCGCAGGACGATGCCGTGCGCGTCGCAGTGGTGGAAGGTCAGGTGCAAGTCAGCGCGCAGGCGATGTCCGGCCCGGTGCAAGTGCCGGCGGGCAAGGGGCTGGCGTTCGACAGCCGGGCGGGCACGGCCACGGTTGCCGCGGTCAATACGCAGGATGTCGGGTCGTGGAAAGATGGACGGCTCACGTACGACAATGCGCGGCTGGCACTGGTCGCGAGCGATCTGCATCGCTATGCGGGGATTACGGTAGACGTACCCCCCGCTTTGCGGGACCGACGGTTTTCGGGGACCCTGATTGTCGACAATGGCGATGCGGCGTTGCGCGATCTGGTCCAGCTCATGGGCCTGCGCCTCAGTGGCCACGCTGGCGCTTGGCGTCTGGAGCAGCCCTGAGGCCTGTGCCCGCGAGGCTGCGGGCGCACATATAGACGTTACCGCGACCCGGTTGCCCGACGCCATTGCCGAACTTTCGCGTGAGGCGCATGTCTCGATCGGTACGGACGGCCCGCTGCCGTCGATCCCCACCCGTCCGCTGCACGGTGTCCTGACCGTTGGCGATGCGCTGGCGCGGCTGCTTGCAGGCAGCGGCTATCGGGCGCGGCAAGTGGGCGAGACGGCGTGGCGGATCGAGCATGTGCCTGAGCCGCAAGCGCCGGTCCCCTCCGAGCTGCGTCCGGTGGAACACGTGGCGCCGCCCGAGACTGCATTCGGCCCGCCGATCATCGTCACCGCCACCAAGCAACCGCTCGAATTGTCGGTGCTGCCGGCGGCGGTCTCGGTGGTTTCGGCCTTCGGCATCGGGCACGACGATCCACGCCGCTCCAGCGCGGCAGTGGCGGGGCAGGTGGACGGGCTGGCGCTTACTGCGCTCGGGCCCGGCCGCAACCGCATGTTCCTGCGCGGCGTGGCGGACAGCGCATTCGGCGGCGAGAGCCAGTCGACCGTCGCGGTGGTGCTGGATGAAGCGCGCCTGACCTATGCTGCGCCCGATCCGGACTTGCGGCTGGTCGATATCCAGCGGGTGGAAGTGCTCAAGGGGCCGCAGGGCTCGCTCTACGGCACCGGCGCGCTGGGCGGGATCTACCACATGGTCTCGCACCAGGCGGACCTTGACGAGAGCAGCCTGACGCTGACCGGCGGCGGCAGCATGGCCGCGCATGGCGAGAACGGCTATTCGGGCTCGGCCGTGGCGAATGTGCCGCTCCTGCCGGGAACCGCCGGGTTGCGGCTGGTGGGCTACATGGCGCAGGAGCCGGGCTGGGTCGATACCGGCACGCGCACGAACGGCAATACCACGCAAGTCACCGGCTTGCGGGGGCTGCTGGGGATCGAGCCGGTTTCGGGCTGGCGGATCGACGTGACCGGGCTGGGCCAGTGGATCGCCTCACGCGACAGCCGCTATGTCTATGATGAGCACAGCTATTCCCGCCCCGCCCAGCTTCCCGAGCCGCACGACAACGACCTTACCCATCTGGCCGGGCGCCTGACCGGCAAGCTAGGCGATATCGACGTAATGCTCGCCACCGCCATGACCTGGCACGACGTGGGCGATACGCTGGACGCGACGATCGGTGCCGACGATTTCGGCATTTCCGATCCCAAGCTGCTGATCGACAAGCGGGACTATCGCACCTGGGACAGCGAACTGCGCCTGCGCGGCCATCTCGGCGGGATCGGCTGGCTGGCGGGGCTTTCGCACCTCGATGCCCGGCAATCGCTCGATACCACGCTGCAAGGCATGGCCGGGGAGTCGCTGGTGGTGGACGCGGATCATCGCGACAGCCACGATACCGCCGCCTATTTCGATGTAACCGTGCCGCTTCTGACGCATCTTTCGCTCGATGGCGGGGCGCGGCTGTTCGTCTCCTCGATCCGGGACACGCGCCAGCTCGACAGCGGGAAAGTCACCGAGGAGCAGGACAAGTCGGGCGTGACGCCCAGCCTCGCGCTGGCGTGGCAGCCCCATGACGGGCGGCTGATCTATGTGCGCTACGGGTCGGCATTCCGGCAGGGCGGGACGATGATCGGGCAGGACGGCACGGTCCAGACGCTCAAGGGCGACGAGCTGTCCTCGGTCGAGGCGGGCTGGCGTGAGACGCTGGGGGGCGGCGGGCAACTGGATCTGGGCGGGTGGTATTCGCACTGGGACGATGTCCAGTCCGACGTGCTGGAGGACAATGGCCTCATCACCACCACCACCGCCGGCGATGCCCGCATCCTGGGCGTGGAGGGCAGTCTGGACCTGCCGATCCTGCGCGGATGGCGGGCGCAGGCGGGGGCGAACTACACCGATGCGCGCCTCACCCGCAATGCGCTGGGCTATCGGCTGGAGGACAGCCGCCTGCCGGTAGTGCCCGAATATACCGCGCGGCTGGCGCTGCGGCATGACTTCACGCTGGGCGCGCTTGCCGTCTGGGCGCAGCTTGGCGGGCGCTACGTGGGGCCCGCGCGCATGAGCTTCGACCCCGCGCTCGACCGCGACATGGGCGACTATATCGAGAGCAATTTCGAGCTTCATGTGGCGCACGGGCCATGGCAAGTGGCGCTTACCGCGCAGAACCTGCTGGGCGACAAGGGCAACGTCTTCGCCTTCGGCAATGCCCTGCGCTATCGCACGATGGCGCAATATACGCCGCAAGGGCCGACCACGATCTTCCTGTCCGCGTCATTGACGATGTGACGGGCTCGGGCTGGGCTCGGCGGGAGAGTTCGGTCCGAATCGGAGTGTTTTGCCGGATTGCTTGCCGAACCGCGGATTACCGCGCGGTTGCGGGGTGTGGGAAGCGGGCGGCTCGGGCTTCACCGGCAAAGTCTTTCCCTGCCGATGAAAACGCGGCCGTGCGCGGTCCGGGAAAATCGGTTCCGCAATGCCCCTCGCGCGGCGGAAATGCTGCCTTTTCGGCCATCTGCGCACTACGCGACATTGGCAGGCTTGCCTCCAAACTGGAGCCAAAAGCGCTGTTCGTTGCCCGCCCGCGAATCTATCTCTCAGAATAATAAGGCGAATTATCTAATCCTGGGGAAGTGAACCGGCTGCCCCGCGTGATGTCATCGCGATCAGCCGGGCTGCCTGACTTTGGGGCGCCAGCGCGCCTCAGCCGCTGCGTTTCGTGCCGCTAGCGGGTCTTCGCCGCCGGCGAGGACCTGTCGCGCTTCATCGAGCTTCCTGCGGGCGCCTTCCAAGCCAACATCGGGATAGCGGCCGAGCGCGAGGCGCTTCTGTTTGCCAAGAAAACGATATTTGAATCGCCACAGCTTCGACCCATTGGAGTGGATCTCCAGGAAGGGACCTCGACCGTCACTGCACTGGTAGGGCTTGGTGTCAGGCTCAAGCTGGCGAATTTGGATTTGGGTAAGTGCCACGCGCGATTCTCCTCGAAAGGTCGAAGCGCGTAATCGGCCGCCTTGCTGGCAGCGCTGGCCGCCCGGAAGATCGCCTTCTCGTCGGCGCGGAGCACTTCAAGCCATGAGCCTATGTAATCGCTGTGCCGTACCGTGGGCTGGATACCCAGCGACGCGCAGGCAAAGGCCGAAGTCATCTCGTCGATCAGCTCTTCCTTTGCATACGATGCCGAGCCGTACTTGCCGGTCTGATCGCGATTCAGCCGCGCCTTTCCGCCACTCCAGCGACCGAGCTCATGCAGGGCCGTCCGGAACCAGTTCACCGGCTCATGAAAGGCTGCCTGTGGAGGCACCTGCACATAGTCCTGCTTGGGGGCATAGAACGCCTCGTCGCCGCCGATCCGGAAGTCTGCGCCGGTAGCGGCAATCAGCCGGTCCACCTCGGCAATCGCCAAGACCGGATCGGGAACCTGCGGCTCCTCCGCATACTGCGCTGGTAGCCCTTCGATCCGATCGATGTTGAAGACGACAAAGCGCTTCAGAAAAGCAATCGTCCGCGCCTCGCGATCCTCGCACCGCGCCTGCTCGGTCTCGCCCTTCGAGGTGAAGCGATCCGCATAGCAGATGACCGTGCCCTTCTCGCCGCGCCGGACGTGACCGCCCGCCGCCAGAGCCTGCTTGTAAGTCAGCCAGCGCTGCGAAGCGAACCGGCGCTCAACTGCCTCGCACCACAGGATCAGCACATTAATCGCCGCCATAGCCCCAAGGGCCGCCTGTGCGACACCGCTGTGCTACACTGAGAACCAAGAATTCTTGTATGATTCAAGGAACTTAGCCCCATCTCGCGAACCCTGCTGTGCGGCAGTCGTGTGCTACAGTTGAGGCGTGACGGCCCCTTAAACGGTTGTTTTTCAACGATTTGAGGAAGGGTGGTGCGCTTACGTGACTCGAAATTCATGTCTAACATTCTGTATTAAAATGATTTTTATTACAGTATAGCCTAGTAGGCCCCCTGATAGGCCCCAAAAAAATTTCTGTACAAATTGGCAGAAGTTCGAGTCCTGGAGCAGAATTTCATACCTTGTTTTTGCATGCTTCAGGGCACTCGAAGCACCGCCTTGGTGTTGACAGCCGTTAGCCCTTGGGCCGGGCAACGATGTCCATCGAGATGAAGAGTTTTCTGAGACCCACGTCGGACATGCCGATCTTGGCGCCAAGGTCGCGCATGGGTTCAGACCAGGCAAACTTGATGAGGTCTTCGGGAAGAACCTGGATGCCGTTCCATGCGGGATAGTAGCGCGACATGGTCGTCCTTCGTAGGCAGGGGCCTGAATTTGTATTGAGTGGATAATGCAGATTGAAGTCCGGCTGTCCCGCGCGCTGCGCGGCCGGGCTCTATTTCGCTGCGCTCAACCGAGCCGCCTTACGGCGTCTCGTCCCTGATGGGTAACGATCCCTGGCAGGGGCGGCCCGTCGGGCCGGATGTTGTCGCCGCGCCTTCGGCCCGGCGGCGTGTGCCTCGGCTCCAGGGTGACGGGGGGCGTCACGGACCCATAGCCCCGCCATGGCGAGCCGCAACCTGGGCAGGGCCCAGGTCCTCCATTTCATTTCGGCCCTTCGGGTGCCCCCCGCCATCTCGGCGAGGCTCCTGGTCCGTTCCTGCCGCCCCCCGCCACCCCGGCGCCGGTCAATGGCGGTTGAGGAAAGGAGTAGGGTAATGACCCAGATTCAGCGTCTTGGCCTGTATGAAGAGGTCACTTCCCGCATCATCGCCGAGCTTGAAGAGGGGCGGCTCCCCTGGGTGCGCCCGTGGGACAGCACGCGGTGTCCTTGCATGATGCCGAGCAATGCCGTTTCCGGGCGGGTCTATTCCGGAATAAATGTGCTCATCCTGTGGTGCGAGGCGGTGGAACGTGAGTTCGCTTCGCAGCGCTGGCTGACCTACCGGCAGGCCGAAGCGGCAGGTGGGCATGTCCGGCGGGGAGAGAAGGGCACGGTCATCTGTTACGCCGATCGGTTCACGCCCAAGGACGAGGCCGAGAAGGCGAGGGGCGAGGACCGTGAGGCGCGCACGATCGCCTTTCTGAAGCGGTTTGTCGTCTTCAATCTGGATCAGATCGAGGGGCTGCCGGAGCGCTTTGAAGAGGTCGAGCAGGCACCCGATCCGGTCATGGCGATTGCCGAGGTCGACCGGCTGATTGCTGCTTCGGGCGCGGACTTTCGGATTGGCGGGGACGAGGCCTATTACTCTCCCAAGCACGACTATGTGCAGGTTCCGCCGCAGGCTGCCTTTCATGAGCCGGTGAACTGGTTTCGCACGGCGCTGCATGAACTTGGGCATTGGAGCGGGCACACCAGCCGTTTGAACCGCGATCATTCTGGACGGTTCGGTTCGGCTTCCTACGCCAAGGAAGAATTGGTCGCGGAGATGACGGCGGCTTTTGCCTGCGCCTCGCTTGGGATCCATCCGACGGTGCGGCACAGCGACTACATTGGCTCCTGGCTCGAGGTTCTGCGCGCCGATGAAAAGGCGATCTTTCGGGCGGCCAGTGCGGCCAGCAAGGCGGCCGAATTCCTCCTCGCATTCGGGGAGGACGCAGCATGAAGGGGCTGCGGTTTTCGCTTTGGTGGCGCAGGGGGTGGGCTGCCCATCAAGCTCCATCTTCGCAGCCCACGGTGCCGCAGAATGTCGACTTGGAGGCACTGGGGGAACCACCGCCCGGACTGCTGGAGCGGCTGGAAGCGGCCATGGCGGCGCTACCTGCCGTGGACCGTGAAGTGTTCCTCGCCGCGCGCATCGATAACATGAGCTACGTTGAAATTGCCCGCCGAACCGGCCGTTCGGTGAAGGACATCGAGAAGCGGATGAGCAGGTCCATCGGCGTGATCACGCGCATATTGGAAGAAGGCGGCGGCCCATGAGCCTGCCGTCTTTTCCTTGCGCCTGCCGCCCCTTATGACCACAGTCGAGCCAAGCCCATGAAGACCGATCTCGACCATCTCCCCGACCGCAAGCGCCACGATCTCGAACGCGTGGTGCAGATCATCTTTTCGGAATTCGAGGATGCACGCGCGCTTTCCACGCAGAAGTGGAAGCGCGAGGGGCGGATTGCGCAGATCATCCTCTACGGCTCCTACGCCCGGGGAAACTGGATCGAGGATCACCGGGGCGGGTACTATTCCGATTACGATATCCTCGTCATCGTGAACGACGAGCGGCTGGCCGATCCCGAATACTGGCACCGCGCTCAGGATCACCTGATGCGCGAGTGGAGCATCGCCAAGCGCATCTCGGCCCCGGTCGGCATGGTCGTCCACAGCATGGCCGATGTGAACGGTCAGCTGTCGCGCAGCCGTCCCTTTTTCATGGATGTCGTGCGCGAGGGCGTCGTCCTCTATTCGCTCGAGGAGCAGCACTTCGAGATGCCCAAGCCGCTGGATACGGCGGTGGCTTTTGTTGAGGCCGAGCAAAACTACACGCGTTGGTTCTCCATGGCGGATCGGTCACTTTCCACTTTCCGCCTCCAACGGAGTCAGGGGGATGATGTCTACTGGCGAAATAAGGCTGTGTTCGAACTGCACCAGGCAGTGGAGCAACTGTATCACTGCAATTTGCTAACCCTGACCCTCTACAGTCCGAAGTCGCACAACCTTGAGTTCTTACGGAACAAGGCTGAGGATATCGCTCGTGATCTGATACCGGTCTGGCCGCGAGATACAAAGTTTGCCCGACGCTGCTTCGAACTTCTTCAGCAGGCTTATGTGAAGGCCCGCTACTCACCGCACTACAACGTCAGGGATGTCGAACTGGAATGGTTGGGTGATCGGGCGAAGATGCTCCAGGATATTACCAAGGAGGTCTGCGAGGCCCACCTTGGGAAGAGCGGACGCCGCACCTAGGCAAGTTTGTTCCCATAAAATCGAGCGCCAAATACCGGGCGTCGCCGTGACCGGCGACGCCCTTTTTCTGTCCGGTTTCCCTTACGGCTAACCGGCGTGATCTAATCAGTTTGCTACGTGGATCGATCCCATTGCCGAGCTGCTTTCGCCTGGATTTGGGGCCACGCTGGCACCTGCAGGCATGGCCAAATCGGGGAGCATCGACCCGATACCACCCAGCAGAACCTTTTCGAAACCGCTGGAGAATAACTCCGCAGGCCTATGAAAGTGGCATCGAGTAGGGGGCTTGATTTTGGTGCGCGCGTGCCGAGCGAGGCGGCCTCGCTAATTTCGGCGAACTTGGCGGAGGAGAGAGTGTGGAAGGCATGGGAGGGTGAGAAAGGGGAGGGCAAGTTAAAAGGAGTAGTCTCGCGCTGCGACACAACCCCTTGCCTGCACATCATTTTTTGCGAGACTTCGGCGGGTTCCTGGCCTTGCCATGCCTCCATCGCCGGATTTTTGGCCTTAGAAATGGCAGAGTCCTGCGGCTTTGGAGCTCTCTGGCGATGGAGGCCCTTGAAGCCGCGCGTGCGCGATCCCTCATCGAGGGCTTTGCAAGCGAGGTAAGCGCGATGGATGACAACTTCCTGGTATGGCTTGGCCACATCGGCAAGGAGCGTTCCTTCCGAAATGCTCTGCGGCGGGCGGTCAATCAGGCCGGGGGAGGTCGACGCACTTCTGGAAGCGGAAAGGCCCGCTTCGTTGGAAGCCGGATCGGCCGCGGCGCTGCTCCAGGACGGGTGCTGGCAAATCGTGACGGCTTTGGCGCGTCCCGCGCGCGCCGGGTGATCGTCAAGGCTCGCTACGTGAAGCTGGCCGGAAAAGGCGCCAAGGCTGCCCTTGCTCATCTGCGCTATCTTCAGCGCGACGGCACTACCCGCGAAGGCGAGCGGGGCACGCTCTACGGCCCCGAAGCCGATGTTGCGGATGGCAAGGCGTTCCTCGAGCGCGGAGCCGGCGATCGCCACCAGTTCCGCTTCATTGTCTCGCCCGAAGACGGCCAGCATTACGAGGACCTGAAATCTCTGACGCGCCGTCTGATGCAGGACGCCGAAAAGGACCTCGATACCCGCCTCGAATGGGTGGCGGTCGACCACTACAACACCGGCCATCCCCATACCCACATTATCGTGCGCGGCGTCGATGACCGGGGCAAGGATCTGGTCATCGCCCGCGATTACATTAGCCGCGGCATCGCCGCCCGCGCTTCGGATATCGTCAGTCTCGATCTCGGACCGCGCACCGAGTTGGAAATTCAGGAAGCGCGGCGCTCCGAAATTTCTGCCGAGCGCTTCACTCAGATCGACCGGACTCTGCTGACCTCGTTCGATGAGCAGGGGCTGGCACCGGCCTGGCATCGCGACCCGTTCGAACAAAGCGTGCGTGCAGCGCGGCTTGCTACGCTCGCGCGGATGGGGCTCGCTGTCGAGGAAGAGAAGGGGCGCTACCGCCTCGATCCTGATCTTGAGGGTGTTCTGCGAACAATGCGCAAGCGCGGCGACATTATCGCCACCATGCATGAACGCCTGAAAGCGCGGCCCGAACTGGTGCCGCATGACTATACGATCTTCGAGCCCGGCAAGGACCGCGCAATCGTCGGCCGAGTGCAAGCGCGCGGCCTGTCCGACGAACACCAGGATCGCCACTACATGATCGTCGAGGCGACCGATGGCCGGACGCATTACGTCGACCTCGGACACGACTTGGCCGACGGCGCCATGCAGGGGCGGCTTGTCAGGGTCGAGCAGGCGCGGTTCGGCACCCGCATTGCGGACCGCAACGTCGCCGAGATCGCCGCTGCCAATGGCGGGATCTACAGCGTCAACAAGCACTTGGTCCACGATCGCACCGCCAGGCGGGAATTTGCCGAAACCCACGTGCGTCGCCTTGAAGCTATTCGGCGGGCTCAGGGCGGGGTGGAGCGCCAACTCGACGGGAGCTGGAAGATCCCGGAAGACCATCTCAACCGGGTCGAACAGTACGAATACCGCCTGGCGCAAAACCGTCCGGTCAAGGTGGAGGTTCTGGCCGAGCGCCCTTTGGAGCAGTTGGTTCAGCATGACGGACCGACCTGGCTGGACAGGCAGTGCATCGCCCAGGATCCCGAGCCGCTTCAGGGGCGAATGGGCGGCGAAGTTCGCGGCGCTCTTCAGCAGCGCCGGCAATGGCTCATCGAACAGGGCTTCGCCGAGCAGGAAGGCAGCACAGTTCGTTTCAGGGCAAACCTGCTTGCCAACCTGCAGCAGCGTGAGCTTCGCCGTGTGGCCGGCCAACTCTCCGAAGAACTGGGGCTGCCGTTCGCTGAAAATAGGCATGCCCATGTCGAGGGGACCTATCTCCGGGCTGTCCAGATCGGCGGCGAGAAGTACGCCCTAATCGAGAAGTCCCGGGAGTTCACGCTTGTGCCTTGGCGACCCGAACTGGAGAAGCACCTCAACCAGCAGGTGTCCGGCCTTGTGCGGGGAGCGGGGATCACATGGCGGCGCGGGATTGATCGCGGCGGCCCGGAACTCTGATGACGGTCACGAGGTGCATTGAAAAGTATCCTCGGTGCATCCGTCGATGTCTATCACCGGTATTTTTCTGCGGGCATTCTGGCGCGCATGCAGACGCGCAAGACCCGCCATCAGCTCTATCTGCCAGACCATCTGTCGGCGCGGCTCGATGCGTTGGCGGCCACGCCGAACAATTCCAAGACCGCAATCATGACCGAGGCGCTCGGCGCCTGGTTTGAGCGCCGCGAAGATGTCGAGGCTGAGCAGCAGTTCGGGAAGAAGCTGGAGCGGCAGGCGAGGGCGGTTGAGCGCATGGAGCGCAGGCTTGATTACCTCACTGAGGTTGTCGGGCTGTTCGTGCGGCATCAACTGACGCTGACGGCTCACCATCCGGCTTTCGATGCGGCGACGCGAAAGCTCGGACAGGCTCGCTATGACGCCTTCATTCGCCTGGTTGCGGAGCAGGCAGCAAGAGGGGGTGGCGAAAGGGCAGTTGGGAATTCGAACGCAGGCAAAGGAGTGAAATGATGGATGACGATCTGACCACGGCGAGGGGAAAGAAACACATCAATCAGTCGCCGACCGAGCCCTTGGCTGTTCGTATTCCTGAGGCGTGCCGTTTGACTGGCATCGGCCGCTCGAAGCTCTACCAGATGATTGCCGACGGCTCTATCGAGAGGATTAAGGTCGGAGCGATCACTCTCGTGCCAATGCGAACCCTGCGGCGGCTGATCGAGCGACCGTGATTGGGACCTAGCCGACAGTCGCCTTTGGAGCGGCTGGCCAAGGTAAGCCGACGCTCACTCCGCTGCTGCGCAAGCCCGGGTCTGCGGCTTGCCAATTGGAGGATGGCGACTGACCGAATTTCACCCCGCAACCTCGAAAACCTGCCCTTTGTTCAGGTGCACAATTTGTCAAGCCTTTGGTCTTGGGTTGGATTCAGTGCCACGTTGTTCTTGTGTAAATCTCCCTTTAGCTCTTGAGTAGGTGCTCAAAATTCGCCAACGTTTGTAATAGACTAAGGGCTCGAAAGAGAGAGTTGGTGCCGACGATATCCGATTTCGATAAGATTACTGAATTTGCGCAAGCTGCTCTCGCTTTAACGCCAGTGATCATCCTTGGAAGTGGGGCTTCCGCGGCGCAAGGATTACCGGGCATGTGGCCGCTCGCCGACCATTTGCGCGGCCTTGCCGTTCCGACCGAATGGCAAGCCGAAGAAAGTGCCGAATGGCAGCGGTTCGTCGATGCCCTAGCTGCCGGCACCGATCTCGAGACCGCGCTCCAAGCGGTGCGCATGACCGACCGACAGACGGCGCATGTCGCCGAAGCTACCCGTGCCCTGCTTCTTCCGCACGACGAGCGCGTCTTCCTGGACGTGCTGAACGACCGCCGCGCGCTACCGCTGACCCGGCTATTTCGTCACCTCTTCGCGAGCATCCACCACACGATCGATGTCGTTACGCCCAATTACGACCGCCTCGCCGAATATGCCGCCGACGCCGGGGATTTCCTTCATCATACCGGCTTCACCCCGGGATACCTGCAGTCGAAGCCGAAGAGCAGCGGCACGAGAGGAGCAGCGGCGCCAGGCGATCCGTCACGCGTCGTGCGGGTCTGGAAAGTGCACGGCTCGCTCGACTGGTTCCACAACGGCCAGGGTCAGATCGTCGGCGTGCGAGTGGGCCGCGACACGCCCCCGGGCTTCTCGCCGCTTATGATCACACCGGGCATCGACAAGTATCGTCTCACCCATACCGAACCGTTCCGCACGATCTTCAGCTGTAGTGACGCCGCGCTCGAGACGGCGCGCTCCTACTTCTGCGTCGGCTACGGGTTCAACGATCCCCACGTGCAGGAAAAGCTCGTCGAGCGCTGCGATCGTGATGCTACTCCCATCGTCGTCATCACTAAGTCCTTGTCCGATACCGCCAAGGCGTTCCTGGGCGGCGGGCGCTGCCGCAAGTATCTTGCCATCGAGGATGACGGCGCTGGCGGTGCGCGGGCCTTTACCCACGATGCGCCCGGCGGCGTGGCGCTTGCCGCCAAACCCGTCTGGACCCTTCCTGACTTTCTCGATTTGACATTGGGGGCTGCTGCGTGAGCTTTCTCGACTATGACGACACCGATGCACTGGGGCAGGTCCAGTCGGTCGACACCGCGACTGTTGTCGTGAAGGTGGCCAACATCGAATCGATGCGCGCATTGCAGGTCAATCGCCTCGTCGCCCTGCAAAGCAGTCGGGCCGGCCAGCACCTCATCGGCATCATCCAGAAAATCACCCGCACCGCGGTCGAAGCCCGCAGCCATGCGGAGGGAGAAGGCCTTGCCGAGCAGGCGTTCCCCGAGGTCAACCTCGTGCGCATCGCACTGATCGGCACAATGATCGCTCGCCTTGGCCAGCGCGACAACGTCTTTAGGCGCACCCTCGAAACCGTCCCGGAGATCGACGCCAACTGCTTCACGCTTGAAGGCGAGCGGCTGACCAAATTTATGCGCGTGATCTCCGCGGTCTCGGGTGACGGCCAGCATCTCTCGCTCGGCAACTACACACTCGACACAGCTGCCGAAGCCTACGTCAACGGCAACAAGCTTTTCCAGAGGCATGCACTCGTGGTCGGCAGCACAGGCTCGGGCAAGTCGTGGACCACGGCGCGCCTGCTCGAGCAGATCGCCGAGCTCGAGAGCGGCAATGCCATCGTCTTCGACATTCACGGTGAGTATCGCTCAATGGAGGGCGATGGCTTCGAGCATTTTCGAGTTGCCGGGCCCGCCGACATAGAAGCTGGGCGCGGCTTAGAAGATGGCGTCCTCCATCTGCCCTACTGGCTGATGGCATACGAAGCCCTAGTCTCGATGTTCGTAGACCGGTCCGACACCAATGCCCCGAACCAGGCAATGATCATGTCGCGCGCGATCACCGAGGCGAAAAGGGCGTTTCTGAGCGATGGCGGTCACGGCGCCGTGCTCGCCAATTTCACGATCGACAGCCCTGTGCCGTTCGACATTGAGCGAGTTCTCGGCAACCTGAGTGATCTCAATCAGGAAATGGTTCCGGGCGCTAAGGCCGGCACCGAGAAGATGGGCGAGTTCAACGGCAAGCTCTCCAGGCTGATCCAGCGCCTCGATAACAAACGAGGCGACCGGCGCTTGGGCTTCCTTTTCCCAGCCACCGGTGCGACACTGGACTATGCCTGGCTCGACCGCATTGTCGCGGTCCTGCTCGGCGGCCGGTCCGCGAAAAGCGCCAAAGGCGGCGTAAAGATCATCGATTTCTCCGAAGTCCCGTCCGATGTCCTGCCCCTAATCGTCGGTATGGTCGCCCGTCTCGCTTTTTCAGTGCAGCAATGGATTCCGAGCGGGAGCCGCCACCCGATTGCCCTGTTTTGCGACGAGGCGCACCTCTACATTCCCGAGCATCATGACGGCGGCGCGATGGAGAATGCCATCGCAGTTTTCGAACGGATTGCCAAGGAAGGCCGAAAATACGGCGTTGGCCTTGTCGTCATCAGCCAGCGCCCCTCTGAAGTCAGCCGCACCGTCGTCAGCCAGTGCAGCAACCTCATCGCCATGCGGCTCACCAACGGCGACGACCAGGCCGTAGTCCGCCGACTCCTGCCCGACAGCTTGGGCGGGTTCAGCGATCTGCTTCCCATCCTCGATACGGGCGAAGCCCTCGTCGTGGGTGACGCCATTCTACTGCCAACTAGGATAAGGATCGCCATGCCGCGCAACGAACCGCTGTCCGGAACGATCGATTTCTGGGACTGCTGGGCAGGCGCGACCTGTGCCAGCGATTTAACCAAGGCTGTCGAGAGTTGGCGGCGCCAGACCGTGCAGCCGTGATCGGTCGATAGCTCGGCGACAAGTCTGACTTGGTCTAGCGCCCCGGGGGGGGGGGGGGGGCAGACTAGCAAACATCGAACGAATAGCGTTGTCGCTGATCCGTGTAACCGTCCGATATGGATTTGCATCCAGATCGGTGCTTCTAATCATTATCGGCCGCGACGCTTTGGCCGATAGCCGTTCCGTCGCCTTCGCAATCCGCGCTCGAACAGCTTATCGTGAAGCAGAGCAGTCAGTCGTGCTTGCCATCCCTCCGTATGCATGACCCGGTCGAAGTGAGCGTCTTGGTTGCGGAGAAGGTCAAGACGCGATCGTTGAGATATCTCGCTCCAATCCTGGTAGAGCAGATAAACGGCGTTGCCATACTTCAAGTTCTCGAACACGACTAAATCGTCGGCAAACTGAGCTCCGAAGTAAGACCCGAATCCACCTTGTCCGCGGATGTAAGCCTTCGGCCGGAACTCCTCGAACAGTCGTACCCGCTCTCGCACGTGCTTCTCGAAATCTGGTACGTTCGCTGGGCGCGCCGATCCCACTAGCCGCGCCACAACCTCATCAGCCGTACCCGGCGGGAATATCTGCCAGTCGAGTGTGACTGTGGCAGCGTATTCATCTCTGCTCGCGTCGCTCGCGAAAGCGCCGGTGACCCCGGTGTTTTCTTGGAGCACGTTGATCGACCAAAGTAGCATCAGGTCGAACTCGGGCATTCCCCGTTCCAGCATCGGAGACAGAGCGAACTTCACCACGACCGCGTCGCCGCCGCGATCTTCAAGAACGCTTGACTCCACTGTCATTCCCTGCGGTTCAAAAATCTGGTGTTGATAAACGTCCTTTGTCCAAGAACGCATCGTCCACCCATTGCGTGAGCCATCACCAAAATTCGGTGACTCAAAAGTCCATGTCTTTTGAACCATAGGCCAGTCTTGGCGCTTGCGATCCCAACCTAAGGCGTTTCGTTCCGACCATTTACCGGCGTCAGCGGGAGGCGAAACCGTGCCAGATGTAGCAACTTCGCCGTTCTCAATCCGCAAGCCAACATGAGCATACAGGCCTGCGGCGATATCATCCCGGGATATTTTCTTCGTCGCTGCAACCGCGATCAAATCACCGTCGATGGCATCGACCAATGCTCGGACATTCGGCGGGACTTTCTGATAGTTACCTTTCCAAGGAAAACGTGACGGCATCCGCTCAACCCTCCCAGTTCTTGACGGAACATATCCGGCACACAAGGTCGCGTTCAAGAGCTAACTTGTTATATAACGCACCGAAAATGGCATGGGGGCTTAGCTCGCTGCTTGCAACTTCTACCAGTGAGAGGGGCAAAACCGAGCTACAGTGGGGCCTGATGATCAGCTGCTTTCCGCCTCGCGCGCCCATGAGGGCTTAGTCAGCATACGGCCCGTCCGGGCCATCCAGAATGGGGAAGCTGCCGGTCCGCACCTGGGAGCGTGAAATTGGCTGCTGAACGACCGGCAAGGGTCGTGTGCCGTCAGCAGAGGAACGCCGCGTCGTGGGACATTGTGCTCTGTCTGGTCTTGAGCGCCCGGAAAAGGAGAGCGGACGTTCCACGCGTGCGCTGATGGGGCTGGAGCGGATGAAGGCGGCTTACCGCCATGCCATTGAAAATGACTACCGGTTCTACTCTTACGGGGACGCCTCACTGCTCCTTCCGTAACGCGCGTTTAACAGCTTGCTTCAGTGTGGCTGTGGGAGGGCTTTAGGTGTGGACTGGCGCCAAAGCTGTACATTATGATATCCAAATCAAATGCTTTTCGCGCTTTGGGATTATCTAAATTATCGGCGGCGGACAGGCCGGTTCGGTCCCGACCAAAGAGACGGCGGGATGGCTATGGCCTTTCTAGGGAAGGTGCCAAATGAGGTTGTTGAGCAGCTTTGGCCCGGCGATGCGATTTTCACCCAACGGTTAGATTCTCGGCTGTCATGGGCGATGATGTATTTCACGTCCTCGCCAGTAGACCACGTAGCGATGTACGCTGGCGATGGTCGTGTCGCTCATATCACGCTCTCGGGCTTCAAGGTTCACTCCATCAGTGCCTTTGGAAAGCATACTCGCATTCTTCCCGTCCGGCTCGCACCTCCCGAGAATCCTCCACGCGATAAGCCAGACTTTGACAAGTTTGTCGAAAGGTACGCTTCGGAAAAGGAACTGCCCGGCGAGGGCCCCCTGTCGCCCAAGATTCAACTTGTGCTTATCGCCATTGGCATAGTTATTGGCAGATACCCGGACAGGTTTCGTGTAAAATTTTGGGCAGACCTCGCGGTCATTGCAACTCTGATGGATCTTTTGACATACGCTTTCACAAGGCTGCCCATTTTCAGCACGTTTGCTGCAGTGATCGGTGCTTTCACTGGCGTAAATCTCTTCAGAGACTGGCTCAATCGTCGAAACGGCGCAGATCTGAAGCCATTCTCGCACCCAGATATCGGCTACTACTTTTTCTTCAGATGGGGTGGATTGATGTTCACCACTCTCGGTCCGTTAGTCATCAGCCCCCTCGGCATCCTGCCGCTTAAGGTGTTTCGCGCCTTCGGCCGAAAGAGCGCCCAAGATGGCTCCAATGATGAGCTTGAGACCATCAGTGAGAACTTCGACAACTTTCTGGAACGCTGGAATGTCCCATACGCGCTCTACAACCCCGAAGACCATGAGCGCGACGAGAACGATCAGAAAGAGGTTCAGGAAAGCCCGAACAGTAGCAGGCAGCGCAGAAAATAGGCTGAATGAATAAGATCGGGCATTATTATTCGATTTTTCTTCAAACATTCTGAACTCTCAAAGGATATATTTATCGACAATGATTTTGAACTACGCGTTTTTCAATCGACTTGCGGGCGGCCTGATCCGCGAAATGCCATTAGTTGCGCCATAGCACGGCGAACTGGTGGATCAGCTTGGTCTTCGGGAATAATTGGATCGTCGTCATCCTGCAGTACGGACAGGTCTGGGTCGTGTTCCTCGATGGTCCATGCAGGGCGAACCTCCAGCATTCGCCTCGGCTGAATGAGATCATACATTGGTTCCGGGAACGCTTGCCCAGGCGGTGTGATGGCAGGCACCAATCCAAACTCACCCGCCTTATGATAGGCGACCAAGAAATTGTTCAAATTATCCGGCGTGGTCGCGTTGAGCCGCATGTGGCGAGAAAGGGATAGGAATGTCTTTCCGCCTTGAACGAGGCCAGTACGAAAGACCGGTGCGACCTGCATAGAATATGCAAACGGCTCCTTTTGATCGACGCCTGTGATGATAGAAATGCGCACATTTTCGTCGCTTCCTTCTCGACCCCAGCGTTCATGCCAATCTTCAAAAATTCGCCTTGCGGCACCGGCATCCCGAAAATGCAACGCGAGGAGCGGGCCGGGTAACTGCGGGTGAACCATGAAAGCAGTTCCATGCCAGCCAGCCTTGTTCCACAAATCCAACTGGATAGGGGACAGAACTGTCCGGTCTGTATGTTTCATATCCTCCGGCTTGGCGAATTGATCCGGTGGAGCGCCCTTTCCAAACTTGGGATCATTCTCGACCTCCCGCTTCTTCGCCTCTCTTACGATAAGCGGCGTCGTTCGCAGCGGGGCAAATTCGCGGGCATCAGATTTCAGATGATCTGCAATGTGAATTGGCGGCTTATCTCCAAATACGTTACAGTTGGCGGTCAACATATCGCTGAACACCAAGGCACGGGTAAAGCCTCGCTCTCCATCGGCAATCTTCTCAAGCCATTTCTCAACATGGCGCACGATTGCGAAATGGCAGGTGATTTCAATAAGAACCACCTGTAGCCAGTCACGGTAGCTCTGGATTTTCTCGGCACTAACTTGCCGAAAATTCAGGGAGTAGCTCACTTCAAAAAATGACGCCCCGGTTTCTTCAACAATCCGATGCTGCGGAATTGCATCCTCGTCACCCTCGTTTGACCGCATGACGATCCGAAGCGTCTCCCGGTGAGGCATCACATCGCGTTCGTCAGTACGCATTCGATAGCCGCCGCGAGGTTGTCGCGTTGACGGAGGTTCAGGCGACGAGTTCCTCGGCGGCCTGCTGCTGAGCGGCCTTCCAGTGCCACGGGAGGAGTTCATGAAGGCGGTTCTGTGGAATGTCAGCGATCCGGTCGAGGACGTCGGTGAACCAGGCGAGCGGATCGACTTCGTTGAGCCGAGCCGTGCCGAAGAGGCTGAACATCATCGCCGCGCGCTGGCCGCCGCGGTCCGAGCCCACGAACAACCAGGCTTTTCTTCCTCGAGCAACGCTGCGCAGCTGACGCTCCGCGGCGTTGTTTGAGAGACATATCCGGCCATCGGCGAGGAAGGTGGTGAAGCCCGCCCAGTCGTTCTGAAGGTAGGCGATGGCCTTGGCCACGGCATCGTGACGAGAGAGCTTGCTGCGGGTCTCGTGCATCCAGGTTTCCAACTCGGCCACGATCGGAGCGGACCGCTCCTGACGAACGGCGAGGCGCTCGGCAGCAGGCTTGCCGTTGATGTCGCGCTCGATGGCAAAGAGCCGATCGATGATCTCAAGCGCCTCGGTCGCCAGCGGCGAGATGAGTGGCGTGGCGCCCTTCTTCTTACGCTTGAGCTGCTGCCTGAGGTCGACGAGCTTGAAGAATTCCCGGCGCCCATGAGCCCAGCAATTAGCGCGCGTCATGGGCTTATCCGCCCAGCCTTCCTCGAACAGGGCATTGAAGCCGGCATACCTGTCGACCTGGAGAATACCCGTATAGCCGGCCAGGTGGGCGCGAGGATGCTCGCCCCTGCGATCGCTCGAGTAGTAGCACAGCGCCACTGGAGGCGCCGGCCCGCCGAACGGGCGATCGTCGCGCACATAGTCCCAGATCCGCGCCACTTCGGTCTTCCGTTTTGCTAAAAGCGGAACGGTGGTGTCGTCGGCATGCAGGCGGTCAGCGGCGAGCCCATGGGCCTCCAGCAGCAAGAACAGCGGTTTCACCACCACGCAGATCGCGCCGATCTGATCCGCGAGCGTCGAGAGGCTCAAGGGGATGCCTTCGGCCTCGAGCCGATCGCGCTGGCTGTTAAGGGGCTGGTGCAGACCGTACTTCTGGAAGGCCAGGTTCGCCAGGAAGTGCGGCCCGAACATTCCGCGCGGCGTGACGTGGAAGGGCGCCGGGGGCTGGCTGATCTTCTCGCACTTACGGCAGGAGACTTTCTCCCGGACCGTCTGGATCACCTTGTGGCGAGCGGGCACTCTCTCGAGCGTCTCGGTGATCACCGCGGGGAGATGGCTCAGATCGTCCGAGCCGCAGCACGGACACAGCTCTGGCGCCGGGATAATGATCTTCTCGCGCGGCACGTCGGCCGGGAAGTCGCGGCGAGTGGATCGCTTGCGGGTAAACGCTGCAACCGTAGTGGTCTTGGCGGCCGCAATTTGCCCAAGCAGTTCGGCTTCGCTCGCGTTGGCCGCGAGTTCCTCGAAGGTCAGTTCGAGCTGATTGAGCAGATGCCGGCTGCGCTCGGAGCTCGCGCCGTATTTATCGCGGCGCATCTTCTCGTTCATCAGCTCAAGGTGCGCGTTGCGAGCCAGCAGGTCGGCATTGATAGCCCAAACTTTGGCGACCTGCGCCTCGGCCACGAGTGCTTTGACCTGGGCTTGTTCTGCCTGTTCACGAACGACGGCGAGCTCGGCGCGTAACTGGAGAAGCTCGTCGGATGCGTCGCTCGAGGCCATGCCCACTTATAGCATCAGAAGCCCACAAACCCCAGACTTTTAGCCACTTTTCCGCAGATTTTGCCCTCGATCCGGTGCTCGACCAGGCGCGAGTTTTGTCTCACCCTGATTGACGCTGGCCATCAGCCAACCTGCGTCGGACGCCAGGTCTCCTGGGGGTTGCGCCAGTCTATACCCTCGAGCAGGCAGGCCATTGCCGAAGCCGAGATCGCGACCGTCCCGTCCTTTGCGGCGGGCCACACAAAACGCCCCTTTTCCAAACGTTTTGCATATAACGACATCCCGAGGCCGTCATGCCACAATATCTTGCACAGCGATCCGCTCCGGCCCCGGAAGACGTACAGGTCGCCGGCGTGGACGTCCTTTTTCAAGGCCTCCTGAACTTGCAAGGCGAGCGACCGCATTCCGCGGCGCATGTCAGTATGACCTAACGCGAGCCAGACCTTGCTTCCGTTCGGGACAGGGATCATCGGATCAGCGCCTTCAGAACCGCCGCGGCCACGCCCGGCGGTGCCGATGCGTAGATGTTCACGCGCCGCCCGCCAGGCAGATCCACCACAACAGCGGGCGGCGACGCTAACTGTTTGCTACATCCGTCATCCAGCACGACGGCTTCGACGAAGCCGACCTCCACCGCCGCTGAAGAGCCTGCCGCGCCAGCCCCAAAGCAAGCCTTGCGGCGCCAAGTGTAAATCAGCCCCGTCGACACGTCATACTGGCGAGCTACACGCGCCACGCAGGCACCCGGAGAAAAGGCCTCGGCCAAAATCTTCGCGCGCTCGTCCTCACGCCAACGCCGCCGACGCTCAGGCCCACCGAAAACCGTGATTTGACCCACAACAACCGCTCCTACGACCGCTCTCAAGAGCGTCCTTAAGAGCGATCCATCACCATCCGAACAAGGCGACCCTCAACGGATGCGTACGTTCGTCACTCGTCGCCATGAAGCTCTCGAGGCCGCCAAGGAGCGACTCCGCTATTCCGACCGAAACTGGGTCCGTGTTGCTGGTCAGCAATATCGAGCAGCCGAGGACGACAGAACGAAATTCAACCGTCGCCTGATCCAGTAAGATCGCGCGATCTGGCATCTGATCCGCACCGGGTACGCTGATCCAACCAGCAAGAAAATCTTCAATATCTTGGTCTGTTTGTTCGGTTGGGCAATATCCTTCATCCCGAAGCGCCTGCCGCTGACCCAAGGAGAACAGCATCGCCATTCCGGGAATGACAAGATCATATTCCTCAAAACTATCATGCAATCTAGCGACAGCATCAAGCTGATCGGGTTTTAGGTTCAATAGTAGCAAACCAAATGCCACTTCAATTGATATAAAATCTTCCTTGGCCTCCTCCATTAGCTCGTCGGAGGGATTGGAGGCTGCCAGCAACATCTTGGCTAAGATCATCGCAGCAAGGGCTTGGGGGACACGTCCCAATCGAAGTTCCGACCAGACAAGTTGCTTTGCTGCTATCCATGCAGCCCATTCAACCTCTCCGCTTTCCCTAAACTCCTGCATTGTGTGGTCTAGAGCCGCCAACGCCCTATTCCTCGCCGCCCATCGCAAACCTACAACGCTGTACGCTCCGCTGCTGCCAAGGAGTGCCTGTGTCAGTTCATCCCTGTACTCACGCTTGAGCAGAAGCTCCTCAGCTCGGCCAAGCCATCGGATCGCTTCATACGGATTTTCAAGTTCGAGCTTTTGGAAAGCTCTCTTGATATGAGCTTGTCCAGCCGAACCATCACTCCGCCTTTGCGCGATCACCTCGGTCAGCTTGGTATAAACTTCGTCGAACTCTGGGCTATCAACAACAGCGCCCAATTCGCCAAGAATGCTTTCCAGCAACTCTACCGGGTAGCTTCCGAGAGGTTTTGAAGCTTCAAGAATTTCGCCCAGACTTTTCCAGCAATCGTTCAGCCCCTCTTGCGTTGCATCACTCATCGTCTCGTGCAGTCGCATGAGCGTGAGATATGTCTTGTCTTCTAAAGCGTTGTTGGGCCTAGCCGTATCGGCGGCCAACGGGTCTAGGATGGCAGCAAGGGTGTTTCGCTTCTGCGCAATATCAATATCGTCAGCTTTTAATCTACCATTGCGAATGCAAGAAGTAGCAAGCGACCATAAGGTATGTAGATGCTTGACATCGGAACTATGGGTTGTTCCCGTTATTCGTTTCTCTACGTCATCGTAAAGCGACACGAATTTCTTTAAATCTTCAAACCACCAAAATTGCGTCCAGGCATAATTATATCGTATGCGCATCGCCTGTTGCGTTTCGCCAAGTTCGTCAGCGATCCGCATGGCTTGCTCGAAGCGCGCCTCCACCTCCGTCCTTGGCCTTTCCAGTCCCCTTGCGAGGATGGCAGAACGGTAGCAATCCGAAGCCAGTTGAAATCGCGTGTCGATGTACCGGTTTGGGTCGGCGATTTGTTTATCGAGTTCAGCAAGCTCCGCTACGCGGGCGGCATCATTTGGTCCAAATTTCTGAATTATTTCAGACTGCGCGCCTTCGATAGCAAGGGTGTCGATTGCCATAGCCAAATGGCCATTTTCATAAACTTTTTCAACAATCCACGATCTGTCTAAAATATGCGCACGGAAGGAATATTGCTTACTCAATTCATCCTGTAATTTTGCCTTATCCCTATCCGCTGCGAATTGATTAGTTATAAAATAAACAACATCGTATGATCTTCCTGTCTCCGATATCTTTTTCACGTCTGACTTTAACTTTGGTTTCCAATCTTTCTTCGCACTAAATGCGAACGCCCACCGCTCACTTCCTGCGGACGGAGTCCCCATCCACCATCGTTCCGCAATTTCAGCGGCAACAGGATAGGTTTCTGCATCAGTCTTGCCATCCCCGCCACCAGTAGGGCCGGTTTGGATTGTCAGATTGGGACAAAGCTCCTTTTCAGCCAGTTTTCGACAGAAATCTTCGAACTCATACTCTTGTTTTCGAGCGGTGAGCGTATCCAGATGATACTCAAAGTTTGTTTTCGGGAGGGCGACAGAGTGATCAACGTCACTGTCAGAGAACAGATATGGCCTCTTTTCCCGCATCATTTCGCGTGGCGACGGGATGGCTCCTAATGAATTTTCTGTCTGCTGCGTCATCCCATCCAGTATGAGACTGCGACGATGCCCCGGCAAGAGTCCTGCTGAGGTCACAAATCTGCGGCTGGGTCTGGAGCCGTAAACACCGGCATCCAGGCGCGGGTCCGGCTGGTCTGCCTCGTGAAGATTCTGCCATCTTAATGGTAGGCGGCCGAAGCCGTCGCACACGGCTTGGAGCTTCGAGTTCAGGTCGCCTTTGGTGCGTCCGATACGTCTGAGAATAGCCCGTTTTTTACAGACTTGCGGCTGTCCGGTGTGCCTTCAGATGCGTCGCGTCGATCGTCAACTGGTCTGTCTTGCCGCCTTGCGCCGAAAGGGCGGAGAAAATCTTGTTGAACACCCCGAGCCGTCTCCATCGGATGAAACGATTATAGCGAAATCGAATTCCCCTCCACTCGGGCAGAAATGTCCTCCAATGTCGAGTTGTCTCGGTCACCAATATCTTGTGCCCTCGCATTTGCTCCGACGGGCGCTTACTCGTCAATAAGCTCATAGCCTCCTACCGGCCCGCCTTGGCCGCCCAGAAAGGGAAGGCGGACCGACCGCTTCTCAGAAGCTGAAATCGGCAGTTGAATGGCAAACAAGGGTCGATGGCAGCCCACACAGCAGACTCATGTTCAGATTTTTCAGGCCGCCCCTCTCATTTTCCCCGACTGGCTCCATACGGTTCACCGTTTCCAATTGCCCGCCAATCTGCTGTTCCTTAAATGGAAGTTTGGGGGGGGGGCGCATGTCCGTTAAGCTGCATCGTCGTAAGTCGTTCTGGGCTGCTGTCGTCGTATCGGTAGTCGCGCTGCTCGATATTGGGCTAATGTGGTCTAACAACCGGCTGTTGATCTCTTCGACGCTTATCCCTCCCGGTTACCATATGCATGTGCCTGGGCATGGTGATGTAAGGGGTGGTGCCGGTTCGGCTCGGGTATGTCGGTACTTTGCTGGCTCGTCCGTTAGAATTAATGTCCAGATTTCTCGCGAGCCCGTTTCGCCGCGTTGTGACTGGTTCTCAGCTAGAACTTCTACGGACAGATGGGAGAGCGGAACCATCGCGGATTGGGTATCCGGTATTGGTTCGTTCCTCGCGGTCGTCGCCGCACTTCTGGGCTATTTCCTTGTCGAGCGGCAGCGGCGGCAGGAGCAGGACGAAGTAACACAAGGGCTGCTCTATCAGATTGCCTATAAGCTATCGACGCTATCCAACGAAGCTAGGCACGCGATAAAGGAACTTAATCCACACGGCGTTCCTTGGGATGAAATACTCCAATGGCAAGAGCCAAAGCAACTTGTATCTCAACAAGGTGTTGCCGTCGGATACGATTCCAGCCAAGCGAGAGAACTATCAGACCCCGAACAAAACCTTCTGATGAAGATCAAGGAAAACGATTTCCTCATGCAGTATAGTGAGTGCTTCGGATTTAACGAGAGCATTCGTGGGGCATTTCATGATTACGGGCGTCGGCGTGAGGAATTGATGGCGACGATGCCACCTCCCAAGAGCGTCTCTGGATGGGTGGGAGGTTTAAGGCTCTCCAAGGAAGAGGAACTGGCCATGATGCCCAAGCTGTTACCCGCAGCTGGGTTGCTCAAGATGGCCCGTAAGATGGCGGTCGATAATGCAATTGCGACTACTGAGCTTTGTCTGAAGTATCAGGAAACCATGCAAAAGCATTTCCCGAAGCTGCACATCGTTAAACTCGAATTCACGGAATCAATCGATGACGTGATTGCCGGGCGAGACAAGGCCATCAAGGAAATGACCGAACGGGCCGAGACGGCAGGGGCGTAGCCTTATCGAGCTCTCGGATTGTGCGAGGTGTCTGGGCATGGGCAAACTCTGGGACTTACAGCAATGAACCTGATGGCCTTTAGCCGAGGGATGGGCCGGGTTTTCGGACTGATCGGGAGGTGCTTAGCTACCTTGTGGTCTACACGATTGGTGCGGGTGCTTGCCTCGGTGCTCTGGGTGCGATGACCGCCAAATTCTATTCATGACTTTACAATCCGCAGCCGGAGAAGTGCTCGTGACCAAACGCCGCGCGGTGCCAGTCGCCGCAATGGTGGGGATCCCGAACCCATCGGACTTTGTGCGGGGAGCTTTACCTCATTGAAAAGTTTACGGTCGCGCCTTCAGCCGACGTCCGAAACCGACCATTGGCTCCGCCATGAGTTGGACTGAAAACCGTGGTCGTCATCCTCACCGAAGATGCGCTCGGCTTGGAAACGTGCCTCCATGCCGTCGAGCGAAAGCATGGCTTCTCGCCGCAATAACTCGGCGCGAACCCACGGCACGAAAGTGGAGACGCGACCGTGTTCCGGCTTTGCCTCCATTCGTGACAGGCTCTGTTCCAGCGATCGCAGCCTCTCCAGCCGTGCCATATCTTCAAGCAGACCGTCGAGACACGTGCGTCGCCGCTCGTTCATGAACTCCTCGCGCAAGGGCCGCTCTCGCTCTCGCTGGGCTGCCCGCCGAGCCAGCTCCTCTTCGGCACGGCGCTCGCGTGCTTCACGCTTTACTACGGCAAGGACTGCAAGAGCGACGGCAATGTCGCTTGCAAGGGTCTCCAGTTTCTGGACCTTACCGTCTCGAAAGGTCTTGCGGGGCTCCTGACCGCTGGCGACATAGGTGCCTTCCATTTCGATGCCGAGCTGCCCGGTGCAGATGTAATCCCACTCGGGAACAGTGGGGTATGGCACGTGCTCCCAGTCCCAAGGGTTTCCCTGCCGGCGCTCTGTCTTTCGCCTCCAGGCCGCTTCCGCTGCCTCCTCCTCTGCCGTCCACTTATGCTTTTCGCGCTTGAAGGTTTCGGTGACCGACAGCCCGATCGTCTCGCCATCTCCATGGAAGCGAGCACGCCGCTCGCCAACTTCGAGATGAAAGTCCTGCTGCTCCACCGCCGCGATGATCCGCTTGAGGATCTCACCCAGGCGATCAATCGAGGCTGGAGAAATCTCGCAATGAATGACGTCAGGGCCTTCAACGCTCACGAGGCCCCTGTACGAGGGCGAAGCGGCACGAAGTCCCGCAAGGGTTCTCTCAATAATGGGGTGCGATACTGCGCCGACAGGCTCATCGCTGGCGCGCACGCGAGCCGCTTCGCGGGCCGCTGCTACCGCAGCTGTTTCACCGCGCAACTCGGGGGCGGCGATCGTGACGTTGTCGGACGTAGTTCGCGACGCCTTCGTCAATTTGGCTTGCACGACGCTCTTCCCTGCGTTTCTCTTGGCCCAGTAGCCGGGTGGCGGTGTCGGTATCTCGTGCTTGCGACAGATCTTGTGGATCGCAACATCCGAAAGCGCGAAATCCTTCGCGATGTGGGTGATGGGCTTGGACCAGACGAGATCGTAGAACTCACGCCGAGAGTAGGTACGGGCCATCCAGGGTTTCCTGCTGCTGATCGCTGCCCATCCTAGCCAGCGATGCGCAAAGAAAAAGCCGCTGCAGTAATACCCCACCGAAGCGCATCAGGCATCAATGAAGGATCTTCGCTCGCTGACCAGCAAGCTTGCGATCACGTACCGAACTTGAGGTGCAGAACCTCGGCGCCGTCCCTGAGCTCCACGAGATGGTCGGACCACCATTGCGCCATGCGGACTCGCTCCTCCCAATGAGCACCGCGGTGATATGCACCGCGCACCTGATCGCGTTCACGGTGTGCAAGGGACCGCTCGATTGCATCCGGGTGCCAGAGACCACATTCATTGAGCAATGTGCTCGCAGTCGCGCGAAAACCGTGTGAGGTCATCTGGTCGCCGGTGTACCCCAACCGACGGAGTGCAACATTGAGGGTATTTTCGCAGATAGGCTTCAAAAAGGTCTTGTTCGCAGGGAATAGAAAGCTGCCGGAATTCCCGAAAGCCCTAAGCTGTCTCAGGAGGGCGAGAGCCTGAGTTGAGAGCGGCACGGTGTGCAGCTTGCGCATCTTCGTCCTCTCGGCAGGCACACGCCACACCGCAGCTTCAAAATCGATCTCCGGCCACTCAGCCTTCCTGAGTTCCCCCGGCCGAAGGTAGACATGTGGCAGCAACTGTAGTGCCAGCTTGGTCTCGATCTTTCCGCCATACCCATCAATTGCGCGCAAGAGCTCGCCAAACTGAGCCGGCTCCAGAATCGCGGCGTGATGCTTTACCTTGGGGTTAATCAGAGCCCCGCGCAGGATGTCTGCCGGATTGTGCTGAGCTCGTAGGGTCGCGACTGCATATCGGAAAATGCGTCCAGCGAACGATCGGGCGCGAATAGCCGATTCATGATGCCCCTTTCGTTCGAGCTTCTGGAGAGCCTTGAGTAGCTCATGTGCAGTTATGTCGGCGATTGGGCGGTTGCCAATGGCCGGTCCCAGCACATCCACGAACCACCGGGCCTTCTTGAGTGTCGAGGCGGCCTTACCCTCCAACTCCATCTTTTCGATAAGTTCGTCGGCGACCAGACGGAATGTGGTGCGAGCGGCGATCTCCGCTTCCACCCTAGCCTGCGTCCGGGCCGCGACAGGGTCGACGCCACTTTCGAGTTGCTCGCGGGCTTCATCTCGCTTTTCCCGGGCTTCCTTGAGGCCGACATCCGGATAGCGTCCAAGCGCCATCTTCTTTTCGATCCCGTGGAACCGGAATTTGACCCGCCAGAGCAGCGAGCCGTTGGGATTGACGAGGACGTAAAGCCCTTTGCTATCCGCGACTTTGTAAGCTTTTTCGCGGGGTTTGAGGGCGTTGATCTGGGTTGTGGTCAGCATCTGGGGGCCCCGAATCGAGAGGATCGAAAAGGCCCCCGATTCGGGGCCCCCAATTCACCTGGATGGAGGTGGACAGAGGGGGACGCCACCGGAAAGCCGATGTCGTATTATACCTGATTTCCGGGGTTTTTCGGAGCGAAAAAACGCTTGACAAAGGGGTGTAATGGTGCCGCTTACGTGACTCGAACACGTGACCCCATCATTACGAATGATGTGCTCTACCAACTGAGCTAAAGCGGCATGTCTGATGCGGACCGGTAAGCCGGGCTGCAGGACAGGGGGCGCCTTTACCGGGGAGTGGGGACTCGTGCAAGGGGCTTTCTTGTCCATATCGCGATCTGATTTGCGCAGGCCGTAAATCCCCGGGCCGTGGTCCGTTTTTCATTCCCGATCGGGGCGCTGCAAGACGGCGCGGCGCCCGTGCGCGAAACTAGATTCCGTAGCGCAGTTTGATGGCGCGGTAGCGTTCGCGGAGCATTTCGGCGCGCTGTTCGGCGGTGGTTCGCGCGGTGTCCGGCGGGAGATGCTGCGACAGGTCCGCTGCTTTGACGAGGCGCGTGCGGAACGTGGCGGGCTGCTGGCTCATCAGGTTGCGGTAGGTAAGGTTGCCGTCGCTGAAGCCCTGCGTGTCGAGCCAGTTGTGGAGGCCCGGGTCCTGATGCGCGAGAATCAGGCGCACGACGCCGTCGCCATCCACTTTCGCGCGCGCCGGGGTGTAGCTGACCGGGCGATGGAGGAAATCCATCGAGCCCATCATGGCGCCGCCCATGCCGAACAGCCAGAAGCCTTCGTGCCAGTCCATTTCGACGATCAGCGCTTCGCCAGGCTGAAGGCGCCAGACCATGTGGGCGGCCATGCGTCCGCGCTTGGCGTCGCTGGCGTCGTTGGCGGCCTTGTCCGCCGGGAAGGCGTTGCGGCTGGCCGGATCGCAGACCCCGCGCGAGGTGAGCCACGCGTGCTCGGGCCAGTCATGCATCAGGCCGGTGACGAACTGGCCGGCCCAGTCCATCGCTTCGGTCATCTGCGCGGGCGAGGGCAGCGGGCGGGGCGTGACCATGCCGATTCTTTCGATAGTGAGCGTGGTCGGCGTTTCACCGAAAGCGTCGAAGGCTTCGCGGATGAACAGCTTGCGCGTGCCCGGCGTGGTGGGGAGCCAGTTCTTTTCCTGAGCCGGGCCGCCGATGGTCACTTCGAAGCGGCCTTCGGCGTCGGCTTCGATCTGGTGGCCGAACAGGTTGGCCTCGGGAATGTCGCCGAAGGGTTCGTGCAGGCTGGGCCAGTCGGTGCCGGGGATCTTGTCCGGGCGCGGGCCTTGCACCGTGACGTTGAGCCAGCGCGCGGTGCCGCGTCGGCCCGAGAGGCGGTAGACGTGATCGCCCGAAATCCATGCCTGCCGGTACGTGAAGTCCGCCAGATCGCCGCCCAGCTTCATCGTCGGCGTGGTGAAGGGGTGGATCTGCGGGAAAGCCGGATCGCGCGTTTCCAGCGCGAGGTCGAAGGCTTGGCCGAGGTTTTGCGTCAGGAACCGGAAGGCGTCCGCGCGCTGGAGCGGGTTGGTGGGATTGGCGTCCTTGAAGGCGTATTGGCCCGCCTGCTTCAAGTGCTCGCAGAAGCTGTCCCAAGCCGTTTTGAGCGCTGCGTCGTCGGTTCCATCGCCGAATGCCATCGTGTCAGGCTCCTAGCCGGGTGAGAATGTTGGAAAGCGCGTGCGCCGCGCGGGTGCAGGCTTCGGCGGGACCTTCCGCTTCTATGCGCGGCCCGACCAGTTCGAGGTCGAACAGGCCGGTGTAGCCAAGGTCCAGCACGTCGCGCAGGATTGTTTCGAGCGGCACGGCGCCGTCTCCGGGGACCGCGCGGCAGGGCGTGGTGCGGTCTCCGGGGACGTGGTCGCTTACTTGGACGAGGCCAGCGAGGGGAAGAGCCTCGGCCAGCTTTTCGCGCAAGTCCGCCTCGACCCAGCAAGCGTGGAGGTCGACGCAGAGGCCGATCGCGGCGAGCCGGGCGAGCCGCAGCGCATCGGGCAGGGTATGGGCGATGTGGATGTCCACCGTCAGCGGCGAGGCGTTCTCCACCAGCAGCGCGACGTTACGGACGGCGGCGTGGTCGCGGCAGGGTGCGAGCAGTTCGGCGAACCGCTCGGCGGCCTGCTCCCATAATAGCGCACCGCGTCCGCCGGTAATCAGGTAGATCGAGGATGCGCCGAGATCGGCGGCCATGTCGATCACACGGATCAGGTCGCCGGTGGCGCTTTCCGCGTGGCGTTCGAGGTCCGGCTGGAGCGCGAAGGGGTGGTTGATGCAGCCGATACGCACCCTGCCATGCTGCACGGCGTCGCGTGCAGCATGAAGCTCGCTCGCATGAAGCAGGCGCGGCGACACGAGCGTGGCATGCTGCACCCCGATCTCGCTGCAAAAGTCGAGGAAGGGGCCGGTTTCCCGGTCCACCATCGCCACCTGGTGCAGGCTGACGCGAGGGTGCATCAGTGGCGCTTCTCGATCTCGACGCCGAAGCGTTCGCGGAAGGGGGCGAACTCCTCGTTCAGCGCGTCGATATCGTATCCGGCATCGACCAACACTTGCGTCGAGTAGTGGAACTTGCCGTGGCGATCGCCCTTGTTGTCCGCCAGATAGCCGCGCATCGCGCTTTCCGCTTCGGGGGTGAAGGGGCGTCCGGCGAAGGCATAGTAATCGCGGATGGTGGCGATGGGATCGGCCACGAAGTCGCGGTAACGCACGTGATGGATGCGCGGATCGTTCGCCAGCGGGTGGGCCATCGTATTGCCGATCGACCAGCGCACGCGCTCCAGATGGGCGCGGGCTTCCTTCACCAGATCGATCTTGCCGACGATGCCGTCCATGATGTCCGCCATCATCATCGTCGAGCTGGCCGCGACCATCACCGGGTCGCGATGCAGCCAGACCAGCGAGGCATCCGGATAGGTATCGAAGAAGGCGTCGAGCCGGGTCGTGTGGAAGCCCTTGAGCGCCCAGTGTCGGTTCGGGCGGCCGAATTGCAGCGCTTGCAGCATGGCCTTGTGGATGCGGTATTGCGCGGGCGGATCGGTGGGCAGGCCGAACGAGAGGTTCTGCATCGGCACGCGCCACCACGCGGTGGGCGTCATCACGCGGAAGTCGAAGGCCCAGGTGCGCTCGTCCTCGGGCAGGCCTTCGCCCAGCATGTCGTTGTAGGGGTGGCAGTGCAGCCAGCGCGGCATTTTCGCGTTGATCTCGCGCCATTCGGCATCGGCGGCGGCGATGCGGGGATCGGTGCCCTGAACCGTGCCCGGCGGGGGCGAGGGGTGCATGACCTCCCAGAACCGCAGCGCCCTTGCTGCGGGATCGACGGCGAGGAGGGCGTGCATCAGCGTGGTGCCCGAGCGGGGTTCGCCACTGACGAACATCGGACGGTCGATCACTTCCTCGGCCAGCGGATAGCGCTTGCGGTCCTCGAAGAAGCGCAGGCGATCGGTCAGCAGCCAGAGAATGTTCTCCGCCGCTGCCGCGCGGCCGGCCGCGTCTATGGCGATGCCGTTGATGTGCTCCACTGCGAGGGCGAAGCGGTCCGGGAAGCCGTCATCGGCCCAGTCGGAAAGGCCGGTGCGCTGGTGAGCTTCCTGCAGCAATTGCTGTGCGTTCAGATCGCTCATGTCAGCCCTCCACCAGACGGGCGATTTCGTCTTCGGTCTCGCGGACTTTGGCGGCGCTGGTGGCGGAGAACTTCATGCCGCCCATCGCGCCATATTCCATCAGCTTGTAGACGCGCATACCGGCATCCGCGAAGCCCTTGATCTTGAGCGCGACTTCCTTCGGCGTGCCGACGGGCAGCACATCGCGGATCGCCTGCGGGTTCATCTCGTCGCAGAATTTCAGCATCTTCTCGCGGCTGAGGCGCACGGGATCGAAGTCCATGATGCCGCGCCAGTCGGGGCCCATCGGGTGTTCGTAACCGAACTGGGCAAGGTCCTTGGCGGTCATCATCAGGATGATCGACTTCACCATCGGCGCGCGCAGCATTTCGTCGATCTCATCGGGCTCGCCGATCAGGCAGATCTGGGTGAGGGCAGGAGTGAAGTGGCTCATGTCGCGCCCGGCGGCATCGCCCGCGTCGAGGATGACCTTGAGCTTTGCTGCATAGTCCTCCGGCGTCCACGATCCCGCCGGCCACCAGCCATCCGCCTCGCGTCCGGTGATGGACAGCATGCGCGGGCCAGCCGCGCCCAGCCAGATCGGCGGCGCCTTGCCCTCGTAGAACTCGGTATCCATCCGCGCGTGGTGGAGGTGGAAGAACTGCCCCTCGAAATCGACCGGCCCATCCGTGTGCCAGAGCAGCTTGATGACTTTGATCGCCTCTTCCAGACGGCCGACCGGCTTGTCGAAATCGAATCCGTAAGGGACCGTGTTCTCCAGCTCGCCCGAACCGAGGCCAAGGATGAAGCGGCCTTTCGACAAGTGGCTGATCGTCAGCGCGGTCTGCGCCAGCAGCGAGGGATGGCGGCGCACGGTGTCGACCACCGTGGTCGCCAGCGGGGTATTCTTCGTCAGCACGGCCGTCGCGGCGGCCACGGCCAGACCGTCGAGATGGCGGTGCGGGCTGGGCGAGGCTTTCGCAAGGTCGGTGAATTCGGGCGTCCAGATCGAATCGGGCCAAAAGCTCACCATGTGGTCGGGCAGCCAGATCGAGTGATAGCGCCCCGAATCGTATTCCTGCGCCATGTCGATGCCGAGCGGCAGGGTCGTGCGCAGGAAGGCGGCGGGCTGCACTTTGGTCACCTCTGGCATTGCGGTATCCTCTCAGGCGGCGTTCGCCCTTCACCGCAGGGGTGATGGTTCGGCGCCGCTCGTTGTCTCTGCCCCCGCTTGTGGGTTAGCCCTTGGCTCACGAAAATTCCCATTTGGGGATCGCGAAAATGCTGCAAGGCGAAGACGCGGCGCTGCTGGTGCCGTTGATGGAGGGACTGGTGGAAGATCCGCCCTGGCGGCGCTTCCTCGATGCCCTGCGCACGCGCGTCGCTGCGGACTATGCCAGCCTGGTGTTCCGGCCCCTGCCGATGGGCACGCCAGAGGCGCGGGTGATCCATCTCTATTCCGGCCAGCCTTCGCCGCCGCCGATCTCGCAGCTCTATCGCGAGAGCCTCTATCTGCGCGATCCCATGCCGTATCATGCCATGCAGGAGGGGCGCACTTATGCGCTCGGTGAACTGCTGACGCTCGGCGATCCGCGCCATGACGCCTATCTCGACCAGCTGCTGGCGCCTTCGGGCATGAACCACATGCGGATGATCCGCTTCACCGAGCCCGGCGGGGTCAGCGGATGGATCACGATCACCCGGCGCGTGGGCGAGTTCGCGGCGGATGTCGACGGTTTGCTGGAAGACCTGTCGCCGTGCCTGCGGGCTGCGCTCGGCAGCTTCGTAGCGCTGGAGCGCGAGCGCATGGGCGCCGAAATCGAGCGCGAGGCGGTGCGGCGGATGAACTACGGCTGGGTGACGCTGGACGGCGAGGGCAAGGTGCTCGATGCCGACCGCCTCGGCGCGCAGATGTTGCAGGGGCCGGGCGGGCTCACCCGCTCTCGCGATGGCAGGCTGAGCGCGGCCGATCCGGGGCTGCGGCGGCAGTTGCGCGAGGCTATCGGTGAACTTGCCCGCGATCCCGAGGCCCGTCCGCGTGCGATGGTGCTTAGCCGAGAACCGTGGCTGGACCTGCTGCTTGTTCCGTCAGGCCGCCGCATGGGCACCACCCGCGCGGCGCCGGCGATCCTTTGCTACCTCCATGCCGACCACTGGTCCTCGGCCGATCGCTGCGGACAACTGGCGCAACTGTTCGACCTGACCGCCAGCGAGGCGCGGCTGGCGCTGGCGCTGAGCCGGGGGCTGTCCATCGCCGAGGCCGGGCCGGAAGTGGGGCTGACGGTGGAATCGGCGCGGACCTATTCGAAGCGGATCTACGCCAAGACCGGGGCGCGGGGGCAGGCGGATCTTGTGCGGTTCATCCATCGCAGTGTGTTGGCGATTGCGTGAGCCGGATCCTCCCCTGCAAGGGGAGGGGGGCCACCGCGAAGCGGTGGTGGAGGGGTGTAACGCTCTCGACGTGGCGCTCCTTCGAAAGCCTGACACCCCTCCGTCAGCCCTGCGGGCTGCCACCTCCCCTTGCAGGGGAGGATTTTACGCGATGGATACATTTCCCTCATTCCGCGCGAGCGATTTGAACATATGTTCAGCATTTTTCGTTGACTTTGCCTTCGGCCCCGGCCAGCCAATGAATACGAAAGCGGCAGCAAAGATGCCGCGTGAAAAGTGGAGAAGGCATGTCGGGCCAGCTTGCAGGTAAGGTCGCGCTCATTACCGGGGCGTCGTCGGGAATTGGTGAAGCGGCGGCGCTCTGCCTTGCCGAAGCGGGGGCGACCGTAGTGGTCTGCGCCCGCCGCGTGGAGCGCCTCGCCGGGCTGGTCGCGCAGATCGAGGCGGCCGGCGGCAAGGCGCTGGCGATCCCCGGCGACATGACCGTGGAAGACGATGCGCGCGGCGCGGTGGAGAAGACGGTCGATGCCTTCGGCCGGATCGACATTCTCATCAACTCGGCCGGGATCATGGAAGCGGGCGGTATCGAGAACTGCGACACCGCGATCTATCGCCGTGTGATCGACATCAACCTGATGGGCACTGTATACACCAGCGCCGCCGCCGTGCCGCATATGTTGGCGCAGGGCGTGGGTGACATCATCACCATCTCCTCGCTCGCGGGGCGCAAGGGCGGCCCGATGACGAGCGCCTATTCGGCCAGCAAGCACGCGGTCAACATGATGACCGACGGCATGCGCCAGGAACTGGGCGGAAAGAACATCCGCGTCACCACGCTGATGCCGGGCGCGACCGAGACCGAAGTGGCGGATTCGATTTCGGACCCGCAGTGGCGCACCGCGATCAAGGCGCATGTCACCAAGGAAGGCGCTGTGAAGCCGCGCGATATCGGCGAGGCTCTGGTCTTCATCCTGGCCATGCCGCGCCGCACCAATATCTCGGAAATTTCGATCCGTCCGACCATCGACACGAGTGCCTGACCAACCGGTGCCTGACCAAACCAGAGTCTGAGAGGGAGAGAGAACATGGCCGGAAGGCTTCAGGATAAAGTCTGTGTCATCACTGGCGCCGCGTCGGGCATGGGCAGGGCAATGGCCGAACTGTTCCACGCGGAAGGCGCGAAGCTCGTGCTGGCGGACATTTCGGGCAAGCAGGACGAAGTGGCCGCCGCGCTGGGCGGCAATGCCGTGGGTGTACAGTGCGATGTCTCGGACGAGGCGCAAGTGCAGGCGATGATTGCTACTGCGGAAGACCGCTTCGGACGGCTGGACGTGCTGTGCAACAATGCCGGTTTCGGCGGGCCGATGGCGCCGCTGCACACGCAGTCGCTGGAGACCTGGGACCGGGTCCACGCCACCAACTTGCGCGGCGCGTTCCTGGGCATGAAGTACGGGATCACCTCCATGCTGAAGACGGGCGGTGGGGCGATCGTCAACACCAGCTCGGCTTCGGCAGTGATCGGCTGGAAGCATCACGGCGTCTACGGCGCGGCCAAGGCGGGCGTGAACCAGCTGACCAAGGTCGCGGCGCTGGACTATTCGGACCAGGGCATCCGCGTGAACGCCATTGCCCCGGGCACGATGTGGACCGGCCTTGTCGAAGCCTCCCGCACCCATGCCGAGCCGCCTGCGGACTTCCCGGTGCTGGCGGGGGTTCCGATGGGCCGTTGGGGTCTGGCAAAGGATATCGCGCTGGCTGCGCTTTACCTTGCCAGCGACGAAGCGGCTTACGTGACGGGTGTGGTGCTGCCGGTGGACGGCGGCTACTGCGTCGGCTTTTCCGGCATGGGCGCTGAGCGCCCCGGCATTGCCAGCGCCAATCCCGGCTGAACGTCAATTCGGCGCTGAGCTTGCCCTCCGCTTGCGCGGGCGATTAAGCGCGGCGCCGACCCACCTTTTCACTCGGCCCGTCGGCCAAATTTCCCCCCAAGCGAAAAGGGCCTCTGGAGCGACGAATCCCCCCCGGTATTCGTCGCGGATCCGCAGAGGCGGAGCGGGTCGGCGCCACGTTCCGGCAGTGCCGGATGGCCGGTGGCCCGGCCAGACGACGACCCCCGCCGCGAACCGCCCCGGTCCGCGTATGCATCGTCGCCATCAAAACGCGAGTGGCTGGCCGAGCGCGGTGCCGGATGTCGGCTCCAGCGCTTCGGGCAGCACCCGGAACGAACGGTTCACAGTGCCCGTTCCGGATGCCCAAGCTTATGGCACTTTGCGCGCGCGGAAAGCGTGAGCAAGATCACGCCCCCAATTTCACGCAGATCGGGCCTGCGCCGCTGCCGTCAGGCGCGCTTCTCCACGGTTACGCCGCCGGTCATGATGGTCTCGGCCGCGCCGCTCAGCATGTCCATCGGGAAGACCTTGGGCACCGCGCTGGCTGCATCGAGCAGGGCGAGATGATCGTCGGAAAGCGTCACCTCCAGCGCGCCGAGGTTATCCTCCAGCTGCGCCGGCGTGCGTGCGCCCAGCACCGGTGAATCGACGTCGGGATGCGCCAGCAGCCATGCGAGCGCGACTTGCGCGGGCGTGCAGCCGATCTCCTTCGCCACATCGGCGGTGACTTGCGCGATGGCGAGGTTCTGTTCGGTGAGCCGCCCGGTCGCCACGTTGATCGCCTTGCGCGAACTCATCATCTCGCCGGCGGAAGCGGAGAGGTCGGCGCTGGTGTACTTGCCGGTCAGCACGCCGCCGCCCAGCGGCGACCACGGGCAGACACCGAAGCCCATCTCGCGGGCCATCGGGATCAGTTCGCGCTCGACCGTGCGCTCGATCAGGTTGTGCTGGATCTGAAGCGCGGAGAACTGCGTCCATCCGCGCACTTCGGCAATGGCCTGCATCCGGCTCGCCTGCCATGCCGGGGTGTCCGACAGTCCGGTGTAGAGCACTTTACCCGCGCTCACGAGGTCATCGAAGGCGCGCAGGATCTCGTCCACCGGCGTGCGGAAGTCCCACATGTGCAGGTAGAGCAGGTCGATCCAGTCGGTCTTCATCCGCTTTAGCGAGGCTTCGACCGAGCGCACCATGTTGCGCCGCGAATTGCCCGCCGCATTGGGATCGCCGGGGCTGGTGGTGATCGAATACTTGGTGGAGATCACCAGCCGTTCGCGCCGGTCGCCGACGATCTGGCCTAGCAGTCGCTCGGAACCGCCCATCTGGCCGTAGAAATCGGCGGTATCGACGAAGTTGCCGCCGCGCTCGACATAGATGTCGAGCATCCGCGCGGCTTCCTCGTCGGTGGAGCCCCATGCGCCCGGCCCCACGCCGAAAGTCATCGTGCCAAGACAGAGCGGCGAGACACGCAGCCCCGAGCGGCCGAGCAGGCGGTAGTGATCGAGCTGGGTGGGCAAATGTTGTCTCCTTTATCGGCCTTGTGCCGCGTGCTTCTGCTCCCGGCCACATCACCGACGCGCACCTGCGGCCAAGGGCAAGCGGGATTGCCTAAGCCATCAGATGTTTCCACCGGATGTGAAAATGCTCTAGCACGCGACCATGACCGTTCCGCAGCAGATCGCCGAAGTCGATCCTTTTCACGCCATGGCGATTGGCCGCCTTGCCTACGACCTTGCCGCCGAGGGCCGCGACGTCATTCACATGGAATATGGCCAGCCCTCGACCGGCGCGCCGGCCGCCGCGATAGCCGCCGCGCATGCGGTGCTGGACAGCGATCCGGGCGGCTACTGGGAAAGCACGGCGCTGCTCGAACGCATCGCACGCCATTACGAAGAGGCTTACGGCGTCGCGGTCGACCGCGAACAAGTGATCCTCACGTGCGGCGCGTCGCCGGCCTTCGTGCTGGCGCTCTCCAGCCTGTTCGTGCCCGGCGCGCGGGTGGCGCTGGCCCGGCCCGGCTACGTCGCCTATCGCAACACGCTGAAGACGCTCTACCTCGAACCGGTGGAGATGCCCTGCGGCCCGGCCGAGCGCTATCAGGTCACCGCCGCCGCGCTCGACGCGCTCGATCCGGTGCCGGACGGGCTTATCCTTGCCAGCCCCGCCAATCCCACCGGCACCGTGATCGCACCCGGGGAACTCGCCGCGATCGCCGAAGCCTGCCGCCGCAAGAACATCCGCGTGGTTTCGGACGAGATCTATCACGGCCTGACGTACGGCGATGCTGCGCAGTCGACACTGCAGCATCTGCCCGAGGCGGTGATCGTCAACAGCTTCTCGAAATACTATTCGATGGCGGGCTGGCGGCTCGGGTGGCTGGTCGTGCCGCCGGATCTGGTGGCCCCGGCGCGGGCGCGGATGAACAACCTGTTCCTGACGCCGTCGGTGCTCGCGCAGCACGCCGGCCTGATCGCCTTCGACGAGACGGAGGAGCTGGAAGGGCACCTGCACACGTACGCGCGCAACCGCGAACGCCTGCTGGCCGCGCTGCCGCGCCTTGGCCTCAGCGAGATCGCCCCGCCCGACGGGGCCTTCTACATCTATGCGGACATCGGCCACCTGACCAACGACAGCCTGGCGTTCTGCCGCCAGCTCCTGAACGACACCGGCGTTGCGACGGCGCCGGGGATCGACTTCGACCCCGTCGACGGCCACCGCTATTTCCGTATGAGCTTCGCGGTTTCGACGCCGCTTATCGAGCAGGCCATCGAACGCATGGCGGAGTGGTTCGCAGCGCGGCGCTGATCGCTCTCGGCCTCGCCATCACGTGCCCGAAGTGTTACCATCCGGGCCGGTAGGACGAGACATGGCCAGACCGCACATCGACGACGAACTCGACGAGATCCGCAACCCCAGCTCAACTGAGCAGCGTCGGGCGAGATCGGAAGTCGACCGCGAAATCCGTTCCGATATGAAATTCCTGCTGATCAGCCTTGCCGTGGTGCTGGGACTGGGCGGGCTCATTTTCTTCGCGTGAGTCCGCCACGCGACCTACGTTGGAGGCCGCTTGAATTTCGGATTTTTGCGGTGGAGCGGGTGAAGGGAATCGAACCCTCGTATTCAGCTTGGGAAGCTGCTGCTCTACCATTGAGCTACACCCGCACGCCGGCGCTTGGCCAGAGGCGAGCCATTGCCACGGCGACGGGCGGTCCGTCAATATGGCGTGCCGCATCAATTTGATCCTCAGGCTCGACACGGGGCCAAAGAAAAAGCCCGGCTCAAGGGATTGAGCCGGGCAAGGGTGGATTCCGATATGTGAGGGCGAGCGCCCGGGCCAGTCAGGGCGAGCGCCCGGGCCAGTCAGGGCGTCAGGGTCACCATGACCACGCCGTGGGGTTCGACTTGCGCCGAATACGAGCCCTTGAACGCGCCGAGATCGCGGTGGGCCCAAAGGTCCCGCAGCTTGAGCGACTGGTTGGCCGGATAGTCGAGTTGCGCCCAGTTCACCGTCAGCGAGACCGGCGTCTCTCCGCGATTGAACAACAGTGCGGCGCGGCGACCATCGGCGAGGGTGCGGACCCAGACTTCGCCGTTCCCGTCCTTCGCGACGCGGCGGCCCTGACGGCCTAGCTTGTCCTGATCGACCGCGATGACGTCCTTGTTGAGCAGGATCGAGGCGGTGTCGGCGCTCATGTTGGAGACGTCGTTGCCGGCGATCAGCGGCGAGGCCATCATCGCCCAGAGCGAGAAGTGGCTGCGGTATTCGGCCGTCGTCATACCGCCGTTGCCGACTTCCAGCATGTCGGGATCGTTCCAGTGCCCCGGCGCGGCGAAGGGCCAGAGCGGCTCGTTGAGGTCGACGATATCGAGCATGCCCAGCGCATAGCCGTGCTTGCCGGACCACTTGTCGGTAATGTCGCCCGTGGTGCGCCAGATATTGCCGATCTTCGAGGCCCAGAGCCACGGCTTGTTGGTGCCCCATTCGCAGAGCGAAAGCAGCACGTCACGGCCGCTGGCCTTCAAGGCGTCCGACATCAGCGCATAGGCTTCCTCGGCATTGCGGCTGCCGGTGCTGCACCAGTCGTACTTGAGGTAATCGACGCCCCACGAGGCGTAGGTGATCGCGTCCTGATACTCGTGGCCCTGGCTGCCCGGGCGGCCGCCGCAGGTCTTGGTGCCGGCGTCTGAATAGATGCCGAACTTCAGGCCCTTGGCATGGACATAGTCTGCCAGTGCTTTGATGCCCGAGGGGAAGGCCTTGGCATTGGCGGTGATGAAGCCCTTGGCGTCACGCTCGCCGTGCCAGCAATCGTCGATGACGAGATAGTTGTATCCCGCATCCCGCATGCCGGTGGAGACGATGGCGTCCGCCGTTTCGCGGATCGTCTTTTCCGAGATGTTGCAGGCGAACTTGTTCCAGCTGTTCCACCCCATCGGCGGCGTCTGCGCGAGGCCGTTGGCTATGCGCGCCGGGTCCTGCGAGGGGGGAAGGCGGTTCTGGTCCACTTCCTCCGCCAGCGCCGGACGGGTGAGCGCCAGAGGAGCAAGGCTCAGGGCGAGCGCGACGAATTTCGCGAAACGCGACATGGTGGGCGTTCTCTCTTCGCGCTTACTTGGGGCAGATCGCGCCGGTGGGATCGGCGTCGAGCTTGACCGTGGCGATCGACAGCGTGAGCCCGGCATCGCCTTGCAGCACGAAGGGACGGGCGATGGCGTTCATGTTGGCGCCCGCCGCCGCGAAGCACGAGAGCGAAACCTTGACGCTGGACCACTGGCCGGGCGCGGCGGTGAAGACCTTGCCGCCGACCACGAACGTGGTGCCCATGCCGAGCTTCGGCGCACTCGGGCCCTTGGCATCGATGCGATAATCGATGCGCAGGCTGAGCATGGCGTTGCTCTGGCGGCTGAGGTCCACTTGCGGGCCTTCGATGCGCACTTCGCCGGGGCCGGAGAAGGCAAGCTGGCGCGCGCCTTCCTGGGTGCCGCCGCCATCCACGTTCTTCATCGCCACGGCGCCGCCGGTCGCGAGCTTCCACGGCGGCAGGATGCGGCCGGGCAGGAAGTAGACCGAGACGTTCGACAGCGAGGCGTCGAGCCCGGCCACTTCGCTCAGCTGCGGGACCGTGGTGTGGTCCTTGTAAGTGAGGCCGTAGCCATAGGCGAACTGCGGGTCGTAGCCCGGTTGGCCGACATTGTTGGCGAACTGGCCCGCGTTCTTCGGCCACGAGTAGCTGAGCTTGCCGCGGAAGTCCTTGTTGGGCGTGCCGTCCTTCTTCGCGACGAGCACGTCGGCAATGCCGGCGCCTTCGGAGCCGGGCAGGAAGGCGGCGACGAATGCGTCGGACTGGTTGATCTCGGGATTCACCCAGAGCGCGCGGCCGGAGAGGAACACGGTGACCACCGGAATGCCCTGCGCCTTCAGTGCCTTGAGCTGTGCCAGGGCCTGCTTGTCGCCCGGCTGGAATTCGAGCGTGGAGATATCGCCCACCATTTCGGCATAGGGCGTCTCGCCGAACACGACGACGGCGACGTCGGGCTTGGGGCCGGTGACCTTGCCGTCCGCGCTGAGCGTGGCACTGCCGCCGGCTGCCTCGATCGCGGACTTCAGGCCGGCCCAGATCGTGGTGGCGCCGGGGAAGTCGGCATTGGTGTTGCCGGTGCCCTGCCACGAGAGCGTCCAGCCGCCCGATTGCAGGCCCACGTCATCGGCATGGGTGCCGGTGACGAGCACTTTCTGGCCCGGCTTGATCGGCAGCAGCGCGCCGTTGTTCTTGAGCAGCACCAGCGATTCCGAAACCGCCTGCCGCGCGACGGCGCGGTGCTCGGGAATGCCGAGCATCTGCTTCTGTTCATAGGGGCGCGCGGGATCGAACAGGTTCAGCTTGAACTTCACGCGCAGGATGCGGCGCACCGCGTCGTCCACGCGGGCCATCGGGATCGTGCCGTCCTGAACCTGCTTCAGGGTGTTGTTGAACAGGTCCTTCCAGTCACCCGGCACCATCGCCATGTCGAGACCGGCATTGAAGGTCTGCGGGCAATTGCCGTTGGTGCAGCCGGGGATCTGGCCATGCGCGTTCCAGTCGCCCACCACGAAGCCCTCGAAGCCGAGGCGGCCCTTCAGCACGTCGGTCAGCAGCGACTTGTTGCCGTGGTTCTTGACGCCGTTCCACGAGGAGAAGCTGGCCATGACCGTCATCGCGCCGGCATCGATGCCGCTGACATAGCCGGGCGAATGGATGGCGATCAGGTCCTTTTCGGGGATCTGCGCATCGCCCTGATCGATGCCGCCATGGGTCCCGCCATCGGCCAGGAAGTGCTTGATCGAAGCGGCGACATTGCCGTTCTGGATGCGGGCCTTGCCCGGCACGCCCTGAAGCCCGCGCACCATCGCGGCGGAATATTCGCGGGTGATCTCGGGGCGCTCCGAATAGCCTTCGTAGCTGCGGCCCCAGCGATCATCCTGCGGCACGGTGACAGTGGGACCGAAGGCCCAGTCGAAGCCCGAGGCGGCGCTTTCGGCGGCGGTCACTTCGCCGATCTTCTCCATCAGTGCCGGATCGCGCATGGCGCCGAGGCCGACGTTGTGCGGGAAGATGGTGGCGCCGAAGACGTTCGAATTGCCATGGACCGAATCCATGCCGAAGATCACCGGAATCGGCACGTGGCCGGGGCGCTTCTCGATCGAGACCTGACGGAAGGCTTCGGCCGTGGCGATCCAGTCGCCCACGGGGCCACGGTCATTGCCCGAGAGCGGCGGATCGTTGCCACCGCCGAGGATCGAGCCGACCGGATATTCGCGCAGTTCTTCCGGCTTCATCGAGGCGATGCTGGGCTGAATCATCTGCCCGACTTTCTCGCGCACCGACATTTCGGCCATCATCTTGGTGATCTTCGCCTCGGTCTCCGGATCGACGAGGCCCACGCTCTTGCCCTGCGGCCAGAGTTCGGGGTGCGCGGTGGCGGCAGCCGGCAGCGGCGCGTCCGCAAGCGCGGCGGCCATCGGTACGGCCGCGCAGGACAGGGCGAGAAGGGAGGAAAGCGTCAGTCGCATCTGGTCTTCCTAGAGCATTTTGAAGTCGGGTGGGATCACCGGGCGATTCCGAAAATGCGGCAAACAAAGGTTAAATGGGGCAGAGTCCGATTCAGTATGAACGGATCGTGCTCTAGACGGGCAGAGCCGCAGGCTGCGGCGAAACGGTGGCGGGGCAGGTGTCCGCAATGAAGTCTGCGTGAGGGCTGGCGAGCGCCACCGCGCGGCCGATGGCGTCGCGCATCTGTTCGAAGGATCCGGCCAATTCCTCGTTGGAAAACTGATCGGCCAGCGGGTCGTACCGTCGCGGCAAAATATCGAAACCGGCGAACATCGACAGCCAACTGGGCGCCTGGAACGAATCCCATTCGAAACGCGGCAGCTTGCCCGAACCCTGGAAGGTGCGGATGCGCTGCGCCAGCGTTTCCGGCAGGTCGAGCGCGCGGCATGCCTGCCACATCGGCTCGTTCCGTTGCCCGCCCCAATAGTGCAGCAAAAGGAAGTCGCGGATGCGGGCGTATTCGAGCGCGGTGATGCGGTTGAACTCGTCCGCCAGCGTGGGATCGAAATCGCCGTCCGGGAAATGCGCGAGCAGGCGTTCGATGCCGCTCTGGATCAGCACGATCGAGGTGGATTCCAGCGGCTCCAGGAAGCCCGCCGCAAGGCCGAGCGCGACGCAGTTCTTCTCCCACACCTTGGTGCGGTGCCCGGTGCGGAAGCGCAGCATGTTGGGCTCGGCCAGCGCCTCGCCCTCAAGGTTGGCGATCAGCGTGGCGGTCGCCTCGTCGTCGGAGATGTGGCGGCTGGAATAGACGTAGCCATTGCCGACGCGATGCTGCAGCGGAATGCGCCACTGCCAGCCCGCCGCAAGCGCGGTGCTGCGGGTATAGGGCGTCAGTTCGTCGCCATGTGTGCAGGGCATGGCTACCGCGCGGTCGCAGGGCAGCAGATGCGTCCAGTCCTCGTAAGGGACTTCGAGCGTCTGGCCCAGCAAGATGCTGCGGAAGCCCGAGCAGTCGATGAAAAGATCGGCTTCCAGCGTGCGTCCGTCGCTCAGCGAAACCGATGCAATGCGGCCGTTCTCGGTGTCCCGTTTGGCGCCGGAGATCGTGCCTTCGACATGGCGCACGCCCAGATCGTCCTGCGCGCGCTGCGACAGGAAGCGGGCGAAGAGGCCGGCGTCGAAATGGATCGCCCAGTCGAACACGCCAAGGTCGTTGGCGGGCTGTTCGGGCGGCAGCAGCATCAGGTTGCGCATCGCCGCCTGCGTCGGCAGGCAATAGGCGGAAAGCGGCGTCTCGTCGCCCGCCATGCGGCGCTTGAGCCAATACTGGTGGAATGGCACCGAGAAGGCGTCCACGCCGTAGCGGCCGAAGGGGTGGAAGAAGCTGGTGCCCGGCGCGCGCCAGTCGCGGAATTCGATGCCCAGCTTCACGGTGCCTTGCGACGCGCGCATGACTTCGGCCTCGGTCACGCCAATGGCCCTGAAGTAATCGCGGATCGCGGGAACGGTCGCCTCGCCCACGCCGACAGTGCGGATATCGGGGCTTTCGACCAAGGTGATTTCGATGGGAAGGCGGCGCAGCCGCGTCGCCAGCAGGTTGGCGGCCATCCATCCAGCGGTGCCGCCACCGACGATCAGGATGGAACGAATCGGTTCGTTTGCCATTGATTTTTCTCCCCGAGCGCTTGCTAGAGCATTTTCAAGTCAGGTGGGATCACCTGACGCCTCGGAAAATGCAGCAATCAAAGAATAAAATTAGGAGCATGATCCAATTCAGTATGAATGGAACATGCTCTGACCCAAGCGGCCTGAAAAGGGGATCCCCCCGCCCGGAGGAGGAGTGGGCGGGGGGAAGGGGGAGGAGCGGGTTAGAACTTGACGCGAACGCCAGCCGTGTAACGACGCTCGAAGATGTTGTTGTAGGCCTTCTCGTCGGTCCAGGTCAGGTAGTACTTCTCGTACTCGCCGGTCAGGTTCGAACCCTGCGCATAGAGGGTCACGTTCGGCGTGACGTCGTAGCTGACCGAAGCGTCGACGTAGTTGGTCGGCGCCTGGTAGAGTTCGAGGCCGGAGATACCGCCGAAGTCGGACTGCACCGCGCGCTTCGAGCGGTAGTTCCAGGCGACACGGGCCTGGAAGCGCGAGTCCTGGTAGAACACGGCGACGTTGGTCTGGATCTCCGAGTTGTCCTGGAACGGCACCTTGTTGCCGGCAAGATCCTTCTGGCCGGTGTCTGAAGGCGAATAGGTGAAGTTGGTATCGACGCCGAAGTTCCGCAGGAAGTTGGGCATGAACCCGAGATCCAGGAACGAAAGCTTGGCGCCGGCTTCGATGCCCTGAAGCGTGCCGCCCTCGCCCTGTACCGGAATGGTGATCGAGACCGTGCGATTGCGCACCACGCCGTCGTTGTCGGGCAGGTCGTTGCGGACAATGTTGCCGCTCTGGATGAAGCTCTCGACGTTGATGTGGAATGCGCCGAGGCTCAGCAGGCTGCCGCGCCCGATGTAGTATTCAAGCGAGGTTTCGACGTTGGTCGCGCGCCAGGGGTCGAGCAGCGGGTTGCCGCTCTGGTTGCCGCCGGTCACGCGGAACACCGGAGTGCCGGGGATGCTGGTGTCGATCGCGTAGCCCGGCGTCAGACCGCCGCCCCACTGGTTGAGATCGAGCAGCGTCATCGTGCGCGAGAAGGCAAAGCGCAGCTTGAGGTTCTGCTGGAGATCGAAGGCGACGTTGAAGGCCGGCAGGATGTCGGTGAAGTCGCGCTTGGTCTCGATCGCGGCGCCCACTGCGTTGGCCATGCCGTAAGGCTGCGGACCGGCGCTGCCGTACTGGGTGATGTCCAGCTTGGTGTTGATGACCTTGACGCCGCCGTTGCCGCTGAACGGCAGGCCGAACAGATCGCCGTGGAAGTCCATCTGGAAGTAGCCCGAGATCTGCTTGACGCCGACCGAGTACGACGCGCCGGGGTTCATGACCTCGACATTGCCCGGATAGAAGCCGTTCTGGAAGGCCAGCGCGTTGTCCATGGCCTTGGGATCGAGGACGTACATGCTGGGCACGCCGGCGACACCGGGGTTGAACAGCTTGACGTTGCCGACCAGCGTCGGGTCGCTGGCGGGGCGGGTCAGGCCGGCGGTGAAGTAACCGGAGGCATCGCCCGCGCTGCACGACTTGTCGCTCATCGGCACGTCGAACGCCTTCCACTTGACGAGGCAGCCGTTCGGATCGCTGGCGCCATTGCCGGCGTAGAGCGGTGCCGCGCGGTCGAATTCGTAGTCGGAGACCGAACGCTCCGAATAGCGCGCGCCGAAGCTCAGCGTGAGTTCGGGCGAGGCTTCGTACGAGCCATCGGCGCGGACGACCTTGAGGTCGCCGTTGCGGCGGTAGTTGCCCTCGGACGACATGGTCTTGAGCGCATAGTTATCGATGTCGCCCAGTTCGCTCACCAGCGATGAAGGCAGGCTGATGTTCGGCTTGTTGCCGGTGTAGTCCACCGTGGCGGGCAGCGAGTTGAGCCCGGCGATCGTGTTGACCGTGTAGCCGTTCGGGTTGAACGCGCGGTCGCCGCCCAGCGAGGCCGGGTAGTGGCCGATGCCGCCCGGCTGCCACTGCAGGCCGTTGGACATGCTGAACTGCAGGTAGCTCTGGTCGTAGTACTGGTGCGCCTTGCCATAGACGCCGCGCAGGGTGGCCTTGAACGGGCCGCCGTTGTCGAACTTCAGCTCAAGGTTGTAGTTCTGCGACTGCGACTGGAAGCGATCGTTCTGGGAATAGGAATCGAAGTTACCCAGATCGTAGTTGTAAATCTGCGTGGTGTTGATGTTGTAGGTGTGGCCGTCATTGCCCACCACGGTCGCACCGGTATCGCGCGACTGGCCGGGGACGAACTCTGCCGCCTGCCAGTTGACGTTCTGCATCTGGAAGCCGGCGATGCGGTCGTGCTCGTCCTGCTTGGTGAAGAAGCCGTCGCCAGTCAGCGTCAGGGCGTCGTTGACCATCCACTGGAACGAACCGTTGATGCCCAGGCGCTGGCGCTCGTTGATCTTGTTCCAGCCGGTGAAGCCCTGCGGAACGATGAAGGCATCGGTGGCGGTGCCGTTGTCATTGACGTCCACGCCGCCGGCCACGGGCGTACCGCGCGGGCGGAACGGGGGCGAGAAACCGCCGTTGGAGGTGACGTCGGCAGTGCCTTCGTTATGAAGCGCGGCGCCGTAGCCTTCCTGAATGCCGTTGTGCGAGTTGAACAGGCGCACGTCCGAATAGGCTGCCGACAGCATCACGCCGAAGCGGTCGTTGTGCCAGGAGATCAGGCCGTTGAAGTTCGGGTCGAACTTGTGCTTGGTCTTGTCGCCGTACGAACCTTCGGCGGCGGCTGCGAACGTGAAGCCTTCCTTGAGGTCGAACGGACGGCGCGTGCGCAAGTTGACGGTGCCGGTGATACCCGAGTTCAGCAGGCTCGCGGTGGTCGACTTGATGACGTCGGCGCCGGCGAAGAGCTGCGAGGGGATATCGTCGAAGTTCGGCTGCGTCGTGGTGATCGACTGCGCGCCGAGATAAGTCTCGCCGTTGAGCAGCGTGGTCACCTGCGGCAGGCCGCGGATGTTGATCGTCGAGCCTTCGCCGGCGCTGCGCAGGATCTGCACGCCGGGGATGCGCTGGAGCGAGTCGGAGATGGTGACGTCGGGCAGCTTGCCGATGTCCTGCGCGGAGATCGAATCGACCACCGAGGTGGCATCGCGCTTCAGGGCGACGGAACGCTCCTGCGAGCCGCGGATACCGGTGATGACGATCTCGTCACCGCCGCCGTTGGGCGTGCTGGCCGAGGCGGCCTGAGGGGCGCCGGACGTGGTATCGGCAACGGCAAGACGGGTGGCTGCGCCGGTGATGACGGGCGCTGCTTCCTGCGCGAATGCGGTGTGTGCCGCACCCAGTGCAACGATGGACGTGGCTGTCAGCAGAACGCCACGATTCAGAAAACCAGGCTGAATCATACCCCCAAAACTCCTCTCCTCACACGCGCAGTCGGCGTGGTTCCCATTCTTCGGAAAAGGGCCGGTCGATTGTTTCGTACCGCGTCCGCTTTTCCCACGAGGGTTCTTGTGACTCGTGTTGATTTAAACATCAGCCCAAACCCTCAAATGCGTCAACTTAAATTTTTTCTTTTTTGTTAGTTTGCGTGACAGAGTGGTTGTAATCACACACCATGAAAAAAGAGGATCGCACCCGAAAGACCGCGAAGCAGGCCGGAAAACAGGCCGCTCCGGTTGCTGCTGAAACCACTGCGGAAGGCGGCATCGCCGACGCGGCGTCCGGAGAAGGTGCCAGGCCTCAACCGGGGCGGCGGCTGGCCGTCTCGCTGTCCGGCACCAATCTGGCGCGGGCGAGCGACTACAACCAGCGCATCGTGCTCCAGGCGGTCCGCCTCGCGGGGGAGACCACGCGTATCGCGCTCGCCAACCAGACCGGGCTGACCCCGCCGACCATCGCCAACATCACCACGCGGCTGGAGGACATGGGCCTTGTCGCGCAAGTGGGGCGCAAGCACGGGGGGCGCGGTCAACCGGCGCTGCGGCTGGCGATCAATCCCGACGGCGCCTTCGCGATCGGCCTCAATGTCGACCGCGACCATATCACGCTGGTCACGCTCGACCTGGCCGGGGAAGTGCGCAGCCGGATCACGCGCGAGGTGCGCTTCGCGATGCCGGCCGACGTGGTGACGATCATCGCCGCCGAACTCGACGGACTGCTGGCGGACGGCGGCGTGGACCGGGACCGCATTCTCGGCGTCGGGGTGGCACGTCCCGACGACCTTGGCGGCATTGCCCTGCCGCACAAACCGGCCGGCTACGAGAGCTGGAGCAAGGTCGATTTCTGCGATCTTTTGAAGGACGTGCTGCCCTGGCCGATCCATGTCGACAACGACGCGGCGGCGGCCGCGCTGGGCGAGGCGCAGGGCGTTGGCGGGCAGGACCGGCCAAGCTTCTTCTACCTGCTGATCAGCGCGGGTCTTGGCGGCGGCCCGGTGATCGACGGCAGCTATTATCGCGGCGCACGCCTGCGCAGCGGTGAGATCGGCCTCTTGCCCGATCCCGGCAGCGCGGAGCCGGGCGCGCTGGTGCAGGACACTGTCTCGCTCTCCGCCATCGAGGAGCGTCTGGAACTGGCCGGGCGCAAGCTGGAGCGGCTGGAAGACCTCCTCGCGCTCGATCCGGTGATGGCGACCACCATCGACCAGTGGATCGCCGATGCCACGCGCGCGCTGACGGTGCCGTTGGTGGCGGTTTCGTGCCTGCTCGATCCCGATGCCATTCTGATCGGCGGGCGCCTGCCGCTGCCTCTGATCCAGCGCCTTTCCGCGCGGATCGAGGCGGCGTTGGGGCAAGTGCCGATGCCCAACCGGGTACCGGTCCAGCCCGCACAGATGGCGAGCGATGCCCCGGCCATCGGCGCGGCAATCCTGCCGCTGCTCGACCAGCTGCTGCCTTCCGATACGATCCTCATGCAGGCGGGGCGCACGCTCGAAATCTAAAAAAAAGAATTTGTCTTAATCAATCGACCTGCCATTATACGATCCTGGTAAGATCAGGCGCCGCGCCCCCTTGGGGGAAGCGCGGACGCGACTGGAGAGGGTCTATGCAACGCATGGCGCACATCGCGCGGGCAGCACTGTGACGCTGCGAATTGGCATCGATTTCGGCGGCACCAAGATCGAGGCGGCCGCTCTGGACGAGCAGGGGCAGGTGGTTCACCGCCTGCGCACCGAAACGCCTGCGCATTACGAACAGGCGTTGACCACGCTGCGCGACCTTGTCGCTTCGGTGGAAGGCCAACTCGGCCGCCGGGCCTGCGTCGGCATCGGCGCGCCGGGTTCGGAAGTGCAGGCGACCGGGCTGATGCGCAACGCCAACTCGGTCTACCTCAACGGCAGACCTTTCCGCGCGGACCTGAGGCAGGCGCTCGGCCGCGAAGTGCGGCTTGCCAATGACGCCAATTGCTTCGCCCTGTCCGAGGCGATCGACGGTGCCGCCGCCGGCAAGGCTTCAGTCTTCGGGCTGATTATCGGCACCGGGTGCGGCGGCGGACTGGTGATCGACCGCCGCGTCGTCAATGGCGCGCACGGGCTGGCGGGCGAAGTGGGCCACATGCCCTTGCCCAATCCGGAACCGGACGAATTGCCCACGCCGCAATGCTGGTGCGGCCTGCGCGGCTGCTTCGAATCTTGGGTTTCGGGCACCGGCTTCCGGCGCGCTTTCGTGGCGGAGACCGGGCGCGATCTCGATTCGCCGGCCATCGTGCAGGCGGCGCTGGCGGGCGACGAAGCGGCCGTGACCGCGCTCGAACGCTACCGCGACCGTCTGGCGCGCGGGCTGGCCGTGGTTGCGAACCTGTTCGATCCCGATGCCATCGTGCTGGGCGGCGGCATGTCGAACGTCGCGCCGATCTATGAAGGGCTGGGCGAGGCTATCCGGGCGCTCAGCTTCTCGGGCGCATGGTCCGGAGACGTGGTGCAGGCCCGCTGGGGTGACAGCTCCGGCGTGCGCGGCGCAGCGCTGCTCTGGGATGTCGGGGAAGCGGCTGCGGCCGAAGTTTGAGGATTTTCGCGCAAAGGCGCGAAGGCGCAAAGAGATCGTGAGGCGCCGCAGGCATCCCTTTCCATCTGACGTGGCGTTTCGGGCCCGGTCAGATGGAAGGATGCGGCTTTGCCGCTAAAACGACCTCTTCGCGCCTTTGCGCCTTTGCGCGAATCCCAATAATTGACAAACGCCCCTAGCCTGGCGGCGCGCCGAGACTGTCAGGGCGCAGCGCGCAAGGCGCAGGTCCGGGCGGCCAGCCCCTCCACTTGTCGTGCCCCACTGGCGGCCAGTTCAAGACTGGTCCCGCGCGGCCCGAAACGCGGCCAGTCCGGCAGCCCGGCGCCGTTCGGATCACCGGTTCGCGCGAAGTTCACCCAATAGGCTGCAAGCGGTGCGGCGGCGTCCGATGCGGCGCCGTCCTCGCCCAGCACGAAGCGGATTTCCGAACCGTGAGTCACCGGCTTGCCGCCGGGGCCATCGATATCGAACTGATAGTGCCAGGTCGCCGCGCCTGCCCGCGTGCGCTCGGCCGCGACATGGAGTGCGGGGCAGCGGAATGTCAGGTCGTTGGCAAGCTGCAGGGCAAGGTCGGCAGGCGGCGTGCCTCCGGGCGCAAGGCCGTAAGCTGTCAGTGCGGCCTTGGCATTGCTGCCGAAGCCCTGCGCGATGGCGCGTTCGGGCGCGCCGTAGAGGCCCAGTTCGTGGAAGTTGTTGCCAAGGATCAGTGGCACGTCCCTGCCGACGCCGCGTGCCAGCGAGGCGGCCGGGGTTTCGGCCAGCACCACCCCGTCGACCACGGCCTGAAGCCAGATGAAGCTGTCATCGTCGAGGTTCGGGACATCGGCATGCTCGCTGGCTTCGACCAGCGCCTTGCCCGGCAGCGCGCGCAGCTGCGCGGCGCTGGCATGGGGCGGGGCACCGGCGGCCGTGGCGATGATCTCGCCCAGCGCCTCGTTGTCCGCCAGCGAGCGCGGGGGAAGGCCGAAGCCGGGCGTGCCGCTCTCCTCGATCGCCTTGCGGAACAGGCCTCTGCCGCCCGGAGACAGCAATTGCAGGCCCACGTCCTGCGCGCCGGCGGATTCGCCGAAGATCGTGACATTGGCAGGATCGCCGCCGAAGCGCGCCACATTGGCCTGGACCCAGCGCAGCGCCGCCTGCTGGTCCATCAGCCCGTAATTGCCTGAATGCGCGCCAAGTGCCGGATGCGACAGGAAGCCCAGCGCCGAAAGGCGATATTGCGCGCTCACCAGCACCACGCCGCGCGCGACGATCGGCGAATCTCCGGGGCCGAGGCCCCCTCCGGCGCGGTTGCCGCCGCCGTGGATCCACACCATCACCGGCAGCGGCTTGGCCGGATGCAGCGCGGGCGTGGCGACATCGAGATAGAGGCAGTCTTCCGACTGGTTCGCCGCCGCCTCGCGGTTCCAGCCATAGTCGATCTGGAGGCAGGCGGGCGCGGATCTGACGGTCTCGCGGATGCCCGGCCAGGTCTTCACCGGCTGCGGCGCGCGCCAGCGCAAGTCGCCCACCGGCGGCGCCGCAAAAGGGATGCCTCGGAACACCGCGCGGCCGTCCGCGCCGGTCTCGCCCCGGATCGTCCCGGTATCGACAGTGACGACCGGAGGCGCACCGGCTGCGGGCGCCGAAGACGCCAACAGCAGCGCCGCGAGGGCAGCGCTCACGGGATCAGCGCGGCGGGAATCGGCCGGGCCGCGGGCTTCGCCAGCGCCGCCTTGAATGCCGCTTCGGCCACCTTGTTCATCACCTCATAGCCGGCGACGGTGGGGTGCACATGGTCAGACGTCAGCCCATCGCGCGCGCCGAGGCCGGAGCCCTTCATCGCCGTCCAGTAATCGGCATAGACCGAGCCGGTCTTGGCGGCATAGCTCTTGAGCCAGGTGTTGAGCCGGACGATGCGCATGCCGGTATCCAGACCCGGACGCCACGGGAACTGGTCCGCCGGCGGGATCGAGGCGAGGATCACGCGGATGCCGTGTGCCTGCGCCAGTTCCACCATCGAGCGGTAATTGCCCTGGATCTGGTCGTCCGTCATCGGGCCGGTGTTGCTGGCGATGTCGTTGGTGCCCGCCATGATCTGGACGACATCGGGCTTGAGGTCGATCACGTCCTGCCGGAAGCGCAGCAGCATCTGCGAGGTCGTCTGCCCGCCGATGCCGCGCCCGATCCGGCCCGGCGTGAAGAAGGCGCGGTCAAGATCGTACCAGCCCTGCGTGATCGAATCGCCCATCAGCACGATGCGCGGACGCGGCGCCTTGGCGGCGTCCACGGCATTGGCGTCGCGGTAGCGCGCGGTCCACGCCCAGTCGGTATGGAGCCGCGCTTCCGCGTCCTGCGCGGCGGCATTGACGGCGGCAGGGGCCGTGGTGGCCGGCTGCGCCATGGCCGAAGCCGGCAGCAGGATCGCGGAAAGGGCAAGGCAGGCAAGATTACGCTTCAAGATCAATTCCTCACGGCAATGGTCTGGGCCGCGACGTTCCAGCCGCGCAGCTTGACCGACGGTGAACCACCCGCGAGCGCGCTCGGCGCGGTGACCGTCACGGTGCGGGTCTCACCCGGCAGCAGCGAGACATAGTTGTCCGAGAAGTAGGCGGGAAGCACTTGCTTGCCCTTGGCATCGAACAGCGTGAGCTTGGTCTGGATCGCGGCGGTCTTGCCGGGATTGGTCAGGGTGACTTCGATCCTGGTATCGCTGCCTTCGGTGCTGACCTTGGCCGCGCCGGTCAGCGGCACTTGCGCCATGGCGCTCAGCCCCTGAAGCGCCTCGTCGCTGGCGGCCTGCCAGTAGAAGTTGTCCGAAAGCCGCGCGCCCGCGCTGTCCAGCGCTTCCAGACGCACCAGCACCGGACCCGAGGCCATCAGCGGCGCAAGCTCGAGCGTGAAGGCATCGTTCACCTTGCCGGCCACCGCGTCCACCTTGGCATCGCGGGTGGCAAGCGTGCGCCCGTCGAGCGCCTGCACTGTCGCCCGCACCGTCACGCCGGGCAGCGCCGCCATGCGGTTGTTGACGAGGATGACCTTGTGATCGGGCAGGTTCATCTGCACGTGGACCGGCTCGGAGGCCTTCTTCATGCCGTAGAACGCACCGTGGGTGTCATAGTCGGACGAGAACACCTGCCAGGCCGAGCTGGGCCATGCCGGCTGCGTCATCCACAGCATGCGGCCCGAATTCTCGGTCCAGAGCCCCGCGTTCATGCCTTCGAAGATCGCGCGGTAGCTTTCGTATTCCAGCATCTGCGCCTTGCGTTCGAAATCGGGCAGGCTGGTGGGCTTGCCGAATTCGCGGTCCATGGCATCGGTGAAGCTCTTCACCGCGCCGTTCCCGCTCTGGTGCCAGTCGTGATAGGCCCAGGTGTCGCTGACCGGCCAACGCTCGCTGGCCGGGATCACGCGCTCCCACGATTCCAGCGTCGGGAACGAGGGGGTGCCGACCTCTACCGCAAAGCCCTTCGAATATTCGGTGAAGTACTTCTCCGGCTCACGCCAGTTGTAGGGCCCGGAATCGTGCAGGTTGATGCGGTTGGAAGAGGGCATGTAGAGCCGCGTGCCGTCCTGCGTGCGCAGCAGGTTTTCCAGCCCTTCGTTGAGGATCGGCTGAGGCACGCCTTCGTTGCGGCCGAACCACACCACGATCGAGGGATGGTTGCGGAAGCGGGCAACGACGTCCTTCGCATTGTCGAGGAACAGCGTCGGGTCCTGTGACTCGATGTTGTAGTCCTGTGTCGATTCCCAGAAATCGCTCATGACCATCAGGCCATATTCGTCGGCAAGGTCGAAGAAGCTCGCCTGCGTGTTCTGGCCCATCCAGTTGCGGATGATATTGACGTGGGCGTCCTGGTGCAGCTTGAAGAACGGCTCCAGATGCGCGCGATCCACGCGCTTCATGAAGTCGTCCATGCCCACTGAGCCACCGCGCGCGGCGATGCGCACGCCATTGACGCGGATCACGAGGAAGGGCGAAAGCCCCTGATCCCCGGCAATCGGGGTGACGGCGGGCGACTTTTCGGCACCTGGCGCGAAGGAATAGGCCCAGCCGCCCGGCACTTGCCGGATCGCGTCATGGCGCTGGTCGACGATCCGCTGGCCAAGGCTGCGCGCCTTTTCCATGTCCAGCGCAACGCGGTCGAGATGGCCGCTCTGGTCGACCAGCGAGATTTCGTAGGTCACCTGACGCATGCCGAAGCGCACGTCCTTGCTGTCCGACTGCTGGCCGTCGATCGCGGTCGAAATGTGGGCGGTGTGCAGGGCCGGGTCGCCATAGCCATTGGGCCACCACAGCTTCGGGTTGTTCACGGCCAGCGCGGCATCGGTCTCGGGCGAGAAGCGCACGTCCACCGACTGGCGCGCGGGCACGGTCACGCTGCGCTCCACGGCCACGTCATCGAACGCGGCGCGCACGGTGGCGGTGACGGCGCGGTCCGAAAGGTTGGCGACCGGCACGGTGATCTCGATATTGGCGACGCTGTTGTCCGCCTTGGGCAGCGTGGTGACGACTTGCGGGTCGCCGATGCGCGCGTCTCCGGTGGCGAGGAGCTGGACGTCCTGCCAGAGCCCGGTCTGGCGATCGCGGATGGTCGGGATCCAGTCCCAGCCTTCCGCCGCGCCGAACGTCGGCCCGTCGAGCATCATCATGCCGCCATTTTCGCCGACGCCGGACGTCAGCGATTCCTCATGGGCAATGCCGGGGCGTGGCGGCGGCGAGACGCGCACGGCAATGGCGTTGCGGCCGGGCTTCAGCAGCGGCGAAACGTCGAACTTGCCGCGCACGAAAGCGCCCTTGGTCGTGCCGACTTCGGTGCCGTTGACCCAGATCTGCGAGGCGTAGTTGACGCCGTTCAGCAGGAGTTCGAGGTGGCGGCCCGAGGCCCCGGCGGGCAGGTCGAACTCGGTGCGGTACCAGTAGTCCTGATGCGCCAGCTTCTCGGGGATGGCGAGGTTGTTGAGGCCGTGCGCCGGATCGGGATAGACGCCGCGATCGACCAGCGTGGTCAGCACTGTGCCGGGGACGGTGGCGGCATACCACCGGGCATCGCCGAAGCCCGGGCGCGAGATCGTGGCGGCATCGCCGTTCACCTCGGGCGCGGCGGCGAGCGTCCACTTCTGGAGCGTCCACTTGCCCGCGCCGTTTTCGGCGAGCGGAGTGACTTGCGGCACCGGCTTGGCGACCGGCTTATCCGGCGCGGCGCCGCGCGGCAGTGTCGAGACCGGCTGCGGGGTGACCTGCCCCTGCATCTGGCGCACTTGCAGCGGCCAGCGCGGGCTGGATTCCGCGAACTGCATCAGCGCGGGATTGGGCGGCGTTGCGGCGGCATGGCGCAAGTCGCCGGGCGAGGTCGCGCCCAGATCGAGGCGCAGACCGGCGAGGTGGGCGGCCGGGGCCGGTGCGGCGCCGACCAGCAGGCGCGCGGGCTGGGTAGAGAGGGACTGCGCGAGCGTGGCGGCGGGTTTCCCGTCGACCGAAAGCGTCAGGCCCTTGGCCGTGTTGACCAGCGCGAAGTGATGCCACTGGCCGCCGCGCAGGGCTGCGCCGCTTGCGGTCTGGCCGTTCGCGTTCAGTACCGGCGTGCCGCCGGTCACCGCGATCGAGGCCAGCGCGGTATTGCTGTCCTTGCCGGCAAGGGTCGCCAGCGTGCCGCCTTCATTGCTGTCCAGCGAGGCCCAGAAAGAGAGGGTCCAGTCGCCGGCGGGCATGGTGATGTCTTGCGACCAGACCGGGGAGGCGGGGATCACGGCGAGATCGAAAGGTCCTGCGACTTGTGCAGTTGCCGCCTGCGATGTCGCGATGACCGCCATTGCGCAGGCGGTCATCCATGCCGTGCGCGCGCGCAGTTTCGCCCCGTTGCTCATCCTCATCCCTTTCACGTGTCGCTTGCCCGGTCTTCGGGCTTCGGCCGCACCAAACACGTAGCCGAGGCAAAAGCCAAATGTTTTTATATAATCGGCTGCGGAGAATGGGGGATTGGTTGGTTCGGGGGATGTTTGCCGATAGCCCTCGGCCCCGCTCGTCCTGAGCTTGTCGAAGGACCACAGCGCAGCGCCAGCGTCCTTCGACAAGCTCAGGACGAGCGGAGATGGGGAGGTCGGGGAGGTTGGGAGGTTGGGGAGGGGAGAGGGCGGGGAAGGTTGGCCGAAGTAAATCCGCAGACCCGAACGCAAACGGCGCGGAAAGAGCCTTGCCCTTTCCGCGCCGTGCGAAGTCTTGGATCGTAGCCTTACGTCAGGCGCGGCCGATTGCCAGGAAGCGTTCCTCGCGGCGGGCCAGCAATTCGCTGGTCGGCAGGGCGCGGAGTGCGTCCAGTTCCTGCTCGATGGCGCCAAGCAGTGCCTGCGCGGCCTTGCCGGCATCGCGGTGCGCACCGCCGGTCGGTTCGGGCACAACGCGCTCGATCACGCCGAGCGCAAGCAGATCCTGCGCCGTCACCTTCATCGCCTCGGCCGCGTCGGGCGCCTTGTCCGGCGTGCGCCAGAGGATCGACGAAGCGCCCTCGGGCGAGATCACCGAGTAGATCGAGTGTTCCAGCATCAGCACGCGGTCGGCCGCAGCCAGCGCCACGGCGCCGCCCGAGCCGCCCTCGCCGACGATGGCCGAAACCATCGGCACCGGCACGCCAAGGCAGGCCTCGATCGAACGGGCAATCGCTTCCGCCTGACCGCGTTCCTCGGCCTCGACGCCAGGGAAGGCACCGGCGGTATCGACCAGCGTGATGACCGGCAGGCCGAACTTGCCGGCCATTTCCATCAGGCGGATCGCCTTGCGATAACCTTCGGGCTTGGCCATGCCGAAGTTGTGGCGGATGCGCGAGGTGGTGTCGGAACCCTTCTCGTGGCCGATCAGCATGACCTTGCGGCCATTGAGCTTGGCCAGACCGCCGATGATCGCCTGATCTTCGCCATAGAGACGGTCACCGCCCAGCGGCACGAACTCGGTAAAGCCGAGCGCGAGGTAGTCCACGAAGTGGGGGCGCTGCGGATGGCGCGCCACTTGCGTCTTCTGCCAGGGCGAGAGCTTGGCGTAAGTACCGCTCAGCAGCGCCGCGCTCTTCTTTTCCAGACGGCCGATCTCGGACGCGATGTCGAGATCGCTGCCGCTGGCGGTGGCGCGCAGTTCGGCAATGCGCGCTTCCAGTTCCGCGATCGGCTTTTCGAATTCAAGAAACGAGATCATGCTCTATCCGTTCAGGTCTGTTGCAGCGCGCCTCAACCGGCGCGCTTCGCCAGCCACTCTTCCAGCCACTTGATGGTATAGTCGCCGCTCTGGAACTCGGGGTCGTCCAGCAGCGCCTGATGCAGCGGGATCGAGGTCTTCACTCCGTCGATCACCATTTCATCCAGCGCACGCTTCAGGCGCATGATCGCGCCCTTGCGGGTACGGCCCGAGACGATGAGCTTGCCGATCATCGAATCGTAGTAGGGCGGGATGCGGTAACCCGCATAGAGCCCCGAATCGACGCGCACGTTCATGCCGCCCGCCGCGTGGTAGGCGGTGACCTGACCCGGCGAAGGCGTGAAGTTCCACGGGTCTTCCGCGTTGATGCGGCACTCGATGGCGTGGCCCTTGAACTCGATCTCTTCCTGACGGAACGAAAGCGGGTTGCCCTCGGCCACGCGGATCTGTTCGCGCACGAGGTCGACGCCGGTGATGGCTTCGGTCACCGGATGCTCCACCTGCAGGCGGGTGTTCATCTCGATGAAGTAGAACTCACCGTTTTCCCACAGGAACTCGATGGTGCCGGCGCCGCGATAGGCCATGTCGGCCATGGCCTTGGCGACGATGCCGCCCATGCGGTCGCGCTCTTCGGGGGTGATGACCGGGGAAGGCGCTTCTTCCAGCACCTTCTGGTGGCGGCGCTGCAGCGAGCAGTCGCGCTCACCCAGATGCACCGCCTCGCCCTTGCCGTCACCGAAGATCTGGAACTCGATATGGCGCGGGTTGCCGAGGTACTTTTCCATGTAGACGGTGGCATCGCCGAAGGCAGCCTTCGCCTCCGAACGGGCCTGGCCCATCTGGCTTTCGAGTTCCTCGGCCGAGTTCACGACCTTCATGCCGCGGCCACCGCCGCCCGAAGCGGCCTTGATGATGACCGGATAGCCGATCGTCTCGGCCAGATCGCGCGCGACGGCGAAATCCTCGATCGCGCCGTCCGAACCCGGAACCAGCGGCAGGCCGAGGGCGCCAGCGGTGCGCTTGGCCTGCACCTTGTCGCCCATCGTGCGGATGTGCTCGGGCTTGGGCCCGACCCAGATCAGGCCGTGCGCCTCGACGATTTCGGCGAACTGGGCGTTCTCTGAAAGGAAGCCGTAGCCGGGGTGGATCGCATCGGCATGGGTGATCTCGGCCGCAGCGATGATCGCCGCGACATTGAGGTACGAATCCTTCGCTGCCGGCGGGCCGATGCAGACCGCATGGTCGGCAAGGCGCACGTGCATGGCTTCGGCGTCGGCGGTCGAGTGGACCGCGACGGTTTCGATGCCCATCTCGCGCGCGGCGCGGTGGATGCGCAGCGCGATCTCGCCGCGGTTGGCAATCAGGAGGCGCTTGATGGCCATCAGATTATGGTCCTCAGGCGATCACGACGAGCGGCTGGTCGAATTCGACCGGCTGCTGGTTCTCGATGAGGATCGCCGTGATCGTGCCGCCCTTGGGCGCGACGATCTGGTTCATCACCTTCATGGCTTCGACGATCAGGAGGATGTCGCCGGCCTTGACCTGCTGACCCACGCTGATGAAGTTCGGGGCGCTGGGCTCCGGTGCGAGGTAGGCGGTGCCGACCATCGGCGACTTCACCGCATCGACCGGAGCGGCCGGAGCCACTTCGGCAACCGGAGCGGCGGCAGCCGGCGCAGCGGCGGGGGCGGCGTAAGGCATGGCCGGGGCGGCAGCAGCGAAGACCTGCTGCGCAACCTGGCGCGTGACCTTGATCTTGCGTTCGCCGTCCTCGACCTCGATTTCGGTCAGGCCGGTTTCAGCCAGGAGCTCGGCGAGCTCGCGTACCAGCGCGCTGTCGATGTTCACGCAACTTCCTTTCGTTCAAGATAACCGAGCAGCGAGGCCAGCGTGCCTTTGAGGTCCTTGCGGTGGACCACCATGTCCACCATGCCGTGGGCATGGAGGTACTCGGCGCGCTGGAAGCCGTCGGGGAGTTTCTCGCGGATCGTGTCCTGGATCACGCGCTGGCCGGCGAAGCCGATAAGGGCGCCGGGCTCTGCAATGTGGATATCGCCCAGCATCGCGTAGCTGGCGGTGACGCCGCCGGTGGTGGGATCGGTCAGGACGACGATATAGGGCAGACCCGCCCGCGCAAGGCGGCGGATCGCGACGGTCGCCTTGGGCATCTGCATGAGCGAGAGGATACCCTCCTGCATGCGTGCGCCGCCCGCGGCGGTGAAAATGACGTAGCCGCAGTTCTCGGCAATGGCGCGCTCGGCGGCTTCGACGAAGGCTTCGCCCACCGCCATGCCCATCGATCCGCCCATGAACGCGAAGTCCTGCACGCCGAGGACGACCTTGCGGCCCTCGATCGCGCCCAGCGCATTGGTCAGCGCATCGGGGAACACATTGGCGGCGCGAGCGGCCTTGAGGCGATCCGAATACTTCTTGGAATCGCGGAAATTGAGCGGGTTCTCCGGCACGCGCGGGGCGGCGAGAACGCCGTAACCGGCATCGAGCAACTGGTCGAAGCGCTGCTGCGCACCGATGCGGCCATGATATTGGCAGCGCGGACAGACCGAGAGGTTGTCCTCGAACTCCTTGGTGAAGAGCATCTCGCCGCAACCGGGACACTTGGTCCACAGGTTGTCGGGCGTGTCCCGCTTCTTCAGGTTCCCTAGGGAATTGCGTACTTTGCTAAGCCAACTCATGACCAACCCTTGCGTGAGACCCGAGCGGCCCGGTGATTTTCCGGGCTCATCTCGCGGCCGTCCGGAAGCCGTATGGAAACGCCGAATTCCGGCAGATCCTGCGACCGAACGATCCTTGCGGACGACAGACACCGTGCCGGTCTGCCGGCCCGTCGCCGAGCGCGGCAATACGCGGCAGATATGGGTAGATCAATCGCCTGCGCGAGGATGCTGGGACAAAAAGTGCCAGATCGGGGCACCGGGGTCCATGAAGCATAAGGGCTAAGGCCGCAGGAATCCTCGATTTCCATGGTCCTGACGCTGCCTCTGTAAAGTTACATGGAAGCCCTCAAACTTCGCTGTCTTCCACCGCCTTCCCAATACGTCAAGCAAGAAATTTTCGGTCTTTCTACACCCCTCCTGTTGCTGAAATGAGACATATTCACCCTTCATGCCACGGCTTGATCGGGGGAAGTCCTGCGATCAGGATGGCCGCACCATGAGACAGGCGACCACGATCCTCACTTTCGACACCCCCGGCCGGGGCCTTACCGATATCACGCGGGCGATTGCGGTGTGGCAGCGGGAGAGCGGCATTGGCGAAGGCCTGCTGACGCTTTTGTGTCGCCACACCTCCGCCTCGCTGTTGATTCAGGAGAATGCCGCGCGCGAGGTGCGCAGCGATCTGGTCGCCTGGCTGGACCGCGTCGCCCCGGAAGGCGCCTATTACGATCACGACGATGAAGGGCCGGACGACATGCCCGCGCACCTCAAGGCTACGCTGACTGGCGTGAACCTGTCGATTCCGGTGATCGGCGGGCAAATGGCGCTGGGGACGTGGCAGGGCATCTATCTGGCCGAGCATCGCCGCATGCCGCATCGAAGGGAGGTGGCGCTCCACCTGTTCGGCGCGTAGATTCAATCTGTAACCGGCGCACCTGTAACCGGCGGCAAGCGCGAGGCGAACTGGGATCATGAGCGACATCGCCCCGCCTGCCGAATCGCCTCCCGTCCCGCTGGCTCCTCCGCATGGCGGTGATCTGGTGAAGCGCCACCGGCTTTCGACGCGGCTCTGGCATTGGACGAACGCGGTCACGCTGCTGATTATGCTGATGAGCGGGCTGATGATCTTCAACGCCCATGCCCGGCTCTACTGGGGCGAATATGGTGCAAACTTCGATAGTCCGTGGCTGAAGATCGGGTCCGCCCGGATCGGCACGCATGAATATGGCTATCTGCAAGTGGTCGGCCACCGGGTCGAGACGACCGGGCTGCTCGGTTACTGGAAAGACCCCGACGGGACCCCGCATCGCCGCGCGTTTCCTTATTGGGCGACGATTCCCTCGGCCTACAGTCTGGCCGATGCACGGACATGGCATCTGGCTTTCGCCTGGGTGCTCTCGCTCGGACTGGCGGCCTATCTGATCTGGTCGCTCATCAACCGGCATATCCAGCGTGACATCCACATAACGCGGCGCGAATGGCGGCTGCGGCATGTGTGGCAGGAAGTGAAGGACCACGCCCGGCTGCGTCTGCCCACCGGCGCGGCAGCGCTGCGTTACAATACGCTTCAGAAGATCGCCTATGCCATGGTGCTGTTCGGCCTGCTGCCGATGATGATCCTGACCGGCCTTGCCCTCTCGCCCGGCACCGATGCCTGGCTACCGGTGACGGAGATATTCGGCGGGCGGCAGACCGCGCGCTCGATCCACTTCCTCTGCGCCTTTGCGCTGGTGGGCTTCTTTGTCGTTCATATCGCCATGGTCGTGCTGGCGGGGCCGTTCAACGAACTGCGCTCGATGGTGACGGGCTGGTATCGCTTGCCGAAGGAGCGCGGGCGTTGAGCAAGCTGATCCTCTCGCGCCGGCGGGTGATTCAGGCCGGAGCAGTGGGCGCCGGCGGACTGCTGCTCTCCGGCTGCGACCGGCTGACGCGCGATCCCAAAGTGCTCGATTTTCTGGGGGAGGCGGAGAATCTCCACCGCGTGACCCAGCGCGGACTGGCGGGCGATGCCTTGGCGCGCGAGTTTGCCGAATCGCAGATCTCTCCCACTTTCCGCGCCAACGGCAGCCTTGCCGTGGCCGATCCGGTCTATCGCGCCCACTTCGCGCAGGGCTTTTCGCAATGGGCGCTGCGGCTGGACGGTATGGTGGAGCGGCCGCTCATGCTGCCGCTCACCGCGCTCAAGGAGTTCCCCCAGCGCACCCAGATCACCCGCCACGATTGCGTCGAGGGCTGGAGCGCGATCGGCAAGTGGACCGGCCCGCGCGTCGCCACCCTGCTCGATCTCGCGCGGCTGCGGCCGGAGGCGCGCTATCTCGTGTTCCACTGCGCCGATCTCTACGGCGGGCGGCCCTATTACGAATCGATCGACCTTGTGGACGCCTTCCACCCGCAGACGATCCTCGCCTGGGCCATGAACGGGCGTCCGCTGGAAGAGCAGCACGGCGCGCCGCTGCGCCTTCGGGTGGAGCGGCAACTCGGCTACAAGCACGCCAAGTTCGTCACCCGGATCGAGGCGGTGGCCGCGCTGGACGGGATCTATGGCGGCAAGGGCGGGTATTGGGAGGATAACGGCCGCTACGCATGGTATGCCGGGATTTAGTCGACTGGCCCATTGCTTCCCGCCGCATCTGGCCTATCCACGCGGTTTCGAAAAAATATCGTGAGAGCGTGCCCCCCGTGACTTTCCATGATTTCCGCGAGTTTCAGCAGTGATTTCCGCGCTCGACCTGTTCCGTATCGGCCTTGGCCCGTCCAGTTCGCACACCGTCGGCCCGATGCGCATCGCCATGCGCTTCCTTCAGGGCATCGAAGCTGCCGGGCAGTTTGAAGCGATCGCCCGCGTGCGCGTGGACCTGCAAGGATCGCTGGCGCTGACCGGCGAAGGCCACGGCACCCCGGATGCCTGCCTGATGGGCCTGATCGGCTTCGAACCCGAAACCGCCGAGCCCGCCGAAGCCCATGCCGCCGCCGCCGCCGTGCGCGCCAGCGGCCGGATCGCGCTGCTGGGCCGTCATGAGATCGCCTTCGATTGCGCCGGCGACCTGATCCTCGATTTCGACCATATCCCCGACCTCCACCCCAACGGCATGGTGCTGACGGCATGGGACGCGGCGGGCGAGGAACTGGCGCGCGGCGAGTATTTCTCGACCGGCGGCGGCTTCTATTCCAGCCGCCATCAACTCGAACAGCCCGCGCCCGACGATCAGGTGGTCAATGGCCCGCCGGTGGCCCACCCCTTCACGTCCGGCGCAGAATTGCTGGCCATCTGCGCCGAGAGCGGTCTCGACATCGCCGAAGTCATGCTGGCCAACGAGGCCGCGCGTCGCCCTCAGGAGGAGACGTTCGCCGGGCTGGACGTGATCGCCGATGCCATGAACCTGTGCATCGATCAGGGGCTGACCAAGGAAGGGCACTTGCCCGGCCCGCTCAAGGTCCGCCGCCGTGCGCGTGCCATCCACCAGAAGCTGATCGCCCGCCCGCAGGACAATCAGGCCGAAACGCTGATGGACTGGCTCAACCTCTACGCCATGGCGGTGAACGAGGAAAACGCCAGCGGCGGCCGCGTCGTCACTGCGCCCACCAATGGCGCGGCAGGCATCGTCCCCTCGCTGCTGCGCCAGTATTGCAGCGACGGGAATGTCGCGATTCCGGTGAAGGCGCGCCGCTACCTGCTCACTGCCGCCGGGATCGGCCTGCTCTACAAGCAGCGTGCCTCGATCTCGGGCGCGGAGATGGGCTGTCAGGGCGAAGTGGGCGTGGCCTGCTCGATGGCGGCGGCAGGGCTCGCGGCGGTCTGGGGCGGTACTCCGGTGCAAGTCTGCGCGGCGGCGGAGATCGGCATGGAGCACAACCTTGGTCTCACGTGCGATCCCGTGGGCGGGCTGGTGCAGATCCCTTGTATCGAACGCAATGCCATCGCGGCGGTGAAAGCGGTGAACGCGGCGAAGCTGGCCTTGCATGCCGGCGAGACGCCGCGCGTGTCGCTCGATCAGGTGATCGAGACGATGCGCCAAACCGGGCTCGATATGTCGAGCAAGTACAAGGAAACGAGTCAGGGCGGGCTGGCGATCAACGTCGTGGCGTGCTGAGCGCTTTCGAATAAGCACGCACCGACTTACCCCAAAAACCTCCCGTCATCCCCGCGAAGGCGGGGATGTGGATTCACATTCGAAGTGCAACGGTTGAAGAGAGCATGCCTCGGCGGGTGTTTTAAAGTCGAGGCATTTTCGCGGTGTATTGTTGTAGCGTTGGATGATGTCCTCAAAGTGGGCAGGCGAGAGATCCTCGATGTTGGTCTTGCGCGGCAGGTCGCGTCTGAGGCGGCCGATGGCGTTTTCGACGCCGCCCTTTTGCCATGGGGCATGGGGGTCGCAGAAGAACGTATCGATGCCGAGACGGTGCAACCTGTGGTGCTGTGCAAACTCGGTGCCGTTGTCGAGGGTCAGGGTTTGGCGCAAGGCGGCGGGCCAGGGCCGCAGCATGGCGGCGAGCAGGTCGGCGGTGCGCCGGGCCTTTCGGTCGGGCGGATGGCAGATCAGGGTGTAGCGCGAGGAGCGTTCATGGGCGACGAGGATGGCCTGGCCGTATCGGGCGAAGAGCATGAAGTCGGCCTCCCAGTGGCCGGGCCGGGACCGATCCGCGGCCTTGTCCGGGCGCATAGCGATGGGTTGGCGCTTGGCGATGAAGCGGACCGAGGATCCGCCGGGCTTGCGGCGCCATCCGCGGCGGGCCTTGGCGCGGGGCAGATAATGGCGCCATGATCGATCGTTCGTCCGCCTGATCTGGGCATGGATGAAGCGATAGATGCTCTCGTGACTGATGATACGCACGCCGGCCTCGCGGGCCATGCGGCCGGCGATCTGCTCGGGTGACCAGCCGGCCGCGAGGCGGCCCAGCACGCCCTCGCGCAAGGCCTGATCGCGTTCGAGGCGCATGCCCGACCAGCGCCGGGCGCGCGCCTGCTCTTGCGCATAGCCGGGCCGATAGCCCACCGTGCTGCCGCTGTTGCGCTTCAGCTCCCGAGAGATCGTCGATGCCGAGCGATCCAGAGCTGCCGCGATCTGGCGCAGTGATTGCCCGTCTTCATGAAGACGGGCAATCGTACACCGCTCTTCCAGATCAAGCTGTTCGTAAGCTCTTCCCATGACAACACCATAACCTGGTGTTGCACTTCGTTTGTGAACTTGGCGGATCCCGTTTGTTCTTGAGCCGTGGTGCGAAGAAAGCGGGGGCCCCGCCTTCGCGGGGGCGACGAGGTATGGTTTGGCTGGCAGTTCATTTGGCAACGGATTGAAGATCCGACTGCCGACACGCGCTTCTACTGCAACGTCGCTGCACCGTCGTCGTCATCGTCCGCACGGCGGCCGAAGAACTGCATGAGCTGCACCAGCAACTCGCACCGCTCCGGAAGGCTCGCCGCTTCCAGCAAGGCCTGCTTGGCCGCCGCATCGAACGGCGCGATCTGCGAGACGCCGTTGATCAGCGAACGGTCATCCAGCCGCGCCACCTGATCCCAATCCACCGCATAGCCCTGCGCATCGGCGAAACGCCGTGCCTCGCGCTCGAAACTCGCGCGTTCCACTGCGGCCAGTGTCTCGTCGTCGCTATCGACCAGCAATTCCGCCTCGATCTGGCGGAACGGCGTGGAGACATTGAGTTCGCGCAAGGTGCGGAAGCGCGCTTCGCCTTCGAGCAGGATGTTGAACCGCCCGTCCTCCAGCGCCTCGACATCGCCGATGCGGCCAAGGCAGCCCACCGCGAAGAGCGGCGCGCCTTCCACCGGGCGCTGCGGCTGGATCATGCCGATTCGCCGGTCACGCGCGAGGGCGTCGCTCACCATCGCGCGGTAACGCGGCTCGAAGATGTGGAGCGGCAATTGCAGCCCCGGATAGAGGACGGCGCCGGGCAGGGGGAAGATGGTGATCCGCACGGCGCCGAGCCCCATCAACCGAACAGAACGGTGGAGAGCTTGCGGCGCGTGGCCGAGACCCACGGATCTTCCAGTCCGACGGCCTCGAAGATCTGGAGCAGCTTGGCGCGTGCGGCGCCTTCGTTCCACTCGCGGTCGGCAGCGACCATGCGCAGCAGCGTCGCGGCAGCCTCGTCGCGCTCACCCGCCGCGAAGGCGGCATTGGCGAAGGCGAGCTGGGCGTCCATGTCGGCCGGACGCTCGGCAGCGGCGGCGCGCAGGGCGGCCAGTTCGCTGTCGTCAGGCTTGTCCTTGGCAAGCGTGAGCGCGGCGCGCGCGCGTTCGAGATGCGGGTCGGCAGCCAGCTCCGGCTCAAGGCTGGACAGCACTTGCTCGGCTTCCTCGATTCGTCCGGCCACAACCAGCCCGCGCACGAGGCCCGCGATCACTTCGGCATTGTCCGGCGCGATATCGAGGATCTGCATGAAGATCGATGCGGCGCGTTCGCCGTCGCCTTCGGCCAGCGCTTCCTCGCCCATCGCGATCAGCGGGGCGACATCCTGCTGCGGCGCGCCGCCGCCGGGCTGGATCGGCAGCTTTTCAAGCAGCTGGTCCAGCATCTGCTTCAGCTGCGATTCGGTGCGCGCGCTGGTCAGGTCGGCGACAGGCTGGCCCTGGAAGATCGCATAGACCGTGGGGATCGAGCGGACCTGGAACTGTCCGGCGATGAACTGTTCCTCATCGACGTTGAGCTTGGCGAGCACCACGCCCTTGTCGGCATATTCGGCGGCGACTTTCTCCAGAACCGGCGTCAGCGCCTTGCAGGGACCGCACCATTCCGCCCAGAAATCGAGGATCACCAACTGCGTCATGGACGGTTCGGCAACCGTCTGGCGGAAGCGGTCGACCGCCTTCTGTTCGTCGAGGTTGAGACCCATGCTGGCCAAGATTCTTGCTCCCGTGAATGCGTGCGCGAATGCGCTTGAAGGCCCTAGATCGGCCTTCGCGACCGATTTGTGAAGGGTTTATGGGCTTGTTGCAGGGCTTCGTACGATTCTTTCAATTTAGCTCTTGCCGACCCCAAAAAGCACTGCTAGTGGGCCGCCTCCACCCCGGACCTGCCGGTTGATCCAGCAGGTCTTGAACGTCAGAGCGGGCGTAGCTCAGGGGTAGAGCACAACCTTGCCAAGGTTGGGGTCGAGGGTTCGAATCCCTTCGCCCGCTCCAGTTCATATACGGGAATTCCGGTTCTGCCGGAATATCTCGAACGCCAGAGCGGGCGTAGCTCAGGGGTAGAGCACAACCTTGCCAAGGTTGGGGTCGAGGGTTCGAATCCCTTCGCCCGCTCCAGTTCGACTATCAGCGAAAACGAACCCTCTCTTTTCGAGCGCTACGCGGCAGGCCGCTTCGCTTGTGGTTCGAATCCCTTCGCCCGCTCCAGCATTCCAATCCAACATCGATGAAAAAACGGCGGCGCAAGCGATTGCGCCTTGATGTCGTTTGCCTTGTTCTCGGGGCGCTACCAGCGCAGCACCCGCGGGCCCAGCAGCGCGCCCAGGCCGGCGACGAGCACGATTCCCAGCGAATACCAGGTCAGCACGAAAAGCGCCGAAGTCTCGGAGCAGTGCAGGCAGTAGAGACAGGCTGCCCAGGCACCGGCGGCCAAGCCGGCGGTCGCACCGGCCAGCCGCAGGCGCGTTGGGGCGAGGCGGCGCAGCGCCCAGAGCAGCCCGGCAAGAATCGGCAGGGCAAGCAGGAAGACATTGGCCGCGCAGACCTTCCAGCTATGGCCCAACCACATAGCGAGCCACTGCGAACCCGGCGTCCGCGCCAGTTCCAGCAGCGCGGCCAGCGCGAGCAGCGCAATCGGCACGGCCATCGCCCAAAGGCCGCGCATCCGCCCGCAGTCGGGCCGCGCCAGCCGCAGCGTTGCCGCACAGGCGAACACGGCGAGCATGGCGGCATAAAGCGCCTTCATCCAGAACCCGCTGCTCTGCATCGCATCGGCCAGATCCCGGCGGATGCCGAGCCCCAGCGCCAGCGCGGCCAGCGTCACCGCCCCGCCGATCACCAGCCCGATCACCAGCCGCCGTGCCGGACCGTGGCGCGGCACCGCGCAGAGATCGGCGCTGAGCGCGGCGACGAGGTGATCGCAGGAAACCTTGTCGCGGCTCACTTCATCGCCTCCCGCACGCGCGCGGCCAGCGCCTTGAGGCCCCGATGGGTGGAAACCTTCACGTCCGATTCGCCCATGCCCTCGCGCCGGGCGGCCTCGGCAGTGGAGAGCCCGTCTATCCGGGTCGCGCGGATGGCGCGGGCCTGCTTGTCGGGGATCGTCGCCAGCAGGGCGTCGGTGTCGAGCCCGGCGCCGACTTCGTCCTCGAAACTGTCGATGGAAAAGCTGTCTTCCAGGCCCTCAATCGGCACGGTGCGGCCCCGACGGCGAAAGTGGTCGATCATCTTGTAGCGGGCGATCGCGTAGAGCCAGCCGGTGAAGCTGCGCGCCGGATCATAAGTCATCCGGCGGGTGTGCAAGGCGATCAGCGTTTCCTGCAAGAGATCCTCGATATCGTCGTCCTGCCCGGCCATGCGGCGGCGGAAAAAGGCGCGCAGGCGCGGCACGAGCGCCTCCAGCAACCGGGCATAGGCCTTCGCATCGCCATTCAGGGCGAGGATCATCCAGTCCCTGAGTTCGGACTCGCCGGTGCGCATCAGCATATCCAGAGAAGTTCGCGGGAATGCGCCGTGACGTTACACCGCCCGTGCCGATGCGCGAGGATTATTCGGCAGCGCGCCTATAGAGGATCGAGTGACCATGCTCGCCCGAGCGCGCAACCGGCGCCCAGCCGGGCACGGGCAAGGGCTGCGTGCTTTGCCAGATGATCCACATGAACGGGATTGCCGAAGGAATTTTCTCAGCGCTGGTCAGCACGGGGGCCTGCCTCTGCCCTTGGCAGGGCTCACCGATCTCGATGGCCGAAGGGTCGCGATCGAAAGGGACGGCGGCGGGATTGTTGATCGTCAGCAATTGTCCGCCCGACATTGCAAACTGGTCGTTGGCGAAAGCATGGCGGCGCAGCAGCGCGTAACTGGCGATGTGCATGTTGCGAAGGCGCCCTTGCAGCACGTAGCCACGGCAGGGCATCGCATTGAACGTGACCAGCTGCGATCCGCGCGGAACATGGTCGAGTACGGCGGCTTCCTCGCGTATCTGGCGATCCCACAGGGCCATGCTTGCCGTGTTTCCGGCCAGCCGCAATCCGAAGAAAGCCAGCCCCAGCAGCACCAGCCAGCCGATATTCCGGGTTGTCGATACGGGGCGCAACGCGATGAGGGCCAGCGCGAAGATCGTCGGCAGCATGCGCATGTCGGCATAGAACGAGCCATAGACCCAGCCCGGCATGAACCAGAACAGGGCGAACAGCACAAGCGCGGCCAGCGCCAGCCCCTTGTGCAGGGCGAAAGAGGAAGATCGCCATGCGAGCGCGATCAGGACAACCAGCGCAAGGGCGGACAGTGTGTCGAACAGGCTCCAGCGATCGGCCAGGACATTGGCGATGAAATAGAGCTTCTCCGGCAGCATGAACCAGCCTTCGGTCGGAAGGTGTTCCGGCGTATGCGGCCAGAACAGGCTCAGGACTTGCGGAACCAGAAGGCAACTGCTGGCGATGAAGCCGGTGCAGGCCGCGCGCCAGAAACCTCCTCCGTCTTCAAAGCGAGCGGCCAGTTCGCAGCAGCCCACGATGATGCACAGAACGGCCCAGGCGGCGAGATGGCTGATCCACACGACGCAGGCGATCGGGCAGAACAGCAGCCAGCGCAGCTTCGGCCGGGCGATCATCCAAGGGCTTAGCCAGAGCGCCAGCGAAAGGGTGGAGAGCGCCGTCGCCAGTGTGAAGTTGATGAAGCCGTATTGGAATGGGTTGCCGTAGGCCAGCGGCAGCGCAAACAGCGCGCTGACCACGATCCGCCCATGCGCGGTGCGCGAAAGCAGCAGATAGCCTGCCGTCTGCAGCGCGACGATCAGCATGGCGATTGCCTTCATCGTCAGGGTCAGGCCGATCAAGGGTTCCAGCGCGAAGGCCACAAGGTCGGTGCCGAGATTCGGGATAAGGTTCCACTCGAAGTGGAACCAGCGCGCGATATCGGCGGACCGCCCAGCGTCCTGCTGGATCATGAAGCGGGACATGTGCGCGGGAAGATCGGTCAGCGGCGGAACTTGCGGCGCGATCAGCGGCACGCAGGCGAGCAGCACGAGAGCTACCGCCCAAGCGCCCGGCACAATGCCCCGGCGCCAGTCGACCGGGGTGGTCGCCGCGTATTCGTTCGGCGTCGGGTTTCTCATCCGGCAGAGGCTTTCGGGGTAAAGACAAAGTGGCGGGACAGCAGGAAGAACATGATGGAATAGGCGATCATCGCCGCACCTTGGCCGATCAGGTTTTCCGCAAAGCCGAGATGGCGCATCGTCGCCAGAACGGCGAGATTGGCCGCGTAGGACACTGCGAACACGGCAAGAAAACGCCCGATTTCCTGGGGCTCCACGGTGCCGCGCATGCCGAACGTCCAGCGCCGGTTGAGCGTGAAGGAAACCCAGAGGCCGATACCGTAGCTGACCGCATTGGCGATCCAGTCACCGGCACCCAGTCGCAGCAGCGCGGCAATCACGGCAAAGCCGACCAGCGTGTTGACCACGCCGACAAGACCGAAACGAATGCAGGAGCGCAGCATGGCGTTCAATCGCGGTGCGCCGCGACGGTCCAGGTCGGCGCAGTCGTCAGGGCCGCGAACGGCTCCGGCGCGACGGCGCGTGCGGCCGGCGGGCGCTGCGAGCGGATCTCGCGCACGATGAACAGCGGGCGGCGCTTGTTTTCAAGGTAGAGGCGGCCGAGATAGTCGCCGAAAACACCGAGGATCAGCAGTTGCACGCTGCCCATGATCAGCACTACGGCGATCAGGCTGGTCCAGCCGATGATGGTGCCGTCCGCCATCCAGCGCACCAGCGCCCAGCCCAGCATGAGGAAGCCGATCAGGCCCATCATCACCCCGAGATGCGAGGCGATCCGCAGCGGCAGCGTGGAAAAGCTGGTGATCGCGTCGAGCGCCAGGCGGATCATCTTGTGGAGCGGATAGTGGCTCTCCCCCGCCGCGCGCGGATCGCGGTCGTATTCGACGGGAACCTGCTCGAAACCGATCCAGCTCACCATGCCGCGAATGAAGCGGAAGCGTTCGGGCATGGCATTGAGCTGGTCCACCACGCGGCGCGTCATCAGGCGGAAATCGCCGGTATCGAGCGGGATTTCGTGATCGGCCATGCGGTTGAGCAGCTTGTAGAACATCGCCGCGGTGGCGCACTTGAAGCGGCTTTCGCCAAGGCGTTCGCGGCGCTTGCCATAGACCACGTCGTAGCCCTCATCGATCTTCGCAAGCATGTCGCCCAGCAGTTCAGGCGGATCCTGAAGATCGGCATCAATGATCATCACCAGATCGCCGCGACAGACCTGAAGACCGGCGGTAACCGCAAGCTGGTGGCCATGGTTGCGCGAGAGGTCGACGCCGAGCACGTGGGGATTGCGGGCGGCGAGCGCGGAGATTTTCGCCCAGGTGGCGTCCTTCGAGCCGTCGTTGACCAGCACGATCTCGAAATCGTCTCCCATTTGCGCGGCGCAGGCGGCGGAGAGGCGCGCTTCGAGCATGTCGAGCACGGCCTCCTCGTTATAGCACGGCACCACGACGGAGAGCCGTGGCGGGGCGGTCGCAAGTTGCGAAGCGATCGGCTCCATCTTCATGATCTTGCAATTCCCCCGCGCTGCCTTGTGGCGTCTTTCGCTCTATCCGGCAGGAATGGTTAACCCTGCGTAAAACGCCGGAGCGGCCCGATTTCTGCGGGAGTTCACGGAGAGCGGGGCTCATCGCCCGTGAACCCTGTTCGCCTATCGCAAAAGCCGAGCATTTGTGCGGGCGGGAGGCGGCGGTGGGCGGACTGGAAGGGCTGATGATCAAGGCCAACGGCGCCGTCCGGCGCGGCGAGACCGAGGCCGCGCGGGCGCTTTATCGGCAGGTTCTGGACCGATTTCCGCGCAATCCACGTGCCCGGGCGGCGTTGGCTGCGCTGGAGGCCGCCAATGCCGATCCGCCGCCAGACCGGCTCGAATCGATGATCGCCGCCTACTGCTCCGGCGCAATGGACGAGGCCGTGCGGCAGGGCGCGACGCTGGCAGAGGATTTTCCGCAGAGTTTCGCCGTTCACAACCTGCAAGGCGCCGCATTACTGGCGCTGGGAGTGTTGCCCGCTGCCGAAGCGGCCTTCCGCCGCGCCATTGCCGCCGATCCCGATGCGGCCGCCTGTTACAACAACCTGGCCATTACCTTGCGGCGACAGAACCGCACATGGGAAGCCGAAGCGGTCTACCGCGAGGTGATCACGCGCCACCCGCGCTATGCCGATGCGCGCTACAACCTCGGCAACCTGCTCGACAATGCAGACCGGGCCGAAGAGGCCGAGGCCGAGTTCGCGGCGACCATCGAAATCGATCCCGCTTATGTCGAGGCGCAATACAACCTCGGCAACTTGCGCGCCAAGCGCGGCGCCCGCGCGGCGGCGGTGGCGTGCTATCGCAAGGCCGTGGCGCTCAAGCCCGGGCATAGCAATGCGCACAACAACATGGGCGGCGAACTCCTGCTGCTCGACCGGATCGACGAGGCGCTGGAGGCCTATGCCCGCGCGCTGGAGGCCGATCCCGGCAATACCCAGGCCATCGTCAACCGCGGCAAGGCGCTGGTGCTGAAAGGGGCGCTGCCCGAGGCGATTGCCGCCTTCCGCAAGGCTTTCGAGATCGACCCGGCCGACCGCTCGGCCCTGCTTCAGGCGCTGTTCGAGGAAGCGCACATCTGCGACTGGAGCCACCGCGCCGAATATGCGCTGACAGAGGGCCCTTCGGCCGCCGCCGTCCAGCCATTCGCGACGCTGCCGTTCGTTGACGATCCCGAACACCAGTACCGCCGCTCTCTGGCCTGCGCGGCGGTGAAGTTCGGCCTTGCCCCGGCCAGCCTGCCCGACCCTGATCCCGCTTCCCGGCTCCCTGGCGACGGCCGCATCCGCATCGGCTATTTCTCGGCCGACTTCCACGACCATGCCACGATGTACCTGATGAGCGGCCTGTTCCGCGAGCATGACCGCACCCGCTTCGATGTGCGCCTCTACAGCTATGGCCCGCCTTGCGAAGGCGATGCCTCGCGCGTCGAACTGCGCCGCCACGTCGATGGCTTTACCGAGATCGGACACCTCACCGACGCACAGGCCGCGCACCGCGCCCGCGCGGACGGGCTCGATCTTGCCATCGATCTCAAGGGCTATACGCGCGGCACGCGCAGCGCCATGTTCGGGCTGCGGCTTGCACCCGTGCAAGTGAGTTACATGGGTTATCCGGGCACGCTGGGCCATCCGGCGATGGATTACTTCATCGCCGACGCCGTGGCGCTGCCGCCCGGTGACGAGCGCTGGTTCACCGAAAAGATCGTCCGCCTGGCCGGTTGCTATCAGGCCAACGACGATCGCCGCGCGATCATTCCCGACACCCGCAGCCGGGCCGATTGGGGGCTGCCGGAGCAGGGTTTCGTGTTCTGCTGCTTCAACCACACCTACAAGATCGGCCCCGACGCATTCGCGGTTTGGATGCGGCTGCTGGAGGCGGTCGAGGGCAGCGTGCTCTGGCTGCTCCGCTCCAACCCGTGGGCGGAGGCCAACTTGCGCCGAGAGGCGCCGCGCGCGGGATCGACCCGGCGCGGCTGGTGTTCAGCAAGGGCGTCCCGCATGGCGAACATCTGGGCCGCCTCGCGCATGCCGACCTGTTCCTCGATACCTTCAACGTCAATGCGCACACCACGGCGTCCGATGCGCTGTGGGCGGGTCTGCCGGTGCTGACGCTGACCGGAAAGCAATTCGCCGCGCGCGTGGCGACGAGTCTCGTGCATGCAGTGGGCCTGCCGGAAATGGCGGTGGCGAATGTCGAGACATATGAGGCGACCGCGCTTGCGCTGGCGCGCGATCCCCGGCGGCTGGCGGCGCTGCGGACAAGGCTTGCGAAGAACCGCCTGACGGCGCCGCTTTTCCGCACGGCGGACTACACCCGGCGCCTGGAAAGCGCATTCGTGGAGATGCACCGGCGTAGGCAGGAGGGGCTGAATCCGGAGCATTTCGAAATGGATTAGCCGGCGGATTCTGGCCGGTGGGATTTTGGGCGCCGACCGCCGACGATCGGTCTGCTTTTCACGATTTTAATCCAAAGGCGGCACGAGGGCGCGCGCCGTGGCAGACATGTTGATCGCGAGCCGATACATGTAGGCCATGTTCACGGCCTATCTTGCGCTGGCGGTTCTGGGATCGTGCGCGATCGTCCGTTTGCCGGATACCGGTCCTGCGCGAGCTGCGAAATACACGATATATGCCGCAATCGCAGCAGGGCTGCTGCTTATTGTGGCGCTTGGTTATGGTCAGTATGCAGCGAATGGCCCGCTGTGATCCCCGGTGGCCGCCAGATGTCCGCTCCCCCAAACGCCGGTCATGGAAGGCGCCCTGCGGGGGTTCCGTAACCGGAACAGTGGAATTTCACATTATTAATCCGAAGGCCGTTTTACTGGATTCGCCGCCATTGCTGTTCGTTGACGAACCTTTAGAGGATGGCAGTCGCACCCATCGCGGGGGATACAGGATTAATATATGGATCAAGGCCCGCCATTTTGGCTGTTCTTCACTGGATTCGGTTGGATCGCGGCGGTGGTCGGTCTATCTATCATCTACCGTCGCCGGGTAGGGAAGCCCATCTATCCCAAACTGCCGCCCAATGTTCTGTATGCAGAACGCTGGGCGTCAGGGACGTTTGCCTCCAACTGCCTGCTAGTCGCGGTTACATCGGCCAGCGTTTCTGTAGTGCCGAAATTCCCGTTTAATCTTATGTTCTTGCCCGAAATCTATGGCTTGGAGCGATCCATTCCTATAGCGAGCATCAGTTCTGTTGAGCGAACCAAAGGTGTTTTGGGCAACGACGTGGCGGTTACATACGGTGATGACCACAAGACCTTGCGCCTGCGTTTGGACAAGCCCGATCAGTTTCTAAACACCCTCCGCAAGCTCGCAAACCCCACTGCAACGTTTAATGACTGCTAATCCCGCATTCGAGCCCCGGCGACGGGGCGCTGTTGGTCCCATCCTTCGACAGGCTCAGGATGAGCGGTGTGGGGAGGGAGAGGTAGCTGTCTCCTCTCTCGGTTTCGCCGTTCGTTGGGCATTGCGCTGGAGGAAAACGGGTTCGCATCTCTGCGCCCCCGCGTCTCTGAGTGAATCTCTCTATGCCGCTTGCGCCATGGCCGGCTTGCTCAGCAACGCCAGCAGCGAGATGCCGTTGAAGAACCACATCCGCTGCAGTTCCAGGCCGCTGTACTTCCGCAGCGTGTTGGCGAAGGTGTAGGGCGTGTACCAGACGTTGTGGTCCGGGTGGACGCCTTCGAGGAAGGTCCCGGTCTCGGCCTGATAGTCGAAGTGGCGGGCGCGGCACTGGAAGGCGTCGGGCACGGTGATGAGGAACAGCGCGGCATCCACTGCCTCGATCTGCGCGAGGAAACCGGCGACATCGGGCACGTGCTCCATCACCTCGGGCACCAGCACCACATCGTAGCGGCCGGTCGCCTGCGCCAGATCGGTGAACAGGTCACCGGTCACGTAAGGGCGCAGTTGTTCGAGCGCCTCGCCATGCGGATCGACGCCGTCGAGGTGGGCGCAGTGTGCCTCCAGCCGGACGTGGAGCGAGGTGCGCGGGTCGGTGATTGGCCAGTCCGCGCAGCCGACGTGGAGCACGCGCTGCCCGGCCAGCAGGCTGGCGAAAACCTCCATCCGGCCGAGCGCGGCGAGCTCGGAACTGACCGGCACGCGCTGGAGGAAATAGGGTGCGTGGATCTTCTCCAGCGGCGAGCTGTCGGCGGGCTCGGGCTCGGTTGGCGGCACAACCGGCGCCGTCATTGCCCCGACATCGACCTTGTGGATCCGGTCGTAGGACCGGCTGGTCGAGCCCCAGAGCTGGTGGGCGTAGACCGGGTCGCTGCCTTCGTACGTTACCCCGGTGAAGTGGCGCGGGATGAAGTAGTGGCTCGGGTAGATGCGCAAGGGGGTATAGGCGAACTTGCGGTAGCACTCGGTCAGGCGCTGCGGGCCCACCGTCTTCCACGCCATTTCGCCCACCACCGAGGGAGAGGCGGCGATGTCCTCGACGATCTGCCTCACGAACGGATTTCCCGCCTCGCAGCCGAAATAGCCCGCCGCGATCAGGCCGGGGCGGACGATCTCGTTTTCCCAGCAGGCAAAGGCCTCGCAGTCGAGCAGCGCGGGGTCGAGCGGGCGGGTGCAGACGGAATCGGCGTCGAAGACGATGCCGCCGTGCGCGAGCAGGATTTCCCAGCGCATCATGTCGGCCACGCCGTTCCATTCCTGCTGCCGCATCTCGGCCATGTGGCGGGCATTGATCCAGTCGTGCCCGTCCAGTTCGGCATTGCCCCAGAGGCGGAAGGTCCAGTCCGGATGGGCGGCGCGCCAGGTCTCTATGCAGTTGTCGGGCCGGCGGCTTTCGTCGCCGACCCAGATGAAGTGGAATGTTCTGGGAATCATCGCCGGTCCGCCCCGCCGCTTGTGCTTATGCGAGACCTAGGGCGGCAGGGTTGGCAAAGGCCGAACGGGGGTATCCGGGACTATGCGTGCACCAAAAGATCGGGGGCCATCGGGTCGGGAGGCCCGCCCCCGCGGTGAGGGGTAAAACACCGCGAGGGCGGAACCACGGGCCGGGTACGGGGAAGCGCCCGGCCCTAGGGGACAGGACCCAAAACGTGCCGGAGCGGCACACGTAGTGCGGATACGTGCCGCTCCGGGCGGGCTGGCCCAAGGGGTATGCGGGTCAGTCCCGCGGGATGATCCAGCGGATCGTCCCCATGTACGTACCGGCGACCGCCTCGCCGTCGGCATTGCTGGCGGCCTCGAAACGGGCGCGCCGGCTCACGAACTTGCAGGTGGCCTCGTCAAGGCCGGAATAGCCGCTGGAACTCACGATGCTGCACTGGCTGACGCGCCCGCGGGCATCGACGTCGAGCTGGAAGCGCACCGTGCCCTGATGCTCGGCGCGCAAGTCGGCAGTGGGGTAGTCCAGCGTGGTGACCCAGCCCGAGGTGTCGTTGCGGGGCAGCGCGCCGCGCGGCTGGAAACGCGGGGAGGGCGTGGCCGTGGGCGCCGGGTCGATGCGGATGCCGTCGGGCGTGCCGGTGGAGATCGGCAGCGTTTCGGTCTGGGTGGGGACCGGGAAATCCTTTGCCGTCGGGATCGCCACTTGCGGGATCGGGGCGGTAATGACCGGATCGGAGAGCCGGGGCGTATCGTGCTTGGGGCTGGGCGTCTCGGTGGGCTTCGGCAGCGGTTCGAGCTGGATCTGCCGGTCCTGGAGATGCGGCGGCGGGTCGGTTCTGAATATGGTGACGGCAAAGCCGTTGATCAGGGCCAGCGCAACGCCGCCCTGGATCAGTGCGACGATCCCGCCGGTCAGGATCTTCTGGTTGGGATTGGAATTCCGGTCGGCATAGGACATCGGCATTCTCTCCATGCGTGCCCGTATTCTTGCAGCCCGCCGCAAGCCCGGTGCACTTCATGGCTGGAAGCTACCACGAATCCTATCTATTCAAATAAAATAATACTAAGCAAAACAAGCATTTAACTGTACTTGCTGACTATCTGCCTGCTTATCACTTACCGCGCCGCAGCAATCGCCTTTTGACGGCGCCGCTGTACTGAACTGCCCAGGCCGATGGCTTCGCGATACTTGGCTACGGTGCGCCGCGCGAGTTCGAAGCCCTTGTCTTTCAGTAGGTCTACCAGCGTGTCGTCGGACAGGATCGCCTTGGCATCCTCGGCATCGATGAGCTGGCGGATCGCGGCTTTCACCGCCTCTGCCGAAGCGCCGCCTTCGCCGCCCGTCGCCGCCACGCCCGAGGTGAAGAAATACTTCAGCTCGAACGTCCCGCGCGGGCAATTGACGTACTTGTTGGAGGTGACGCGGCTGACGGTCGATTCGTGCATGCCGATGGCCTCTGCCACCGTGCGCAGCGTCAGCGGCTTGAGGTGCGAGACGCCGTGGCGGAAGAAGCCGTCCTGCTGGCGCACCAGTTCGGCGGCGACCTTGAGGATGGTCTTCTGCCGCTGGTCCAGCGCCTTGATCAGCCAGTTGGCATCGGTGAGCTTCTCCGACAGCCAGTTGCGCGAGGCCTTGTCGGTGCAGCCGCGCCGCAGCTCCACGAAATAGCCGCGATTGACGATCAGGCGCGGCAGCGTCGCCTCGTTCAGCGCGATGTCCCAGCCCGGCTGCTCGTTCTTGACCGGCTTGGCCGGGGTCACGAGGATATCGGGCACCACCGCAGCGCCGGGTTCGCCGCCGAAGCGCAGGCCCGGCTTGGGGTCATAGCCGCGCAGTTCGCCCAGCATATCGGCCATGTCCTCGTCGTCGGCGGCGCAGATCCGCTTGAGGCGCGGCAGGTCCCCGCGCGCGACAAGGTCCAGATTGTCGATCAGCTTCGCCATGCAGGGGTCGTAGCGGTCCGCTTCCTTCGCCTGCAGCGCGATGCATTCGGCCAGCGTGCGCGCGCCGACGCCGGTGGGGTCGAGCGACTGGAGCAGGGCCAGCGCAGCCTCTGCCGCCGCGATGTCGATGCCAAGGTCCTGCGCGACTTCGGAGAGCGGCACCGGCAGGTAGCCCGCCTCGTCCAGCAGGCCGATCAGGTAGCGCGCCACGGCGGTCAGCACCGGGTCGGCGGAGGCGGGGCCGAGCTGCGCGCTCAGGTGCTCGACAAGCGAGGCCGCGCCGTTGCCGTGGTCGTCGATCCCGGGGCCGTCTTCGCCGCCGCCGAGGCGCTGTTCGCTGCTCCAGTCGCTGTCGCCGCGTTCACGCGGGGCGCTTTCGCCGGCGCCGCGCTCGCTGCCGTCCCCGGTGTCGCGCTCACGCTCCCCGGCCGGGATGTCGATGTCGAGCGGGCGGTCGTCCTGCGCGCGGCCTTCGCCGATCAGCCGGTCTACCGGGGAATCTTCCAGCGTGGTCCGGCGCGTGTCGGCCGAGGGATCATGCTGCTCGCCCCACGGCGCGTCGCTTTCGCCGGTGCTGCCGATGTCGAGCAGCGGATTGGCTTCCAGCGCATCGCCGATGAAGCTTTCGATTTCGAGATTGGACAGGGCCAGCAGCTTGATCGCCTGCTGGAGCTGCGGCGTCATGACCAGCGACTGGCTTTGCCGAAGATCCAGCCTCGGCCCCAGCGCCATGGCTCAGGCTCCCGAGGGGGGCTGCCTCATTCCTGCCACCCCCTTCACGCCGTGAGCCCCCCTCACAGCGTGAAGCCTTCACCCAGGTAGAGGCGGCGCACGTTCTCGTCGGCGACAAGCGCCTCGGGACTGCCCGCGAACAGCACCTGGCCGCCGTAGATGATGCAGGCGCGGTCAACGATGTCGAGCGTCTCGCGCACGTTGTGGTCGGTAATCAGCACGCCGATGCCGCGATTCTTGAGATCGCGCACGAGTTCGCGGATGTCGGCGATGGACAGCGGGTCGATACCGGCGAACGGTTCGTCCAGCAGCATGATAGAGGGCTTGGCCGCCAGCGCGCGGGCAATCTCGCAGCGGCGGCGTTCGCCGCCCGAAAGCGCCATGGCCGCGCTAGACCGCAGGCGGGCGAGGCCGAATTCGTCCAGCAGGCGCTCCAGCTCGGACGCGCGCACATCGCGGTCGGGCTCGTTGAGTTCGAGCACCGCGCTGATGTTCTGCTCCACCGTCATGCCGCGGAAGATCGAAGTTTCCTGCGGCAGGTAGCCGAGGCCGAGGATCGCGCGGCGATACATCGGCAGGCGCGTGACATCGACGCCGTCCATCAGGATACGGCCCGAGTCGGGGCGCACCAGGCCCATGATCGAATAGAAGCAGGTGGTCTTGCCGGCGCCGTTGGGGCCCAGCAGGCCGAGCACTTCGCCCTTGGCGACGGAAAGCGAGATATCGCTCAGAACCGCGCGCTTGTCATAGCTCTTGGCGATCGAGATGACCTCGAGCCCACCATTCTGCGCCACGCTTACCGCGGGGGCCGAGGTTTCCTGCATGCGTTCGCTCGTTTCGGTCATCTTCACCGCCGTTTACGCAGCCCATCCGCGCACCGCAAGCGGCCATTTCTCGCCGGGGGGATCTTCGCATGCCGGGGCGGGCGAAGGTTGGGACGAAGGCTACCTATTAACCCTCAGGACACCGCCAACGCGGGTCGTCGAACGATTGGTGCATTCGGCCCTCCTTAACGCTGGGAAAGAATATTTCGCCTTCGGGGGCATGCGCTTGCCAATCCGGTCCCGGCGTGATCTAGTGATCGTGGGAGAGACATATAAAGGTCGCACTCGAAACAGAAAGGTTGGGCTTTGATGGCCAAGACCGGCAGACAGGACATATCCGACAGATTCGGCCGCGATGCCGAACTCGGAAAGCCGGACGTCCACCTCACGCCGCCCGATATCCGGCCTGACATCAGCCATGCGAGCTTGAAAAAGCAGCTCGATTGGCGGCGCAAGATGAGCGATCACATCGCCTATGCCCTGCTGGTCTATACCGCGCTCCAGATTTTCGTGACCATCGGCGCGCTGAAAGCGGGCGGCGAATCGCTGCTGCCCTATCTGGCGCTGGTCATCCTTGTCATCGCGATCATTCCCGCTTGCCGCCGTTTCGAGGCCCGCTGGAACCGGTTGACCGACGAACAGGCCCGCGATCCGGGGCTTCAGCCGTGGTATCGGCGCGATCTCATCCGGCTCTGGGCGCTGGCAATCGGCCTGCCTTTCGCGCTGACCGCGGTGTTCAAGGGACTGGCGCTGGTTCTGGCGCGCTGACTGGCCTCCGGCCAGCCTGATTGCCCTTCCCGATAGAGACGCCTAGTTCTGCCCGCACCCGCGCGCCCATCGGCGCGTCGTGGCAGTGGAGATCGACGCAGAATGCTCACCCCCGATGAAGCGCTCGACCGCGCGCAGGCGCTTGTCGAGCGCGCACGCCGTGCCGGTGCCGATGCCGCCGATGCGGCCTATGGCGCCAGTTCGTCGGAGGGGATTCAGGTTCGCCTCGGCAAGCTGGAAGATGTCGAGCGGTCGGAGAGCGAGCATATCTCGCTGCGGCTGTTCGTCGGCCGCCGCTCGGCCAGCATCGGATCGAGCGATCTTTCGCCGCAAGCGCTGGACGAACTGGCGACGCGCGCGCTGGCAATGGCGCGCAGCGCGCCCGAGGATGCCTATGCCGGGCTGGCGCCGTCGGACCGGCTGTCGTCCGCGCCCTGGCCGGACCTTGACCTTGTCGACAGGCACGAACCCGGCCCGCAGGACTTGCGCGCCATGGCAGAGGAGGCCGAGGAGGCCGCCCGCGCCGTGACCGGGGTCACCAATTCGGACGGCGCCACCGCCAGCTCGGGCGGCGGCGTGATCGCGCTGGCCACCAGCCATGGTTTCGGCGGGGCCTATGCCTCTACCAGCCACTCGGTCAGCGTCTCGGTCGTCGCCGGGGAGGGCGCGGGCAAGCAGCGCGACAGCGACTGGCGCGCGGCGCATCACTTGTCCGACCTGCCGGGACCGGCTTCGATCGGCACCGTTGCCGGCGAACGCGCGGTGGCGCGGCTTGCGCCGGGGAAGCTGCACAGCGGGCCGATGCCGGTGGTGCTGGACCCGCGCGTCGGCGGCACGCTGGTCGGCCATCTGATCGGTGCGATGTCCGGCAGTGCGATTGCCCGCCGCTCCAGCTTCCTGCTTGACCGGCTGGGCGAGGCGATCTTCGCCTCCGGCGTGACCATTGCCGAGGATCCGCTGCGGCGGCGCGGGCTGCGTTCGCGGCCCTTCGACGGCGAGGGTCTTGCCACCTGTGCGCGTAATCTTGTCGAGGATGGGCGCCTGACCGGCTGGCTGCTGGAAAGCGCCTCTGCCCGCCAGCTTGGCCTTGAGCCCACCGGCCACGCGGCGCGGGGCGGCAACGGGGCGCCGGGCGTTTCGGTCGGCAATCTCGACATGCTGCCCGGCACGCTCTCGCCCGCCGAACTCATGGCCGACATTCGCGACGGGGTCTATGTGACCGAGCTGATCGGGCAGGGCGTCAATGGCGTGACCGGCGATTACAGCCGGGGTGCTTCGGGCTTCCGGATCGTCAATGGCGAGATCGCGGGCCCGGTTGCCGAATTCACTGTGGCGGGCAACCTGCTCGCCATGTTCGCGGCGCTCATTCCCGCCAACGACCTTGTGCAGGATCGCGCGATCAACGTGCCGACGCTGCGGATCGACGGGATGATCGTGGCGGGCGACTGATTTCTTCAGTCGTCGGTTTTGGGAGCTTCTTCCGGCGCCGGTTGGTTTTGGGGAATCTCGCCGGGACGAAGCTCCCCATGGACGTGCACGTCCATCTGCGGGAACGGGATCTCGATCCCCTCTTCCGCGAACCGGCGGGCGATGTCGAAGCGGATCGTCGATGCCGTGCCCGAGCCGTCGGTGGCGTCACGCACGAAGACCAGCAGCCGCATCTGCATCGCGTTTTCGGCAAAGGCGTCGAGCGTGACGCTCGGCTCGGGATAGATCAGCACGCCCTCCTGCGCCTTGGCGATCTCGATCAGCACGCGGCGCACCTTTTCCAGATCCGACCCGTAAGCCACGTTGATCGGCACCACCACGCGCGCCAGCCGCTCGCCAAGGCTGAGGTTCTTCACGCTGCCGGTGATGAGCTGCGAGTTCGGGATGATGATCTGGTGCCGGTCGAAGCTCTCAAGATGCGTTGAGCGGACGGAGACCTTGCGCACAATGCCCGAATAGGTCCCCACCTCGATCCAGTCGCCCTCGCGGATCGGGCGCTCTACCAGCAGGATCACGCCGCTGGTGAAGTTCTCGACCGTCGATTGCAGGCCGAAACCCAGGCCGACCGAAAGCGCAGTGGCAATGAAGGCCAGGCTGGTGAGGTCCAGCCCGGTGCTGGCCACCGCAATGGCTGCCGCCGCGACCACGCCGACATAGCCGATGATCGTCACGATCGAGGCCTGTGAGCCGCGGTCGATCTCGAACTGCGGCAGGATCGTGAGGTTGACGATGCGCTGGATCCAGCGCGTGGCGATGTAGCCGCCGAAGAAGACGGCGGCGAACGTCAGGATGTCTCCGGCCGAGACATTGACGTTGCCGAAGGTCACGCCGGTGCGCAGCGTGACGAGGGCGTCGCCGATCTCGCGGCTGTTGTAGCCCCAGGTGATCGCCAGCAGCGGCAGGACCGAGATGGTCAGCGCGATGCCCGCCAGCATCGGCACGAAGTGGATGCTGGCGCGGTAGTGCCTGAGCCCGCCCTCGGCGAGCAGGCCGACGATCAGCGAGACCAGCCGGTGGAGGAAGATGGCAATGGCGATGATCGCCACCGAGACCACGAGGTCGGAGAAGATCTCACGCGCGAGCACGATGTAGCCGATGACGGCCGCCAGCGCGCAACCGGCCGCCAGCAGCATCAGGATCTTGCCCAGCGGCGCGGTGAAGTCGAGCGGGTCGCCCATCGGGCGGCGGGGGCCGGTGTGATGGACCCGCGCCTCGTGGCCCTGGCCTTCGTCGTCAGGCTCCCGGTCGCGTCCCTTGTCGATCAGGAGCGCGAACCGCCAGACCAGCGCGCCGCCGCAGATCAGCAGGAGCGCGGAGAGAAATTCGATCACGGTGATCGCGAAGAAGCCGCGGTCCTCGATCCCCTCGATTATCACTTCAAGGGCAAGGACAATGCCGAGCAGCCGGACCGTGCCCACCGCCCGGTCCACCAGTTCGGGGCGCAGCCGCACCAGTCGCAGCTCGTGGAACGGCGATTGCAGCGTGCTTTTCGCCAGCCACTGGGCAATCGCCACCACCAGCGCGGCCAGCAGCAACAGCACGCTGAGCGCGGCCAGCGTCTCGTCATCCACGAACGGGCGCATGAGCACGGCAAAGGCCACGACCGAGCAGCCGATGGCGAAGAACAGGACGATGGCGGCGATCACGTCCTCGAACACGATCAGGATCAGCCGCCGCGTTGCCTGCTGCGTGGCGTGCTGCCTTTGCGCGAAGCGGAGGCGGAAGATGCGCAGCAGCCGGATCGAGGCAAACGGCCCCAGCAGCACCAGCCCCGCCACGGCCAGCAGCCGCATCGCGAAGTGGCCCGGCGTATCCTGGGCGATGCCTTTCGCGCCCTCACGCGCGGCGATGTCGATCCCTTCGCGCACGTCGCCCGCAACATCGACCCACAGGCGCGGATCGAGGATCGATTGGGTGCGTTCGCGCCGCCGGTCCCGCTCCATCGTGGCGATCCGCTCATCGAGTTCGGAGACCAGCGTCGCGGCGCGCGCCTGCGCCTCGCGGGCATCGAGCACCGGGGCAAGCTTGACCGAGAGCTGGCCGTCCAGCTCCTTGCGGCGTGCGGTGATGGCGGTCGGTTCGGTCTTGCCCTCGGCCGGGGCGGGGCCGAGCGCGGTGATCTGGGCCTGGATGATGCGCGCGTCGAGATTGCTGGCGTCGGCGATCTGCCGGGCGCGGTCCCGGTCGGCCGCGAGGCGGTCGCGCAGTTTGCCGAGCCGGTGAACCTCCTCGTAGTCGTAGTGTCCCAGCGGCTTGCCCAGCGCGACTTCCGCATCGGCGGCGGCGGCATTGAAGTTGGCCAGCGTTTCGGGATCGACGAGCGGCGGGTGGTCGGCCGGGAGCGCCGCCGGAGCGGGGGTGGGAGAGGCGGCAGGTTCAGGTGACGCGGTGGGAGAGGGGCTGGCGGCCTGAAAGGGAAGCGCCAGCGGGCGCATCGCCGCCCGCGCGGGGCCTCCCGAAACGCCGGCAGTCAGCACTGCGATCAGCGCGAGCAATACCAGCGCGCCATATCGCCAAGGGCCGCGATGCGCCATCACCGGTCTGCCCTCGTCGGCGTGTTCAGGTTCAAGTCGTTCCCCCGGAATGCTCCGCCTCAGGGTTGGAGCGGGGCGAATTCGAAGATGCCGCTATCCATCTTGAGCGCAAGGAAAAGATGCCCGTTCCGCAGCGTATAACTGGCGACTTCGGACAGGCGCGCGGACATCATCTGCCCGATGTCGGGCTGCTCGCACATGGCGCGGGTGGTGGCGATCGGGCCGATCACCAGCGTTCCGCCCTCCGGCCCGCTGTCGCGGGTGGTCCAGCTGGTGCGGCCGCGATTGCAGTCAAGCTGCATGGCGAGCGCGCCGTCGGCGCCGAATTCGAGTGTGTAGACGCGCCCTTCGCCCGGCTTCGTGGTGCCCTGCGCGTCGTCCATCGACTGGAAGCCGACGAGTTGCCACTTGGTCGAAGCCAGCCCTGCGGTCGTCGCGGCAGCGGGCGGGGAAGCCGTCGTGCCGGAGGAGGAAGAAGTCTGGCAACCGCCAAGAACCAGAACCGTCGCCAGCGCAGCACAGGAAAGAAGGGGTATCCGCTTCATGGGCATGCTCCTCTATCGGAGCGGCAGTCTACGGCGGGGAGGCCGGGGCGGGCAAGTGCGCTTGTTCCTTGGAAACACTGAACCGAAAGAAAATTTCGGTGCGGCCGGTCGCCCCGGTTCGCGGACCGAAAAGCTTTCGGACATGGCGCGACAAGTCGCGGGCGGCTTGAGGACCTAGAACGGGCCTGTACCCGATGCCGTTCAATGAAGGACCTGAAAGCATGGCCAGCTCCGCCACCACCTCTGCTCCCAACGCGGGCGAGGTTGTCCCGCCCGTCACCACCGCCGCCGCCTGGCGCGGGGATCGGCTCGCCGGGAGCGACGAGTGGATCTACATGCTGTCCGACGCGCAAGTTGCCGAACTGGAAGTGCTCGGCACGCGCTTTCTGTCCGAAAACCCGGATCTGCGTACCGTCACGGCCGAGGAATATCCGCTGGTCGCCTGCGCCGATGCGGTGAAGTCGTGGGGCGAGGATGTCGATTACGGGCGCGGCTTCGTGCTGGTGCGCGGCCTGCGCACCCAGCTCTATTCGGACGCACTGTCGAACGCGATCTACTACGTGCTCGGCCTGCACATGGGCGATCCGATCCGCCAGAACGAGATGGGCGACCTGATCGATCACGTCTATGCCACCAGCGACAAGACCATGGACGATCCGACCGCGCTGTCCTCCAAGGTGCGCGACAAGCTGGTCTATCACTCGGACAGTTCGGACATCGTGGCGCTCATGTGCCTGCGTCCGGCCAAGGAGGGCGGGCTTTCGTGCCTCGTCTCTGGCGCGGAGATCTACAACGAGATCCTGCGCCGCCGCCCGGATCTGGCGCCGCTGCTGCTGGAGCCGTTCCATTGGGACTGGCGCCGGCAGGACCACAATGCGCCTTCGGACACTTACACTTCGCCCATCGTCAGCCTCGTCGACGGGGTGTTCTCGATGTACGCGGGTTCGCTCTACATCCTCACCGCGCAGGAATATGAGGGCGTGCCCAAGCTGAGCTCCGAGCAGATCGAGGTGCTCGAACTCTTCGACACGATTACCTACGAAGAGGGCATGGCGATCGAGATGGATTTCCGCCCCGGCGACATCCAATGGCTTTCCAACTACGCCGCGCTTCATGCCCGCACCACGTTCTGGGATTGGCCCGAGCCGCAGCGCAAGCGGCACTTGCTGCGGTTGTGGCTGAGCCGTGATGCCGGGCGTCCGGTGGTGGACGGGTTCGGCAAGAACGGCGTGGTGCAGGTGCGTCAGGCCCCGCGCGACGGGCAGGCCGAGCATCCCGATGCGCATTTCGATGTGTTCTCGGTTTCGGTGCCGCGTTTGATGAGTTGAGGGTTGGGGGGCAAAACTGCCCCCTCCTAACCCTACCTTCGTCATTGCGAGCGTAGCGAAGCAATCTAGAGCCGCGTAAACTGCCCCTGGATTGCTTCGCTGCGCTCGCAGGGACGAGAGGATGGTTATGGCGATGCAGGGAGGCACTGCCGCCACGCCCAAGACACAAAACTCCGTCGTCCCCGCGAAGGCGGGGACCCCGCTTTTCTTGGTGTATGACGCAAGGCAGCGGGGCCCCCGCCTTCGCGGGGGCGACGGGATTCTTTTCGGAGGGAGCGAGCCGGACTAAGCCGGGGCTTCCATTGAAAGCATCTCCAGCACCTCATCCGAACTACGCACATCGGCGAAATTCAGCCGCAGGTTCATCAGCGCGGCATTGTGTTCCTCATCGGTCACCGCTGCGCAGGCGTCGCTGACGACGATCACTTTCCAGCCGCGCATGTTCGCTTCGCGCGCGGTGGATTCCACGCAGACATTGGTGAGCGTGCCGGTCAGCACCAGCGTCTCCGTACCAAGTTCCCGCAGTGCCTTTTCCAACGCCTGTTCCGGGCAGCAAAAGGCACTGTAGCGGTACTTGTCGAGCACCAGATCGCCAGCCTCGCGCGCCATTGCCGGGTCAAGATCGTGCGAAGCTGCCTCCGGTCGCAGCGCCGCAATCGCACGCGCCACGAAGGGATCGGAGCGGTCGTACTGCCACTGCGGCATCGCCAGCGGCGGCGCGTCGCTGGTGGTCTGGCGCATCCAGATCACCGTGCCGCCCGCCTGTCGCATTGCCGTGGCAAGGGCGTTGCACGGCACAATGGCGTCGCGGGCATGGGCATTGCCGAAGACTTCGCCCTCGCCCACGAACGCCGCCTGCATATCGATCACCACCAGCGTGGTGGTCCGGGGATCGAGCGAGGGGAAGGCGTTGTAACCCCGTCCCCGCGCCACCGCCCAATCGGGCAGCACGGTCTTGTGCATCAGGCCGGTTCGAAGGCGGTGGAGAGCGACAGGGCTTCCCACTCGCGCATCTGCTTGCCCACGAATTCGAGTTGATCGCCCGCGTAATGCAGTGCGTCTTCGCCGAGGAACAGGTGCAGCGGCGGCTCGGCGGCGTCGAGCGCGGTCAGAATCGCCGCGGCTCCGCGTGCCGGATCGCCCTTTTCCTTGCCCGCCCCTTCGGTAAGGCTGCGGCGTGCGAAGTGGGCGACGTCCTCGTAGTCGGCGATATCGGCCTCGGCAATTTTCAGGCCCGCCGCCGCAAACCCTGTGCGGAAGCCGCCGGGCGCGACATTGGTGACGCGGATGTTCATCGGTGCCACTTCCTGCGCCAGAGTCTGGCCCACGCACTCCATCGCATACTTGCTGGCGCCGTAGAGCGCCGTGCCCGCCCAGGGCGCATGGCCGCTGACCGAAGTGATGTTGACGACATGGCCCGCCCGCCGCGCCCGCATATAGGGCAGCAGCACGCGCAGCATGCGCAGCGGGGCGAAGAGGTTCACGTCGAACAGCGCCTTGGCCTCTTCGATGGAGACTTCCTCGATCGCGCCGATCAGCCCGTAGCCGGCATTGTTGACCAGCCGGTCGATGCCGCCGGTGATCTCCTCCGCCTTGGCGACAGCGGCCTTTACCGAGGCTTCGTCGGTCAGATCGACCGAAAGCGCATGGGCGCGGCCGGGGGCGAGCGCCTCGAACTCAGGGTCGCTGTCCTTGCGGGTAGTGCCGACGACGGTGTCCCCGCGTGCGAGCGCGGCTTCGGCAAGAGCGCGGCCAAGGCCTCCGCCGATGCCGGTGATGAGCCAGGTGGTCATAATTCGCGTGTCTCCCGAAAGGCCAAGGCGTAGAGTGTGCGGCAAAGTTAGATCGCACGCGCGCGAAGGCTCTTGGCGCTGGAACCCGCAATTATTGTGCGGGGACGCACAGCGCTTGCGCACGCTTGACCCCGCCCGACGCGCCATGCTGCACCCGATGTTGCACTTGCAAAACGCAGCCCTTTTCGGGGGCGGTTCGGCCTCAGCGGAGCGACAGTCTTGGCAGTTCACATCGTCGGTTCGATCAATCTTGATATCATCACCTCGCTCGATCGCCTGCCTGTGCCCGGCGAGACGGTCATGGCCAAGGCGACGGCCCGATTGCCCGGCGGGAAGGGTGCCAATCAGGCGGTCGCCGCCGCGCGCATGGGGGCGAAAACGCGCATGGTGGGCGCGGTGGGCGAAGACGATGCCGGGCGCTGGATGCGCGACCGGCTGGCGCGCGACGGGATCGCGGTCTCCGGCGTGATTGCCTTGCCGGGCGTGGAGACCGGCACGGCCTATATCGCCGTCGATGCCGAGGGGGAGAACCAGATCGTCGTCGTCAGCGGCGCCAATGCGCGGCTTACCTCTCCCGCGCCGGTGAACGAGGGCGTGCTGCTGGCTCAACTGGAAGTGCCGGTCGGCGCGCTGCTGCCGGTATTCCGCAATTCGACGTGCATCCGCATCCTCAATGCGGCCCCAGCGGTGCAGGCGGCGGATGTGCTGCTCGATCATGTCGACTTGCTGGTGGTAAACCAGACCGAACTCGCTGCTTTCGCCTGCTGCGGGCCGGTCGACGCGCTGCCCGCCGTGGTGCGGGAGGCGCGCAGTCTAATCCGGCACGCCGATCAGGCGGTGGTCGTCACGCTGGGCGCGCGCGGATCGGTGGCGGTGAAGAAGGACTGGGACATCCACGTCCCTGCCGTGCCGGTAATTCCGGTCGATACCGTGGGCGCGGGGGACAGTTTCTGCGGTGCTCTTGCGGCGCTGCTGGACGAAGGGCGCAGCCTTGCCGAAGCGCTGCCCTGGGCCAGCGCGGCGGCGGCGCTTTGTACCTTGGGACAGGGCGCGGCCCCATCCATGCCGATGCGCGCGGCGGTGGCCGATCTGCTGTCCGGGGCGGCAACAGAACATGCGCCGCCGATCAAGAACCGGGCGGGCGTTGCCTTAGGCTGATCTCAGGACAGCACCGAACAAGAATTTGCAGAGGACTGAGATGAACCCGCATCCGCTGACACCCTTTGGCCTTCCCTCCGACAACGGCGGCAAGGACCTTGGTCTGTTCCTGCCGGTCGCCAACGGCGGCTGGATCCTGTCGAAGAACAAGCCGGAGCTGGACGGCTCTTACGCCTACAACCGCCAGTGCGCGCTGCTGGCCGAGCAGGCCGGCATGGACTTCATCATGTCCATGTCGAAGTTCCGGGGCTACGGCGGCGAGACCAGGCACTGGGATTCCTCGCTCGATCCGATCGTGCTGATGGCGGCGCTTTCCGAAGTGACGAAGAAGACGCGGATCGTCACCACCCTGCACACGCTGCTGCAGAACCCGGCGGTGGCGGCCAAGATGATGGCGACTCTGCAGCAGGTAAGCGGCGGCCGCGCGGGCCTGAACGTCGTGACTGGTTCCTACAAGGGTGAGTTCGCGCAGATGGGCGCCTGGCCCGAGCATGTGAATCACGATCAGCGCTATGACCTCGCCTACGAATGGGTGCGCGCGGTGAAGGCGCTGTGGAGCGACGAATCCGTCACCATGCACGGCGATTACGTGACGCTGGACGATTGCGAATCCTGGCCGAAGCCGGAGCAGCGCCCGTTCCTCGTCTGCGCCGGATCGTCCGAGATCGGCATGCGCCTGACGTCCGAGGAAATGGACGCGATCTTCCTTTCGGGCGGCACCGGGGCGGAGCTTTCCAAGAACAGCGACCGCGCCAAGACCATCGCCGCCGAATATGGCCGCAATATCCGTACTTATTCGATGATGACGCTGGTGATCGGCGACAGCGACGATGCCGCCAAGGCCACCGCGCAGCACTATGCCGCCGGGCTGGACGAAGAGGCGTTGGCGGGCATGATGCGCGCTTACGGCTTCCTGGACGCAGAGATCGGCAAGGAGAACGACTTCACCCGCAAGGCGCGCAGCTCGTTCATGTCCGCCCAGATCGTCGGCAGCGCCAAGAGCGTGACCGATCAGGTGGGCGACTTGCTCGAAGCCTCCGGCACCGACGGGCTGATGCTGATCTTCGACGATTACATCAAGAGCCTGCCGATCTTCGGCGCGGAAATCCTGCCCGCCTTGCGTGAGCGGTTCCCCGACAAGGTTGCAGTCGCGGTGGAGGGCTAACCCGATGCCGCTGCGCGCCGAAGATCTGCCTCATGTGGATGCCGCCGCCCTTGCGGGCATGATCGATCCGCAGACGACCGCGCTGGTGGTCGTCGACATTCAGGTCGATTTCGCGGCGCCACAGGGTCTGTTGGGCCGCTATGGGGTCGATCTCTCGCCCGCTGAGGCGGCGATCGACAATTGCGAGAAGCTGGTGGCGGCGGCGCGCGGCGTCGGGGCCACAGTGGCGCTGATGCGCGTCGTCACCAGCGCCGAAACCGACTCGCGCGCGCTGAAGACCCTGATGGTCCGGCGCGGGCAGCCGGGGGGCGAGGCGATCTGCCGCGTCGCGGACGGCGGGGCCGATTACTACCGGATCTTCCCTGAGGAAGGCGATATCGAGATCGCCAAGCTGCTCTACGACAGCTTCCACGGCACCGATTTCGACGCCCAACTGCGCGCGCGCGGTATCCAGACTCTGGTGATCTGCGGCCTCTCCACCGATTGCTGCGTGGACCAGACGGCGCGCTCTGCCTTCCATCACGATTACGACGTGTTCCTCGTCTCCGACGCCAGCGCCGCCTACGAGCCGGGGCTGCACGAAAGCTCGCTTTCGGCGATGGAGAAGAACTGCGTCCTGCTGACCACGACCGATGCGGCCGTGAAGGCCTGGGGCGCTTGAGCTTGGCCGGTGCTTTGAAAGGCTCGAAAGGGGGCGTGCTGTTCGCCTGCACGCTGGGCAATTCGGTGAGCGTGACGCCCGCCGTCCATGCCGTTTTCGGGCTGTTTCTGGTACCGCTGACCGAGGCTTTCGGCTGGAGCCGCGCCAGCGTTTCGGGCGTGCTGGGCATTCTGGCGCTGGTGGGCGCGATCACATACCCGCTGATCGGCCGCTACGTGGACAAGGCCGGGGCGCGCAAGACGTTGCTGATCGGTGTGTTCGGCCTTTCGCTCTCGATCGCGGCGCTGGCGCTCAACAGCGGCAGCCTCGTGCAGTTCTATGCGACCTTCACCGTGCTCGCGGTGTTCGGGGCGATGGCGGGTACGCCGATCTTCCAGAAAGTGATCGCCGACTGGTTCGACGAGAATCGCGGCACGGCGCTGGGGATCAGCGCGGGCGGCGGTTGTGGCATCGGCTCGGTGGTGCTGCCGGTGCTGGCCGCCGTGCTGGTGCAGACATGGGGCTGGCGCGCGGGCTATCTGGGCATCAGCGCCTTCATGCTGGTGATCGCGCTGCCGCTGCTGGTCCTCTTGCTGCGCGACCGTGCCGCCGTGGCCGGTGCCGAAGCGGCCGTCGAGCGTGAGGGCATGACCTTGGGCGAAGCGGCGCAGACGCCGATGTTCTGGCTGATCCTGATCGCGCTGGCGGCGGGCGCGGGCGGCACTACGGCGGTGTTCAGCCATGTCGTGCCGATCCTTTCCGACCGGGGCTTTTCGGTGACGACCGGCACAGCGGTAGTCAGCGTCTTCGCGCTCGTCACTTCCGGCTGGCAGATCGCCACCGGCCGCATCATGGACAAGATCCAGACCCCGCGCGTGGCGGTGCCGATGTATCTGATGGCGGTGGTCGGCCTCGTGCTGCTGGAAACCGCGCAGGGCATGCCGCTGCTGATCGTTGGCGGGGCGCTGCTGGGCATCGGCCTTGGCGGCCAGTTCGGCGCGCTGCCCTATTTCATCGCCCGCTACTTCGGCACGCGGCATTTCGGATCGGTGATCGGCGCCATGTATTCGGCGGTGATCGCCGCGCAGGGGACGACGCCGATCCTGCTCGACCTCGTATTCGACGCGCGCCGCTCCTATCGCCCGGCGCTGGTCGGCGTTGGCGCGGCGCTGCTGGCAGGCGCGCTGCTGCTCATGCTGTTGCCGCGTTATGGCCGCGAGGCGGAGGGTGAAGCCCTCTTCGCTGCCGGTCACTGATTTCAAACGGAGCCTGACTTTGGCCGATATGCCCGATCCCGTTCCCGCTTTCGCCGATCCCGCCAAGGCACCTTATGCCGTGTCGGAGGACGAGCGCGCCGCCATCGCCGCAGCCATCGATACCGACGAACTGGTCGAACTGGCGCTGACGCTCGGCAACATCCCCAGCCGCTCGCGCGAGGAACTGGCGGCGGCCGAATTCGTCCATGACTGGATGGCGAAGGAAGGCTTCAAGCCGCGCAAGGTCGGCGCCACGCCGGAACGGCCCAATGTGATCGGCGAATACGGCGGAACCGGACGCGGCGCGAACCTGCTGTTCACCGCGCATCTCGACACCGAAAGCCCCAGCGGCATGCGTGAGCATGACAAGTTCCGCTATCGCGATTCCACGCTGGCCGATCCCGAATGGACCCAGTGCTGGCTGGACGAGGAAGGCCGCCTGCGCGGCTATCCGGTCAGCAACGATCGCGGGCCGATGTCGTGCTTCCTGATCGCCGCCAAGGCGCTGCGCAAGGCCGGCATCGGCCTGTCCGGCAAGACCTGGCTCACCGCCTGCCCGGGCGAGATCGGGCCGGAACCGATCGAGGAATTCTCCGGCATCGGCTGGAACGGCAAGGATATCGGCGCGCATTATCTGTTCCACCACGGCGGCGTCGCGCCCGACTATGCGATTGCGGCCGAGGGGACCGACTTCGGCCTGACATGGCAGGGCTGCGGCTATGCGCTCTACCGCGTGCGGATCTTCGGGCAGGGCGTGTTCTCGCCGATCCTCGACGCGCCCACCGATCCGCGCCGCCACCCGAACCCGATCTACCGCCTTGGCCCGGTGATCGACGCACTCCACGCCTGGGGCCTGCAGTTCGAGCGCGATTCGATCATGGAGACCGCCAGCGGCGCGATCCATCCCAAAGTCCAGATCGCGTCGGTACGCGGCGGGATGCCGATCGATTTCGGCGCGGGGACGGAGGTCTGTGCGCTCTACATCGACGTTTCGCTGAACCCGCGCCAGAAGGCGGCAGACGCCTATCACGGCATCATGGACGCCATGCGCGGCGTGGATGTGGAGGCTTTCGACGTGGAGCCGGTGGTCGTGCGCCACGGTTTCGAGGCGCGGCCGTCCGAAGTCGCGCCGCTGGTCGGCGCGGTCGATGCCGCCACCCGGCTGGCGCGCGGCGCGGCGGTGGAGCCGGCGCACCCGGTCTATTCCAGCATGTGGCGCGATCACAACGTGTTCAACATGCACCGCGTGCCCGCCGTCACCACCGGCATGCCGCGCTGGCGGCCGACCGGCGCAGACATGGCCTCCAGCGCGCTGGTCTACGCCCTGACGATGCTTGCCGTCTGCGGCCGGGGCGAGGCGCCGGTGGAGCAGGTGGGAACCAGCGTTTACGGCAACGAGACGCCCTTCGACTAAGATATACGCTGCCCTTGCCGAGGGGCGGGAGGCTCGATACACCTTCCGTCATAAGGTCGCCAAAGTACGAAATTGCCAAAGTACTAAAGGACGCCCGCTCGGGAAGGGTGCCACCGGTCTATCAGGGTGGTTCTCGCTTGCGCATCACGACGAATGTCTACCCCAAGGAACAACGCCGCGACGCCTGGCGGTTCGCGCTCAAACGCTTGTCGCTGACGCTCGACGAGGCGGATGAGGCGACGCTCTATGGCGAGCTGATCCATTTCCGATCCAGCACCCATATCGACTTCATCCGCGTCACCGGCACGGGCCAATCGTGGACTATCGACTTCCGCGACCAGCCCGCAACCTACTGGCTGGCGATGATCCTCGACGGCAGCGCCATCATGCGCGATGCCGGGCAGGAACTGCGCCTTGCCGATGGGGATATCATCTGCGGGCGCGGCGATTCGCCGGTGAACCTGGCCTTCACGGGCGATAACCGCAGCCTGATTGTGCAGGTGCCGCACAGCGAACTCAGCCAGCGCTTGAAGACCCCGATCAGCGGCCCGCCGCGCAAGATCGGCACGGACGGCGGCTCGGCGCGCATTTTCGCGGGCATGCTGCGGTCGCTGGCCGATACGCTGACCGACATCACCACCGATCAGGCCCGTCCGGTCGAGCTGGCCTTTCCCGAATTCCTCGTCACCGCCTTGCTCGACAATGCCCCGGCCAAGGCGCTGGGCGGCGCGGCGGGCATGCGCGCGGCATTGCTGGAGCGCATCTTCCAGACCATCGAGATCCGCCTTTCGGACCCCGATCTCAATTACCAGCAAGTCGCTGCCGAGCACGGCATCTCGCCCCGCTATCTCCAGAAGCTGTTCGAATCGATCGACGACAGCTTCGGCCACTATGTGAAAGTGCGCCGCCTCGAACGCTGCCGGCTCGATCTTCGCAGCCCGCTCCATGTGCAGAAGTCGATTTCGGATATCCTGTTCGAATGGGGCTTCAACGACAGCGCCTCTTTCAGCCGCGCCTTTCGCGAGCAGTACGGCATCAGCCCCCGCGAATACCGCAAGGCGCCGCCGCAGGAGCAGGCGGCGGTCGAATTGCTGCGCCGTGGCCGCCCCGCCCGCAAGGAGCGCATTGCCAAAGTCGAAGAGGCGGTCGAGGTCGAGGAAGTTCTCGACGAGCAGCTTGACGAGCAGGCGGCCGAGGACAGCCCGCAAGTGCCCGCCTACATGGGCGACACCGGCACCTCGCGGCACCACCATCTGCCCGCTACGCCCGAGACGATCCACTGGGGCTATCTCAGCAAGGACCTGAAACCGGCACTGCGCGTGCGGTCGGGTGACTTCGTGACGATCGAGGCGCTGACCCATCACGCCAACGACGATCCCGAACGCATGGTCGAAGGCGATGCGGGGGTGGAGAGCGTCTACCACTGGGACCACTGCGGCAAGACGGTCGAGCGGCGCGGCGCGGGGCCGATGGACGCCAGTGCCTTCGGACGCGGGCCGGGTGAGGGCTTCGGCGTGCATATCTGCACCGGGCCGATCCACATCGAGGGCGCGATGCCGGGCGACCTCATCGAAGTGCGCATCCTCGACCTGAAACCCCGCCCCAGCGGCAATTCGCGCTTTGCCGGCAAGAGCTTCGGTTCCAACGCCGCGACATACTGGGGCTTCCACTACAACGATCTGCTGACCGAGCCGAAGAACCGCGAGGTCGTGACGATCTACGAAGTGGAAGCGGCGGGCGGGCGGCTGCCCACGGCGCACGCGGTCTATTCCTACCGCTGGACGCCGCAGGTCGATCCCTCGGGCGTGACGCATTCGCGTTACGACTATCCGGGCGTGCCGGTCGATCCGGAGACCATCGAGCGCAATTACGACATCCTGCAAAACGTCGAGATCCCGATCCGCCCGCATTTCGGCGTGATCGCGGTGGCGCCGAACCATAATGGCCTTGTCGATTCCGTGCCGCCGGCCAGCTTCGGCGGCAATCTCGACAACTGGCGCACCGGCCCCGGCGCGCGGGTGTTCCTGCCGGTGCAGGTGCCCGGCGCGCTGCTCTCGCTGGGCGATCCCCATGCCTCGCAGGGGGACAGCGAGCTATGCGGCACCGCCATCGAATGTTCGATGACCGGGCTGATCCAGATCGTCCACCACAAGGGCGCGGGCGTGATGGAGCAGTTGAAGGACGTCGACTACCCGCTGATCGAGACCGAGACCGAGTGGGTCATCATGGGCTTCTCGCACCCCGATTACCTCAAGGAACTGGGGCCGGACGCGCAGAGCGAGGTCTACAAGCAAAGCTCGATCGATGCCGCCATGCGCGACGCGTTTCGGAAGGCGCGGCGGTTCCTGATGACGGCCAAGCAATTGACCGAGGACGAGGCGATCTCGCTGCTGTCGGTGGGTGTGGACTTTGGTGTGTCGCAGATCGTGAACGGGAATTACGGGGTGCACGCGGTGATCAGGAAGGCGCTGTTCACGAGTTGATTTAAACCCGAGCGTTTGTACCCCACACTCCCGTCATCCCCGCGAAGGCGGGGATCCCGCTTCTTCTGGCGGCGTGGCAGAAAGGAAGCGGGGCCCCCGCCTCCGCGGGGGCGACGGGGTTTGGTGGTGAGAGGCTGGTCTTTGATAGCCAGATCCTCCCCTGCAAGGGGAGGGGGACCGCCCCCCGCTCATCCTGAGCTTGTCGAAGGAAGGGTGGTGGAGGGGTGTCAACCTCTCGTTTGTGCGTGACTGGGCCGGTTACACCCCTCCGTCAGCGCTTTGCGCTGCCACCTCCCCTTGCAGGGGAGGACACGTCAATCGGCGTCGTCTTCCAACGCGTGCATGTCGTCGTCCGACAGGCCGAAGTGGTGCCCCACCTCATGCACCACCACATGCGTCACAAGGTCTTCCAGCGACACATCGGTCTCGCACCACTCCGCCAGCAGCGGCTGGCGGTAGAGCGTGATGCGCGGGCGGAACTCGCCCGAAACCCACACCGATTCCTCGTCCAGCGGGCGGCCGTGGTAGAGGCCGGACAGTTCCCAGGGATCCTCGATCCCCAGTGCCCGCAGCGTTTCCTCGTCCGCGAACTCCTCGATGTGGACGGTGATCCCGTCGAGGTGCTGCGCGAACGGCTCGGGAATGCGCGCGAAGGCGGCATGGGCGAGGGCCTCGAATTCGGCGGGGCCGGGGGCGTTTCCGAAGCGCTGACTCATGCGGTTACTCCTGTCCGGCGACGATACGCTCGATCCCGGCGGCGGTGGAGGGGTGGTAGGTGGGCTTGGCCTCGGCGAAGAAGTCCCGCGCCTTGGGTTGGCCCCAATCGCCCTGCTTCATCAGCCCCTTGTAGAGCGGATAGACCAGCAGCCCGCGCCCGATCCGCGAGAGATAGCTGCGCAGATAGGGCACTGCCGGGTCATAGCGGTTGGCGATGGCCAGTTCGAACCATGCCGACTGGATATAGGCATTGCTCGATGCGGAGAGGCCGAGCGTCTCGTCCAGTTCCTTCAGGCGCGCGGGCGTCTGCTGGCGGTCGATGCCGTTGAGGAAGCGCAGCCATTCCTGCGTGGTCCAGCCCGTGGGCTGCACCGCGCTGGCAGGCCCACCGGCGTTGAAGGCGGCCAGCTTGGTATCGATCTTGGCCAGCGTCGCGCTGTGCACGCGCACGGCATTGTCGGGCAGGCCCGCGCCATAGGACCAGCGGTCGAGCTGGAGCTTCAGTTCCAGTTCCGGCTGGTCCTTCAGCAGGCGTTCGCGCAGGTCCGCAAGGAACCCGGCAGTCGTCTGCGGCTGGAAGGCATGGCGGTCGAAGTAGGAGGTGAGATAGGCGTCCCACTTCTCGCGGCCGACCGTATATTCGATCATGCGCAGGAAGTTGGAGCCCTTGGTGTAATCCACCTCGCCCGCGCCCGGATCGCCGTGCAGGCGCGTGACGGCGCCGGTCTGGCCGCCGCCATCGGCAATCTCGCGCTGCATCACGTCCCAGTCGAGATCGGCGTAAGTCGCGGCCTGCTCCTTGCCGTAGAGCGCCTCCATGATGCGGTTCTCGAAGTAGGTGGTGAAGCCCTCGTTCAGCCACGAATCCGACCATGTGGCATTGGTGACGAGATTGCCCGACCACGAATGCGCCAGTTCATGCGCGACGACATCGGTGTTCGAGCGGTCGCCCGTGACGATGGTCGGCGTCAGGAAGGTCAGCATCGGGTTTTCCATGCCGCCGTAGGGGAAGGCGGGCGGCAGCACGAGCATGTCGTAGCGGCCCCAGCGATAGGGTCCGTAGAGCTTGCTGGCGGCGTCGATCATCTTCTCGACATCGACGAATTCCTTCGCCGCCTTGTCCAGCATCGGCGCCTCGGCCCAGACGCCCGAGCGGGGGCCGAGCGAGCGGAACTTCAGGTCGCCCACCGCAAAGGCGATCAGGTAGGGCGGCACCGGCTTGTCCATGCGGAAGCGGAACTGGCGGCGGCCGTCGGGCAGCGCCTCGCCCTTGTCTCCCGAGAGCTTTTCCGCGCTCATCACCGCGACCAGATTGCCCGGCACGCGCAAGGTGGCGTCCCAGGTCTGGCGGATGCCGGGGCTGTCCTGCGTCGGGATCCACGAGCGGTTGAGGATCGATTCGCCCTGGCTGAACAGGAACGGCTGCTTCTTGCCGAACGTCATTTCCGGCGGCAGCCATTGCAGCGCCGCAGCGCCGGGCTTGGTGCGGTAAGTGATCCTGACTTGCTTGGCGCCTGCCAGTTCGACCGTCAGCGCGGAGCCGATGTCCGCATTCTTCGCGTCCTTGGGGCCGACCGTCCACTTGAGCGGGTTGCCTGTCGCCATGTCGGTGACGGCGGAAATGGCGATGTCGTTGACATCGAGCACGACTTGGGTGGCGCCGGGCGCGGCAAGAATGTCGAGCACGGCGCTGCCGGACAGCGTCTTCGTGGCGAAATCGACATCGAGGTCGAGCGCGACATGGGTGACGCGCGCCACTTGCGGCTCGGCGTGAGTCCAGACGTCTTTCGCCTCGGGCGTGGTCAGGATCGGGGCGGGACCGGAATTCGAGGTATTTTGGGCCATTGCGGGCGAGATGGCGACGGAAGCGGAGCCGGCAAGGAGCGCGGCAGCAAGAAGGATACGCATGGGCGCGGATTATGGCCGCGCCCATGCGTAGGCGCAAGCGCAGCTAGAGCGAGGACGGATAGATGTCGAAATGCCGGGTGCCGCCGGCGCGCGCTATGGCCGCTTGCACATCGGCGCGGCCGCGCAGCACTTGCATTCCGGCCTCGAATGGTCCCGGTGGGGCTCCGGCGGGAAGCGCACGATAGTCGCTAAGCTGGGCAAGCGCATCAATGCGGAGCGTGGGATCGTTCAGCCGGGCAATCATCGCCGCCGCTGCCGTGTCGATCCGTCCCAGGCAGAGTTGCAGGTCGGTGAAGGCTTCGGGGTGATCTTTCGCATGGGCCACGGCGTAGGCGAGGTCGGCATTCGCGGCGTCGGTCTGCCCCAGTGCCTGCGCGGCGCAGCCATGGGCGAGGTGGAACTCCATCATGCCGTAAGGGCTGGCTATGGCGACGGGCTGATCGGCAAACGGCGCAAGCACCGTCATCGCGTCCTGCGGATGGCCGAACCGAATGTGGAGATAGGCAAGGTTGATCGTCTGGCTGAAATTGGGCTTACCGTATTCGCCCAGTGCGATGGCGGCTTGATAGGCCTCTACCGACTTGTCGTAGCGACCGAGCTGTTCGTAGGTCCGTGCCATGCCGTCCCACCACCAGTTGATCCGGTCCTTGCGGTCGGAGAACTGCTTGGCCAGCGCGCCGTCCGGCCGCGCGGCTTCGAGCGTGGCCAGCGCCTTGTCGCCCTGCCCCAGCGCGCGCTGGGTCGCGGCAAGATCGATCGGCAAGGCCAGGAGGCCGGGCCGTTCGAGGCTCATCTTCTCCAGCACCGAAACTTCGTGCCGATAGGCATCGCTCAGCTTGAAGTCGGCCGGTAGCAGGCCGCGCAGCACCGGATCGAGGCTGGCATCGCGCATGGCGGAGCCGAGGCGCAATTTGCCCAGCATCGCCTTGGCCTGGTCCGGCTTGCCGTCCTTGGCGAGCTGGCGGGCGTGGGCCAGACGCATTCCGTCGAAGCCGAATTCATACTGTGCCGGTGCGAAATCGTCGGCGCTCACCAGCGCGGTCAGGCGGCCATAGGCCGGATCGTCGGGCGTCGCGGCGAGCTTGCGGGCCAGCGCGAAAATCCACTCGTTCTCGAACGTCGCCGCCGCCGAAGGCTTCTTCATCACCGTTTCCAGCGTGGTCACGGCATCCTCGTTGCGGCCGGTGTCGATCTCGACGCCGTAGCGAATGCGCCAGGCGACATCGGGCGCGCCGGGCAGGGCGGTGAGCATCCGGGCATGGACCAGCGCCGGCTCCAGCTTGTTGGTGTCGCCCTCGCACAGCGTTGCCGCCAGCAGGACCGGGGCCTGCTGCTTGGGTTCGAGCGTGGTGAAGTCCTTGCGGGCGAGGATCGGCGAAACCAGCTTGAGCGCGCCGTTGCAGTCATTGCCGTTCATCGTCGATTGCAGGCGCGGCAGTGTCTTCGCCACGGTTTCGCCGATGTCGCGTGCCTGCGCGCCTGCGGCAAGCAGCGCGGTTCCGCCCAGAAGCGCCAGAACGAATGCGCTTCGACCCAGTTTCGTCATGATTTCCCCCGTTTCAGGGGAGCGATGCTAGGAGGCCGCCGCGCGCTTGTCAGCAGGCGGGGCGGCGAAAAATGCGGCCATCCCCGATGGATATGCCGAGACAGCTTCGCGCCGCGATGTTAGCAAATGTCGCGGTTCCGGCCCGGCCGGGACCATTCCCTGAAAGGCGGAGGTGTGGACCATGCCCAAGATGATCTTCGTGAACCTGCCCGTGCGCGATCTGACGGCCTCCTCGGCTTTCTACGTCGCTTTGGGCGGGACGGTGAATCCGCAGTTCTCAAATGAAGATGCCGTTTGCGTGATGTTTTCGGACGCCATCGGCGTCATGCTGCTGACTCATGCCTACTACGGCGGATTTACCAAGCGCCCGATCGGCGATGCGCGGACCAGCAGTCAGACACTGATCGCACTGTCCGCCGAGAGCCGGGACGATGTCGATTCAATCGTGAACCGCGCGGCGGCGGCAGGCGGCACCGCCGATCCCGATCCGGTGCAGGACCTCGGCTTCATGTACAACCGCCATGTCGAAGATCCCGACGGCTATGTCTGGGAGGTGATGTGGATGGACCCGTCCGCAGTGGACGGCGGGGCGCAGACGGACTGACCCTTCAAGGCCCGTTCCGCAACGCATCGACCGATGCGTTGCGGAACGGGATGAGCCAGTGGCTCAGACGTCGAGATTGGCGACGTTGAGAGCGTTTTCCTGAATGAATTCGCGGCGCGGTTCGACCACGTCGCCCATCAGGCGGGTGAAGATCTCGTCGGTGACGTCGGCGTCTTCCACCTTGACCTGAAGCAGGGCGCGGTTTTCCGGATCGAGCGTGGTTTCCCAGAGCTGATCGGCATTCATCTCGCCAAGGCCCTTGTAGCGCTGGATCGAGAGGCCCTTGCGGCCCGCGGCGAGCACCGCGTCCAGCAATTGCAGCGGGCGCGTGATCGCATCGGCGCCCAGCACCGGACGGGTGGCGGCGGCTTCGTCTTCGGTTTCGGTCGCTTCGCTCTCGACCACGGCGCTGGCGCGGGTGAAGCGGGCGGCACCGGCGTAGACGTCGGTATTCTCGGCCGAAAGGCGGGCGAGCTTGCGGGCCTCGGCACTGGCCAGGAACGCGCCTTCGATCTTGTGGTGATCGGTGACGCCGCGCCACAGGCGCTCGATTTCCAAGTTGCCTTCCTCGGTCATGCGCGCGGACCAGCGGGCCTCGAGATCGCCGCGATCGAGCCACTTGGCCGTGCGTTCCAGCGCGGCGTTGCGGTCGGCGGGGGAGAGATCGGGCTCGAACGCGCCGGAAAGTGCCAGCGCCTCGATAATGGTGGGATCGAAGCGGCGCGGCACGAAGGCCATCAGGTTGCGGAAGCGGATCGCGTGTTCGACCAGGATGGCAAGGTCGGGGCCCATGCGCGCGCCGCCCGAGGTTTCGAGCACGCGGCCGGCCGTCCCGGCCTCGACCAGATAGCGGTCGAGCGCGGCGTTGTCCTTGAGGTAGACCTCGCTGCGGCCCTTGGCGACCTTGTAGAGCGGCGGCTGCGCGATGAAGAGGTGCCCGGCGCGGATGATGTCCGGCATCTGGCGGTGGAAGAACGTCAGCAGCAGCGTGCGGATATGGGCGCCGTCGACGTCGGCGTCGGTCATGATGACGATCTTGTGGTAGCGCAGCTTCTCAAGATTGAAGTCGTCGCGGATCCCCGTGCCCATGGCCTGGATCAGCGTGCCCACTTCCTTCGACGAGATGATGCGGTCGAACCGCGCGCGCTCGACGTTGAGGATCTTGCCCTTGAGCGGCAGGATCGCCTGCGTCTTGCGGTCACGCCCGGACTTGGCCGAACCGCCTGCGGAGTCACCCTCGACCAGGAACAGTTCGCACTTGCTGGGATCGCGCTCCTGGCAGTCGGCCAGCTTGCCGGGCAGCGAGGCGATGTCCATCGCGCCCTTGCGGCGGGTCAATTCGCGGGCGCGGCGCGCGGCTTCGCGGGCGGCGGCGGCGTCGATCACCTTCAGGATGATGGTCTTGGCGTGGCCGGGGTTTTCCTCCAGCCAGTCGCTCATCTTGTCCGCCATCAGCGCTTCGAGCGGCTGACGCACTTCGGAGGAGACCAGCTTGTCCTTGGTCTGCGACGAGAACTTGGGGTCGGGCAGCTTGACCGAGACGATCGCGGTGAGCCCTTCGCGCATGTCGTCGCCCGAAAGCGAGACCTTTTCCTTCTTGAGCAGGCCCGAACGCTCGGCATAGCCGTTGAGCGTGCGCGTCAACGCGGCGCGGAACGCGGCAAGGTGGGTGCCGCCGTCACGCTGCGGGATGTTGTTGGTGAAGCACAGGACGTTCTCGTAGTACGAATCGTTCCACTCAAGCGCCACTTCCATGCCGATGCCGTCCTTGTCGGCGCCGATCGAGATCGGTTCGGGCATGAGCGGCTGCTTGTTGCGGTCGAGGTACTTCACGAAAGCGCCGATGCCGCCTTCGTAATAGAGATCGTGTTCCTTGACCTCCTCATGGCGCTTGTCGCGCAGGAGAATGCGCACGCCGGAGTTTAGGAAGGCCAGTTCGCGGTAGCGGTGTTCCAGCTTGTCGAAGTCGAACTCGGTGACGTTCTTGAACGTCTCGGTCGAGGCGAGGAAGGTTACGCGCGTGCCCTTCTTGAAACCGTTGTCGTCCGGGTTCTGGCTGACCTTCGGCGCATCGCCGACGATCTTGAGCGGCGCCACGGCATCGCCGTTGGCGAACTTCATCCAGTGCTCCTTGCCGTCGCGCCAGATGGTGAGTTCGAGCCATTCGGAAAGCGCGTTCACCACCGAGACGCCCACGCCGTGGAGGCCGCCGGACACCTTGTAGGCGTTGTCGTCCGAAGTGTTCTCGAATTTGCCGCCGGCATGGAGCTGGGTCATGATGACCTCGGCCGCCGAGACGCCTTCCTCGGAATGGAGGCCGGTGGGAATGCCGCGCCCGTTATCCTCGACCGAGACCGAGCCATCGGGATTGAGTTCGATCAGCACGAGGTCGCAGTGACCTGCCAGTGCCTCGTCAATCGCGTTGTCCGAGACTTCGAACACCATGTGGTGAAGACCGGAGCCGTCGTCGGTGTCGCCAATGTACATGCCCGGACGCTTGCGGACCGCGTCAAGGCCCTTCAGGACCTTGATCGAATCCGCGCCGTAGCTGTTCTGGTTCTTGCCGTTGTCGGGCCGGGCGTTGTCGGGTCGGGTGTCGTCGGAGCTAGCCATATCGAGCATATAGGGTTTGGGGGCGAGGAACCCAAGCAAAACCGGCTGAGGGGGCGGGCTTTTCCACAAGACTGGGACAGACGCGCGGGCATGATCGCCGCCGGGCTGTTTTGCCGCCCGTGATGACGCCGAAACGGATGCAAAAAGGGCGGCCCCTTGGGGAGCCGCCCTTCGCCATGTGTGGTTCGCCCATGCCGGGAGGGTGCATGAACTTCCGCCGCAGGGCACACACCCAGCGCCCACGGCAGCAGCGAATGCCGGGAGGGGCATCCGCGAATTTATGGCTTGTCCTGCAAACTTACGTTTTTTGGCTTATCGCTAACCGTGCGGTCACGTCGCCCGGTCATGAATCCCAATTACGCCAGCGGGGAATTTTTGCAAATTACAAAGCAACAAAATTACGTGCATGTTTTGCAACGTTGCTCGCAAGAGAGAGCGCCGGGAGCGGGTTAACCGCAAATCCTCGCAGGAATGCGCGCCTCCACTGGACACCTGCGGCCTCTGCCTATAGTGGCCGGCCATGACTGACCAGACTCCCGCCCGGACTCCGGGCCACAGTTCCGATTCTATCCTGATCGTCGACTTCGGCAGCCAGGTGACCCAGCTTATCGCACGCCGCGTGCGCGAGGCCGGCGTCTATTCCGAGATCGCCCCGTTCAACGCCGCGAAGGAAGCCTTCGCCCGCATGAATCCGGCCGGCGTGATCCTCTCGGGATCGCCCGCTTCGGTGCTGGACGAGAATGGCCCGCGCATTCCCGCCGAAATCCTTGATAGCGGCCTGCCGGTGCTCGGCATCTGTTATGGCCAGCAATCGCTGATGCACCAGCTTGGCGGTGAAGTGCTGGCGGGCGATTCGGGCGAATTCGGCCGCGCCTTCATCGAAATCGGCGACGATTGCGCGCTGTTCGACGGCCTCTGGGCCAAGGGCGAGCGCCATCAGGTCTGGATGAGCCATGGCGACAAGGTGACCAGCCTTGCCCCCGGTTTCCGTCCCGTTGCATCGAGCGAAGGCGCGCCTTTCGCGGTGATCGCCAATGACGAGAAGCGCATCTACGCGATGCAGTTCCACCCCGAAGTCGTGCACACGCCTGACGGCGGCAAGCTGCTGAAGAACTTCGTGCGCCATGTCTGCGGCCTTGCCGGCGACTGGACCATGGCCGAGTTCCGCAAGACCAAGATCGACGAGATCCGCGCCCAGGTCGGCGAAGGCCGCGTGATCTGCGGCCTGTCGGGCGGCGTCGATTCCGCCGTGGCCGCGCTGCTGATCCATGAAGCGATCGGCGACCAGCTCACTTGCGTCTTCGTCGACGGCGGCATCCTGCGCATGGGCGAGGCCGAGCAGGTCGTCAGCCTGTTCCGCGGCCACTACAACATCCCGCTGGTCCACGTCGACGCATCGACGCTGTTCCTCAACGGCCTTGCCGGCGTCACCGACCCCGAGGCCAAGCGCAAGTTCATCGGCAAGACCTTCATCGACGTCTTCGAGGACGAGGCGAAGAAGATCGGCGGCGCCGAGTTCCTGGCGCAGGGCACGCTCTACCCGGACGTGATCGAATCGGTCTCGTTCACCGGCGGTCCCTCGGTGACGATCAAGAGCCACCACAACGTCGGCGGCCTGCCCGAGCGCATGAACATGAAGCTCGTCGAGCCGCTGCGCGAACTGTTCAAGGACGAAGTCCGCGAACTGGGCCGCGAACTGGGCCTGCCCGAGATCTTCGTGGGCCGTCACCCGTTCCCCGGACCGGGTCTGGCGATCCGCATCCCCGGCGAAGTGACGCGCGAGCGCTGCGACATCCTGCGCAAGGCCGATGCGATCTACCTTGAGGAAATCCGCAACGCGGGTCTCTACGACGCGATCTGGCAGGCCTTCGCGGTGCTGCTGCCGGTCAAGACCGTGGGCGTGATGGGCGATGGCCGCACCTACGACAACGTCTGCGCCCTGCGCGCCGTGACCTCGACCGACGGCATGACGGCGGATATCTATCCGTTCGACGCCGCGTTCCTGTCACGCGTGGCCACCCGCATCATCAACGAGGTGAAGGGCATCAACCGCGTGGTTTATGACTACACCTCGAAGCCGCCGGGCACGATCGAGTGGGAATGATTTGGCGTCTGGCACCGACTGGTAGCTAGCAGCACGAAAACGGAAAAAGCCCGCAGGGATGCGGGCTTTTTTCCGTTTGGGCCCCGGCGATGCATCCGCATTTCAGGTGAGCGCCTCGAAGCAGGCAAGGTCTATCTCCGGCCATAATTGAAGTCGCGCGCGCCGAGATCGGATCGGCCGGCCCACGGACCCGTCCGGTTCTGCGGCTTGGTTGCCCCTTTTTCAGGTCCTGCCCCCGGCATGGTCAGGGACATTCCCGATATCTGCGGCAGTCGAACACGTCAGGATGAGCGCTCACCTCCCACGACGTGAGCAGCCCCATGCCCGACATCGATCGCAGCCATCTCCCGCTTCCCCGGCCGCCGTTCACCGGCAAGATCGGCAAGACCTACCAGGAATCGGAAAGCCAGTGGCCGGAATTGCCCAAACCTCCCAAGGGGGCGCCGAATGTCCTGCTGATCTTGCTCGATGACGTCGGCTTCGGCCAGGCGAGCACGTTCGGCGGGCCGGTGCCGACGCCGGTTCTGGACAAGTTGGCGGGCACCGGATTGCGCTACACGCGGTTTCACACGACGGCGATCTGCGGCCCCTCGCGCGCGGCGCTGATTACCGGGCGCAATCACCACAATTGCGGCACCGGGTTCCTGTCGGAATGGGCAACCGGGTTTCCCAGCTACAACAACATGATCCCGCAATCGACCTCGACGGTCGGGCGCATCCTCAAGGAAAACGGCTACGCCACCAGCTGGTTCGGCAAGAACCACAATACGCCTGACTGGGAGAGCAGCGTCGCCGGGCCGTTCGACCGCTGGCCCACCGGCATGGGTTTCGACTATTTCTATGGCTTCATCGCCGGGGAAACCCACCAGTACTACCCGGTCCTCTTCGAGAACACCGTCGCCGTGGAGCCCGACAAGTCGCCCGAGGAAGGCTACCATTTCCAGACCGACATGACCGACCGCGCGATCAACTGGATCCGCTATTCGAAGTCGGTGGCGCCCGATAAGCCCTATTTCTGCTACTTCGCGCCGGGCGCGGCCCACGCGCCGCATCATCCGCCTGCCGAGTGGCGGGACAAGTTCAAGGGCCAGTTCGACAAGGGCTGGGAAAAGGTCCGCGAGGAAACCTACCAGCGGCAGCTCGCCGCCGGCATCATCCCGCCGGACACCGAACTGACGGCGAAGCCGGACTGGGTGCAGGACTGGGACAGCCTCTCGGCCGACGAGAAGAAGCTGTTCGCGCGGTTCATGGAGAACTTTGCGGGCTATCTGTCCTTCGCCGATCACGAATGCGGCCGCCTGATCGACGCCGTGCGTGAAATGCCCGATGCGGATAATACCATCATCATCTATATCGTCGGCGATAACGGCGCGAGTTCCGAAGGCGGCATGACCGGGACCGTGAACGAGGTGATGAACCTCAACGGCATCCCCTCGTCGATCGAGGACAATCTGGCCGCTTATGACGAGATCGGCGGCCCGGATACCGAGCCGCACTATCCGCTGGGCTGGGCCTGGTGTGGCAACGCGCCGTTCCAGTGGGTGAAGCAGGTCGCCTCCCACTTCGGCGGATCGCGCAATCCGATGGTGATTTCGTGGCCGGACAAGATCAAGGACAAGGGTGGTCTGCGGCCGCAATTCTGCCACCTGATCGATATCGTGCCGACCTTGCTTGAGGCGGCCGGCATTCCCGCGCCGGATTACGTCAACGGCGTCGAGCAGAAGCCGATGGACGGCGTTTCCATCCAGTCGACTTTCGCCAGTGCCGATGCCCATGCCGTGCGCGAACGCCAGTATTTCGAGATATTCTCCAACCGGGCGATCTACGACAAAGGCTGGATCGCCTGCGCCCAGCACACGTTCCCATGGCGGCAGGACTTCGCGCCGGGCCACTGGGAAAACGACACCTGGGAACTCTACAACATCGACGAGGACTTCAGCGAGGCTAAGAATCTGGCCGCCAAGCACCCGGAAAAGGTGGAGGAACTGAAGCGGATCTTCGACGAGGAAGCGGAGAAATACAACGTCTACCCGCTCGACGATCGCGGAGCCGGCCGTCTGGCCGAACCCAAGCCGTCACCCGGCGGCGCGGATCCGAACCGTACCGAATTCACCTATTTCGAAGGCGCGGCGCGGCTGCCGGAAACGGCATCGCCCAATACCAAGAACCGCTCGCACTCCATCAAGGTGGCCGTGGATAACGACTCCGGCAAAGCCGAAGGCGTGCTGCTGGCGGCAGGTGGAGGTTCGGCCGGGTATGCGATCTACATTCTCGATGGCAAGCCGGTCTATCATTACAACTTCTTCGAAAAGGTGCGGCTGAACGTCGTGTCCAGCAAGCCGCTGCCCAAGGGCAAGTCGACCATCGAAGTCGCCTTCGCCTATGACGGCGGCGGGCTGGGCAAGGGCGGCGAGGCCGTGCTGCTGCTCAATGGCGAGGAAGTCGGCCGGGGCCGTATCGAACAGACCGTCGCAGGCCGGTTCGGCATCGATACTTTCGGGGTCGGCGCGGACAGCGGATCGCCGGTGTCGGATGCCTACAAGCCGCCGTTCGCCTTCAAGGGCGGCAAGATCGAGCGGGTGGACATCAAGCTGGCCGCCCGCAATCTCAGCCAGAGCGAGGAAGACGAACTGCACGAGCGCTACCTGGCGTTCGCCCAGCATATCGAGTGACCTTTCGGGAACAGGCAAAGCCCATCATCGCGGCGCCGGGCGAACCATGCCGATCGCCCGGCGCACGCGCCTTCGGACCGGATCGGAGACCGACATGACTCTCGTGCAGGCCATGAAGCTGCTCGTTTTGCTGAGCGTGATGCTCACCGTTCTTTCCCTTGCGTTGCGGGCAAGAGCGGGGGATTTCTTCTACCTGTTCCGCGAATGGCGGCTGGGCTTGCGCGCGGTGATCGCGATGTTCGTCATCGTGCCGGTCGTTGCGATTATCATGGCGGATGTCTTCGATCTGAAGGGCCCGGTGAAAGTTGCGCTGGTGGCGCTGGCCTTTTCGCCGGTGCCGCCTCTCTTGCCCCGCAAGCAGGCCAAGGCCGGTGGCGACGCATCGTACATCTCCGGTCTTCTGGTCGCCGCGGCGCTGGCCTCGCTGGTGCTGGCACCGATCGGCCTTTCGCTGATAGGCGAGATTTTTGGCCTGCAAATGCAGGTGTCGCGCGCCGGCATGGCGACGACGCTGGGGCTGACGATCGCTCTGCCGCTGGTGCTGGGCGTGCTGGGCCAGCGCGTGCTGGGTGACGCAAGGGCCGGGGCGGTCTCGGGGCCCCTCAGCAAAGTGGCCAACGTCCTGTTTGCGGTCAGCGTGCTGTCCCTGCTGGTCGCGCTGGCGCCGGCCGTCGGCAAATTGCTCGGGGACGGGACGATCGTGGCGCTGGTCGCGATGAGTCTGGTCGGGCTGGCCGCCGGCTGGTTTCTGGCCGGAGACAATCGGGACAACCGGGCCGTGCTGGCGCTGGCTTCCGCTGCCCGTCACCCCGGTGTCGCGATCGGCATCGCGACGACAAGCTTTCCGGACGCAAAGCTGGCACCCGCCGCGATCATTCTGGCGGCGGTGGTCAATACGCTGATCGCGGTCCCGTTCCTCAAGCGCCTCCACAAGAGCGAGGTTTAGCGCCCGCTCAAGTTCGCCGGAGCCCTCCGCGACGACCAAAGCAAAAGCGTGGTCCGGTTCAGGATGAACGGACCACGCTTTTGCTTTTTGGATTTCGACCTGACCTGACAGCGGGGCTTGGCCTTGGCCAAAGCCCCGCTCATGCGCGCCTTCAGTCGCTAGGCGTGTGGTCCTTCATTCCCGCAAGAACCGCGGCCATGCCGATGCCGGTTCCCTTCTGCGAGGGCGGGAAGTCATGCAGGCTCTGCACGAAGCGGGCGATCGGCTCGGTCAGTTCGGGCATGATCCAGCTCTTTTCCTTCATCCAGAGGAACTGGCCGCCGGTATCGGGACTGCGTTCGAACGGATCGGCCTTGATGTCGATCACCAGGCCGCCCGGAATCTTGGTGGCCGCATCGAGCCACTTGTCCTTGATCGCGATATGGACCTTCCAGTTATCGACGCGCAGGGCGGTTGGCTCCGTTTCCGCGAAGAAGAAGAATTCGCGGCGCTGCGATTTACCGTCGGGCTTGGTCAGCATGTCGATCTGGTTGTAGCCATCCAGATGGACCTTGTAGTCGGTCCCGCCGATGGTCTTGCCCGCGACGAGCTGCTCTTTCACATCCGGCTCGCCCACGGCGGCCAGCAAGGTCGGCACCCAATCCTCGCTGGTCATGAACTCGCCGGTCCAGCTGTTCGCGGCGATCTTGCCCGGCCAGCGGATCAGCATGGGAACGCGGAAGCCGCCATCCCACGTCGTACCCTTCTCGCCGCGGAACGATGCGGTGCCGGCCATTGGCCAATGCGCCAGATTGATGCCGTTGTCCGAAGTCAGCAGTACGATGGTGTTGTCCGTCAGGCCTTCCTCGTCCAGCGTATCGAGCAGCTTGCCGATCAGGCCATCGAGTTGCAGCACCGCATCGAAATACGGCGTGTGCCCGCTCTTGCCGAACCATTCGGGCGAAACGTGAATCTGCTGGTGCATGCGCGAAGGGCAGTGCCACAGGAAGAAAGGCTTTCCGGCTGCCTTCTGCGCTTTGATGTATTCGATCGAAGCATCGGTGAACTCGTCGTCGATCGTGCCCATCCGTTCGGTGGTCAGCGGGCCGAGATCCTCGATCGTCTGCTTGCCGACACGGCCCCAACGCGGATCTTCCGTCGGATCGTCTTTGTCGCTCGCGCGGGCGTGGATCATGTTGCGCGGACGGCCGGCGAAATTCGGGTCTGTGGGGAAATCGGGCTGCTCGGGCATCTCCATCATGTTGAGATGATAGAGAAAGCCGCGAAACTCGTCGAAACCGTGGACGGTCGGCAGGAACTCGTTGCGGTCGCCCACATGGCTCTTGCCGAACAATGCCGTGGCATAGCCCAGATCCTTGAGCAGCGCGGCCAGCGTTACATCTCCGTCCTGAAGGCCGACTTTGGCGCCGGGCTGGCCGACCGAGGTGAGGCCGGTGCGGATCGGGTATTGCCCGGTGAGGAACGCGGCGCGCCCGGCCGTGCAACTGGGCTGCGCGTAGTAGTCGGAAACCATCATGCCCTCGCGGGCCAGACGGTCCATGTTGGGCGTGCTCACCGCGCCAAGGCCGCGGTGGTAGGCGGATAGGTCCATGGGCGCCATGTCATCGATCATGATCGCGACGATGTTCGGACGGGGGGAATCAGCGGCCATCATATTCTCCTGCGTTCCGCCCTGTTTCCCTCGCGGCCAAAGCCAAAAACATCGGGTGAAACCCTCGGCCCTGCGGAGAGGGCTCCCGATGGCGCGGCTTTGGCCTGTTACCGATGGGGATAGTACGCCGTGTTTTGCGGGTTCCTCCCAATGATTGCCTTCAACGAAGGCCGATAGGCTCCGGCAAGCGATTGCCAGGAGATTGCCGTCATGGTCGACACGCCGCCCCCGCCTTCAAAGGCGCCCTATCTCATCCGCCAGTTCACGCCGGCCAATCCGGGGCTGGCCAACGGCGGCGGCGTTCCCGCCAGCCTGACCAGTGAGCACTATGTCGAGGCGCTGGCCCGCGTGGTCTATGTCTGGGGGCATCCGCTGGTGAACACCGTGGGGCGGAGCAGTACCTGGGCGCTTATGGAAGGGCACGGGCCCGGAATGGCGATGGGGCTGTTTCCCGGCAGTCCCAAGAACTGGATGGGCTATGTCGACGACTATCTGCCCGCCAGCCAGCGCAAGGTGGTGACGCCCAATAACGACACGATCTACGGTGCCTGCTTCGCCGATCTGGGCGATGAGCCGGTGGTCATCCAGACGCCGGACGATGTTCCCCAAGGCCACTACTGGACGATCCAGATCGTCAATGCCTTCACCACGGTGACGCACCAACTCGGCTCCGCCTCGGCGACGCCGGCGGGCAAGTACTTGTGGGTGGGCCCCGATTGGCAGGGCAGCACACCCGAAGGGTTCGTGGACGTGCTGCGCTCCCCCACGAACATCGGCGTGGCCATGGCGCGCAGCTTTGCCGCGCGCACGCCGGAGGGCAAGGCCAGAGCGCGGGCCGTGCTCAACCAGATGGGGGCCTATCCGTTGAGCGCGGATGCGCCGGGGCGGCGCCAGTTCGATTGCGAGGCAAGCGCGCGCAACAAGGTCTATCCCGCCGGGCTGACTGCCGAGATGCTGGCCGCCGATCCGGATCTGCTGCGCATCCGGCCGGTTCACGGCGAGAGATTCTGGGACGATCTGGAAAAGGCCCTGGACGCCAATCCGAAGGTGGGCGTGAACGATGCGGCCATGGCGGATCAGGCACGGACCCTGCTGGGCCTGCGCAAGAGCGATCCGCGCTGGAAAGCGCTGCTGGACCGGGCCGCGCTGGCCGCCGATGCCGAGCTTTACGAAGGCGCGCGCTACGATCAGGTGGGCACCGATGCCGGCAATGGCTGGCAGCGGCAGGAAAATGGCGGCGACTGGGGCACCGACTGGTACGGGCGGGCGCTGGCGGCGGTGATCTACATCTATGTCAATCACTACCGCGAAGCGATCTACCTGATCCGCGGGACGGATGCCGATGGGGCATTGCTGCAGGGGCGCTACCGCTACACGGTGCGCTTCGAGAAAGGGCAATTGCCGCCGATCGACACGGCCAAAGGCGGCTTCTGGTCCCTGACCATGTACGATCGCGACTATTTCATGATGCCCACCAGCCCCAATGGCCGGCACAACATCGGTACGGTCAATCTCGACGCAAACGAATTGGCGTTCGGCGCCGATGGGTCGTTGACGCTGGTGCTCTCTCACGAGGAGCCCGCCGATGCCGAGGGCAAGGCGAATTGGCTTCCCGCCCCCGATGACCAGTTCGCCTTGCTGCTGCGCGCCTATGTGCCGACCCAGGCCATACTCGACGGCAGCTATCTTCTGCCGCAGGTCAAGCGCATCCGTTGACGCGTTTACGCCCGGCTCTTCGCTTTTTCAGAGCAGGAGGGCCGGGCCCTCCAGATCCAGCAGGAAGGCCTTGGCTTCCAGTCCGCCGGCAAAGCCGGTGAGCTTGCCGCTGCTGCCGATGACGCGGTGGCAGGGGGCGATGATCGATACCGGATTGCGCCCGTTCGCGGCGCCCACCGCGCGGCTGGCGGTGGGGCGGCCGATGGCCTCGGCAATCTCGCGGTAGCTGCGGGTTTCGCCGAAGGGGATCGTCAGCAGCGCGTGCCACACGCTTTTCTGGAAATCGGTGCCGCGAAAGTCCAGCGGCAGGTCGAACACCGTGCGGCGCCCCGCGAAATAGTCGCCGAGCTGGCTTTCGGTCTGCGTCAGGACGGGGTGTCCGGCGCCGTCGACGAGGCCATCCAGCGGGACACGGCGGGGATCGTCGTTTTCCCAGAGTACCGCCACGAGCCCCCCATCGCTGGCAACCAGCGTGAGTTCGCCGACCGGCGAGGGCATCGGGGTACGGTACAGCGGCATTGCGGGGTCTCCATCGGGTATGGCGAAGATAGGCAGGCATCGGCGAAGGGGAAGGGCTTCTTCGCGGACGGCGCGGGATTTCCTTGCTTTCCGGGATTTTGGCGGCACGCTTGGGGTCATGACTATCGAACAACGGGGAGTGCGGGGGTGAGCGGAAGCATCGTCGAGGCCGGTGCCGCCGATCGCGAGGCTGTCGTCGCGCTTTGGCACGCCGTCGGGCTGACCCGGCCGTGGAACGATCCGGATGCGGACTTCAATCTGGCCTGCCGGGGGGAAACGAGCGCGATCCTGCTGGCGCGCGACGGCGAGGGCGAACTGGCGGGCACTGCCATGGTCGGTTTCGACGGGCATCGCGGTTGGGTCTACTATCTCGGTGTGCGCGAGGAATGGCGCGGGCAGGGCGTGGCGCGCGCACTGATGACGGCTTGCGAGGCATGGCTCATCGCGCGGGGATGCCCGAAGGTTCAACTCATGGTCAGGGGCGACAACCGGGCGGCGCTCGGCTTCTACGATGCTATCGGCTATGCCACGCAGGACGTGGTCACGCTGGGGCGCCGTCTGGACGGCGCGTGAAGCCAACCAGCCCACAACGCAGAAGGCGACCGAAGATCGAAGTCCCGGCCGCCTTCCTCAGGGGACGCTGGTAATCGCTCAGTTCGCGGCGGGGGCTGGGGCGGGAGCCGGGGCCGGCTGCTTGACGCGGGTATAGGGTACGAAGTCCTGCAGCCCCACGAAACCGTTCCACATGCCGCTCGTGCGGTCGCGAAGCTGAATCGTGTCGAGCCGGCAGAGCTGGCTGGAAGACAGCCTGGTGACGAGGATATTGTCCGAATCGAGCTTGTCGGCATTGGTCGGCCGATTGACATAGAGCGTGCCGCCGATGCGGTAGACGATCGCGGTCTTGTCGATCACCTGAGAGTCGTTCGACTGGTTCAGCGGAATGCAGGTCACCGGCTTGCCCGCCTCGCGCCCGGTGAGGGTCTTGGCGAGCTGTTCTTCGCCGGTCAGCTTCGGCCGGGCCGAAACGGCGGCAGGTGCGGCAACGAGGCTGGCCGTCATCAACGCGGCTGCAACGACATGTTTCAATGTCATGGTCTTACCTTCCACATAGCCCGCCCTTGTGAAAACAATGCCACGGACAGGCTTAACCCTCAATGACCGTCGTACGTAAGGGGCGGTTCGCCGTCAGGCCGTGCCGCCCACGGTGATGCCTTCCACCAGCAGCGTCGGCTGGCCCACGCCCGCCGGAACGCTCTGGCCGCCCTTGCCGCAGATGCCCACGCCGCGATCGAGTTCAAGGTCGTTGCCGATGCCGGTGACGCGGGTGAGCACGGTGGGGCCGTCTCCGATCAGCGTGGCGCCCTTGATCGCGGCGCCCAGCTTGCCGTCCTCCACCTTGTAGGCCTCGTTGCACGAGAACACGAACTTGCCCGAGACGATATCGACCTGGCCGCCGCCCATCGATTTCACGAAGATGCCGTTCTTCATCCGCGCCAGCAGTTCGGCGGGATCGTCGTTGCCGGATTTCATGAAGGTGTTGGTCATGCGGACTTGCGGGGCATAGGCATAGTTCTCGCGCCGGCCGTTGCCGGTGGAGATGGTGCCCATGAGCCGCGCGTTCATGCGGTCCTGCATGTAGCCCTTGAGGATGCCGTCCTCGATCAGCACGGTTTCCTGCGTAGGCGTGCCCTCATCATCGATCGAGAGCGAGCCGCGCCGGTCTGCGATGGAGCCATCGTCGATCACCGTCACGCCCGGCGCCGCCACGCGTTCGCCGATGCGGCCGGAGAAGGCGGAGGTGCCCTTGCGGTTGAAATCGCCCTCAAGGCCGTGGCCGACCGCTTCGTGCAGGATCACGCCGGGCCAGCCGGGCGCGAGCAGAACGGTCATCTCGCCCGCCGGGGCATCGATGCTTTCCAGGTTCACCAGCGCCTGCCCCAGCGCGATGTCGATGGCGCGGTTCCAGTTCGCCGGATCGAACAGCGTGTCGTACAGGTGGCGGCCACCCATGCCGAACGAGCCGGTCTCGCGCCGACCGTTGCTTTCCGCGACGATCGAGACCGAGAGGCGCACCAGCGGGCGTACGTCAGTGGCGATGAAGCCGTCGGGCCGCACGATCTCGATCACCGACCACTGGCCGGTCAGGCTGGCGCTGACTTGCGAGACGCGCGGGTCGCGCGCGCGGGCGGCGGCGTCGATCTGTTCGAGCAGGCGCACCTTGTCCTCGAACGGCACGAGGTCAAGCGGCGAGGCATCGGTATAGAGGTGGCGGTTGCTGCGCGGCGGCGGGCCGGGGCGCTGGCCGGTGGCAGGATCGAGCAATTGCAGCGTCTCGCCGGCGCGGCGGATGGCGGCGGCGGAAATCTCATTGGCATGGGCGAAGCCGGTCATCTCGCCCGTCACCCCGCGCAGGCCGAAGCCGGCATCGCGCGAATAGTCGGCGGTCTTGAGGCGTCCGTCGTCGAAGCCGAAGGCCTCGGTCGCCATGAATTGCATGTAGAGTTCGCCGTCCTCGCAGCGTTGCAGGGTCTCGCGGGCGAGTGCCTGTGCCTCTTCGGGCGAAAGCTGGCGGTAGAGGAGCGAACGTGGATCGAGGCCGGTCATGCACCGGGATATAGGGTGCGCCCGGCAGGAGGCAATGAAAGAGACGAAAGAGGTCGGGTCAGGAAACGGGGAAAGGTACCGGGCGGACCCATTGTCCGACCCGGTAAAACGAAACGATCAGGCGGCCTGCTGGTCGGCAGGGCCGTCCTTCAGGACGAAGCGGCGATCGCAATAGCCGCATTCGACATAGCCCTTCTCGTCGATCTCCAGCCAGACGCGCGGATGGCCCAGCGCGGAGGCCTTGTAGGTCCCGTTCGAGCGGATGTCGGTGGCCCCGTCGCAGGAAACGCGGTGGGAATCGGTGATGACGGTTTCGGGCTGCGTGCTCATGGATCGGCCGATTACCAAGCCTCTGGAAGAATTTCCAGCGGTCAAATGCGCACCGGGCATGCGGGAAACCGCGCGCCCGGTGGCATGAAGTTCAGCTATCAGGCCGGAACGGCCAGCGCACCGGCTTCGGCGAGGGCGGCCGCGACCGCCTTTTCGCGGGTTTCGGCGTCAACGGCGATGCCTTCGGCCAGCACGAACACGGGGTTGGTGATGCCCACGAAACCGAGCACGGCGCGCAGGTAGCTTTCGGCATGCTCGACAGCGGCGCCGGGCTGGCCTTCACCGTAGAAACCGCCGCGCGACAGGGCCACGAAGACCTTCTTGTCGCCGGCCAGACCCTGCGGACCCTCGGCGGTGTACTGGAAGGTCTTGCCGGCCACGAGCACGCGGTCGAACCACGCCTTGAGCTGGCTGGGGATGGTGAAGTTGTACATGCCGGCGCCGATTACGATCACGTCGGCGGCCAGGAATTCGGCCAGTTCGGGGGTGCCATCGGGGTTGCCGAGCACGTCGAGCGTCAGGTGCGGCAGCGCCTCTGCGGCGAGGTCGTGATAGCTGACCTCCAGCGAGGAATCGGCCTGCGTGAGCGTGGCGACGATGGCGGCGGAGACGGCGCGGCTGACCGAATTTTCGCCAAGGATGCTGGAATCGAGATGGAGAAGCTTCATGGGGGAGGTACCTCAGTCCGGAAAAATGACGGGGTCTGGAAAAGTGACTGGTCCCTAGTTATGTTGCACTGCGACGCCCGCCAAGAGCGCATTTTTTCAGGACCAGGTAACGTGAAGCTGACTACCCTTGAGCCCGCCGAGGCAATCGAGCCTGTCGTCGAAGCCGTCCATTCCGCCCGCAGTTGCCGCATGGTCGGCGACATTCTCGCGCGTGTCGGCGACAAGTGGTCGATGCTCGTGGTGATGACGCTGCTGGAGGGCAATCGCCATTTCAACGAACTGAAGCGCGGGATCGAGGGCATTTCGCAGCAGATGCTCTCTCGCACCCTGCGGGCGCTGGAGCGTGACGGGCTGGTGGTGCGGACCGTCCACGCCAGCGTTCCGGTGCGCGTCGAATATGCGCTGAGCGATCTCGGCCGCTCGCTGGCGGATCCAGTCAAGGCGCTGGGGGCCTGGGCAGTCTCCAATCGCCCGTCGATCGAGGCGAGTCGCGCGTTCTACGATAGCCGAACCGACGGGGCATGAAGGGGCGCCTCTTCATCTTCGTCATTGCGAGCGTACCGAAGCAATCCAGAGCCGCATAAACCGCCCTGGATTGCTTCGGTACGCTCGCAATGACGAAAGGGCAGGCTTCCGAAGCTGCGACAGCCCTTCCTTCACATCCTCCACGTTCGCATCACCAACCCTCGTCGTCCCCGCGAAGGCGGGGACCCCGCTTATCTTCGGGCTGGACGCAAGGCAGCGGGGCCCCCGCCTTCGCGGGGGCGACGTCGTCTGGCCGGGATGGGGCCGGGTGAAACGACACCCGGCCCCATCCCCCTTACGCCAATTTCAGATGTAGATCGGCGAGCCCGCGAATGATGTAGCTGGGCTCGTATTCCACCCGGCGCGCGTCGGCGGGGCCGTGGTGGGCTGCATCCAGCGTGATCGCCTGCGTCGCGGCGAGCAGGCATTCGAGCAGGACCGCCACTTCCGCGCGGGCAAGCTGCGCCCCGGCGCAAGTATGCGCGCCGCGTCCGAAGGCGAGGTGTTCCTTGATGCGCGGGCGGCCGATCACGAAAGCGGTGGGATCTTCCCAGCGGCGCGGATCGCGGTTGGCGGCCGATAGCGACACGACGATGCGCTGGCCGGGCGCCACTTCCACGTCGCCGATCTTGGTGCGGCGGGCGGCGATGCGGAAGGTCGCCTTGGTCGAACCTTCGAGGCGCAGCACTTCTTCCAGAAACGGCCCGATCTTCGCGGGATCCTCGCGCAGGAGCTGCTGGAGCGGCTGGTCTTCGGCAAGCCGCCGCAGCGCATTGCCGATCAGTTTCGCGCTGGTGTCCTGCCCGGCCGCGAACAGGAACATCGCGGACTTGACCACTTCCATGGCCTCCGGCGTCGAGCCGTCGGGGTAGGTGGCCAGCGCCATCTCGGTCATCACGTCGTCGCGCGGCTGGGACCGGCGCTCGGCCACATAGCGGGCGAAGTAGCCCGCCATCGCCAGCAGGGGATGGATCGACTGGCCGTCATTGCCGGCATCCATGTTGCCCGGAGGCGGTGCGGCGTCGATCAGGGCGCGGAACGCCTCGCGGTCTTCGGCGGGCACGCCCAGCAGGTCGGCAATGACCATGGTGACGAAGGGTGTTGCCACTTCGCCCACCAGTTCGCAGCTTCCGCGAGCCAGGATCTCCTGCACCATGTCCTGCGCATAGCTGCGCATGAAGGCGGCGTTCGCCTTGAGGCGCGACGGCACGAACAGCGGGTTGAGCAGGGCCCGCGCGGCGGCATGGCGGTCACCGTCGTAGGACACCAGCAATTCCATCTCGGTGCTGGGATGGCTGGCCAGCTGGGCCGCGATATCGTCGCTCTCGACCGGGAAGGGCAGCGGCGTCAGCGGATCGGGATTGAGCCACGAGGAGAAATCGCGCGCGTCCAGCAGCACTTCGAGCGCCTCGGCAAAGCCGGTGACAAGCAGGATGTCGCGGCCCGGCATGCGGCAGACCGGGCCGTGGGCGCGCAGGCGTTCGAAATAGTCGTAAGGGTCCAGCAGCACCGCGTGGTCGGTGAAATAGTCGGGTTCGGTGTCCAGAGTTGCCGTGGCCATGGCTTCGCTCTCCTGTCGCGGTGCAGATCGGAGTCGTCTGCATTTGTGATATACATTGGATCGTATTTGCCCGGGGCGTGCAGGTCAATCGGGCAATTGTCGCGCAATTGCTCTCGCAGGGCGTCTGCGCGCCCTTTACTGGCAGGCGATCCTGTCCCACATGCTGCGCATGACCAGCAGCAGCAGCGCCGCCATCTCCATCCGCGATCTCAAGAAGCGTTACGCCCCCGCCGGCAGCGGAGAGGGCAAGCTGGCGCTGAAAGGCGTGTCGTTCGATGTGCCTGAGGGCGGCATCTTCGGCCTGCTGGGCCCCAATGGCGCGGGCAAGTCCACGCTGATCAACATCATGGCCGGGCTGGTCCGCAAGACTTCGGGCACCATCGATATCTGGGGCTTCGACATCGACAAGCACCAGCGCAATGCCAAGCGCTCGATCGGCATCGTGCCGCAGGAGATCGTCTTCGATCCCTTCTTCACCCCGTTCGAGGTGCTGGAGAATCAGGCCGGGCTCTACGGCGTCGCCAAGGCCCTGCGCCGCAGCGAGGACCTGCTGCGCGCCGTCCACCTGATGGACAAGCGCGATGCCTATGCCCGCACCCTGTCGGGCGGCATGAAGCGCCGCCTGCTGATCGCCAAGGCGCTGGTCCATCAGCCGCCGGTGTTGGTGCTGGACGAGCCGACCGCGGGCGTGGACGTGGAGCTTCGCCGCCAGCTCTGGGAACTCGTCACCGAACTCAACCGTGAAGGCGCGACGATCGTGCTGACCACGCACTACCTCGAAGAGGCCGAGGAACTGTGCGACCGGATCGCCATCATCAACCACGGCGAACTGATCGCCAACAAGCCGACGCGCGAACTGGTCGGCATGGCGCGCGAGAAGATCATCGTGCTCACGCTCGACCGCGACATGACCGAATTGCCCAGCCATCCCGGCTTCGTGAAGTGCGAGAAGGCGGGCGAGCGCGTGCTCCAGATCACGTATGACAAGGACCGCGCCAATGCCGGTGAGATCCTTTCGGCCGTGCAGGCGCAGGGCTTCACCATCGTTGACGTGACCACGCGCGAGGCGGACCTTGAGGATGTCTTCGTCAGCCTGACGAGTTCCACGCAGGCGGCCTGATCCCGCCATACCGTGCTGCACTGCAACATGATTGCCGGGCAAGCACGAATGCAAAGCTAATTATTGCGCATACTGCATAGTCTCGGCATGGAGCCGGCATGACCACGGATTCTGTCGCCGCTCCTGCTTATGACGTCATCGTCGTCGGTTCCGGCGCCGCCGGCCTGACCGCCGCGCTGGCGCTGGCCGAAAAGCTGAAGGTTCTCGTCCTTGCCAAGGGCAGCCTCACCGGCGGGTCGACCGCGTGGGCGCAGGGCGGCATTGCCGCGGTTCTCGACGCTGGCGACACGTTCGAGGAGCATGTGCGCGACACCATGATCGCGGGCGCCGGGCTCAACCGCAGCGAGACCGTGGAATTCGTGATCGAGCGCGCGCCCCACGCGATCGAGCGGCTGATCGAACTGGGCGTGCCGTTCAACATGGAGGGCAATGCGCTTCATCTGACGCGCGAGGGTGGCCACTCGCACCGCCGTATCGTCCATGTCGCCGATGCCACCGGCTGGGCGGTGCAGAGCGCGTTGCTGAAGGCGGCGGAAGACAACCCCAACATCACCCTGTTGCCCGGCCAGTCGTGCATCGACCTCATCACCGGGCGGCACGAGCTGCGCTATTCGGGATCGGGCCGGGTCTGGGGCGTCTACGCGCTCGATGAGAAGACCGGCCGGGTGGAGGCGCATACCGCGCGTGCCACGATCCTCGCCACCGGCGGCGCGGGCCGCGTCTACCAGTTCTCGACCGCGCCCAGCGGCGCCACGGGGGACGGCATCGCGATGGCCTGGCGGGCGGGCGCGCGCGTCTCCAACATGGAGATGATGCAGTTCCACCCGACCTGCCTCTACAACCTGGACGTCAAGAACTTCCTCATCACCGAGGCTGTGCGGGGTGAGGGCGGACGGCTGATCAACCCGCGCACCGGCAAGCGCTTCATGGAATACTACGATCCGGAGCGGCTGGAACTGGCCCCGCGCGACATCGTTGCCCGCGCCATCGATTCGGAGATCAAGCGCTTCGGCCTCGATTACGTCCATCTCGACATCAGCCACCAGCCCGAGGCGTTCGTGAAGGAGCACTTCCCGAACATCTACGAGAAGCTGCTGGGCCTTGGCATCGACATGACCAGGGAGCCGATCCCGGTGGTGCCCGCGCAGCACTATACCTGCGGCGGCATTCTCATCGATCTGGACGGCAAGACCGATCTGCCCGGCCTCTATGCGGCGGGCGAATGCACCGAGAGCGGCCTCCACGGGGCCAATCGCCTTGCCTCGAACTCGCTGCTCGAATGCTTCGTTTTCGGCGAATCCTGCGCGGCGCATATTCTTGACCACTGGGATGCGTTCGACGCGCCGCCGCCGGTTCGGCCATGGGACGAAAGCCGCGTGACCGACTCGGACGAGGAAGTCGTCATCAAGCAGAACTGGACCGAGATCCGCCGCTTCATGTGGAACTACGTGGGCATCGTGCGCACCACCAAGCGGCTGGAACGCGCCATGCACCGCATCCAGATGCTCAATGGCGAGGTGGAGGAATACTACCGCCACTTCCGCGTCGCGACCGACCTGATCGAGCTGCGCAACCTGCTTCAGACGGCGGAACTGATCGTGCGTTCGGCGCTGCATCGGCACGAGAGCCGGGGGCTGCACTTCACGCTGGATTATCCGGTGACGAAAGAGGCGCCGCATGACACCGTGCTGGTGCCGTGAGGCCGTGCGCCTGAAAGCAAACCTTCCGCCATACTGACCCCGTCATCCCCGCGAAGGCGGGGATCTCGCTTGTTCTGGCGGCGTGGCGAAAAGGAAGCGGGGCCCCCGCCTTCGCGGGGGCGACGGATTTCCATTTGGACAGGTCGGGGCTAGGGGCGCCCTCCTCACATCCCGATATGCAGCGCGCGGCCGATGTAGATCAGCGCCATCGCGCCCAGTACCGAGGCCAGACAGCCGGCGCGCTGGAAGCCGGGTTCGCCGCGCGTGGTGATGAGCCCGGCGGCGAAAGAACCGCCGATACCGAGCAGAATCGTCGCGACCCAGCTCATGTCCACAAAGCCGGGGTAGAGCCAGCGCGCCAGCACGCCGATGACGAAGCCGCTGATGATGGCGCCGATCAGGTTGATCATGAAATTGAATGTCCTCGAAGAATCGCGATTTCCAAAGCGTAGGAATGTCCGATGGCAGAGCGGTTGCAAGCCGTCATTCGGCAAAGTGCGATCCGGCACCGTCGAAGCGCAGCGAGAGGGACGGCGGGAAGCCTGCGAGTCAGAGCGGACCGAGTAGACGGGGAAAACCCGCGCCAAGTCCCTAGACAGTCTGGAAAAGCCGTTTTGCGGGCCTTCATTTCGTCGCAAATGCGATTCGCTTCGTCGCCGTTTTATGTGGAAAAATTTTTGTGTCCACGGGCCCGATTGACCCTTGCGGGAATGGCCGATGAAGGAGTTCCCACGCGTCGCGATGGCTAGCGCGATGTAAACCCCCGCTCCGCAATTGACCTTGGGCACCGAACCCCCACTTGCGTTGGAAACCAGAAAGGGCACTATGGGTTGTGGCGCGTCGGTCGCGGGGCATCTAGACCTAGGTATATCGTTCCTGGACCGGCGGGGGGTCGGTTGGAATGATTCCAGGCCCGGTGCAACGTTTTCAGGACTATTCGCGCCGGGGTCGGTCAGGGAATTTTGTTCTCTTTTTGTGCTGCCCGTGCTAGCCGGTTCGATCCCTCGTCCCGGCGACTCGCGCGGATGATGCGGTCGGCTCCGATGTGAATTTGTGAACGCGCCATATGGCGCTTCGATGACGCCGATTTTGAAGCAACCGGGGGGCAAACGTGGATTTCAGGAACGGAAGCGACGCTGAAGTGAACAGCTCCGATGTGATGCAAGACGGCCAGGTGGAAATGCCCGGCTTTGAATTGACCAGTTTCGATATGACGGGCGGCAGTGCCGGAAAGGCACCCGCCCAGACTGCCGCCAACAAGGCTGCTGCCAATAGGACTGCCCCGAAGACGCCAAAAGCGAACAGGGTCACGAAACACGAAAAGGAGGCGGGCGTGAGCCCGGCAATCGCCATGGATAAGACCGATACCGCTTCGGCAGCACTGGTGGCCGACGCTCTCCTCGCAGCGGCCACCACGGCCGTCGCCGCACCGCGCGTCAGCGATTCGAAGACGATCAACGCGCGCCGCTTCACCATCGTCACCGACGATGCGCGCGATGCGCTGCTGACCGACTTCGGCAAGGAAACGCTGGACGATCGCTACCTGCTGCCGGGTGAGAAGTATCAGGACCTGTTCGCCCGTGTGGCCGATGCCTATTCGGACGATCAGGACCACGCCCAGCGCATCTACGACTACATCTCGAAGCTGTGGTTCATGCCCGCCACCCCCGTTCTCTCGAACGGCGGCACCGGCCGCGGGTTGCCGATCTCGTGCTACCTGAACTCGGTGGACGATAGCCTCGAAGGCATTCTGGCCACCTGGACCGAGAACGTCTGGCTCGCCTCGCGCGGTGGCGGCATCGGCACTTACTGGGGCAACGTGCGCGGCATCGGTGAGCCGGTCGGCCTCAACGGCAAGACCAGCGGCATCATTCCCTTCGTACGCGTGATGGATTCGCTGACCCTCGCGATCTCGCAGGGTTCGCTGCGTCGCGGTTCGGCCGCCTGCTATCTCGACGTTTCGCACCCGGAGATCGAGGAGTTCCTCGAAATCCGCAAGACTTCGGGCGACTTCAACCGCAAGGCGCTGAACCTGCACCACGGCGTGCTGCTGACCGACGAGTTCATGGAAGCCGTCCGCGACGGCACGGACTTCGATCTGCGCAGCCCCAAGGACGGTTCGGTGCGCGGCACTGTCCACGCCCGCTCGCTGTTCCAGAAGCTGGTGGAGGTCCGCCTCGCCACCGGTGAGCCCTATCTGGTGTTCTCCGACACCGTGAACCGCACGATGCCCAAGCATCACCGCGATCTCGGCCTCAAGGTTTCGACCTCGAACCTCTGCTCGGAAATCACGCTGCCCACCGGCCGCGATCACCTTGGCAACGACCGTACGGCCGTGTGCTGCCTCTCCTCGCTCAACCTCGAAACCTGGGAAGAGTGGAAGGGCGAGAAGCGCTTCGTCGAAGACGTACTGCGCTTCCTCGACAACGTGCTGCAGGACTACATCGACCGCGCGCCGGACGAGATGGCCCGTGCCCGCTACTCCGCCGCGCGTGAGCGTTCGGTCGGCATGGGCGTGATGGGCTTCCACTCGTACCTCCAGAAGCGCGGCATCGCCTTCGAAAGCGCGATGGCCAAGGCGCTGAACATGCAGATGTTCCAGCACATCGCCGCCAAGGCGGACGAAGCCTCGCTGCTGCTGGCGCAAGAACGCGGCGCCTGCCCGGACGCGGCCGACATGGGCGTGATGCAGCGCTTCAGCTGCAAGATGGCGATCGCGCCCACCGCGTCGATCTCGATCATCTGCGGCGGCACTTCGGCCTGCATCGAGCCGATCCCGGCGAACATCTACACCCATAAGACGCTCTCGGGCAGCTTCGTGGTGAAGAACCCCTATCTGCAGAAGCTGCTGGCCTCGAAGTCGAAGGACTCCACCAATGTGTGGAACTCGATCCTCGAACACGGCGGGTCGGTCCAGCAGCTCGACTTCCTCAGCCCCGAGGAAAAGGCGATCTACAAGACCAGCTTCGAAATCGACCAGCGCTGGCTGCTCGAATTCGCGGCCGACCGTACGCCCTACATCGATCAGGCACAGTCGCTGAACCTGTTCATCCCGGCGGACGTGGACAAGTGGGACCTGATGATGCTGCACTTCCAGGCCTGGGAGAAGGGCATCAAGTCGCTCTACTACCTGCGCTCGAAGTCGGTGCAGCGCGCGGGCTTTGCAGGCTCGGGCGGCGTCGAGGCGGACAATACGCCCGAAGCACCCAAGTTCGAGATCGGCGAGACGACCGACTACGACGAGTGCCTTGCTTGCCAGTAAGGTAAGCTGACAGGATCACCGAGAGACGGCTCTCCGGCCTTATGCTGGAGAGCCGTTTTCTTTTGGGAAGAACAGAAAAGTGAGCAGGGGAGCATGGCACCCCTGCACCCCCATTACCGTCTAGGTCACGCGGACCAACAGCGTTGCTCGCCCATGGCGGTGTCGGGAGACATGAATGGCCTTCGGCCGCAGGGGGGCGGGCGACAGTTCTGCGCGCGCGACGTGGACATGATGCGGGTCTGGGGGATCATCCCCCAGGACTTCCTTTTTCTTCTCCTTCCAACCCCTTCTGACCTAAATCTGTCATTCCCAAGGCCTAGCCCCGCCTCGGGAAACGCTAGCCAAGGACACTCGCCGATGATCGACCGCCGCATGTCTCGCCGTTCGCTGGTCGGTACCGGATTGGGCGTCGGGCTGGCCGCGGGTTTCGCGCCGGACGTTCTGGCGGCGGCCGGGAAAGGGCGTCCGGCCAAGCCGCTGGTGATCGGCCATCGCGGCGCTTCGGCATGGCGGCCCGAGCATACGCTGGGTTCTTATGCCAAGGCGATTGCCGACGGGGCGGACTTCATCGAGCCCGATCTGGTCAGCACCAGGGACGGTGTGCTGATCGCCCGGCATGAGAACAACATCGCCGAGACCACCGACGTATCCGTGCGGCCCGAGTTCGCCGCGCGCAAGGCGACCAAGACCGTCGATGGCGAGCAGGTGACCGGCTGGTTCACCGAGGATTTCACGCTGGCGGAGATCAAGACCCTGCGCGCGAAGGAGCGGCTGGGCCCGCTGCGGCCGGAAAGCCGGTCCTTCGACGGCAAGTTTCAGGTCGTGACGTTCGAGGAGATCGCCGATTTCGTCGCCGCCGAGTCCGCCGCGCGCGGGCGGGTGATCGGGGTGATACCGGAACTCAAGCACTCGACCTATTTCGCCGGGATCGGGCTGCCGCTGGAGCAGCGCTTTCTCGATCGGATTCATGCCGGCGCCTATCTCCAGTCCGCGCCGGTGATCGTGCAGAGCTTCGAGATCGCCAATCTCAAGTGGCTGCGGCCGCGGCTGGACGGGCTGGGCAATGTCCAGCTTCTGCAATTGACGATGCCGGGCACGACGCGTCCGGCCGATGGCGTGGCGAAGGGCTCGGGCCCCACGTTCGACGAGATGCACAGCGATGCCGGTCTGGCCGAGATGGCGACTTATGCCGACTGGGTTTCGCCCTACAACATCGCGCTGCTGGGGCGGGACAAGGACGGGAAGCTGCTGCCGCAGGGGACCGGGCTTGTTGAGCGCGCTCATGCCGCCGGGCTGCTGGTTTCGACCTGGACGTTCCGTCCGGAGAATTATTTCCTGCCCACCGACCTGCGGAATGCTGCCGGGCCGACCGCGCGCAATCCGGCGGGCTCTATCGCTGAAATCCGTCGCTATCTGGCGCTGGGGATCGACTCGTTCTTCACCGACGATCCGGCGATCGGCCGTCAGGCCGTGGACGGGCGGGGCTGATACGAAGGCAGTGCCATACCGAATGGCTTTCCGGGTCCGGCACGCTGCTCAGGCTGCGAAGTTGGGAAAGCCGCTATGCTCTCCAAGAGCCTAGCGATCATCCCCTACGATGATATGGTTGCAGAATGGAAATCTCGGCAGACTTGATACCTGAGTTGGCGCAGTGGAACGGCGGCGCAGGTATATCTGCCGACGCCTGGATAAATGGCGTTGGCCAGAGTGATCATGCGCTGGGGTATTGCGCGCTGATCTGGCCAAAGTTCGAGGCTTTTGAAGGTTACGTGCTACGTGCGCCAATCGATATTGAACGCCTACGCGGCTGGGAAAGAGGGGAGCGTACGCGAGAAGAGATCGAAACATGGATGAATATTTCGTTCCTTGAAGACGTGTTTCCCGACGAAGACGATCAGGACCCGCTCAAGGCGGCTCGCCTTACATCATTCGCCGCCATCATGGCGGACATGTGGGACGCAAAGCTTCGGCGTGCTTTCCCCGCACGTACATTCTCAATTTTTGTGATCGACGACGAAGACGATTTCGGGGTGTCTTTCCACCAGACCTAAAGCGTGGCGACTGAATGCATGGCAGCTTTTCGGTCCATCATTACGGTCTATTCGATAGGGACAATGGCGGCGAAGTCGCGCTCGGCGGTCATGGGAATCCAAAAAAGGCAGGGAAGCCTTCGCTCCCCTGCCTCCTTCTTGAGATCCGGCGTCCTGCTCAGAACTTGTAGTTCGCCATCAGGCCGAAGTAGTTGCCGTTCTTGCCGCCGTTCTGCTGGAACGAGTTGCTGGCGGCGAAGTAGGTTTCCCAAAGACGGAACGCCATCCGGTCGGTGACCTGCCACGAGGCTTCGAGGTTGAGGTCGGTACCGATCGTGCGGCTGCCCGCGTAAGGCGCGAAGCTGGCGCCCGAGGGGCCGATGTAAATGCCGTCTCCCTCGCGCGCGCGCCACAGGAAGTCCGGGCCCGCCATCACGGTGATCGCCGGGGTCGGCTTGATGGTGACCGAGGGGTAGAGGTCCATCAGGTTGGAGAAGGTGAAGAACGCAGCCTCGCTGATCAGCGGCAGGCGAGCGGCGGCGGGGACGAACGTGCCCACCTTGTTGTCGGTCAGGTCCTTGTCGCCGCTGAAGTAGTTGGCGCGCAGGCCGACGCGCGGCTTCATCGCCGTCTCGCCGAAAGTGTAGCCGCCTTCGAACATCGTGCCGAAGGCCTTGATGTCCTTGCCGATGAAAGTGCCGCTCTGGTAGGTGCTCTCAAGATCGAGGTCCCAGTGCGGGCCGCGCTTCCAGAGGCGGCCACCCCAGTTGTTGCGGTCGTCCCGGCCGACGCCGGCGGCCAGTGTCGCCCGCTCGCGGTCCATCTCGTACCAGTAGATGTCGGTGCCGAAGCCGGCGATGCGATTCGGGGCGCTGATGTAGACGCCGTGGAAGTCGATCGCGTGGTTCGGGCCGTCGTCGAAGGTGCCCGGATCGATCTGGATCGGCTTCACCGCGAACATGTCGACCGAGACCTTGCCCGGCAGGATGTAGGTGGCGCGTATGCCCTGATAGGTGAAGCGCATGTTCAGGCCTTCGCGCACGCCCACCAGCTTGCCATTGCCCAGCGGCATTTCGAAGCGGCCGGGGCGGAAGGTGATCTTGCCGGCCTTGCCCAGCGGCACCGTCACATCGACGAAGGCCTGGTAGATATCCACCTTGTCGCGGTTGGGCACGGTGGGGAACTGCTCGCCGAATTCGCGGTTGTCGCCCAGTTCGAGGTAGGCGCGCAGGTTCGGGCCGACATGCAGGTCCGCCAGCAGGCGCAGGCGCGACTGGACCGGATCGTTGTTGTCGTTCGGCTTGAGGCCAAGCGACGAGTGATTCCAGTCGGTGTAATAGACCCGGGCTTCGCCGCCGAGCGTCAGATAGACGTCGTCATTGGCGATCGGGATGTGCTTGATCTTTTCCAGCAGCGGCGCGTTGGCGTCGGGCCGCTTTGACCAGTCCTCGGTCCAGCGGATGTTCTGCGGCAGGCCCGCAGGACCGGGGCGGCCGCCGGGGACGGCCTCGGCCGGACGCGACTGCGACTTGGCGGGGCGGATGCCCGGAGGGGCCTGGGTGGAAAGGGTGCCGCTCTCGTCGGTCTTGGCGGTGTCGGGCGGAACCGACTGCGCCAGTGCGGGATCGAAAGCGAAAGTCGCCGCAGCGGCAGTGCCGCAGGCAAGCAGGGTCAGGGCGCGGGGGCGCATGGTGAAAAATCCTCTCTGGAGCATGCTTCTAATTTAGATGGGTGACGGCCGGCAGGGGGCCGACCGTTCCCATTCTTTTGGTTTCGGGCCGTCAGGCGACTGCATTCTCGCGGTAACGGACCATCGAAAGAATGACACCGGCAACCAGCGTACCGCAGGCCAGCGTCATGGCGACGGGCGCGAGGCCCCAGCCTGCGTTGAACAGCAGGCCTGCCGCAATCGGGCCGAACGCGGCGCCCGCACGGCCTACGCCGATCACCAGTCCGGTACCGCCGCCGCGCAAGGCAGCGGGGTAGCTCTGGGCGATCACCGCATAGAAACCAGCGATGGCCGCGTTGGTGAAGAAGCAGGCGATGCAGGCGATCAGCGAAAGGCCGCCAAGCGTCGTGAAGCCCTGTCCGAACATGGCGACGGCAATCGCGCCGAGGACCATGGAGCAGACCACCAGCGGGCGAATGCCGATCTTCTGGCTGAGCAGGCTGACCGTGACCGAGCCGATGGCGCCGCCCACATTGGCCCAGACCAGCACGCCGCCCGCCGATGCCGGCGCGAAGCCGAGGTCGACGACGATCTTCGGGATCCACTTCACCAGGAAGTAGAAGGTCATCATGTGGAAGAAGCAGACGGCGGTCAGCATGATCGTCACGCTGGCAAGGCCCGGCGCGAAGAGCGCGGCGACGCTGGTGCGTTCCTTGACCGGATCGGCGGGCGGCAACGTGTCCAGCGGCTGGCGGTTCTGAAGGACCAGCGTGCGGTTGATCTTCTTGAGCGCGCCGGCGGGGCGCTTGAGCAGCAGGAAGGCCATCGTCTCGGGCACCAGCCAGAGCACCAGCGGGATGAAGCAGGCGGTCACGATCGCGCCGAATTCGAAGACCGATTGCCAGCGGCCGGTCGCGGCGAGCAGCCCGGCGGCGACCGAGCCGCCGACGATGGCGCCCATCGGATAGCCGCCCGCCATGATCGCGACGGTGAGGTTGCGGCGGCGTGCGTTGGAGCATTCGGCGACGACCGCATTGGTCGCGGCGAGCATGCCGCCGATGCCAAGGCCGGTGAACAGGCGATAGACCGAAAGGACCGGCACGCTATCGGCGGTGGACGCCATGAACATGCCGATGCTCATGATGACGAGGCAGGCGAGCAGCATGGGGCGGCGGCCGACGCGGTCGGCAAGGCTGCCCAGCACGAATGCGCCGATGCCCATGCCGAACAGTTCCATCGACAGCACCAGGCCCAGTGCGGCACGATCGATACCCCAATCCTTGGAAATGCCGGGCGCGGCAAAGCTGATCGACAGAACATCGAAGCCGTCGAGGGCGTTGAGCGCGGTTGCGATGCCGACGGCAATGACTTGCCGGTAATGCATCGGTTCGCGCGCAATTATGGCGCGGGGGTCTTCCATGCACTTCTCCTGTAGTTCCGCTGCCGCTTGTCTTGCTCTTCAGGCGCGGTCGTATTTGTTGTCTCAGGGCGGTTCAGCCGTCACGGGCCGGTGCCGCCACCGAATATGTGCGCCGCTGGTCGCGGGTCTTCATGGAGTCCTCAAGCGTCTCTCTACGCATTGAGGCACAAATGCGCAGATTGGATAGCCCCGAAACTGCCGCCAGTTTCTCCGGCACGAAGGAGATTGCGCCGCACGGAATCGACCCCTGCCGATTACGGCGGCAGACAAGATACTGTTCTTCCGTGGTAAGTTTTGAGGCGGTGAGGACGGCCTGCTCGTCGGCGTGGAAGCCGGCTCGGGCCGCGGGGGCCACCGGCGAGCGGAGCACGCGGTTGAGGCGATAAGCTTTGGTGCTGCGGTCAAGCACACCGGGAAAAGAGCGTTCGATTCGCTCTGCGTGCGCCGACTGCTCGTCCATGCGGGCTGTCCTTTATTCGCATCCGTTCCCATGTGGCCCGGTTCCGGATGGGCTGGAGCCCACCGATCCTGCCGCTTTTGTCCCTTTTTAGCACACAGCGACGCGGAGACGCAGAAAGATCGTGCTGCGCCGCCGTCTCTGCGTGGATCCAGAAATGCGGGCCCCCCGCCTTCGCGGGGGCGACGAAGTTCTTTGGGTGGGGGGATGATTCAGGCGATCGCTCCGCCATTCTGCGGAGCCGGATCGCGCCGGAGTATTTGGCCGAAGCGGCGGGCGGGCAGCAAAAAGGGCGCCGACAGCCTGTGCTGCCGGCGCCCTTTTCATTCGGTCTTCAGGGACGCGAGCCGGTCAGCGGGAAAGTGCCGAAAGGCCCATTGGCGTTCTCCCCGGTCATCCGGCCGTCCTTCACGGTCACGTCGTAGCTGACCGTGATCGGCATCGGCATCGAGGCCTTGCCGTCGAACCTCGCGCGGCCGTCCTTGATTCCGCCCGCGACGTTGACGGTGCCTTGCTCGGCTCTGACCTTGCCGGTCACCACGTTGCCGTTCACCGTCAGGTCCATCACGGCCTTTTGCGGGCCGACCGGGGTCTGGATCACGATGGCCCATTTGCCGACGAAGTCCTGCGGCTTGGCGGTGCTGGCGGCGGCCGCCTTGGCCTTGTCCAGCAGCGCCTGCTTCTCGGCAGGAGCCGCCTGAGCGCGGGCCCGCAGGTAGAAGCGGATCGTTTCCAGATCGCTGTCCGAAATGTCCGCGAAGGGCGGCATGCCGTTCATCTTCAGCCCGCCTTCTTTCACGACCTGCCGGAACGTCGCCGCGTCGGTGATGATCGGCGAGTAGCGCAGATCGGGTGCGGCGCCGCCGCCCACGGCGTTCCAGCCGTGGCAAACGATGCAGGCCCGGGTCCCGAACAGCATCGCCCCTGCCTGCGCTTTGGCGAGGTCAGGCTTGAAAGTGGGATCCTGCGGCGGAGTCGGCTCGACATAGGTGTAGGGCGGGATCGTGTCCGTGCCATTGAGCGCGAACGTCAGCACCCGGCGCGGCAAGCGATAGTCGGTGCGATAGGCCGCGTTGCCGAGCGACTGCATGCCCGCACCCTGACCGCCCGCGCCGGTGATGACAGTGACGTACTGCTTGCCGTTCATGCGATAGGTGATCGGCGCGCCGACGATCGGGCTCTCGGTCTTGAAGGACCAGAGTTCTTTGCCGGTCTTCGCATCGCGGGCGACGAACTTGCCGTCCACTTGCCCTTCGAACACCAGCCCGCCGCCGCTGGCCATCACGCCGCCGGGCCATGTGCCGGGCAGTTCGACTTCCCAGGCCAGCGTCTGCGTCACCGGGTTCCAGGCGCGCAGGAAGCTCTTGTGGCCGCCGGGCAGTTCGACTTCGGGGATCAGCGTGACGCCCATGCCCTTGCTGATCTCGCCGCCGCCGTTCTGACCGTCACCGATCAGCGCGCCCATCTCCAGCACCGGGATATAGACCAGCCCGGTCTGCGGGCTGTAGGCCTGCGGCATCCACGAATGCGCGCCGGTCGGCCCCGGCCACATCTCGAACATGCCGGGCTTGCCGGCATAGCGAATGCCGGGGTTTTCCACCGGGCGGCCGGTCTTCTTGTCGATATGGTCCGCCCAGCTGACCTTGGCGATCTTCTCGGCGGAGATGAATTCGCCGGTCTTGCGGTCGATCACGTAGAAGAAGCCGTTCTTCGGTGCCTGCATCAGCACCTTGCGGTCCTTGCCGTCGATCTTCAGCGTCGCCAGCGACATGTCGGTAGTGGCGGTGCAGTCCCACTGCTCGCCGGGGCAGACCTGATAGTGCCACTTGTATTCGCCGGTATTCGCATCGACCGCGACGATCGAGGCGAGGAACAGGTTGTCGCCGCCGCCGGGGCTGCGCAAGTTCTGGTTGTACGGGAAGCCGTTGCCGATGCCGAGGTAGATCATGTTCAGCTCAGGATCGTAGCTGAAGGCGTTCCACGCGGTGCCGCCGCCGCCGCGCCGGGTGCCGTCCGGGTTCTTCCAACCGCTCGGCCATGTCTTGCGCATGACCGCTTCGGCCTTCTGATTGACCGGCGAAACCTCGTCCCCCGGCGTGGTGTAGAAGCGCCAGGCGAGCTTGCCGCTCTTCTCGTCATAGGCCGAAACGAAGCCGCGCGCGGGGCTGATGTCCGCGCCGCCGAAGCCGACTATGACCTTGCCGCCGAACACGCGCGGCGCGCCGTTCGAATTGCGCGGGGCCTGATCGGGATAGTCGTAGGTCTTCCACGCTTCCTTGCCGGTCTTGGCGTCGAGCGAGATCACGTAGCCATCGGTGGTGACCAGGAAGACGTGTCCGGCATCGTAGGCGATGCCCTTGTTGCCCCAGTTCATCTGCAAGGCCGACTTCGCGCGCTCCCGCGTGCCGCCGTCGTATTCCCACAATTGCTTGCCGGTCACCGCGTCGAGCGCGCGGATATGCGAGTGGCCGCTGGTGAGGAAGACCTTGCCCTCCGCCATCAGCGGAGTGCTGGCGGTATAGCCCGGCTCCAGGTCGACGTGCCACGCCAGCTTGAGATTGCCGACCGTGTCGGTGTTGATCTCGTCCAGCGGCGAATAGTGCGTCTCGCCCGGCGTGCGGCCCCAGCTCGGCCATTCGTCGGGATCGGCGATCATCCCCTGTTCGATGGTCTGCGCGGGCTTGTGGCAGGCTGACAGCGCCAGAGGCGCCAGCACCGCAAGGGCAAGGCGCAGCGCGGCGGTAACGGGACGTGCGTTCAAGGCTTCTTCCCCGGATTGTCTTGTCTTTTCCGGACAAGGGCTATCAGCCGCGCGCCGCCTTGGGAAGAGTTGCTATACTGAGTGTATCATATCTTGGGGGCCTTCATCGCCCACGCGAAAGGCCCCGACCCTCCGCGCGAATGTTTCGCATGGAAAACCGGGGCCCTCGGGCATCAGACACCCAGGGGATTCAGCGGGTGCCAGTGCCCATGGGGATGGGGGTGCCTTCCTTCAGATAGACGCGATTGTCCTCGATCCGGTCGACATTATCGAAGGCGATGAAGTGGTGGGCACCGTCGGAACTATCGGATCGGGTCAGCTTGATCTGGTCATCCTTCACCTCGTCGATAGTGCCGACATGTTGGCCGCCGGCATCGGCGACTTCCATATGCTCACGAATGCGTAGCTTCTCGAACATGAGACGTTCTCCCGAATTTTTGCGTGTGATGCAGGAAGAACGGGTGGGCTTGAGCCTTCGTTCCGTCACTGGTCCGAGCGGGGCCACGGTTCGTGGAGTCCAAGCAAATTGGGCCTGCTAGAGTCTCTTTTGGAAAATGCCCATTGGGCATTTTCGGCGCGGCACCGGCCCACTCCCCACCCGACCACCCACGAGTGTATCCTGATGGGAGGTCGGGTGGGGGAGTGGGCCGGTGCCGCGAAATTCGCCTTCAGCGAATTTCCAAACAGTCGGCCCTGCGACAATTTGCGGCTTGAGAAGGCGCGGCGCCCGCGCTTTTTATCCGCGCTTCTTTCCGGTGCGACCAATCCACAGAGACGGGGACATATTCGACCATGCGCAAATGGCATCGCTGGCTTTCGATCTTTTTCGGCATCTTCATTCTCTGGATCGCGGTCACCGGCGTCCTGAGTCAGGTCGCGGCGCTCTGGCCCACCGGACAGACGGCGGCCGAGGCGAAAGCGGCTGCCACGCCGCCGCCGGGATTCGTCTGCCCCGAAGGCTGGCGCTGCATGCCGCCGCGCCCGGAAGGCGGCCTGCGCTCGATGGTGGGGCTGTTCCACCACCTGCATTCGGGCGAGACGTTCGGCCCGATCGGCACGCTGATCTCGGTGCTTTCGGGGCTGGCGCTGATGTTCTTCTCGTTCTCGGGGATCTGGCTCTACGTGCAGATGTGGCGTTTCCGGAACAGGCGGGAACTGGCGCCGCGCTGGTTCTGGAAATGATCGGTCACAGGTCTGCTTGAAAGAGCGCCGGAAGCCATTCCGGCGCTCTTTTCATCTCAGGGTTCCGCGCCCAGCCCGAACGTGGCGTCCCCGCGCGGCGCGAGCAAGATCCGCTCACCATCGATGCCGTCGATCTCGCTCACCGTGATGAAGGGGTGCCCGGCTTCGGCCAGCAGGACTTCCTGACCGTCCACCCTATCGACCACGCCGAGCACGGCACCTTCGGCATCGATCACGGTCATGCCCTTGCGCACGAAACCGGATTCGGTGGGCCAGGAGGTTTGTCCGTCATCGCTCATAAAATGTCCTCCAAAGGCCGTCATACCGGCTTGCAAGGCCCGCAATCTCGCGCGATCCGGCGAGTCGCGCAATCACCTCTGGTCTACCAGTGCTAGCGTCCCCATATTGGCGGAGGCGCAATATGTGCGCACACGGCTGTTGGTAACTCGCCGGAGCGCCTCCACAGGTCAGGTGTTTTTTGGTTATCTGGCGATCTTGCTTCGGCCATCGTGCTGCAAGCGAAGTGTTTTCGTCCCGGAACCCGCGCCGCGCCGTCATCGGCGCTTGGCGAATCGTTCCGGGCCGCCATGTGAATCGCGCACCGGAGTTGTCCGCCCATGTCCCTTCTCGAAGCCCGCAAGACCTACAAGCCCTTCGAATATCCATGGGCCTATGACTTCTGGAAGACGCAGCAGCAGATCCACTGGCTGCCCGAGGAAGTGCCGCTGGGCGAGGATTGCCGCGACTGGGCGCAGAACATCTCGGAGCATGAGCGCAACCTGCTCACCCAGATCTTCCGCTTCTTCACGCAGGCCGACGTGGAAGTGCAGGATTGCTACCACGAGAAGTACGCGCGCGTCTTCAAGCCCACCGAGATCAAGATGATGCTCACCGCCTTCTCCAACATGGAGACGGTGCACATCGCCGCCTATTCGCACCTGCTCGACACCATCGGCATGCCCGAGAGCGAATACGGCATGTTCCTTGAGTACGAGGAACTGAAGGCCAAGCACGACTACCTGCAGAAGTTCGGCGTCGACAACGACGAGGATATCGCCCGCACTCTCGCCATGTTCGGCGGCTTTACCGAGGGCGTGCAGCTCTTCGCCAGCTTCGCGATGCTGATGAACTTCCCGCGCTTCAACAAGATGAAGGGCATGGGCCAGATCGTCTCGTGGTCGGTGCGCGACGAATCACTGCACTGCGAAGGCATCATCAAGCTGTTCCACGCCTTCTGCGCGGAGCGGAATTGCCTGACCAAGGCAGTGAAGGACGACATTGCCGATCAGTGCCAGACCACGATCCGTCTGGAAGACAACTTCATCGACCTCGCCTTCGAACTCGGCCCGGTTCCGGGCATGACGCCGAAGGACATCAAGAAGTACATCCGCTACATCGCCGATTGGCGCCTTGGCCAGCTGGGCCTGAAGCCGATCTACCTGATCGACGAGCACCCGCTGCCCTGGCTTCAGCCGCTGCTCAACGGTGTGGAGCACGCCAACTTCTTCGAGACCCGCGCGACGGAATACTCGAAGGGCGCCACCCGCGGCGATTGGAACACCGTGTGGTCGAACTTCGATTCGCGTCGCAAGGTGAAGGCCAACGATGTCGATGTGGTCGAGGAACACTCGGAACCGGACATGTTCGGCGGCACGCAGGCGGCCGAGTAAGGCGCGCCGTTTTTGGCGATGCAGACGCCCGATAGGGATGACGCGTTGCCCATTCCACGGCTTCGTCGCCCCCGCCCTTCGGCTGGCCGGCAGGCCGGCCGCTCAGGATGAACTGCCCGGAGGGCAGGCGGGGGCCCCGCTTCTTGTGGACCTCTCGGCTCTACGCAAGAGAAGCGGGATCCCCGCCTTCGCGGGGATGACGCGTTTTTGGGGCAGGCTTCGCGACATCGTAGCTGACGGATTTGGCCGTACAGCCCGGGCCTCTTTGCGGTTGGCTCGGTACGCCGGGGCGTTACCGCTTCGGAAACCCCGCATCACCGGCATGCGGGGTTTTGCTTTTCCGATTCCTCAGCACCAGTTGCGGCGATAGCCGATCCAGCGCTCGGCCAATCCCTCGTCCACCAGCACCAGACCAAGGCTGTGGCCGCCGCGCGTAATGACGCGCAGTTGGCGGCCGTAGCGGTCGGTATCGCGACCATCGTTCCAGGGTTCGAGCGAGAAGGGACCCTGATTGAGCAGCTCGGTCATCCGCGCCGTGGCCCGCGCGCCGAGTGCGGCTTCCTGCGGGCAGGACGGCTCGCTCGTTTCGGGCGCATTGATGTCGGCGATGCGGATCTTCTTGCCTTCGTACCAGATGGTGTCGCCATCGACGACGCAGGTACGGCGCGCGCGGCCGTGGCAATGCGCGAAGTGGGCGGCGTCGGTATCATGGACGGTGGCGGCGAAGGGGAGCCGGACGGACGGTGCGCCGGGCCAAAAGTACACCCCCGCCGCAATGGCGAGCGGGGCCACGATCCAGATCGGCGACAGACGCAGACGGCGCGACCTTGGAGGCGCCTTCGGGCGCGTATAGCCCTGCTGCGGATCGCGGGCCCCGGCGATAGGGATCACATTGGAACGGCGACGAAAAAACATGATTCACGCAATGAGGGCTGGGTCAGGTCCCGTATTCGCGCGCTTCGGTTTCGTCAAATTCGCCCCGGCAAGTGCGGATCAGGCTGTCCAGTTCGGCGCGGTGGAAGGCGTGTGTCAGCCGGACACCCAGTATGCCGCCCTCGGTCCAGCGCACGCGCCCCTCGATCGGCGGTGCCCCATCGACCTTGATGATCACTTGATCCGCGATTTCGAGCGCGACGACATTGCTCTGGCCCGCGTCGGACAGGCAGCCGATGCGGCAGCCCTCCTGCGAAAGTTCGACAAGCAGGCCGCTGCCGATGCGGCGGCCTTCGTGATGGATTGTTGCCTTTCGGCGTACGGCGAAGCGCTGATGGGCGCTGTATCTCAACACTCTCACAGGCGGCGCCCCCCGGTCTTCCGATCCTGACTCGAACTTTATTGCTCCGAATCGAGCGTTATCCTCTATGATTACCAATTGGTTACCGCGACTTGCTCGATGCGGCAATAAGATTGAATTTATCAGCCCAGAATCTCATAGATTCGGCCGATCCAGCTCAGCAGATAGGCAAGGAACGCCAGCGGCAGCACGATGTGGAAGCGCCGGTTGGACGTCCACGCAGCCAACAGGAACAAGGCGGCGCAGACGGTCAGCCGGATCGGGTATTCGGGGCCCAACGCCTTGAGATAGGCCGCTCCCTTGATCGAAGTGTCGATCCAGTCGGCCGCGCAGACGGCCACCAGCAGGCCGAAGAACCAGACGCGCCGGGACAGGAAGTAATCCTCGTAGCCGGCGTAATCGTCCATCCATTCAGGAAACAGCAGGCTGGCCAGCAGGTAATGCAGGAAGGCGTAGCCGAGGACGAACGTGAAAAGCTCGAAGCGCCAGACGGTGATGCGGTCCAGCGCGAACTCCCACCACCAGAAGTGGACGGTCATCACCAGAATCACCGCCACCCATGCCAGGTGCGCGGGATAGAGCGGACGCCGCCGGGGGTGCTGGACGATGCCCGAAATGCCGGACAGCAGTCGGGTAAGCGCCAGACCGAGGACGACGCCCACCAGCACGCGAACGTGCAGGAAGACCTCGCTTGATGCGGCGCCGTGGCCCATCGCTAGCGCTCCCGGTGGCGGCTTTCGCTCAGACCGTCCAGGTGCCGGGATTGGGCATGGGCAGATGCTTCTGCGCGTTCAGCAGGCTCATCACGCAGCGCACGATCACCAGCACGCCCACGGCCGCCAGCACCAGCAGGCCGATCACCACGATCAGCAGCAGGCCGCCGATGATCGAGCCGATCAGGCCGATCCAGAACGTGTTGATGAGGTACTGATAATGCGAAGCCTGCCAGTCTCCATTCCCCGTCGCCTCGCCCCGCCAGACATAGGCGAGCACGATGCCGACGATGGCGGTAACCCCGGTCACGCAAGAGGCCAGATAGAGCAGGGCGATGATGGTCGGGTGGTTGAATTCGAAACCGGAACCCGAGGTGCTGCGGTCGAGATCGTCCATGATGCTCTCCCTGTATGGTCCGGGCATGATGGCCCAAGGCGGAATGCTGCCCCTATTGCCAACCCGGCGCAAGTGATGTTTCTCAAAGGGATATAGGGCCTGTTACCGGAGCGATCACTAAGGGCACCGGCATTTCGGTGCTGGTCTTGCGGCAGGTCCGGGTTACCACAGGCGTCGCACGGCCGCCGCGTCAGGGCACGGAAGCGCGGCCGGAAACGAGGGGGAGAGAGGCCGTGACCGAGATCGTGATCGAGACGCGCAGCGGAACAGTGTCCGGCGTTTGGGAGCCGGGGCTGACGCGCTTTCTGGGCATTCCCTATGCGAAGGCCGGCCGCTTCGAGGCGCCGGGCCCGGTTCCGCCATGGCAGGGCGTGCGTGCGGCCGATCGCTTCGGGCGGCAATGCCCGCAGCAGTTCGGCGGCAAAGTCCGCCGCGATGTGCTGGAGAGCGAGGTCTATGGCGAGGATTGCCTCTACCTCAATGTCTATTGTCCCGAGGGCGGGGCACCAGAAGGCGGTGTAGGGGGCCCGAAACCGGTCATGGTCTGGATCCACGGCGGCGCTTTCCTTGCGGGCGGGGCCAATTCCTATGACGCCTCCCGGTTGGCGCGCGAGGGCGACATCGTGGTCGTCACCATCAATTACCGGATCGGCGTGCTGGGCTTCGTGAACTTCGGCGACGCGCTGGGAATCCCGGCGATCCCGTCCAATCTCGGTCTGCGCGACCAGATCGCGGCGCTGGAATGGGTGCGTGACAATATCGCCGATTTCGGCGGCGATCCGGGCAAGGTGACGATCTGCGGCCAGTCTGCGGGGTCGATGTCCGTCTCGCTGCTCCTGCTTTCGCCGCTGGCGCGCGGGCTGTTTCACAGTGCCGTGATGCAGTCCGGCGCGGTGAGCCTGATCCACGACCGCGAGCGGTCGATCCGGGACGCTCGCCGCTTTGCCGAAGTTCTGGGGTTGGACCAGTCGAGCCTGCAGCGCCTCAAGTCGATGGATATTGCCGAGCTGATGGAAGGGCAGACGGCCGTCGGCAAGCAGTTGAAGAACGCCATTCCCGCCGCGCCCTGGTATGACGGGGATGTCTTGCCTGCCTCGTTCGAAGCCGCGCTTGCGACCCCGGCCGCGCCGGTTCCGCTGCTGGCCGGCGCCACGCGCGATGAAGTGCGGCTGTTCGACGTGATGCCGGGGGACATCCTGCCCACCAAATGGCCGGATCTCGAAGCCTTGTTGCACGATCAGTTCGGGGCGGAACAGGCAGCCCGAATTCTCGCCGCCTATCCGCGCAACCGCAAGGGGCGGATTGCGCTGGGGTCCGACCTGACGTTCATGATGCCCACCCGCCACTTCGCCGAGCGGCATGCCCGGCACAGCCCGACGTGGTTCTACCGGTTCGATTACTCCCATCCGCTGGTCGGCCCCACGCACGGGCTCGATCTCACAGTGTTCTGGCCTTTCAGCGGGCTCAAGATGGCGCTGGTTCGGGGCGGTCCGGACAGTGGCCGCCGGGCCGAGCTGGGGCGGCGGATGCGTTCGCATGTGGCGCATTTCGTGCGGCACGGCGATCCGGGCGACATGTGGCCGCGCTATGAGGAGACGGCGCGCAAGGTGCGGATCTATGACCTTGCCGACCGTTTCGAGGCGAACCCGGAGGCGGAACGCTATGCGGTCTGGGCCGGGCGGGATGTGGAGCCGGGGCGGGGGAAGTAGGGCGGCAGGGCTGCACTTTCCCCACAGAGCCTCGTCATCCCCGCGAAGGCGGGGATCCCGCTTGTTCCGGCGAGCATGGCGAAAAGGAAGCGGGGCCCCCGCCTTCGCGGGGGCGACGGAGTGAGTGGGCTCCGCATCGCGCCAGCCCCCGAAACGATACCTCTCAGTTCAGTCCAAGGAACAGCCCGGCCAGCGCCGCGCTCATCAGGTTCGAAAGGCTGCCCGCGCAGAGCGCCCGCACGCCAAGGCGGGCGATGATCGGCCGCTGGTTGGGCGCAAGGCCACCGGTCACCGCCATCTGGATCGCGATCGACGAGAAGTTCGCAAAGCCGCAGAGCGCGAACGTCACCACGGCAACCGTGCGCGGCGAAAGCGCGGTCATGTGGCCAAGGTCGATGAAGGCGACGAACTCGTTGAGCACGATCTTGCTGCCGAACAGGCTGCCCGCCTGCAATGCCTCATGCCAGTCGGGCGTGGCGAGCAGGTAGAAGATCGGCGCGAAGACATAGCCGAGCAGGCCCTGGAACGTCACGTCGGCGAAGCCGAACATGCCGCCGACCCAGCCGACAATGCCGTTGGCCAGCGCGATCAGCGCGACGAAAGCCAAGACCATGGCGCCCACGGCAACCGCCAGCTTCACGCCGGTCTGCGCGCCTTGCGAGGCGGCCATGATGATGTTGGCGGGCTTTTCCTCGTCATGTTCGACGGCTTCGGGCTCGTCGATGTGGACGCCGGGCAGGTGAGTCACATCGGCGCGGTTGAGCGCGGCGGCGGCAGCACCGGCAGGCGGCAGGGTGCTTTCATGCACGTCCGCCTCGTCCCCGACCGGGCGCGGATCGGGCATGATCATCTTGGCCATGAAAATGCCGCCCGGCGCCGACATGAACGCGGCGGCGACGAGGAAGTCGATGCGGATGCCCATCGAGGCATAGGCCGCCAGGATCGTGCCCGCCACGCCGGCAAGGCCCACGCTCATCACGCAGAACAGCTGCGAAGGATTGAGCGAGGCAAGGTAGGGGCGGATCACCAGCGGCGCCTCGCTCTGGCCCACGAAGATGTTGGAGGCCGCGCAGAGGCTTTCCACCTTGCTGATCCCCGTCACCTTCTCCAGCGCGCCGCCGATCCAGCGGACCACCAGCGGCATGATCTTCAGGTAGTAGAGGATCGAGATCAGCGAGGCGAAGAAGATGATCACCGGCAGTGCCGAGATCGCGAAGCTGTGGCCGCCGATCTCCGGGCTGGCGAGCGGGCCGAACAGGAAATCGACGCCCGCATGCGCGAAGCCCAGCAGGCTCTGGACGCCGGAGGCCGCGCCGCCCAGCATGTCCTTGCCGAACGGGATGTAGAGCACGAACGCGGCGAGCCCCGCCTGCAAGGCGAACGCCGCACCCACCACGCGCAGACGGATTGCCTGGCGGTTGGTGGAAAGAAGAAAGGCGGCGGCCATGATGAGAACGATGCCAAGCAGGCTGTAGGCGACGTGCATCGTCCCCATTTCTCCGAAAAATGTGCTGAATCTGTGCGCAAACCTAAAGGCGCACTTTCGTGACGGCTAGTGCAATTGTTTCGCGCCCGTTAGAGCATCGTCATGGAACCGCAAGCCCCAGTAAGCGCGCAATCCCGCGCTGTGACGATCCCCCGTTCGATGTTCGTGTACATGCCGCTCTATGGCGGGCTGGTCGTGCTTGCGGGGGTTCTGGGGATCAAGATCGCCTCGCTGGGCAACTGGCCGGTGGTCGGCAATCTGGCGGTGGAATCGGGGATCTTCGCCTTCCTGTTGCTGGTGGTGCTGTCCAGCGCGGTGGCCGAACTGCACGGCACGGTTGTCGCCAACCGACTGGTGCGCTTCGGTTTTATCCCGCTGATCGTGTCGATGAGCCTGCTGACCCTGGTGATCCACGTTGTTCCGCCCGCCCCGTTCTGGCAGGATCAGGACGCCTATGCCCGCCTGCTGGGGCAGGGCGCGCGCATGCAGTTCGCGGGGCTGGTTTCCTACGGCGTGTCGCAGACCCTTAACGTCACCGTGTTCGCGCGCCTTGCCGCCGGGCGCGAGGGAAGCATGCTGATGCTGCGCGCGTGGATTGCCAGCCTGCTGTCGCAAGTGGTCGATACGCTGATCTTCATCACGATCTCGTTCGCGGGCGTGCTGCCGCTGTGGTCGATCATGGAAGGGCAGATCATCTCCAAGGTCCTGCTGTCCACGATCATGGTGCCGCCGTTCATCTGGCTCTTCGTGAAGCTTGGCCGCAAGCTGGATGGTGTCTAAGATTGCGGTGAAATAATCGGTCTTTCGGGGCCGGAAACGGGTTTTAATTCTGTGCAAGGGGTCTAAAGCGCCTCCATGCCGAATCCGCACGATCCCGCCATGCTCTCGAAGGCCGAGACGCTCGTCGATGCGCTGCCCTACATGCAGCGTTATGCCGGTCGCACGTTCGTCGTGAAATACGGCGGCCATGCCATGGGCGATCCCGAACTGGCGCGAGATTTCGCGGAAGACGTGGTCCTGCTCAAGGCGGTGGGCATCAACCCCGTGGTCGTCCACGGCGGCGGCCCGCAGATCGGTGCCATGCTCAAGACCATGGGTGTCGAATCGCGCTTCGTGGACGGGCTTCGGGTCACCGACAAGGAGACCGCCAAGGTCGCCGAAATGGTGCTCTCGGGCGTGATCAACAAGGAAATCGTCGGCTGGATCGCCGAAGCCGGTGGGAAGGCCATGGGCATTTCCGGCAAGGACGGCGGCCTTGTTACCGCGTCCAAGGTCCAGCGCACCGCCAAGGATCCGGACAGCAATATCGAGCGCCTCGTCGATCTCGGCTTCGTGGGTGAGCCTGCACGGATCGACATCGGCGTGATCGAGACGATCTCGGCTGCCGGCATGATCCCGGTGATCGCCCCGATCGCTCCGGGCGAAGACGGCCAGACCTACAATATCAATGCCGACACCATGGCCGGCGCCATTGCCGCCGCCCTCGGCGCCGCGCGGCTGTTCCTGCTGACCGACGTGCACGGCGTGCTCGACAAGCAGGGCGAACTGCTGACCGACCTTCGGCCCGCCGATATCAAGGTGCTTCAGGAAGACGGCACGATCTCCGGCGGCATGATCCCCAAGCTGGAGACCTGCGTCCACGCGGTCGAGGCCGGGTGCGAGGCGGCCGTCGTGCTTGACGGGCGGGTTTCGCATGCCATGTTGCTGGAAATATTCACGCAGGAAGGCGCCGGTACGTTGATCCGGGCCGGCTAGCTCTTCCCGCAGCAGGGGAACCTCCGGCAGAAAGGCCCATTCTATCAAGATGCGTACCAGATTCGTTCTCACCAGTGCCGTTCCGGCCTTCATGCTCCTGCTTGCAGCCTGCAACCAGCAGCCGGCCGCCGAACCGAGCGGGGGGGCAAGTCTGGATACAAGCGAGGCCGCCGTCGTCGAGGACACACCCGGTGACGATGCTACGGCTGCGGCCGCGGGCAGCCCCGCGATCAAGCTCGACGCGGATGCGCTGAACGAGCGCCGCGATCCCGAGCGTCTGCTGCGCTTCTACACCAATGCCCTGCGCGCCGGTGACTGGGCTTCTGCCGCCCGCGCCTGGAGCCTGGACGCGCAGATGACGCCAGAGAAGCTCGCCAAGGAATTCGGCGGCGATGCCAGCCCGAAGATCGCTGTGGGCAAAGGCGACGTCGAAGGCGCCGCCGGTTCGCTCTATTACGAAGCACCGCTGGTGATCGACTTTGCCGACGGACGTCCCTCGCGCCGGGGCACCATCGTCCTGCGCCGCGTCAACGACGTGCCGGGGGCGAGCGAGGAACAGCTCAACTGGCGGATCGAGCGCACTTCGACGCTACCCTGACCTGCAAGAACGCGCTGCCGGGCCCATCGCGGCCCGGCGCGAAACCGGTATTGGTCGATCCGCGTCCCACCGTGGTGGACGCGCCCTTGCCCCGGCGCGGCCTACTCGGCTATCAGCGCCTGAGAATATGCTGGAAAGTCCGCATTTCGCGGGCAGGACAGGCATGGACCCCCAAGCATTCAAGGAGCCGGCGTTGCTGTTCCTCACCCTCTACCAGATCATCGACTACCTGATCAGCATCATCGTCTTCGTGGTGATCGTGCAGTTCGTCCTCGGCCTGCTGCTCGCGTTCAACGTGGTCAACCGGCACAACCAGTTCGTTTCGGCGATCTGGACCGCGCTCAACGCGATCCTGGAACCGATGCTCCGGCCGATCCGGCGGATCATGCCGAACACCGGCGCGATCGACTTCTCGCCGATGGCGCTCATCATCGGCCTGAAGATCCTGCAAATCATTCTCGGCAATCTGGCAAGGGCTTACTACTGATGACGCAGGCGAATATCATCGACGGCAAGGCGTTTGCCGAAGGCCTGCGCGCACGTGTCGGCACCGCATCCGTGGGCTTCGAGGCCCGCACCGGCCGCAAGCCCGGCCTTGCCGTGGTGCTGGTGGGTGAGGATCCCGCCAGCCAGGTCTATGTACGCAACAAGGGCAAGCAGACGCTGGCCGCCGGCATGGCGAGCTTCGAGCACAAGCTGCCCGCCGAAACCAGCGAGGAAGACCTGCTGGCGCTGGTGCGCGAACTGAACGAAGATCCGCGCGTCGACGGCATCCTTGTCCAACTGCCGCTGCCTGCGCACATGAACGAGCAGAAGGTCATCGCCACGATCAACCCCGACAAGGACGTGGACGGTTTCCATGTCGTCAATGTCGGGCGCCTCGCCACGGGCCTGCCGGGCTTCGTGCCCTGCACGCCGCTGGGCTGCGTGATGCTGCTGAAGGACAAGCTGGGCTCGCTTTCCGGCCTTGATGCCGTGGTGATCGGCCGTTCGAACATCGTCGGTAAGCCGATGGCGCAGTTGCTGATCGCCGAAAGCTGCACGGTCACGGTCGCGCACAGCCGCACCAAGGATCTGCCCGAGGTCGTCCGCCGTGCCGACATCGTGGTGGCTGCCGTCGGCCGTCCGGAAATGGTCAAGGGCGACTGGCTCAAGCCCGGCGCTACCGTGATCGACGTGGGCATCAACCGCGTCCCGGGTGCCGAGGAAGGCAAGACGAAACTCGTGGGCGACGTCGATTTCGCCTCCGCTGCCGAAGTTGCCGGTGCGATCACGCCGGTTCCGGGCGGAGTCGGCCCGATGACCATCGCCGTCCTCTTGCGCAACACCATCGTCGCCGCCCACCGCAACGCCGGTCTGGAATTCGACGAGGGCGCCCTTTGAGCCTCGGCCGGGCTCTCGCCGGAGTGGCGGCGCTGGCACTGGTGACAACACCGGCGCTGGCCCGTCGCCCAGATCGAGCGCCCGGCGTGGGCACCGCCAACCCCAGCGCGCTGATCGCGGCGGAGATCGCCTTCGCCCGCATGGCGCGCGAGAAGGGGCAGTGGACCGCCTTTCGCGAAACCGCCGCCGAAGACGCGGTGATGTTCGTGCCGGAACCGGTCCGCGCGCAGCAATGGCTCAGTGGCCGCAAGGACCCACCCGCCGCCGTGCAGTGGCAGCCCGCGCAAGTCTGGATGAGCTGCGACGGCACCTTGGGCGTCACCAAGGGGGCCTGGCAGCGGCCGGACGGGTCGGTCGGCTACTTCACGACGATCTGGCAGAAGCGCTGGAAGAAGACCGATTACCGCTGGGTGCTCGATCAGGGCGACACGCTGGCGCAGCCTTTGCCGAATAGCGACATGCTCTCGGCGTCCGTGGCGGATTGCCCGAGCGGAGGCCCGCGCCCCGATGTGCAGCGTCCCGAACCCGCCAAGGGTCCGCCCGGCATGACCGGTGAAGGCCGTTCGGACGACGGTACGCTGACATGGTCCTACCGCGTCGCTGCCGACCAGTCCCGCGCGCTCGTCGTCTCGCTGATGAAGAACGGCACCATGACCGAAGTGATGCGCAGCGACGTCGCCGCGCCCAAGGCCCCGTAACCCGCATGTACGAACTCTTCCTCAGCGCGTTCGTCACGCTCTTCGTCGTGATCGACCCGCCCGGCTGCGCGCCGATCTATGCCGGCCTTTCGGCGGAGGCGAACCGCTCGCAGGCGATCTCCATGGCGGGCCGCGCCTGCCTCATTGCCACCGCTATCCTTGTGGTTTTCGCGCTGTTCGGCGCCCAGTTGCTGGGCGCGCTGCATATCGAACTCAACGCCTTCCGCATCGCCGGCGGCATCATGCTGTTCATGATCGCCATCGACATGGTTTTCGAAAAGCGCACCCAGCGCCGCGAGGAGCGGGCCGAGAAGATCATCGCCCACAACGCGGAAACGCCTCAGGTGGATGACGTTTCGGTGTTTCCGATGGCGATGCCGATGCTGGCGGGACCGGGCTCGATCGCCACGATCATGCTGCTGACCTCGCGCGCGCAGGGCGTGGAGCAGAAGCTGGCGATCCTTGCGGCGATGGTCTCGGTGATGGTGCTGAGCTTTGCCGCGCTGGCCGCTGCCGGACCGTTGATGCGGGTGCTGGGCGACAAGGTGGAGGCGGTGATTACGCGTCTGCTGGGCGTGCTGCTGGCGGCATTGGCGGCGCAGTATGTGATCGACGGTGTGAAGGCCGTTCTGCTCTGATTTTGGGTGGAGGTATCCTCCGCTGGCAATCAACCTCCCCAACCATAACCCGTCATCCCCGCGCAGGCGGGGATCCCGCTTGTTCTTTTAAAGCACGCAGAGACGCGGAGACGCAGAGGGTGCAGAACCGCTCGGCCTCTCTGTGTGAACCAAAAAAGCGGGGCCCCCGCCTCCGCGGGGGCGACGAAGTGATTTGGGGTAGTTGGCGGCGGGCCGGGGCCGAAGCTGGGGCCGCGGGTTACCCAGCTAAAGCCAGCTTCGCGGCTTCTTCGCGGACCACGCGCGGCTGATCCGGCCAGATTCCACGCGTGTCATAGACCAGCTTGTCCGCACGCTCGGCCAGCGGCACCACGCGGAACACGTCGTGGTCGACGAGGACGATCAGGATCTCGCAAGTCTCCAGCGCATCGTCGATGTCGATCTGCACCGCGCCGGTATCGGTGAACTCGATCGGAAGCTGCGCCGCATAGGGCTCCACCACATGGATACGGCTGCCGAACTTGCGGGCGAGGCGGCTGGTGACGAAGCGGGCCGGGCTCTCGCGGAAGTCGTCGATGTTGGCCTTGAAGGCGAGGCCGAGGCAGGCGACTTTCGCCTCCGGATTGGCCTCAACCAGCGCTTCGGCCTTGGCGATCACGTGGTGCATCTTGTGATCGTTGACGCCGCGCGCGGTGCGGATCAGCGGAGTTTCCTCCGGCGCGCCGTGGACGATGAACCACGGGTCGACCGCGATGCAGTGCCCGCCGACGCCGGGGCCGGGCGTCAGGATGTTCACGCGCGGGTGGCGGTTGGCGAGGCGGATCACCTCCCACACGTCCAGCCCCATGCGGTCCGCCACCATCGACAGTTCGTTGGCGAAGGCGATGTTGACGTCGCGATAGGCGTTCTCGACCAGCTTGGTCATCTCGGCCGAGCGCGCGTCGGTGGTCACGCATTCGCCGCGCACGAAGCGCTTGTAGAAGGCCAGCGCCTTGCGCGCGCAGCGCGGGGTGATGCCGCCGATCGAACGGTCGTTGTTGGTCAGTTCCTCAAGGATGCGGCCGGGCAGCACGCGTTCGGGGCAGTACGCAATCGATACATCGGGGGTATCCCGCGTGAGGCCGGGAATCTTCAGGTCCGGCCGCAGTTCGGCGATCAGGTCGCGCAGTTGCTCGGTGGTGCCGACCGGCGAGGTCGATTCGAGGATCACAACATCGCCCGCCTTCAGCACCGGCGCAACCGAGCGGCCGGCGGCGAGGACGTAGGAAATGTCCGGCGCATGGTCCTTGTCGAACGGTGTCGGTACCGCGATCACGAAGACATCGGCCGGCGCGATCTGCGTCGAGGCCGAAAGCAAGCCGCGCGCAACCACGCCCTGCACGAGGCCGTCGAGATCGACTTCCTCGATATGAATCTCGCCCCGGTTGATGGTGTCGACCACCGCCTGCGAGACGTCGAGGCCGAGTACCTTGCACCCGGCGCGGGCGATCACGGCGGCGGTGGGAAGGCCGATGTAGCCGAGGCCGACAACGCAGACGTCAGGCTTGGTTTCCGATTTCATTCGCAAGCAGCTCCACGATTCGGCGCGATGTCTGCCCATCCCCGAACGGGTTGTGGGCACGCGCCATGGATTCGTAAGCTTCTCTATCGTCGAGCAGTGTTGAGATTTCGGTAACGATCGTCTCGGCCGAAGTTCCGACCAATTTTGCGGTTCCGGCCGCCACGCCCTCGGGCCTTTCGGTGGTCTCGCGCATGACCAGCACCGGCTTGCCCAGTGCGGGGGCTTCCTCCTGCACGCCGCCCGAATCGGTCAGCATGATCTCGGCGATGGAGATAAGGCGGGCGAAGTGCGGATAGTCGAGCGGCTCGATCAGGGCGACGTTGTCCAGCCCGGAGAGGCGCTCGTTCATCACCTTGCGCACGTTGGGGTTGAGGTGGACGGGGAAGATCACCGCCACGTCGGGCCGCGCGGCAATCTCGCGGATGGCGGTGGCGATCTGCTCCATGCCTTCGCCGAAGTTCTCGCGCCGGTGGCTGGTGACGCCGATGATCCGCTTGCCCGCGAAGCGCGCTTCAAGCTCCGCAAGGTCGGAGGCGAGCGCGGGCTGGCGCTCGATTTCGGCGGTAACCCAGTGGAGCGCGTCGATCACGGTGTTGCCGGTGACGTGGACCCGGTCCGGGGCGATGTTCTCACGCAGCAGTGCGGCCTCGCTGGTGCCGGTCGGCGCGAAGTGGAGGCTGGCCATGCCGCCGATGATCTTGCGGTTCACTTCCTCGGGCCAGGGGTGATGGATATTGCCCGAACGCAGCCCCGCCTCGACATGATCGACCGGCAGTTTGCGGTAATAGGCGGCAAGCGCGCCGGCCATGGCCGTGGCGGTGTCTCCCTGCACGATCACCCGGTCGGGCCTGACTTCGTCCATGACTTTGCCGAGCCCGGTCAGCAGGTTGGCGGTCAGCGCATCCAGCGTCTGGTCGGGCCGCATCACGTCCAAATCGTGATCCGGCACGATTCCGGCAATCTCCAGCACCTGATCGAGCATCTGGCGGTGCTGCGCGGAGACGCAGACCACGCATTCGAAACGCGGATCGGCCTTCAGCGCATGGACCAGCGGGAAGAGCTTGATCGCCTCGGGCCGGGTGCCGAAAACGAGGAGGATGCGGGCCGGAGAAACAGGGGCAGACTTGGTCATGCCGCGGGCCTATCAGGTTAGTATTAAGCTTGGATAAAGCGGCTCATGCGGCCAGCAGGGCGGGATGCGGGTCATCGTCGTTGGAGGACGATGGCCGGGTACGCGCACGCCCGCGCGTTCCGGCCATGCGTTTGCGGGGGTGGCGCCGGGGCGCGCGCAGGAGGGCGGAAAGGATCGTGCCGAGGGCCTTGATCCGCACGCTTGCCGCCACGAGCGCAACGGCGGTTATCGTATCGATCAGGGTCGATATCTCGAACGTCATCGCCCAGGAGGTCAATTCGGGCAGCGCCATCGACGAGAGGTGCAGACCCTCGCCGCCGAGCAGCCAGGACACCAGGCCGACGAATCCGGCAAGCGTCAGCACCAGCAGCACGTGCCCGCGCGTTATCCGCGACAGGCGCCGGGCGAGGGGGATCACCAGTCCGTCATGCCAGATCCGTCCGCGCAGACTGGTTCGCGGTGCGGTGGCCAGAGTCAGCAGGGCGAACAGGCATAACGATTCGAGAATCATTGCGGACGCACCTTGGCTGAATCGCTGGAAAGGCTGGATAATGTCCGGTCATGAGGCGGGCACGAAGTTAAATCCGCGCAAGCTGGCGACGGTGCTTTATTGGCGCGGATGGAGGGCTCCGTGGACAAACCCGCCGTGGCTATTGCCCCACCCCGCGCCATCGGGAATGACTGCGGCATGTCTATCCTGAGCGACAAGTGGATCCGCGAGCAGGCGCTCGAACACGGAATGATCGAGCCCTTCGTCGAGGCCCAGCGGCGCGACGGGTGCATCTCCTACGGCCTGTCATCCTACGGCTACGACGCCCGCGTCGCGCCGGAGTTCAAGATCTTCACCAATGTCGATTCGGCGGTGGTCGATCCGAAGGATTTCGACAGCAATTCCTTCGTCGACCGGCACACCGATGTCTGCGTGATTCCGCCCAATTCCTTCGCGCTGGCGCGCACGGTCGAATATTTCCGGGTGCCGCGTGATGTGCTGGTGATCTGCCTTGGCAAGAGCACGTATGCGCGCTGCGGCATTATCGTGAACGTCACTCCGCTCGAACCGGGCTGGGAAGGGCATGTGACGCTGGAGTTCTCCAACACCACGCCGCTGCCAGCCAAGATCTACGCCAACGAAGGCGCGTGCCAGTTCCTCTTCCTCAAGGGCAATGAGCCTTGCGAGACCAGCTATGCGGACCGTGCGGGCAAGTATATGGGCCAGCGCGGGGTGACGCTGCCCAAGCTTTGAGGCCTCACGGCTGAGACGTAGGTTTAAAAACGTCCACCGCACAAAAACCTCGTCATCCCCGCGAAGGCGGGGATCCCGCTTGTTCTTTGCGGACGTGGCGAGAAAGTGAGCGGGGCCCCCGCCTTCGCGGGGGCGACGGAGTGATTTTGGGCGAGCCGGGGTTAGAGCGCTTCTTCGGCCGATTACTTACCCGACCACACCGGCTTGCGCTTTTCCGCGAAAGCACGCGGGCCTTCCTGAGCGTCCTCGCTGTTGTAGGTGTGTTCGTGCGCGGCACGGGCGGCTTGTAGCGCGGCGGAGCGGCCCATTTCGGTGGACAGCATCACCGTCTCGCGCGCGGCCTTTACCGACAGCGGCGCGCCTTCCAGCACTTCCAGCGCCAGTTCGATGGCCGCGTCCAGCACCGCGCCGGGCTCGGCCAAACGGTTGACGAGGCCGATCTCGTAAGCGCGGCTCGCGGTGATCGGCTTTCCGGTCAGCATGATCTCCATCATGATCCGCTGCGGGATCATGTGGATCAACGGCGAGGCCCAGGGGCTGCCGCGTCCGACCTTTACCTCGGTAATCGCGAACTTCGCATCGGTGCTGGCGACGCAGAGGTCGCAGGCCTGCGCGATCATCCAGCCGCCCGCGAAAGCGTGGCCGTTGACGGCGGCGATGGTCGGCTTGGTCAGTTCGATGGTGTCGTAAGGCAGCGCGTAGAGATCGCGCGGCGGCACCGCCATGCCGGTTTCGACCATTTCCTTGAGATCGCCGCCGGCGCAGAAGGCCTTGTCGCCGCTGCCGGTGAGAATGGCGATGCGGGCAGTGGCGTCGGCTTCGAACGTCGCCCACGCCTCGCGCAGTCCTTCGCGCACTTCGCGGCTGAGGCAATTGCGCTGTTCGGGGCGGTTGATGGTGATGACCGCGATGCCGTCTTCATGTGCGTCGTAAATAACGGCTTGGGTCATCGCTTCAGGCTTTCTTGGGATTGGAAGACAAGGGGTTTCGCGCGGAGGCGCGGAGACGCGGAGAAAACGTGGGGTGCCGTAGGCACTTTCTTGCTTCCGAACCTTGCTTTGTACGCTGGCGTTTCAGTAAATGAGTCTTCGGCGCGGGTCAGCTTCTCCGCGTCTCCGCGCCTCCGCGCGAAATCGTTGTGGAGGAGCGGGCCCACCGTCAGAAGCCTCGCCGCGCGATCTCGAATGCCTCGCGGTCGAGCGCCTCGCGGAAGTCAGGATGGGCGATGGCGACGAGCCGCTTCGCGCGTTCGGCCAGCGTCTGGCCCTTGAGCTGCGCCGCGCCGTATTCGGTGACGATCACGTCCACTTCGGTCCGCGCAGAGGTGACGGGGCCGGAGAGGGCGGTGACGATCTTGCTGACCGTGCCGCCCTTGGCGGTCGAGGCCAATACCATCAGCGAGGCGCCGCCCGGCGAGCGCGCGCCGGCGCGCACGAAATCGACTTGCCCGCCAGTGCCGCCGAGATAGCTCGCGCCCGATTGCTCGGCATTGACCTGTCCGGTGAGGTCCACTTCCAGCGCCGAATTGATGGTGACGAGGCGCGAGAGCCGCGACAGCGTCCCCGCATCGTGGGTGTAGCTGGTGGGCGTCATGCGGATCGCGGGATTGTTCGCGGCCCAGTCGTAGAGGCGCCGCGTGCCGATCAGGGCGCCGTTGATCGAGACGCCCTTGTCGATTTCCTTGCGGGCATTGGTCAGCACGCCGGCTTCGGCAAGGTCGACCAGTCCGTCGCCCAGCATGCCCGAATGGACGCCAAGGTCGCGGCGGTCGTGCAGCAGGCGCAGGATCGCGTCGGGCACTGCGCCGACGCCGGTCTGCAGCACCGCGCCGTCGCCGATGAATTCGGCACAGTGGCGGGCGATGGCTTCGTCGGTGGGGCCGATCTTCGCGGGGGCCATTTCCACGGGCGCGCGGCTGACGTGGACGGCGACGTCGATCAGGTCGCCGGGGATCGTCTCGCCCGGAACGTAGGGCACCTGCTCGTTGACTTCGGCGATCACGAGACGGGCCTTGTCCACGGCCGCGCGCACGTAGTCGGAGATCAGGCCGCAGCTGTGGTTGCCTTGTGCATCCGCCGGGCTGACCTGAATCATCGCCACGTCGCAAGGCATGATCCCGGCCTCGATCAGGCAGGCGACCTGGCTGACGTGGACGGGGATCACGTCCAGCGCATTCGCCTTGGTCATGCTCCGCAGTGCGCCGATCGCGCCCATGCTGGAGAGGCGGAATGCGCGCGCGCTTTCGGGCGTGAACAGGCCGGAGAAGCTGGTGGCGATGAAGGCGTGGAGGTCGCCGACGGCCTCTCCCTGTTCGATCAGCGCTTCGACCAGCGTGGTCGGCTCGCCGCAGGCCTGGCCGAACACAATGCGGTCGCCCGGTTTCAGGAACCGCGAAAGGTCAAGCGTTTCGGGGGTGAGTTTGAGGGTCATGACACTACCTCTCCAACCCCACTCCGCTCATCCTGAGCTTGTCGAAGGATGGTTCGCAGCGCAGCGCCAGCGCCCTTCGACAGGCTCAGGGCGAGCGGAGTTGGGCGTATGAGATTCATTGTGTGCTCACAGCTTCCCTGCCTGCCGCAGCAGCCGTTCGGCGCGGGCGAGGTAGGGGCGGTCAAGCATGCCGCCCTTCCAGCCGATGGCGCCCACGCCGGGATTGGCGGCGAAGATGTCGACGATTTCCTGCGCTTCGGCGATCTCCGCCTCGGTCGGCGTGAACGCCTCGTTGATCACCGGCACCTGAGCCGGGTGGATCGCCATCATCCCGCGATAGCCGTCGCGGCGGACCTTCTCGGCACGGGCCTTGAGGGCTTCCAGATCCTTGAAGTCGGCGCTGATCGTCTCGATCGCGGTGACGCCAGCGGTCGCCGCGCCCAGCACGGTCAGGCTGCGCGCCAGTTCGTACGTGAAGGAGTACGATCCGTCCGCATTGCGGTTGGACGATGCGCCGATGGAATCGGCCAAGTCTTCCGCGCCCCAGGTCAGCGCCACCACGCGCGGCGCGCCCTTGTAGTTGCCGGTGTGGAACATCGCCTCGGCCGTTTCGGTGATCAGCACGATCACCGGGGTAGATCCCTGTTCGATGCCGTTGGCCACTTCCAGCGCTTCGAGATAGCGGTCCAGCGTCTCCACATCCTGCCGGCCATAGACCTTGGGCAGCATGATCCCACCGGGACGCGCGGGCATCACCGCCACGAGATCGTCCAGCGTATGCGGCCCGTCGAGCGGGTTGATCCGCACCCACAGGCGGCCGCGCTGCTCGGGGTTGGCCTTGATGAAGTCATGCACCATCGGGCGCGCAGCGGCCTTGGAATCTGGCGCGACGGCGTCTTCGAGGTCGACGAGGACGATATCGGCCTCGCCCTCCATCGCCTTGGTCATCTTCTTTTCGCTGTCGCCCGGCGCGAAGAGCCAGGAGCGGGCGGCGATCGGTTCGTGCTGGAACGGCAAGTCTTGGATCCTTTTCCCTCGTCGCCCCCGCGCAGGCGGGGGCCCCGCTGCCTTCTTACCCGCCGCGAGGAAGCGGGGTCCCCGCCTGCGCGGGGACGACGTGATGTGATTACGCAGGGTTCACGAAGGATTGAATAGCCCGTTTCCTCAATAGGACTTGGGCAGTTCCAAAACCCTCTCGGCGATGAAGTTCATGATCTGGTGCGGGCTGACCGGGGCGATGCGCGGGATCATCACTTCGCGGAAATAGCGCTCGACATGGTATTCCTGCGCATAGCCCATGCCGCCCATGCTCATCATCGCGGTCTGGCAGGCCTCGTAGCCGGCCTCGGCGGCGAGGTACTTGGCGCTGTTCGCCTCGACGCCGCAGTCGAGACCCTTGTCGAACAGGGTCGCGGCCTTGAACACCATCAGGCTGGCCGCTTCCACTTGCATCCATGCCTTGGCGAGCGGGTGCTGGATCCCCTGATTCTGGCCGATCGGCCGTCCGAACACCACACGCTCACGGGCGTAGCGCGACGCGCGCTCGATGGCGACGCGACCCAGGCCGGTGGCTTCGGCGCCCAGCAGCACGCGCTCGGGATTGAGGCCCTTCAGCAGGATGCGGAAGCCCTGTCCCTCCTCGCCGATGCGATCTTCCTCGGGAATGAAGAAGTCGGTGATGAACATCATGTTCGAGCCCACCGCGTGGCGGCCCATCTTGGGGATGAGGCGCGTCTCGATCTTCTCGCGGTCAAGCTTGCAATAGAACAGCGTCAGGCCGTCGGTCTTCTTCTTGACCTCTTCCAGCGGCGTGGTGCGCGCGATCAGCAGCATGCGGTCGGCGACGTGGGCGTTGGTGATCCAGATCTTCTCGCCAGTGACGCGGTAGCCGCCGGGCACGCGCTCGGCGCGGGTCTTGAGGCTGGTGGTGTCGAGCCCGGTGTTTGGCTCGGTCACGGCGAAGCACATCTTCTCCTCGCCCGAAAGGATCGGCGGGATCATGCGCTGCTGCTGTTCCTCGGTACCGAAGAGGATGACGGGTTCGAGCCCGAAGACGGGGCCGTGGATCGCCGAGGCGGCGGTCATGCCGCCGCCGCTTTCGGCCACCGCCTGCATCATCACGGCCGCTTCGGTAATGCCGAGGCCCGCGCCGCCGACGCTTTCAGGCATGGCGACGCCCAGCCATCCGGCATCGGCCATCGACTTGTGGAACTCGAACGGGAATTCGCCGCTGCGATCCTTTTCCAGCCAGTACTCGTCAGAGAACTGCGAACAGTGCTTGAGAACCGCCTCGCGGATGTTCTGCTGGTCGTCGGTAAAGGCGAAATCCATGGCAATCCTCTTGTCTTCCCGCTGATCGAAGTAGCAGCGCGGCCCATCGCTCACAACCATCATCGTGCCGATATGCGCCCGTCAAACGCAAATACGAATGGTTTTCGCTCCGGCGGTGCGTTACCCATGGCATGACAAGAAGGAGAGGGCCTTGACCGCGAGCAAGGAAAACAAGGGAACGGGGCCATTGGCGGGCCTGCGCGTGGTGGACCTCACCAGCGTGGTCTTCGGGCCCTATGCCACGCAAATCATGGCGGATATGGGCGCAGAAGTGATCAAGGTGGAGCCGCCCGAAGGCGACAACACCCGCTGGATCACCAAGGGCCCGGTGCCCGGCATGGGCGGCATCTACGTCAATGTGAATCGCGGCAAGCGCGGGATGATGCTCGATCTGCGGCAGGAGCAGGATCGCGAATCGCTGCGCCGCCTGATCGCCACGGCGGATGTCTTCATCCACTCGATGCGCGGCAGCGCGATCCGTAAGCTCGGCTTCGATTACGAGGCGGTACGCGCGATCCGGCCCGACATCGTCTACACCAATTGCTACGGCTATTCGCGTCGCGGGCCGGAGGGCGACAAGCCCGCCTACGACGATACCATCCAGGCCGAATGCGGCATCCCGCATGTGCAGGGCCTGATGAACGGCGAGCCCGGCTATGTCGCCACGATCATGGCGGACAAGGTGGCAGGCCTCCACGCGCTCTACGCAACGATGATGGCGCTCTATCACCGTGAGCGTACCGGCGAGGGGCAGGAAGTCGAAGTCACCATGTTCGAGGCGATGACCTCGTTCATGCTGGTGGAACACGCCAACGGCGCGATGTTCACGCCGCCGACCACGCCGGCGCACTACCACCGCGCGGTCGAGCCCAACCGGCGGCCCTACAAGACCAAGGACGGCTATGTCGCCGCGCTGGTCTACAACGACAAGCACTGGAACGCGTTCATCGAATCGGTGCAGCCGGAATGGGCGACTGATGAGTTCTCCACGCTGGAAAAGCGCGCGCGCCAGATCGGCCGCGTCTACGGCTTGCTGGGCGAGACGTTCCTCACCCGCACCACGCAGGAATGGCTGGATACCTTGCAGGCGCTCCACATTCCCTGCGCGCGCCTGCGCTCCACCGATGATCTGTTCGATAACGAGCATCTGAACGCCATCGGCTTCTTCGAAGAGGTCGAGACCGAGCAGGGACCGGTGCGCTTCCCCGGCGTGCCGACATGGTTTTCCGCCACGCCCGGTAAGGTCCGCGGCCCCGCGCCAATGCTCGGGCAGGACAACGAAAGCGTCCTGTCCGAACTCGAAAGCGTCGCCGGGGCGATAGCAGTCGATTCGAAGTAAACAGTACTGTTGATTTCACCTGACAGCGTCCCGAGGCTTGCGCTAACCACTTGTTCAAGCCGGGCGCTGCGAAAGGCAGGTTCCCTGAGAACTGCCGGCACCGAAAATTGGGATCGAGAAGAAAGGCACCACCATGTACGACGACCAGCCGCAAGCCGAAGCGCCCGCTACGGCGCGCAAGGGCACCCCGGTTTACAAGCGCATTCTCGACCTGTTCGAGGCCGAGGGCATCAAGACCCTGTTCGGCATTCCCGATCCCAACTTCGTCCACCTCTTCCTTGAGGCAGAGACGCGCGGCTGGACCGTCGTTTCGCCGCACCACGAGGCTTCGGCCGGCCACATGGCTGCCGCCGCTGCCCGCATCACCGGCAAGCCGGCACTCTGCATCGGCACGCTCGGGCCGGGCATGGCGAACATGATGCCCGCGATCCAGTGCGCCAAGGTCGAGAACGATCCGGTGATCTTCATGGGCGGCCAGCGCGCCCGCATCACCGAGCGCCGCGTGCGCCGCGGCCGCATCCAGTTCGTCCGCCAGGAGCCGATGATCGAGGATTCGGTCAAGTTCTCCAGCTCGATCGAATATGCCGACCAGACCGACGAAATCGTCCGCGAGGCGATCCGCGTCGCCATGTCGGGCACGCCGGGACCGGCTTATATCGAGTATCCCGCGCACATCATTCTCGAAGAGCTTGATCTGCCGCCGGTTCTGCCGCCGCACCGCTACCGCCTGACCAACCAGGGCGCCGACGGTGACCGCATTGCCGAAGCCGCCGAGATCATCCGCAACGCCAAGAACCCGGTGCTGCTGGTCGGCCACGGCGTCCACACCTCGAAGTCGGGCGCGGCGGTTCGCGAACTCGCCGAACTGATGCAGTGCCCGGTGATCCAGACCTCGGGCGGCACCTCGTTCATCGAGGGCCTTGAGGATCGCACGTTCCCCTACGGCTTCTCGGAAGCCTCGATCGACGCCGTTGTCGAAAGCGACTGCTGCGTGGCGCTGGCCACCGAACTGGGCGAGCCGAGCCACTATGGCCGCTGGCGCCACTGGGTGGACAACGAAGCCAACCGCAAGTGGATCTACGTTCAGCAGGACCCGACCGCCGTTGGCGTCAACCGTCCGATCGACGTGCCGCTGGTGGGTGACGTTCGCGCCGTCGTGCCGCAGCTCGTCCGCGCGCTGAAGGACACGCCGCGCAAGGCCGCTCCCTCGCTGGCCGAGTACATCGAGCGTGACGCCCAGCAGCTTGTCGAACTGGCCGAGGACGCCGCGTCCAAGCCCGACGGTTCGACCGCGAAGATGCACACCAGCCAGTTCGTCACCGAAGCGACCAAGGCCTTCCCGAAGGACGGCATCCTGATCCGCGACGGCGGCGCCACCGTGATCTTCCAGTGGACCTACTCGCAGGCCAAGCCGCATGACGTGATCTGGAACCAGAACTACGGCCACATCGGCACCGGCCTGCCCTATGCCACCGGCGCCATGCTCGCCGACCAGGCCGAAACCGGCAAGGTCCGTCCGGGCATGCTGCTCACCTCGGACTCCTCGTTCCTGTTCCACGTCGGCGAACTCGAAGTCGCCGTGCGCAAGAACCTGCCGCTGGTGATCGTGGTTGGCGTCGACTTCCAGTGGGGTCTCGAAGTGGGCGTCTACAAGCGCACCTTCGGCAAGGGCACCAAGGAAACCGGCGTGCACTGGTCCGACAAGGTCCGCTTCGACAAGATCGCCGAAGGCTTCGGCGCGGCGGGCGAATATGTCGAGAAGGCGGCGGATATCGGCCCGGCCATCAAGCGCGCTTACGAGCGTGGCGGCTGCACCGTGATCCACGTGCCGATCGACCCGGCCGCGAACTCGGAAGAAATGCCGAACTACTCGGAATTCCGCACCTGGTACGCTGAGGGCACCCAGTAAGCCGGACACCGGAAAACCAATGCAGACCTGAAGCGAAATCGCTCCCTCTCGATCCGAGTGTGGGGCGGTTTTGCTTTAGGAACGGGAGAGAACGATGCGCAATTACACCCAGTTCTACATCGACGGGCAGTGGGTCGACCCCATCGCGCCGCGCACCGCACAAGTCGTCAATCCGGCGACCGAGGAAGTTTCCGGCACGATCTCGCTCGGCACCGCCGCCGATGTCGACAAGGCCGTCGCCGCCGCCCGCCGCGCCTTCGCCACTTTTGGTGAGACCAGCGCCAAGGAACGCCTTGACCTGCTCGAAGCGATCCTGGCCGAATACTTGAAGCGCGAAGCCGAACTGGGCGAGGCCGTCAGCGAGGAAATGGGCGCGCCGATGTCGCTCGCCTGCGGGTTCCACACGCTGCTTGGCAAGGGCCACCTCTCCACTGCGATCGAGGTGCTGAAGGAGTTCAAGTTCGAGGAACAGCGCGGCGTCACCCTGATCCGCAAGGAACCGATCGGCGTCTGCGGCATGATCACGCCGTGGAACTGGCCGATGAACCAGACGTGCGTGAAGATCTTCCCGGCCCTCGCCGCCGGTTGCACGATGATCCTCAAGCCGCCGCAACTCGCGCCGTATTCAGCCCAGATCCTGGCCGAAATCCTGCACGACGCGGGCGTTCCGGCGGGCGTGTTCAACATGGTGCAGGGCAAGGGCAGCGAGATCGGCACCGCGCTCTCGACGCATGAGGACGTGGACATGATCTCCTTCACCGGCTCCGAGCCGGTGGGCGTGCAGATCCAGAAGGACGCCGCCGATACGGTTAAGCGCGTGGGTCTCGAACTCGGCGGCAAGTCGGCATGGATCGTGCTGGATGACGCCTCGCTCGCCGCCAACGTCGCTGCCGCCACCGGGGGCATGATGGGCAATTCGGGCCAGACCTGCTCGGCCGGTTCGCGCCTGCTAGTGCCGAATGCGCGCATGGACGATGCCATCGCCGCCGCCACTGAGGCTGCGAACGGCGTCACCGTGGGCGATCCCAAGGGCAACTTCGCGATGGGCCCGGTCGTCTCGAAGAGCCAGTACGAGATCATCCAGGGCTATATCGAGAAGGGCATCGAGGAAGGCGCCAAGCTCATCGCCGGCGGCCCGGGCAAGCCCGAAGGGCTGGACAAGGGCTACTACGTCAAGCCCACTGTCTTCGTGGGCACCAACGACATGGTGATCGCGCGCGAGGAAATCTTCGGACCCGTCCTCGTCATCATCGGCTACGACGATGTGGATCACGCCGTCGCGATCGCCAACGATTCCAACTTCGGCCTTGGCGGCTATGTCTCGGGCGAAGACCTCGACACCGCCCGCGCCGTTTCCCGCCGGATGCGTACCGGCGCGATCTGGGTCAACGGCGGTTTCGACTTCCATGCACCGTTCGGCGGCTACAAGCGCTCCGGCAACGGCCGCGAGTGGGGCGAACATGGCTTCGCCGAATATCTCGAAGTGAAGTCGGTGGTCGGCTGGAACGCCGCCTGAGCCAACTGCAACACAGGAAAGGGCGCTGCGGCATCGCGGCGCCCTTTTTCTTTAGGCGTGCCCGTTCTGCGCCAGCGTGGCGGAAGCCATGAGGCGCCAGATATTGGCCGCATCGTTGCGATAGGCCGCGTCCGATTCGTCCGGCCCGACATGGCGGACGATCTCGGCACCCGCTTCCATCATGAATTCGTCGGGTTCATGCAGCGTTTCAAGCACGGCGCGTGCGGCCGTGTTGAACTGCCTTTGACGCGAGGCGTCCAACGCCTCCCATTCGCGGCCATCCAGAGATGCCGCCAAAGCCCGCGCGGTCCGTTCGAGAAATGTCATCGCACCATCCATGCCCAGTGGAGATTGCCAGCGGACACCAACGCGCCTCGGAATGCAATCGTGATGCGGCTTTCGTCGACCGGATTTCACATTCGTAATGGGGGGAATGGCGGAACCGTCAGCTGACCATTTGCTGACCATCGCCGAGGCCAACCACGACATTCCGGTCCAACGGAAGGCGGCGAAGTAGCCGGATTTCGTGGGTTTGGGAATGGTGGGCGATGACGGGCTCGAACCGCCGACCCTCTCGGTGTAAACGAGATGCTCTACCAACTGAGCTAATCGCCCGCAGGCGCCGAAAGCGCCGCAGAGCCCGCCCAATAAGCGATTTTCCGGCTGCGTCAACACCGACGTTGGTTAGGACAAAGCAGGCCTGTGTGAAACAGATCGATACCGGAGCTTTGGCTAATTTTGGCTAATTCTCACTCCGGGAATCGCCTTTGGCGGGCGAGAGGCACTGATGCGCACCGGGGCAGGGCTTTGCCGTGGTCTGTTGTCAGGACCGTACGCGGCGCCAGACTTTGCGCCGCACGCGGCGGATCTTGTGCCCGCAACGATCACAATGGCTTTCGAATTCCACGCCGTTCCAATAGGCGCTTCGGGCACGCTTGTGACGATCGACGTTGCAGAGAACCTGCCCGACAAAACCCTTCAACATTTGATTTCCCCACCGCTGATTGACGCATTCCGTAACGCTATCGCCCTCTGCGATAACAGAAAATTAACCGTCGTAGTGGTGGTAATCAGGCCTTATCGTATAGCAACTGGAGCCATCGCGGCGGTGTTTTTCACTCAGTAGAGCCAGGATGACACATCACAGGAGGCAAGGACGGCGGCGATGACGATCGCCCACAGGAATGCACTGCCCCCGATCAGCACGAACAGGTCGCGGTCGCCCTTTTGACGGCTGTCTTCGGCGCAGCTCGCGCCGCCCTTGTTGAGCGGATCCATGTTTCCTCATCCCCTGTTGTGCGCACTAGGCGACGCAGGTGGATATGCTTTTCGTTGATGTCCGGCAATCCGGTTAACTAATTATTATATTTCAGCTTCATCGCCGCCTGGGCATGCGCTGAAGGGCACGAAAGTCAGCGCTTGCGGCCAGTCGTGCTGCGGGCGCTTTGCGTGGAAGCCCGCAGGAAGTATAGCGACGCCCCGACGATGGATAACCTTCAGCCTTTGCCTTCCGCCGCCGCGGCCCCGGAAGCCCTGCCTTTTCAGCCCGTTCCCGCTGCGGGAGCGCCCCTTGGCGCGCCGCAGGATTCGCGGGTGCCGCCCCGGCGCCGTTCGCGCCTGTGGTGGATCACGCGCGGGATCGCCGCGCTGCTGCTGGCGTTCTTCCTGCTGATCGGCTGGCTGGCGGTGACCGCGCCGCTATCCAAGTCGCTCCAGCCGATCTCGCCGCCGCAGATTACGCTGCTCGCCGCCGACGGCACCCCGATTGCGCGCAACGGCGCGATCGTCGCCGCGCCGGTGGAGATCAAGAACCTGCCGATCCACGTCCCGCAGGCCTTCATCGCCATCGAGGACCGCCGCTTCTACACGCACTGGGGAATCGACCCGCGCGGCATCGCCCGCGCCATGTGGAGCAATGTGACCGGCGGCAACACGCAGGGCGGCAGCACGATCACCCAGCAGCTTGCCAAGTTCACTTTCCTGAGCCCGGAACGCAGCCTGACGCGCAAGGCGCGCGAGATGCTGATCGCGTTCTGGCTGGAGGCATGGCTGAGCAAGGACCAGATCCTCGAACGCTACCTTTCGAACGCCTATTTCGGCGACAATACTTACGGCCTTCGTGCCGCCGCGATGCACTATTTCCACCGCAAGCCGGAGAACCTGACCCCCGCGCAGGCGGCGATGCTGGCCGGGCTGATGAAGGCGCCCTCGCGCCTCGCCCCCACCAGCAATTACGAAGGCGCGCAGGACCGCATGCGCGTGGTGTTGCAGGCCATGGTCGAGGCCGGTTTCCTCACGCCCGCGCAGGCCAAGGCGATCCGTCCGCCCCGGCTTGACGTGCGGGTGCAGAACGAACTGCCCACCGGCACCTATTTCGCCGATTGGGCGCTGCCGCAGGCGCGCATGATCGACGAGGCGAGCTACGCGCCGCAGACCTACCGCACCACGCTCGATTCGCGGCTTCAGGCAGCGGCCCGCCGCGCCATCGAGAGTTCGGGCCTTGGCTCGGCGCAAGTGGCGCTGGTGGCGATGCGCAAGAACGGCGAAGTCGTCGCGATGGTGGGCGGGACCGACTATGCCAAGTCGCCGTTCAACCGCGTGACGCAGGCGCGCCGCCAGCCCGGTTCGACGTTCAAGCTGTTCGTCTACCTCGCCGCGCTGGGCAAGGGCTGGAAGCCCGAGGACACGATCGAGAACACCCCGATCGAGACCGGCTATTACCGTCCGCAGAACGCCGGCGGGAACTATTCGCAGACGATCACGCTGGAGGACGCCTTCGCCCGGTCCAGCAATGTGGCGGCCGTGCGCCTGTTTCAGAAAGTGGGCGATACGGCGGTGATCGATACGGCGCACCGGCTCGGCGTGACTTCGCCGATGCCGCAGGGCGATCCCAGTCTGGCGCTCGGCACGTCGACGATGACGCTGATGGAGCTGACCGCCGCTTACGCCGGTGTCGCCGCCAACCGCTTCCCGGTGGAGCCGCGCGCCTTCCCGGTGCCGGAGGAGGGCTGGTTCGACTGGCTGTTCGATGGCCGCCATTCGATGTCGAGCAGCGAGCACGAGGGCATCGAGACGCTGCTGCGCGCGGTGGTCAACCACGGCACCGGGCGCGGCGCCAAGCTGCGCGCGGCCAACTTCGGCAAGACCGGCACCAGCCAGGAAAACCGCGATGCGCTCTTCGTCGGTTATGCGGGCGACTATGTCGTCGGCGTCTGGGTCGGCAATGACGACAACTCCCCGCTCAAGGGCGTTTCGGGCGGCTCGATCCCGGCCAAGATCTGGCGCGGTTTCATGCGCGAGGCACTGCGCGAGGGCGGCATTCCGGCGCCCAGCTCGAAGCCCAGCCCGAACCCGAGCGGGCCGATCCAGCCGCTCGACGTGCCGGATGTGGGCGACATTCCGGCGGTACTGCCGACCGCGCTTCCCTCACCGGACGTCAACATCGGCGATGTCCATGTCGGCAACGACGCGGCGACGCTCAATGGGCAGATCAACGGCGTGCCGCTGGAAGTGAAGCTTGACCAGAAGGGGCTGGAGATCAACGGCCAGCGGCTGGGCAGCCAACCGGCTCCGGCACCGGCGGCGGGGGCTACGCCGCCCAAGGGGAACTGAACGCGGGGGGCCTCAGGCTGAGGCGTCAGCCCGGCGAAAACAGTCGGGATGGTGATCGTCGACCATGCCGACGGCCTGCATGAAGGCGTAGACGATCGTCGGCCCGACGAACTTGAAGCCCTCTGCCTTGAGGGCTTTCGAAAGTGCCTGAGACACTTCCGTCTGCGCCGGCAGCACAAGGCCGTCGTTGATGACGGTCGATCCGCCGACGAACGACCAGACGAATTCCGAGAAATCGCGGCCCTCGGCCTTCATGCGGAGATAGGCGCGGGCATTGCCGATGGTCGCTTCGATCTTGGCGCGGGCGCGGATAATGCCTTCGTCCTGCATCAGCTGCTCGACCTTGTCCGGCCCGTACCCTGCGATCACGGCGGGGTCGAAGCCTTCGAAGGCCCGGCGGAATCCCTCGCGGCGGTGGAGAATGGTGCGCCACGACAGGCCGGCCTGGAAGCTCTCCAGCACCAGCATTTCCCAAAGCTCTCGCGAATCGTGCACGGGCACGCCCCATTCCGCGTCGTGGTAGGCCTCCATCAGCGGATCGCCGTTGGCCCATGTGCAACGGGTGCGGGTCTGGTTTGAAGGCTGGGTCATCGTGCTCGAATCTCGGTCTGGATGGGGCGGTACAGGCAGGCCTATACCGCGCCGCGCAGTCCGGTGCTCCGCTCGATGGCGGGTTTGAACAGGCTTACTTCCGATTCCCAGTCCATCCGCACGCGGCGGTGCGCGATCAGCCAGTGGCCGTTCACGCGGCGCAACTCGTCCAGATAATAGCCGGCGTGGTCGGGGCCGATACGGGTCCAGGCCTGCCAGTAGGTGCGGGCGGTGGCGTCGTCGCGCGTTACCAGATCGATCTGCTGGGTGGTGAGGTGGTGGCGGACGAAGTCGGCTTCGTGGACCGGCGTGCCGGATGCGGCGCGTTCCAGCCACTGGGTCTGCCATTCGCGGATCGCTTCCCGGCCGACGAAGCGGAAGGCGCGATTGGCGGGAACGCGGTCGCTTTCCAATATGGCGTCGTGGGTGAAACAGGCCGTGAAATCGTCGATCCGCAGCCGGTCTCCGGCGATGTTATAGCGGGCGATCACATCGCGAATCCCTTCGCGCGCCAGCACGTCTTCGTGGGTCATTCCCGGCCTCTCCCGCCGATTGTCGTTAGGTTGAAAGTTCCTCGGCGGAAGGGGCGCGTCAAGCGATTTTACCAATCGAACCAACGGCGACGACGGGTTACCGGGATGGCGCCGCGATCGTAGTCCGAAAGCGCGGTGGCGGGGACCGGGTCGGTGGTCACATGGCCTTCGGCAAGCACGTCGGCGCGGGCCTCGGCGCGGGCAGCGCGCAGTTCGGCGTCGCGCACGCGGGCATCGGCGTCGCGCGCGGCCAGTTCGCCGCGTCGCTCGCGGGCGATGGCGTAGTAGTGGCTCCACATCTGGCTATGCGCGAAGGCCAGGCACAGCCCGCCGATGATGGCGATGTTCTTCAGCGCCATGATCTGTTGCAGCGGATCGGTGAACTGGTGGTGGAAGAACAGGATCGTCAGGGACACGAACCCGATCAGCAGCACCGAGACCAGCCGCACCATGAAGCCCGCGGCAAGGCAGAGCCCGGTGATCAGCTCGAACAGTCCGGTGGGAATGGCCAGCCCGCCGGGCAGGCCGACCGCGACGATCGCGGTCTCGGTGGCGGAAACGTCCATCAGCTTGGACGCGCCGGACACGATGAAGATGAGGGCGATCAGGAAGCGCCCGATGATGGCGGCGATCTTGGACATCTCTGCTCTCCCGAGAAGTCTTCTTCTGCGGGAGTAGCGGGCGGGAACGCGGTTTGTTCCCGCCCTGAGATTTGTGCGCTTAGTCTTCGAACTGAACGCCCTCGAGCTTCTCGCTCTTGCGCCAGTCGCCCAGCATATCGCGGAAGGCGTCCCAGCCGGGCAGATAGCCGCGGAACAGGGCCCACTTCAGTTCCTTGTCGCCCTCGTTGTTGAAGTAGCTGGGCGTGCAATCGTTCTGGAAGCCGGACATGTCGACTTCGTTTTCCTTGCAGTGCGCGCAGTAGCCTTCGACGCCTTCCTTCGTGGCGGCGACGGTGCCGGCGCCCCGGCGCTTGGTCTCGCCGATCATGAAGGCGATGTGCTCCGCCTGCCGCCCGAACTGCTCGGTGGTCGACGAGTTCGTCGCGCCCTGGATGTAGCCCATGTAGAACATCGCCGGGAACTCGTCGGTGATGACGCCGTGGAACGTGCTCGCGCCGTTGGTCCAGTGGTCGTAGATCGACTTGCCGCCGCGACCTTCCACCGTATCGATGCCCCAGCGGCGCTTCAGGTCGCTGGTCACTTCGAAGCCGGAGGCGAAGATCATCAGGTCGACTTCGTGCTCCACGCCATCGGCGATGAAGCCCTTCTCGGTCATCCGCTCCACGCCCTGCGTGCCGGAGACGTCGATCAGGGTGACGTTGGGCTGGTTGAACGCGGGGTAGTAGTCGTTGTTGGACAGCGGCCGCTTGCACATGAAGCGGAAGTAGGGCTTCAGCTTCTCCGCCGTGTCCTTGTCCTCGACGATTGAGTCCACGCGGCGGCGCAGGCGTTCCATCACTTGGAAGTCCACCACTTCGCGGCGGTCCATGAATTCCAGCGGATCGAGCGCGGGCCAGCCTTCCTCACCCAGTTCGATGGCAAGGTTGCGGCTGATCTCGGTCCAGATATCGCAGATCAGGTCGGGCTCGCCGGGGATGAAGAACTGCTGCGCGGCGCGGTGGAAGTTCGCCATGCGCTCCTGCTGCCAACCGGGCTGGAGCGAGGCCGCCCACTCGGGATTCGTCGGCGGATTGGGCCGCTCGTCGATGTTCGAAGGCGTGCGCTGCAGCACGTAGAGGTGCTTCGCATACTTGGCGAGATGAGGCACCGCCTGGACCGAGGTTGCCCCGGTGCCGACGATGGCGACGCGCTTGTCGCGCAGCTTTTCCAGCTCCGGCGCGGTCCACGAACCGCCGGTATAGTCATGCTCCCACCGGCTGGTGTGGAACATCTTGCCCTTGAAGTCGTGAATGCCGGGAATGCCGGGCAGCTTGGGCATGTTCATCACGCCGCCCGCCATCACCACGAAGCGCGCGCGGATGTCGTCGCCGCGATTGGTGGTTACATGCCAGCGCTTGATGCTTTCGTCCCAGCGGATGCCGCTGACCAGCGTGTGGAACAGCGCCTTGTCGGCAAGGTCGAAGCGCTCGGCCATATCCTGGCAGTACTGCTGGATTTCCCAGCCGTCCGAGAACTTCTTGCTGGGCATGAAGCCCGTTTCTTCCAGCAGCGGCAGATAGCAGTAGGCATCGTTGTCGCACTGCACGCCGGGATAGCGGTTCCAGTACCACACGCCGCCGAAGCCGCCGGCGTGATCGATGTTGCGCACGTTGGAAACACCCTGCTTGTGCAGGTGATAACCGGCCAGAATGCCCGAAAACCCGGCGCCGAGGATGGCGACGTCGATATCCTCCACCAGCGGTTCACGCTCGGCGACCGGGGTGAACGGATCGTGGGCGTAATTGTCGGAAAAGTCGTCGGTCGGCCGCACGTACTGCTCGCCGCCCTCGCGCCGCATGCGCTTGTCACGTTCCTGACGATACTTGGCCTTCAGCGCCGGGATATCGAGTTCCTCGGGCGAGGGCACGTCGGACTTGAGGCAGGTCATTTCCATCGAATGGGCATCCTCTTGGCGGCGACTCTGCTCCGGTCGCCCGTTACCGCTGAATCTGACGCAGCAGGCAGTTAGTTGTCAACAGTGTTGTTCATTAAGCGACGATCAAGCATCGGCTCCGGCGGTCGCCATCTTGAAGCTGTACCCGATATGATCGACGTGGCCGTGCAACCCGAAATCGAGCACATCGGTCTTGTCGCGGAACGCGTCGGAAGCGGCAGCCACGTCCTCGATGCTCCACTCCGGACGGTAGACGCCTTGCGTTTCCGCCACGAACATGCGCGCCACGCGGCCCGCCATCGAGGCGAACATCTCGCCGGTCACCGGGCATTGCTCGTGCGAGAGCCAGCCGACCACCGGGGCCACCAGTTCGGGGTCCATCGGCGGGTACTGCGAGATGTCGATCCCTTCGGCCATGCGCGTCACCGCGCCGGGCACGATCACGTTGCACTTCACGTTGTGCGCCTCGCCCTCGAGCGCGGTGATGTTGTTGAGCCCGAGCATGGCCGACTTCGACATGCCGTAGTTCACGCAGTTGAGATTGCCGTAGAGCCCGCCCACCGAACTGGTCAGCACGATGCGGCCATATCCGGCGTCGCACATCGGCCCGAACGCGGCCTGCACCACGTGGAAGGCGCCGAGGAGGTGCACGTCGAGCACGGCGTGCAGGTCGCCGGCCGAAAGGTCGCGGATCGATCCGTAGCGCACGTTCCCGGCGTTATGGATGAGCACGTCGATCCGGCCCCACTGGTCCAGAGCGGCCTGCACGATGGCCTTGCCGCCTTCGGGGGTGCCGACGGAATCGGTATTGGCGATGGCCTCTCCGCCCGCCGCCACGATCTCGTTCACCACGCTCTGCGCCACGCTCACGTCGGCGCCCGGCGCGTCGAGATCACCCCGGATCGCGCCGCCGAGATCGTTGACCACCACTTTCGCCCCGCGCGCGGCCAGCAGCAGCGCATAAGCCCGGCCAAGCCCGCGTCCGGCTCCGGTGATTACGGCAACTCGGCCGTCAAAGCGCATCTCTTCCATGAAATCTCTCCGGTTGCCCGCGCTCGGTCGAGCAGTCTCTTTTCGGTCTGACGATCGAATATGCGCACGAGGGGAGGCGGGGCAATCGAACAAAGCCGCCGCAACGTCGCCGTGGCGATAGTGCGCCCGTACAAACGCTGCGTGCCGGTCATCGCGTTGCCTGCATCGGATGCGCTGGATAGGCTCGAAGGGAAAAGAGCGGCGCCAAACGTGCCGGACGAGAGGATATTTCCACGATGCTCGAACCCGCAGGACGCAACCACGGCGTCGTCTCCGCCCGCCCCGCCGAAGGCTGGATGCTGCACCGCATGACGCCGCCGACGCGCCTCTACAGCGCCAATGGCCTGCGCACCGGGGCGGACGGCCGCATCTACGTGGCCCAAGTGGGCGGCAGCCAGATCAGCGCGGTCGATCCCGACAGCGGTGCGGTGGAAGTGATCAGCCCGATGGGCGGCGGCATCACCGCGCCTGACGATCTTGCTTTCGACGAAGAGGGCAACCTCTACGCCACCGAAATCACCGAGGGCCGCGTTTCGGTGCTGCGCCCGAACGGCACCAGTGCGGTCGTCTACGGCGACTTGCCCGTCGCCAACCCGATCACCTATTCGCAGGGCCGCCTGATCGCGGGCGGCTGCGAAATGGGTGCGCGCGTGCTCGAACTCGATCGCAACGGCGGCGCGCCGCGCGTGATCGCGGACAATGTGCCGATGCCCAACGCCTTCGAAGTGGGCCCGGACGGTAAGCTCTACATGCCGGTCATGGGCGCCAATGCGATCTGGCGCGTCAATCTGGACGGCAGCGGCGAGCCTGAAGTGGTCTGCGGCGATCTTGGCGTGCCCGATTCGGTGAAGTTCGATGCCGAAGGCATGATCGTTTCCACGCAGGTCGCCAGCGGACAAGTGCTGCGTATCGATCCGCGCACCGGTGCGAAAACGGTGCTGGCCGATATCGGCGCCGGGCTGGACAACTGCACCTTCGTGGGTGACCGACTGTTCATCTCGCACATTCTCGGCTCGATCCATGAGATCACCACGCCCAAGGCGGCCGGTGGGCTGGTGAAGCCGCTGATCGAGAAGGGCCTGCAATGGCCGCTCGACGTATCGATGGGTCCGGACGGCGTGCTGTGGATCGCCGACGGCGGCTTCGTCTTCTCGCTGCGCGCCGGGGAGGCGGTGAAGCTGGAAGGCATGCTGTTCAGCCCGAACTTCCCCGGATATTCGCGCGGTGTTGCCGCAGCGGGCGCGGGCGAGATGATCGTGACCACCGCCAATGGCGAAGTCGCGAAGTTCCATCCCGCCGGGCCTTCGATGGAAGTACTGGCCAACGGGTTCGACCAGCTGATGGGCGTGGCGATTGCTCCTTCGGGCGCGGTGGTCTTCGCCGAATATGGCACCGGCAAGGTCCATTCGGTCCAGGGCGGCAAAGTGGAGGAACTGGCTTCCGGGCTCGACCGTCCCAAGGGCGTCGCAGTGGCCGGGGACGGCACGGTCTATGTCGCGGAAAGCGGCGCGGGCCGGGTGGTCAAGCTGGTCGGCGGGCGCGCGGAAGCGGTGATCGAGGATCTGGTCCGGCCCGAGGGTCTGGCGATCCGCGAGGGCCGCATCACCGTGCTCGACGTGAAGCGCCGTGAAGTCGTGCAGTCGGACCTGTCCGGCGGCGCGCGCGAAGTGATCGCGGAGGGCCTGCCGGTCGGCGCGCCGGAAGGCACCGATCCCAAGCCGCTGGGCGGCGTGGGCCATATGTGCGGGCCGATGGGCAACATGACCGGGCTCGACGTCGGGCCCGACGGCACCGTGTGGATCTGCGGCGATCTCGAAGGCACCGTGCTGGCGCTCAGGAGGGCGTAATCATGCTCAAGCAGCTCTGCTTTTTCCGCAAGCGGCCGGACATGACCATGGACGCGTTCATGGACTACTACGAGAACCAGCACTCGCAGCTCTCGAAGAAGATGGGCGCGCAGCCGGCCATTCCCGGCGCGGTGCGCTACGTGCGGCGCTATCTGGTGCCGGAAAAGAACCCGATCACCGGCCAGATCCACGATCCCGGCTTCGACTGCGTGATGGAAATCTGGTGGAACAGCCGCGAGGATTTCGAACGCTCGCAGGCGATCATCAGCGATCCCGCGCGCCAGCCGATGATCAAGGCGGACGAGGAGAAACTCTTCGCCAGCCACGCCAACCCGGTCTGCACTTGCATCGAATACGATTCGCCGATGGGGCCCAACGGCGAGGCGACCTCTGTCGAATTGCGCTACGGTGACTGAGGCCCTCTCTTCGCGGCAGGAATGGTCGCGCTACGGCCTCGTGCCGGTGGCGGCCGGGCTCGGCTACGCGACCAGCGTGATCCACATCTACGGCATCGGGCCCTATATCGGCCCGGTGGCCGAAGCGATGGGCTGGAGCCGTACGGAAGTGACCTTCGGGCTCACCATCGCGACGCTGGTGCAGGCGGTGGGCGGCATTTTCGTCGGCCTTGCGGTGGACCGCTTCGGCCCGCGCCGCTTCGGTGTGATCGGCCTCGTGCTGCTGACGGCGGCCTTTGCGCTGCTCGGTACCACCGGGGCGAGCATCGGGCACTGGTATGCGCTCTGGGGCTTGATCGCGATGGTCTCGCTGCCGGTGCAGGCCTCGGTCTGGACCAGCGCGGTAGCCTCGCGATTCGAGATGTCGCGCGGGCTGGCGCTGGCGGTGACGCTCTGCGGCGCATCCATTGCGGCGGGGCTGTTCCCGCTGCTGGGCACGTGGGCGATCAAGACCTTCGGCTGGCGCATGGCCTTCGCGGTGCACGGCGGGCTGTGGTTCCTGCTGGCCTTCCCGATGATCTTCCTGTTCTTCCGCGGCGCGCACGACCGCGGGCGCCGCAACGAACCGGCGCCTGCCAAGCGCGACTTGCCCGGTGTCTCGCTGGGTGAGGGGCTGCGCTCCAGCGTCTATCACCGCCTGTTCGTGGCCAGCCTGCTGTTCACCTTCACGATCATCGCCATCGTCGTGCACTTCGTGTCGATCCTGGGAGACCGGGGCGCGGACCCGATGACGGCGGCGGCCATCGCCTCGTTCGTCGGCTGGTTCTCGCTGGCGGGACGGCTGGGCACGGGCGTCATGCTCGATCGCTACCCGGCCTCGCTGGTGGGCGCGGCAGTGTTCCTGCTGCCGGTGGCGGGGTGCCTGCTGCTGCTCGGTTCGGGGACGTCGCTGCTGGCGCTGGCGCTTGCCTCGGGGCTGATCGGGCTGACCTTGGGGGCGGAGATTGACGTGGTGGTCTATCTGATCACCCGGCACTTCGGGCTCAGGAACTTCGGCGGGCTCTACGGCGGCGTGCTGGCGGCGCTCTCCATCGGCACGGCGGTCGGCCCGCTGGTTGCGGCGCTGATTCACGACCGGGCGGGCAGCTACGAGAGCTTCCTCTGGCTGGCCATCGGCATGATGGCCGCCAGCAGCCTTGCCATCGGCAGCCTGCCGCGCCGCACCCTCGTTTTCGCGCCCGCCTGACGGCGGTAGCGCCATGGCGATTGGCCTGGCGTGCGAATAATGGGATAATGGACGCCAATACGAATGATGAAGATGGGAAGAGAACGGCATGGGTGAAATTGGCAGGATCGTGCAGGCTCCCGAGGACCTGACCGTCCCCGTTCGCGTTCCGGCCGAGGCCTATATCTCGCCGGAATACGCCAAGGCAGAGCGCGACAAGCTGTGGCGCAAGGTCTGGCTTCAGGCCGGGCGCCTGGAAGACATCCCCGAAGTGGGCGATTTCATCACCTTCGACATCCTCGACGATTCGGTGATCGTGGTCCGCGCTTCCGAAACCGAGATTCGCGCTTTCCACAACGTCTGCCCGCATCGCGGCCGCAAGCTGGTGGATACTCCGGCCGGCATGCGCAACGCGCGCGGCACCCGTCGCAACTTCATCTGCGGCTATCACGGCTGGACCTTCGGGCTGGACGGCGCGAACACCTATATGGAGCATCAGGAAGACTGGCAGGGCCATCTCTGTGGCGGTCAGGCGGACTTAGGTGTCGTCAAGGTCGATACTTGGGGCGGCTGGGTCTGGATCAATCTCGATCCCGAATCCATGTCGCTGGCCGAGTATCTGCACCCGGCGGCGGGCATGCTCGATCCCTACGGCCTCCAGAACATGCGCCCGCGCTGGCGCAAGTGGGTGGTGTTCGAATGCAACTGGAAGGTCGCGATGGAGGCCTTCTGCGAGACGTACCACGTCTCCACCACGCACCCGGAATTCATGGAATTCGGCCAGTTCCGGGGCTGGGCGCGCAACCAGGGGCTGCACTCCAACATCGGTTACGATGCGCCCAAGGGGCAGGAGGAAGACTCCGGCAAGCTGCGCCTCGGCGCCGGTGAGGACCCGCGCGTGACCACGGCGGAAATGCAGAACTTCACCTGGGCCAATGCCAATACCAACACGACGATGACGCTGGTCGGCGTGGCCAACCGCCTCAAGGACGAACTGCCCGAAGGCACCCCGGCGGCGGAAGTCTCGGCCTACTGGATCGGCACCGCCCGCAAGGAAGATGCGGAGCGCGGCGTGGTCTGGGCGCAAGTCGATCCGCAGCACACCGCGCAGGCGGGCACGGCATGGCAGATCTTCCCGAACTTCCAGATCGGCCACGCGGTCAACAACATGCTCTGCTACCAGGCGCGGCCCTATGGCACCGACCCGGACAAGTGCATCTTCGAGGCCGCCGTCTACGAACTCTGGCCCGAGGGTCAGGCGCCTGAAACCGAATGGGAATATACCCAGCCGAACGACTGGCCGCCGGTGCTCCAGCAGGACTTCGCCAATATGGCGGCGGTCCAGCAGGGCATGAAAAACGTCGGTTTCCGGGGCGCGCAGCCCAATCCCTACATGGAGCGATCGGTCGCTTCGCTGCACATGAACCTTGCCCGGTTCATGGGCACCGGCTCGCCCGAAACCTACTGAGCGGTTCCCGCGCGGTGGAGGGAATGCCGCTCGTCCACGTAAGCTGGGCGCTGGCCGACAATGGCCTGCGCCCAGCCTGCGACGCCTTCTTCCGAGAGGTGTTCGGCGCCGAAACCGCGCACGAAATCCTGATTACGCCTGAAACCGAGAAGATGGGCCTCGACCGGGAGGAGAGTCTCCTCATGATCGGCGATACCATGCTGATCCCCATCGCCCCGGCCGGTCGCGGCGCGCAGGATGGCCATCCGCTGGGTGACATGCTGCGCCGCTCGGCCGCGGCCAATCGCTGGATCGGCGTGGCGCTCAAGGTGACGGATCTTGCCAAGGCCGATGCATGGTTCGCGGAGCGCGGGTTCAAGCGGCACTACGATCCGGGGATGGAGGCTTACTACTTCCTTGTCCCGCGCGGGCAGGCGCTGGGCATGCGGCTGGAGATCGTGACGCAGGACATGCCCGGCGATCCGCGCCGCGATCCGGCGTGGCGTCTCGCGACCGATCATCCGCTCGGGATCGAGGGCTTGCAGGCCATCGGCCTTTCGGCGCCCTCGCTGGCCGAGGCACGCGCGGTCTTCGCCGAAAAGCTCGGCTGGCCGGAACTCGGCACGCGCGACTTGCCTGATGCGCGCTGCGCGGCTTTCGCCATGGGCGACACCGTGCTGGAGGCGCTGGAAGGGCGGGAAGGTTCGGCCATCGCCGATCATGCGCGGGACGTGAAGGGCACCTGCCATCTCGTCTTCAAGGTCCGCGATGCGGCCGCCACCGCGCAGTATCTGGAAGGCAAAGGCCTGCCGCTGATCGGTGATCGGGCAGACCGCTTCGCCATCGCGCCCGAGGCCGCGCATGGACGGACGATCTGGTTTACCGAAGTGACGCCTCCGAATTACCCGAAAGTCGGATCCCGGCTCGGCGCCTTGATCACGGCGGCCTGATCCGGCGATTTACCGCTGCCTGGGACTTGCGTGAGTACGACGCAGACCGCGCGCCAAACCGAATCCGGCACCAACGATGGCGAGGGCGCCGGTCAACATCATGGCGGCCTCGACAAACCAGAGGGCCGCCATTCCGTGAGTCGCGAAGAGGACGGCCGCCGCTCCGTTGAGGAGCACAAGGAAGAGGGCGATGCCGAAAAGGACCGCAGCGATCGGATCGCGATTGATCTTGTTTATGGCATGACTCCTGCGGTGCGGCGTCATCGTCTCACGCGCGGTGAGGGGCGGCAAGTGGGACGTGATCGCGCGGTCTAAAGCCGATCCAACCCCGCCGCGTCCCCGGAGCCTCGCCACGGCCAACTGTTCATGTGCCAACCGTAACCGCACCAAAACCACCGTCGCCCCCGCGAAGGCGGGGGCCCCGCTTCTTCTCCGCGTTCCAACCCGCGCCGAGGTCTCAGCCTTCGTCCTCGTCCGAAGCGATCCATTCCGACAGGTCCGGAGATTGCCCGATCAGGGCGAGGCCGTGCGCGATCGAGGTCAGTTCGTTGCCGCTGGCGATCCGGCTGTCGCCAAAACGCTCTTCGAACAAGCGGCGGACGGCCGGGATCAGCGAGGAGCCGCCGGTCAGGAACACGTGGTCGATCTGATTCGCCTGCAGCCCCGACTTGGCGAGCGCGCTGTCCACGGTCTCGCCGATGCGCTGCAGATCGGGGGCGATCCAGCTTTCGAAATCGGCGCGGCTGACTTCGGATTCGATATTGAGGTTGTCGCTATGGAAGCGCAGCGCGCCGTGTTCGTCGCTGGAAAGCGCGCGCTTGAGCTGGCCGACCGCCTCGTAGAGGCCGAAGCCCAGTTCGTGTTCCACCACCGCGATCATGCGGGCAATGGCGGCCGGATCGGTGGCGCCGTGCTTCAGCTTTGCGAGTTGCTCCAGTGTGCGGCGGTTGCGCATCAGCGCCAGCCGCGACCAGTCTCCGAAGTCGGCAAAATGGCCCGGCGGGATTTCCAGCACCTTGTCGAACGAGCGATAGGTGCCGCCCTTGCCCAGCAGCGGCAGGACGAGGTGGTCCATGATGCGATAGTCGAAGCGGTCGCCGGCGATGCCGATACCGGCCGAGCCCAGCGGCACGCAGCGCTTCGCGGCGCCGGGCGCCTCGACGCGGACGATGGAAAAGTCGCTGGTACCGCCGCCAAAGTCCGCCACCAGCAGAGTCGCCGGTTCGGTCAGCCGCGAGGCGAAGCTGAACGCCGCGCCGATCGGCTCGTAAACGTAGTGGACCTGCCGCCCCAGCATGGCGAACATCGCATCATAGCGGGTGCGCGCCAGTGCGGCATCTGGCCGCGCGCCAACGTAGCGGACCGGACGTCCGATCACCACGCTGTCGGGCAGATCGCGCAGGGCATTGCCGGCATGGTCGCGCAAGTGGGTCAGGAAGACTTGCCCCAGTTCCTCGAAGCGCAGCCGCTTCTCGAACAGGCTGGCATGCTCGAAGGCGGGATTGGCGGCGACCGACTTGAAGGACTGGAGGAAGCGCGAGCCTTGCGGGAATTCCAGGAATTCGGAAATGGCCCATGGCCCCGCCTCGTGCGCCAGCCCGCCGCGCACGCCTTCCTCCTGCCAGAAGCACAGCGCCGAGCGGAACACCGAGCTGACGCCTCCGGGCGCGGCGAACTCGACGAGATCGGCCTCTCCGTCGCGGTCCGACAGTGCGATGACCGAATTGGTGGTGCCGAAGTCGATGCCGACAGAGCGGGCGGCGGCCGTGCCGGTCGACATAGGGGAATCCTCGATGTTCAAGCTGAAGGGGCCGGGGCCTATCGCAGGGCCTGCGCGTTCCTGCAACGGATATGCTGCAATGCCGCGAACGGAAGGCATTTTTTGCGGCGCCTGCGAAGAAGGCGCGCGGGTTTTCCGGCTGTGCCGACGGCAATCATGCCACGAACGACGCTGCCGGTGCACACGGCGACAGGGCTTTCACACCCCGTTCCGTGCCCCCCGCGCAGCGCCTTCTCGGCGTCGGCGGCGCCTTACTTCGCTTCGGCGAGCAGCTTCTGCGCTTCGGGGCTGGTCCAGTCGTTTCCTCCGGTGAAGCGCCAGACTTCCTTGCCCTGGCTGTCGAACAGGATCGAGACGGGCAGGTTGCCGCCATACTGGAAGCCAAGATCGCCGTGCTCGTCATGCCAGGGCTCGATATGGTCGAGCTTGCGGCGATGCAGGATCTCCACGACTTTGCCGATATCCGCCGTGTCCTCGGAGATCGGCAGGATCTGCAAGGGCGAATCGGACTTGCCGGCGAGTTCGTTGAGCGTCGGCATCTCGGCGATGCAGGGCGCGCACCAGGTTGCCCAAAGGTTGATGAGTACGGGCTTGCCCTTGAGCGAGGTCAGATCCAGACTCTCGCCGGTATTGTCGACCACGGTCACGGCCGGAATCGGCGTGCCCTTGTGCGAACGGTCGAGCTTGTCGGCGGTCTTGTCGGGGGAGGCGGGCGCTTGGGCGGCGGTTTCGCTAGCCTGCGGTTGCGCCTCCTTCCCGCTTTGCCTATCGCAGCCCGCGGCGAGGAGCGCGCCGGCCCCCGCGATCGAATACAGGACAAGCGACTTGAGCGATTTGGAAGACAGCAAGGCAGGGAGCTCCAACCAGATGTGGGGCGGACGGTTCGCGGAAGGACCGTCGGCAATCATGCGCGAGATAAATGCCTCGATCCCCTTCGACAAGGCGCTGTGGCGGCAGGACATCGCGGCCAGCAAGGCACACGTCGCGATGTTGGCGGCCTGCGGCGTGGTGACCGACGCGGATGCGCTGGCGATCCGCGACGGACTGGATGCGGTTGCGGCCGAGTACGAAGTCTCGGGAGTCCCGGAAAACTGGGACCTTGAGGACATTCACATGACCACCGAGGGCCGCCTTGCCGAACTGATCGGCCCGGTTGCCGGTCGCCTGCACACGGCCCGTTCGCGCAACGATCAGGTGGCAACCGATTTTCGCCTCTGGGTGCGCGATGCGATGGATCAGGCCGATGCCGGGCTGGAAGCGCTGCAAAAGGCGCTCGTCACCCGCGCCGGTGAGCATGCCGATTCGATCATGCCGGGCTTCACCCATCTTCAGACCGCGCAGCCGGTGACGCTGGGCCATCACCTGATGGCCTATTACGAGATGATCGGCCGCGACCGTTCGCGCTTTGCCGATGCCCGCAAGCGCATGAACCGCAGCCCGCTGGGCGCGGCGGCGCTGGCCGGTACCGGCTTCCCGATCGACCGTTTCATGACCGCGCAGGCGCTCGGCTTCGACGCGCCGACCGACAACAGCCTCGATTCGGTGTCGGACCGCGATTTCGCGCTCGATTACCTGATGGCGGCCAGCCAGTGCTCGCTGCACCTCTCGCGCCTGGCCGAAGAGTTCATCATCTGGGCCAGCCAGCCCTTCGGCTTCGTGGCGCTGCCCGATTCGCTGTCCACCGGCAGCTCGATCATGCCGCAGAAGAAGAACCCGGACGCGGCGGAACTGGTGCGTGGCCATTCGGGCCGCATCGTCGGCTGCCTGACCAGCCTGATGATCACCATGAAGGGCCTACCGCTCGCCTATTCGAAGGACATGCAGGACGACAAGCCGCCGGTGTTCGAGGCTGCCAGCCTGCTGGCGCTTTCGATCGCGGCTATGACCGGCATGGTCGCCGAAACCCGTTTCCGCACCGATCGCATGCGCGGCGCGGCCGAACTGGGCTTCGCTACCGCCACCGATCTGGCCGACTGGCTGGTGCGTGAAGGCAACATTCCCTTCCGCGAGGCGCACCACATCACCGGTTCGGCCGTGAAGCTGGCCGAGCGGCGCGGCGTCGCGCTCGATCAATTGCCGCTGGAGGACCTCAAGGCCATCGACAGCCGCATCGACGAGCGCGTATTCAAGGCACTCTCGGTCGAGGCTTCGGTCGCTGCGCGCAAGTCGCATGGCGGCACCGCGCCCGATCAGGTACGTCTGCGTGTGGCCGAAGCCCGGTCGGCGCTCGGTCTGGAGTGAACGTGATGCGCAAGACTGCCGCCCTCATCCTGCTTCTCGCGCCGCTTGCCGCCCTGGCGGGCTGCGGGCAGCGCGCGGCGCTGGCGGTGAAACAGGGCGAGCAGTTGCCGCCCGCGCCGTTCGGCCGCGCGGTCCAGCCCAAACCGGCGGAACTGCTGACCCCGCCCACGCTCGCCATTCCCGAACGCAGCGTCGAGCTGCGCACACGCTCCGAAACGCGCGGGGACGATCCTTACGATCTTCCTCCGCCCGAATGAGCCACTGACACCGAGATCCCATGGACCATTTTGCTCTGAACAGCGGCGAACTCTTCGCCGAAAACGTGCCGCTGGCCGCTATCGCCCGCGAAGTCGGCACGCCTGTCTACGTCTATTCGCGCGCGACGCTCAGCCGACACGCCCGCGTGTTCCGCGAGGCGCTTTCGGCGCTGCCGAGCGTCCACATCGCTTTCGCGGTCAAGTCCAACCCCAACCTTGCGGTGCTGCGCCTGTTGGCGAACGAGGGCTACGGCGCCGATGTCGTCTCCGAAGGCGAGATGAACCGCGCGCTGGCCGCCGGTATCCCGGCCGCTGACGTGGTGTTCTCGGGCGTCGGCAAGACCCGCCGCGAGCTGATCGCCGCGGTCAAGGCGGGCATCGGCCAGTTCAACCTCGAAAGCGAGGAAGAGGGCGTAGAGCTTGCTGCCGTCGCCGCCGAACTGGGCCTTACCGCCGCCTGCGCGCTCCGCGTGAACCCGGATGTCGATGCGCGTACCCACGCCAAGATTTCGACCGGCAAGGCCGAGAACAAGTTCGGCGTTTCCTATGACAGCGCGGCGGGCATCTATGCCCGGCTCGCAGTTCTGCCGGGCCTCGATATGCGCGGCCTTGCGGTGCATATCGGCAGCCAGATCTCCGACCTCGAACCGTCGCGGCAGGCCTTCATCAAGATGGGCGCGCTGATGGAAGAGATCCGCGCGTCGGGCCATGCGGTTACGCACATGGACCTCGGCGGCGGGCTGGGCGTGCCCTACAAGGCGAGCGATGTGCTCCCCACGCCCGAGGATTACGGCGCGATGGTGGCGTCGGTCGCAAAGGACTGGGGCGTCACCCTGATGTTCGAGCCGGGCCGCGTGATTACCGGCAATTCCGGCGTGCTCGTGACCGAAGTGGTGCGCGTCAAGCAGGGCACGGTGAACCCGTTCGTGGTGGTCGATGCGGCGATGAACGACCTTGCCCGTCCCGCCATGTACGACGCCTGGCACGATTTTGCGGCGGTGAAGCCCAGTGGCAAGACGGTGACCGCCAATATCGTCGGCCCCATCTGCGAGAGTTCGGACACGTTCGCGATGGGCCGCGAGATCGACGAAGTGGTCGCCGGTGATCTGGCGATCTTCCGTACTGCCGGTGCCTATGGCGCGACGATGGCGAACACCTACAACAGCCGCGCGCTGGTGCCCGAGGTCATGGTCGACGGCGACAAGTGGGCCGTGGTGGCCAGCCGCATCGAGCCTGCCACGATCCTGGCCGCCGAAACCGTGCCGGAGTGGCTCAAGTAAGCGCGCATTTCGACAAACCGGCCGCCGGGCGGTAGGATCACGGGCATGATCGCGAGCCTGCCCCTGTTTCACCGCGTTGGCGGCCGCCCGGTCGTCGTGCTCGGCGTGGGCGAGGCGGCCGAGGCCAAGCGGCGGCTGGTCGAGCGCGCGGGCGGCGTGGTTTTCGATGACCTTGCGCACGGCCGTGACGCCGGTGCCCGGCTCGCTTTCATAGCCCATGAGGACGACGCCGCGGCCGAGGCGGATGCGCTGCGGGCGCGGCAGGCGGGGATGCTCGTCAATGTCGTCGACCGACCCGCGCTTTGCGACTTCACGGCGCCTGCGGTGCTCGATCGTTCGCCCGTGCTGGTGGCGATCGGCACTGGCGGTGCTTCGGCCGGGCTTGCTAAGCAACTCCGGCTGCGGTTCGAGGCACTGCTGCCCGGTTCGCTGGGGCAGCTTGCCGACGCTCTGCACGCTGCGCGCGGCACATTGCGCGCCCGTTTTCCCGATGCCGGTGACCGCCGCCGCGCGCTCGATGCCGCGCTTGGGCAGGGCGGTGCGCTCGATCCGTTGGCAGACGGCGCCGCCGCTCGCGTGGAAGGATGGCTGGCGAGCGCGGCGGCAGGCGCGGGCGGCCGGGTGGAAGTGCGCTTACGCAGTCACGATCCTGAAGACCTGACGCTGCGCGAGGCGCGGTTGCTGGGTTCGGCCGATCTCTTGCTCTACGAAGAGGGCGTCGGCGATGCCGTCCTCGCCCGCGCCCGTGCCGACGCGGCACGCCGCCCGCTCGAATCGGGTGAGGAAGGCGGCGATCACGCGGGCCTTGTCGTCATCTTGCGGGCCCCGCACTGATACATATTCAGCCTTAACCATGCTTCGCGCGGATTTGCGCCGATCAGCGGTTACACGGCGGCGCTTTGGCAATTATCCTTTTACAATTGCAGGGAATTAATTCACGTTGAGCGTCTGAGTGCGGCACCTTTGTCCAGTTAATGCCCAAGCCATCACGCCAAGGGGGACAACTTGCAGCAGACCACATCACGGGGGATCACGACGGCGGGAACGACCTTGCCGCACATCGATATTTCCCGGATTCCCGAGCTTGATCGATTGACGGGCCTGTTCGGCTCGCTCGCCGATGCGTCGCGGCTGCATTCGCTGGACGACAATCAGGCGGAACTGCTGGCCTGCCTCTACGAGTTCCACCCCGGCGCCTGAGCGCGACGACGCGGGGCGATTCTGTACGGTCATGTCAGGTTTCACAACGGAAGATACAGACTGGGAAAGCGGTCAGCGACAGCTGTCGGCTGTGCTGGCGCAATGGCGATCGAGCGAGGCGGCGGCACCGATACTCGCCGCGCTGGGCGAATTTGCGCGGGGCGCGGCAATGGGCGACTGCCGACCGCTGGCCGGATTGTTCGGCGGTGATGCAGCGATTGCCGGCGATGTGATCGGCGGTCTGGTGGACGGCGCGGTGAACGGCCTTGCCCGGAGCCCGCTGGGGCAGCTTCCCCTTCGCCACGCGCGCCGGAAAACATCGCATACGCTGTTGCTGGCACGGGATGGCATCGCAAGTCTCGCGATCACGGTCTATGACGGCGCTGCGCTGGCCGGGCAGCCCAACCCGCACAGCGCCGAATTTGCGCCCATCGAGACTTGGGTGCGGGTTCTTGCCGGCACAGGCACGGCAGAGCGCGTGACGCGGGACACCGAATATCTTGCCCCCCTGCAACGCGCCGAAGTCGATCTGCGCCCGGGCGTGATGCTCAAGCGAGACGGCTGGTGTGAGGGTTTGCAGATGCGGGCGGCGGATGGCGCGCTGGTAGTCCTGCGCCTCCAACGGCAGCTTCGCGTGCCCGATACGGTGCACGAATTCCGGCTCGAAGATGGTGCCCTGCTCCACCGGGCGGCGGCGCGGGCAGAGGACAGCCGGCTGGAACTGGCGATTGCCGTGCTGGTGGCGCAGGGGCGGCGCGATGCGGTGCCGGCGCTGGCGCGGATCGTTACCGGTTCGGCGCCTGTCTCCTTGCGCTGGTCGGCGCTGCGTGCGGTGCTGGGGCTCGATACCCGCGCCGGACTGGTGCTGCTGGGCGAGCTTGCCGGCGGTGAGGACGAGGTGCTGGGTGCGGCTGCCCGGGGGCTTCAGCGCGATCTGATCGACGAATGGCCGGAACTGGAGAAGGTGGCGCAATGGCGCGGGTAATGACGCGGCGGGACCCGACGGCGGCCTCGCTTGCGGAATGCGCGGAAGCGCTGGCGGTCTGGGGCTTCGATCCGGAAGACGATATCAACCTCTCGCATGCCGCGAACTGGTTGCAGCGGCTCGGCAACGACCGGCAGTTTCTGGGCGATGTGCTGGTGGACCTGCTCGCAGGGCTGGCGCCGGTTCCCGCCGATGCCGAAGGGCTCGTCGGCGCCGGGCCGCAGGTGGTGATGCTGGTGCCGCCGGGCCGGGGCGATTTCTCGATCCGGGCACGCATCTGGCCGTCCCCGCGCGAGGCTGCGTATCGCGCCAGTGGGCCTACCGCCTGCGGATATGGCGAAGCGCAGGATTTTGCGAGCGACGTGCTGTCGCTCGGCTATTTCGGGCCGGGCTACCTTGGCGAGGACTATGAATACGATCCCGAGGCGGTGATCGGCCATGTCGGCGAGCAGGTCGCGCTGAAGTTGGTGGGGCGGGGCCCGCTCGATGAAGGGCGCCTGATCCATTACCGCGCGCGCCGCGACGTCCTTCTGCGCGATGCGCCCGAGACGCTGTCGGTCTCCATCGATCTCGTCCACACCGATCCCGCGCAAGGCTGGGGCAGCCACCACACGTTCGACGTGGCGCGCGGTGAGATTACCGATCTGCTCGGCCACGGTCCCTCGGAGAGCTTCCTGCGCATTGCCGTCGCGCTTGGCAGCGAAGCGGCAAGCGATCTGGCCACACGCTTCGGCACCAGCCATCCGAGCGACCGCATGCGCCTTGTCGCGTGGCAGGCATTGGCGGCCCAAGCGAGCGATCAGGCCGCGCGCGATAGCGTCTGGCAGGCGGCGGAGCGCTCGGGCAGCCGACTGGTCGCGCAAGTCGCTAAGGCGCAGCGCCAACAGGGCGAGCGAGGCGTGGGGTCATGATGTTAGAGCGAGCAAGGGGCGGCGTCCGCAAGACGGGCGAGGTTGTCGGGTCGATGGGGTTTGGAGCCTGGCTCATGCTCGGCTTCATCGGCTGGCGCCTGCCGGAGCTTGTCCCGATCTTGCAGCCCTATCGGGATGGCGCCTCTTTGTTCATATTTGCCGGAGCGATTGCCTGCTATGCGGAGAAGGGCGATCGTCCCCCGACCCCAGCGCCATCCATCGACTGGAGCGGCGCGCTGGTCATAATGCTCTGCGGAATCGCATGCACGGCGATGGTGTGGCTGAGCGGCTGGCCCGAACGGGTCCCGACAGCGGTGGGCACGAGTACCGCAACGCTGCTGCTGAGCACGGCGGCCGGATGGTTCGCTTATCGCAACAAAGGACGCACCGGCGAAGCGCGCTTCGATACGGCACCGAAACGCCGCTGACGCGTCAGAACATCCCGCCCGAAAGCGCGTCGATCGCGCCTTGCAGGATCACGGCGGCCGCTGCCGAATCGATGCGCGTGGCGCGCTTGGCGCGGCTCATGTCCTGATCGATCAGCCCGCGTTCGGCGCTGGTGGTCGACCAGCGCTCGTCCCACAGCAGGATCGGCAGGCCGAGCACGGCAAGGTTACGGGCATAAGCGCGGCTGGACTGGGCGCGGGGCCCTTCCGATCCGTCCATGTTGAGCGGCAGGCCGATGACGATACCCTTGATCGAGCGCTCGACGATGAGCGCTTCCATCAGGGCCTTGTCGGCGCCGAACTTGCCGCGCTTCAGCGTCTTTCCCGGCGAGGCGATGCGCCATCCGGCGTCGCAGAAGGCGGTGCCGATGGTCTGGGTGCCAAGGTCGAGCCCGAGCAGCCCGCCGCCCGTCGCCGGCAGCGCGTCCCGGAATTCGAGCGCGCCGGTGGTGATGACTGTCCCTGTTGCCATTATGGCCGTCCCTTTCGCGAAATCGGCCCCCTCATAGTGAGGGCGGCTGCTCCGGGGAAGCGGGGGTAAGGTCGTCGTTGCGGGCGGCCTGTCTTTCGAGCCAGATCTTGATCATCGCCACCAGCGGATCGGCCAGCACAAGGCCCAGCAGGCCGAACAGCACGCCCATGATGAGCTGCGCCGCCAGGACCAGGGCGGGCGGCAGGTCCACGGTCTTGCGCGCGATCAGCGGCACGATCAGGTAGCCGTCGATCAGGTGGATCATCAGGTACACGAAGATCGTGTAGAGCCCCATCTCGTAGCTGCCCGAGAAGCCCACCAGGATCATCAGCAGGCCCGAGATCAGCGCACCGATGTTGGGCATGAAGGCCAGCAGGCCAGTGATGAGGCCGAGCAGTGTGGCCATCGGCACGCCGTAGATTTCCAGCATGCAAAAGGTGAACAGCCCCTCGACGGTCATGCCGATCATGCGGCCGAACAGCAGGCGGCGCAGGGCCTGACCCATGACTTCGGCGGTCGCCTCGAAATGGCCGCGCCGCTCCTGCGGGAGCATCCAGCCCACCCCGCGACGGTAGAGCCGAGGCTCCAGCGCGAAGTAGATGCCGAGCACGAGGATCAGGAACAGCGTGGTCAACCCGCCGATGAGGCCGCCGACCATGCGGGTAACCTGTCCGATGCCGCCGCCGACGCCGCTGATCGCTTCCTGCGCGATCGAGCGCACATCGGTCACGCGCAGCATCAGGCCATGCCGTTGCAGCCAGAGCAGGCCGCGATGGAACTGGCTCTCGATCGTGGCAGGCAGTTCGGCGGCCTGCGCGGCGATCTGGCTGCCCGCGAAATGGACCATCCAGATCGCGAACGCCAGTGTCAGCACCAGGACCAGGCCCACCCGCCATCCGCGCGGGATCTTGAGCACTTTGCCGATGAGCCGCGCGCCGCCATCGATCAGGGCCGCGACGACAACGCCGCCGAAGATCACCAACAGCGATTGCGAGAGGAACACGACCAGCGCGAACAGCGCGGTCATGCCGATCCAGACGAAGGCCTTGCGCGCTTCGGTGCGGATCAGGGGATCGGCGATATCAGTGGGGCCGGCACGGTTCTCATGCCCTGTCGGATCGTCGTTGCCCCCGGAACCGCTCATTTCCAGGCCTTGCTTGGGTCGATCGGCGGACGCAGGCTGGAGAAGTTGCGGCCCTCGCGAAGGGCCTTCCACCAGGTCAGCGGGTTCCAGGTCTGCGTGCCGTCGAGCGAGAAGGTGATGAATTCGGCGCGGCCGCCGATGTCGGTCAGCGGAACGGGCCCGCCCAGGCCGCCGCCGGGCTGGCCGAAGATATCGGTTTCGAACGGCGCGCGGCTGTCCGCCGAGCGGTCGCGGTCGTCACCCATAAGGAAGACATGGCCTGCGGGCACCTTGATCTCCGGATAGTTGTCCAGTTCCTGATCGATATAATCGATTACATTGTAACGGGCACCGTTCGGCAAGGTTTCACGGTAGGTTGGCATTTCGTAAACTTCCTTGCCGCTGGGCAGGCGGGTGCGGAAGTGCTCGAAGCCGTCGTAGCAGTGGCCGGGCTCGGCATCGCCTTCGCAGCGCAGCGCATCGTCGGCGGGAATGCGCACCGGCGGTTCCACTTCGCGGGGCACGAACTTGCCGTTGATGCGAATGCGCCCGTCGATCACCGCGATCCGGTCTCCAGGCAGGGCGACCACGCGCTTGATGAGGTCGGCCTTGCGGTTGCCGGGCACGACGATGACGATGTCCCCATATTCGGGTGTGCGCTCGAACAAGTGCCAGGTGCCGCGCGGCAGCAGGTGGAAGCTGATCGAGGACCAGTTCCACCCATAGGGATACTTGGACACGACCAGCCGGTCACCCACCAGCAGGTTGGGCATCATCGAGATCGAGGGGATGTAGAACGGCTTGGCGATCAGCGAATGGAACGCCAGCACACCCAGCAGCATGAGCGCAAGCCCGCGCAGCTCGTGCAGCCAGTTCACCCTTTCCCTGTCGGCCGGTCTCTGTGGAGCGGGTGCGTGTTCGGGTGCGGAAGTTTCGGGAAAGTCTTCGGCCATGTCCAGGGCGCAGAACTCGAATCAGAATTGGGGGAGGGGGCGGGCTTCGATGATGACGAAGGCCTGGGCCCATGGGTGGTCATCGGTGAGTGTGAGGTGAATGACGGCCTCGTAGCCTGCCGGCACCATCCCGTCGAGCCGCGCTTTCGCACCGCCCGTCAAGGCCAGCGTGGGCGCGCCCGAGGGCGCGTTGACGACGCCGATGTCCTTCATGAAGACCCCGGCCTTGAAACCGGTGCCGACCGCCTTGGAAAATGCTTCCTTGGCCGCGAAGCGCTTGGCCAGCGTGCCCGCCACGGTGTGCGGCCGGCGGGCTGCTTTGGCGCGCTCGACATCGGTGAAGACGCGATTCAGGAAGCGTTCGCCGTAGCGGTCGAGCGAATTCTGGATCCGCTCGATGTTGCAGAGGTCGGAGCCGAGGCCGACGATCACCGCACTTCGTCCATCAGGGCGCGCATCTTCTTCACACTCGCCTCCAGCCCGCAGAAAATGGCTTCACCGATCAGATAGTGACCGATGTTGAGTTCTGCGAGTTGTGGAATCGCGGCGATGGGCTGGACGTTGTCGTAAGTGAGGCCGTGCCCAGCGTGTGGCTCGATGCCGTTCTTGGCGGCCAGCGCCGCCATGTCGACGATGCGGCGCAGTTCGACCGCGACCTGTTCGCCCTCGGCATGGGCATATTCGCCGGTGTGAAACTCCACCACCGGGGCGCCGAGCTTCATGGCGGCCTCGATCTGGCGGGGCTCGGGCGCGATGAACAGGCTCACGCGCACGCCCGCGTCGGCAAGCCGCGCAACGATCGGGGCGAGGCGGTTGTGCTGCCCGGCCGCGTCCAGTCCGCCCTCGGTCGTGCGCTCCTCACGCCGTTCGGGCACGATGCAGGCGGCGTGCGGGCGGTGGCGCAGCGCGATTTCCAGCATCTCGTCGGTCGCGGCCATTTCGAGGTTGATCGGCAGCCCGGTGGCGGCGGCGACGCGGACCAGGTCCTCGTCACGGATGTGGCGACGATCCTCGCGCAAGTGGACGGTGATGCCGTCGCCGCCGGCCGCCGCGACGATCTCGGCCGCGCGGGCGGGATCGGGGTGGAAGCCGCCGCGTGCGTTACGGATGGTGGCCACATGGTCTATATTGACGCCGAGACGCAGGCGGGAGGGATTGAGCACGGAAGTCATCGGCAGTTCACCATGGAAAACACGTCAATCGGCAAGCCCCCGGGATATCCGGGATCGCGATATTTGCGGGACGGTGGCGCGAGAGCAGGATTGCCGCGCGCGGTGCATGGCAGCAGATAATTGGGATGGCCGGTGCGGGCAACACATCCTTGCGTTTCGCTGCGTCGTTTCCGGTTCCGTAGCCTGTCGGACCGAAATCGCAGGGGCGATGGCGGTCCGACAGGCAGCACGATCGATGCCGAAAAATGCGCCGGTACGGTCCTTCGTCCGGGCCACGGAACAGATGGTCAGGGCTGGGCGCGGCTGCCGGGCTTGACGGCCTGGGTGGCGGCCAGTTCGGGCGGCAGTTCATCGGGCGCGTACGTCGGGAAATTGAGCGCGACGAGCGGGAAGTAAGGCACGCCCAGGTCCACCGAGCCGCCCGAACGGTCGACCAGGGACACTGCCGCGAGCACTTCGCCGCCGGCTTCCTCGATCGCCTTGATCGCTTCGCGGCTGGAAAGGCCGGTGGTCACCACGTCCTCGACCATTAGCACCTTGTCGCCCGGTTCGAGCGAAAAGCCGCGGCGAAGCTCGAAAGTGCCGGTCGGGCGCTCGACGAACATCGCATCGACCTGAAGCGCGCGGCCCATTTCCTGGCCGATGATGACGCCGCCCATGGCCGGCGAAACCACTTTGTTGATCGCCCTGCGAATATCGTGGGGGAGTTTTGCGGCAAGGGCGACGGCGAGTCGCGCCGCCCGGTCGGGGTTCATCAGAACGCGCGCGCACTGGAGGTAATGCGCACTGTGACGGCCCGAGGAAAGCAGGAAATGCCCCTCAAGCAAGGCCTTGCTGGCGCGGAACTCGGCGAGGACTTCTTCTTCCTGCATCGGGGCGTAATCCTTTGGTGCAATTTGCAATGTTCATGCGCGATATCGCGTCATACGGGAGCGAAAATCCCCTAGAGGCGCTTGAGACACGCGGCAAGCGCGCGTATAGCCCCCGCAGAAGGGGGGCAAAAAGCCTCCGCAACAGGGGTGCGCGCTTGGGAGGCGACTCACTGAGACGAGTCTCTGGCGCGAATAAGAAACGGGAAAGCGCTGAATCCATGACATTGGGCAAGACCGTTCGTAATTGGGGCACCGTTCGTAATCGGGGAGAGGCTGCAAAGGCACTGAAACTGGCATTTTCGGCATCTGCCGCGGCATTTTGTGTGGCAGCCAGCATTCCCGCGCTTGCGGCGGAAGCTGCGGCCCCCGTCGCGGGTTACACGCCGATGAAGCCGACTCCGGGTATCGGCATGCCGGTTCCCGGCGCCATCGGGCTTCAGCCGCAGTTCTCGAAGCTTGGCGAATATGGCGCGTGGATGCACGACATCGTGTTGATGCCGATCATCACCGTGATCACCATTTTCGTGCTGCTTCTGCTGCTGATCATTGCCGTGCGCTTCAACCGCCGCGCCAATCCCGTGCCTTCGAAAACCAGCCACAACACCATTCTCGAAGTGGTGTGGACGCTGTTCCCGGTGCTGATCCTGATCGGCATTGCGGTCCCCTCGATCGATCTCATCGCCAAGCAGTACAAGCCGGCCCCCAAGGGCGCGCTGACTGTCAAGATCACCGGCAACCAGTGGTTCTGGACTTACGGCTATCCCGATAACGGCGATTTCGAAGTCGTTTCGGACATGCTCAACATCCCCGGCCAGCCAACCATCAACAACGGCGTGCGCGAAGTCGGTTCCAAGCCTTGGGACGGTCCCTCGCACCTTGAGGTCGACAATCGCATGGTGGTGCCGGTGGGCGAACCGATTCGCCTCCAGATCACGGCGGCCGACGTGATCCACTCGTTCGCGGTTCCCTCGCTCTGGTTCAAGCTTGACGCCGTTCCGGGCCGCATCAACGAGAAGGTGCTCTTCGTCGAGAAGCCGGGCGTCTACTACGGCCAGTGCTCCGAACTGTGCGGTGCCAAGCACGGCTACATGCCGATCGCGGTAGAGGCGCTGCCCCGCCCGCAATACGATGCCTGGGTCCTCACGCACGCCGGCGGCGTGATCGATGGCCAGGCGAAGCCGGCCGCCGCACCTGCTGCCGCGGCCGCCGCAACGCCTGCTCCTGCCGCCACGGCAGAGGCCTCGGAGGCGCCTGCCGCCGCCGAAACCGCCACCGCAGCTGCCGAATAAGAGCGAATTGAAGGACAGGGTCCCGAACATGGCAACCACCGCAGAACATTTCCAGGCCCACGGCGACGAGCACGGCCACGCGGATCACGATCACAAACCGGCGTTCTTCGCGCGCTGGTTCATGTCCACCAACCACAAGGACATCGGCACGATGTACCTGATCTTCGCGATCTTCGCGGGGGTCATCGGTGGTGCCGTCTCGGGCATCATGCGTGCCGAGCTTGCCCAGCCGGGCATTCAGTACCTGGGCTTCTTCGCCAAGCTGGTGGGTGACAATCCTTCGGACTTCAACGCCACGCTGCACATGTGGAACGTGCTGATCACCGCGCACGGCCTGATCATGGTGTTCTTCATGGTCATGCCGGCGATGATCGGCGGTTTCGGCAACTGGTTCGTGCCGCTGATGATCGGCGCGCCGGACATGGCGTTCCCGCGCATGAACAACATCTCGTTCTGGCTGACCGTGGCGGGCTTCTGCTCGCTGATGTTCTCGGCCTTCGTGCCGGGCGGCACGGGCATGGGCGCGGGTACGGGCTGGACGGTCTATGCGCCGCTCTCCACGTCCGGCTCGGTCGGGCCCGCCGTCGACTTCGGCATTTTCGCGCTGCACCTTGCCGGTGCCGGCTCGATCATGGGCGCGATCAACTTCATCACCACCATCTTCAACATGCGTGCCCCCGGCATGACCATGCACAAGATGCCGCTGTTCGTGTGGTCGGTGCTGGTCACCGCGTTCCTGCTGCTGCTGGCGCTGCCGGTGCTCGCCGCCGCCATCACCATGCTCCTGACCGACCGCAACTTCGGCACCACCTTCTTCGATCCGGCCGGTGGCGGTGATCCGGTGCTCTATCAGCACCTGTTCTGGTTCTTCGGTCACCCCGAAGTCTACATCATGATCCTGCCGGGCTTCGGCATCATCTCGCAGATCGTCTCGACCTTCTCGAAGAAGCCGGTGTTCGGCTACCTCGGCATGGCCTACGCCATGGTCGCGATCGGCGTGGTCGGCTTCATCGTCTGGGCCCACCACATGTACGCCACTGGCATGTCGGTGAACACGAAGATGTACTTCACGGCGGCGACCATGGTCATCGCGGTGCCCACCGGCATTAAGATCTTCTCGTGGATCGCGACGATGTGGGGCGGTTCGGTCGAGTTCAAGAGCCCGATGGTCTGGGCGATCGGCTTCATCTTCCTCTTCACCGTCGGCGGCGTGACCGGCGTGGTCCTGGCGAACGGCGGCGTCGACGACGTGCTGCATGACACGTATTACGTGGTCGCCCACTTCCACTACGTGCTGTCGCTGGGTGCCGTCACCGCGCTCTTCGCCGGGTTCTACTACTGGTTCCCGAAGATGAGCGGGCGGATGCATTCCGAGTTCCTCGCCCACGTCCATTTCTGGATCTTCTTCGTCGGCGTGAACATGATCTTCTTCCCGATGCACTTCCTGGGTCTCCAGGGCATGCCGCGCCGTTATCCTGACTATGCAGAGGCTTATGCGCACTGGAACCACGTTGCCACGATCGGCTACATGGTGATGGCGGTCAGCATCGGCGTCTGGTTCGTGAACATCATCTATGCCTTCGTCGCCGGCAAGAAGGCCGAAGACAACTACTGGGGCGAAGGTGCGACCACGCTTGAGTGGACGCTCACCAGCCCGCCGCCGTACCACCAGTTCGAGACGCTTCCCGTCATCGGCGATACGGTGCACCACTGATCTGATCCCTGTCGTCCCGGACCCGGTCCGGGACGACGCCTGCGGGCGGCGGCTTTTGCAGGGCCTCGCTTTTGCGGCGCTTGCGGGTGTATGGGCCAGAAATCATGACTACCACGAGTCCCAATTCGACCATCGAAAAGCCGCTCCCCGCCGATTGGCGCGATCTTATCGCGCTGACCAAGCCGCGGGTCATGAGCCTTGTGATCTTCACCGGCCTCTGCGGGCTGCTTGCCGCGCCCGAGCGCATTCACCCCGTCATCGCCTTCACCGCGATCCTCTGCATCGCCATGGGCGCCGGCGGTGCCGCCGCGCTCAACCAGTGGTGGGAAGCCGACCTTGACGCCGGGATGAAGCGCACCGCCAAGCGCCCGCTGCCGCAAGGCCGGCTCGACCGCACCACGGCGCGCGATTTCGCGGGCGTGCTTTGCGCCGCGTCCGTGTTCCTGATGGGCTTTGCGGTCGGCTGGCTGCCCGCCGCGATCCTGGCCATCTCGATTTTCTACTATGCCGTCGTCTACACGATCTGGCTGAAGCCGCGCACGCCGCAGAACATCGTCATCGGCGGCGGCGCCGGCGCCTTCCCGCCGCTGATCGGCTGGGTGGCGGTGACCGGCCACGTCACGCTGATGCCGGTGCTGCTGTTCGCCATCATCTTCTTCTGGACCCCGCCGCACTTCTGGGCGCTCGCGCTCTTCGTGAAGAGCGACTACGCCAAAGTCGGCATCCCGATGATGCCGGTGGTCGCGGGCGAGAAGGCCACGCGCCGCCAGATCCTGCTCTATGCAGCCCTGCTGTTGCCGCTTTCGGTCCTGCCCTGGTGGATCGGCGGCACGCACGCGATCTACGGCATTTCGGCCCTTGTGCTGTCCAGCCTGTTCCTTGCGCTCTCGATCCGGGTCGGCCTGCGCGAACGCAGCGGCGCCGAGGATACGATGAAGCCTGAGAAGCAGCTTTTCGCCTATTCGGTGCTCTACCTCTTCGCGCTCTTCGCGGCGCTGGTGGTCGATCGCTTCATCGCCCTGTGAAAGATCCAGCATGACAGAATCGACCCAGCCGGACTCGAAGACCAGCCTTTCCGATACGAAGGAGGCTGATGCGCGCACGCCGGAGCAAATCCGCAAGAGCCGCAACCGGGTGCTGGGTCTCGGTCTAGCGGCCTTCGTGGTACTGGTGTTCTTCATTTCCATCGCGAAGATGGGCTGATGGGCACCGACACGGCATCCGGTCAGGCGGGAACCGCGACGCGCAGCAACCGTCGCATCGCGTTTATCGCCCTGTCGATGGCTGTGGGGATGCTGGGGCTGGGGTTCGCCTCGGTACCGCTCTACCGGATCTTCTGTCAGGTGACCGGGTATGACGGCACCACCCGCCGCGTGGACGAGGCCCAGGCGGCGCTGGTCCAGGTGACCGACAAGACCATGTCGATCCGCTTCGACGCCAATGTCGAGCGCGGCATGCCCTGGGATTTCAGGCCGCTCCAGCGCACCGACACGGTGACCATCGGAGAGCGCGATATGGCGCTTTTCTGGGCCAAAAACAATTCCAACAAGGTCATAACCGGCACTGCCAGCTTTAATGTGGAGCCCGAGCAGGCGGCGCGGTACTTCAACAAGATTCAGTGCTTCTGCTTCACCGAACAGACGCTTCAGCCCGGTGAGGGCGTGAAGATGCCGGTGATCTACTACGTCGATCCGGGAATCCTGAAGGACCCCGACAACAAGGACGTGCAGCAGATCACGCTCAGTTACACCTTCCACGTGACCGGCGTTGCCGACGCGGGGAGCGATGCAAAGGCACTGGACCGCAAGCAGACGGGCGGTTAAGGCCTTCAACGAACAATAAATGACGGGGACGACACAAGTCCCCGGACAGATTCGAACAGGCAGATTCGAGCAACGGGGACGAAGGCGCCATGGCCGGTACCAAGAACCACGATTACCACATTCTTCCGCCGGACATCGCGCCGCTGGCTACCACGATCGGTGCACTCACCTTCACTTCGGGCATGGTGCTGTTCATGCACAAGATGCCCGGCGGCGCTTTCGTGCCGTGGCTGGGTCTTGCGATCCTGCTGGCCTCGATGTTCTCGTGGTTCTCCAAGATCGTCAACGAAGCCCACGCCGGCGATCACACGCCGGTCGTGCAGCTTCACCAGCGCTACGGCATGATCCTGTTCATCGCTTCGGAAGTGATGTTCTTCGTCGGCTGGTTCTGGGCCTTCTTCAACTTCTCGCTGTTCCCCTCGACTATTGCCGAGGTGGTCGGTGGCCAGTGGCCGCCAAAGGCGATCGAAGCGGTGATGGATCCGTTCGACCTGCCGCTGCTCAATACGTTGATCCTGCTCTGCTCGGGCACCACGGTCACCTGGGCGCATCACGCGCTGATCCACGGCGATCGCGACGGGCTCAAGAAGGGCCTCTGGGCCACCGTGCTGCTGGGCCTGCTGTTCACCTCGATCCAGGCTTACGAATATATCCACGCGCCGTTCGCCTTCGGTCAGAACACCTATGGCTCGGTGTTCTACATGGCGACCGGGTTCCACGGCTTCCACGTCATCGTCGGCACCATCATGCTGATCGTGTGCCTTGTGCGTTCGTACAAGGGTGACTTCACCCCGCGTCAGCACTTCGGCTTCGAGGCGGCCGCCTGGTACTGGCACTTCGTCGACGTCGTGTGGCTGTTCCTCTTCGTGGCGATCTACGTCTGGGGCAATTGGGGCCACCCGACGCACTGATGGCCGCAGGCGATCATTCGATTTCGCACGGGGTCGCGGCCCCGTGACCGAATCCTCAAGGGCAGCCGGACACCGCTTCGGCTGCCCTTTTCGGTCTCTGCTCCCCATGCGGGACGGAGACAGGGGTGGGCGATGCTCGTAATCGCCGGTTTGTGCATTGCCATAGCCTGACTGTCCGGCGCCGAATTTCGCTGCCGGGCTGGCGAGGGTCGCATCAAGGAAGACTGACTTGCCTCGCATTCCGATCCTGCCGACGCTGGTCGTCGCCGCTGCCGTCGCACTGATGATCTGGCTTGGGTTCTGGCAGCTCCGCCGTCTCGACGAGAAGGAATCGCTGCTCGCGCACTATGCCGCGGCGCAGACGATGACTGCCGAAGTATCGTGGCCGCGCGATGCGGCAGGGCAGAAAGACCTGCTCTACCGCCGCGCCCGCATCGACTGCGTGCGCGCGGCCAATCGCTCCAGCATGGCCGGTCGCAATGCCAAGGGCGAATCGGGCATGGCGCAGACCGCCGAATGCACGCTGGCCGATGGTTCGAAGGCGCTCATCGTGCTGGGCTGGTCGCGCTTGCCGATGGCGGGGGGGGACTGGTCGGGCGGCACTCTCCACGGCGTGATCGCCCCGGGCCCTCGTCTGGTGGCCGCGCCGCCGGTTGCGGGGCTGGAGGCCAATGCCATTCCGGACCCTTCCGAAATTCCCAACAATCACTTCGCCTATGCCGTGCAGTGGTTCTTCTTCGCGGCAACGGCGCTGGTGATCTACGCGCTGGCCTTAGTGAAGCGAGGGCGGAAGTAAGCGCGTCAAAGTTCGCGGCCTCTAACGTCTCTCTTCGTCATCCCCGCGAAGGCGGGGATGTGGATTCACATTCGAAGTGCAACGGTTGAAGAGAGCATGCCTCGGCGGGTGTTTTGAAGTCGAGGCATTTTCGCGGTGTATTGTTGTAGCGTTGGATGATGTCCTCAAAGTGGGCAGGCGAGAGATCCTCGATGTTGGTCTTGCGCGGCAGGTCGCGTCTGAGGCGGCCGATGGCGTTTTCGACGCCGCCCTTTTGCCATGGGGCGTGGGGGTCGCAGAAGAACGTATCGATGCCGAGACGGTGCAACCTGTGGTGCTGTGCAAACTCGGTGCCGTTGTCGAGGGTCAGGGTTTGGCGCAAGGCGTCGGGCCAGGGCCGCAGCATGGCGGCGAGCAGGTCGGCGGTGCGCCGGGCCTTTCGGTCGGGCGGATGGCAGATCAGGGTGTAGCGCGAGGAGCGTTCATGGGCGACGAGGATGGCCTGGCCGTATCGGGCGAAGAGCATGAAGTCGGCCTCCCAGTGGCCGGGCCGGGACCGATCCGCGGCCTCGTCCGGGCGCATGGCGATGGGTTGGCGCTTGGCGATGAAGCGGACCGAGGATCCGCCGGGCTTGCGGCGCCATCCGCGGCGGGCCTTGGCGCGGGGCAGATAATGGCGCCATGATCGATCGTTCGTCCGCCTGATCTGGGCATGGATGAAGCGATAGATGCTCTCGTGACTGATGATACGCACGCCGGCCTCGCGGGCCATGCGGCCGGCGATCTGCTCGGGTGACCAGCCGGCCGCGAGGCGGCCCAGCACGCCCTCGCGCAAGGCCTGATCGCGTTCGAGGCGCATGCCCGACCAGCGCCGGGCGCGCGCCTGCTCTTGCGCATAGCCGGGCCGATAGCCCACCGTGCTGCCGCTGTTGCGCTTCAGCTCCCGAAAGATCGTCGATGCCGAGCGATCCAGAGCTGCCGCGATCTGGCGCAGTGATTGCCCGTCTTCATGAAGACGGGCAATCGTACACCGCTCTTCCAGATCAAGCTGTTCGTAAGCTCTTCCCATGACAACACCATAACCTGGTGTTGCACTTCGTTTGTGAACTTGGCGGATCCCGCTTTTCTTTGCTGGCGTTGCGAGAAGGAAGCGGGCCCCCCGCCTTCGCGGTAGCGACGAAGTGCTTGAGACACAGTTCCGCGCGTCCCGTTTGAGTCTTTGCTCCATTCGACTAACCGCCGAACTACGCCCCCCTTTAGGAATTGTTCGCGCGTCAGCCCAACGACAGGCTTTTCATTTCGCCCCCCTCCGGCTAACCGCGCCCCATGGATTATATCAGCACCCGCGGCAGCGCACCGGCGCTCGACTTCGAAGGCGCCACGCTCGCCGGTCTCGCTTCGGACGGCGGCCTCTACGTGCCGCGCGAGTGGCCGCGCTTTTCGGCGGAAGAGATCGCCGCGATGGCGGGGCTGCCCTATGCCGAGCTGGCCGCGAAGATCATGTTCCCCTTCGTCGAGGGCAGCCTGACTTATGACCGCCTGCTGGAACTGACCACCCAGGCCTACGGCCGATTCGCGCACAAGGCGGTGACGCCGCTTAAGCAGCTGGACGAGCAGCAGTGGGTGCTGGAACTGTTTCACGGCCCGACGCTGGCGTTCAAGGACGTGGCACTGCAACTGCTGGGCCTGCTGTTCGAGGAATTCCTCGGCCGTTCGGAGCGCAACCTGACCATCGTCGGCGCGACTTCGGGCGACACCGGCTCGGCCGCGATCGACGCGGTGGCGGGCCGTGCCAAGGTCGATATCTTCATGCTGCACCCCACGGGCCGCGTGTCCGACGTGCAGCGCCGCCAGATGACCACGGTCTTGGCGCCCAACGTCCACAACATCGCCATCGAAGGCTCGTTCGACGACGCGCAGGCCACCGTGAAGCGCATGTTCAACGACAAGGCGATGACCGACCGCTTCGCCATCGGCGCGGTGAACTCGATCAACTGGGCCCGCCTGATGGCGCAAGTGGTTTACTACTTCGCCGCCGGGCTCCAGCTAGGCGCGCCGCATCGCAAGGTCGCCTTCTCGGTGCCGACCGGCAACTTCGGCGATGTCTTCGCTGGCTATGTCGCCGCGCAGATGGGCCTGCCGGTCGAGAAGCTGATCGTTGCCACCAACGTTAACGACATCCTCCACCGCGCGCTGGCGGAGGGCGACTACTCGCAGGGCACCGTCACGCCGACCGCCGCCCCTTCGATGGACATTCAGGTCTCCTCGAACTTCGAACGCCTGCTGTTCGACCTCAATGGTCGCGACGGCAAGGCGCTGGCCGAGCAGATGGCCGGGTTCGAAGCGACCAAGGCCATGCAACTGACCAACGCGCAGCGTGAAGGCGCGGCCGCGCTGTTCTCGTCCGCCCGCACGGATGCCGACGAAATGGCATCGACCATCCGCTGGGCCTGGGAGAATTGCGGCGAACTGATCGATCCGCACACTGCTTGTGGTCTCTTCGCCGCCCGCACGGCAGGTATCGACGCGAGCATCCCGGTCGTCACGCTGGCAACCGCGCATCCGGCCAAGTTCCCCGACGCCGTCGAACGCGCCACCGGCCAGCGCTCGGGCCTGCCCGCGCGCGTCGGCGACTTGTTCGAGCGTGAAGAGAAGTGCGTCGACCTGACCGGCGACTACGAATCGATCGCCGATTTCGTGGCCCAGCACGCGAGCCCGAAGATCTGATGGCACGCCTGGAGACCCAGCCCGTCATCCTCGCCGGAGAGGGCTGGGACGATTACGGCCTTGTCGATTCGGGCCACGGCCGCAAGCTGGAGCGCTATGGCGACCACCGCTTCGTGCGCCCCGAACCGCAGGCGATGTGGACGCCGCGCCTTGAAAACTGGGACGCGCACGGCGAATTCGTGCCCGGCTCGGACGAAGACGGTGGTGGCCGCTGGCAGTTCGACAAGCCGGTGCCGCGCGATGGCTGGCCGCTGGCGTGGAACGAAGTCCGCTTCACCGCCCAGTGCACGCCGTTCCGCCATCTCGGCTTCTTCCCCGACATGGCGCCGGTGTGGGACTGGATGCGCGAGATGCTCGCCGGCCGCGACGATGCCAATACGCTGAACCTGTTCGGCTATACCGGCGTCGGCACGCTGGCGCTTTCGGCGCATGGCCCGGTGACGCATGTCGATGCCTCGAAGAAGTCGGTCGGTCAGGCGCGCGAGAACGCTGCGCTGGCCGGGCTGGAGGATCGCCCGGTCCGCTGGCTGATCGACGATGCCGCCAAGTTCACCGCGCGCGAAGTGCGACGGGGCAAGCGGTATGACGGCATCATCCTCGATCCGCCGAAGTTCGGTCGCGGGCCGACTGGCGAAACGTGGCGGCTGGAAGAGAACCTGCCCGGCCTGCTCGCCGATTGCCGCCAGCTTCTGGACGACGACAGCAAGTTCCTGTTCCTCACCGTCTATGCCGTGCGTATGTCCTCGCTCGCGCTGGCCGGGCTGATGGAAGAACTGTTCCGCGACCTGCCCGGCACCATCGAGCACGGCGACCTCTCGGTCCGCGAGGACGCCCTTCGACAGGCTCAGGATGAACGGGAAGGTCGCCTGCTGCCAACGGCAATCTTCGCACGTTGGCGGAATAACGGCTAAAGCCCGCCGCCATGACCCCCATCACCGATTCGCTCATCCTCGAAGTCGCCGATTTCGAACACGACGTTCTCACCGGGATCTACTCGGAAGAGACCGGGAAGCCGCAGCCGCTGCGCTTCACCATCCAGGTCTCGATGAAGCCGATCGACCGCTACACGCCCGATACGCCGCTCACTGAGAGCAAGAACTACATGGACCTCAAGTTCGCGGCCAGCGATGCGCTGCCGCAGGGCGTCCATTTCAAGCTGATCGAGGCCGTGGCCGATCACGTCTGCGAGACGCTGTTCCTGCAGGACGCGCGGATCGAGGCGGTGACGGTGAAGATCGTCAAGCTGGCCATCGCCGAAGCGGGCGAGAAGATCGGCATCACGCTCACCCGGCAGCGCCGCTGAGCCATGATCCTGCGTGTCGGTCCACTGGCGGAAAACCCGCTCGATGCCGCCGCGCAGTTCCATGCCGATGTTCTGCCGCGCGCGCGCGCCGTGCTTGCGGCGGGTTCGGCACTCACTCTGGTCTTCGCACCTGCCGATCACACCCATCGCGGTTGGCGGCTGGCGGCGGTGCAGGGACTGGCCCGCGATCATGCGCCGCTGCGGGTCAATGCACTGGAAAGCGACGAGGACGTCGCGATTGCCGCCGCCGCGGCCTATTTGTCTGCGGCGGAAGGCATAACCGGCCAATTGTTGCAGCTGGATGGAACCGGCGCCGGGGCAATGCTATAGCAAGGGCATGAGCGCGCGAACGCCCCTAGTCGATCAGTTCCGCCGCCGCATTACCTACTTGCGGCTTTCGGTGACCGACAGGTGCGACCTCCGTTGTGCCTACTGCATGCCGGAGCGCATGACCTTCCTGCCCCGGAAGGATGTGCTGACGCTCGACGAGCTTCACAAATTGGCGCTCGGCTTCATTGCCCGGGGCGTGACCAAGCTGCGCCTGACCGGCGGCGAACCGCTGGTTCGGCGCGATATGATCGAACTGGTCCGCGCTGTCGGTCGCAAGCTCGGGGATGGGCTGGAGGAACTGACGCTCACCACCAACGGCACGCACCTCGCGCGGTTTGCGGACGATCTCGCCGATGCCGGGGTGCGCCGGATCAATGTCTCGCTCGATACGCTCGACCGCGCGACTTTCACGCGTATCACCCACCGCGATTCGTTGCCGGATGTGCTGGAAGGGCTGGCGGCGGCGAAAGCGGCCGGGCTGGCGGTCAAGCTCAACACCGTCGCCCTGCGGGGGGTGAATGAGCATGAGATTCCCGAAATCGTGGCTTGGGCCCACGCGCAAGGCTTCGATTCCACGCTGATCGAGGTCATGCCGCTCGGCGAGGTGGAGGAAGACCGCTTCGACCACTACCTGCCGCTCCCCCAAGTGCGCGCGGATCTGGAACGGCGCTGGACGCTGACGCCCAGCGCACACCGCACCGGCGGGCCGGCCCGCTATTTCGATGTGGCGGAGACGGGCGGACGGCTGGGGCTGATAACCCCGCTTACCGAGAATTTCTGCGAAGATTGCAACCGCATCCGCGTGACCGCCACAGGCCAGCTCTATGCCTGCCTCGGCGGCAACGAGCGGGTCGATCTGCGCGCGGCGCTGCGGGGTGAGAACCCGGAAGCCGCGCTCGACGCCGGGCTCGACATGGCGATGCGCATCAAGCCCGAGCGGCACCATTTCGCTATCGAGGGGCATGGCGCCGCGCCCGCCCTGGCACGCCACATGTCGATGACCGGGGGCTGAGGATGCGGGCCAAGCTGGTGTTTCTTGGCCGTCTGGAGGACGTGGCGGGGCGCGCGGGTGAGGATATCGCCGCCAGTGCGCCGCTCGATTGGTACGATGTGATCGGCTGGCTGGGCGGGCATTTCCCGCCCGAACTGGCCGACGCGGTCGTCAGCGAAAAGGTGAGGGTGGCGATCAACGGCGCGCTTGTGGCGGACAAGTACGAACTTGTTCTGGCCGATGGCGATGAACTCGCATTTCTGCCCCCCGTTTCCGGAGGCTGAGGTGGGCAACGACGTTCGCCTGCTCGCCGCCGCTTTCGATCCCGCAGCCCTGCTCGGGGCCTTCACGGCGGAGCTGCCGCACGCTGGCGGCGTGGTCAGCTTTCTGGGGCAAGTACGCGCCGGCGAAGGGGTGGAGGCGCTGGAACTGCGGCACTACGAACCGCTGACGCTGCCGGCGATGTGCGATCTTGCCAAACGCGTACGCGGGCGCTGGGATCTCGATGGGCTGCTGATCGTCCACCGCAGCGGGACGATGATGCCGGGCGAGCCGATCGTGCTGGTCGCCGCCGCAGCGCGCCACCGCCGCGACGCTTTCGCCGCGGCGGATTACGCGATGGACCACCTCAAGAGCGAATCGTGGTTCTGGAAGCGCGAGCGGCGCGACGGCCAATGGCACTGGATCGAGCCGCGCGAGCAGGATTTCGAGGATATTGCCCGCTGGGGGTGACCGGCGGGCAGGAGCTTGATCTCAGGTGCCAAGTCGCGCGTTGAGCCGCGAGACCACTTCGTCCTGTGCGGTTACCGACGCCTGCACTTCGTCGCGGGCCGCGGCGATGCTCTTGGTGGTGGGCGATTCTTCGTTGGGCGAGGCGTCGCGGGCGGTTGCGAACATCGTGTCGAGTTCGGCCAGTGCCGCGATTGAGGGATCGCGGCTTGCCTGCAAGGCGGAGACCGCGACTTGCGCGGAAAGCCAGGAATCGCTGCCTGTCGAAGACCCGGCGGCAGAGACCGCGCGTTCGGCAGCGGTGCGCCGCGCGGCAAACTGGCTGTCCGCCTCACGGGCGGAGGCGAGCAGGCCGTTGATTCGCGTCACGGTATCCGCACTGGGCGGCGGCAGGGGGACGGGCGTGGCCGACGGATTCTGCACGACAGGCGTCGCGCGCTCCACCGGACGGATGGCAAGCGAGGGATAAGTGCCGGCGGACGAGCAGGCGGCGAGACCTGTAGCGAGGAAAAGCGGCAGCAGGCGGGCTTTTGCGCGGATCATGAATGTGCCATAGCACGCGCGACGGCAATCGCGAGCGGCAAACGAGTCGCTATGCGCGTTGTCGACATGTGGGAGTCGCATTTCAGCGGCCCGCGTCAAGGTTTCGGCCAAAGTCTGCCAAGTCATTGGTTGACACGAATCGGGCGTTGCACTAACGGCACCCACTCTTTCCGGTACCTCGTCCGTAGGCGGGGTAACGGCGCGTCGCCCGCAAGGCTCCAAGGTTCTTCATTGGACCCGAGCGGCCGGGGCAGGTTTGTTTCGGCTCGTTACGGGCACACATTAGAGATTAGGTAAGGGCACCATGTTCGCAGTTGTGCGCACGGGCGGCAAGCAGTACCGGGTTGCCGCCGGAGACAAGATCGCGGTTGAAAAGCTGGCTGGTGAAGCCGGTGAGACCATCACTCTCGGCGACATCCTGCTCGCCGGCAAGGACGGCGAAGTCCTCGACGCCTCGAAGGTTTCGGTTTCGGCCGAAATCATCGCTCAGGCCAAGAGCGAAAAGGTCGTGGTGTTCAAGAAGCGCCGCCGCCACAACTATCGTCGCAAGAACGGCCACCGCCAGCAGATGACTCTGCTGCGCATCGTGTCGGTCGCCTGAGCCAAACGCGGAAGGAACTGAGCAATGGCACATAAGAAAGCAGGCGGTTCGTCGCGCAACGGTCGCGACTCTGCGGGCCGCCGTCTTGGCGTTAAGAAGTTCGGCGGTCAGGAAGTGATCGGCGGCAACATCATCATCCGTCAGCGCGGCACCCGCGTGTACCCCGGCGTGAACGTTGGCATGGGCAAGGATCACACCCTGTTCGCCACCGCCGAAGGTCGCGTGCGTTTCCACGATGGCAAGCAGGGCCGTAAATACGTCTCCGTAGACGTAATGGCGCAAGCCGCCGAATAATTCGGATGGTCGATAAAAGGGCCATCCTGACGGGATGGCCCTGCCGATCTTCGTGATCGGCTGAACGAGGGAGAGGGGCCAGCCCGTCTCCCTCTTTTCGTGTCTCCCTCACTCGTCGCCCGCGTTTCGAGCTGGCCCGAATCTCGCGCATTTTTCCGTAAAATGTGCCTGATTTCCGCCAATTGGCCGCGCGCGTAATCGCAATGTCACGACTCCTTCTTATGAAGGAAGCGGGGCTGAAGAGTGGAGACATAGTATGTTCATTCGCAGCGAACGGCTGTTCCTGCGGCCCGGCTGGCCTGAGGACAGGGAAGAGTTTCTGGCCCTGATCGCCGACGAGTCCGTCGTGCGCAATCTCTCCCGGGCGCCCTGGCCCTATACTGCCGACGATGCCCGGCGCTTTCTGGATCTGCCGCAGGACCTGCTGCTGCCGCGTCTGCTGGTCACCCAGCCCGGCGCCGCCGGCGCGCGTCTGCTCGGCTGCATCGGCCTTTCCGAAGTGCACGGCGAAGTGAACCTTGGCTACTGGATCGCCCGCGACCACTGGGGTCAGGGCTTTGCCAGCGAGGCGGCTCGGGCCATGCTGTCGATGGCGCGCGCGATCGGCCACCGGCGGATCGTCGCCAACCACTTCATCGACAATCCGGCTTCGGGCCGCGTGCTCGAAAAGGCGGGATTTGCCCGCACCGGCCGCATTGTCGAGCGCTTCAGCACGGGCCGCGAGATGACCTATCCCGCGCGCGAATATGCGCTGGAATTCGACGCGCCGAGCGATTGCGACAGCGATTCGGACAATCGCGGCGTATCGCCTGCCCGAATGTCCCCGGCGCGACAGGCCCCGCGCCGCCGCGCGGCCTGAGGGCCGCGCTTCCCGCTGATTCGGTGCGACATTGCGCCGGGGCGGTTCTCCACCGAGACCGCCCCGCAGCCCGGCCCGGAGCGGGGATCGATCCGCATCGGGTGCGAATTTGGCAGCGCCGGAGCGACGGCGCGCCGCAAAATCCGTGCATCGGCAACGCGCATCGTGCATGATGCGGATGCGGGACAAAAACAACGGAGAGCCGTGACATGTTCGTCCGCACGGAGAGGTTGTTCCTCAGGCCCGGTTGGCCCGAGGATGTCGACGAACTGGTTGATGCCATTTCGGACGAGGCCATTCAGCGCAATGTCGGCGTGAGCGCTTTGCCGCGCACGGCGCAGGCGATGCACGATTATCTGTCGCTGGACCGCGATCCGCGCCTGCCCCATTTCTTCATGTACTTGCGTTCACCCGGTGGTCCCCGGTTGGTCGGCGGCATCGGGCTTGGCCGGTTCGAGGACGACGTGGAGATGGGCTATTGGATCGCGCCCGGATATCGCGGCATGGGCTATGCGCGTGAGGCGGTTCGCGCGCTGCTCGATCAGGCGCGGGCACTGGGGCACCGCCGGGTGGTCGCCAGCTATTTCGAGAATAGCGTGGCCATGCGCCGCGTGCTCGATGCCACCGGCTTCATTGACAGCGGCGAATATCGCGAACGCTTCAGTCACGCGCGCGGCGCGCCGCTCAGGGCCCGGATCTTCGCGGTCGAACTCGACCGGTGCGATGCCGGGCATCCGATCCAGGAGGCGACGGGAGCGGCCTGCCCGGGCTGATCGCTGTCAGGCTTCTTCCTCGGGCGGCAGCCACGCGGGGCGGACTGCCGGATCGATGGCCTCTACCCGCAGGTGGTCTACGGCAAAGCCAAGGTCTTCATAGGCGGCGCGGCGGCGTTTCTCGTCCGAACGGGCAAACGGCACCACGATGAGGCGACGGTTGACCTTCTGCCGCCAGTTCATCCGCGCCGTGTTCTCCTGCCCGACGTAGCAGCCCTTGGTGAAGCTGACGCCGTTCAGTTCCACGGCATTGCATTCAAGCCAGAGCGTCTCGCCCTCGCCTAGTTCGGCGCGGCCCTCGGTCACGCCCATGCGCAAACGGTGCGCGCGCCACTCGGCATCGGCGCCGGTCTCCTGTTCGGCCGGATCGGTCTCGTCGATGGCGGCGATCCAGCGCTCGCCGAGCGCGGGGAGGCGCGGGTCCGGCGCGGCGCCGTCGCCCAGATGCGGACGCCAGTGGACCGCGAGCGAATCATCGCGCGCAATATCGATCGCGCGGCGCAGGCGGTACATGGAGAGTCGCTTGATCAAGGCGGGGGCGACATCGGTCTCGCAGTCGATCAGCAGGTCGTGCCCGGATGGCCAGACGATGAAGTCGAACAGCGCCTTGCCCTGCGGCGTGAGCAGCCCCGCCCAGGTCGGCAGTTTCCGCACATCGGCCGTCACCAGTCCTTGCAGGAAATCGGCGACGTCTTCTTGGGAACCTTCACGGGGGGAGAGCCGGATCACGGCGCGGTCGAACAAGCGGCTGGCAGTCATGGGCGATAAGTGGGGGACGCCGCCCCGGCGCGCAAGACACTGGATTCGGCAAAAAAGCGGCGCTCCTGTGGAAGAGCGCGAAGGCGCGCGAAAAAGGCGCGAAGGATCAAGACCGGATCATAGGGTCGGTTCATCACGGCGCACACGTCTCTTCTGATTACTGGAACAGTTCCGTCGAAATTATCCCGATTCCCCGATGGCGCGGGACGGGCTATCTGCACTTTCAACACTCCCATCCACCTCTTCCCAAGGATACCCGAGATGACCGGACGCATTGCCCACCCCAAGGTCGAAAAGCTCATCGTCGATCGCTGGTCGCCGCGCGCTTTCGACGGCAGCCAGATTCCGCAGGAAGACCTCGACGTGATCTTCGAAGCCGGTGGCTGGGCCCCTTCGGCCTACAACGTGCAGCCCTGGACTTTCCTCTATGCGAAGAAGGGCGATGCGAACTGGGACCTGTTCCTGTCGCAGCTGATCGAGTTCAATCAGGGTTGGGCCAAGGACGCTTCGGCGCTGGTCTTCGTGGTTTCGGACAGCCAGATGCGCTCGGACAAGGGCAATTCGAACAACCACAGCCACAGCTTCGACGCCGGTGCGGCGTGGGCGCTGGCCGCCCTGCAGGCACAGGCGCTGGGCTATCACACCCACGGCATGACCGGCCTGAAGTTCGGTGAGGCCGAAGCCGCACTGGGCATCCCGGCCGACCACCGTCTGGAAGCCGCCTTCGCGCTGGGCAAGATGGGCGACAAGGGCACGCTGCCCGAATTCCTTCAGGAGCGTGAAGTGGCCAGCAACCGCAAGCCGGTGGCCGAAATCGCCAAGGCTGGAAAGTTCGCCTGATTCCCCTCCGATCAGGCTGACGGCGCCCCTGCTCCTCCCTCCCGAGGGGCGCCTGACGAGCCCGGTTCGCCTCCTCTGGCGGACCGGGCTCTTTTTTAGGGCTTAGAAGGCGATCTTCACGCCGGCCATGACGCGGTTGCTGACGACGCCGCCAGGCATGGTCACCGAGTCCATGTGCACGTCTGCAACGACGCCGGGCGCGATTTGCCGTTCGGCGCGGCCGAGGCCTTCGGTCACTTTATACGTGTCGGGCAGGGCACGCAGGCGGTTCGCCTCCGGGTCCGGTGCGCAGACCACGATTTCGCCGGGCTTCCCTTCAGGGCAGCGTTTCCGGACGAGAGTGATGGCGTTGCCGTCGTCGCCGCGTAGACGGGCAAGGTCGAACGCGCCAAGCGACTGTTCGACGGCAGGAGGAGAGGCCGTTGGGGAATCGGTGGGGGGCATGCGGATCGCACTCCTGCAAGTAAGTCCCTGAAGCATTTTCAAGTCAGGTGACATCACCTGACGACTCGGAAAATGCGACAAACAACCGATAAACAGGCTTGCAAGCAATCACGCGATCATGGCCAATTTACGGCAAGGGTGTCGCAAGTCGGCGGCGCGCAGTCTGGCTTGGCCGCCGACAAGCATCTCTCGCATGGCGCGCGGGCGGCGATTGCTTCATAGGCGCCGCTCCGGTTTCTACGAGGAGGCTCGCGCGGCCGTGGCGCTGAACAGCATCATCCCAACCCAGGTGGGCGGCAAGCGCCGCCTTGGCCCCTTTCGCGCGGTGCTGGGCGCGCTTTTCGGTATCGCCGTCGCGGGCGCGCTGACGCGCCTGCTGGAGAGCGGTTACGATCCCGCACTGCCTTTCCTTGTCGCGCCGCTGGGCGCTTCGGCCGTGCTGGTCTTCGCGGTACCGGCGAGCCCACTGGCGCAGCCGTGGTCGGTGTTCGGCGGCAACGTGCTGTCGGCTGCCGTCGGCCTGTCCGTGGGCAGGCTGATCGGCGACCCCTGGCTGGCAGGCAGCGTGGCCGTGGCGCTCGCCATCGCGGTGATGACGATGACGCGTAGCCTCCACCCGCCTGGCGGCGCCTGTGCGCTGCTTTGTGCGCTGGGCGCGACCGGCACGCCGGCGTGGGGCTGGGAGCATCTTGTCCCGTTCGTGTTCAACGTCGGCGCGCTCTGCTTCGTGGGCTGGATTTACAACAACGCCACCGACCATCCCTGGCCGCACCACGCAGCGCCGGTCAAGCACCAGCCCGGCGAACCCTACAAGCGCGAGGATATCGACGCGCTGCTGGCCGAATGGGATGAGACGCTGGACGTCGATGCCGACGATCTCGACGCGTTCGTGCAGGCCTTGCTGAAGCGTGGTGCTGCGCGAGGCTGACAGGAAGGTTTGGCGCGGACGCGGAGTGAACTCGCGCTTGCGGCGAAGTCGCCTTATCCGTCCATCGTGGCGGCAGGCACAAAGGCAGGGTAACAGGGAGCGGCTTTGCCGCCCACGCAACCTCCCTCCGCGTCTCCGCGCCTCCGCGCGAAATCCTTCTCTCTTATGAGGCCAAGGCAGCCGCGCGGCGGCGCTTCAGCAGGTCCCAGCAGAAGACCGCGATCGCGGTCCAGATGAACAGGAAGCACACCAGCTGCGAGGATTTCAGCGGCTCGTGGAAGGCGATCAGGCCGACGAAGAACACGCCCGTCGGCGTCACGAACTGGATGAAGCCCAGTAGCGAGAAGTCCAGCTTACGCGCCGCGCTGGCAAACATCAGCAGCGGAACGCCGGTCACCGGACCGGCGAACGCCAGCAGCAGGTCGATCCGCAGCGAAGAGCCCATCGACAGGCCGGCCGGGCTCATCGCCTGCCAAGCCAGCAGGCCCAGAGCCGGCACCATCAGCACCATCGTCTCCACCGTCAGGCCGGGCAGGGCCGTCACCGGCGCCAGCTTGCGCGTCAGGCCATAGCCCGCGAAGCTGAGCGCAAGGCCGATGCTGATCCACAGCGTGTCCACGGCTCCGCGCGCCAGCATGGCAACGCCGATGGCGGCCAGCGCCACCGCCACCCATTGCAGGCGTGACAGCTTCTCGCGCAGGAAGATCGTGGCGGCCAGCACGTTGACCAGCGGGTTGATGTAATAGCCCAGGCTCGCCGCGATGACATGGCCGGTCATCACCGCGATCACGTAGATCGACCAGTTGGTGCCGATCAGCACGCCGCTCAGCGCCAGAGCGCCCAGAATGCGCGGATTGGTCAGCGCGGCGCGCAGTTCGGCGCCCTGCTTCAGAATCGCGATCATCAGCAGGCAGAACGGCAGCGTGAACAGGATCCGCCAGGCCACCACCTCGAAAGCCGAAACCGTGTGGAGCGCCGCGAAGTAGATCGGGAACAGGCACCAGACGAAATAGGCGCCCAGCGCTTGCGCCAGACCGCCGGAGCGGCGCGGGAGAGTATGCGGCATGACAGGATATCCAGGGCAGATTGAGCACGTGCGATAGGGAGCATGACGGAGCCCGGCAAGCGGTTCGTCGCATCCCAGCATTCGCCTCGTCGATATCCGCGTTTCTGACGGCCGCGTTGCACAGCGTTCAGGTTTCTCTGCTTAAACATGAATGTGTGAAGCGGAGATCGGGTTTTGCGACTGCCCGCCGCCAGACTGAGGAGATTGACAATGCGCGCACTGACCAAGGCCACAGCCCTTGCTGTCGCCACCGTCTCGCTGGCGGGTGCCCTGCCGGCTTCGGCAGCTCCGGCTTTCGCTCCGGCGACCAGCTTCGTGGCGCCGGGGCAGGAGAGCTATGCCCACAGCCGCGAGCGTTATTCGAGGGACGATTACCGGCGCGGCTACGGCTACCGCAGCAGCTATCGCGGCGAGCCGGTCTATCGCGACACGCGCGTCTGGCGCGGTGACGGCGGGCGCTATTATTGCCGCCGCCAGAACGGCACAACCGGCCTGCTGATCGGCGGTGCGGCGGGCGCCTTGCTCGGCCGCCAGATCGACCAGCGCGGTGATCGCACGCTGGGCACCGTGCTGGGCGCGGTGGGCGGTGCGCTGGTGGGCCGCGAGATCGACCGCGGCGACTCTTACTGCCGTTAAAACCCGAAAAATAAGGATTTCCCCGCGCGGACGGCGACTCGCGGGGGGAGTCCGCCTCGCGGCCGATCGGGCGCAGGCGGAGAGGGCGTTCACGGCGTGTCCGTGGACGCCCTCGACCATGTTCGGCGCCGGCGTACTTATGCGCGCAAGCATTCGCGGCCGGGCCATCTCGTTTTGGGACACCGCCACGATCGGCGCCTCCGCGCCCTTGTCTTTCGCGCCGCGCGCAGGAAGGATTTTTGCGGATCGGCAAGGCAGAACGGGCGCGGGTCGCGATTTTCCCGCCGCTGCGGCCGGAAAGGTGATGGGATGACAAGAGCTGCCGCAAGTGCCGTGGGCCTGATGCTCGCCGCCGCAATCGCCGGGTGCCATGCGAAATCGGACAAGCCCGCCGCGGACAAGACCGAAGCCACGCTCGGCGACCGCATCGTGGTCGATCCGGCGATGACGGGCGAGAGCACCTCAGCGGCGCCGGAGAGCGGCATCGCGCTTTCGCCCGCCAGCCGTTCGCCCGAGGCTGTCGAGGCCGCGCGCCAGAGCGCTGCCCAGCTTGCCGGCGGACTTCAGCCGCTACCCACGCCGACGCGGGGAAGCGCCTCGGCCCTTGCCCAGCGGGTGGCGGCGACCGCGCAAGTCTCCCCCGCAGCCAAGGCCGCCAAGACCGACTGCGCGGGCAAGGTGCAGTATGCCGCTGCCTGGGGCACCCGGTTGCCCGCCGAACTTCCGCTCTATCCGCGCGCCGCTGTGCAGGAAGCAGCCGGAACCGACACGGACGGCTGCGCGCTGCGCGTGGTGAGCTTCGGCACCCCGGTCGGGGCCGAGGACGTGATCGGATTCTACCGCGCGATGGCGCTCAAGGCGGGCTACACCGCCGAGTACCGCCTTGACGGCAGCGACAGAGTGCTGGGCGGTGACAAGGCCGGGCGCGCCTATGTGGTCTATGCGCGCAAGCAGGCGAACGGCGTGACGGAAGTGGATCTCGTCACTTCTGGGCGCTGAACAGGCGGGCGTTGAGCGAGAACGCTACCTGAGCCCCACCCCGATCATCGCGCGCGGCTGTTCCATTTCGCCCGAGGCGACCGGATAGGCGCAGTAATCGGCAGCATAGTAGCCGCTCGGCCGGTGGTTCCCGGAAAGGCCGATGCCGCCCATTGGCGCCGAATGGCTGGGGCCGGTGGTCGTGCGGTTCCAGTTGATGATGCCCGCGCGGACATGCGCCCAGAACCGGTTGTAGTCCTGTGGGCTGCCGCCGATCAGCGAGGCGGCAAGGCCGAAGCGGGTGTTGTTGGCCTCGGCAATCGCCTCGTCGAAGTCGTCGACGCGGATCACTTGCAGGATCGGGCCGAACAGCTCGACATCGGGGCGGTCCTTCAGCGCCGTTGTGTCGATGATCGCGGGGCTGAGGAAGGGCAGGTTTTCGTCCTGACGAATCAGGTGCTTGATCGCCTTGCCACCATTGCTGAGCAGGTAGAGGAAGCTTTCGGCCAGACCGTCTGCTGCGGCATTGTCGATTACCGGGCCCATGAACGGAGCCGGATCGTCGAACGGCGCGCCGACGATGATGCGGTCGGCCAAAGTCTTGATCTCGGCCATCATCGCATCGTGGAGGGAGGCCTTGACGATCAGCCGGCGCGCCGCCGTGCAGCGCTGCCCGGCGCTGGCGAAGGCGGACTGCACGACCAGCGCGGCGGCGTCGGTCACCTTGGGCGTGTCCCAGAGCACGATCGGGTTGTTGCCGCCCATTTCCAGCGCCACGACTTTGTCGGGCCGGGTCGCGAGGCGGCGATTGATCGAGATGCCGGTATTGGCGGAGCCGGTGAACAGCACGCCGTCCACGCCATTGTGGGCGACGAGATCCTGCCCTTCCAGCGGTCCGCCGATGGCAAGCTGGACGACGCCGGTCGAAATGCCCGCGCGGTGGAAGCAGCGTGCCAGCAGTTCGCCGGTGGCGGGCGCTTTCTCGCTCGGCTTGAAGATCACCACGTTGCCCGCGATCAGCGCCGGCACGATATGGGCATTGGGCAAATGCGCGGGGAAATTGTAGGGCCCCAGCACCAGCATCACGCCGTGCGGCTTGTGGCGCAGCGCCATCGTGCCCTGCAGCGCGCTGTCGAGCTTTCGCTGGCTGGTCCGCTCCGCATAGGCGCGGATCGAGACTTCGACTTTGGCGACCACGGCCTCGACCTCGGCGCGGGCTTCCCACAAGGGTTTGCCCACTTCGCGCGCGATCAGTTCGGCCAGCGGCTCGGCTTCCTTGCGCACTTCGTTGGCGAAGCGGCGGACGAGTTCCATGCGGGTGGACAGCGGCTGCGCGGCCCAGCCGGGCCAGGCGCGGCGGGCACGTTCGACCACATCGTCGACCGAGCAGACCGCGCCCCGCCAGATCTCCGCGCCCGTTGCCGGTTCGCACGAGACGATCTGTGCGTCGCTGGCGGCTTCGGGGCTGGCGGTCTCGGCGCTCACGATCTTGGCGAGTCCTCGATTGTCTTTGGCCGAAACGGCGGGGAGTGGGGCCTTTGTGCTGGCTGCACCGTGCATGACGGGGTCTGTCCGTTGGAAGGTCGGAATGAGACGACCGCTATGGCACGGTTATCCCTAATGAGAGCCTAACGGCTGTGCCCGGCGGCAACGGGCGCGGGGCCCAGCTGGCGCCCGAGTTCGCGGATCGCGGCGACCTTTTCGTGAAGTGGATCCCAATCGTCACGCTCGTCGATGGCGGACCAGATGCGTTCCACTTCGTCGATCAGCACGCCGGGCGGGCCGTCCTGCTGCCAGAAGGCATCGTCCGCCGCGGCGCTGGGGCGGCGCTGGCGCAGGAGTTCGCCGAAGCCGTCTTCGTCCGCCGCGCGGCCCGCGCGGTGGCGGAAATAGAAGGTTTCCGGCGCTTCTCCGCTGGCGACCATGGCCTTTTCGGCGGCCTGGATCAGCGCGAGATCGGCTGCGTCGTCCTGCTGTTCGACGCCGAGCCGCCAGCAGAAGCGGCGGTACATCGCCTGCTGATACAGCGGCGCGAAGCGGTCGAGCGCGGCGACCAAGGGCTCGGTTTCGGCCAGCAGCCGCAGCGCCACGGCAAGCTGGCCGCAGTCCCACAGCACCGCCTCCGGCTGGCGGCCGAAGGCGTAGAGGCCAGAGTGGTCGAAATAGGCGGCGGTAAAGGCCGGATCCCAGCGCGGCAGCCAGCGCCACGGGCCGTAATCGAAACTCTCACCCGAGATATTGATATTGTCGCTGTTGAGCACGCCGTGGACGAATCCGGCGACCATCCATCCGGCGGCGGTATCGGCCATGCGCTCGACCACCTGATGCAGCAGGATCACCGCAGGCTCGTCGCGGCCGGGCATATCCTTGGGCGGCAGCGGGCCGGGGAAGGTTTTGAGGCAATAGTCGACCAGCGATTCCATATGCGCGCGATCGTCCATCGCCAGCAGGCGCTGAAAGCTACCTATCCGCACATGGCCGTGACTGAGCCGTACCAGAACCGCCGAACGCGTGGGCGAGGGCTCGTCCCCCCGCCAGAGCGCCTCTCCGGTCTCGACCACCGAGAAGGTCTTGCTGGTGTTCACGCCCAGCGCCTCCAGCATTTCGGTGGCGAGGATCTCGCGGACCGCGCCCTTCAGCGTCAGCCTGCCGTCGCCGTCTCGGCTGTGCGGCGTCTGGCCCGATCCCTTGGTGCCGAGATCGAGCACGCGCCCCTCGCCATCGAGCATCTGCGCGAACAGGAAGCCGCGCCCGTCGCCGATGTCCGGATTGTACACGCGGAACTGGTGGCCGTGATAGCGCAGCGCCAGCGGCTGGGGCAGGTTGCCTTCCAGCGGCTCGAACCGTCCGAAATGGGCGATCCAGCTCTGGTCGTCGAATCCGTCGAGGCCGACTGCGCGGGCCCACCTCTGATTGCGGAAGCGCAGGACGTGGCGCGGAAATTCCGCCGCCTGCACGGGACTTGCAATCCAGTCGGAAATCGCCTCGATACACGGGGCCGGACGGTAGGCACTTGCTTGCGGTTCGCTTCGCATCGGGCGATAGTGGCGCTTGAGGGCCCGCCGATCAAGCCGGGTATCAGGAGGTCGCAAGCTTCTCAGATGACGGGTTATGAAGATCGGTTCTGGTCGAGCCGCGACGGGTTGAAGCTGCACTTCCGCGATTATGCCGCCATCGAGGGGGAATCGGGCGAATCCGGCCGTCTGCCGGTGATTTGCCTGCCGGGGCTCACACGCAATGCCCGCGATTTCGAGCGGCTGGCGCCGCGCCTTGCCGCGCGCCGCCGGGCGATCTGCCCCGACATGCGCGGGCGCGGAGACAGCGAATATGCCCGCGATTCGGCAACTTATACCCCGATTCAATATGGCGAGGACCTGCTGGCCCTGCTGGAGCAGGAGGGGATCGATCGGTTCGTCGCCATCGGCACTTCGCTGGGCGGGCTGATGATCATGGGTCTGGCGACGCTGATGCCGGAGCGTATCGCCGGAGCGGTGATCAACGATGTCGGCCCCGTTCTCGAACCCGAGGGCATGGAGCGGATCCAGGACTACGTCGGGCAGGGACGCAGCTTCCCTACCTGGGTCCATGCCGCGCGCGGGATCGAGAGCACCTTGGGCGACGCCCATCCCGGCCACACGCTGGATTTCTGGATCGGCATGGCCAAGCGGCTGATGACGCTTTCGGGCAATGGCCGCATGGTCTTCGACTACGACATGAAGATCGCCGAGCCTTTCTCGGCTTACGATGTCGATGCCCAGCCCGATCTCTGGCCTGCATGGGAAGCGCTAGCCGGGAGGCCCCTGCTGGTGCTGCGCGGCGAGCATTCCGACCTGCTTTCGGAGGCCACGCTGGCGAAGATGCTGCGCCGCGTGCCCGGCTCGGAGGCGCTGACACTGCCCGATCTCGGCCACGCACCCACGCTGGACGAGCCGGAAGCGGTGGCCGCGATCGAGGCACTGCTGGACCGCGCGGACTGAGCGCGGAAGAGCGGGCGATCTTGCGCATCCTCCACCTCCATTCGAGCTTTGCGGCGGGCGGCAAGGAACTGCGCGCGGCGCGGTTGATGAACGCGTTCGGCCCCGGCGTGGCGCATGACGTGGTGTCGGCGCAGGTGGGCGAGCTGGGCGCGGCGGTCGTGCTCGATCCGGTGCTGGAGGTCGGCTTTCCGACGGATTTCCCCAGCCTTCAGGGGCGGCCCACGCCGCCCCGGCTCTGGCGCATCGCCAAGGCCATGCGGGATTATGATCTCGTGCTCACCTACAACTGGGGGGCGATGGACGCGGTTCTGGCGCATCGGCTCTACGCCGGGCTGCTCCAGCTTCCCGCGCTGGTCCACCACGAGGACGGCTTCAACGAGGATGAGGCGAACGGCCTCAAGGCCTCGCGCAACATGTTCCGCCGCCTGGCGCTGGCCGGGGCGGCCGCGCTGGTCGTGCCCTCGCGCCGGCTGGAGGGCATTGCCCGCGATGCATGGCGGCAGCCGTCCGGGCGCCTCCATTTCATTCCCAACGGCATCGATTGCGCTGCCTTCATCGACAAGCCCCGGCCCGACGTTCTGCCCGGCGTGATCAAGCAAGAGGGCGACCGCTGGGTCGGTACTCTGGCGGGGCTTCGCCCGGTCAAGGACCTGCCCCGGCTGGTACGCGCTTTCGCCGGATTGCCGCAGGATTGGAAGCTGGTGATCCTTGGCGAAGGCCCGGAACGCGGCGCGATTCTGGCCGAGGCAGAGCGCCTTGGCGTGTCGGGGCGCGTCCATCTTCCGGGCTTCGTGGCCGATCCCTCGCGCGCGGTGGGGCTGTTCGACATTTTCGCGCTGTCCTCCCGGAGCGAGCAGTTCCCGATCTCGGTGGTGGAGGCCATGGCCGCCGGGATGCCGGTGGCGGCCCCGGCGGTGGGCGACGTGGCCGACATGGTCGCGGCGGAGAACCGTGCCTTCATCGTCCCGGCGGATGAGAGGGAAGCGGGGACGACGCTGGCCTCGGCTCTCGCCCAACTTGCCGGTGCGCCTTCGCTGCGCGCCCGGGTGGGCGCCGCCAACCGCGCGAAAGCGCAAGCCGAATATGACGAAGCGGCCATGATCGCGGCCTATCGCGCGGTCTACAGCGGCGCATCCGGCCGTCCGGAGCTGGCTTTTGCCGCCTCCGTTGACCGTTCAGCCGCGCTTCACGCCCGCACCGTCAATCCAGATCATCGTTGAAAAGCCGCCACCATTCGCTAAACAGCCCGGCAACCATCCCGATTTCCGCAGAAAGCGCCCGAAAATTGGCTCTGCCTCCTTCCGATAGTTCGACTTCCAATCCCGTGTCCGCCAAGCGACTCGCCGCGCAGCAGGATGTCTTCCTGCGCGAAGTCGATGACGCGCTGCGCCACGATCAGGTGGAAGGCTTCTTCAAGCGCTTCGGTCTGCCGCTGCTGGCCGCGATTCTGGTCGGGCTGGCCGCCTTCGGTGGCTACCTGTTCTGGCAGCACCAGAGGGAAAAGGCGCGCGAGGCCAATTCCGAGGCGTTCATCCAGGCGATCGACTCGCTGAAGACCCAGAACCTTGACGGGGCGAAGGACAAGCTGAAGCCGATTGCCGACAGCGGTTCGGACGGCAGCGCCACGTCGGCCAAGATCCTGCTTGCGGGCATTGCCCTCGAACAGAACCGCAAGGCCGATGCGCTCAAGCTGTTCAACACCGTGGCGAACGACGCCAAGGCGCCGCAGCCGCTGCGCGACCTTGCCGTGATCCGCGGCGTGGGCGCCAACTTCGACGCGATGAAGCCCGAAGACGTGGTGGCCAAGCTCAAGCCCTATGCCGCCCCCGGCAATCCGTGGTTCGGCGCGGCCGGTGAGCTTGTCGGCATGGCCTATATCAAGATGAACAAGACCGATCAGGCCGGTCCGCTCTTCGCCGCCATTGCGAAGGACGATCAGGTCGAGGACGGTCTGCGCAGCCGCGCACGCCAGCTTGCCGCAGTGCTCGGCGTCGATGCCGTCGACGACGTCGTCGATGAGCGCGGCGAGCCGCTGGGCAAGACAAAGAACGGGCAGCCGGCGGCCGATGCCGCCGCCGCGCCTGCCGGAGAATGATAATGCTTGGTGAGAATATGCCCATGAACGGTGCCGCTTCGAAGTCGCGCACCTCCGCTCGCCCCTCGGCCCGCAGGCAGATGCGCGTGGCATCGCTGATCGCGCTGGCGCTGGTGGCGGGGCTTTCGGGCTGCAAGTCCACCGGCAAGCACCCCAAGACGCCGACCGTGGGCGATCGCGTGCCGATCCTCTCGCGCATCGAAAGCGGTGCCAAGGTCGATCCCTCGCTCGAATCGGTGGCAGTGATCCTGCCGCCCGCCACGGCCAACACCGAATGGGCACAGGGCGGCGGCAATGCCGGCAAGTCCTACGGCCATCTGGCACTTGCCGAGAATCCGCAGCGCGTGTGGACGGCCCAGATCGCCGGTTCCACCACCCGCCAGCGCCTTGCCGCCGCACCGGTGATCGGGGACGGCAAGATGTTCGTGATGGACACCGACGGCGTGGTCCATGCCTTCGATGCCGAGAAGGGGACGCATCTGTGGACCAAGAACTTCGCGGTTTCGGGCGGTAACAACCAGGCGATCTTCGGCGGCGGCGTCAGCTTCGATTCGGGCAAGCTCTACGTCACCACCGGCCTTGGCGAAGTGGCCGTGCTGAACGCCAACGACGGCAGCCAGGTCTGGAGCAAGAAGCCCGGCGGCCCGCTGCGCGGCGCCCCCACGGTGAGCTTCAACGCCGTCTACGTGATGACGCAGGACAACCAGATCATCGCGCTCAACGCGGCCGATGGCGCTGTCCTCTGGAACGAATCGGCCTCGCTCACCCAGTCGGGCGTGTTCGGCGTGGCGACGCCCGCTGCCGGGCAGGGCACGGTGATTGCCGGATACGCCTCGGGCGAACTGGTCGCCTACCGCTACGAGAACGGCCGCCAGCTGTGGTCCGACGCGCTCGCCCGCACCTCGATCGCGACCGAAGTGGGCAGCCTGACCGACCTTGACGCCGATCCGATCATCGACCGTGGCCGCGTCTATGCGCTGGGTCAGGGCGGCCGTATGGCGGCTTACGAACTGGTCACCGGCCAGCGCATCTGGGAACTCAGCCTCGCGGGCATTTCGACGCCCGCCGTGGTGGGTGACTGGGTCTTCACGCTGGACGACCATGCCGAGATCCTGGCCATCGCCCGCACCAGCGGCAAGGTCCGCTGGCTGACGCAGCTTCAGCGCTACCAGAACGCGAAGAAGCGCAAGGGCCCGATCTTCTGGGTCGGCCCGATTCTGGCCGGCAACAAGCTGTGGATCGGCAATTCGCGCGGCGAACTGGGTACCGTCGATCCGACGAACGGCACTTTCACGCTGGCCCACGAACTCAAGTCCCCGATCTCGCTGGCGCCCATCGTCGCCAACCAGACGCTCTACGTGCTCGACGATTCGGGCACGATCAGCGCCTTCCGCTGATCCGCACGAATTCCGCCGCCGGTAGCGCCCAGCGCACCGGCGGCCGTTTTCCTTAACCAATTGCCGCTAGGCCGCTGGGCATGAACAGCGGCATTTCCAGACCGACCAGCGACGTTTCGCCAGGCGTGGGCCTGACCGGGCTCGCCGCGCTGCTCGGCTGGTTGTTGCTCTGCCGCAAGTGGGCCGCCGTGGCCGATGCTCTGGCGCTGCCGGGGCCGCACGCGCCGATGAGCGGGCCCTATGCCGCCGTCGCCACGCTGTTCGTCACCGGCCTTGCCATGAGCCTCTGGTCACTGCTGGTGGACAAAGTGCACCGCCGTCCCTCGACCGGGATCGACTGGCGCCGCGCGCGCCGGCTGGCCGAGACGGGGGAGATATCGATCACCAAGCTCGCCGGGCTCTGGGCCACGTGGGCGCTGATCGCGGGCTATTACTGCATCGGCCGCTGGTATTGGGACGGGCAGTACCATTTCGCGATGGAGGTGATCGGCGCGGCGGCACTGCCGCTGCTGGTGCTTTCGGTGCCTTACGTGTTCTGGCTCGACCGCCATCTCGTGGAGCCGCGCGATGCCGCATGGCACTTCGGCGCGTTGCTGATCGGGCGCGAGGCATGGGGCCGCGAACAGGTGAAGCGGCACGGCCGGGCCTGGGCGATCAAGGCCTTCTTCGGCGCTTTCATGATCTCGATCCTGCCGGGTGGCTTCGCGCAAGTGGTGACGGCCGATTTCGGCGCCATGGCGGGCGATCCGGTGGCCTTGGGCTCGACGCTGATCGCACTGCTGTTCCTGATCGACGTGCAGATCGGCGCAGTGGGCTACATCTTCACCTTCCGCCCGCTGGACGCGCATATCCGCAGCGGCAATCCGCTGCTGGCGGGCTGGGTTGCGGCGCTGATGTGCTATCCGCCCTTCGTCTGGGGCACGATGGGCCGGGCCGATGTGCTGGGCTACGAAGTGAACACGCCGGGCTGGGCGTTCTGGTTGCAGGGCCATACCCTGCTGCTGTGGGTCTGGGCGGCGCTGCTGGTCACGCTGACGGCGATCTATGCCTGGGCGACTTTCGCGTTCGGTCTGCGCTTCTCCAACCTCACCTATCGCGGGGTGCTGACGAACGGGCCCTATCGGTTCACGCGGCACCCGGCCTATCTGTCGAAGAACCTGTTCTGGTGGTGCTCGACGCTGCCGTTCCTCGTTACCAGCCATGCCCTGACCGACATGGTGTGCAACACCGTGCTGCTCGGCGTGGTGAGCGCGATCTATTACTGGCGGGCGAGGACCGAGGAAGCGCACCTGCTCGCCGAGGACGCCAAGTACCGCGCCTATCACGCGTGGATGGCGGAGAACGCGCTGATTACGCGGACATTGGCGAAGCTGGCTGAAAGGCTGCGGCCGAGCGTGCGGGAGCCGCAGGCGGCCGAGTAAGGGTCTTGCCCTTCCTCCACCGCTCATCCTGAGCTTGTCGAAGGATGGGAGCCCCAGCGCTCCGCCTCAGGGGGCTTCGACAGGCTCAGCCTGAGCGGGAGGGAGGGCCTCAGATGAGGCTATCCCTCAACCCTCAGAAGCTCTTCAGCGCGTAGATCTTCGAGAGATCCCCGCCCCATTCCCCATTGTAGAGGTCGAGCAGACGCTGCGCCGGCACTTTGCCGCTGGCGACGATCTCGGCCAGCGGTTCCAGATAGCCGGTCTCGTTGTCGCCGCCCGCGTTGAGGCGGTTACGCGCAGCCAGACCCGAGCGCGAGATGTTCAGCACTTCGCCGGCAATGTCGCGCAGCGTGCCGCCGCCCGGAAGCGGGGCGTCGAGGCCCAGCTTCGGCACGGAATTGCGCAGTTCCTCACGCCCTTCCATGTCCCAGTCCTTGACCAGATCCCACGCTGCGTCGAGCGCGGTCTGGTCATAGAGCAGGCCCACCCAGAACGCGGGCAGGGCGCAGATGCGGCCCCACGGACCGCCATCGGCGCCGCGCATTTCGAGGAAGGACTTGAGGCGCACTTCGGGGAAGGCGGTGGAAAGGTGGTCCGTCCAGTCCGACAGGCGCGGAAGTTCGCCGGGGAGCACCGAAAGCTCCCCCTTCAGGAAGTCGCGGAACGACAGCCCGGCGGCGTCGATATAACGGCCCTCGCGGAACACGAAGTACATCGGCACGTCGAGCATGTAGTCGACATAGCGCTCGTACCCGAAGCCGTCCTCGAACACGAAAGGCAGCATGCCGGTGCGCGCGGGATCGGTGTCCGACCAGATATGGCTGCGGTACGAGAGGTAGCCGTTGGGCTTGCCCTCGGTGAAAGGCGAGTTGGCGAAGAGCGCGGTCGCCAGCGGTTGCAGTGCCAGCGAGGTGCGGAACTTCTTCACCATGTCCGCCTCGCTCGAATAGTCGAGGTTGACCTGGATGGTGCAGGTGCGCAGCATCATGTCGAGGCCCATCGTGCCCACCCGCGGCATGTGCCGCAGCATGATGTCGTAGCGGCCCTTGGGCATGATCGGAAGGTCAGCGCGGGTCTTGTCGGGCCACATGCCAAGGCCGAGGAAGGCCTTGCCGATGTGATCGCCGATGGTCTTCACCTGGGCAAGGTGACGCCCGGTTTCCGCGCAAGTCTGGTGCAGGTTTTCCAGCGGTGCGCCCGAAAGTTCAAGCTGGCCCGCCGGTTCGAGGCTGACGGTGCCGTCGCTGCCCTTCATTGCGATGACGTTCGCGCCGTTGGGGCCTTCCTCGATGATCGGCTCCCAGCCGAACTGGGTCAAGGCATTGAGAAGATCGCGAATTCCGCCCTTTTCGTCGTAAGACGGGGCATGGTGATCGGCGGTGTCGTAGACGAATTTCTCGTGCTCGGTGCCGATCCGCCACGCCTCGCACGGCTTTTCGCCCGCAGCCATCGGCGCGGCGAGTTGATCCAGGCTTTCGACCACCGGATCGTCGCGATCCGAAACCTCACGGGTGCTCATGGCGGGGGAGGTAGAATGCCTTCGAGCCGGATGCCACAACTTTTTGTACCGACCGGTTTCTTTTGTTCGAGAGGCGCGGTTTTCGGGCGTTTTTGGGGCGATTGAGGAGGTTAACGCGGTGGGTCGTGGGTGCCGGTTTACGAGATGTCGGGGCGAGATTCGGCCCCAATCACGCCGTCGCCCCCGCGAAGGCGTGGGCCCCGCTGCCTTGCGTCATACGCCAAGGGAAGCGGGGTCCGCCAAGTTCACAAACGAAGTGCAACACCAGGTTATGGTGTTGTCATGGGAAGAGCTTACGAACAGCTTGATCTGGAAGAGCGGTGTACGATTGCCCGTCTTCATGAAGACGGGCAATCGCTGCGCCAGATCGCGGCAGCTCTGGATCGCTCGGCATCGACGATCTTTCGGGAGCTGAAGCGCAACAGCGGCAGCACGGTGGGCTATCGGCCCGGCTATGCGCAAGAGCAGGCGCGCGCCCGGCGCTGGTCGGGCATGCGCCTCGAACGCGATCAGGCCTTGCGCGAGGGCGTGCTGGGCCGCCTCGCGGCCGGCTGGTCACCCGAGCAGATCGCCGGCCGCATGGCCCGCGAGGCCGGCGTGCGTATCATCAGTCACGAGAGCATCTATCGCTTCATCCATGCCCAGATCAGGCGGACGAACGATCGATCATGGCGCCATTATCTGCCCCGCGCCAAGGCCCGCCGCGGATGGCGCCGCAAGCCCGGCGGATCCTCGGTCCGCTTCATCGCCAAGCGCCAACCCATCGCCATGCGCCCGGACGAGGCCGCGGATCGGTCCCGGCCCGGCCACTGGGAGGCCGACTTCATGCTCTTCGCCCGATACGGCCAGGCCATCCTCGTCGCCCATGAACGCTCCTCGCGCTACACCCTGATCTGCCATCCGCCCGACCGAAAGGCCCGGCGCACCGCCGACCTGCTCGCCGCCATGCTGCGGCCCTGGCCCGCCGCCTTGCGCCAAACCCTGACCCTCGACAACGGCACCGAGTTTGCACAGCACCACAGGTTGCACCGTCTCGGCATCGATACGTTCTTCTGCGACCCCCATGCCCCATGGCAAAAGGGCGGCGTCGAAAACGCCATCGGCCGCCTCAGACGCGACCTGCCGCGCAAGACCAACATCGAGGATCTCTCGCCTGCCCACTTTGAGGACATCATCCAACGCTACAACAATACACCGCGAAAATGCCTCGACTTCAAAACACCCGCCGAGGCATGCTCTCTTCAACCGTTGCACTTCGAATGTGAATCCACATCCCCGCCTTCGCGGGGATGACGAGGTTTGTTTGGTCTTGAGTTCGGCGTTCACCAATCGCCGGAGATGGCCATCCATAGCGCGGTCGCGCCGATGCTCGCCGTCTCTCCGCGCAAGATGCGCGGGCCGAGCGTGATCGCCCGCGCCATCGGATGTGCGCGGATAAGCGCGCGTTCCTCGTCGTCGAAACCGCCCTCGGGGCCCACCAGCAGCGCCGCCGGGCCCGAATGCGCGGCGAATTGCGCGGCGGCAGGCTCCCCGCCGGTCTCGTCGGCGAAGAACAGCGTGCGCCCCTCGGGCCAGTCGCGCAGCAGGGCATCCAGCTTCACCGGCTCGGCGATCCGGGGCAGCGCAGTCCGGGCACACTGCTCGGCGGCTTCGGTGACGATGGTCAGCGCGCGCTCGGGATTGAGCTTGTCCGCCACGCAGCGGCGCGTGATCAGCGGCTGCACATGCGCGACGCCCAGTTCGGTCGCCTTTTCAAGCACGAGGTCGAAGTTCGGCTTCTTGAGCAGCGCTGCGCAGAGCCAGAAGTCCGGCACCGCCTCACGCTCGCGCAGTCGTTCACGCACCGCAAGCACGACATCGCGCTTGCCGGCGGAGACGACTTCGGCCGCCCATTCGCCGGTCTCGTCGTCGCACAGGATCACCGCGTCGCCGGGGGCGATACGCATGACTTTGCCGAGATAATGCGCCTGCCCGCCCTCGATAGTGACCGGGGCACTCTCGGCGAGCGGTCCGGTCACGAAGAGGCGCGGGGCCGAGCGCGGCGGCCAGGCCGGAGTGGCACCCATCGTTATGCTTGCTCCCTTGTTGCGACAGCGATGTGCGCAGCGCTTCCCATTGTTTTACGCCCGGGTCCAGCGCGGCGAGCGGCCGGCGTTCGTTGACCGGTGCAAAACGCCGCTCCGGGCTTTGCAACCTGAGGCGCCGAAGAGAATCGGGCGCGCCGCGGAAAAGGGGGACCTCATTTTACCCACCGTCGATTGGTTCCCCCGGAAGCGACGAGCCGCCCTCATGGCGCGGCCGAAGGATTCGTCTGGCAGCCGAGTGCGTCGATTCGGCACGTTCGGGCATGACAATCATGGCCTTTTGCATTACCCCATCCGCCGTGAACGACTCTCTACTCGTCCCGGATACCGAACACCGCGGGCTCGTTTCCGCCCTGCCGCCGATGCCGCGCGCCTTCGCCATGCTGGCCCGCTTCGACCGGCCGATCGGCTGGTGGCTGCTGTTCTGGCCTTGCGCCTGGGGCGTGCTGCTGGCGGGCGGAGAAGAGCGCTGGGGCCTCATCCTCTGGTTCCTGGCCGGTGCCATCGCGATGCGCGGCGCGGGCTGCGTCTACAACGACATCGTCGACGCCGATCTTGACCGCAAGGTGGCGCGCACCGCTGCACGTCCGGTGGCGAGCGGGCTGGTCAGCCCCAAGGCGGCATGGATCTGGCTGCTGGCGCTCTGCGCGGTAGGGCTGGTGGTGCTGTTCCAGCTCCGCCCCCGGGCGCAGCTCGTGGCCGTGGGCAGCGTGGTGCTGGTGGCCGCCTATCCCTTCATGAAGCGCATCACCTGGTGGCCGCAGGCGTGGCTGGGCATGGTCTTCACCTGGGGCGCGCTGGTCGGCTGGGTGGAGATCCGCCCCGATCACCTTGAGGTCCTTGCCGCGCTCTACTTCGGGTCGATCGCCTGGTGCATCGGGTACGACACGATCTACGCGATACAGGACCGCGAGGATGACGCGCTGGTCGGCATCCGTTCCTCGGCCCGTCGGCTCGGCGGTCATGTGCGCGCGGGTGTTGCCGGGTTCTACACTTTGGCAGTGGCGTTCTGGGCGCTCGCCTTCTGGATGCTGCGGCATGATTGGGTGGCGCTGATCGGCCTTGGCCCGGTGGCGCTGCACTTGGCGTTTCAGGTCGCCACGCTCGATCCCGAGGACGGCGACAATGCGCTGGCCCGCTTCCGCTCGAACCGCGATCTCGGCCTTGTCATGGCGCTGGCCTGCTGGGTGGTGGGCAACGCCGGGATCCTCTGAGAGACCCGGCGCTGCGAAGGTTCAGGCGTAGCTGACCAGCTCGAACTCGATGCCGTCCCAATCGAAGAAATAGAACCGGCGGCCGGGCTCATAATCGGCGTGGTTGAACGGGACGAGGCCCGCCGCGATCACCCGGCGCTCGGCCTCGTCGAGATCGTCCACCACCAGTCCGACATGATTGAGGGGGGCGCCCTTGGCGAAACGCTCGTGTTCCTTGCGGTCGGTATAGACCGCGATGTAGCTGAAATCCCCGCCGACATGGATCGTCTCGCCGCCATTGATCGCGGGGCCGCGCCAGCGTTCGTGCCAGCCGAGCAGATCCTGCAACAGCGCGGACGAGCGATCGATATCGCTCACGGTAATATTCGCATGTTCGAGGCGGCCCTGGGCCATCGGAATGTCTCCTGCTGTTCGCCGGTCGAATCGCCGGCTTGGCCTTGATGCAACCTCAAGTTAACTTGAGGTCAAATGGAAAAGGCGGCAGAAAAGGCGGATGGTTGAAGACCGGTTCATTTCCATCGGCTATCTGGCCCGGCGGACCGGGGTCGCGGTTTCCGCCATCCGTTTCTACGAGGAGAAGGGCCTGCTCACCGCGCTGCGGTCCAGCGGCAACCAGCGGCGCTTCCTGCGTTCGGACATTCGCCGCGTGAGCTTCGTGCTGATCGCGCAGAAACTGGGGCTGGGCCTTGCCGAGATCGAGCGCGAACTCTCGTCGTTGCCGCAGGGCCGCACGCCGACGATGGAGGACTGGGAACGCATCAGCCTGTCGATGCGAGAGGCGATCGACACTAAGATCGCGCTGCTGGAACTGACCCGCCGCAAGCTGGACGAATGCATCGGCTGCGGTTGCCTCAGCTTGGCGAAGTGCCGCCTCTACAACCGCGACGACGAGGCAGGCGCGTTGGGACCGGGACCGCGCTTCGTGCTGAAGTGATTCAGCCGCGCTCTGCGGACTTGCGTACGGCGCCGAGGATGCGCCTGCGGATCAGGCCGCTGACGGGGCGGATCAGCAGCCAATAGGGCCGGAACCGCCGGAAGGATTCGCGATCCGGGCAATGCACGCGGGTCTGCGTCGTCAGGCGGCAACCCTTGGGCGTCTGGTGGACATCGAAGCCGAGCGCCAACTTGGGGACGCCAGCCTCGTCGAAAGTCCTGAACGCGGGCCCGTCTGCCACAGGGTGAAGACCGTAATCGGCCTGCCAGAACTGGCCGACCAAGCCGTAGACCAAGCCGCTTGGCGTGCGTTCCAGCAGTGTGAAGTTCGCCATGCCGAAGGGTTCGGGCCGCCGCTTGCCGGTGAGCCGCGCAGGCAATTCGCGCAGGGCGATCATGGCGCGGAAGAAAGGATCACTTTCCGGGCGATAGGCCGCAACGGCATCGAGGATGGCGTCGGCCCCTGCCTTCACAGTGGCGGCATGCATCTCTGAAAACTGGAACTGCGGCAGGTAGTCGTCGATGAGGGCCATCAGGTTGCTACTCCGCCGCCAGCAATTCCTCGGCGCCGACGAGGTCCACGCTGACCAGCCGGGAGATGCCCTTTTCGACCATGGTCACGCCGAACAGGCGGTGCATGCGGCTCATCGTCACGGCATTGTGGGTGACGACGAGGTAGCGCGTGTCGGTTTCCTTGGTCATCGCTTCCAGCAAGTCGCAGAAGCGTTCGATATTGGCGTCGTCGAGCGGGGCATCGACTTCGTCGAGCACGCAGATCGGCGCGGGATTGGTGAGGAACAGGCCGAAGATCAGTGCCACGGCGGTCAGCGCCTGTTCGCCGCCCGACAGCAGCGTCAGCGATTGCAGCCGCTTGCCGGGAGGCTGGGCATAGATTTCCAGACCGGCCTCCAGCGGATCGTCCGAATCGATCAGCGCGAGGTGGGCCTGACCGCCCTGGAACAGCCGCGTGAACAGGCGGCGGAAATGGCCGTCGACCGCCTCGAACGCGGTGCGCAGGCGTTCGCGGCCTTCGCGGTTGAGCTTGGCGATCGAGCCGCGCAGGCGGTTCACCGCTTCGGCCAGTTCCGCCTTTTCAGAGAGGCTGATGTCGAGCTGCGATTCGGCTTCGGCCAGTTCGTCGGCGGCGACCAGGTTGACCGGGCCGATCCGCTCACGGTCCGCGACAAGGCGGTCCATCGCGGCGGCTTCGTCCTCGGCGCGGCCCACTTCGGCAGGCGCGAAGGCGAACCGCTCGGCCAGAACCGGGGGCGGGCACTGGAAGCGCTCGCCCGAGAGGCGCGTGGTCTCGACCCGGCGGGCGTCCTCGTTCTCGGCCCGGGCGGCGGCGCCGGCGCGGTATTCGCGGGCGCTGGCGAGCGTCTCCTGCGAGGCGGCGAGCGCGGTGTCGGCCTTGCGCCCGGCTTCGGTGAGCGCGGACACGGCGGCATCGGCCTTGCCCAGTTCCTCGGCGAGGCGAACGCGGATCGCTTCGGCCTGCTCGATCTGCTCCATCAGCGCGCCGGGCTTGGCGGCGATCACCGCGCGCTCGGTCTCGATCTCCTCCAGCCGCCCGGCCATCTGTGCGAGGCGGTTGGTGGCGTCCCCGGCGCGGGCTTGCCAGCTGCGCATGTCGCCCGCCTGCGAGCCTGTGCGCTCGCGCGCAACGGCCAGCGCCTGATCGTGCACCGCCAGTGCCGCCGTGGCTGACTGGAGCGCGGTGCGGGCGGTGTCGTTCCGGAGCCTTGCCGCGTCGAGCGCCGCGCGTCCGGCCTCGGGATCGGGCAAGCCGGCGCGCTTGCCCTCGGCAGCGGCGACTTCCTGTTCGGCGCCTTGTCGCTGGTCGGAAAGTTCGGTTTCGGCACGCGCGATCTCGGCACGGCGCGCAGCGTGACGCTGGCGCGCATCTTCGGCCTGATCGACCGCGCGCAGGGCGGTGCGTTCGGCATTGGCAGCATCGGCGATGGCCCGTTCGGCGGCGACAACTGCCGAGGACAGCGCCACAAGGTGCTGCTGGATTTCCGCCTGCCGGGCTTCGGCCCCCACGACCGCCTCGCGCAGCGGCGGCAATTGCGCATCGAGTTCGAGGAAGCGGTTCTCGGCCTCCAGCCGCGCAGCTTCGGCGGCGCCTTCGCCGCGCGCGACGAAGCCGTCCCAGCGGCGCAGCACGCCCGCGCGGGTGACCAGCCATTCGCCCGGCGCGAGCGCGCGTCCATCGTCCGCTTCGGTGACGTGGACCAGCGCGAGGCGGGCCGCGAGTTCCGGCGGACACTGGGTAACGTGGGCGGAAAGGCTGTCCTTGACCGGGGCAGGGGCGTCGGCGCCGGTCCAGAAGCGGCCATCGGCCCCCCCCGCTTCGCCCAGCGGCGCGCGGGCATCGCGGCCCAGCACGGCGGCGAGCGCGCGTTCATAACCGGGGGCCACGCGCACCGCGTCGATGGCGACGGGTAGGCCGTGCGCGGCCTTGGCGCCCTTGGCGCGGGCCTCGCGGTCCTTGGTGAGCGCGGCATGTTCGCGTTCGATGCCGGTAAGGTCGGCGCGCGCGGCGGCAAGCGCCGAGGCGGCGCTGTCGCGTTCCGCCTGCAGCTCGGCCTTGCGAGCTTGCTGCGCATCGAGCCCCTCGCGCGCGGCGGCCAGCGCGGTGTGAGCGGCTTCGGCCCGGGCTCGCGCCTCGGTAACGGCGGCGTCGAGATCGCCTGCCTGTGCCAGCGCCTCGACTTGCGAGGCGAGCCTGCTGGCTTCGGCGGCAAGGCGGTCGAGCCGGTTGCGGGCCTGTGTCAGTTCGGAATCGGCAATGCGCCATTCGGCCTCGACCCCGGCCTGCGCGGCGGTTGCTTGCGCAAGGTCGAGTTCGGCCGCCCGTGCGGCGCGTTCTGCCCCTTCGAGCGCATTGGCGACGCGCGGACGTGCGGCCTCGTCGGCTTCAAGCTGCTTGCGGCCCTCCGCCAGTTCGCGTTCGAGACGCGCCAGCGCTTCGGCGGCATCGCGCGTCAGCCGGTCGGCATCGCCGCGATCCTCTTCCAGCCGGGTCTTCTGGCGGTCGAGGTCCTTGAGGCGCTGCTCGGCGGCTTCCAGCTGGCTGGTGAGCGTGGCCATGCGGTGGCCCTGCGCATTGGCATCGTCGCGCCGGTCCGCCAGTTCATCGCGGGCGGCGATCAGCGCTTCGGCGGCCTTGGCTTGCTGCTTTTGCGCTTCGCCCGCCAGTTCCTGCGCGGCGGCGACGCGGGTCTCGGCGGCCTGCGCTTCCCGCTTGGCGGCATCGGCGGCGGCGGCGGCATCGCGCCAGCGGGCATAGACGACGCGGGCTTCGGCAAGGCGGATCTGGTCGCTCAGCGCCTTGTAGCGCTCGGCCGCCTTGGCCTGGCGGCGCAGCGAGCCGACCTGCTTGTCCAGCCCGGCCATGATGTCTTCAAGCCGGGCGAGGTTCGCCTCGGTCGCACGGAGCTTGGTTTCGGCGTCCTTGCGGCGAACGTGGAGGCCGGCGATGCCAGCCGCCTCTTCCAGCATGGCGCGGCGTTCGGCGGGCTTGGCGGCGATGACCGCGGCGATGCGGCCTTGCGAGACGAGCGCCGGGCTATGCGCGCCGGTGGCGGCATCGGCGAAGATCAGCGAGACGTCCTTGGCGCGCACGTCGCGGCCGTTGACGCGATAGGCGCTGCCCGCGCCGCGCTCGATCCGGCGGACGACTTCCAGTTCGTCGCGCACGCCGTCGGCATCGGCAGAGGTTTCGGCGTGGAGGACGACTTCGGCAAAAGCGCGGGGCGGCCGATTGGCGGTGCCCGCGAAGATCACGTCCTCCATCCCGCCGCCGCGCATCGACTTGGCCGAGCTTTCGCCCATGACCCAGCGGATCGCTTCGAGGAGGTTGGACTTGCCGCAACCGTTGGGGCCGACGACGCCCGTCAGCCCCGGTTCGATGCGCAGTTCGGCAGGCTCTACGAAGCTCTTGAAACCGCTGAGCTTGAGCCGCTTTATGCGCATCGGATCGTGATCAGAGACCGGGAGCGCGCATCAGCGCGCGCCGGCCTGCTGGAGCTTGGCTTCGAGCTCTTCGAATTCCATCGAACCGACCGAATTGCCGTTGATCAGGAAAGTCGGCGTGCCGGTGACGTTGAAGTCCTTGGTCGCCGTCTCGGTCTGATCGGCCAGCGCCTTGGCGCGGGCGGTATCGGCAAGGCAGCTTGCGGCCTGATCATGCGAGATCCCGCGCGAGGCGAAGAATTCGGTCATGCCGCTGACTTCGGCGATGGCGGGAAGCTGCTGTTCCTTCGGCATGCTCTGGATCGCTTCGAGCTTGGCCTTGTCCGCCGCCTGAAGCTTTTCGAACATGTTGGGCTGCCAGGCCCAGAACTGCTCGGCCAGCGGCAGCACGGCCTCGGTCGAACCGCAGGTGGCGAGCAGGGTGGCCGGGAAGTCATAGGCATTGAGCATGAAGAAGCGCAGTTCGTAGCTCACGCGGCCGCTGTTGACGTAAGTGCCGCGCAGCTTCTCGAACCCGGTGGTGGCGAACTTGGCGCAGTGCGAGCAGGACAGCGCGCCATATTCGACCAGCTTGATCGGGGCTTCGGGATTGCCGATGCGGAAGCCGCCCTCGGGAGTCTTCTCGACCACGTCGCTCCAGCTCTTGCCGGCGGGCGGGGCGACATTGGCCAGTGCCGTGCTGGAGGTGGGCGCGTCGGTCGACGTCGCATCGGTGGCCTTCTTTCCGCATGCCGCGAGGCCCAGCGCGAGCGGGACGACGGCAAGGCCGAGAACGATCTTACGGAAGGCGGGACGGGTCATCGATGCGAATCCTCGAATGGAAGTGCGAAAGCTAGCTCAAGCCTCGCGGTGTTCAAAGCGTGGGAAGCCGCCCATACGGCGGCTTTCCCACAGGAATCCGGCCTATAGGAGCCGGGGTTTTTCCGCTCAGACAGTGCCTTGGCGCAGGCCTGCCTGCTTGGCGGCAAGCGCCTTCGAGAGGCCCGGCCAGTCGTGCACGTCCAGCAGCTTGCCGTCGAGCACGAAGCTGGGGGTGCTGTTGGCGCCCACTGCCTCCACCGTCTTCTGCTGCTGTTCCAGCTTGGCGAAGGCGGCCTTGTCGTTGATGCACTGGTCTGCCTGCGCGTGGCTGACGCCCCACGGTGCGACCATCGAATAGAAGTCGAAGTCCGCCGCGATGGCGCGCATGCGGGTCTGGATGTCGCCCTGATACCACACCTGCTGACGGTCCTGCCCGATGGTGTTGAGCTTCGCCATCCAGATGTCCTGGGTGGCAAGGAACGCATTGTGGCGCACGAAGAAGCGCTTGGGATCACCGCACGTGGTGAGCATGGCGATGGTGAGGTCGATCGGGTTGCGCAGCAGGTTCGTCACCGTCACCGCGACTTGCCCCTTGGGCACCATGGTCTGGCGCAGCGGCACGTCGGAATCGCGCGTGAAGTGCGCGCAGTGCGGGCAGGTATAGCTGACGAATTCGACAACTTGCGTCGCCGCCCGGGGATTGCCCAGCATGTGGCTGCCGTCGGCCGTGACCGTGACCAGCGTGCCCCAGTTGGCCGGACCTGCGGGCCGGGGTGCCGGTTTCGTGGCCGGTTTGGCCGGTGCGGCGGCCTTGTGCACCGGCGCGGCGCCGGTGGCGAGCAGGGTGGCGGCGGCGAGCATGCCGATGCGCGCAGCGATCCCCGACTTTGAAAATTTCATCAATTCCCCCCGTTTTCCCTGGGTGTTTCGTCTCTGGATGATTCGTCCTTGGCGGCAAGACTGCGCGCCAGCGATTCGAGTACCGCGCGAAGCTCCGGATCGCCGACATCGCGCAGCGATTCCCCCAGTTCGAGCGGTACCGGTTTCAGCGTCGGCGCGGCAGTCTGCGGCTTTGGAGCAGGCGGCGGCTTAACCTCGCCTTGCCGGATTTTCGCTTTCGCCACGGCCTTGTAGCCGAAGAAGCGGTTCACCCGCTCGATGATCTCGGGCACCACGTGCTGGATCATCGGCGCATGGGCGGGGGCGACCACGAGCTGGAGAACGCCTTCGCTCTTTTCGCCGGGCGGGAAGCGGATCGATTCGGGCGAACAGACGCGGGCATGGCGGGCGCCGACGATCTCCGGCCAGCGGGTCACCACGCTCGATTGCACGAAGCCGAAGCGGCGGAAGGCGGTGCGGCCCACTTCGGGCATGAGATCGGCAATGGCGCGGGCCTGCCCGCCGCGCGCACGCTCAAAGCGGCGCGGCGTCTTGGCGGTTTCGGTGCCGGCTGCTTTGGCAGAGTTCTTCGCGGAACTCTTGCCGGAGCCCGTGGCCAAGCCCGTGCCCTTACCCTTGCCAGTGTTCTTGTGGGGATCCCGTTCCATTGTCGGCGCTCCAATGCCATAGGGCTGGCATGGACGCCAGCCGCGATACGATCTCCGAACTGCTTCTGGGCTGGTACGACCGTCATGCCCGCGCGCTGCCGTGGCGGGCGCCGCCGGGGACTGCCGCCCCAGAGCCCTACCGGGTGTGGCTGTCCGAAGTGATGCTCCAGCAGACCACGGTCGCAGCGGTGAAGGACTACTTCGCCGCGTTTACCGCAAGATGGCCGAAAGTGACCGACCTTGCGGCCGCCGCCGATGAAGAGGTCATGGCGGCATGGGCGGGGCTTGGTTACTACGCCCGCGCCCGCAACCTGCTCGCCTGTGCCCGCGCGGTGGCGGCGCGGGGCGGCATTTTTCCGGACAGCGAGGACGAACTGCGCGCGCTTCCCGGGCTGGGCGCCTATACCGCCGCCGCCGTTGCCGCGATTGCGTTCGGGCGCCGCGCGGTGGTGGTGGACGCCAATGTCGAGCGCGTGGTCTCGCGCCTCTTCGCGCTGGAGGAGCCACTGCCGGGCTCCCGCCCGACGATCCGCGCGCTGGCCGATACGATCACGCCGGACGCGCGGGCGGGCGACTTCGCGCAGGCCATGATGGACCTTGGCGCCACCGTCTGCACGTCCCGCGCGCCGCGCTGCCTGCTCTGCCCGCTCGCGGCGCCGTGCGAGGTACGGGCGCAGGGCGAACCGGAGCGCCTGCCGGTCAAGGCTGCGAAAAAGGCCAAGCCCACACGCAAGGGCCGGGCTTTCTGGATCGAGCGCGACGATCACGTCTGGCTGGTGCGCCGACCGGGCAAGGGCATGTTGGGCGGCATGCGGGCGCTGCCGGACGACGGCTGGTCGGCCCGCAGCGACGGCAGCGGCGAAGGTCCGGTGGCAGGGCCCTGGGACAATGCCGGCCGGGTCGCGCATGTCTTCACGCATTTCGCGCTGGAACTATCGCTGGCGGTTCATCTCGGCGCATCCGCCCAGCCGGAGGGCGAGGGCGAATGGTGGCCGCTCGACCGGATCGACGAGGCGGGGCTGCCCACGCTCTTTGCCAAGGCCGCAAGGCTCGCATTGGCCGAGGCGGCGTGAGCGAAGGCCTCTCCGTCCTGCTGAACCGGCGCATGGCCTTGCGCCTTGGCGTTGCAGCGGGACTTGGGGCGGGACTGGGAGCGGCGCTCCTACCGCGACTGGCATGGGCGGTGGAGCAGCCCGCCGCGCTGCCCAAGGTGACCGCGCTGGTCGACCGCTGGGTGGGCACCGGCAAGTTCCCCGGCATGGTCGCCACGCTCGGCCTGCCCGGACGCGAAGCGCAGTTCGTGGCGCGCGGCGCGCAAGGGTTCGACGATGGCACCCCGATGGGGCCAGACAGCCTCTTCCGCATCTATTCGATGACCAAGCCGGTCACCGGCATGATGGCGATGCAATTGATCGAGGAAGGCCGTCTCGCGCTCGATCAGTCGCTGGCCGATGTGCTGCCCGCCTGGCGCGACATGCGCGTGCAGGATCGCTACGACGGCCCGCTCGACAGGCTCCACGCCGCACCCGGGCCGATTACCATGCGCCACTTGCTGACGCATACCTCGGGCATCGGCTATTCGATCGTGCAGACCGGCCCGATCCGCGACGCCTATGTGAAGCAGGGGCTGGTGCCGGGGCAGGTGAGCCGGATCGAGGTGCCGGGGCTGACCTACGGCGCGCCGATCCACGGGCTGGACCATTTCGCCGACCGGCTGGCGACGCTGCCGCTGGTCGCCGATCCGGGCACGCGCTGGTCCTATTCGATGGGGCTCGATGTCATGGGCCGGGTGATCGAGGTGGTCACCGGCAAGCGCTTCGACGCCTATCTGGCCGAGGCGCTGTTCGGCCCGGCCGGGATGACCAGCACCGAGTTTCGCGTGGGGCCCGGCGATGTGCGCAGGCTCACCACCAATTACGGCGCGCTGGGCGGGGTGCTGGTGCCGATCGACCCGCCGGAAAGCTCGGTCTACCTCGATCCTCCCGCCTTTCCTTTCGGCGGTTCGGGCCTTGTCAGCAGCCCGCGCGACTATGACCGCTTCCTGCGCTTGCTCGCGCAAGGCGGCATGATCGACGGGCGGCGCGTGCTGTCCGAGCGGGCCGTGGCCGCGGGCACGTCCGACTTGTTGCCGCCGGGCGTGGACCGCTCGCACATGATCGCGGGCCCTTCCGGCTTCGGCGCGGGCGGACGCGTGGGGCAGGGAACGGAGGCCGGGATCTTCGGCTGGTCCGGCGCGGCGGGGACGGTGGGCATGGTCGACATGATCCACGGCCTGCGCTCGCAACTGTTCGTCCAGTTCATGCCGTCCGACGCATTGCCGCTCCTGCCCGAATTCCAGACCGCACTGAAGGCCGATGTCATGGCCCTGATGGAGACCCGCCCTTGATCCTGCCGATTGCCTTTTCCGGCGCCCACCTCGACCGCGCCGACCACTTGCGCAACGATCCCGAGGCGCTCGCCGCCGCCCGCAATGGCTCCGCGCGGCTCTTGCGGCTGGACGGCCTCGATGCGGTGCTGGCCGGTAGCGGGGCGCTGCTGTGGGACGGGATCGACCGCGCCGCGCCGGACAGCGAGCTGATCTTCCTCGGGCTGGATGGAGAGGCCGCCTGCTTCGCCGAAGTCCCGGCGGCCCAACCGCTGAGCGGCCCGCATGCCACGCCGGTCAACTGGCATGTGATGGCGGTGCTGCCGCCATACGAACTTGCGGCCTACGGCACCGCGCGCAGTCTGGTGAGCTGGCATGGCCGCCACCGCTTCTGCGCCGTCTGCGGCTCACCCACCGTGCTTGCAAAGGGCGGCTGGCAGCGCAACTGCACCAATGCGGAATGCCGCTCCGAGCATTTCCCGCGCGTCGATCCGGTCACCATCATGCTGGTCGAGCACGAGGGCCGCGCTTTGCTCGGCCGTCAGCCACGCTTTCCGGCAGGGCGCTACTCGACTCTCGCGGGCTTCGTGGAGCCGGGCGAGACGGTGGAGGAAGCCGTGGCCCGCGAAGTCTTCGAGGAAGCGGGCGTGCGGGTGCGCGATGTGCGCTATGTCGCCAGCCAGCCCTGGCCGTTCCCGTCTTCGCTGATGATCGGCTGCCATGCGGTGGCGGAAAGCGACGGGCTCACCATCGACACCACCGAACTGGAAGATGCCCGCTGGTTCACTCGCGCGGAAGTGGCCGAGGCGATGGAAGCCATCGGCCGGGGCGAGGGCGGCAAGGCCTTCGGGGCTCCGCCGCCGCATGCCATTGCGCATGTGCTGATGCGTTGGTGGCTGGATCTGGGGCAGGCCTGATCGGGGTTTCGCGCGGAGGCAGACGCGAAGGCGAAGGGTGAAAAGCGGCTTTGCCGCTCAAACAACGTCCCTCCGCGTCTCCGCGCCTCCGCGTGAAACCGTTGTCAGCGCGCCTCGACCGGCGCCAGCAGCAAGTCGCGCAGCGCCGAAAGGCTGGGCAGCACGCGCGCAGCCGCGAGCGTCATTTCCTCGGTTGCGGGCAGCAGGTCTGGCACGACGATCGTGGCGATCCCAGCCGCTGTCGCGGAGCGCAGACCGGCCGGGCTGTCCTCGACGGCGATGCAGTCCATCGGATCGATGCCGAGGCGGCTCGCCGCCAGCAGGTAGGGTTCCGGGTGCGGCTTCGCGTTCCGGACATCGCTGCGGGTAATCACCACGTCGAAATAGGACAGCAGCCCGGCCTTCTCCAGCCGCTGCGCGGCATAGGGCGCCTCGGTCGAGGTGGCGATGGCCATGGGCACGCCGGCATCGGCGAAGTGATCGAGGATCAGCTCCGCGCCGGGGCGCAGCGGGATACCGGCATCGACCATGGCCTCGAACAGCACGTCGCTTTCATCGAAGAACCGGTCGAGCGGGAAATCCGGGCCCATGGCGTCGGCCACGAGGCGGCGGCTGCCCTCGCGATATACCCCTACCATCGATGCCAGCAGTTCGTCGGGAACCGACACGCCCATGGCGCGGCCGACTTCCGCAAAGGCGCGGCGATGGCCGGCCTCCGTATCGAGCAGCGTTCCGTCCATGTCGAAGATCGCGGCGCGGATCGGATCGGGAAGCACGCGCGGGGCGGTGATGAGCATCGATGTAGCCATGTCTGCAATATGAAGGCTCAGCGTGGCGGAACCATTGCAAATCGTGAAACCATGCTTGCGAAAAGCGCTGAATGGTCCGGATTTCCATCCCGCACGCTCCGCACATCTTGAGCTTATCGAAGGAGATCAGGCCTCGCGCCTCGCCGCCGGGGGCTTCGACAAGCTCAGCCTGAGCGGGATCGGGAGGGAGGGAGAAAATAGAACCGCGCGCTCCCACCCACGTCATCGTGCGGAATATGACGATTGGAATGGGGGAATGAGGCACGCCTCCCGCCTTCGTCATCCTGAACTTGTTTCAGGATCCATTTTACCGCCTGCCCCGTGCTCCAATCGGCAACCCGCAAGCGTGGCGTCGTTCGCGCCTCCGTTCGTGATGGGCCGCGAAATGGATCCTGAAACAAGTTCAGGATGACGAAGGTTTTGACCCCGGTATTGACGAAATCATCGAAGCGTCTCGTCTTGGTTTCTGGCCAGATACGACAGCACCCGCCGACGAAGCAGCGCGCACCTTTCCACAGTGCCCGCGCTGTCACCCAACGCATTGCGGTCAAGAAGAACAAACCCTCGCACCACAGACTCGGACGGAAACTGTTTCCAGCTTAGATCCAGCCATTCAGCGCCTTCACCGCCGCCCCGTACGTTCCAGAAATGCTGTTCGATACTATCCCCGGTCCAGACTTCGCCCTTCGCGATTTCATACTCAGGGAAGAACCATTGGACGATGCGGGAGGTGGGATAGCATTGGCCGAAAGCCGGATTACCCGGACGGATCATGCCCCGATATGCCGTTCGGCGGTCCCAGGAGGCTTCCAGTGCCCGTGCAAGAAGCGGCAGATCTACGGTTCCCACCGCTCGCATCCGCGTGAAGTCCGCTAGAAAAGCTCGCGGTCCAGCTCTTCCAGCCCCAGTTCCTTGCAGAGCGCCGAGCGAGCGGCGATGCACTGCTGCCAGAGCGCTGGTTCGGACAAGTCCTCCACCGCGATCCGTTCGGGCCAGAGGCGGTCCACCAGCGCCTCGATGCGGTCGAGCTTGTCGGCCGTGGCGAGGAAGCGCGGGTCCACGGTCGCCGGATCGGCAACCACGCGCAGGCGCAGGCAGGCCGGGCCGCCGCCGTTGGCCATCGATTCGCGCAAGTCGTGGACGAACAGGTGCCGGATCGGGCCGTTTCCGGAAACGTGGCGTTCCAGCCAGTTCCACACGGGCGCCGCTGCCTGCGCCTCGCTTGGCAGAACCAGCGCCGCCTCGCCCGAGGGCAAGGTCAGCAATTGGGCATTGAAGAGGTAGGACTGGATCGCGTCGAACAGGCTGACTTCGCTGGCCGGTACTTCGACGATCTCGATATCCGGCAGTTTGGCGCGCAGTTCGGCGTAAAGCTTGTCGCGTTCGGCGAAGGCGTGTTCGTGGGTGAACAGCACGCGCTCGTTGGCGACGGCGACGACATCGTTGTGGAAGGCCCCGGCGGCAATTGCTTCCTCGGACTGCTGTGCCAGGATCGTGCGTTCGGGATCGAGCCCGTGCAGCCGCGCGACGGCGGCGCTGGCCTCGCGGTGCTGGCGGGCGGGATAGGGGCCGCCTGCCTCGCCGTAGACGAAGACCTCGATCCCCGGCGCATCATGGCTTGCGCAGAGGCGCATGTGGTTGGCCGCGCCTTCGTCTCCGAACGGCGGCGGAATCGGGCTGTGCACCGCGAAGTGGGCGCTATCGGCGAAAGCGATTTGCAGCTGCACCAGCGACTCGCGCCATTCGTAGCTGCGGTGCGGCATCGTCACCAGATTGGCGACGGTGAGGTGGCAGCGCCCGTCGGCCGTGTCCGGTGCGGGCGAGACGGTGGCGGCATTGGCCGCCCACATCGAGGAGGCCGACATGGCCGTGGCGCGCAGGCGCGGGTCGGCGGTTTCGACTTCGGTGCCGAGCCGGGCCAGCCAGCCTGCCGCAGGGCGGCGCTGGGGCAGGAAGAAGCCTTGCGACAGCCCCAGCTCCAGATTGGCGCGCATCTTGGCGAGCCCCTGCAACGCCGCGGAGCGCGGGGCCGAGACCTTGCCGAAGTTCCTCGTCGAGGCGAGGTTGCCAAGGCTGAGCCCCGCATAGTTGTGGCTGGGGCCGACGATACCGTCGAAATTGATCTCGGTGAGCATGGGGGTCTGTCTCAGGCGCTAGAGCATTTTCAAGTCAAGTGGAATCACCTGACGACTCGGAAAATGCGAAAAACAAACGATAAACAGAGCGCAATCCGGTTCGGAACGAATGGATTACGCTCCAGCGTAAGTGATACTGTCGCCCCGCTGCACGCCTAGCAGAGCGGCCGCGGCGGCATCAAGCGTTACGCCGCCATCTGCGGTGTCCACTTTGCCGAGGCATGCCCGAAATGCGGCGAGCCGCCCCGTAGCCACGAGGTGGCTGGCCTCTTCCTCGTCCGCCGGGGTGATGGCGGTGACTTCGGCGGTGCGCGCTTCCTGCACGGTGCGGATCTGGTCGGTCCGGGCGATCATGGTCGGGCCGCCATCGAAGATGTCGATATAGTTCTGGAACGCGAAGTTCTCGTTTTCCAGCATGCGCATCGCCGGGCGGCCGGAATAGTGCGGCTGGCCCATCACCTGCCGCGCGGCTTCGGACAGCAGCGCGCAGTAGATCGGGTGCTTGGGCATGAGGTCGGCAATGAACTGGTTGCCGTGCTTGGCGTTGAACTCGTCGGCATCGCGGAAGCTCATGTCGAAGAAGCGGCCCGCAAGGCCGTCCCAGAACGGCGAGTTGCCGGCATCGTCGATGGCGCCGCGCAGTTCGGCCAGCGTGGTATCGCCGAACCGCTCGCGGTGGGTCTTGATGAACAGGTAGCGGCTGCGCGCGAGCAGCTTGCCGACGCCCGCCGATCGCTCGGTGGCGTCAAGGTAGAGCCCACCCACTTCGCTGGCGCCGTCGAGATCGGTGCAGAGCGTCAGCATCTCGGCACGGAAGGTGCGGTCCAGCTCGCGCGAGTGCTGGGTGATGCGGCCGATGCGGTAGGAATAGAACGGAAACTCGGTGCCGACTTGCGAGAACGCCTGGCAGGTGCCGCGCACTTTGCCGGTGGCGGTGTCCTCAAGGATGAACACGAAAAGGTCGTTGGCGATCTCGTCGCCGGCGCGTGCGAAGCTCCGCGCCGTGCGGGACAGCTTGGCCTTCAGGGTCGGCTTGTCCGGCGGCAGGTTGGTGAAGCCGCCCCCGGTGCCCTTGGCCATGCGGTAGAGCGCTTCGAGGTCCTTTTCCTGTGCGGTGCGCAGGAGGAAAGTCATGCGGCAGGTACTCCGTGGCTCTATTATTGTTTTTAGATCATTTTCTTGAGGTTCGGGCGGGTTACCCGATTTGAAAATGCTCCAGGCGGTGCATCACGAGGGCAGTCAGGCGGGCGCGGGCGTCGAGCGAGCCGGCCAGCAGGAATTCGTCCGGCGAATGGATCGACCCGCCCAGCGCGCCCATCGTATCGAGCACGGGCACCCCGCAGGCGGCGATGTTGTTGCCGTCGCAGACGCCGCCGGTGTCCTTCCAGCTCATCGGCTGGCCAAGGTCGGTCGCGGCCTTGCTGACGAGGCCGTAGAGCGCCTCGGTCTTGTCCGAGATCGCCTTGGGCGGGCGCGAGACATGGCCGTGGATGTGGATGTGCACGTCATGCGCGGCCGAGACTTCGGCCACGGCAGCCTTGATGTACGCCTGCGCCTCGGCTGCGAGTTCGGGCGTGGCTGGGCGCATGTTGAAATGCAGGATCGCGAGATCGGGCACCGTGTTGTTGGGCGCGCCGCCCTCGATCTTGGCGGGGTTCACCGAAAGGTCCGGACGGCGCATCGCGGCGAGGCGCAGGGCGAGGTCGCTGGCGGCGACCACCGCATTGCGCCCGTCCTCGGGATTGCGCCCGGCATGGGCGGAGCGGCCGTGAACGACGACGGCATAATTGCCCGAACCGGGCCTTGCGCGCGCCATCTGGCCGCCGGGCAGCGCGGGTTCATACGTCAGCGCTGCCACTTTGCCGCGCGCCAGTTCGGCGATCAGCGCGGCGGAGGAGAGAGAGCCGGTTTCCTCATCGCTGTTGATGAGGACATCGTAACCGAGCTTCGGGCTGGATCGCTCATAGGCGCCAAGGCCCGCCAGCATCAGCGCCAGGCCGCCTTTCATGTCGGCGGTGCCGGGGCCGTGGAGTGTGTCCTCGTCCAGCCAGTCGCAAGTCTGGAAGGGGTGCTCGCGCGGGTAGACGGTGTCCATGTGGCCGGTCAGGATCACCCGGCGCTCGGCCTCGGGCCGCACCGAGAGCACGAGATGGCGGCCGTGGACGATCTCGCGGGTCTGGCCCTGACTGTCCACTTTCTCGACCGGGGCGGGATCGACCAGCCGCAGATCGCCGGGCAGCGCCGCGAAGGCATCGGCAAGGCGCGTGGCCATTGCCGCGAGCCCTTCGACATTGGCGGTGCCGCTGTTGATCGCGGCCCAGTCCAGCGTGTGCGCAAGGATCGGGGCCCGTTCGACCGGGGCGAGAAGATCCCGTTCCGCTCCGGTCAGGCCCGTCATCCGTTTAGCTTGCCGGTTAGCGCGCCGCTGTTGCCCGCGACCGTCCCCGCCTCGAAACTGGCGACCGGATAGGCGCAGTAATCGGCGGCGTAATAGGCGCTGGGGCGGTGGTTGCCGCTGTCGCCAAGGCCGCCGAAGGGCATCGATCCGGCAGCGCCGGTGGTCGGCCGGTTGCGGTTGACCACGCCCGCGCGGCTTTCCAGCACGAAACGATCCCACAGTGCGTCGTCACCGCTGACAAGACCCGCCGAAAGGCCGAAGCGCGTGGCATTGGCGGCGGCCATGGCGGCATCGAAGTCCGGCACGCGCGTCACTTGCACGATGGGGGCGAAGATCTCCTCATCGGGCACGTCCACGCCGGTCACGTCGAGAATGCCGGGGGTGACGAAAGCGCCGCTGCGGTCCTCCACGCCCCCGAAGGCGCGGATCACCGTGGCGCCGCGTTCGACCAGTTCGGCGAAGCGGGCCTTGGCGGCCTCGGCGGCTTGAACCGAGATCATCGGGCCGAACCACGGTTCGGGCGTCTCGTGCCATTCGCCAATGGTCACGCGGTCGGCCAGTGCGGCGACGGCGTCGACCATCGCGGTGCCGAATTCGGTGTCCGGCACGATCAGGCGCCGCGCGCAGGAGCAGCGTTGGCCGGTGGTGATGAAGCTGGACTGCACGACCACCGAGGCGGCCTCGTCGAGATCGCCGTCCCACACGACCAGCGGGTTGTTGCCGCCAAGTTCGAGTGCAAGGATCACGTCGGGCCGATCCGCAAAGATCCGCCGGAAATGCGCGCCCGCACCTGCCGAGCCGGTGAACAGCAGCCCGTCGATATGGCCGGCCACCAGTGCCTCGCCAGTGGCGCGGGCGCCGTGGACGATCTGGAACACGCCGTCCGGAAGGCCGGCTTCGGCCCAGGCGTCGGCCATCGCCTGCCCGGTCGCCGGGGTCATTTCGGAAGGCTTGAACACCACGGTGTTGCCCGCCAGCAGGGCGGGAACGATGTGACCGTTTGGCAAGTGGCCGGGGAAATTGAATGGCCCCAGTACGGCCATCACGCCATGGGGACGGTGGCGCAGCACGGCAGCACCGAACGGCATGTCCTGCCGCTTTTCGCCCGCGCGTTCGGCTTGCGAAGCGATTGAGATGCCGACTTTGCCGACCATCGACGCCAGTTCGGTGCGCGTCTCCCAGAGCGGTTTGCCGGTCTCGCGCGAGATCACTTCGGCAATCGCGTCCTTGCGGCTTTCGAGCACGGCCTTGAACCGCTGCGCTGCCTCGACGCGCGCGGCGACGGGCAGGGCAGCCCATGCCGGGAATGCCGCGTGGGCGCGGGCGAGCGCGGCGTTCACCGCCTCGGCATCGGCAATTTCGCCTTCCCAGACGAGCGCGCCGCTGGCCGGATCGAAGGACTGAAGCTGGCTCATGCGTTCCTCGTCACGGCGAAGATGCCGGTGGCGTTGCCCGAATCGAACGTGAGATCGAGCTTGCCGGTCTCCGGATCGATGTCGCGGGTGATGAATTCGTAGAACGATCCCGGCACCGGCAGCGGCACGTCCCTGCCGTCGGCCTCCCGGAACGGGCGCACGATCTTGTCGGCCAGGATCGCGGTCTGGCGAACGCGGCCGTTCTGGGAGATCTCGACCGCTGCCTTCATCGGATAGCCCGCGTCCTTCAGCGTGTCGGACAGGGTCAACACATCGGCGGTTCGGGTGGTCGCGTGGTTGAAGGCATTGCCTTCGGTCGCGATCCAGGCGCCTTCCTTGGTTTCCGGCAGCAGCAGTTCGTAATCGGCCAGCGCGGGCGTTTCATGCTGGCGCTCGAAGCAGGCGAGCGCGCCCTTAAGCGCGGTAACTGCCGTGTCGAAAGCGCAGGCCCCGTCGCTGGCGAGCGAGTCGAGCGCGGCCCATTCGGCCTTGCCCAGCGGGTCCTTCGATGTGCCGAAGACATTGGCGCACGCGCCTTGGGCGGCTTCGGGAAGCTGGTCGACATGAAGTTCGGAGACGAAGAACTGCGGGATCGTTTCCGGCAGGTCGCGCTGGACATAGGCGCGGCCCGTCATCTTCAGCTTGGGCAGCGGATAGAGGCCGCCGACCTCGTAACCCAGCGGGGCAAGGAAGCGGCCGAACGCCATGTGGCCGCTCGGCAAGTCGCCGGTCTCGCCGTCGATGGTGCGCAGGGCGCCGTGGTCGAAGACGATGGTCTCGCCCGCCGCACGCACGGTGTCGATATAGCGCTGCGCGGTCGGCACACGGTCGAGCAGGTCCGCGAAGAGCGCGGCGTTGAGCGCCATGGCCACTTGGGCGCGGCTGACGGTGTCACCCGTGCCCGCAAGCGCCGGGTCGATGGTCAGCGTGGTGAGCGCCAGCGCGGCCTTGTCGGCGCCGACAGTGGCGGCGAGCAGGCGGAAGAGCGTCTGGTCCGGATTCGCGTGAGATTGGGGGGCGGAGGGCATCGTTTCCCGTCGGTCCTGTTGTTTCGCGTGAGCCAGACATAGGAAAGGCCCCGGGCCAAGTCCATGGCGCGCGGGGCCTTGATGCGCTTTTTTGTCTATACGTAATTGGGCGCGGGATCAGAGGTTGGTCGGCGCCCTCCGATTGACCAGCGGACGCTGGTAGCTGGGATCCTCGTTCGACCGCGCAGTGACGCCGTTGAGTGCGATGTCGGATACGTCCGCGAATGGCACGGGCAGCGGCACCGGCTGGTGGCACCATTCGATTACATTGGTGCGCAAGGCGATGCGCCACTCGCCGCCGCGGCGCTCCAGCCGGTCGACATAGCGGCCGCCGGCGATCCAGATGCTTTCGTCGCGGTTGCGGCCGACGAACTGGTAGTAAGTCTCCGAATGCGCGGTATCGCCATCCACGTCGATGTTCGACTGAAGCAGGGCGTGATGGGTCAGGATCTGCCCGGCCTCATGCATCGGCACCGCCCAGTCCCAGCAGGCGGACGCGGAGCCGACGAACGGTCCGGCCGCCATTTCGGCATCGTCCCAGAAGGCGGAGAGGTAGGTGTCCCGGTCGAACCGGTCCATCCCGCGCGAGAAGCGTTCGAGGCATTCGCGGATGTCCTGCTTGTCCAGCAGCAGGTCGATCCGCGCGTTACGGTCAGTGGTCGTGCCTTCAGTGGCCATGATAGTCATTCTCCCGGATTGGGCCCCAGAGCGGGCTGCCGCGCTTTGCGCGCATGGATTCGATTTCGCGTCCGTCCACGTCGGTCACGCCATATTCGCGGGCGAGTTCGGCGGTGATGTAGGTGGCACCGCTGCGCTCCATGATGGCCGGATCGGCGGCCATGGCGGCGATCACGCGGCCCGGATGCTCGACCGAGCTGCCCGCCTGCCCGGTGATCGAACCGGTCATCTTGCCCGCCATTTTGGCAAGGTTGTCCTTCGCCTTTTCGGTGAGCGTAAGCCCCTGCCACAGGCAGATCGAGGCGACGCCGTGCGGCTCCAGCTCGATCGCCATGTCGCGCGACATGCGGTCCACCGCCGACTTGGACGTGCCGAACACGGTGCCGTAGGTATAGGTCACGCCGGTATAGCCGGAGATCGCGACGATCAGCCCCGAACCCTGCGGGGCCATGATCCCGGCCGCGTGCCAGGCGGCGACGAAGTTGGACCTGACGCCCACGTCCCACATTTCGAGGTTCGAGAGCGGTTTTTCCCAGAAACCCTTGGGCTCCAGCAGGTCGTCGGAAAGCTGGAAGGCATTGTTGACAAGGATGTCGAGCCGGCCCTGTTCCACGGCAACCCGCTCGAACAGCATGGCCACGGCCTTGTCGTCGGCATGATCGCAGGCGACGGCGATGCCCTTTCCTCCGCTCGCCTGTCCGCGTTCGGTGCATTGTGCGGCGGTCTCGCCTACGGTGCCGGGCAGGTAATAATCGCCCTCCTGCACGCTGCGGCCGGTGACGTAGACGGTGGCGCCTTGCTCGGCGAGCACGAGCGCGATGCCCTTGCCGATGCCGCGGCTGGCGCCGGTGATGACGGCGACTTTTCCGGCGAGAGGTGCGCTCATGCGAAGAAAGCCTCGCTGAAATCGCCTTTCGCGGTGCCGCCGAAGTGCGCGGCGTGGAAGGGATAGCCCATCACCCCGGTCGACCAGTCGGCCGCGCTGCCCCAGTCCTGCTCCCAGTCATAGAGCATGGTGCGCGCGGCGATGCGCCATTCGCCGTCGCGTTTCTCGAAACGGTCGAGATAACGCCCGCCGATGCAGGTATCGCGTTCGCCGGATTTTTCGGCTCCGGAACCCATGTCGATACGGTGATAGGAGATCACGTGCGTCTCCACCCGCGCCACTTCGCTGCCGAGTTCGATATGGCTCTGGCCCAGCACGTGCTGGGTGTTGCGGATGGCATCGGCGCCGGGGACGACCCAGGCCAGATAGGCGGGAAAGTCCCCCTTGTAGACGCCGTAATCGAATGTGGCGTCGCTCCACCAGCAGCCCTCGATCAGCGCGGCATCGCGTCGGTCCTCGCCGCGCGCCAGGCGGGCGAGGCAGGCGCGGATCGCCTCACGGTCGATGAGGGCGGCCACGGCAGCACTTGGCGCGGCACTTGGGCTCTCGTTCATCTCTTGTCTCTCCCGGTCATTGCCCTGTTCCTGCCGGGCATAGCTCCGAATCGCGCGCTCGGAGCGGCCAATCGATAGCGGCGCCGTGTTTCGCGCCCCGGCGATGGCGCGGTCGAAACATGTCATTCCCGCTCGGCAGATCGCCGTCCGGCACCGCTTCGGCTCGTCATTGCACTTTTTTTGCAGTGCAGCGGGAAACTCGTGCCATGCTCGCGCTTTGAGGACTCGATCACCCTCCTGCCCCCCCAAGGAGCGCGCATGAACTGGTTGTCCCGTGATGGCGAACCCGGTTGGAAATCGGGTTCGGATAAAGTGCGTTCGATTTTTGACGCCGCCAACGAAACCGAAGCCGACAAGCGGGTGGAACCTGCGCATATTGCCCTCGTCGGCAATTTTTCCCCTCGCAAGTGCGGTATCGCTACCTTCACCACCGATATTTTCGAGCAATTGCGCGATCATCATCCGGAAATCACGGTGGATGTTCATGCGCTGGACGATCCGGCGCATCCGCTCGCCTATCAGGGCATCGCCGGCACCATCGCCTGCAACGATCCCGAGGATTATGCCCGCGCCGCGCGGCAGATCAACGAGAGCGGCGTGGATGCGGTCTGGCTCCAGCACGAATATGGCATCTTCGGCGGCGAGGATGGCGAGATGGTGTGCCATTTCGTCGACCGGCTGGCCGCGCCGCTGATCGTGACACTGCACACCGTGTTGCTGGCACCCACTGCTCACCAGCGCGTGATCCTTGAGCATCTGGCTGCGCGCGCCTCGCGGATCATGGTTATGTCGCGCTATTCGCGGGACCTGCTCCAGCGCGAATACAACGTGCCGGCCGGGGTGATCGAGGTTATCGAGCATGGCGCGCCGGACCGGCCGTTCGGCCGTCAGGAGCATTTCAAGGCGCAACTTGGCCTCACCGGTCGCAAGGTGCTGATGAGTTTCGGCCTGCTTTGCCCCGACAAGGGGCTGGAACATGCCATCGCCGCGCTTCCGGCCATCGTCGCCGAGCATCCCGAAGTGCTTTACCGGATCGTCGGGGCCACGCACCCCAATCTGGTGGCGATCGAGGGCGAGGCCTATCGCGAGCAGCTGGAGGCGCTGGCCGCCGAACTCGGTGTTTCCGAGCACATCGCCTGGGACAACCGCTTTCTGGAAACGAGTGAACTGCTCGACCAGTTGGAGGCCTGCGATATCTACATGACGCCCTATCCGGGGCTCCAGCAATCCACTTCGGGCACGCTGAGCTATGCGGTGGCGCTGGGCAAGGCGCTGGTTTCCACCCCCTATGTCCACGCCCGCGAACTGCTCGGAAACAGCGTGGGCATGCTGATCGAGCCGGGATCCAGCACCGCCATTGCTGATGCGGTTACCGCGCTGCTCGGCGATGAGGAGGAGCTTGCCGCCATGCAGCGCCGCGCCTGGGCGCGCGGACGCGAGATGATCTGGCCGCGTTTCGCGGAAAGCTCGGCGCGGCTGATTGCCCATGCCCGCGCGCCGCGCCCCGTCATGTCGCCGGTTACGGCCACGCCGGGGCTCTCTGCGGTGTTCGCGATGAGCGACGCCACCGGCATGCTCCAGCACAGCATCGGCGTGGTGCCGGACCGCCGCCATGGCTATTGCCTGGACGACAACGCCCGCGCGCTGATGCTGATGAACGTGGCAGAGGGCCTTCCCGCCGCGGAGCGGATGAAGTGGAGCCTCGCCTATGCGGGCTTCGTGCAATATGCCTGGAACGCGGATCTCGGCCGTTTCCGCAACTTCATGCGCTATGACCGGTCATGGTGCGAGGACGAGGGATCGGAGGATTCCAACGGCCGCGCGCTCTGGGCGCTGGGCCAGACGCGCGAATGCGTGCCGGACCACTCGCTGGGCGAATGGGCGCTCGACTTGTTCGAACAGGCGCTGGGCGCGGTGGACGAGGCCGGATCGCCGCGCGCGGTGGCCTTTGCCATGCTCGGCGCCTGCGCGGTGCTGCGGCGCGATCCCTCTCATGCCGCCGCGCGCGCGCGGGTGGAGTCGGGCGGCGATTTCCTGATGAAGCTGCTCGGCCATGGCCGCCGTCCCGACTGGGCCTGGTTCGAAGCCGTGCTCGGCTATGACAACCCGCGCCTGCCGCAGGCTCTGATCGAGGCCGGCATGGCTCTGGGCCGCGAGGACTGGATCGGCGACGGGCTCGCCACGCTCGAATGGATCTGCCACCAGCAGGTCTCGGCGCGGGGGCAGTTCCGGCCCATCGGTTCCGAGAGTTTCCACAAGCCCTACAGCTACTTGCCGTTCGACCAGCAGCCGCTGGAAGCACAAGCCGCCATCGAGGCATCGCGCACTGCATGGCGCGCCACGCACGGCGCGTTCTGGCGCGAACATGCCCTGGCGGCGTGGCGCTGGTTCTTCGGCGGCAACGATCGCGGGGTGGTTCTGGCCGATCTCGTGTCCGGGCGCTGCCGCGACGGCGTGACCCCGCGTGGGGTAAACGGCAATTGCGGTGCGGAATCCGTTCTCGCTTTCCAACTTTCACACTATGCTATGGCGGAACTCGCCGAGTTGGGCCCATTGGCATCAACGGGTCCGCTGGCATCCGGAGGAGGTTGGCTTGAACCGGCCCGAGACAGCCTGGTCTGAACCGCTGCATATTTTCGAAACGCGTCTCCACGCCGATCCGTCGCGCGTGGTGCTCCGACCGTTCCACCTCGGGTGGCAGGCGAAAAACGCGCCCAGTACGCGGGCGATGAACCTCGTGGAGGATATCGCCGCGCTCACCGAAGAGCGCGCCGATGCCGAATACGAGCGCGTGCTGCGCGACTTCAAGGAGCGCCACTGGCAGACCGAGAACATCTTCGCCGAACGCTTCGCCGAAGTGGCGGCGAATCTCGATCTCGATCCCTCGCGCTTTTCCGAGGCGCGCCAGCGGCTGATCGGGGCCTATTTCTGCCACGAATACACATTCGCGGCGGCGGCGCTGATGAACCCCTCGATCGTGCCCGCGCCCGACCAGTCGGGCATGCAGGACGGCTCGGTGCGTTTCATCATGAGCCTGCGCGCGGTGGGGGAAGGGCACATCAGCTCGATCGCCTTCCGCGAAGGCATTGCCGAGGAAGACGGCACGTTCAGCCTCTGGCCGCAGGCCTCCTTCGCGACATCGGTGGAACTCGACGACGAGGAGCAGATCGATGCCGAGGACACCAACGTCTTCGTCCATCGCCATCCCGAATCGAGCCTGTCCAACACGGTGATCTTCCCGATCACCGAACAGCAGCGCGGCGGGCTGGAAGACTTGCGCCTTGTCCGTTTCGACCATGGCGACGGCGATTACGAGTGGATCGGCACCTATACGGCCTATTCGGGCAGCTCGATTCGCTCCGAACTGCTGCGCACGCGCGATTTCCGTGCGTTCGAGCTGGAGCCGATCCACGGCCGCGCCGGGCGCAACAAGGGCATGGCGCTGTTTCCGGAGAAGATCGACGGAAAGTACGTGATGGTCGGCCGCCAGGACGGCATGAACCTCTATCTCCTCAAGTCCGACGTGCTGGAGAACTGGGACGACGAGGGCGAGCTGCTGATGGAGCCCGAATATCCTTGGGAGTTCATCCAGATCGGCAATTGCGGCAGCCCGGTCCGGACCGAGCATGGCTGGCTGCTGTTCACCCACGGGGTTGGCGCCATGCGCAAGTATGCGCTCGGCTGCGCGCTACTCGATCTCAAGGACCCTTCGAAAGTCCTCGCCCGCACCGTGGAACCGGTACTGACCGCCGAGAATGCGGACCGTTCGGGCTATGTGCCCAACGTGGTCTACACCTGCGGCGTGCTGAAAGTGGGCGAGCGACTGCTGATTCCTTACGGCATTTCCGATAGTACGGTAGGCTTCGCCACGTGCGAGATTTCCGCACTGATGGGGCTGATGGCGTAACGGCCGGCAGGCGCGTTGCAAGGAGGGGTGGATGACGGGGCGTGTCAGAGCGGCAGGGTTTTCCCTGTCCCTTGATGGATTCGGTGCGGGGCCTGAGCAGAGTCTTCAGGATCCGCTGGGCAAGCGGGGGCAGGAACTCCACGGCTGGTTGGTCGGAACCAAATTCTTCAAGACCATGATCGGCGGAGAGGGCGGCTCTGAGGGCGTGGACGAGGCGTTTGCCCAGCGTTCGATGGACGGCTTCGGCGCCTTCATCCTTGGCCGGAACATGTTCGGCCCCGAGCGCGGGGCATGGCGGGACTTCGATTGGAAGGGCTGGTGGGGGGATAATCCGCCCTACCACGCGCCGACGTTCATCCTGACGCACCATGCCCGCGATCCGATCGTCATGGAGGGCGGCACCACGTTCCACTTCGTTACGGAAGGGATCCACGAGGCACTTGAGCGTGCCCGGGCTGCTGCGGGCGGGCTTGATGTGAAGATCGGCGGGGGCATTTCGACGGTTCGCCAATATCTGGCGGCGGGGCTGATCGACGAACTGCATTTCGCGATTTCGCCCGTCCTGCTCGGACAGGGCGAGGCGATGTTCGAGGGGCTGGATCTTCCTGCCCTTGGATATCGTGTGGTGGAATCGACTGCCACGGAACTTGCAATGCACGTCACGCTTGGGCGGCAATAGAGCGGTTGACCCTCCGTTTTTGCCGGGCGGCCATCGGGTCTATCCCGGCCTTTTCTCCAATCCCGCTCAGGCTGAGCTTGTCGAAGCCCCCTGCGGGCGTGGCGCGAGGCTGCCATCCTTCGACAAGCTCAGGATGAGCGGGGGAGGGAGAAGAGGGGTTGGAGGGGCGGATGAGTGGAGTGAGCTTCACGGTGCACCCGTAACCCGTCCTCCCGCTTCCTTCGCGCGACGTCGCAAAGAAAAGCGGGGCCCCCGCCTTCGCGGAGGAGACGCATGAGAATCGCGGTTCCGCCGAGGCGAAGCGCACCACCGTTTCCCGCATGACTATCGCCATGCGGGAAACGGTGCGGATCACCCGTGCGCGCCGAACTCGTTTGCCAGCGCCGTGGTGATCCGCAGTGACAGCGCATAACACCGCGCGATTGGATCGATGAACTCGCGGTGGATCCGGGTGTAGCCGGTCGCGCTCGAATCCGGGTAGTCGCTCGGCGTGTCGACCGTGAAGTCGTCGATCGAGGGAAAGCTCGTCGGGAACGCGCGGCGCAGCTGGGCGAGGCCGTCCTCGACGCGCAGGGTGAAGAACATCTCCAACACGTCATCGCGGCTGATGTCGTTGGCGCGGCTGAACGGCGGCACCATGACCACGCGCAGGAACATGTGCTTGAACAAGGCGATGCGCAGCGATTGCAGCACGCCGAGGCTGCGGCGGGTATGCTCGCGGTCCGGCAGCGGTTCCTCGTTCGGCAGCAGGTCGAGCAGGAAGTGCAGCTTCATCGCATCGACCCGCAGGCGCGAGGCGAGGCGGCGGAACACGCCCGTCCGGTCATCCTTGGTGAGGTATTCGGCCAGCTTCAGGCAGGCATCGGCGATATGCTGCTCGTCGCCGCGATAGGGGCGGCTGGCCCAGTAGGCCGAGTTGAATAACTCGCCATAAGCCGCCACCGTCTTGATCGAGCCCAGCGCATCGGCGGCGCGGGCCATCCGCATCAACTGCTGCCCGCGCTCGCTTTCGCGCAGGAGCGCGGCGATTTCCTCGCGGTTGCCATCGGACGCGGTGCCGATGCCGGCGATCACGTTCACCGGGTAACCAAGCTGCTGGAGGATGGCATTGTGCGGGATCGCGCGGATCTGGCGCAGGCTCATCGAACGGTCGGCGCTGAGGTCCGACTGACGGCGCGACTTGCGGCTGCCGGTATCGTTCAGCAGGCCCAGCCCGAAAGCGGTGATCGCACGGCTGTAGGTCGAGCTTTCGAGGTGCTCGTGCTGGACGGCACGGATGGCGCGGTAGAAGTCCAGGCTGAGGTCGGTGCGGCGATAGAACAGGTCGGTCGGCGCATCGGCGTCCGCGCCCCACAGCGGCATTTCGGCCATGCGGGCGAGCGTGGCGAGCGCCAGTTCGTCCGATCCGAACCAGAGGTAGCCGTCGCCGCCCTGGAACGAGACTTCAGGCTCCAGCCGGATCCCGGCGCGCAGGAAGCGGCGGCGGGACCAGGGCGACATCGGCCAGTCGAACCGGTCCTTCAGGCTGGACGGATGCGCGCCGCGGCCCATCGATTCGCCGTGAGTGTTGAAGATCAGCGCCGAAACGTCGGTCAGCCCATTGGCGACCATCGCTTCGGACAGGCGGCCCTGCAAACGCTCGATGGCGAGCGCGGCGGGGATCTGCCCGACGAAGCGGCCTGCATCCGAGAAGCCGGTCTGGATCGAGACGCGGCCGCGCTTGTGGGCATATTCGCGGTAGGCAGGCTCGGCCAGCACAGCGTCGAGGAAGCGGCCGCCGTGTTCGAGCGCACTCTCGGTCTCGAACAGCGGCGAGACGTCCACCTTCTCGTCGATCCCGAACATCCGCGCGAAATAGAGCGCGGCAAGGATCGTGGTCGGCTCCTCGCACTCGGCCACCAGCATGCGGATCGGCGCGTCGGCGTCCACATGCGCGAGGATCTGCGCCATGGCCAGGAACTGGCGTACGGCGGTGGAATTCTCGATGGCGAGGGCGGCGAAGTTGGAGCGGAGCGGCGTGACTTCGGCCAGCAGCTCGCGCATGCGGACCAGCGCGGCCTGGCTGGCGAGGTTCAGCTTGCCCTGCGGGTCGATGCGCAGGCGGATCGCGTTCTGGAGCTGCGAGGAGTTCACGCGGAAGTGAATCCAGCCCATGCCAAGGCCGTCCGCGCGCATGGCGGCAGCGGCGACGAGAAGCGCGCGGGCCTGCTCCTGATCGGCGTGGCGCGCCTCGTTCTCGAGATCGTCGATCACGCTTTCGAGGCTGGTCAGCTTGTCCGGATGCTCGGCGGTAAGGGCATTGGCCGCATGCGACAGCGCTTCGGGCGAGGACAGGTCCTCGGCAAAATGCGCCGCCATCTCGGCAGCCAGCGCACCGGCGCGGGCGAGCCGTGCGGAGATCTGCGGCGCGGCCTGGGCGAGCATGTTCGCATAGCTGGCAAGGCGCTGGGCCTTTTCCTGCAAGCGGTAGCGGATCGAAGTGGACCAGCCGATATCGGTGCGGCCGTCCATGTCGTAACCCACCCACGAGGCGAAGCGCACCGGCATCGGGTGCAGGCTTTTCCAGCGCTTGGGCCAGCGGGCGGCGGCAATGTCGAACAGGCGGGCATTGATGCGGTCGCGGGCCTTCTGGCCGCGCGCGATCGCTTCGAGGGCCTTATCGTGCTCGTAATCGAGCGTGATGTGGTCGCGTTCCGGCGAGGCCACGCAGACCGAGGCGACACTGAAATCGCCATTGGAGGCGGAATGGGTCACCGCCTCGGTCTGGGCCGAGGACAGCAGGAACGTGGGATGCGCGGTGAACACGACATGCGCGGCGGGGCGCTGCCAGCGCACTGCGAAAGCCGTGAAGTCATCGCCCTTGCTGGCCGCATCCGCCGCCGCATCGATACGGGCGTCGTTGTCGGCAAGGCCCACCGGGGCGAGCAGCCGGTCGAGACGGGCGGCGCGGGCGCGCAGGCCCTCGCAGTCCATCTCGGCGACGAGAGCCTCGATCTGGTCGAGGCTCATCTCGCCGGTTTCCAGCTTCCTCGACAGTTCGAGGCCCAGCTGGAAGACCGGGTTATAGAGCGGCGTCTGAGCCGTGAGGACGTGAAGCTCCTGGAGCCGGGCGTCGAGGTCCTCGACGGTGGTCAGCGCCAGCGCAGTCATCGTGCAAGCCCCGCTGCGGCGCGGGCCGCTGCCTCGATCTTGGCGACGTCCGGCTTGCCCTTGGGGACCATCCAGCTTCCGCCCACGCAGAGCACCGAATCCAGCGCCAGCCATTCCGGCGCATTCTCCGGCGTGACGCCGCCGGTCGGGCAGAACTTCGCCTTGAACAGCGGGGCCGAGATCGCCTTGAGCGCCGGGGGGCCGCCTGCCGCCATGGCGGGGAAGAACTTCAGCCGTTCGAACCCGCATTCCAGCGCGAACATCACGTCGCTGGCATTGGCGGTGCCGGGCAGGAAGGGAACCTGCGCCTTGTAGGCGGCTTCGGCCAGCAGCGGGGTGAGGCCGGGCGAGACGATGAACTCGGCGCCCGCGTCGATCGAACGCTTGAGGTCGTCGGGCGAGAGCACCGTGCCCGCGCCGACCACGGCGCCCGGAACCTGCTTCATCACCTTGATCGCTTCGATCGCGCATTCGGTGCGCAGCGTCACTTCGAGGGCGGGCAGGCCGCCCGCGACCAGCGCTTCGGCGATCGGCAGGGCGTGTTCGATATCCTCGATCACCAGCACCGGGATCACCGGGGCAAGGCGCATGACCTTCTCGACCGCGGCGGACATGGAATTGATCTGGGTGGTCATTCGGCGTGTTCCCTGACGTAGGCGGCAGCCGCGCCGAACAGGCCGGGCTGCGGATGGGTGATGAGCTTGACGGGGATCTGCGCCATCATCGAGGCGAACCGCCCCTTGGCGCGGAAGCGCTCCGAAAAGCCCGAGGAAAGAATGGTTTCGCGAATGCGGTAGCCAAGGCCGCCGGCAATGACGACGCCGACGGCACCATGCGCCAGCGCATAGTCGCCCGCCGCGCTGCCCAGAGAGAGACAGAAGCGGTCCACGGCGGCCACGGCCAGGCTGTCCTGATGGCTGGTGCCCGCCTGCCAGATCGCCACGTCGGTCAGATCGTGCACCGCACGGCCCTCCATGGCGGCCAGCGCCTGGTAGATATCGACGATGGCCGGGCCGGAGACGACGCGCTCCACCGAGACGCGGTTGTGCCGCTTGCGCAGGCGCGCGAGAATGCCGTCCTCGATCAGGTCGAGCGGGGCATAGTCGACATGGCCGCCCTCGGTGGCCTGCACATGGTAGTAACCGCCCTGGCTGCGCGGCTGGCCGCTGCGCCACAGATGCGCGACGCCAAGCCCGGTGCCGGGCCCGAGCACGCTGATCGTGCCGGCGGCCGGCAGCGGCACGTCCGGGCCCGCAAGGTGCAGGAACTGGTCTTCCGGCGCGAGCGCCACGGCGTAGGCGACCGCCGCAAAATCGTTGACGACGGTGTAGCGCTCTACGCCCAACATCTCATTGATCAGCGCGGGGCGAATGATCCACGGGTTGTTGGTGAAGCGGATCACCTCGCCGCCGACCGGCCCGGCAATCGCGATCGAGACTGCCGGGGGCAGGGTTCCGCCATTGCGCTCCCGGAAGGCCTGCCAGGCAAGCTGGAAGCTGCCGTGGTCGCTGGTGTGAAGCGTTACCGGCTCGTCCAGCGTGATCTGGCCATGCTCGTCCACCGAGGCCAGCGCGAAGCGGGCGTGGGTGCCGCCGATATCGACGGCAACGAGTTCGGTGCTCTTTCCCTTGGTCATAGCCCGGCAACCTCCAGCATCGATGAACCACCCTGTTCGGCGCCGCCCGCATTCATGCGGAACATCGCGAAGAGTTCGCGGCCCATGCCTTCCGCCGGAGCGGGAAGCGGGGCGGGACTGCGGCCGGAAAGGTCGGCCGTGGTCGAAAGCGTGCCGTCGACCGCGCAGAGACGCACCACGTCGCCGTCCTGAAGATAGGCGATGGGGCCGTCCGCCAGCGCTTCCGGGGTGACGTGGATCGCCGCCGGGACTTTGCCCGAAGCGCCCGACATGCGGCCGTCGGTGACGAGTGCCACCTTGAAGCCGCGATCCTGCAGCACGCCCAGCGGCGGGGTCAGCTTGTGCAGCTCCGGCATGCCGTTGGCGCGTGGGCCCTGATGGCGCACGACCACCACGACATCGCGGTCAAGCTCGCCCGCCTTGAAGGCGTTGATGACGGCTTCCTGCGTCTCGAACACGCGGCAGGGCGCCTCGATGGTCCAGCGCCCCTGATCGACCGCACTCGTCTTGAAGGTGGCGCGGCCGACGTTGCCGGAGACAAGGCGCATGCCGCCGTCGGGCAGGAAAGGCTTTGCCACCGTGCTCAGCATGGCGTCGTCCCCGCTGACGGCGGGGGCGGGCTTCCACGTGAGTTCGCCGTCATTGAGCGTCGGCTCGGTGGCATAGGCGCGCATGCCGTCCTTGGAGACAGTGAGGATGTCCTCATGCGCCAGACCTGCGTCGAGCAGTTCGCGGACCACCCAGCCCATGCCGCCGGCGGCATGGAAGTGGTTCACGTCGCCCGAACCGTTGGGATAGACGCGCGTGATCAGCGGCACGGCGCCCGAAAGCTCGTCGAAGTCTTCCCAGTCGATCACGATCCCGGCGCTGCGGGCCATGGCGGGCAGGTGGATTGCGTGGTTGGTCGATCCACCGGTGGCCAGCAGGCCGACGATGGCGTTCACGATCGCCTTCTCGTCCACGACATGCGCCATCGGGCGGAAGTCGTCGCCCTTGCGGGTCATTTCGGTCACGCGGTGGACAGCGGCGCGGGTCACGGCCTGACGCAGCGGCGTGTTCGGCGGCACGAAAGCGGCGCCCGGGATATGCAGGCCCATCATCTCCATCATCATCTGGTTGGAGTTGGCGGTGCCGTAGAAGGTACAGGTTCCGGCCGAGTGATAGCTGGCGCTTTCGCTGGCCAGCAGTTCCTCACGCCCCACCTTGCCCTCTGCATAGAGCTGGCGGACCTTCTGCTTCTCCTTGTTGGAGATGCCGCTGGGCATCGGGCCCGAGGGGATGAACACGGCGGGCAGGTGGCCGAAGCGCAGCGCGCCCATGACGAGGCCGGGCACGATCTTGTCGCAAATGCCCAGCAAGGTCATGCCGTCATACATCGCGTGGCTCAGCGAGACGGCGGTGGACAGCGCAATGGTGTCGCGGCTGAACAGTGACAGTTCCATGCCGTCGAAGCCTTGCGTCACGCCGTCGCACATGGCGGGCACGCCGCCCGCGACCTGCGCCGTCGCGCCCACTTCGCGGGCATAGAGCTTCATCTGTTCCGGATAGCGGCCATAGGGCTGATGCGCCGAAAGCATGTCGTTATAGGCAGTGACGATGCCGACGTTGATCGCCTTGCCGGTGGCAATGGCGGGCTTGTCCTCACCGCTGGCGGCAAAGCCATGCGCAAGGTTGGAGCACGAAAGGAACGAGCGGTCCGAATGGCGGCCGGCTTCGCGGTCGACCATGGCGAGATAGCGTGCGCGGCTGGGCTTCGATCGCTCGATAATGCGATCTGTCACGCGGGCGACCACCGGGCTGAGGTTGCTCATGGGGTTACTCCTGCACTTTCCGTCTGTCTTTTTGTCTCAGCCTTCCGAAGCCGTCGCAACAGGTCTTCCCGTGCGAGGCTTGAAGGCATTTTGGTAACCGGTGTCAATGTCTATCTTCCACCGGTTTGCGGGGAATTCGGGCCGACCTTTTACGGAACCGCCCACAAGGGCGGCCCTGATGCCGGACACGGAGCCGGACAAGGCGCCGCACACGGGAGACCGCCCACGCACTCCCGAATATAGGGTGCGTGGTGCGCTCATGCCCGTCAGGCCTGCCTTACTCGTGCCACGTCACGCCGTCGCGCTCGGCGAGGGCGATGGCGGCGGAGGGGCCCCAGCTTCCGGCGGTGTAGGTCTTCGGCTCCTGCGCCTGTTCCTCCCACTCCGCGCGGATCGCGTCGATCCACTCCCACTGCGCTTCCACTTCGTCACGGCGAACGAACAGCGTCTGCTCGCCCTCGATCAGGTCCAGCAGCAGGCGCTCGTAAGCGATGCGACGCTGCGGGCCGGCGAAAGCGTCGGGCATCGAGATGTCGAGCGGGATCGAGCGCAGGCCGAAGCCGTTGCGATCGAGACCCGGCACCTTGGCCATCAGCGAAAGGGTGATGTTCTCGCTCGGCTGGATGCCGATGACGAGGCGGTTGGGCACCGTGCGCGCGCCGCGACCGTGGAAGATCGAGTGCGGCACATCGCGGAACTGCACGACGATCTCGGTCGTGCGCTTGGGCAGGCGCTTGCCGGTGCGCAAGTAGAAGGGCACGCCCTGCCAGCGCCAGTTATCGATATGCGCCTTGATCGCGACGAAGGTCTCGGTGTTCGAATCCTTGCCGAGTTCGTCGTCGTAGCCGGGCACGGCCTGGCCGCCGATGGCGCCCGCGCGGTACTGGCCGGTGACGGTCTCGTTCACCGCGACCTTGCGCAGGGAGCGCAGGATCTTGACCTTCTCGTCGCGCACGCTGGTGGCGTCGTAGCTGACCGGCGGCTCCATCGCGACGAGCGCGAGCAGCTGGAGCATGTGGTTCTGCACCATGTCGCGCAGCGCGCCGGAGTCGTCATAGTAGGCCACGCGCGATTCAAGGCCGACGGTCTCGGCCACGGTGATCTGCACGTGATCGATATGCGCGGCATTCCACAGCGGCTCGAACATCAGGTTGGCGAAGCGCAGCGCCAGCAGGTTCTGGACGGTTTCCTTGCCCAGATAGTGATCGATGCGGAAGATCCGGTCTTCGGGGAAGGCCCGGGCGACGGCGTCGTTGATGATCTTGCTGGAGGCAAGGTCCACGCCGAGCGGCTTTTCCAGCCCGATGCGCACATTGTCACCCGCCAGACCGCTGGCCTGAAGGCCGCGAATGGTCGGCTCGAACAGGCTGGGCGCGGTGGAGAGGAAGATCGAGAGGCCGTCCTGCGGCTGGCCGACTTTGGCCGCCAGCGCGTTGAAGCCGTCCATCTGGTTGGCGTCCAGCGTCTGGTAGGACAGCCGGTTGAGGAACCGCGCCATGCCGCCGCGCCGGTCGGCAGGCAGGAACTGCTCCACCGATTGCCGCGCGAAGTTGCGGAATTCCTGATCGTCGTGATCCGAACGGGCCGTGCCGATGATCTCGATCTTCGGGTCCAGCAGACCCTCCGCATCAAGGGCACAGAGCGAGGGAAGCAGCATGCGGCGCGAAAGATCGCCCGTGGCGCCGAACAGGAGCAGACGGTCTGACGTGAATTGGGCCGAAATGGAATTGGTCACTGAGCGCGGTCCACCTTCTGAAGGTTGTTCACCTTTACGGTCATTTCCGCCGGAGACCGGCGGGCTCCTCCTCCCGCATTCCAGCTATGCGCACCGTGTCGAAAAGGGGTCGGCCATGTGATTGCGTCGATCCTGGGATTGAGGTCAGGATGTCACGATCGGGGTGTCAGGCAGGACGTCTGTTCTTCGCGGTTGCAGCATAGCATGGACTGCGTGCGAAGTGCTAGGCGAGAGCGGGCGAAACCTCAACCTCGTTTGCACGGATTGAACACGACAACAGTGTGCATACCTTATCGGGGGCCGTTTCGGACGCAATTTTCCGCAAGTTCGTTGCCGGTGCGTCTTTGTCCTGTCTTTGGACGCGGGCATGGAAGTGGGTCAGCGATAATGAAGGCGAAATTCATGGCCGGTGACGGCGTCCAGCTCCTCGAACATCTCCAGACCCCGGCAATGATGGTCTCGCGCGGGCAAGTCCGCTTCGCCAACAGCGCGGCCAAGGCCCTGCTGGGCGCGCATATCGTCGGGCAGGACGTGCGCATCGCCATTCGCGAACCGCGCGCGGTGGCCGCGATCCTCAGCGAGGGCGGCGGCATTGCCCGCGTTACCGGGCTTTCGACCGGCGGCAGCGTCTGGGAAGTCGATTGCCGCGCGGTTTCTCCCACCGACCGGCTGGTGAGCCTCTACGATCTGTCGGAGCGGGTCAGCGTCGCCAAGTCGCATGCCGATTTCGTCGCCAATGCCAGCCATGAACTGCGCACGCCGCTGGCCAACGTGCTCGGCTATGTCGAGACGCTGATGAACCCCAAGGCGGGCGGCGACGAGGCCCTGCGCAACCGCTTCCTCGACACCATCCGGCATGAGGCGCACCGCATGCAGGCGCTGATCCTGGACCTCATGAGCCTCTCGCGGATCGAGGCGGTGAAGCATGAAGTGCCCTCCGACCGCATCGAGATGGTGGCGCTGGCGCAGGAAATGGCGGGCGAATCGAAGCCGGGATCGAATGTCATGGTCCACGCCAATTGCGAAACCGCCGTGGTCACGGGCGACCGGGGGCAACTGGCGCAAGTTCTGCGCAACCTGATCGACAACTCGCTCAAGTACGGCACGCAGGGCGGCAAGGTCGATGTCGCGCTGGAGGCCACCAGCACCGGCTGGGTGCTCGTGACCGTAACCGACGAGGGCGAGGGCATCTCGCCGGAGCACCTGCCGCGCGTGACCGAGCGCTTCTACCGCGCCGACGCCAGCCGCAGCCGCGCCGTGGGCGGCACCGGGCTGGGCCTCTCGATCGTCAAGCATATCGTCGAGCGCCATCGCGGCCGCTTCGACATCGACAGCCGCCCTGGTCAGGGCACTGTCGCCTCGCTCATGCTGCCGCTTCGGCGCGAGGAAAACGCGGGCTGATTTCCGCGCGGCGGCCACGGGGCCGCCGCGTTTGCCTGTCCGGGCGCCGGGTCAGGCGCTGCCATGCACATTCCGTCCTTCATTCTGGCCTTTGCGGCACTCGTTTCACCGAAACGGGGCTTGTGGGGGTATGGGCGAACTCATGCCTGTCATGTGACAGTGATTTATCCATTCGGGCGTTTCAGAAATTTCCAAAGGCACCGGTTTTGCCGGCTGTCCTCCCCTGTCATCAAGCCAGTGTCATTGAACTGTAATCTCTTCGTCATACGAGCGTCGGGAAAGTGCAATTCAAGGTTCACGAAAGGATGCCGCAGGTGCAGAAAAGCGGGACAATTTCTACGCTTGCGATAGCTGTCGCGATGGGCTGGGCGATTCCTTCGCCCGCTCACGCGCAGGATTCAGCCGAAATCCAGCGTGAGCTTGCCGCCATGCGGGCGCAGATGAAGGCGATGGAAGGCCGGATCGAAACGCTCGAAGGCCAGCTCGGCGCCGCCAATGCGCGCGCCGATGCCGCCACGCAGGCGGCCCGCAATGCAGAGCAGAGCGCGGCCGAATCGGCCAGCGTGGCCGCCGCCGCAAAGGAAACCGCCGCCAAGGCCGCCAGCGCCACGCCGCCCGCGCCGGCAGGAAATCCGTCATCGAGCCAGTCGCCGATCCAGGTCGTCTGGAAGGGCGCGCCGGAATTCCGCAGCGACAACGGCTGGAGCTTCAAGCCGCGCGGCCGTCTTCAGGTCGATGTCGGGGCGGTCAACGCGCCTTCGGGGCTGGACCCGGCCGCGAGCAACCATCTGGGCGTCAGCACCGAACTGCGCCGCGCCTATCTCGGCTTCGACGGCACGATGCCGGGCGGCTTCGGCTACCGCTTCGAGGTCGATCTCGCCAATTCCAGCGTCGTCATCAATGACATGTACCTGACCTACAAGGCGGGCAAGAACGTCACCTTGGCGCTCGGCAACCAGAAGCCCAACACCGGGCTGGAGGACATGACCTCGGACCTGTTCACCAGTTTCATGGAACGGGCCAGCTTCGTCGGCGCCTTCGGCTTCGAGCGCCGGGTGGGCCTCAATGCCCAGTACCTCGGCAAGACCGTGCTGGTGCAGGGCGGCGTGTTCAGCGACGATCCCAATTCGCTCAACAACGATTACGACAAGTCCTGGAGCATGGACGGCCGCGTCGTGGCGATGCCGCAAGTTGCGGGCGGCACGCTCCACCTGGGCGGTTCGGTCCACTGGCGCACGCTCAACGATTCGATTCCTTCGGTGACGTACCAGAGCCGTCCGTTCATCCACACCACCGACTTGCGGCTGCTCAGCGCCCCGGTCAGCGATGCGCGCAACGAACTCGGCCTCGGGCTCGAAGCCGCGTGGATCAAGGGCCGGTTCCATGCGACGAGCGAAACCTACTGGCAGAAAGTGCGCCGCGTCGGCTTTGCCGATCCCACCTTCAACGGCGGTTACGCGGAAGTCGGCTATATGCTCACGCATGACGACACCCCCTACAAGGCCGGTGTCTTCGAGCGGATCCGTCCGCATGACGGCTTCGACAAGGGCGGACTGGGCGCCGTGCAGCTCAATGTCCGGTACGACTGGCTGAACCTGAACGACGCCGGGATCGTTGGCGGCCGCGAACAGACCGCCGGGATCTCGGCGCTGTGGATCCCGACCGACTATGTGCGCTTCATCCTCAATTACGGTCATATCTGGGTGAAGGATTCGCCCGTGCTCGTGAACGGGACGGACAGCGACTACGGGGTCGATTCGTTCGGCATGCGCGCCCAGTTCGATTTCTGAGCTTCCTTCGGGGCGGGCGCGTTCGGCGTGCCGCCCCCTCGGGGGCCATCGCAATCGCCGGACAGCCGTTCCACCGGCCGTATTTATTCTGACAGACCCCGGGAAAAACGCCCGGTTTTCCAGCAATTTCGTCGAGCCGAGAACAATGTCACTTTTTTGTCATGGAAGTGTCATTGTAGCCCAATAGTGGGCAAGCCACACTTGAAGCCCAAGGGGTGACATCATGCGTTCCACTAAGACCTTCCTCATCGTTGCGGCCTCCGCCATGGCTCTTGCCGGTTGCGGCGGTTCGGGCGGCTCCTCGTCCGGCTCGCGCGACTTCGTGCGCGCGGTCGGTTCCTCGACCGTCTATCCCTTCGCCACGGCGGTTGCTGAGCAGTTCGCCAAGGCCGGCGGCAAGTCGCCGGTCATCGAATCGACCGGCACGGGCGCGGGCATGAAGCTGTTCTGCGCCGGCGTCGGCGCCCAGCACCCCGATATCGAAAACGCCTCGCGCCGGATGAAGAAGTCCGAATATGACGAGTGCCAGAAGAACGGCGTGACCGACATCGTCGAAGTCCAGGTCGGCATCGACGGCATCGCCTTCGCCGAATCGCAGAACGGCCCGGGCATGAAGCTCACGCCCACGGACATCTACAAGGCGCTGGCCGCCAATCCGTTCGGCAAGCCCAACACCGCCAAGACCTGGAAGGACGTGAACCCGTCGCTCCCGAACGAGCCGATCCTCGTCTACGGTCCGCCCTCGACTTCGGGCACGCGTGACGCGCTGAAGGAACTGATCCTTGAAGCCGGCTGCAAGACCGATCCCGCGATGGTCGCGCTCAAGGACACCGACAAGGACAAGTTCGAGGCGGCCTGCCACGACATCCGCGAGGATGGTCCCTATGTCGACGCCGGTGAGAACGACAACCTGATCGTCCAGAAGATCTCGCAGAATCCCAAGGCGATCGGCATCTTCGGCTACTCGTTCCTGGAAGAGAACGCCAAGACCATCCGCGGCATCCCGATGTCGGGCATCGAGCCGACCTACGACACGATCGCGAACTTCACCTATCCGGGTGCGCGTCCGCTGTTCATCTACATCAAGAAGCAGCACCTCGCCCCGATCAAGGGCCTTCAGGGCTACATCACCGAGTGGACCAAGGCCTGGGGTCCGGACGGCTACCTGAAGCCGAAGGGCATGGTGATCTCGCCCGAGGACGTGCGCACGAAGAGCGCGGCCATCGTCGCCAACATGACCCCGCTCAACCCCGCGGACCTCAAGTAATCCCGCACGACAGGAAAGGCGCCGGAACGGCCTCATGATACTCACTGGAGTGCTTCTGGCCGTTCTCGGCCTCGGTCTCGTCGGCTGGTTTGCCGCACGGGGCCGGGCCCGGCTGCTTCACACAGGGCGCGGCTCGCTGCAATCGATGCCGGTTTACCACGGCTGGCACGTGCTGCTGTGGATTCTCGTTCCGGCGCTGATCGCCTGGGGCGCGTGGATGGCGATCATGCCGGGCCTCGTCGATGGCGCGGTCATGGCCGATCCTGCCGCCGCGCAGCTCCCGGCCGATTCGATGAGCCGCGCCTCCATTCTCGCGGAAGCCAAGGCACTGGCCGACAATCCGGGGCAGGCGGCGTTCAACCCGCTGTCGCAGTCCCTGTCCGAACCGGTCCGCGCCGCACACCAGCGCTTCGGCCTGATCGGCGCGGTGCTGGTGCTGATCGTCGCCTTCGCGGGCGGCGGCTGGGCTTTCACCAAGGTCCGCGCCAATTTCCCGGCGCGCAGCCGGGTCGAGCGCGCGGTCATGGTGGTGCTGCTGCTGGCCTCGCTGATGGCGATCCTGACGACGTTCGGCATCGTCGGCTCGCTGGTGTTCGAGGCCGGGCTGTTCTTCAAGGACGTCTCGCCGATCACGTTCCTCACCGGCACCCACTGGGCGCCCGGCAATGCGCGCGGCGCCAACCTTCAGGACAGCTTCGGCGCGGTGCCGCTGTTCTGGGGCACGATCTATATCGGTGCGATCATCGCGATGATCGTTGCCATCCCGCTCGGCCTGATGAGCGCGATCTATCTCACGCAATATGCCACGTCCAACGTGCGCAAGTGGCTGAAGCCGATGCTGGAGATCCTCGCGGGCATCCCGACGGTGGTCTATGGCTACTTCGCCGCGCTCACCGTGGCGCCGATCTTCCGCGATTTCGCCGCCGCGATCGGCATGGCCAACCCCTCGACCGAGAGTGCGCTGGCCGCCGGTGTGGTGATGGGCGTGATGATCATTCCCTTCGTCTCCTCGATGGCGGACGACGCGCTTGCCGCCGTGCCCCGCGCGATGAGCGACGGTTCGCTGGCGCTGGGCGCCACCAAGTCGGAAACGATCAAGAAAGTGCTGCTGCCCGCCGCACTGCCCGGCATCGTCGCTGGCGTGATGCTGGCAATCAGCCGCGCCATCGGCGAGACCATGATCGTGGTCATGGCCGCGGGTGCCGCCGCCAATCTTTCGCTGAACCCCTTCGCCTCGATGACCACGGTCACCTATCAGATCGTCCAGATGCTGACCGGCGATCAGGAGTTCAACAGCCCCAAGACGCTCTCCGCCTTCGCGCTGGGTCTGGTGCTGTTCATCGTTACCCTCGTCCTCAACATCATTGCCCTCAGGGTCGTGAAGCGCTTCCGGGAAGCTTATGAGTAACGCACGCTGGCAAACGCCGGAGGCCGCGCGGCGCATTGCCCGCCGCAACGCCGCCGAACGCCGCTTCAAGCTGATCGGCCTTGGCGCGATCGCCCTCAGCCTTGCCTTCCTGGCGCTGCTGCTGGTCATCATGCTCAAGAACGGCCTCAGCGGGCTGAGCTGGACCTTCCTTACCGGCTCGGATTCCACCGACCCCAGCGTCGCCGGTGTCTGGGGCGCGACCAAGGGCTCGCTGCTGACGATGCTCGTCACGCTGCTGCTCTCGTTCCCGATGGGCGTGCTGGCCGCCGTTTATCTGGAGGAGTTCGCCCCGCGCGCCCGCTGGATCGAGTGGATCGAGGTGTCGATCAACAACCTTGCCGCCGTGCCGTCGATCATCTTCGGTCTGCTTGGTCTTGCGGTGTTCATCAACACGATCGGCATGCCGCGCAGTTCGCCGCTGGTCGGCGGGTTGACGCTGGCGCTGATGACGATGCCGGTCATCGTCATTTCCGGCCGCAATGCCATCAAGGCGGTGCCGCCCTCGATCCGCGACGCCGCGCTGGCGGTGGGCGCCAGCAAGGTGCAGACGGTGTTCCACCATGTCCTGCCGCTGGCGCTGCCGGGTATCCTTACCGGCACCATCATCGGCATGGCCCGCGCGCTGGGCGAGACCGCGCCGCTGCTGATGATCGGCATGCGCGCCTTCGTCGTCACCCCGCCGGGCGGGATCACCGATCCGGCCAGCGTGCTGCCGATGCAGATCTTCCTGTGGTCCGACGAGATCAATTCCGGTTTCATCCGGAACACTTCCGCGGCCATCATCGTCCTGCTGGTCTTCCTGCTGGCGATGAACGGCCTGGCTATTTACCTTCGAAACAAGTTCGAAGTTCGCTGGTAGGGACATGACCGAAACCAAACTCACCGCCCGCAACGTCGACGTCTATTACGGGGCCAAGAAGGCCATCAATGACGTTTCGATCGCTATCGACAACGGCATCGTCACCGCTTTCATCGGCCCGTCGGGCTGCGGCAAGTCGACCTTCCTGCGCTCGCTCAACCGCATGAACGACACCATCGCCGACGCCCGCGTCACCGGCGAGATCCTGCTCGACGGCGAGGATATCTACGCGCCGACGATGGACCCGGTGGCCCTGCGCGCCCGCGTCGGCATGGTGTTCCAGAAGCCGAACCCGTTCCCGAAGTCGATCTACGAGAACGTCGCTTACGGCCCGCGCATCCACGGACTTGCCCCGTCGAAGGCGGACATGGACGGGATCGTCGAAAGCTCGCTCGCCAAGGCGGGCCTGTGGGATGAAGTGAAGGACCGCCTGCAAGAACCCGGCACCGCGCTGTCGGGCGGCCAGCAGCAGCGCCTGTGCATCGCCCGCGCCATTGCCGTCAGCCCCGAAGTGATCCTGATGGACGAGCCGTGCTCCGCGCTCGACCCGATCGCCACCGCGCGTATCGAGGAACTGATCGATGAGCTGAAGGACACTTACGCCATCGTCATCGTCACCCACTCGATGCAGCAGGCGGCCCGCGTTTCGCAGCGCACGGCGTTCTTCCACCTCGGCAACCTGGTGGAATACGGGGACACGAGTCAGATCTTCACCACCCCGCGTGAAGAGAAGACCAAGGACTACATCACCGGTCGCTACGGCTGACGGCGAAGACAGGGAACAGGACAAGATCCATGGTTGACCACACCGTAAAGGCCTTCGACAGCGAGATCGGGCAGCTTCGCGGCCTCGTTGCCGAAATGGGCGGCCTCGCCGAAGTCGCGATCCGCGATGCGATCATCGCGCTGACCCAGCATGACGAGGATCTGGCCGCGCAAGTCGTCGCCGCCGACGCCCGCCTCGATGCGCTGGAAGCCGAAGTGGACCGTCTTGCCGTGCGCACGATCGCCTTGCGCGCGCCGATGGCAGACGATCTGCGCGACGTGATCGCCGCGCTCAAGATCTCCGGCGTGATCGAGCGCATCGGCGACTATGCCAAGAACATCGCCAAGCGCGTCAACGCCGTCGAAGGACGCGGCAAGATCGAGCCGATCTCGCTGGTGCCGATGATGGCGGAGATTGCCGAAAGCATGGTCCGCGACGTGCTCAACGCCTACGGTTCGCGCGATGCCGCGCTGGCGCAGGAAGTGATCCGCCGCGATGCCAAGCTGGACCAGTTCTACAACACGCTGTTCCGCTCGCTGCTGACCCACATGATGGAAAACCCGGCAACGATCACCAGCGCCGCGCAATTGCTGTTCATCGCCCGCAACCTTGAGCGCATCGGCGACCATGCCACTAACGTGGCCGAGATGGTCTATTACGCCGCCACCGGCGAATACTATGCCGAGCGCGAGAGCCAGACCGACGATACGAGGGACCTGCCGTGAACCCATCCGTACTGGTGGTCGAGGACGACCGCGCGCTTTGCGAACTGCTCACCTGGAACCTCAGCGCCGAAGGCTATCAGGTGCGCAGCACCGGCGATGGCGAGGAAGCGCTGCTGATGGTGCAGGAACAGCACCCTGACGCGATCATCCTCGACTGGATGATCGAGCACGTGCCCGGCATCGAAGTCTGCCGCCAGCTCCGCAAGGACAAGGAAACTGCGCAGATCCCGATCCTTATGCTCACCGCGCGCGGTGAGGAAGAGGACATGATCCGCGGCTTCAAGACCGGCGCGGACGATTATGTGACCAAGCCGTTTTCCCCGCGCGAACTGCTTGCCCGTATCGAGGCGCTGCTGCGCCGCGCACGACCGTCACTGGCGGGCAGCGTGCTCCAGTGGGGCGATATCGAACTTGATGTCACCAGCCACCGCGTTCGCCGCGGCGGCGAGGCGCTGCACCTTGGTCCTACCGAGTTCCGCCTGCTGCGCTATTTCATGGAACGCCCGAACCGCGTCGTCTCTCGCCAGCAGATCCTCGACGGCGTCTGGGGCATGGACTCGGACATCGACGAGCGCACGGTGGACGTTCACATCCGCCGCCTGCGCAAGGCGATCAACCGCGCCAACGACACCGACCCGATCCGCACCGTCCGTGCGGCGGGCTATGCGATGGACGTGACCTGAAACGACATGGCCGGCCGCCTCACCCAGAGAGGCGGCCTCAGCGGCCTTCCAGCCGGATATGCGCCCGGGCCGTGACATTCGCGGTGGACGCCGTCACTTCCACATAAGACAGGTTCCGCCGCGCCGCGAAGGCCAGCGCTCCCGTGCAAGCATTGCCGGCAAGCTGGGGAGGCACCTTGAGCGCCTCGTACCGGCCATTCGTGAAGAAGGCCCGCGCGCCGCTGAACCGGACCGGGCTCTGGCCGGTGCAGAGACGGACCGCCCAGAGCCTTGGATAGCCGCGCGCGCGGATGACCGTGCGGGACGAGCCGGTGCGGGTGATATCGGCGCCGCCAAGCTCGCGCCATGCGTTCGCGCGGGTTCCCACTACGCTCTGCACCCGGCGTTGCCCGAGGTTGCCGTTGTCGGCGGACAGCGTGAGGCAGGCGCCTTGATGGTTCGGCCGTTCGCACAGTTCCCAGGTGCCGCCGCGTACCCGCGCCGAACCGACCGTCCACTTGAGGCCGAGATTCGGCTTGTCCTGCCGGATGCTGACGGCCGGGCCGCTGAAATTGCGATCCCGGTAGATGATGATCTCACCCACTGGCGGAGGGGCGGGGGGATGCTGAACTTGCGCCGGATGCGGCGGGGCCGGTTGCCCTTGGGCGGCAGCGGAGATGAGCAGCAAGGACGGCACGAGAAAGAAAAGTCTGTCAGCGCGCATGCGAACCTCCAAGGTACCCCAGCCTCTTCCTTTTCAATGCAATCGAGGTTTTCTTCAAGTGCTTAGGCGGGGTACCCAATTGGCAGGTAGGTAGGGCCGATTTCGTTTCCGGACCGAGAGGTTTAAAGGGAGCGGGGCCCCGCCTTCGCGGCGGCGAGGCTGATGGCGGGCCGGGATATCGGGCGCGGCAGCTATGCCCCTGAAGCGGCGCGGTCATTCGACTGCGAATTCATTCGGGCATGAGCCGTCAGTCTTGCACACCCGTCGTCCCCGCGAAGGCGGGGGCCCCGCTTCTTGGCAACCTCTCGGCCCCGCACCTACCTGGTGGGCCCTGGATCAGTCGTCCCGCTTCAGCGCCTTGAGCGCGGCGAAAGGTCCGCTGTCCTCGGGCGTGCCGATCCCGGCCGCCTTGCGCGCGGCGTCGGCATCGGGGCCGGTGAGGAACGGATCGATGGCGAGCGCGAGGCTCTGCGCCACGGCTTCGCCAAGGTCGATATGCGAGCCGGCATATTCGATCTCGTCGCAATCGCTGGCGTCGAGTTCGATTTCCTCGTCAGGGGTGTGGCCGTTCGCCTCAGGGACGAAGCGGAAGAACAACGGCTCGTTTACCGAGACGTTCAGATCCTCGGCCGAGACCGCGCAGGACTGGATGAATTCGGCGCGGATAGTGCCGCGCGCCTCAACCTTGCGATCCTTGCGGGTGAGTTCGAGATCGGCCGAAAGACTGTCGATCCGGACAAGGCCGAAACGCTGCGACAGCGCGTCGCGCTCGGCTTCGCTCGCTTCGAGGTGGGCGTCCTTGCCTTCGGCCTGTCGGATATCGAGACGGCGGGAGAATTCGGGGGTGAATTCGGCGGGAGTGGGGTGGTGTTCGCTCATCTTGGGATCCTTGCGGCAAGCAGGTCTTCGGCCGAAAGCGCGTCGATCCCGGCGGCAAGCGCCTTGATCGGAGCCACCAGCACGGCAGCATCGGCGCCCTCGCGCAGGGTTACATTGCGTTCCAGCACTTGGGCCAGTGCGGCATCGCCTTCGGGAAACGCTTCGCGCAGCGCACCGATTCGGCCGCCGAGCGCGCTCATCAGCTTGCCCATGTGCTTGCCGACCACCAGATCGCCCACGCCGGACTGGCGAAGCTGTCCGTCCATGTCGCTGACGAACAGCTCGGTCAGGCGCGCGGCGGGATCGATCAGGTCGTCGTCCCGCTCCATGCGCAGGATGACGATCGCCAGCACCAGCGTCACCGCGTCAAAACGGCCGCCGACGGAATCGGCCACGCCATATTCCGCATACCACGGTTTTTCGCGGGCAATCTCGACCACGCGGTGCCACAGCGGGCGAACGGCATCGCGGCGCACTTGCGTTGCATCGGGGCGTTTGCCGATCAGGCGGGAGAGCAGCGTCACTATATTCGGGCCTTTCCTCGCGCCCCTCGTCGCCCGCTTGTGCTTGCAGGCATCGTTCATGGGCAATTCAATCAAGCTGCCCCAACGCCCATTGCGCGACAAGCCGCTGGGCCCTAAGGCTCGGTACCGTTATTTCGGGTCGATATATGGCTCTCGCACCGGCAGGCAATGGCCGGAGCGGACCGGCCCCGTGAATTGGAGTGGGAAAATGCGCGGTTCTGGTCACGGCTCTCGCCGTAAAGCCAAGGCGGCAGGTGTCGTTCTGGCGCTTGCGGCGCTGACGGGGGGCTGCACGTCCATCAGGGACCATCGCGGTTACCTGATCGACCAGACGCTGCTCGATTCGGTCTCTCCGGGGATCGACAACCGGCAGTCTGTGGAAAAAACCCTTGGCCGCCCGACTTTCGTGAGCCAGTTCGGCGAGAAGGACTACTATTACGTCTCGCAACTGGTGAAGACGCCGCCGTTCGGCCGTCCGCGCACCGCGCAGGAAACGATCCTGCGCGTCCGCTTCGATGCGGCGGGCAATGTCCTCGGCGTCGACAAGGCCGGTATGGAAGACGTGGCGCGGATCAGCCCCGATGGCGACAAGACGCCCACGCTCGGCCGTCATCGCGGCCTGCTCGAAGATCTGTTCGGCAATATCGGCACGGTCGGTGCCGCCGGCATGGGCGGCCCGCAGCAGCCCCAGGGCCCGGGCCCGAACGGCAGCTGATTCCGTAGCGGTCCTTTATGGGGATCGACTTGAAATGCCCGCGGGGTCGCACGGCGATTCCGCGGGCATTTTCGTTTGCGGACAGCGCCCGACCGCTTGAACGCGGGGCGCGCCACCATATATCCGCCCCCATGGACAATAGCGGGGCGAGCCACGGCCTGATCCAGTGGCACGGAACAACCATCATCGGCGTGAAAAAGGGCGGCAAGACCGTCATTGCCGGTGACGGACAGGTCTCCATGGGCAACACGGTCATGAAGCCCAATGCGCGCAAGGTGCGCCGCATCGGCGAGGGTGGCAGCGTCATCGCCGGTTTCGCAGGCGCCACGGCCGACGCCTTCACGCTTTTCGAGCGGCTGGAGCGCAAGCTTGAACAGCATCGCGGCCAACTGATGCGCGCCGCCGTCGAACTAGCGAAGGACTGGCGGACCGACAAGTTCCTGCGCAATCTCGAAGCCCTGATGATCGTCGCCGACGAGGAGACCCTGCTGGTCCTCACCGGCAATGGCGATGTGCTGGAGCCTGAGGGCGGGATCACCGCGATCGGCTCGGGCGGCAACTATGCGCTGGCCGCCGCGCGCGCGCTGGACGAATACGAGGAGGACGCCGAGCGGATCGCCCGCCGCGCCATGGCCGTCGCCGCCGATATCTGCGTCTTCACCAACGACCGTGTCACGGTCGAGACCATCTGAGTTTTCGGGACATCATGAAAGACAACCTGACCCCCAAGGCCATCGTCCGCGCGCTCGACGAGCATATCGTCGGCCAGAGCGAGGCCAAGAAGGCCGTCGCCGTTGCATTGCGCAACCGTTGGCGCCGCCAGCGCCTGTCGCTTGAACTGCGCGACGAGGTGACGCCCAAGAACATCCTCATGATCGGCCCGACGGGCTGCGGCAAGACCGAGATCAGCCGCCGCCTTGCCAAGCTGGCCGATGCGCCTTTCGTGAAGGTGGAAGCCACCAAGTTCACCGAAGTCGGCTACGTCGGCCGCGACGTGGAGCAGATCGCGCGCGACCTCGTTGAGGAAGCGATCCGGCTGGAGAAGGAACGCCGCCGTGATTCGGTGCGCGAGGCGGCCAGTAAGGCAGCGATGGAGCGCCTGCTCAATGCGCTTGTTGGCGAAAATGCCTCGGAAGCGACGCGCGCCTCGTTCCACCAGCGCATCACCGAAAACGCGATGAACGAGACCGAAGTCGAGATCGAGGTAGAGGATACGCCCTCGGCGCCGATGGAGATCCCCGGCATGGGCGGATCGGTCGGCATGATCAATCTGTCGGATATCATGGGCAAGGCCTTCGGCGGCCAGAAGCTCACGCGTCGCAAGATGAAAGTGCCCGACGCCTGGGACAAGCTGGTCGACGAAGAGTCGGAAAAGCGCATGGATCAGGACGATGTCGCCCGCACCGCGCTGGCGAATGCAGAGACCAACGGCATCGTCTTCCTCGACGAGATCGACAAGATCGCCGTCTCGGACGTGCGCGGCGGCTCGGTAAGCCGCGAAGGCGTGCAGCGCGACCTGCTGCCGCTGATCGAGGGCACGACCGTGGCCACCAAGTACGGGCCGATGAAGACCGACCACGTGCTCTTCATCGCCTCGGGCGCGTTCCACGTTGCCAAGCCGAGTGACATGCTGCCCGAACTTCAGGGCCGCCTGCCGATCCGGGTCGAGCTGAAGGCGCTGACCGAGAAGGACTTCGTGCGCATCCTTTCGGAAACGCGCGCGAATCTGGTCACGCAGTACAAGGCGCTGCTCGCCACCGAGGAAGTTGCGGTGGAGATCACGCCGGGCGCGGTCAGCGAGATCGCCCGCATCGCCGCGCTGGTGAACGAGAGCGTCGAGAACATCGGCGCCCGCCGTCTCCAGACGGTGATGGAAAAGCTGCTTGAGGAACTCAGCTTCGAGGCAGAGGACCGCAAGGGCGAGACCGTGACGATCGACGAGGCCTATGTGCGCGACAGGCTGGAAGGCCTGGCGGGCAACGCGGATCTTTCGAAGTATATCCTGTAAGCGGAAGCTTCGGCGGCAGACAAAGGGCGCGGGGGAAACTCCGCGCCCTTTTTTGTTCCTTGAATGTTCCCTACGATCGGTTAGCTTCGCTTTAGATAGGGAGAATCGTCATGAAGCTCGAAGGTGGATGCCAGTGCGGCGACGTGCGCTACCGCGTCGAGGGTGAACCGCTCCACGCCGCGTTCTGCCACTGCGGAGACTGCCGCAAGTCCGCCGGTGCGCCGGTGGTGGCATGGGCTGCGTTCAAGTCGTCGGACTTCGAAGCCCTGCGCGGCGAGGTGGCGGTGTACAACTCCAGCGGCTCGGCCATGCGGCATTTCTGCCCGCGCTGCGGCACGGGGCTGTGGTACACGAACGAGGCATATCTTCCGGGTCTGGTCGACATCCAGATCGCTACGCTCGACGATCCGGAGGCGCTGCCGCCTGGCGCGCATATTCAGGTGGCGGAGCGCATTTCGTGGATGACGGATACGACCGGCGTTCCGGAATTCGAGCGTTATCCGGGTGGGTGACAGTTGCTGTCGGTCTAGGTCGCTCTGGATTGCCGCGGGCCTTCGGCCCTCGCAATGACGAAAGGGAGGGTGGACGACGCTCTGTCGTTAGTCAGCGGGCGATATCGTCGAACAGATCCCGCCATTGGGGGTTCATGGCTTCGATCAGAGCGAGTTTCTTTCGGCGCGATCCCGCTTTGAGCTGCTTCTCGCGCGTGATGGCGTGTTCCATTGTCGAATGCACTTCGAACGCGACGAGCAGTTTGCAGGCGTAGCGCTTGGTGAAGCCGTCGATCAGGCCTTCGCGATGTTCCCATGCCCGCTTTGGCAAGTCTGATGTGACGCCGACATAAATCGTGCCGTTGCGGCTGTTCGCCATGATGTAGACGGCAGGCTGGAAGTCGCGCCTCATAAGCCATGGATTGCGTCGTCGTACCGTTTGCCGCAATGACGAGCGGGATTACAATTTCGTCAGAACTGCCTTTCCTTCCATCACTTCGTCATTGCGAGGGCCGAAGGCCCGCGGCAATCCAGAGTGATCCGCCGCAAGGCCTGCCGCGCATCAAGAGAGGACCCGAAACCGCATGTACCAGACGCCCGAAGACCGCCCGATCTACCGCCTGCTCACCGGAGCGGATGACCGCGCCTTTTGCGAGCGCGTGTCCGAGGCGTTGGAGCAGGGCTGGCGGCTCTACGGCTCGCCCTCGCTTTCGTGGGATACGGCCGAAAACTGCATGAAGGCAGCGCAGGCTGTGGTCTGGCACGAGGCTGATGTGGTGAAGTGAGAAAGCGCGCCGTGGATCAGCGGTCCACGGTGCCTTCGGGCAGCAGCGGGGCCAGTCGCTCGATGATCAGGCGTCCCTCGGCCTCATCGATGCTCTGCCCCATGCGGATGGTGGACGCGCCGTAGTCGAACGATATGCATCCCGCGCGTCGGGACAACAGCGGACCGCCCAGTCCTCGATTGAAATTGAAGGCGAATGGCATCCCGCGATTGATCCTCATGTGGCGCAACTGGCTGATTGGATAGGCGCGTTCCCGGCTGAAGCCGAACATCCGCCAGTCATGGACAAGACGCCCGGAATCCACGCGGATCACTTCCGAGCCGGTGAATTGCCAGAGGATCGAACCGGCTTCGAAGATCCAGCCCAAGGCCCAGAAAATGAGCCAGACCACAAGGAAGGGCTCAGGGGAAACAAGCAGCGAGGTGATCGCCGCGATGCCGCCGGACGTCCACAGCGTCAGCCAGAAACACAGGAACACCAGCCCAAACCAGAACTTGCGTGCCGGTATCCGGATTTCCGGCTGGCGAACCCCGCCTTCGATGATGAAGCGGGCGGGGCGAAGAGGAGCTTCCTTTACGGCCATGCCGCTGGAGAAGAGCGGTTGATCCGACTGCATCGGATCAACCGCTCTAAACTTTTGGTTTGTCGCATTTTCCGAGTCATCAGGTGGTCCGACCTGATTAGAAAATGCTCCAGGTCAGCTCCCCGGCAGAAGCGAATTAAATCAATTCCCTCACGCCGATCACTCGGCCGCTTCGATCATCGCCTCCGCTTCGGCGGCCTGACGCGCCCACATTTCGGCGTAGAGCCCGTCGAGCCGCAGCAATTGCGCATGGGTACCGCTCTCGGCCAGTTGCCCGTCGTTCAGCACGAGAATCCGGTCCGCATCGGCAATCGTCGACAGGCGGTGGGCGATGGACAGGCTGGTGCGGTTTTCCGACACGCGGTGGAGCGTCGCAAGGATGTCCTGCTCCGTCCGAGTGTCGAGCGCCGAGGTGGCTTCGTCCAGCAGCAGGATCGGCGGGTTCTTCACGAGGGTACGCGCGATGGCCACGCGCTGCTTCTCGCCGCCCGAGAGCTTGAGGCCGCGCTCGCCGACTTCAGTGTCGTAGCCCTGCGGCAGGCGGTCGATCAGCCCCAACAGCGCAGCGCCGCGCGCGGCATTCTCGACATCTTCCTGCGTCGCATCGTCGCGGCCATAGGCGATGTTGTAGCCGATGGTGTCGTTGAACAGTACCGAATCCTGCGGAACGATGCCGATGGCGGCGCGCAGGCTGGCCTGCGAGACTTCGGCGATGTCCTGCCCGTCGATCAGGATGCGGCCCTGCTGCGGATCGTAGAAACGGAACAGCAGCCGCGCGATGGTCGACTTGCCCGCGCCGGAGGGGCCGACGATGGCGAAGTTCTGTCCGGCGGGCACGTCGAACGACAGGCCCTTGAGGATGCCGCGATCGGGCTCGTAGCCAAACACGACGTTTTCGAACGTGATCGAGGGGCGATGGATCACCAGTGCCGGGGCGCCGGGCTTGTCCGAAACTTCCTGCGGCTCGTCGAGCAGGCGGAACATCTCCGCCATGTCGATCAGGCCCTGCCGGATCGTGCGATAGACCATGCCGAGCATGTCGAGCGGGCGGAACAGCTGGGTCAGGTAGGTCTGCACGAAGACGAGTTCGCCAGCGGTCGCCTGTCCTCGGTACCATTGCCAGACCGTATAGGCGAGGGCGCCTGCCATCAGCAGGTTCACCACCACGCCCTGTGCGATGTTGAGCAGGCCAAGCGAGTTCTCGCTCTTCACCGCCGCCTCGGCATAAGCGCGGGTGGCCTGCGCATAGCGGGCTTCCTCGCGGTGCTCCGCCGAGAAATACTTCACCGTCTCGTAATTGAGCAGGGAATCCACCGCGCGGGCGAGCGCTTGCCCGTCCAGCCGGTTCATCTGTTCGCGCAGCTTGGTGCGCCATTCGGTAATCGTGCGCGTCACCCAGATATAGGCCGCGATGGCGACTGCGGTGGCGATGACGAGGCCGGGCCCGAAATTCACGTAGAAGATCACTGCGACGGCCACGAGTTGCAGAATGGTGGGCGCGATGTTGAACAGCATGAAGTAGAGCATCGTATCGATGCTCTTGGTTCCGCGTTCGATGGTCTTGGTCACTTCGCCGGTGCGGCGGGCGAGGTGGAAGCGCAGCGACAGGCGGTGGAGCTGGGCGAAGACGTTCTCCGCCAGTTCGCGTGTCGCGTCCTGCCCCACGCGCTCGAACACGATGTTGCGCACGTTGTCGAAGATCGCCTGCAACAGGCGCCCGGCCGAATAGCCGAGCACGGTCAGCATCGCCAGTTGCACCAGCTTCGGGCCGGTCGCGCCCATGAGGTCGACCGCCCATTTCATCAGATAGGGCAGGGCGAGCTGCGTCGCGGTGGACAGCAGGATGAACAGGCAGGCCCAGACGATCCGCCAGCGCAACGCCGGATTCCCGACAGGCCAGAGGTACGGCATGAAGCGCAAGAGGGTGCGCCAGCCATCATGGCGGGCGGCGGGGGAGTTAACGGAAGTGTCTGGCGGCATCCGCGCTATTTAGTGCGAAGGTCGCGGGAGGCAATCTTTCTCAGGAAATCGTCAGGTCGTTCGACGTTGGCCGGCAGGTCGAACAGGACCTTGCGGGTCGAGAAATCGATGGCAATGCGCTTGAACACGCGCAATTCGCGCATGCCGAGGAAGATCGCCGGCCGTCGCTCAAGCCCCAGTTCCTTGAATGCCGGCGAATCGGCGAAGGCGATCGACACGTTGGTCAGCGAAAGATCCTCGATCTTGAGCCGGTGGGCGATCACCAGTTCGGCGGCCAGCTCTTCTCCGGTCACGCTGGAAAGGCGGACGGTGCCCACCAATTGCTTGCTCATGGCCTTCTGCAAGGCAAGGTTGCCCACCGCGCTGGTCGCTCCGGTGTCGATGACGACATCGGCGCGGATGCCGTCGATCATGGCATTGGTCATGATGAGGCGGCCCAGGCGCTTGCGGGCGTGGACGACGATCTCATAGCCGTTGTTCTGCGTCTCCTGGGCCGGGGCGATCGCGATGGTGCCCTGATCGAAGTCCAGGGTGACGCGCTGGCCTTGCAGGCTGTCAGTACCGACGATGCCGTCCGCGCCGATGTTCTGCCCTTCCAGCAGCGGGACGGTCAGGTCATGGAAGGCACGGTTGCCGATGGCGAAGGTTTCCAACCGCGCGGTGGCTACGTCGCTGGAGCCTGCCATGCCCACCACCGTCACTGCCGGACCCAACGTGAGCCCAAGAGTAGTGGCCAGCGCGCTCGAAACCACGGTTTGCTGCGATCCGGTGTCGATCATGAAGTGGTAGGGCCCTTGCCCCTGCACCGCGACGGCCACGGTCATTCGCTCATCGCGATCGGTTCCGGTCCGGAGAGTCTGGCCAGTTGAATCGTCGTCGTCCGCCATTGTCCCGGGAACTTCGGGCACGGGCGTTACAGGTGAGGACGCGGCGCCTGAGATCGCCGGTGTGGCGACCAAAAGCGTCAGCGCAAGTGCGCCGCCAATCATGTCATCCTCCCCGCGAAGCTTGAGCTTCGTCGGATTGTTGTCGGGTAGCGATGATATCACGAGTCGGGCGAATTCACCACGTTTTGCCGTCGCTTGAAGGCGGGAATTCGGGACATGACCGGATGGATGAGATGGAGCGCCATTCCGGCCAGGTCGGCGCGCGCGGGATGGCGCAGGAGAGCGATCGCCAGAACCCAGGCAATCCCGCCCAGCGCGCCGCTCGCGACCAGCCCGGTGAAGCCAAGCGTGGCCGGGCTTCGCCAGAACGTGACCGCCCAAAGCGCGGGCAGGGCGGTCACCAATGCAACACTCAGACTGGCCGCATACGTGCGCAGTATCGCTCGCCAACTGAAGCCGACCAGCCTTTGCATCCAACCGGCGTAGATGCACAGCCAGCCAAGGCCATAGACGATGCGCGAGGCCGCCGCCGCTTCCACCCCGATGGCCGCGCCGGCCATCAGCGTGCCCACCGAAAGCGCGGTATCGGCAAGGTTGAACCAGAACAGGCGGCGCAAGTGCCCAAGCAGGATCGGCAGATCCATGTGCAGGGGCAGGGCAACGAAACAGCACTCGGCAATGGCGACATAGGCCAGCAGCGGCGCGGCGCCCGCCCAGCCGGGGCCATAGAGCAGCAGGATCACCGGCTGGGACAGCACGGCCAGCAGGGCCATGGCCGGCCAGACGATGGCGCCATGCGCGGCCACCACCCGCTCGTAGTAAGGGCCCAGTTCGCGCCCTTCGTCACGCAGCCGCGCGAACGTGGGATAGTAGATCGAGCCGACCGCGCCGGCGACGAGGTAATGGAGCTGCGATGCCAGCGCCACGCCTCGGCTGAACAGCCCGGTCGCGGCCATGCCCTGTAAGCGGCCGACGATGAGGTCCGGCGTGCGCATCCCGATCCCGCCCGAAAGGTAGAGCAGCGCGCTGCCCGAGCCGAACGAGATGATTTCCTTCAGGCGCGCGGGATTGCGGCCCAGCCCGGGCCGGGTCGGCCGCAGGATCTGCGCCATGACCGCGCGGACGGCTGCCTGCGCGATCATCGCCCAAGCCAGCGATTCCGCCGAAAAGCCAAGTGCGGCAAGCGTCAGCGCGCAGCCGCTGCTGGCGAACGCACCGGACGCGTTGACGAGAAACGTCCCCCGAAAGTCGAGCCGGCGTGACAGCAAGGCCACCGGCACCACACTCCACGGATTGAGCAGGTACGACGCGGCAATCAGCGCGAGAATGGGGAACAGTCGCGGCTCGCCATAGAAGCGTGCAACCGGCCATGCGAGCGCAAGGATCAGCGCGGCCAGCAGGAACGAGAAGGCCACTGCAATCACGGTGCAATGTCGGACCGTCTCGTCGTCGGCGGTCGGATGGCGGCCGAGATAGCGCGTCAGGCCGAAATCCTGGATCACCGAAAGGATCATCGCCGTCGCCAGTGCGACGGAAAACATGCCGATTTCTTCGGGTTTCAGGAAAAACCGGGAGACCAGAACCGAAGTGATGAACTGAAGTGCGAACTGCGAATACTGGCTCGCGGCGGCCCATAACGCTGCCGATTTCACGCTTCCGCTGCCACGTCCGCTTTCGGGCCCGGATGAG
>NZ_CM166476.1:0-1580000 GCF_056857055.1 Novosphingobium sp. BL-S-32 | reverse complement strand
ACGATTGGTGGAACCGCGCAGTCGCTGACGCAGGGCGAACAGATCGCCGTGCGCGCCGCCGAGACCGGCCAGTCGAAGGTTAACTTCAAGGACTTGCCGCTGGTCTTCGTCGGCTACGGCGTGAAGGCGCCCGAGCGGGGCTGGGACGATTTCAAGGGGGTGGACCTCAAGGGCAAGATCATGGTCGTCCTGGTCAACGATCCCGACTTCGAAGGCGGTGAGGGTGACTTCGGCGGCAAGCTGATGACCTATTATGGCCGCTGGACTTACAAGTACGAGGAAGCCGCACGCCAGGGCGCGGCGGGCGTCTTGGTTGTCCATGAGAGCGAGCCGGCCTCCTATGGCTGGGCGACCGTCAAGAACTCCAACACCAACACCATGTTCGACATCGTCCGCGCCGATCCGACTTCGGCGCACACGCAGATGGAAGGCTGGATCCAGAAGGACCTGGCCGCGCAATTGCTCAAGGCTTCGGGCGTCGACTTCGATGCCGCCAAAGCAGCCGCGCGCCGTAAGGACTTCCGCCCGATTCCGCTGAAGGCGACGATGAGCGCGGACTATGCCGTGAAGTCCAGCGTCATCACCTCGCACAACGTGGCCGGTATCCTGCCCGGTTCGAAGTATCCGAACGAGACCGTCATCTACTCGGCGCACTGGGATCACCTCGGCATCGGCGCGCCCGACGCGAAGGGCGACCGCATCTACAACGGCGCGCGCGACAATGCCTCGGGCACCGCGACGCTGATCGAACTGGCGCGCGCTTTCGCCAAGGGGCCCAAGCCCGAACGCTCCGTGCTGTTCCTGGCCGTGACGGCCGAGGAAAAGGGCCTGCTCGGTTCGGAATACTATGCCGACAATCCATTGCGCTCGCTGGCGACGACGGCCGGTGTCATCAACATGGACGGCCCGCTCTCGATGGCGAAGACCACGAATTTCAGCATCTCGGGCGCGGCGAAGCTCGATCTACTGACGATGCTGACGGAGGAAGGGCAGAAGCTGGGCCGCCACTATACCCCTGACGCGCGCCCGGAGGCCGGCAGCTTCTACCGTTCGGACCACTTCTCGATGGCGAAGCGCGGGGTGCCGGCGATCTCGTTCAGTCCGGGCCGTGAACTGGTCGATGGCGGCGATGCGCGCGGCAAGGAACTGTCCGACGCCTATACCCGCGACAAGTACCATCAGCCGGCGGACGAATACGATCCGAACTGGGATACCAGCGGTTGGACCAGCGACCTGACGCTGCTGTATAATGTGGGCGATCGCCTTGCCGACAGTCACGTCTGGCCGAACTGGTCGCAGGACAGCGAGTTCCGCGGGACCCGGGATGCGACTGCGGCGCAGCGCAAATGATCGGTATTGATCGACGTCCCCGGCATCGATGCATGCCGGGGCGTTTTTCGTGGCGGACAAATCATGTTTCGCACGCGCTCGCTCGATCCGGGGCAGAGTTCTTCCTGCAACTGACGCTGCGCCCCTTCGGCTAAGGCGAATCGGTTCGGTGGGCGTGCGCAGTTTTCTTGACTCTGCGCGCCCCCCGGCCTATCGGGCAGCGTTTACCGATCCAGCGAATTTATTCACGGAGTGCCCATGGCGCGCGTTACTGTCGAAGACTGTGTCGACAAGATCCCCAACCGGTTCGATCTCGTCCTGCTCGCCGCGCAGCGTGCGCGCGAGATTTCGGGCGGCGCCGAACTCAGCGTCGAACGCGACCGCGACAAGAACCCGGTCGTTGCCCTGCGCGAAATCGCCGAGCAGACCGTTCGTCCGAACGAACTCAAGGAATCGTTGGTCACCTCGATGCAGCGCGTCCTGCCTGACGACGACGATGCGATGGACGAAGTCGGCTCGCTCAGCCAGTCGGCAGAGGCCCTGCGCATCACCGCTTCGGCACCGACGCGCAACACCTCGATCGGCGGCGACTACGACGGTTGATTGCTGCACAGTGATCGTATCCGTAGCGGCTCTGATGGGTTGACTGCGGCGCGATCGCGGGCAACCATCTGCGAGTGGTTGCAGGCAAGCATAGATTGCCCCGGATAGCCGGGAGCAGCGGGCCGGCCCTGAAGAGGGTGCGGCCCGTTGTCGCGTCCGGGGAAGACGCTTCGGGGGCGTCGGGGAAGGGGCCGCGTTCGGCCACGATCGCGATCTACAGCGTCAAGGGCGGCGTGGGGAAGACCACGTTCGCGGCCAATCTGGCGTGGTGCTCGGCGCAGACCTCGGGCCATCGCACGCTGCTTTGGGATCTCGACGCGGCGGGTGGATCGGGCTTTCTCTATGGTCTTGAACCGCAAGGCTCGCGTCTGGCCGAAGAAGTGTTCACGCGCGACCGGCCAGCCACCAAATTGATTCAGAAGACGGCGGACCCGCTGGTGGACGTGCTGCCGGCGGACGAGAGCATCCGCGCGCTGGACGCGCACCTGATGCGCATCGGCAAGCGCAAGCGCCTGGCCAAGCTGGCTGAGGACCTGTCGGCCGATTACGCACGCATCCTGCTCGATTGTCCGCCGGTGCTGAACGAGCTTTCGGCGCAAGTCGCGCGCGCGGCTGATCTGATTATCGTGCCGTTGCCGCCGTCGCCGCTCTCAGCGCGCGCGCTCGAACTCGTGGTGCGGGAGATCGCGGGGACCACCAAGCGCCATCCGCCGATCCTGCCGGTGCTTTCCATGCTCGACATGCGGCGGTCGCTCCATCGGCAGGTGCGGGAAGCGCAGCCGAACTGGCCGGCGGTGCCCTATGCCAGTGTGGTCGAGCAATGTGCGGTGCAGCAACGTCCGGTCGGCGCGATTGCGCCGGGCAGCCCGGCGGCGCAGGCTTTCGCGATGCTCTGGCGCGCGATCGAGGCCAAGTTGGCCGAACGGCAGGATTGAGCAAAGCTGCGGATTGCGGGCCGCTTCGCAGCCGCCCGGCATGCCACACGCGCAATGGTTGTTCTCCGCCCCCAACACGGGTTAGGTTAGCCCTCAGACATCATTGGGGGAAACGGTGAGCGATCTGACGGAAAGCCTGGCGGATATGGGGCAGGGCGCTTTCGCGGCACGCGCGGTGGAACCGCATGCGGGCGAGGGCGCGGACGGCGGCAAGGGGCACACGCACGAATCCGCCTGCCTCAACTGCGGAACCGCACTGGTCGGATCGCATTGCCACGCCTGCGGCCAGGCCGCGCATGTCCACCGCACGCTCGGCGCCTTTTTCCATGACCTGATGCACGGGGTCTTCCATTTCGAAGGCAAGATCTGGCGCACGCTGCCCATGCTCATCCGGCACCCGGGCAAGCTGACGCGCGAATATATCGATGGCCGGCGCGCGAGCTACGTTTCGCCCATCGCGCTGTTCCTGTTCTGCGTCTTCCTGATGTTCGGCGTGTTCCACGCCACCGAGGAGCCGGAGAATCTGGGAGCGAAGATGACCAGCCCGACCGAACTGGCCAAGGCGATCGCCTCCAGCGAGAAGCGCATCGACGGCCTCAAGACGCGGCGCAAAGCCCTCGCCGCCGCGGGCAAGGACACGGACCAGATCGACAAGGAGATCGACAGCAAGGAAACCGCACTGGGCGTGATGCGCGACACCCACGATGCCGTCACCGAGAACGGCGGTGACGTGCAGCAGATCAGCGATATCCGGCCGATCCAGCAGGCCGTCGCGAAATTTCGCCAGAACCCGGACCTGGCTGCCTACAAGCTTCAGACTTATGCCTACAAATACAGCTGGGCGCTGATCCCGATCTCGGTGCCGTTCCTCTGGCTGCTGTTTCCCTTCAGCCGCCGCTTCCATCTTTACGAGCACACCGTGTTCGCGACCTATTCGATCTGCTTCATGACGCTGCTGGCGGTCGTGGCGATGCTGCTCGGCGCGGTGGGAGCCGGAACGCTGGAGGGGCTGCTGTTCTTCGTTCCGCCGTTTCACATGTATGCGCAGCTCAAGGGGACCTACGGTCTTGCCCGTCGCGGCGCGCTGTGGCGTACGGCGCTGCTGGTGATCTTCGCTTGCACTGCGCTGTTGCTGTTCTTTGTGGCGCTGACGGCGCAGACGTAGGGCCTGCGATCGGGAAGAGAGCTCCTGCATCATGTGAGCCGCGTCATCCTGAACTTGTTTCAGGATCCATTTTGCGGTTCGCCCGAAAGCCGGATCCGCAAACGCACGGCGCCTTCATCACCTTGTCGAAAGACGCGGCCTCGCGCCTCGGCTCAGGGGGCTTCGACAAGCTCAGCCTGGGCGGGACGGGGTAAGGACAGGGAATGTTCGCGCTCGGCATGATCGAAGTCTTGCCATTTCGCGCTCCGCTCATCCTGAGCTTGTCGAAGGATGGGACCGCGCGCCGCGCCCCTGAGGGCTTCGACAGGCTCAGCCTGAGCGGGACTTGCGGGCACTGGCCATGCCCCTGATCTGAAAATCCCCCTCCGCTCATCCTGAGCTTGTCGAAGGATGAAACCTCACGCCGCGCCTCCGGGATCCGGGCAACCTCCGCCCAACAAAAAAAGGGCGAGGACACCGCCGTCCTCGCCCTCTCCTGCATTCTTCCCACGAGGGGAAGGCCGGGTATTCGATATCAGATAGTTCAGGCGCCCTGCGGCGTCGCGCTGCCGGAATAGCGGCGGCCGGCCTTGGGAATGGCAGAGCCGGTCAACGGACGCGGCGAGCCGTTTCCACGAGACTCGTTCGGACGGTCGATCTTGCCTTCGGAAAGAAGACGGTCGATCTCTTCGCCCGAAAGCGTCTCGTATTCCAGCAGAGCCTGCGCCAGCGCTTCAAGCTGCTCGGCATTGTCCCTCAGCAGCGTCGTCGCGCGGGCGTGGGCATCGTCCACCAGACCACGGATTTCGCTGTCGATCACCTTGTTGGTCTCGTCCGAGGCCATCAGGCGATGCGAGCCGCCCATGCCGAGGTAGCCTTCCTGCTGTTCCTCGTACTGGAGCGGGCCCAGCTTGTCCGACATGCCCCACTTGGTGACCATGTTGCGGGCCAGACCGGTGGCATACTGGATGTCCGACGAGGCGCCCGACGAAACCTTGTCGTACCCGAAGATCAGTTCCTCGGCCACGCGGCCACCCATGGCGACCGAGAGGTTCGCGAGCATCTTGTCGCGGTGGTACGAGTAGCTGTCCCGCTCCGGCAGGCGCATCACCATGCCCAGCGCGCGGCCGCGCGGGATGATGGTGGCCTTGTGGATCGGGTCCGAAGCCGCCTCATGCAGCGAGACGATGGCGTGGCCGGCCTCGTGGTAAGCGGTCATCTTCTTCTCGTCGTCGGTCATGACCATGGAGCGGCGTTCCGCGCCCATCATGACCTTATCCTTGGCGTCCTCGAACTCCTGCATGGCGACGAGGCGCTTGTTGCGTCGCGCGGCCAGCAAGGCGGCTTCGTTCACGAGGTTGGCAAGATCCGCGCCCGAGAAGCCCGGAGTGCCGCGCGCGATCACGCGCGGGTTCACGTCGGGCGCCAGCGGCACCTTCTTCATGTGCACGGCCAGGATCTTCTCGCGGCCTTCGATATCCGGCACCGGCACCACGACCTGACGGTCGAAGCGGCCGGGACGCAGCAGCGCGGGGTCCAGCACGTCGGGGCGGTTGGTCGCCGCGATGATGATGATGCCCTCGTTGGCCTCGAAGCCGTCCATTTCGACCAGAAGCTGGTTCAGCGTCTGCTCGCGCTCGTCGTTCGAATTGCCGAGGCCATGACCGCGATGGCGGCCGACCGCGTCGATTTCGTCGATGAAGACGATGCAGGGCGCGTTCTTCTTGGCCTGTTCGAACATGTCGCGCACGCGGCTTGCGCCGACGCCGACGAACATTTCGACGAAGTCCGAGCCGGAGATCGTGAAGAACGGCACGCCTGCCTCACCCGCGATGGCGCGGGCGAGCAGGGTCTTGCCGGTACCGGGCGAGCCGACCAGCAGTGCGCCCTTCGGGATCTGGCCGCCCAGCTTCGAGAAGCGGGTGGGATCGCGCAGGAACTCGACGATTTCCTCCAGCTCCTCGCGCGCTTCGTCGATGCCGGCAACGTCGTCGAAAGTGACGCGTCCCGAGCGTTCGGTCAGCAGCTTGGCCTTGGACTTGCCGAAGCCCATCGCGCCGGAGCCGCCGCCCTTCTGGACCTGCCGCAGCGCGAAGAACGCGATGCCGACGATCAGCAGGAAAGGCAGGGTCTGCGCGAGGATATAGACCAGCATCGAGCCCTCTTCAGGGCTCTTGCCGGCATAGCGCACGTCGTGGTCCTGCAGGAGCTGGGTGAGCGTGGTGTCGTTCGGGACCGGTACGGTCGTGAACGAATCGCCGTTCTTCAGCTTGCCGTCGATGCGGTCTTCACCGATCTCCACAGTGGCCACGCCGCCTTCGGCAACTTTGGCGCGGAAATCGGAATAGGCGATGGTCGGCCCGCTTTCGGCGCGGGTGTTGAACATCGACACAACCATCAGGAGTGCGAGGAAAATGCCGCCCCACACGAGCAGGCTCTTGACCCAGGGATTGCCGCTAGGCTGGTCGTCGTTCATCGTTGGAGAAACCGTCCTTTCACCCGCCAATGTAGGAGCGGGCGTTTGAATCGCAAGCTGGCGAAGGATGGTCACTGTAATCGAAACCTCCGCGCGTCGCGAGCTTTTCGACGCGGGTCGTCCTGCACTGGGGTAAGATAAGGTGGAGCAAGCGCAGAATCAGGGCCATTCTCGCCGCCCGGCCACCGGATTCGGGCGCGCATTCGGCGCCGGGATGGCGGCCGAACCCGTGCGAATCCGGGGCGGACATCCGCCTGCTGCGGTAAATCAGGATGTCCGGACCAGTTGATAGTCCCCGGCGGCATCCACTTGCGCCGTCCAACGCGGATAGACGACGATAGTGGTGAAAGTTTCCTCCACGATGGCGGGTGAGGGAATTTCCGTGCCCGGCGCGAGGTCGCTGCCCCGGTAGATCGGGATATCCGCGAAGCCCTGTCCGAGATTGGCGCGGCGATGGCGATCGGGCTTGGGGGGCGCTCCGGACGGGGTGAAGCCGCCGCCGGCGGCCGGAGAGGGCGTCTCGACATGGGCGGCGAGGCGGACCCCGGACACTTCGGGCACCTCATGCTCGCGGATGTGGCCATATTCGGCCATGTGACGGGCGTTGAACAGTTCGATCGCGCGCGCCGCGAAGTCCTCTCCGACAAAGGACAGGTCGCCCAGCGGCGTATCGGCGGCGAAGTCGAACGAGAGCGAGAAGTTCTGCCCCGGATAGCGCATGTTGAGCCGGTAATCGGCGCGGATGTCCTGCGCGTTGAAGTGCGCGGCGGTGAAGAAGTAGGCGGCGCGGTCCGACAGTTCGCTCCACAGCGTGCGGATGCGTTCGACATCCAGCGCCGAGGCGGAGGCGATGTAGGAGCGTTCCTCGTCGATGGTCGGATTGGCGACCAGGGTGCCGAGGGCCGAGAAGGTGGGCGATGCCTTGGGCACCAGCACGCTGCGGATGCCAAGGTCTTCGGCCTGAATCGCCGCGAAGGCGGGGCCGTTTCCGCCATAGGCCAGCATCACGAGGTCCTTGGGATCGATGCCCTTGCCCGCCGTGATGCGGCGCACGCCCTGGCTCATATGGGCGTTGACCACGCGCCAGCAGTCGAAGGCGGCGCGTTCCGCATCGTCGTGACCGAGTTCCTGCGCGATCTTGCGGAACGCTTCCTCCACCCCGTCGCGGGTGAGGCGGAAGCTGCCGCCGGCGAAGCCTTCCTCGGTGGAAAGGATGCCCAGCATGACCAGCGCATCGGTCACGGTCGGCTCGGTGCCGCCGCGTCCGTAGCAGATCGGGCCGGGCTCCGACCCCGCCGAGCGCGGGCCGACTTCCAGCGCGCCCTTGTTGACGTGGCAGATCGAGCCGCCGCCCGCGCCCAGTGTTTCCACTTTCACCATCGGCACGCCGACGAGGTAGCGGTGGTGCATGTTCCAGCCCGCCTCGGCCGGGGCTTCGCCGTTCAGCACCAGCGCCATGTCGTAGCTGGTGCCGCCCATGTCGACGCAGAGCAGGTTAGGGCAGCCCTTCGCGCGGCCCGCATGAGCCGACCCGACCACACCGCCCGCCGGGCCGGAGGCGAGCACGCGGATCGGCGCGCCGTCGATATAGTCTTTGGTCATCACCCCGCCGGAGGCCTGCATGACCATCAGCTGGTTGCGGTATCCACCCTCGCCAAGACGTTGCACCAGCCGTTCGAGATAGCCGGTGACGCGCGGGCCGACATAGGCGTTGACCACCGTGGTGGAAGTGCGGTCGTACTCCGGCGCGCGGGGCAGCACTTCGTGGCTGGCGGAAACGTAGGCGTTCTGGATTTCCTGCCGCACGATCTCCTTGGCGCGGCGCTCATGCTCCGGATTGACGAAGGAGAACAGGAACGAGATCGCCACCGCCTCCACGTTCTGCAGCCGCAGCTTGCGGCAGGCTTCGCGCAGCGCCGCTTCGTCGAGGTCCTTGTGGACCGATCCGTCGTGCAGCACGCGTTCGGGCACCGTCAGGCGGCGACGGCGCGGGGTGATCTGCTGCGGCGCTTCGAGGCGGACGTCCCAGATATCCTCCTTGTAGCCGCGGCGATATTCGATCTCGTCGCGGAATCCCTCGGTGGTGATCAGGCCGGTGAGAGCGCCGTTCATCTCGATCAGGGTGTTGTCGGCGACAGTCGTGCCATGGACGATCGCCTCGCAGCGGCTGAGGAATTCGGGGAGGGGCAGGCCTTCCTTCTCGGCCAGCTTGCCGAGGCCTTCCATCACGCCCAGCGATCGGTCCTCCGGGGTGGAGAGGTTCTTGTGGAGCACCACCTCATCGCCCTTCAGGAGCGCGAAGTCGGTGAAGGTGCCGCCGATGTCGATGCCTACTCGGTATGTCATTTCCACTCCCGGAAGTCGTCTTCAAAGTTCTCCCCTGCAAGGGGAGGGGGACCGCCGCGAAGCGGTGGTGGAGGGGTGTCGCGGTTTCGATGAAGTGCGACACCGAGAGGGGGATACCCCTCCGTCAGCCCTGCGGGCTGCCACCTCCCCTTGCAGGGGAGGATCTGCGCGTTATTCCGCCGCCTCGGCCATGCTCGCCATTTCGGCCCTGAGCGCCTCGGTGGCGGCGTGGTCCACCGCCAGCGAATAGTCGTCGAGGCTGCCGGTCAGCACCACGCCGTACTTCGCGCGCGCCGCCTCCACACTGACGTACTCGTCGAGCACATCCTCCTTCACCGCCTCCGGATCCCGCTGAAGCGGGCGGCCGAACCCGGCGCCGCCGCCGTGCTGGTAGGCGATCACCGCCCCCTCCGGCAGCAGGTCCTGCGCGGTGTGGAGAATGGCGCGCTCGTTGGGCGAGCCGACCTCGAAGCGGTTGGTATAGGGGATCGCATCGTCCCCGCCGCGAAGCCCGCGCAAGGGGTGGTCGGCCGAAACCATCCACGCCATCGCCGAAGTCGGCCGCAGCACCTGCTTGACGTTGAGCGAGCCCGGGCACCCACGCCACTGGCCGGCGCCGCCGCCATCGGTGGTCATCTCGCGGCTGATGTTGAGAATGGGGAAGCGGCTTTCCGCATCCTCCGCTTCGGACAGGATCAGGCTGCCCAGCGCGGAGGGGCAGGAGCCCCAGCCATCCAGTCCTTCCACCGCCGAAACGTCCATCGATCGGCAGTCGACGCCCTGATCCATCCACATCATGCCGTTCTCGTCGAAGCCGACGACCATGTTGGGCATGCCGATCTTGTAGAGCTGGGGCTGAGACCGTTCGGGCGCCACATTGGACAGCGCGATGCAGACCGCCTCGGTAATCTCGCAGGCCGGGTGGAACGATCCCAGCGCGGCGGGCTTGTTCGGCGGCGGCTGGGCGATGCAGCCTTCGGGAATCAGGATATCGACTGCGTTGAAGAAGCCTTCGTTCTTCACGATCGTCGGGTCCATCGCCGCGACCACCTGACACATCACGTAGCTGCGCGAATTGGCGAAAGTGTTCCACACGCCGACAAGGTTCTGCCGGTCGTCGGTGCCCTCAAGGTCGACGGTCAGCTGGTCCCCGGCGATGGTGCAGGCGACGTGGACTTTGATGTCCTTGGTCCCCGCGGTGTCGTGGTCGATCCAGACGGTCGCTTCGTGACGGCCATCGGGCCATTTCGCCACTTCCTCGCGCACGCGGCGCTCGGTGTGTTCGATCGAATGGTTGATCGCCGCCTTGATCGTCTCCCCGCCCGACTTGGCGATGAGGTCGTCCAGCATCCGCACCGCGTGCTGCACGCCGCCGATCATCGCCGCGATGTCGCCTGCGAAAGTCGCGAAGCGGTTGTTGCGCACCACCGTATCGAACACGTCGCGGCGCAATTCGCCCCGGTGGACCAGCTTGAGGCAGGGGTAGATCACGCCCTCGGTGAAGACGTCGGTGGCGTCGAGCGAGAAGCCGCCCGGATCCTTGCCGCCGGTGTCGCCCTGATGCGCCTGCAGCGTCTGGATGCAGATCAACTCGCCTTTGTCGTCATAGACCGGGCCGTAGATGCAGTAATCTGGCAGGTGGCCGCCGCCGTGATCGGGATCGTTGCCCAGGAAGACGTCGCCCGGTCCCCAGTCGTAACGGTCCTGATTCATCAGCCCCCAGCGCGTCTCCATCTGGTTGACGAAAGTCAGGTGCGGCGTGCCCACCGCGCCCATGGCAAGGCGGCCGTGGGCATCGACGATGGCGGCATTGCGCTCGTTCGACTGGTTGATGATCGGGCTGGAGGCGGCGCGGCCAAGATAGGTCGCAGCCTCGAAACAGACCGTTTCGAACGCGCCGCGAATGATGTCGCCGGTTACCGGGTCGATTTCGGCACTCGTCGGCAGGGGCCCGCGCGGCGCGGCGAGCTTGCGGTTCAGCTCGTAGGACACGTCTCTTGCTCTCCCATGTGGTTTGTCCGAGGTAGGAGCGGAGAGGGCCCGCTTCTCGACAGCGAGCGCATCGGCCCATGCAGATCACGAAACACCGGCGCCGGGCTTGTCCATGAGCGCATAAGGAGCCGTACCGGGAATGAAGACAGCTGGCCGTATCCACCCGGTCTATGCGGAAATGAAGCGCACCGTGTTCGACCGCATGTCGGCACTGGCGCGCGAGCATGGCGCGATCAACCTGGGGCAGGGCTTTCCCGATGGCCCGCCGCCGCCCGCGCTGATCGAGGCGGCAAGCCGGGCCTTGCACGAAAAGTCGAACCAGTATCCGCCGGGCGCGGGTCTGATCGAACTGCGCGAGGCGATCTGCGGATGGTACGGGCGGCATCAGGGCCTTGCGCTCGCGCCGGAGCAGGTGACGGTAACCTCGGGCGCGACGGAGGCGCTGGCTGCGGCCGTTTTCACCTTCGTCAGTCCGGGGGACGAGGTGATCCTGTTCCAGCCCGCCTACGATGCCTATGCGCCGCTGGTGCGCCGGGCCGGGGGCGTGCCGGTCTCGATCCCGCTGGCCCCGCCGCATTTCCGCTACACCGCCGAAGCGCTGGCCGCCACGATCACGCCGCGTACGCGCGTGGTGATGTTCAACGACCCGCTCAATCCGTCAGGGACGGTCGCCAGCCATGCCGAACTGGACATGATCGCCCGCGCCTTTGTGGAGCACGACCTGATTGCCGTGAGCGACGAGGTCTGGGAACACGTGCGCTTCGACGGCGTGCCCCACCGCTCGCTGATGCACTATCCGGGCATGGCCGAGCGCACGATCAAGATCGGTTCGGCGGGCAAGATTTTCGGGCTTACCGGCTGGAAGATCGGCTGGATGATCGCGGCGGGCGAACTCGCCACGGCCATCTCGCGCGCGCATCAGTTCCTGACTTATGCCACCGCCGTACCGCTGCAATGGGCGGTGGCCGAGGGGCTTTCGCTGCCGGATGCGGTGCTGGACGGACAGCGCGCCGAATGGGCCGCCGCGTGCGAGCGGCTCAAGGCGGGCCTTGCCGAGGCGGGCTTCGCGGTGCTGCCCAATGCGGCGACATGGTTCGTCACGGCGGACCTTGCGGCATCCGGAATCGCCTTGCCCGACCGCGCATTCAGCGAGCGCGCGGTGGTCGAGGCCGGGGTGGCGACGGTCCCGGTTTCGGCGCTCTATCAGGGCGAGCAGGCGCCCGGACATCTGGTGCGGTTCTGCTTCACCAAGCCTGCCGAAGTGCTGGACGAAGCGGTTTTGCGCCTCGCCCGGTTCCGCGCGGCGTTGCTGGCCTGATTTCAGGCGTTGAGGCCGCCGTTCACGCTGATTACCTGACCGGTGATCCGGCGGGCGCCCTCCGAGCAGAGGAACAGCGCGAGCGGGGCGATGTCGTCGGCGGTGGGAAGGCCCAGTCCGGCGCGCGTGGCCGCTTTCGCCATCCGCTCCGATCCCATGCGGACCGCGCTGTCGGTGCCTTCGACGAAGCTGGGTGAGATCGCATGCGCGCGAATGCCGTCGCGCGCGGCTTCCATGGCGAAATTGCGGAGGAAACCGATTGCGCCGGCCCGCGCGGCGCCGATCAGGGTCTGGCGCGGCGCGGCGTGGATTCCGGCGTCGGAGACGAGCCCGATCAGCGTGCCGCCGCGCGCCGCAAGAAAGGGATAGGCCGCATGGGCAAGCCGTTCCAGCCAGCCTACCGAGAGGTCCAGAAACCTGCCGTAAGCGGCGGGCGAAGTGTCGGTGAACAGGCCCGCGATACCGGCTGGGCCCGTGGCGATACAGTCGATCACCGCATCGATCCGGCCGTAATGCTCGGCGGCTGCGGTGACGATCCGCTGCGCTGCATCGCCTTCCGTAACGTCCGCCAGAATGCCCTGAACGTTACCATAGGCAGACAGGGAGGCGACATGCGCCTCCACTTTTCCGGCCGTGCGGCCATGCAGCGCGACTTGCCAGCCCTGCATCAGGGCATGGCGGGCGATGGCGCTGCCGATCGAGCCGCTGCCGCCGGCGAGGAGCAGAACGTTCCGCTCGTCCCCGGCCATCCGGTCAGTCGCTTTCGAACGTGGCGCGGATGTCGTCGTCGGCGAGGTCCGAGAACTTCGTGATCCGCGCTTCGAAGCGCAGGCGAACCTTGCCGGTGGCACCGTGGCGCTGTTTGGCGATGATCAGTTCGGAGAGGCCGGTGATGCGCTCCATGTGTTCGCGCCACTCGTTCCACTTGGCGTGCACGTCTGGCGGATCGTTGTCGCCGGGCGCGCGCGGTTCCACGCCCTTGGCGTAGTAGTCTTCGCGGAACACGAACCAGACCATGTCCGCGTCCTGTTCGATCGAGCCCGATTCGCGAAGGTCGGACAGCATCGGGCGCTTGTCCTCGCGCGATTCCACCGCACGCGAAAGCTGCGAGAGCGCGATCACCGGAACGTGGAGTTCCTTGGCGAGCGTCTTCAGGCCGCGCGAAATTTCCGAGATTTCGTTCACGCGGTTGTCGGTGGCGCGGCCCGAGCCTTGCAGCAGCTGCAAGTAGTCGATGATGACGAGGCCGATGTTGTGGCGGCGCTTCAGGCGGCGTGCGCGCGTGCGCAGGCCGGCGATGGTGAGGCCGGGCGTATCGTCGATATAGAGCGGCAGTTCGGCCAGACGCTGGCTGGCGAAGGACAGCTGCTGGAAGTCCTCGCGGCTGATCTTGCCCATGCGCAGCGCTTCGGAGCTGATGCCCGATTGCTCGGCCAGAATACGCGTGGCGAGCTGGTCGGCGCTCATTTCGAGGCTGAAGAACGCGGTTGCGGCGCCCACCGACTTTTCGACCGGAATGCCGTCCGCCAGATCGCGCTGGAGCCGGTCCGAGGCGTTGAAGGCGATGTTGGTGACGAGCGAGGTCTTGCCCATGCCGGGACGGCCGGCAAGGATGATAAGGTCGGAATCGTGCAGGCCGCCGATCTTGTTGTTGACCGAGGTGAGGCCGGTGGTCTTGCCCGAGATGTGGCCGCCCGAATTGAACGCCTTTTCGATGGCGCCGATCGCGGTGCGGGTGGCGACGGCGAAGCTCTTGGCTTCGTTGGCGGTCGCGGCGCCTTCGGCCACTTTGTAGAGCGCGGCTTCGGCGCGTTCCACCTGCTCCATCGGCTCGACCGATTCGGAGGTGTCCATGGCTTCGGCCACGAGATTGCGGCCCACCGAGATCAGTTCGCGCAGCAGCGCAAGGTCATAGATCTGGTCCGCCAGTTCGCGCGGGGCCAGCAGGCCCTGACCGTCTGCGGTGAGGCGCGCGAGGTAGGCCACGCCGCCCAGCGCCTTAAGCTGTTCATCCGCCTCGAAATAAGGGCGCAGGGTGACCGGGGTGACCACGGCCTTGCGATCGAGCAACTGGAGGATGCGCTCGTAGATGCGGGTGTGGACCGGCTCGAAGAAATGCGACGGTGCCAGTTGGGTCTGAAGCTCCTCGATCACGCGGTTGTCGATCAGCACGGCGCCCAGGAAGGCCGCCTCCGCTTCGACGTTCGAGGGCAGGCTGCGGGCTTGGACCGCAGGCTCGCGGGTGATGAGGGCTTCTTCTGACATGAGGGATTTGACAATGCCCCAAGTGCCCGGTGGCCAGCAAGCGCGCGTATGGGTGATTTCTATCCACAGGCTGTTGATGGGGAGGAGGCGCTCCGGAGTTTTTTGTTGGGTGCGCCATTCGCATCGGCGAATGGCTGCGGTACCAGCCCGCTCCCCCACCCGATCTCCCTACGGGATATGCTCTGGGAGGACGGGTGGGGGAGCGGGCTGGTGCCGCAAGCTCGTCACGGATGTGACGAGCGCACCGAACAAAAGACTCTTCTTCTCGCGCGGGCTTGCCCGTTTATGCCGCAACCGCGTAAAGGCCCTTGAACCATGGCCGATCCGCGAATCTCGCATATCGAACTCGACGAGGCGACCATCCTGTGGCGCAACGCCGATATCGAGCAGGAACGGCGCATTGCGATCTTCGATCTCATTGAGGACAATGTCTTCAAGCCCGTGCGCGCGTTCGACGCGGGCTTCGCGGGGCCTTATCGCCTGCGCCTGTCGGTGCGCGACGGGCGGCTATCGCTGGATATCGCGGACGATGCTGCGGTGCCGATCGAGACCATGGTTCTGGGCCTTGCCCGCTTCCGCCGACCGGTGCGCGAGTACTTCGCGATTTGCGAAAGCTACTACCAGGCGATTCGCAAGGCCTCCACGCAGGAGATCGAGACGATCGACATGGCCCGGCGCGCTATCCACAACAATGCCGCCGAACTTCTGCTGGAACGGCTCGAAGGCAAGGTGGAAACCGACTTTCCAACCGCGCGAAGGCTTTTCACGCTGATCTGCGTCCTGCATATCCGGGGCTGAAGGGGGCTTCACGATGGCAAGGACTGCTTCTGGCGCGGTTTCGCGCAGGCAACTGCTGTGGCGCATTCTCGGCGCGCTGCTGCTGGTTGCCCTGATCGGCGGCGGCTGGGCGTGGTGGACCGTGCGCCACTGGCAGCCCGAGCGGAAGGCCTTCCCGGTGCAAGGCGTCGAAGTGGGCGCGAACGACGGCGATTTCGACTGGAAGTCGCTGAAGGCGATCGGCGTGGACTTTGCCTATGTCGATGCCAGTGCCAGCGCCTTCGCGCGTGACCAGCGCTTCGTGGCCAATTTCGCGGCGGCGCGGGCGGCGGGTTTGCAGGTCGGCGCGGTCCATCGCTACGACCCTTGCCAGCCCGCGCAGGCGCAATCGGCCAACTTCGTCACCACGGTACCGCGCGACAATCGCCTGCTGCCCCCCGCGATCGACCTCGACATGCTGGCCGACGATTGCCCGATGCCGGTCTCCGACGCCAAGGTCGAGAGCGAGTTGATGACCTTCATCAACCAGATCGAGACGCACACCGGCAAGGAAGTGATCCTCAAGATCAGCCCGCGTTTCCAGACGCGCTACCGGGTGGCGGCGAAGTTCGACCGCAATCTCTGGCTGATCGGTGACCGCCTGCTGCCCGACTATGCCGGGCGGCCCTGGGCGATGTGGACCGCCAACGCCGCGCGCGCCAACGAGATTGCGCAAGGGGGGCTGCGCTGGGTAGTGGTGCAGCCATGACCAGTTTCAGCACGGAGCAGCGCGACGCCCTGCTCGCGACCGCGCGCGAGGCCGCTAGCCGCGCCTATGCGCCCTATTCGAAGTTCCACGTCGGTGCCGCACTGCTGATGGCAGACGGTTCGGTGGTGACCGGCGCCAATGTCGAGAACGCCAGCTACGGCCTTTCGCTCTGCGCGGAAACGGTCGCGGTGGCCTCGATTCTCTCGTCGGAAACGCGCGGACGGCTGGAAGCCGTGGCCGTGACCGGCGGCGCTCCCGGCGCGCCGGGTGAGGGCGACACGGTGAGCCCCTGCGGCCGCTGCCGCCAGATCCTCAACGAGATCGCGCAGCTTGGCGGCACCGATCCGCTGGTCTGGTGCGACGGCAAGGACGGGGTGATCGAGATGCGCCTGTCCGAACTGCTGCCGCACGCCTTCGGGCCCGCTAACCTCCTCTAATTTCGACGCTCCTGCGGATGGCCGCGAACAGCCCGCGCATCGCTCCATTTCGGAGCGGCGCGGCGGGCTGTCGTTTCGTCGGAATCCTATTGTCAACCAAATTGGTTGAATTATAGTGAGGGCAGTCGGGACGTAAACAGAGTCGACCGGCGGATTTCCTGAAACATCGCTGGAGAATCCGATGGCCACCTTCCGCTATCCCCATGAGCAGGACCACCTGCCGCTCATTCTTCTGGTTCCCGGCGGCCCGCTGCGCGATGGCCACTGGATGAAGCGCTGGATGCAGTGGAGCGAGCATTGCCGCGTGCTCGAACTGGGCATGTGGGATGAACCGCACCGCAACACCTGGGTCAACAAGCTGAACCTCGCGATCCGCCGCGCCGACCGGCCGGTGGTGATCGTGACCGACGACATTGCCGCGCTGGCGCTGGCATGGTGGGTCGAATTCGAAAGCGTGGGGCCTGAGAACCCGGTCTTGGGCGCGATTGCGGTCAATCCGCCGAACATGGACCTTCCGGGCGCCGATCCTCGCCTTTCGCGCTTTGGCGCCTGTCCGCGTCAGCCGCTGCCCTTTGCCTCGTTCCTGGTGAGCGATCTGGACGCCCCGGCCGCGCAGCAGCGTTCGGTGATTCGCTTGGCGCGGGACTGGGGCGCGTCTCCGGTCTGCGACGATACGCGCGGCGATTGGGCTTCGGGCTGGATGATGCTCCAGACCGTGCTGGGGCTGGTGCCTTCGGGGGCGATGACCCCTCATTGGACGCAGGACGAGAATCTGGCCGTGCGCGAGGCGCTACGGCAGTGGGCGGGGATTTGACGCGAGTTGGGTCGCTCCGCCGCTGCCCTTAACGCCGCCCCATCACACCCGTCATCCCCGCGCAGGCGGGGATCCCGCTTGTTCTTTTTGGGCACGCAGAGACGCGGAGACGGAGAGGGATCTTGCCGCACCGTTTTCTCTGCGTCTCCGCGTCTCCGGGTGAAACCGAAGAAAAGCGGGGCCCCCGCCTTCGCGGGGGCGACGGTGAGTATTGGGGCCGGAACATCGCGAATGAAATTTATAGTTGCGGCGTTGATTGAGTCCGCCGTGTGAGGATCAGGGGGCGGCCTTAATCCCAGCCGCCCCCTGATCCTTACCCCAGATCCTTACTTGCCTTCGCGCTCCAGCAGCCACTCCAGCAGCGCGCCCATACAGTCGCGGCCGAGCTGGGCCGAACGCTCGGCGCTCCAGCCCTGATACGGGTCGGCGGCGTCGTCGTGGTCCTTGAAAGGCATTTCCAGCGTCATCGAAACCGCGCCGTAGCGCTCCGCCAGCTGGTTGGTGGACATCGTCAGGTTAGACTTGCCCGGCGCGGCGACCGGATAGCCCTGCTTGCGCTGGAAGTCGGGCGTGCGGCGGTCGAGGATCTCGCCGAAGCGGTCGTAACCTTCCTTCTGGCCGGGGCGCAGGCCCGGAATGCCTTCGAACCCGGCGAGGAACACGGCGGAAATCGCCTCGTCACCATGGACGTCCATCGCGAAGTCGACACCGGTCTCGTCCATCGCGCCGCGCACGGCGAGCACTTCGGGGGACTTTTCGGCGGTGGGGTTTTCCCATTCACGGTTGAGATTCACGCCCATGGCATTGGTGCGCAGGTGCCCGCGCGTCGAGCCGTCCGGGTTCATGTTGGGCACCACGTGGAAGCGGCAGCGCTTGCGCAGCTCGCGGCCGACCGAATCGGTGGGATCGGCCAGCACCGCCAGCGCGCCTTCCATCCACCACTCGGCCATCGATTCGCCGGGATGCTGGCGGGCGTAGAGCCAGACTTCCAGCGCGCCTTCGCCCATTTCGAGGCAGTCGATCGGCTGGCCGTCCAGCGTGGTGCCAAGGCAGCGGCTGGACACGCCTTCGCTGCTCGATACGTCGGCGATCAGGGTGTGGTGGCGCTCCATCGAATAGGGCGCGAAATAGGCGAACCAGGCGATGTCGCCCACCGGGGTATAGCGGATGGTCAGCGTGCCGTTGTCCTCGCCCGCGTCCCACGATGTGTCGGCAAGGCCCCAGTACTGGCGGTCTTCCGTGACGCGCGCCCGATAGTTCGGCCAGCCGCCGGGATAGGCCGAACCGTTCAGCCCGGTGATCTTCAGTTCGAGTTCCTTGCCGGCGATGCCATCGCCGCTGACGCGGAAGTGGAACCACTGGAAGAACTCCGAATCCTTGTCCCGCCGGATCGCGAGGCGTGCTGACGTGCTTTCGGTGGAGAGGACTTCGATGTTGCCGGAATCGAATGCGGAATGAATCTGGATGCTGCTCATTGCACCAGGATAGTTTCGCCCGACTTGCCCGGGAACCCCTTGAACAGGGCCTCGGCCATTTTTGCCGCGCCAAGCGAGGTTTGCGCCATCGGCGACTTGGAACTCACCGTGAAGGCGGCGCGGCCTTCCCAGAGGGTGCGGCCGCCGGGACGGTCCCGAATCATCACCTGCATCCGTGTCTCGACCTGATCGGAGGGGCGGCCGGACAAGTTGATGCCCACGCCTATGCCCACGCCCGAACCGTAAGTCCCGGTGCTGCCAAGGCCCGCGACCGAGACGGGGGTGCCCGAACTTCCCGGCTGGATCACGCGCCGTTCCACTGTCAGCACGGCGACTTGCGGATCGGAGGCGGCCTCGCCCGGCAGCGCCTGCCGGAAGCCGATGCGGGCCAGTTCCTGCTCCACGGCAGTCGCATAAGCGCGGAATTCAAGGCTGGATGCGTCCTGGCCGGGGCCGGCGTCGACGCGGATCACGCCGCTGCCCAGCGCCGGAGCGTCAGGCGCGATGAACCGCGTGACCTCCACCGGGCCGACTTGCGCGGCGCAGCCGCCGAGCGCGAGTGCACCCGCAAGAAACACGGCGGCAAGGAGGGGGCGGGCGCTTCGGGTCATCAGGGCTCTCCGGCTAAGTGGTTACACGATAACCCTTCATGTCGCCGGGAGCCAGACCGATCAGGCGCCGTTCAACCAGCCGCGCCGGGAACCGGGTCCGCTTTGGGGAAGCCGTCGAACAGGGCGCTGGCCAGCTTGCCGGCAATGCGGTCGTCGGGCCAGTTGTTGTCCCCTTCGCGCGTGGCGATGGTGGCATAGCCTTCCCACAGCACCTTGCCGCTCGCCTTGTCGACGATGCGGGTGTCGAGCCGGGTGCTGATGAGCGCGCTGCGCGGCTTGCTGAGGTCCACATTCACGGCAAGGCCATAGGCAGAGCCGCGATTGCTGACGCCCATCGCGGCGGTGCCGCTGACCGGGCTGCGCTTCTCCTCGGCCGGGGTGAGCACCTGCCGGGTGATCTTGAGCTGAACGTCCTGCCCGCCGGTGTCGGCCTTGGTCTGGGTGTCGTAACCGGCGCCGACGAGAGCGTCGATGATCGCCGCTTCGTAGCGCGCGCGTTCGGGACCGGCGACCCAGGGGCCGTCACCCGATTCGGAGCTGACAGTGACGGGGCCGTGGCCCAGTTCGCCCGCTTCGGGGCCTTGCGCCGCGAATCGGCTGACTTCGACGCGGCCTTCGCGCGGATCCCGGCTGTTGCGGTTGTTGATAGGCGAACCGACCGGCCCGCCCATCAGCGGGTCGCCCCATCCCGAACCATAGCCGCCACCCCAGCGCGAGCCCCAACCACCACCCCAACCGGGTTGGGCCTGAGCGGAAGACGCAGCGAGAACGAGGACCATGCCGGAGGCGAGAATCGCGGCTTTAAGCGTGTGCATCGGTGTTCTTGTGTCCGAAAGAATCGGTTGGGTCGCACCCGTTCTCAGGTTATCCGGCCGTTGCCATTGCCCCGCGATGAACGGAGTGTATGGACGCAAAACGGTGCCGGATCCCGGGCATTCGGGGCAAGTTCGAGGTGAGGGAATGGGCTCTCCCGCTTGACTTTGCAACCCGCTGGCACTAACGGCGCCACTTCAAATTTCTGGCGGCGGCCCAGTTGCTGTTGGAACAACCGCCGAACCACCAAGACGAGACGAACCATGAAGATTGTGAACAGCCTGAAGTCGCTCAAGGGTCGCCACCGGGACAACCGCGTGATCCGTCGTCGCGGCCGTACTTACGTCATCAACAAGACCAATCGTCGCTTCAAGGCTCGCCAGGGCTGATTCGTTCTGCCTGTCCCTGCCCGATGGGCGGGGACCACAAGGCGGACGGTCTATCGCGACGACAGCAGACCCCCGCCACAAGCGGGGGTCTTGTCATGTCCGATCAACGCGCGAAAGCGCAAGATGCCGCGCCGGTCGAAGCCGTCGTGTTCGATGTCGGCCGCGTGCTTGTCCAATGGGACATGCGCGGAGCGCTGTTCGCGAAGCTGATCGACGATCCGGAAAAGCTCGACTGGTTCTGTTCCGAGGTCATCACCGAGGAATGGCATTCCGCGCATGACGCCGGGGGCGATCTTGGCGAGCTGATCGCCGCCCGCAAGGCCGAGTTTCCCGGCCATGACGCGCTGATCGACGCTTACGCCACGCGCTTCCTCGAAACGATTCCCGGCAATGTGCCCGGCAGCCACGAGATCGTGCGCGAGCTTGCGGCGCGCGGTACGCCGCTGTTCGCCATCACCAATTTCGCCAGCACGTTCTGGCGCGAATACCGTGCAAGCGAACCGCTGTTCGACCTGTTCGGCGATGTGGTCGTTTCGGGCGATGAGAAGCTGATCAAGCCGCACCGCGCCATCTTCGACCTTGCCGCGCGCCGCTTCGGCCACGCGCCGGAGGCGATGCTGTTCATCGACGACAATGCCGACAACATCGCCGGCGCCCGGGCGCTCGGCTGGCAGGTCCATCACTTCCACAATGCGGAAGCCTTGCGCGCGGATCTCGACGAGCGCGGCCTGCTGGGGTGAAGTTGCCCCGCAAGCCGCTGCGGCGACCGAATAGTTCCCGGCTCGCGCCCACAGGGTAAAAATTTTTCTTCGCACTTGCAGCGTAACCGCTTGGCAAGTGCGAATCCTTGTTGCATCACATGGTCAACAGGGAGTCACAATGTCGGCTGCGGGCGGAACGAACTTCGACGAAATGCTCAACGCGGACGGGTCCGTTCGGCCTGCCTACGAAGATCTCAGTCAGTGGTACGATTCGCAGGACAAGACCTGGTTCAAACGCCAGCATGGCGAAGCCGAACGCTTCTTTCGCCGGATCGGCATTACTTTCAATGTCTATGGCGATGAGGCCGCTGAAGAGCGGCTGATCCCCTTCGATCTTATTCCCCGCATCATCACGGCGCGCGAATGGCGCAAGCTCACGCGCGGCATCGAACAGCGCGTGCGCGCGCTCAACGCCTTCCTGCAGGACCTCTACCACCGTCAGGAAATCGTCCGCTCGGGCCGCCTGCCGGTCCACGCCTTGCGTGAGAATGTGGCGTTCCTGCCGCAGATGATCGGCATGACCCCGCCCGGCGGCGTCTATACCCATATCGTCGGCATCGACCTTGTCCGCACCGGCGAGGACGATTTCATGGTGCTGGAAGACAATGCCCGCACGCCTTCCGGGGTCTCCTACATGCTGGAGAACCGCGAGACGATGATGGCGATGTTCCCGGAACTCTTCACCAAGGTTCCGGTGCGCCCCGTTTCCGATTATCCGCGCCGGCTGGCCCGCAGCTTGCGCGCCTGCGCGCCGCCCGCCTTCAAGGGATCGGGCCGGCCGACCGTGGCGGTGCTGACGCCGGGCATCTACAATTCGGCCTATTTCGAACATGCCTTTCTGGCCGACCAGATGGGCGCGGAACTGGTGGAGGGCAGGGACCTGCGCGTGGTGGACGGCCGCGTCGCCATGCGCACCACCACCGGCTACAAGGCGATCGACGTGATCTACCGCCGGGTGGATGACGACTATCTCGATCCGCTGACCTTCCAGCCCGATTCGGTGCTGGGCATTGCCGGGATCATGGATGTCTACCGTTCGGGCGGCATCACGATCGCCAATGCGCCGGGCACCGGCATCGCCGACGATAAGGCGATCTACAGCTACATGCCGGAGATCGTGGAATTCTACACGGGCGAGAAACCGATCCTGCCCAATGTGCCGACCTGGCGCTGCTCGGAACCCGATTCGCTGGCCTATGTGCTCGACAATCTGGCGGAGCTGGTCGTCAAGGAAGTGCACGGCTCCGGCGGCTACGGCATGCTGATCGGGCCGACCTCCTCGAAGAAGGAACTGGCCGCCTTCGAGGCCAAGCTGCGCGCCAAGCCGCATAACTACATCGCGCAGCCCACGCTGTCGCTTTCCACCGTGCCGATCTTCACCAAGGCCGGCCTCTCGCCGCGCCATGTGGACCTGCGGCCCTATGTCCTGGTCTCTCCCGACGGAATCGACATCACGCCGGGCGGGCTCACCCGCGTGGCGCTGAAAAAGGGCTCGCTGGTGGTGAATTCGTCGCAAGGCGGCGGCACCAAGGATACCTGGGTACTGGACGAATAATGCTCGGACGTGCTGCCAACGGCGTTTACTGGATGAGCCGCTACCTTGAGCGGGCGGAGAATACCGCGCGGCTGATCGACGTGGGTTTCCACCTGGCCCTCACGCGCAGCGACAAGCATGCGCAGGATGAGGAGTGGAAATCGGTCCTCACCACCACCGGGCAAGTGGACGACTATGCCGCGCGCCATTCGGACTTCGGCGGCCCGCAGGTGTTCAACTACCTGCTGCGCGAGAAGGACAATCCCGCCTCGGTCCTGCGCATGATCGAGAATGCGCGCACGAATGCACGCATGGTCCGCACCAGCCTGACCAATTCGGTCTGGGAAGCCACCAACGAAGGGTGGATGATCCTGTCCGAACTGCTTTCGCGCCCGGTGCGCGAAGCGAATCTGGGCGAAGTGCTCACCGCGATCCGCCGTCAGGGCACTCTGGTGCGCGGCGCGCTGGAAGGCACGATGCTGCGTAACGAGGTGTTCAACTTCGCGCGGATCGGCACGTTCATCGAACGGGCGGACAGCACCGCGCGCATTCTGGACGTGAAATACTACGTGCTGCTGCCCTCGGTGGCCTGGGTGGGGTCCAGCCTCGACAATGTGCAGTGGGACACGCTGCTGCGCTCGGTGGCGGGCAACCGCGCCTATTCGTGGCTGAATGCGGGCGCCATGGACCCGCGCGGGATCGCGCGGTTCCTGATCCTCGACGGTCAGTTCCCGCGCAGTCTGGTGTTCTGCTATGAAAAGCTGCGCAGCAACATGGCCGGGCTCGCCAAGGAATATGGCGAGGAAACCTCGGCCCACGAACTGCTGCGAGAGACCGGCGCGGCGCTCCACCAGACCGCGATCGAGGACATTTTCGAGACCGGCCTGCACGAATTCCTGCAGGACTTCATCGGCAAGACCAACCGCCTTGGCGCGGCCATTGCCGCCGATTATCGCTTCATCGAGTAGAAGGGACAGTCCCGTGCTGCTGACCGTGACCCACACCACCCGCTACACGTTCGACACGCCGGTCACGCATGGTCTTCAGCGGCTCAAACTCCGGCCAAAGACCACGCATGGGCAGGAGGTGGTCGACTGGATCATGGATCTCACCGGCGCCCGGACCGAGGCGGATTACCACGATCATCATGACAGCCACACCACGCTGGTCTCGATCGCGCCGGGGGCGGATGAAGTGGTCGTGCAGTGCCGGGGCACCGTGCGCACCAGCGACAACAACGGGATCACCGGCAACCATACCGGCCTGATGCCGCTCTGGACGTTCCTGCGGCCAACCCGGCTCACCCGCGCGGGACCGCGCGTGCGCGCGCTGGTCGAGGATGTCGATGCCGACCCGCGGGACCCGCTGGAATTCCTCCACGCGCTGTCGCGCAAGGTGGCCGAGCGGATCGCCTACGTTCCCGGCGCCACCGATGCGAAGACCACGGCCGAGGAAGCGCTCGCGGCGGGCAAGGGCGTGTGTCAGGATCAGGCGCATGCCTTCATCTCGGCCGGACGGCTGCTCGACATTCCGGTGCGCTATGTCGGCGGCTACCTGAAGATGAACGACCGCGAGGAGCAGGAGGCCGGGCACGGCTGGGCCGAAGCATATGTGACGGGGCTAGGCTGGGTGGGCTTCGACGTTGCCAATGCCATGTGCCCGGACGAGCGCTATATCCGTGTGGCGACCGGCTGTGACTATGGCGAGGCGGCGCCGGTGACCGGCATTGCCATGGGAGGTGGGGATAGCCGCCTCGAAGTGCGTTTGTCGGTGGGCGAGAAAGTGCTAGGTCAGCAGCAACAACAGCAGTCCTCGGCCGGAGGGCAGCAACAACAGCGCGGCTGAGGGCCGCGTTCCCCCGAACAGGACAGGACGCGGGGAACGGAACGTGATCGGGGCGTAGCGTGACTTATTGCGTGGGCATGATGCTGGACCGCGGGCTCGTGCTGATGAGCGATACCCGCACCAATTCCGGGGTCGACAATATTTCGACCTTCCGGAAGATGTACCGCTGGAACATCCCCGGCGAACGCATCATCACCCTGATGACGGCGGGTAATCTTGCCACCACGCAGGCGGTGGTCAGCCAGCTTGAGGAACGCAACAAGGCCCCGGCGGAACGGCACAATTCGCTGCTGGAAGCGCCGACCATGTTCCAGGTGGCCACGATCGTCGGCAACCTGCTTCAGGACATCATCACCGAACGCGCGGCCGACAACGGCCAGAACGCGGCCTCGGGCACGTTCAGCGCCTCGATCATCGTGGCGGGCCAGATCAAGGGGATGGAGCCGCGCCTGTTCCTGATCTACCCCGAAGGCAACTTCATCGAAGCCAGCTTCGATACGCCGTTCTTCCAGATCGGCGAGACCAAGTACGGCCGCCCGATCCTGATTCGCGGCTACGACCGCGCGATGACGTTCGAGGCGGCGGTGAAGCTGCTCTGCGTTTCGTTCGATTCGACGGTGAAGGCCAATCTCTCGGTCGGCATGCCGTTGGACCTGCTGGTGCTGGAGAACGACAAGTTCGCCCCGCTGCACGAGCGCCGGATCGAGGCGGGCGATCCTTATTACCAGTCGATTTCGGACAGTTGGGGCGAGGCCCTGCGGCATGCGCTCGACGGGCTGCCGAACTATGCGCTGGGTGAGGACGGCAAGCTGAAAGACGCTGCGGCCTGATTGGCGCGGGACATGAACTTTCCCACGCTCCTCTGATTCCTTGCACCAACCTTTCAGACCCGCTCAGGCTGAGCTTGTCGAAGCCCCCTGAGGCGTGGTGCGACATCCTTCGACAGGCTCAGGATGAGCGGGGTTGGGTGATGGTTCGGGGGAGCGAACGGGTGATGGTTCAGGATGATCGGAGCGGGGATCCGAACGCCCGGACGCTCCATCCGATCTCCCTCACCAAACCCTTCGGACCCGCTCAGGCTGAGCTTGTCGAAGCCCCGGAGGCGTGGCGCGACATCCTTCGACAGGCTCAGGATGAGCGGGGTGGGTGGTGGTTCGGGGTGAGCAGGGCGGACGGGTAAAGCGACACCATGCTCTCACCCTCGCGCAGGCGCGGATTCTGCCTCACATGACAAACTGCCCGTTGCGAAACGCGGCACGGCAACGTAGGAGAATCCCAGCATCAAGAGTTGGGGCGACGCCCAACGCCAACCTGCCGATCCGGGCAAGGTGGCACTCCGCAAGGAGGATGTGGCCCAGCCGGCAACCAAGCGGAGCAAGCCACAAAGCGTCGATCCCGTAAGCGGAAGAGACGCGCCGTGCCGATTAAGATACCCGATCAACTCCCCGCTCGCCATGTCCTGGAGGCAGAGGGCGTGCGCGTCATGGGAGAGACCGACGCGGTGCGTCAGGATATCCGGCCCTTGCGGATCGGGTTGCTCAACCTCATGCCGGACAAGATCAGCACGGAAACCCAATTGGCCCGGCTGCTGGGGGCAACGCCGCTTCAGATCGAATTGACGCTGGTGCGGATCACCGATCACGTTTCCCGCAACACTTCGGCCGATCACATGGCAGCCTTCTACCGGCCATGGAGCGAGGTGCGGACCGAGCGGTTCGACGGCTTCATCATCACCGGCGCGCCGGTCGAGCGCATGCCGTTCGAAGAGGTGGCCTATTGGCCCGAGCTGCGCGCGATCTTCGACTGGACGCAGACGCACGTCCATCGCTGCTTCACGATCTGCTGGGCCGCCCAGGCCGCGCTTTTCCATTTCCACGGGGTGCCGAAGCACAATCTGCCGCGCAAGGCCTTCGGCGTGTTCGAGCACCGCAATCTCGCGCCCACTTCGCCCTATCTTCGCGGCTTTTCGGACACGTTCGACATTCCCGTGTCGCGCTGGACGGAGATATGCTCATCGACCCTGGCAGAGGTGCAGGACCTGCAAGTTCTGGCCGACAGCGCGGAAACCGGGGCCGGTCTCGTCGACGATCGGGCCCATGGCGCGCTGCACATGTTCAATCATCTGGAATATGACAGCGACACGCTTGCGGGTGAGTATCACCGCGACGGTTCGGCCCAGCTTCCCGCAGGCTATTTTCCGGCCGATGATCCCACGCGGGAGCCGAAGAATCGCTGGCGCAGCCACGCGCACCTGCTGTTCGCGAACTGGATCAACGAGATCTACCAGACCACGCCCTTCGACCTTGTCGCCGGTCTGGCGGCCGAAGGTCAGGCTGTTCTGGCCTAGCGATGCTCAGGCGTTCGCCCGTGCGAGGCGCTCGGCCAGGGCCTTGAAATCGGTCTCGCCGGCGGTCCATGTCTTCGCGAACAGGCCGCCTTCGCCGAACAGTGCGCGCGGGGTGCCGCTGACGCCCTGTTCGCGCCAGATGTCGGCAAGGCGCACGGCCATGGGATCGTCCACCGGGCCCCACTTGGCGGAATTGTCGCCGCGCACGTGGCGCAGCCAGGCGGCCAGCGCGGTCAGGATCGCCGGGCACTGCTTGCCTTTCGCCTGATTGGCTGCAAGCGTTTCCAGCCAGCGCTGCGGGATCTTCTGGCTGCCGTCCATGGCGATCTGGATCAGCCGGTGTTGCAGCGCCGGATTGGCGAAACGCGCGAGCAGGGCGTCGGCATAGGCCTGAAGGTCCTGCGCCGGGGCGGCCTTGATCGTCGGCTGGGCTTCGACATGCATGATCTGCTCGATCAGCGGCCGGATCGCCGGGTTGCCCACCGCCTGATGGACGAAGGCGTGCCCGTGTTCGAGCCCGAGATAGGCCAGCGCCGAGTGCGCGCCGTTGAGCATGCGCAGCTTGGCCGCCTCGTAAGGCGCGACGTCGGATACCAGTTCGGCGCCCACTTTCTCCCACGCGGGGCGGGGGCCGGCGAACTTGTCCTCGATCACCCACTGCGTGAAGGGCTCCGTCATCACCGCGCCGTCATCGTCGAGGCGGGCGAGCGTCGCCACCATCTTGCGGTCTGCGGCAGTGGTGGCAGGCACGATGCGGTCGATCATCGCGCAGGGGAACGTGCACTCGGCCGCGACCCATGCGCCGAGTTCGGGATCGTGGCGGGCGAGATATTCGCCCATCAGCCGCTCAAGCTGGCGGCCGTTGAGGGCAAGATTGTCGCACGAAAGCAGGGTCAGGCCGGGCAGGCCTTGCGCACGGCGGCGGCGCAGCCCCTGTTCGAGGAAGGCATAGATGCTGCCATGGTGCGCCAGGAAGGGATCGAGCGATCCGTCGGCGGCGCGGCAATAGCCCTTTTCCGTGATGGTGAAGGTGACGATCCGCGTTTCCGGCGCGGCGAGGGCGGCGATCACCGCTTCGGCATCCTCGCTGGCGACGATCACCCGCTGGACCGAGCCGATCACCCGCATCCGGTTGCGCTCGGCCGAGCATTCGGTGAGCGTGTAGAGCCCGTCCTGCGGATTGAGCTGGCGCGCGACATTGGCGGAGCGCAGCGAAACGCCGACGATGCCCCAGTCGCGGTCGCCCGCGGCCATCGCCCGGTCGGTGTACCAAGCCTGATGCGCGCGGTGGAAAGCGCCCATGCCGAAATGGACGATGCCGGCCGCCTGCGCCTTGCGGTCATAGCCGGGCCGGGCGACGGAGTCGGACAGGCGGGAGAGCGTTTCGCTGGAAAGCCTCACGGGCGAAAGCCCTTGCCGGCGTGGTTACAGGCCGGAACGTGCGCCTGCCCGGCGGGGAGCAGGCGGTCGGCGTGGAGGTCCAACGTGCGGGCCAGTGAGTCGGCCAAGGGGCGGAGATGCATCAGTCATCCAGGGCAGTGAATCTGAAATCGCGGAAAGTGGCTTCGCCTTCTCCCGCAGCATATAGCCCCGGACGTAGCATGAGGAACCCCCCACGGACATTGTGGTGGTATCCCGAGACTTCCATCCCCCGGTCAAATCGCTTCCACGTTGCGCCGCCGTCGCCCGAGGTATGGTACGAAACGATATGGCGGCGGTTGGTCACACGCATTTTCATGCGGCGGCCATGCGGGTTGGCGGGGCGGCCGCGCTCCATGCCGTATTGGTGGGTGACGAAGCGGCCCTCGTCGAAGCCGAGCCCGGCGTAGAGCTTGTCGTCGTAGAACAGCACGAGCCCGGCCGTCCCGCCTGCCGGGATCTCGATATCGCATTCGAACTGGTAGCTTGTGTCGCCCGCGATCAGCAGCAGCGGCGATCCCGAGGAGGGGGCAAGGCCCTTGCCGGCCAAGTGCAGCGCCCCGCCGGAAACCCGCACGCGGCTGGCCTCATCGGGCGCGGGGCGGAAGAACGACCACTTCGAGCCCATCGCCAGCGGCTTCGAGAAATCGTCGGAAAGCGGCATGCCATGCGGCAGCGGATTGGCGACCTTCGGGATCGGCAGCGGCTTCGAAAGATCGCCGCCGGTCATCCGGAACCAGCCGTCCGGCGTCCACTCGATCGTGTCGAGCAGGCACTGACGGCCGAGTGTCCAGAAGCCGTTCTCGAACCCGTGGTAGAGCGCGTACCAGCGCTTGTCCGGCCCCTCCACCAGCGAGGCATGCCCGCGCGACCACCATGCTTCGGACTGGTTTTCGGTGCGCACCAACGGGTTGCCGGGGTGCTGTTCCCACGGCCCGTGGATCGAGCGGGCGCGGGCGGCGATCACCATGTGCCCGGTCGGCGGACCGGCCGTGCCGCCGACGGCGGTGAGCATGTAGAACCAGTCCCCGTGACGGTGGATCTTGGGGCCTTCGGGCGAGAAACCCTCGACATCCCACTCGTCCGGATAGTGCCACGGATCGTAGACATGCTCGACCTTGCCCGCGAGCGAGAGGCCGTCGTCGGTCAGCCGCACGCGGTCTCCGCCCGAGAGGAACAGCCAGCGCGAACCGTCTTCGCCCACGGCATGGCAGGGGTCGATGTGGTCGTGGAGGCCCAGCGGTTTCGGATCGCTCCACGGGCCGTCGATGTGATCGGCCCAGATCACGTAGATCTCGTTGGGATCGGCCTTGACCGGAATGTAGAGGAAGTAGCGGCCCTTGTGCTTTTCGAGGCTGACCGCCCAGACCGAGCCGATATTGCGGGTGAGCGCCGGTTTGCGCGGCTGCCAGTTCACCAGATCGCGGCTGTGCCAGATCGTCAGGCCCGGATAGGAATCGAAGCTGGAGAAGGTGAGGTAATAGTCCTCCCCGTCCTTCAGCACCGCCGGGTCGGGCCGGTCGCCCGAGATCACCGGGTTGAGCATCGTGCCGTTGCCGAGGTCGGACATGCGCTGGTTGTCGAACCCGCGACGCCAGCGTGCGGGAGCCGGGGCAGGCTGGAGAGGAGGATAGCCCGCCCCGGGCTCCCTGGCGGCAGCGGCTTCCCCCTGAAGCCCGCCTGCCGTCAGTCCCACGCCGCCGATGAGGGCGGCTTTCAATGCGTCACGTCTGTCCATCGTCATTCCGTCAGCCGGGCCGTCTTATCCAAGGCCCTTGGTGCGCGCCCAGGCGCGCCACAGCTCGGGCCAGACTTCCACCGGCTTGCCCACGGCGCCGCGCAGGCCGAAGCCGTGGCCGCCGTGCTCGAAGAGATGGGTCTCCACCGCGATGCCGCGTGCTTTCAGCGCCGCGCGCAGGCGGACGGTGTTCTCCACGGGGACGGTGGTGTCGTCCTCGGCATGGAGCAGCCAGTGCGGCGGGGCATCGGCAGGCACATTGCGCTCGGGCGAATGCGCGGCTTCGAGCGCGGCGCTGGGCGAAGGGCCAAGCAGCAGGTCGCGCGATCCGGCATGGGCGATGGCGGGGTCCATAGAGACCACCGGATAGATCGGCGCGGCGCAGAACGGGCGCGCGGACAGGCGGTCCGCCTCGTCGACGGGTGTGTAGACCGTCGCGGCGAAGCGCGTGGAAAGGCTGGCGCAGACATGGCCGCCGGCGGAAAAGCCCATGGCGGCAACGCGCTCGGGATCGAGCGAGAAGTCCTTCGCGCGGCGGCGGATCAGCCGCATGGCGCGCTGGGCATCGGCGAGCGGGGTGTCCGGGCGATTGGCCCAGCCTTCGCCGGGCAGGCGGTAAAACAGGACGAAAGCGGTGAAGCCGCGCGCGGTAAGCCAGCGCGCCATCTCGTAGCCTTCCTTGTCGATCACCACCCGCTGGTAGCCGCCGCCCGGCGTCAGCAGCACGGCGGCGCCATTGGGGCGATCGGGACGGAACACGACCATGCGCGGACGGACTGTGCCGTGGACGGCGCGGTCGGGGATGTGGGCCTGGGTGGAACGATCGTCGACGGTTTCCACCGGCGGTGTGGCGGGCATGCCCGGCACGCCTTTGGGCCAGAGGTCGATGGTCTCGGTCGGGTCGGGCAGGGCCGTTGAACGGCTTCCCCCTATCCCCGGTGGAGGTGTCTGCGCGAAGGCGGTTTCTCCGGCCAGCAGCCCCGTAACGAGAGAGGCCGCCACGAACGATCTACGGTCGATGGTCATGGCGGCACTCTCCCATTTTATCTCAGGTATTCAAGGTGTTTCAGGTTTTGGAGAGAGGTCAGTACTTGACCCGAGCCCCGAACATGATGGTGCGCCCGAAGTGGTTGTTCTCGTAGTTGCGCTCCGCATAGACGTCGGTGAAGCGGTAGCGATATTCGTCGGTCAGGTTGGAGCCGTCGATCGACAGTTCCAGCCAGTCCGTCGCCTGGTAGCGAACCGCGGCATCGACGCTGGTGTACGAACCGTAGCCCTCGAAGATATTGCCGGTGCCGCTGGTGGCATCGACGAAGGGCCCGCGATAGCTCACCGAGCCACGGATGCTGAACTTGCCGTCGTCATAGTACAGCGTGGCGTTCCAGGCCCGCTTCGATACGCCGAGCAGCGTCTGGTTGTAGACCGCCGAGACGCCGGTGAGCGCGCAGACGCCGGTCTTGGGGTTGCGGGTACAGGCCGAAGTGGCCGGGCCGGTGATCGTGTAGTCGGCATTGCTGTCGATGAAGGTGGCGTTGCCCTGGAAGCCGGTGTGGCTGAGAATGCCGGGCAGGAACGTGAACGGCAGTTGCAGCGCGATTTCCACGCCCTTCAGCGTCGCGCCGGTGCCGTTGACCTGCGAGGACACCACGTATTCCTGATTGGGATCGTAGTTGATGTAGGCCGGAGAGCTGGGCAGCAGCACTGACTTGTCGAGGCCGAGCTGCGGCAGCGTGGCAACATAAGTTCCGGCGACCGGGAAGCTTTCGATCTTCTTGACGAAGCCCGCCACCGAGAACAGCGCGCCGGGGGCGAAGTACCATTCGACCGAGGCGTCGAAGTTGGTCGCCCGATAGGGATCGAGGAACGGGTTGCCGTAAGTGACCTTGTAGTTGAAGCCGTCGACCGATCCGCCGGGATTGAGGTTGCTGAGTGCAGGGCGGGTGATGACCTTGGCGATGGCGCCGCGCACGATCACGTCATGCCGCGGATAGAACGCGATGTTCATTGCCGGCAGCCAGTCGTCGTACGTCCGCTCGACAGTGCCCGCGATGCCGGCGGTGTAGCCGGTCGACTTCTGGTCAGTGTGGGCATAGCGCATGCCCGCGTTGCCGGCGTAGCGCAGGCCGAAGATCTCGCCCTTCACGTCGAACTGGAGATAGCCGCCCGAAGTGGTTTCCTGCACGCGGCGGTTGCTGCCCAGATCCTCGACGGCGGTGCGGTCGTAAAGGTTGGTATAGTCGGCGGCGGCGGGGATGTTCCCGACCAGCCACGAACTGGTGGTGCCGCTGGGCTGTCCGGCATCGCCCAGCTTCACCAGCTGCGAGATGTCCGACGTCACTGGCAGGCCATAGACGCTGGAGGAACAGGTCGTCGTGCCCAGGATCAGGTCGGGGCCGTTGCCGTTGCAGGCCACGGTGTCGCGCGCGAAGAGTTGGGTGCGGAAGTTGTAGCGGCGCCAGACCGCGCCGGTCTTGACCGTGAAGCCGTCCGTCACGTCCCATTCGCTGCGCAGCTGCGCGGTCTTGAAGCGGTTCTTGACGTAGGAGGGACGGTCGCGGATTTCTGCGAGCTGGAAGGTCGCCGGATTGGTCACGTCGATGCCGTAGTTGAGTACCGGCGTCTTCATGTTCGAATAGTCGAAGTTGAAGCCGTCGGCGTTCTTGGCGTCGTAGGCGATCGTCGTCTCGACCGGGATATCGGCGTTCGACTGCGACAGGCCGCCCAGCGCGGTGATCCGGAACTTGTCGGTGATTTCCTGATCCCAGGTCGCGCCGATCTGGTAGAATTCGGTGCTCGACTTGCGCAGGTAGCTTTCGGTGCGGACATAGGCGTTGTCGTACGTGCCGCTGACCATGTTGCCGTTGTCGTCATAGGTCGGGTTGACGAGGTCGAAGCCGCGTTCGTTCGAGCGGGCGAGCACTTCCAGCCACTGTTCGGCGCGCTCTTCCTTGAACTTGGAATAGAGGCCGTCGAGCGAAATCTTGGTCTTGTCGGTCGGTTCGAACTGGATCGAGCCGGTCAAACCAAGGCGCTTGCGGTCATGCTCAACCACGCCGTAGCGCGGGATGCGGGCGTGGAACGCCAGCGAGGCGGCGTCGCACGCGGCCGAGGGACGATAGGAACCGCCGGTGCTGACCGGGTTTCCGCCAGTCGCGCCGGGGACCGAATAGAAGCAGGGCGTGCCGTCCACCGAGTTGTAATAGGCTTGCGCCCAGCGCACCGAATTGTTGCCGACTTCCAGCGTATTGGTATGCGAATAGGCGCCCGAAACGGCGATCCCCAGGGTGCCGGCATCGTTCTTCCACGACACCAGGCCGGCGATGCGCGGGCCGACGTTGTTGGACAGGTCGTTGTACGAACCCTGCACGTTGAGCACGGCGGAAAGGCCGGTCTTGCCCGCCATCGGGTTGCCGGTGTTGAGATCCACCACCGCGCCTAGCGAACCTTCGTCGAGGCTGGCTTCGGCGGTCTTGTGGACGACGATGCTGGTGAACAGCTCGGACGCGAAGACGTTGAAATCGAAGGCGCGGTCACGGTTGGCGGACGCGCCGTCCGAGCTGGTGGCGATCGTTTCCAGCCCGTTCACGCGGACGCGCGTGAACTGCGCGCCAAGGCCGCGCACCGTGATCGCGCGGCCTTCGCCGCCGTCGCGCTGGATCGAGATGCCGGGGATGCGCTGCAGCGATTCGGCAAGGTTCTGGTCGGGGAACTTGGCCATGTCTTCAGCGACGATGGCATCGACCGAGCTGACCGAATCGCGCTTCAGGTTGAGCGCGGCCTGAAGCGACTGCCGGTAGCCGGTGACGATGATGTCTTCGGCGTTCGGAGTGGCTTCGGCGGCCTGCGGCGCGGCATCCTGCGGTGCGGCGTCTTGCGCGAAGGCCAGCTGTGGCAGCGCCAGTGCGCTCCCGGCCACCAGTGCGATCTTCAGTAGCGAAATCCTCGAAGCATGAACCCTGGAATTGTTCAGGCGCATGATCACTCCCCCTCACGGCCTTTGCGGCCTTTTTCAACGCGGACTTCCCGGGTCCCCTGCGAGACCTTTTTCAGTCCTGGTGATACCGGTGTCAATGGGGATCGCACGAATAGCGCGCACCCTTTCTCCGGCATTCTGCTCCCTGCGTCACATGGACGCATTCCGGGGCGGCCGCCATGTCCTTCAGGACAGCATCCGGCCAGCACCCAGTTCTTTCTTGCCGGACTTGGTAACCGGTGTCATGAGTTATGAGCGCAGGGACCCCACCCTGTCAAGAACCAGTGCGAACGGGAGATGCACAGTGAACAATCCCCAGCAGTTCAGCGGTTTTCCGCGCGCATCCTTGTCGATTTTTCCCGCGCCTCGCGCTATTTTCGCGCGGGCCGGTAATCGGGTGAATGGCGGCGAGGGCAGACGAATCAACGCTGCCGGTCCCGTGCGGGAAAGGCCGGCCCGGTGATCGCGGGGCTGCTGCTGATGGCCGCTTCCGCCCCGCCGATGGCCGTGATCGACGAGCAGGACACCGTGCGCGAGGAGGCGCCGCCGCACGGGTCCATCGGCATGAGCACCGCCTATCGCATCTCCGATGCCGCACCGGCTCCGCGCGCGATGGAGTTCCGCCGCCGCGTGCTCCACAAGGGGGCGGCGATCGGCGAGCTTCCGATCGCGCACGACGAAGTCTACTACGTGCTCTCGGGCGAGGGCGAAGTGGTGTCCGACGGGAAACGCGCCATGCTCAGGGCGGGCATGACGGCCTATCTCTACAACGGCGCCGTCGTGGGGATCTGGCAAAAGGGCGATGCGCCGCTGTCGCTGATCGTGGCCTATCCCAATCCGGTAGAGTCCAACGGAAAGTAGATCGGTTTCACCCGCAATTCGGGCCCGCCAACCCGACAATCGAAAGACCCGTCATCCCCGCGAAGGCGGGGATCCCGCTTCTTGAACGGTGCGCATGGCCTCGACGTTGCGAAGAAAAGCGGGGCCCCCGCCTTCGCGGGGGCGACGAGGTGAGTGGGGAGACTGTGGCGGAAAGAACGGGCTTCAGGTGCCCGGCTGGACGTAAGGCGCCGTTGCCCACAATTCGCGCTGCCAGCCGCGCGGGTCGTTTTCCATGCGCACCGCGTCCCCGAACACCATCGTCGCGCGGGCGGGCAGGGCGTAGTTCGCCCAGTCCGCAATCCCCGGCCGTCCGGTCTTGGCGAGGCCGGTGAACGCCCCCATCATCGCCTTGCTCAGGGCCTGTGCGCCGGCGTCCGTGCCCGAAAAACTGCCCGCCGCGTCGAGCGTGCCGAAGATATAGGGAATATCGTCCGTATGCGCCGCGCCCCGCAGCGGATCGAGCGGGGAGGGGCGTTCAAGCTGATAGACCCACGTTGCCTGCGCGCCCGCTTTGGCGCGTTCGTCGGCCTCGATCACTTGCCCCGGCCATGAGCGCCCGGCAGTCGTGGCGGCGTAGAAGACCTGCTCCGGCGTCCAGCCCGGCTCGCGGGCGCGGTACTGGTCCACCACCCATTGCGGATCGAGGTCGATCTTGACCTCGCGGCCCATGCGCTCGGCCAGGTTAGTCCAGTCGAGGCCCTTGAGCCGGGACCCGCGCGGATCGAGGAAATTGCGGGTTTCCTCATGGGTGTTGCCAAGGATCATCGGCACCGAGAGCGATTGCGGCGCGGCGTCGGGCCAGAACGGATGGCGCGGCAGGTTGGTCATGTCGAGCACCGGGCCGAAGTAAGCGGGGCCACTGCCCATCACCGGATCGGTAGCAGCGAGGCCCTCGACCAGCCGTTCGATGGGCAGGGCGCGCAGGCCCTCGACATCGCCAGGCGCGAGCTTGAGCGCGGCCATCAGCGCCTGGGTGCGCGCCCATGCGTGCATCGGGCCGCTGGCCTGCACCTGCTGGCCGCTCATGGTGGCGGCGGAGTGGAACAGGCCCTTGGCGGCGGGCATGGCCATGAGCGTGGCGATCTTGGCGCCGCCGCCGGACTGGCCGAAGACCATGACCCGCGCCGGATCTCCGCCGAATTGGGCGATGTGATCGCGCACCCATTGCAGCGCGAGGATCAGGTCGAGCTGGCCAAGGTTGCCGCTGTCCGCATAGCGCGCGCCGAAGGATTTCAGCCATGCGTAGCCCAGCGCATTGAGGCGGTGGTTGACGGTGACGACCACCACGTCGCCCTGCGCCGCCAGCCGGGCGCCGTGGGTGAGGGGATCGGTGACCGAGCCGGTCGTGTAAGCGCCGCCGTGGAAATAGACCATGACCGCGCGTTTCGCGGCGGGGTTCGCTTCGGGCGTCCAGACGTTGAGGAAGAGGCAGTCTTCGGACTGTGCCTCGCTGTCGAGGCCGCGTTGCGGGCAGATCGGGGCGAACTTTCGCACTTCGGTGCGCGGGCCGGTCCAGGGCTCGGCCACCGGGCGGGCAAAGCGCTCGGCGCGGCCGTAGCGGATGCCCTTGAAGGCCTGCACGCCCTGTTCGGTGAGGCCGAGATAGCGGCCAACGGCCGGAGCGGCCGGGGATCGCGCGAAAAGCGGGGCAGGGGTGGCGGCGAGGACTGCGGCGGACTTTACGAGGGTTCGGCGGGTGATTGCGGTATCGATCATGCTGTTCCCCCTCGCCCGCCGCCGTCCCGGATGCCATCCGGGCGGTGTTTCAGCAGGTCGTTCTTATTTCAGAAAATCAGCGTCTTACGTCGCCTCCGGCGATCGAGAACGCTTCCAGTTCCGCCTTGCCGATCAGGCTCATATCGCCGTGCAGCGAATGCTTGAGCACGGTGTAGGCCAGCCCGGCGTGTGCCATGGCGGCAAGGTCGCCGCCTTCCAGCCACTGGTGCAGCACGCCCGCCGCGAAGGCATCGCCGGTGCCGATGCGATCGACAATGTCGGTCACGTCGGCCTCGGCAGTCTGCACCGCGTCATCGCGCCCGTCGACGCGGGCGGCGATGCGGTGGTGACCCGCATTGACCACGTGCCGCGCGGTCGAGGCGATCACTTGCAGGTTCGGGAACGCGGCGAAGGCGGCCTCGGCAGCCTCGCGGCGGCGGTCGGAGCCATCGCCGGAGAACGTCTTGCCCAGCAGCAGCGAGATGTCGCGGTGGTTGCCGATCATCACCGTGGCCGCGCCGACCAGTTCGTTCAGCACGGTGCAGGGATCGCTGTCCCAGCTTTCCCAGAGCAACGCGCGGTAATTGCCGTCGAAGCAGATCGGCACGCCCGCTGCCTGCGCCGCGCGGACCGCCACCTTGGCGAGTTCCACGCCGCCCGGCCCGAGCGCCGGCGTAATACCGGAAAGGTGCAGCAGCTTCGCGCCGTTCAGCGCGGCGGCCAGATCGAAGTCCTCCACCGAGGACTGCGCAAAGGCGCTGCCCGCGCGGTCGTAGGTGATGGCCGAAGGCCGCAGCCCGGCGCCGGTTTCGAGGAAATAGAGCCCCATGCGGCCCGGCCCGGTGGTAACGCCGGAAAGCCCGACACCCGCCGCGCCCAAGGCCGCACGGGCCTTGTCGCCCAGCGGGTTGGCGGGCAGGCGCGAGACCATGCGGACCTCGTGGCCCAGCGAGGCCAGCCCCGAGGCGACATTGGCTTCCGCCCCGCCGACGACCATGTCGAGCGAGTCGGACTGGACGACCAGCCGTGCGTCATGGGTAGCGAAACGGATCAACACTTCGCCGAAACAGGTAACGTGGCCAGTCATAGTCTAGAAATTCCTCAGCGCGCGAGCCACCCGCCGTCCACGGCGAGCACGTGGCCTGTTACATAATCAGACGCGGGTGAGGCAAGGAACACGGCAGCACCGGCGATATCCTTGGGATCGCCCCATCGGCCGGTCGGGATTCGCTCCAGAATCTGGCGGTTGCGCGTCTCGTCGCCTTGCAGGGCGGCGGTGTTGTTGGTGGAGATATACCCCGGCGCGATGGCGTTGACCTGCACGCCCTTGGGCGCGAGTTCGTTGGCCATGGCCTTGGTTACGCCACCTACGCCCGACTTTGCCGCCGCATAGCTCGGCACGCGGATGCCGCCCTGGAAGGTGAGCAGCGAGGCGATGTTGACGATCTTCCCGACACCACGCTCGACCATGCCCTTGGCGGCCGCCTGGCTGAGGAAGAACAGTGTCTTGAGGTTGGTGTCCATCACCGCGTCCCAGTCTTCCTCGGAGAACTGGAGCAAGTCGTCACGGCGGATGATCCCGGCATTGTTGACGAGGATGTCCACTTTGCCGAGGCCGGCCACTGCCTCGTCGATCACCCGCTGGACGGGCTCGATCGAGGAAAGATCGGCCTTGATGTTCACGCACTTGCGCCCGGTTGCCTCGATAAGCGCAACCGTTTCGGTGGGCTCGCTGCGGCCGGCGAGGGCGACGTCGGCGCCCGCTTCGGCAAGCGCCACGGCAATGGCCTGCCCGATCCCAGTGTTCGCGCCGGTCACCAGCGCGGCCTTGCCTGCGAGGCTGAAGGAAATCGCCATAAGTCTGTCCTGTCCCAATCTGGCCGACCAAAAAAGATCGGTCTTATGCGACCTTAACCCGGACGTTCGGTTCCCCAGCTTCGTCATTGCGAGCGCAGCGAAGCAATCCAGAGGCGGTTTACGCGGCTCTGGATTGCTTCGTCGCTACGCTCCTCGCAATGACGAACGGAGGCGGAAGGGATTAAGGGCGGTTGAAGCGGTCGCGTTCCTACTGAAGCTGGCAGATATCCAGCACGTTCATGTCCGTATAGTCGAGGTTTTCCCCGCCCATGGCCCAGATGAACGCGTACTTCTTGGTGCCCGAACCCATGTGGATCGACCACGGCGGGCTGATGACGGCCTCTTCGTTGGCGATCACGATGTGGCGCATCTGCTCGGGCTCGCCCATGTAGTGGAAGATGCGGTCGTTCTCTTCGGGCAGTTCGAAGTAGAGGTAGATCTCGCTGCGGCGGTCGTGGAGGTGCGGCGGCATGGTGTTCCACACCGAGCCTTCTTCCAGCACGGTGAGGCCGAGCAGCAGCTGCGCGCTCTCGCACACGCCGGGGATCACGAGCTGGTAGATCGTGCGCTGGTTCGAATTGGCAAGGTCGCCGCGCGCCAGCGGGTTGGCTTCGGCCAGCGTGATCAGCTTGATCGGGCAGGCCTTATGCGCCGGGACCGAGGCGATGTAGAACCGCGCGGTCTCACCCTCGAAGATCACCTCGTCCGAACCCATCGGCACGTAGAGGCATTCCTTGTTGCCCACTTCGAAGCGCTGGCCATCCACCGTGATGGCACCGGGGCCGCCGATGTTGGTGATGCCGGCTTCGCGGCGTTCGAGGAAGGGCTTGCCTTCCGCGCTCTTGGGAACGGTCTGTGCGGGCAGCTTGAGCGGGCCCTGCGAAGGCACCGCGCCGCCGATCACGAAGCGTTCGTTGTGCGAATAGTTGAGGTTGACCTTGCCGTCCTCGAACATGCCGGTGACGAGGTAGCGGTCGCGCAGTTCCTCGTTGGAGACGCACTCCATCATGTCCGGATGGGTGGCGTGGTAGGTCTTGCAGAACACGATGGCTCTCCCGTTTGGAATTCAGTTCCGTATAGAGGGACATTTCCCTCCTGTTTGGTCAAGACCTATCCGGTTTTGGTAACCGGTGTCAACGACAAGTGAAGACCATTTTGGCGTGGGTAAAATCCGGTTGACGCGGTTTTTGCCGGGAGCGGCTCAGGATGAGCCCGGCGCGGAGACCGAAGCGCGGCGCACGAGATCCGAAAGGAACAGCGACTGGCGTGTGAACGCGCCTTCCGGATCGATCAGCTTGTGTGCGGCGGCGGCGGCCATCGGCACGATCGGCCAGCGGACGGTGGTGAGCGGCGGCCAGATATGCGCGGCGATGGCGGTATCGTCGAAGCCGATGATCGAAAGCTGGGTCGGCACGTCGATCCCGCGTTCGCGCGCGGCGTGGAGCAGCCCGGCCGCCATCTCGTCGTTGCTGGAGAAGACGGCGGTGGGGCGGGGGGAGGCATCCAGCAGGCGCTGCCCGGCCTCGTATCCCGATTCGAACTTGTAGTCTCCGCGCACGGCGAGCGCCGCGTCGGGTGCGAGGCCTGCCTCGGCCAGCCCCTCGATAAAGCCCTGTTCGCGTTCGAAGGCCGATCGGAAACCCGCCGGACCCGCGATGAAACCGATGCGCCGATGGCCGAGTCCGGCGAGCCAGGCCACGGCCTCTCGCACGGCCTGCCGGTCGTTCGAGGCCACGAGGTGGGCATCGTCATCGAGCCGGGCCGAACCCATGCGCACCAGCGTACAGCCGAGGTCGCGGCAGACTTCCGCCAACCCGTCGTTCTCCGAAATCGGCGGCAGCAGCAGCACGCCATAGAGTCGCTGCTGTTCGATGAAGTGGCGAATATCCTCCATCAGCGTGGGCGAATGGCGGTCCACCGGGCGGACCACCAGCGCGAATTCGGTATCGCGGATGGTCTGGAGAATGCCCTCCTGCACGCCCAGCACCATCTGCGCGTTCGGGTTGTCGTGGATCAGGCCGATCAGGAAATTGCGGCGCAGGGCAAGGGCGCGGGCCTGCGGATTGGGCACGTAGCCCAGATCGGCAATGACCGCCTCCACCTTTTCCCGCGTGGTCTGGTTGAGCAGGGGGGACTTGTTGATGACCCGGCTGACGGTCTTTTTCGAAACGCCGGAGAGGCGCGCGACATCGTTGATCGTGGGCTTGGCGTCGCGCTTCATTCCATTCGGCATCCCAACCCGCGTTTCAGACTGTGGTCCAGACGCCAAGTCTGATCCCCGAATGGACCCTTGCTCGCTTGCTTCCGTGTTCTCAAGTGGCCTTTTCGCCATCTGCTTGCCTTCTGATTGACCGGGAGGCAAGATGACACCGGTTTCCAAAACAGGAAAGCCCGGATAGATCACCCTGCCGATGGCGCAGGGGATTCCTTCCGGCATCCGCATCCATCGTTGGTGAGGACAGGCCGGGTGAGGATCCGGAAACCCTATTTGGATTTGCGTATGACACCGGTTTCCTTTAGCCCGATTTTCCGATAGCGATGCGAGCAATTGGATATGGGGTCGGAAAACGATGGCTATGGCCGGAACGAAGGTGGAGGGATGAGTTTGACCGAGCAGGCGAAATCGATCGCAGAGGCATTTGTAACCGCGCGGCGCGAAAAGCGCGCGCTGGCGACCTATCCCGGCGAGGCGCCTTCCGATCTCGATGCGGCCTATGCGATCCAGGGCGCCGCGCTGGCGTTCGACGGGCGCGAGGTGGTCGGCTGGAAAGTCGGCAAGATCAACGCGCCGGACGATGCGCGCCTGGGCGCCGAGCGTCTGGCCGGGCCGATCTTCGCGGACAGCGTGGTTGAGGCATTCGCTGGCGAAGCGCCGGAAATGCCCGTCTTCGCAGACGGTTTCGCCGCTGCCGAGGCGGAGTTCCTGCTGCATGTCGCGCCCGGCTGGAACGGCGTGGTTCCGGCCGACGATGCGGGTACGCTTGCCGTGCTCGACGCGGTGCACATCGGCATCGAGATCGCCAGTTCGCCCTATCCCGGCATCAATGCCGATGGCCCGCCGGTGACGATCTCGGATTTCGGCAACAATGCCGGCATGGTCATCGGCCCGGTCCTCGAAGGTTGGGAAGATGCGGATTTCAATGCGATTTCCGTGCGGGTCGAGATCGATGGCGCCTTGATCGGCGAGGCGACTACCGCCACCATGCTCGACGGGCCGCTGGGTGCGGTGCGCTTCCTGCTCGCCAACCTTTCGGCGCGCGGGATCGATTGCAGCGGCGGCACCTGGGTTTCGACCGGAGCGGTTACCGGGGTTCATCCGGTCGTGCCGGGGCAGGGCGTTCTTGCGCATTTCGCCGGACAGGGAACGGTGGCCAGCACAATCGTCGCGGCGGTGCCGGCCTGAGCAGATAGCGATCGGCAGGCACGAAAAGAACGCCGCCGAAATGGGAGCAGGATCAATGGATGCAGGTATCGCAGGGCAGGCGGGGGGTGAGCATGCGCCGCCACCGGTGGGAGGCCACGCGGGCCTGAGGCCGGACCCGGTCGGCCTTCACCCCGGCGCGGGCCGCTATCGCTGGACGATCGTGGCGCTGCTCTTCGCGGCAACGGCGATCAATTATGTCGACCGCCAGATGATCGGCGTGCTCAAGCCGACGCTGGCGGCGGAGTTCCACTGGAGCGAATCCGATTTCGCCGGGATCGTCTTCTGGTTCCAACTTGCCTACGCCATCGGCTATCTCTCGTTCGGCAAAGTGGTCGACGTGGTGGGCGCGCGGCTGGGTTATACCATCGCCATCGTCATCTGGACGGTGAGCCACATGGCGCACGGCTTTGCCACCGGCATTGTCTCCTTCGCCGCCGCGCGCTTCGGCCTTGGCATCGGCGAATCGGGCAATTTCCCGGCGGGCATCCGCGCGGTGACCGACTGGTTCCCGCAGAAGGAACGCGCTTTCGCGATCGGCCTGTTCAATGCCGGCGCCAATGTCGGCGCGATCATCACGCCGCTGCTGGTGCCGCTGCTGGTGCTGTGGTTCGACTGGCGTGTGGCCTTCTTCGTCACCGGCATCTTCGGCATCGCCTGGCTCGGGGCCTGGTACCTTGTCTACCGCCACCCCAGCGAGCACGGCCGCGTTACCCCCGGCGAACTGGCATGGATCCAGCAGGATCCGGCCGACCCTGTCGAGAAGATCGGCTGGACCCGGCTGCTCACCGTCAAGGAAACCTGGGCCTATGCGCTCGGCAAGTTCCTGATCGACCCGATCTGGTGGTTCTTCCTGTTCTGGCTGCCGGGCTACCTGTTCGAGCGTTATCACCTCGATCTCAAGACTTTCGGCCTGCCGCTGGCGGGGATCTACCTGATTTCCGACCTTGGCAGCGTGGGCGGCGGCTGGCTGTCCTCCAAGCTGATCAAGGCGGGGCGCACGCCCAACTTCGCCCGCAAGGTGACGATGCTGATCTGCGCGATCTGCGTGCTGCCGATCTGGTTCGCGCAGTCGATCGACAGTGTCTGGACCGCCGTGCTCATCATCGGTCTTGCCACTGCCGCGCATCAGGCTTTCTCGGCCAATCTCTACACCCTGCCGTCGGACATGTTCCCGCGCGGCGCGGTGGGGTCGGTGGTCGGCATCGGCGGCACCGTGGGTGCGTTCGGCGGCATGGGCATGGCCCTGTTCGCGGGCTACATCCTCGATGCCACGCACAGCTACGAAGTGCTCTTCGCGATCTGCGCGAGCGCCTATCTGGCGGCGCTGCTGGTGGTGCATCTGCTGAGTCCGAAGCTGGCTCCGGCGCGGGTTTAAGAGGCAACCACGAAGAAGCGAGTGAAGGTCAGTCCTTCACTCGCTTCGCCGCCCATTCGAGATCGGCGATAAATTCGGCCTGCACTTCGGTCGGCCGCAGCGAGGCGCGAGTGGTCATGCCGATCAGGCGCGTGAAGTTCTCCGGCAGCCGCGCCAGTTCGCAGAGCCAGCCTGCTTCCAGTTCCACCGTCACCTGATCGGGTGAGAGCACGGTGAGGAAATCGCCGCCCATCATCACTTGCCGGATCATCATCACCGAACCCGATTCCACCGGGACCTTGGGATGCGGCAGCCCGTGCCCCTCGAAATAGCGCTCGAAGGAATCGCGCAGGGGCGTGCCCAGCGGCGGCAGCGTGAAGGGATAGCGGGCAAGGTCGGCGGGGGTGGGATCGGTGCCCTCCAGCGGATGGCCCTTGCGGCCGTAGACGGCGGGCCGGTCTTCGAACAGCGGGCTCTGGACCAGATCGGGCTCGATCAGCGGATCACGTAGCGCGCCCACCATCAGGTCCAGCACGCCGCCGCGCAGCGGCTCCACCAGTTCGGCGCGCGAGCCTTCGACGATGGTCAGCTTCACATGCGGACGGCGCGCGAGAAACCGCGCCACGGCGGCAGGCAGGACGCGCGCGCGGGAGAGCGGCATCGCGCCCACCGCGATGTGCCGCGTCTCCACCCCGCGCAGCGCGGCAACTTCGGACAGGCCTGCTTCCAGTTCCACTTTGGCAAGCCGGAACTCGCGCGCGAGTTGGGTTCCCGCCTCGGTGGTGATGACGAACTTGCCCCGGCGCACCACCAGCGGGCGGCGCAGGGCCAGCGACAAGTCATTGACCGCGCGGTGAATCGAGGGGAGCGACAGCCCGGTTTCCTGCCCGGCCCCGGCGTAAGAGCCGGTCTCCACCAGCGCCAGCAGCGCGCGCAGGCGCGACATGGTGACGTGCGGACTGTTCACATGATCGAGCGCGGCATCGATGCGCGGGGCCAGGATCTCTCCGGCGCGGGTGGGCACCATGCCGTCGTGGCGGCGCTCGAACAGCGGCAGGCCGATCTGCGACTCGAGCCGGGCCAACGCCTGTGTTATGGCCGGCTGACTCAGATTAACTGCCAGGGCAGCCGCATTGACCGTGCCCAATTCCGCGATTTTTGCGACAGCTCGCAAGTGTCGAAGGTTGAGACTCCAGATATCCATGGCATCGTTCTTAGCTAAATCCTATGACGTGTCCAAAGTTTCTCTTTCCCCTCGAACAGGGGCAGGGCCAAGACAGGATCGCCCGAACCGGCCCGCCAGATCGCGCTGGCCGAATCCAAAGATCGAAGGAGAGCAGGTCATGAGTGGCATCGTCGTCCAGAACATCGAACGTGCCGACCCCGCCGTGATCGACGGTCTCGCCCAGTGCGGCGTCGCCACCGTCCACGAAGCGCAGGGCCGCACCGGCCTGCTCGCCAGCTACATGCGCCCGATCTATCACGGCGCCCGCATTGCCGGCTCGGCGGTGACGATCAGCGCCCCTCCGGGCGACAACTGGATGGTCCATGTCGCCATCGAACAGCTCAAGGAAGGCGACATCCTGCTGCTCGCGCCGACTTCGCCTTGCGAGGACGGCTACTTCGGTGACCTGCTCGCCACCAGCGCGATCGCGCGTGGTTGCCGTGGTCTGGTGATCGATGCCGGCGTGCGCGACGTGCGCGATCTGACCGAGATGCAGTTCCCGGTCTGGTCCAAGGCGGTCTGCGCGCAAGGTACCGTCAAGAACACGGTAGGTTCCGTCAATGTGCCGGTCGTTTGCGCCAATGCCGCCGTGCGCCCGGGCGACGTGATCGTGGCCGACGATGACGGCGTGGTCGTGGTGCCGCGCGAAAAGGCTGCTGAAGTGCTGGCTGCGGCGCAGGCCCGCGAAGCCAACGAAGGCGAAAAGCGCGAGAAGCTGGCCGCCGGCGTGCTCGGCCTCGACATGTACAAGATGCGGGAGCGCCTGGAAAAGGAAGGCCTCAAGTATGTCTGAGCGGATCACCTCCTGGCACTCGGCACCTAGTAAACCGCTCTACGCGCCGCCCGCCGGCGCGGTGGATGCGCATTGCCATGTGTTCGGCCCGATGGCGCAGTTCCCGTTCAGCGCCAAGGCGAAGTATCTGCCCGAGGATGCCGGTCCGGACATGCTGTTCGCGCTGCGCGATCACCTGGGTTTCGCTCGCAACGTGATCGTGCAGGCCAGCTGCCACGGCACCGACAATGCCGCGACGCTGGACGCCATCGCCAAGTCGGACGGCAAGGCGCGCGGCGTGGCCGTGGTCGATCCGGCGATCTCGGACGCGGACCTCGCCAAGCTGCATGAAGGCGGCATTCGCGGCATCCGCTTCAACTTCCTGAAGCGCCTTGTCGACGATGCGCCGAAGGACAAGTTCCTCGAAGTCGCCAGCCGCCTGCCCGAAGGCTGGCACGTAGTGATCTATTTCGAGGCGGACATCCTTGAGGAAATGCGCCCGTTCATCGCCGCGATCCCCGTGCCGGTCGTGATCGACCACATGGGCCGCCCGGACGTGACGCAGGGGCCGGACGGCGTGGACATGAAGGCGTTTCGCGCACTGCTCGACAGCCGGGACGACATCTGGTTCAAGGCCACTTGCCCGGACCGTCTCGACCCGACGAACGACCCGTGGGACAAGTTCGCCGAAGCGGTGGCGCCGCTGGTGGCGGACTATCAGGACCGCGTGATCTGGGGCACCGACTGGCCGCACCCGAACATGCAGGACAATATCCCCGACGATGGCCACCTCGTGGACATGATCCCCCGCATCGCGCCCACGGCAGAGCTTCAGCAGAAGCTGCTGGTGACCAACCCGATGCGGCTGTACTGGCCCGAGGAACTGTGATTACCCGCCGTGCGGCGCGCCACAGGGGCGCCGCACGGCGGTTTCGATTTCGGAGGGAGAGAGGGCATGCGCTGGCGTGAAATGCGCGAGGAAGACGTGGCTGCCGTGGCCGAAGTGGCCGAAGAGGTCCACCTCGACTACCCGGAGAATCCGGCGGTCTTCGCTGCCTGCTTCCGGCTCTATCCCTCAGGCTGTCATGTGCTGGAAGACGAGCAGGACCGCGTTGCGGGCTATCTCATCTCGCACCCCGGGCGGCAGGATCGACCGCCAGTATTGAACCATCCGATGACGGCTCTTGCCGAGCCGTTCGATTGCTATTTCCTGCATGACCTTGCGCTCGGCGCCGCCACGCGCGGGCGGGGGCTTGCAGGCAGTGCGGTGCGGATCGTGCTCGATGAGGCGCGTGCACGCGGGCTGGATCGGGTGGTGCTGATCGCGGTGGGCGATGCCCATGGGTTCTGGGAAAAGCAGGGCTTCGGGCTGGTTGGCGATGGGCTGCTGGATCCGGCGAAGGGTTACGGCCCCGAGGCGCGGATGCTCGTTCGGCATATCTGAAGGCGGCAATTTGCCCGCCCCCTCCGCTTCGTCAAAACATACCGTCGCCCCCGCGAAGGCGGGGGCCCCGCTTCCTTTTCGCTTGGCCGCAAGAACAAGCGGGGTCCCCGCCTTCGCGGGGACGACGGGGTGTTATGGGTGAGGTTTAGTGATCCGGACGAAGCCTCAGCCTCGCTCAACCTGCGCGATCCAGTCGGCAAGGTTGTAGTGGTTCGAAACCCGCGCGATGCGCCCCAGTTCGACGTCGAAAAACGCCCCCACGCGCAAGGCATAGGACTGGCCCGAAGCCTCCGGCAGTCCCTCGTCAGTCTGGATATATTCCCCTGTAAGTCGAAACTCGGCCGAGGCATGCGAACCATCGGGCGTGGCCAGAACTACGGGCTCGTGAACATGCTCGCGATAGCAGCGGTTCATGTGCGCGAGGAACTCGGCGAAGGCCGCCTTGCCGCGGCGCGGCTGGCCCTGACTGGGTTCGTGGACGACGTTCTCCGCCAACAACGCCAGCATCGCCTCCGCATCGCGGCGATTGAAGGCATCGTAGTAGTTCGCGATCAGAGCGATGCTGTCGTGAGCGCTCATGCCTTCAGCCTCTCCGCATGCCAGCCCACATGGTCGGCCATGAAGCTGGAGATGAAGTAGTAGGAGTGGTCGTAACCCTCCTGCATCCGGATCGTCGCAGGTTGGCCGGCCTTGGCGCAAGCCTCTTCCAGCAGATGCGTCTTGAGCTGACCTTCGAGGAAGCCGTCGGCCGTGCCCTGATCCACCAGCAGGTCCGGCAGGCGCGCGCCGTCCTCGATCAGGGCGCAGGCGTCGTACTCGCGCCATGCTGCGCGGTCCGCGCCGATGTAGCCCGTCAGCGCCTTCTCGCCCCAGGGGCAGTTCAGCGGCGAGACGATCGGCGCAAAGGCGCTGACCGAGCGGAACCGACTAGGATCGCGCAACGCGATCGTCAGCGCGCCGTGGCCGCCCATCGAGTGGCCGGTAATGCCCTGCCGCGCCATGTCGGCGGGGAAGTGCTCGGCGATCACGGCGGGAAGCTCGGTCTCGATGTAGGCGCGCATGCGGAAGTTTGCGCTCCAGTGCTCCTCGGTCGCATCGACGTAGAAGCCGGCGCCCTTGCCGAAGTCATAGCCTTCGTCATCCGGCACATCGTCGCCGCGTGGGCTTGTATCCGGGGCGACGAAGATCACGCCATGCTCTGCACAGGCACGGCGGAACTCACCCTTTTCGGTGACGTTGGCGTGGGTGCAGGTCAGCCCCGAGAGATACCACAGCACCGGCAGCTTCGTGCCCGGTGCATGCTCGGGCACGAAAACCGAAAAGGTCATCGGCGTGCCGGTCTCGGCGGAGGCGTGGGTGTAGACACCCTGCACCCCGCCGAAAGCCCGGTTGGTGGAGACCGTCTCCATCAGTAGACGACGACCGAACGGATCGACTTGCCTTCATGCATCAGGTCGAACGCGGTGTTGATCTCTTCCAGACCCATGACGTGGGTGATCATCGGGTCGATCTCGATCTTGCCGGTCATGTACATGTCGACGATCTTCGGCACATCGGTACGGCCCTTCGCCCCGCCGAACGCGGTGCCGCGCCAGTTGCGGCCCGTCACGAGCTGGAACGGGCGGGTCTCGATGGTCTTGCCCGCTTCGGCCACGCCGATGATGATCGAGGTGCCCCAGCCGCGATGGCAGGCTTCCAGTGCGGTGCGCATCACTTCGGTATTGCCGGTGGCGTCGAAGGTGTAGTCCGCGCCGCCGTCGGTCATCAGCACGATCTTGGCGACTATGTCCTCGCGGCTCATGCCCTTGGTATTGAGGAAGTCGGTCATGCCGAAACGGCGGCCCCATTCCTCGCGGTCCGGGTTGATGTCCACGCCGATAATCTTGCCCGCACCGGCAAGGCGCGCGCCCTGGATCACGTTGAGGCCGATGCCGCCAAGGCCGAAGACCACCACGTTGTCACCCACTTGCACCTTGGCGGTGTTGATGACCGCGCCGACGCCGGTGGTGACACCGCAACCGATATAGCACGAGGACTGGAACGGCGCGTCTTCACGGATCTTGGCGACGGCGATCTCGGGCAGAACGGTGAAGTTCGAGAAGGTCGAGCAGCCCATGTAGTGGTAGATCGGCTGGCCCTTGTAGGAAAAGCGCGTGGTGCCGTCCGGCATCAGGCCCTTGCCCTGCGTGGCGCGGATCGCGGTGCAGAGATTGGTCTTGCCCGAAAGGCACGACTTACACTGGCGGCATTCCGGGGTGTAGAGCGGGATCACGTGGTCGCCCGGCACCACCGAGGTGACGCCCGCGCCCACTTCGCGCACAATGCCGGCGCCTTCGTGGCCAAGCACGGAGGGGAAGATGCCTTCGCTGTCGAAACCGTCCAGCGTGTAGGCATCGGTATGGCAGATGCCGGTGGCCATGATCTCGACCAGAACTTCGCCCGCCTTGGGGCCTTCAAGATCGAGTTCGACGATTTCGAGCGGCTTCTTCGCCTCGAAGGCGACGGCGGCGCGGGTCTTCATGGGGTATGCTCCTTGAACTGCTGGCGCGCTTTGTAGGACCGGCGAGTTCTGTGATAAAGCGCCCGTTCTGAAAAGTATTATCACCATATAGGGAAAATGATGCTCGGCCAGTGGGACGGGATCGAGGAGTTCGTGATGGTGGCGCGCCACGGCAGCTTCACGCTGGCGGCGGAGGCCTATGGCGCCAGCGTCACGCATATGAGCCGGGCGCTGGCGCGGCTGGAGGCGCGGTTGCAGGCGCAACTGATGCTGCGCACGACGCGGACCCTGCGGCTGACGGAAACGGGCCAGATCTTCCTCGAAACCTGCCGCCGCCTGATCGAGGAGCGGGACGAGGCAATCGCCGCCATCACCTCCCAGGGCGAGCCGCGCGGGCATTTGCGCGTCACCTGCTCTTATGCGCTGGGTGAGAAGTTCGTGGCGCCGTTGGTGCGTGAACTGTCGCAGGCCTATCCGGCGATCTCGGTGACGCTGGACCTCGACAACGCGCTCGTGGACCTGATCGCGGAGGGGTACGACTTGGCCATCCGTACCGGGCATCTCGACGATTCCCGGCTAGTGGCGACACGCGTGGCCAGCCGCGCGCTGGTGACGCTGGCCTCGCCCGCCTACCTCGATGCGCATGGACGGCCGCAGGATCTGGCGGACCTCAGGCATCACGAATGTCTCGTCGGCTCGGCGGCGCAGTGGCATTTCACCGGCGGGACGACCTTCCGCCCGCAAGGCCGCTGGCGCTGCAACAGCGGCAATGCCCTGCTGGAAGCGGCGCTGGCGGGCATGGGGCTGTGCCAGTTGCCCGCCTTCTACCTTGGCGATCATGTCGCGGCGGGACGGCTGGAGCCAGTCTTGGCGGAACTGGCGCCGGAGGAGGAGCCGATCTGGGCGGTCTATCCGCAGCGGCGGCATCTCTCGCCCAAAGTCGGCGCGCTGGTGGCGCATTTGCGGGCAAACCTCCCCGCGCGGCTAGCGGAGGCGAGCGCTTAGGACTCGCTGCCGGTCAGCACACCAGTTCCATCAGCATGCGCGGGGCATGGATGATCAGTTCGCGGTCGTCGCGGCTGATGATCCCGCGCCGGATCAGCGCGGCGATCGCGCGTGAGGCAGTTTCGCGCGTGGTATTGGCCGAAAGCGCCAGCATTGTCACTTTGGGTGCCGGGGCAATGCGGTCGGCACCGGCGGCCAGCGAGAGCAGTTCGGCATAGACGCGGCCAGCCGCCGAATAGGTCGTGCGCGCCATCATCCGGTCAAGCGCGCGGTCCAGCTGGCGGGCGAGCAGGCGGGCCATGCCCGCGCCGATCTGCGCATCTTCCGCCACGAGTTCGGCGATGCGTACGGCCTCTGCCCGCAGCAGGTTGGTTTCCATCAGCGAGGCGATTTCCGCCCGGTGGACAGTCGGCATGGGATAGGCGCCGAAGAATTCGCCGGGGCCATACTGGGCAAGCTGCTGGCGCTGGCCTTCCAGCCCGAAAGCCTCGATTCGCACGCCGCCGTCGATCACCAGCCAGCAATGGTGCGATTCCTCGCCCTGACGGGCCAAAATATCCCTTGTGGCAAGTCGATGGGGCATCATCACGCGGGCGAGTTTCTCGGCCGAGAGGCGGTCGCACCGAAAGATCGTGCGGATAATCTCGATTTTCTCGTCGGAATCCAAAAACCAGCCCCTTCGTCGCACCCCTTGCGACTGAACCCACCCGATCGCGCTTAACCGATTTTAGCCATGGGGCGGAAGTCGTGATTCCCTGCGGAGCGTGATTTCGGTCACACGGTGTGGATTTTGCCTCAGGTAGGAAGAGGGTGCGACCCGAAGGCGGCTCTGAAAAGAGCAGCCACATTCCTTGGCCCGGAAGCCCAGTGCTTCCGGGCCTTTTTTCTTGCCTGCGTCAGTTTGGGGCGGAAATGGGCGGTTCGGCCGGGGATCGCCTGCGCCGTTTGCTGGCGATACTCGGCCGTCACAAACGTATTCGTGCGCAATAGCCGATCCCGCTATCGCCTCCCAACTTATCAAGATTGACGGGAGCTTCGGCCGGCCGATCGTGTCCCGAGAGGTGGTGAAGTTTTTCTGGGCCGCCTTGCTTTGCGGTATCGGCCTGAGCCGATTACTGCCGACAGCATAACAATGGGATTGTCGCTGAGCGGGGGCATCGTTTCAGGCGTCATGTAACGCGCGCAGGACGGCCAATTCGTCGGACTGTTCCACAATGATGGCTCCGACGAAGCGGGTGATGGCGGTTTCGTTCGGAAAGGTGCCGACGACCTCAATCCGCCGTTTGATCTCGCCATAGAGGCGCTCGATGGGGTTGGTCGAGTGCAACTTGGCGCGGTGTTCTGACGCCGTTCGAGATCATGATGTCGAAAGTCTGGTCGATGGCGCTGGTGGTGCTGTTGGCCTCGGCGTTGTCGGTGAATCTGGTGGTGCGGGCGCTGATGCAGGTGCCGATCGCGGGATCGCTGCCGCTGTTCTTCGCCGGCGCCGGGCTGGTGCTGTTTTCGACCACCTCGATGGGCATTTTCCTCGCCACCATCGCGTGCAACATGCCGCAGTTCGGCTTGTTGATGATCCTGGTGCTGCTGCCGCTCCAGATGCTGTCGGGCGGGAGTACGCCGCGCGAATCGATGCCGGAGCTGGTGCAGAACGTGATGCTGCTCGCGCCGACTACGCATTTCGTCGAACTGGGGCAGGCTATCCTGTTCCGGGGCGCGGGGTTCGACGTGGTCTGGCCGCAGTTCGCGGCCACCATCGGCATTGGCGCGGCGTTCTTCGCGATTGCGCTGGCCCGCTTCCGCTCGACCATCAGCGCGATGGCGTGAATGGCGATTCCGGGCGGCTGTTAGCGCCCATCGAGCAGTGCCCGGGAAATAAAATCTGCAAACTTTTCTTACTGCGACTGCCTCGCATCTGTCGCAAATTACTAATTTGCCTAAATAATAAGTACGCTCAGAAATTATCTGTCGGCGCGAGGCCCGTCGCCGTCCGCTTTTTATCGCATTTTTCCACCCCGGCGCCACGGACCAATCTAATACCTATAGGGTTGTATGCCGATACCTAAATGATATCAATCGCTGAACGTTTTGTAATTTGAATAATGAAATAAGAATGTTAGGGGCGCGCCGAACGAAGCGGATTGGTTGGACAAATATTAAGCGCGAGGGGTCGCTGCGAGATGATATTCGATACTTATCACTGCCCATGGGAGACAGCTGCAAACGATATGCAGGAGTGTGTATCTTTGTTAGATTACATGGACAATTATGAAGTCGGTTTCGCTAGCAGGGGTCAGGAAACTCTTTTCTTCAGAGTATTACAGCTCGCAGTCGAATTATTAGAAGCGTCAAAGCCTGAACAACTTGCGGCAGCCCGCGTCGATCTGACGCGGTTGTGCTGCCGCCGGTATCACTAAAGACCATTCCCGATCAGGCACGGAGGCGCAGGCCGCTCTTCCGGTTCCCGGAACAGGAACAGGCCTTCGCGCGCCAGAAGATCGCGGATCCGGGACGGCAGGCCTCCCGGAAATTCCGCGTTCCCTTTACGTTACATCCCACACGATCGGCAGGTTGCGGATCGAGAGCAGGCCGGGGAATACCGTGGTGTCTGCGCCCGGCTTCACCCGGAATTCGGGTATGCGCGCAAACCATTCTTCCAGCAGCAGCCGCAGTTCCCGCCGGGCAAGGTGGGCGCCAAGGCAGATGTGCACGCCCCCGACGAATGTGAAGTGGCGGTTTGCCTTGCGTTCGGGGTCGAACTCGCGCGGGTTTTCGAAGCGCGTGGGATCGAAGTTGCCGGAGGGATTGAGGCAGGAGAACGAATCCCCCTGTTTCACCTGAATCCCGTGCCACTCGAAGTCCTTCGTTGCCGAGCGCGCGGAAGAGAGGATCGGCTGGGTGCGGAGGAATTCCTCGACCGCAGAGTTGATCACTTCCGGATTCTCACGGATGCGCCGCTGCAATTCGGGCTGGAGCGCCATGCGGCGGAACATCTGCGCGATGGTGGCGGCCACGGTATCGAGCCCGCCGAGCCAGAGGAACCAGACCATGCCGATCTTCTCGTCATCGGTCAGCCCGCGGCCCTCGATCCGGCCATGGACGATGGACGAGACGAGGTGCTCGTCCGGATTGGCTTCCTTCTCGGCGATGAAGCTGCGCAGGAATTCGAGCACGCCGCGCAGCGCCGCCTGCATCTTTTCGAGGCTGCCGGAGTGGAGGATGTCCCACTCCCAATCGAGGAACTGGTCGAACTTCTCGTCCGGGAAGCCCATCAGGCCCATGAAGATGCGCACCGGATAGACCCGCGCGAAGTCCCACGCCATATCCACTTCGCCCTTGTCGGCGACGGCATCGATCATCTCGGTCACGATCTTGCGGATGGACGGCTCCAGCTCGCGGGTGATCCGCGCGGGGCTGAAGTAGGGCATCAGGTAGAGCCGGTACTTCTGGTGGTCCGGCGGATCGATGGCGAGCGGGATGGACTTGAACGTCTCTCCGATCAGGCGCTGGAATTCGGCGGTTCCGGCGTTCGAGAAGTGCTCGTTGTCCGAATAGACGCGCTCGATATCCTCGTAATGCGTGACCACCCAGTTGCCGCGCCGGTTGCCGCTGATGGCGCCGAGGCCGTGCATCGAGGGCGGGTTGAACAGCAGACGCGGAATCTCCGGCCCGGAAAGCCAGCCGCAGGGTTCGTAAGGGTCGACAAGATCGTTGGGCAGGGTGCCCATCGCGAAGCCGAGATCGACGATCCGGTCCTTCGGCACGTTGTCGGGGGCATCGAATTCGACACGGATATCGTCGAGCGTCTGCATTTGTGGCATGATGGTCTCTCCCGAGGTCATGGATGCCCGGGCATCCTTCCGGCGGCAAGGCGCGGCAAGGCAGCCGTGCAGTCCCCGACCGGCACCAAGGCCATTCATCGTCTCGGCGTTAGGCTCATCGATTGATTGCAGCCCCATGGGTTGCGACATGAGTCCTCAATACGTTTTTGGGAGATACGGCCATGGCCGACGCAGACACCAAGGAAATGAAGGACTCGGCACGCAAGTACTGGTCCTCCGAAGGCTACACCAGGGGCGGGGTGATCCGCGAGGTGGACTACGCCACCCAGTCGGGCGGGCTCGACCCGTCGCTGGAAGGCATCAAGATCGTCGATACCGACACCCACCTCAGCGAACCGCCGACGCTGTTCACCGACCGCGCGCCGATCGGCCTGAAGAGCAAGATGCCTTTCGTGAAGCGCGATGCCGATGGCGTCGACCGGTGGTATATTGGGGACCGCAACTGCGGTTCGCTGGGCGGCAACGTGATCCGCAAGGACAACAACAAGCTGCTCGGCCGCCTCGCTTTCCCGACGCTGGAAGAAGCGCATCCGGGCGGTCACGAGATTGCCCCGCGTCTTCAGGCGATGGACGACATGGGCGTCTATGCGCAGATCTGCTTCCAGAACTCGGGCGTCACCCAGGCGGGCATGCTGATGACGCTGGGCGATGACGATCTGGCCGTCACCATCATGAAGACGTTCAACGATTTCAACGCTGACTACCAGCGCGAATCGGGTGAACGTCTGTTTCCGATGGCGCACCTGCCGTTCTGGAACAAGGCGGAGATGGAGAAGGAAGCCCGCCGCTGCATCGACATGGGCCTGCGCGGCTTCGTGCTGCCCGACACCCCCGAACGCGTCGGCGTGCCCAGCTTCAACCATGAATACTGGACGCCGTTCCTGGAGATGATCGACGCCGAAGGCATCTCGCTCAACTTCCACCTCAACGCCGCGATCGACCCGAACACGCTGACCTGGGAAGGTTTCCAGTTCGAGCAGACGCTGTCGGTGGTCGCCACGATGTTCTCGATCGGCAACGCGGCAACGCTGGGCAACTGGATGGTCTCGGGCCGTCTGGACCGCCACCCGAACCTCAAGATCGGCCTGATCGAAAGCGGCATGGGCTGGGTGCCTTTCGCGGTGGAAGCGCTGGAACACCAGTTCCAGGAAATGCTGCCCAGCAAGCGCAACGTGCTGAAGAAGCAGCCCTGGGACTACTTCCGCGATCACTTCATGTGCACCTTCTGGTTCGAGAAGATCGCACCCAAGCTGCTGCTGGAAACCATCGGCGTGGGCAACGTGATGTTCGAAACCGATTTCCCGCACCCCACCTCGCTCTATCCGGGCGTGCAGGCGCACATCAAGGACGTACTGGGCGGTTACGACTTCGCCACCAAGAAGAAGGTTCTGCAGGACAACGCGGTGCGGTTCTACAAGCTGCCGTTCTGATTTATCGGGCTTGTTCTCAAGGAGAGGGCCGGAAGCGGGCAACCGCTTCCGGCCTTTTCGTTTGTGCGCGCGGTTTTGAGTCGGAGTGGACGTTCCGGATTCTCCGTCATTGCGGAAGCTGGGATGACGATGGAAGAAGGGTAGTTCCTCGCGAAACGTCATCCTGAACTTGTTTCAGGATCCATTCCTCGGCCTGTTCCGAACGGCGGGGGAAGGGCGCGGCGAGCGCGCGTTGCGGATCAAAGTGCAGTGCCGGGCGCGAGATGGGTTCAGGATGACGTGGAGGAGGAGGGGGCGCATCTTCTCTAATCCGGCCATGCCCCGCGATCCTGCCGGGGCCAAAACAGCCATCACCGCCTTGCCAATTGACTGACTGACCTCCCAACCCGTTCAGGCTGAGCTTGTCGAAGCCCCCGGAGGCGGGGCGCGAGGTTCCATCCCTCGACAGGCTCAGGATGAGAGGGGTGTGAGAAGGTGAGGCAGCCAACTTTTGGGCAATTTCCGCCGTTCATCGAACCCGGCACTGAAAAAGAAAAATGGGTTCACGCAGAGACGCGGAGGAGTGTCGTTTCGGGACAAGCCGCGTTCTTCTCCAAGGCTGCGGTTACCGCGCCGTCCGATAAAGAGATTGCGGCACGGCGCGTGCCTCTCTGCATCATGCCCAATTTCGATGTTCGAAAAAGCGCGAGATTCGGGCGGGAAGCCGGCGGGATCTAGCCCGCAATGGTCATCCCCGGCTTCCAGCCGCTCTCGGTCAGAAACGCCTTGGGATCGCGCATCGCATAGATTTCGCGCAGGGCCTGCTTCTCGTCATGCGCACGGGCGTAGTAGGCCTTGATGATCCGGTAGCCGACCCAGTAGCCCAGATCGCCGGGATGCGCCGGGTCGCCGACGCCGTTGTACATCCACGCCGAGAGATCGGTCTTGTCCATATCGCGCAGGAAGGCGTTATCGATCTCGGCCTCGCGGCCCTTCGTCCATGCCGCATGCTGGTAATCGCCGACGCCTCCGGAGATCAGTTTGGCGGTGAACTCGCCCGTGCCTTCCATCAGCGACATCGCCAGCACCGTCGCGCCGGGCGCATCGGGTTCGAGCGCCTGCTGCGCAGCCGATTGCTGGATATGCCCGTATTCGTGGGCGATCGTGTGGACGAAGCGGTTCTCGACATTCGGGTCCATGAAGTCCGCCGAACAGAGTGCCTCCAGCCCCATGGTCACCCCGCTGTCGTCGGTGAGTCCGACCGGCCGCCCGCGTCCGATCACGAACGTCACCGGCGGGAACTTCGCGTCGGGATAGAGCGCCGCCAGCTTAGCGAAAGCCTTGGCCAGCCGCAGCTTCACGGCGGGTAGCACGGCAAGGCAGCTTCGGGCCTTCTCGTAGACTTGGGGATGAGCGGCGATATTGGCGGCGATCCGGGGCCCGGTGACGGTACGCAGTTTCGCGATCTCGTGCAGGCCCGACGTACCGGGGCTGAGGTAATCGTTGTCCAGTTGCTCGGCAGTGGGATGTCCGCTCGCTGCGTCGTAGAGGCGGAAGAAGCGGTCGACGTCTTCGGTCAGGATCTGCGGCGGAGCCGGAGTTGCGGCCCCGACGGCGGATAGCGGGAGTGCAAGGCACAGCGCGAAAGCGACGAGGCGGCGGATCATCCGATGATGCTGACCGTTTCGTCGCTTTGCGTCAAATTACAGTGCGTTCCACTACGACGCGCCCGTGTTCCACCCGTCATCCCCGCGAAGGCGGGGAACCCGCTTCTTCTTGCGGCGTAGCAAAAAGGCAGCGGGGCCCGCGCCTTCTCGGGGGCGACGGGTCGATGGAAGTGTTAGCCTGCCCTCTACCGGTCAGCTCTGGATGAACGCCAGCAGATCGGCGTTGATCGCGTCCGCATGAGTCGTGTGCATGCCGTGCGGATAGCCGGGATAGACCTTGATCGACCCGTTCGGCAGCAGTTCGACCGACTTGCGCGAGGCATCGTCGATCGGGACGACCTGATCGTCATCCCCGTGCAGGCAGAGCGTGGGCACGGTGATCGCTTTCAGATCCTCGGTCTGGTCGGTTTCCGAGAAGGCCTTGATGCCGTCGTAATGCGCCTTGGCGCTGCCGATCATGCCCTGCCGCCACCAGTTGTCGATGGCGCCCTGGATTACCTCGGCACCGGGGCGGTTGAAGCCGTAGAAGGGCCCGCTCGGCACGTCGATATAGAACTGCGCACGATTGGCGGCGAGCCCGGCGCGGAAGCTGTCGAAGACCTCGATCGGCAGGCCGCCCGGATTCTCCGGAGTCCGGAGCATCAGCGGCGGAACCGCGCTCATCAGCACGGCCTTGGCCACGCGCCCGGAAGGCTGGCCATGTCGCGCGACATAGCGCGCCACTTCGCCGCCGCCGGTGGAATGGCCGATATGCACGACGTTGCGCAGGTCAAGATGCTCCACCACCGCGAAAGCATCGGCGGCATAGTGGTCCATCGTGTGCCCATCGCTCACTTGCGTAGACCGCCCATGGCCGCGCCGGTCATGGGCGACCACGCGGAAGCCGTGCTGGAGGAAAAACAGCATCTGCGCGTCCCAGTCGTCGGCCGAAAGCGGCCAGCCGTGGTGGAACATGATCGGCTGGGCCTCCTTGGGGCCCCAGTCCTTGAAGAAGATTTCAACGCCGTCCTTGGTGGTGACGAAGCTCATGGCTCGGTCCTTTTCCGTCATGTTGGGGAGGAGAGGAAAGTCGAACACGCGCGCCCGGGTCGTCCGGCAAGTTTCGGACAACATGGGCGAATCTGGATTATGAGGCGACGGGCGGAGGCTAGTGGAGCCTTGCCCGCCTTTCAAGTGCAAGCGACGGGGCGGCCGCTGCGCGCCATGGATCGAGGCCAGAGCGTTAGAGCTAGACCAGTCCGAGCTTGGCCAGTTCGCGGGCGAGGGCGGGCGGCATGGCATCGCCGGCGGTCTCGCCATCCTGAAGGTCGCGGGGGGCGTCGGCCTCGGCCAGATAGCGCCAGCCCTGATGCGCGCGCTTGGGCTTGGTGACGACGGGCACGAGTTGCGGCGCCAGCCGGATCCACCAGCGGCCATCGTCGCGCTGCTCGAAGCCGAGGATTTCGGAACGGCCGATCAGCGCGTGCTCGTAGATCCAGTAGAGCGAGCCGCCGACCATCTCTTCGTGCCGCTTGGGCAGATAGCGCGTGGTGAGCCGTGCCTCGCCCACGTCATCGTGGCTTTCCAGCCATGCGCGAAGGTCCGCCGGGCTCTCGGCGGAGAAGGCGATCTTGGTCATGTGCAGCGGCATCGACGCTAGATAGGAGCGCGCGGGGGTGAGGGCCAGTGGGTTTTGTGCAAAGCTTTGCGGCTGGCGGGTGCCTACCCACTCCGCTCATCCTGAGCCTGTAGAAGGATGGGGAGGCGTGGCGCCTCGTCCCCGGGCCTTCGACAGGCTCAGGCTGAGCGGGTTAGAGGTGGTGGTTCTGGGAGGGGACGTTGCCGCCGGTCTCGTTCAGGAACACGGTTTACGAGCAGGCCACTGCAATTTCGTCGCCCCCGCGAAGGCGGGGGCCCCGCTGCCTTTACAAGCTCTCGACCCTCACAAGAGAAGCGGGATCCCCGCCTTCGCGGAGATGACGGAAAATTTTGATGCCTTTGATCGCTGTGTATCCGACGGGCGGTTTCCCCCTTCCGCCGAGCGCGAGCCCAGCGATCACGCCAGTCCGGTCAACACCGCCAGCCCAAGGAACGAGAAGAAGCCCATCGTATCCGTCGCCGTGGTCACGAACACGGCTGAGGATACGGCGGGGTCGATCCGGAACCGGTCGAGCGCGACGGGCACGAGGATGCCGGCCAGCCCTGCGGTCAGGTTGTTCACCAGCATGGCGGTCGCGATCACCGCCCCCAGCAGCGGGTTGTTGAACAGCAGCCACGTCCCCGTGCCGATCAGCGCGCCAAGGGCAAAGCCATTGGTCATCGCGATCCGGAATTCGCGGAAGATCATGCGCCAGGTGTTCGAATCGGTGAGCTGGTTGGTGGCGATCGCGCGCACGACCACGGCCAGTGTCTGGGTGCCCGCGTTGCCGCCCATGCCCGAAACGATCGGCATCAGGACCGCCAGCAGCGCGAACTTGGTGATCGCGCCCTGAAACAGCCCGACCACGCTGGAGGCCAGCATCGCCGTGCCGAGGTTGACCACCAGCCACGCCAGTCGCGTGCGCACGGTGACGAGGATCGGCTCGTTGATGTCGCCGTCGCCTGCACCGGACAGGCGCAGGATGTCCTCGCTCGCTTCTTCCTGAATGATGTGGACGATGTCGTCGACCGTGATCTGGCCGATCAGGCGGCCCACACCATCGACCACCGCCGCCGAGATCAGCGCGTATTTCTGGAAGCGCAGCGCGACTTCTTCCTGGTCCATGTCGGCTGGGATCAGCGTCTGGTCGCGCGACATCACATCGCCCAGCGGGATGTTGCGCGGGGTGCGCAGGATCCACGAAAGCGCGCAAGTGCCGATCGGGCGGTGCATCGGATCTACGATGAACACTTCCCAGAACTCGGTCGGCAATTCGCGATGCTCGCGCAGGAAATCGATAAGGTCGCCCACTGTCATGGACTCGGGCACCGCGACGAAATCGCGGCTCATCAGGCGGCCTGCGGATTCCTCGGGATAGGACAGCGCGGTTTCGATGGCCGCGCGGTCTTCCGGCTCCATCTCGGCAAGGACGGCCTGCTGGTCCTCCTCGTCGAGGTCTTCCAGCATGGCGACGGCGTCGTCGGTGTCCAGCTGTTCGGCGATCTCGGCCACGACGTCGGCGGGCAGCGCTTCGACCAGCGCCTCGCGCACCCAGTCGTTGAGTTCGGCGATCACCTCCACGCTCATCAGGTCGCGGATGGCGCGGGCAAGGTCGAGGCGCTCGTGCTCGTCGAACAGCTCGAAAAGGTCGGCGATGTCGGCCGGATGGAGCGGCTCGACAAGGTCGTAGACGCGCTCGAAATCCTCGTCGTGCAGCGCGTCCTTCACGCTGCGCACGAAGTCGGATTTCAGATGGTTGTCGCGGTCGAGGCTATCCGAATCCTTGCCCGAATCGCGGCCGGATTCAGGCTCCGGATCGGGAGGAGCGTCCTGCGCACCCAACGCGCGATCCTTCTGCTCTTCCTGAAGATCCGTTTCCGTCATGCTGGCCGGTCTAAGCGGCAAATCCGCAATTGCAACCGGGGCAGGGAAATGTGCGCAAATTGGGGCACAAATTCAGGTGGACGTGACATTACGGTCATCCGCCTTATATCGGTCGCAAGCCAGTGCCGCGCGGCCAGTTCTGCGCGGACGGACAACATTGGAGACTATTGCGATGGCCGACGAATTTCTGACCTTCACTCTCGACACCGGCAATGGCGAAGGCGGCGACGTCAAGATCAAGCTGCGCCCCGACCTTGCGCCCGGCCATGTCGAGCGCATCAAGGAACTGGTGGGCGAGGGCTTCTACGATGGCATCAAGTTCCACCGCGTGATCCCGGGCTTCATGGCGCAGGGCGGCTGCCCCAACGGCACCGGCATGGGCGGTTCGGACAAGCCTGACCTCAAGGCCGAATTCAACGCCGAGCCGCACGTGCGCGGCGTCTGCTCGATGGCCCGCACCAGCGCGCCGCACTCGGCCAACAGCCAGTTCTTCATCTGCTTCGACGATGCACGCTTCCTGGACAAGCAGTACACCGTCTGGGGCCAGGTGGTCGAAGGCATGGAAAACGTCGACGCGCTGCCCAAGGGCGAGCCGCCGCGCGAGCCGGGCAAGATCGTGAAGGCGACCATTTCGGAAGGCTGATCCTTCCCGAACGCCTGAAATTGCGAAGGGGCGGTTCCGTGAGGAACCGCCCCTTTTTCGTTTATGACTTGGACTTCGTCGCCTTGGCTTTCTCGCTTTTTTCGAGTTCGCTTTCGGAAATGCCGAGGATCTGGGCAAGCCTTGCCTTTTCCGCCTTCGAGAGGTCCGCGTATGTGCGTTCCGGCGGAAGGTCAGCCATGGCGGCCTTCGCCTTTTCCCCCATTGCCGGCATCATCTTCATGAGCTTGGGAACCATGCCCTGCATCTTGGCCATGACTTCCGGCGACATCATGATGAGGTAGGAATTGGCGGCGAATTCGTTGCCTGTCGGCGTAGCGAAGAAGGCGTTGATATCGCCCAACTGCGCGGTGCTGTACTTGGCGGCATAAGCCTCGACGAGGCCTTCGCGGACGTCCGGTTCGACTTCGTTCATCGTGTCGGCCAACTGCCCCATGACGGCATGGGTAACGACCTTCATGCGTTCCTTGAAGGAAGGATCATAGATATCCATGATCTCCTGAAGCGAAGCAGGGCTGAGCTTTGAGGTATCCACCCCGGTCATGCCCGCGAAATCCTTGATCGGCATATGCATCATGGAATCCATCATGCTGTCCATCATCTTGTCCATCGTGCCGTTCATCAGGCGCGCATAGGTGCCGGCGGGAAAGACATGGTCGACGGCACGCTGCGCAGCGGCCAACCGTGCGGGATCGGTGACGACAGCAACAGGTGCCTGAGCGGGCTCTGCAGCCAAGGCAGGCGCGGACGTGAGGAATAGAGCCGCAGCGGCGGCAAGAACAGGACGCATGGATAAATCCCGGATCACGCGAAGGATTTCGCGGGAAGCTGCATAGTTCGCCATGCGGGGATGGGGAATGAAATTACCGCAAGGTCAGGTGGTTGCCATGACCTCAGCGCGCGTAGCGCTTCGAAAAGGATTCACGCAGAGCCGCGGAGGCGCAGAGAGGGCGCCCAATGACGCGAATTCGTGAGGGCTTGGCACCCCCGGTCTATCGGTGGCAGAGCGACGTTGCCGCAAGCGCGACATCTTTGCGCCTCCGCGTCTCTGCGTGAACCAAAAAAAAAACGTCGCCCTCCGCGATGCGGGGGCGACGTCAGAATTGCAGCGGTGTGATGGAGTCTGAAAACTCAGAGGCCCGCTTGCAGCAGCCACTCGTGGAAGATGCGCACCGGGCGGCTCTCCAGCGCCTTCGGCTTGCACACGAACCAGTAGCGATAGGGGCTCTCGACATCGACGTCGAACAGCCGGGCCAGGCGGTTGTCATGGCTGCGGCGGAAGTGGTCGTCGTGCATGATGGCAATGCCAAGGCCCTGCGCCGCGGCTTCCAGCACCAGCTGGCCGGAATCGAAACGGTCGACCGAGGCGGGCTCCAGCTTGTTCATGCCCATCGCCTGCTTCCAGGCGTCGAGGCTCTCGGGCAGGTCCTGATGGATCAGGAAGGTCTGCTTGGACAGGATCGCCTCGTCCGGGACATTGCCGATCTCGGCCGCCATCTCCTTGGAGGTGATGGCGTAGACCTTGTTGTGGTCCAACTGGATGCGATAGTAGGCCGGGTCCGGTTCCTTGGCGAGGATGATGGCGGCGTCCAGAGTGTCGCCCACGCGGTCTTCAAGGTGCGTGCCGGTATCGATGTCGATGTGCAGGCGCGGGTGCAGCTTGCGCAGTTCCGGCAGGCGCGGGAACAGACGCTGGCCGCCGAACAGCGACGGCACGCCCAAGTGCAGGCGCAGCACCTGACCGCGATCGATCTGCGATTCCACGGCCTCCGCGAGTTCTTCCAGCTTGGGGCCGACCACGTTGTAGAAGGCCATGCCTTCGTCGGTCAGCTTCATCGACTGGTGCTGGCGCGTGAACAGGCGCTTGCCGGTGAAATCCTCCAGCGCGGCAACGCGGCGCGAGAGGGCGGAGGGGGAAAGCGCCAGTTCGTTAGCCGCCGCCTTGGCCGAACCAAGGCGGACGACGCGGACGAAGGCTTCAAGCGCGCGCAGCGGGGGGAGTCGGCGTACTGGCAATGTCTCGTCTTTTCACTCGGAATACAGCGCCGACCGGAATGGCGACGCCGGGGTTAATCTGGTGTTTCGGCCGCCTCCGGGGCGGGCGGATGGAGCCGAAGCCGCGTCACGCGCCGTTCGTCGCCGTCGGTGACTTCGATCCGCCAGCCGCTGCCGTGTTCGAGGACCGTGCCGACTTCCGGGACACCGCCGGCCAGGACGAATGCCAGGCCACCCAGCGTGTCTACCGCTTCCTCGACTTCGGCGAGGCGCGGATCGATCCGTTCCGCCACATCCTCAAGCTCGACGCGGGCGTCGGCGTCCCAGATACCGCTCTCTTGCGAAATTAGCAACTCTTCGGGGGCATCATCGTGCTCATCCTCGATGTTGCCCACGATTTCTTCGACCAAGTCCTCGATCGTGATGAGGCCGTCGGTGCCGGAATATTCATCGATCACCACGGCCAGATGCGTGCGCTGGGCGCGCATGTCGACCAGCACGTCCAGCGCGCCGCGTGATTGCGGCACGTAGAGCGGCTGGCGCAGCAGCGTGGTCCAGTCCTCGGGCGGCTGCTCGCCGCGCGCGAGGATCGGGAACACGTCCTTGATGTGGATCATGCCCTTGATGGCGTCGAGCGAATCTCCATAGACCGGCATGCGGCTATGGCCGTGCTCGGCAAAGGCCTCGATCACATCGGCCCATTTGGCCGAAGCGGGGATCGCCACGATCTCGCTGCGCGGTACGGCCACGTCATCGGCATCATGCTCGCTGAAGTGGAGCAGGTTGCGCAGCATCTGCCGTTCCAGCGGCGAAAGATCGCCCTTGGCGGCGCTGGTTTCCTCGGCGTCGCCCTCGTGCTCGTTGATGACGCCTTCGATCTGCGCGCGGAGCGACTGATCGACGTCGTTCTGGAAGAGCCTTCGGAAGACACGCCAGAGCGTGCCGGTACTGTCACCTTCTCCCGAGCCGGGCTCGGTGTGGCGGCCATTCTCGGCCATCGTGCTTGGTTATCCCTGACGTTAAATTCGATCCCCATATGGGTCGGGAATGCCGATCAGGGCAAGGGCCTTTGTTTCCAGCGCTTCCATCGCCACCGCATCGGCCTCGGAAATCTCGTGGTCGAGCCCGGCAAGGTGCAGCAGGCCGTGGACGATCAGGTGGGTGGCGTGGTTTTCGACCGAAATGCCCTTTTCCGCTGCCTCGCGCGTGCAGGTCTCGCAGGCGAGAGCGAGGTCGCCCAGCATCTCCGGCGGTCCGTCGGGGGCGAGGGCGAGTAGGTCGGCGCGATCCAGCATGGGGAAGGACAGCACGTTGGTAGGCTTGTCCTTGGCGCGCCATTCGCGGTTGAGGACGTGGACTTCCTCGTCCGACGTGAACAGCAGGCTGGTGATGAGCCGCTGGTTGTCCAGCTCGGGCGCGACCTCGACCAGCGCTTCGAGCGCGCGTTCGGCAAGGTCGGCCCAGTCGGTTTCCGCGGGCCAGGGTGCTTCGATGTCGATTTCGAGGTCCATTTCCGGGTCCTTACGCGCAGACGCGCGTTCGGTCGAGCGGAGGGGAGAGAAAAGGAAGCGGGATCCCCGCCTTCGCGGGGATGACGTAGGTAAGTAGCGGGGATTTAACTGGCAATCGATCCCTTTGTGGACAGCATCTGCAACACAAGTTTCGTCGCCCCCGCGAAGGCGGGGGCCCCGCTTTTCTTGGAGCCATCGACATGGAGAAAGGCGGCTGGCTCTACATGACCAGCGACCGTTATCGCGGAGGCATCTACACCGGGGTCACCGCGCATCTCCAACGCCGCATCTGGCAGCACCGTGAGGGTTCGGGGTCCGTGTTCGTCCGCGAATACGGTTTCACAAGGCTGGTTTACGCCGAGCGGTACGACGAAATCGAATATGCGATTCGCCGGGAGAAGGCGGTCAAGAAATGGCGGCGCGAGTGGAAGATCACGTTGATCGAGACGATCAACCCAGACTGGGAGGACATGTTCGATCGGCTTGGCGGGGTGCTGTGACGCCAGAAAAGCGGGGCCCCCGCCTTCGCGGGGGCGACGGTGCTTTTTTGTGCGGCCTTCCGTTTTTGTACGGCCTTTTGTTCAAAGCTAACGGTCGAGTTTTAGCGCAAAGTTCGCGGTCGCCGGTGGTTTGAAACTGCGGATGGTTCGAGACCACTGTCAGTTCGCAAACCACCGCCAATTTGAAACCGACGTTGGGCACGGCCAACATCGGCCCCAAAAATCACGTCGTCCCCGCGAAGGCGGGGACCCCGCTTGTTCTTCCTATTCCGGCTTACCCTCATAAGCCTCAACGATCCGCCCGACGATCGGATGGCGCACAACGTCGGCCGAGGTGAAGCGGGTAACGTCGATCCCATCCACGCCTTCAAGCCGCTGCACCGCGTCGGCAAGGCCGCTCATGCGGTCGCCGCCGGGGATGTCGACCTGCCGGGGGTCGCCGCAAACGACCATGCGGCTGTTCTGGCCGAAGCGGGTGAGGAACATCTTCATCTGCTCGCGCGTGGTGTTCTGCGCTTCGTCGAGGATGATGAAGGCATCGGCCAGCGTGCGGCCGCGCATGAAGGCGATCGGTGCGATCTCGATCTCGCCGTTGGCAAGGCGGCGTTCCACCTGCTCGGGCGGCATGCAGTCGTAGAGCGCATCGTAGAGCGGGCGCAGGTAAGGGTCGACCTTGTCCTTCATGTCGCCGGGCAGGAAGCCCAGCTTCTCGCCCGCCTCGACCGCAGGACGCGAGAGGATCAGGCGCTGGACCGAGCCGGTCATCAACTGCGAAACCGCCTGCGCCACCGCGACATAAGTCTTGCCGGTACCAGCCGGGCCGAGCGCGAAGATCACGTCGGACCGGGCCAGTGCGCGCATATATTCGATCTGCGTGGCGGAGCGCGGCACGATGGTCTTGCGGCGGGTGCGGATCATGATCGGCGGTGCGCCGGCATCGCCGCTGATGATCCCTTCCAGCGTCGGTTCCGAGGACATCGCGATCAGCGATTCGATTGCGCCCGAATCGAGATCCTGGCCCATTTCCAGCCGGTGATACATGCCCTTGATCGTATCGCGCGCGCGGGCGACGGAATCTTCGGGGCCTTCGATCTGGATGCGGTTTCCGCGCGCCGAGATATAGACGCCAAGCCGGTTTTCCACCTGCACGAGATTGGAATCGAACTGGCCGAACACGGCTCCAAGCAGCGTCGGCTCGTCGAACTCGACCTCGGCACGCGCCCTGCGATTGGTTTCGGGGCGGAACTGCGCCGGATCTCCGGCACGGGCTGCTTTTCGGGCCATGCGCTCCTTTCGGGTGAGGATGCTTCGTTCTGTCCCGAAGATGGCTCCGCGCGTCGCTGCGCGCAAGGCGGGGGTTTTCGAAAATTGCCCGCTTCCTGGGGGATAACCCCGGATTTCGGCGCGGTTTGAACGGTTTGTCGCAAGCCAGCGACACTTCTGACCGATTCCTGCACAGATCATTGCAACCCCGTTCATGTAGCGGGGTTAGAAACTGAACTTATCGGGCAACACCCGAAAGAAGGTCGCCATTTCAAGGAGAACCATAATGCGCAAGATCATCATGGCGGTGCTGACAGCAAGCGTCGCGGTCCCCAGCCTGGCCATTCCCACCATGGCCTCCGCCCAGTCGATGCGCGAAGTGCGGCAGGACCAGCGCGACGTGCGCCACGACGAACGGCGTGGAGACTACCGCCAGGCGCGTAATGATCGCCGCGAAATGCATGAGGACTGGCGCGACTATCGTCAGGCCCACCGTAACGACTATCGCCGTCCGGCCTATGTCGGCCCGCGGGGCTATGCCTATCGCCCCGTTTCGGTCGGCTACCGCTTCGCCCCGGCCTATTACGGTAATCGTTACTGGGTGAACGACTATGGCCGCTACCGCCTGGCCCCGCCGCGCGCCGGCCACCGCTGGGTTCGCTACGGCAATGACGTTGCCATGGTGGACATGCGCTCGGGCCGTGTCGTGACCGTCTATAATAACTTCTTCTGGGGCTGATTTATCGCCCCGCGAGATTGCTGATACGCCGCCGATAGCCCGGCGGGTCGCGGAGGGCCTCCGGCGTATGACGCCGGGGGCCTTTTCCTTGTCTTCCGCCCGTGTCGGACATGCGACGGACCGACCTTGCGGGCAGGACAAACAAGCGGCTAACCTTGCTGAATGAGAAGGACAACTTCACTCCGCATCCGGGCTGCCTCGGTGTTCGCCCTTGCCCTCGGCCTCTCGCTTGGCGCCTGCAAGCAGGACAAGGCGCCGGTCGAACCCACAGCCTCTGCTGCCGCAGAGGAGAGCGAGGAACCGACCGAAGCCGCGCCGATGACGGTCGAGGACTGGATCCGCGCTCATAACAAGGAGGCGGTCTCCAGTGACCTTGGCAAGTTGCAGTACGCCACCGCCGAGGTCGATCTGGACGGCGACGGCACGCCCGAAGTGCTCGCCTATCTCGGCGGCCCGATGCTGTGCGGTACCGGCGGCTGCAACCTCGTGGTGCTGAAGCGCGACGGGACGGATTTGCGCAAGGTCAGCGAGATCAGCGTGGTTCAGCTTCCCGTGGGCGTGCTGCCTACCAAGACCAATGGCTGGCGCGATCTGGCGGTGACGGTCGCCGGTGGCGGCGTGACTGAAGGCATTCGCCGCTTGCCCTTCGACGGCAAGACTTATGCCGAGAACGCCACCGTGGCCCCCGCCACCGAATCCGCGACGATCGGCAAGGAGCTGATCCCCGAAGCCCCGCTCAAACCGCTCGACTGAACTTTAACGGCCAAGCCAGCGGCGGAAGGCGGCGTTGACTGCCTCGGGCTGCTCCATCGGCGCCATGTGCCCGGCGCCTGCGATCGCTTCGTAGACCGCGCCGGGCAGCGCCTGCACCATTTCCTCGGCAAGGCGCGGCGGGGTGAGGGCGTCGGCGAGGCCCACCATGACCATAGCGGGCACGGTTACGCTGCCGAGCGTTTCCAGCGAATCCGCGCGGTCGATTATCGCCGCCTGCTGGTCCATGTACGTGCCGAAACCGACGCGCAGCGCCATCTGCACGACCTCTTCGAACAGGTCTTCCGGACAATTGGGTGCGACCAACTGGCGCAGCGAGCCGCGCAGCACATGCTCGAACCCGCGCGCCTGCGCCGTGTGGATCGCCGCGCGGCGCAGCGCCGCCTGCTCCTCGGTATCGGCACGGGCATTGGTGTCGACAAGGGCAAGGCGCGTGACCCGATCCGGCGCGCGGCGCCAGATCTCCATCGCCACATAGCCGCCCATCGAGAATCCGGCGATGGCGAACCGCTCCGGCGCCGCGTCAAGCACGCGGCTGGCCATAAGGGCGATCGAATCGTCTTTCAGCGTATCGCCAATGAGGATGTCCGCAATGTCCGAAAGCCCGGAAATCTGCGCGTGCCAGACATGGCGGTCGCAGGACAGGCCCGGGACGAGAACCAGCGCTTCCCTTTCGCTCACGCCGGTACGGTGCTCAGCAACCTAGCGGAAACCGCGTTGTAGCCGCCCTCGATCAGTTCCACCGTCACCATATCTCCCACTGCGACATCGCCCTCGAAATAGACCGATTGCAACCACGGCGACTTGCCCAGCCATTGGCCGGGGAACTTGCCCTTGCGCTCGACCAGCACCTGGCAGGTCTTGCCGACCGAGGCCGCGTTGAAGGCGGTCTGGTCGCGGCCCAGCGCGGCTTGCAGACGCAGGATCCGGTCGGTCATGACCTCGGCGGGGATCTGCCCGTCCATCGTCGCGGCGGGGGTGCCGGCGCGCGGGCTGTATTTGAAGCTGAAGCACTGGGCGTAACCGACGGCATCGACCAGCGCGAGTGTGTCCGCGAACTCGGCCTCGGTCTCGCCGGGGAAGCCGACGATGAAGTCTCCGGAAAGTGCGATGTCGGGGCGCACGGCGCGCACTTTTTCCAGCACTTTCAGATAGCTTTCGGCGGTGTGGCTGCGGTTCATCGCCTTGAGCACGCGGTCGTTGCCCGCCTGCACCGGCAAGTGAAGGAACGGCATCAGCTTTTCGACGTCGCCATGGGCCGCGATCAGACCATCGGTCATGTCGTTCGGGTGGCTGGTGGTATAGCGGATGCGGGCAAGATCGGGGATTTCGGCCAGTTCGCGGATCAGCCCGTCAAGGCCGATCCGGCGGCCCTTCGCGTCCTCGCCATACCAGGCGTTCACATTCTGCCCGAGCAGCGTGATCTCGCGTGCGCCGGCATCGATCAGCCGCTTCGCCTCGTCGATCAGATCGGCATGCGGACGCGAGACTTCGGCGCCGCGCGTATAGGGCACCACGCAATAGGTGCAGAACTTGTCGCAGCCTTCCTGCACGGTGAGGAACGCGGTGGGGCCGGAGCGCCTGCGACGGGGCAGGGCATCGAACTTGGTCTCGGCTGGCATGTCGGTATCGGTGACGCGCTTGCCGGCGGTGGCTTCGCGGATCATGTCGGGCAGGCGGTGATAGGCCTGCGGGCCGACCACCATCTTGACGGCGGGCGAGCGCTTCATGATCTCGTCGCCCTCTGCCTGCGCGACGCACCCGGCGACCGCGATCAGCGGCGAGGAGCCATCCTCGCGCTTCAGGCGGCCGATGTCCGAATAGACCTTTTCCGCTGCCTTTTCACGGATATGGCAGGTGTTGAGCACGACAAGATCGGCATCTTCGCCCTCCGGCGCGGCGGTGATGCCTTGCTCGGCGAGCAGTTCGGCCATGCGCTCGCCGTCGTAGACGTTCATCTGGCAGCCGAAGCTCTTGACCCGGTAGGTTTTGGGAATCTCAGTGGTTGAAAGCGATGAGGACATGGCGGTCCGATACACGCTCCCGCGGGCATTTTGAAGGGGGAGGGCGGTCCCGCAAGCCGCTTCGGCTTGTCCCTCAGGCATGGCCGGATAGACCGGGACCTCGCCGTCGATGGGTGGTGCTGGATGTGGTGCTGGATGGCGATCCGCGCGGGCTAGTTTGCGCCTGCCAGGACGGCCTCCACCCCATCGCCTTTCCAGTTCGGATACTTGTCGATCTGCGTCACGATGGCGCGGGCGGCCTTGCTGCCCGCGTTTTCATGCGGATTGTTCGCCACCGGCAGCAGAACCACCCGTGCATCGCGCGTTTGGCCGCGTGCCAGGAATGCCTGTCCCAACATCATGCGCAGATCCATGTCGAACGGTGCCAGTTCCATAGCCCGGATCAGGCCGGAGAGCGCCAGATCGGTGGGCCTTTTGCCTTGTTCGGCAAAGCTGCGGTAAAAATAGATCAGCGGGATGGGGTTGTCGTTCTCGACATGATTGAGTTTCAGAAATGGAGCCACGGCCTTGTCATAGGCCGCTTGCCGGTTATCCGCGCCCTTCGCCTCACGGAACAGGGCGTAGCCCTTCTGGATATAGGCGTTGACCGTGGCCGGATCGATGGCCAGTGCGGCATCGGCGGCATCAATGGCTTCCTTGTCGTGCCCCGCATCGAATTCGGCTTCCGCCAGTTCGGAGAGAACCAGGGTATCGTGAGGATATTGGGCTGCGATCGGGCGAGCCAGCGCAAGGACCGCATTCGCCGCTTCGGGCGAGCCGACGCCTCGTTTGGTACGGATCAGCGCTGGCATGATCGCGTTTTCGCCGGGGGTCAGCGGCCGCACTTTCACCGCGCCCACATGCAACAGGGCGGCTGGTATCGTCAGGCTCGTCATTGTGCGCGCCAGCATATAGCGGTCTAGATTGTATTCCAGCGTGTCAAAGCTGCCGAAGGCTTCCTGCGCGGCATCGCGCTGGTCCTTGCCGGCGTCCAACAGGGCAACGTACTTGTCGAGCTGACCTTTGCGCGAAGGTTCGAAAGTGAGGTAATGGTACAGGAGCCAGCTCTTGCCGTAGAAGGCATCGTATCCGTAAGTCTTATGCTTTTCGTATTCCGCCGGATCGAAAAGTTCGACAGCCGTCAGGTGCTTCTGCCCGAACAGTTCATTGAAGCGGAGCCACGCCGGCCGGCCCAACGCGACGCTGCCGTCCTGATCGATGCGGCTGGCCGCGTAGAATTCGGCGACTCCTTCCGTGAACCAGCGCGGGCGCGGAGGTAAATTCGCAGAGGCGAGGAAGTGATGCGCGTATTCATGAAGCAGAGAGACCATGGATGCGTCGGTCTCATCATTGCTGTTTTGAATATCGGGGACGATCGCCACCGATCCGCCCGCGTTTGCCAAGTAGAATCCGGTTACGTAATTGCTGGAATTGGCGTCACGCTCCCCACGGTATAGCGTCCGTACCTCTTGCCCGTTGCGCACGACGAAGATCGTCACCCGGTTGGAGGGGCTGGGTACGGGCGTCGTGACGCGCAGTGCCAGCGCCATGGCTGCGTGATAGCGTTCAAGCTTATCCGCCAGGCGTTTAATTTCGCCATCGCTTTCTTGAGCGTAGATGACGAAATGATCGCTCGATGCTTCCATCCACTCCGCGGCTCGGGCAATTCCGGGCAAAAGCACCGCGACCGATGTCAGCGCCGAAATCGACGCAATCCGCTTCCACAGATGCCGATGCATAGATGTGCCCCATTCCCCCCTATTGGTGCCCGATTATGGCAACTCGCGGGAAATGGCTAAGGAATTGTTATAGACAAGTCGGGAAGAGCCGAAGCCCGTGCGGAGGCATCGCGCAAGCGGGCGTTTCGCTTCCGATTTGATCGGATGTCAGGAATATCGGGCATCGTCGTCCCGTGCGCCCCGACGCCGGGGGCTTCGACAGGCTCAGCCTGAGCGGGATCAGAGAGTGGCTGGAATTGGGGACAAGCGGCCCCTCGGGCATGCCCACCGCGCTGGGACTAACGCGAAAGTCTTGCCCCCTCCCGCTTGCGGGTGGGGTTGGGGGTGGGCTTTCACAACGCCCGCATCCCCGCACTGTTACCTCGCAGCCTGTTTCCCTTTGCGCGCAACTCGGCTATCCGCGCGCGGATGAGCGATAACCAGACCCTTTACGCCGCCTTCGCAGGCCACCTCAACGCCGCGCTTGATGCGCTCGAAGCAGCGGGCACGCTGCCCGGCGGGTTGAAGCGAAGCGCGATCACGGTCGAGCCGCCGCGCGACAGCTCGCATGGCGACCTCTCGACCAACGCGGCAATGGTCCTGTCCAAGCCCGCCGGCATGAAGCCGCGCGATCTGGCGGACGCGCTGGTCGCCGAACTGACCAAGCTCGATGCGGTCACCTCGGCCGAGATCGCCGGGCCCGGCTTCATCAACTTGCGCCTCTCGCCCGCGACCTGGCTCACCGAACTGCGCGCCATTGCCGCGCTCGGCGCCGACTACGGCCGCTCGACGATGGGCGGTGGCAGCACCGTCAACGTCGAATACGTGTCCGCCAACCCGACCGGCCCGATGCACATGGGCCACTGCCGCGGCGCGGTGGTCGGCGATGCGCTGGCGACGCTGCTGGAGTTCGCGGGCCACAAGGTCATCAAGGAATACTACGTCAACGACGCCGGCGCGCAGGTGCAGGTGCTCGGCCGCTCGGCCCATGTGCGGTACCGCGAGGCGCTGGGCCATGACGTCGGCGCGATTCCCGAGGGGCTCTATCCGGGCGAATACCTGATCCCGGTCGGCCAGCAGCTCGCCGCCGAATTCGGCGAGAAGTATGCGGACGCGCCCGAATCGGAATGGCTGACGCTGTTCCGCGAAAAGGCCGTCGCGGCGATGCTGGTGATGATCAAGGAGGACCTCGCGCTCCTCGGCATCCACCACGACCTGTTCTCCTCGGAAGCCGAGCTTCAGGCCTCGGGCAAGCCGGACGAGGCCGAGGCGTGGCTGCGTTCGAAGGGCCTCGTCTACGACGGCGTGCTCGAAGCCCCCAAGGGTAAGACGCTTGAGGACTGGGAAGCGGTGGAACTGCCGCTGTTCAAGTCGACCCAGTTCGGCGACGATCAGGACCGCCCGATCAAGAAGTCGGACGGCACCTGGACCTACTTCGGCGCCGACCTTGCCTACCACTTCCAGAAGGCCCAGAGCGCCGACGCGCTGGTGGACATCTGGGGCGCGGATCACGCGGGCACCGTCAAGCGCATCAAGGCCGCCGTTGCCGCGATGACCGGCGCGGATGGAGAGCCCACGCCGTTCGAGATCAAGCTGGTCCAGATGGTCCAGCTGCTGCGCGATGGCGAGCCGGTGAAGATGTCCAAGCGTTCGGGCAACTTCGTCACGCTGGCCGAAGTCGTTACCGAAGTGGGCAAGGACGTGGTGCGTTTCACCATGCTCACCCGCAAGCCGGAAGCGCAGATGGACTTCGACTTCGCCAAGGTGGTCGAAGCCTCGAAGGACAACCCGGTGTTCTACGTGCAGTACGCCAATGCCCGCGTCCATTCGACCATGCGCAAGGCTGACGGCGAGGGCTTCGTGCCCGGCGCAGGCCATCTCGAACTGCTGGGCGAGGAAGAGCTGGAGCTGGTGAAGCTGGCCGCGCAGTTCCCCCGCATCGTCGAGGCTGCCGCCGCCGCGCGCGAACCGCACCGCATCGCCTTCTTCCTGGGCGACATGGCCGCAGCGTTCCATGGTTACTGGAACCTCGGCAATGACCGTGTGGAAAAGCGCTTTATTAACGCCGAAGATGGTAACCTGACTTCCGCGCGGCTTTTCCTGGCCACGCAGATCGGGCAGATTATCCGCAACGGGCTGGCACTGCTCGGCGTCGAAGCGGTGGAGGAAATGTAATCGATGATGGGCTGGGGTGACGATCGGGACGAAACGCGCGCGAATCCCTTCGGTGAAGGGGAGCGCGACGCGGGCCGGAACACCGCTCAGGGCTTCGAGCGGCCGGCGCAGCTTGACCTCGGTGACGAGGATGTCCGCTTGCCCTGGCTGGAAGGCGAGGACGAGGAGTTCGAGCCCCAGCGCGGCGGCGGCACGGGACAGACCGCGCTGCTGGTCGTGCTGGCGCTCGTGGCGATCGGCGCCATTATCGGCGGCGTCTTCTGGTTCACGCGGCACAAGAGCGATCAGCCGCTGATCGCCAGCGGCGGCGTGATCGAGGCGCCGAAGCAGCCGTACAAGACCCGGCCGGAAAACCCCGGTGGCGACGTTGTCGCCGGCACCGGCGACACCAGTTTTGCGGTGGCAGAGGGTCAGAGCCGCGCGCCGCAGATCGGCGAGGGGCAGCCGGATGCACCTGCGCCGGGCTTCGATTCGGCAGGCAAGCCGGCCGATGCCCAGTCTGCCGCCCAGTCCGCTGCGAAGCCTGCGGCGGGCCAGCCTTCCGCCAAGGCTGCCGACAAGCCCGTGGCCGCAGCGCCTGCGGCCAAGCCCGAGCCGACCGTTTCCGGCGTGGGCGTGCAGGTCGGCGCCTATGCCAACAAGGCCACGGCGGAAGCCGGCTGGGCCACGCTGAAAGTGCAGTACCCCGGGCTCGCCGGTGTAAACCACCGCATCGTTGAGGGTCAGGCCGATATCGGCAAGGTCTACCGACTTCAGGCGGTTCCCGGCGATCTCGCCGCCGCAAAGGCGCTGTGCAGCGGCATGCGCTCGGCCGGGCTGTCCTGTCAGGTGAAGCAGTAAGTCGGAAAAGGGCGGCGGTTCGCGCCGCCCTTTCCACACTTCCGAACGGCCGCTCCTTGCGGTCGGGCCGGAACTTTGCGAGCAAACCGGCATGACACCCGCGATCTTCGGCCTTTCCGGGCTGACCCTTAGCGACGACGAGCGCGCGTTCTTCCGCGATGCGGATCCTGCCGGCTACATCCTGTTCGGCCGCAATGTCGAAAGCCGCGAGCAGATGCGCGCGCTGACCGACGATCTCCGCTCGATCCATGGGCGCGACCGGCTGCTCATCAGCATCGATCAGGAAGGCGGCCGCGTCGCCCGAATGAAGCCGCCGGTCTGGCCAGCCTATCCGCCGGGCCAGGCGTTCGACCGGCTCTATGATCTTGCCCCCGCCAGCGCCATCGAGGCCGCGCGCGACAATGCCGAGGCGCTGGGGCTCGATCTTGCCGAAGTGGGCATCTCGGTAGACTGCCACCCCACGCTCGACGTGCGCCAGAAAGGCGCGCACGACGTGATCGGAGACCGCGCCTTCGGCTTCGAACCGATGCGCGTGGCAGCCCTCGGCCGCGCGACCTTGCAGGGGCTTGCCCGCGCCGGTGTCGTCGGCTGCATCAAGCACATCCCCGGCCACGGCCGCGCCATGGCGGACAGCCACAAGGAACTGCCCACCGTCACCGCGAGCGAGGCGGAACTGGAACTCGATATCGAGCCGTTCCGCACGCTCAATGACACGCCCATCGGCATGACCGCGCATGTGCGCTACACCGCGTGGGACGCCGAGAATCCCGGCACGCTCTCGCCTTTCGTGATCGGCGAAGTGATCCGGAAGCGCATCGGCTTCTCGGGCCTCTTGCTCAGCGACGATCTCGACATGCAGGCGCTTTCGGGCAGCGTGCCGGACCTTGCCGCGCGCGCCCTTGTGGCGGGCTGCGACATTGCGCTCAACTGCTGGGCGAAGATGGATGACATGGTCGGTATCGCCAATGTCCTGCCCGCGCTGGGCGGCGAAGCAGCGGCGCGGCTGGAGCGCGCGCTGGCCTCGGTCGACGGGATCGCAAGCACCGGCACCCATGGCGAACTCGTTGCCCGGCGCGACGCGCTGCTGGCTCTGGCGGCCTGAGCGGTGGACCTGCCTGCCGACCTTCCGGCAGAAAACGCAGCGGACATGGCTGACGATTCGGCGTGGGACGGCGAGGAACGCGCCGAAGCCCGCAAGGAAACGCTCCATCTGGAGATCGACGGCTGGGAAGGCCCGCTCGATCTGCTGCTTGACCTCGCGCGGCGGCAGAAGGTGGACTTGCGCCGCATCTCGATCCTCGAGCTGGTCGATGCCTACCTGACCTATGTCGAGGAGGCGGAGGCGCTGCGGCTGGAACTCGCGGCCGACTATCTGGTGATGGCGGCGTGGCTGGCCTACCTCAAGTCGGCGCTGCTGCTGCCCAAGGAAGAGCAGCCCGATCCAAGCCCCGAAGAACTGGCGATGCGCCTGCAACTGCGCCTCCAGCGCCTTGGCGCCATGCGCGAGGCGGCGGCGCGGCTGATGGGGCGTGACCGGCTTGGCCGCGACGTTTTCGCGCGCGGCGCGCCCGAGGGCCTTCGGGTCGAGCGCAAGGCGCTCTGGCAATGTTCATGGTACGACCTCGTGCGCGCTTACGGCGATGTGAAAGTCCGCAGCCAGCCGGTGGTCCACATGGTGCGTGAGCGCATGGTCATGACGCTCGACAGCGCGATAGCCCGCGTCGCCTCGATGCTGGGCGTGTCGCTCGACTGGATGGAACTGCGCGATTTCCTGCCGCCGGCGCAGGAAGCCTGGGCCAATCCGCAACTCCGCCGTTCTGCGCTGGCATCGAGCTTCGTGGCGGTGCTGGAACTCGCGCGCACCGGCAAGGCCGAGATCGCGCAGGAGGAAACCTTCGGCCCGCTGCGTCTGAAGGCGCAGCGCCCGTGACGTTCCCTCAGGCGCAGGAACAGCAGGACATGGATGATCTCGTCCGCGCGGTGGAGGCCACGCTGTTTGCCGCCGAACAGCCTCTGACCGCCGAGCAGATATCCGCCCATCTCGGGCAGGCGGACGTGCGGCCCGCATTGGCCGAACTCAAGGCCGATTACGACGGGCGCGGCATTCGCCTCGTTGAGCGCGGACGGCGCTGGCACTTCGAGACCGCGCCCGATCTTGCCCACCTGCTGCGCCGCGAAAAGGAGGAGCCGCGCCGCCTGTCGCGCGCGGCGACCGAGGTGCTGGCCATCGTCGCCTATCACGAGCCGGTCAGCCGCGCCGAGATCGAGGCGATCCGCGGCGTGCAGACAGCCAAGGGCACGCTCGACGTGCTGATGGAAGCGGGATGGGTACGCGTCGCCGGCCGCCGCGAGGTGCCGGGCCGCCCGGTGATCTATGCCACCACGCCCGATTTCCTGGCCCATTTTGGCCTGGAATCGCTGAAGGAACTGCCGGGGATAGACGAATTGCGCGCGGCGGGCCTGCTGGACCCGGTTGACGAGGAAATGATAGAAACGGCGCTTCGGCCCGAGCCGCTCGATACTTCCGACGAACCGCCGGATGACGACGGTGACGAGGATACCGAGGACGAGGCCTGATGGAGTCTCCGGAGCCGATCGCGGCAAGGTCGGAGTGGGGCGCCATGACGACAGGCTGGCAAGTTGGGACGAAAGTCCCTAGATGAACTTGATAGGGTCGGAATCGACCAGCGGGTATCGCAGGTCTTAATCGACCGACAGTTTTTGGAGTTGAGGTTATGGGTAGCTTGTCGATCTGGCACTGGATGATCGTGCTGGTCATCGTGCTCGTGCTGTTCGGTCGCGGCCGTGTGTCGGAAATCATGGGTGACTTCGGCAAGGGCATCAAGAGCTTCAAGGAAGGCATGAACGAGGAAGAGGCCAAGAAGTCGGCTTCCACGCCTGCCCCTGCGCCGCAGATCACGGCGACGCAGCAGGATGCCCCGGTGGCTCCGGCGAACGCCGAAAACAAGTCCGAGCAGGTCTGAGCGGGCAAGGATAAGGCGCCGCCATGTTCGACGTCGGTGCATCCGAACTCCTGTTGATCGTCATCGTGGCGGTCGTTGTCATCGGTCCCAAGGACATGCCTCTGGCGATGCGTACGGCTGGTCGCTGGATCGGCAAGATGCGCAAGATCTCCGGGCACTTCCGCGCCGGTATCGACGCCATGGTGCGCGAGGCCGAGCTTGAGGAAATGGAGCGCAAGTGGCGCGAGCAGAACGAGGCCATCATGAAGGCCAATCCCGTTCTGCCCAGTGCCGAGGAAATGCTGCCCCCGGCCTCCCGCGTGACGCCGGCGGACATCCTCTCCGAGGACACGCCCCAGCATCAGCATGAGCCCAACTCGCTGCCCGCCCCGGAAGCCGGCCCTCATGCCGAGGCACCCGCCGTGGAGCACGCGGGCGAGCGCCGGGATGAATTCCACATACCGCCTCCGCCGCCCTGATCCGCCGCGTCCTCTTGTAAAGCCGCAACCATGCAGCCCTTCCGCATCTCAGATATCGACAATTCGCAGGCGCCGCTGCTCGATCACCTGATCGAACTGCGCGCCCGTCTGCTGCGCGCCTTCATGGCGTTCGCGGTGGCGTTCGGCGTGTGTTTCTACTTTTCGGGCGACATCTTCGCCTTCCTCGTGCGGCCGCTGACCGAGGCGTTCCCGCCGGGGCAGGGCAGGCTGATCTACACCAAGCTCTATGAAGCCTTCTTCGTGGAAGTGAAGATCGCGCTGTTCGCGGCGTTCTTCCTGTCGTTCCCGGTGATCGCCAACCAGATCTGGGCATTCGTCGCTCCGGGGCTTTACGCCAAGGAGAAGAAGGCCTTCCTGCCGTTCCTGATCGCAACGCCGATCCTGTTCATGATGGGCGCGGCGCTGGCCTATTATGTGGTGATGCCTACGGCGTTCCACTTCTTCCTCAATTTCCAGGGCGACAAGGGCGGCCTGAAACTGGAAGCGTTGCCGGGCACGGGCGACTATCTGGCGCTGGTCATGCAGTTCATTCTGGCGTTCGGGATCTCGTTCCTGCTGCCGGTGCTGCTGATGCTGCTCAACCGCGCGGGGATCATCACCCGCAAGCAGTGCGTGGGCGCTCGCCGTTACGCCATCGTCGGCATCTTCATCATCGCCGCTGTGGCGACGCCGCCGGACGTCGTGTCGCAGCTGCTCCTCGCAGTGCCGCTGCTGGCGCTCTACGAGGGCACGCTGATCGTCATGTGGTTCACGGAGCGGTCCGAAGCGCGCGAGAAGGCCAAGGCTGAGGAAGAAGCTTCTGCCGAGGGCGAGGTCCTTGCGGAATAATTGCAGGGCTTGAGCGGGGGCGGGCTCGCCCTCGGCTCATATCCCCCGTCGCCCCCGCGAAGGCGGGGGCCCCGCTTCCTTTTCTCCCCGCCGCAAGAACAAGCGGGATCCCCGCCTTCGCGGGGATGACGGAGTTGGTTGGGGCGGAAGCAGAGGAGGCAGAGGGAGCGTAAGGGCCGCTCGGATTGAGTAAGGTCCGGGCCCCTCAGTAAAACAACTCAGCGCCCGGTGTCGTCGACCTTCTTCTCCGGGATCAGCCGATCCTTCGCGGCGGACCATGCCATCTGGCCGCCGATCCATGTCTCGGAGACCCGCGTCGCGCGTAGCTGCTGCGGGGTAGCCAGCATCGGGTCCACATCCACGAACAGGAAGTCCGCGCGATACCCCTTGGCGATGCGGCCCAGGCGGTCTTCGGCGAACATCGCGTAGGCCGCCCCGGTCGTATAGGCGTTGAGCGCGGCTTCGCGCGAGAGGATCTCCTGCGGCTGCCAGCCGCCCGCCGGCTGCCCATCCGCACCCTGACGCGAAATGGCGACCGCCATGCCGACGAAGGGCTCTGAAGGCTCGACCGGCGTGTCCGACCCGAACGCAAGCCGCGCCCCGGTGGCCGCTATAGACTTCCACGCATAAGCGCCCGCAAGCCGCTGGGGGCCAAGGCGCGCTTCGGCCATGACCCGGTCGGAGGCCTGATGCTGCGGCTGCATCGAGGCGATCGTGCCGAACTGCCCGAAGCGCGGGATATCCGCGGGGTCGACGATCTGCGCGTGCTCGACGCGCCAGCGCCGGTCACCCTTGTAGGTGGCGGAAAGCTCGGCAATCGAATCGAGCAGGGTGGCGTTCGCCTCGTCGCCAATGGCGTGGACGGCGATCTGGAAGTTGTCGATGGCGGCGCGGCTCATCAGGTTGCTGAGCTGCGTCTGGCTCATGCGCGGCAGGCCCTTGGTGCCCGTCGCATCGGCATAAGGTGCCTTGAGCCACGCCCCGCGCGAACCCAGCGCGCCGTCGAGATAGAGCTTCACGCCGTTCATCTTCAGCCGGTCGGCATAGAGCCACGGAGTTGGATGCGGGCCGCCGATCAGCACCATGTTGTCGATGCCATCGGCATAGGAAACCACACGGATGCGCAAGTTGCCGAGATCGGCGGCGCGGCGGAAGGCCTGCCAGTCCTCGATCGAAGTGCCCATGTCGGCGACGGCGGTAACGCCCTGCGCCAAGAGCGCGAGCTGCGCCTCGCCAAAGGCGGTGTCGCGGTCCTCGGGCCGAGGCTTGGGCATTTTCGATTCGATCAGCCCCATCGCGCCATCGACAAAGACGCCCGCCGGCGCCTTGGAGCCGGCGGCGCGCACGATCTCTCCGCCCGACGGATCGGCGGTCGCGGCCGAGACACCGGCGGCAGCGAGCGCGGCGGAATTGGCCCAGCCGGCATGGCCGTCCACGCGCGTCAGCCAGGCGGGCTTGCCGCCGGTCGCACGGTCCAGTTCGGCGGCGGTGGGCATGCGGTCCAGCCCCCACTGCACCTGATTCCAGCCGCCGCCCAGGATCCACGGCAGGTCGGGATGCGCCGCGGACCACGCGGTGATTCGCGAAAGCGCCTCGTCCAGCGTCTTGGCCATCGACAGGTCGAGCGTCATCTTCGCAAAGCCCGTCGCCATGACATGCCCATGCGCGTCGATCATGCCGGGCACCACGTTGCGGCCCTTGCCGTCGACCTGATAGGCGACCTTCTTCGGCCGCTTGTCGCCGTGGTGGAAGACTTGCGCCACGCGCCCCTGATCGTCGATCAGGAAGCCTTCGAAGTGCTCGATCCCGCCCTTGCCGTCGCCCGTGACGCCATTGACGTTGTCCACCAGCACGTCAGCCCACGCCGGACGGGCGAGGGCCGAGGCGAGCAGCAGGGCGAGCCCTGCGCTTTTCCTGAAACTCACGGATTACCCTTTTTAGGCAGGCGCTTGATGATCGCACTGGTATCGAGACGGCCGCCGCCCTGTGCCTGAATGTCGGCAAAGAACTGGTCGATCAGCGCCGCCACCGGCAGCGAGACGCCAAGGCCGCGCCCTTCATCGAGGCTGAGGCCCAGATCCTTGCGCATCCAGTCGATTGCGAAGCCGAAGTCGAAATCGTCCGCGTTCATCGAATGCCAGCGGTTGTCCATCTGCCACGACTGCGCGGCACCGCCCGAGATCGCCTCGTAGACTTTGTCCATGTCGAGGTGGGAGGCTTGCGCAAAACGCACCGCCTCTGCCAGCGCGGCAACATTGCCGGCGATGCAGATCTGGTTGGCCATCTTGGCGATCTGGCCCGATCCCGCCTTGCCGACATGGACGATGCGGTGGGAATAGGCTTCCATCACCTGGCGCGCGGCCTCGATGGCGTCGTCGCGTCCGCCACACATCAGCGTGAGCGTGCCCTGCTCGGCGCCGCTCTGCGATCCGGTCATCGGCGCGTCGACGCAGTGGATCCGCAAGTCCCGCGCCTCGACCGAAATCTGCCGGGCGATGCGGGCGGAAACCGTGGTGTGGTCGATGAAAGTGGCGCCCTTCTTCAGCATGCGGAACACGCCGTTGGGGCCCAGTACGACTTCGGAGAGGTCGTCGTCATTGCCGACGCAGGTGATCACCACCTCGGCATCTTGCGCCGCATGGGCCGGATTCGCGGCGATGCGGTGGGCAAGCCCGGGATTGTCATCCGCCCATTTCCGCGCCCGCTCGGGCGAGCGGTTGTAGATGGTGAGTTCGTGGCCCGCGAGCGCAATGTGCCGCGCGATGGCGCCGCCCATTACACCGAGGCCGATGAAGGAAACCTTGCGTCGCTCGCTCATGGCAAGCGTTCTACCGTTTTTTGCACGAAAGCAAACCACAGTGGACGCTTAATTTGTGCGTTGCGATGCAAATCAACGACGGCCGTGATGGCGTAATAAAATTACCGTGAAATCGGGTGCTGCGCTTTTTCATAACGCCGGCCTTTCCTTGGCCCGGGCTTTCCTTTAGGCGCGGCCACTATGGAACAGCCAATTCTCACGATCGCCGCGGAGCCCGAAGGGCCCCTGCTGACTGCCGACGACGTTCGCAGCGCGGCCGGCCGCATTATTGGCAAGATCGTCCGCACGCCCACGCTCTATTCGACCACGCTGAGCGCGATCACCGGCGCCGACATCTGGCTCAAGTTCGAAAACCTTCAATTCACCGCCGCCTACAAGGAACGCGGCGCGCTCAATGCCCTTCTGCTGCTGGATGAAGAACGCAAATCGCGCGGCGTGATCGCCGCTTCCGCCGGCAACCACGCGCAGGGCCTGTCGTACCACGGCACGCGGCTGGGCGTGCCCGTGACCATCGTCATGCCGCGCACCACGCCGACCGTGAAAGTCATGCAGACCGAGAGCGTGGGCGGCAAAGTCGTGCTCGAAGGCGAAAGCTTCGACGAGGCCTATGCCCATGCCCGCAAGCTTGAGACCGAACTGGGCCTGACCTTCATCCACCCGTTCGACGATCCGCATGTCGCGGCGGGGCAGGGCACTGTCGCGCTCGAAATGCTGGAAGACGTGCCGGAGATCGACACCCTGGTGCTGCCGATCGGCGGCGGCGGGCTCGCCTCTGGCATGGGCACGGCGGCGCGCGCGATCAAGCCGGACATCCGGCTCGTGGGTGTCGAGGCACAGCTCTATCCCTCGATGTACAATCTGCTCAAGGGCACCAGTCTGCCCATCGGCGGAGACACGCTGGCCGAAGGCATCGCCGTCTTCGCGCCGGGCCAGTTCACCTCGAAAGTGCTGCGCGAGCTGCTCGACGAGTTCCTGCTGGTGAGCGAATCGGGCATCGAGAGCGCGCTGGCGCTGCTGTTGCAGATCGAAAAGACGCTGGTCGAAGGCGCGGGCGCCACCGGCCTTGCCGCCGTCATGGCCAACCGCGAGCTGTTCGCGGGCCGCAAGGTCGGCATCGTGCTCTCGGGCGGCAATATCGATACGCGCCTGCTCGCCAACGTGCTGCTGCGCGATCTTGCCCGTTCGGGCCGTCTCGCGCGCCTGAAGATCGGCTTGCAGGACCGCGCAGGTGCGCTGTTCAAGGTCGCCAAGGTGTTCCAGGAGCACAATGTGAACATCATCGAGGTGTTCCATCAGCGCATCTTCACGCACCTGCCCGCCAAGGGACTCGTGACCGAGATCGAGTGCGAGGCGCGAGACCGGGCGCAGCTTGATGCCCTCGTCGCCGCGCTGCGCCGCGAAGGTTATGAAGTGCGACAAGTCGAAACCGACTGACCTTGCGAAGTATCCGTTTGGAATCGGGCAAGATCCCGATTCCAAACGAACTTCCCGATTTAGACCGGTGGCGTGACGCGCTGGATTCGGAATGAGTCTCGGAGCGGGTTTGCGGCGCGGCCCGGCTGTTGCCTGAACCATCGGGCGCCCCGTTACGGGACAATAGACGGTTAACGGCGGGCCTCCGGTCCGATTTTGCCGCGAACAGCTCCATATTTGTGGTTAAAAGACTTTCAACACCTCGCGGGCGCATGCATATTCAGGGCAGACACGGATAGGCGGCTTAAGAAAAGTCCGTCTACCGTCAGCCAGAGGATAGACTGCGCCCGTGACGGCTCCCGTTCGCTTTCCCCGGTTCTTCGTGACCAGCCCGGCGCCGTGCCCCTATCTTCCGGGGCGCAGCGAGCGCAAGGTCTTCACCGAACTCAAGGGCCCCCACGCGGATTCGCTCAACGATGCGCTCGGCCGGATCGGTTTCCGCCGCAGCCAGACGGTGGCCTATCGCCCCTCCTGCCTCGATTGCAACGCCTGCATCTCGGTGCGCGTGGTGGCCGACGAATTCGTGCCCTCGGGCACGCAGAAGCGCCTGATCAAGCGCAACAGCGACCTTGTCGCCACGGTCTGCCGCCCCTGGTCCACCAGCGAGCAGTTCGAACTGCTCCAGCGCTACCTTGCGGCGCGTCACCCCGAAGGCGGGATGACCTCGATGGACGATGTCGACTTTGCCGACATGGTCGAACACACCCCCGTCACCAGCTACGTGATCGAATATCGCGAGCCTTCGGTGGACGGCGTGACTCCCGGCCGCCTTGTCGGCGCCTGCCTGACCGACCGCCAGTGCGACGGTCTCTCGATGATCTACAGCTTCTACGATCCCGCGCATGAGCGGCAGGGGCTGGGGACCTATATCATCCTCGACCATATCAGCCGCGCCAGTGAGATGGGGCTGTCCTACGTCTATCTCGGCTACTGGGTCGAAGGCTCGCCGCGGATGCAATACAAGGTGCGCTTCCGCCCGATGGAAAAGCTCGGCCGCACCGGCTGGGAACGCTTCACCGCCGAAGAGCAGGAACGCCTGATCGCCGCCGCCGTGGCCAATCCCCGCAGTCGCGCCGATCTTGGTGAGAATGCCCGCAAGGACGGCGTACCCTCGATCGCGCGGTGACGCCGCGCAGCGGCTGACTCCCGAGCGCGCTGCGGTAGAATTCGGCCGGTTCGCGGCCTGGGTGGGAGCGCTTCATGGCGGCTATCGGTATTGGCGGCGTGTTCTTTCGGGCGGATGATCCGGCGGCCTTGCAGGCGTGGTATCGCACGCACCTGGGCGTGGCTCTCAACGATTCGTATCAGTGGATGCAGCAGGCCGGGCCCACCGTGTTCATGCCCTTCGCGCGCGACACGGACTATTTTCCCGCTGACAGGCAGTGGATGATCAACTTCCGCGTCAACGCGCTGGATCCGCTTCTTTCGGCGCTGCGCGAGGCCGGGATCGAGGTCACCACCAATCCGGAATGGGATACGCCCGAGACGGGCAAGTTCGCCCGCATCCACGATCCGGAAGGCAATCCGATTGAATTGTGGGAGCCCCCCGCCGAATGAGCGGCGCTCAGTGGGCCCCGCCTTCGCCGAGAGGGGCCAGATCGGCGCTGGCGGGCTTGCGGTGCGCGGCCAGACAGGTCAGCACGGCAGCCACCATCAGGACGAAGGCCGCCGATTCGAACACGGTGGGCAAGCGATGCTCCCAGACGAGCGCATAGGCGAGCGCGAAGAGCGTTTCGAACAGGATCATCTGTCCGACCATTGTCAGCGGTAGCAGGCGGCTCATCCGGTTCCACAGCGCATTGCCGGTGATCGAGGCGAGCACGGCGACGCCGAGCGAGACCGAGAGGAATGTGGTCCATTGGGCGGAGCTGCGCGCGGCGTCGGCTTGCCACAGCGCCAGCGGCACCAGCAGCAGGCTTTGCAGCCCGGTGACGACGCCGATCAGCAGGTTCCAGTCATGCGCGGATACCGCGTCGAGCCGGGTGAGCCAGCGGCTGTTGCCCACCGCGAAAGCGCTCCACGAAACAAGCGCGCCGAATGCGCAGGCAAGCCCCAGGGCGCGTGTCGCCAGCGGCGTGTTCCCCGGTGACGCGATGGCCTGCCAGCCGATGCAGATCACGCCCGCCGCGCAGAGCAGCAGCGAAGGCGCCAGCCGCGCGAGCGATACCGCGCCATGGTCGCGGCTGCCAACTACAGTGACCGTCAACGGCAGGAAGCCGACGACGATGGATGCCATGGCGATGCCTCCGATCTGCACGGCATTGGCAAGCAGCACGAAGTAGAGCGTGTTACCGGCCAGCGCTAGCCAGACGAGCGCGATCCATGCTTCACGCGAGAGGTGCGCGGTGATGGATTTCCAGCGCGAGGCGAGCAGCAGAGCCGAAATCGCGCCGTAGCAGAGGTAGCGGCCGATGGTGAGTTCGAGCGGGCTGAACGCGCGCGCCAGTTCGGGCGCAAGGAATACCAGCCCCCAGAGCGCGCCCGCACCCACGCCGCACAGCACGCCGAGCAGTGTCGAGCGCGCGGCGCCCGTGCCCTCAGCCATGCTTCCCGCCATTTCCATCTTCCCACTCCACGATGCCGATGCGGCGAGACATATCATCACCGTGGTGAGGCGTGTGCTCTTGATTCGGCTTCAGAATGCAACAAAAACCCGCTTCATGACCAGACGAACCGCACCGACCGAGCAATCCCCGCCATCTTCCGGCCGCCGGCTCGATTCGTTCGACCGGGCCATCCTGCGCATCGTCCAGCAGGACGCGCGGACGCCGCAGCGCCGTATTGCCGAGGCCGTAAACCTCTCGGCCGCGGCGGTGCAGCGGCGCATCGCGGCGATGGAGGCAGCGGGCGTGATCGTGCGCAATGTCGCGCTGGTCGATCCCGAGGCGCTGGGGCAGGGCATCACTTCGATCGTGCAGGTGAACTTGCGAGACGAACGCGCACCGACTGTCGATGCCGCCAAGGCATTGTTTCGCGCCCGCCCCGAAGTGCAGCAATGCTACTACGTCACTGGCGGCGTCAGCTTCGTTCTCGTCATCGTCACCAGTGACATGCGCGCTTACGAGGCGCTGACGCGCGAGCTGTTTGCAGAGAACGACTGCATCGCCAGCTACGGTTCGCTGATCGCGCTCGACCGGGTGAAGGTGGACACGGGGATCGTGATTCCTCCACCCGGCTGAGCGGGCGAAGTTCAGGGCGTGCCGTAGAGCTTCGCCTCATCCGCCCGCCGCGCTTTCAGGCCCGCCATCGGCTTGTGGTCGTTGAAGATCCACTTGGCGAATTCCTGCTGCGCCTCGGCGAACTTGCCCTGCCTGTGCAGCTTGCCCAGGGTCGAGGAGGCAATCGCACCGGTATTGTACTGGAACGAGACGAGGGCATCGAACTGGTTCGGCGTGGTCGGGGCATCGCCGATAAAATGCGCGACCTGGCCCACGTAGGACTTCATGTCCTCATCGAAGCGTTCGTCGCACTGGGCTTGGGTCCAGACCGTGCCTTTCCGGATGTCGGGGCCGGTCGATCCTCAGCCGATGGTCCAGGGCTTGCCGTCGGCGCTGCCGGGGTCGGGATAAGCATCGAACTTGCCATCGGCGCGGTGCCGCTCGCAGCCTTCCCATTTCTTGATGAGCTTGGCGCCCGCCGCACCGAGCGTCCGGCCCGAAGCGTCGGGCACCGATGCAGGTTCGGGCGGCGTGGGTTCCGGTGCGGTAGTGGCGGGAAGCGCGGAGGTGGCGAGGTCGATCGCCTCGTCCAGTGCATCGACTTCGGGCTGCGTGAACGGGCGGTCCAACAGCTTGCGGACCGCATCGAAGATCGGTTTCCTGTTCATGTCCTGTCCTTCTCGATCGCGTGAACGGAAAAGGCGCGTTCCCGAACCGCCCGATTCGATGCCGAGCTGGACGGGGGCGACTAGATCGCAGTTTCCGCTATCTGTCGAGAAAAGAACATATAGTGAACAAAACTTAATCGTCGCGGCCAAACGCGCCGATTTCCGTGAGATCGGAGCCTAAGCACATGGACTTTCGCAAGGATTCTCTGCTCGCACCGAGCGGCGCCGCGTCCTTTTGCTCCGATGGACTAGATCTTCCGGAGGACCCCGCTCACCGGAATGGCGATGCTCGATCCGCCAGCCACGGGGCTGTCCTCGATCGTCGCCTGCGATCCGTCGTCGGCGGTCACGGTGATGGCCTCGCCGGTCTTCGAGAACGTCACCGTGCCGCCGCCCAGTGTCGGCATCGTCACTTTGCCGGTCCTGCTGGCGGCGATTGCGGCGGCAATATCCTCGGGCGTCATGTAGCCGGTGAGCATGTGATTGCGCACCAGCGCGGCGAGAGCGGCGTGGTCATTGGCCTCGATCAGCGCCTTGCCCTTGTCGCCCAGCGCGTCGAAAGCATCGTCCTCTGGCGCGAGCAGGGTGTAGCTGCCCTTGTCGTTGAACACGCCCTCGATGCCGGTGGTCTTGAGCGCTTCGGCCATGGTCTGCATGCCGTCGGCATCGTCCAGCACTTCGGGCAGGGTCGCGCTCGCAGGTGTCACTGCGGCGGCCGGCGTCTCACTGGCGGTTTCGGCGGCCGGGCTCTGCTTGCCCGAACAGGCGGCCAGCCCCAGCGCGGCGGAGACGGTCAGGGCCAGTGCGAGCGCAACGGGCAGCGGTGCGGCGAGGAGGGCGTTGCGCATCGGAGGCATTTCCTTGGAGCAGGTCAGGCGAGCAGTTCGATCGCCGCCCGCACGAGGCGGGTGGCGGGATCGATCTGGTAAATTGCGCCATCTGAATAGCGGTATAACGCATCGGGCCCATCGAAGTACTGGTCTCGATAATTGTAAGGCACGTTGTAGACGTCGTAGCCCGCCGGCATCGGCTGGCCCACCGCGATGGCATCGCCGGTAAGCAGCGCCGCAACAGCAGTAATCGCCGCGTTGGTCGGAGCCACGCGGTAGATCACACCGTCATAGTAGCGATAAGTGCTGGAGGGGCCGAGGTCGTAGTAACGGGTGTAATGATCCGGCAGGGCCACGGCGTTATAGGCACCGGGCCAGGATCGCCCGACCGCCAGCGCCCCGCCGAGCAAGGGGACGTAGCTGGCCACGGCGCTGTTGGGGCCGAGGCGGAGCAGGTAGCCGTCGGCGTAGCGATAGCCGGTGTTGCGATCGTAGGCGCCGTACCAGTCGGGCTGGTTCCAGCGGTGGTGGACGGGCTCGGCCAGCGCGGGCGGCGCGCAGTTCTGGTAGCGGGCTCCGAACCCCGGCGGGCAACCCTCGAAACTGCGGCGCTGCGCGGCGGTGGCCCAATCGGACCGGCTGGAGGTGGTGACGACATTGACACGGTCATTGGTCGGCACCTGGAACGACCGGCCATGCGCGTCCCGATGGGCGACTTCGCGCACATCCTCGCGAATCGGCCGCTGGCCCGTGCGTTGCTGCTGCCAGCGCTGCTCCTGTTCGCGCCGTCGCTCGGCTTCCTGCTGCTGGCGCGGCTGAGCCGGGATCTGTCCGGGCCCCACGTCCTTGGGGGCATCCGGAGCCGGTTGGCGCTGATCCTCGCGCGGGAGCGCGTGGGGCGATGCTTCGGGGTGCGGCTGGGCAGGGCGCGTGCTTTCCTGCTGTCTGGACTCGCCTGGCCGTGCGTTTTCGCGAGGTGGCGGGGCGTCCTGTCGCGGGCCCTGCGGGGAAGGGGCTTGCGGCCCGCCTTCGCGCTCCGGCGTGCCGTGGCCTTCGCCCGGTTGCTGCTGCGCGCTTGCCGGCGGGGTAAGCGAAAGCAGCGCCAGCGTCGCGGTTCCCAGCGTCAGCGTGCTGCGGATGCGGACCATCGGGAATTCCTTTCGATGAGGGGCAACGCCGCATCAGGGCGGCTGTTCCCCGCAGCCGCATCGTAGGGAAACGCACAGGAAACGAAAAGGGCGCCCGGATTGCTCCGGGCGCCCCACTCGGCGAACTGATGCTCCTTCCCCGAAAGGAAGGATGCGCGATCAGGCGCTGTAGTACATGTCGAATTCAACGGCCGACGGCGTGGTTTCCCAGCGCAGCACTTCGGGCCACTTGAGTTCGAGGTAGGCTTCGATCTGGTCCTTGGTGAACACGCCGCCTTCGAGAAGGAAGTCGTGGTCAGCGGCCAGCGAGTCGAGCGCTTCACGGAGCGAACCGCAAACGGTCGGCACTTCGGCGAGTTCGGCCGGCGGCAGATCGTAGAGGTTCTTGTCCATGGCGTCGCCAGGGTGGATCTTGTTCTTGATGCCGTCGAGGCCAGCCATCAGCAGCGAGGCGTAGCACAGGTACGGGTTGGCCATCGCGTCGGGGAAGCGGAATTCCACGCGCTTTGCCTTGTCGCCCGCACCGTAGGGGATGCGGCACGAAGCCGAACGGTTGCGCGCCGAGTAGGCGAGCAGCACGGGGGCTTCGTAGCCCGGCACCAGGCGCTTGTAGCTGTTGGTGGTCGGGTTGGTGAAGGCGTTGAGGGCCTTGGCGTGCTTGATGACGCCGCCGATGAAGTACAGGCACATGTCCGAGAGACCGGCGTAGCCGTTACCGGCGAACAGCGGGCTGCCCTTGTCCCAGATCGAGATATGCGTGTGCATACCCGAACCGTTGTCCTTCATGATCGGCTTCGGCATGAACGTGGCGGTCTTGCCGTAAGCCTGTGCGACCATGTGCACGACGTACTTGTAGATCTGCATGCGGTCGGCAGTGGTGACCAGCGTGCCGAAGGTCAGGCCGAGTTCGTGCTGGGCAGCAGCCACTTCGTGGTGGTGCTTGTCGCAGGGCAGGCCCATTTCGAGCATGGTCGAGACCATCTCGGCGCGAATGTCGACAGCCGAGTCGACCGGAGCGACCGGGAAGTAGCCGCCCTTGGCGCGCGGACGGTGGGCGAGGTTGCCCACGTCGTAGTCCTTGGCGGTGTTGGTCGGCAGTTCGATGTCGTCGATCTTGAAGCCGTTGCCGTCGTAACCGTCGTAGAACTTCACGTCGTCGAACATGAAGAATTCAGCTTCGGGGCCAACGTAGACGGTGTCACCGAAACCGGCCGAGCGGACGAACGACTCAGCGCGCTTCGCGGTCGAGCGCGGATCGCGGGCATAGAGTTCGCCGGTCGAGGGTTCGACGATGTCGCAGAACACGATCAGCATCGGGGTTGCCGAGAACGGATCGACATAGACGGCGTCAAGGTCGGGCTTGAGGATCATGTCCGACTCGTTGATGGCCTTCCAGCCTTCGATCGACGAACCGTCGAACATAAGGCCGTCTTCGAGCTCATCCTCGGTGAGGATCGTCGAGACCATGGTGAGGTGCTGCCACTTGCCCTTCGGGTCGGTGAAGCGCAGATCGACCCACTCGATCTCCTCGTCCTTGATCTTCTTCAGGACGTCCTTTGCACTAGCCATTATCTTGGTTCTCCAGTGATGCTCTTCCGCCTGCGAAAGAGTCTTTCGGGTTTTGGCATTCTTGCGGGAATGGATGGCCCCCCGACCATCCATTCCCGATCCGGCCCCTTTCTGAATTCAGCAAAGGGCTGGAAAAGCTTTGTGCGGGAATGCCTGCCGGTCAGAAGACAGGCGGGGGCTTCCCTTGAATTCAGTTCGGCGCTCCTGGTTTAGAGCGCGTCGTCGTCGCGCTCGCCGGTGCGGATGCGCACGGCGGTTTCGATCGGCACCACGAAAATCTTGCCGTCGCCGATGCGGCCGGTCTGCGCGGCGTCCGCGATCGCTTCGACCACGCGTTCGGCCAGCGCGTCGGGCACGACCACCTCAAGCTTCACCTTGGGCAGGAAGTCCACCACGTATTCGGCGCCGCGATAGAGTTCAGTGTGGCCCTTCTGGCGGCCGAAACCCTTGGCCTCGGTAACCGTGATGCCCGAGACGCCCACTTCGTGCAGCGCTTCCTTCACTTCATCGAGTTTGAACGGCTTGATGATAGCTTCGATTTTCTTCACGCCTGTCTAGACCCCTGCGCTTGTTTCCCGGCTTCTTCCGATGAGGAGTCCGGTCCCGGGAACCAGCTGCCTCGCGCGCGATTCCCATCAAGAATCGTGCCAATGCGGATGAGAAAGTCCTAGGCGAAGTGTGCAGGCGCGAAAAGCCCGGATTTGTACCTTTTACCATGGCTGTTTAGCAGCCTTATGCGGGTAAACCCCGGCGGAGGCACAACTTCTGTTCAAGAAACAGGCAGGGCGTGCCTGAAAATTGTGCAGGCGGCGTCCGCGTGCCCGGTGTTCAGGCACAGCCCCAAGCGGCATGGTTAACGCCATGCCGTGGCCCATGCGAAAAGCGCCGCAGGTCCGGTTCGGGACCTGCGGCGCTCATGTTCGTTCAGCTGGAAAGCTTTGTCCAGACGGATGTCTGGAGCTTCAGAGCCGGAGTCCGGCAGTCTCCGGAAGGCCCGCCATCAGGTTGAGGTTCTGCACCGCCGCCCCGCTCGCGCCCTTGCCGAGATTGTCGAGCATGGCAACGAGGCGCGCCTGCGTGCCGTCCTTGGCACCCAGCACGCGCAGCGTCAGCGAGTCCACCGGTTCCATCGACGCGCGCAGCAGCAGTTCGTCGGGCTGGTCATCGATCACCGAGACGATCGGGCTGCCGGCATAGAACTCCGCCAAGGCGTTACGCAGTTCGGCGGGGCTTCCGGCGTTCTGCATGACCGAGAGGTGCAGCGGCACTTCCACCAGCATGCCGCGATGCGCGGGCACCACGGCCGGCGCGAACAGCGGCGCATGGGCCAGGCCGACATGCGTCTGCATCTCGGGCACGTGCTTGTGGCCAAGGCCGAGGCCATAGGCGCGGAAAGCGATATCGCGGTCTTCCTCGAACCGGCCGATCAATGCCTTGCCGCCGCCCGAATAGCCGGAAACGGCGTGGCAGACGTAAGGCCAGTCGGCCGGCAGCAGGCCCGCGCGCACGAGCGGCGCGACAAGGGCGATGAAGCCGGTGGGATAGCAGCCCGGATTGCTGACGAAGCGGGCGGCGGCAATCGTCTCGCGGCCGACCAGTTCGGGAAAGCCATAGGCCCAGCCCGGCGCGACGCGGTGCGCCGAAGAGGCGTCGATCACGCGCGTGGTGTCATTGCGAATCATGCCTACGGCGGCCTTGGCGGCATCGTCGGGCAGGCAGAGGATCACGAAATCGGCGGCATTGAGCGCCTCGGCGCGGGCAGCGTCGTCCTTGCGGCGCGCGTCATCGAGAACGATCAGCTCGAACTCGTCGCGCCCGGCAAGCCGCTCGGCGATTTCAAGGCCGGTGGTACCGGCCGCGCCGTCGATGAAGACGCTCTTTGCCATCAGCCCTGAACTCCCGCACCGGCAGCCGCATCCATCGCGGCGATCCGGTCGAGCGATACATAGCCGACCTGGCCGTCCTCGCCCAGCTGGCCCCAGGCCCAGCTTCCGGCAATGTCGAGCACGTTGAAGGTCTCGCCCTCGGGCAGGTCGCGGATGGCATCGGCGTCGTCGCGGCCGGTGGCGCGCAGGACGGCACCTGCCGCGATCCGATGCGGCATCGGCACTGCATAGTGCGGCACGAAGCAGCGCCCGGCGAGCTTGATGTGCGCCAGGTCGCCGCGAACGGGCAGGCAGCCGGGATCCGCGGTCACGCTCGGCCCGGTCATGGCAAGTTGTCCATCGATCCGGGGAGGGCGGGTAAAGGAATCCTCAGTGGCCAACGTGGGTAAATCTCCAAATGCAAGGAGCGCGCGCTTAGCGGGGGCGCGCACTTTTCGCAAGGTTGGGCCGTCAATCGATGAACGCCGCTCTTACGGCGTTCCTTTGCGAAGCGCGGTTCAGGCCTTGGCGGCGGCACCGCCGTAGCGTGCTTTCAACATATACCACGCCGCCCGCAGACCCAGCGCATCGCCGCCCTTGGGACGGCCCGGCCGGGCGGCGGGGCGCCATGCGAAAGTGTCGAAATGGGCCCAGTCGATGTCCTTGGGCAGGAAGCGGTCGAGGAACAGCGCGGCGGTGCTCGATCCCGCAAAACCGCTCGATCCGGCATTGTTGATGTCGGCCAGATCGGACTTCAGATATTCGCGGTAGCCGTCGTAAAGCGGCAAGCGCCAGCAGGGATCGTCCACGGCCAGACCGGCATCGAGGATCTCCTGCGCGGTGCTGTCCTCGCGCGTGAACAGTGCGGGCAGGTCCGGGCCCACCGCCACGCGCGCGGCGCCGGTCAGCGTGGCAAAGTCGATCACGAGTTCGGGCTCCTTCTCGCCCGCGCGGGTGAGCGCATCGCCCAGAATCAGACGTCCTTCGGCATCGGTATTGCCGATCTCAACCGAGATGCCCGCGCGGCTGCGCAGCACGTCGCCGGGGCGGAAGGAATTGCCCGAGATCGCATTCTCCACCGCCGGGATCAGCAGATGCAGGCGCACCGGAAGCTGCGCACCCATGATAAGCCGGGCAAGGCCAAGGGCATGCGCGGCGCCGCCCATGTCCTTCTTCATCAGCAGCATGCCGGCGCCCGGCTTGATGTCGAGACCGCCCGAATCGAAGCAGACGCCCTTACCGACGACGGCGATCTTCGGATGCTTGGGGTCGCCCCATTCCAACTCGATCAGGCGCGGCGCATGGGCGCGGCCCGCCGCGCGGCCGACGGCATGGACCATCGGATATTCGCGTTCGAGCATTTCCCCGCGCGTTACCCGTACTTCGGCGCGGAACGCCTTGGCGAGCGATTCGGCCTCTGCCTCAAGATGTCCCGGCCCCATGTCCTCGGCGGGCGTGTTGACGAGGTCGCGGACCAGTTCGGTCGCCTCGGCCTCGGCGATCATGGCGTCGATCGCCTTGACCTCGGTGGTCAGCAGCACGCGCGGGCCTTCTTCCGAAGGATCGGAGCGATAGCGGTCGAAGCGGTACTGCCCGGCGATCCAGCCGAGCATGGCCTTTCCGGCCTCGCCGCCTGTGCAGCGATAAGTACCGGCGGGCAGCACATCGGCCAGCTTGCCGAGGCACCAAGAGGTCAGCTTCGCCGGATCGGCAACGCCTGCGATCACCGACCAGCCGTCGCCATCGCTCACGATGGCATGGCTGCCCGCATCGCCCACGAATTTCTGCGCATCCAGCGCGGCGCGCTGTGGAACCGGCAGTCCCTTGAGGAATTGCTCCATTCCATCGCGCGTGACGAGATGGATGGTCACGGCCTTCTGGCCGCGGTCGGGCTGAATCAATGCGTTCTTGTCGCTCATGGCGGGATTCTCTAGCCTCGCAGCGAGCGTGAGCCGAGAGGAAAATGATGCGAAATCGCGGATGGCTGCTGACCCCCGTGGTCACGACGATGCTTCTGACCGCCGGTTGCAAGGCCGGGACCACGCCCAACCCGAGCGAAACGGTCACCGAAACCGTCACGCAGGAGGCGGTCGTGACCGAGGAAGCGAGCGAGCCAGCGGCCGATGCCAGCGCCGTTCCCGCCAGCGACCCGGTCGGCGGCGGCCGCTCGGAGAAGGTCGAGAACGACCTTTACGAATTCAGCTATTCCTACCCCGACGCGGCGGGCTCGATCCCCGGCCTGAAGGCGGAGCTTGATAAGCAGCTTGAACAGGCGCGCTCGGAACTCATCTCGTCCTCGCGGACTGATCGGGGCGAGGCCAAGAAGCAGGGCTTCCCCTACCACGCGCACAGCTACGGGGAGGACTGGAAGGTCGTGGCCGACCTGCCCGGCTGGCTCTCGCTGTCGTCGCAGCTCTATACTTTCACTGGCGGCGCGCATGGGATGAGCACGTTCGAGACCCTGCTATGGGACCGCCACGCTGAAACCGTGCGCAAGCCGGAGGACCTGTTCGTCAGCAAGGCAGCACTCTCGAAAGCGCTGCGCACGCCGTTCTGCGCGGCATTGGACAAGGAACGCGGCAAGCGGCGCGGCGCCCCGGTCGCCTCGGGCAGCGACGAGATGTTCTCGGACTGCATCGATCCGGTCGAGCAAGTGGTGATTCTGGGATCCACCAACGGGCAGACGTTCAACCGCATCGGCCTGCTGGTGCCGCCCTACAATGCGGGGCCTTATGCGGAAGGCAGTTACGAGATCACGCTACCTGTCACCGCTGCCGTGATGGCGACGCTGAAACCGCAGTACCGCGCGAGCTTTTCGCTGGGAAAATAAGCGCGGAAGGCTGCGGCTGCATGAAAGGCAACCGTGACTGCGCACTCCCGATTCGCATTTTCAGCGCGGCCTCGCTATCTTGGTGGACATGACCGAATACCAGACCGTCGAACCCGGAAACGAAACCGTCCTGCGCGACGGCACCATCAAGCTGCACGGGCCTGAGGGCTTCGAGGGCATGCGCAAGGCAGGCCGCCTTGCCGCCATGATTCTCGACGAAATCGCGCCGATGGTGCAGCCGGGCGTGTCCACCGCCGAGATCGACGACAAGGTGCGCGAACTGACGCTCGACGGCGGCGCCGTGCCCGCAACTCTTGGCTATCGCGGCTATGCGCATTCGTGCTGCATCTCGATCAACCACGTCGTCTGCCACGGTATTCCGTCGGAAAAGACAATCAAGGACGGCGATATCGTCAATATCGACGTGACCCCGCTGCTCGATGGCTGGCATGGCGACACCAGCCGCATGTACCTGGCCGGCGATGTCGCGCTGAAGGCCCGCCGCCTTGTCGACGTGACGTACGAATGCCTGATGATCGGTATCGAGCAGGCCAAGCCCGGCAACCGCGTGGGCGACATCGGCGCGGCCATTCAGGCCTATGCCGAGTCGCAGCGTTACGGCGTCGTGCGTGAGTTCTGCGGCCACGGCCTCGGCCGCCTGTTCCATGACGCGCCCGAAGTGGTTCACGCCGGTCGCCCGGGCACTGGGCCGCTGCTCAAGCCCGGCATGTTCATGACCATCGAGCCGATGATCAACCTCGGCAAGCCGCCGGTGAAGCTGCTTTCGGACGGCTGGACGGCGGTGACGCGCGACAAGTCGCTCTCGGCGCAGTTCGAGCACTCGATCGGCATTACCGAAACGGGCTGCGAGATCTTCACGACCAGCCCCAAAGGCCTCCACAAGCCGCCTTACGCCTGATCGTTACCGATTGAGGCAGGCAGGATATCGCCCCGGCGCATGTGCCGGGGCGTGACCTCGTTTGCATGTCATGACAGCCTCCCCGGCAAAACCGAGGAGAGATTGCCATGGCCACCGCAGCGATGGACTTGTCAGGCGGAGTTCCCGAAGAGCGTGAATTCGTCGTGGCCGAAAAGCCCGACGATGGCCTCCGCGATGCCGTGAACGTCTGGATCGAGGAGGAAAACGGCCTCTTCGCCATGCGCATCGGTGTCGAAGCGGTGGGCTCGCACTGGGATCGCCACGAGTTCTGGCTGGACGTCGCTTTCGCCGATGGCCGCCTGCTCTCCAAGCGCGGGGATGGCGATACGCACGCGCCCTACGGTGCCGATGGCCGCCCCACCGTGCGCGGCACCGGCCCCGTCCGCTTCGAATGCGTGGAGCCCTTCCGCCGCTGGACTGCGACCTACAAGGGCCAAGTGGCCGAAACCACGGCGCAGGAAATCATCGACAATCCCGGCTTCGAGGAAACGGCTTGGGCCGACCTCGAAATCGCCGTCGACATGGAAATGGCCGCGCCGCCTTGGGTGCCGGGCTCGCTCCTTCCCGAAGCCGCCGAGGCATTGGGGGGCGAGCAGGGCAGTTTCATGAGCCCGCGCTACGAACAGCTTTTCCGCTGCACCGGCACGCTCACCGTCAATGGCGAGAGCCGCCCGTTCAAGGCCAATGGCCTACGCATCCGCCGCACCGGCTTCCGCGCCTTTGCCGGGTTTTGGGGGCATTGCTGGCAGAGCGCCGTCTTCCCCAGCGGGCGGGCCTTCGGGTTCAACATCTATCCTCCGCGTGACGATGGCGGTCTCAATTACGCCGAGGGCTGGATCATCGATGCGGACGGCACTCGCACGCCCGCGCGTCCGGTGCAGGTGCCGTGGTTGCGGCGTTTCCTGACCGGGGGGGAGAACGTGTCCTTCGTGTTGGAAACCATCGACGGGCGCCGCGTGGAGATCGCGGGCGAGACGTTCATCAATACTCGCTCGCGCGGCGGGCATGTGTTGCCGCCGGACTGGCCGAAGGACTTCCCGCTCGTGCAGCAGAGCCACGCTTTCTACACCTGGGATGGCGAGCGGACGACGGGCATGATCGAGCGGTCGAGCAAGCCGAGTGTGATGGAGCTTTAGGCCGCAACTCTCGTTCGGATCCCCACTCAAACCAACCCCCAATACTCCCCGTCGTCCCCGCGCGGGGGGGACCCCGCTTGTTCTTTGAGGCGAGGTAAAAAGGCAGCGGGGCCCCCGCCTTCGCGGGGGCGACGGAGTTTAAGGAACTGGCCGGTCTGATTGTGCTGACGTCAGGGCTTTGCCGCCTCGGCCGGTTCCAGAAACACCAGGCGAAAATCCTCCCGCTCCACATCCGCCAGAGTGTGCTGGGTAAAGCGCAACAACCCGTCCTCCGGATGCAGGAAATCCCGTGCCCCGCCTTCGCGCGCGAGCACCGACTGGCTCTCCCACCCTTCGCGGAATTCCGGACTTTCGTTCTGGAGCCATTCCACCACGGCAGCGACGCGCGGGTCGCTCATCACACGCCCGTAGTCGCGGCGAAACTCGGCGAGCAGGCGCATGGCGCGGGTGTGCCAGTCGGGCAGCAGGCTGCGCGCGGCGGGGTGAGTGAAGACGTATCGCAATAAGTTGGGCGCGCTTTCGCTGTCGAACAGTCCTGCAAACAGGCGGCGCGCGGCGGCATTGGCGGCGCAGACCGACCATGCCGGATCCAGCGCATAGGCCGGGAAGGGCAGGGCGGCCACGGCGGCGGTAATCGCGGGCGGCGCGGCCTCGCGCGGAGCGGCGAAGGGATCGGCGGGATCGCGCCGCTCGGCGAGCGAAAAGAGGTAGTCGCGCTCGGCCGGCGAGAGGCTGAGGGCACCGGCAAGGCGGCCGAGCGTTTCGGCGGAAGGGCGCACTTCGCGGCCCTGTTCGATCCAGGCGACCCATGTGGTGCCGATGGCGGCGCGGGCGGCCAGTTCCTCACGCCGCAGACCGGGCGTGCGGCGGCGGCGGGCATGGCCTTCGGGCGCGAGCCCTTCGCGGCGGGCGCGGACGAAGGCGCCCAGCAGGCGGCGTTGTTCCTCGGTGGACATGGTGGCGGTTATAACAGGATAATTATCTACATTGTAACAGGCTAAATTGCGTTCATTTGAGGCGGCGAAAGGAGATCGACCATGACCGATCAGACTGAATATGCCCCGACGCAGCATGGGCTGGCGAAAAGCCAGTTCGGCGAAATGTCCGCTGCCTATGTGACCAGTGCCGTCCACGCCTCAGGCGCGGATCTCGAAACCATCGCCGCCCGCGCGCTCGTTGCCGCGCCGCGCCACGCGATCGATCTTGGCGCGGGCGGTGGGCACGTGGCTTACGCCATGGCGCCGCATGCTGAGAAGGTGACGGCCTGCGATCTGTCGCCGGAGATGCTGGAACAAGTCGCTGCCGAGGCTGTTCGGCGCGGCCTCGGGAATATCGCGGTGGAAGCGGCGCCTGCTGAAGCGCTGCCGTTCGCGGATGAGAGCTTCGATTTCCTCGGCTGCCGCTTTTCCACGCACCACTGGCGCGATGCTGAAGTGGGCCTGCGTGAGGCGCGGCGGGTGCTGAAGGCGGGTTCGCCGGCGATCTTCGTGGACGTGGTGGCGCCGGGCGATGCTTCGGCGGACACGCATCTGCAGGCCGTGGAACTGCTCCGCGATGTCAGCCATGTGCGCGATTACACGGTGGCACAGTGGATCGCGATGCTGGATCGCGCCGGGTTCACGGTGCGTGAGGTACGAACCGCGCGGCTGCGGATGGACTTCCCGGTCTGGACTGCCCGCATGCGCACTCCGCCCGAGCGGGTGGCGGCGATCCGGGCGCTGCAGGCAGTCGCTCCGGCTGAAGTGGCGGAATGGTTCGGGATCGAGACGGATGGTTCGTTCACCATCGATACGGTGACGATCGAAGCGGTTTAGGTCGGGACGATCAATGAAGTTCCTCCCCCTCAAGGGGAGGAACACGATATCTCAAAACCGCGCCTGCAACCCCGCCGCAAGGTAGTGATCGCCGACATTCCCCTTGAGATTGAGATGCGGGAACACCGGCATCGATACGGTGCCGTAAGGACGCAGGTTATCGCCCGTCAGCCGCGCACCCACGCCGACCGCGAGCGACATCGGCAGGCGATAGGTCGCCTCCAGCTTGGCGAAGATGGTCGTGCCGGAATTGTCGCACTTGCCGCCGGAAACCTGATTGCCGCTCTGCTTGCTGAAGCAATCGCCATTGTCGTGGTAGTAGTTCGGGTGGTCACGCTCATGGAAGAACAGGCCGACGCCGGGCGTGATCTCGAACCCGCCATCCTGGACTACGGGAACCCCCAGTGCCAGTTCGCCGCCCCAGTCGCCTTCGGAGCGGGCCAGATTGGCCTCTGCGTTCACGACGCTGGCCATGGCGGGCGTGGCGGCGAGCGCGCTAGCGCCGGCGAGAACCGCAAGCGCGGCGGATGCGAATTTCATGACATGTCCTTGATCTGAAAATCGGGATCGGGACGCCGAGGGTTAGGATTCCCGTACCGCCCAAGGCAAGACGGGCAGATTCGGTCCACCCCGACCAGGGCTCGCCCCGTCCGGAACTGCCTGTGCAGCGCGCGGGCCGGCACGGAATCCCGCCGGGATATCCGAAAGATATGCGCCCGAAACGGACTCGCGCCCTTGTTGCCCGCGCCGATGAGGGGCAAGAATAGGCCACTCTTGCCGGGGAAGATGCCGATGATCTTCGAGCAGATCGCGACAGGTGGCTGCCAGTCCTACCTCCTCGCCTGCGGGGATACGCGTGCGGCGATCCTGATCGATCCCGAACAGTCCCAGATAGACCGCTACATGGGCCTTGCCGGGCAGATGGGCGTGCACGTGCGCTATGTACTCGACACGCATACCCATGCCGACCACTTCTCGGCCAGCCGGGAGCTTGCCGGATTGCTCCACGCGCCGGTGGTGATGAACCGGCTGAGCCCCGCGCCTTATGCCGACATGCGGCTGGACGATGGGGACATGCTGATCGTCGGCGGCTTGCGGCTGCGGGCCCTGCACACGCCGGGCCATACCCGCGATTCGATGTGCATCGTGGCGGAAGACCGGGTGTTCACCGGCGATACCCTGCTGATCGGCGGCACCGGGCGCACCGACCTGCCGAGCGGCGATCCCGAGGCCCTGTTCGACAGTCTGTTCGGCAAGCTGCTGACCTTGCCGCCAGACACGCTGGTCTTCCCGGCGCACGACTACAAGGGCCGCACCCATTCCACCATCGCTGCCGAGATCGCCGGAAATCCGCGCCTCCAGAAGACCGACCGCGCCGAATTCGTGGCGATGATGCAGCAACTGGACCTCGCCGCGCCGAGACACCTGACCGAGGCGCTGCGCACCAACATGAACGGCGGCCGGACGGTGGCGCAACTGCTGGCCGATGCCGCTGCCCGCGTGCCGTTCATCGCGCTGGAGGAACTGGCCGCGCGCGTCGGCGCCAATCGCGGGGACTTCGTGGTGCTGGACGTGCGCGAAAAGGACGCCTTCGAGGCCGGTCACGTCCCCGGGGCCGTGCACCTGCCGCGCGGGCAACTGGAACTGCGCGTCAACGCCATGCTCTGCGATCCGACCGTGAAGATCGTGACCTGCTGCGAGTTCGGCAAGATCTCCACGCTGGCCGCCGCGACCCTGCGCGACCTTGGCTTCCCCCGCGCCAGCGCGCTCGACGGCGGGATGAAGGCATGGCGCGAGGCAGGCTATTCGCTGGAAAGCTGAAGCGATTTCGACCGGGCGCACCCCCTCCGGACCGGCTGCGCTTGCCGTTGACGCCCCTCTCCGCAGAGCTACCTTCCGCGAATGGAATCGGGAGGGATTCTGCCTGTGCCGCAACGCTTTACCGTTCTGCTCGCTCTCGTCGCGGCGTCGATCGCGACGCCGGGCCTCGCCGCGAGCCGGGAAACGGCGTGGCAGGCTCCGCCCGGCATCAGCCAGATACCGCTCTGGCCGGGCAAAGTACCGGACATGGAAGGCACGCCCCAACCGCCCGAGACGGCCGTGGTGAACCCTCACAGCATCGCCGGACAGCCCGCCACCGCGATCTACGATGTCACCGTGCCGACCATGATGGTCTTTGCGCCGAAGGGCGCGAACACGGGGGCCGCCATGGTGGTATTCCCCGGTGGCGGCTTCCAGAATCTGGCCATCGATCTCGAAGGAACCGAAGTCTGCGACTGGGTCACCTCGCGCGGGATGACCTGCGTTCTCGTGAAATACCGCGTTCCCGGCAGCGACACCGCCTGGTCGGATAGCTGCGACTGCCAATTCACGCCGAAAGTCCTGCGGGCGCTGCAAGACGCGCAAAGGGCCATCAGGCTCACCCGCGCCCGCGCCGGGGAACTCGGCATCGACCCGAACAAGATCGGCGTCATCGGCTTTTCGGCGGGCGGCTATCTGGTCGCGCAGACAAGCAATATCTTCACACCCGCCTACAAGCCCGTCGATGCCATGGACAGGATCAGCAGCCGTCCCGACTTTGCCGTGGCCGCTTATCCCGGCCATCTCTGCCGCGAAGGCACGACGTTCGACCCGACCATCCACGTGACCAGGCAGACACCGCCGACTTTCATCGTGCAAGACTGGGACGATCATAAGGACAACATCTGCAACAGCACGATGTACGCGCGCGCTCTGGATGCGGCGGGCGTGCCGACCGAGGTCCATCTCTTCGCCAAAGGCGACCATGCCTTTGCGCTCCGGAAGATCGGGCATCCGGTCGAGATATGGCCTTCGCTCGTGGAGCGGTGGCTGGCGGAAATTTCGATCCTCTAGCTTCGGCAGCGTCTCAATCGCTCCCCTCAATCCGTCATCCTGAACTTGTTTCAGGATCCATTTGTCGGCCTGCCCGGAACGGCCGCGCGCATGGGGCGGCGATTTCCGCTTGCCGATCGAAGCACAGTGCCGGTGGCGTGATGGATCCTGAAACAAGTTCAGGATGACGTCGGTTGGCGGGAGGGCGTTTGCGCCCCCAACTGGCCGCCCTCAGATCTGAAACACCACCTTCGTCCCCGGCGAGACCATCTGCGCCAACCGCGCCGCATCCCAGTTGGTCAGGCGCACGCAGCCGTGGCTTTCGGTCTTGCCGATATTCTGCGGCTCAGGCGTTCCGTGGATGCCGTAATGCGCCTTGGACAGGTCCAGCCAGACCACGCCCACCGGCCCGTTCGGACCCGGTTGCAACAGCTTGTCCTTGGCGCTCTTCTTCGCGTCCCAGAACAGATCCGGGTTGAAGTGATAGTCCGGATTGCGCGCCTCGCCGACGATTTTCCACGTGCCGATCGGCAAGGGATCGTGCGCGCTGCCGGTGGTGACGGGGAATTGCGCTATGAGCCGATCCTGACTGTCGAAGGCCCGCAGCGCACCGTCCGAACGATCAACCACGATGTGATCGGCGTGGGGCTGATCGCCGCTGACGCCGAGGCGCACCAAAGTATCCGCCCAGCCGGTCTTGTCGTCCCGAATCTGCGCGGGCGCGGCGTCGGGAATGTCAGGCACACGCACCTTGCGGCCTGCGCCCAGCACAGTGCCCGGGCCGTTGAGGGCAAGTAGCATTTCGGGCGTGGTGTGGAAACGCTCGGCCAGCGCCTCGCTCATGCTGCGGTAGCCGAGGTGGTCAAACCGTGCCTGCCCCGCGATGTCGCGCGGCAGGTTGGGATGGAACGGACCGCGCGCGAAGGCCACCGGGATCACCACAAGTCGGGTGCCGGTGCCGTCGATCCCGGCGAACAGCGCCTGCTGCGTCGCCGGGTCGAACTTGCCGGTCGTTGGCAGGCCCTGCGCCTGCTGGAAACCGCGCAGCGCCAGCGCCGTTGCGGCATTGTCCTTGCCGTCGATCACGCCGGGTGAAAAGCCCCGCCGGTCCAGCGCGACTTGCCCACGCAACACGGGATTATCGGGCGCTCCGGCATCCCGCGCATCGCCGAATGCGAGCGGGTTTGCCGGAGCCGTGGAAGCCGGCGCCTCGGGCTTGCGAGGCTGGGAATTACAAGCGGCGAGCAGTGCACAGAGCACAAGCGAAGAGGGAAGAAGCAGTTTCAAGCGCGACCCCATCGGGATTGTTTTCGATGCCGTTGCAACGCGTGAACCGGCCTGCGGCTCCGATTGCATGGCCCCCGAAGGGTCCGATGAGAGAATTTAAAGCGCCGGCGAGGCCCCGTGCGGGGGGATGGGAGAGAGGGACGGGTCTCGCCAGCGCCAGCGCTTCCCAAGGCTGCGGAGGGGAGGAGACCTCGGGAAACTGCATATGGAAAATATGACAGCGTAATCAGGCGGGCAAGGGGCCGGAGGAAGTGCTTTTGCGAACCTGTCTCAGCAGCGGGACAGGTCGGAGCCCTATCGCTCTGCCCGTCGGCCGTTAGTCACTCAGGCAGTCAGGCCCACACGCTCCATACGGCGGTAGAACGTGGCCCGGCCGATTCCCAACAGCCGTGCCGCAGCCGAGACATTGCCCCCCGCACGCGCCAGCGCCCGGCGCAGCACGGCCCGGTCGCCATCATCGAAGCCGCCCGTCGCGGGCTGGCCCAGCACGTCGCCCAGCGGGCGCGGGTCAAGCATGGTGCCGATCTCCAGCCCCAGCCGCCGCCGAGCCGCGCGGGTGGCGCCGATCACCAGATCGTCACGGTCCACGGCCAGCAGCGACGGGCCGCCGCCCGGACGCTCGCCGGGTGCCAGCACGATGCGCGCGTCCGCAAAGCTCTGGCAGAACACGTCGCGCTCGATCGTGCGCGCGGCGTCATGCACCAGCGCGGCGACCAGCAGCGCCATCGCATCGTCCAGATCGCTCCGGGCGCTGGAGACATTGAGCGCCGCCATCACCCGCCCTTCGGGATCGAAGACGGGGGCGGCCATGCAGGAAACGGCGGTGTTGCGGCTGGCGAAGTGCTCGTTGCGGCGGATCGTGACGGGCCGTTGCTCGACAAGGCAAGTGCCGATGCCATTGGTGCCCTCGCGCGCTTCGCCCCAGTCGGCCCCGGGCGCAAGGCCGTGCGACATGAAGTGTGCGTGGTCCGCGGCCCCGGCGCGCATATCCAGCACCACGCCGTCGCCATTGGCCAGCAACAGGCAGGCGCCGCTGCGCGCAACACTGCCGAACAGCGTGTCGATCACCGGACCGGCAATGAGAGGAAGCGCGCCGCTCGCCTCGCGGATCCTGGCCAGCATGGCGGCCTCTATCGGCTGGACGGCGGGCATGCCATCGGGGTCCAACCCATAGCGCAATGCAGAACGGCACCACGATGCCGCGACAGGAGACAGCGCGGCGGCACTTTCGGACCGCACCGTGCGAAGGACCTGCTCGCCGTGATGGGAACCGTCGTCCATCATCACCCCTCCCCCTGTTCGCGGCGAATCTATCTGCAATTGGGCCGTTCGTCGATCATCCAATTGATTGCGCTCCTTGACGCATGCGGCTGGGCGCGTTCGCGCACTCTATTCGCCGATATCGATTGTCTCCGCCGTCCGCTTGCCATACCGGCGGCGGCGATGAAGAGGCTCGATTCCTTCCTTGAAGCTGCGCTCGCGCGGATCGACAGCGCCGGTCAACGCCGCATCTTGCGGCCCGCAGCCCTCGCCCCGGCGGGGCGCATCCGGCGCGATGGCCGCGAACTCGTGGACTTTTCGAGCAACGATTATCTGGGCCTCAGCCGCCATCCGCTGCTGGTGGAGCGTGCGGGCGAGTGGGCGCGCGCGCATGGCGCCGGCTCGGGCGCCTCGCGGCTGGTAACGGGGACGAGCGCCGAACATCTCGCCCTCGAAGCCCGGATCGCCCGGTTCAAGCATGCCGAAGCGGCGCTGGTGTTCGCCAGCGGCTGGCAGGCCAATGCGGCAGTGATCCCCGCGCTGATCGCGGCCATGCCCGGTGTCGCGGTGTTCGCGGACCGGCTGATCCATGCTTCCATGCATGCCGGTGTAGCCATGTCCGGCGCGCGCCAGCACCGGTTCCGGCACAACGATCTCGATCATCTCGAACAGCTTCTTGCCAGCAAAGGCGCAGAGGCTCCCGCGCGGCTGATCCTGACCGAGAGCGTGTTCTCGATGGACGGTGACCGCGCCGATGTGGTGCGTCTGGCCGAAATCGCCGAGCGGTATGACGCCGTGCTCTATATCGACGAGGCCCATGCCACCGGCGTGCTCGGCCCGGACGGCGCCGGTCTTTCGGCGCTCGCTCCCGGGCGCGTGGACGTGATCATGGGCACGTTCAGCAAGGCGCTGGGCGGGTTCGGCGCCTATATCGCCGGGTCGCAAGTGCTGATCGACTATCTCGTCAACGCCGCCAGCGGGATGATCTTCACCACCGCGCCGCCGCCCGCCGTGCTGGGCGCGGTCGATGCCGCGCTGGATCTGGTGCCGACTATGCACGCCGAGCGCGCGCATCTTGCTGCGCTGGGCGACAGGCTGCGTACAGGGCTGGCAAGACTGGGGCTGGACCATGGCGAGTCCTCCACCCAGATCGTGCCCGCCGTGATCGGGGCCGAGGCCGATGCCATGGCGCTCTCCCGCAAATTGGAGGAGGCGGGCTTCCTCGCCTCCGCGATCCGGCCGCCGACGGTACCGCCCGGCACCAGCCGGTTGCGCCTTGCCCTGCGCGCCACGCATTCCGAAGCCGATATCGACGCGCTGCTTGCCGCCATCGAGGGCCATCTGTGAAGCTGCTCTTCGCCCACGGCTGGGGGTTCGACCGCAGCTTCTGGCAGCCGCTTGCCGCCCTGCTGTCCGATTTTGACAGCGTGATCGACGATCGCGGCTATTTCGGCGCGCCTTTCGCGCCTGAAGTGGACGGCCCCTGCATCGCGGTGACGCACAGCTTCGGCACGATCCGCGTACTCACCGATCCGCCGCCGGGGCTTGCCGGTGTGGTGGCGATCAACGGCTTCGCGCGCTTCACCGCCCCGCTTGGCCAACCGGGCGTGCCGGTGCGCGTGGTGGAGCACATGATCCGCCGTTTCGGACAGAGCCCGGCAGGCGTGCTCGCCAGCTTCCACCAGCAGATCGGCGGCACCGTTCCCGAAGGCAAGATCGACGCCGAGCTGCTCCGCCGCGACCTGCTGCGCCTGCGCGACGCCCGCGCGCCGCTGCCCAAGGTGCCGGTGATCTCGCTGCAAGGCGGGCAGGATCCGCTGCTGCCCGGCCCCATGCGCGCCACCACCTTCGAGGGCGGCGACGTGCGCCGGATCGAAAGCGAAGCGGGCGGCCATCTCCTGCCGATACAGGACCCCGACCTCTGCGCCGAAGCGGTGCGCGGTTTGGCGGGGCTGCTGACATGAACGTCCCGCGCGAGAAAGTGCGCCGCGCCTTCGCCGCCGCCCCCGACTACGACGGCCATGCCCGCGTGCAACGCGAAGTGGCCGAGGCGCTGGCGGTGCGGATCGCCACTCTGGACCTGCCTGAAGCGCCCCGCGTGCTGGAGATCGGCTGCGGCACCGGCTTTCTCACCGAGGCGCTGACTAACGTCGGCATCGGCGGCGACTGGCTGATCACCGATCTCGCGCCCGAAATGCTGGAGCGCTGCCGCGCCCGCCTTGGCGAAAGCGCGCACCGCCGCTTTGCCGTGCTCGACGGCGAATATGGCGCGCCCGAATGCGGGCCGTTCGAACTGATCTGCTCCAGCCTTGCCGTGCAGTGGTTCGACGATGCTCCCGCCGCGCTCGCCCGCATGGCGGGATGGCTGGCTCCCGGCGGGCACCTGATGGTCACCACGCTCGGCCCCGGCAGCTTCGCCGAGTGGCGCGCCGCTCATGCTGCCGAAGGCTTGAGCGCCGGAACACCCGCTTTCGCGCCGGTCGAAGCTTTCAGAGACTGCGCCGTCACGGTCGAAAATCACGTGGAGCGCCACGAAGACCCGATGGCCTTCCTGCGCGGCCTCAAAGCCATCGGCGCGCAGGCGGCCGACGCCAATCACCGCCCCCTGACGCCCGGACAATTGCGCCGCACGCTGGGTCGATTTGCCCAAAGCGGATGCGAAGTGACTTACGAGGTCGTGACCTGTCACTTATGCCGCGCTAGTTGAGCGGCTTATGAGCACCCTGATCGTCACCGGCACCGATACCGAAATCGGCAAGACCGTCTTCGCCGCCGCCCTCGCGGGCGCCCTCGGCGCGCATTACTGGAAGCCGGTGCAGGCCGGGCTGGAAGAAGACGGCGGCGATGCCGACCGCGTCGCCCGCCTCTCTGGCCTGCCGCGCGAAAAGGTGCTGGCGGAAGCCTATCGCCTCACCACCCCCTGCTCGCCCCACCGCGCGGCCGAGATCGACGGGGTGGAGATCGATCCTGCCCGCCTCGCCCTGCCGCAGGTTGATGGCCCGCTGGTGGTCGAAGGCGCAGGCGGCGCGCTGGTGCCGCTTTCGCGCAGCATGACGTATGCCGACCAGTTCGCACGCTGGAACGCACCGGTGATCGTGGTCGCCCGCACGGTGCTGGGCACGATCAACCACTCGCTTCTGACCATCGAAGCCCTGCGCGCGCGCGGGGTCGAGGTGCTGGGCGTGGCCTTCGTCGGCGAGCCTCAGGAAGACAGCGAGGCAACAATCTGCGCGATGGGCAAAGTCCGCCGCCTCGGCCGCCTGCCGCACGTCTCGCCGCTGACGCCGGATACGCTGCGCGAGGCGTTCGAGGCGAATTTCGATCTCAACGATTTCGTAGTGGAAACGGGGGCAGCATGACCTCTTCGATCTGGCATCCCTTCACCCAGCACGGCCTTCAGGAGCCGGTGCCGCTGGTCACCCGCTCCGAAGGCGCGCTGCTGCACACGGCGGACGGGCGCGCGGTGGTGGACGCGATCTCCTCGTGGTGGGTGACGACGCACGGTCACTGCCACCCGCGCATCATGGGCGCGATTGCCGAGCAGGCGGGCAAGCTGGACCAGTTGATCTTCGCAGGCTGGACGCACGAACCGGCCGAGGAAGTCGCCGCCGGCCTGCGCGCGCTGATGCCCGAGAGCCTGACGCGTGTGTTCTTCTCGGATTCGGGCTCCACCAGTGTCGAGGTGGCGCTGAAGATGGCGCTCGGCTTCTGGCACTGGCGCGGCGAAAACCGCCACCGCATCGTGGTGATGGACAATTCCTACCACGGCGACACCATCGGCGCGATGTCGGTAGGGGCGCGCGGTGTGTTCAACCGGCCCTATGACCCGCTGCTGTTCGACGTGGGCCGCATCCCCTTCCCCGCCGCCGGTGCCGAGCAGGAAACGCTGGACGCATTGGAGGCCCTCTGCCGCCAGCCGGATACAGCCGCGCTGATCGTCGAGCCGCTGGTGCTCGGCTCCGGCGGGATGCTGTTCTACGGGCCGGACACGCTGAAGGCGATGCGCGAGATCTGCGCCAGGTACGGCGTGCTGTTCATCGCCGACGAAGTGATGACCGCATGGGGCCGCACCGGCACGCTGCTCGCCTGTGAACAGGCCGGCGTGGTGCCCGATATCCTCTGCCTGTCGAAAGGCCTGACCGGCGGCGCGATCCCGCTGGCAGTGACGATGGCCAGCGAGCCGATCTTCGAGGCGCATTACTCGACCGATCGGGCCCGGATGTTCTTCCATTCCTCCAGCTACACCGCCAACCCCATCGCCTGCGCGGCGGCGGCGGCAAACCTTGCCATCTGGCGTGAGGAGCCGGTGCTGGAACGCGTGCAGGCACTGGCCGAAAAGCAGGCGGCGTGGATCGAAAAGCTGGGTCAGTTCTGCCATTTCGACAACCCGCGCACGCTTGGCACGATTGCCGCGCTGGACCTCAAGACCAGTGGCGAAACCGGCTACATGAGTGACCTTGCTCCCCGCCTGATGGCCTTCTTCCGCGAGCGCGACGTGCTGCTGCGCCCGCTGGGCAACACCGTTTACGTCATGCCGCCCTACTGCATCACCGACGACGAACTGGCGCGGATCTGGGACGCCATCGGCGCGGCGGTGATCTCCTTTTAGGCTCGCCTCGTCGCCTGTGGCTGCGGCGGGGATGAAGATGTGTTCACCACTACACGAAAGGTTCTGTCCAGCTTCCGACGAATCGGATACTCAATCGCGCGAATAACGCTTCTCGAATTCGACGTTTCACATGTTCGGGAAGCCCCAAGGTCTTCCCGACGCCGAGAGGAAGACCGCGATGACGCTCCGCATCAATTCCGAAGCCCCCAATTTCAGGGCAGAGACCACCGAAGGTCCGATCAATTTTCACGAATGGATCGGGGACAGTTGGGCGATCCTGTTCTCGCACCCCAAGGACTTCACGCCGGTCTGCACCACCGAGCTGGGCTATATGGCCAGCCTCAAGCCCGAATTCGACAAGCGCAACACCAAGGTGATCGGCCTCAGCATCGATCCCGTCGGCAATCACGAGCGCTGGGCCGAGGACATTGCCGAAACGCAAGGCACCAAGCCCAACTTCCCGATGATCGGCGACACTGAACTGACCGTCGCCAAGCTCTACAACATGCTGCCCGAAGCGATCGAGGGCGGTTCAGACGGTCGGACGGCAGCGGATAACGCCACCGTGCGCACCGTCTTCGTGATCGGTCCGGACAAGCGGATCAAGCTGATGATCAGCTATCCCATGACCACCGGCCGCAACTTCGACGAAATCCTGCGCGTGCTCGATTCGATGCAGCTTACCGCCCGCCATCGCGTGGCGACGCCGGTGAACTGGCAGGATGGTGAGAAGGTGATCATCGTTCCCGCCGTGTCGGACGACGAAGCGGCGAAGATTTATCCGGAGGGTTGGGAGACGTTGAAGCCCTACCTTCGGCTGGTGCCGCAGCCGGAGTAGGCAAGCGCCAATTCCTCCCCTTGCAGGGGAGGAGCTTCAGGGATTTACCCCTCCAGCAGGTCGATATAGGCGATCACATCGTTGTCGGTGGCGATGAACAGGCCATCCTGCACGTCCTCGGTCTGCTGCGCGGCGATCTCCATGGCTTCCCACAGCGAGCCGTAGAAAATCGTGGTCACGCCGCCGCCCTCAGGGCCGCCGTCGAGGTGATAGAGGCGCACACTGGCCTCGCCGCTGGTGGTGCGCATCAGTCGTCCCCGCCTTCATGGTCCGCGCGTTCGCGCTTCGCGCCGTCGACGGTGCGGTCGATCCGGGCGATCTCCGCCTCGGTTGCCCGGCGTTCGCTCTTGCTGCGGCCGTGTTGCGCGCGGTTGGTCTCTGCCTGCGCTTTGGTCTCGGCTCTGGCTTTCGCCTTGCGGGCCATGCGCAGGTTGATGATCTCGGCCATGAGATCCTTCTACGCCTCAACGGGCGCGGTGGTAACCCCGAGATCGGGCAGCCCGACCGAGCGCTTGCCCGAAAAGTCGGTGCGCACCACGATCAGGCCGTCCTTTTCCAGATAGTCCAGCAGGCGCTGCACGCGGCGCGGGCTGCTGGTGCCGTAGATGCGCGCCAGCACCATGTCGTCCGGGCAGGGCTGGTCTTCCATGGCGGCGCGCGCGATCAGGTAGAACGGCGCCAGCGCGTCGTCCGGCACGTGCTTGGCCAGGTTGAACAGGTCGAACCAGCGCTCGTCCTCCGGATCCTCGATCCCCGCGAGCGCGGCGGCGAAGCCCCGGCGGAACATCGTTGCGTCCAGCCCGCGTACCGAGATGCCCTTCATCCGGCAGCGGATCGTGAAGTCCTGGAACAGCGTGGTGGAAGGCTGGAACGCGCAATCGTCGTCGTTCGCCATCGCGTTGAGAATTTCGAGCATCGCCGCGCGGTTTTCCTCCGGCTCCGGCTCCGGCCGCTCCGGGCGGGCAGGCGGCGCGGCGGCGATCGTGGGCGAGGCGGCGATCGATTCGGACAAGTCCTCGACATCCATGGCCGGGCGCGGGGGCGGGCGGTGGAAGTCGGGGCGCTCGGGCTCGACGTGGAGATTGTCGTGCAGCAGCTCGCGCAGTTCGTCGGTCGTCGCGGTGGGCAGCGGGGTGAGCCCCGGCGTCACCGACTTGGCGCCCGTGCGCACGGAGCCGATGTTGACCGCCAGCGGGCGGCGGCTGATCGCCGGGCCAAGGCCGAGGAACTGACCGCGCGCAAGATCGCGGATCGCTTCCGCCTGCCGCCGCTCCATGCCGAGCAGGTCGGCAGCGCGAATCATGTCGATGTCCAGGAAGGTGCGGCCCATCAGGAAGTTCGAGGCTTCGGCCGCCACGTTCTTGGCCAGCTTGGCCAGACGCTGGGTGGCGATCACGCCCGCCAGGCCGCGCTTGCGGCCACGGCACATCAGGTTGGTCATCGCCGCAAGGCTGACGCGGCGGGCCTCTTCGGTCACTTCACCGGCAGCGGCAGGCGCGAACATCTGCGCTTCGTCCACCACCACCAGCACCGGGTACCACTGCTCGCGCGGGGCATCGAACATGGCGTTGAGGAACTGCGCGGCGCACTTCATCTGCTGGTCGATCTCCAGCTCGTCGAGCGCGAGGACCACCGAGGCGCGGTGCTGGCGGATGCGCGCGCCAAGCCGGGCGATCTCGCTTTCGGCATAGGCCGCGCCGTCGATCACCACATGACCGAATTCCTCGGCAAGGCTGACGAAGTCGCCCTCGGGATCGATCACCACCTGTTGCACGATCGGGGCCGATTCTTCGAGCAGGCGGCGCAGCAGGTGCGACTTGCCGGACCCGGAATTGCCCTGCACCAGCAGGCGGGTCGCGAGAAGTTCCTTGATGTCGATCTCGATCGGCTGGCCGTCCGGCGTCTGTCCGATCACGATGTTGGCGCTCACGAGGGCCTATTGGCAAAGGCGGGCGGCGCGGCGCAAGGGGCACCACCCCTTTATCCATAGGTAGCCACCCGAATGGCACCCGCCGCCCCGACCGGCCTATGATCGCGGCAGCAGCGGGAGCGCGTCGGCGTGGCGGATCCGGTGAAGCGCAGGGTATTGAAGTCCGGAGCGGAATGCGCCGATACGGCCGATCTGTCGCAGGCGCTGGACCGACTGGCCGAGGCCCATCGCGATCTGGCCGAAGCGCATGCCACTGCCGATGCCGCGCGGACGCTGCTGCGCGATGCCATCGATTCGCTGGCCGACGGATTCGCCCTGTTCGATGCCGAGGACCGGCTGGTGCTCTGCAACGAGGCCTTTTTCGGGATGTTCCCGTGGTTCGAGTCGCTGCGCCATGCGAATGCCGCGCCGGGGCCCTCGTTCCTCGATCTCGCCCGGCAGATGGCGGACGCGGGGGCCACTATCGGCGCACGCATCGCGCCCGAGCGCTGGCTGCAAGACCGCGTGGCCCTGCACCGCGAGGCGCGCGGCGCGCATGTGCAGGCGCTGGCCGATGGACGCTGGATCCAGATCAACGAGCTGCGCACGCGCGAAGGCGGCATCTATACCGACGTCACCACGGTCAAGGCGGAGGACGCCCGCCAGCGTGCCCGCGAACTGGGTGAGCGCAACCTTGCCTTGCAGGCCACGCTCGACACGCTGTCCGAAGGGGTTTGCCTGTTCGACGCGCACCGGCGGCTTCAGGCGTGGAACCAGGGCGTCGACATGTTGCTGGGGTTCGATGGGCCCGGCCGCGGCGAGGGCGAACGCCCGCCGATCGCCACGCATGACGTGCTGGTGCGCTGGTGCGTCGAGCGGGGCGGGCTGGACCGGCCCGAGGCGCTGGAATGGCGCGTGGGCGGCGGCGCGCGCGTGGTGGCCGATTGCCGCATGTTCGCGGATGCCGAGGGGCAGCGGCATATCACCGTGCGTTCGGTGCCGCTGGGCAGCGGGGGCATGGTCTTCACGTTCGACGACGTGACCGATCAGGTGCGCTTCCGCCGCTCGCTGACCGAGACGGCCGAGACGCTCGAACGCCGCGTGGCCGAGCGCACCGCCGAACTGGTGGAGGTCAACCACCGGCTGGTCGCCGCCACCGAGGCGGCGGAAAGCGCCAACCGTTCGAGGACCAGTTTCCTTGCCGGGGCCAGCCACGATCTGCTCCAGCCGCTCAATGCCGCGCGATTGTTCGTCTCGGCGCTCGACGGCGAGGACATGCCCGAGCGGCCCCGCGTGCTCGTGCGGCAGGCGGCCTCGGCGCTCGATTCGGTGGAGGACTTGCTGGAGGCGCTGTTCGAGATCTCGCGGCTCGATGCCGGGGCAATCCATCCGGAGGTCGGGGCCATGCCGCTGGCGCCGTTGCTGGGCGCGCTGGAGCGGGAATTCGCGCCCTTGGCGGAAAGCGGGGGGCTGGCTCTCGTCGTGCCGGCGAGCGCGGTCTGGGTCCGCTCGGACACGCGCCTGTTGCGCCGGGTGCTGCAAAACTTGTCGAAGGATGGAGGCCTCGCGCCCCGCCTTGGGGGCTTCGACAGGCTCAGCCTGAGCGGGGCTGGGAGGGGGCAGGAAATGATCTCGCATTACGGAGCGCGAACATCTCCACCCCCACTCCGCTCATCCTGAGCTTGTCGAAGGATGGAGGCCTCGCGCCCCACCTCGGCGGCTTCGACAGGCTCAACCTGAGCGGAAACGAGAGAAGCGCACCGCACAATTCGAAGCGGGCCCTCATCGGCCAAACCCTAATCCCCCAGCGCCGCGCGCACTCGCGCTCGCAAATCGGGCAGAACTTCCGCCTCGAACCACGGATTCTTCCCCATCCACAACCGGCTCCGCCATGCCGGATGAGGCAGCGGAAACAGCCCCTCCGGCGCCTCGCGCCAATGGCGCACGGCCTCGGTCAGGTTGGGCGCAAAGCCGCGCGGGAGGTAAAGTTTCTGCGCATATTGGCCCACCAGCAGCGTAAGCCGCACCTCGGGCAACGCAGCGTGCAAAGGACCGTGCCACAGCGGAGCGCATTCCGGGCGCGGAGGCAGGTCGCCGCCGGAGCCCTTGCCGGGATAGCAAAAGCCGCTGGGCATATGGGCCACCCGCGCGGGATCGTAGAACGTCTCCGGCAATAGACCGGTCCAGTCGCGCAAGCGGTTGCCGCTGTCGTCGTCCCAGGCAATGCCGCTGGCGTGGACCTTGCTGCCCGGTGCCTGCCCGATCACCAGAATGCGCGCGCTCACGCCCGCCTGCACCACCGGGCGCGGTTCGTGCGGGAGGCTTGCGGCGCAGACACGGCAGGCCCGGATCGCGCGCAGCAGGGCATCGATATCGGCAGGCGTATCGGTCACGGCAAGCAAATGGCGTTCCCCGATCTCCGCCGCAAGCCTTGGGCGATCGCGCGGCTCGCCGGGAACGACAACGCTTTCCGGCACTTGTTCAGATACGGAGGTTCCGCATGAACGAGCTTGTGCCGATTTCCCATTGGTCCGCGCTGCTTCTCGGACTGTTCACGCTCTTCACCAGCCTTGGCGAATTGCAGCGGCCTGGCCACTGGCAGAAACTGCTGGACGAGATCACCCGCTCGCCCGCGTTGCAACTCCTGACGGCGATGATCGAGTTCCCTGTCGGCGTGGCGATCTGGTTCCTCAACCCGTGGTCCTCACCCGACTGGCTGTCGCGTGTGATGAACGTGATCGGCGTGCTGATGGGGGCGGAGGCGCTGCTGATCCTTGCCATTCCCGACCGCTACCTCGGGGTCTGGATCAGGCGGTTCAGCCCCCTGTCGAGAGTATGGGCGTGGATTTCGGCCGCCTTCGGGCTTGCGCTGATCGCGGCGGCTCTCATCAATCGCTGAATATCATCCCGCCACGCGCATGGTCATCAGCGAGGAGGAGTAAGGCGCGATCAGTTCCGCCGCGCGCTTCCATTCGCCGCGCAGCCAGAGGTTGTGCGCGGCCGGATCGGCGGGCAGGATCACCGGCATGGTGTCGCGCCCTTCGCTGCGCAGCGCCGCATTGGCAGGGCAGGTAAGCAGCGCGAAGCTGGGCACTTCGCTGTCCTTCCACACCGCCGCCATCGCGAAGATCGGCTGGTCGGACGTGCCGAACCAGCATTGCCGCCGCTTGCCGTCGCGCGGGTCCGCCTTGCCCCATTCCATGAAGGCGGTGGCGGGGACGAGGCAGCGGAACTCGCTATTGCGCAAGTTGCCGGTCCAGAACGGACTACCCGGATTGCGGACCGTGAGAATGCCGTGGCGGCGCTCGTCGAACGCGGCGGGCGGCGGCGGCACGCCCCAGAGGCGCGGGATCATGCGGCGGGGGAGGCGGTGCTGCGGACGCGGCCCCGCCACGAACTCGCGCCCCATGGTGATGATCGGCGCGAAGCCACCGGCGGAAATAGGGCCGCCGCTCCACGGATCATTGCCTGCTTCCGCGCCCATGGCACGGGCGACTTCGGAGGCGGGCGCGTCGAGGCGATAGATTACCGGCATGTCTCGTTGGCGGTCTAGACGCCTGTAAACGCCGCGTCTATTGTCCCCGCCATCCCCGGGGAGCTTGTGCCCAAGGCTTTCGAATCCCGAACGCCGAACGGAAACAAATGGCTGAGAGGGGCAGGTCACGCTGCCCGACCCGTTGAACCTGAACCCGTTAACACGGGCGGAGGGAAGGGCGGGCCACAGGACTATTCTGTCGCGACCTTTCTTTCGTCCATAAGTCGAAGGAAATCGCTTATGGCCGACATCAATTCCAAACTGGAAATCGGCGTTACTACCGGACCCATTCGCGGGTCGAAGAAGATTCACGTCGGGCCGCTCGGCGTTGCCATGCGGGAAATCCACCTTGAGCCCGGATCGGGCGAGGCGCCGGTTCGTGTCTACGACACCTCCGGCCCCTACACTGATCCAAACGTCACTATCGACATCGCGGCGGGCCTCGCCGCCAAGCGCCGCGAATGGATCATGGCGCGCGGCGATGTCGAGGAATACGACGCCCGCGCCGTGAAGCCCGAGGACAACGGCCAGCTCGGCCCTGACCGCTCGGGCGGCGTCCCGGCCTTCCCCAACGTGGTGAAACGCCCGCTGCGCGCCAAGCCGGGCATGAACGTCAGCCAGATGCATTACGCGAGGGCCGGCATCATCACGCCGGAGATGGAATACGTCGCCGAGCGCGAGAACCTCGGCCGTGCAATGCTGAAGGAATACGTCCGCGACGGGCAGGACTGGGGCGCGGCGATCCCGGACTACGTGACGCCCGAATTCGTGCGCAAGGAAGTGGCGCGCGGCCGGGCGATCATCCCCTCCAACATCAACCACCCCGAAAGCGAGCCGATGGCGATCGGGCGTAACTTCCTGGTCAAGATCAACGCCAATATCGGCAACTCCGCCGTTGCCTCGGACGTGGCGAGCGAGGTGGACAAGATGGTCTGGTCGATCCGCTGGGGCGCGGACACGGTGATGGACCTGTCGACCGGCCGCAACATTCACGACACCCGCGAATGGATCATCCGCAACTCGCCCGTGCCGATCGGCACCGTGCCGATCTATCAGGCGCTGGAAAAGGTCGGCGGCATCGCCGAGGACCTGACCTGGGAAGTGTTCCGCGACACCCTGATCGAACAGGCCGAGCAGGGCGTGGACTACTTCACGATCCACGCCGGCGTGCGCCTGCCGTTCGTGCCGCTTGCGGCCAAGCGCGTGACCGGCATCGTCAGCCGCGGCGGCTCGATCATGGCCAAGTGGTGCCTTGCCCATCACAAGGAATCGTTCCTCTACGAACGCTTCGATGAAATCACCGAGATCATGAAGGCCTACGACGTCGCCTACTCGCTGGGCGACGGCCTGCGCCCCGGCTCGATCGCGGACGCCAATGACGAGGCGCAGTTCGCCGAACTCTACACCCTTGGCGAACTGACCAAGCGCGCCTGGGCGCAGGACGTGCAGGTGATGATCGAGGGGCCGGGCCATGTGCCGATGCACAAGGTGAAGGAGAACATGGAAAAGCAGCTTGAGGCTTGCGGCGAGGCGCCGTTCTACACCCTCGGGCCGCTCGTGACCGACATTGCGCCGGGCTACGACCATATCACCAGCGGCATCGGCGCGGCCATGATCGGCTGGTACGGCACGGCGATGCTCTGCTACGTCACGCCCAAGGAGCACCTTGGCCTGCCGGACCGCGACGACGTGAAGGTCGGCGTCGTCACTTACAAGCTGGCCGCCCATGCCGCCGATCTGGCCAAGGGGCACCCGGCCGCCAAAGTTCGCGACGATGCGCTGTCTCGCGCCCGTTTCGAGTTCCGCTGGCGCGACCAGTTCAACCTCAGCCTCGATCCCGACACGGCCGAGCAGTACCACGACCAGACGCTTCCGGCGGAGGGCGCCAAATCCGCGCATTTCTGCTCGATGTGCGGGCCGAAGTTCTGTTCGATGAAGATCAGCCAGGAAGTGCGCGACTTTGCGGCGAAGCAGAACCAGCCGAGCGACGCCTTCCTCGCCGCGCATCCCGAGCCGGTCGAAGAACGCGCTGCGGATGCCGGGATGCAGGAAATGAGCAAGGTGTTCAGGGAAACCGGCAGCGAACTCTACATGGGCGCGGGCGGCCGCGAGCACGACTGAACCCGCGCAAATTCGCCCGTCAGGCGGGGCCTCGTTTCTTTTTGCGCTGCACTGCAAGAAAAACGGGGTCTCTCGCCTTCGCGGTTGCGAAAGGGGGTGCTAGAATGGGGACCACTCAGGAGTTCCGATTCCATGCACAACCCCACCGCCGACTGGATGAAGTTGGCCCAAGAAAGCTACTGGCTCTGGGCCGATTCCATGATGGTTATCGGGATGCGGACCTCGGACATGATGACCGGCCAGGGCAGCAGCCACGAAAACATGCGCATGGTCACCGAAAAGGTGGAGGCCAATGCCGAACTCGCTGCCAAGCTGTTCTGGGGCGGCCCGATCGCGCCCGAAAAGGCGGCGCGCAAGGCCGTGCGGCACTATCGCAAACGCGTCAGGGCCAATCGCAAGCGGCTTTCCAAGGGATAGCCGAACCCGGGATGCTCCGCCGCCGCGTCTGAAATCCGCCTAGCGTCCCGGCGAACCTTCTTGCCCCGTTCCCCGTCATTGCGAGCGCAGCGAAGCAATCCAGAGCGGCTCCACGCGCCCCTGGATTGCTTCGCTGCGCTCGCAATGACGAAGGGAAGGATGGCTTCGGCGCGCGACTACCGCTTGCGCACGAACTCCGCGCGCAGGACGAGGCCCTTGATGCCGGGATACTTGCAGTCGATCTCCTGCGCATCGCCGGTCAGCCGGATCGAGGGGATCAGCGTGCCGCGCTTGAGCGTTTGCCCCGCACCCTTCACGTCCAGATCTTTGATTAGCGTCACCGCATCGCCGTCCGCCAGCAGGTTGCCGACCGCATCGCGCACTTCGACGGTGTCCGCCGCCGCCCGCTTGGCCGCAAGCTCGGAAGCGGGCAGCCATTCGCCGCTCTCTTCGTCGTAGATATAGTCTTCGTCGTCGCCCGACATGTCGTATTCTCCTGTTATCGCTGCCCATGACAGGGCAAGCTGGCTTTGGCGAGCACCAAGGAGAGATCGGGCATGAGCGCGGGCAAGCAGGGCAGCATCCATATCGGTATCGGCGGCTGGAGCTACGACCCCTGGCGCGAGACGTTCTACCCCAAGACGGTCTCCAAGGCGCGCGAGCTGGAATATGTCGGCCAGCACCTTACGGGAACCGAGATCAACGCCACGTTCTACGGCCGCCAGAAACCGGCCAGCTTCGCCAAGTGGCGCGATACGGTGCCGGACGGCTTCCGCTTCGCGCTGAAAGGCTCGCGCTATTGCACGAACCGCAAGAACCTCGGCGAGGCGGGAGAGAGTGTCAGGAACTTCGTCGAGCAGGGCCTGGTCGAACTGGGCGACAAGCTGGGCCCGATCAACTGGCAACTCGCCGCCACCAAGAAGTTCGACGCCGAAGAAATCGCCGCCTTCCTGGCCCTGCTGCCCGCAAGGCACGAGGGCCTGACCCTGCGTCACGCCATCGAGGCGCGTCACGAGAGCTTCGACGATCCGGCATTCTTCGACCTCGTACACAAAGCCGGGGTTGCCGTGATCCTTGCCGATTCCGCGAAGTATCCGGTGATCGACGCCACTGAGAATGCGCCGTTCCTCTACGCCCGCCTTCAGAATGCCCGCGCCGAAATCGAGCAGGGCTATCCCGACGCCGAACTCGACGCTTGGGCAAAGCGCGCCCGCGACTGGTCGAAGGACGGCAAGGAAGTCTTCATGTTCTTCATCAACGGCGCCAAGGAAAGAGCCCCCGCCGCCGCAATGGCGTTGATCGAAAAGCTGCGCTGACCCCCTCGCATCCATGCCCTGAATTCGTTATAACTCGCGTATGAACACCACGCTCAAGATCACCCGGATCGGCAATTCGGCAGGTGTTATCCTGCCCAAGGAGTTGCTCACGCATCTGCATGCCGAGGTGGGGGAGGCCCTGTCGGTGGTCGTCACACCGCGCGGGATCGAGCTTTCGGCGGCGGAGCCGGATTTCGAGGCGCAGATGGCGGCTGCGCGCGAGGTGATGGCGCGGCGCAAGCGGGCATTGCGCGAACTCGCTAAGTAGCCATCGTGGCAAGAGGCTGGGTCTGGATCGCCGATGAGGTGGCTCTGGCGGCGCACGCCGAGCAGATAGTCGAACACGGCGGCGGAGATGGCGTGCGTGATCGGGGCGGGCTTGAAAGCGCCATGGCGCGTCCGCGCAATCTCGCGGAATATGGCGAACCGGATGCTTGCGCGTTGGCGGCGGCCTATGCCTTTGGGATTGCGCGCAATCATCCTTTCTTGGACGGCAACAAGCGCACGGCGGCGGTGATCGCGGAAACCTTCCTGATGCTGCACGGCCATGTCCTCACGGCAAGCGATGCCGAAATGGTCGTCGCTTTCGTGGCACTTGCCGGGGGCGAACTGTCGGAAGAGGAACTGGCCGACTGGTTCCGGGAACACATCGCCCGGCCCTGAATCGGCCCCAAAGCACGGAAACCGCGGCAAGGGGCTGGCGCTCGCTTCGCGCATGCGGCATGGGCTTGGGCATGCAGTCCGCCGATGCCAGGTCCGACCGCTTCCCGATGGGGGAAGTCGAATTCGTCGCCTTGATGGCCTCGCTCCAGGCGCTGATGGCGCTCTCGATCGATGTCATGCTACCCGCGCTTGGCGCGATTTCGCACGATTTGCGGCTGACCGATCCGAATAGCCGCCAGCTTATCGTCGGCGTCTTCCTTATCTGCTCGGGGCTCGGCTCGCTGTTTCCCGGCGCGCTGGCGGACCGGTTCGGGCGACGGCCGGTGGTGATTACCGCGATCGCGGCTTACGTGCTCACCGCCTTCCTCTGTGCGATTTCGGGCAGTTTCATGCTGCTGCTGATCGCGCGCGGGTTCATGGGCGCGTTCTGTTCGGCGATGATGGTCATGCCGATGACCATCCTGCGCGATCGCTTCGATGGCGACCGCATGGCCCGCACGCAGTCGCTGGTGGCGATGACGTTCATGGTAGTGCCGATGGTGGCGCCGATGATCGGGCAGACCGTGCTGCTCTTTGCCGGGTGGCGCTGGATCTTCGGGATCATGTGCACGATGGGCGTGCTGGTCCTCGCGTGGAGCGCGCTGCGCCTGCCCGAGACGCTGCATGCCGATTATCGCCAGCCGATCCGGCCGCGCGTGATCGCGGGCAACATGGCGATGGCGCTGAAGGAGCGGGCCTCGCTCGGTTACTTCCTTGGCGCGGCTTTCGTGCAGGGGGCGCTGTTCGGCTACATCAACTCGGCGCAGCAGCTGGTGGGTGAGCACTTCGGCGCCGGCACGCTTTTCCCCTTGGTGTTCGGCAGCATGGCGCTGGTCATGGCCTGCTCCAACTTCGCCAATTCGCGCATCGTCGAGAAGTTCGGCGCGCGGCGTGTCTCGCACACCGCGCTGCTCTGTTACATCCTGTTCGCCGCGATCCATCTGGCGCTGGCGATGCGCGGCGAGACGCTGTGGACCTTCATCCCGTTGATGACCGCCACCATGTGCATGATGAGCTTCATCGGCGCGAACTTCCAGGCGATCTCGCTCCAGCCGTTCGCGCGGATCGCGGGCGCGGCGGCTTCGGTCATGTCGTTCGTGCGCACGGTGCTGGGCGCCGGGCTCGGCTCGCTGATCGGGCAGGCCTATGACGGGACGGCGCGACCGATCCTGGGCGCCATGGTGGTTTGCGGGCTGATTTCACTGGTTCTGGTATTGTATTCGGAGAAGGGGCGGCTCTTCCGCAGGGTCAACCCGCCCGGCTTCTACAAGGCGCACCCGCCAACGGCGGGGCACGAGTTCTAGCAGCCTGACGGGCTAGACGCTTCGGCCGCGGAACAGCTGCACAAGGCCGACGATGATCGCGACCACCAGCAGGACATGGATCAGCGCGCCCGTAACGTGGAACACGACAAAGCCGAGCAGCCAGAGAACAATGAGGATGGCGGCGATGGTGAAAAGCATGGCATCTTCTCCTTCGTGAGACACCGATAGAAACGCGCATCGGCGCGCTTGGCTGCATGCGATGGTGCGGTCTGGATGCCGAAAAATGCAACTCGTCTCAGGCGCGGGGCGGACGGCAGATTGCAGGGCGCCGGGCGGTTGCCGTCCGGTATCGGGCCGGGCATGGTCCCCCTGCGACCGCGAATCGCCCTTGCGCGCATCTCGCTACCGCCCCTCGGGTCCACAGTTTCAGAAAATTGACAGGCATGACGGGCCGGCCGGGAAGAACCGGCGGCCTGCCTGTTTTTGTGCGCTTCTTCTTGATTATTCGACCGCGGATGCTGCGGATTGGCGCGGCGTTGTGAAAAGAAAAGCGGGGTCCCCGCCTTCGCGGGGACGACGGGGTTTTATGGTTCGGCGCAGGCTTGTTTCGATTGCGAAGCGGGATGGCCTCGCCTCGCAAGTTCCTCAGCCCGGTCAGTGTGTCGGTCGGTTATGGGCCATGTCCGCCAGTTCGCGGCGTGACAGAGCCGGGTGCGGGGCGGCGTCCAGCGCCGGAGATCGCCGCGCTTCCCACCAGGACTGCCAGAGATATACCAGCTTGCGCATGCCCGACGTGCGCACGCGGTGGTCCCAGGCATGGCTGCCCAGTTTCTCCACGCCCCTTGCAATGCCGCCGTAGATATCGGCGGCGGCCAGCACCGCCCAGCGCTGGCGGAAGGCGAGCCGGGTCACGCCGACGCGGGCCGATGCCTCGTAATCGCGCGAGAGGCCGCAGGCGCGCGCCACCATGGGCACCAGCGCGCCGCGATAGTGCGGCTTGGTCACTTCGCCGGGCGGGATGTCGGCTTCGGCCAGCCATTCTTCCGGCAGGTAGCAGCGGCCATGCGCGTCATCTTCCCAGACATCGCGCACGATATTGGCAAGCTGGAATGCGATGCCGAGGTCGCAGGCGCGGTCCAGCGTGTCGTCATCCCCGGCGTCCACGCCCATGACCAGCGCCATGATGACGCCGACGGCCCCGGCGACGTGGTAGCAATAGCGCAGCATGTCCGCCTCGCTGCGCGGGCGCCAGTCGGCGGCGTCCAGCGCGAAGCCGGCCAGCACGTCCTCGATCAGCCCATCGGCAATCGGCACTTCGCGGCGGAGCTGCGCCAGCGCGTCGAAAGCGGGGGTACCGGTGGATTCGCCTGCCATCGCGAGTTCGGTCAGCGTGCGGATCGTCGCCAGCCGGTCCTGCGGGGCGAGCCGCGTGCCCAGCGGCACCGCGCGGGCGGCGCGGCCGTGGTCCTGCTCGTCGGCAATGTCGTCGCAGGCGCGGCACCAGGCGTAGAGCAGCCAGACCCGCTCCCGCGTGGTCCGATCGAACAGCCGGCTGGCCGCCGCAAAGCTTTTCGAACCCTTGCGGATCGATTTGCGGGCGGCCTCTACCAGAGCGGTGCGATCAGACGTCATGGCGGGTCTAGAGCGTCTTCGGGTCCATCCGCACGATCGGCACGATCGGCTCATGCGCCGCCATGCGGTCCAGCAGGGCCTCCAGTTCGGTTTCGGCCATGATGATGCCCTGATGTGCGGGGCGCACGAAGCCGGTTTCGGCCATGTGGCGGTTGAAGGCCAGCAGCAGGTCGTAGAACCCGAAGGCATTGAGCACGCCCACCGGCTTGTCGTGATAGCCGAGCTGGGCCCAGCTTACCGCTTCCCACAGCTCGTCCATGGTGCCGACGCCGCCGGGGATGACGATGAAGCCGTCCGACAGGCGCGTGAACTCGGCCTTGCGCTCGTGCATGGTCTTGACGATGTGCAGTTCGGTGCAGTCGTGGTTGGCAACTTCGCCGCCCGCGCCGTTGGTGCCGGTAAGCGCTTCGGGGATCACGCCGATCACTTCGCCGCCGGCCTCGATCGCGCCGCTGGCCACCGCGCCCATCAGGCCCAGTCTGCCGCCGCCGTAGACAACGCCGATGCCCTTGCGGGCCAGAGTCGCACCCACTTCGCGGGCGAGTTCGATATAGCGCGGATCGGCGGGGGTGGCCGAGCCGCAGTAGACCGCGAGACGCTTCATGTCAGTCGATAACCTTCAATTGGACCGGCGCACCATCCGGCAGATCGCGTGTCTGCCGGGCAAGGTCGCCGGTAAGAAAGATCAGTTTCACGAATTCGATCCTGATCAGATTCTCGTGCGCATAGTCGCCCGCGAGCAAGGCCGGAAGCGTGAGACTGTAGACTTCCCCAATCGCGGGCGGGCCCAGTCGCTTCGCCGCCGCCTCTACCAGGGCCGTGGCGCGCCAGATCGCCTGCGTCTCTTCCAGCGCCATGTGCGCGCTGGCGGCGGCCTCGTCCCCCAGCATCGTCAGTTCGCCAAGGTCGGGGTCGAGGTAGTGGAAGGCGCCGGTGCTGTCGGTGACCAGCGCGTGGCCCATCAGGCTGTGCGCCACCACTTCGGCGAAGGTGACGCCGGTCCAGCCCCATGCGGCGTTCAGCGCATTGACCTCGCGGCTCATCGCAGTTGCTCGACCATCAGCTTGGCCGTGGCCTTGGCACTGGCGACGACGCCGGGAATGCCCGCGCCCGGGTGAGTCCCGGCGCCGACGAGGTAGAAATTCTTCAGCTTGTCGTCCCGATTGTGCCCCCGGAACCATGCGCTCTGCGTCAGCAGCGGCTCAAGGCTGAAGGCATTGCCCTTGTAGGCGCCGAAATCGCGTTCGAAATCGGGCGGGGCATAGTGGAACTTGGTGACGATCCGGTCGTCCAGATCGGGGATCAGGCGGCGGCTCACTTCGGCGAGCACGCGGCGTTCCAGCACCGGGCCCACTTCGTCCCAGTCGACCGGCAGCTTGCCCATGTTGGCCACCGGCACCAGCGCATAGAACGTGCTCTTGCCGGCGGGCGCCATCGAGGGATCGGTGACGCTGGGGTGGTGGAGATAGATCGAGAAGTCGCGCGGCAGCACGCCGTGCTCGTAGATATCGTCCAGCAGGCCCTTGTAGCGCGGGCCGAACAGCACGGAGTGGTGCGGAATGCCCGGCCATGCCCCTTCAAGGCCGAAGTGGACGACGAAGACGCTGGGCGAATACCGCTTGTGCGCCAGCTTCTTCGCCATTTCCTGCCCGCGCATGCTGCCTGCCAGCAAGTCGCGGTAGGAGTGCATGATGTCGCCATTGCTGGCGATGGCGTCGAAGCGAGCTTTCCAGCCGCTCTCGCATTCGACTTCGGTAACCTGATCGCCCACCGTGTGGATGTGCGCGACTTTGTCGCCCAGCCGCAGGGTGCCGCCGATCCGCTCGAACTGGCGGGCCATCGCCCGCGCCAGCTTGTTGGTGCCGCCGCGCGCCCACCAGACGCCGCCGTCCTTTTCCAGCTTGTGGATCAGCGCATAGATCGCGCTGGTGGTCATCGGATTGCCGCCCACCAGCAGCGTGTGGAACGAGAGCGCCTGCCGCAGGTGCTCGTCCTTCACATAGTGGCTGACCATCGAATAGACCGAGCGCCAGGCCTGATAGCGGGCCAGCGCCGGCGCGGCCTTCACCATGCTGCTGAAATCGAGGAATGCCTGGTGCCCCAGCTTGACGTAGCCCTCTTGATAGACCCCGGCGGCATAGCGCGAGAATTCCTCGTAGCCGCCGATGTCATTAGGGGCGACGCGGGCAATCTCGCGGCGCAGCGCGGGCTCGTCGTTCGCGTAATCGAACGTCACGCCGTCGGTCCAGTTGAGCCGGTAGAACGGCATGACCGGCATCAGTTCGATGTCGCTTGCCATGTCGTTGCCGGACAGGGCCCAGAGTTCGCGCAGGGCGGCGGGATCGGTGATGACGGTGGGGCCGCCGTCGAACGTGAAGCCCTCCTGCTCGCGGACCCAGGCGCGGCCGCCCACTTGCTGGCCCGCTTCGACCAGAGTGGTTGCCACGCCCGCGCTTTGCAGGCGGATGGCGAGGGCGAGGCCGCCGAAACCGGCGCCGACGACGCAGGCCCTGCTGGACTCGACAGTATTCATCGCAAAGGTTCCCGTGTGATGCCAAGATCGGCGCCAAGGTCCGCAAGCGCCCTGCCGCCGCCGGAAAGGCTGGCCAGCGCGGCACCCACCGGCACCGGCGGACGACCGATCAGCAGCCGGGCGCGGTCTGCCAGCGTCGATCGGCCCGCGTAGAAACGCTCCACCAGCGGCTCGGGCAGCCGGTAGAAACGTTCGAGCACGCGCCAGCGCGCACCGGGCGGTGCGGCAGCGAACAGCATGCGAGTCAACATCCGATAGTAGCGCCCCCCGCGCCAATGGTTTGCGGCCCATGCATGGCTGGCCCTTCCTAGGCTGTTGCCCGAGAGGTTGTCGAGAGTGGTGAGATGATGCGCGAACCGCACCGCGTCGGGCAGCGAATAGGACGTGAGCGGATGAACCAGCGCTGCACGCGTCCCGGCCCGCGCCATTTCCGGCTCGCCCGTTGTGGCCCAGAACGCCTCGAAATCCCCGGCGGCGATCACCGGCAGCACCCCGGTTTCCTGATAGTCCACAGCCGCCACCTGCCAGCCGCGTTGCCGCGCATAGTCGGCGATGCGGGCGTGCAGCACCGGCAGGTCCAGCACGGGACTATCGGCGTAGTACGTATCCTCGACGAAGACCTCGGTGGGCGAGAAGGGCAGGGCATAGACGAAGCGATAGCCGTCTACCTGCTCGACCCGCGCATCCATCACCACCGGGCGGTCGAGCCCGTGCGGCGCGGAGAGGCGCAGCATCTGCCCCGCAAATTTCTGCCATCCGCCTGCCATGTGGGGCAGAGCCCGCGCGCCGCGCGCGTCGATCACTGCATCGGCGGCAATCTCGGTGCCATCCGCCAGCGTGACCGAGACCGGCGTGGCGTGGCGCACGTCCGCCCCGGTGAGCACGGCTTGCGCAGGCAACGCCGCGCGCACAGCGCTGTCCAGCCGGTCGCTCGTCACGCTGGCGTAGGGGGTGGAGAGCCTGCGCGAAAATGCGGGAAAGTGAATGTCGTATCCGGGCCAGCGCGCCGCCACCAACGGTTCCACCAGCGCGCGACCCTCCGCGTTCAGGTCGCTTTCGAAGAACGACCAGACATGCTCGCCGCCCAACGTGTTGCCGCGCTCGATCAGCAGCACGCGCAAGTCCGGACGGTGCCGCGCCATCGCGAGCGCGATCAACGCGCCGGCAAGGCCGCCGCCAAGGATCGCCAGGTTGCAGGTGCGAGCAGTCATCGCACCACGTTTAGGCGGATAATGGATAAATGGAACGGCTCAGTCGGTTACCCGAAGGGATTTAGTGTTCCCGGATGCGCAGCTTGGCAGCCCGTTAGGTTTACGGCATATTTATGACGATGACTGGGGAACTGACTGTTTGCGACGCCCGGCTGGACGATGCCGCCGCGGTCGCCCAAATTTATGCGCATTACGTGCTGGAAAGCACCGCGACTTTCGAAACCGAGCCTCCGGGCGAAGCGGAAACGCGCCGGCGCATCGCTGCCACGCTGGAGGCCGGCTATCCCTTCGTGCTGGTGCGCGACGGCGGAGAGACCGGGCGCGTGATCGGTTTCGGCTTCGCGCATCGCTACGGCCCGCGCGTGGGCTATCGCTACAGTGTCGAGACCACGATTTTCGTCGAGCCAACCAGCGTCGGGCGCGGCATCGGCGGCACCCTGCTCGGCGCGGTGCTGGCCCAGTGCGAGGCGCGGGGGTTCCGGCAGGCCTTCGCGGTGATTGCCGAAAGCGAACCGGCCTCGGTCGTGCTCCATGCCCGCGCGGGTTTCCGCCCGGTCGGCACGCTTGCGGGTGCCGGGTGGAAGCATGGCAAGTGGCTCGACGTGTTCATCATGCAGCGCCAACTGGACGAGGGAAACCAGTCGCTTCCGCAGGAGACCGTGACCTGAACGGGCGGCGTACCCCGACCCGCTGACGCGCGCTGTCTCGCAACCGCACGGCGCGACAGGCGTTGGTGGGGAAAGGATGGAGAGAAATCCCATGCGTTTCCCGCCGACTACACTTACCCTTGGCCTACCTTTCGCGCTGCTTGCCACAGCCTTTCCGCTTGCCCCCGCAGCAGCGCAGGATGCCGCCGCGCAGGATGGGGCCGGGACCAGCGATGTCAGCAGCGATGCCGCCACTGCCGGCGGCGATAGTGCGGACAGCGTCGCGAAGCCTCACAAGGACGTGATGAAGGGCGATTATCTGCTCATCGGCGTCGGTGCCCTCTATGGGCCGAGCTACCAGGGCTCCAACGATCAGGTCTTCTCGGCGATACCCGTCGTGATGGGCCGGTTTCACGGCGTAAACATCAACCCGCGCCCGCGCGGCGTATCGCTGGACCTGATCCCCGACGGCAAGGACGCGAAGTTCGGCTTCGAACTGGGCCCGGTGGGGTCGATTTCATACAACCGGGTCCGGCATATCGAGGACCCGGTGGTCAAATCGCTCGGCAAGCTCGACCCGGCGATCGAATTCGGCGTCAATACCGGCGTCACCGCCAACCGGCTGCTCAATCCCTACGATTCCCTGACGCTTTCGACGGACGTGATGTGGGATGTGAATGCCTACCACGGCATGACCTGGAGCCCCGGGATCACGTATAAGACCCCGCTCAGCAAGGCGGTGATCGTCGCGCTCAACGTGCGCGCGCACCATGTCGATGACAAATACGCCCGCTATTACTTCTCGGTCACGCCCGAACAGTCGGCCAGGAGCGGCTTGCCGGAATTCGACGCGAAGGGCGGCTGGAGCAGCGTGAGCGCGGGTATCCTCGCAGGCTATGACCTCTCGGGTGACTTCACCGATGGCGGCTTCTCGCTGTTCGCGGCGCTGAACTATTCGGCGATGCTGAATGACGGCAAGCGCACGCCGTTTACGTCATTGCGGGGCAGTTCCAACCAGTGGACGTTGGGCGCGGGTGTCGCCTACACGTTCTAGGGGGCGAGCATATTCGGGCGCGAGTTCTGAGGGCAGGCCTCCCTTGCGGAAGCTGGGATGACGTGGAGGAGGGCGAAGTTTTGCATCTTCCCAAATCGGGCCAATGGGCTGACCTCCCAACCTGCTCAGGCTGAGCTTGTCGAAGCCCCCGGCGGGCGTGGCGCTGACCTCACATCCTTCGACAGGCTCAGGATGAGCGGCGAGGGAGGGAATGGGTCAGAAAACCCCAACCTTTCTGCCGTTCAGACTGGAATTTACCCGCTCACCCTGGGCGCGCGCCAGGCGCGTATCAGGCCTCGCCGCATCTGCCCTTTACTCCCTTACTTGTGCGAGGCGCCACTGGCATCGATCGGCGACATTGCTTTCAGTTTGGCCAACCCTTCCACGCTCAGCTTGGCCCAGACCGAGAAAAGCCTGTCGAAGTCGGACCGGTTGGAAACGCTGGTGCGGCGGAAGGTGGAGTTGTCGCCGGCAATGCGCCGGTCCAATGCGCGTCCAAGCAGCGTTCCCGAAACGGAATCGCGCGCTTCCAGTGCGAGTGTCGCTTCGCCGGCTTCGTCCGCGTAAGTGCGGGATCTGCCGGCGGTCATCACGTCAGGGGCGACGACATTGACATTGAGGATGGCTGTCGAAACCCGCAAGGCGGCGGGATCGGGCTGCGAGACGACCTCATAGCCTGCCTCGGCGTAGGATTTGGCAAGCATCTCGCGGAACCGCTCACTGGCTTCGTCGATGGCCTTGCGGATATCTTCGTCGGTAATGCGACCGGACGCGCCCCGCCTGTCGTTATTGTAGTCGCGCTGCCAGTTCTTGCGAAACGCGACTTGCGGCGTATCGATGATCACTTTCGTATAAGTGCGAAAGTCGGCGGCGGGCATCAGGTACACGGCGTCGACCTGCTTGGCACTTACGCGCACAAGGCCGTCCCATGTGTCCGGCGGCTTTGCTGCAAATGTCGGGCTGCTCACTGCGATCAGGGCACCTGCAAGCCACGCGATCAGGGACGTGCGCATAGGATTCTCCCGATATGTCAGCGCCGGCTTGGTGGCGCATTGGCGGCAGCTCAAGCGGAGGCTGTTATGAGACTGAACGCAGGGATTTAGCTCTTTTGACTGCATTTTATTATCGGGAGAAACCCGCGTCACCGCAATTTACCGCGACAATTCCATTTCGACAGGCAGCCTTTTGTACAGCGTAACATGGGCTCGCCCAACCTCACCTACCCGCGAAAATCGATCCGGTTGACAAGGATCACTGCCTGCGTCCGGCTGAAGACATGAATCTTCTGCAGAATCGCCGAGACATGGGCCTTCACCGTCGTCATCGAGACATCCAGTTCATAGGCGATCTGCTTGTTGAGCTTGCCCGCCGCAAGCTGGCCGAGCACCACGCGTTGCTGCGGTGTCAGGCTATCTATCCGCGCGCGGATCGAGGCGTCCTCGGCCGCGTAGGGGGCTCCGGCGAGGAGTTCCGGGCGATAGATCCCGCCCGCCAGTACCAGGCGCAGGGCCTCGACAAGCTGGTCGCGCCTCAGCGATTTCGGCACGAACCCGGCGGCGCCCGCGGCCAGCGCGCTGCGCACGGCCTGTGGGTCGGAGACGCCCGAGACGATCACCACCGGCGCCGTCGGGAAGCGGCCGCGCAGGGTTTCCAGGCCGGATAGCCCCTCGATCCCGGGGATCAGGAGGTCCAGCAGAACAAGATCGACATCGCCGCCCTGTTCACCGATGTCTTTCCCCGAACTCTCCAACCTGTCCAACGCTTCGGCAAGGTCCGCCGCGTCCAGCACCTCGCAGCCCGGGAAGGCCTGTTCGAAGACCGTGCGCAGGCCATCGCGGACCAGCGCATGGTCGTCGACGATCAGCACCCGCTCCGGGCTCACGAAGTCCGCGGCCACATTGTTCTCCCGCTGTGGTCTTTCGGAGTTCTACCCCGCCTGCGGCGGGAGCACCATCGGCGCTGGATCGGGTCTGGAGCAAACACCGCATTTGGGGGCAGGGAAGGGCGCGAAGGGTCACGGGCCTGTCACACGCGCGCGGCATAGCCGCATAGGTAATGGCTTCTTCGGATCTCCCTGACAGCCGCGACGATGAACCGCAGCCGCTGCGGCTGATCGTGCTTGCCGGGCACGGACCCGGCGCCCCCAGCCGGGGCGCGGATGCGCTGGCCGCGCGGTTCGGCAAGAGCCACCGCTGCCTCGTCCCGTTGGCGGGGCGTCCGCTGATCGCGCACGTATTGCAGACCGCCGCGCAGCATGCGCGTGTCACCAGCCTCGCCATCTGCGTGGAGCGCGAGGCCTTCGATCCCGTGTGGGACGTGCTGACCCAGCTTCCCGGGCGCGGCACCGTGGCACTGGTGGAGGCGCAGGCGGACATCGCCTCCAGCGTGCGCGCGGCGGCAAAGGATTGGGACGGGCCGCTGCTGGTCACCACTGCCGACCATGCGCTGCTGTCCGCAGAGTCGATCGATGTGATGATCGAGGCGCTGGAAACGGCGGATGTCGCTTTCGCGCTGACCAGCCGCGCGGCGGTGGAGGCTGCACATCCGGGCGCCCAGCGCGGCTTCATCACGCTGCATGATGGCGACTATGCGGCTTGCGACCTCTACGGCATGGCCTCCGCGCATTTCGTCGATGCCGTGAAAGTGTTTCGCGGCGTGCGGACGGACCGGGAGGCGCTGCGGATCTGGCGCGCGATCGGGCTTGTGGGCTTCGTGATGGTACGGCTGGGCATGGAGACGCTGGCAGGCGCCATCGTGCGCGCCTCGCGGCGGCTGGGCATGCGGGTGCGCACGGTGGTGCTGGCGGACGGCACGCAGGCGATCGATGTCGACGACGAGCGGACATACGCGATCGTGCGCGAACTGCTGGGCGATGCCGGTGAAGTGACGGATCTGAAGCGGGAGAGTAGCGGCAGCTCAAAAGCCGCATTCGCCTGACCGGAGCAGGGCCCCTAAGGGTAGTTCCAAGTATCAGGGAAAGAAAATCGGAAGGTGCCCGAAGGCTTTTATCAATTCCGATTTAGGGTGATGGTGCGGTCGAGAAGACTCGAACTTCCACGGGCTTTCGCCCACAACGACCTCAACGTTGCGCGTCTACCAATTCCGCCACGACCGCATAATCACCGGAGCTGTATTGCTACCGCTCCGTGGTAGGAGCGCGCCACTAGCAAGGAGCTTCGGACCCTGCAAGCGATTCGGGTTCGATTATTTATTCACAGGGCATTATTTTCCCAATTTCGGGCTAAAACCCGCGGAATTTCGCGGTTTCCGGCATGAAAGAAAATTGCGGGCCGGGTTGCGAGTGCAGGGACGCCTGATTCGCCGAGCCTCCGGGGCCGCTTCAGTCGGGTGTTCGCGCAACGGGCATTAGCCCTTTGAAGGTGCCCGAAAGGCGGCCGAGAATGCTCCACATCGTCAATGCACCACCCACGACCAGGAGCAGGGACAGGAGGATCGATTCGATCCGGCGGCCGGAACTGGCCGCCGCGCTCACGGCAAATGCCACCGCCAACACGCCGGAAAGTTTGGACGTAAGGTAAAGCGCTGCCGTCGGTCGGTCATCGAGCAGGTTTTCGACATGACGCAGCCGCCACCACAGATAGGGCAGGGGGCTGAGCTTCAGTGCCGCGAAAAGCAGCGTGAGGCCGGTGAAAAGAGTGGGCAAATCGAGCTGAAGATTCATTTCGTCCGCAATTCCCTGTGGCTGCGGACTTTGTCCCGCTCATCGGTACTCTGGCGCGGATATTGTAATGTGATCAAGGGCTGGTGTCGGTCGGACCTGAAATGGTTTCGCGCGGAGGCGCGGAGACGCGGAGAAGAAAAAAGGGGGAAGGCGCAGGTGCGCCGAGGTTACGTGCGACAGGAAAACCGTTTTCTCCGCGTCTCCGCGCCTCCGCGTGAACCCTATTGGCTGGGCGTCGAAGAAAAGCGGGGCCCCCGCCTTCGCGGGGGCGACGGGTGAGTTTTGATAAGCGTGTTGGCAATCGGACGTGGGTGAAGGGCGGCTCTGCCTGCAGGGCCGCCCTATCACTTCAAAACCTCAACGGCTGCCGAGATCGCCCTTGCCCACCGTGCCGCTCGCCATGTCGAGCATGCGGTCGAGGCTGCGCTTGGCGTCGAGGCGCAGTTGTTCGTCGATCTCCACGCGCGGCTCCAGGTCGCGAAGCGCGATGTAGAGCTTCTCCATCGTGTTGAGCGCCATGTAAGGGCAGATGTTGCAGTTGCAGTTGCCGTCCGCACCCGGCGCGCCGATGAAGGTCTTGTTCGGGATCGCCAGCTGCATCTGGTGGATGATGTGCGGCTCGGTGGCGACGATCAGCGTGTCGGCTTCCACCGTCTTCGCATAGTTCAGAATGCCGCTGGTCGAACCGACATAGTCCGCGTGGTCAACGATATGCGGCGGGCATTCCGGATGCGCCGCGATCGGCGCCGTGGGGTGCTGCGCCTTGAGCTTGAGCAGCTCGGTCTCGCTGAACGCCTCGTGCACGATGCAGACGCCCGGCCACAGCAGCATCTCGCGCCCGAACTTGCGGCTGAGATAGCCGCCAAGGTGACGGTCCGGCCCGAAGATGATCTTCTGGTCGGCAGGGATCTGCTGAAGGATCGTCTCGGCGCTGGAGCTGGTGACGATGATGTCGGACAGCGCCTTCACCTCGGTCGAGCAGTTGATGTAGGTCAGCGCGATATGATCCGGGTGTGCGGCGCGGAAGGCGGCGAACTTTTCCGGCGGGCACGAATCTTCAAGGCTGCAACCGGCTTCCATGTCCGGCAGCACCACGATCTTCTCGGGGCTGAGGATCTTGGCGGTCTCCGCCATGAACTTGACGCCGCAGAACGCGATCACGTCGGCATCGGTTTCGGCCGCCTTGCGGCTGAGTTCGAGGCTGTCGCCCACGAAGTCCGCAATGTCCTGCAATTCCGGGCGCTGGTAATAGTGCGCAAGGATAACCGCGTTGCGCTCCTTGCGCAGCCGTTCGATCTCGGCGCGCAAGTCGAGTCCGGAGAGGTTTGCGGGCATTGCGGTCATGGTGTCTCTCTGTCTGGCCGGTGCGGCCCGGTGTTGGAAAGTCCGGTGCCGGAATTCGGGGCCTATCTAGGGAGGCTTGCCGGAATGCCCAAGCAGAAAAAGCTCAGGCCGCGATGCGGTCCGCCAGAGCGATCCACCAGGGGGTGATCGCCAGCAGTTCGACGATCACGTGGCTGAGGATCACGGTCATGGCCACGGCCATGGTGACCGGATGGGCATGGCCGATCTCGCGCCGGTCGTGGCGGACGATCAGCAGCACGACGCCAAGCTGGATCACCATCGAGAGCCATTCGCCCCACGGCACGATCAGCGGCATCGGCAGCAGGCGGCCGAGCGCCGGTTCCATCAGGAGCACGGTGGAGCCGACCATCAGCCGCTTGTGCCAGTCGCTCTGCCCGCGCCGCGCCACTGCCATGGCCACCAGCAGCGCGAAGAACGCCGCCTCGACATGGACCAGCGCGAGGAAATAGGCGGGCGTGAAGAACGGTGGATACATGTGCAGCCGAAGCGCGGTGAAGCACAGCGCGCTGGCCAGGGCGACGACCGTCGGCACCATGACCGCGCTGGCCCAGCCAAGCCGGCGATGGATCGCCAGCCCGCCTCTTCCGGCCAGCAAGGACTGCGTAGTCAGCAGCGCCAGCCATGTCAGCATCACCATGCCGTGCAAGTGCATGACCAGCGGCGCATGGGCATAATCGACAAAGCCGCGCAGGCCGAACTGCGCAAAGGCGAAGACGATGAACAGTGAAAGCCCGATTGCCAGCTTCTGCCAGAACGAAAAGGCGCCGATCCGCGCCTGAGGCAAAGTCGCCATGAATTCTCCCTACGCATTGCATTGTTCTTGCGCCGTATTGTGTTTCGGCGCTGTCAATACTTGCGTAGAATACGTGAATTGGGGTTCAGGTCATATAGTCATTCGACGAATTACGAATTCGGCGCGACGAGCGTCCAGTCCTCTTCTTCGCGCTTTACAAGGCTTCTTCTTTCCAGATCAATCAGATGGGCCAGAACCGAGCGTCCCGCAGCGGGCCAGAGCCGTTCGTCGACGCCCTTGTACATCAGCGGCACCATCTGGCCGATCGAGTGGTGGCCCGCCGCGATCTGCTTCAGGATCTGGCGTTCGCGCTGGCGGCGGTGGCCGATCATGCCGCGCACGAGCTGGCGCGGCTTTTCCACCGCCGGACCGTGGGCGGGGAAATAGATCGTGTCCTGCTGGCGCTCGTAGAGCTTGGACAGGCTTTCGAGATAGGCGGTCATATCGCCGTCGGGCGGGGAGACGACGCTGGTGGACCAGCCCATCACGTGATCGCCGGTGAACATCGCGCCGGTTTCCTGCAAGGCGAAGCACAAGTGGTTGGAAGTGTGGCCGGGGGTGGCCACGGCTTCCAGCGTCCAGCCGTCTCCGGAGATCGTCTCGCCATCGGTCAGCACGCGGTCGGGCCGGTAGTCCGCATCGAAGGCGGCGTCGGCGCGAGGGCCATCATCGTCGAGCGTGAGCGCCGCGCAGCCGATGATCGGCGCGCCGGTGCGGGCCTTGAGCGGGGCGGCGGCGGGCGAATGGTCGCGGTGGGTATGGGTACAGGCAATCGCGACCACGCGCGCGGTGCCGACGGCGTGGAGGATCGCCTCGATATGCTCGTCGTCGGCCGGGCCGGGATCGATCACCGCGACTTCGGCGGCGTCGCCGACGATATAAGTCTGCGTGCCGGTATAGGTGAACGGCGAAGGATTGCGCGCGAGCACGCGCCGCACGAGCGGGGCGATCCGCTCGGAGACGGCGTAAGGCTTGTCGATCAGGTCCGGTGCGTTCATCTGGCCGATATGGTCATTCGCGGCTCCGGTGTCGAGGTCGCGTATAAAGGTGCGAAAAGGGGAGTTGCATGGCGGGTGAGGGCGAACTGATCCTGGTGATCGATGCCGGGACCACCTCCAATCGGGCGATGGTCTTCGCGCTCGACGGCAGCGTGCGCGCCACCGCGCAGCGTCCGCTGACGCAGCATTACCCGCAGCCCGGGTGGGTGGAGCACGATGCATCGGAAATCTGGCAGAGCGTGCTGGCTTGCGCGCGCCATGCCGTGTCGCAAGTGGGCGGCGCGGCCCGGATCGCCGCTGTCGGCCTGGCCAACCAGCGCGAAACCGTGGTGGCCTGGGACAAGGTGAGCGGCGAGCCGCTGGCCCGCGCGCTCGTCTGGCAGGACCGGCGGACCGAGGCGATGTGCGCCGCGCTGCGCGAGGCCGGGCACGAGGCGGCGGTGCAGGGGGCGACCGGGCTGGTGCTCGATCCCTATTTCTCGGCCACGAAGATGCGCTGGCTGATCGATCATGAGCCCGCCGTGCGCGCGGCGGCCGATGCCGGGACGCTGGCGCTGGGCACGATCGATTCGTGGCTGCTGTTCAAGCTGACCGGCGGCGCGCACCTGACCGATGCGGGCAATGCCAGCCGTACGGCGCTGATGGCGCTGGCAGGAGCCTCGTGGGACGCGGGGCTGGGCGATCTTTTCGGGGTGCCGCGCGGCGCCTTGCCGGACGTGTGCGACAGCGCGGGCCTGCTGGGCACGACGCGGCCCGAATGGCTGGGCGCGGCGATCCCGATCACCGGCGTCGCGGGCGATCAGCAGGCGGCGACCATCGGGCAGGGCTGCCTCATGCCCGGCGCGACCAAGGCGACGTATGGCACCGGGGCCTTCGTGCTCGCCAACATGGGCCGCGAAGTGCCCGCCTCGCGCCACCGGCTGCTGGCGACAGTGCTGTACCAGTTGGGCGGAGAGCGGATCTACGCGCTGGAGGGATCGGTCTTTGTGGCGGGCAGTCTGGTCCAGTGGCTGCGCGACGGCCTAGGCCTGATCGACGCGGCGGGCGAGACCGAGGTGCTGGCGCGCTCGGTTCCGGACAGTGGCGGGGTGGTTATCGTTCCGGCGCTATCGGGACTTGGCGCTCCCCATTGGCGGCCGGATGCGCGCGCGGCGATCACCGGGCTGACCTTCGCGAGCAGCCGCGCCCACCTCGCCCGCGCGGCGCTGGAAGCGATGGCGATGCAGACGCGCGATCTGGCCGAGGCTTTCGCCGCCGACGGCGCGCGCTGGACGCACCTCAGGATCGACGGCGGCATGAGCGCCAACGACTGGATGGCACAGGACATCGCCGATGTGCTCGGCATTCCGGTGGAGCGGCCCGGCTTCGTCGAGACCACTGCGCTCGGTGCGGCGATTCTGGCGGCGTATGGGGCAGGGCTCTTTGCGAATCTGGAGGCTGCGGCAAGCGCGATGGCCGGTGAGCGCAGCGGCTTCGCGCCGCATATGACGGAAGAGGAACGCGCCCGCCGGATCGCGGCGTGGAATAAGGCTCTGAGTTCCGTCTGAGCGGGACGAGCGGGCAGACCATTGCCCTGATCGAAAAGCGACCAACCTAATTCCGTCATCCCCGCGAAGGCGGGGATGTGGATTCACATTCGAAGTGCAACGGTTGAAGAGAGCATGCCTCGGCGGGTGTTTTGAAGTCGAGGCATTTTCGCGGTGTATTGTTGTAGCGTTGGATGATGTCCTCAAAGTGGGCAGGCGAGAGATCCTCGATGTTGGTCTTGCGCGGCAGGTCGCGTCTGAGGCGGCCGATGGCGTTTTCGACGCCGCCCTTTTGCCATGGGGCGTGGGGGTCGCAGAAGAACGTATCGATGCCGAGACGGTGCAACCTGTGGTGCTGTGCAAACTCGGTGCCGTTGTCGAGGGTCAGGGTTTGGCGCAAGGCGGCGGGCCAGGGCCGCAGCATGGCGGCGAGCAGGTCGGCGGTGCGCCGGGCCTTTCGGTCGGGCGGATGGCAGATCAGGGTGTAGCGCGAGGAGCGTTCATGGGCGACGAGGATGGCCTGGCCGTATCGGGCGAAGAGCATGAAGTCGGCCTCCCAGTGGCCGGGCCGGGACCGATCCGCGGCCTCGTCCGGGCGCATGGCGATGGGTTGGCGCTTGGCGATGAAGCGGACCGAGGATCCGCCGGGCTTGCGGCGCCATCCGCGGCGGGCCTTGGCGCGGGGCAGATAATGGCGCCATGATCGATCGTTCGTCCGCCTGATCTGGGCATGGATGAAGCGATAGATGCTCTCGTGACTGATGATACGCACGCCGGCCTCGCGGGCCATGCGACCGGCGATCTGCTCGGGTGACCAGCCGGCCGCGAGGCGGCCCAGCACGCCCTCGCGCAAGGCCTGATCGCGTTCGAGGCGCATGCCCGACCAGCGCCGGGCGCGCGCCTGCTCTTGCGCATAGCCGGGCCGATAGCCCACCGTGCTGCCGCTGTTGCGCTTCAGCTCCCGAGAGATCGTCGATGCCGAGCGATCCACAGCTGCCGCGATCTGGCGCAGCGATTGCCCGTCTTCATGAAGACGGGCAATCGTACACCGCTCTTCCAGATCAAGCTGTTCGTAAGCTCTTCCCATGACAACACCATAACCTGGTGTTGCACTTCGTTTGTGAACTTGGCGGATCCCGCTTCTGTTGTGCGGGGCGAGAGGTCGCAAAGAAGCGGGCCCCCCGCCTTCGCGGGGGCGACGATGTTTTGAAACCGAGAGCTCGCCGTCAAAATTGGGGGCATCATCGGGCGACATGTGGCGCCGAATTCTATTGGCCGCTCAGGTCGCTTTAGGTGTCGTTCGGGTACAGTCCGCGACTGTCAGCTGGCGAGGCGCTGTTCGATGCGTTCGCGCAGGCGTTCGATGACGCTGGGCGTGTTTTCGTCGGCCAGTTTCCAACTGCCTTCGAGCCGCAGCAGACGGTCATAGAAGCGGCGGGTGCGTTCGACCAGCCGGATGATTTCAGGCTCCAGCAAGGCCAGTTGCCGGGCATCGGACTGACGCATCACCGGAGACAACCGACCATGACGACGCAATTGGAACTCACTGATTTCACCCATGAAATAGGCGCGGTGATTGAGCAGCCAGGCGATCGCATGCATCATCCGCGTGGTCGTGCGCAGCCCCTCGCTGGACAGCGCGACGCGGGCGAAATCGTCCTCGCAAGGCGGCACGCCGCTCAGCCGCCCCGAGTACGAGAAGGCATGGCGCACCTCGTCGGAAAGCAGCAGCGCTTCTGCATAGAGCGCTTCGACGATGCGTGGGTTTATGATCGCGGGTTCGGACATTCGACGGTCGATATTTCTTAACAACGACTCGCGAGCAACTGCCCAAAGGTAAATTTCCAAACCTATTTCGCGATTGTCCCCGTTCGGTACGCTTCGTGCCTAACGCTTGTTAACTGAATTCATTGGGAACTTTTGGATCTCGAGTCGGATTTCGCGGGCTGGCGTCCAGCTACGGCCGCTCTCCGCTGCCCCTGCAAGAGCACGCCCGGACCATCAAGGCGAAGGCCGCGAGCCAGCGGCGGTCGCAAAGGCGCGGGCCGGGAAGCGACTCGGAGTTGGGCAGGGCCGGTCAGGCGATGATGTCGGGGATCAGGTAGTCCGCGATCAGCGAGATCTGGTCTTTCAGCTTCAGCTTGCGTTTTTTCAGACGGGCAATCTGCAACTGATCACCGGCCCCCGCCGCGTTGAGCGCGTCGATGGCGGCATCGAGATCGCGGTGCTCGATCTTGAGTATTTCGAGGCGCTTGCGCATTTCCTCTTCGGTCACTCAGGGAATCCCTACTCTCGATTTGGCCGTTTCACGGTGATTTTTGCGGGCCCCCGCTTGGCGCAGGTGTCACGCGATTCACCGATATGAAGCATTCACACTCTTCGCAAGATGGCGCGAATATGGTTCGATCCCTTTCGCGCCGCATCTGCACGATGCCGAGTCGCCAAAAGCGCCGTACCAAACCGCGGTGAACAGAACATTCGGTCGTCGGAAATTCGACGATTCAGCCTTCGCAAGAAGGCGGTCGCGGGTACGGGCTTCACCCCCCGAGAAGAGGAGAACTGTCCATGGATAGTCGTCACGTCAGCGCGCTGCAGCTCAAGCATGCCGGAATAGAACGTCAGATTCATGACGAATTGAGCCGCCCGATGCCTGACGCCGTGATGATCCAGGCCCTCAAGAAGCGAAAGCTCAAGCTCAAGGAGGAATTGTCGCGCCACTGAGCGCATTCTGACCGTGCTGTCGGCGGCGCCTTTTTTCGGGCGCCGCCCCCGCACCCAGGCCCCCGAAGGGCGCTCCGGCACGCGAAGCCTTATCGGCCGCTCGTGCGATAAGTGCCGATTTCAAGATAATGGCTGATTTCATGGGTCTGCCGCGTTTCCAAAGCGTGCGCTTTCGGTTAGTCGGGTAGCCATGACCAGCGGAGCCGTCGAAGCAGCCCGGAATATCCTCACCCGCCTCCATGAGGTCATGGCCTCGCGCAACCACGCGCAGTCCAAGCTCAACAACGTGGTGGAAGTGATCGGCGAGTGCCTCAATAGCGAGGTTTGCTCCGTCTATCTGCTGCGCGAGGGGATGCTCGAACTCTATGCCACGCGCGGCCTTGCGCAGGAGGCCGTGCACGTCACCCGCATGGCGGTGGCGGAAGGCCTCGTCGGCATGATCGCCGACCGGATCGAGACGCTCAACCTTGCCGAGGCGGCCGCCCACCCGGACTTTTCCTATCGCCCCGAGACGGGCGAGGATCGCTTCCACTCCTTCGCAGGCGTGCCGATCGTTCGGCGCGAACGGGCGGTGGGCGTGCTCTGCGTCCAGCATGTCGAGCCGCGCCGCTACGAGGAAGTCGAGATCGAGGCGCTGCAGACGGTGGCCATGGTGCTGTCCGAGCTGATCACCAATGCCGACCTCATCGACGAGGAAGATGTCAACGCCGCTGGTTCGCTCCAGTCGGGCCCGCAGCAGCTGCGCGGGCTGGCGCTGGTCAAGGGCCTCGCCTCGGGCGTGGCTGTCTACCATCAGCCGCGCGTCACTATCGAGCATATCGTTGCCGAGGATACCGAGGCCGAACGCCAGCGCGTGATCCTCGCCTTCGACAAGATGCGCGAACAGATCGACCGCATGTCCAGCCAGGCCGAATTCGGCGTCGGCGGCGAGCATGAGGAGGTCCTAGAGACCTATCGCATGTTTGCCTACGACGAAGGCTGGACGCGGCGCATCAACGAAGCGATCGATTCGGGCCTCACCGCCGAAGCCGCCATCGAGCGCGTGCAGCAGCGCACCCGCATGCGCATGCGTCAGATCGACGATCCGCTGCTGGCGGACCGCATGCACGATCTGGAGGATCTGGCGAACCGCCTGCTGCGCATCGTTTCCGGCCAGCTTGGCACGGCGGCCTCGATGGGTTTGCGCAACGACGCCATCCTGATTGCGCGCAACCTCGGCCCGGCGGAACTGCTGGAATACGACAAGCGCCGCCTCAAGGGCGTGATCCTTGAGGAAGGCTCGCTCACCAGCCATGTCGTGATCGTGGCGCGGGCGATGGGTATCCCGGTGCTCGGCCGCGTGCGCGGCCTGCGCGGCGTGGTACGCGAGGGCGACCAGTTGCTGCTCGATGCCGATCAGGCGACCGCGATGGTGCGCCCGCCGGCCGGTGTGGTCGAGGCGTTCGAGGCGCGTTTCGCCAAGAGCCGTGAGCGGCAGGCCGGCTATGCGGCGCTGCGCGACGTGCACCCGACATCGCGCGACGGCACGCGCATCCAGGTCATGATCAACGCGGGCCTGCGCGACGATATCGCCAACCTGACGATGACCGGCGCCGACGGCATCGGCCTGTTCCGCACCGAATTCCAGTTCCTCGTCTCCGCGACGCTGCCCTCGCGCGAGCGGCAGACGCGGCTCTATCGCGACGTGATGGAGGCGGCGGGCGACAAGCCGGTGAAGTTCCGCACGGTCGACATCGGCGGCGACAAGACCCTGCCGTACTTGCGCCACGACGACGGCGAGGGTGAGGAAAACCCGGCGATGGGCTGGCGCGCGCTGCGCGTCGCGCTGGAGCGCGAGGGGCTGCTCAAGGTCCAGGCGCGCGCCTTGCTCGAAGCGGCGGCGGGCCGCACGCTTCACGTCATGTTCCCGCTGGTGGCCGAACCGTGGGAGTTCGATCAGGCCAAGGAAGTCTTCGAGCGGCAGCTTGCCTATCTGCGCAAGCAGAAGAAGACCTTGCCCGAGGCGATCCACTACGGCGTCATGCTGGAAGTGCCCGCGCTGGCGGAGCAGCTGGACATTCTGGCGCCGAAGATCTCGTTCCTGTCGATCGGCACCAACGATCTCACCCAGTTCCTCTTCGCGGCCGACCGCTCCAATCCCAAGCTTGCCGAGCGCTACGACTGGCTGAGCCCGGCGATCCTGCGCTTCCTGCGCCGGGTCGTACGCAGTTGCGAGGGGCACAATGTCGAGATCGCGGTCTGCGGCGAGATGGGCGGCCGCCGGCTCGAAGCCCTGGCGCTGCTGGGGCTGGGTATCCACAGATTGTCGATCACGCCGGCCTCTGTCGGCCCGGTCAAGGAACTGATCGGCAAAGTCGATCTCGCCGAGATCGGTGCCGCGGTCGAGGGATGGCTGGCTTCGCCCCCGCCCGACTTGCGCGCGGCGCTGACGGCATGGGCGGCGGAGCGCGATATAGCGGTGGATTGATCCATTCGCGGCGCTTGTCGTTCCAGCGGCTCCGGTCGTCGCGAAACGACTGAGCTTGCACGGGTATTTGCGCCGGTTTGCCTTGCGGGAAGGGTACTCACCGTGCACGGGGTCGCATCCGCCGCAGATTTCTGAGAGAATAGCCGGGGCCCCGATTGACTTTGAGGGGCCACCCGGCTTGATGTCGATCCCGGTTCGGAACTATCACTTTTAGCGAAATTCCCTTCGGGAGCGGAATGGAACACGTCGAAAATCAAGACGCGACTGGGCAGGCGGGCGAGCAGGCAGCAACGACTGTCGGCCCTGTGCTGCGCCGCGCGCGCGAGGCTGCGGGACTGACCCGCGCCAACATCGCCACGCAGACCAAGATCGCCGAACGGCACCTGGCCGCGATCGAGGAAGACCGCCTGGGGGATCTGGCCGCGCGCACATATGCCGTGGGCTTTTCGCGCGCCTATGCGCGCGCGCTCGGGCTGGACGAGAAGGTGATCGCCGATATCGTGCATCGCCAGCTTGAAGCCGATGGCGGCCGCGAGCCGGTGGTGGTCCACGATTTCGAGCCGGGCGATCCGGCCCGTGTTCCTTCGGCCAAGCTGGCCTGGATCGCCGGTCTTGGCGCGCTGGTCGTGGTTGCGCTGCTGGTGGTGTTCTGGAGCAGCTATCTCTCGCCCGAGGGCAAGCTGCCCGACCTGATTTCGCCGCAGCCTGCACCCGCGCCGACCCATGTGGCCGTGCCGGTTCCCGTGGCGACGCCGACGGCCGCACCCACCACCGGGCCGGTCGTGCTGACCGCGACGGAAGAAGGCGTCTGGCTGCGCGTGACCGATGGTACCGGCACCCGCCTTGTCGAGACCACGCTCAAGAAGGGCGAGACCTGGACCGTGCCGGAAGGCGCGCAAGCGCCGAAGCTTCGCCTCGGCCGTCCCGATGCGCTGGCGATCACGGTCGGTGGCCGCACGCTGCCGCCGCTTGCCAGCAAGCCGATGACGATGTCGAACGTGTCGCTGGTCCCGGCCGATCTTATTGCGCGGACCAATCCGCAGGCCGCTGCCACCGTTCCGGGCGCCCCGGCGCGTGCTTCGGCGGGCGCGACGGTTCCGGTGACGACGGCCGCGGCCCCGAGCCCGGCAACGATGCCGGCGGGCGGTGCGGCTGACGCTCCGGCGCCTGCCGTCACGCCGCTTTCCACGACTTCCGAATAGCCCCGCCTCGACAGGACGGGCGTCTTGCGGCACGTCTCTGTCGGCAGGCATTGGTTAATGTCCCGTTCGGAACGAGCGAGGCAGCCTCGGTCGCAAGCGGCCTGTTGAGAGCCAACTCGCCGGGCGATCAGCCTGCCGCGCAGAAGCGGTTGGCGTAAAGAGGGCGTGTCAACGGGCATCGTCCGAGACGGAGTTGATTAGGCAATGATTTCTTCACTGGGATCGCAGGGTTTCGGCAACAAGGCGCTTTCCCTGACCACCGTGCGGCGGATGCGGCTTGCCGCTACCGGCGTGGTCGCACTCGCGCTTGTCGGCATCAGCTTGCCCGCGCAGGCCGAGGATGTCTCGCCCGATGCCCGCCTCAAGAAGGTCGAGGCCGAAGTGCGCGCACTTCAGCGCAAGGTATTCCCCGGTTCGGACGGCAAGTATTTCTCGCCCGAGATCACCGCTCCGGCTGCCGCGCCGCCTGCGGCGCCCGGCCAGCCCGCTACCACGCCGCTGAGCGACGTGCTCGTGCGCATGGATGCGATCGAAGGGCAGATGGCGCGCCTGACCGGCCAGGTCGAACAGAACACCAACCGCATCAACCAGCTTGAAGCGAAGATGGCGGCGCTGGCGCCTGCGCCCGCTCCGGTCGATCCGCAGCCCGCAGCGCCGGCCGGTCCCGGCGCAATGCCGGCGAACTTCACGGCGACGAACGGCAACGTGTCCCAGCCGGCAGTAGTGCGGCCGAGCACCAAGCCTGCCGAACTCAAGCCCGCGGTAGAGACCCGGCCGGTCGGCCCGTCCAACGCGCGCGTCGATGGGGTCAAGGCGATTGCCAAGCCGCAGTCGGGCGATGCGGCGGACGATGAATATTCCTACGGCTATCGCTTGTGGGAAGCCAAGTTCTACCCCGAGGCGGAGCAGCAGCTGAAGCTCTATCTCGAACAGTACCCCAAGCATGCCCGCGTCAGCTGGGGCCGCAACCTGCTGGGCCGCGCCTATCTCGACGATGGCAAGCCGCTTGAGGCCGCCAAGTGGTTCGTCCAGAACTACCAGGCCGACAAGCGCGGCGACCGTGCGCCGGACAGCCTGCTGTACCTCGCCATCTCGATGAAGCAGATGAAGGACACCAAGCGTGCCTGCATCGCACTGGCCGAGTTCAGCGAGACTTATGCGGCCGAGGCGGCAGGTCGTCTGAAGGGCCTTTACGATACCACGCGCAGTGGACTTGCCTGTTCCTGATCCCGCGCTGATCCCGGCACCGGAAGCGGTTTCCCGCTTCCGGTCCGGGCTGGACGCGGTCTGGCCTGAGCTGGGCCAAGAGGCCACGCGATTGGGTGTGGCCGTTTCCGGTGGGCCGGACAGCACCGCATTGTTGCTGCTCGCGGCCGCCGCGCTGCCCGGACGGGTGGAGGCGGCAACGGTCGATCACGGCCTGCGCCCTGAAAGCGCGCGCGAGGCCGCCGATGTGGCGCTGCTCTGCGAGCGCCTCGGAATACCCCATGCAACGCTGGCGGTGACGGTCGCGCCGGGCAATGTGCAGGCCGAGGCACGCGCCGCGCGCTATGCGGCGATGGCGGGCTGGGTGACCGAACGCGGCCTTTCCGCGCTCGCTACCGCGCACCATGCCGACGATCAGGCGGAGACGCTGCTGATGCGGCTCAACCGGGGCAGCGGCGTCGCCGGGCTCGCCGGAACGCGCGGGCGCGGGCGGGTGCCGGAAACTGCGATCCCGCTCTTGCGGCCGATGCTGGAATGGCGGCGCGCGGAACTGGGCGCAGTCGTTGCGGCGGCGGGCGTTTCGGCGGTCGACGATCCCAGCAATGCCAACGATAGATTCGACCGCGTGCGCATCCGCAAGGCATTGGCCGAGGCGGACTGGCTCGACGTGGCCGCCGTGGCGCGCAGTGCCGAGAATCTCGCGGATGCGGATGCGGCGCTGGAATGGATGGCCGCGCTTGAATGGCGGTCTTGCGTCAAGAAAGAGCCGATGGGGCTGCGTTACCGCCCTCAGGCTCCGCGTGCCATCGCGCTGCGCGTATTGGCGCGTTGCGTGGCCGAATTGGGCGGCGAAGAGCCGCGCGGAAGCGCGGTGGCGCGGTTGTTCGATGCCCTGTGTGAGGGCAAGCCCGCTTCGATCGGGGAACTCGTGGTGAGGCCGAATGCTGGGGGCTGGAGCTTCGCGAAAGCACCGGTGCGGGCGGCTAAGAAGATCAAGGGCTGACTGCGGCGATCCGTTCTTCGATCACATAGTCGCGCGTTCGGCAGTTCCTAAGTTCAAATCCGTCATCCCCGCGAAGGCGGGGATGTGGATTCACATTCGAAGTGCAACGGTTGAAGAGAGCATGCCTCGGCGGGTGTTTTGAAGTCGAGGCATTTTCGCGGTGTATTGTTGTAGCGTTGGATGATGTCCTCAAAGTGGGCAGGCGAGAGATCCTCGATGTTGGTCTTGCGCGGCAGGTCGCGTCTGAGGCGGCCGATGGCGTTTTCGACGCCGCCCTTTTGCCATGGGGCATGGGGGTCGCAGAAGAACGTATCGATGCCGAGACGGTGCAACCTGTGGTGCTGTGCAAACTCGGTGCCGTTGTCGAGGGTCAGGGTTTGGCGCAAGGCGGCGGGCCAGGGCCGCAGCATGGCGGCGAGCAGGTCGGCGGTGCGCCGGGCCTTTCGGTCGGGCGGATGGCAGATCAGGGTGTAGCGCGAGGAGCGTTCATGGGCGACGAGGATGGCCTGGCCGTATCGGGCGAAGAGCATGAAGTCGGCCTCCCAGTGGCCGGGCCGGGACCGATCCGCGGCCTCGTCCGGGCGCATGGCGATGGGTTGGCGCTTGGCGATGAAGCGGACCGAGGATCCGCCGGGCTTGCGGCGCCATCCGCGGCGGGCCTTGGCGCGGGGCAGATAATGGCGCCATGATCGATCGTTCGTCCGCCTGATCTGGGCATGGATGAAGCGATAGATGCTCTCGTGACTGATGATACGCACGCCGGCCTCGCGGGCCATGCGGCCGGCGATCTGCTCGGGTGACCAGCCGGCCGCGAGGCGGCCCAGCACGCCCTCGCGCAAGGCCTGATCGCGTTCGAGGCGCATGCCCGACCAGCGCCGGGCGCGCGCCTGCTCTTGCGCATAGCCGGGCCGATAGCCCACCGTGCTGCCGCTGTTGCGCTTCAGCTCCCGAAAGATCGTCGATGCCGAGCGATCCAGAGCTGCCGCGATCTGGCGCAGCGATTGCCCGTCTTCATGAAGACGGGCAATCGTACACCGCTCTTCCAGATCAAGCTGTTCGTAAGCTCTTCCCATGACAACACCATAACCTGGTGTTGCACTTCGTTTGTGAACTTGGCGGATCCCGCTTTTCTTGCGACATGCGAGAGGTTGCAGAAGGAAGCGGGGCCCCCGCCTTCGCGGGGGCGACGGAGTGTTGTGATTGTGAGGTTTGTGGGGGGCAGGCCCCACCTTTCCGTCGATTGCAGAAAGCGGTCCACCCCTCCTTTCGTCATTGCGAGCGTAGCGAAGCAATCCAGAGCGGCCTAATGCGCCCCCTGGATTGCTTCGCTACGCTCGCAATGACGAAGGAGGAGAGGGACGGAATGCGGTAGCTTTCGCCAAACTCACGCCCCAACCAGATCGTCACCCAAACCGGCCTGCTTGCCGCGCGTGATGTAGACCTTGTCGCCCAGCTTGGTCACCGCGAACAGCTTGGCGGCGAAATCGTCCGGCATGCCGACGCAGCCATGGCTGGCGTAGCCCTTGGCCACTTCCGAACCGTGCAGGGTTATGCCGTCGTTGGTCAGGCGCTGCATGTAGGGCATCGGCGCGCCGGTGTAGATGTTCGAGACGTGATCCTTGTCCTTCTCGGTGATCGGAAACACGCCGAGCGGAGTAGGCGTGTCCTCGGTGCCGAGCAGTACCGCAGTCGCGCCGATCTCGTAGCCGTCACGGAACACCGAAAGCACGCGGGCGTCGAGGTCCACGGTGATGACGATCGGACCGGCAGGCACGCCCGCTTCGTCCCAGTGCCATTCGCCGTACTTGATCGCGCCTTCGATCGGCAGGATGCGCTTGATGACGAAAGCGCTGTCGGCCGCCGTTTTCGGGCTCGCAGCTTGCGCCGGAGCGGGCGCGGTCTTCGCGGCGGGATGGAATGTCGCCTCGGCGCTGGCCGGGGTTGAGGGCTGCATGGCCATGACCAGCACGCCCGCGATCACCGCCAGGGCAGGTGCCGCCGAAGCGAGGAGGAGCCGGGCCCTCATCGGGGCGCGCTTGCGGGGATGAGCGTTGTTTTCCACGAGACGCTTATCGCGCGGAATCGCGGAAGTTGCCAGAGCGTTAACTAATGGCGTCTCGTTGTGAGACTGCTTACCAGCCAAAGTGTTAACATGTTATGTTAGTCGGTTAGCTGCTTTCCGGAGCCGCTATGCCCTTGCGCAGGATCGAATTGGCAAGTTCGGCAACGTCTTCAGGCTGCATTTCGTCCGACCAGACGGTGTAGCGCAGGCCCAGGAACACGTTCATGCCCATGATCGCCCAGGCATGCGCTTCGCCCAGGCCTTCGCGCAGTTCGCCCTTGCGGACGCCTTCGCCGAGCCGCTCCGTGATGCGCCTTGCCGTCGATTCGTAGTGGATGCGGAAGCTGGCCGGATCGACGAATTCGCACTCGTCGATGATGCGGTAGATTTCCTTGTGATCACGGGCGAACTGGAGGAACGCGGTGAGCGCGGCCCGTTCGGTTTCCAACGCGGGCAGCGGCTCGCGCAGCGCCTCGCGCGCGGCCTGCCGGACTTTGCCGCTGAGGTCGTCCACCAGCGCGCGGAAGATCTCATCCTTCGAATCGAAGTAGGTATAAAAACTGCCCAGCGCCGTTCCCGCGCGCTGGGTTATGCCGGTGATTGAGGCTTCGTGAAATCCGCGCTCTCCGAACTCCACCGCCGCCGCGTCGAGCAGTTTGCGCAAGGTTTTCCGGCCGCGCTCGGTGCGTGGGGTCTTGGCCGAGGCGAGCCGCTCTTCCGGTGCGATGTCGGCCGGGGGCAGGGGGGCATCTGTGCTCACAGGGACACAGCTAGACCCGCAACCGCCCCTTGGCAAATGTTCAATATTGAAACATGGTTCAACTATCAATATAACCCTCTCCAACGATAAGATTCATTGGGAGCGACTAGTGATGCAAAAGGCGCAGAGGGGCGGCCTGCGTGGCCGTGCGACCACCGGTTTTCTGACATTGGCAACGGTTCTGGCGGGCTTCGGCGCAGCCCCGGCACTGGCGCAGGAGGCGGCCCCGGCGGCATCCTCGGACGTGGGCGAGGGCGAGATCATCGTCACTGCCCGCCGCCGCGAGGAGCGCCTTGTCGACGTGCCGATCGCCGTCACCAGCTTCAGCGGCGCGCAGCTCGAACGCTCCGGCGCGGCCGACATCACCGATCTGGCCCAGACGGTACCTAACGTGACATTGGAGCCCTCAAGAGGCACCAACTCCACGCTTTCCGCCTTCATCCGCGGCGTTGGCCAGCAGGACCCCGTTTCGGGCTTCGAACAGGGCGTCGGCATCTATCTGGACGACGTCTATCTCAACCGTCCCCAGGCCGCCGTGCTCGATATCTACGACGTCGATCGCATCGAAGTGCTGCGCGGTCCGCAGGGCACTCTTTACGGACGCAATACCATCGGCGGCGCCGTCAAATATGTGACCAAGTCGCTGCCGGATGAGTTCGCTTTCAAGGCCCGTGCCACTTACGGCACCTACAACCAGCTCGACGGCGTGGTCACTGCGTCCGCGCCGATCAACGATATCGTCCGTGTCGGCGGTTCGGTGGCGCGGCTGACCCGCGACGGGTTTGGTGACAACATCACCACCGGCAAGGACAATTACGATAAGGACATCTGGGGCGCGCGCGGCACGCTGGAGATGGGTGGTAGCGGCCAGCCGGTGCTGATCCGCATCACCGGCGACTATACGCGTGACCGCAGCAACCCGCGCGGCGGGCACCGCCTGATCGCCGGTTCCGCGCCGGGCAGCGAGATCCTGCCCGACGTGTTCGACAGCGCCGGCGCCATCGACGATCCCAAGCAGGATATCGAGGCATGGGGCCTTGCCATGAACATCAAGGTGGACCTGTCGGACGCGCTGACCTTCAAATCGATCAGTGCCTGGCGCAAGGACCATTCGGCCACCCCGATCGACTTCGACGCCAGCCCCACGATCGATCTGGACGTGCCCGCCTTCTATGACAACGAGCAGCTCAGCCAGGAATTCCAGCTCGCCTACGACAAGGGCCCGCTTCAGGCGCTGGTCGGCTTCTACTGGCTGAACGCCAGCGCCGACACTTACTTCGATTCGCGCACTTACACCACGCTGCCCGCGCTGCTGCCGATGCTGACCGGCCATACCGAGGCCGATGTCGACACCAAGACCTGGGCTGTTTTCGGCGACGTGACCTACAACTTCACCGACCAACTCAGCCTCTCGGTGGGCGGCCGCTATACCTGGGACAAGCGCGAGGCGGATATCGTCAAGCAGACCTACTTCCTGGGCGGCGGCGCGCGCTTCGGCAATCCGGGCGTGCTGTTCTCCACCGACACCAATTTTTCCGGCAGCGCGGTCTACAAGAAGTTCACCCCGCGCGCCTCGCTCTCGTTCAAGCCGAACCGCGACAACAACATCTACGCAAGCTACAGCCAGGGCTTCAAGGGCGGCGGCTTCGACCCGCGCGGCGTTGGCAAGAACGCGCCGACCAGCAATGCCAACGGCATCCCCAGCGACGCCGAGATCGCCGATTACCTGAGCTTCAAGCCGGAAACGGTGAACAGCTACGAACTCGGCTACAAGGGCAACCTCTTCGGCGGCGCGCTCTATGTGGCGGCGGCGGCGTTCCGCATGGACTACAAGGACATCCAGATCCCCGGATCGGTGGCCTGCACCGTCAGCGGCGTGCCCACTTTCTGCGGCGTCGTGTCCAATGCGGGCAAGGCGCGTTTGCAGGGCCTCGAATTGGAGAGCACCGCGCAGCTTGCCCATAACTTCGTGACTTCGGGTGACAGGCTGAGCCTGTCCGGCTCGATGGGCTATATCGATGCCAAGTTCCGCAAGTACGAAACGCTGATCGCCGGCCAGACGGTGGACGTCGCCAAGTACCGCAATATCCAGAATACCCCCAAGTGGACCGCCAGCGGCACGCTCAGCTACGATACCCCCGTCGGTTCCGGCGACCTGCTGTTCCAGACCACGGTGTCCTACCGTTCCAAGGTCCACCAGTTCGAGTTCCCCAACCCTTACCTTGACCAGAAGGGCTATGCGCTGTGGGATGCCAGCCTTGTCTATTCGGCGCCGGGCGGACGCTGGACGTTGGGCGTCTATGGCAAGAACATCCTCGACAAGGAGTACATCACCTCGGGCTACAGCTACATCAGCCAGGATGCGCTGACCGGGGCGGTGAACCTCAATGCCGCCGGAAACCCGATCCCGACGCTGGGTACGCAAGGCACACTGACTGGGTTCTACGGCAATCCGCGTCAGGTGTTCGTAACGGGTACGGTCAAGTTCTAGGGCCCCCTTTCCGGTACAAGAGGATTTCGCAAGAGATGGACTACAGCCTCCACCGCTATCGCAGCGCCTGCGGGCGGCTGGACCTTGTCGCCCGCGATTATCCGGCCCGTGACTACACGCGGACCGGACCCGCGCCCGTGCTGCTGCTGATGCACGGTCTTACGCGCAACAGTGCCGATTTCGAGCCGCTGGCGGCGCACCTTTCCGGCACTTACCGGCTGATCGTGCCCGATCAGCGCGGGCGCGGGCTTTCGCAGTGGGACCCGGAGCCTGCGAATTACCGGCCCGATGTCTATGCGCAGGACATGTTCGCCCTGCTCGACGGGCTGGAGATCGAACGCGCCTGTCTTGTCGGCACCTCGATGGGCGGGTTGATGGCCATGGTGATGAACGCCCTGCGGCCGGGCCTTGCCACCGGGTTCGTGTTCAACGACATCGGCCCGGTGCTCGATCCGGCGGGGCTTGCGCGGATTCAGGGCTATGTCGGGCCGTCGGAGCCGATGGCCTCGTGGACGGCGGCGGCGGCGCGTTGCCGGGCGGTCAATGCCGTGGCCTTTCCAGACTACGGCAAGGCCGAATGGCTGGCCTTTGCCCGCCGCACCTGCCGTGAGAATGCAGACGGCACCGTCTCGCTCGATTACGACCCCGCCATCGCCCAAAGCATGGCGGGCGATGCGCCGCAGACCGTGCCGGTGGATCTCTGGCCGCTGTGGGATGCGTTGGACGCCGCGCCGGTGCTGGTGGTGCGCGGCGAACTGTCCGACCTGCTCAGCCGCGAGACCGTGCGCGAGATGGCGCAGCGCCATTCCGGGCCCTACAGCCATGTCGAGGTGCCGCGTGTCGGCCATGCCCCGATTCTCGACGAGGTGTCCGCGCTCGCGGCGATCCTCTCATTCTGCAAGGAATATCTGGACTGACATGAGCGCCTCTGCCTCCTTGCCGAAGGTTTCGTTACGTAAATCCGCCTCGCCCAATCTGGTGCTGGCGATGCTGCTGCTGGTCTACGTGTTCAACTTCGTGGACCGCCAGATCCTCGCCATTCTGGCCGCGCCGATCCAGAAGGATCTGGGGCTGGACGATGCGCAGATGGGCATGCTGGGCGGGCTGGCCTTCGCGATCCTCTATTCCACGCTGGGCGTGCCGCTGGCATGGCTGGCGGACCGCACCAGTCGGTCCTGGGTCATCGCCGGATCGCTGCTGGTCTGGAGCCTGTTCACCGCGCTTTGCGGCGCGGCGCAGGGGTTCTGGCACTTGTTCGCGGCACGGCTGGGCGTCGGTGTGGGGGAGGCGGGCGGCGTTGCCCCGTCCTACGCGGTGATCGGGGACCATTTTCCCAGCGAGAAGCGGGCCTTCGCGCTCTCGATCTATTCGCTGGGCATTCCCATCGGCGCGGCAACGGGCGTGCTGGCGGGCGGCTATGTCGCTGCGCGGGTGGACTGGCGCACGGCTTTCGTGGTCGTCGGCCTGTCCGGCCTGCTGGCGGCGGTGCCGTTCCGCATGATCGTGCGCGACAAGCCCAAGCCGGCGGTTGCCCCGCCCACCGTGCGCTTTGCCGAAGTGGCCGCCACCTTGATGCGCAAGAAGGCGTTCTGGCTGCTCTCGTTCGGCGCGGCGTCCAGTTCGATGTTGGGCTATGGCGTGATGTTCTGGATGCCCAGCCTGCTCCAGCGCAGCTTCGGGCTCGATCTGGTGCAGACTTCGTGGTTCCTCGGCGCGGTCTTGCTGCTGGGCGGGACCGTGGGCGTGCTGGCGGGCGGACGACTGGCGGACCGGCTGGGCCGCGCCGACCGCGCGTTCTACGGCTGGGTTCCGGCCATGGCCTACGTGCTGGCGGTGCCGCTCTATGCGGGCGGGATCTGGACGCACAGCGTGCCCACCGCCTTCGTGCTGTTCCTGTTGCCGCAAGCGCTCGCCTACGTCTGGCTGGGCCCTGTGACGAGTGCGGTGCAGCACCTTGTCGAGCCGCCCGCGCGGGCGACCGCCTCGGCGCTGTTCCTGCTCATCAACAACCTGATCGGCCTTGGTGGCGGCATCTATGCGCTGGGCGCACTGTCCAAGGCGCTGACGCCGGTGTGGGGCGCAGAGGCGCTGCGCTATTCGATGTTGATCGGGCTCACGCTCTACCTGCTGGCGGCGCTGCTGATGGCGCTGGCGGGACCGGCGCTGCGCCGGGAATGGGTGCGCGAGGGCTGATTGCCTGATATGCTGCCACCTTCGTGAACGTCGCGGCCCGGGGGCGGCGGCGGCCGGCAGGGGGCTGCTCATGAACGATCTGACGCACGATCTGGCCATTGCGGAGGGCGTGCCGCGCACGTTCTCGGTCCATTCGATCCACATGGTGCGCACCGCCATGACCAATCACATGGCGCTCAGCCAGATGGCGGACCAGAAGGCCAATATCCTGATGGGCACGACCTTTCTGGTCTTCACGCTGTCCATGCGCGAATTCGATGCCGGGCATTATCGCTATTCGCTGCTGACCCTCGTCTGCTTCGCGTTCGTGGCGGCGCTGTTGGCGATGGGGGCGGTGATGCCGCGCACCCGGGCGCCAAGGCTGGAGGATGAGCGGCTGGACAACCTGCTGTTCTTCGGCGTGTTCACCGCGCTGGATCAGGAGGCGTTCGTCCAGCGCATGCTTGATCGCGCCGCGACCGATGAGGCCGTTCTGACCACCATGCTGCGCGATATCCACCAGAACGGCACCGTGCTCTGGCGATGATCGCCTTCCTGATCGAGAACCGGCAGGCCTTTGCGGCTTTTCTGCGGCTGACCTGAAAGGGGACAGCTTCGTGCGCCCCTTCGGCGGGGCTGGCCTGCGCGGGAGGGGCGGTATAAGCTCGGCGGCGGGATGGACAGCTGCGGTTCTATTAATCGAACGGGAAACTTGCGCGTGCTCCGCCGGGCGCCGTTGCTGCCCGCTGCCCTCTCTATCGCCGTTATTGCGGTTCCGGCCTTGGCGGATCCCGCGCGTACCACGGTTACTGCCGATTTCCGGCTCGATTTCGGCAAGATGGTGGTGGTCGACAGCGGCAGTCGGCGCATCTCGGCAAGCGGCATGGTGACTGACAGCGGCGTCATGCCCGTATCCGGCGGCAGCACGCGGCCGGCGCAGTTCACGGTGGCCTACGATCGCGGGAACGAGAACCGCAAGCCGCTCGACATCACGGTGGAAGTCGTGCTCTCCGCACCGGGAACGGTGGCCAGCGGCGGCGTCACGGGTAAGCTTTCCGCTTTCGAGACGGACTTGCCCGGATATGGCACGGTCGTGCCGGGGCAAGTGGTGCGCATCACGTTCGAAAGCTGCGCCCAGCGCATCTGCTCGCGCAGCTTCCGGGTCGGCGCGCGGATCGACCTGACGCGGCGCTATGGCGGCGGCACGCTGGCGATGCCGCTGCCGATCGATGCCACCGTTGTCGGCATCGACTGAAGCAAAGGTCACGGGCATTTCCCTAGCCGCGCGTACCGTCGGTCTTGCGATTTTCTTCCTAAAATGAAGGCGAAGGGCCCGGCATGTGTCGGGCGCGGAACCGGCTTGCCGTCCGTCCGTTTGCCATACGCAGGGCCCGACGACCCGGATGCGGCCCGTGCGCCGCGCTGCGAGAGAATGCCGTGTCCCGATCGCCTGTCCTTCCCGTCGCTGCCGGACTGCTCGCCGCCGGAGCGCTTGTCGAGGGCGCACCGGCGCTGGCTGCGGATGGCGTAGCCGAGGGGGGCGCGCGTGCGGCTGGCGTGGCGAGTGCCACGGTGGTCGATCCGCTTTCGGTCCGCGCGCTTTCGGATCTCGACTTCGGATCGGTTGGCGATGTCGGTGCGCAGGGTGGCAGCCTGATGGTCCTGCCCGGCGGCGGCGAGGCGCGCTATGCCGGAGCCGCCCATTCCGCCTGCCCCGCTGCCGAGGCCGAATGCGCCGCACCTCACGCTGCGCGCCTGCGGGTTGAGGGCCAGCCCGGCCGCGCTTACCGTGTCGTCGTGCCGGAATCGGTCCTGGCCCACGCGGCGGATACCGCCGCCGAAATGCCGACATTGCCGGTCACCGGCCTGACCGTGCGGACCGACAGCCGTCCGCAGGCCGGCGCGCAAGGCGTGCTCGACGAAGCCGGCGGCGACGGTTTCGAGATCGGGGGCGAACTGCGCATCCCGCCGGGCACCGAAGCCTCGCACTACCGCGCGCAAGTACCGGTCATTGTTGTCTACGGTTGATTACATGCCATTTTGGGGAAGATTTCTCCGACAACCGTATGAAGCGCCTAGTACTTTGGTGTGAAACGGCAATATTGATTATTTTTCAGTAAGAATCCTCAGCATAAGCCCCTAGTCGACACGAGACGGGGGTCGCCTCGTGTGGTCCGGGCCCTCCGCTTTGTCCGGACTATTCAGGAGGTACTTATCATGAAGAAGCTTGCTCTCGTTTCCGCTCTGGCGGTTGCCGCCGCTTCGCCGCTTCTTGCCGGTTCGGCACTGGCGGCTACCGCGCAGGGTACTGCCACCGCCACTGTCGTCGCGCCGATCACGCTGACCCACGCTTCGGGTTCGGCGCTGGCCTTCGGTTCGTTCACCGCCGGCACGGGCGGCACCGTGATCGTCTCTTCGGCCGGTGCCGGTTCGAAGACCGGCGGCGTCGTCCTTGTCGCCGGTTCGACCAACACCGCCGATTCCTTCACGGTCGGCGGCGATGCCAGCCGCGCCTTCACGATCTCGACCACCGGCAGCACCGTTGCCAGCGGCTCGAACACGCTGAGCTTCACCACCCTTGCATCGGCCACCAGCGGCACGCTCAGCAGCTCGGGCGCGGCCAGCTTCACGGTTGGCGGCACGCTGACCGTTCCGTCGACCGCCGTCGCCGGCAGCTACACCGGCAGCTACGACGCGACCGTCACCTACAACTGATCCCGTTGGGGGTGGGCCCTCCGGAGGCGGCGCGGGCCGCCATCCGAAGGCTCGTCCGTGTCGGCCCCGAGGGGGATCGGGGCCGACATACCTTTCCGTCAGCAGCTGCAAAGGACGAGGATGACCGGCAGGAGACAGAACCGGGCCAATCTTGCCCTGCTCGGAGCCGTGCTTTGCACGCTGGCTCCGGGGGCAGCGCTGGCGGCCGGGGCCAAGGGTTCGGCCACCGCCGAAGTGGTGGCGCCCGCGCAGATTGTGCCGCTGGCCTACTTGCGCTTCGGCGCCTTCACGCGGCCGACCACGGCCGGAACCGAAACCGTCAGCACCACCGGTGCCGTCACCGGCACTGGCGGCATGGCGAGCAACCTTTCGCTGGCGCAGAGCAGTGGCGGCCGCGGCGCGGCCAGCTTCCAGCTCAACGGATCCGCCTATCGGCTGTTCCTCGTCACCCTGCCGGGCACCACCACGATCTCTTCGGGCGCGGCGACAATGCAGGTGAGCGACTTTACGTCGGACGCCGGCACGTTCGGCATCGGCGTACTGGGCGCTTCGGGGCAGGACACGCTCAATGTCGGCGGGACGCTCAATGTCTTGGCCAATCAGACGCCGGGCAACTATTCGGGTACTTTCACACTGACTGTCTATTATCTTTAAAGACCTAAGTATGATTGCGCCTGATTCCATGCAGTTGCATGGGTAGAATTACTAGGGGCATTCGGGGGTCGCAGTTTTGCGCGTCGCATCGGTACTGGGGAGCGGCGCGCGCCTGTTGCGCGTCGGCGGTTTGGCGACGCTTTGCGTTGCGAGCGCCGCCATGGCGCAGGACAAACCGCTTAAAGCCCCCCCACCTCAAGCCTCTACACCCGTGCCCGAAGGCGCTGTGGGCGGCATGGGCGATATCAACCTCTATCCCAAGCGCGTGGTAATCGACGACCGCGCGCGCATTGCCTCGGTCGGGCTCTACAACCGCAGCATCGAGCGCGGCGAGTACGACATCGCCATTGCCGACAAGATGATGACGAGCGACGGCCGCCTGCTCGATATCGAGACCGTCACCGACCTCGCCGAGCGCGCCAAAGTCCATGGCGCCGCCGCGATGCTGCGCTGGTCGCCGCGCCGCGTGGTGCTGGGCGGCAGCGAGGCGCAGACGATCCGCATCATGGCCCGCGTCGCGCCCGATACGCCGCCGGGCGAGTATCGCGCGCACTTTTCCGCCGTCGCGGTGCCGCCGGAAGATAGTTCCTATTCGATCGAGCAGGCGGCGGGCGGTCAAAAGCCCAATTCGATCGGCGTGCGCATCGTGCCCCGCTTCGGCATCTCGATCCCGGTGATCGTCCGCGTCGGCCAGACCACGCTGACGGCGGGGATTGAGAACGCGCATCTCGTGCCGCTGTCGGGTGGCGGCAGGGGCCTGCAACTGACCATCACCCGCTCCGGCACGCGCTCCGCCTTCGGCGATATCGCCGTGACCGCGCCGGGTGCGAAGGCGCCGCTGGCGGTGCTCAAGGGGCTGGGCGTCTATACCGAGATCGACGCGCGGCAAGTGACTGTCCCGCTCGACCCCGCCGCCGATCCGCGCCTGCTCGCGAGCGGCGCGAAACTGACCGTCACTTACACCGATGACGACGTCGATCCCGGCAAAGTGCTGGCGAGCCGGGATATCACCGTGCCGTGAGTCAAGGCCGGGGGGACGGCCGGGAAGCAGGACGGGGCGGGTTGCCGAGGGCGGCCAGGCTCGTACCGTTCCTTGCCGGCGCCTCGCTGCTGGCGCGCGGCGACCGTGCTGCGGTGGCCGTTGCGGCGGCTGGGGAGGACGCACCGCCCGCGCCACATCACGCGCTGGCGCAGCGCTCGGTTCCACGCCCGGGCTTCGCTGCGCTCGAACTGCCGGGGCTGACGGTGCGGGCAGCGGAGCCCTTCGCCTCGCCGATTGCCGCCCCGCGACCGGTGCTGGTGAGGGCGGCTTTGCGGGCTTCCACCGCCTCCATAGCAATGGTACCCGCCGAAGTCCGCGCCGCGCCCTTGCGGTTGGCGTTGCCACAGGTTTCGCAGCCATCCGAGACGGACCAGTCCGCCGCCGCAACTGGAACCGACGCAAACGGGCAGGCACTGACGGCGGCGGGGACTCGTCAAGACGCGCCAGGACCTGCGGCATTCGCAGCCCCAGCGGCGGACGCTGTACCGCGTAATGCGGCGTATCCGCTCGTACCGTTTGAGGAACCTGTTGGGCTGGCGTCGCCATCGGTCTCCGAGCCGACGTTTCCGGCGCTCGATTTGCCCGCTCCGGTTCCGCTGATTGCGCTGGCACCGCCCAAGGAGGTTGCCGGGAGCGATTGGCAACCGGCATTGCTGCCACATCCTGAGCATCTGGTGCCAGCGGCCTACGTGACCGAAGTGCCGGGAGCGATGCAGCAGGCGGCCGTGCATCCGGTTGAAAGTCCGCCCGCCCACGAGCCCGTGCCAAGCGCTTCCCCGCCCCAAGCTCTCGCCGTGGCGCGCGCGCTGCCTGCACCCAGTTTCGGCCTCGGAGGCCCGCAAGGCGCCGCGAAGGACACGGCGAACCTCGCGCCGGCCAATGCCACGCAGACCTTCCCCGCCAACGTCACGCCCGTCATCACGTACGACGACGAGGTGATCCTTGCGGTGAAAGTCGCCACCGGCACCGGCACCAGCGGGGGCGACGATACCGTGATCGCCTATGGCACGCGCGGCGGGCTCTACCTGCCGCTGGGGGCGCTGGCGCGGACGCTCGATCTGGCGATCTCGGTCGGGGAGGAGGGCAATTACGCCAGCGGCTGGTTCCTCTCGGAAAATCGGCGGCTGACGATCAACTTGCGCGAAGGCACGGCTGAGGCAGGCGGCAGGGCCGTCTCGCTGCCGAAGGGCGATGCCGTGGCCTTCGACGGTGAACTTTACGTCCGCGCCGAGCGTATCGGCGATCTGCTGCCGCTGACGATCACGCCGGACCTGCGCGACCAGTCGATCACCATCAAGACGAACGAACCGTTCCCGTTCGAGCAGCGCCTCGCGCGTGAGGCCGAGCGCGAGCGGCTGGGCAATGAGCAGGCGTCCTCCGCCAATGCCGAACGCCGCTTCCCGCGTGAGGATACGCCGTGGCTGCCGATCTCGGTGCCGATGGCCGATATCGAGACGCGCGCGGTTTCCGATACGACGCTGGGCGAGCGGGTGGAGACCGACTTGCGGCTGGCGGGCGACCTTGCCTGGATGAGCGCGCAAGTCTTCCTCACCCATTCCACCCGCGATGGGCTGACGGCGGCGCATATCGAACTGGGTCGCACCGATCCCGATGCCGATCTGCTGGGGCCGCTCCGTGCCACGTCGTTCGCGATGGGCGACGTGGCGACCACCTCGCTGCCCATCGGCCTGCGCGGCGTGGCGGGGCGCGGCGGCACGGTGACCAATGCCCCGGTGGAGGCGGCATCGGTGTTCGACAGGATCGACCTGCGCGGCCAGCTTCCCGATGGCTACGAGGTGGAGCTTTACCGCAACGGCGTGCTGGTGGGATCGACGCGGCTGGCGGTCAACGGGCAGTACCAGTTCCTGCAAGTGCCGGTCGATTACGGGCTCAACCTGTTCCGCCTCGTGTTCTACGGGCCGCAGGGGCAGCGCAGCGAGGAAGTGCGGCGGATCTCGGTGGGCGATGGGCGGCTGTCGAAAGGGCAGGTCGTCTACACCGTGGGCGCGGTGCAGAAGGACGAGAACCTGCTGGGCGTCACCGCGCCGCGCTTCATTCCGGGGCTCGATTACGGCCGCTGGCGGGCGAGCGCGCAGCTGGCCTATGGCGTGACTTCGGGTGTGACGGCGGTGGTTAGCGGCGGCTGGTTCGACAGCGACTTCGGCGACCGCTGGCTGGGCAGTGCGGGCCTGCGTACGGGGCTGGGCGGGCTGGCGGCCAAGCTCGATTTCGCCATGCAGAACGGGGCGACGCCGCTGGGCGGCAGCGGCAAGGCCGGGCGTGCTATCGAGGCCGGGCTGGGTGGGCGCGTGCTGGGCGCGTCCTTCACGCTGACCCATGCCGAATATCGCGGCGATTTCCTCGACGAAGTGCGGGTGTTCGACGGGCAGCCGCTGCGCCGCGTGACCGAACTCGACGCCAATGCCACGCTGCGGCCGTTGGGCGAGGGCGGGCTGTCGATCCCGCTCTATGCGCGGGCGCGGCGGATCGAATATGCCTCTGGCGAAGTGCAGACCACGGCCTCTCTGCGCGGATCGATGCGGGTGGCGGGGGTGCTGGCCTCCAATACGCTGGAATATTCGCGCTATCAGCTCAGCAAAGACGTGGGCGGCGGCGCCAGCAACCAGTTGATCGGCACTTTCGATCTATCCACGCTCAACGGATCGCACACGCAAGTCCGCGCCTCCACCAGCTATACCGTGTTGCCTGATCCGCGCCTGGAGGCGGTGTCGCTGGAAGTGGACCGTTCGCTGGACGATCGCACGCTCGTGCGGGCTTCGGTAGCGCAGACCTTTCATCGCAGCGATACGCAGTTCGGGCTTTCCGCAGAGCGCCGCTTCCGCCGCTTCACGCTGGCGTTCGACGGCACTTATGGCCTGCGCAACAAGGTCCATTCGCTGGCGCTGCGGCTGGGCTTCGGCTTCGGGCGCGATCCGGTGACCGACCGGGTTTACGTGGCGCCGCCGGGGCAGGCGTTGTCCGGCGCGGTGGCCTTGCGCGCTTATGAGGACCTCAACGGCGACGGCCGGTATGACGCGGGCGACAAGGTGCTGCCCGAAGTCGCCTTCGGTTCGGGCACCGGCACGGGCGAGACCGACAAGGACGGCGTGGTGCTGCTGACCGGCCTGCCTGCCGGAACGCCGGCCAGCGTACAGGTCGATCCCACGTCGCTGCCCGATATCGCGCTGGCCCCGGTGACGCGGGGCATCGAGCTGGTGCCGCGGCCGGGGCGCATCCACCGCACCGACTTCGCGGTAGTGGCGATGAGCGAGATCGAGGGCTCCGCCTATTTCGAAGGCGCAGGCCGTTCGCGCGGGGTTTCGGGGCTGCAACTCACCCTGCGCGATGCCTCGGGCGAGACGGTCGCCACCGCGCGTACCGAGGCAGACGGGTTCTATCTGTTCGAGCAAGTCCACCCCGGCCATTACACAGTGGCCATCGATCCGCAGCAGGCGGCGCGGCTGAAGATCGCCTTGCGCGACGCGATTGCGCTCGACGTGGGAGCGAAAGGCAGCACGCTGTCGCACGATGTTTTCGTGGTGCAGCAATAGCGCATCGATTTTTGCTCTCGGCGCCGTTTCCGTTGTACCGTCCGGGGAGAATGCGGCCCGCTGCGACAACCGGGCCGCCGCAAGGGGCAGACGCGTGAGCGAGAGCACTACGACGATAGAAACGCCCGACGGACCACGGGGCCCGCTGGAACGCTGGTTCACGCTGAGCGCGCGCGGCACCACTGCCCGTACCGAAGTGCTGGCGGGTGTGACCACATTCCTCACCATGGCCTATATCGTGCTGGTCAATCCGGCGATCCTTGGCACGGCGGGAATGCCGGTGGCCTCGGTCGCTGCGGCCACGTGCTTTGCGGCGGCTTTCGCGTCGATCCTTATGGGCTTCGTGGCCAATACTCCGCTGGCGCTGGCGCCCGGCATGGGGCTCAACGCCTATTTCAGCTTTACCGTGGTGCAGCAGATGGGCGTGCCCTGGCAGGTCGCGCTGGGCTGCGTGTTCGTCTCGGGCGTCGCCTTCCTCGTGCTGACCTTGACCGGGGTGCGCCAGTTGATCGTCGCCTCGATCCCGCAATACCTGTTCGCGGCGGTGGCGGGCGGGATCGGCCTGTTCATCGGCTTTATCGGCTTCAAGGACGCCGGGATCGTCGTGGCCAATCCGGCAACGTTCGTGGCGCTGGGCGATCTCAGGGCCCCCGGCGCGGCGCTGGCGATGTTCGGCCTCCTGCTGATCGGAGCGCTCAGCGTGTGGAACGTGCGCGGGGCCATGCTGATCGGCATTCTGGCGACCACCGTGGTCGCCTGGCTCTTCGGCATGGTCTCGGTCTCGCCCGAGCCCTATTCGCTGGCGGCGCTGACCGGCACCGCGTTCAAGCTGGACCTTGCAGGCGTGTTCGGGCTGGGCGGCAGCCACGGGCTGGGCCTGATGGAAATCCTCTTCGTGTTCCTGTTCGTGGATCTGTTCGACAATATCGGCACGCTCGTCGCCGTCACCAAGCGCGCCGGGCTGATGGACAGCGAGGGCCGTATCCCGCGCCTCAACCGCATCCTCATCACCGATGCCACGGCCACCATCGTCGGCTCGCTGGCGGGCACCAGCACCGTCACTAGCTATGTCGAGAGCGCGGCGGGCGTGCAGGCGGGCGGGCGCACCGGGCTGACCGCCGTCGTCACCGGCCTGCTGTTCCTGGCGACCATGTTCGTGGCGCCTTATGCGCAGCTGATCCCGCTGGCGGCGACGGCCCCGGCGCTCATTATCGTCGGCGGGTTGATGCTGCTGCCGCTGACCGAAGTGAAGTGGGAAGACCCGCTGGCGGCGCTTCCCGCTTTCCTGACGGTGGCGATGATCCCGTTCACGTTCTCGATCGCCAACGGCCTCGCTTTCGGCATCACCGCCCATGCCGCGCTGAAGATCGTGCGCGGGACGGTCGAGAAGAAGGACTGGTTCCTGCTTCTGCTGGCAGTGCTGTTCGTGGCCCGCTTCGTCTGGATGGGTGCCACCTGATGCGGGCCTTTCGCGGCGAATTCCTCTCCGTTTCCCGAGACCCGCGCAGCGATCCCGAAGCCGTCCGTCATGAGGCCGACGGGTTGCTGGTGGTCGAGAACGGCGTGGTCATCGCGCGCGGCGCCTATGCCGAACTGGCCGGGCGCCATGCCGATGTCCCGGTGGAGACCTTGCCTGGCCTCGTGGTGCCCGGCTTCGTCGATTCCCACATCCACTACCCGCAGACGGACCGCATCGCCTCGCACGGCGAGCAGTTGCTGGACTGGCTGGAACGGCACATCTTCCCTGCCGAAAAGGCTTTCGCCAGCAAGGCCCATGCCGATGCCGTGGCGGCCTTCTTCCTTGACGAACTGCTGAAGAACGGCACCACCAGCGCGCTGGTCTACCCGACGGTGCACGAGCAGTCGGTCGATGCCCTGTTCGAAGCCGCGCTCGAACGGAACATGCGGGTGATCTCGGGCAAAGTGCTGATGGACCTTGGGCCGGAGGGGCTGAACGACACGCTCGCCTCGGGCCGCGCGGCCAGCGAGGCGCTGATCCGCCGCTGGCGCGGTCGCGGGCGGCTGGGCTACGCGGTGACGCCGCGTTTCGCACTGGCTTCGACCGACGCGCAACTGGCGGATGCGGGCGCGTTGCTTGCCGAGCATCCCGAGGTGCTGATGCACACCCATCTTGCCGAAAACCTGCGCGAGTGCGCCGAAGTGGCGGCGCGGTTTACCGAGGCGGCGGACTATCTCGACGCCTACGACCGTTTCGGTCTCGTCACCGGCCGGTCGGTCTTCGCGCATGGCGTCCACTTGCCGGATCGGGCCTGCCGCCGCTTGCACGAGAGCGGGGCGGGCATTGCCGTCTGCCCCGCGTCCAACCTGTTCCTCGGGTCCGGCTTCTTCGATTTCGGGCAGGCGGACCGGCACGGCGTGCGGCTCGGCCTTGGTACCGATGTGGGCGCGGGCACGACCTTTTCGCTGCTGCACACACAGGGGATCGCCTATCAGGCCGCGCTGATGAAGGGCATGGCGCTGGACCCGTTCCGGGCGCTGTGGCTGGCGACGGCGGGCAGCGCCGCGCTGCTACACATCGATGACCGCGTGGGCAGCCTCGAAGTGGGGCAGGAGGCCGATTTCGTGGTGCTCGATCCGCAGGCGACACCGCTGCTGGCACGGCGGACGCAAGGCGCGGACTTTGCGACGCGGCTTTTCGCATTGCAGGTGCTGGGCGACGACCGCGCCGTCGCGCGCACTTATCTGCTGGGCCAATGCGCCTGGAACCGGGACACGCCATGACCGACCTCGACACTTTCATCGCCGGCCTGCCCAAGGCCGAATTGCACCTCCACATCGAGGGCAGTCTTGAGCCCGAACTGATGTTCGCGCTGGCCGCGCGCAACGGCGTGTCGATCCCCTTCGCCAGCGTGGAAGAGGTGCGGGCGGCTTACGATTTCACGAACCTTCAGGACTTCCTCGACATCTATTACGCCGGGGCCGCAGTGCTGCTGACGCGGCAGGATTTCCACGATCTGGCCATGGCCTACTTCGCCCGCGCGGCGGCGGACGGGGTGGTCCATGCCGAGATCATGTTCGATCCGCAGACCCACACCGATCGCGGTGTGGCCTTTGCCGAAGTGATCGAGGGCCTGCTCTCCGCCATGGCCGCGGCCGAGGCGCGGTTCGGCCTGACCAGCAGCCTGATCCTCTCGTTCCTGCGCCACTTGCCGGAAGCGGCGGCCTTCGCGACGCTGGCCGAGGCGGAGCCGTGGCTGGACCGCATTGCGGCGGTTGGGCTCGACTCTTCCGAAGTGGGGCACCCGCCGGAAAAGTTCGCCCGCGTCTTTGCCGCTGCGCGGGATAAGGGCCTCAGGATCACCGCCCACGCGGGCGAGGAGGGCCCGCCGGAATATGTCCATCAGGCGCTTGACCTGCTGGGCGTCCACCGCATCGACCATGGCAACCGCGCGCTGGAAGATCCCGCGCTGATCGCCCGGCTGGTGCGTGAGGAGATGACGCTGACGGTCTGTCCGCTGTCCAACCACAAGCTCTGCGTGGTGGTGGATCTGGCGGATCACCCGATCGACGCGATGCTGGCGCATGGCCTGAAGGCCACGATCAATTCGGACGATCCGGCCTATTTCGGCGGCTATGTGGCGGACAATTACCGCGCCGTCGCCACAGCGCGCGGATTGGACCGGGAGGCGCTGGCGACACTGGCGCGCAACAGCTTCACCGGCTCGTTCCTGCCGGCTGAGGCGGTGGCGGCGCACCTCGACCGGATCGATGCCTATATGGCGGCGCAGGACTGAGTTTTACCGGAACACGCTGACGGCGACGCGTCGGACCTTTGTCATGCAGGCCAAACACCAAGCTTGCAAAACACATTCCGTCGCCCCCGCGAAGGCGGGGGCCCCGCTTCCTTTTCACCCCGCCCGCCAAGAAAAGCGGGGTCCGCCAAGTTCACAAACGAAGTGCAACACCAGGTTATGGTGTTGTCATGGGAAGAGCTTACGAACAGCTTGATCTGGAAGAGCGGTGTACGATTGCCCGTCTTCATGAAGACGGGCAATCGCTGCGCCAGATCGCGGCAGCTCTGGATCGCTCGGCATCGACGATCTTTCGGGAGCTGAAGCGCAACAGCGGCAGCACGGTGGGCTATCGGCCCGGCTATGCGCAAGAGCAGGCGCGCGCCCGGCGCTGGTCGGGCATGCGCCTCGAACGCGATCAGGCCTTGCGCGAGGGCGTGCTGGGCCGCCTCGCGGCCGGCTGGTCACCCGAGCAGATCGCCGGCCGCATGGCCCGCGAGGCCGGCGTGCGTATCATCAGTCACGAGAGCATCTATCGCTTCATCCATGCCCAGATCAGGCGGACGAACGATCGATCATGGCGCCATTATCTGCCCCGCGCCAAGGCCCGCCGCGGATGGCGCCGCAAGCCCGGCGGATCCTCGGTCCGCTTCATCGCCAAGCGCCAACCCATCGCCATGCGCCCGGGCGAGGCCGCGGATCGGTCCCGGCCCGGCCACTGGGAGGCCGACTTCATGCTCTTCGCCCGATACGGCCAGGCCATCCTCGTCGCCCATGAACGCTCCTCGCGCTACACCCTGATCTGCCATCCGCCCGACCGAAAGGCCCGGCGCACCGCCGACCTGCTCGCCGCCATGCTGCGGCCCTGGCCCGCCGCCTTGCGCCAAACCCTGACCCTCGACAACGGCACCGAGTTTGCACAGCACCACAGGTTGCACCGTCTCGGCATCGATACGTTCTTCTGCGACCCCCACGCCCCATGGCAAAAGGGCGGCGTCGAAAACGCCATCGGCCGCCTCAGACGCGACCTGCCGCGCAAGACCAACATCGAGGATCTCTCGCCTGCCCACTTTGAGGACATCATCCAACGCTACAACAATACACCGCGAAAATGCCTCGACTTCAAAACACCCGCCGAGGCATGCTCTCTTCAACCGTTGCACTTCGAATGTGAATCCACATCCCCGCCTTCGCGGGGACGACGGGGGTTTTGTATCCGGAACTCGCGCTATCCCTCAGGCCAGCCGATCGGGAACCGAGCGCGCCTCTTCCATGATCGAATCGCGCGTGCCCACGGATTCCCACGGGAACACGAACCAGCGCTTGTCCTCGGCGCGGTCGATCACGTCGACCCACAGGTCCACCTCGACCTTGGAGCGCTGGTTGTTGATGAGGACCGCGAAGCGCAAGTTGTCCGGCATGCTGCCATTGCTGGCGAGCAGGCCGCGAATGTACTCGATGGTGCCGCCGGAATCGTTGATGTCGTCGATGAACAACAGGCGCGTGCCTGCCGCGCTCATGGCCGCGACTTTGGCGAGCAGTTCGTCGGCAAAGCCCGGCACTTTGGCCGAATGGTCGATCGAGAGCATCGGCAGGTCCAGCTGGTGCGAAAGATAGACCGCCGGAACCAGCCCGCCGCGACCGACGCCGATCACGAAGTCGGGCTTCCAGTCGCCCTCCCGCACCTTGCGCGCCAGCAGGCGTACCTTGGCGAGGAAGTCCTCGTAATATTCGAGGAAGTGGAGCTGGGGCTCGTTGGGGTCGGACATGACTTTCGATCCTGGCGGAAAAGAGAATTGGTTATGCCGACTATCGGGTTCGCGCGCGATGGGCAATCGGGGGCAATCGAGCACCCTATTTCGCGGCGGCGGCGTAGCCCAGATCGGCGAAACCGTTCTCGATCTCGCCCAGCACCAGCGCGGCCGCATGCGACGGCGTGCGCGCGGTGGCGGTGCACAGCGCCAGCGTCATCGGCCGCAGCAAGGGGTCGGAAATGCGGGTGAATTGCAGCAGCCCGCGCCGTACCTCGGTGGCGACATCGAGCGAGGTGAGCACACCCAGACCCGCCCCGCGCATGACCAGCGAGGTGATGATCTGGATATTGTCGCTGGTGATCTTGCGGTCAGGCGTGACGCCGGTGGCGCCTTCCAGCACGGCAAGCTGCTGGCACACCGCCAGCGGCTCGGCTGGCGCGATCAGCGGTTCGCCCGCGCAGACCGAAAAGCGTGCCTCTGCCTTCTCGCCCAGCGGATGCCCCGGCGGCGTCAGGAAGCCGGGCACCACTTCGACAAAAGCGCGCACCGTGAGGTCGCGGTAGGAATGCGGCTCGAACAGGATGCCGAAGTCCACCTCGCCCTCGGCGATGGCGCGGCGGACCTTGTCGTTGCCCAGCACTCTGACGCCCACGGTAATGCCGGGATAGCGCTGCTGGACTGCGTGGATCATGTCCGGGACGTAGCCCTTGGCCAGCGCGTCGATCACAGCGATGTCGACATGCCCGCGCTTGAGCCCGCGCAAATCCTCGATCCGGGCGCGCAGGCTGGCCATGTCGTGCTGCCATTGACCGCCCGATGCCATCATCATCTCGCCCGCCGCCGTCAGCCGGAGCCCGGTGGGCAGGCGTTCGAACAGCGGCAGGCCGAGTTCGGCCTCCACATTGAGGATCTGCCGGTCGATGGCGGAGGCGGAGACGTTCAACTCGTCCGCCGCCTTGCGGATCGAGCCGAGCCGGCCGACCGCCATGAAATATCGGAGAAACCGCGAAAATGCCGGCATCGGTACCCGCTCTAATTTTTGCAACGCTGCGTGGAAATCATTGCGTTTGCTGGCAGTGAGTCAAGCCCTTACGCAATGGGAAGCAACAGGAGCGGCACGGACGCCCTCCCGAAAATGCGCGGATTTTCGCGCTTTCGGGAGGGCGGACTGGTGGGCTGTTGGATCGGGGGCGCAATTTCCACAAGGGTTTCCCAACACCCGGACTGGGGAAGGCGCCCCATTGCGGGGGCGGGATCATGGCTCGGATTTAATTGGTGATTTCCTGCCGGGAGTGATGGCCGACGACGATCGTCTCCAGGATCGTTGTTAGCCTTTTCGCTTCGTCCGCGTTGCCGGGATGGAACGGCGCGCAGATGAAACCCAGGCGCCGTGTCAGGCCGAAATTCCTCACTTCGGCCGTCGCTGTCCCTTCCGGGGCCAGCGAGCGCGGCGCCACCGTGATACCAAGCCCCGCCGCGACCATGCGCAGGCAGCGGTCCTCGTTCTCGCTGCGCAGCGCGAAGCGGGGGCGCACGCCGGCATCGGTGAAGAAGCGGCTGGTGCGCTGCAGGGCCTCGCACGAGCGGCGGGCGATCATGATCTCGCTGGCAAGTTCCTCGGCGGCGACTTCGGCGGTTTCGGCCAGCGGATGGTTTCCGGCCATCACCATCACATAGGGTTCTTCCAGCAGCGGCACGATTTCCGGGCCGCTCTCTGTCTGGCCCAGCAGGGTGAGGGCGAGCTGGATTTTCCCGCTGGCGAGTTGGCCGCGCAATTCGTGGTCGTCTCCCTCCACCAGTTCCACGCCATAGTCCCGCGCCAGTTCCGCCGCGATCGCTTGCAGCATCGGGCCGGAGACGGTGGGGATCACGCCGAGCTTGAGTTCGGGCCACTGCTGCTCGGGGTGCTGCGAAGATTTGGCGAACTGGTCGGCGCGGCGGAAGCCGGATTCGAGATCGCGGGCGATGGGCAGGAAGGCGCCGCCCGGCTCGGTCAGGCGCACATGGCGCCGGTCGCGCACGAAGAGGGCGGAGCCGACCAGACGCTCCAGTTCGGCGATGCTGGTGGAGACGGTCGGCTGGGTGACGTGCAGCCGCGCGGCCGCCTGCTTGAAGCTGCCCGAATCGGCAACGGCCAGAAAGTGCCGGATATGGGCGCGCTTTATCATTGGTAAAATCTATTCAATGTGCCTGTAAGTTTCAATTTGTTTGCATCAGGACCTTCCGGTAATTTGCGCGCAAAGGCCGCACCGACGCGCCGTGGAATTTTTGGGAAGACGAGATGAAGGCCACCCCCGACTTCGATTTCGCACTGGGCGAAAGCGCCGATATGATCCGCGAAAGCGTTGCCCGCTTCGCAGACGAACAGATCGCGCCGCTCGCCGCCAAAGTGGATGCCGAGGACTGGTTTCCGCGCGAACTCTGGCCTGTCATGGGCGAACTGGGCCTGCACGGGCTGACGGTCGAGGAAGAGTGGGGCGGCACCGGGCTTGGCTATCTGGAACATGTGATCGCGGTGGAGGAAGTCAGCCGGGCTTCGGCCTCGGTCGGCCTGTCCTACGGCGCGCATTCGAACCTTTGCGTCAATCAGATCCGCCGTTGGGGCAATGACGCGCAGAAGGCGAAGTATCTGCCGAAGCTGATCTCGGGCGAGCATGTCGGCAGTCTGGCCATGTCCGAAGTCGGCGCCGGGTCGGACGTTGTCAGCATGAAGCTGCGCGCCGACGCGGTGGAGGGCGGTTTCCGCCTCAATGGCACCAAGTTCTGGATCACCAATGGCACGTATGCCGAAGTGCTGGTGGTCTACGCCAAGACCGATGCCGAGGCCGGATCGAAAGGCATCACCGCCTTCCTGATCGAGAAGGACATGCCCGGTTTCTCCATCGGCCAGAAGATCGACAAGATGGGCATGCGCGGCTCGCCCACCTGCGAGCTGGTGTTCGACGACTGCTTCGTGCCCGCAGAGAACGTGATGGGCCCGCTGAACGGCGGCGTGAAAGTGCTGATGAGCGGCCTCGACTACGAGCGCGTGGTGCTGGCGGGGCTTCAGATCGGCATCATGCAGGCCTGCCTCGACACCGTGATCCCCTATGTGCGTGAGCGCCGGCAGTTCGGCACTGCCATCGGCACGTTCCAGCTGATGCAGGCGAAAGTGGCGGACATGTACGTCGCGCTGCAATCGGCGCGGGCCTATGTCTATGCCGTGGCCCGCGCTTGCGATGCCGGGCAGACCACGCGTTTCGACGCGGCGGGGGCGATCCTGCTCGCCAGCGAGAACGCTTTCCGCGTCTCGGGCGAGGCGGTGCAGGCGCTGGGCGGTGCGGGCTATACCAAGGACTGGCCGGTCGAGCGCTATCTGCGCGATGCCAAGCTGCTCGATATCGGCGCGGGCACGAACGAAATCCGCCGCATGCTGATCGGCCGAGAGTTGATCGGGGCCTGAGGTAATAGGGGCCTGAGCCCCGAGCGAGCTACCCGTCGTCCCTGCGCAAGTGGGGACCTCGTTTCCATCCAGCCCCCCTTGCAAGGAAGCGGGGCCCCTGCCTTCGCGGGGGCGACGGGTTCGCTGTATTAGTCCTGCGGCTTGACCCGCAGCAGGCCTTCCTGCGCCACGCTGGCCACCAATGTCCCGTCGCGCGAGTAGATCGCGCCGCGCGCGAAGCCGCGGGCGTGGCCGGACCAGGGGCTGTCCATCGCATAGAGCAGCCAGTCGTCGATCGGCGGGGTCTGGTGGAACCAGATCGCATGGTCGAGGCTGGCGCCGGACACGCCGGGCGAGAAGAAGCCCATCCCGTGCGGCATCAGCGCGGTGGAGATCAGCGCGAAGTCGCTGGCATAGGCCAGCACCACGCGCTGCATCACGGCGTCATCGCCCAGCGGCGCGGCCAACCGGAACCACTGGCAGCGGTGCGGCAGGCCGCCCTGCGGGACCGGAGGGCAAGGCCGGATATCGAATGCGGCGAGCCGCTCCAGCAGGAAAGCGGGCAGCTTTTGCCCGGCGGCGGTAAGCGCGGTGCGGAAGTCCGGGCACTGTTCGGGCGCGGGCACGTCCGGCATCGGCACGGCATGGGACAGCCCCTCTTCGGGCCGGTGGAACGAGGCGGCCAGATTCAGGATCGGCTTGCCGCCCTGCATGGCCACGACGCGGCGGTTGGAAAAGCTGTTGCCGTCGAAATCGGGCAGCACGCGGTAGATGATCGGCCGCCCGGCATCGCCCGCGCGCAGGAAATAGGCGTGGAGCGAATGGGCCTGCCGTTCGGGATCGATTCCCCTTGCGGCAGCGGCCAGCGCTTGCGCGACGACTTGCCCGCCATAGACGCGGCCCGGCTGTTCGGCCACGGCAGCGCCCCGGAAGATGCCGGTATCGATTTCCTCGACGCTCAGCAGATCGCGCAGTGCCGCTACCGCGGTTTGCCCCTCAGTCATGGGCGCCGCCCAGCGGATTGCCCGGCGTACCCTTGAGCCAAAGGAGCGACTGGTGTTCGATCGAGAGCAGTTCCTGCAAGGTCTGCTCGATGGCGATGCTCTGCTTGCGCAGTTCGTCGATCCGGTCGCGAATGCGGGCAAGGAGCTGGCGCACCTGCTCCTGATGCTCGGGATCGACATCGTAGAGGTCCAGGAATTCCTTGATCTCGCGGATCGAGAAACCCAGCCGCTTGCCGCGCAGGATCAATTGCATGCGGCCCATCTCGCGCTTGGAATAGATGCGCGTGGTGCCGACGCGGGTCGGCGCGATCAGGCCCTTGTCTTCATAGAAGCGCAAGGTCCGCATGGTCACGCCCAGCTGGGTGGCGGCTTCCTGAATGCCGACCATGTCCGCGTTCTGGCCCGCTTCCGCCTGCGGCCCACCTTCCGCCTGCGGCCCGTCTCCGTCGATGGCTGCCCCCGCCCCGTTCACGCAGCCGGCCCCCCGGCGGCGCGCTTGGCGGCTTCTTCCTCGACCAGTTCCTTCTTGGACAGCTTGCCGACCAGCGTCTTGGGCAGGCTGTCGCGGAATTCGATGGCGCTGGGCATCTCGATCTTGTTGAGCCTGTCCTTGAGGAACGCCATCAGCGTTGCCTCGTCCAGCACGTCGCCCGAATGAAGCGCCACGAAGGCCTTGGGGCTCTGCCCGCGATAGGCATCGGGAACGCCGATGACGATGGCCTCGTGCACCAGCGGATGCTCATAAAGCGCATCCTCGATCACGCGGGGATAGACGTTGTAGCCGCCGCACAGGATCATGTCCTTGATGCGGTCCACCAGGAACAGATAGCCGTCCTCGTCCAGATAGCCGATGTCGCCGGTGCGCAGGGCGCCGAAGATGAAGGTCTTTTCCGATTCCTCGGGGCGGTTCCAGTATCCGGTCATGATTTGCGGGCCGCGCGCGCAGACTTCGCCGCGCTCGCCCTGCGGCATCAGGCGGTGGGTATTGTCGGGGTCGCGGATTTCCAGCGTGGTGCCCGGGAAGGCCGGGCCGCAGGAGTTGTTCTTGACCAGCCCTTCAAGCGGATTGCAGGCGATGATCGGAGAGGCTTCGGACAGGCCGTACCCCTCGACCACGCGCACGCCGGTACGCTGTTCGAACTTCTGGCGCACTTCCAGCGGCAGCGGCGCGCCGCCCGAAATGCAGACCCGCACTTCGTCGAATTCGCCGTGCAGCGTCTGGTTGTTGAGCGCGGTATAGAGCGTGGGCACGCCGAAGAACTGCGTGGGCCGCGTGCGCTTGGCAGTGGCCAGGAACGACTTCATCTCGAAGCGCGGAAGCAGGATCATCTCGGCCGAAGTGTCGACCGAGTAGTTGAGCACCGTCGTCAGCGCGAAGACATGGAACAGCGGTAGGACGCCCAGCGTGCGCTCCTGCTGTTCGGGCATGTGGCCGACGTGGGCGACCATCTGCGCCGAATTGGCGGCGAGGTTCGCATGCGTCAGCATCGCGCCCTTGGGCACGCCGGTGGTGCCGCCGGTGTACTGGAGCACGGCAAGGTCGGAAGGCGAGCGCTCGACCGGTTCGGGATCGGCATTACGCGCGATCAGGTCGGCAAAGCGAATGAAGCGCAAATCGTGCGGCTCATGCGCGATGTCCTTGCGCTTGAGCAGGCGATAGGCGCGGCCCTTCAGCTTGGGCAGGGCATCGGCGATCGGGCAGACCACCACGCGCTTCAGCGCGCCGCCGCAGCTGGTGGAGCCGACCAGCGGCTCGATCTTGGGCAGCGAGAGCGCAAGGTCGGAGGCGATGATGATCTCGGCGCCCGAATCCTTCACCAGATGCGCCATCTCGCGCTCGGTGTAGAGCGGGTTGAAGTTCACCACGATGCCGCCGATGCGCAGGATCGCGAAGTAACAGACTACGTAATAGGGCGTGTTCGGCAGGCAGAGGCCGACGCGGGTGCCCTTTACGACGCCAAGGTCCTGAAGGCCCCGCGCGGCGCGCCGCGCGAGGTCTCCGACTTCGGCATAGGACCACTTGCGGCCCATGAAGTCGATCGCCGGCCAGGCGCCGTGGGCTTCCACGGCGTGGTCCAGCAGATCGGTAAGCAAGCGCGGCGAGATCGGCGGCATTTCATCCGCGACATGGGAGGAGAGGGGAGTTTCCAAAATACCTCCATTCACGGGGGAGTTGTCGTCAATCGTCGCCGCTGTGCTCATTAGAAGCTCACCCGTGCGCCCAGCGAGAAGACCATCGCGTAGGCGTCCTGAAGCGAACCGTTGGTGATGACCGGGGTCTGTACCGGCGTGCCGACATAAGCCGCCGTGATGCGGTTGATGGGGGCGTCCTTGAACGAGATGTACGAGGCGGCCGCATCGATCGCGATCTTGCTGGTCATGTTGTAGGTGGTACCGGCCGAGAAGTTCCAGCGGTTGCTGTCCGGCACGCGGGCATCGCGGTCGCCGCTGCTGGTCGGGGTTTCACCGTACTGGACACCGCCGCGCACCGTCCACTTCGCGTTCACGTCGTAATCGGCGCCGAAGGCGTACGAGAAGCCGTCCTTGTAGTTCTCGGGGATGGAGGTGTTGACCGGGGCGCCGAGCTGGATGGCGTTGAACTTGCTCCAGCCGTAAGCCACGACCTGCGCGTTCAGCGTCAGCTGCTTGGTGGCCTTCACGCGGGCCGACATGATCGCCTGCCACGGGGTGGTGAATTCCGCCGTGGTGTCGAGCGACATGTTCTGGCCGGCCAGCGGACCAAGCAGGCCGTCGATGGTCAGCGAACCGTCAAGCTTGTGCTTGATGGCAGACTTGTAGGCGACGCCGATCGAGGCGGGGCCGTTGTGGTACTGGGCGCCGACCGACCAGCCCACATCCCAGCCGCTGCCCTTGAGCTGCTGATGACCGTCCGGCAGCGTTGCCAGAAGGTTGGGCAGGTAGTTGCCAAGGGTGGCGTCCACATGCTCGACGTTCGCCGCCGCGCCGACGTAGAGGCCTTCTACCGGCTGGAAAGCGATGCTCGGCTGGATGTCGATGGTGCGCAGCTTGGTCTTGTCGGCCGAATAGCGCGCCCAGCTGTCCGAAGCATAGTCGGTGGTGAACGAGTAGGGCGAAGTCACGGTCAGGCCGAAGGCGACCTTGCCGAAGCCATAGGCGATCGAGCCCGAGGGCAGCACGCCGTTGTTGATCGGGTTCTTGGCCACTGGATTGCCGCCGACCGAGGCGGGCGCCTGGCCCGGACGGACGATCGCCGTGCCGTCATCGACGACCTTGCCCTTGGGCAGGATTACGCTGGCGTGCACCGATGCCTGGCCGCCTTCGAGGCCGCCGATGGCTGCCGGGTTCCACCAGAGCGAATCGACGCCGGTATCGGCAGCTTCACCCGAGAAAGCGCGGCCTTGTGCGCGCACCGACTGTTCCTGAAGGTAGAAGGCCTGCGCATGGGCGGCCCCGGCTGCACCGAGCGCCATGGCCGAAGCAGTGCCAGCCAGCAGGATACGGCCCGTAATCTTTTTCATTTTTTATCTCCCTTACTTCTCTTTTCCCTGAACTTTATCGAATTGTCCGTCGCGCATCAGGGGGAGTGCGGGACAGGACCTGTCCCGTTTAGGGAATACGCTTCCACGTCTGCGTCTTGCACAGCGGCCAGACGATGCAGCCCTTCAGCTTGAGCGTGTTGGCGTCGACCGGGGTGATCGTGGCCTTGTAGGTGCCGCCGTCTTCGGGATTGTAGATCTGGCCTTCGACCCACTCCTCGCCCTGGCGCTTGAAGCCGCCGACCATCTGCAAGCCCTTGATCTTGCGGCTGCGCAGCGAGGCGTCCTTGTTGTTCACATCGCGAATGTCGGGATTGGCCCTGACGCCGTCCGAATCGACGACATGTCCGCAGAGCGATTCGCCGCAGCGGCTGAGTTCGCGCCGTGCTTGGAAGGCGTGAGCCACTTGCCGACGACCTGGTCGGCGCTGGCCGCAAATGCCGGATTAACACCGAGAATTGCCGGAATGACGGCGGCAACCAAAGCCACCCCCACGGGTTTCCAAAGTCTCATGAGCGACCTTTCCATCATCTCTCCAACGGGCACCTTCTGCACCTTGGGGCGTGTGCCCTTAGGGTGGGGTGTTCCGAAGACGTAACCGAAAATTTGCTTGACGTATAGGGAAAGAATTGCACCCTTAGGGAAGAACGGTGACGCTCTCCGACAGGTGGGGAGCGGTCGAGCTCCGACGGAGAGAGTGCATGAAAAGTGTCGTGATCGCGGGTTACGCCCGCTCGCCCTTCCATCTGGCCAACAAGGGCGCGCTGGCCCGTGTTCGTCCCGACGACCTTGCCGCGCAGGTGATTCGCGGGCTCATCACCAAGACCGGCGTCGAATCGGCTGATATCGAAGACGTTGTCGTCGGCTGCGCATTCCCCGAAGGCGAGCAGGGCTTCAACATCGCGCGCCTCGTGGCGTTGCTGGCGGACCTGCCGATCACGGTCGGCGGCATGACCGTGAACCGTTTCTGCGGTTCGTCGATGAGCTCGATCCACTACGCCATGGGCCAGATCGCCATCGGCGCGGGCGAAGTCTTCGTCTGCGCGGGCGTCGAATCGATGAGCCGCGTGCCGATGATGGGCTTCAACCCGCTGCCCAATCCGGCGCTGGCAGCGAAGAGCGCCGCCTACATGTCGATGGGCGAGACGGCCGAGAACGTCGCCACCAAGTACCAGATTTCGCGCGCCGATCAGGAAGCGCTTGCCGTCTCCAGCCAGCACAAGGCCGCCGCCGCGCGTGACGCCGGCAAGCTGACCGATGAGATCGTGCCGATCCAGACCAAGGGCGGCGTCGTCAGCGAAGACGGCACCATTCGCGGCGACACCACCGCCGAAGCGCTCGCTGGTCTCAAGCCCGCGTTCGACGCGGCCGGTTCGGTTACCGCCGGTACTTCCTCGCCGCTGACCGACGGCGCCAGCGCCGTGCTCGTCACCACCGAGGAATATGCCCGCGCCCACGGCTTGCCGATCCTCGCCCGCATCAAGTCGGTGGCGATTTCGGGCTGTGCGCCGGAAACCATGGGCCTTGGCCCGATCCTCTCCAGCCAGAAGGCGCTTGAGCGCGCGGGCATCGCTGCCGGCGATCTCGACGTGGTGGAACTGAACGAAGCCTTCGCTTCGCAGGCACTGGCCTGCATCAAGGACCTCGGCCTCGACGTGGCCAAGGTGAACATCGACGGCGGCGCGATCGCGATCGGCCACCCGCTGGGCGCCACCGGCGCGCGCATCGTCGGCAAGGCGGCCTCGCTGCTGAAGCGCGAAGGCGGCAAGTATGCACTCGCCAGCCAGTGCATCGGCGGCGGTCAGGGCATCGCCACGATCCTGGAGTCGGTGGAATGAGCGACACCATTATCAAGAAAGTTTGCGTGATCGGCGCCGGCACCATGGGTGCCGGGATCGCGGCTCAGGTCGCCAATGCCGGCGTGCCGGTGCTGCTGCTCGACATCGTACCCAAGGATGCCACCAATCGTAACGTGGTGGCCGAGGGCGCGGTGGCGAAGATGCTCAAGACCGAGCCTGCGCCGTTCATGAGCAAGTCGGCCGCCAAGCTGGTCGAGACCGGCAATATCGAAGACCACCTCGACAAAGTTGCCGAGTGCGACTGGGTGATCGAGGCGGTGATCGAGCGTCTGGACATCAAGCAGGGCCTCTACGCCAAGCTGGAAGCGGTGAAGCGCGACGGCACCGCCGTTTCGTCAAACACTTCGACGATCCCGCTTGCCAATCTGGTCGAAGGGCGTTCGGACGCGTTCAAGCGCGACTTCCTGATCACCCACTTCTTCAACCCGCCGCGCTACATGCGCTTGCTGGAGATCGTCACCGGCCCGGCGACCGACGCTGCCGTCGCCGCCAAGGTCGAGCAGTTCGCCGACATTTCGCTGGGCAAGACGGTGGTCACGGCCAAGGATACGCCGGGCTTCATCGCCAACCGTATCGGCACCTACTGGATCCAGCTTGGCCTCAACGCCGCGTTCGACATGGGCATCACCGTCGAACTGGCCGACGCCATTGCCGGAAAGCCGATGGGTGTGCCCAAGACCGGCATCTTCGGCCTTGTCGATCTGGTCGGCATCGATCTGATGCCGCACTTGCAGGCCAGCCTCACCTCGACGCTGCCGGCTGGCGACCTCTATCACGGCATCGCCCGCGACATTCCGCTGATCAACAAGATGATCGGCGAAGGCTACACCGGCCGCAAGGGCAAGGGCGGGTTCTACCGCCTCAATAAGGAGGCCGGTCGCCGCAAGGAAGCCATCGACCTCCAGACCGGCGAATACCGTCCGACCATTACCGCACAGGGCCCGCGCGGCGCGGCTTCGCGTGGTGATCTCAAGGCGCTGGTCGAAAGCAAGGGTGAGATCGGCGCTTACGCATGGGCCGTGCTCGGTGCCACGCTGGCCTATGCCGCCAGCCTCGTGCCCTCGGCCGCCGATGACGTGGTTGCCGTCGATGACGCGATGAAGCTGGGCTACAACTGGAAGGCCGGCCCGTTCGAGATGATCGACAAGCTGGGCGCCAAGTACCTTGCCGAACGCCTCGCCGCCGAAGGCAAGGCCGTGCCGGAAATCCTGACCGTGGCGGGTGACCGCACGTTCTACCGGATCGAAAACGGCAAGCGCCAGTTCCTCGGCCTCGATGGTGAATACCGCGACATCGTTCGCCCCGAAGGCGTGATGCGGCTTGCCGACGTGAAGCTTTCGTCCAAGCCGATCCTCAAGAACGCTTCGGCGGCGCTCTGGGATATCGGCGACGGCGTCGTCTGCCTTGAATTCACCGGCAAGATGAACGCGCTCGACGGCGAAGTCATGAAGCTGATCGGGCAGGCCATTCCGCTGGTGGCGGCGCAGTACAAGGCGCTCGTCGTCTACAACGATGCCGATACCTTCTCGGCCGGTGCCAACCTTGGCCTCGCGCTCTTCGCGGTGAACATCGCGGCGTGGGGCGAGATCGAGAAGCTCGTTGCCGGTGGCCAGCTCGCCTACAAGGGCCTGAAGTATGCCCCGTTCCCCGTCGTCGGCGCGCCCGCCGGCATGGCGCTGGGCGGCGGCTGCGAGATCCTGCTGCACTGCGACGCGATTCAGGCCTATGCCGAACTCTACTGCGGCCTTGTGGAATGCGGCGTCGGCCTCGTTCCGGGCTGGGGCGGCAATGGCGAGATGCTCGACCGCTGGCGCAAGGCACCGGGCATGCCCAAGGGCCCGATGCCGGCGGTGGCCAAGGTGTTCGAGATGGTCTCGACCGCGCAAGTCTCCAAGTCTGCCCAGCAGGCGCGCGAGATGATGATCCTGCGCAAGGATGACGGCATCTCGATGAACCGCGATCGCCTGCTCTACGACGCCAAGCAGAAGGCGCTGTCGCTGGTGGAAGGCTATACCCCGCCCGAAGCGCCCGAGTTCAAGCTGCCCGGTGCCGGTGGCCGCACCGCGCTTGGTCTGGCTGTCGAGGGCTTCCACAAGCGCGGCATGGCGACCGACTACGACGTGGTCGTCTCCGGCGTGCTGGCCGATGTGCTGACCGGCGGCGACGAGTTCGACCTCGTCGACACGGTGAGCGAGGGCGAACTGCTCAAGCTGGAACGCGATGCCTTCATGGGCCGTCTGCGCGATGGCCGTTCGGTGGCCCGCGTCGAGCACATGCTCGAAACCGGCAAGCCCCTTCGCAACTGATGCTGCGTAACTGATACAAAGGAAAACCGGGCCGAGAGCGTGACTCATCATCCCATCCTCCTTCCATCGTCCCTTCTCTCGTCATTGCGAGCGGCGAAGCCGCGCGGCAATCCAGCGGCGTCGCAAGCCGCCCTGGATTGCTTCGCTCCGCTCGCAAAGACGAAGTGGAAGGTGCGTTGGGACGCCGGATGGGATCAGGCGAGTTCAACTCTCGACCCGCGAGGAGAGTGACATGCAAGTCTACGAAGCGCCCCTGCGCGACATGAAGTTCGTGCTCCACGAACTCCACAACGATGACGGCTTCGGCAATCTCGAAGCCCTGGCCGAATTCACCCCCGACCTTGTCGACGCGGTGCTGGAAGAGGCCGCCAAGGTGGCGCAGGAAGTCCTGCTGCCGCTGAACCGCAGCGGCGACATCGAGGGCTGCACGCTCGAAAACGGCGTGGTCCGCACCCCCGCAGGCTTCAAGGAAGCCTACGAGATGTTCCGCGAAGGCGGCTGGTGCGCGCTGGCGTCCGATCCCGAATGGGGCGGGCAGGGGCTCCCTGAAGCGCTGAACAAGCTGACCGAGGAGATGATCTGCTCCTCCAACCTGTCGTTCAGCCTCTACCCCGGCCTCACCCACGGCGCGACTACCGCGATCGAGGGCTATGCCAGCGAAGAACTGAAGCAGGCCTACCTGCCCAAGATGGTCGAGGGCACCTGGTCGGGCACGATGTGCCTTACCGAACCGCATTGCGGCACCGACCTCGGCATGCTGCGCACCAAGGCGGTGCCTCAGGGCGATGACAGCTACAAGATCTCCGGCGCCAAGATCTTCATCTCGGCGGGCGAGCACGACCTGACCGAGAACATCATCCACCTCGTCCTCGCACGGCTTCCCGATGCGCCGGAAGGCGTGAAGGGGATCAGCCTGTTCCTGGTGCCGAAGTACCTGTCCAAGGAAGACGGCACGCCCGGTCCGTCCAACGGCGTTTCGGTCGCGGCGATCGAGCACAAGATGGGCCTCAAGGCCTCGGCCACCTGCCAGCTCAACTTCGACGAATCGACCGGCTGGCTGGTCGGCACGGCGGGCAAGGGCATGGAAGCCATGTTCAAGATGATGAACACCGAACGCGTTTCGGTGGGCATTCAGGGTCTTGGCGTGGGTGAAGCGGCCTATCAGTCGGCCGTGTGGTACGCCAAGGACCGCTTGCAGGGCCGCTCGCTTTCGGGCGTGAAGAACCCCAAGGGCCCGGCCGATCCGATCATCGTCCACCCCGACGTGCGCCGCATGCTGATGACCGCGCGCGCCTACAACGAAGGCAGCCGTGCCATCGGCGGCTGGGTCAGCCGCGCGCTCGATGCCGAAAAGCATTCGACCGATCCGGCCGTGAAGGCCCGCGCGGAAGACTTCATCGCGCTGATGACCCCGGTGGTGAAGGCCCTGTTCACGGACTGCGCCTATGAAAGCGCGAACCTGGCCGTGCAGGTCTACGGCGGCCACGGCTACATCGCCGAAAGTGGCGTGGAACAGTACGTGCGCGATGCCCGCATCGCCATGATCTACGAAGGCACCAACGGCATTCAGGCGCTCGACCTTGTCGGCCGCAAGATGCCCGCGCATGCCGGTCGTTACCTGCGCTCGTTCTTCCACCCCGTTTCGGACTTCATCGAGGCGAACAAGGCGGACGAGACTTTCGGCAAGATGATCGAAGGGCTGGAAAAGGCCTTCGGCGCGCTCCAGCTTTCGACCGGCACGATTGCCCAGAAGGGCATGAAGGACCCCGAGGAAGCCGGCGCCGCCGCGACCGACTACTTGCGCCTGCTGGGGCTTGTCGCCATGGGCTACTGCTTCGCCAAGGCGGCGCTGATCGCCAAGGCCAGGCTGGACGAAGGCGCCGAGGATGCGGCGTTCTACACCGCCAAGATCGCGACCGCCCGGTTCTTCTTCGACCGTCTGCTGCCGCAGGCGACGGCAGCGTTCCTGGCGATCAAGTCGGGCAAGGCTTCGATGATGGCGCTGGAAGTCGAAATGTTCTGATTCAGGTCAGGCCCGGTGGCTGTCGGAAATTTCGCCTGAAATTTTGGTTGCCGCGGGTCTGCTAATCCCATTTAAGTGCTCCCAACGGGGGGACGGGACGCTCCGGCGTTCCGTCCCCTTGTCGTTACTGGAGACTCCATGGCGCGCGGTTGGAATCAGGTCATTTGGAATCGCGTTACGGCGTTCGTAGCCGTGCTGGCGCTGGCGGCGTGCTCGGGCGTGGCGGATTCGCCGGCCGCAACGAACAGCCAGAATCAGGGCCCCGCCAATCTTGCCGCCATAAGCCCGGTGGTGACCTGCGCCTCGCTGACCGGCACCGACATGACCGCTATCGGCGGCGCGGGCAGCAAGATCACGCAGGCCAGCGAGACCACCAGCGACGGCATCGGCGTCTGCTCGGTCAGGGGCACGCTGGCCCCGGCGGTCAATTTCCAGGTGCTGCTACCGCTCAAGACATGGACGCAGCGCTACCTTCAGGTCGGCTGCGGCGGCCTGTGCGGCGCGATCACGCTGCGTTCGGGCGCGTCCGAGGGCTGCAAGGTGCTGAACGACGGCGGCTTCGTGATGGCCGCGACCGACATGGGCCACACGATGGCCGAAAGCGACGGCGCATGGGCGCTGGACCCGGTGCGCCGCGCCGATTTCGCCTATCGCGCGCAGCACCTGACCTCGCAGGCGTCCAAGGCGCTGATCCGCGCCTTCTATGGGCAGGAAGTGCGCTATTCCTACTTCAACGGCTGCTCCGACGGCGGGCGTGAGGCGTTGATGGAGGCCCAGCGCTTCCCCGACGATTTCGACGGCGTGATCGCCGGGGCTCCGGCCATGCTCTTCACCGTGCAGAACACGCTTTACCATGGCTGGATGGCGCGTTCGAACCTCGACGCGGCGGGCCATCCGATCCTGCTCGCCGACCGGTTGCCGATCCTGCACAAGGCCGTCGTCGCCACCTGCGACCGCACCGACGGCGTGATCGACGGGCTGATCTCGCTCCCCGCCGCCTGCCGCTTCGACATGGCGAGCGTGACGTGCCCAGCAGGGACGACCGACACTTCGGCCTGCCTCACGGCCGCCGAAGCCGACGTCGCGCGCAAGTTCTACGAAGGCCCGCGCGATCCGGAGACGCATGCTTTCCTCACCGCCGGGCAGCCGCTCTATGGATCCGAGCTGGAATGGCCGGGCGTCTTCGTGCCGGGCGGACCGGAAGGGCGGATGATGAGCCAGATGGTGGTGCCGCCGGTGATGCGCTACCTCGCCTTCCCGGAGCCGCGCCCCGATGCGACGTTGGAGAGCCTCGAATTCACGCGCGCCACGCTTGACGAACTGCGCGACCATCACCGCCTGTTCGATGCCACCAACCCGGACCTCAGCGCCTTTGCGGCCAAGGGGCACAAGCTCATCATGTGGCATGGTCTTTCCGACCAGCATATCGCCCCGGCCAACACCGTCTCGTACCAGAAGGCGCTGTTCTCGACGATGGGCAAGCGCGTGGTCGGCCAGTTCGAGCGGCTCTACATGCTGCCCGGCGTCGGGCATTGCGGCGGGGGTGAGGGGCCGAGCAGCATCGATCTGCTGACCCCGATGATGACCTGGGTCGAAAGCGGCCACGCGCCCGAGGCGATCATGAGCGGCACCACCCGGCATCGCAGCACGTTCGGCCAGCCGGTGGGTATGGCGAGCGCTGCGCCATCCGAACCGGCTCGCCCGGAGATGCTGCGCCCGGTCTATCCCTGGCCGGCGGTTGCCAGCCATACCGGCAGCGGCAGCTATACCGATCCGGCAAGCTGGACGCGCAGTGCCTCTACGCAAGTGGTGCTGACCCATAATTGGTCGGGGGCGGATCTGTTCGGGCCCTATACGTTCATCAACCAGTAGCTGCTCTAATTGCACGGCGATCCCGTTGCGGGTGCGTGTACGCTTGAAGGTGAACCGCTAGCTTCACAGCATCGTCGCCCCCGCGCAGGCGGGGGCCCCGCTTCCTTTTTGCCCCGCCGCCAGGAACAAGCGGGATCCCCGCCTTCGCGGGGATGACGGGGAGTTGAGGGGCGTTGTTGGTGTAGGCAACAGGCCATCCCGCGCGCCCAAAAAAAATGCCGGAGTCCAGAGGACTCCGGCCATGGAGAGTGGTTCCTGTAACGGTTTAGAAGTCGAAACCGGCCGTCACGCCATAAGTGCGCGGTGCGGCATAAGTGCCGTTGTCGCCGCTGTTGGTGGCGCCGATCTGGCCCCAGTAGAAAGCGTTCGTCAGGTTCTTGCCCCAGAGGCGGACGAACAGGTTGTCGTCCAGCGAACGCCAGGTCAGCGAGGCGTCGACAGTGTTGTACGAGCTTTGCTTCACCCGCTCGTCCGGCGAACCGACGTAGCCTGAGTTGTAGTAGTAATTGCCCGCCAGCGTGAACTTGCCCATGCCGGTTTCGAGGTCGTACGAACCGCCCATGCTGGCGGTGAAGCTGGGGGTGTTCTGCAACTTGTTGCCCGTAGCGCTGCCGATCAGCAGGCAGTTGCCGCCCAGCTGCGCGAAGGGGTTGCCGAACGTACCCAGGCACGACTGGCCGGTGGGGATCACGAAGCCCGGGGCGAGCGGGAACGGATAGCTGATAACCGCCGTGTCGAAGTCGGTGTAGCGGGCGTGGGTCCAGTTTATGCCGCCGAACAGACGGAAGTTGCTGGTCACGCGCCAGGTCAGGTCGGCGTCTATACCGTAAATCTCGGCGGCATCGGCGTTGTAGACGGTCTGCGCGCCCGAGATGACCTGCATCACCTGGATGTTCTTCTCGTCATAGTAATAGCCCGCGACGTTCAGGCGCACCTTGCGGCCGAACAGGTCTGACTTGATGCCCACTTCGAAGGCGTCCACCTGCTCGGGCTTCAGCAGCACGATCGGGTCCGACTGGGTGATGTAGGTGCCGCCCCGGAAGCCGCGATTGTAGCTGGCATAGGCCAGCAGTTCGGGCGAGAAGCGGTGATCGAGCGAGAGGCGCCAGGTCAGCTTGTTGAACGTGTGGCTCTCGGACGGGATCTGGGTGACGGTGGTCAGGCCGGCCGGGGGCACGTTGCCGTTGAACTGCGTCACCGTGGCATCCAGCGAGCGCTGGTCGCTGGTGAAGCGCAGGCCGGCGGTCAGGTTCGTGGACTCGCCGAAGGTGTACGTGCCTTCCGCAAAGCCCGCGAAGGAGTCCAGCTTGACGGTGTTGTCGTCCTGCGAATAGCCGTTGTTGCCGAACGTGAAGAGCCCGGTTGTGCGCGAGGCATCGTTGCCCGCATTGCCGTGCATGTAGAAGCCGCCCAGCACCCACTTGAACGGTCCGCCCTCGGTCGAGATCAGGTTCAGTTCCTGGGTGAACTGCTTGTCGAACTGGTGGTTGTCGACAATGATGCGGGGCATCGTGGTGCCGTCCGGATCGAAGTTGTAGCTGAACTTCGAATGGCGATAGGCGGTGATGGACTTCAGCGTTGCGAAGCCCACGTCCTGCTCGATGGTCAGGCTGGTGCCCCAGGCGCGGGTGGACATCTTGGGGTCGATATCGGCCAGAATGTCGCGGTGGACATCGCCGCCCAGCGCCTCGATCGCGGTAGGCACATCGATGCCGAGCGCGTTGAGCCCGAAGTTGCGGAAGGCCGGTGCGGCCGAATTGCGGCCGTTGAAGTCACCGGACAGCAGCACCTTGGTCTGGTCCGAAGGCTGCCACAGCAGCTTGGCGCGGCCGCCCCATGACTTGCCGTTCTGGATGTCGTTCCCGGTGTAGAGGTTCTTGCCGAACCCGTCCTGCTGGTTGTCGTACTGGCCGGACAAGCTGATCGCGACGGTCTTGGTCAGGCCGCCCGAAACATAGGCGGCGGAGTGGATCGTGTCATAGTTGCCGTAACCGATCTCGGCCTTGCCGGTCCAGTCAAAGCTCGGCCCCAGCGTGGTGATCTGGATCAGGCCGCCCGTGGCGTTGCGGCCGAACAGGGTGCCTTGCGGGCCCTTGAGCACGGTGACCTGATCGGTATCGAACATCGATTGCAGGATGCCGAACGAGGCGCCGTAATAGACGCCGTCGACATAGACCGCGACCGGGTTCTCGATGCCCGGGCCCTGTCCGGTCGCGCCGATGCCGCGAATGCGGGGCAGACCGATGCCGCCGGTGCCGGTGGTGATGTTGAGCGCGGGGACGGCGGCCTTGAGGTCCAGCGTGCTCTGCACCCCGGCGCTCTGAAGCTGCTGGTTGTTGAGCGCGGTGATCGCGATCGGCACGTTCTGCGCCGACTGGTCGCGCTTCTGCGCGGTCACGATGATCTCTTCGACGCCGCCGCTGTTCTGGCTCTGGTCGCTGCCGGCTTGCGCAAGAGCGAATTGCGGCAGCAGCGCCACGGCGGCGGCGCCGCCCGCGACCCCGGCCAGCAGCGCGGCGCGCAGGAAATGGTTTGCGGACATGGTGTGGCTTTTCATCGCTTCCTCCCAGTTCCCGGCATCGTCGATGCCGGAGCGATTTATCCCCTTCCGCTTCTGCCGGCCGTCCTATTGTTACGGCGCGAGTATTGGTTACCTGCCTGGCAGTAGCGGTATGCCGCCGATGTAGTCCGGGAAGTCCTTTGTGCGGCTATAGGCACTTGAGCGGCACCGATAACTTCCACGACGGCCATGATGCAAACCTCTCGGCGGTGTCCTAATACCAAGGCCAGCACAGGAAGCTGGCGGTTCGGTCTGCTCCGGGAATTGGCGGGAATTGCGAAGCCTCCGACAACAATCGGGGATTTGCAGGGAGAGTTCATAGTGAAGCGTAGAGATTTTCTGGCCGCGGTTCCGGCTTCTGTGCTGCTCAGCCAGGTCGGTATTGCCAAGCCGGTGCCCACCAAAAAGGGCGTGATGCTGATGAACCGCATCGCGCCTTCGGTGTCCGAGCTGTACGTCGCCGGCCTTGACGGCACGGGTGAGCGCAAGGTGCTGGCGGAAAGCGCCTACGACTATAACGCGCGCCTTTCGCGCGACGGTGCGCGCATGGCCTTCACTTCCGAACGTCTGGGGGATGGCAACTCCAGCCTGTTCGTTGCCAAGGGCGACGGCACCGGCGTCAAGGCGATTGCCGGCGGCTCCAGCGTGGACGATGCCGCCGCCATCTCACCGGACGGCAAGTGGCTGGCCTTCGTTTCCACCCGCAACGGCTACAAGGCCAATGTCTGGGTAATGGATCTTGCCAACGGCAAGGTGAAGCAGCTTACCGGCGTGGGCGAAGTGAAGGGCAATCCGGACAGCCCGGACTGCTATTTCCGCCCGGCCTGGTCGCCGGACGGCAAGTGGATCGCTTTCTCCAGCGACACCAACACCAGCTGGCGCGGCCATGACGAGAATCGCGGGTGGGAACACACGCAGGAGCTGTCGATCTACAGGATCCGTCCTGATGGCACGGGCTTTGCCAAGGTCTCCTCGCGCAAGAACTGGTGTCAGGGTTCGCCTTCGTGGTCGCCCGACGGCAAGCGGATCGTCTTCTACGAACTGACCACCGAGGCGACCTGGGGCGCCCGCCGTCCCGAATGGATCGGCCGCGTGGATTCGCAGATCGTCTCGGTCGACGTCGAGACCGGCGCGCGCATCGAACATACGCGCGGCGCCAATCTGAAAGTCTCGCCCCAGTACGTGACGCAGGACGAGATCGGTTATGTCGTGAAGGGCGGGCCGGACGAGGGCATCGCCTATACCTCGGGCCGCCCGGGCTTCAAGCGCAAGGGCCTGCGTTCCCCGCACTGGACCGCCGATGGCAAGTCCGTGATGTATGAAGTGCAAGAATTCCGCCCGGTCCGTCCGCTGGACAAGCCGCTCTATAGCTGGGATGCGGACTACGACTATCGGTTCATGGACGTGTTCCCGATCCTCTCCAATCAGGGGATGTTGGCCTTTACCGAGAAGCAGACCGGCACATCCTCTATCGTCACCTGCAAGCCCGACGGGTCGCAACGTCGCGTGGTGTTCGACAATACCAAGTCCGGTCTCAACGTGGAGATGGTGAAGAAGGGCCTTGCCGGCGCCTTCCAGCCCTGCTGGTCGCCCGATGGCGAGTGGCTGGCCTTCGGCGTCGGCACCTGGTTCGCCGAACGCAGCTATGCCAAGGCCGTGGTCGTGCGTGTGCGCAAGGACGGCAGCGACCTTGAAGTGCTGACCGACGGCACCGTGCATTCCGGCTTCCCCAGCTTCTCGCACGACGGCAAGGAACTGGTGTTCCGCGTGTGGGGCCAGAGCGAGGAACGCGGCCTGCGCGTGATGAACCTGGAAACCAAGCAGGTGCGCGTGCTGACGGACAAGCTGGACAACCTGCCGTGCTGGTCGCCCGACGGCCAGCGCATCGTCTTCACCCGCAAGGTGGACGATAAGGATTATCAGGTCTGCACCATCCGCCCGGACGGTTCGGACTACCGCGAACTCACCACCAGCAAGGCCAGCGATGGGCACGCCGTATGGTCGCCGGACGGGCGCATCATGTGGTCCGGCTCCGAACACGGCTTCCGGGACGAGGCCGCGCTCTACGACAATACGTTCCAGCAATATGGCCAGATTTACGTCATGGATGCGGACGGCGGGAACAAGCGCCTGCTGACCGACAGCAAGTGGGAGGACTCAATGCCTCTTTACATTGACAAGTCTTTGATCTGAAAACGCTCTCTCCCTTGACGGGGTAAACCTTGAGGGAGGACGGCTACTGGCCGTCCTCCCTTTTTTCGTGGGCTTCTATTGAAAGGACGCCGAGGAGCCAGTTCCTCCCCTGCAAGGGGAGGGGGACCGCCCGAAGGGTGGTGGAGGGGTGTCAGCCTCTCGGTCGCGCACTACCGTGCCGGTTACACCCCTCCGTCAGCGCTTCGCGCTGCCACCTCCCCTTGCAGGGGAGGATTGATCCTTTCACCCCACCTGCCGCAGCGGGGTTGGCGGAGCGCAGACATGCGCGCGGATCACGTCGATGAAGGCGGACTGCACCGGGGTTGGCATCCAGTCCTCGCGCGTGGTGATGCCGATGGCGGGCACCGCCTCGATCTGCCCGCAATGCAAGGTGCGCAGGCCTTCCTCATGCGTGAGTTCATACGTAGTCATCAGCGTCAACCGGTCGGACCGCTTGAGCAAGTGGCGGATGATCGGCAGTGCGCAAGTGGCGACATGGGTCTGCGGGCCCTTTGTACCTTCGAAGATCCGGTCGAAGCAGGCGCGGCGGCTGGAACCGGGAGTGCCGGTGATCCAGTCGTAGGCCATCAGTTCCTCCACCGAGACCTTGCCCGCACGGGCGAGCGGGTGGCCGGCGCGCGCCACCACGGCATAGGGCGTTTCGATCAGCGGCTCGCAGACGAGGCCCGGCGCCACTTCCTCGGGCAGCAGGCCGACCACGAAATCGACCTCGCCCGCGCGCAGGCACTTGGTCATTTCGACCGCGCTTTCGTTCATGATCCGGATGTCGGCGCTGGGGTACTTTTCCAGGAACTGGTCCAGCACCGATGCCAGCAGCACGCTGCCGCCGAAGGGCATGGCGCCGATTACGATGGGGGTGCTGGTGCCGTCCAGCGCGGCGTCGATTTCCGCCACACCCCATTCGATTTCCTGCAGTGCCAGCTTGATCATCTGGCCCAGCTTGATCCCCTGCGGGCTGACCAGCATCCCGGCGGCCGTGCGATAGAACAGCGAGACGCGCAAGTTACCCTGTAAATCGCGCGCGGCGCGCTGGAGCGAGGCGGCGGAAATGTCGAAGCACTCGCTCGCCTGTTCAAACGATCCGTGTTCCATCACGCCGACCAGCGTGCGCAGTTGCGACCGGGTGAGGCGATTGACGATGGCGCGGGCGCCGTCGGCATTCACGGCGGCGCCGATCTCGATCACGGCGCGCTCGGTCTGTTCGAAGAAGCGCTTCACGCGGGCATGGAACACCATGCCGAATTCGTTGAGGTAACTGCCGCTGGCACGCCGGTCGACCAGCGTGGCGCCAAGCTGCGCTTCCATCTTGGCGAGCGCCTGCGTGACGGCGGGCTGCGACAGGCTGCATGCCTCCGACGCGCGGCGCACGGACTTGAGATCGCCGATCGCTTCGAACAGGCGAAGCTGGCGGAAGCTCAGGCTCTGGGCGCGCTCGGCACCCGGGGTCTTGTGACTCGTTTCGTTGGCCATGTTCAGGTCCTCTCTCCACCCCGGACCTAGCGCGAAATTTATCGGGTCCGCAACGGGCCGGGCTATCACCCCGGCCTTCGCGACTGCGACATGATGCGGCGAGGGTGAGTGGTCGGCCGATTGCAGATTTGGCGAAAAATTGCGGGAATACAGCCAGTTTTTCGGCGAATCGTCATCGCGATGAAGGAGTCTGCACTGCGTCATCCTGCGACAGTCCTGCCGGTGAACCTATTGCGCGCGGCGCTGGATTTATAGGGCTGGCGGCATAAATTCTATCACTTGGCGGGGCCTGAAGGGGCCGGACCTCTATAAATTGTGCGCTCGTGCCGACCGGTTCGGATAGGGGCTGCGTTGACTTGGAAGCGGGCCGGGCGCTTTTCGCGGGTCAACCGGCATCGGACGTTGCAGCCAACGCCGATAGCCATGTTTACTCATCCCCGAGGAGAGCGACCTTGAGCCAGAAAGTCCGCCTGAAGTTGGCGATTGCCGACCATCCGCACACCGCCGCGATCCGCGACGGCAGCATCGAGATCGAAGGCGTCGATGCCGAATTCGTGACGGTGAAGCCGCAGATCGGCGCGTTCCGCCGCATGGTGCGCGATCTCGAGTTCGACGTCTGCGAACTGGCGCCCACCACTTACATCATCGCCCGCGCCTATGGCCGCCCGTTCAAGGCGCTGCCGATCTTCGTGGTCCGCCGCTTCCATCACGGCGGGATGCTGGTGAAGCCGGATTCTGGCATCAACCACCCCAAGGATCTGGAAGGCAAGAAGGTCGGCGTGCGTGCCTACTCGGTGACGACCGGCGTGTGGATCCGCCAGGTCTTCATCGACGAATACGGCATGGACAACGACAAGGTCACCTGGATCGTCGACGATGAGGAACACGTGACGCAGCTTCAACTGCCCGCCAACGTGCAGCACACGCCCGAAGGCGTGTCGCTGGCGGACATGATGGCCAATGACCAGATCCAGGCCGGCGTCGAAGCCGCTGCCGGTATCGGCCGCACCGGTGCGCCGACGGGCGGCTGGCAGGAAGTCGACACCAGCATGTATGTGGACCTGATCCCCAATGCGGCCGAGGCCGAGGCGGAATACTATGCTCGCACCGGCGTCTATCCGATGCACGGCACCATCGTCGTCAAGGACGAGATCCTTGAGCAGCACCCGTGGATCGCGCGTTCGCTGAACGATGCCTTCACCCGCGCCAAGGACGAGTGGCTGGCCAAGCTCAACTCGGGCGAGGCAACCGGCAAGGGTGCGGACAAGTACCGCGCGCTGCAGGACATCGTCGGCGCCGACCCGCTGCCCTACGGCATCGAGGAAAACCGCGCGACCATCGAGGCGCTGGAGCAGACTGCCTTCAAGCAGGGCCTGACGCCGCGTCGCATGACGATGGAAGAGCTGTTCGTCGATCCCGCCAAGGCGCCGGTGCGCGTTTGAGCTGATGTCGCAATAATCGCCTCGTCGTCCCCGCGAAGGCGGGGACCCCGCTTTTTCTTCCGGCCTCGTGCTGTGGGGCAAAAGGAAAGCGGGGCCCCCGCCTTCGCGGGGGCGACGGAGTGAGGTTGGCAATGCAATTTTGAGTTCCGAACCCGTGCTGCTCGGGCAAAAAATTCCACGGAGAATCCCATGATTATCGACTGTCACGGTCACTTCACGACGGTCCCGAAGCACTTCCGCGAATGGCGCAGTGCGCAAGTCGCGGCGGCGGACGATGTGGCGAATGCGCCGCTCGTTGCCGACGCGCATGTCAGCGACGACCAGATCCGCGAAGGCATCGAAGGCGGCCAGCTCAAGCTCCAGCAGGAGCGCGGCAGTGACCTCACCCTGTTCTCGCCGATTGCCGGCCTGATGAGCCACCACCTCGGCAACGAACGCACCAGCCTTGAGTGGGCGAGCGTCTCCAACGACCTCGTCTACCGCGTTACCGAGATGTATCCGGACAACTTCGTGCCGGTTGCCATGCTGCCGCAGAGCCCGGGCGCCCCGCCGAAGAACTCGATTCCCGAGCTTCGCCGCGTGGTGGAAGAACTGGGCTTCGTGGGCGTCAACGTGAACCCCGATCCCACCGGCGGCTACTGGACCGGCAAGCCCTTCACCGACAAGGAATGGTATCCGCTGTTCGAAGCGATGTGCGATCTGGATGTGCCGGGCATGGTTCACGTCGCCGCATCGTGCAATCCGAACTTCCACGGCACCGGCGCGCACTATCTGAACGCCGACACCTCGGTGTTCATGCAGATCCTGCAGAGCGATCTGTTCAAGGACTTCCCGACGCTGCGTCTGGTGATCCCGCATGGCGGCGGCGCGGTGCCGTACCACTGGGGCCGTTATCGCGGCATGTCGCTGGAGATGATGGACCGCCCGCTGGAAGGGCTGCTGGACAACATCTACTTCGACACCTGCGTCTATCACCATCCCGGCGTCGAACTGCTGACCAAGGTGGTGCCGACTTCGAACGTACTGTTCGGTTCGGAAATGATCGGCGCGGTGCGTGGCACCGATCCGAACACCGGGCACTATTTCGACGATACCAAGCGCTACGTCGATGCCTGCGAGGCGCTGTCGGATGACGACCGTTTCGCGATCTACGAAGGCAATGCCCGCAAGGTCTATCCGCGCCTCGATGCGCGGCTGAAGGCCAAGGGGCTTTAAGGCTCGGGCGACCACTACCGCCCCCGCAATTATAGACCTCGTCATCCCCGCCCTTCGGCTGGCCGGCAGGCCGGCCGCTCAGGGTAAACCGGGGATCCCGCTTGTTCTTCCGGCCTCGCGCTATGGGGCAGAAAGAAAGCGGGGCCCCCGCCTGCGCGGGGGCGACGAAGTGTTTTAGGTGAGGGAGCGTGGGCAGGAAGAGCCCCCACGACAGCGGCGGAAGTTATGCCTCACGGCTGACAATCAACTCCCGCCGCCGCCGCCCACCCCGCAAATTGACAGCAACCAGAACAGAGCCCCGGCAGCGCGATGCACGCTTCCGGCAGCGGAGACAGGTGCATGACGTCCAAGTTTGTCGATATCCATCCCCACGTCATTTCCGACGACGAGGGCGCCTATCCCCCGGCGCCGCTGTTCGGAAAACGGTCCGACTGGTCGCAGGAGCGGCCGAGCACGGTAGAGACGCTGATCGCTTCCATGGACGAAGCCGGCGTTGCCAAGGCCGCCGTCGTCCATTCCTCCACCACTTACGGCTTCGACAACAGCTACGTGGTTGATGCGTGCAACCGCTATTCGGGCCGCCTGATCGCGGTGGGTTCGGTGGACGTGCTGGCGCCCGACGCTGGCCAGACGATCCGTTCGTGGGTGGACCAGGGCCTCAAAGGCCTGCGCGTGTTCACCGGCGGGTCGACCAAGGAATTCGATCCCAGCGAACTCGACGATCCGCGCGCCTATGCGGCGTGGGAACTGCTGGGTGACCTCGGCCTCACCATGTGTATCCAGACCGGCCCGGTCGGCCTTGCCGCCGTGACCGCGCTGGCCAAGCGCTTCCCGAACGTGCCGATCATCCTTGACCACCTCGGCCGCCCCGATGTGACCGATGGCGCGCCTTATGCGAATGCGCAGAGCCTGTTCGACCTTGCGCCGGTCGAGAACATCTACCTGAAGCTGACGCCGCGCATCATGGGCGATTCGACGAAGGGTGAGGCCACGCCCGAGACGCTGTTCCCCAAGCTGGTGGACGTGTTCGGCGCGCAGCGTCTGGCCTGGGGTTCGAACTATCCGACCTCGCCCGGCACGCTGGCCGAAATCAAGGCGACTGCGGAAAGCCGCCTTGCCTGCCTCACCGAGACCGACCGTGAATGGATCTTCGCAAAGACGGCGCAGAAACTCTACCCCGCTCTGGACGACTGATCTCCAGAAGCGACAATAGGTGACATAACGTGGAGAGAGACGAGATGGACAAGGCACTGGAACGAGGCGGAGCGGGCAGGGCGGCGAGCATAGCCGAACCTGCCAGCGCGGCCGCCTGGGCGGTGCTGCTGCTGCTGGCGCTGGGCGTGATGATCGCCTTCGTCGACCGCACCAGCATCTCGTCGGCTCTCGCCGATGCGCCGTTCATCCAGCACTTCGGCATGACCGACATGGACCGGGGCTGGGTGAACGCGGCGTTCTTCTGGTCCTATGGCCTGATCCAGATTCCGGCCGGCTGGCTGGTCGACCGCTACGGCGTGAAGACGCCCTACACGATCTGCTTCGTGCTCTGGTGCCTGGCGACGGCGGTGACCGGCCTGATCTCGACGATGTTCGCGCTGATCCTGATGCGCTTCATCGTCGGCGCGGCCGAGGCGGTGGTGATGCCGGCCAGTTATCGGTGGATTCGCAACAACTTCAAGGAAGGGCAGAGCGGCACCGCCGTCGGCCTCTTCGCGATGGGCAACAAGTTCGGCCCCGCCATCGGCGCGCCGATCGCGGCATGGCTGATCACGTCCTACGACTGGCGCGTGATGTTCATCGCCACCGGCGCGGTCGGCCTGATCTGGCTGCTGCCGTGGATGTTCCTCGTCAAGAACGACCTGCCGCGCCGCGAGGATATGGCCGCGATCAAGCGCAAGGCGTCGTCCGTGACGTTCGCCAGCATCCTCTCCAGCCCGCTGGTCTGGGGCACTTTGGTAGTGAACTTCTGCTACGGCTACTTCACCTTCTTCTGCATGACCTGGATGCCCAGCTATCTGGTCGAGGAGCGCGGGCTGAGCCTTGAGAAGTCCGGCCTGTTCACCTTCTTCAGCTTTGCCGGCATCGCCATCGTCGCGCTGATTGCCGGGTGGATGGCGGATAAGCTGATCGCACGCGGCGGAGATCCGGTGTTCGTGCGCAAGGCTTTCGTCATCGCCGGCTTCATCGGCGCCTGCACGGTGCTGCTGGGCGCCAAGGCGGACTCGCTGAATGCGGCGCTGTTCTGGAACGTGTTCTCGCTCTCGTTCCTCGGCCTTGCCACCGCCAACAACCTTGCGCTCTGCCGCCTGACGCTGATCCCGGCGCCTGCCGTGGGCCTTGTTACCGGCGTGCAGCAGGTGGCGACCAGCCTTGCCGGCGGCGTCGCGGCGAGCCTTTCGGGCTGGCTGCTTCATGTTTCGGGCAGCTACGATCTGCCGATGATGGTGATCTTCGTCTTCCTCGTGATCGGCGCGCTGACCACCTGGCTGGTGCTGCGCCCGGAGTGGGCTCCGAAGATTTCGCTCGCAGCAGGCGAGTGAGCTGCGCTCCGGGTGACGCTTTCCCGTGGGGGCGGGTTGCATCACCCGAAGCGTAGATTGGATTGGCCGCGTGTCTGGCGGCTCCCTAATGCTGCGACAGGTTCGCAACAGATTTTTGACTGAAAGAGGATGCAATGGCGCAGATCGTATTCGGCATGGCCGTTCCGCACAGCGGGATGCTGGGGCAGGCCCCCGAGGACTGGCTGACCAACGGCGATCGCGACCGCAAGAACCCGGAACTCTGGTACCGCAATCGCACGTGGACGTACCCGGAACTGGAAGCCGAACGCGGCGCCGCTTTCGCCCCGTTCCTGACGCTTGAGGAACGTACCGAGCGTGCCACCCGCTGCCGCGCCGCGCTGGACGAGATGGCCGAGGCCTACAAGCGTGCCAAGGTCGATGTCGCCATCGTGCTGGGCAAGGATCAGAAGGAAATTTGGCCCGACCAGTCGCCCTCGATCACCATCTACACCGGCGAGGACGTGCACAACGGCCCGCCGCAGCGCCCGGTCTATGCGCCCGACCATCATGTCGTGCATCAGGCCTATCCGGACTTCGCGACTTATCTGATCAAGAAGTTCCAGGAGCAGAACTTCGACCTCAACGATCTGCAGAAGTGGCCGCAGAACACCTGGATGGAATCACGGCAGGGCTACGCGCCGGACTATCCGGTGGTCCCGCATGCCTATAGCTTCGTCTATCACCAGATCATGGGCGACGATGTGCCGCGCCATGTGCCGGTGCTGTTCAACCTGTTCTACCCGCCGACGCAGCCTTCGATGGCGCGCTGCATCGAATTCGGCCGCGTGCTGCGCGAGGCGATCGAGGCCTGGCCGGAAGACGTGCGCGTGGCGGTGATCGCCAGCGGCGGCCTGTCGCACTTCGTCAACGACGAGGAGTTCGACCGCGACGTGATGGAGAAGCTGGCGGGCTATGATTACGAAGGCCTCGCGGCGATCCCGGACGGCTATTACCAGTCGGGCACGAGCGAGGTGAAGATCTACTCGATCGTGATGATGGCGCTTCAGCACACCGGGGCGAAGATGACTCTGGTGGATTACGTGCCCTGCTGGCGCACGGAGGCCGGCACGGGTGAGGGCATGGGCTTCATGTACTGGCAGCCGGAGGAGTAGAACCGGGGTGACGGGCGCTCCATCCATCGAGTGCCGGTCACGATTGTATCGTCGCCCCCGCGAAGGCGAGGGCCCCGCTTGCTTCTGCGACCTCTCGTATGCCGCAAGAGAAGCGGGATCCCCGCCTTCGCGGGGATGACGGATTTGTTTATTGGGCCGTGGGAGCTTTTTCTCGCGGGCTGACGGGAGAGTGAGGCATCCCTCACGGGCAGGTTTCGAAACGGACCTGCCGGTTTTTCGATGGCGGCGGTCGCCGGATCAATCGCGCGATGCCGCCCGGGACGAGGTACGGGCAGAGCAAGCCCGAAAGGAAAGATCCAAGCAATGACCCAGACGCGCCTCAACGGCATCATCCGCGCTCTCGAAGCCGGCAAGCCCGCTTTCACCTGCTTCTCGAAGGTCGACAAGCTGACCGCGCAGGAACTGACCGATGCCCCCTATGACGGCATCGTCTTCGAGATGGAGCACAACCCTTACGACGTCGCCGCGCTGGGCGACGCGCTCCAATACATGCTCAACCGCAAGAAGATCGCCGAAAGCGGTTCGGTCGCGCCGTCGGTCACCCCCATCGCGCGCATCCCGGCCAATGGCGGCGAGATGAACCAGTTTCAGGCCAAGCAGGTGCTGGATCGCGGTGTTTACGGCGTGATCACTCCGCATGTTTCGACCGTGGAGCAGGCCTACAACATGGTCGCCTCCGCCCGCTATGCGAAGCCGACCGGTGCCGCGCTCTATGAGCCCAAGGGCATTCGCGGTGACGGCCCGGCCACGGCCGCGCGCTATTGGGGTCTGTCCCAGCCGGAATACTACGCCAAGGCCGACGTCTGGCCGCTGGCCCCGCATGGCGAGCTGCTGGTGGGCATGATGTGCGAAAGCCCCGAGGCGATCGAGAACCTTGACGACATTCTCGCCAATGTTCCCGGCATCGGCCTCGTGCTGATCGGTGAGGGCGATCTTTCGCAGGCGCTCGGCTACCCCCGCCAGTACGACCACCCGGAAGTGGTGAGCGCGATGAACAAGATCGTCGAGGTCTGCAAGAAGCACAACGTCGTCGTCGGCAACCCGCACACCAACGCCAAGAACGTCGAGCGCCTGATCGGCGAGGGCTACCGCTTCCTGATGTCCGCGCCGACGCGCAGCTACGGCGTGGTCGGTCAGGGCCGCGAACTGGCGGGGTACTGATCATGGCCAATGGCGCAGAAACCCTCGTCAACACGCTGGTCGACAACGGTGTGGAGGTTTGCTTCGCGAACCCGGGCACCTCGGAAATGCACTTCCTGGCGGCGCTCGACAATCCGCGCATGAAGTCGGTGCTGTGCCTTTACGAAGGCGTCTGCACCGGTGCGGCGGATGGCTGGTATCGCATGAAGGACGTGCCGGCATCGACCCTGCTGCATCTGGGGCCGGGCCTCGCCAACGGCCTGTCCAACATCCACAACGCCAAGCGCGCCTCGTCCGGCATGGTCAACGTGGTCGGCGAGCATTCGGCATCGCACCTGAAGTACGATCCGCCACTGACCTCCGACATCGAAGGGCTGGCCCGTCCGCTCAGCCACTGGGTGCGCCGCGCCGAATCCGCGACGACCATCGCCTGGGACACGGCCACCGCCTGCGCCAAGGCCAGCGAACATCCCGGCCAGATCGCCACGCTGATCCTGCCGGGCGACACCGCGTGGAAGGACGCGGGCACGCCGGTCGTGTCGCAGGGTCTGACCCGCGCTCGCCCCGCGCCCGATCAGGCGCGCGTGGACGAAGTGGCGCGGGTGCTCCGCTCGGGCGAGCCCACGCTGCTGATCCTCGGCAACAAGGCTACGCGTGGCCGTGCGCTGGACCTGGCCGGCGTGGTCGCGGCCGGCACCGGTTGCCGCCTCGGCTCGCAGTTCTTCACCGCGCGCATCGAGCGCGGCGCAGGGCGCACGCCGCTGGAGCGTATTCCTTACGCAGTGCCGCTGGGGCAGGCCTTCCTCAAGGACTTCAAGCACATCGTCACGCTGGAGACCAAGGAACCCGTCGCGTTCTTCGCCTATCCGGACAAGCCCAGCCTGCTGAAGGCGCCGGGCACCGTGGTCCATTCGCTGGTCGCGGACGATGAGGACAGCGCGCTCGGCCTCGAAATGCTGATCGACGCGCTGGGCCTGAAGGGCGCCGCGCCGCTGGTGCAGGAACGGATCGAGGCAGCGGCGCCCAGCGGCGCGCTCAATCCCGAAAGCATCGCACAGGCCCTTTCGGCGGCGCTGCCGGACAACGCGATCCTCGTCGACGAATCGCTGACCACAGGCCGCCAGACCATGGGCCTGACGATGGGCGCGCGTCCGCACGACCTGATCAACAACATGGGCGGTTCGATCGGCTACGGCACCCCCGTCGCCACCGGCGCCGCGATGGCCTGCCCGGATCGGCGGACCTTCTGCATGGTGGGCGATGGCTCGGCCATGTACACGATCCAGTCGCTCTGGACGCAGGCGCGCGAAGGGCTGCCGATCACCACGATCATCTTCGCGAACAACCAGTACGCGATCCTCAAGGCCGAATACACCAACATGGGAGCGGGCCAGCAGCCCGGCCCGCAGGCCATGGCGATGATCGATATCGACCGTCCGACCATCGACTGGGTCGCCATGGCGAAGTCCATGGGCGTGCCCGGCGTGCAGGTCGACAATGCCGAGGACTTCCACAAGGCGATGGCCCGCTCCACGGAGATGGACGGCCCCTGCCTGATCGAAGTCAAGCTCTACTGATCGGGAGAAGGAACACCATGACCATGACCGACGTGCTGACGTTAAAGGCCAACGTACAGGACTATCCGCAGACCAAGGCGCTGAAGGACGGGCGCGTCTCGTCCGATATCGTTGCCCTCGATTTCTGCGGGCCGGAAAAGGCGCACAACGGCTTCAAGGCCATGCTGCGTGAGAACGCCTTCGATTGCGGCGAACTGGCGATCGTCACCTGCCTTCAGGCGAAGATCTACGGCAAGCCGTTCGTGCTGCTGCCGGTGCCGATCTCGGGCCGTTTCCAGCACCACTGCGCGGGCTTCAACCGCGAGCTGGGCCATCTCGACCCCAAGGATATCGAGGGCAAGCAGGTCGGCGTGCGCACCTATGCGCAGACCACCGGCCTCTGGGTGCGCGGCGTGCTTCAGCATGAATACGGCGTCGATCTCGACAAGGTGACGTGGATGACCGTGGGCGACGGCCACCTCCTCGAATACACCGACCCCGCAAACTGCGTGCGCCTGCCCAAGGGTTCGGACATCGGCCAGATGATGCTGGACGGTGAACTGGCGGCGACCTTGCAGGGCGTCGATCTGCCCAAGGACCCGCGCGTGGAACGGCTGATCCCCGATCCCTTCAATGCCGCCAAGGACTGGTTCGCGCGCGAAGGCGTGGTGCCGATCAACCACATGTTCGTGGTGCATCAGGACCTGACCAAGACCCGCCCCGACGTGGTGCGCGAACTCTACCGCATGGTAGTCGAGAGCCGCGATCTTACCGAAGGCGGTTTGCCCGATCCGTTCCCACCGGTCGGCCTTGAGGCCAATCGCAAGGGGATCGAACTTGCCATCGACTGGGCCTTCGAGCAGAAGATCATCCCCCACAAGATCACTGTCGACCAGCTATTCGACGACGTGACGGCAAGCCTCGGAGCCTGACCCTGAGCGAAGAACAGCCCGCCCGCCATTCGGTTCAACGCGTGCGCCGGGATATCCGGCGACGCCGCCTTACAGTGAGCCGGGTCGAGCCTTTGGGCTCGGCCATGCTGCGGGTCTGGCTGGAGGGCGACGATCTCGCCGATTTCGAAAGCGGATCGCCTGATGACCATATCAAGCTGTTCTTCGCCGTCGAGGGCGCCGGCCCTGATGAAAAACCGGAGATGCGCGACTATACGCCGCGCCTGTTCGATACGGCCGCGCGTACACTCGCCATCGATTTCGCGCTGCACGAACCGGCTGGTCCCGCCACGGCATGGGCCAAGGCAGCCAAGCCCGGCGACGTGCTCAACATCGGCGGCCCGCGTGGTTCGGCGGTAGTGACCGACGATTTCGATTGGTATCTGTTGGTCGGTGACGAGACCGCGATCCCGCAGTTTTGTCGCCGCATCGAGGAACTGCGCCCTGGCGTTCCCGTCACCGCCCTGGTCTCGGTCGCACCCGGGATCGAGCGTGCGCCGGTTGCCGAGCGGGAAGGGCTGAGCTGGGTCTGGGTGGAGCATGACGGCCACGGCGAAGACGCCGCGCCGTTGCTTGCCGCGCTGGGCGATGCCGGGCTGCCGGACGGCGAGGGCTATGCGTGGATCGCGGCGGAAGCGGCGGTGGCGCAGGCCATTCGCGCCAAGCTGACCGATGAGATGGGCCATCCGCTGGGTTGGCTGCGCTCGTCCGGTTACTGGACCGTCGGCGAAGCGCAGGGCTAAGCGGTAGGGCTGCAATTGCCCTGCCAAACTATCCTCAACCTCACACCACCCACCCCGTCATCCCCGCGTAGGCGGGGATCCCGCTTGTTCTTGGCGGCGGGGAGAAAGGAAGCGGGGCCCCCGCCTTCGCGGGGGCGACGGAGTGTATGTCGGTGCGGGATGACTTCACTTTGAATCGTCATTGCGAGCGTAGCGAAGCAATCCAGTGCGGCACCGACCGCCCCTGGATTGCTTCGCTACGCTCGCAATGACGAACTGTAGTTCACCATTCAAAAGCGAAAGGTGAGGGGGCAGGGTACCTGACCCCGCCCCAACTCCAACTTACGCTTCGACCAGACGCCCGCGAGCAACCAGCTTCTGCGCCATCTCGTCAGCGACGACATGGCTCGGACGACCTTCGCTCTCGGCATTGGCGAGGATCTCACCCAGACGCTCGGCGATCAGGTCGATACGGCCACCAACCTGGTCTTCGGTTTCGCCGAGGTATTCGGCCACCACATTGATGATGCCGCCCGCGTTGACCACATAGTCCGGCGCATAAGCGATGCCGCGCGCGGCCAGACGCTCGCCATCCTGCTCGGTGGCCAGCTGGTTGTTGGCGCCGCCGCAGACGAGGCGGGCGCGCAGGGTGGGGATGCTCGCCTGATTAAGCACCGCGCCCAGCGCGCAGGGGGCGAAGATTTCGGCCTCGGCCGCCAGAATCTCGTCGGCGGAGACGACACGGCCACCGAACCTGGCAGCAAGCGCTTCGGCACGAGCCGGATCGGCGTCGGCGAGAACCAGCTTGGCACCGGCCTCATGCAGCAGTTCGGCAAGGTGCGAACCGACATTGCCGGTACCCTGAAGCGCCACGGTCAGCCCGCGCACGTCCGAACCGAAAGTCACGCGCGAGGCGGCCTGCATCGACTTGAAGATGCCCAGCGCGGTCCAGGGCGAGGGGTCGCCACCGGCAAAGCCCGGCTTCTTGTCGAGACCGGCGACGTGGCGGGTTTCCTCGGCAATGGCGCGCATGTCGGCGATGGTGGTGCCGACGTCTTCCGCCGTCACGTACTGGCCGCCCAGCTTCTCGACGGCGCGGCCAAACGCGCGGAACATGGCGGCGCGATCGAACGCACCTTCGGGACGCTGAAGCACGGCCTTGCCGCCGCCGAAGGGCAGGCCGGCAATGGCGTTCTTGTAGGTCATGCCGCGGGCAAGACGCAGAGCGTCGGTCGCCAGCGCATCTTGATCGGCATAGCTCCAGAAACGGCAGCCGCCGGCCGCCGGGCCAAGCGAAGTGGAATGAATGGCAATCACGCCCTTCGCGCCGCTTTCGGGGTCGTCGATTACCACGAACTGTTCGACCAGTTCGCTATCCACCGTGTTCACCATTTCGTCTTCATCCTCGCTTCGGGGGAGCCCATCTTCGGAAGAGCCTTCGAAATAGCAGGGTTCGGCGTGATAAAAATTGCGAATTTCGACGGATATGGGCTACGACTGGAATGATCCATTCCGCGTTTGCCTAATTTTGGAATTGAATATGACATCCGGCCTCGACGAGTTCGAAAAGAAGATTCTCGCGATCCTTCAGGTGGACGCCTCGCGGTCCTCGGCGGACATCGCGCAGGAGATCGGGCTTTCGCAGGCGCCGTGCTGGCGGCGGATCCAGCGGTTGAAGGACGAAGGCTATATCCGCAGCGAGGTCTGCGTGCTCGATCGGCGCAAGATCGGGCTGCGCGCGCAAGTCTTCGCGCAAGTGAAGCTGACCGCGCATGGCCGCGCCAACCTGTCGCAGTTCGCCGATGCCATGAACGCCTTTCCCGAGGTGCTCGATTGTTTCGTGCTGATGGGCGCGGTCGATTTCATGCTGCGGATTGTCACCGAGGATATCGAGGCCTACGAGCGCTTCTTCTTCGAGAAGCTGTCGCAGGTTCCCGGCGTGCAGGAAATCAATTCGATGGTCGCGCTTTCGGAGATCAAGTTCACCACGGCGCTGCCGCTGGACCATTTGTAAGGAAGGGTTGCCCCATGCCTCCCGCAGTGGATTTTACCGGGCTATGCTTCACGCTGGCTCGCAACGCCACTGGACGCGGTGGGTGTGGATAACTATATACCGACCGGTATGAAATGTTCCGACTCCATTGCCGCCCCTCGTGGCCGCCCGCGTGAATTCGATCCTGAACAGGCTTTGACCGCTGCGCTGCGCGTGTTCTGGGAGCGCGGCTATGAAAGCGCCTCGATGGCGGAACTCACTGAGGCGATGGGTATAACCAAGCCCAGCCTCTATGCCTGTTTCGGCAACAAGGAAGCGCTCTTCAAGAAGGCGCTGGACCTCTACGAGCGCGACAAGATGGCCTATGTGGGCAAGGCGCTGGAAGCGCCGACCGCGCGCGGCGTGGCCGAGCGGCTGCTGAATGGTGCGGTCGCGACTCACTGCGGCGGCAACGGTACCGACCCGCACGGCTGCCTCAGCGTGATTTCGACCGTGGCCTGCACGATGGAGGATGCCTCCATCCGCGATTTCATCGCGGCCCGCCGGCTTGCGACCGAAGAGTCGCTGATCCAGCGCTTCGAACGCGCCAAGGGCGAGGGCGACTTGCCCGAGACCATCGATCCCCGCGCGCTGGCGCACTGCCTCATGACGGTGCTTCAGGGCATGTCGGTCAAGGCCCAGGGCGGTGCTTGCGTGCAGGAAGCGAAAAGCGTGGTCGATACCTTCCTGACCATGTGGCCCGGCAAGTAGGGCGTAAGCCTGAAAATCCGCTTCGAGCGGATTTTGACGACAGCGGCGGCGCCGAAATCCGCAGAAAGCGGATTTCCAGCCTGAACGGCGGATAAAATTTTATTCATTCACCGTTCACGCCCTTGAAATTGCTGCGTTGCACCTAATTTTACCGAGCGGTACAGAAAACTGCTTGACGATTTCTGTACCGCTATATATACCAATCGGTACAGAACGAGGGCATGACCGACTCGCCGTTTAGACGGGAGCACGGGGCCGGAGTTCCTCCCCCGGCGCCGCCCGACCCCCCGCGGACGGCTCCATAGAAAAAACCGAAAGCAGCCGACGTGGCGGAACCCTGTTTCCGTGCGATGCCGGTCTGCACCCAAGACTTTCCGGTGCCCCTTGCGCCGGAGCCCGCCGGCGCGCGCCCTTACCTCCCCCTCCTGTCCCGGGGCGCGCGTCGGTTCCTTTCAGGGAGCACAGACATGGCCTTCATCGACTTCTCCGATGCAGCGCATCCGGCGCTGCCCGTTGCAAATTCCAACCCTGTCGCCTCGCTTTTCGGCGACCAGCTGAGCCGGCTCGAACGCCGCGTTGTCGAGCTGGCGCGCGAAGACGGGCTTCAGAGCCTCATCCCGCCGCGCGAACGCAAGTGGCTTGCCCGTCTCGTTTTCGGGCCGACCCCGCCTTCGAAGATGCTCGCCAACGAGCAGCTTGAGGCGCTGCGCCAGCTGGCCGTGAAGGCCTGGCATCATGGCTACACGCTGCCCGTCTCGGCCATTCGCGAGGCGCAGGCCGCCGGCCACAGCGAAGCCAAGGTCGGTGCGGTGATCGATTTCATCGGGCGCCTGCGCGCCCCGGTCCGGAGACTTGCTGCGTGAATTTTCCCGTAAAACTCGAAGAAACGGCCGAGATCCTGCCGTTTGGCGGCGAAACCCGCCGAAAGCGATGGCGCGGGCGCCATGTCGCGATCGGCGCGATCGCCGTCGTCGCGGTGGCGGGGCTGGGGTGGAAAGTCTTCCATGAAGCCCCCGCCGACGCCGCGCCGATGCCGCCCGCGCTGGTGCAGGCCGCCAATCCGCTGGTCAAGGACGTGACCGAATGGGACGACTATGTTGGCCGCTTCGCGCCCAGCAAGACGGTGGAAGTGCGCCCGCGCGTCTCGGGCGCGGTCACCCAGATCCTGTTCCGCGACGGCGACTACGTGCAGGCCGGGCAGCCGCTCTTCGTGATCGATCCGCGTCCCTATCGCGCCTCGCTTGCCGAAGCGCAGGCGGACGTGGCTTCGGCGCAGAGCGCGCTGGCGCTCGCCCGTTCGGACTATGCCCGCGTCGCCGGATTGAAGGGTGACGAGGCGATGGCCGCCAGCGAAGTGGACCAGCTCAGCGCCAAGGTTCGCGCCGCCAGCGCGCAGCTTGCCGCCGCGCAGGCCCGCGTCAGCCAGCGGTCGCTGGATGTCGAATTCTCCACCGTGCGTGCCCCGATCGCGGGCCGCATCTCGGACCGCCGCGTGGACGTGGGCAACCTCGTCGCGGGTGAGAACGGCACCGGCGCCAGCCTGCTGACCACGATCAATGCGGTCAGCCCGATCTACTTCACGTTCGACGCATCCGAAGCGCTGTTCCTCAAGACCCAGCGCGAAAAGGCCGAGCACAAGGACGCCGCCAGCGTGCAGGTCCGCCTTCAGGACGAGGCCGACTATCGCTGGAACGGCAAGCTGGACTTCACCGACAACGGGCTCGACCCGCGTTCGGGCACGATCCGCGTGCGCGCCGTGCTCGACAACAAGGACGGTTTCCTGACCCCGGGCATGTTCGGCAACATGCGTCTGGCCGAAGGCGGCACGGTCAAGGCCATGCTGGTGCCCGATGATGCGATCCAGTCCGATCAGGCCCGCAAGGTGGTGCTGACGGTCGGCAAGGACGGCACCGTTGCCGCCAAGCCGGTCGAACTCGGCCCGCTGGTGGACGGGTTGCGCGTGATCCGCACGGGCCTCACGCCCACGGACCGCGTGATCATTTCCAACTATCAGGCTGCTGTTGCCGGCGCCAAGGTGAATATCCGTCGCGGCCAGATTGCGCCCGACGCGCATGCGGCTTCGGCCGTTTCCGGCCCAGATACGCCCGCAGCGGCGCAGGCCACCATCGCCCATTGATCCACCCATCGGGGGGCGGTCCATTCCGTGACCGCTCCCCGTGAGAGGGGCACATTCCCATGCGATTTTCCCGGTTCTTCATCGACCGGCCGATCTTCGCAGGCGTCATCGCGGTGCTCATCACCGTGGTGGGTGCGCTTGCGTTCTTCGGCCTGCCGGTCAGCCAGTATCCCGACATCGTCCCCCCGACGGTGACGGTGACCGCCCAATATCCCGGCGCTTCCGCCGAAACCGTTGCCGACACCGTGGCTGCTCCCATCGAGCAGGAGATCAACGGCGTCGACAACATGCTCTACATGTCCTCGCAGTCCACCGGCGACGGCAAGGTGACGATCACCGTTACCTTCAAGATCGGTGCCGACCTCGATGCCGCGCAGGTTCTGGTGCAGAACCGCGTCGCCGTGGCCGAACCGCGCCTTCCCGAAGCGGTGCGCGCCATGGGCGTCGTCACCCGCAAGACCTCGCCAGACTTCCTGATGGTCGTGAACCTGCAATCGCCCGATGGGTCGCTAAGCCGCGACTATCTGTCGAACTACGCGCTCACGCAGGTGAAGGACCGCCTTGCGCGCCTTGACGGCGTGGGCGACGTGCAGCTGTTCGGCTCGCGCGATTACGGCATGCGCATCTGGATCGATCCCAACAAGGCCGCCGCCATGAACCTGACGGCGGGTGAGATCGTGGACGCGCTGAAGGCGCAGAACGTGCAGGTTTCGTCCGGCTCGATCGGCGCGCCGCCGTTCGATCGAGGCAATGCCTACCAGGTCGGCGTCGAGATGCAGGGCCGCCTGAACACGCCCGAGCAGTTCGCCGATATCGTCGTGCGGACCGACGCCGATGGCCGTCAGGTCCGCGTGCGCGACGTCGCGCGTGTCGAACTGGGCGCGCAGGACTACACCACCAACACCTACCTTTCGGGCAAGCCCACCGTGGTGATCGCGGTGCTGCAGCGCCCGGGCTCGAACGCGCTCGACGCCGCCAAGGCCGTGCGCGCCGAGATGGACGATGTCGCCAAGTCCTTCCCGAAGGGCCTGGAATATTCGGTGATCTACAACCCCACCGAATTCATCGGCCAGTCGATCGACGCGGTCTATCACACGCTGTTCGAGGCGGTGATCCTGGTCGTGCTCGTCATCCTCGTCTTCCTCCAGAACTGGCGCGCGGCGGTGATTCCGATCATCGCGATCCCCGTGTCGCTGGTCGGCACTGCGATCATGCTCGCGGCCGTCGGCTACTCACTCAACAACCTCTCCCTGTTCGGCCTTGTCCTCGCCATCGGTATCGTCGTCGACGACGCCATCGTCGTGGTCGAGAACGTCGAACGCTATATCGAAGAAGGCATGAAGCCGATCGAGGCCGCCCGGCGCTCGATGGACGAGGTGACCGGCGCGCTGATCGCCATCGTCCTCGTGCTCTGCGCGGTGTTCGTGCCGACGCTGTTCATCACCGGCATGTCGGGGCAGTTCTACAAGCAGTTCGCCGTCACCATCACCACGGCGACCGCGATCTCGCTGCTGCTCTCGCTCACGCTCTCGCCCGCTCTTGCCGCGTTGCTGTTGCGGGAAAAGCATGGCCTTCCCGCCGATGCGCCCCGCTGGAAGCGGACGCTGCAAGGCGCGGCGGACAAGTTTAACCACGGCTTCGAACGGTTGAGCGAGCGCTATGCGCAATTGACGCTCAAGCTGGTGAAGCGCCCGGCAAAGATGATGGCGACCTATGCCGCCCTCATCGCCGCCACCGTGGGCATGTTCTGGGCGACGCCGACCGGCTTCATTCCGCAGCAGGACCAGGGTTACTTCCTCGCCGCTATCTTCCTGCCGCCGGGCTCCTCGCTCAGCCGCACGGACGCCGTGTCGCAGGAAGTCGCCAAGCGTCTGCTGCCCATCAAGGGCCTGCGCGGTGCGGTTATGTTCGCGGGCTTCCACGGCCCGTCGCAGACCGCGGCGCCCGATGCCGCCGCCATCTACTTCCCGTTCAAGAGCTTCGAGGAGCGCAAGCAACTCGGCGTGACCTATGAAGGCATCATGGCGCAGGCACAGGCCGCCATGAAGGGTTACGACAAGGCACAGGTCCTGCTGATCCCGCCGCCGACCATCAACGGCATCGTCCCTCCGGGCGGTTACCGCATGATCGTGGAGGACAAGGAAGGCCGTGGTCTGGGTGAACTCCAGAAGGCAGCCGGCGCCCTGATCGCGCAGGCCAACCAGCAGCCGCAACTCCAGCAGGTCTATACCCTGTTCAGCATGAACACCCCGCGTGTCTATGCCGACGTGGACCGCCGCAAGGCAGACATGCTGGGCGTCTCTCCGTCGAAGATCTTCGAAGCGATGCAGGTCTACCTCGGTTCGTCCTACATCAACGACTTCAACCTGTTGGGCCGTACCTATCGCGTCACCGCGCAGGCGGATGCGCCCTATCGCGGATCAACGGCGGATATCGCCAATCTCAAGGCCCGTTCGGACTCGGGTGCGATGGTGCCGGTCGGCTCGGTCGCGACCTTCAAGGACGAAACCGGACCCTACCGCGTGGTGCGCTACAACCTGCACCCGGCGGTGGAAATCGACGGCAGCTACGGCAAGGGCTATTCCTCGGGCCAGTCGCTGGCGACGATGGAGAAGGTGGCGGACGAAACGCTTCCCTCGGGCTACGGCCATGAGTGGACGGGTATCGCCTATCAGCAGGCCACTGCGGGCAACACGGCCGGAATCGTCTTCGGCATGGCGGTGCTGTTCGTCTTCCTGGTCTTGGCTGCCCAGTACGAGAGCCTGACCCTGCCGCTGTCGATCATCCTGATCGTGCCGATGTGTCTGTTCGCGGCCATGCTGGGCGTGAACTTGCGCGGGATGGACAACAACATCCTCACGCAGATCGGTCTGGTCGTGTTGATTGCCCTTGCCGCCAAGAACGCGATCCTCGTGGTCGAGTTCGCCAAGCAGGCCGAAGAGGAGCGGGGATACTCGCCGGTGGAAGCAGCCGTCTATGCGGCCCGCACCCGCCTGCGCCCGATCCTGATGACCTCGTTCGCCTTCATCCTCGGCGCGGTGCCGCTGGTGATTGCGACAGGGGCTGGCGCCGAGCTTCGGCAGGCGCTGGGTACGGCGGTGTTCTTCGGCATGGCTGGCGTTACCGCCTTCGGCCTGCTGTTCACGCCCACCTTCTACGTCGTCTGCCGCAAGCTCGCGGCGGCTCTCCGGCGCAAGCCCGCAGAACCGCACCACGAGAGCCACGCGGTGATCCCGGCGGAATGAAAGGACGGATGATGTCCATGAATATCAAAACCTTGGTCGCGGCACTTCTTGCCGCGTCCAGCCTCTCGGCCTGCGCCGTCGGACCCAACTATGTTGCGCCGACGCCGCCGGCTACGGCGGGGGCGCCCTTCACGGGCGTCCAGTCCGCCGAAGTGTCGACCGCCGCGCCGGACGACAACTGGTGGCGGCTCTACAACGATCCCGTGCTGAACGGGCTCGTCACCGATGCGCTCGCCGCCAATACCGACGTGCGCGTGGCGGTGGCCCGGATCGAGCGGGCACGCGCCAACTTGCGCGGATCGAAGTCGCAGGCCCTGCCGCAGACCGGCATCGACGCCAGCGCGACATATGGCCGGGTTTCGGAAAGCCAGGTCCTGCCCGGTGCCGACCGGCAGGGGCGCACGGTCGATGGCGAGTTCTCGGTCGGATACGAGCTGGACCTGTTCGGCCGCGTAAAGCGCGGGATCGAAGCCTCGCGCGCCGATCTTGGCGCCGCGCAGGAGGATGCCGACGCGGTGCGGGTGACAGTCGTTGCCGATACCGTGCGCGCCTATGTCGATGCCACCAGCGCGGCCGAGCAGATCGCGGTGGCGCAGGATACCGTGGCGCTGCTCGACAAGTCCGAGCGGATCACCAATGCCCGCTTCGAGCGCGGCCTCAACCAGAAGCTGGACGTGATCCGCGTGACCCAGCTGCGCGAGCAGCAGGCCGCGGCGATCCCGAGCCTTGAGGCCACCCGCGATGCGGCGCTGTTCCGGCTCGCCACGCTGACCGGCCGGACGCCGCAGGACTTGCCCGCTTCGGTGCGCGAGCGGACCACCACGCCCGATGTCGGCCAGCCGATCCCGGTGGGCGATGGCCGCGCGCTGCTGGCGCGTCGTCCGGACGTGAAGGCGGCCGAACGCCGCCTTGCCGGGGACACCGCGCGGATCGGCGTGGCCACGGCGGATCTCTATCCGAAGATCACGCTGGGCGGATCGATCGGCACTACGGCGCTGGGCGCGACCGACATCTTCGGTGGTGGGCCGCTGCGCTGGCTGGTGGGGCCGATGATCTCGTGGGCGTTCCCCAATCAGGAAGCGATCCGTTCGCGGATCGGCGGGGCGCGGGCCGATGCCAAGGCCGATCTCGCGACCTTCGACGGCACCGTGCTGCGCGCGCTGGAAGAGACCGAGACGGCGCTTTCGGCCTATCGCAACGCGCTGCTGCGCAAGGACCGGCTCGCCGCTGCGCGCGATGCGGCGCAGCGGGCCGCCGATGTCGGCATGGCGCGGCAGAGCAGGGGGCAGATCGACGCGCTCGATGTGCTCGACGCGCAGCGCACTTTGGCCAGCGCGGACGCCGACTATGCGGCGGCAACGCGTGCGGTGGCTTTCGCGCAAGTGGACCTGTTCCGCGCGCTGGGCGGGAACTGGCAGGAAACCTGATCTTCCCGGCTTCCGCACAAACAGAAAGGGGCGGCAAGGCATGTGCCTTGCCGCCCCTTTTCGTGTCCGTTTCCGGTTATCAGCGCGAGCCGAAGGCGTAGCGCACGTTGATACCGAATTCGCGCGGCGCGGTGGTGGTCACGCCGGTATAGGTGCTGGTGTAGTTCGCACCCGACGAACCGGTGAAGACCGGGCGGCCGGTGCTCGGATCGAACTGTCCGCCCCAGGCGAGCTGCTGATAGCTGGTTGACAGCGGCGTCGTGCGAGTAAGCGTCTTCGTGGTGTCGAAGACGTTCTTCGCATAGAGGCCGATTTCCCAGGCCCCGTCGTCGGAACGCAGGCCGGCGAAGAGGTTGACCAGAGCATAGTCGCTCACATCGTCATAGGGGTTGGTCGGATCGACCTGCGACTTGCCGTAGTAGGTCAGCAGGCCGCGAATATAGGCATTGCCGCCGTTGATGACCGGGAAGGTGTATTCGCTCTGCACGGTCGCGCTGAACGGCGCCATGAACCCGGAACGCTGATTGACCTGGCAGGACGCGATATTGTCCGAACCGACGGCCGCCACCATCTGCTGCAGGCTGGGTGCGCTGGTGATCGAATCGGGAACACCGTCGCGATTGAGGTCGGTACAGGGCACCGTGCCGTTCTTGATCTTGCCCATCGAATAGCTGGCTGCGGCGCTGAGATCCCAGCCCTTAAGGATCGTGTAGGAGACGTCGCCCTCGATACCGTTGACCTCCACCGGAACGGCGCCGACGAAGTTGAACTGGCCGACCTGCTGCGCCGTGCTGGTTACGTTGCCCAGCGCGTCACGGACGGCAACGGTGTTGATGTAATAGACGCCCGAACCCGGTGCACGGAAGGGGAAGTTCTTGAACTTCTGGTGGTAGCCGGTGAGGTTGAAGCGCAACTGGCCGTCCAGCATCGTCGACTTGAAGCCGACTTCATAGGACTTCGAGGTTTCCGCCGGCAGGTGCAGGAACGAGTTTTCGAGGTCGGACGGGGCAATGTTGAAGTCACCCACCACGTCGATGCCCGGGCGCCAAGAACTGCCGGTCGAAGCATAGACCATCAGGTCGTGCGTGAAGTTGTACTTCACCGAGCCGCTGTAGATCCACTGCTTCTCATGCTGCGTACGGTCGGAAATGGCGGTGCCGCCAACCAGCAGGATGCCCCGGTTCGTATAGTCGATATGGCGTGCGCCGCCGGCGATTTCGAGATCGCCGATATGCGCGGTCAGGTTGCCGAAGATCGACTGTTCGTGCGACTTGCCCTTGCTCTCGACAGCCGTGTTGACGATCTGGGCAATACCGCCGCCGAGTGCATCGGGCAGACGGACCGGCGTCGGGCTGCTCAGCACGGTATCGGGATTGTTGGTGGCATCGAAGAAGCCGACGACATAATCGAGCATGCCGAACAGCCGCTCGTCGTTCTGCAGGCGGACTTCATGCGATCCCGAGGTCGACTTGGTGTGGCTGATCTGGTTGATGTCGCCGTCGAAGAAATTGCCGTCGTCGACGTTGTCGGTCGAGTGGATGTTCTGGGTGTAATGCTGACCCTGATAGATCAGGCGCTGGCCCCAGTGGCTTGCTTCGGCGCGCCAGTTGTAGATGTTGAAGATCTGGCGGATATCGCGCGGAGCCTGTTGGATCGACAGGCGATCCTTGGTGCGGATGTCCACCGGGCTCGGATCGGCGTCGGGATTGACCTCGGAGAACGAGGCGACCTGGTCGTAGGTGCGGCCGGTGAAGTCGATCCGCTGGTACATGCCTTCGAACCGCAGCCAGTCGCTCGGCGTGATAAGGCCCGACAGACGGCCGCTCTTGGTCCGGCCGAACGGATCGGGATTGTTGTAGATCGAGTGGACGCGGTCGCCCTCGTTCTCGTCCCAGACGCCGGCGGCGCGGATCGCGGCAATGCCCTCGACAATCGGGATATTGAGCGCGGCCTTGGCGTTGATCGTGCCGATGTCATTGGCGGTCATGTCCATGAAGCCGCCGTACGAATAGAGATCCGGCTTCTTCGCGGTGATCGTGATCGAGCCCGAGGGGGACGCGCGGCCGCGCAGGGTGCCCTGGGGACCGCGCAGCACTTCGATCTGGCCGATGTCGTACATCTGCTGAAGAATGACGCCGGCCGTGATCGGCGCGTCGTTCATGTAGAATTCGACGGTGGGGTTATTGCCGCTGGCGTTCACGTCGAAGTTGACGCCGCGCATCTTGGCGCTGCCGCCGATGCCGTTGGCATTGGTTTCGAGCTGGAGGCCCGGTGCCAGCGTGGAGACTTCCTTGAAGTCACGCATGCTGAGCTTGGCGAGGTCATCGGCCGTTACCGTGTCGATCACCGCAGGCACGTCCTGCACATCTTCGTCGCGGCGACGCGCGGTAACGATGATGACGTTGCTGGCCTCGTTTGCGGCGGCCTCGGCGGCCGCCGGCTGCTGCTGGTCCTGTGCCAGTGCGGGGGTGCTCATCCCCAACAGGCCCACCGATCCCAACAGAAGCTGCTTGTAAGCGCGCATGAACTCTCCCTCCGGTTTTTATAAACTTTTCTTATGCCTATGGGTGCGAGGGGGCGTCGCAGATTGTCAAATGAAATGGTCTCATTTCTGTAAAACTACGGGAGGGCGTTATTTGAACAGGTGATCAAACTTGCTCAAGCGACTGGAATGTCGCGATTCGCCTCTCTTTGCCGCGCCGGGAGAAAATGCATAAAAAAGGGGGCGCCGAAGCGCCCCCTCGAATCTGCCAGCGTTGCCGCCGATCAGTTGCGGCTGGCGAGGCCCTTGTTGAGCCAGAGCGCGATCAGCGTCGCCAGCGCCCCCGAGAGCAGGTAGGCGCCCGAGGCGATCAGGCCGAAGTTGGCCGACAGCAGCAGCGCCGCCAGCGGGGCGAAGCCGGCGCCGAACAGCCAGGCAAGGTCGCTCGTGAGCGCCGAGCCGACATAGCGGTGCTCGGTCGGGAAGGCCGAGGCGACGACGCCCGAAGACTGGCCGAACGACAGGCCGAGCAGGATGAAGCCAATCACCATGAAGGTGATCTCGCCCAGCGGACCGGCATCGAGCAGTTGCGGCGCAAAGCCCGAGAACACCGCGATGCCCACGGCGCACGTGCCGAGCAGGTTACGACGACCGTACTTGTCCGCGATCACGCCCGAGGCGACGATGGCAAGCACGCCGAAGCCGGCGGCCATGGCTTCGATCAGCAGGAAGCCGGTGGGCGAATCGTTGGTGAACAGGAACACCCACGAAAGCGGGAACACCGTGTCCATGTGGAACAGCGCGAAGCTGGCGAGCGGGGCGAAGGCACCGATCACGATCGTGCGCCACTGGGTGCTGATCGTCGAGCTGACGCTCACCGCCTGAAGGTCGCGGGTGGTGAAGAGGTTCTCGAACTCGTCCGTGACGACGATGCGCAGGCGCGCGAACAGTGCCACCACGTTGATCGCGAAAGCCACGAAGAAGGGATAGCGCCAGCCCCAGTCAAGGAAGTCTGCGGAGGGCAGTTCGGCGATCATGAAGGCGAACAGCGAGCTGGCCACGATCAGGCCGAACGGCGCGCCGAGCTGCGGGATCATCGCATACCAGCCGCGCTTGTGCTCGGGCGCGTTGAGCGCGAGCAGCGAGGCCAGACCGTCCCAGGTGCCGCCAAGGGCGAAGCCCTGGCCGAGGCGGAACAGGCAGAGCAGGTAGATCGAGGTCATCCCCGCCGAGGCATAGGACGGCAGGAACGCGATCGCCGCGGTCGAGCCACCCAGCATGAACAATGCCATCGTCAGCTTGGTGCCGCGGCCATAGGCGCGGTCGATCGCCATGAAGACCAGCGAACCGATCGGACGGGCGACGAAAGCCAGCGCGAAGACCGCGAAGGCGTAGATCGTGCCGGTCAGCGCGTCGACGAAGGGGAAGAACAGCTTCGGGAAAACCAGAACCGAGGCGATGGCATAGACGAAGAAGTCGAAGAACTCCGAAGTTCGCCCGATGATGACGCCGATGGCGATCTCACCCGGGGAGGGCTGGTGGTGCTCCTTGAACGTCGGCAGGCCCAGGGCGTCTCTGGACTGGGGTGTGCTGGTCATTTCGAATCTGCGGCCTTCGTCTCGGGTCCGTTTCCGGCCATGCGGATCGCGCACGATCGGTCGCGGACGAATCAAAGCGGACGCGCGAAAACGCCCGTGTACATGGAGGGGCCCTATCGGCATTGATTGCGTTCAAGGGGATTGGACAAAATGTCCTATGTTCGCAATCGCGGCATCAGCTTAGGCGCAGCGCCATGCGCCCACCCGAGTCCCGACCGAAGCCGCGGCATCCATCCGCGCTCGCCAAGATCGTTGCCGCCCTGTCGTTGACGGGCGCGCTGACTGCCTGCAACTCTGTAGTGCTGAGCCCTTCCGGGGATGTCGCGCAGCAGCAGGGTGACCTTGTCGTCACTTCCACGCTGCTGATGCTGATCATCATCCTTCCGGTCATGGCCGCCACCGCGTTCTTCGCGTGGCACTACCGTGCATCCAACAAGGAGGCACGCTACGACCCGCACTGGGATCATTCGACCCAGCTTGAACTCCTGATCTGGGCAGCGCCGCTGCTGATCATCATCTGCCTTGGCGCGATCACCTGGGTGAGCACGCACCTTCTCGATCCCTACCGCACCATCGGCCGTATCGATGCCGCCACCGCCGTTCCCGCCGACGCCAAGCCGCTTGAGGTCGAAGTCGTCGCCCTCGACTGGAAGTGGCTGTTCATCTATCCCGAGCAGGGCGTGGCCACCGTCAACGAACTGGTCGTGCCGACCAACCGTCCGTTGCAGTTCAAGATCACCTCTTCGAGCGTGATGAACTCGTTCTTCGTGCCTGCCATGGCCGGCCAGATCTATGCCATGCCCGGCATGGAAACGCGTCTGCACGCCGTGATCAACCATCCGGGCGAGTTCATCGGCTTCTCGGCCAACTACTCGGGCGCGGGCTTCTCGCACATGCGCTTTGCCACGCACGCGGTTACCGACGCCGGCTTCGACCAGTGGGCACAGGGCGTGAAGGCCGGCGGACAGGCAAATGCCGGTACGCTGGACCGCGCCGCTTACCTCCAGCTCGAAAAGCCGAGCGAGAAGGTGCCGGTCATGCGTTTCGCGTCGGTTTCGCCCGACCTTTATAATGCCATCCTCAACATGTGCGTCGAGCCCGGCAAGATGTGCATGAGCGACATGATGGCGATCGACGCGCGCGGCGGCCTTGGCAAGGAAGGCATTCGCAACGTGCAGATGCTGGCCTACGACCGTGGCGGCCGCCAGGCTGCCGCCCAGGCCACCGCGAACCCGACCGCCGCCATGCAGCGCGAGCTGGCCTGGGTCCGCGCGCTCTGCCGCCAGAACCCCGGCTCCGCGCCGGACCACACGATCAAGGCACCGGCCTCGCCGCGCGTCCTGAGCGGTGCGGGTCTGAGCGAGCCGCAGTCGGCACCGATCTTCTCGCACGGCCAGGAGGCGCTTGCCGCCCCCGCACAGACGCCCGCGCATCCCACTCAGATTTCCCGGAACTGACAGAACAATGGAAGCCGTAGACCATTCGCACTGGAGCCCGTTACTGGGCCGCCTGTGGTGGGACGCCCTGCCACAGGAACCGATCGTGCTCGCCACTTTCGTCGTCGTCGCCCTTGGCGGCGCGGCGCTGGTGGCCGGGCTGACCTATTTCAAGCTCTGGGGCTATCTCTGGAAGGAGTGGTTCACCAGCGTGGACCACAAGAAGATCGGGGTCATGTACATGATCCTCGGCCTTATCATGTTCCTGCGCGGCTTTGCCGACGCGGTGATGATGCGCATCCAGCAGTCGATCGCGTTCAACGGCAACGACGGCTACCTGACGGCGCACCACTATGACCAGGTCTTCACCGCGCACGGCGTGATCATGATCTTCTTCGTGGCGATGCCTTTCGTCACCGGACTCATGAACTACGTGGTGCCGCTGCAGATCGGCGCGCGCGACGTGTCCTTCCCGTTCCTGAACAACTTCAGCTTCTGGATGACGACCGCCGGCGCCGTGCTGGTCATGGCCTCGCTGTTCATCGGCGAGTTCGCGCAGACCGGCTGGCTGGCCTATCCGCCGCTGTCCAACCTGGCGTACAGCCCGTGGGTCGGCGTCGACTACTATATCTGGGCCTTGCAGATTGCCGGTGTCGGCACGCTGCTTTCGGGCGTCAACCTGATCGCCACCATCGTCAAGCTCCGCGCGCCGGGCATGGCGATGATGCGCATGCCGATCTTCACCTGGACCGCACTCTGCACCAACGTCCTGATCGTCGCCGCCTTCCCGGTGCTGACGGCCGTGATGGCGATGCTGTCGGTTGACCGTTACCTCGGCTTCAACTTCTTCTCGAACGACTTCGGCGGCTCGCCGATGATGTACGTCAACCTGATCTGGATCTGGGGCCACCCCGAGGTCTACATCCTCATCCTGCCGCTGTTCGGCGTCTTCTCCGAAGTCACCGCCACCTTCTGCGGCAAGCGCCTGTTCGGCTATTCGTCGATGGTCTACGCGACGCTGGTCATCACCATCCTCTCGTACCTCGTCTGGCTGCACCACTTCTTCACGATGGGTTCGGGCGCGAGCGTCAACTCGTTCTTCGGCATCACCACGATGGTGATCTCGATCCCGACCGGCGCGAAGCTCTTCAACTGGCTGTTCACGATGTACCGTGGCCGCATCCGGTTCGAACTGCCGATGATGTGGACGGTCGCCTTCATGATGACCTTCACCATCGGCGGCATGACCGGCGTTCTGCTCGCGGTGCCGCCGGCCGACTTCGTCCTGCACAACTCGCTGTTCCTGATCGCCCACTTCCACAACGTCATCATCGGCGGCGTGCTGTTCGGCATCTTCGCGGCGATCAACTTCTGGTGGCCCAAGGCCTTCGGCTTCAAGCTCAACCAGTTCTGGGGCAAGGTCAGCTTCTGGCTGTGGGTTCCGGGCTTCTGGTTCGCCTTCATGCCGCTCTACATCCTGGGCCTGATGGGCGTTACCCGCCGTATGCGCGTGTTCGACGATCCGTCGCTCCAGCCGTTCTTCATCGTTGCCGCCTTCGGCGCGCTGATGATCGCCGGCGGTATCGGTGCCATGCTCGTCCAGTTCGCCGTGTCGATCTGGAAGCGTGAGGAACTGAAGGACGAAACGGGCGATCCGTGGGACGGCCGTACCCTTGAGTGGTCGACCAGCTCGCCGCCGCCGGAGTACAACTTCGCCTTCACCCCGATCGTGCACGACATCGACGCATGGGACGACATGAAGCGCTGCGGCGTGGAACGTCCGACCTCGGGCTTCCGTCCGATCCACATGCCCAAGAGCACCGGTGCGGGGATCATCCTTGCCGGTATCTCGACGGCGCTTGGCTTCGCGATGATCTGGTACATCTGGTGGCTCGCCGCCGTGTCGTTCCTCGGCATCATCGGCTATGCGATCTTCCACACGTTCAACTACAAGCGCGATTACCACATCCCGGTCGAGACGGTCGAAGCGACCGAGGCCGAGCGTACGCGCCAGCTCGCGGCAGTGGGAGCCTGATCGATGACTGCTACTACGGCTGATACGAGCCACAACCTGTCGCAGGCGCAGCTCCAGGCTGCGTTCTACGACCTGAACGAGCACGACCATCCCGAAGGCGGCAGCACCATGCTGGGCTTCTGGATGTACCTGATGAGCGACTGTCTCATCTTCGCCATGCTGTTCGCCGCCTTCGGCGTGCTGGGCGGCAACTTCGCGGCGGGTCCGGGGCCGAAGGATCTCTTCGACCTCAAGCTCGTCGCGGTGAACACGGCGATGCTGCTGTTCTCGTCGATCACCTATGGCATCGCCATGATCGCGATGGAGAAGAACCAGAAGGGCGCGACCCAGATCTGGCTGCTGATCACCGCCGTGTTCGGCGCGGCGTTCCTGTCGATCGAACTCTTCGAGTTCCATCACATGATCGCCGAAGGTGCGACGCCGATGCGTTCGGCGTTCCTCACCGCGTTCTTCTCGCTGGTGGGCACCCACGGTCTGCACGTGACGTTCGGCCTGATCTGGCTGTTCACGCTGGTCGCGCAAGTCGGCACCAAGGGCCTGATCCCGGCCAACAAGCGCCGCCTCATGTGCCTTTCGCTGTTCTGGCACTTCCTTGACGTCATCTGGATCGGCGTCTTCACCTTCGTCTATCTCATGGGAATGCTGTGATGAGCGACCACGTCCACCCCAACGAGCACGTCGACGATGTGCACGCCAGCGGCCACGGCACTCTGCGTGACTACCTGATCGGCTTCTTCCTTTCGGTCATCCTCACCGCCATTCCGTTCTGGCTGGTGATGACCGGCGCGATTGCCGACAAGTCGACCACCGCGCTTGTCATCATGGCCTTCGCGATGGTGCAGATCGTCGTCCACATGATCTACTTCCTGCACATGAACACCAAGTCCGAGAACGGCTGGACGGTCATGGCGCTGATCTTCACGATCGTGGTGCTGGTGATCACGCTCTCGGGTTCGCTGTGGGTCATGTACCACCTGAACCACAACATGATGCCGATGAACGCGCACGACATGGGCCAGCTGCCCTGATCGTCACGATTTCAGCAGCATCATGCACAATGTGATCGAGACCAATGAAGCGCGGCGGCCCTGGGGGCTTGCCGCGCTTCTGCTTGTGGCGATGGCGCTCTTCATCGCGCTGGGCGTGTGGCAGGTGCAGCGCCTGCACTGGAAGCACGCGCTGATCGCGCAAGTGGACGCGCGGACCCGCGCCGCGCCGGTGCCGCTTCCCGCCGACGCCGTGCTGGCGGGGAATAAGGCCACCGACCTTGCCTATCTTCGCGTTTCGATCGAAGGGCGCTACGAGGGGAAGGCGACCGCGCTGGTGCGGGCCGCTACCGACCTCGGGACCGGGTATTGGACGATGACGCCCTTGCGGCTTGATGATGGACGACAGGTCTGGGTGAACCGCGGCTTCGTGCCGGCGGGCACCACGGCGGCCGTCGCCGCCGCGACCACGCCGCAGGGCCCCGTCTCGGTCACCGGCCTGCTGCGGGTGAACGAGCCTGCCGGCAGCCTGCTCCAGTCGAACCAGCCGCAGGCCGACCGCTGGTATTCGCGCGACGTCAACGCGCTGGCTCAGGCGCGGGGGATCGGCGCGGTAGTGCCGGCCTTCGTCGATGCCCAAGTGGAAGATGCGGTCAGGCCCAAAGGCCTCGCGCCGGTGCCGGGGCTGACCCAGATTCACTTCCCGGACAACCATCTCAGCTATGCGCTGACCTGGTTCACGATGGCGGCAATGTCCGCGATGGCGCTGGTCTTCGTCTGGCGCCGCCGCCGATGGAACGGCTGATCGATCTATTCGCGCCGCGCGGCCTTCCCGGAAGTTCCGCCAGCCGCGCCAATATCGTGCTGCTCATGCAGCTGCGCTGGACCGCCGTGATCGGCCAGCTCATCACCATCGTCGTCGTCCAGCAAGTGCTGGGCGTGCGCCTGTCGCTGGCGCCGCTGCTGCTGGCGCCGCTCCTGCTGATCGTGGTCAACCTCGTCTCGGCGAGCGTCGTCCTGCGGCGGCAGTCGTTCACGCAGGGCGAGCTGTTCGGCGCGCTGATGATCGACGTCGTCGCGCTGTGCTGGCAGCTTTACCACTCGGGCGGGGCGACCAATCCCTTCACGTTCCTGTTCCTGCTCCAGATCGTCATCGCGGCGGTTATCCTCGATCTGCGGTGGAGTTCGCTGGTGGCGGTCAACGCCTGCCTCTGCGTGCTGTTGCTGACGTTCTACTACCACCCGCTGCGCTTGCCGGTGCACCACGCGGGCGATCCGTTCCAGCTCTACATCTACGGCAGCCTGCTGTGCTTCGTGCTGGCGGCGGTGCTGTTGATCGTCTTCGTGGCCCGGCTCGACCTGACCCGGCGCGAGAGCGACGCCAAGCTGGCCGCGTTGCGCCAACAGGCGGCCGAGGAGGACCATATCATCCGCATGGGCCTGCTCGCCTCGGGCGCCGCGCATGAGCTGGGCACGCCGCTTTCGTCGATCTCGGTGATCCTCGGCGACTGGAGCCACGAACCCGCGATTGCCGAAGACCCGGACCTTGCCGCCGACCTCGTCGACGTGCGGCGCGAACTGGAGCGCTGCAAGACGATTGTCAGCGGCATCCTGATGTCGGCAGGGGAAATGCGCGGCATTGCGCCCGCCGTCACCACTCTGCGCGGCTTCATCGGCGAGATTCTGGCCGAATGGCGGCCGCGCATGGCGGGCGAATTGCGCTTCCTCGATTCCATCGACGTGGACCGCACCATCGTCTCCGATCCCGGCCTGAAGCAGGTGATCGGCAATGTCATCGACAATGCCGTCGAAGTCTCGCCCGGCCTCGTGGTGATCGAGGCCTGGGTGGAAGGCGGCAGGCTGGTGCTCACCGTCAGCGACCGGGGCCCCGGTTTCGCGGCGGAGATCCTGCCGCGCGTCGGCCAGCCCTATGCCTCGACCAAGGGGCGCGACGGCGGCGGGCTGGGATTGTTCCTTGTCGTCAATGTGATCCGCAAGCTGGGCGGCAAAGTTGCGGTCGACAATCTGGTCGATGGCGGCGCAAGGGTGCAACTTGCCATTCCCCTTGCTACACTGGCCTACGAGCCCAGGAAGGGCGAGGACAACGCCGGAACGCCCCATGACTGAGCCTGCCACGACCCCAGCAGCCGTGAACGATGCCATCAACACTGCTGTAAACGGGGCGGAAATCGCCAGCCTGCTGATCGTCGAGGACGATCCCACGTTCGCGCGCACGCTGCGCCGCTCGTTCGAGCGACGGGGCTACCGCGTCAGTTCCGCCGCCAGCCCGGAAGAGGCCGAAGGGCTCTGCGCGGCGGAGGATTTCGAATATGCGGTGATCGATCTCAAGCTGGGCGCCTCGTCCGGGCTGGCGGTGGTGCAGGCGCTCCACGCGCGCTCGCCCGAGACGCGGATCGTGGTGCTGACCGGCTATGCCTCGATCGCCACGGCTGTCGAGGCGATCAAGCTGGGCGCCTCGCAATACCTCGCCAAGCCTTCCAATACCGACGATATCGAGGCCGCTTTCGCCAGCGGCAAGGGCGATGCCAGCGTACCGGTGGACGGGCGCCGCAGCTCGATCAAGACGCTGGAATGGGAATATATCCACGGCACTCTGGTCGAATGCGAGTTCAACATTTCCGAAGCCGCGCGCCGTCTGGGGCTGCACCGCCGCACGCTGGCGCGCAAGCTCGAAAAGCGGCAGGTTTAGGCGGAAGCGAGGGAGGGGGGACATGGCCGAGCATTCCGCGCCGCGCAAGGCGCGCCTTCCCGCCGTGGATCCGCGCGCGCTGCTGACGTTCCGCGCCGTCTGCGAGACCGGCTCAATCAGCGCCGCCGCGCGTGCGCTGAACCTGTCGCAGCCATCGGTCTCCAACACGATCGCGCTGCTGGAAAACCGGCTCGGCACCGTGCTGTTCGAGCGTGGGCGCGGTGGCATCGTGCTTACCCGCGAAGGGCTTGCGCTGCAACGCCGTTCCGAAGCGCTGGCAACCCTGCTGGCCGACGCGGTGAGCGATGTCGAGCACGCCCGGCACCGCATTTCCGGCCCCTTGCGCATCGGCGGCACGCCCGGCGCGCTACTGACCCTGCTGCCCGGCGCGATCATGCGCGTGGAGGCGGCGCTGGGCGATTTCGCGCTCAGCGTGGTCGAACGTCCGGATGCCGAACTCCACGAGATGCTGCGGCAGGGCGAGATCGAACTGGCCATGGTCACCACCCGCATCGAAAGCGTGCCGGAGGGCATGGTGGAGACCACGGCGGCGCGCGATCCCTTCGCACTGATCGTCGGGCCGCACCATGCGGCGCTGGCGGACCGGGTGTCGCTGCGCGAGGTTGAGGCTTTGGCCTGGGTTCTGCCCGAGGCGCGCGGGGCGTTCCGCCGTCAGGTCGATGCGCTGTTCATCGCGGCGGGCGTCTCGGTGCCGCGCACGACGATCCGCTGCGATTCCCTGCTGACCACGCGGGCCATCGTGCGCGAGACCGACCGCGTGACCGTGCTGCCGCGCACCGTGGCTCTGGACGGCGCCTCCGACGGTTCGATCCGCGCCATCGCCATTGCCGAGGCCGTGTTCGAGCGCAGCGTCGGCGTCCTGCGCATGGAAGGCGGCACGCTCTCGCCGCTGGCCGAAGCAATGCTGGCGGCGCTTCCGGTGCTTCCGTAGCTTCCGTCGCCTTCTGCAGCTTCCGCAGCACAATACTCCCCCAAAAGACCGTCATCCCCGCGAAGGCGGGGATCCCGCTTGTTCTTCTTTCAGCACGCAGAGGAAGCGGTGGATCGCTGCACGGTCTCTCTGCGTCTCTGCGTGAACTCAAGAAAAGCGGGGCCCCCGCCTTCGCGGGGGCGACGAAGCAAAGTGGGCCAATTTCGTTCATGCAGTGAGTGCCATTCCATAGCCTCCAGCTATGGCAATCTGAAATAACATTATTTTACTTTGGGTCCTTCCATACGTTAGATCGGGCTCAACAAACGAACACACGGGAGAGAGCCATGCGGACCCTGATCCGCGATGCATCCATCTTCGACGGCAGCGGCAGCGCTCTCCAGACCGGCTCGGTGCTGGTGGACGGCGACCGCATCGCCCGAGTGGCTTACGGCGACGACGCGCTGGCGGGTGAAGCCGCCGACGTTGTGATCGACGGGCGCGGCAAGACGCTGATGCCCGGACTTGTCGACGCGCACACCCATCTCACCTGGGGATCTTCGGTCGAGAAGATCTACCACCAGTTCATCCTCCCGCCCGACGAGCTGAAGGTCGCGGCATGGCGCAATGCGCGCGTGCTGCTCGACCATGGCTTCACCTCGATCTACTCGGCCGGTGCGCTGGGCGACATGATCGAGCCGGAACTGGCCCAAGCCATCGCGGCCGGCGAGACGCCTGGGCCGCGCATGGTTCCCTCCACCCTCGAACGCAGCCCCGAAGGCGAAGAGGGCGTCGAGACCGGCGACGTGTTCAACGGCCGCGGGCCCGATGCGATGCGCCAGTTCGTGGCTTACTGCAAAGACGAGGGCGTACAGTCGATCAAGCTGGTCGTTTCCGGCGAGGATGCGCTGAAGCCCGGTTCGGCGATGCAGGTGCTCTACACCCGCGAGGAAATGCTGGCGGCGGGTGAGGCAACGCGCGAGGCGGGGATGTGGATCGCCACCCACGCCTATTCGCCCGAGGCCATCGGCCTTGCCCTCGATGCCGGTGCGCGTATTCTTTACCACTGCTCGTTCGCCGATGCGGCGACTGTCGATCGCATGGCGGCGGACAAGGACAAGTTCTTCTACGCGCCCGGTCCCGGCGTTTCGGTGGCGGCCATCGAGGCCAATCCGCCGCCGCATGTCGACATGACGCACATGAAGGCCAGCGCCCATGAGCGCATGGGCCTTGAAGGCAAGCTGGTGCCCGAACTGAAGGCGCGCGGCGTGCGCATCCTGACCGGTGGCGATTACGGATTCCCGTTCAACCCCCATGGCCGCAACGCCCGCGATCTGGAGCATTTCGTCCAGTATTTCGGCTTCACTCCCGCCGAAGCCCTGCGCTCCGCCACCCAGTACGGCGGCGAGCTGATGGGCCTTGAGGTCGGACTGGTGAAGCAGGGCTGGCTGGCCGACCTGCTGCTGGTCGACGGCGATCCCACGGCGGACGTCGCGGTGCTGCAGGACAAGGACCGGCTGACCATGATCATGAAGGGCGGGGCGTTCCACAAGGCGCCCGCAGAGATCCAGACCACGGCTTAATGCCGACGCCTATCTAGGGGCTTACAAGATGTCGTACGACGTGGTTGTCGTAGGCTGCGGCCCTGTGGGCGCGCTGGCCGCGAACCTTCTCGGCCTGAAAGGGCTCACCGTGCTGGTTCTCGAACGGGAACTGGAACACTATCCGCTGCCGCGCGCGGTCCATCTCGATCACGAGATGATGCGCCTGTTCCAGTCCACGACGGTCCTGAACGACCTTGAACGCGACATGGTCGCCACCGACGGGCACCTGCATATCGGCGCCGACCACGGCGTGATCCGCTACATGGGCACGGTGGGCAAACCGCGCCCGTTCGGGTGGGCGAACGACTATTTCTTCTACCAGCCCGAACTCGAAGCGCATCTGCGCGGCGGCTTCGCGGCAATGCCCAATGTCGAATTGAAGCTCGGCGCCAGCGTCGTTGGCCTCACGCAGGACGAGCGCGGCGTTGCCGTCGAATACTTCGTCGGCGGCAAGCTTGAGGTGGCCGAGGCGCGCTGGGTGATCGCTTGCGACGGCGCGCGCAGCTCGGTCCGCAAGGCGCTGGGCGTCGTGCTGGACGATCTCGATTTCGAGGAGCCCTGGCTCGTCGTCGATGCCGAAGTGGAGGGGCCGGTTGCCTTCCCGCCGCTCTCCGGAGTGCCGGAAGGGGCCGATCTCCAGCGCCTTTCGGTGATGATGTGCGATCCTTCGCGGCCTGCCACTGTGGTCCCCGGCCGCCGCGACCATCGCCGCTGGGAGTTCATGCTGCTCCCCGGTGAGGACGATACCGCGATGATGGCGCCCGAGAAGGTGGCCGAACTCGTGGGTGCGTGGATGGCCGATGTGCCGCACCGGATCGTGCGCGCGGCGACCTATCGTTTCCACGGCCTCGTCGCGCATCAGTGGCAGGTCGGCAACGTGTTCCTTGCCGGAGACGCCGCGCACCAGACGCCGCCGTTCTTCGGGCAGGGCATGTGCCATGGCCTGCGCGATGTCGCCAATCTGGCGTGGAAGATGGACGCAGTGGCCAACCACGGCGCCGACGCCTCGGTGCTCGACACCTACCAGCGTGAGCGCGATCCCCATGTCCGCGCGGTGATCGGCGCTGCCGTCGCCGCCGGACGCTATATCTGCGAACTCGACCCTGCCGAGGCCGCCCTGCGCGACGCCCGCATCCGCGAGGAAGCGCGCCAGAAAGCCGGCGAGACTGCACACGACCTGATCCCCGCGATCACGGAGGGCGTCGTCCTCGGCAAGACCTCCGGCGCAGGCGTTCGCTTCATCCAGCCGATCCTCTTCGACGGCCGCAAGCTCGACGATCTGACCGGCGGCGACTGGCGTCTCTTCGTCCGCGACGATGCCGTGGCCGGCAGCGCCGACGGCGTGACCCGCGTTTCCGCCAGCACCCTGCCGGACAACGGCGCGGTCATGGCATGGCTCGATGCCCACGACGCCGACGCCGTGCTCATCCGCCCCGACCACTACGTTTTCGGTACCGCCGTGCACAGCGCCGAGGATCTTCTCGCCGCCCGTGCGGCGCAGCTTTTCAGCCATCAGGAACTTGCCGCATGACTCTCACGCTGGCTCAGGCCCAGACCATCGTCACCGGCACGCTCGCCGAAGCGCGTGCCCGCAATGCCAAGCAATTGGCGGTGATCGTGCTCGACGCGGGCGCGCATCCGATGGCCTTCGCGCGCGAGGACGGGGCCAGCCTGTTCCGCTTCGATATCGCAAAAGCCAAGGCGCAAGGCGCGGTGGGCATGGACACCGATACCGCCGTTCTGGCCGAGCGCGCCAAGGGCAATCCGGTCTTCTTTCAAAGTGTCACCGCTGTCGTCGGCGGCCGCATCGCGTTTTCCCCCGGGGGGGTGGTGATCCGCGATGCCGCCGGCACTCTGATCGGCGCCGTCGGCGTCAGCGGTGATACCGGCGAGTGCGACGCCGACTGCGCCCGCGCCGGTCTCCGTGCAGCGGGCCTTCTTCAGGAGCAGGCAGCATGAAACTGCGCAGCATCGAACTGGCACTGCCCGATCCGGCCGCCGCCGCCACGTTCATGACCGAAATCTGGGGCATGGCCGCAGCCGAGGTTCAGGGTGGCACCCATTACCTGCGCGGCTCCGGCCCGTTCCCTTATCTCGTCGCGTTCGAGAAGGCGGAGGACGAATTCGTCCGCTCGACCACGTTCGTCTGCACCGCCGACGAACTCGAAGCCCTGAAGCAGCGCATCGCCGCCGCAGGCTGGACCGCGCGTCCCACCGTCAGCGAAGACCTCGGCGGCGGGCAGGGCCTGCTGGTGGAACTGCCCGAAGGCACGATCCTGCGCTTCCTCGTGGGGGCCGACGAAGCAGAGCCGATCAGCGGCCGCGACCTGCCGGTGAAGCTTACCCACGTGGTGTTCAACGCCGCCGATGCCGAAGCCTGCGGAGAGGCGGTGGAAGACATCCTTGGCTTCCGCGTCTCGGACCGCACCAAGGGTATGGTCTTCGTGCGCTGCAACGACAGCCACCACTCGACCGCTTTTGCCCGCGCCGGCTTCGCCTCGCTCAACCACGTGGCTTTCGAGATGGAGGATATCGACGCGGTGATGCGCGGTATCGGGCGCCTGCGCGACCATGCGATGGTGCCTGCCTGGGGCCCCGGCCGCCATGGCCCCGGTGCCAATGTCTACGCCTACTTCATCGCCCCGTTCGGCCCGGTGGTCGAATTTTCGACCGCCGTCGAGAAAGTGCCCGAGGACTACAAGGTGGGCGCGCCGGAAGACTGGACCTGGCCGCCGAACCGGATCGACCAGTGGGGCATCTCGGACAAGGATTTCGACGGCCTGCGCCGTGCCGAGGAACGCTTCCGCTTCCGTCGCGACTGGGACGCCGCGCCGCTCTGACCATTTGACCGCCGCCGCCGCAATCGCGGGGGGCAGGGGAGACTACGCATGAACCGTTACATCAGCTTCGAACGTCCCGACGGCAGCAAGAGCTTCGGCCGCCTTGAGGGGGACAAGGTTCTCGATCTCGGCGCGCCCGGCGGTGACGCATGGCTGAAGGACGTGCTCGGCGGCGATCTCGCCGGGCTGGCCGTGACGGGCGAGTTCGCCCGCGCCGCCGTCACGCTGCTGCCGGTCGTGCCGAACCCCGAGAAGATCCTCTGCGTCGGCCTCAACTATGCCACCCACGTCGCCGAGACCGGCCGTGAGCAGAAGGAACACCCGGCGATCTTCACCCGCTGGGCCGATAGTCTGATCGCGGATGGGGAGGCGCTCGTCCGCCCGCCCGAAAGCGAGCGCTTCGATTATGAAGGCGAACTGGCGGTCGTGATCGGCAAGCCCGGCCGCCGCATCGCGCCCGAGAACGCATGGGAGCACGTCGCCGGGTTCGCGCCGTTCAACGACGGTTCGATCCGCGACTGGCAGCGCCACAACATCCAGTTCACCCCCGGCAAGACCTGGCCCGGCACCGGCGGTTTCGGCCCGTCGATGGTGGTCGCTTCGGAGGTGGAAGACCTCGCCGCGCAGCGCGTGCAGACCCGCGTGAACGGCGAACTGGTGCAGGATCAGCCGATCTCGGACATGATCTGGGATATCCCCACGGTCATCGCCTACTGCTCGACTTTCACCGAACTGAAGGCGGGCGACGTGATCGCCAGCGGCACCCCCGGCGGTGTCGGCGACAAGCGCAAGCCCCCGCTTTACCTCAAGGCCGGAGACACCGTGGAAGTGTCCATCGGCGTGATCGGCACGCTCAGCAACCCCGTTATCGACGAAGCCTGACCGCGTTCACACGACAAAAGAAACATAAGGGAGAGGATCATCATGAACACCATTCGCAAGGCCCTGCTGCTCTCTGGCATCGCTGTGGGTGCGCTTGGCGCGCCTGCCATGGCGCAGGAGGCCGCCGCTGCCGCCGCACCCCAGGCCTCCGACACCGGCGAGATCATCGTCACCGCCCAGCGCCGCGCCGAGAAAGTGACCGAGGTTCCGATCTCGATCACCGTCGCCAGCGCCGCGCAGCTTGAGCGTCAGCAGGTCAACACCGTCAACGATCTGGCCCGCATTGCGCCCAGCCTCGAAATCCAGTCCGCGCCCGGCCAGAACACCGGCGGCGGCGGCTCGATCCGCGGCATCGGCACGATGACGTTCTCGCCCGGCGCGGTCGCCTCGGTTGGCGTCGTCGTCGATCAGGTGAGCCAGGGCAATGCCAACATTTCCGACCTGTTCGACATCGCCCGCGTCGAAGTGCTGAAGGGCCCGCAGGGCACGCTGTTCGGCCTGACGACTTCGGCGGGCGTCATCAACATCACCACCAACAAGCCCGATTTCACCAGCTTCTCCGCGCGCCTGCGCACCGAGCTTTCGGATGCGGGGACCGCCGGTTCGAAGTTCGGCAATCAGGTGGTTCAGGGCCTCGTCAACGTGCCGCTCGCCTCCAACGCCGCGCTGCGCGTGTCGGGTGTTGCCAACTTGCGGCAGGGCGTAAACCGTAACGCGACGACGGGCGATCTCAACGATACCGACCGCTATGGTGTGCGTGGCCGCCTGCTGTGGGAGCCGACCGACCGCGTCACCGTCAACCTGATCGGCGACTATGCGAAGAGCCGCTATGAAAACGGCGGCGACTTCTTCACGTTCGTCAAGACCAGCGGCCCCGGCACTTTCCTTGGCGGAGCGGGCACCGACGATGTGGGCATCACCGACCGCCTTGCGTCCTGCGGCGTCACGGCCAAGCCGGGCAACCGCGATTACTGCATGGATAACCATTTCGTCGGCAAGTCCGAGAACTATGGCGGTTCCCTGCAAGTCGATTACGAGGCCGATCCCTTCACGCTGACCTCGATCACGTCGGCCCGCAAGTCGAACGAGACGGGCTATGGCGCCGCTTCGGACGTGTTCCGCGCCGATCCGCTGCTGCTCCACGTCAACAACGATCCCGTCAATCGCGATCTCAGCCTGTTCACGCAGGAATTCCGCATCAGTTCGGCGGCGGGCCAGCCGATCGAGTACACGGTGGGCGCCTTCTACTCGAACCAGAAGCAGACTCGCGATCCGGAAACGGTTCGGGTTACCCTGCAACCGTTCCCCGGCCTGGTGATCCCGATCGCCCCGCCGGCCGTCACCGAAGCGCTTACCATCCGCGACGAATCCCTGGCCTTCTTCGGACAGGCGACAGGCCATGTCACCGACCAGTTCCGCCTGATCGGCGGCGTGCGCTATACCACCGACCGCCTCTCCCTCGACATGTTCGACACGGCCGGAGCCATCAACGACCGCGCCATTCTCAATACCAAGAAATGGTCATGGCGCCTTGGCGCGCAGTATGACCTGACGTCCTCCACGATGACGTATGCAACCGTCTCGCGCGGCTTCAAGGGCGGCCAGATCGCGGTGCCGAGCGACGGCACCAACCCCTACGTCGTGCTCCCGGAAATCCCGACTTCCTATGAACTCGGCTTGAAGTCCACGTTGTTCGGCGGCTGGGTTGCGGATGCCAGCCTGTTCTACATGCAGATCGACAACTTCCAGGCGCAGGGCTGCACGGTGAACGCCAATGCGATCATCTCCTGCGTCCAGAAGAACGTGAACGGCGTGAAGACGCGCGGCGCCGAGCTGAACTTCTTCGGCAACGTGACGCACAACCTCTCGCTCAACACCGGCTTCATCTACGCCAAGGCGACCTATCCCAAGAGCTACCTCGGCACCGACGGCACCGATATCGGCGGCAGTCAGCTTGCCTATTCGCCGCGCTACAAGTTCACCCTCTCGGGCCAGTACGACATTCCGCTGGGCGAGCGTTTCGGCGGCTTCCTCTCGGTGGACACGGTCTGGAAGTCGCGTATCCGGTACGAGGAGAACTCGCTGGATGACACGACGTTCAAGCCGCACTGGATGGTCGGCGGACGCATCGGCGTGAAGACGGCGGACGACCGCTACACCGTGGCCGTCTTCGTGCGGAACGCCTTCAATGTCCACGAACCGAGCCTGATGCAGAGCAACTTCCCGTACACGAGCGTGAATGCCGCGAATGTGCCCGAGGCCAACATCGGCGCGATCTACGGCCCGCAATCGTACCGCAACGTCGGCATCAGCCTCGACGCCAAGTTCTGATGGCATCCCACGCGATGGACCGCCTGCTCCGACAGGAACAGGCGGTCAGCGCGGCGATCAACGCGGTGCTGAGCGCGGCGTTCTTCGCCTTGGTCTTCGGGCTTGGGGAGCGGCAATTGATGATCGCGGCGCCGGATCGCTTCGCGCTCGATTTCCTGCCGCAGGGGCTGATGGTTTCGCTCATGGCCTCGCTCGTTCCCGCGCTGCTGGTTCGCGCGAAGTTGCGCAAGATGGGCCGCTTCGGACTGGGTTCGGGCCCCTCGGGCGGCGCTGTCGGGCGGATCGTGGCGAAGGGCGTGTTGCTGGGGCTCGCCAGTGCCGCGCTTCTGGCGGCTCTCGCGCTGTTCGGGCCGCTGCATGCGGTTTCCAGCCATCCGGCGCTCGCGTTCAAGATCGTTTACGGCGCGGCGCTTGGCCTTCTATGCACGCGGCTTGCCCTGACCGGGCTGTTCGGCACTATTTTCAGGGAGCACGCGGCATGACCGACAGCATCAGCCAGTTCGGCACCCGGCTCGGTCCCGACGTGGTGAGCGCCGTCCGCGCGCTCTACGAACCGGAACAGGCCCCGATTGCGGCATCGCTGCCGCCCGTGGCGCTCGACTGCGCCTATGGACTCGACGCGCGCAACCGGCTGGACCTCTACCGCTCGGAAGGTGCCGAAGACCTGCGCCCGGTGGTGCTGTTCGTCCACGGCGGCGGCTTCCTTGTCGGCGACAAGGGCGGCGAAAGCGGGTGGGCCAATGCCCATGTCGGCCGCTGGGCGGCGGCGAACGGCATGGTCGGCGCGGTGATGAACTACCGCCTCGCGCCCCAGCACATGTGGCCTTCGGGCGCGGAAGACGTAGGCCTCGCGGTCGACTGGCTGCGCGCTCATGTCGCCGGGCACGGCGGCGACCCCGACCGGATATTCCTGCTCGGCACCTCGGCGGGCGCGGTCCACGTCTCGGCTTTCCTCAAGGCGCGCGACGATCACGCCGATCTCGTGCGCGGGGCGGCGCTGCTGTCCGGGCTCTACGGGGTCACGCCGCTCGATGAACGTGACATGCTCTATTACGGCCCGCAGGACTGTTACGGCCTGCGCATGCCGCTCTCGGCGGTGATGGAAACGCGCCTGCCGCTGCTGCTGGCCTGCGCCGAGTTCGATCCCCCGCGCTTCCAGGCCGAATGGGCGAGCCTCCTGCAAGCCCGCCTCGGCCGCCACGGCCACTTGCCGCGCGCGCACTATGCCAGCGGCCACAACCATTACTCCATGGCCATGCACCTCGGCACATCCGACCGCCGCTTGTCGGACGAGCTGCTGTCCTTCTTCGCCGATCATTCCTGAGGGGCATCCGATGACCAAGATTGCGAATCTCGACCGCCGAAGCCTGCTCGCCGCCGGTGCCATGGCCGCCGCCGCGCCGATGATGGCCCGCGCCGCCGCGAAGCGCCCGAATCCGGCGTTTCCCAAGGGCTTCCTCTGGGGCGCCGCCACTGCGCCACACCAGATCGAGGGCAACAATACCGCCTCCGACCTCTGGTTCATCGAGAACCAGCAGCCGACCATCTTCGCCGAACCTTCGGGCGATGCCTGCAACAGCTTCGGCCTCTGGGCGACCGACCTCGACATCGTGAAGTCGCTGGGCCTCACGTCCTACCGCTTCGGCGTGGAATGGGCGCGGATCGAGCCGGAGAAGGGCCTGTTTTCGCAGGCCATGCTCGATTACTACAAGGGCATTGTCGCCGGGTGCCACGCGCGCGGGTTGGCGCCGCTGGTGACGTTCAACCACTTCACCGCGCCGCGCTGGTTCAGCGCGCAAGGCGGCTGGACCAACCCGGAAGCACCGCAGCTTTTCGCGCGCTATTGCGACAAGGTGGCGCGCGCCATCGGCGCCGATATCGCCATGGCCATGACGCTCAATGAGCCGAACCTGCTGCTGATCCTCAAGAACATGCTGCCGCCGCCGGTCTGGGACATGCAGCGCAAGACGCTGGACGTGGCCGCCAAACGCCTCGGCGTCGAGAAGTTCATCTGCGCCAATGTCGCCGGTGCCGAGGACATTCCCGCGCTCGAACAGGGCCTGCTGGCAGGGCACAAGGCGGCGCGCGCGGCGATCAAGGCGGTGCGCGGGGATCTGCCGGTGGGCTTCACGCTGTCCGTGCTCGACGATCAGGCGGCGGGCAAGAACTCGATGCGCGACAAGGTGCGGGCCGAACTCTACGGGGCTTGGCTGGACGTCGCCAAGGCCGACGACTTCATCGGCGTGCAGAATTACGAGCGCGCCGTGTGGAACGACAAGGGGCGCCTGCCTCCGCCCGATGGCGGCGACCGCAACTGGTCGGGCACCGAAGTCTGGGCGCCCTCGCTCGAAGGCGCGGTGCGCTATGTTCATGGAGAGACCAAGGTTCCGGTGCTCGTCTCCGAACATGGCGTCGGCACCGAGGACGACAGCCTTCGCGCGCGGTTCATTCCGGCGGCGCTTGAGGGTCTGAAGAAGGCCATGGACGATGGCGTGCCGGTGCTCGGTTACATGCACTGGTCGCTGCTCGATAATTTCGAGTGGATCTTCGGTTACAAGCCGCGTTTCGGTCTGTGCAGTGTGGATCGCAAGACGTTCGCGCGCACGCCCAAGCCGAGCGCTTCTGTGTTGGGGGCGATTGCGAAGCGCAATTCGCTCTAAGGGGTCGGGAACCTAACGACCTTCGTCATTGCGAGCGTAGCGAAGCAATCCACGGCGCGTCTTGCGCCGCTCTGGATTGCTTCGTCGGCTTCGCCTCCTCGCAATGACGAGGGGGAGGGTGTGGCGGAGCGTTGGGTTAGCCCGCAAGGCAGCAGATCAAACCTCGTCGTCCCCGCGAAGGCGGGGACCCCGCTTTTCTTGCGGCGTGGCAAAAGGCAGCGGGGCCCCCGCCTTCGCGGGGGCGACGGGGTGTTTTAGCGTGGCGTAGTTTTAGCGCGGGGGTAGTTTCAGTGCGGAGCGGGCGCGTCCACGAACACTCTCGCTCAGGCCACCACCACCCGAACCCCGGCCTCACGCAGCCGCTCGGCCATCTCGGCAGGGATACCGGCGTCAGTGACCACCACGTCCACCTCATCCAGCCCGCAGACGATGGCGCCGGAGGATGAGCGGAACTTGGAACTGTCCACCAGCAGGATCACTTCCTCGGCCCGGTCCATGAACCGGCGCTCGGCGGCGACGAGGATCACGTCCTGCTGCATCACCCCCTGAGGGCCGACGGCGGCTGCGCCCATGAACAGCTTGGGCGCATGGAAGCGCGGCATCGAATCCTCGCCCGCCGGGGCAAGCACGATGTTCTGCTCACGGAACACCGTGCCCGAAGGCAGCAGTACGCGCGTACCGGGTTGCGTCAGCAGGGCCTGCACGATGTGGAGAGAGTTGGTCAGCACCTGACAGTCCAGCCCGTCGAGATGCGCGCACATCTGCAAGGTGGTGGTGCCGCCGTCGAGCATGATCGCCTCGCCCGGCTGGCAGAGTGCGGCGGCGGCCTTGCCGATAGCCTGTTTGACCGGGAGGTTCAGCGTGATCGACTGTTCGAACGGCGTTCCGGCAAGGCCAGGCTGGCGCTCGGCGCGTTCCTCCGGCAGCTTGGCGCCGCCGTGGACGCGCAGGAGCTGGCCTTCTTCCTCCAGTCGCGAAAGGTCGCGCCGGATTGTCGCCGGAGAAGCCTCCAACTGCGCTTCCAGATCGCGATAGGTCACGAAGCCGCTGGGGCGCAGGGCTTCGAGGATCAGTCTCTCACGCTCGGTCGAATGCATGGTAACCCTGTCGCAATGAGGGGGAGGCCTCTGGCCAACCCCCATGCCGCCAATTTCGCTCAAAATCCATCATTGGGTCATCAGATCGCCGCACCGGCATCGAGCATGTTGCCCGCGCCGATCACGAGCGTCGCCCCCAGCAGCATGCCGATGCCGGTCAGAACCATGCGGCGCGTGCGTGTGCTCGCCCCGCGCCATTCCTTCAGCGCGAAGCCCCAGAGCGTGGAGAACAGGATGATCGACGCCATATGGAGCGTCCACGAGGAGAAGCCGTAGCGGCCCATCTGGCTCTCGCCCATCGTGTAGAAGAAGAACTGGAAGTACCACAGCGTCCCGCCCAGCGCGGCGAGCAGGTAGTTGGCGAGCAGCGGCGCGCGGGCATTGCCGCCTTCCTCGCAGCTCTGGCCGAAGAACTGGCCGAAGCTGCGGTTGCGGCGGATCAGCAGGGCGCACCAGATCAGATTGGTGGTCAGCCCGCCCGCGAGCACCACGCAGAGCACCGGCAGGCCCTGGCTCAGCGGGTCGGTGCCCGCCGCCAGCGTCAGGTCGCGGATCGGCTGGCCGGCGTCGAGACCCCAGGCGAAACAGCCTGACATCACGCCGGAGAACACCGCGATCAGCAGGCCCTTCTTCAGATTGAACTCGGCCACGCCTTCCGATGCGGCGCCGCCCAGATCCTTGTCCTTCGAATGCCCCGCCCGTGCGACGACGACGATGGCGACCAGCGTGATCAGGATGCCCAGCAGGGTCAGCTGCCCGCTGGTGCGGCTGGCGATTTCACCGATGGTGCCGTGGAAGATCGGCGGCCCCATCGTGCCGATCACCGTGGTCAGCCCCAGCGCCACCGCCATGCCGAGCGAGAGGCCGAGGTAGCGCATGGTCAGGCCGAAGGTCAGCCCGCCGAAGCCCCACATCACGCCCCAGAACCAGCACCACAGCAGGGTGGAAGTCGGTGCTGACGCCAGCACGCCCAGCAGGTTCTCGGTCCGCAGCGAGGCGAAGACCCACGGGGCCAGCAGCCACGAGAAGATCCCGCCCGCCAGCCAGAACACTTCCCACGACCACAGCTTGATCCGCTTGTAGGGCACGTAGAAGCTTGCCGAGGCAAAGCCGCCCAGCCAGTGAAATACGACGCCGAGCGCCGGGTTCCCTCCCATAATCGGTGTAATCCTCTCGTTTTGTTGTTGTTATCCGTCAGCAAGGCAGCTGCGGTTTATCTCTGAGATTTTCGTGGTGCCGGTGAGCGCCATGGCGACGCGCATTTCCGCTTCGATCAGCTTGAGCATCTTGGTGACGCCCGCCTCGCCGCCCGCACCCAAAGCCCATGCCCATGCGCGACCCAGCAGCACGCCCTTTGCGCCGAGCGCCAGCATGCGCACCACGTCGAGGCCGGAGCGGATGCCGCCATCGGCCAGCACGGCCATCCGGTCTCCCACCGCATCGGCAATCGGCGGCAATGCGCGGGCGCTGGAGAGCACGCCGTCCAGCTGGCGGCCGCCGTGGTTGGAAACGACCAGCCCGTCCGCGCCGAGTGCGGCGGCTTCCTTGGCGTCTTCCGGATCGAGAATGCCCTTGATGACGAGCGGGCCCTTCCATTCGGAGCGAATGAAATCGAGGTCGCGCCAGTTGATCGAGGGATCGAAATTATTGCGCATCCACGCGAAGAAATCCTCGATGCCGGTCTTGCCCTGAAGCACCGGGGCGACATTGCCCAAAGTGTGCGGGCGGCCGTTGATGCCGACATCCCAGGCCCAGTCCGGCTTCACGGCCGCCTGCGCGAAGCGCCATGCCGCGCCTTTCAGGCCGCCGGTACCGGCAAGGCCGGTGTGATAGTCGCGGTAACGGCTGCCGGGCACGGGCATGTCCACGGTGAAGACCAGCGTGGAGCAGCCTGCCTCCACCGCTTTGGCCAGCAAGTCCTTCATGAAGGCGCGGTCGCGGATCATGTAGAGCTGGAACCAGAACGGCTTGCTTGCCGCCGCCGCCACTTCGCCGATGGTGCAGGCGCCCACGGTGGAGAGCGTGAAGGGAATGCCCGCCTTGTCCGCCGCGCGCACGGCCTGACATTCGCCGCGCCGGGCATTGAGTCCGGCGAGGCCGATAGGGGCAAGGGCGACGGGCAGGGCCAGCTTCTGGCCGAACAGCTCGGTCGAGAGGTCTAGCGCGGAAACGTCGCGCAGCACGCGCTGGCGCAGGGCAAGGCCGGCAAGGTCGGAGACATTGCGACGCAGCGTTTCCTCGGCATAGGAGCCGCCGTCGATATACTCGAACAGGAAGCGCGGCAGGCGGCGGCGCGCGGCCTCGCGGAAGTCGGGGATCGAGGCAGTGATCATCAGGCAGGTTCCCGCAGGTGTTCGCGCCACTTCGCGCGGTAGGTGTCGAGGTCGCCTTCCAGCGGTTCGACGCGGCGAAGGCCGCCTTGCGCTTGCAGCAGTGGGTTGATCAGCCGCAAGGCACCGAACGACACGTCGTTATGGGCATTGGCGACATAGACCTGCGTTTCCGGCCGCAGCGCGGCGAGGGCTCGCACGAAGACTTCGGCATCGGCGAAGCGCCCTTCGATCAGCAGGCGCTCCTTCGATCCGATCAGGTCGAGCGAGGTATCGGCCACCATTGCCGCATAGAGGCAGATCGCGGCGCGGCGGGCGTACCAGGTGCCGGCCCACTCCTCCGGCTTGTTCATCCACTCGGCCTTGCCTTCGGGGAAGGGGCCGAAGCCGGGCGCGAGCGTGGGCAGCATCATCGTGCCGCGTTCCAGCAGCGCGGGCACGGCCTCCATCAGTTTGGGCTGGTCGGGGCGGATATCGACGCGGCGGGTGTCGATCTGGATGATCGATTCGATCTCGCGCCCGCCCATGAAGCGCGCGGAGGGCACCGGCCAGCCATAGGCATCGACATTGACCAGCGTGTCGCGCGCCTCGGGCAGCGAGGAGATCGCGAAAGGTTCGGCGGCAAGGCGCATGGCGATGAACCATGTGCCGGTGGAGAGGATCGTCGCTTCCTGCCGGGCGATCTCGGCAAACCCGCGCGCGGCGAGCAGGGCGGCATTCGAATCGTGCAGGCCGGCCAGCACTTTGGCGCTGGCCGGAAGCCCGGTTTCGGCGGCGATTTCGGGGCGCAGGGTGCCGACCACATCGCTGGACTTGGCGAGCGGCGCAAAGCGCTCCGCCCAGCCGAAGCGCTCCGCCATCGGCGAAAACCGCGCGTCCGCCGGGCACCAGAGGTCGGTATGGCAGCCAAGGCTGGTCACTTCGCTGGCGAGCCCGCCGGAGAGGAACCATGCCCAATATTGTGCCCATGGCACCAGCGTCGCGCGTTCCATCGCCTCGGGGTGACGCTGCGCCACCCAGTAGACTTGCGCGCCTAGGTTCAGGCCATCGGGCAGGGCGGGCGATCCGGTCAGCACGAATCGGTCCCGCTCCTTGCGGTAGGCCGCCATGACGTCAGCGGGGACCTGTTGTTCGTAGTCGAGCGGGGGGAACAGCAGGCCCTCTTCGTCGAGTGCCGCGAAGCCCGCGCCGTGGGCGACCGGGATCAGCGCTTCCACCGGATGGCCCGACCAGCCGCGCAGCGTCGCGCGCAGCCATTGGCCGATTCCCGCGGCATCGAGGCAGCGCACGCCGTCCACTTCGCAAGGCATGTTGGGCCGCACCTGACGGTCGATCATGCGCCCGTCGCGCGTCCACAGCGTCAGCTTGCTGAGCGTCTTGCCGATGTCGACGACAATGAAAGTGCCGCTTCCTGCCATTCTCTCTGCCCGTTTATCGCCATGCTTGAACATGGTGTTGTTTGATTGGATTTGATCGTTTAGTATCGAATCAGATTGAACCTGAAAAGAGGTTTCGTTAGAGGATGCCCATGGACACTATCGCACCGGCCAAACCGGCGGCTCTCAGCGCCGCGCTTCCCTTCTCGGTCCCCTCCAGCCGCTGGGACGACTCGGTCGCCGCCACGCTGTCTCCAGCCGAATTGCTGCTCTACCGTTCGAACCTGCTCGGTTCGGACCTGACCGTCACCAACTTCGGCGGCGGCAACACCTCCGCCAAGCTGGAAGAGATCGACCCGCTGACCGGCGAGACGGTGGAAGTGCTGTGGGTGAAGGGTTCGGGCGGCGACATCGGTTCGATGAAGCTGGATGGGTTCGCCACGCTCTATCAGCGCAAGCTGCTCGGCCTTGAGAAGCATTACGGCGGGCCGGACGACGACGACAAGATGGTGGGCTTCCTGCCGCACTGCACGTTCAACCTGAACGGCCGCGCCGCCTCCATCGATACGCCGCTGCACTCGCTGTTGCCGTTCGCGCATGTCGATCACGTCCACCCCGATGCGATCATCGCGCTGGCTGCCAGCTCGGGCGGCGAGGCGGCGACGCAGGAAATCTGGGGCGGCAAGATCGGCTGGCTCGGCTGGAAGCGCCCCGGCTACACGCTGGGCGTGATGCTGCGCGATTACGTCGCTGCCAACCCCGGCGTGGAGGGCGTCATGCTCGCCGGCCACGGGATCATCTGCTGGGCGGACAGCGCCAAGTCCTGCTACGAACACACCGTAGAGCTGATCGCCGATGCGGCGAACTACCTCAACGCGAAGCTTTCCGAAAAACCCGCTTTCGGTGGTGCGGTCCACTCCTCCTCCTCGGACCGCGCGGCCATTGCTGCCGACCTTATGCCCCGCCTTCGTGGTCAGATGACCGGGGCGCGGCGTAAGGTCGGCCATTTTTCGGACGACGCCGAAGCGCTGGAATTCGTGAACTCGGCCGAGTTCGAGCGCCTTGCCGCGCTGGGCACTTCGTGCCCCGATCACTTCCTGCGCACCAAGATCGCTCCCCTGACGCTCGATCCCGCGCGGCTTCAGGACGATGCCTACCTGGCGCAGAAGATTGCCGATTATCGCGATATGTACGCAGCCTATTACACGCGCTGCAAGCGTGCGAACTCGCCGGCGATGCGCGATGCCAACCCGGTGGTCGTGCTGGTGCCGGGCGTGGGCCGCATCACTTTCGCCACCGACAAGACCACCGCGCGCCTTGCCGGGGAATTCTACGGCAACGCCATCAATGTGATGCGCGGCGCGGAGGCCATCGGCGACTACATCGCGCTCGACGAGCAGGAAGCGTTCGACATCGAATACTGGCTGCTTGAGGAAGCCAAGCTCCAGCGCATGCCCGCACCCAAGCCCTTGGTCGGCCGCGTGGCGCTCGTCACCGGCGGTGCAGGCGGCATCGGCGCCGCCACTGCCGCGCGCCTGATGGCGGACGGTGCCTGCGTGCTCTTGGCCGACCGCGACGCCAACGCCGTGGAGGAAGTCCGCGCCGGTTTCGCCAAGCAGTTCGGCAAGGACGTTGTCCGCGCCGCCGTCTGCGACGTGACCGACGAAGCGCAAGTGGCGGAAGCTTTCGCCGTGGCCGCGCGCGAATTCGGCGGGCTCGACATTCTGGTCGCCAATGCCGGGATCGCCTCATCGGCCCCGATCGAGGAGACCACGATCGAACTGTGGAACCGCAATTACGACGTGCTGGCGCAGGGCTACTTCCTTACCAGCCGCGCCGCATGGCCGCTGCTGAAGGGCATGAAGGAGCAGGGCGGTACTTCGGTCGTGTTCATCGGTTCGAAGAACGGCGTGGCGGCGGCCACCAATGCCTCTGCCTATGCCTCCGCCAAGGCGGCGGCGAACCACCTTGCGCGCTGCCTTGCGCTGGAAGGCGCGCCGCATGGCATTCGCGTCAACGTCGTCAACCCCGACGCGGTCATCAAGGGCAGCAAGATCTGGGACGGCGACTGGCGCAAGGAACGCGCGGGCGCCCACGGGATCGACACCGGCAAGGAACTGGAAGAGCACTACCGCAACCGCTCCATGCTGAAGCGCGACGTGCTGCCTGCCGACATTGCCGAGGCGGTCTATTTCCTCGCGGGTGACCAGTCGGCGAAATCGACCGGCAACATGATCAATGTCGATGCGGGGAACGCGCAGGCGTTCACGCGCTGATAAGAGATGATTTCGGGGAACGCGTGAACCGGCGCGTTCCCCGAACGGGCAAGAGGATACAAGAATGAGCAGACTGCCGATTTCCGAAGAGCTGATCGCCGAAGCCAACGCCCGCGCGGCGGATGCGCTGGAGGACGAATACGCCTCGCTCGGTCGCAAGCTGGAACGTTCGGGCATCGCCATCGATGCGATCAAGGACAAAGTCGCCGCCTTCTCGGTCGCGGTTCCCTCGTGGGGCGCGGGCCGCGGCGGCACTCGCTTCGCCAAGTTCCCGATCGCCGGTGAGCCGACCTCCATTCACGAAAAGCTGGAAGACTGCGCCGTCATCAACCAGCTTTCGCGCCTGACCCCGCGCGTCTCGCCGCATTTCCCGTGGGACAAGGTGTCCGACTACAAGGCACTGCGCGAGGAAGCCGCCAGTCTCGGCCTCGGCTTCGATGCGGTGAACTCCAACACCTTCCAGGACCAGAAGGATCAGGCACACACTTACGCCACCGGTTCGCTTTCCTCGACCATCGAAGCCACGCGCCAGCAGGCGGTGGAGCACAACATCGAATGCATCGAGATCGGCCAGCAGCTCGGCTCCACCGACCTGACCGTCTGGGTGGGGGACGGCACCAACTTCCCCGGCCAGCAGGACCTTGGCCGCAGTCTCGACCGCTATCTTGACGCCGCTGCGCAAGTCTATGCCGCGCTGCCCGATGACTGGCGGATGCTGCTGGAACACAAGATGTTCGAACCGGCGTTCTACTCCACTGTCATCAGCGACTGGGGTTCCTCGATCCTTGCCGCGCAGGAACTGGGGCCCAAGGCCAAGTGTCTTGTCGACCTTGGCCACCATGCGCCCAACGTGAATATCGAGCAGATCGTGGCCCGCCTCCACCGCTTCGGCAAGCTGGGCGGCTTCCACTTCAACGACAGCAAGTACGGCGACGACGATCTCGATTCGGGCTCGATCAACCCGCACCAGCTGTTCCTCGTGTTCAACGAGCTGGTCGAGGCGGAGCTGGCCCCGCGTGACGGCTTCCGCCCCGCCTACATGATCGACCAGTCGCACAACGTGACCGATCCGATCGAGTCCATGCTGTCCTCGGCCGAAGCCATCGGCTCCTGCTATGCCAAGGCGCTGCTGGTGGACCGCGAGGCGCTGCACCTCTCGCAGGAAGCCAACGACACGATGATGGCCTTCCAGGCGCTGCGCCGTGCCTACAACGTCGATGTCAGCCCGATCCTTGCCAAGGCGCGCGTGGAAGCGGGCGGCGCGGCGGACGTGCTGGGCGTCTACCGCGAAAGCCGCTGGCGCGACCGCAAGGCGCAGGAACGCAAGGCCGTGGGCCTTGGCGCCGGGATCGTCTGAACCATTCCCCTCCTTTCGTCATCGCGAGCCCGCGAAGCGGGAGAAGCGATCCAGCGCCGCGTAAACCGCTGCTGGATTGCCACGCGACCTTCGGTCGCTCGCAATGACGAAGAGGGGACGAAGAGGGGGCTATGAGCGCCCGATTACCAGCATAAATTCCCGGACAAGGGGCGCAAAAGCTCCACCGGAAACCCTTTCGCCGGGACGGATAGGTCCCGGCGGCGGGGCAAGAACAGAACAACCACGACAACAATAATCGACACAACCATTTGGATCCGGGAGGGATTATGCCGATCCATTCGCTTCGTACCGTGCTTTGTCTTGCTACGGCGCTCGTTGCTGTGCCGTCCTTCGCGCAGGAGCGGCCCGCTCCGCCTGCGCCCGCCGCGAATGCCCCGCTGGAAGAACAGTTCCGCGATCCGCCGAATTCCGCCCGCCCGCGCGTCTGGTGGCACTGGATGAACGGCAACATCTCCAAGGACGGCATCGCCAAGGACATCGCGTGGATGAAGCGCGTGGGCATTGGCGGTCTCCAGAACTTCGACGCCAATCTCCAGACCCCGCAAGTGGTGGACCATCGCCTCGTCTACATGACGCCCGAGTGGAAGGACGCCTTCCGCTTCGCCGCGCAGGAAGCGGACCGGCAGGGCCTTGAACTCGCTATCGCGTCTTCGCCCGGCTGGTCCGAAACCGGCGGTCCTTGGGTCAAGCCCGAGGACGGGTTGAAGAAGCTGGTCTGGAGCGAGACGCAAGTGACCGGCGGCAAGGCCTTCACCGGCAAGCTTGCCCCGCCGCCCGGCGCGACCGGTCCCTATCAGGACCTGCCGATGGCCAAGAGCATCGAGGAGATGATCTCCGGCGCGAAGGGCGCGGAGCCGCCGCAGCACTATCAGGACGTGGCCGTGCTGGCCGTGCCGCTGGCGCCGATAGCCATGGTCCGCCCACGCGCGACGCTGGGTGACGGCAGTGCCATCGACGGCGGCGCCCTGAGCGATCAGAACCTCAACACCGGCGTCGATGTGCCCCACGGCACGCCGGACAAGCCCAATGCCGTATTGCTGACTTACGACAAGCCGCAGACGATCCGCTCCGCCTCGATCTTCCTGCCGGGCGCGCGGATGATGTTCGGCGGCCCCTCGGTCGCGCCGATGCTCGAAGCGAGCGACGATGGCAAGACATGGCGCAAGGTGGCCGACTTCCATGTCGAGCAGGTGCCCACCACCATCGCTTTCGCGCCGGTCACCGCGCGCCAGTTCCGCGTGGTGCTGACGCCGCTTTCGCCCACCATGTCGAACATGGGCTCGGCGGCGCCGGGGCTTGCCATGGATCTGGGCGCGATGATGGGAGCCGTGGGCGCCATGCCGTTCCGCCTTGCCGACTTCAGGCTCTCCGGCGAAGCGACGATCGACCAGTCGCAACTCAAGGCCGGTTATGCGATTCCGCACGATTACTACGCGCTCGGCAACCCGAGCGACGGAGCCAAGGGGCCGGACGTTGGCAAGGTGATCGACCTCACCGGCAAGCTGCGCGCGGACGGCACGCTCGACTGGACGCCGCCTGCCGGAAACTGGCGCGTGATCCGCATGGGTTATTCGCTGCTGGGCACCACCAACCACCCCGCGCCGCCCGAGGCGACCGGGCTTGAGGTGGACAAGTTCGACGGCGACGCGGTGCGCCGCTACCTCGACCACTACCTTGGCATGTACAAGGACGCTGCCGGTCCCGGGATGGTCGGCCAGCGCGGCGTGCGCGCACTGCTGACCGATTCCATCGAAGTCGGCGCCGCCAACTGGACGCCGAAGATGGTGGAACAGTTCAAGCGTCTGCGCGGCTACGACCCCACCCCGTGGCTGCCGACGATTACCGGCACCCTGATCGGCAGCCGCGAGGACAGCGACCGCTTCCTCTACGACTATCGCCGCACCCTGGCGGACCTGATGGCCAGCGAGCACTACGGCACCGTTGCCAAGGTGGCGCACGAGAACGGCCTCAAGGTTTATGGCGAGGCGCTGGAAGACCATCGCCCCTCGCTGGGTGACGACATGACCATGCGCAGCCATACCGACGTGCCGATGGCCGCGATGTGGACCCACTCGCGCGAACAGGGGCCGAACCCCAGCTATCTGGCCGACATCAAGGGCGCGGCTTCGGTCGCGCATCTTTACGGGCAGAACCTCGTGGCGGCGGAATCGATGACTGCCGCGCTCAATCCGTGGAACTTCGCGCCGAAGGACCTGAAGCGGATCATCGATCTGGAATTCGTCACCGGCGTCAACCGGCCGGTGGTGCACACCTCGGTCCACGTGCCGGTGGACGACAAGAAGCCGGGCCTCTCGCTCTTCATCTTCGGCCAGTATTTCAACCGGATGGAAAGCTGGGGCGAGATGGCGAAGCCCTGGGTGGACTACATTGCGCGGTCCTCGCTGCTGCTTCAGGACGGCCGCAATGTCGCGGACGTGGCCTACTTCTACGGCGAGGAAGCGCCGCTGACCGGGCTCTATGGCGACAAGCCGGTGGCCGATGCCCCGGTGACACACGCCTATGACTTCCTCAGCCACGATGCGCTGACCGACCTGCTGACCAACGACGGCAACGAACTCGTCGCGCCCAGCGGTGCGCGTTACCGGGCGATCTACCTCGGCGGGTCTTCGCAGCACATGACGCTTGGCGCGCTCACGAAACTGGCCGCACTGGTCGAGGGCGGCGCGACAGTGATCGGCGAAGCGCCGGTCTCGACGCCCAGCCTGATGGCGGAGGGCAAGAGCGGCGAATGGAGCGCGCTGGTGGCCAGACTCTGGCCGGGCAGCGGCGACGCCACGGTCGGCAAGGGCCGGGTGATCGCCGGCAAGGATGTCGAGGGTGCACTCCGGACACTGGGCGTGGCACCGGACTTCGCCTTTACCGGCGCCGACGCGGGCGTGAAGATCCCCTTCGTCCACCGCCGCGATGCGCAGGGCGAGATCTACTATCTCTCCAACCCGCAAGCGAGCCCGCAGACCATCGAAGCGCACTTCCGCGTCACCGGCAAGGCGCCCGAACTCTGGCATGCCGAAACCGGCACCAGCGAGCCGGTCAGCTATCGGATCGAGAATGGCGAGACGGTGGTGCCGCTCAGCCTCGTGGCGGACGATGCGGTCTTCGTGGTGTTTCGCAAGCCTGCCACCGCGCAGATCCTGACGGTGCCTGCAAAGACGGTGCAGAAGCTGGCCTCGCTCGATGATGGGTGGTCCGTACGCTTCCAGACCGATCGCGGTGCCCCTGCCTCGGTGGCAATGGCGAAGCTCGCTCCGCTGAACGAAAGCAGCGATCCGGGCGTGAAGTACTTCTCGGGCGAGGCGACCTATTCGCGCAGCTTCGCACTGCCGAACGGCGCCAAGCCGGGGCAGCCGCTGTGGCTCGATCTGGGGCAGGTGGGCGATCTTGCCGAAGTGCGGGTGAACGGCCAGCCCGTCGGCGCGGCGTGGCATGCGCCGTACCGGATCGACATCGGCAAGGCGGTGAAGTCCGGCAACAATACCGTCGAGGTGAAGGTGGCGAACCTCTGGGTCAACCGCCTGATCGGCGATGCCCAGCCGGGCGCGCAGAAAATCACCTGGACTGCGTTGCCCACCTACAAGGCCGACGCGCCGCTGCGGCCTTCGGGGCTGATCGGGCCGGTTGTTCTGGAAGGCGGGAAGTAAGGGGCTCTGGGGCTCGGGCTTTGCTGAAATCGCGAGCCCGAGCCATCTGAGCACAAGTCATTCGAAAATAATACAGAACTCGAACCAAAACCCGCCGTCATCCCCGCGAAAGCGGGGATCCCGCTTCTTGTTTCTTATGCACGCAGAGACGCGGAGACGCAGAGAGATCGTGCTGGGGGCCTTCCCTCTGCGCCTCCGCGTCTCCGCGTGAAACCAAAAAGCGGGGCCCCCGCCTTCGCGGGGGCGACGGGGTTTGGTTCGGGTGAGCTGTGTTCGGTTCGCCCGTTGGCGGTGTCGGCCTCTTGGTCGTGCGCGACTGAACCGGTTATACCCCTCCGTCAGCACTGCGTGCTGCCACCTCCCCTTGCAGGGGAGGAACTGCGGAAACCTCCGCCGCGCGCTGCGCTGCCTGTGCCACGCTGAACGTCGAACCCTCGGCCAGCACGCTGCATCCGGCCGCCGTCAGCACGTCACGCACCCGGTCATGGGCGCGGGCGAGGATCACATGCTTGCCTGCTTTTTCCAGACTTTGCGCGAATTCTGAGACCACCTCGATGGCGGTGCTGTCGAGGTCGTTGCTCTCCTCAAGGCTCAGCACCACCACGCGCGCCGCGCTGGCCCGGGCGCGGCGGGCGATGGTGCCCAGCACCGTCTCGGCATTGGCAAAGACCAGTTGCCCATTCGGACGGAAGATGACCGCGCCGGGCACGCGGTGCGCCTCGGGATGGCGCGCGAGATCGACGAACTCGTGCCCCTCGCCAAGCTGCCCCAGCTCGCTGATCGGCGGGTTCGCCAGTTCGTAGAGCAAGTGCATGATCGACAGCAGCACCGCCAGCAGCATGCCGTTGAGCACGCCGAACATCAAAACCCCCAGCACCGCCGCCAGCGCGATCCAGTGGTCGCGGCGGATGCGGAAGAGGTGCAGCAACGGCCCGGGCGAGAGCGCATGGGTCAGCGCGACGATGACGATGGCGGCCAGCATCGGCTGGGGGATCCGCGCGATCCAGCCCGAGGCGAACAGCGCCATCGCCAGCAGCGCAAGGCTCGCCGCCGCCGCTGCCCAGCGGCTGGATGCCCCCGCCGCCTCGTTGGCCGACCCGGCCGAGAAGCCCGCGCCGACCGGCATGCCCTGCACCAGCGCCGAGGCGAGGTTGGCCGCGCCCAGTGAGGCCAGTTCGCGGTTGGGCGAAAGCCCGTCGCCATGGCGCAGCGCCAGCGTGCGCATGGTGCCCCAACTCTCGGCAAACAGGATCAATGCGATCGGTGCGGCAAGTTGGACAAGCCGGGCGAGCGCGGTGGCGGAGAACGGCCAGTCGCTCTGCGGCCAGCCAAGGCCGACAGGCCCGGCCACGGCGATGCCGAAGTGCGGCAGGTCTACTGCCGCGCCCAGCACTACGGCGGCGACCAGTACGATCAGCGCGCCCGGGATCTGCGGCACCCGCCGCAGCGCCAGCAGTACCGCCAGCGTAGCCGCGCCGAGCAGGCCGCTCAGCACATGCCATTCCGAAATCCGCGCGGCGAGACTCATCAGCACCGCGAAGATCGTGCCCGAAGGCGCCGAAATACCCACCACCGCAGGCAACTGCCGCACGATGATGGTAATCGCGAGGCCGAAGGCGAAGCCGCGCAGCACCGGGCGCGAGACGAAGCTGGCAAGACTGCCCAGCCGCAGCAGCGAGAGCAGCAGGAAGATCAGCCCGGTCATGCCCACCAGCACGGTCGCCAGTCCCTCGCGCGCGGGACCTGTGGCGGAGAGACTGGCCAGCGTGGCCGCAAGGATCGCGGCGGCCGAGGACGTGGGCGATACCACCGCGAAACGGCTGCGCCCGACCGCCACATAAGCAAGCCCCCCGGCAATCGCGGCGGCCAATGCGCGGCCCGGCGCCAATCCGGCGATCTCCGCATAGGCGACGCTTTCCGGCAGGATCAGCCCGGCCATGGCAAGGCCGGTCAATCCATCGCGCCAGACGGGTTTGGTCATCGCGGCCGGCCTTTCATCGCTCTCCAAACGATCATCTTAACGCGTTGCGGGCGCCGAATAAATCATGCTTCGGGCAGATGGGGATGCGTCGATTTGTCGAGATGCGGGCGGTGCCCGGTCATCCGCAGGTAGAAGCGCGAGAAATAGGACGGGTCGGAGAAGCCCAGCTCATTGGAAACCTGCACCACGCTGGCATTGGCGAAGCACAGCAGCCGCTGGGCTTCCAGCGCAAGGCGGGCGTGAAGCAGGTCCTGCGGCGTGCAGTCCAGCTTCGCGCGGGTCAGGCGGGTCAGCGTGCGCGTGGTCATGCCCAGCCGCTCGGCATACCAGCCCAGCGGCAACTGGTCGCGAAAGTGCAGTTCCACCAGATGGCGCAAGTGCGAAATGCGCTGGTCGCCGCCGCCATCGTCCGCCGCCTCTTCCTCGGGCAGCAGCGAGCGCATCAACGCTTCCGCCATCGACAGGAAGAGGGCATTCGGCCGCCGCCAGTCCTGCGGGATGGCGAGCATCTCCGCGCAGAGGAATTCGACGCGCGGCAGTATGTCCACTGGCGTCGGCGCGAAGCGGCCGTGGGTGGAGGCGTGGAGCAGCGGATCGCCCAACCCGCTGCGCCGCTCGGCAAAGGCGCTGCTGAGCATGAGCACATAACCCAAGGTCTCTGGACGGAAACGGAAACCGTGGATGCTGCCGGCCGGCACGACGATGTGGCAGGGCGCCTCCAGAGTCTCGGTCTTGTCGTCGATGGTGAGTGTTACCTGTCCCTTCGATACCAGCATGACCTGCACGCCGCGGACATGGCGGTGCGGCGCAATTTCCCAGTCGTGCAAGGAGCTTCGTGCCGCAATCGTCTCGATATGTCCGAATTCCGCGAGGCTTTCGGCGATTTCCTCGCCGTAGAGGACATAGCTGGGAATGGGGCGGGGCGTGGGCAGGGGGGTGGGCATGGTCAGACTCGGGCGTGTCCTGAAAGTACCGGAACAATGGCCGTCTGGTGCATTCCGGCAAGCGCCGCGCGGTGTCAATCCCGTGAACACGCAATGCGGCCGTCCGAAGGGCGGGCCGCACGATCGGGAGATGGAGAATGCGAACTCAAGTCGCCATTGTCGGCGCCGGGCCGGCTGGCCTGTTGCTGGGTCACCTGCTGCGCGCCGAAGGCATCGACTGTGTCGTGGTCGAGCGCCAGACGGGCGAATATGTGCTCTCGCGCATCCGTGCCGGCGTGCTCGAACAGGGCACCGTCGCGCTGATGGAGCGGCTGGGCCTCGATGCGCGGATGAAGGCGGAAGGCCTGCCGCATGACGGCTTCAACCTTGCCGACGGCGAACGCCTGATCCGCATCGACATCAAAGCACTGACCGGCAAACAGGTCATGGTCTATGGCCAGACCGAGCTGACGCGCGACCTGATGGAAGCGACCGAGCAGCGCGGCCTTGAAGTGATCTATCAGGCGGGTGAGGTGGCGCTCCACGACATCGAGAGCGATGCGCCTTACCTGACCTATTCGAAAGACGGCGCCGAACAGCGCATCGACGCGCGCTTCATCGTCGGTTGCGACGGCTTTCATGGCCCGTCGCGTCAGGCGATCCCGGCCAGTGTCGGCCAGACGTTCGAGCGCGTCTATCCGTTCGGCTGGCTCGGCATTTTGGCCGATGTGCCGCCGTGCAATCACGAACTGATTTACGCGCACCACGAACGCGGCTTCGCGCTTGCCTCGCAGCGCAGCCACACGCGCAGCCGCTATTACATCGACGTTCCGCTGACCGAGAAGCTGGAAGACTGGAGCGACGAGCGCATCTGGAACGAACTGGCGATCCGCCTCGGCCCCGATGCCGCCGCGCATATCACGCGCGGGCCCTCCATCGAGAAGTCGATCGCGCCGCTGCGCTCCTTCGTGTTCGAGCCGATGCGCCACGGCAGCCTGCTGCTCTGCGGCGATGCCGCGCACATCGTGCCGCCGACCGGCGCCAAGGGCCTGAACCTTGCCGCCAGCGACGTCTATTATGCCTGCGAGGCGCTGACCGGGTTCTTCCGGAAGGCCGATAATGACGCCGTGGTCGGCTATTCGGCCAAGGCGCTGCGCCGGGTTTGGGCTTCGGAGCGGTTCAGCTGGTCGCTGACCAAGCTGATGCACCGTTTCCCCGAGGACGGTCCGTTCGAGCGCCGCATGCAGCTGGCGGAGCTGGACTACATTGCGTCGAGCGAACATGCGCGGCGGGTGATTGCCGAGAATTATGTGGGGTTGCCGGTTTAAACTGGGCGGTCTTTGATCGCTGATGTTGAGACCTGATGGTCACCCATAACACTCGTCGCCCCCGCGCAGGCGGGGGCCCCGCTTTTCTTGGCGAGGTAGCGCGAAGGAAGCGGGATCCCCGCCTGCGCGGGGGCGACGGGAAGGGGGATGCGGTACGGACGTGGCCTGTAGGCTATTCCCTCATCCTTACCCTCACCTTCGTCATTGCGAGCGTAGCGAAGCAATCCAGGGCAGTTTTGCGCCGCTCTGGATTGCTTCGCTACGCTCGAATTGACGAAGGATCTTTGAGTAATTTAGCCCTCTGAGGGGCGCAATGAAGCCCCCGACGTTCAGCTCTGCGCTTCAGGCGTCTCCACCACCAGTCCCTCAAGCGCCTGCGTCACCGTAAGCTGGCACGAAAGCCGTACCCTCGGATGCTCATCGCCCGAAGTCTCGATCACGGGGCCTTCGTATTCGCCTGGCCCGCCGAGCCGCTCATACCATTCGGGCGTCAGGTGCACCCGACAGGTGCCGCAATAGCAGTTCCCCCCGCACACCGCCTCGATGGCGTCGATCCCGCCGGCGACAGCGTTTTCCATCAGCGAGATCCCCTCGCTCGCCTCGATTTCGCGCACGATTCCGCCCGCGTCGATAAAGGTCACGCGTACCATGAGGGTCAGGCCGGATCGCAGGCGACAAGCGCCCCGCGCAGTTCGTAGCCCTGGATCATGCTGTTCCAGATGATCTTCGGCTCGGAAACGAGGCGGATGCCGGGCAGGCGCAGCATGCGGTCGAGGAAGATGCGCGTCTCGTGCAGCGCCACTTGTGCGCCGGGGCAGCGGTGGGGGCCGTCGCCGAAGCTCATGTAGGGTCCGGCCACTTTCATCCGCTTGGCCCGGTCGGGGTCGAGTTCGAAGGGGCAGGGGCCGGTGATCGCCTCGTCCACATTGGCCTCGCGGATCGAGACGCAGAGCACTTCGCCTTCCTCCATCACGCCGGGCTGCGGTTCCACCGCGCGGCGGTGGAGCATCGAGGCGACGGGTTCCAGCCGCAGGATCTCTTCCAGAATGGCGGACTGGTCGGCCTCGCCGCCGGTCAGGTAGCGGGTGCGCAAGTCCAGATTGTCGAACAGGTGCCACGCGGCCATGACGATGAATTCGCGCGTGGTCATCATTCCGGCGCCGCCGTAGCTCAGGCACTCCATGATCATGCCCTTGCGCGAGTAATTCTCGCCGACCATGAACGAGATCACGTCGTCGCGCGGTTCCTTGCGGCGCGCGGCGATCGCGGGGACCAGGTCCTTGCGATAGAACCGGCCGACGCGCAGCAGCATCTTCGCGGCGAAGATCATGTTGCCGATGCGGCCCGGCTTTCGGTCCAGCGAACTGTCGAGCACGGACTTGATGCGTCTGGCGAGGTTGCGGTTGCTGTCGCTGTTCGTCAGGCCGACGATCTCGGCGGTAACATCCACCGCCATCTGGAAGCTCAGTTCGTCCAGCGGCAGCGGCTTGCCTTCCTGCAGCCGCGCGACGAGTTCATCCATCGTCCGGTGCATGACCGCGTGGTGGCGGGTGACGATGGTCTTGGGCGCGAACAGCCCGGCCACGGCGGCGCGGCGCTTGCGGTGGAGATCGCCGTCGAGAAAGAAGAACGAGACCTCGTCCGGCCGCGAAAGATCGGTATCGTCGGCATGGGCGCCGGCTTGCCGGACCTTGGCCGACCGCAGGACCTCGCGGCCGATGGCAAAGTCGCCGACAACGCGCGATCCGGGCTGCGGCGTGATGTTCGCCTCGGCGAGACGGGCGCTCTTGCGGTCGTCGCGTCCCAATTTCTGACCATGCCCATACGGACATTTTGCGGGTTCGGCGTTCATGGCCGTGCTCCTTCCGACAACCCTGCTTCTCCCCATGCGTTCGGCTCTGGTGCGACCGACCAATTTCGAGGATATGATACGCAATGGATCAAAACATGGCCAGCGGCAATTTGGCGGCCGAGGGCCTCTCCCATGTCCGGCCCGGCGGTCCGTTTTTGTCCCCGGCTGCAAGAACTTGGGGCCTTCGCATGCGCAGCGTGATTGCCTCGCGGCGCTTTGCTGCTATCGCTGCCCGCGTGCGAATATTTGGAGCATGGAACCGCGCCGGAGCGCCGATGGTCATGGCGATCGCCTGTGCGCTCGCGGCGGGTGGACTTTCGGGATGCGCCGGGCAGTCTGGCCCCGCCGCCCAAGTGCCGAAAGCGCCCGAGCCCACGGTGGAGGCGCCAACCGATGGCGATTGGTGGAAGACGGCGAGCGATCCGCTGCTGGCAGACCTGATCGCGCGCGGAATCGCCGCCGATACCGACCTTGCCTGCCGCGCTGCCCGTCTTGACGCGCAGAACGAGGAGGATGCGGCGGCGGCCCGGCGGCTTACCGGAAAGGTGCGCAAGCTGGTTGGCGGGGAGCAGGACCTTGTGCGCGATGCCACGCGCCGCGCCGATGCCTATGCCTATGCGCAGGCCCGCGCCGAACGCGCGGCGGCAGTGGCGCTGGCTTATGTTGAGGTGCGGCGGCTCCAGAAAGTGCTGGTCCTGCGCACCGAGCGGCTCGACCAGTTCCGGGATAATGCGGCGATTGCCGAATTCCGCCGACAGGCCGGGCTCGTCACCGGGATCGACGGCGGTATCGGCAGCAGCATGGCCGGCGTTGCCGATGCCGATCTTTCCGCGACGCGCGCCCGTTTCGATGCGGCGCGGGCGAATCTGGCGCGGATGACCGGCATGGAGGATGCGGCGCTGCTCGCCGCGCTGGGTGAGGCTGGCGATGTACCCGATCTTGGCCGCGATCCTCCGGGCGTCGCCGATGAGGGGCCGCTCCACCGCGCCGACTTGCAGGCGCGGCGCTATCGGCTGCTGGCCAGTATCGAGCGCGAGAAGATGAGCCAGGCCGATATCGACGCCGCCGAGGCCCATCGCGGCGATCCCGGCACGCCGCCGCTGCTGCGCGACGGTCTCGCGGAGATGGACAAGGCGGAACTCGCTGCCCGGGCCGAGATCGCGGCGACACGCCAGTCGCTCGTCACGCTCGACACCCGCGAGGCCGCGCTGGCGCAGAGCAGTGAGCGCGCGCGCCGTGCGGTGCAGGATGCGCGCAGCGCTTATCGCGCCGGGATGGGCGATTTCGCGACGCTCTATGTGGCCGAAGCCTCCGCGCTGTCGGTCGAGGAAGCGCGCCTTGGCATTCGCGCCGAGCGGGCCTCGGCAATGATCCGCCTGCATCTCCAGCGCGGCGACGGGTGGTCGGCCACCGACCTGACCCCGCCGCCGGGAGGCGCCGGTTGTGACTGAGCCCGAAGAGGTTTCGCTCGACCACTTTCTGGGCGGGGGCACTCGTCGCGGCCGCACGCACCTGCTGCGCATCGCCCTGCTGGCGGCGGCGGTGGTGGCGCTTGTGTTGCTGGTCGTGCGCTTTCTGGGCGGCACCGATTCGCCCTTCTACACCGCGCTGGTCGAACAGGGGAGCATCACGCCGCTCCTCTCCGAACGCGGCACTGTGCACGGCAGCGGCGAGGTCGCACTGGCCGCCGCGCTCGACGGCACCGTGACGGCAGAGGGCGTTCCGGCCGGCGGCAAAGTGGAAAAGGGGCAGATCCTGGCCACCATCGATGCCGAGCCGCTGCGCAGCACGCTCGCGGCCGATCGCGCGCTGGTGGCCGCTGCCGAGGCCGATCTTGAAGCCGCGCGCGGCGCGCGCGACGAGGCGACGTCCAAGCTGGCGCGCTTCGAAGATGTCTGGCGCCGCTCCGGCCACCGCGTGCCCGCGATCAACGAACTGGAAGCCGCCCGGACCGCCGCCGAGCGAGCCGCGCGCGAAGTTTCCGCCGCCGAAGCGCGGGTTTCGGCGGCCCGCAACAGCCTCAAGGCTGATAGCGAGACGTTGGCCGCCGCCGTCGTACGGGCGCCTTTCGCGGGCTATGTGGTGGAGCGCAATATCCGCACCGGCCAGCGCGTGCGGGTGGGCATGAAGCTGTTCACGCTGGCGGCAAGCGACGAGACGCTGGAGATCGAGATCCCGCTCGCCCGCGCCGGCAGTGCCGGCCTGGATGCCGGCACGGTGGCGCAAGTGCGGATCGATGCCATGCCCGATGACGTGCAGCAGGCGACGCTGGCACGGGTGCTGGCCGACAGCGCCGATGCACCGGGATCGCGCCGCGCGGTGTTCACGCTGGAAAAGCCGACCGAAGCGATCCGCCCCGGCATGGCAGCGACCGTGGAAGTGGCTCTGCCCGAACGGAAAAACGTGCTGCTGGTGCCCGATGCGGCGCTGACTTTCGAGCCCGGGAGCACCGGCGGCGCCCATGTGGATGGCAACTCGACTGGTCGCAACCAGCCGCGCATCTATCTCGTCTCGGGCGACGGGGAGCCGCGCCGCGTCTATGTGTCGGCCGGAGCGGGCGACGGCAAGCGTACCGAAGTCTTCGCCAACGACCTCAAGCCCGGCGCCGAAGTGATCGTGGGATGGCGCAATCCGCCCGAAAAGCATTAGCGCAAGAAGCGATAGTACACGGCTGGGCGAATCATCGAACGCGATCAACTTGTGTCGGTCACGATCTATTCATTTGCGATTGAATAATGCCGTCTCGAAGCTGTCAGTGCGCCGCTTTAGTGGAATTCGCCTGACCCGGATTCGGCTGGTAGAAGGACCCTTACGACGCACCGCAACGAAACTTTGCGTTCGTCTGTGCGTATGAAACCTATGACCCAAGGCAACATGAGGGATGCGGGCCGAAAAACGGCTCCCAAGGCCGCAACCGGCCTCGTCGCACTGACAACGCTGGCCCGGCGCGATTTCGCAGCCATGCTCGCCTCGATGGCCGGGCTGCTGGCGGTTCCGCGTCTCGCGCAGGCGGCTGTCGCCACGGCCGGGCAAGGCAATTTCGGGCCCGCGCAGCCGTTTTCGTGGGACAACCTTGTCAGCACTGCGCAGGCCGCCGCCGCGCGTCCCTGGGCCGCGCCCGCGCCTTCGGCCCATGCCGTTACCGATTTCGATACGGCGGTGAAGCTGACATATGGCAATGCGCAGGCACTGGCAGGCGATGTTCGGCTGTTCCCGACCAGCCGGGGTGTCGCCCCGCAGGCAGTGACGATCCACCTCGTGGAAAACGGCACTTCGCGCCAGCTTGTCGACACGCGCGGCTTCTTCGTGGGCGCCACGCGCGCCGATCCCGCCGGTTTCCGCGTCATGACCGCTGACCAGCACTCGGACTGGTTGGCCTTTCTGGGCGCGTCCTACTTCCGCGCCTCGGGCTCACGCGATCAGTACGGCCTCTCCGCACGCGGCGTCGCGATCGATACCGCCATGCCCAAGGCTGAGGAATTCCCCGCCTTCACCGAGTTCTGGATCGAGAACCTCGGGCCGAACCGCGTGCGCATCCATGCCGCGCTCGACGGGCCGAGCGTCACCGGCGCCTATGCCTTTGACTGCACGCACGGCCAGCAGGGCGTCACGCAGGACGTGCGCGCCAGCCTGTTCCTGCGCCGCGATGTCGAGCGGCTGGGCCTCGCGCCGATCACCAGCATGTTCTGGTACGACCAGTCGGACCCCTCCAAACGTGGCGACTGGCGCCCGGAAATCCACGATTCCGACGGTCTTGCCGTTCTTTCCGGCAATGGCGAAAGGGTCTGGGTGCCGCTCAGCAATCCGCGCCTCACCCGCACCAATGCGATGCGCGCGGATCACCTCAAGGGTTTCGGCCTGCTCCAGCGCGACCAGCGTTTCGACCACTATCAGGACGACGGCGCGTTCTACGACCGGCGGCCCTCGCTGTGGATCGAGCCGCAGGGCGATTGGGGCAAGGGCTCGGTCATGCTCTACCAGATGACCACCGATACCGAAACGACCGACAATGTCGCCGCTTTCTGGCTCTCCGACGAACCGGCGAAGGCGGGGCAGCGGCGCGATCTGGCCTATCGGCTCAACTGGACATCGCAGGATCCGACTGCGACCGCCACCGCGCGCTGCGTGGATAGCTGGCAGGGCGCGGCGGGCAAGCCGGGCGACGCGCCGGTTGCCAAGGACGGGCGCAAGTTCGTGTTCGATTTCGAAGGCCCGGCGCTTAAGGGGCTGACCCGCGACAGCGGTGTTCAGGCCGTGACCGGCCTTCCGGCCAGCGCGGTGATCGCATCCGCCGCCTATCCGGTAGTGGGCGAGGAAACGCGCTGGCGGGTTACGCTGGACGTTCGGCCTTCGGCGATGCCGTCGCCGGAACTACAGGTCTATCTTGCGCGCGCCGGACAGGCGCTTAGCGAAACAGTTATTCAAGGCGTTCAGGCATGAAGGCGGGCATAAACCGCGCACTCCCTCCGCTTCCGGCGGAGGCCCCGCTGGCGATGCCGGTGCAGGACCTTTACGGCATCGCGCCGGGCTCCATCGCCGTGCGGACCAGCCCGCACGGCATGCAGGTGAAGCGCCTGCTGCTGCTGGTGGTGACCGCCGTGATCGCGCTCGCCGCGTCCAGCGAAGTGCGCTTTGCCTTCTCGCGCGATGGGCTCGACGCGGTCGAGATCGTGCTGCTGCTGTTCTTCGTGCCGCTGTTCACGTGGATCTCGTTCGGCTTCGTGACATCGGCCATCGGCTTCCTCCAGCTCATCACCGGCAAGCATCCCGGCTTCACCGCCGTCCCGAGCCCGGCCTCGTCGCTGCGCCACCGCACCGCCGTGCTGATGCCGGTCTACAACGAGAGCGTGGAGGCGACTTTCGGCCGAGTGCGCGCGATGGCGAACTCGATTGCGGCGTCGGGCGGCGCCGAGTGGATCGATTTCTTCGTGCTCAGCGATTCCAATGCCTTCCACGGAAAGCGCGAGGAAGCGGCCTGGCGCGAAGTCGCCGCAGAGGCGCCCATCGCCGTCTACTACCGCCGCCGCGAGAAGAACCTCGCGCGCAAACCGGGCAATGTCGCCGAATGGGTACAGCGCTTCGGCGGGGCCTATGAAAACATGCTGATCCTTGACGCGGATTCGCTGATGAGCGGCGATGCCATCATCGGCATGGTCGCGATCATGGAAGAGCGCCCGTCGATCGGCCTGCTTCAGACCGTGCCGATGATCGTCGGCGCGCAGACGCTGTTCCAGCGCTGGATGCGCTTTGCCAGCGAGGCCTATGGGCCGATTGCCTCTGCCGGATTGCTCTGGTGGTCGGGCGCGGAGGCGAATTTCTGGGGCCACAACGCCATCGTGCGCACGCGCGCTTTCGCCGAATCCTGCGGCCTTCCCGAACTGCCGGGCAAGCCGCCGTTCGGCGGCCACATCCTCAGCCACGACATGTTCGAATCCGCGCTGCTGCGCCGCCGGGGCTGGGCCGTGCACATGGTCATGATCGACGGCAGCTACGAGGAATTCCCGCCCACCATCGTCGATCACGCGATCCGCGACCGGCGCTGGATGCAGGGCAATCTCCAGCATCTGCGCCTGCTTGACGCCTCGGGCCTGCACTGGGCGAGCCGCCTGCATTTGCTGATCGGTGCCTCGGCCTATCTCACCTCGCCCGGCTGGTTGCTGCTGCTGATCACCGCGATCGCGCAGGCGGCGATGGTGCAGGGCGGACAGACCCTTGCCGGAGGCACTCCGCCAAGCGTGCTGTGGCTGACCGTGCTGCTGCTGTTCGGCCCCAAGGCAATGGGAACGCTGTGGGTTGCCGCCAATCCCGGCCGCCGCCAGCGCTTCGGCGGCTGGAGCGGCATCCTGCGCTCGGTGGCGCTGGAAGTCCCGCTGGCGATCCTGCTGGCGCCGGTAACGATGGTAATGCAGGTGAAGGCTCTGTGCGGGCTGGCGCTCGGCATTCCGGCCCACTGGAACACGCAGGAACGCGACGCCCGCCGCATCGGCGTGCGCGAGGTGCTGCCCGACCTCAAGGAACACATCGCGCTGGGCCTCACCTTCGCGGCGACGGCGTTCATCAATCCGGTGACGGCGCTGTGGCTTTCGCCGCTGACGCTGGGCCTGCTTGCCTCGCCCTGGCTGATCAGCCTGACCTCGCGCGCGAGCCTCGGCGCGCGGGCGGAAGCAGGCGGCTTCTTCACCGTACCGGCGCCCACCATCGTCGATCCGGTGGCACCCGACATGCACGACGATGCCGAAGAGGAAGAGGCGCCGCTGGCGATCGGGTGAGGGAGATCATCCGACGCGTGATCGGTTCGATTACGCTGGTGTTATAGCCGGAAGTCGGTTTCGATTGGTGGATTCCCTGCGGTGAGCGCAGGGTGCCCCAATGAACAGGTCCATTGCCCTTATCGGGTTCGGAGAGGCCGGATCGACGTTTGCGGGAGCTGGAGACTGGGCCGGGCAGGCTCGTGCCTTCGACATTCTTCCCGAACGCCGGGACGCCATGGCCGAACTCGGCATCACCGCTTGCGACAGCGCGGCCGAAGCGCTTGCGGGCGCCTCGCTGGTGCTTTCGCTCGTTACCGCAGATGCTGCGCCGCTGGTGGCGGAAGCCGTCGCGCCTTTGCTGAGCGAGGGCGCGTTGTTCTGCGACATGAATTCAGTAGCCCCCGGCACCAAGCGAGCCGCTTCCAAGGCCATCGCTACCGGCAAGGGGCGCTATGTCGATGTGGCCGTGCTCGCCCCGGTGAACCCCGCGCGGATGAAGGTTCCTCTGCTGGTTTCCGGCCCCGATGCCGCAGAAGCGCAAGGCGCGCTGACGGCGGTAGGCTTCACCAATGTGCGCGTCGTCGGCGATGCGGTCGGCCGGGCCTCGGCGATCAAGCTGGTGCGCTCGGTCATGGTCAAGGGCCTTGAGGCGCTGACCGCCGAGATGATGATGGCCGCCCATGCCGAAGGCGTGGCGGACGAGGTGCTGTCTTCGCTCGATGCCAGCGAGAAGACCATTCCCTGGGCGGAACGCGCGGACTACAATCTCGACCGTATGCTGGTCCACGGCCGCCGCCGCGCCGCCGAAATGGACGAGGCCGCGGAAATGCTGCGTTCGCTGGGCATTCCGCCGCTCATGACCGAAAACACCGTCGCCTGGCAGCAGGCGCTGGGCGCGCTGGGCATTGTGCCGCCGCCCGAAGGATTCGAAGCCAAGCTTGCGGCAGCAGTCGCGGCGGGCGTACTCAAGGGAGAGAACTGAGCATGTCGCTCATCATCGACTGTCACGGACATTATACCGTCCTGCCCAAGGCGCATGACGCCTGGCGCGAAGCCCAGATCGCCGCGTTCAAGGCCGGCGAAGCCGCGCCGCCCTACCCGGAAATCTCGGACGCCGAGATCCGCCAGACCATCGAGGACAACCAGCTTCGCCTCATCAAGGAGCGCGGCGCCGATCTTACCGTGTTCAGCCCGCGCGCCAGTGCCATGGCGCACCACGTCGGCGATCAGGCGGTGTCCGAGGCATGGGCGGTCCACTGCAACAATCTTATCGCCCGCGTGGTGAACATGTTCCCCGAGACCTTCGTGGGCGTGTGCATGCTGCCCCAGAGCCCCAAGGCGGACCTTTCCGCCTCGGTGAAGGAACTGCGCCGCTGCGTTGAGGAACTGGGCTTCATCGGCTGCAACCTCAACCCTGATCCGGGCGGCGGCCACTTCGAGCATCCGCCGCTGACGGACGAATACTGGTTCCCGATCTACGAGGCGATGTGCGAGCTGGACGTTCCGGCGATGATCCACGTCTCGGGTTCGTGCAACCCGGCGATGCATGCCACCGGCGGCTTCTACATCGCGGCGGACACCGTGGCCTTCATGCAGCTGATGCAGGGCGATCTCTTCGCGAAGTTCCCCAAGCTGCGCTTCGTCATCCCGCATGGCGGCGGCGCGGTGCCGTACCACTGGGGCCGCTATCGCGGTCTGGCGGACATGCTGAAGAAGCCTTCGCTTGACGAATACATCATGAACAACGTGTTCTTCGACACTTGCGTCTACCACCAGCCGGGCATCAACCTGCTGGCCGACGTGATCGACAACAAGAACATCCTGTTCGGCTCCGAAATGGTCGGCGCGGTGCGCGGGATCGACCCGCAGACCGGCTTCTACTTCGACGACACCAAGCGCTATGTCGACGCGCTCGACATTTCCGATGAGGAGCGCCACGCGATCTTCGAAGGCAATGTGCGCAAGGTCTTCCCGCGCCTTGACGCCAAGCTGAAGGAACGAGGCCTGTGAACGCCAAGAATCCGACGGATAAGAATCCTTGCCCGAACGCTGGCGGTCCGATCGACATCCATGCCTATCTCGGTGAGTTCGACGATATTCCGGGCACGCGCGTCTACACGGCGAAGCGCGCGCGTCAGGGCTATCACCTGAACCAGTTCGCGATGAGCCTGATGAAGGCGGAAAACCGCGAGCGCTGGAAGGCGGACGAGCGTGCCTATCTCGACGAATGGCCGATGACCGAGGACCAGAAGCTGGCCGTTCTCGCCCGCGACTACAACCGCCTGCTCGATCTGGGCGGCAACATCTACTTCCTCGCCAAGGTCTTCTCGACCGATGGCCTGAGCTTCCTTCAGGCCGTCTCGACGATGACCGGCATGTCGGTCGAGGATTATCAGGCGATGATGATCGCCGGGGGACGCTCGCCCGAGGGCCAGCGCTCCATCAAGGAGCACCGCTAAGATGGCCCGCATTACGCACGGCATCGCCTGCAGCCACATCCCGGCGCTCGGCGTCGCGTCCGACTTCGACAAGTGGGAAGACCCCTATTGGAAGCCGATCCAAGAAGGCTTCGCGCCCACCCAGAAGTGGGAAGCGGAGAACCTGCCGGACGTCGTGATCCTGGTCTACAACGACCATGCATCGGCCTTCGACATGAAGATCATCCCCACGTTCGCGATCGGCTGCGGCGAAAGCTACAAGCCGGCGGACGAGGGCTGGGGCCCGCGCGAAGTGCCTGACGTGGAAGGCCATCCGGACCTTGCCTGGCACATCGCCCAGAGCCTGATCCTCGACGAGTTCGACATGACCATCATCAACGAGATGGATGTCGACCACGGCCTTACCGTTCCGCTGTCGATGGTGCTGGGCAAGCCTGCCAAGTGGCCGGTGAAGGTGATCCCGCTCGCCGTCAACGTGGTGACCTATCCGCCGCCGTCGGGCAATCGCTGCTGGGCGCTGGGCGAGGCCATCGCGCGCGCCGTCGAAAGCTTCGATGAAGACCTCAACGTGCAGATCTGGGGCACCGGTGGCATGAGCCACCAGCTTCAGGGCCCCCGCGCCGGCCTGATCAACCGCGAGTGGGACAACATGTTCCTCGACAAGCTTTCGGGCGATACGCAGGAACTGCGGTGCATTCCGCATATCGAATACCTGCGCGAAACCGGCAGCGAAGGCATCGAGATGGTCATGTGGCTGATCATGCGCGGCGCGCTGGGCAAGGAAACGCGGGAACTTTATCGCTTCTACCATGTGCCCGCCAGCAACACGGCGGTCGGCCATATCGTGCTGGAGCCGGTGAACGGCGACGTGCCGCCCTCGACGACGATCGAAGGCAACAATGCCGAAGCCCAAACCCTGATCGGCTGATCGATTCCGCGTGCCGGTGCTTGACGCCGGCATGCTCCTTCCCTTGATAGAGTTTCCAAGGAGATTCCCATGCGTATTGCCCTCGTCGGCGCCGGCGCTTTCGGTGAAAAGCACCTCGACGGCCTCAAGAACATCGACGGCGTAGAGATCGCCTCGGTCATCAGCCGCTCGGCCGAACAGGCTGCCGAAGTCGCCGCCAAGTACGGCGCGCCGCATTCCGGCACCGATCTGGCCGAAGTGTTGGCCATGCCCGATGTCGATGCCGTGATCCTCTGCACCCCCACGCAGATGCATGCCGAACAGGCCATCGCCTGCATGAACGCGGGCAAGCACGTTCAGGTCGAGATCCCGCTGTCGGACACCTGGGCCGATGCCGAGGCGGTTGTCGCGAAGCAGAAGGAAACGGGTTTGGTCTGCATGGTCGGCCACACCCGCCGCTTCAATCCTTCGCACCAGTACGTGCACAACAAGATCACTGCGGGTGAGTTCAACGTCCAGCAGATGGACGTGCAGACCTACTTCTTCCGCCGCAAGAACATGAACGCCAAGGGCCAGCCGCGCTCGTGGACGGACCACCTGCTGTGGCACCACGCCGCGCACACGATCGACCTCTTCGCCTATCAGTCGGGCAAGATCGTCGCCGCCAACGTGCTGCAGGGCCCGAAGCATCCGGAACTGGGCATCGCCATGGACATGTCGATCCAGCTGAAGGCTGAGACAGGCGCGATCTGCACGCTCTCGCTCTCGTTCAACAACAACGGCCCGCTCGGCACTTTCTTCCGCTACATCGGCGACAGCGAGACCTACATCGCGCGTTACGACGATCTGGTGAACGGCCGTGAAGAGCCGATCGACCTCACCGGCGTCACGGTGTCGAACAACGGCATCGAGCTGCAGGACCGCGAATTCGTCGCCGCCATCCGCGAAGGGCGTGAGCCCAACTCGTCGGTCGGCAAGGTGCTCGATTGCTACCGCGTGATCGGCGAGCTGGCCGCGAGCCTCGAAGCACAGGACGGCTGGTCCTGATGACGAAACGCCTCCTCGCGGGCCGTCCGGTCCACTCCGTCGGTCTCGGCTGCATGAATGTGGCCTGGGCCTACGGCAATCCGCCGTCTCGCGAGGAGGCGGTCGCACTGTTCCGCCACGCCCTCGACGCAGGCTGCGATCACTTCGATACCGCCAACATCTACGGCATGGGTCTCAGCGAAGAGATCTTGAGCGAAGCGATCATGGACCGGCGCCGCGAGTTCCTGCTGGCCTCCAAGACCGGCATCCTGATCGACGGTGCCCGCCGCGGCATCGACTGCGCGCCGGAGAGCATCACCGCCTCGCTCGACGCCAGCCTGAAGCGGCTCGGCACCGATCACATCGATCTGTTCTACATGCACCGTTTCGATCCGAAGGTGCCGATTGCCGACTCGGTGGGCGCCATGGTGCGCGCGATGGAGGCGGGCAAGATTGGCGCCTATGGCGTGTCCGAATGGTCCACCGCGCATATCCGTGAGGCGCACGCAGTGCATCCGGTGGCGGCGGTGCAGACCGAATATTCGCTCTGGACACGCAATGTCGAACTGGGCGTGCTCGATGCCACGCGTGAACTGGGGATCGCGCTCGTCGCCTTCTCGCCCGTCGCGCGTGGGGCGCTGGGCGGTGAGCTGACCGATGTGAACACGCTCACCGAGAAGGACCTGCGCCGCAGTTTCCCGCGCTTCATCGGCGAGAACTGGGCGCACAACCTTGCGCTGATCGAGGAGTTCGACGCGCTTGCCTCGTCGATCCGCGTCACCCCGGCTCAGCTGGCGCTGGCCTGGGTGCTGTCGCGCGGCGACCATCTCCATGCGATTCCCGGCACCCGCTCCATCGCCCACTTCGACGACAATCACGCGGCCGCCGCGCTGGAAATCGACGCGGGCATTCTGGAGAAGGCGGGCGAACTGATGAATCAGCAGACCATTGCCGGTCATCGCTACCCGGACATGATCAAGCCCACCATCGACACCGAGGACTACGTGTGATTGCGTGACCTCGTGAGCCGGTCGGGCTAAGTTCGCCATTATGAATGGCGCACAAACGATCCGGCTCAGCCGCAACAGCTATCGCACCGGGACGGAAGAGGCCGAGCGCTTCGCCGTCCCGGTCGAGGCGCCCATCGCCATCGAGACCAACGGCATCGCTTATGCCGTGATGATGGCCACCCCCATCGAGATCGAGGATTTCGTCACCGGCTTCCTGCTCGCCGAAGGACTGGCGGCGGCGGGTGAGATTGGCGACGTGGCTGTCCATCCGGTCGAGAACGGCGAATGGGGCACGGGCTACGTTGCCCGTGTAAACCTGCCGCCGGAACGCCTCTCGCTGATAATCGATCGCGCGCGCAGGCGCACGGGCGACAGTTCCTGCGGGATCTGCGGCATCGAAGGTGTGGAGGCTGCCTTGCGCCCCCTGCCAACCCTCTCGCGCCAAAGCGCGGCCAGCCCGGAGGCGATCCGGCGCGGGCTCGACGCGCTGGATGCGGCGCAGCGATTGGGCCGCGAAACCCGCGCCACCCATGCCGCCGCGTTCTGCAACGAGGAGGGCATGTTGCTGGCGATCCGCGAGGATGTCGGCCGCCACAACGCGCTCGACAAGCTGATCGGTGCGTTGGTTCGCGGCGGCATCGATCCGGCGCAGGGCTTCGTCGTCATGACCTCGCGCTGTTCCTACGAACTGGTCGAGAAGACGGTCCGTGCAAGTATTCCGCTGCTCGTGACGATCTCCGCCCCCACCGATCTTGCGGTGCGCCGGGCCCACGCGGCGGGGCTCTGGCTCTGCGTCGTGGCGCGGGACGATGCCATGCTGGTCGTCACCGATACCCAGCCTTCCGACGAAGGGGGCACGCCGCTCGTCGAACCGTAAATGGGGGGCTTCCTGTTTTGCTTGTAGTTTTTTCGGTCGAACCTAGATTCGCGAGAGACGACTGCAATTCTTGAAGGACGGGGATTTTCTTCCATGGCGACGACGACCGATCAGGCGACCGCGGGCGAGCTCAAGCTGACCCCTCCCGATCCGGTGCCGGTGGTCCAGCCCGAGCGGGCGGCCGGTCTCGTGCCCGTGGGAGACGAGCAGCGCTCGAAGTTGCAGACGCGCGTCGATGAATTCGTCGACGATCTCGTCTCGCAGGACGTGAATTCGCCCGATTTCGGCCGCCGGGTCGACCAGATCACCAATATGGGCCGCAAGGAAATCGCCGAGGCTTCGGGCCAGTCCAACCGCTTCCTCGACCGCCCGGTGCGCGCGATGGACAAGGATGCGGGCGTCGGCGCCGACCTTGCCGAACTGCGCCGCACGGTGGAAGACCTTGACCCCTCGACCAAGGGCGACCTGCTCTCGCGCCGCAAGATCTTCGGGATCATCCCGATGGGCAACAAGCTGCGCAACTACTTCGACAGCTACCAGAGCGCGCAGGGCCATATCGGCGCGATCCTCGCCCGTCTTCAGGGCGGCAAGGACGAGCTGCTAATGGACAATGCCGCCATCGATGTGGAGCGCCAGAACCTCTGGGCAGCCATGGGCAAGCTCGAACAGATGATCTTCATGTCGAAGGCGCTGGACGAGACGCTGGAGCAGAAGGCCAACGACCTCGACCATACCGATCCCGCCAAGGCCAAGGCCGTGCGCGAATCCGCGCTGTTCTACGTGCGCCAGCGCACGCAGGACCTGCTGACGCAGATGGCCGTATCGGTGCAGGGCTACCTCGCGCTCGATCTGGTCAAGAAGAACAATGTCGAACTGATCAAGGGCGTCGATCGCGCCTCTACCACTACGGTCGGCGCGCTGCGCACGGCGGTTACGGTGGCGCAGGCGATGGCCAACCAGAGGCTGGTGCTGGACCAGATTACCGCGCTCAACACCACCACGGCAAAGATCATCGACGGCACCGGCCAGATGCTGAAGGACAACACCGCGCGCATTCACGAGCAGGCGGCGAACTCGACGATCCCGCTGGAAACGCTCAGCCGCGCGTTCCAGAACATCTACGACACGATGGATTCGATCGACACCTTCAAGATGCAGGCGCTCGATTCGATGAAGCAGACGGTGCAGTCGCTGGAAGGCGAAGTCACCAAGTCCAAAGCCTATATCGCCCGCGCACAGGGGCAGGCCGAAGGCGCCGCCGCGCTGGGAGACAGCAAGACCGCGAAGGCGCTGCTGGAGGCGCTCGATTGAGCCTGCTAGACTAGTCTCATGCCGCAAACGTCTCGCAATGCCGTGAATCAGGACATCATCCGCGCCGCCCGCCGCCAGCGGGCAGCGCGGCTCTACAACGCGCGCAAGGAGCGCTGGGCGTTCCGCTGGCGCCGATTGCGCCGAGCGTTCCTGGCGGTGGCGGTCATCTTCATCGTTGCGCTGACCACCGGGCTGATCCTCGGCGGACTTTCCTTCACCACCACGGTGCTGACCACGCTGCTGGCTTTCGCGGTGTTCTGTTTCCTGTCGATCTACCCGTCGAGCCCGCGCCTCAACGTCGGCGATCTCGGTAACGCGACCCTGCCGGAACTGGCAGGGTCGACCGAGATCTGGCTGGAAAACCGCCGCCGGGCATTGCCCAATGCGGCGGTGGACGCGGTGGACATGATCGGCGTGCGTCTCGAACAGATCGCCCCGCAGCTCGCCGCGCTGGAAGAGAAGGGCCCCGCCGCTTACGAAGTGCGCAAGCTGCTGTCCGAGCACCTGCCTTCGCTGGTGGACAGCTACACGCGGATCCCGGCGGAACTGCGCAACAAGCCGCATGCGGGCGGCACGACGCCGTCAGAGCAACTGGTCGAGGGGCTGGGCGTGATCGCCGGGCAGATCGAGGCGATGAGCCTGGACCTTTCGCGCAACGACCTTGATGCGCTGGCCACGCGCGGGCGCTTCCTTGAGGCCAAGTACATCGACTCGCGCGACGAATAGGCGCTATCGCTCCGGCGGTTGGGCCATGCCGGGGCCGGATGTTACGCCGCTCTCCTATCCGGGAGAGAAGGCATGGCTGGCACAGTGTTCAAGATCCTGTTGTTCATGAAGCGCAGGCCCGACCTGACGCCGGAGCAGTTCCGCGATTACTACGAAACCCGCCACGCCCCGCTGGCCGAGCGCTATTCGCAGGGCCTCTCGCGCTATGTGCGCCGCTATCTCGAACCACAGGTCCATCCCGAGACGGGCGCCTTTACCGATGGGCCCGATGTCATCACCGAACTCTGGTTCGAGGATGAGGCGACCTTTCGCGGCACCCTGCGCTACATGACCACCAGCCTGATGCCCGAGGAAATCGTGGCGGATGAGGCGAACCTGTTCGACCGCACCTCGTTCCGGATTGCGACGGTGGTGGAATGCGAGAGCGACATGAAGGCGTGAGAGGCGGTAGAATGCGGGTTCAGGTTTAACTCTACCCGCAAAAACTACGTCATCCCCGCGAAGGCGGGGATTCCGCTTTCCTTCCTCGCGGCGTGGCAAAAGGCAGCGAGGCCCCCGCCTTCGCGGGGGCGACGAGAGCTATGGGCGAAAGGGCGGCTCCGCCCCTCGTAGTTTAAATCCCCAACCGCCCCAGAATCCCGCCATCCACCTTGATATCGCACCCGCTGATATAAGAAGCCCCCGGCGAACACAGGAACTCCGCCACCGAGGCAATCTCGTCGCCCAGACCAAGCCGACCTGCCGGAGTCATGGTAATCATCTGCCGCATCTGTTCGCTGGATTCGGCTTCGGCCTGGCTCATCGGCGTGTCGATGAAGCCCGGTGCGATCGAGACGATGCGCAGGCCGCGCGCGCCGAACGCCGCAGCCTCGCGGCCGACAAGACCGATCACCGCGCGCTTGGACAGCGTGTAGCCCATGCCCGGATTGACGGCGAAGCGCTCGATGCCCTCGCTGCCCTTGCCGGCGAGCAGGTCGCGCACCGCGTCCACCATGGCCGGATCGCTGAGCAGATAGCCCGACATCGACGAGATGAGCACCGCGCAGCCGCCCTTTTCGAAGCGCGGCAGCAGCGCGGCGACAAGGCGCTCGGTGGCGAAATAGTTGACCTCGAGGATCCGCAGCGGGTCCGCCATGGTGGGCGAGAGCCCGGCGGTGTGCACCAGCGCGTGAAGCGGTGCATCGCCCAGCACGGCGACAAGATCCTGCGGGAAGGATGCGGCGGAAATGTCTCCGGCTAGCGTGGTCACTCGGGCGCCCTCGCTGCGCAGTTCCTCGGCGAAGGCCTCAAGCTTGTCGGCATTGACGTCGCACAGCAGCAGCGGGCGGCCCTGCGCGGCGAAGCGCCGAGCGCTGGGGATGCCCATGCCGCCGGCGGCTCCGGTGATGATGACGGTTGCGCTCATGGCTCTCCTCCTGCCTCCTTTGCGGGGCTTTGCGGGCAGAGTGGTAATCGCAGCGCAGCATCGCCGCCAGCGCCCGGACCTTTCATCGCCGGGGGGAATAAGATACAGTACCGCTCATAAGTCTTGCGAAAGACAACCGGATCGCGTTCAATCCGCCACCGGATAAGACGGCGAACAAGCGGACGGGGAGAGCGCGGGATGCAGATGACGGGCGAGCAGCGGGTCGCGGCGCCGCGCCGGAAGGTGTGGGAGGCGCTGAACGATCCGGCGATTCTCGCCCGGAGCATTCCGGGCTGTCAGTCGCTGGAACGGGACGGGGAGAACCGTTTCGTGGCAGCGGCGGAAGTGAAGATCGGCCCCATCGGCGCGCGGTTCAAGGGTGCGGTGGAACTGTCCGATCTGGACGCGCCGAACGGTTACACGATCACCGGGTCGGGCAACGGGGGCGTTGCCGGCACGGCGAAGGGGGGAGCGAAAGTAAGGCTGAGCGACACGGCGGACGGGGGAACGCTGGTCGCTTACGAGGTCGATGCCGAAGTGGGCGGGCGCATGGCGCAGCTCGGCGGCCCGATCATCGATGCCACGGCGAAGAATCTTGCTGGCAAGTTCTTCGCGAAGTTCGGGGAGGTCGTTGCGGGGGGCAACGCACCCGCCGAACCCGGGGTGACGGCACCTGCCGCAGCGGTCGGGGGACCTGCGGCAGGTGCCGTCGTTTTGGCGCCATCCACGGTGATGGCGACGACGGCGGCGGGCGGGATCTGGGGCTGGACGGCGGCGCTGGTCATGGCCGTTTTGGCCGGTTTCCTGCTTGGCTCGGCGCACATGCAGGTGGAAATGCTGGTGGTGCTGGTCCTGCTGATCGTCACTGCGGCCGCCGCCTTTGAGGCGGGCCGCGGCGGAGCGCGGCGATGAAGCCCGCGCCTTTCGACTATGAGCGCCCCTCCAGCATAGAGGAGGCCTGCCGCATCCTCTCCGAAGCGGGCGGGGGAGCCACCGTGATCGCGGGTGGGCAGACGCTGATGCCGCTGCTCAACTTGCGGATGAGCCAGCCCTTCATTCTTCTCGACATCGGCCGGATCGCGGCCTTGCAGGGCGTCACCCGCGCGGAGGGCGGCACGCGCGTCGGCCCGATGACGCGGCAGGCCGATGCCTTGGCCGATCCGGTGCTGGCGGCGCATCTGCCCGCGCTGGTCACGGCACTGGGTCATGTCGGCCATCACCAGACGCGCAATCGCGGCACTGTGGGCGGCTCCGTGGCACTGGGCGAACCGGCGGCGGAAATGCCCGCTACGGCGGTGGCACTGGGGGCCCGGCTGGAGATTACCTCGACTCGCGGCACCCGCGTTGTCGATGCCGCCGACTTCTACATCGGCCCCTACATGACCGCGCTGGAGCCGGACGAACTGCTGACCGGGATCATCTATCCCGACTGGCCGGACGGGCACGTTGTGCTGTTCCGCGAAGTGGCGCAGCGGCCCGGCGACTTCGCGCTGGTCGGCATGGTTGGCGCGGCGGTGGTCGAGGCCGATACGTTGACCCGTGTGGGTCTCGCATGGTTCGGCATGGGCCCGACGCCAGTGCGGATGCGGCAGGTGGAGGCGGCGCTGACCGGCGCCTCGCTCTCCGCGCTCGATCCGCGTGCCATGGCCGAACTCGCCGTGGCGGACACCGCGCCGTTCGACGATCACCACGCCAGCGCCGAATATCGCCGCACGGTCGGCCGCCGCATTTTCGCGCGGACCTTGCGCGAAGCACTGCAACTGAGGGAGGCGGCATGAGCGAGCACGCCATAGCATTGACGCTCAACGGCCAGCGCCGCGACGCGGTGGTGGAGGCGCGCACCAGCCTTGCCGATTACCTTCGGCTCGATGCGGGGTGCACCGGCGTCCACCTCGGCTGTGAGCATGGCGTCTGCGGTGCCTGCACAGTGATGGTGGACGGGCGCGCGGTGCGATCCTGCCTGATGCTGGCGGTTCAGGCCGATGGCAGCACCGTGACGACGGTGGAAGGCCTCGCCGCGCCGGACGGCACTTTCCACCCCGTCCAGCAGGCCATGCGGGAGGCGCACGGGTTGCAATGCGGGTTCTGCACCCCCGGCGTGCTGATGACTTTCGCCGCGCTCACCGGCGGGGAAGCGAAAGCGAGCGAGGACTCGCTGGTTTCCGCGATGAGCGGCCACATCTGCCGTTGCACCGGCTATCAGGGCATCCGCCGCGCCGCCAAGGCGCTGGCCGAGGGCACTGTCGGCGCGGGAGCGGTTGAATGAACGCCCCCAATTCCAACCTCGGCGCCACCCGCTGGATCGGCAAGCGCGTTCCCCGAAAGGAAGACCCGCGCCTGCTGACCGGGCGCGGCCAGTTCGTCGATGACGTGACGCTGCCGGGGATGTTGCACGTCGCTTTCGCGCGCAGTCCGATCGCGCGTGGGCGGATCGTCTCGATAGACACTGCAGTCGCGCGTGAGATGCCCGGCGTCCATGCCGTGCTGACCATGGCGGACCTTGCCGCGCGGCCGATCAAGCTGCTCTCGTTCTTCTTTACCGAGGCGGAAGTCCCGATCACGCCGCTGGCGGACGGTTATGTGTCCTACGCGGGTGAGCCGGTGGTGCTGGTCGCCGCCGAAACCCGCGCACAGGCGGAAGACGCCGCCTCGTTGGTGGAGATCGAGTACGAGGAACTCGATCCGGTCGTCACCATCGCGCAGGCCAAGGTGGCGGCACCGATCCATCCCGGCATGGACAGCAATGTCGCGGCCGAAATCGGTGACGAGGAGATCGAGGACGAACTGGAGGACAAGCTCGCCGGGTCGGCGCTGCGCCTCAGCCACCGGATCGTCCACCAGCGCATCTCGCAATCGCCGATGGAAACGCGCGGAGTGCTGGCCTCGCGCGACGGGCCGGAGGAACTGACGCTCTGGATCACGTGCCAGAGCCCGCATCTGGTCGCGCGCTGGGTCAGCCTTGCACTCGGCTTGCCGGATACCGCGATCCGGGTGATCGCCAAGGACGTGGGCGGTTCTTTCGGCCTCAAGAACCATCCGTGGAAGGAAGAGAGCGCGGTGATCGTCGCCGCGCTGCTCATGGGCAAGCCGCTCAAGTGGATCGAGGACCGATACGAGGCGTTGACCGCTTCCAATCAGGCGCGCGAGGCGGAAATGACCTTGCAGGCCGGGTTCGACGCGCAAGGGCGGCTGACCGGATCGCACGGGATCTATGACTGCAACAACGGCGCGTTCCCGCAAGGGGCGGACAGCAATATCGCCGTGCACATGTTCGTCTGGGCGGCCTATCGCGTGCCCGCCTATGCCTTCGTTTCGCGCGGGTGGTACACCAATACCAACGGCCTTGCCGCCTATCGTGGGCCCTGGGCGATGGAATCGCTGGTGCGCGAGACCATGCTGGACCGGGCCGCGCGGCAACTCGGCATCGATCCGATCGAGATCCGGCGGCGCAATCTGGTCTATCTGAAGGACCAGCCCATGGTCACCTCGATGGGCATTCCGCTGGACGACATCACGCCCGGCGAATGCCTCGAAAAGCTCCTGGATCATTTCGACATGGCGGCGTTCCGGCGCGAACAGGTGGCAGCGCGGGCGGAGGGGCGCTATCTCGGCGTGGGGATCGCGTCCTATGTCGAGCCGACCGGCTCGGCCGGATCGATGGCGCCGATGACCGGCGAACTCGCGCAAGTGCGGATCGAGCCGACCGGAAAAGTCACCGCCACGCTCTCCACCCATTCGCAGGGCCACGGCACGGCAACGACGATGGCCCAGTGCATCGCCGACCGCCTGGGCGTCCGCTACGAGGACGTGACCGTGTTCGAGGGCGATTCCGCGCGCGGCGGCTTCAGTCCCGGCGCGGCGGGCAGCCGGCAGGGCGTGATTGCCGGGGGCGCGGCGATCCGCTGTTCGGAAATGCTGGCGGACAAGGTCCGCACGCTGGCCGCCCACTTGCTCAACGCCAGCATCGAAAGCGTGGTGATCGATGAGGGCACGGTGCGCGTGGAAGGTGCGCCGGAAATGGCCCGCCCGCTCGCGGAGATCGCCGCGATTGCCTATGGCGAGCCGGACCGTCTGCCCCCCGGCTTCGAAAGCGGGCTGGAAATGCAGTTCCGCTATCAGCCGCCGCCGATGACCTTCACCAGCGCCACGCATCTGGCCGTGGTGGAAGTGGATGCGGAGACCGGCTTTGTGAAGATCCTGCGCTGGATCTCCTCGGAGGACTGCGGGACAGTGATCAATCCTGCCGTGGTCGAAGGGCAGATTTCCGGCGGTCTGGCGCAGGCCATCGGCATGGTTCTGCTGGAAGAGATGCCTTACGACGGGCGCGGCAATCCGCAGGCGGCGACGTTCAAGGACTACATGCTGCCGTCGATCAGCGACGTGCCGACGTTCGAATTCGTTCATGCCAACACGCCGTCCAAGTCCATCGGCGGCATGCGCGGCGTGGGGGAGGGCGGGGCGATCATCGGGCCGCCGACTTTGGTGAACGCCATTGCCGACGCGCTCACGCCCTTCGGCGAACTGGGCGATGTCGTGCTGCCGCTGACGCCGGCGCGCATTCTCGACGTGATCGAGCAGCGCGACGTTTCCGGTGTCCACGCGCCGGAGCCGGTGAAGGTTGAGGCGATGGTTGCGGAGCCTGTCGCGGTAGTGTCGGAGCCGGTGGCGGAAGCACCTGCGCAGTCTTCGGCTGGGCCGGAGGGCGACTGGAACATGATCTTGAAGACGCCGATGGGTCCGCAGGCGATGGTGGCGCACTTCGATGTCGAGGGCACGGCGCTCAGTGGCTATCTCTCCGCGCCGGAGGGGCGGCAGGATTTCGCCGGAGGCACGGTGGAGGGCAACCGGCTGCGCTTCGATCTCAAGGTCGAGAAGCCGATGAAGATCACGCTGAAGTACGATCTGGAGATCGGCGGCGACACCATCACCGGCAAGTGCAAGATGGGCATGTTCGGCTCGGCCAAGGTGACCGGCGAAAGGGCTTAACGCTCGGGTATTCCACCAAGTATGCCAACCCAAACCACCCCGTCATCCCCGCGAAGGCGGGGATCCCGCTTCCTGTCTCCTTACGCCCACGTTGCCAAAAAAAGCGGGGCTCCCGCCTTCGCGGGGGCGACGGGGATTTTGGTATGCGGGGGTGGTGAGCACAAAAGAAAAGGGGCGCATCGCTGCGCCCCTTTTCGTATTCGGTCGGTCGATCCGATCAATCAACGAACGCGCGTTCGATCACGAAGTCGCCCGGCTTGTTGTTCGAACCTTCCTCGAAGCCCGCGGCTTCAAGGCTGTGCTCGAACTCGCGGATCATCGCCATCGAGCCGCAGAGCATGATGCGGTCGGTCTCGGGATCGAGCTTGGCCGGGCCGCGAAGCTGCGGGATGAACAGGCGGCCGTCCTCGATCAAGTTGCCGATGCGGCCCTGCGTGTGGAAGTCCTCACGCGTGACGGTCGGCAGGTAGTGGAACTGCAACAACGCCTCGTCGGCGATCAGCGGATCGTCGGCCAGCTGGCTTTCCAGTTCGGTGCGGAAGGCCAGATCGCTGACGCGGCGGACCGAGTGGACCAGCAGGATTTGCTCGAAACGCTCGTAGATGTCCGGATCGCGGGCGAGACTGAGGAACGGCGCGAGGCCGGTGCCGGTCGAGAACAGGAACAGGCGCTTGCCCGGGCGCAGCGCGTCGGCGACGAGCGTGCCCACCGGCTTGCGGCCGAGGTAGATCTGGTCGCCCGGCTGGATCTGCTGCAGACGCGAGGTCAGCGGGCCGTCCGGCACCTTGATCGAGAGGAACTCCAGTTCCTCGGCATAGGCCGGGCTGGCGATCGAATAGGCGCGCAGCAGCGGTTTGCCGTTGTCGCCCGGCAGGCCGATCATGATGAACTCGCCCGAGCGGAAGCGGAAGGTCGAGGGGCGGGTGATCTTGAAGCTGAAGAGGTGGTCGTTCCAGTGATGGACCGACAGCACTTCCTCAACCGTCAATGCGCCGGTGGGGGTCAGGGTCGCCGTATCGGCGGCGCTATCGCTCATTACTATCGAATCCTTCGGAAAAAATGCTGTGTCCGGGAAATACTGTCGGCGGCGGTGTCTTCTTGGGGCGTTTAACCCTGCATTACAGGGCATGAAGTCGCCGCGCAGACCGTGATCTGGTCCGCAGGCCGAACAGGATCGCCTCGTCCTCGCCAATGATGCGCCCATTCATCGGCGTGAGTCGAAACCGTTCGCGCGAATGACCTGTCATACGCGGCAAGGCAAGGCGAAAATGGGCGGCCGAGGCGGCGGCGCGCCTGCGCGGAACCCGCGGCAAAGCGCCGATGGTCAGGCTGGCGGGGGCAGTCAAGGAGCGGGCATGCGTGACGGCAGGCGCAAAACGCCTGCATCTGCGCGGGTTTAGCGCCCTCGGCCCGGCGACTGCATGCATGACTCACTCCTTGGCGAAACTCGTTATAGCTAATGATAACCAGTTGCAATAATGGAGCGAGGATTTCTAACAGGCGGCCAAGCAGGGGTTTTGCGGGGGCGAAAGGGGCGGAAGGAGGTCCATTCCGTTTCGGCCATTCCGTTCGGCCATTCCGTTTCGGAGTGCCCCAGCCTTCGTCATTGCGAGCATAGCGAAGCAATCCAGGGGTGTGCCAAGCGGCTCTGGATTGCTTCGCTATGCTCGCAATGACGAAAAGGGGGACGTCGACGACCAGAGGGTTTTTCAGGGACGAGGCTAAGGAATGTGGGCCGGATGCCCGGAACCGCGTTCAGGTCCGGGCGTTTCTTATGCGTGTCCCCCGATGGCTCTGGGTGCCCGGCAATTTGCCGGTGCCTAGAGCCATTTCGTATGGCGGAACCACGCATAGAGCATGCTGCACAGCAGCAGGATCGCGCCCAGCACGCCGTAGTAACCGTAGCGGAAGTGCAGCTCGGGCATGAATTCGAAATTCATGCCGTAGATCCCGGCAATCGCGGTCGGCACGGCGAGAATCGCGGCCCAGGCGGCAAGCTGGCGGGTGATCTCGCTCTGCCGCTGCGATTCCAGCAGGTGGCTGACTTCGAACACCGACGTGAGCACTTCGCGCAAGTTTGCCACCATCGATTCCACGCGGCGCACATGGTCCAGCACGTCGCTGAAATAGGGCTTCACTGCGGCGTCGAGGAACGGCATGTCGAGGTGGACGAGCTTGCTGCACACTTCGCCCATCGGGCCGAGCACGCGCTGGAAGCGGATCAGCTCGCGGCGCAATCCGAACAGGCGCATGACCTGCTCGCGGTCGAGGAAGGCGTCGAGCGCCTGCTGTTCGATCTCCAGCACTTCTTCCTCGATGGTCTCGACGATCGGCAAATAGCCGTCGACGATGAAGTCGAGAATGGCGTGGAGCACATAGTCCACGCCGTGCGATAGCAGCGTCGGCGCGGCTTCGAGCTGGGCCCGTAGCTCCGTATGCGCGCGTGCAGAGCCGTGGCGGACCGAGATCACGTGATGCTTGCCGACGAACAGCGAGGTTTCGCCGTAAGCGATGGCGTCGTTCAGCAGGTGGGCGGTGCGGGCGACGACGAAAAGCTGGTCGCCGTAAACGTCCACTTTGGGCAACTGGTGCGCCTTGAGCGCGTCTTCCACGGCGAGCGGGTGCAGGCCGTACGTCTTCTGCACGGAGCGCAGTTCAGCCTCGGTCGGCTCGTAGAGGCCGATCCAGACGAAGTCCCCCTCCTGCCGCATCGGTGGGCAGCTTTCGAGTGATACGGGCTCGGCGGGGCGGCCCTTGTGGTAGAGTTGGGCGGCAATGACGGTCATTCTTGGTCCCGAAACAAGGGATTGGGGCGCGACTTTAGCGGCAGGTCGCGGCATGCGACAACCGCTTGTGCGCGGGGCGGGGTGGAGAAGGCTATGAGGTGAGGTGGCGTCCGGCTCGATGCGAGCCGTCTCTCTAATTTCGGTGAGGCTGGATCCCGCTTCTGTTGCGCGGGATGAGAAGTTGCAAGGAAGCGGGGCCCCCGCCTTCGCGGGGGCGACGTGGGTTTTTTGGGGGTCTGCGTAGCGGATTTGATGTTCTGTGCTGCTGTTGAGGCGATTCTTCGCGTTGCACTGGTTTCCCACGAGCTATTCCTTCAATCCCGCTCAGGCTGAGCTTGTCGAAGCCCCCGAGGTGGGGCGGGAGGCCTCCATCCTTCGACAGGCTCAGGATGAGCGGAGTGGGGGAAAGCAACTGCACCTGCTAATCTGGGGCGTTATCCGTTGGCGATGAGCGGGCTGGCGGGACTCAGTAGTATCGAATACCCCCTCACGAAGCCGTGCGCCGTTGCGATCCGCGCAGGCGTGCCGCGCCGCGGCTGTCGCCGATCAGGGCCTGAAGGTCCAGTAGTGCGCGACCTCGGGCGATGCCGCCGGGGCTGGCAATGAAGCGCGGCTCCCACACGGGAGCGAACTTTTCCTTGTAGTTCCGCAGCCCCTCGAAGCCGTAGAACGCGGCGCCGTGGCGGAACAGCATGCCCGCCGCGCGTGCCCACGTTGGTGCCAGTCGCCGTGCCTCGATGCCGGACAGCGGCGCGAGCCCGAGGTTGAACCAGCTATAGCCCTCCTGCCGCCCCCACAGCATCAGGCGCGTGAACAGGAAGTCCATGCAGCCATAGGGCACTTCGGCGCGGTGGCGCATGAGGTCCACCGAAAGCTCCTCGCGCCCGGCGGTCTTCCAGAGATTGGCGAAGGCCACGATAGCGCCTTCACGCCGCACGACCGCCACGTCGCAGCGGGCGATATAGGCCTCGTCGAAACGGCCGACGCTGAAGGACTTCTCGCGCTGGCCCTTGGCGTGGAGCCACTCGTCCGAGACCGCGCGCAGCTCGGCCATGATCGCGGGCACGCGCGCGGCGGGAACGATGGCGAATTCCGCGCCTTCGCGCTCCACCCGGCGCATGGCGTGGCGCAGCGGCCGCGCGGTGGGTCCGTCAAGGCTGAAGTGGGCAAGGTCCACTCGTGCTTCCTCGCCGTATTTCATGAGCTGGAGTCCCATGTCGATGGCGATGGGCAGCACGTCCGGCGTCACCTGATAGAGCAGCACGCGGCCCTGATTGGCGTCGGCGCGCTCGCGCAGGCGCCACAGCAGGTCTGGCCAGTCGGCCTTCTCGCCCACCGGATCGCCCATGACGATCCACGAATGGCCGCGCACCTGGTACATCAGCAGACTGCGGCTATGGGGCCCCGCCAGAAACAGCTTGTCGCCGGTCAGTGCCAGCATCGATTCCGAGCGGGTGGCGTGGAGCAGCGCTGCGTCGACATCGACTGCTGCCTCATCGGGCAGGGCCCAGTGGTGCGAGGGGCGCAGCAGCGCGAGCACCACGAAGGCGCCGGTTGCAACGGCCGTCGCGAAACTGGCCCGCATGTAGCGCGAGGCATCGCCCGACCACGCGAACTTCCACCAGAGACTGCCGCGATAGGCGGGGAAAGTCTGGGTGAAGTAGCCGATGACGATCACCAGCGTGATCGTCGCCACTATCGCGAGCACCCAGTTGACGCTCATCACGTCGGTGGTGAGCGCGGTGCGGCGCCAGAAGCCCTTGCGCGCCAGTTGCAGCACGCCGGCGACCGCCAGCAGGGTGAGCGCTTCCTCATAGTCGAGCCCCTTCGCGAGCGAGAACACCGCGCCGGCCAGCAGCAGCGCACGGGTCAGCAGGAACGCGGCGTCGAGCCGGCGATAGAGTGCGGGGGCAAGGATCAGCAGCAGCGTGCCGACAAGGCTGGCGGCGATCTGCGAGGCTTCGACGAAGGGCAGCGGCACCACGCCGCGAATGGCCGCCATGCGTTCGGGCAGGGCGGGCGTCGCGCCTGAAAGCAGCAGCACGCCGCCGCCGAGAAATACGACCAGCGCGATGACGCGGGGGGCCAGCGCGGTAATCATGGTCTCGCCCGCTTTCAGGGCAAGGCCCGCCGGGCGTTTCCAGCGCGCATGCTCGTGGCGCAACAGCAGCGCCAATGCGAGCGCGAGCGGTACGAGGTAATAGACAATGCGGTAGACCAGCAGCGCGGCCAGCAGCCCGCCCGCCGGAACTTGCGGGCAGAGCGCCACCACGGTCGCCTCGAACACGCCGAGTCCGCCGGGCACGTGGCTCACCAGCGCGACGACGATCGCCAGCACATAGGCCAGCAGGAGCGGGGCGTAGAGCGCCGGGGCGGCATCGGGCAGCAGCACGAAAAGCGCGGCGCAGGCGGCGCCGATGTCGGCGAGTGCCACCACGGTCATGCGGGCCATGCCGCCGGGGCCGGGAAGGTGCCAGCGCTTGCCGGTCAGCGCGGCCACGGTGAGCACGACCAGCAGCACCGCGCCGGCGGTATGCTGCGCGGTCAGCGGCAGGACTCGGCCGGAAATCACCAGCGGCAGGTGATGGACCAGCAGGGCCAGTGCCGCAGAGGCGAGCACGCCAGCCCAGAACGTCACCCCGGCAATGGCGGTGACGCGCGCGACATCGCCGGTGGTGAGGCCTTTCGCGCCGTAGACGCGCAGGCGCGCCGCGGCGCCGGTGATGATCCCGAAGCCAAGGTTGTGGCTCAGCGTATAGCTGGTGAACGAAGCCAGCGCGGCGCTCCGCCACGGCAGCGGCCGCCCGATCGCGCGCAGGGCCATCACGTCGTAGATGGTGAGCAGCAGGTAACTTGCCGCCGTGAAGCCGAATGCCAGCGCCAGCCGCCAGACCGGCAGCGCGCGGGCGTCACGCAGCACGGCGTGGAAATGGAACGTCGCCGCCATGTGACGCAGGCTGAGCCCGGCGAGGATCAGCACCAAAGCCGCCAGCGCCAGTTGCGCAGGAACCGCCAGCCTTTCGGCCAGCGGTTTCAGGTGCGCGAGGCGTCTGTGCAGCGGTGTCGTCACGGTCGTCGGGTCCATATCTGCGACTTGCAGAGCAGGCCGTGGAGGATGCAGCCACTGATCTTCAGGTGGCCGGGATCGGGCTGGTGAATACGCGAGAAGAATGTCGCACCCATGTCGGGCACGAAGACTTCACCCTGCCAGGTTCCTGCGCCTTCGCGGTGGTAGCCCTGAAGCAATTGGGTGCCGACAAGGTGCTGCACGCCGGCATCGGATGCGTCGGCCAGAGCCTGCCCGCCGACCCATGTGACCGTGCCGCACAGCAGCGAACCGCAAGGCGCGACGGAGACTTCGACATCGCCCGCCGGATTGAGCCAGCGTCCGTAGGGACTCACGCTCAGCGGCTGGGCAATCGTGGGCACTGCGCCCGCAGGCGCCACGGCGGCAAGGACGATACCAAGGAACAGAGGGCCAAGCAGGCGGGCGCGGCTGAAGACGCGGCGGATCATGGGGCAGGCTCCGGGAAAGCGGTGTGGAAATGGCCGGCCAAGGCGTCGCGGATCGCCATGAACAGCCGGTCGGCATTGTGTTCGAGATAGTGGTCGCCCGGGAGGGCGACTTGCGTAAGGCGCGGCAGGTGCAGCAGCGGGCAGAGGCTGTCCGGCTCCTCGCGGCCGCGAATGCAGACCACGGGCACCCAGTCGAGCGCACGGGCGCTGACGATGGCCATGGCGTCGGGCGTGGTGCGGTCCAGCCATTCGAGCGGGGAGACGCGCAGAAACACAGTGCGCGTCGGCACCGTCAGCACCACCAGCGAGACGTGGCGGCGCAAGTCCGCCGGCAGGCCTTGCAGCCCGACATGGACCATGTCCGCGCCGAACGACTGGCCGAGCACGACCACCTTGTCGACATGGCCAAGCGCCATGGCGCGGCGGATCGCTTCGCCCAGCAGGGCGGAGACATCGGCGGGCGTGCGGCGCACGCGGAAGTAATTGAGCGAATTGACCGAAACCGTGGCGACGCCATGTTCGGCCAGCAGACCGGCCACTGGTGCGCCCATTCCGGCGCGTGGGCCCAGGTCGCCCGACACCAGCACGGCGGCATAGCCTTTGCCTGTACTGGTTTCGGCCCCATTCCCGACGGCCCGCGCCGGGATTTCGCGGAACGGGCTGGCGTCGAAGGCGCCGTACCATGTCAGGATCGCAGCCACCCCGAGTGCCGCCGCAACGAGGACGGCGATCAGGACGACGGCTACTCTGCGACCCCAGATTCTGGCCGCGTTTTTGGCCTCACCTTGGGGAAAACCACGGCTTGTCATCCTGCCTGCATGCGCGCGCGCGGATTGCCGCAGGGTGGAGCGAACATGGAATTTCCTTAATGTGACAATCGCGGCGGGGACTGCGATGATCATGGGCAAGGGTGTGCTGAAAGCCGCCGGCCATGCGTGCCGGGGGCGTGGATTATGCCGCCTGATGACCGACGCCGACCAAGCCTCTGACCCTGCGCGCGCCGCGCGTCGCCGTTTCCGGCGTGACCCCGAGGCGAAGAATCGCATCCTCGACCTGCTGCCGATGCTGGGCGCGCTGTTGGCGGTGACCGGTGCGCTGACCTGGGGCGATCTCTGGGCGCAGCGCCATTTCGGCCTGATCGACCGGGGCGTCGCGACCTTTCACAACGCTGTCCGGCCCGAACCCTGGCGCCGGGTTCTCGATTTTACCGCAGACCGCCTGCCCGGCGCCCGCCAGGGGCTGGTGGTGACGTCCGTACGCTCCAACGGCTATGCCGAGCATGCGGGCCTTGCGGTGGGCGACCGCATCGCCCGAGCCGACGGCCGCGAGCCCGGTTCGCTCCAGTCGCTGGCCGAGGAGTTGTCTCTGCGCGGCCAGCGTCCTATGCATCTGGATGTGGTGCACCAGGGCGAAGTCCGCCGGATCGAGCTTGCCGGTGAACCGCAGCGACCCCGAACGCCATGACGTGTCCGGGGGGTGACATGCAGGCGGAGGCGGAAAAGCAAGGGATGGGGCACAAGCTGCTGGTCGTCGAAGATGACGAGGCCACCGCCACTTACGTCATCAAGGGCTTCGCCGAGGAAGGCTTCGTGGTCGACCGGGCGGACAACGGGCGCGATGCGCTGTTCCTTGCCAGCGACGGCAGCTATGACGCCATCGTGCTGGACCGCATGATCCCGCAGATGGACGGCATGTCGGTACTGGGCGCCTTGCGCGCGGGGAAGATCGAGACGCCGGTGATCGTGCTGTCGGCGCTGGGATCGACCGACGATCGCGTTGCCGGGCTCACTTCAGGCGCGGACGATTACCTTGCCAAGCCTTTCGCCTTTGCCGAACTGCTCGCCCGCGTGCGCCTGCTGGTGAAGCGCGGCGTCAGCCAGCCCGCGGTCGAAACGCGGCTGACGTGCGGCGATCTCGAAATGGACCTGCTGGCACGCAAGGTGCGGCGCGGGGCCCGGACCATCGACCTGCAGCCGCGCGAATTCCGCCTGCTCGAATATTTCCTGCGTCATGTCGACGAAGTGGTGACGCGCACCATGCTGCTGGAGGCAGTGTGGGACTATCACTTCGATCCCGGTACCAATGTGATCGATGTCCACGTCAGCCGCTTGCGCCGCAAGCTTGACGAGGATGGGGCGGAGCCTTTGCTCCACACTGTGCGCGGGGCGGGATACCGGCTGGGCCTTTCCGCTTGAAGCTGCGCGTCCGGCGGCTGTTGCGGTCCACCTCTTTCCGGCTGTTCGTGCCGGTCGTGATTTTCCAGCTCGTCGCCACCGGCGGGGTGCTGGCGTTCGTGTGGATTTCCAGCCAGCAGAGCGCGCGCGACGATCAGCGCGCCATCGTCGAGGACTTGCGCGACGATCTGGTCGCCATCTACGCTGATGGCGGCACCGCAGCGCTGCGTACCACGATCGAGACCCGGCTGCGCAACGAAGGCAAACGCGCGCCGGTCATGCTGCTGGCCGGGCCGGACGGGCAGCGGCTGGCGGGCAATCTTGCCGCGCTGCCGCCCCAGTCCGGTCGGGGTAGCGATACGTTCGAAACCGAACTCTATCGTGACGACGACCCTCAGCCCGAACAGATGGTGCTGGCCGAACAGCGCTTTCCCGATGGCTCGACCTTGCTGGCGGGCACCGGCATCGGCCGCGACCTCAGGCTCCAGCACAGTTTCGAGCAGGCGCTGCTTGCCGCCATTTTCCTGGCCCTGCCGCTGGCGATGCTGGTGGCGGCGCTGACCTCGCGGCTGGTCGGCCGCCGTGTCCACGACATGGCGCAGACCGCGCACCACGTGGCCAGCGGCGCGCTCGACGCGCGCGTGGCGCTCGACGGTTCGGGCGATGCTTTCGACGAGCTGGCGGGCGAGATCAACGTCATGCTGGCGCGCATCGAGACGCTGGTGGGCGAACTGCGCGTGGTGGCGGAGGGGCTGGCGCACGACTTGCGCTCCCCGGTGACGCGGCTGCGCGCGGCGCTGGAACAAGCGGCGATCGAGGCGCGCGATCCGGCAGCGGAAGCGGCAATGAGCCGCGCGTTGGCCGAAGCCGATGCGCTGACCCGGATCCTCAACACCGCGCTCCAGATCGGCCGCGCCGAAGCCGGTATCGGCCGCGAGCGCTTCGAACAGACCGCGTTGGCGCCGTTCCTCGAAGACCTTGCCGCACTTTACGAGCCTTACGCGGAGGACGAGGGCTTCGTACTCCGCGCCGAGGCGCCGGATGGGCTGGCCGTGTTGCTCCACCGCGAACTCATGGGGCAGGCGCTGGGCAATCTGGTGGACAATGCGGTGAAATACGCGCGGGGCGGGCACTGGATCACGCTGTTCGCGCGGCGGCACGACGGGCGCGTGGTGCTGGGCGTGCGCGATGATGGGCAGGGTATTCCCGAAGCCCAGCGCGAGGCGGCCCTGCAGCGCTTCGGAAGGCTCGACCCCACGCGTGCGGTTGCCGGATCGGGGCTGGGCCTTGCGCTGGTGGAGGCAGTGGCCAAACTGCACGACGGCCGCGTGGAACTGGCCGATGCGCCGGGGCAGGGGCTGGAAGTGCGGTTGATACTCGGCGCGGGGTGAGGGGCGCGCGGGGGCCGTTTGTCCCCGATTCCGGCGACTTCTCCAATCCGAATTCGGGCCACGTTTCCAACTCCGCTCAGGCTGATTCTGTCGAAGCTCCCGGAGGGCGGGGCGCATGGCCTCCATTCTTCGACAAGTTCAGGATGATCGGTGTGTAAGGGGCTTGAGAGACCTCCCTGATTTCCGCCGTTCACTCCACTGCCGGCATGACCCGTCATCCTGAACTTGTTTCAGGATCCATCTTGCCGCCTGCGCTATGCTTCGATCGGCAATTCGCAATCGCCGCACCTTTTGCGCCAGCTTTCGGGATAGGTCGCGAAATGGATCCTGAAACAAGTTCAGGATGACGAAGACCTGACGCCTGGCATCTATGGTCGCCCCGGAAAAGCCAACGGCGCCCCCGCTTTCGCGAGGGCGCCGCATTGAGCCACAATCAGAGCGTCAATTCACCCCGCCGTTTCGAGTTCCGGCTCGGCCTCCGGCGTCTCGCGGCCGATCGACTTCGGCGCGGTTCCCGCCGGTCCGGCGCTCACGCGGCCGGTGCGTTCCAGCTTGCCCCAGCCAATGCCGATCCCGGCCATCGCCGCGCTCACCGCGCGGATGACCACGCTGTACATCAGCTGGCGGTAGATGAAGCGCTGGGCCAGCAGCAGCAGCGGGCGGAAGCGTTCCTTCCTCGGGTCCAGGCGATAGGCCACCCAGCCACAGGCAAGGTCGATCATCGTGAAGCCCAGCCAGTAGATGCCCATGCGCAGCACGTCGGTCTGCGTCTGGGCCCAGCCATGCTGCGAGATGCGCAGCGCGGTGCCGCCGATCGAGATCAGCAGGGCAAGGTCGATCGCGGGCGAGATCACTGCGAACACGATCTGGAACAGCCAGGCCTGCGGCATGCCGATGAAAGCCAGGCCAGACGGGCGGCCCTTGCGCAGCGTGCCGCGATGCTTCCACAGGCACTGGAGCGTACCGAACGACCAGCGGAAGCGCTGCTTGGACAGGGCCTTGAAGCTTTCCGGCGCCTCGGTCCAGGCCACGGCCTCTTCGTCGTAGGCGACCTTCCAGCCCTTACGCTGGATGGCGATGGTCAGGTCCTGATCCTCGGCCAGCGTGTCCTCGGGGTAGCCGCCGACATCGTCCAGCGCTTCGCGGCGCCATGCACCGACCGCGCCGGGCACGACCATGATCGCATCGAGCTTGGTCAGCGCGCGGCGTTCCAGGTTCTGCGCGGTCACGTATTCCACGGCCTGCCAGCGGGTGACCAGGTTGACGCGGTTGCCCACCTTGGCATTGCCGGCGACGGCACCGATGCGCGGATCGGCGAACCAGCGGACGAGGCGCGAGATCGTCTCGGGCTCGAACTGGGTATCGGCATCGAGCGCCACGATGATCGCGCCGCGCGCTTCCTTGAGGGCCCGGTTCAGCGCGGCGGCCTTGCCGCCATTGACCAGCGTCAGCAGTTCGACGCGCGGATTGGCGGCGAATGCTTCGGCAATGATTGCGCTGGTGCGGTCCTTCGAACCGTCGTCGGCCACGATCACCTGCAAGTGACGATAGTCGCTTTCCAGCACCCGGCGCACCGAGTCCTCGATCACGCGCTCTTCATTGTAGGCGGGCACGATGACGGTGACGAGCGGGTCGCCGGTGTCCTCGGGCGCGGCCATCGGTTCGGGGCGGCGCAGCATGGTCGCCAGCGACGCGAGGCTGACCGAGCGCAGCACGCCCAGCGAGATCGCGAAGAAGAACGTCCAGTTCAGCCCGGCCAGAATGCCCGCCAGCACGGCGAACAGGGCGACGTCGGCGCGCACGGCGGCAAGGTCAACACCATCGACCATGGGCATGACCTGATCGTGGGTGAGCCCGGCCAGCGTCGAGGTCGGCACGAACGTGTAGCCGTCCTGACGCAGGCGCTGGATGATGATCGGCAGCGCTTCCACGGTCTGCGAACGGTCGCCGCCGCCGTCGTGCAACAGGATCACGTTCTCGGAGCGATCCGGATTGGCGGATTCGACCTGCTCGATGGTGCTGTCGACGATGTGCTGGACGCCGGGGCGCTGCCAGTCATCGGGATCCACGTGCAGACCGACCACGGTGTAGCCGTGCTGCTGTGCGACGACGGCAGGTTCCAGCTCGTCGGCGGTGGTCGGCTCGGCGTCTCCGAAATAGGGCGCGCGGAACAGGCGGATCGAGCGGCCGGTGGTGGCCTCGATCAGGCGCTGGGTGGCATTCAGTTCCAGCCCGATCCCGGTCGCGGCCTCTTCGGCCATGTTCGGGTGGGTGTAGCTGTGGTTGCCGATCTCGTCACCATCGTCGGCGATGCGCTTGATGAGGTCGCGGTTGCCCAGCGCATTTTCGCCGATCATGAAGAACGTGCCGGGGACGTGGTTCTTCTCCAGGATCGAGAGGATCTTGGGCGTCCACGTCGGGTCCGGACCATCGTCGAAGGTCAGCGAGACCTGCTTGTTCAGATTGCCGGTGCGCTTTACGACATAGGGCGTGGGCAGGACCTTGTAGGTCTCTGCGGAGACCATGCCGGTGGTCTTGTCGAACATGACGTCGCGGTTGCCGTCGCGCGGGGTAGCGGTGACCGACAGGATCTCGCCCTGGCCCTCGACGTCGACGTTTGCGGCCTGCACAAGGTGCGTGAGGTTCGGCGTGGTGCCGTCGCGCCAGGACTTGACGGCGGTCCAGAAGCTCGGGTCCTCGGAGCCCAGGCGCCACAGGGCGATATCGCCCACGCCCAGGCGCGACAGGATGCGCATCTGGTTCCAGCTGGCGGCGGCATCGAGCATCCACACGTCGTGGCGGCTGCCGTCGACGTAGGAGTACCCGGCGTTGCCGCTCATCGGGTCGTACTGCGGGGTGGTGCCGCTGTCGTGCGCGTCCAGCCAGGCTTCCTCGACAGTGGAGCTGTCGGCCTTGCCGTCGTGCCAGTCGTAGGCATATTCGCCCAGCGCCACGATCGCCTTGCCGCGCGGCAGGCCGGCCAGCGCGCCTTGCAGCTTCTGCACGAACCACGGGTTCGACGCGATCGGGCCGGGGGTGCCGCCCTGCCAGTGTTCGTCATAGGCCATCAGCACCAGACGGTCCGCCACTTGCGCGAAAGCGCGGGTCGACCAGTCCGGGTTGTCGATCGGCATGGTGACCGAGATCAGGCGGTGCTTGGGTGTCTGCTGCGCGCGCAGTTCGGCCAGGAACTGGCGCAGGGCGGGGATGCCGTTGGTGGGAATGGTTTCGAAGTCGACCATCACGCCGGCGGCGTTGGTCTTGTCGAGATAGGCGCCGACCTGGGCTTCCAGCGCGCGGCGCTGGGCCGGGTTGGCCAGCATCGCGGCGGTCTTGGGGCCCTGCCACTCGCCGTCGAGCGTGTTCTGGAGCACCGGCACCACCAGCGGGCGGTGCAGGGCGGTCGCCATGATATGGGCGAAGCGCGGATCGTCCTCCACCTTCAGCGCGCCATTGGCGTCTACCGAGAGGTTGGCGGGGGCGACCCAGTCGAGCCGGTCGATATGGCGTTCGAGCGAGGTGGCGCTGTCGTCGTTCCACGGCGTGTAGAAGCCGACCGTGATCGGCTTGGCGCCCGGCGTGGGCGCCGGCGCGGCGGGGCGGCCGAACAGGAACTTGCGGGCGCTGCGGGTAAGGTGGCCGATCTGCGCGCGGAATGGCAGCGGTGACGCGTGCTCATAGGCGATCGGCAGCGGCGGCGGAGCCGGCACGCTGGCGACCGTGGTCGCGAAAATGGCCGAGGCGGCAATCGCCAGCAGCATCAGGAACAGGCCCATTCGACGGACGCGAACGCGCCGATTGCCGGTGGGATCGAAAAATACAGGTGCGGCCACGGTTTCTCTCGCAAGAGCCGGGCTGCGAACTGGCGGCCCGATACAACAGAGTTCTTCGGGGGTGCGGTCCGGGATCCGGGGGCTTTGACGAGGGTGCGACTGTCAGACTGCGGATCCCGGACCGCACGGCCCTTTTGCCTTTGTAGGCATGGATCGGCGGTGGAGGCGAGGTTACAAAAGATTCATGTGAGGGCGGTTGGCTGCGTATTTTCCGCTAGTTTGGTCGCTGTAATGGGCGGATTTTGCGGGATCCGCGTCGTTTCGGTGGATCGGTTGTCACCGCCGGACCCGTCATTTTCATTGGCCCCATCCGCCTCGCCCATGTGTCCTGTCACGTTCGTCATCCTCCATCATCTTCGTCATCCCCGCGAAGGCGGGGATCCCGCTGTTCTTCTTTCAGCACGCAGAGACGCAGAGGAAACGGTGGATTGTTGCACGGTTTCTCCGCGCCTCCGCGTCTCTGCGTGAACTCAAGAAAAAGCGGGGCCCCCGCCTGCGCGGGGGCGACGGAGTGTTTTGGTGAGAGCTGTGCGGGAGCAGATCAGCATCACGCACATCGACGGGGTGCAATTCGCCGTCAGGACCGCTATCGAGGCAGCATTACTCCCTCGGCCGCGCATCCCGCGTCCGGGGGCTCTTGCGTCGCACCGCCGGGCTCCGGACGGTCAGGACGAAATATCGGAGAGCTACCAAGTGACCACGCGTTTGACGTTCCGGGCGGGTGTGGCCAGCCTGCTGCTGGCGACGACCGCTTTCGCCCCCACCGTCGCTTTCGCGGCCGCGCCCCAGCCCGAGCAGAGTGCCCCCAAAATGCAGAACAGCCTTACGTTCGAGCGCGTTTTCGCCAGTCCCTCGCTCGACGGCACGGCTCCGCGCGAGGTGAAGATTTCGCCCGACGGGCGCTGGCTCACCCTGCTGCGCAACCGCGCCGAAGACCGCGAGCGCTACGACCTGTGGGGCTATGACCGCCAGACCGGCCAGTGGCGCATGCTGGTCGATTCGCTCAAGCTGGGCTCCAACCGTCCGCTGAGCGAGGCCGAGAAGATGCAGCGCGAACGCAAGCGCGTCGGCAGCCTCAAGGGCATCGTCAGCTATAGCTGGACCAAGGACGGCAAGGCGATCCTGGTGCCGCTGGACGGCGACCTCTGGCTGGCCACGCTGGACGGTTCGGTGCGCCGCCTGACCGATTCGCCCGAGGACGAGCTGAACGCCGCGCTCAGTCCGCGCGGCCGCTATCTGTCGTTCGTGCGCGACGGCCGCCTGTGGGTCGGCACGCTGGCCGACAATGCGCCGCGTCCGGTCACGCCCGCGGAAACCGCCAAGACCGTCCACTGGGGCGAGGCCGAGTTCGTCGCGCAGGAGGAAATGGACCGCCTCACCGGCTACTGGTGGTCGCCCGAGGAAAGCCACATCGCCGTCGAGCGCTTCGACGAGGCCCCGGTGGGCGTCGTCACCCGCGCGGCGATCGGCGCCGAGGGCACCAAGACTTTCGAACAGCGCTATCCCGCCGCCGGCACGCCCAATGCGCTGGTTTCGCTGCACCTGATGAACCCGGACGGTTCGGGGCTGGTCAAGGTGGACCTTGGCCCCGATCCCGACATCTACCTTGCCCGCGTCGACTGGGCGCCGGACGGGCGCACGCTCTATGTCCAGCGCGAGGACCGCGCGCAGACGAAGCTCGACATGCTGGCGGTCGATCCCGCGACCGGCAAGAGTCATGTGCTCTTCACCGAGAACGCGCCGAAGGGCAGCTGGCTCAACCTGTCGAGCGATTACCGCTTCCTGCGCGACGGCAGCCTGATATGGTGGTCGGAGCGCGATGGTTTCGGCCATCTCTACCGCTTCCGGGACGGCAAGTGGACGCAGCTTACCAGCGGGAACTGGATGGTCACCGATCTGGTCGGCGTGGACGAGGCGAAAGGCCGTCTCTTCTGCACCGGCACCAAGGACGATGTGCTGGCGCCGCAAGTCTATGCGCTCGATCTGGCCAAGCCAGGCAAGCCGGAGCGGCTGACCGAGACCGGCTGGGTCAATTCCGCGCTGGGCAGCAATGACGGGACCACCTTCTTCGTCACCCGTTCGTCGCCGAACCAGCCGCCGCAGAGCTACGTGGCGGACGCTTCGGGCAAGCGTCTGGCGTGGGTCGAGGAGAACCGCGTGGAAGGCACGCATCCTTATGCGCCCTTCATGCCCGCGCACCGTGAAACAACGTTCGGCACGGTCAAGGCCGACGACGGTTCGGACCTCCACTGGCTGATGATCACGCCCAAGATGGAGCCCGGCAAGCGCTACCCGGTGTTCTTCGAGCACTACGGCGGCCCGCACTCGCAGACGGTTACACGCGGCTGGCTGGGCGCGCTGCCACAGGCGATCGTAGCGAAGGGGTACATCTACTTCCGCATCGACAACCGGGGCAGCGCCAATCGCGGCGTCGCGTTCGAAAGCCAGATCCGCAACGCCATGGGCACCGTGGAAGTGGCCGATCAGCGCGCCGGGGCGCGGTACCTGAAGACCCTGCCGTTCGTCGATCCCGCCAAGATCGCGATCTATGGCTGGTCCTACGGCGGCTACATGACGCTGAAGATGCTGGAGGCTGATCCGGGGCTCTACGCGGCGGGCATCTCGGGCGCGCCGGTGACGAAGTGGGAGCTTTACGACACCAGCTATACCGAGCGCTATCTGGGCGATCCGCGCAAGCAGCCGGACGTCTACCGGGCTGCCGACGCGGTGGAGAATGCGCCCAAAATCGCCGATCCGCTGCTGCTGATCCACGGCATGGCGGACGACAACGTGGTATTCGAGAACAGCACCGCGCTGATCGCCAAGATGCAGGCCGCGTCCACGCCGTTCGAGATGATGCTCTACCCCGGCCAGACCCATTCCGCCGTCCGCGGGACGACTGCGCGGCACGTGTGGGAGACGATCTTCGCCTTCCTCGGCCGTCACGACATCAAGCCTGACTAGAGCCATGCTGATGCCGCCCGCACGCGATTTTTCGCGCGCGGGCGGCATCGTGCCAGCGCGTTACGGTTGTTGCACCGCGACACGCTTCTGATAGGTGGTTTGTGACCCAGGACGGGACCGGGGCGGAGACAAGCTGCACGGGGGCGCAGGCACAAAGTAATGGTTAATGAAGGCATCGTCACAGCGGCGGACGCACGCAGCTATCGGGCCTTCCTGAGCTATAGCCACACCGACGAGCGCTTTGCCCGCCGCCTGCATCGCTGGCTGGAAGCCTATCGCATACCACCGCGCCTTGTCGGCACCGCCTCGCCGCACGGGCCGGTGCCCAAGCGACTCACCCCGATCTTCCGCGACCGCGCGGAACTGCCCGCCGCCACCAGTCTCGACCGCGAGGTACGGCTGGCGCTCTCGCAATCGGCGGCGCTGCTGGTGCTGTGCTCTCCCGCCGCGCGCAAGTCGCGCTGGGTCGATGCCGAGATCGAGCTGTTTCGCGGCCTCCATCCCGACCGGCCGATCATCGCCGCGCTGGTCGATGGCGAGCCGGAGGAAAGTTTCCCGCGCGCGCTGCTCCAGCCCGATGCGAACGGAGTGGTGCACGAGCCGATCGCTGCCGATTTCCGCGGCGATTCCGACGGGCCGAAGCTGGCGCGGCTCAAGATCGTGGCGGGCCTGACCGGAGTCGCGCTCGACCAGATCATCCAGCGCGATGCCCAGCGCCAGTTGCGGCGCGTGATCGCCATCACGCTCCTTACCGTGCTGCTTACGCTATCGATGGCGCTGATGCTGATCTTCGCGGTGCGCGCGCAGATGGAAGCGCAGCGCCAGCGCCAGCAGGCAGAGGGACTGATCGAATTCATGCTGACGGACCTGAGGCAAAAGCTCGAGGGCGTCGGCCGACTCGATGTGCTTCAGACCGTGAACCAGCGGGCCCTGGCCTATTATGCCGACCAGCCGAACCTGACGGACCTGCCCGCCGATTCGCTGGACCGGCGCGCCCGCATCCTGCACGCCATGGGCGAGGACGATCAGAAGCGCGGCGATTCTGCCGGTGCGCTCGCCAAGTTCCGCGAGGCGCACCGCGTTACCGGCGCGCTGCTCGATGCCGATCCGAGGGATCCGACGCGCGTCTTCGCCCACGCCCAGAGCGAATACTGGCTCGGCTATGCCGACTACATCGTGTTCAAGTATGACGCCTCGCTGCCGCATTTTCGCGCCTATCGCGACCTTGCGCTGCGGCTTGTCGAACTTCGGCCGGACAACCGCACTTACGTTCGCGAACTTGGCTATGCGCAGGGGAACATCTGCTCGGTCGCGGTGAGCCGGAAGGGACCGAAGGATGTGCTTGCCGAATGCGGCCGGGCCTTGCAGACCATGGAGAAAGTGGGCCGCATGGCACCGGGCGATGCGAGCGTTCAGGAGGATATCGCTAACCGCCACGGCTGGCTGGCCGATGCCTTGCGCGCCGAAGGCCGCGACCGCGAGGCACTGGAAGAACGCCGCAAGCAGGCCGCGATCGTCGAATCCCTGCTGCACGACGACCCGAAGAACGCCAGCTATCTCGAAGACTGGATGCTGGTCCGCTACTCCACCTCGCAAGTGCTCCACGCGCTGGGCGAGCAGCACGAGGCCGAGGCCATGCGTGCGGAAGCCCGCCGCGATGTGGACCGGCTGAGCGCGTCGGACCCGGCGAACAACGACTGGCGCATCTGGCAGCGTAAACTCGAAAAACCGTTCGACTGAAGGGGAAGCAGTATGTCTACGCAGAACTATACGGAATTCGGCCTATCGCCGTGGCTTGAGCCTGACGTACAGGCGGAAAACTGGCGTGCCGAGGCGCCGATCGACTTCCACGTCCATCTCTCGGCCAGGCACGACCGGATCGAGCTGAGATACCACGTGAAGGACGCGCCGGAGGATCAGGACTACATTGCCATCACCTGCAATTCGACCGTCCAGATCACGCTGGTGGGCGAGCAGCTGTGGTTCTCCAAGGCCTATGAGGGGATCACCACCAAGGATCCGCTGTCCTCGTACTATGGCGGCGTCGAATATGTCGACTATGACAAGAGGCTGGACCGCTACAAGTCCTTGCGCTTCAAGGCGCGCTACAACGTGGGCGGCAAGCTGGGCACCTGCCATGGGTTCAACCTCAATGTCGATCTGTTGCAGTGGACCGACGAGGGCGAGCCGAAGTGGATCAGCCTGTCCATCGATCCCGACATCAAGAACCCGCCGCCGCAGAACGGCGGCTGACGGCTAACGATTGCGCAGGCGACGAGAACCGTGACACTTCCGCTCCTAGCCCGAATTCGGCAGATCGCCCGATCAGGCGACGTGCTTCGCGCGTGGCGCCTGTTCGAGGGTGCCGGCCTGCTGGAATCGCGTGACAGCGAGGCGCTGAGCCTCAAGGGGCGGTTGCTCAAGGATCGCGGCCTGCGCAGTCTGGGACCTGATCGCAGCGATCTGCTGGATCAGGCGCAGGATGCTTACGGGCGCGCCGCGGGCGGGCGGCGCGCCACCTATCCGATCATCAACGCGGCCACTATCGCGCTGCTCAACGGCAAGCCGGACGAGGCGCAGGCACTGGCCCGGCAAGTGCTCGAACTGCTGGACAGCGGTGATTACGAACCGGAGACGCGTTACTGGCTGGGCGCCACGGCAGCCGAGGCCCGGCTGCTGTTGGGCGATCCCCGCGCGGCGCGTCTTGCGCTTGAGGATGCGTTGAAAGCCGCGCCGGATGCCTGGGAAGACCATGCGGCCACGCTGCGCCAGTTCCAGCAGATCCTCGAATGGACAGGCGCGCCGTTCGGTCTGTTCGATCATCTGCGCCCGCCGCCCAGCCTCTATTTCAGCGGGATCATCGGATTGCCGCAGGAAGAGGACCGCGTGCGGCACGAAGTCGGCGCCTTGCTGGACCGCGTCCGCCCCGGCGTCGTGTTCGGCGCGCTGGCCGCCGGTTCGGATATCGTCATTGCCGAACTGGCAACGGCGGCAGGGGCCCGGCTCCATGTCGTGTTGCCAACGGCGGTGGAGACATTTCGCGAAGTTTCGGTGGCGCACTTCGGAGGCGACTGGGGCGAGCGGTTCGACCGGCTGATGGACGCCGCCGATGTGGTCGACACGCTGGAAGGGCCGGGCAAGCTTTCCGGTGCAGCGGTGCATCTGGCCGCGCAAGTGGCAATGGGCCTTGCGATCCGCCGCGCGCGCGTGCTGGCGACCGAGGCGCTGGCCTTCCACGTCGGCCGCGCTTTCGGGGAGCTTTCCCCGCCCGAAGTCGAATGGCGGCGGCAGGGGCGTACGTTGCACGAATTGGTGCTGGACGAATCGCAGCCCGCGCACGGCTCGGATTTCGACCGCGCCGTGAACCGCGCAGTGCTGGCCATGCCCGGGGCGATTCCGGCCTGCTGTGATCTGACGTTCGTCACCCATCGGGCCGTGTTCGAGGGCTTCGCGTTGCTGCAGTTCGACGATCCTGTGGCCGCCATGGATCAGGCCGCCGCAATCCTGCGCGCCGCGCCGGACAGCAGGTTGGGGCTCGATTACCGGCCGGTCTGCCCGGACAAGGGGCTGGTCGAGACGGCCGAAGGCGCGATCCTGCTGGCACGCTCCGCCAGCGAGGGCAGCGTCTGCGCGCACTGGCCGCAGATCGCCGTGCTCGAATTGCTGGCGCCGCGCTATCGCTTCGAGACGGCCGGAGAGATCGTCACGCCCATGGGCGATTTCCCGATCGGCCTGTTCTGTCAGGATTCGCAGGTTTAGGTTGCCATGGGTGCGGGCGGGGAGCAGCCGTCACGCTCCCCCCGCCTACGCGCATTTCCTTAGATCAGTTCCTTCAGCGGTTTGCCCGCATCGGCCAGTTCCGCGACATCCGGCGAAGCGCCCGCTTCCACCAGCTTGCGGCCCTGCACATAGTCCTTGACCATGTTCACGCAGTCCAGCGCGACGACCTTGCCCTGCTTCAGGTAGACCACCGAGAACGACCGCGCGGCAGTGTCGCCGCGGACCACCGTCTGGTCGAAGCCCACGTTGATGCCAGCGGTCTGCAGGCGCAGGTCATACTGGTTGGACCAGAACCACGGGAACGCCTTGTAGGGCTTCTCGTCGCCGCAGATCGCCTTGGCCACGCAAGTCGCCATGTCGTTGGCGTTCTGTACCGATTCCACGCGCATCACGTTGCCGCCCGCAAAGTCGCAGGCGAAGGAGGCGCAGTCGCCGATGGCATAGATGTCGGGCAGCGAGGTGCGGCAGTATTCGTCCACGTCCACGCCGTTCGCGCCCGCCGCGCCCGCTACGATCAGTGGGCCGACGGCGGGAACGATGCCGATGCCGACGATCACCGCCTCGGCCGGGACGACTTCGCCATCCGCCAGCTTCACGCCGGTCACGCGGTGACCGTCGCCTTCAAGGCATTCGACGGCAACGCCGGTGCGCAGATCGACACCATGGTCGCGGTGTTCGTTCTGGTAGAACTCGGAGAGTTCCTCGCCCGCCACGCGCGCCAGCACGCGGGGCAGCGCTTCCAGCAGGGTGACGTTGAGCTTCATCTTCGACAGCACCGCCGCCGCTTCCAGCCCGATGTAGCCGCCGCCGATCACGACGATATTCTTCGTGCCGGCATCGACTTCGGCCATCAGCGTGTCGCAATCCTCACGGGTGCGCACGGCATGAATGCCCGCCAGTTCGGCGCCCGTGCAGGCCAGACGGCGCGGATCGCCGCCGGTTGCCCAGACCAGCTTGCCATAGCCGTACGTCTCTCCGGTCGAGAGCGTCAGTTCATGCGCCGAAGGATCGACCGCCGTGACTTCGGTGCCGAGCTTGAAGGTCACTTCCTTCTCGGCCCAGAACGTCGGCGGGCGGATGTAGAGGCGGTCGAACGTCTTTTCGCGCGCGAAATATTCCTTGGAGAGCGGCGGGCGCTCGTAAGGATACTCCGGCTCGCGGCCGATCACGGTGATGGTTCCGGTGAAACCGTTCTGGCGCAAGGCGATGGCGCACTGCGCCCCGCCGTGGCCGGCTCCTACGATAACGACGTCTGCCTTGCTCATGAGCCGATCCGTTCGGGCAATTTCATCTCTCCGTCAATGTCTGGGGTGAAACATACTTGCTTGCAGGTGATCAAAGAGCCGCCTCCAGCGCGGGCGACACATCGTACCCCCATTCGCGGTATTTGCGGGCGATCACCGTTATCATTCGCTGCAATTCGGCCGAGTGATCGCCCGCGCGGTGGCTCATGATGATCGGGGAGGTCACCGGCTCCGCCAGTTCGCGATAGGCGACATCGTGGCTGCGCGCGCGGTGGACCGATTCCGGAACGATGGCCACGCCTTCCTCGGCAGCGACCAGGCCGATGGCGATCTGCAATTCGCGCGCCTCATGCACCACGCGCGGCTCGATCGAGTGGTCGCGCAGCAGCGAGAGCACCTGATCGGCGTAGCTGGGGCGGGGGGATCGCGGGTAGACGATCAGCGGCTCCGAAGCGATGTCGTGCAGCGAGACCGGCCCGTCGCCCTGCGCCAGCGGATGGGTAAAGGGGAAGGCGGCGACCAGCTTCTCATGCCGCAGTACGGTGCGGCGGACCGAGGGGTCGTCGAAGCGGATACGGCCGAACCCCACGTCGATGCGGCCTTCCTTCAGCGCGGCGATCTGGTCCAGCGTGGTGCTTTCCACCAGCACCAGTTCGACGTCCTGCGCCTCCTTGCGGAATTCGCGGATCAGTTCGGGCAGGCGGGCATAGATCGTCGAGGAAACGAAGCCGACCACGAAGCGCCGCCGCTCGCTGCCGACGGCAGCTTTCACCATCGCGTCCATGTCTTCCATCCGCGCCAGCATCTGCAGCGCCTGATCGTAGACAAGCTGGCCGACCGGGGTAAGACGCAGCGGACGCTGCGCGCGGTCGAGCAAGGCCGCGCCCACTTGCGCCTCAAGCTGCTGGATAGCGCGGCTCAAGGGCGGTTGGGCGATGTGGAGCCGCTCTGCGGCCCGGTTGAAATTGCCTTCGTCGGCAACCGCGACGAAGTACCTCAGCAGGCGAAGGTCCATGATCGAAATACCTGTCAGGTATCAGGGCGCAACCACATCGGTCTTTGATGCGACTCAGCCTCATCCCTAATTTGTTGCCGAAACCCTAAGCATACCGGAGAGGTTCTGCAATGGCTGCGCTCGATCGCGCTGATACCTTAATCGTCGATGTACCGACGATCCGCCCGCATGTGCTGGCCATGGCCACGATGCATTCGCAGGCGATGGTGATCGTCCGCCTGACGGACAGCGACGGTGTCGAGGGCATTGGCGAGGGCACCACGATCGGCGGCCTCAGCTATGGCGAGGAAAGCCCGGAAAGCATCAAGTCCGCCATCGACACTTATATCGTCCCGGTCCTGAAGACCTGCGACATCGCCCATGTCGGCGCGACGATGGCGAAAGTGGCCAAGTGCGTGCGCGGCAACCATTTCGCCAAGTGCGCGGTGGAAACGGCGCTGCTGGACATGGCGGGCAAGCGACTGGGCGTGCCGGTCTCTGACCTCATCGGCGGAGGCCGCGTGCGGGACGAGATGCCGGTGGCCTGGACCCTGGCCAGCGGCGACACCGCGCGCGACATTGCCGAGGGCGAGGAAATGCTGTCCCTGCGCCGCCACCGCATCTTCAAGCTGAAGATCGGCAAGCGCGATGTGCGGGCGGACGTCGCCCATGTCGGCGCGATCTGCAAGGCGCTGGGTGATCGTGCGAGCGTGCGCGTGGACGTGAACCAGAACTGGAGCGAGGCGCAGGCCAAGCTGGGCATGGCGATGCTGCAGGATGTCGGCTGCGATCTGGTGGAACAGCCCATCGCCGGGGATGATATTGCGGCAATGACCCGTCTTGCCACCACGCAGGCGGTGCCGCTGATGGCGGACGAGGCACTGCACGGCCCGCGCACCGCGCTGCGGATTGCCGCTGCCGGTGCGGCGGGCGTTTTCGCGCTGAAGATCGCGCAGTCGGGCGGGCTGTTCGCCACTGCGGAAGTGGCGGCCATCGGCACCGCCGCGGGCATCGGCCTCTATGGCGGCACGATGCTGGAAGGCGGCGTGGGCACGGCGGCTTCGGCCCATGTCTTCGCCACCGTTCCCGAGCTTGCCTGGGGCACCGAACTGTTCGGCCCGCTGCTGCAGACCGAGGAAATCCTCACGCAGCCGCTCGGCTACGGGGACTTCTCGCTCAAGGTGCCGACCGGCCCCGGCCTCGGCATCGCGCTCGATCCCGACAAGATCGCTTTCTTCCGGCGCGACCGCTCCGGTCCCATCCTCCACGCCGTAAATACAGGAGCCTGAACCATGCTGTTCATGGTCGAAATGGACGTCAACATCCCGCTGGACTTCGACGCGGAACACGCCGCGAAGATCAAGGCCGCCGAAAAGGCGTACTTCCAGAAGCTCCAGACCGCAGGCACCTGGCGCCACATCTGGCGCAAGGTCGGGCTCTATTCCAACGTCTCGATCTTCGATGTCGAGAGCAATGCGGCGCTGCATGACACGCTCATGGCCCTGCCGCTCTACCCCTTCATGACCATGAAGGTCACGCCGCTCGCCCGGCACCCATCCTCCATCCATGACGACGATCGCTGATCGCCGGAGCCACTGAATTCAGTCCTTGGGAGAGAATAAAATGGACGTCAGCTTCATAAAGACCCCGGAAATCCAGCAGCTGCTCGACCGCGCCGCCGGCGTGAACGAGAGCGGCGGCAGCCCGCGCCTCAAGGCGATCATGCGCGACCTCACTGAATCGGTGATGGAGCTGATCGTCCGCCACGACATTTCCGAAAGCGAGTTCTGGCTCGCCATGAAGTACCTTTCGGACAGCGCGGGCGAGATCGGCCTGATCGTGCCCGGCACCGGCCTTGAGCACTTCCTGGACCTCTACATGGATGCCAAGGATGCCGAGGCCGGCCTGACCGGCGGCACCCCGCGCACCATCGAGGGCCCGCTCTACGTCGCCGGCGCGCCGCTGGTGGAAGGCAATGTGAACCTTTCCGTCGACGAGGATGAGGGCACCACGGTCCTGCACATGACCGGCAACGTCACCGGCCCGGATGGCGAGGCGGTGGAGAACGCCATCGTCCACGTCTGGCACGCCAATTCGAAGGGCTGGTATTCGCACTTCGACCCGACCGGCGAGCAGACCCCGTTCAACAACCGCCGCCGCATCAAGCTGGGCAAGGACGGGCGCTATGCGTTCCATTCCAAGCAGCCGAGCGGCTATTCGGTGCCGCCGGGCGGATCGACTGACCAGCTGATGCAGGCGCTGGGCCGCCACGGCAATCGCCCGGCTCACGTCCACTTCTTCATCGAAGCGCCGGGCTATCGCACGCTGACCACGCAGATCAACTTCGGCGACGATCCCTTCGCGGCCGACGATTTCGCCTTCGGCACCCGCGAGGGTCTGCTGCCGGTGCCCAGCCGCCAGGGCGACAGCGCCTACATCCAGTTCGACTTCCAGATGCAGCGCGCCGCTGACGCGGATGATGAGCACTTCTCGTCCCGCGCCCGCGCCGAAGTCGAACCGGAAACAGAAACGGCCTGACCGCAACCATAACGGGAGACAGGATCATGTACGAACGCCTCATGCACCGGGTCTCGACCGCCGTGGTCGATGACGTCGAAACCGGAGAGTTCCGCTGCCGCCGGGACGTCTTCACCGATCCGGCGCTGTTCGAACTGGAAATGAAGTACATCTTCGAAAGCAACTGGGTCTATCTGGCCCACGAAAGCCAGCTTCCGAACAAGAACGATTACTTCACGACGTTCATCGGGCGCACGCCCGTGATCCTGACCCGTGCCAAGGACGGCGCGATCAACGGCGTGGTCAATGCCTGCGCGCATCGCGGCGCCAAGCTGTGTCGCCGCAAGCGGGGCAACCAGCCGCTGTTCGTCTGCCCGTTCCACGGCTGGAGCTTCAAGCCCGACGGCAAGCTGCTGCGCGCCAAGGATGCCAGCACCGGCGCCTATCCGGAAAGCTTCGACCATGAAGGCTCACACGACCTGACGCGCCTGCGCGTCGAGAGCTATCGCGGCTTCGTATTCGGATCGCTGAACCACGATGTGCTGCCGCTGGAACAGCATCTGGGCGAGGCCAAGGTCATCATCGACCAGATGGTCGATCAGGCGCCCGAGGGGCTGGAAGTGCTGACCGGCAATTCCACCTACACCTTCGATGGCAACTGGAAGATGCAGATGGAGAACGGTTGCGACGGTTATCACGTCAGCTCCGTTCACGAAAACTACCAGTCCACCATGGGCCGCCGCGCAGAGGGCGGGACCAAGGCGGTGGATGCGAGCGGCTGGTCCAAGGCGCCCGCCAGCGGCGTCTATGGCTTCGAACATGGCCACATCCTGCTCTGGACGCAGGTGATCAATCCCGAAGTGCGGCCGATCTGGAACCACAAGCCGGAACTGGACGCGCGGCTGGGTGAGGACAAGGCCAAGTTCATCATCGAGCAGACGCGCAATCTGGCGCTCTATCCCAACGTGTTCCTGATGGACCAGTTCTCCACGCAGATCCGCGTGGTCCGCCCGATCGACGTGCACACCACCGAAGTGACGATCTACTGCTACGCCCCCAAGGGCGAGAGCGCCGAGGACCGCGCCCACCGCATCCGCCAGTACGAGGATTTCTTCAACGTCACCGGCATGGGCACGCCCGACGATCTGGAGGAATTCCGCAGCTGCCAGAAGGCCTACGAAGGCGCGGGCGAGCTGTGGAACGACCTCAGCCGTGGGGCCAAGCGCTGGATCCACGGGCCGGACGCCAATGCCGCTGCCATGGGCATGAACCCGCTGCTCTCCAGCGAGCGTAGCGAGGACGAGGGCCTCTTCGTGCGCCAGCATGAGTTCTGGGCGCAGATCATGCTGGACGGTCTGGCGAAGGACGCGGCCAATCAGCCGCCGATGATGGAGGCGGCGGAATGAGCACGCTCGACATGACACGTGAAGCGCTGTCCTACTGCGAGATTTGCGCCTTCCTCTACCGCGAGGCGCGGCTGCTGGACGATCGCCGGTTCGATGAGTGGCTGGAATGCTATTCCGAAAACGCCGAATACTGGATGCCCGCGTGGACCGACGACGATGAACTCTGCACCGACCCGCAGACCGAAATCTCGCTGATCTACTACGCCAACCGGAAGGGGCTGGAAGACCGGGTCTACCGCCTGAACACGGAACGCTCCTCCGCCTCGACGCCGGAACCGCGCTCGGCGCACTTCATCGCCAATGTGGAAGTGCTGGAGAGCCGCGAGGGACAGGTGGACTTGCGCTACAACTGGCACACGATGAGCCACCGCTATCAGCAGACGCAGCAGTTCTTCGGAACCACGTTCCTGACGCTGGATACCTCTGGCGATGCGCCCAAGATCCTGAAGAAGAAGATCGTCCTGAAGGACGACTACATTCATCAGGTCATCGACATCTATCACGTCTGAGGAGGTGCAAATGATCTTCGCAGGACGTTTCGCAGGCAAGGTCATGGTCGTGACCGGCGCGGCGCAGGGCATCGGGGCCGGTGTTGCCACCCGTGCCGCCGCTGAAGGGGCCAGCGTGGTGCTGGTCGACCGCGCCGAATTCGTGACCGAGGTGGAACAGGCCATCGTGGCGGCGGGCGGAACAGCCGTCTCCGTCTGCTGCGACCTTGAGACTTACGAAAGCGCGGCCATGGCGATGGCCAAGGCGGTCGAGGCATTCGGGCGGATCGACATCCTGATCAACAATGTCGGCGGCGCGATCCGGATGCGGCCCTATGCCGAGTTCGAGCCCGCGCAGATCGATGCGGAAATCCGCCGTTCGCTGATGCCCACGCTTTACTGCTGCCATGCGGTGCTGCCGACCATGCTGCGGCAGGGGGCTGGCACGATCGTCAACCTCTCGTCCAACGCCACGCGCGGCATTCGCCGGGTGCCCTATTCGGCGGCCAAGGGCGGGATCAACGGCCTGACCCAGAGCCTTGCGATGGAATACGCCGAAGCGGGCATTCGTGTCGTCGCGACGGCACCGGGCGGCACCAGTGCTCCCCCCCGCCGTGTCGCCCGGAACGCCGAAGGCGACAATGCGCAGGAACAGGCGTGGATGGCGGAAGCGGTGGAGCAGGTAACCTCCTCCGCCTTCCTGAAGCGCTACGGAACCCTTGAGGAGCAGATCGCCCCGATCCTGTTCCTCGCCTCGGACGAGGCCAGCTACGTGACCGGCACGGTACTACCGGTTGCCGGTGGCGACCTCGGCTAAACGGAGACACTCGATGTCGAAAATCTACGATAGCCCCGCCGCCGCCCTCGACGGCCTGCTGTTCGACGGCATGACGATCATGTCGGGCGGTTTCGGGCTCTCTGGCAATCCCGAGAGCCTGATCCCGGAGATCCGCGCGGCGGGTGTGAAGGACCTGACGGTCATTTCCAACAACGCTGGCGCGGACGGGTTCGGCCTGTGGATGCTGCTGGAAAGCCGGCAGGTGCGCAAGATGATCTCCTCCTACGTGGGTGAGAACAAGCTGTTCGAAAGCCAGTACCTCTCGGGCGAACTCGAACTGGAACTGAACCCGCAGGGCACGCTGGCCGAACGCATTCGCGCGGGCGGAGCGGGCATTCCGGCGTTCTACACCAAGACCGGCGTCGGCACCGTGGTCGCCGAAGGCAAGCCGGTGGAAGTGTTCGAGGGCGAGGAATACGTGCGCGAAACCTGGCTGCGCGCGGACCTGTCGATCATCAAGGCCTGGCGCGCGGACGAGGAGGGCAACCTGATGTTCCGCAAGACCGCGCGCAACTTCAACCCGAACATGGCCACGGCCGGCAAGGTGACCGTTGCCGAAGTGGAAGAGATCGTGCCCGCCGGCACCTTCGATCCCGACTGCATCCACACCCCCGGCATCTATGTCGATCGCGTGGTGCTCTCCACCATCAACGAAAAGCGCATCGAGAAGCGCACGGTACGCGAAAGGGAGGTCGCATAATGCCTTGGACCCGCGATGAAATGGCCGCCCGTGCCGCAAAGGAACTGCGCGACGGGTACTATGTGAACCTTGGTATCGGCATCCCCACCTTGGTCGCAAACCATGTGCCGGAAGGCATCAAGGTCACGCTGCAGAGCGAGAACGGCATGCTCGGCATCGGCCCGTTCCCTTATGACGAGGATGTCGATCCGGACCTCATCAACGCCGGCAAACAAACGATCACCGCGCTGCCCACCAGCAGCTTCTTCTCCAGCGCAGACAGTTTCGCGATGATCCGCGGCGGCCATATCGACATGGCCGTGCTGGGCGCGATGGAAGTTTCGGTCGATGGCGACCTCGCCAACTGGACGATCCCGGGCAAGATGGTGAAGGGCATGGGCGGGGCGATGGACCTCGTTGCCGGCGTGAAGAAAGTGATCGTGGTGATGGATCACGTCTCCAAGCACGGCGACCCCAAGATCCTGCCCGCCTGCACCCTGCCGCTGACCGGCAAGCGGGTGGTGGACATGATCGTCAGCGATCTGGCCGTCTTCGCCATCGATCGCAGGGCAGGCGGGCTGACCCTGGTAGAACTCGCCCCTGGCGTCACGCTGGAGGAAGTCACCGCCAAGACCGGCGCCCCGTTCGCCTCCGCGCTGGAAGAGGCCCTCTGATGTTCACCAGCGTTCCCGGTGCGCGGCTCTACTGGAAGCTGGAGGGGCGCGAGGGCGCCCGTCCGCTGGTGCTGCTCAATTCCATCGGCACCGACATGGACTTGTGGGACCCGGTGCTGCCGCTGCTGCGCGCGCGCTTCCGGCTGCTGCGCATCGATACGCGCGGCCATGGCGCTTCCACCGCCGAGCCCGGCGACTTCTCGATGCAATTGCTGGCGCGCGATGTTCTGGCGGTGGCGCACGATGCCGGGATCGATCGGTTTGCGCTCGCGGGCGTGTCGCTGGGCGGCATGATCGGCATGGAACTGGCGCTGGCCCGTCCGCAGCAGGTGGAAAAGCTGGCGCTGGTCTGCACCTCCGCGACGATGGACGCGGCCGCGTGGAACGACCGCGTCGCCAAAGTCCGGGGCTCCGGCATGGCCGCCATCGCCGATCTGGCGATGGGCCGCTTCCTCTCGGAAGACCTGCGCGAGGAAAACCCCGCGCTCTACGAGACGGTGCGCCGCCAGCTCGTGACCATGGACCCGCAGGGCTATGCGGGCTGCGGCGCGGCGATCCGTGACATGGACCTTGGGGCCCGGATCGGCGGGATTGCCGCGCCCACGCTGGTCGTCACCGGCACTCGCGATACCTCCACCCCGCTCGAAGGGCACGGCGAGCATCTGCTGGCGCGCATTCTCGGCGCCCGCCATGCCGAACTGACTGCCGCGCACCTTGCGCCGCTGGAAGCGCCCGAGGCGCTGGCCGCCGCGCTCATTCCGTTTCTCGAAGGCTGATCTCTCATGTCCGAAGCATTCGTCTGCGACGCCATCCGCACCCCCATCGGCAAGCTGAACGGCTCGCTTTCCAGCGTCCGCGCCGATGACCTTGCCGCCATTCCGCTGCGCGCGCTGGTGGAGCGCAATCAGGGCGTGGACTGGGATGCCGTGGACGATGTGATCCTCGGCTGCGCCAATCAGGCGGGGGAGGACAACCGCAACGTCGCACGCATGGCCACGCTGCTGGCGGGTCTGCCGGAAACGGTGCCGGGGGTGACGGTCAACCGCCTGTGCTCCTCCGGACTCAACGCGCTGGGCATGGCGGCGCAGGCGATCCGCAGCGGCGATGCCGATCTGATGATCGCCGGCGGCGTCGAGTCCATGACCCGCGCGCCCTATGTCATGGGCAAGGCGGGCAGCGCATTCGGCCGCGATCAGAAGATCGAGGACACCACGCTCGGCTGGCGGTTCATAAATCCGGCGATGAAGGCCGCTTACGGCGTCGATACGATGCCGCAGACGGGCGAGAATGTCGCCGACCAGTGGCAGGTCAGCCGCGAGGATCAGGACCGCTTCGCTCTCGCCAGTCAGGAGAAAGCCGCCGCCGCGCAGGCCAGCGGGCGTCTGGCGGCCGAGATCGTGCCGGTCTCGATCCCGCAGAAGAAGGGCGATCCGCTGGTGTTCGACCGCGACGAACATCCCCGCGCGACCAGCCTCGAAGCGCTCGCGAAGCTGAAGCCGGTGGTGAAAGCGGACGGCACGGTGACGGCGGGCAACGCCTCAGGGCTCAACGACGGCGCGGCGGCGATGCTGGTCGCCAGCGAGGCGGCCGCAAAACGGCACGGCCTGACCCCGCGCGCCCGCGTGATCGGCATGGCCGCATCGGGCATCGCGCCGCGCATCATGGGGGCGGGCCCGATCGAGGCCGCGCGCAAGGTGCTCGCCCGCAATGGCCTGACGATGGACCAGATGGACGTCATCGAACTCAACGAAGCCTTCGCCAGTCAGGCCATCGCCACACTGCGCGATCTGGGTGTCGATCCCTTCACCGACTCGCGCGTCAATCCGAACGGCGGGGCCATCGCTTTGGGCCATCCACTGGGCATGTCGGGCGCCAGAATCGCGATGAGTGCGACCGAACAGCTCAGCCGAACGTATGGCCGCTACGCCCTTGCCTTCATGTGCATCGGCGTGGGACAAGGCTTGGCGGTACTGCTCGAACGCGTGTGAAGCGCAGTATACTGCGGATTGTGCCCCGCCGGGGCCCCGTGTGGGCTGTGTGCCGCACGCCAGTCATGATTCAATTTCATGACAGCAATCAAAACTAAGTATCTATTTCCGGGCGGCCCAAGCTGATAGGCGCCTGATTCTCGAAAAAACAGGAAGGGTCGTCCCGGTCCCCGCCGCGCCTTAGCGCGGCTTCCGGCTATCGGCTCTCCATACCATTTCCGGGGTGAGGCGATCTGGCCGGCGAGCCGTGCGTCCCTGCGCGCGGGCTCCTCGGCGTTTGGAGTATTCGATGCTGGGAATCGTCAAGACCGCGCTGCATCGGCCACTGACATTTATCGTCATGGCCATTCTTATCGCGATCGGCGGCCTGATCGCCGCTTTCCGCACACCGGTCGACATCTTTCCGGAGATCAAGATCCCCGTCATCGCGGTTGCGTGGACTTATACGGGTCTGTCGCCGCAGGACATGTCGGACCGCATGGTCACGCCTTACGAGCGCGTGCTGACCACCACCGTCAACGATATCGAACATATCGAAAGCCAGTCGCTGCAAGGCACCGGCATCGTCAAGATCTACTTCCAGCCGGGCGCGGATATCCGCACGGCGACGGCGCAGGTCACCTCGATTTCGCAGACCGTGCTGAAGCAGATGCCGCCGGGCGTGAACCCGCCGCTGATCCTGAACTATTCCGCCTCCACTGTGCCGATCCTCCAGCTCGCGCTCTCGGGCAAGGGTCTGTCAGAACAGCAGCTGTTCGACATCGGCCAGAACCAGGTCCGCACCGGCCTCGTCACCATTCCCGGCCTTGCCATGCCCTATCCCTCGGGCGGCAAGCAGCGCCAGGTGCAGGTCGACCTCGATCCCGACGCGCTGCAGGCGCGCGGCCTTTCGGCGCAGGACGTCGGCAACGCCATCGCTGCGCAGAACCAGATCAACCCGGCCGGCTTCGTCAAGATCGGCCCGGCGCAGTACTCGGTCCGCCTGAACAACACCCCCGCCTCGATCGAGGCGCTGAACGACCTGCCGGTCAAGGTGGTCAACGGCGCGACGATCTACATGCGCGACGTGGCCTTCGTCCGCGACGGCAGCGCCCAGCAGCAGAACGTCGTGCACGTGCAGGGCAGCCGCTCGGTGCTGCTCACCGTGCTCAAGAACGGCGCCGCCTCGACCCTGTCGGTGGTGGACGGCGTGAAGGACGCGCTGCCCAAGATCACCTCCACCCTGCCGGACACGCTGAAAGTGCTGCCGGTGGGCGACCAGTCGGTGTTCGTGAAGGCCGCCGTTTCGGGCGTGCTTCATGAAGGCGCGATCGCCGCCGCGCTGACCTCGCTGATGATCCTGCTGTTCCTCGGTTCCTGGCGTTCGACCGTGATCATCGCGGTTTCGATCCCGCTGGCGGTCCTCGCCGCCGTCGCCGCGCTCGCGGTGTTCGGGCAGACGATGAACGTCATGACGCTGGGCGGATTGGCGCTCGCGGTCGGCATCCTCGTCGACGACGCGACTGTGACCATCGAGAACATCAACTGGCACCTCGAACAGGGCAAGGGCGTGATGGACGCCATCCTTGACGGTGCCGCCCAGATCGTGACCCCGGCCTTCGTTTCGCTGCTCTGCATCTGCATCGTCTTCGTTCCGATGTTCTTCCTGCCGGGCGTTGCGGGCTACCTGTTCGTGCCGATGGCGCTTTCGGTGGTCTTCGCGATGATCGCCTCGTTCATCCTGTCGCGCACCCTGGTGCCGACCATGGCGATGTACCTGCTGAAGCCGCACACCCCGCATGACGAGAATGCGCACAACGCCGGTTCGCCGGCCTCGCGCAATCCCTTCGTGCGGTTCCAGCGCGGCTTCGAGGCCCGCTTCGAGAAGATCCGCGCCGGTTACCTCGGCATGCTTGCCCGCGCCCTGCGCTCGCGCAAGCCGTTCATGATCGGCTTCCTCACCGTGGTCGTGCTCTCCTTCGGCCTGATGCCGATGCTGGGCAGCAACTTCTTCCCGTCGGTCGATTCCGGCCAGATCGCCATGCACATCCGCGTGCCGGTCGGCACCCGCATCGACGAAGCCGCGCGCAACTTCGAACAGATCACCACCGAAGTGCGCAAGATCATCCCGAGCGCCCAGCTGGAATCGGTCACCGACAACATCGGTCTGCCGGTCAGCTCGATCAACACCGTCTACAACAACAGCGGCACCATCGGTCCGCAGGACGGCGACATGCTGATCACGCTGAAGGAAGGCCACAAGCCGACCGACGGCTACGTCGCGCAGCTGCGCCGCGAACTGCCCCGCCGCTTCCCCGGCACGCAGTTCTCGTTCCTGCCCGCCGACATCACCAGCCAGATCCTGAACTTCGGTTCGCCTTCGCCGATCGACGTCCAGATCTCCGGCAAGGATCCCGCGGCGGCGCGTGCCTTCGCGCACAAGCTGATGGTGAAGCTGAACGGCATTCCCGGCCTGGCCGACTTGCGCATCCAGCAGCCTGCCAACTCGCCGCAGCTCGACGTCAATGTCGACCGCGCGCGGGCCGGGCAGTACGGCCTGACCGAAAGGGACGTGACCACCAGCCTCGGCAACTCGCTTGCCGGTACCTCGCAGACCGCGCCGGTGTACTTCGTGAACCCGGACAACGGCGTGCAATATGCCGTGGTCGCGCAGGCGCCGGACTATGCCGTCGATTCGATGAGCAAGCTGGCCAACCTGCCGGTCTCCGGATCGGGCACTGCCGGTCCGCAGCCGCTGGGCGCGCTGGCCACGGTAACCCGTTCGACCACCGCACCGGTCGTCTCGCACTATAACATCGCCCCGGTCATCGACATTTTCGCGACCATCCAGGGCCGTGACCTTGGTGCCGTGGCGGGCGACGTGCAGCACGCGATCAACTCGCTCAAGGGTGAAATGCCCAAGGGCGCCAGCGTGACCATCCGCGGCCAGTACCAGACGATGAACACGGCCTTCTCCGGCCTCGGCTGGGGCCTGCTCGCGGCAGTCGTGCTGATCTACTTGCTGATCGTCGTGAACTTCCAGTCTTGGCTCGATCCGTTCATCATCATCACCGCGCTGCCCGCCGCTCTGGCCGGTATCGTCTGGATGCTGTTCGCGACCGGGACCACGCTGTCGGTCCCGGCCCTTACCGGCGCGATCATGTGCATGGGCGTGGCCACCGCCAACTCGATCCTGGTCGTCAGCTTCGCCCGCGAAAAGCTGGCCGAGCTGGGCGATCCGGTGAAGGCGGCGATGGAAGCCGGCCTCGTCCGCTTCCGCCCCGTGCTGATGACCGCGCTCGCCATGATCATCGGCATGGCGCCGATGGCCCTTGGCCTTGGCGAGGGCGGCGAGCAGAACGCTCCGCTCGGCCGCGCCGTGATCGGTGGTCTCGTCTGTGCGACGATCGCCACGCTGTTCTTCGTTCCCACCGTCTTCGCCTTCTTCCACGGCCGTCGCCGCGAGAAGGTCGCTCCCATGGAAGTGCAGGCCGCCCATGCTTGATCCCCAGAACCACGCGATCCCCGAAAGCCCCGAGGGCGAAACCCCGACCGGCCCCGACAGCCGCACGCTGAAGCGCATCGGCGTCGGCGCCGCGCTGGTGGCGCTCGCGGTGGTCGGCATCGGCACCGCCACCCGCATCCAGGCCCGCAAGGAACTGGAAACGGTGGCCGCCGACGCCGCGTTGCCCACCGTCTCGGTGGTCGTGCCCCAGACTGCCGCAGGGCAGGGCGGGCTCGTCCTTCCCGGCACTGCGCAGGCATGGAACAGCGCCGCGATCAATGCGCGCACCAACGGCTACGTCAGCAAGTGGCTGGCCGATATCGGCGATCACGTGAAGGCCGGCCAGCCGCTGGCCATTCTGGACGCGCCGGAAATCGACCAGCAGCTGGCGCAGGCCAAGGCGGACTACCAGACCGCGCTGGCCAACCAGCGCCTTGCGGCGACGACCTCCAAGCGCTGGAGCGCGATGCTCGGCAAGGATGCCGTCTCGCAGCAGGAAGTGGACGAGAAGGCGGGCGACCTCGCGGCCAAGACCGCGCTCGCCAATGCCGCGCTCGCCAATGTGCGCGAGCTTGAGGCGCAGCACGGCTTCACCCAGCTTTCAGCTCCGTTCGCAGGCGTCGTCACCAGCCGCTCGGCGCAGATCGGCGCGCTGGTGGTGGCAGGCAATGCCGCCGCCCAGCCGCTGTTCACCGTATCCGACACGCACAAGATGCGCGTCTATGTGCGGGTGCCGCAGATCTACTCGGCGCTGGTCAACCCCGGCGTCGCCGTCGCGCTGAGCCTGCCCGAGTTCCCCGGCCGCACGTTCCCCGGCACGGTCAGCCGCAGCGCCGGCGCGGTCGACGCCCAGTCGGGCGCGGTGCTGGTCGAAGTGCAGGCCGACAACTCGGAAGGCGCGCTCAAGCCGGGCGCCTTCGTGCAGGCCCACTTCGACGTCGATGCCACGCTGAAGGGCGTGACCCTGCCGGGCAGCGCGGTGCTCAACACCGACAAGGGCCCGAGCGTCGCCGTGCTCGGCGCGGACAACCGCGTCACCGTGCGCCCGATCACCATCGCCCGCGATCAGGGCAAGTCGGTGATCGTCTCGGTCGGCGTCAATCTGGGTGACCGCGTGGTGGACTCGCCGCCGGACTCGATCCGCACCGGCGACCATGTGCAGTCGCAGGCGGCTGCCGACGCTCCGGCCAAGGCTGATGCTCCGGGCAAAGGTGCGGCCCATGGCGGCTAACCGCGCGGCGCTTGCCGCCATGACCGCGGTGCTGCTTGCGGGCACCGGCCTTGCCGGCTGCTCGATGGCGCCCGACTATAAATCGCCGCAGAGCGCCTTGCCCGCCGCGCCCGCCCAGTTCGCCGAGATGGCGGGCTGGACGCAGGCCGCGCCGAGCGATGGCGACGTGCGGGGAGACTGGTGGACCGCGTTCGGCGATCCGGTGCTCGACGATCTCGAAACCCGCGCCGCCGCCGCGAGCCCGACGCTGGCCGCCGCGCTCGCGCGCTACGACCAGGCGCATGCCGCCGCCGGTCTTGCCGCCTCGGGCCTCTACCCGCAGGTCGGCGTTTCCGGTGCGGCCACGCGTGAGCGTGTCTCGGGCGGCCGTCCGCTCGCCACCAATGGCCCGGCGACCTACAACGACTTCGTGGTCGGCGGCAGCGTGTCCTACGAGCTCGACCTCTGGGGCCGGGTGCGCAACACGGTGAAGGCCGGCAAGGCGGAAGCGGAAGCCTCGCAAGGCGATCTCGCCTCGGCACGACTCAGCCTTCAGGCCTCGGTGGCGGATGCCTACCTGCGGCTGCGCGGGCTCGACGCGGAAGCCCGCCTGCTCGACGATTCGGTGGACGCTTTCAAGCACGCGCTCGAACTGACCGAGACCCGGCACGAGGGCGGCATCGCCTCGGGCATCGACGTCAACCGCGCACGTACCGTGCTCGGCAATGCGCAGGCACAAGTCGCATCGGTCGCCAACGATCGCGCGCAGACCGAGCACGAACTGGCCGCGCTGACCGGCGCGCTGGCATCGGACTTCCACGTCGCCCCGCGCGACGGCGCGATTGCCACGCCGGTTATTGCGGTGGGCACGCCGTCCGAACTGCTCCAGCGCCGCCCGGACATCGCTGCCGCCGAACGCCGCGTCTTTGCCGCCAATGCCCAGATCGGCGTCGCCCGCGCAGCATGGTTCCCGACCATCAGCCTCGGCGGTTCGGGCGGGTGGCAGGCCACCCACGGCAACCTGCTGAGCGCGCCGAACAGCATGTGGGCGCTGGGCCCGCTGACGGCATTGCTCAACGTCTTCGACGGCGGTGCTCGTCGCGCGCAAGTCAAGATCTCGCGCGCGGAATACGATCAGGCCGCTGCCGATTACCGCTCGACGGTGCTGGACGCCTTCCGCGAGGTGGAAGACTCCATCTCGGCGATGCGCCAGCTTGAGGCACAAGGCAAAGCCCAGCGCGAAGCCGCCGACGCCGCAGGCCGCACCAGCGAGATCGCCATGTCGCGCTATCGCGACGGCGCATCGGGTTACCTCGATGTCGTCACCGCGCAGACCGATGCGCTGGCCGCCCAGCGTTCGGCGATCGCGGTCGAGACCGATCGGATGCGTGCCGCCGTGGCTTACGTGCGCGCCATCGGCGGGCCCGAGCAGGCCAAGGGCTGAAGGAATGCGGGGCCGGTCCGGGAAGGGCTGGCCCTAAACGGTCGGGCTTGAAGGGCCCGATTTGAATCTGGCTGGCGAAAGCCGGGCCGGCCCGAACGAGGTCAACACAATGAACCTCGTCGTCCCCGCGCAGGCGGGGACCCCGCTTGTTCTTGCGATGTAGCGAGAAGGCAGCGGGGCCCCCGCCTTCGCGGGGGCGACGAAGGTTTGGGGTTCAGGATGTCATCCTGATCCGACTCAATCCCGGCCCCTTAGCCCCCTCAAACCATCGTTTCAGGCCGCACCACCCGGTCGAACGTCGCCTCGTCAACCAGCCCCAGATCGAGCGCCGCCTCGCGCAGAGTCATCCCTTCCGCATGGGCATGCTTGGCGATCTTGGCCGCATTGTCGTAACCGATCTCGGGCGCGAGCGCAGTGACCAGCATCAGCGAGCGCTCCACCAGTTCGGCGATGCGCCGGCGGTTGGGCTCTATCCCTTCCACGCAGCGCTCGGCGAAGCTGTCCATCCCGGTCGCCAGTAGCGCGATCGAGCGCGTGACCGCCGCGCCGATCAGCGGCTTGAACACATTCAGCTCGAACGCCCCCTGCATCCCGCCGACGGTCACCGCCTGATGGTTGCCGATCACTTGCGCGGAGACCATCGTCAGCATCTCGCACTGGGTGGGATTGACCTTGCCCGGCATGATCGAGCTGCCCGGTTCGTTGGCTGGCAAGTCCAGCTCACCCAGCCCGGAGCGGGGCCCGGATCCCAGCAGCCGCACGTCGTTGGCAATCTTGGTCAGTGCCACCGCCAGCGTCGAAAGCGTGCCCGAAAGCTGCACCAGCGCATCGTTGCTGGCCAGCGCCTCGAAGGCATTGGGCGCGGGCACGAAGGCCAGCCCGGTCTGCGATGCCAGATCGGAGGCCATGTCGGCCGCAAAGCCCTCTGGCGCGTTGAGCCCGGTGCCGACGGCGGTGCCGCCCTGCGCCAGCCGCAGCACGCCCTGTTCGGCCTCCACCAGCCGCCGCCGCGCGTCGCGCAATTGCTGGACATAGCCGGAGAACTCCTGGCCCAGCGTCAGCGGCGTGGCGTCCTGCAAGTGGGTGCGGCCGATCTTGACGATCCCGCTCCACGCCTGGGCCTTGGCATTGAGCGCCGCCGCCAGCCGGTCCAGCGCGGGCAGCAGGGCCCGCTCGATCCCCAGCGCGGCGGCGACGTGCAGGGCGGTGGGGAAGCTGTCGTTCGAGGACTGGCCGCGGTTGACGTCGTCGTTGGGGTGGACCGGGCTCTTGCCGCCGCGCTTGCTGGAAAGCAGCTCGTTGGCGCGTCCGGCGATCACTTCGTTGACGTTCATGTTGCTCTGGGTGCCCGAGCCGGTCTGCCAGATCACCAGCGGGAACTGGTCGTCGTGCGAGCCCGAGATCACTTCGGCGGCCGCCGCCTCGATGGCCTGCGCCAGCTCGGCGGCGAGCCCGTGGCGACGGTTCACCCGCGCGGCGGCCAGCTTCACGCGGGCGAGGGCGTGGATGATGGCGATCGGCATGCGCTCGGTCTGGCCGAACGGGAAGTTGTGCAGGCTGCGTTCGGTCTGCGCGCCCCAATAGGCGTTCGCTGGGACGTCGATTTCGCCGATGGAGTCGGATTCGCGACGGAATTCCATGAGGAGAGGCTCCTGTATCGCCGCGCCATCGCGGGGGAGGGGGAAAGGCGCGCGGTCAACCTAAGTACCGGATGCGGCAGGCGCAATGGCCCTCGCGCGCCCCCCCGAACTCCTCCCCTTGCAGGGGAGGAACTTTACAAAGGCTTCGATTCCGCACCGTCCCCGATAGATTGCGCACGGTGCTGTGGCCGGGTCCGCATTAGCTCGCTAACCTGCGGGGCAAGATCGGGAAAAGGATGCGAAAATGAAAGCGAAGCTGTGGGGTAGCGCCATGCGCTGGGCGACGTCCGGCATGACGGCCATCGCGCTGACGGGGTGCGCGACCGTGCCGACTGCAAGCGCTCCGGTCCAGACGCTGGCCTATGTCGGCACGCAGGGCAGCGGGCCGGGGCAGGGCGTGGTGGCTGTACGGTTCGATCCGCAGAGCGGCGCGCTCACTTCGCTGGGTGTGGTCGCGGAAGTCGACCGGGGGACCTGGGTACTCGCCGATTCCGCCCACCGCCGCCTTTTCTCAGTGAGCGAGACGGGCAACGACGGCACGATCCATGGCGCCGTGCTGGGCTTCTCCTACGACCCGGCGACCGGCGCGCTGGCGCCTCGCGGACGCGCCGATTCGGGCGGCGGCGGGCCGACCCACCTTGCGCTGTCGCAGGACGGGCGGACGCTGTTCGTCGCCAACTACAGCAGCGGACACGTCGCGACGATCCCGGTCGGGGCGGACGGAACGCTGGCCGCCGCGCCGTCCAGCGTGGAGGCCCATACCGGCTCCGGCCCCAACGAGCGGCGGCAGAAGGGGCCGCATGCGCACGGCGTGACGCTAGATCCTTCGGGCCGCTGGCTGCTGTCGCCCGATCTCGGCGCGGACAAGGTCTACGTCTACCGCTTCGATGCCGCCAAGGGCACGATATCACCCGCGCCGGAGCCTTTCGCATCCGTGACGCCCGGCGCCGGCCCCCGGCACATCGTGTTCTCGCCGGACCGCCGCCATGCCTTCCTGATGGAGGAAATGGGGGGCTCGATCGTCAGCTATGCGTGGGATGCCGGGCAGGGACGGCTCACGCCGCTGTCTACGGTCCAGCTCGATGCGGCCGACTTCGTGGGCACGCGCAGCGGATCGGAAATCGCGATCTCGCGCGATGGGCGCTTCCTCTACGCAGGCAACCGTGCGGCCAATCGCATCCAGATCTACGCCGTGCGGCAGGACGGCGGACTGGCGCCGATCGACACGGTGGACAGCGGCGGACAGATCCCCTGGGCCTTCTCGCTTTCAGGCGATGGCAAATGGTTGGTGGTCGCCAATCAGGGCGGCGCGCAAGGTGGCGGCAATCTCGCGGTCTTCGCGGTGGACCGTGCCAGCGGCAGGCTGACCGCGACGGGCAGCGGGCTTGAACTGGCCAAGCCCACCTCCATCTCGTTTACCGAATGACCGAACGAGGAAAACCCATGTCAGACAGTCTGTTCCGCCCCGTTCTCTATCTGAAGGCGACGTGTCCGCACTGCCTCAAGCTGCGGATCTTTTTGCTGGAGGCGGGGCTTCTCGATCAGTTCGAGCAGCGCATTTTCTCAGCCGGGGATGAGAACGAAGCCGCGATCCGCGCCGAGCTCGCCCCGCATTTCGAGAAAGTGACGTTCCCGACCGTGCAGTACGCGCCGGGCAAGTTTATGAACGATTCCGATGCGATCATTGCGCACTATGCGGAGGCCGAGACGATCGACCGGGGCGACCTGCCGATCTTCGGGACGTATGCGGGGAGCGTGTTGCCGAACTACATGGCGGCGCGGAAGGAACTGCGGGAATTGAAGCAGGGGTGAAGCGGGGGAGCGAGCATCGTCTTCTCCATCTCCACCCTAGCCCCACCCACCCCGCTCATCCTGAGCCTGTCGAAGGATGGTAGACCCAGCGCCCCGCCTCAGGGGGCTTCGACAAGCTCAGCCTGAGCGGGGTTGAGAGGTTGGGCTGAGAGCAGGGCTGTCAAAATGGGGACTTCGTCGCCAGCGGAACGGATGTTCTCTCAATCCGTCATCTTGAACTTGTTTCAGGATCCATTTCGCAGGTTAGCCCGGAACCCCGATGGGTGCTCGACGGGCGCCGAACCATGGCTTGCGTCTAAAGCGACTGGGCGGAACGGAAGCCTCCGACCGTCCGCCGCTAAGCCTTGACCCCGCTCCAGATCGCCCAGCCGACCAGCCATGCCACCACCACACAGGCGAAGAACCGCCAAGCCGGCGCACGCACCAGCCCCGGCGTGGCCGCAGGCAACACGCGCTTGCCGGTCACCATCGGCGCGATCAGCCGATCTCGCCTGACCGCGCGGTAATAGACGATCGCTACAAGGTGCAGGGCGATCAGCGCGAGGATCAGATAGAACACCAGCCCGTGCAGGTTACTCGCCCGGTCGGCGGTGCGGAAAGACACGAGATGATTGAGCGGGCCAACGGCGCCGTCATCCTCGTCGCCCGAGAACAGCCCGAGCGTGACCTGAAGCCCCATCAGGCCGAGCAGCGTGATCACGCTCCAGCCGCCCGCCGGGTTGTGCCCGGCAGCGGCGGCATCGGTCTTGCCGCGCAAGTAGGCCAGCACCGCGCCGGGGCCGCGCACGAACGCGGCGAAGCGCGCGGTCGAACCGCCCACGAAGCCCCAGAGCACGCGGATCACCAGCAGTTGCAGCAAGACCGTGCCGATCTGCATGTGCAGGGCCATCCGGTCGTTCTCGGCCGTCCACCAGAGCGCCGGGATCAGCACCACGAAGCTCCAGTGGATCACCCGGACCGGCAGGTCCCAAAGCGCGGTGCGGACGCCCGTGGGGGCCGCCGGGGAACTCACTTATCTTTCTTTCGGAACGTCTCGTGGCAGCCCTTGCAGGCGGCGCCGATGCCCGCCATCGCAGTATTCGCGGCGGCGAGGTCCTTGGCATCGGCAGCGGTCTTGAGCGTTCCGGCGGCGGCGATCAGCTTGTCTGCGGCGGCCTTGAACTCGGCGTTTTTCTGCCAGATTATCGGCAGGGCCTCGGTCTTCGGGGCTTCAGCCGGGCCGGTGCCGTCGGGGAACAGACCCACGATCTTGCCCGCGTCCGTCTGGATCGCCTGAGCGGCGGCGGAGGCCGTGGGGAAGTCCGGCGTCGAGGCTTCGAGCGCGACTTTGGCCACTTTGTTGGACTTGGCGATGTCCTTGAAGTTCGCCTTGCGCGTCTTGACGATCGTGGAGACGTCGATCGGGGAATTCGTGGCGGTGGCGGTGCTGTCAGGGGCGGCTTGCGGCCCCTTGCAGCCGGCGACAGCGGCAAGCGCCGCAGCGGCGATGGTCGTGGTCAGGATGAATTTCGAGGCCATGTCGCAACTCCTGTCGGGCGGGATGCCGATCGATCCCTTGAAGCCCTGATAACCCGGAATGTTGCGACGCGGCGAGCGCTTTTTGCAGTTAGTGATTGGCGCTCAAGCGAAAACCACCCCGTCCATCAGCTTGCGCGCGGTGCGAAGGAGGGCGGCGCTCACCACGGCGCCGCCCTCGTCCACTTCGAGGACGCAGGACATCTCGCCGGTCGGATGTTCGACCGACAGCGTCTTGCGGCGACCCTCGGGGCATATGGCGACTTCGGCGGCGGGCGAGCCTTCGATCAGGCAGGCCGTCGCCACCGAGACCGCGCCGAGCACGCCGATGGTGGCGTGGGCGCGGTGGGGAATGAAACTGCGCACGGTCACCGCACCGCCATGCTTCGGCGGGGCGACCAGCATCATCTTGGGAACCGACTTGTCCTTGACATCGCCGAGGTTCATCCGCTCGCCCACGGCAAGGCGGATGGCCTCGATCCTGGCCTTCAACTCGGTATTGGCGTCAAGGCTTTCGCGGTCTTCGTAGCCCGTGATGCCGACGTCCTCGGCCTTCATGACGACGCAGGGCATGCCGTTGTCGATCAGCGTCACGCGCACGCCGTTCACTTCGTCCACGGCATTGCCGGTGGGCAGCAGCGCGCCGCAGGAAGAACCGGCGGTGTCGCGGAATTCCAGCGGGATCGGTGCGTGGCTGCCGGGCACGCCGTCGATCCTGGCATCGCCCTTGTACGTCACCTGTCCGCCCGGCGTCTGCACGGTGGCGACGGCGACCTGGCCGGTGTTCTCCATGAAGATGGCGACGTTCGTCTCGTCGCCGGTGGCCGCAATCAGCCCGCGCTCGATAGCGAAGGGGCCGATCCCGGCAAGGATATTGCCGCAGTTCTGCTGGTCGGTGACGATGGCCTGATCGACGAAGACCTGCAGGAACAGGTAATCGACATCGATCCCTTCGCGGGCAGACTTGCTGACGACGGCGACCTTGCTGGTCAGCGGATCGGCGCCGCCCATGCCGTCGATCTGGCGCGGATCGGGCGAGCCCATGATCGCGAGCAGGAAGGCATCGCGCGCGGCGGTGTCTGCGGGGAGATCGGACTTGAGGAAGTAGCCGCCCTTCGAGGTGCCGCCACGCATCCACATGCAGCGCAGACCATCGATTTCGCGTTCTTCACTCATGGCGCACTCCCGGCAGGATCGATTCGACGTTGGGGACACATGCTCCCCACATCGCGCGCGAGGGAAGCCGGTTACGGCGCGCCGTGATTGGTTCTGGCTAATCGTGCGCGCCGTGGCCCCCTGTCAGTGAATGCCGAGAACGTCTGCCTGCTGGCGCAAATCCCCGCTACGCGAGGGGTTGGCGGCGATAGCATCGGCGAGCGCCTTGCGGGCCTTGTCGGTCTCTCCCAGCGTCGTCCGGCTGCGCATCAGCATGATCCAGCCGTCGACATTTGAAGGCTCGGTCGCGAGCCGCGCTTCGAGGCGGGCGACCATGCCGTCCGCCATTTCGCGCTGTTCGTGCGGGGCCATCCGGGCGGCGGCGGCGATGTCACCGGCGCTGGGCCCGGGAATGCCTTGCGTGGCCAGCGGCATTTCCTGCGCATGCGGCAGGGCGGCCGCGGGCAGGGCCTGCGCTTCGGCCAGTTTCTTCGTCACGTCGATATGGTTTATCGTCGCCACTTGCTGAATGGTGCGGACGAGATCGGTGCGCCACGGGGCATCGGCGGGGGAAACGCGCAGCAGCGCCAGCCAGTCGTCCAGCGCGCCGGCATGATCCCCGTTCAGATCGCGCTTCACGGCCAGGAAATAGCGGGCGCGGGGATCGGCCTTGTCGAGAGAGGCGGCCTTGCGGAAGGCCTCCAGCGCGGGTTCCGGCATCGGATCGTGTTCGCTGGCCATGACTCGCGCCTCGCCCAGCGCAGACCACAGGACTGCCTTATCCGGCGCGATGGCGGCCGCGCGCGCATAGGCATCGGCCGCTTCGCCGTAGCGATTCTGCGCGAAGTAGGCGAGGCCGAGCTTCTGCCATGCGGCGGCATCGGCGGGCGCATCGTGCGCGGCCTGTTCCAATGTGCCGACAGGGTCTGCGCCCGGCGCGATTGCCCCGGCGGCTGCGGCTTCCGGCCGGTGTTCGTTGGTGCGCCAGACGGCCACGCCGACCGCACTTGCGGCAACCAGCCCGGCGACGACCAGCGCCGCGCGCTGGACACCGATCTTTGCCCCCATCGGTAAACCCCCTGTTGTAACATCGGAAAAACCGATCCATGAGAGCCCGGTCGGCCCCAGGGGGCACGTCGGACGCTGCTCGCGAGCGCAGATGCGGAATTTCACCGCACTTTGCAATCGCGGGGCCCATTCGCTGGGCAGGCATCCGGCGTGGCGATGTCCATCGCGGCTCGGCAGGGGGAATTTGGTGACGGAACGCGTCCGACTGGCCATCGTGGGCTCGGGCCCCGCCGGCATGAGCGCGGCGGGCCGCGCAGCCGCGCTTGGCATGAGCCACGTGCTGCTGGAAAAGACCAACCACCTGTCGGACACGATCTTCAAGTACCAGAAGGGCAAGCACGTGATGGCGACGCCCGCCTCGCTGGTGCTGCGGTCCGATTTCGATTTCGACGCCGGCAAGCGCGAGGCGGTGCTGGGCACCTGGGACGAGCAGGCCGCCGCACAGGGCATCGCCGTGCGCTACCACGCCGAAGTCGTTGCCATAGAGGGCGAGAAGGGCGCCTTTGTCCTGAAGCTGAAGGACGGCGCGCGGATCGAGGCGGAAGCCGTGATCCTCGCGATCGGCACGCAGGGCAATCCCAACCGCCTGCGCTGTCCCGGCGCGGACATGCCGCATATCCAGTACCAGCTCGACGATCCCGGTGAGTATATCGATGAGCACGTGACCGTGGTCGGTTCGGGCGATGCGGGGATCGAGAATGCGCTGGGGCTTGCCGCCGATCCGGCGCAGGGCAATGTCGTCACCATCCTCAATCGCGGCACCGAATTCGCCCGCGCCAAGGAAGGCAACGTCACCCTGTTGGCCGAAGCCGAGGCGGCAGGCCGCATCCGCGTGCGGAATGAGACAACGCCGGCCGAAGTGCGCCTTGGCGAACAGGGCGGCGAACTGGTGCTCGATACCCGCGACGGGCAGGAGACGATCCGCTGCGACCGGATCATTGCCCGCACCGGCTCCGCCCCGCCGCGCAAGTTCGTGGAAGACTGCGGGATCGCCTTCACCAGCCCAGAGCGGGAGGCATTCCCCGTCCTCTCCCCCCAGTTCGAGACGACACGGCCGGGCATCCACGTGATCGGCGCGCTGGCGGGTTATCCGCTGATCAAGCACTGCATGAATCAGGGCTACGACGTCGTCGAGTTCCTGAACGGCAATACCGCGCTCAAGCCTGCCGACGAGCCGATACTGGCCGAAAAATTCGCGCCGCTGCCCGGCAATCGCGGGGTCGAGGAATGGCTCACGCTGTTCGGGACGCGGATCGAGATCTTCCGCGAGATTTCGGCGCTGCAATTGCGCGAGATCATGCTCGATTCCGCCGTGCGCGCGGTTCCCGCAGGGGCGGCGGTGTTCCTGCGGCATGAGCCCGGCTCCTCGCTCTTCGCCATCGCCGAAGGATCGGTGCTGGTGGAAGTCAGCAAGGACGATCCCTCGATCACCGTGCCCATTGGCGAGGGCTCTATCTTCGGTGAAGTGGGCCTGATCTCGGGCCGCAGGCGCGGGGCGACGGTGCGGGCGGGCAGCGACCTGATCGTCGTCGAACTGCCGCGCGCCGCCGCGCTGAAGCTGATGGCGACGGCGCCCGCCGCCGCCCGCGTGGTCAACCGCATTTCGATCGAGCGGCAATTGCTCCAGATATTCGGATCGGGGCTGACGCCGGACGATATCGCCGAACTGGTCGCCGGGGCCGAAGTGGTGGAGGCTCGGGCGGGCGACGTGGTGATGCAGGAAGGCGCGGAAGGCACCGATATCTTCATCATCCGCCGCGGATCGATGGTGGTGGAGCGCGAGATCGCCGGAAAGCCGGTGTTCCTCAGCTATCTGCCCGCCGGGGCCTATGTCGGCGAGATGGCAGTGATCGACGGATCGCGCCGCTCCGCCACGGTACGCGCAGCGATCCGCTCCGAACTGATCCGCCTGCCGGGCGAGGCGTTCATGCGCCTGCTGGACCGCAAGCCGCAACTGCGCACCAAGGCCATGGGCGAGATGGAGCGGCGGCGCGAGGTCAATGCCTTCATCGAAGGGCGCAAGGAGAACTTCTCCAGCGTGGTCGACATGTATTCGCAGACCGCGCAGTTCCTGGTCGACAACGGCATCGGCGAAGCGACCGACGTGCTGCTGATCGACGAGAAGCTTTGCGTCGGCTGCGACAATTGCGAGAAAGCCTGCGCGGACAGCCATGACGGCCTCTCCCGCCTCGACCGCGAGGCGGGTACAACTTACGCACATCTCCACGTGCCCACTTCGTGCCGCCACTGCGAACATCCGCACTGCATGGCCGACTGCCCGCCCAATGCGATCCGGCGCGGCCCGGATGGCGAGGTGTTCATCGACGAGACTTGCATCGGCTGCGGCAATTGCCAGCGCAACTGCCCCTACGGCGTGATCCGCATGGACGCGGTGCCGCCAAAGAAGCCTTCGCTGCTCTCGTGGATGTTTCTCGGCAAAGGCCCCGGACCGGGCGAGCCGGGCAAGGACTGGCGCAAGAAGCACGCGGGCAAGGTCGAACAGCCGAAGAAGGCGATCAAGTGCGACATGTGCGCCGGGATCGACGGCGGCCCTTCGTGCGTGCGTGCCTGCCCCACCGGCGCCGCGATCCGCGTTTCGCCCGAGGCGTTCCTGACTGTCGCGCGGTTGGGGGAGGAGGGCTGATGGCCACCACGCCCTTGCGTCAGAACCGTGAGGTTACCAGCAGTCACGAGAGTTTCCTGCGCCATCGCCGCTTCCGCTGGGCGAAGCTGGCGGGCGGGCTCTGCCTTGTCAGTGCTGCCGCCTATATGCTCACCGATCCCACACCGCGCCCCGGCGGGGGGACCTGGCTGGGCTATACCCTGGGCACGATCGGCGCGCTGCTGATTGTCTGGCTGGCGCTGCTGGGCATTCGTAAGCGAGCGATCACACCGGGGCGCTGGTCGCTCAAGGCGTGGACTTCGGCGCATGTCTACCTTGGCCTTTCGCTGGTGGTGGTGGCGACCTTGCACACCGGCTTTCAGCTTGGCTGGAACGTCCACACGCTCGCCTATGCGCTGATGATGCTGGTGATCGCCTCGGGCCTGTTCGGGGTCTGGGCCTATGCCGCGCTGCCCGCCGCGCTCAGTTCGAACCGGGAGGGGATGACGCAGGCCCAGATGGTGGAGGCGATGCGCGCGCTGGATCGGCAACTGGACGAGGCGGCCCAGCCGCTCGCCCGCCGGGAGGCCGATCTGGTGCTGGCGGCGCTGGCCGAAGACCCGTTCACGGCCGGGCTGTGGCGGCGGCTTTCGGGGAACTATCCGCACTGTGCCACGCAGCGGGCGATTGCCGGGCTCGATGCCGCCAATCCCGATGTGGAGCGCGTCGAAAAGCTGATGATGCGCCGCAAGGCCATGCTGGACCGGCTGCGGCGGCACATGCGGCTCAAAGCGCTGCTGGAAGTCTGGCTCTACGTCCACGTGCCGACGACGATGGCGCTATTGGCCGCGCTGACCGCGCATGTCGTTTCCGTGTTCTTCTACTGGTGAGCCGCAAGTGACGTTCCGCATCCGCCAGATCGAACGCACCGCCGCCGGGCGAGAGATCGTGCGCGACCGCGACGTGGTGGGCGATGCGCTCACCATCGGCCGCCTTGCCGACAACGATCTGCACTTGCCGGATCTTGCCGTGGAGCCGCGCCATGCCGTGCTGCACCTTGCCGCCGAAGGGCGGGTGCGGGCAGAGGCCGTGGGCACGCTGGGCTTCGTGCTGGACGGCAGCGAGACGCGCAGTGCCACGCTCGACCCGAAAGTGGGCGGGGAACTGGGCTTCGGCACTTATCGCCTGACACTGGGCCGGGCCGAGGACGGCACCGCGCTGCTCACCGTGCGCAAGGGCGAGGACGCCGCGACCCGCTCGGGCGATCTGGAGGAAAAGCGCGGTTTTTCGCTGCAAGGCGTGCTGCCGGGCAAGCGCTGGGTCTCGTGGACGCTGGCGCTGGCGATCCTGCTCGCATTTCTGGCAGTGCCGATCGTCAGCAACCTCACGCGGACGCCTGATCGGGGCGTGATCGGGGACAGGAGCTGGAACCCCGGCGAACTCAGTCTGGCCCACCACACCCTGAGCGATCGCTGCGAAACCTGCCACGTCAAGCCGTTCGAGCCGGTGGGCGATGCCACGTGCCGCTCCTGCCACAAGACCGTGCACGACCATGCCGACCCGGCCCGCCTTGCCGCCGCGCGCGGCAACCTGCCGCTCGGCGAGCGGGCACTGTGGTCGGTCGCCCGTGCCTTCGGGCACGAGGGGCCGGGCGCCTGCCGCGATTGCCATGTCGAGCATCAGGGGCCGACCCGCATGGCCGAACCTGCCCAGCAGTTCTGCGCCGATTGCCACGGCGCGCTGAAGGACAAGCTGCCCGACACGCGCCTCGGCAATGCGTCGGACTTCACGCGCCTGCACCCGCAGTTCACGGCCACCGTCGTTACCGACGCGATGAGCGGCAAGACCGCCGAACTGTCGCTCGACAAGCCCTTGAGCGAGGACAACGGGCTGGCCTTCGCGCATCGCCTCCATCTCGATCCGCGCGGCGGGGTGGCGCGCATGGCGATGAACCTTGGTGCCGCGCGCGGCTATGGCGCGAACGGGCTCCAGTGCAAGGACTGCCACCGCCCCACCGAGGACGGCGTGCGCTTCCAGCCGGTCCGAATGGAGCGCGATTGCGAAGGCTGCCACTCGCTCGCCTACGACCGGGTCGGCGGGATCGTCCGCCGCCTGCGCCACGGCGACGTGGAGCAGCTTGCCGCCGATCTCACCGCCGCGCGCTGGACGCCGCGCGCCTATATGGCGGCGCGTCCAGCCGGAATGCAGGTGGGCGCGCGGCGGCGGCCGGGTGTCTTCGGCGAAGGCGGCCTCTACCAGTTCCGCTATGCCCAGCCGGTGCAGCAGCCGGTACAGGCCTCATGGCCGGGCCTGAGCCTCGCATCCGCGCTGTCCAGCAAGGGCGTCTGCGGCGAATGCCACCGCGCGGCGATGATCGACGGCAAGCCCGGCGTCGTACCGGTCCACCAACCTGCGCGCTACATGATGCGAGGCTGGTTCGATCATGCCGCGCACCGGCAGGAAAGCTGCACCAGCTGCCACGCCGCGCCGAAGTCCGACCGCGCCGCCGATGTGCTGCTGCCGGGCATCGCCCAGTGCCGCACCTGCCATGTCGGCGCGGCGAAAGGGGCCTCCCTGTTGCCGACACGTGCAAAAGTGCCCTCGACTTGCGCGATGTGCCACGGCTTCCACGGGGTCTCCTCGGGATCGCGCAAGGCCGTGCCGCGCGACGCCGTGCACGACGAGGCGCTTGAACTGCCGGTAACCAAGGATTTCAATGCCCCGGACAGACCGGGCACATAGAAACGGGCCAATAACGAAAAGAGCCTTCGGGAGACACGCCTTGCTGATTGCCCAAGTGACGGACATCCATATCGGCTTCGACCGGGGCAACCCGGAGGAGTTCAATGTCCGCCGCCTGCTCGCGGTGCTGCGGCGTATTGCCGAAGGGCCGCAGCGGCCGGATCTGCTGCTGCTTTCGGGCGATCTCACCGAACATGGCGATGCGGAGAGCTATGCGCTGCTGGCGCGTCTGGTCGAAGGCTGCCCGATCCCAGTGGCGCCGATGACCGGCAATCACGATTTGCGCGGGCCACTGCTGGCCGCGTTTCCCGCTTGCCCCAGCCACGACGGCTTCGTGCAATATGCTATCGAGCTGAAAGGCCTGCGGGTGCTGGTGCTCGATACGCTGGAGGAAGGCCGCCACGGCGGCGGTTTCTGCGAAACGCGCGCGGCATGGCTCTCGGCGCAACTCGCCGGGCATCCGCATGCGCCCACGGTGATCGCGCTCCACCATCCGCCGTTCGAGAGCGGCATTGCCTGGCTGGACTGCGACGCGCGTGAGCCGTGGATCGCCCGCCTTGCCCAGGCTCTTGAGGGGCACCGGCAAGTGGTCGGGCTGTTGGCGGGGCATCTCCACCGTCCTATCCACACGCTGTGGAACGGCATTCCCGCTACCGTCTGCGGATCGAGCGCGGCTCCGGTTGCGCTCGACTTCACCCCCGCCGATCCGGCTCACCCCGACAAGCGCGCGATGATTACCGACGAGCCCCCCGTCTACGCCCTCCACCGCTGGGATGGCGAGCGCCTGATCTCGCACATGGAGCAGGGGGGCGAGATCGACGTGCTGGCGCGTTTCGACGCCGCGTTCCAGCCGATCGTGCAGGCTATTGCAGCGGAGCGGCCTGAGTAACGCAGCACCGGCGCGGGGCCATTGGACAGGCTCTGCGAAGATTCCGATGGTTGGTGCCGAGGTCTCTGTTATCAAGTGGGAATGTCTGACCTTTCCGCAGTTCCTGCCTTGATCGCCGCGTGGCTTTCCGCGCGATCGGTTTGTCGGGGACTTCCCTTGCCCGTTGCCGACCGGGGCGGCTGGAGAGTGGATACGAACCTGCCCAACGAGGCGCGCCGTTGGGTGTTTGCCGAGCCGTGTGAGGGATTGCGGGAATTCGGGCGCGAAGTGTCGCTGCCTCGACATTTTCTCAAGTTGTGCGGGTCGGTCGATGATTTGCGGGCTGTTTTGCCGGCGGCGTGGCACCTCCAGCCCGAAAGCCACTTTATGATCGCGAACGATGCGCGCTCATCAGTAAGGGTTCCAGTGGGCGCGGCGGCGCGCACGCTTCCGGACGGCTATCGGCTCGAAAGTGAACGCGATGGGCCGACGACTTCCATTCGTATCGTCGCCCACGGCGGCAGTCTGGCGGCAAGCGGTTATGCTGCCGAAACCATGGGCGTTTTCATCTACGACCGGATCGTGACGGCACCCGAGCACCAGAGGAAGGGGCTGGGCAATATCGTCATGCATGCGCTGAAGTCGCAGCGACAATCCCCGAATGCCCCCGAACTTCTTGTCGCGACCGAGGAGGGGCGCCAGCTTTACATGTCGCTGGGCTGGACGGTGCTTTCCCCGTTTTCGACTGCGGAAATCCCCGCATGAAGCCCGGATCGCTTTGGCGGCGTATGGCTATTTGCACCGAGCCTCGCTCAGGCTAGACATCGGCGCGGGGGGTGGCGCTGCGTGCGCGCACCTTGGGGAAACAAATGTACGCCAGGCTGCCATCGCGTTCAGTGCTCGCAGGGCTGCTCATCGCGGCGGCCTTTGCGCTCGCGCTGGGCTTGCGGCTGCGGCAGGAGCCGGCCCCGCTGGGGTTTGACGAATATGCCTCGCTCTATTTCTCCGGCCGGTCCTTCGCGGAGCTGTGGGGGCCGTGGATGCTGCGCGAGACCAACCCGCCGCTGTTCTATTCGCTGCTGAAACTCTGGCGCATGGCGCTGCCGGACAGTCAGGCGGTGCTGCGGCTCCTGCCATTGCTACTGTCGCTGGCGCAGATCGGATTGGTGGCGCGGATCGCCGGGCGCAACTGGGGCTGGGCGGCGGCGGCGCTGGCGGTGCTGCTCTTCGCGCTCTCGCCCTCCGATATCTACCAGTCCGAATATCTGCGCGGCTATGTGCTGGCCAAGCTGGCGGTGACGGTCTCGTTCGTCGGCCTCCTGGCGGCACTGGAAGGCGAGAGCACGGCACGGCGCGGCTGGGCGCTTTATGTCGGTGGGGCGCTGGTCGCGATTTACAGCCATACGACGATGCTGCTCTGGCCGGTGATCGCCACGCTGGCGGTCCTGGTGGAGGCGGCACTTTGCCGGAGCATCGGCCGCACGGCGTTGCAGCGCCTGTTGGCGGCGAACCTTGCGGTGGCGGTACTGTCGGGCTGGGCCTTGTGGATCGCCGCTGTGCAAGTCCACGCAGCCTCGGCCAATATCGCGTGGATCGAGCCGCTGTCGTTCGACGACTGGCTGTCGAGCGTGAACCTCCAGCTCCTGCTTGATGGAGAGATCGGTTCGGGCCTGATGGCGGCGCTGATGGTCGTCGGCGTGGCGCGGACTTTCCGGGATCGGACGACACGGCTGGCGCTGTTCATCGTGATCGCTGCGCTGGCCGCATTCAAGGTGGCGGACCGGATCCACCCGATCATCTCCGATTACACGCTGCACTGGTGCGCCAGCTTCACCGTCCTGCTCGCCGCTGCCGCGCTGGCGGGGGGAGGGCGCAGATTCGGCATTCTCGCGCAGGGAGTTACGCTCGCAGCCGTGGCAGTGGTGGGGCTTTACGAACTGGTCACGCTCGTCTGGATTCCCCAGCCGCAGGACTGGCGTCGCACGATCCAGACCGTCGCCCACACCCCGAATTCCGCCCTGCTGGTCTCCCACGAGTCGGTGGGGCTGGTGGTGCAGCAGGCCTGCATGCTGGAATTCCACCGGGGCGACTGCCCGTTTCCCCTGATCGTCATGGCCAGCCGCGCGCCAACGGACGCCTGGGCTTTCGGCGGTTATCGCGGCCCGATCACGCCCGTCCGCCAGGTCCGCACCGCGCTTGTCCCGGCGCGCCGGGTCTATGCGTTCAGCCGCTATGTCTACACGCCGCTGCTCCCGCTGGGCCTCGACGAGAACCGCTATCGCCGCGTCGAGTGGGACGATGGCGAACTGATCGGCCCGATCCCGGCGAGCGACTTCCGGAAACACGCCTGAATTCTTATCCATCCCGGCAGCGATCTTGGGTAAAATCCCTCTGGTTCTCGGGCGGGCGATAGCTTAATGAACAACGCTGTTGATAACAGGAGAGGCCACGTGAAAGATACGGGCACCAATCAGACGGCCACACTGACCGCACAGGACATGGACGAGGAACGCCTCGCCACGTATCCGACCACGGCCTTCCTTTCGAAGGATTACCTTCAGGCGGAAAAGACCCTGCTCTGGCCGAAGATCTGGCAAATGGTCGAGCGCGAGACAGACCTGCCGAACCCCGGCGACTGGCTGACCTACAATGTCGCCGACGAATCGATCATCGTGCTGCGCAAGGACGATGGTTCGCTCAAGGCCTTCCACAACGTCTGCCCGCATCGCGGCCGCCAGCTCGTTTCGGTGCCGGACATGCTGCCGGGCAAGGTCCACGACGTGCGCGGCAACAACCGCAAGAGCTTCATCTGCGGCTTCCACGGCTGGACGTTCAACCTCGACGGTGAAAACACCTACATCCTCGACCCGCAGGACTGGCACAACAAGCTGACGCCGGAAATGACCTGCCTGTCCGAAGTGCAGGTCGATACCTGGGGCGGCTACATCTACATCACCATGGATCCCGATGCGGTGCCGCTGTCCGAATGGATGGGCCGCGCGGGGGAGATCCTCGACCACTTCGACCTTGCCGGCATGCACTACAAGTGGCGCCAGTGGGCGATCTACGACTGCAACTGGAAGACCGCGATCGAGGCGTTCCTGGAACCCTACCACGTGGCCGGCACGCACACGCAGCTCTTGGCCTATGGCGACTATTACGCGCTGTCCAAGCAGTACGGCCTGCACTCGGTCTCCAGCTACGACACGCGCGACAGCAAGTTCCAGATGAGCGAGAGCGCCGGCACCACCCGCGCCGGCAAGGGCGACGATGCGCGCGTCTCGACTTACGAACTGATCCGCGAAAACTATGAGACGGTGAACTACTCCGCCTCCACCGAAACGCTGGTCAACGCCGCCAGCCGTCTGGTGGACGAGCTTCCCGAAACCGCCACGCCGGGTGAGATCATCGCCCACTGGCTGAAAAGCGCCAAGGCCGACGACGCCGCGCGTGGTGTGACCTGGCCGGAAGTCCCGCCAGAGATCAAGAAGGAGAGTGGGCTGGCCTGGGGCCTGTTCCCCAACCAGAACATCCTCCATGGCGAGACTTTCGCGCTCTGCTACCGTGTGCGCCCTTATGGCAATGACCCCGACAAGTGCGTGTTCGAAAGCTACGCCCTCGAACGCTTCCCCGAAGGCGAGGAGCCGGAGACGGAATGGGTCTATGCCGATCCGATCGGTGAGAAATGGGGCTCGGTTCTGGCGCAGGACTTCTCGAACATGCAGTTCGTGCAGAAGGGCATGAAGTCCTCCGGCTTCCGCGGCCCGCTGCCCAATCCGCATCAGGAACAGAAGGTCATCAACCTCCACCGCAACCTTGCCAACTTCATGGACGGCATGGGCGCACCGAGGCTGCTGGATATCGACTGAGGGGGAAAACCACCCCCAACCCCTCCCGCTTGCGGGAGGGGAGTTCCAGCGCAACCATGAGAGGGCACGCAACTCTGCCTTCCCGCAAGCGGGAGGGCCGCGAGGCTCACGACGCGCAGGGAAGTCAATCGCCGCGAGGTGCGTAAGCGCCACGTCCGCTTACGCCAGCGTTTCTGGCATGCCAATGTTGCGAAGTTTCACCGCTTGACGCATGGACCCCGCCCGCTCGGCCTCGGTGCCGGCAAGGAGGTTCACGTTGGAAATCGATGCTCAATCAAGTGAGGAAGCGAAAGTCGTAGGTCGCCAGCTCGATGCTTACAATGCACGCGACATCGATGAATTCATGTCTTTCTGGGCAAGCGATGCGGAGGTTTTTGCATGGCCGTCAGAGAGCATCGCTAAAGGTTCCGAACAGATCCGCGCCCGACACATTGAGCGCTTCAACGAGCCGGATTTATTTGCTCGCCTGCTAGGTCGCGTTGCCGTCGGTGGCATGGTCGTGGACCGGGAAATCGTCACACGCAACTTTCCGCAGGGCCGAGCGAAGCTCGACGTCATCGGCATCTATGAAGTTGAAGAGGGTAAGATAAAGCGCGCTTGGTTCAAGCAAGGCCTTCCTGTTTTCGGAACATGATTCACACCAAGGTACGCCTGCTTCCCCGCAATTCCGGCCCTTCAAATCCGCTCACTCTTCAAATCCGCTCAGGCTGAGCTTGTCGAAGCCCCTGGCGGCGTGGCGCTGATCCAACATCCTTCGACAGGCTCAGGATGAGCGGGGTGAGGGGGATGAGCGGCAACCGGGATGGGGAGAGCCATGGCGGCTCTCCCGCACATCCGAACATTCGCCAGACGCGCCGAGCCGCTATTACGAGCGCCGCGAAGTTAGCCGCAGCGGGCAGCGCCTGCATGACGACGCCATGCCCTATCACGCGATCGGCTGCGCCTCCGGAACCGTCCACGACCCGTCCCATATTTCGCGGCGCGGGCGGTGTGTGCCCCTTGGCGCAAGGCGACGGGTTCTTAACCGTGCAAGCTTCAGGAGCACAGGAAACTACGTAGAAACACGTGGGTCTCTGGCTAGCCAATATCAAGGATTATCAATGAGACTCGAAGGCATGGAAAACCTTGCCTTTCAATTCGCCACGCGTCGGAAGCGGTTTTACGCAAACCTTTGCAAGACCGGATCCCTTGCGCTCGCGGTAACCGCATTCGTTTTCGCATCACCCCAGGCTGCCGAAGCGGCGACCGCGACGACCACGTTTGCCGTCACCGCCACGGTCCTGCCCTCCTGCACGGTTACCGCAACGGCATTGGCTTTCGGCAACTACAATCCGCTGTCCGGTACGCCCACCGATGGGACCAGCACGATCACCGTCAACTGCACGACCGGCACCAGCTATACCGTCGGGCTCAATGCCGGGGGCACCAGCGGCGCCACCGTGACCACGCGGCAGATGCTGTTGAGCACCAACGCGCTGAACTACGCGCTCTATCGCGATTCCGGCCACACCAACAATTGGGGAAACACGCCGGGAACCGATACGCCGGCCACCGCCACCGCCACCACGACGGCAGCGGCGCTCACCGTCTACGGGCGGATACCCGCGCTCCAGAACGTGCCTGCGGGGAGTTACACCGATACGGTCACGGTCACGGTCAACTATTGATGCGGGCGACCGGCCTCTGGCTGCTGGCCCCGATGGCAATGGCCGGGGCGGCGCCGGTGGCGGCGGGAAGTCTGCGGGTCATGCCGATCCGGGTGGAGGTTCCGGAGAACGCCTGTTTCTGCGGGCTGACGGTCTCCAATGACGAGGACACGCCGGTCTCCGTGCAAGTGCGGGGCTATCGCTGGTCGAAGGATGCGAACCGCGAGGACGTGCTGGCCGAGGACGCGGCGTTTCAGGTCAATCCGACGATCGTGACACTGGGAGCCCGGGAAGAGCGGCTGGTCCGGTGCGGCATGCCGCCATCCGCGCCCCGAACGTCCTCGGGCGTCGCCGAGCAGAGCTGGCGGCTGGTGTTGGACGAACTGCCCCGGCCGGACGCGGCCCCGGGCTCCACTTCCCGACCCGGCGGCATCCGTACACTGCTGCGGATCAGCGTTCCGGTGTTCCGCGCAGCGGCGGAAGCGCAGCCCGATCTCGTCTGGTCGCTGGGTTCCGATACCGATGGCGTCGGCGGCGGGAAGGAGCGGCAACGTCCTCGTCACCGGGCTGGTTCCCTATGTGGCCAACCGCGTGTCCATCGATCCCGCGAACATCCCGATCGAGGTCTCTCTCGGCGATGTCGAACAGGCCGTGACGCCGGGCTGGGGCAAGGCCGTGCGCGTCACTTTCGGCCACCGCAACGCGCATCCCGCGCGGCTGCGTGTGACCAACGTTGCCGGAAATCCGCTCCCCGCCGGGCTCGACGTTACCGTGCAAGCCGCCACCGCCACGCATACCGTCATTGGCCACGACGGCGAACTGTACCTCGAAGACTTCATCCCCCACACGCGCCTGCGCATCGCGAAGGGGCAGGGCGGCACTTGCGTCGTGCATCTGGGAGAGGCGGTGCCCGCCGATGTCCTCGTCCACCCGATCGCCGCCGTCTGCCAGACCGAATCCGGGATCTTGGGCAAATGACGCTCCGTTACCTCCCCGTGGCCGTCGCGCTCTGCGCGCTGATCCTTCCGCCTGAGCCCGCGCAGGCGCTCTGCCTCTGCTCCTGCACCGTGAGCACGACGGCCATGGCTTTCGGAAACTACGACCAGACCGCCCCCGCGCCGCAGGACGTGAACGCCACTGTCACCATCAACTGCACCAGCGTCGCCAGCATCCTCAGCACCGCCGACATCGCGCTCAGTGCCGGTGCTTCCGGCAATGCCACCGCGCGGCGCATGGCTGCGGGCACGAACCTGCTCTATTACAACATCTTCGCGAACTCGGCTCATACCACGGTGTGGGGAGACGGCACGGCGGGCACCTCGACCGTGCAAGTGCAGCTCAACGGACTGCTCGCCTTCAGTTCCAGCGCGACGGCCTACGGCCGCATTCCGGCGCTCCAGAACGTTTCGGTGGGCAGCTATGCCGATACGCTGACGATCACCGTCACGTATTGAGATCGCTCCGCTTCCATGCCTTCACTTCCATCCCCATCCGTTCCAGCCTCGTGCGGACCAGATACAGGCTGGCCGGACCTCCACGCTGGCGGAGGCCCGGCCGGATTTCGGATGCTCTGGCGTGTCAGGCGCTGCCGGATGCCGCCTGGGTCATGGTATCGAGCACCTTGTCGAGATTGAAGGTTCCTGCCTTCTGGCTTGGCGGGAATTCCTTCAGCGTGCTCAGGAAGTCTGCGATGATCCCCTGCATCGGCACAAGGATGAACGCGCGGTCGAGATACCAGTCCCAATAGGTGTTCGACGTAATATCGGCGAATTCGTAAGGGTCGGTCCGCAGGTTGAAGAGCTTGGGAATGCGGCCCGTGACGAACGGTTCGCCCCAGATCTGCAGCGTGCCCTGGCAGCGCTGCTCCATGAACACCGCCTTCCAGTTGTCCACCCGGAGCGCTGCCACGCCGCCTTCGTCGGTCCAGTAGATGAAGCCCGGACGCGGGGACTTCTCGCCCTTGGTCAAATGCCCGCCAAGGTCGTAACCGTCGAGGTGGACCTTGAACTTGTGACCATCGAGTTCACAGCCCTTCTTGAGCTTCCCGGCGACGTCTTCGATACCGGCCATGGCCGCGAAAGTCGGCAGCCAGTCAAGGTGCGAGACGATGTCGTTCGAGATCGATCCTGCGGGAATCTTGCCCGGCCAGCGAACCATTGCGGGCACGCGGTAGGCACCTTCCCAACTGGTGTTCTTTTCCGAACGGAACGGCGTGGTGCCGGCATCCGGCCACGAATTGCAGTGTGGGCCGTTGTCGGTCGAGTACATGACAAAGGTATTGTCGGCGATGCCCAGTTCGTCGAGCAGGCCCAGCATCACGCCGATCGCCTTGTCATGGTCGATCATCACGTCGTGGTATTCGCTCTGCCAGCGACCGGCCTGACCGCGACTTTCCGGCTTCACGTGGGTGCGGAAGTGCATGTGGGTGGTGTTGAACCACACGAAGAACGGTTCACCCGATTCCACCGTCTTGCGGATGAAGGCGCTGGCCTTTTCAACCACTTCGTCGTCGATGGTCTGCATCCGCAGCTTGGTCAGTGGGCCGGTATCCTCGATCTTTTGCCCGCCCTTGCCGTCGGCATGGCAATGCAGCACGCCGCGCGGGCCGAATTTCTTGCGGAAATTCGGGAAATCCTCCGGCTTGGGATAGTCCGGGTTCTCGGGCTCTTCCTCCGCATTGAGGTGGTAGAGGTTACCGTAGAACTCGTCGAAACCATGCATGGTCGGCAGGTGTTCGTCGCGGTCGCCGAGGTGGTTCTTGCCGAATTGCCCGGTCGCGTAGCCTGCGGACTTGAGCACGCGCGCGATGGTCGGGTTTACGGCCTGCATGCCTTCCTTGGCACCGGGCATGCCGACCTTGGTCAGGCCGGTGCGAAGGCCGTTCTGGCCCATGATGAAGCTGGCGCGCCCTGCGGTGCAGCTCTGTTCGGCATAATAATCGGTGAACAGCATTCCCTGTTCGGCGATACTGTCGATGTTGGGCGTCTTGTAGCCCATCATGCCCTTGGTGAAGATGCTGAGGTTGGACTGACCGATGTCGTCCCCCCACAGGATGAGGATGTTCGGCTTTTTGTCGGCCATCTCTAGGCTCCACTTCCAGGTTACGAGGCCGGAGCATGCGCTCCCCTCTGACTGCACCGCGCGGAGGCTGCATGATCGCCCTTTGGCGGCCTATCGGGGAGATCCCTAGGGATGTACGGGGAAACCTCTGGGGGTGGCGGAGGCAAACCCCCGCGTCGCAGGACTTGATTGCGCCGCCCAAATCCCGTAAGGGCGCCCATCTTCTGCGGGTTCTCTCGCAGGAAACGACATAGAGCTGAACATTGCCATGTCAGCATTTCCGGGACTTTCGCGCGGCTTTGGCTGCGGATCGCTCCCATTCGGGATGACCTTGCGCCGAGTCGGGCAGGGCCTTTTTCCGGGAAGCTCATGGCAAAGTAATCCGGTGCATTCTGGCCGGGTGGAGTGTTTTTCGGCTCACGTGTGACGGTCCCCGCCGATGGGTGGGCCTGAACCGACAGCGACCCCGGTTTTTGCCGGGATGACGATGCGGTTTCCGGAAATACCGTTACGGCGTGACCCTTCCTGCACTCTCCTTTCAGATGCTCCGGGCCCTTGATCCGGGTGCGAAGGGTTCGTGCCGGTGCTTTTGCCCCGGCCCGGATCCATCGCACTCCCATTTGAAAGAAGAGTATAGATGCCCACTATCAACCAGCTGGTCCGCAAGGGCCGCGAACCGCAGAAGGCCAAGTCCAAGGTCCCTGCGATGGAGCAGAACCCCCAGAAGCGTGGCGTCTGCACCCGCGTTTACACCACGACCCCGAAGAAGCCGAACTCGGCTCTCCGCAAGGTCGCCAAGGTGCGCCTGACCAACAGCCGCGAAGTCATTTCGTACATCCCGGGTGAAGGCCACAACCTGCAGGAGCACTCGGTTGTGCTCATCCGCGGCGGCCGCGTCCGCGACCTTCCCGGCGTTCGCTACCACATCCTGCGCGGCGTGCTCGACACGCAGGGCGTCAAGGATCGCAAGCAGAGCCGCTCGAAGTACGGCGCCAAGCGTCCGAAGTAAGCTGGCCGCGGCGTAATTGCGCCGCACGGTACTGGATTTACCGGCCGGTGATGCTCACGCTCCCGCCCGAAAGAACAAGGAATACCAACGATGTCACGTCGTCGTCGTCCCGAGAAGCGGGAAATCCTGCCTGATCCGAAGTTCGGTGATCAGGTCCTGTCGAAGTTCATGAACAACCTCATGCTCGACGGTAAGAAGTCGGTCGCCGAATCGATCGTCTATGGCGCCATGGAAACCATGGAAACCCGTGCCAAGACCGACCCGATCCAGCTGTTCCACGATGCCCTGAACAACGTGAAGCCGCAGATCGAAGTTCGCAGCCGCCGCGTTGGCGGTGCGACCTACCAGGTCCCCGTCGAAGTGCGCCCCGAGCGCGCCCAGGCTCTGGCCATCCGCTGGCTGATCACGGCGGCTCGCAACCGTCCGGAAACCACCATGGCGGCCCGTCTGTCGGGTGAGCTGCTCGACGCTGCCAACAACCGCGGCAACGCCGTGAAGAAGCGCGAAGACACGCACCGCATGGCGGACGCGAACCGCGCCTTCTCGCACTACCGCTGGTAATGTGAGCGTGTGGCCCCGGATATCCGCTCCTCCTGAGCTTGTCGAAGGATCGGGCGGTCATCCGGGCGTCACACTTTTATTTCAGGGGCTGGGGACCTATCTGACGGTCGGTCCCAGTCTCCAAAACTCCTTCTAAGGATTTTCACCATGGCACGCAGCCATCCGCTCAATATGTACCGTAACATCGGTATTATGGCGCACATCGACGCCGGTAAGACCACCACTACCGAGCGAATCCTCTACTACACCGGCAAGTCCTACAAGATCGGCGAAGTCCACGACGGCGCTGCGACCATGGACTGGATGGAGCAGGAGCAGGAACGCGGCATCACCATCACCTCGGCTGCGACCACCTGCTTCTGGACGTCCGAGAGCAAAGAATACCGCATCAACATCATCGACACCCCCGGGCACGTCGACTTCACCATCGAAGTCGAACGCTCGCTGCGCGTGCTCGACGGTGCGGTCGCGTGCTTCGACGGCGTTGCCGGCGTTGAGCCGCAGTCGGAAACCGTGTGGCGCCAGGCTGACAAGTACGGCGTTCCGCGCATGTGCTTCATCAACAAGCTCGACCGTACCGGTGCGAACTTCAAGTACTGCGTGCAGTCGATCATCGACCGCCTCGGTGCGACGCCTGCCGTGCTCTACATTCCGATCGGCCTCGAAGCCGACCTGAAGGGCCTGGTCGACCTGGTTCATAACCGTGCGATCATCTGGAAGGACGAATCGCTCGGCGCCGAATTCTTCTACGAAGAGATCCCGGCTGAGCTGGCTGACGAAGCCGCCGAATACCGCGAAAAGCTGCTCGAACTTGCTGTCGAGCAGGACGATGCGGTCATGGAAGCGTACCTCGAAGGCACCGAGCCCGACGTCGCGACCCTCAAGGCGCTGATCCGCAAGGGCACGCTGAACCACTCGTTCGTTCCGGTCGTTTGCGGCTCGGCGTTCAAGAACAAGGGCGTTCAGCCCCTGCTCGACGCCGTCGTCGACTACCTGCCTTCGCCGCTCGACATCGAAGACGTCCAGGGCGTCAAGGTCGACAGCGACGAGCCCGATAGCCGTCCGCCTTCGGACGAAGCTCCGTTCTCGGCGCTCGCCTTCAAGGTCATGAACGATCCCTTCGTGGGCTCGCTCACCTTCATCCGCATCTACTCGGGCACGCTGTCGAAGGGCACGTACCTGAACTCGGTGAAGGGCAAGAAGGAAAAGGTCGGCCGCATTCTCGAAATGCACGCCAACGACCGTAAGGACATCGACGAATCCTTCGCGGGTGACATCGTTGCCCTTGCCGGTATGAAGGAAACCACCACGGGCGACACGCTCTGCGCGGAAAAGGCGCCGATCGTTCTCGAACGCATGGAATTCCCCGAGCCGGTCATCGAGCTGTCGGTGGAACCGAAGACCAAGGCCGACCAGGAGAAGATGGGCGTCGCGCTCAACCGTCTCTCGGCTGAAGATCCCTCGTTCCGCGTCACCACCGACCACGAGTCGGGCCAGACGATCATCAAGGGCATGGGCGAACTTCACCTGGACATCATCGTCGACCGTATGCGTCGCGAGTTCAAGGTCGAAGCCAACGTCGGCGCTCCGCAGGTTGCCTATCGCGAATACCTCGCGAAGCCGGTGGACATCGACTACACCCACAAGAAGCAGTCGGGCGGTACCGGTCAGTTCGGCCGCGTGAAGGTGAAGGTCACGCCGGGCGAGCGCGGTGCGGGCATCAACTTCAAGGACGAGATCAAGGGCGGTAATATTCCGAAGGAATATATCCCCGCGATCGAAAAGGGCATGCGCGAAACCGCTGCCTCGGGCTCGCTGGTCGGCTTCCCGATCATCGACTTCGACATCGTCCTTTACGACGGTGCGTACCACGACGTCGACTCGTCGGCTCTGGCCTTCGAAATCGCCGGTCGCGGTGCTATGCGTGAAGTCGCCCAGAAGGCCGGCATCAAGCTGCTTGAGCCGATCATGAAGGTTGAAGTCGTCACCCCCGAGGAATACCTCGGCGACGTCATCGGCGACATGAACAGCCGTCGCGGCCAGATCCAGGGTACCGACAGCCGGGGCAACGCCCAGGTCGTCGAAGCCATGGTTCCTCTGGCAAACATGTTCGGCTATGTGAACCAGCTCCGCTCGTTCACCCAGGGCCGTGCAAACTACTCGATGTTCTTCTCCCACTACGACGAAGTCCCGGCCAACGTCGCGGCAGAAGTCAAGGAGAAGCTTGCCTAAGAGGCAAGATCATTCTAGGGGCGGCGCCTGTTTCAGCGGGCGCCGTCCTTCCCGCAGATTCTATTTCAAGCGAAAAGAAGGTTTGAACAATGGCGAAGGCAAAATTCGAGCGGAACAAGCCGCACTGCAACATCGGCACCATCGGTCACGTCGACCACGGCAAGACCACCCTGACTGCCGCCATCACCAAGGTGATGGCTGAAGCATTCGGTGGTACCGCGGTTGACTTCGCAAACATCGACAAGGCTCCCGAAGAGCGCGAGCGCGGCATCACCATCTCGACCGCACACGTCGAGTACGAGACCGACGCTCGTCACTACGCGCACGTCGACTGCCCGGGTCACGCCGACTACGTGAAGAACATGATCACCGGTGCTGCCCAGATGGACGGCGCGATCCTGGTTGTGAACGCTGCTGACGGCCCGATGCCGCAGACCCGCGAGCACATCCTGCTCGCCCGCCAGGTCGGCGTGCCGCAGCTGGTCGTGTACATGAACAAGGTCGACCAGGTCGATGACGAAGAGCTCCTCGAGCTCGTCGAACTCGAAGTGCGCGAACTGCTCTCGTCGTATGACTTCGACGGCGACAACATCCCCGTCGTCAAGGGTTCGGCTCTGGCCGCTCTTGAAGGCCGTGACGACAACATCGGCAAGGAATCGATCCTCGCGCTGATGAAGGCCGTTGACGAGTTCATCCCGCAGCCCCCGCGTCCCACCGACAAGGCGTTCCTGATGCCCGTCGAAGACGTGTTCTCGATCTCGGGTCGTGGTACGGTTGTGACCGGCCGCGTCGAAACCGGCATCGTCAAGGTTGGTGAAGAAGTCGAAGTCGTCGGCATCCGCGACACGCAGAAGACCGTCGTCACCGGCGTCGAAATGTTCCGCAAGCTGCTCGACCAGGGTGAAGCCGGCGACAACATCGGCGCGCTGGTTCGTGGTCTGAAGCGCGACGACGTTGAGCGTGGTCAGGTTCTCGCCAAGCCGGGCACCGTTACCCCGCACACCGAGTTCGACGCAGAAGTCTACGTTCTGTCGAAGGACGAAGGCGGCCGTCACACGCCGTTCTTCGCCAACTACCGTCCGCAGTTCTACTTCCGCACCACCGACGTGACCGGCGAAGTGATCCTTCCCGAGGGCACTGAGATGGTCATGCCGGGCGACAACATTGCCCTGTCGATCAAGCTCATCGCGCCGATCGCCATGGACGAAGGTCTCCGCTTCGCAATTCGCGAAGGCGGCCGTACCGTCGGTTCGGGCGTTGTTGCCAAGATCACGAAGTAATTCGCTGATCTTCAGCTTCGGCTAGAGTGATTGGCCCGGCCTTCCGCAAGGAAGGCCGGGCTTTTCGCGTTGAGAGGGCTCGAAGTCCTGACGGGCGTCTTTACCGCGCTCGCAACTCACCCTGTCCGATCTTCCATGCATCCGAGCCCTTGGGGGCTTCGGGAATGGACTTGAGGTCGATGTAGTAGACCGGTTCCGGCACGCGGCCGAACGGTATGGTGATGCAAGGACCAAGGCAGCCGGGCAGATGTCCGACGTCCGGCGGGTAGGCTGCGCCCGTGCGCGTGCTTTCGTCTACCGACTTCGATGCCGGGACGCGCTGGTCCGTGCCGTCGGCGCCGTGGGAGCAGACGACGATCGTGCCTTCATTGCCGCCATTGCTGGCGCGGGCGGCTTCACGGGAGGCGTCGTCCACCGGGCTGCCCGAGGTGTCGGGCATGCCAACGTGGGCGGTTAGTACGTCGGTGTCGTCGAGGTCGATGGGAGTGCCGCTTCCGCTGTGGGCATAGGCGGGGGCGCCGGCTGCAAGGGCACCCGGTGCCAGGCATGCAAGAGTCAACGCGGTAAACGCGCTCGAAATTGTCGTGGTGATGGAGGGCATTGAGAGCGGCTTCTGTTAGGCGTCGCCTTCTCAACGTAGGAAGCCGATAGGGGGCAGGGAAGGGCGGATGCGACGAACGGCGCCGGCAACCTTCGAAAAAACCTGCCGGGCCACGTGAAATCAGGGGTTGCCCGACTCGCCTTCGCCGTGTAGGGGCGCGGTTCGAATTTGACTGGGCGCAAGCCCTTTGGCTCTTTCTCATCGGTAGTAGGTAATGGAAGCTCAGAACATCCGTATCCGCCTCAAGGCGTTTGACCATCGCGTGCTCGACCAGGCTACTGGCGAAATCGCTGACACGGCCCGCCGTACCGGCGCTCTGATTCGTGGGCCCATTCCTCTTCCGACCAAGATCGAGAAGTTCACGGTCAACCGTGGTCCGCACATCGACAAGAAGTCGCGTGAGCAGTTCGAAGTTCGCACCTACAAGCGTCTGCTTGATATCGTGCAGCCGAACGCAGCTACCGTCGACGCGCTGATGAAGCTCGACCTGGCTGCCGGCGTGAACGTCGAGATCAAGCTGGCCTAAGCCGGTTTACGGGGCAACCGCCAAGGTTGCCCCGATAGTCTTTTTGATCGGACTTAAAACGATCAGGTGAAATTCGGATCTTCGGATCCAAATTACCTTGTCGGCCTTCGCGGCCGGCTTTGCGAACGGAAGTTTGCAGAGACAGCGCCCCTAAGGGAAACCGAGGGGACACAAGGGATACCTCCGCCGTCTCCTTCGGGAAGCGTCGGGAATGCGTCCCCCGTCTCGTTTCCGCGGCCCATAACGGGTTTGCAGGGAACACCTGACCCGGACGGGGTTCGTATCATAACAGGGTTGGACACGCGTACGGGGGATGGTCCTGCGTACGCCTCTGTAAGGAGAAAGGTCATGCGTACAGGCGTGATCGCCAAGAAAGTCGGGATGACCCGCCTGTTCCAGGAGGACGGTCGCCACGTGCCCGTCACTGTCCTGGCACTTGAAGACTGTCAGGTGGTTTCGGTCCGTACTGCTGATCGTGACGGCTACGTCGCGGTTCAGCTCGGTGCGGGCGAAGCAAAGCAGAAGAACGTTGCCAAGCCGCAGCGCGAACACTTCGCCAAGGCTCAGGTTCCCCTGAAGATGCGCGTCGCGGAATTCCGCGTCGCCGACGACGCCCTCCTCGAAGTTGGCGCCACGATCGCAGCCTCGCACTTCGTGCCCGGCCAGCTGGTCGACGTAGGCGGCCACACCCAGGGTAAGGGCTTCCAGGGCGCCATGAAGCGCTGGGGCTTCGGCGGTATGCGCGCCACCCACGGTGTTTCAATCTCGCACCGTGCGCACGGTTCGACGGGTAACCGTCAGGATCCGGGCAAGGTGTTCAAGAACAAGAAGATGGCCGGCCACATGGGCGACCGTCAGCGCACCCAGCAGAACCTCGAAGTCGTCCGCGTGGACGACGAGCGTGGCCTGATCTTCGTGAAGGGTTCGGTCCCGGGTTCGAAGAACGCCTGGCTCACCGTTTCGGACGCCGTCAAGGTTGCCCGTCACGCCGAGGCTCCGTACCCCGCCGGCATCAAGTCGGCCGCCAACACCAATGATACGGTCGCTGCCGTGACCCCGGCCGAAGCCGTGGCTCCCGAAGCGACCGAAGGCCAGGAGGGCTAATCATGAAGGTTCAGGTCCTCAATATCGACGGTTCGGCCGCTAACGCCGACATCGAGCTTTCGGACGACGTGTTCGGCCTTGAGCCGCGCGCTGACATCCTGCACCGCGTCGTCACCTGGCAGCTCGAAAACCGTCGCGGCATCGCCCGTGCGACCCGCGAGCGCTCGGAAGTCGCGCGCACCGGCAAGAAGTTCGGTCGCCAGAAGGGCGGCGGTACCGCTCGTCACGGCGATCGCGCAGCACCGGTGTTCATCGGCGGTGGTAAGGCTCACGGTGCCCGTCGCCGCGAGTTCAACGTCTCGCTGAACAAGAAGATCCGCGCTCTCGGTCTGAAGATGGCCCTTTCGGCCAAGGCTCAGAACGGTCTCGTGATCGTCGACTCGCTCGACGTTTCCGATGCCAAGACCAAGGCGCTCGCCGGTCAGCTCGCCAAGGCGAACTTCGGCAAGAAGGTTCTCGTCATGGACGGTGAGCAGGTCAACGAGGGCTTCGCCCTGGCTGCCCGCAACATCATCGGCGTCAACGTGCTCCCGGCTGTCGGCGCCAATGTCTACGACATCCTGAAGCATGATACGCTGGTGCTGACGCGCGCCGCTGTCGAGAAGCTGGAGGCGCGTTTCAATGGCTAAGAGCAACGTGGACATCCGTCACTACGACGTGATCCTCTCGCCGCACATCACCGAGAAGTCGACCCTGCTTTCGGAGCAGAACGCGGTCGTGTTCAAGGTGGCTGACAAGGCGACCAAGCCCGAGATCAAGGCTGCCGTCGAGGCGCTGTTCGACGTCAAGGTTACTGGCGTGAACACCCTGGTCCAGAAGGGCAAGACCAAGCGCTGGCGCGGTAAGCCTTACCGTCGCAGCGACGTGAAGAAGGCGATCGTCACGCTGGCCGAAGGCCAGTCGATTGACATCACCGAAGGCGTACGGGGCTGATCCGATGGCACTGAAGCATTATAACCCGACCAGCCCCGCACGCCGCGGCCTGGTCCTCGTCGACAAGTCGTCGCTGTGGAAGGGCAAGCCTGTCAAGGCTCTGACCGAAGGCAAGTCGAAGACTGGTGGTCGTAACAACAAAGGTCATGTCACCTCGCGTGGCATCGCCGGTGGTCACAAGCAGAAGTACCGCTTCATCGACTTCAAGCGTCGTAAGTGGGACATGGAAGCGACCGTGGAGCGGATCGAATACGATCCCAACCGCACCGCCTTCATCGCGCTGGTGAAGTACACCGACGGCGAGCTGACCTACATCCTGGCGCCGCAGCGTCTGGCCGTTGGTGACGTTGTCGTCGCCGGCGAAAAGACCGACGTGAAGCCCGGCAACGCGATGCTCCTGTCGCAGATGCCGGTCGGCACGATCTGCCACAACGTCGAGATGAAGCCCGGCAAGGGCGGCCAGATCGCCCGTTCGGCAGGCACCTATGTGCAGGTCGTCGGTCGTGACCGCGGCATGGTCATCGTTCGTCTGAACTCGGGCGAGCAGCGCTACCTGCGTGGCGATTGCATGGGCACCGTTGGCGCCGTGTCGAACCCCGATAACGCCAACCAGACCCTTGCCAAGGCCGGTCGCGGCCGTTGGCTGGGCCGTCGCCCGCTGACGCGCGGCGTTGCCAAGAACCCGGTTGACCACCCGCACGGTGGTGGTGAAGGCCGCACCTCGGGCGGCCGTCACCCGGTCACTCCGTGGGGCAAGCCGACCAAGGGCGCTCGCACTCGCAACAACAAGCAGACGGACAAGATGATCATCCGTTCGCGCCACGCCAAGAAGAAGAGGTAAGACACGATGGCACGTTCCGTCTGGAAAGGCCCCTTCGTCGACCTGTACCTTCTCAAGAAGGCCGAGGTCGCGCAGGATGCCGGCAACCGCGCTGGTCCGATCAAGACCTGGTCGCGTCGCTCCACCATCCTTCCGCAGTTCGTTGGTCTGACCTTCTCGGTCTACAACGGGCACAAGTTCATCCCTGTCTCGGTCAACGAGGACATGGTCGGCCACAAGCTCGGTGAATTCGCGCCCACGCGCACGTTCCCCGGCCACGCTGCCGACAAGAAGGGCAAGCGCTAATGAGCAAGCAGGCAGCACCCCGCCGCGTTGGCGAGAAGGAAGCTCTTGCGGTCGGCACCACCATTCGTGGTTCCGCCCAGAAGCTCAACCTCGTCGCCGCCCTCATCCGTGGCCGCAAGGTCGAGGACGCGATGAACATCCTGGCCTTCTCCAAGAAGGCCATGGCCCAGGACGCCCGCAAGATCCTCGCTTCGGCGATCGCGAATGCGGAAAACAACCACAACCTCGACGTCGACGCTCTCGTCGTCGCCGAGGCGTCGGTCGGCAAGTCGATCACCATGAAGCGTTTCCACGCTCGTGGTCGCGGCAAGTCCACCCGGATCCTCAAGCCGTTCTCGCGCCTGCGGATCGTCGTTCGCGAAGTCGAGGAGGCCTGAGCCATGGGTCACAAGAGCAATCCGATCGGTCTGCGTCTGCAGATCAACCGTACCTGGGACAGCCGCTGGTTCGCGGAAGGCCGGGACTACGGCAAGCTTCTTGAGGAAGACCTCAAGATCCGCAAGTTCATCATTTCGGCGCTGCCCCAGGCTGCGATCTCGAAGGTGGTGATCGAGCGTCCGGCCAAGCTGTGCCGCATTTCGATCTACGCAGCCCGTCCCGGTGTTATCATCGGCAAGAAGGGTGCGGACATCGAAAAGCTGCGCAAGCAGCTTGCGACGATGACCGGCAGCGAAGTGAAGCTGAACATTGTTGAAATCCGCAAGCCGGAAATCGACTCGAAGCTCGTCGCTCAGGGCATCGCCGACCAGCTGGTCCGCCGCGTTGCTTTCCGCCGTGCCATGAAGCGCGCCGTTCAGTCGGCTCTTCGTCTCGGCGCCGAAGGCATCAAGATCACCTGCGGTGGTCGCCTGGGCGGCGCGGAAATCGCGCGTACCGAATGGTACCGTGAAGGCCGCGTGCCGCTGCACACTCTGCGTGCCAACATCGACTATGCCGAAGCCGAGGCGCTCACCGCCTATGGCATCATCGGCATCAAGGTCTGGATCTTCAAGGGCGAAATCCTTGGTCACGACCCGATGGCGCAGGACCGTCTTATGATGGAGGCCCAGACCTCCGGCGTGCGACCCGCGCGCTGAGGCTTGAGGTAGAGTAAGCACCATGCTGCAACCGAAAAAGACCAAGTTCCGCAAGGCCTTCAAGGGCCGCATCAAGGGCGATGCCAAGGGTGGCACCGACCTGAACTTCGGCTCGTACGGCCTCAAGGCCCTCGAGCCGGAGCGGATCACCGCCCGCCAGATCGAAGCGGCTCGCCGCGCGATCACGCGTCACATCAAGCGCCAGGGTCGTCTCTGGATCCGCGTCTTCCCCGACGTGCCGGTTTCGAAGAAGCCTGCTGAAGTCCGTCAGGGTAAGGGCAAGGGTTCGGTCGAATACTGGGCGGCCCGCGTCAAGCCCGGCCGCATCCTGTTCGAACTGGACGGCGTCGCTGGCCCCCTCGCAGCAGAGGCTTTCAGCCGCGCTGCGATGAAGCTGCCGATCAAGACCAAGGTCGTGGCTCGCCTCGGCGACACCTCGCACCTTGGCGGCGAGTAAGGAAGTCGTATCATGGCTAACAAGATCGAAGACCTTCGCGCCAAGACCGACGACCAGCTCACCGCTGAACTCGTCGATCTGAAGCGCGAGCAGTTCAACCTGCGGTTCCAGGCCGCGACCAGCCAGCTCGAAGCGCCTGCGCGCATCCAGCAGGTGCGTCGTGACATCGCCCGCATCAAAACGCTCCAGGCTGAGCGTGCGGCGAAGGCCTAAGGAGGAAACACGATGCCCAAGCGTATTCTGATCGGGACCGTCGTTTCCGACAAAACCGACAAGACCGTGACCGTACTGGTCGAGCGCAAGGTGAAGCACCCCCTTTACGGGAAGATCATCCGTCGCTCGAAGAAGTACCACGCTCACGACGAAGACAACGCCTTCAAGACCGGCGAACGCGTCCGGATCGAGGAGACGAAGCCCTACTCGAAGACCAAGACCTGGAAGGTTCTTGACCGTCTTCAGGCGAGCAAGGGTACGGCACTGGAAGCCGAGGTCTAAGGACCTCGGCCTCTCGGCCGGACAAGAGTGTTGACCTAGGCGGGTGAATGCGGCAAAGGGCCGCACTTCGCCCGTCGGGGCGACTCGGGCCCCTCGTGGGCCTGTCTTTTTAGGAACTGCCGGACTGGTTCCGGCAAGCCAGTTGAGAAGGACTCGGATCTATGATCCAGATGCAATCCAATCTCGACGTCGCGGACAACAGCGGCGCAAAGCGCGTCCAGTGCATCAAGGTGCTGGGCGGCTCTAAGCGTCGGTTCGCAGGCGTTGGCGACATCATCGTGGTGTCGGTTAAGGAAGCGCAGCCCCGCGCCCGCGTCAAAAAGGGCGACGTCCATCGTGCGGTTATTGTCCGTACGCGCAAGGACGTCCGTCGTGCTGACGGCAGCGTGATTCGCTTCGACGGCAATGCCGCCGTGCTGATCAACAAGAACGAGGAGCCGATCGGCACTCGTATCTTTGGCCCCGTCGTGCGCGAGCTTCGCGGCAAGGGCTTCATGAAGATCATCTCGCTTGCTCCGGAGGTGCTGTAATGGCTGCCGCAAAGATCAAGAAGGGTGACGCCGTCGTCGTCCTGTCCGGCAAGGACAAGGGCCGCACCGGCACCGTTCTCCAGGTCCTGCCCAAGGACGGCAAGGTCGTGGTTGAAGGCGTGAACGTCGCCACCCGCCACCGCAAGCCGACCCAGCAGAACCCGCAGGGCGGCATCGAGCGCACTCCGGCACCGATGGCGATCAGCAAGATCGCCGTTGCCGACAAGGACGGCAAGCCGACCCGCGTTCGCTTCGAGACCAAGGACGGAAAGAAGGTCCGCGTGGCCGTCAAGTCCGGGGAGACCATCGATGGCTGAGAACTACACTCCGCGCATGCGCACGCGCTATGACGACGCGATCGTCAAGGCGATGACCGAGAAGTTCGGTTACAAGAACGCGATGGAAGTGCCCAAGATCGAAAAGATCACGCTCAACATGGGCGTGGGCGAGGCGAGCCAGGACAAGAAGAAGGTCCAGACCGCCGCTGTCGAGATGGAAGCCATCGCTGGTCAGAAGCCGGTGATCACCAAGGCCCGCAAGTCGATCGCACAGTTCAAGCTGCGCGAAGGCATGCCGATCGGCTGCAAGGTGACCCTGCGTCGCGAGCGTATGTACGAATTTCTCGATCGCCTCATCACGATCGCGATGCCCCGCATCCGCGACTTCCGTGGTCTGAATCCGAAGTCGTTCGACGGCCGCGGCAACTACGCGATGGGTCTCAAGGAGCAGATCATCTTCCCGGAGATCAGCTACGACAAGATCGAGAAGGTGCGTGGCATGGACATCATCGTCACCACCACCGCCAAGACCGATGAGGAAGCGCGCGAACTGCTGCGTCTCTTCGGTTTCCCGTTCCCGGCTGAAGTGTCGGAACAGAAGGAGGCGGCGTGAGCCGCCGCTGAGCAAGAGAGCTTAAGTCCATGGCGAAACTGAGTTCCGTGAACAAGAACGAGCGCCGCAAGCAGCTCGTTAAGAAGTATGCAGGCAAGTACGCGCGCCTGAAGGCAGTGGCCGATGATGAATCGCTCGACGAAACCGAGCGCCTCATCGCCCGTCTGAAGCTGGCCGAGATCCCGCGTAACGGCAACCCGACCCGGGTTCGCAACCGTTGCGCCACCACCGGTCGTCCGCGCGGTTACTACCGCAAGTTCGGTCTGTGCCGCGTCGAGCTGCGCGATCTTGCCAACAAAGGCATGATCCCCGGCGTGACCAAGTCGAGCTGGTAAGGGATACTAAGCAATGGCTATGACCGATCCCCTGGGTGATATGCTCACCCGCATCCGCAACGGCCAGCAGGCGAAGAAGGACTCGGTCCTTTCTCCCGCCAGCAAGCTGCGTGCGCGCGTGCTCGAAGTTCTGCAGCGTGAAGGTTACATCCGTGGTTTCAGCGATGACGCCACCGGTGCCCACCCGCAGCTGCGCATCGAGCTGAAGTATTTCGAGGGCGAGCCTGCTATCAAGCACATCGCCCGCGTCTCCAAGCCTGGCCGCCGCGTCTACTCGGGTTCGAAGGAACTCCCGGTTGTGCGCAACGGCCTTGGCATCACCATCGTCTCGACGCCCCGCGGCGTGCTTTCGGATGCCGAAGCGCGCGCTGCCAACGTCGGTGGCGAAGTGCTGGCGGAGGTGTTCTAATGAGCCGCATCGGCAAAAAGCCGGTTGTGATCCCTGGCGGGGTCACTGCCGCCATCGACAACGGCGTTCTCAGCGTGAAGGGCCCCAAGGGCACCCTGACTCTGGGTCTGTCGGACCTCGTGACCTACTCGGTCGAAGAAGGTTCGATCGCCGTTCAGCCTGCCAACCAGACCAAGGCTGCCCGCAGCCACTGGGGCATGCAGCGTACCCTCGTTTCGAACCTCGTTGAAGGCGTTACCAACGGCTTCTCCAAGGTCCTCGAGATCAAGGGCGTCGGCTACCGTGCGGCCGCTCAGGGCAAGAACCTGAAGCTGCAGCTCGGCTACTCGCATGACGTTGACATCGCCGTGCCGGAAGGCATCGAGATCAAGACCCCGGATAACACCACGGTCGAAATCTCGGGCATCGACAAGCAGAAGGTCGGCCAACTCGCGGCCGAAATTCGCCGCTGGCGCAAGCCTGAGCCTTACAAGGGCAAGGGTATCAAGTACCGCGGCGAATTCATCTTCCGCAAGGAAGGGAAGAAGAAGTAATGGCCAAGCTTTCTCTTTTCGCGCGCCGCGCCCGGCGCGTCCGCACGGCCCTGAAGGCCCGTTCGGGCGGCCGTCCTCGCCTGTCGGTGCACCGCACCGGCCGTCACATCTATGCGCAGATCATCGACGACGCGCAGGGCCGTACGCTGGCCGCCGCCAATACCCTTGGCGGCAAGGGCACCGACAAGGATGCCGCGACCCGCGTTGGCAAGGAACTCGCCGAGGCCGCCAAGAAGGCGGGCATCACCTCGGTCGTGTTCGACCGTGGCGGTTTCCTCTTCCATGGCCGCGTCAAGGCGCTGGCCGAAGCCGCCCGTGAAGGCGGGCTGGAGTTCTGATCATGGCTGACGAAAACACCGAAATCCAGACCGACGTCCCGGCTGTTGAAGGCCAGGAAGTCCGCGAAGGTCGTGGTCGTGGCCGTGGCCGTGGCGAACGCGGCGAGCGTGGCGGCCGTGGCCGTCGCGACGACCGCCGTGGCGGCCGTGGCAACAACGACGAGGAACAGGGCGAGGAGCTCATCGAGAAGCTCGTCCACATCAACCGCGTCTCGAAGACCGTTAAGGGCGGCAAGCGCTTTGGTTTCGCAGCACTGGTCGTCGTTGGTGACGGCAAGGGCCGCGTCGGCTTCGGCCATGCCAAGGCTCGCGAAGTGCCTGAAGCGATCACGAAGGCCACTGCTTCTGCCAAGAAGAAGATGGTCCGCGTGCCGCTCAAGGACGGCCGCACTCTTCACCACGACGGTCGGGGCCACTTCGGCGCCGGCAAGGTGAACGTGCGTACGGCGCCTGCCGGTACCGGCATCATCGCCGGTGGTCCGATGCGCGCCGTGTTCGAAAGCCTCGGCGTCCATGACGTCGTGACCAAGTCGGTCGGCACCTCGAACCCGTACAACATGATCCGCGCCACGTTCGACGCGCTGACCAACCAGACTTCGCCGAAGTCGGTTGCCCAGCGTCGCGGCAAGAAGGTCTCTGACCTGCTTGGTCGCGGTGGCGCCAGCGAAGCAGAGGCTGAAGCCGCTGCTGAAGCCATCGTGGAGTAAGCATCATGGCGAAGATCAAGATCAAGCAGATCGGTTCGCCGATCCGTCGCCCCGAGAGCCAGAAGAAGATCCTTATCGGTCTTGGCCTCGGCAAGATGCACAAGGTCGTCGAGCGCGAAGACACCCCGGAAGTCCGTGGTGCGATCGCCAAGCTGCCGCACATGGTTGTGGTGGTCGACTGATCGACCGGCCTTTGGCCAGAAAACAGGAAGGGGCTCCGGCGGAAACGCCGGGGCCCTTTTCTTTGCTCAGGCCGGTTCCGGCGTCATCCCGCCGACGGCCGCCCATCGAAAAGCTGTGCGTTCGCGCAAGTTCATCTCCACCTGGGGATGAGTCCTGTGCTAAGCGCGCCCGACTTTCGGCACCTTGCACTTCCCTGGGGGATACCTTGTTTCGCAGGACCATCGCGGCCTCATCGCTCATTCTTGCCACGCTCGCCGTTTCGGGCTGCGACGGCACCGCCACCGGCGATGACGAGACTTACGTCGAAGAGAGCCCGGCGGCGGAGCCTCCCTGCGCCGATCCGCTGGCGGATCCGGCCGTGCTCGAACGCAACCGCAATGCCGACCGCGCGCTGAAGGCCGCGATCGCGCAGGGCCGCGCCGATCCCATCGAGGAAGCGCAGAAGGCCGCTGCAGCGGGTGATTTCCGGCTCGTCGCCGCCGTCACGGTGGAGGGTATCGATACGCGCGGGTTCGGCGCGCTCTGTGCGCTGCGCGGCGGGCTCAATCCGCGCATGGCCCGCGTCGTCACGTATTACGGCGAGGACGGCGAGCCGTCGCCCGAGCCGACCGATACCGCCAGCGCCGCGCCGGAAGCCACGCGCGAGGACAACCTCGTCGCCTTCGCGCGCGCCTTCAATCAGGCACTGATCGCCGATCCGGCCTATCCTTACCGCGACGTCTGCCGTCCGCTGGAGGCGCAGGAAGCCGATGCGGCGGGCAAGGACGTCGGCTCGGCCCACGGCGCCGTGGTGCGCGCGATCAGCGAGGCGCCCAAGCGCGCCTACGGCTATCCCGACCTCGGCCCGCTACAGACCGGCGCGACTCTTGCCGATGCGGCCCGTAGGGGCAACGTGGCGGCCCTGCGCCGCATGCTGAATGAGGAAGCACGCGAACAGCGCAAGCTGGCCGCCGAACAGGCCAATGCGCCGGTCAAGCCGGGCGAAAAGTCCACCAACAGGCCCGCTCCCAAAAGCTCGATCGATTCGCCGGACCTGTTCGGGATGACCCCGCTGGCCTGGGCCATGGCCTATCGCCGCGATGAAGCGGTGCGCCTCCTGCTCTCGCACGGGGCCAGCCCCTCCGGCGCGCAGTGCCAGGCGTTGGTCGACCGCGATTCGCCGATGCAGATTGCCCGCGCGCTGGGCTGGATCGGGATGGTCCAGCGGATGAAGCCGAAAGTGTCCGAGGACGATTACGCCGCGCTCGCCGAAGAGGCCCAACTCGCCGACGGCAGCAAGGCCGAGTTCAATGGGGAGCTGGCCAAGCTTGGCGATCGCTATGGCAAGATCTTCAACAAGGACGAGATGACCCGGCACACGCTGCACTTCAAGATCGATGCGCGCGGCGGGATGACCTCCTGCGCGTTCGAACCCAAGACGGTCTCGCCCGAGTTCGATGCGGATATCTGCAAGCTGGGTCGGGATGTTCTCGAATGGGTGCCGGCGCGCGATTCGGAAGGCCGCCCGGTGGCGGGCGAGGGCAAGGTGATGATCCGCCTTCGCGGCACCTGAAAAGGCCGTTTCAAAGGCGCCGAGGCCCGCGAATCGGCGGGTTTCGGCCGCGTTCCCGCATTAGGGGGTGACAGGCCGCCGCCTTTCCCTTATGGGGCGCCCCTTCCTTCAAGCGCGATTTAAAGCGAAAGCGAGTGCAGACTATGAAATTGAATGACATCCGCGACAACGCCGGCGCCCGTCACCGTCGCATCCGCGTCGGCCGTGGTATCGGTTCGGGCAAGGGCAAGACTGCCGGTCGCGGCCAGAAGGGTGCCAAGGCACGCTCGGGCGTTTCGATCAACGGCTTCGAGGGTGGCCAGATGCCGCTCCACATGCGCCTTCCGAAGCGCGGCTTCAGCAACAAGAAGTTCGCCAAGGACTACGCTGAAGTGAACCTCGGCATGATCCAGAAGGCGATCGAAGCCGGCAAGCTCGACATCTCGGGCACCGTCGATCACGCCGTTCTCAAGGCAGCCGGTCTGGCCCGTGGCGGCAAGGACGGCGTGCGCCTCCTCGCCAAGGGTGAACTGACCGACAAGGTCACCTTCAACGTTGCCGGTGCCTCGAAGGGCGCCATTGCAGCGGTTGAAAAGGTTGGCGGCACGGTCATCGTTCCTGCCAAGGAAGCCGTCGAGGCCTGAGGCATCGCATCAGCGATTAGCTCATAGGGAGAGGGCGGGCGCCATGCGCTTCGCCCTCTCTTCGTTCCGACTTGTGTAACATTCCGACCGAACCTGCGGCACGGGTCTTTCAGACCCGGCGCGAATGTCTATATGAGCGGACCAGAACCGGGTTCGACAAGCCTGCGCGCAGTCGCTAAGGCAAGTGCGAACCGACTATTCGAGGCATTACCAATCGTCATGGCTTCTCGCGCCGACAACATTGCCAGCTCGCTGAACCTGGCCAATTTCTCGAAGGCCACCGAACTGAAGAACCGTATCTGGTTCACAGTCGGTGCGCTGATCGTTTTCCGCTTCCTGAGCTTCGTGCCGCTCCCGGGTGTGAACCCGGTGATTCTCGCCAAGCTCTATGACAAGACGCAGGGCGGCATTCTCGACCTGTTCAACACGTTCTCGGGCGGCTCGCTTTCGCGCATGAGCCTGATCGCGCTCGGCGTGATGCCCTACATCACGGCGTCGATCGTCGTTCAGCTGGCCGCTGCCCTTCATCCGTCGCTGATGGCGCTGAAGAAGGAAGGCGAAGCCGGCCGCAAGAAGCTCAACCAGTACACGCGCTACGGCGCTGTGGTGCTCTGCGCGATCCAGGGCTGGTTCCTGGCCGTGAGCCTTGAGGCCTATGGCGCCTCCAGCGGTCTCGCCGCAGTCGTGGATCCGGGCCTCGTGTTCCGCGTGGGCGCGGTCATCTCGCTGGTTGGCGGCACCATGTTCCTGCTGTGGCTGGGTGAGCAGATCACCGCGCGCGGTATAGGCAACGGCGTTTCGCTGATCATCATGGCCGGCATCGTCGCCCAGATGCCGACGTTCGCCAGCAACGTGGGCCAGGCCTACAGCGCCGGCGACACCGGCTCGATCCTGATCATCTCGCTGATCGCACTCGTGGTGCTGATGATCCTGGGGATCTGCTTCTTCGAGCGTTCCACGCGCCGCCTGCTGATCCAGTATCCCAAGCGCGCTACCCAGCGCGGCATGATGCAGGCCGATCGCAGCCACCTGCCGCTGAAGCTGAACACCGCCGGCGTCATCCCGCCGATCTTCGCCAGCTCGCTGCTGCTGCTGCCGCTGACGATCACCCAGTTCGCCGGCAAGTCGCTGAACCCGGAATCGACCGCGGGCAAGATCGTCGTCACGCTCAACCAGTATCTCGGCCATGGCAAGCCGCTGTACATGGCGCTCTATGCGGCCGGCATCATCTTCTTCTCGTTCTTCTACACTGCCGTGGTCTTCAATCCTGAAGAGACGGCCGACAACCTGAAGAAGAATGGCGGCTTCATTCCCGGCATCCGTCCGGGCAAGAACACCGCGAACTATCTGGACTACGTGCTGACGCGCGTGACCGTGATCGGCGCCTTGTATCTGACCGTGGTTTGCACCGTGCCCGAGTACTTCCTCTCGATGACCGGTCTGCCGCTGTTGTTCATGGGGGGCACCAGCCTGTTGATCGTCGTCAACGTGACGGTCGACACCATCACCCAGATCCAGTCGCACCTGCTGGCGCACCAGTATGGCGACCTGATCAAGAAGGCCAAGCTGAAGGGACGCCTGCGCTGAAGGGAGCGCAGGCACAGGGATAATTGAGGGGTAAGGCGTGAATATCATCCTGTTGGGCCCGCCGGGGGCGGGCAAGGGCACCCAGGCGCAGCGTCTGGTTGAGCGGCACGGCATGCGCCAGCTCTCCACCGGCGACATGCTGCGCGCCGCCGTCAAGGCCGGCACGCCCACCGGGCTTGAAGCCAAAGCTGTGATGGAACGTGGCGAACTGGTCTCTGACGAGATCGTTTCGGCACTGATCGGGGATGAGCTTGACGCGATGGGGCCGAGCGTCGGCGCCATCTTCGACGGCTATCCGCGCACTGCGGCGCAGGCCGAATCGCTCGACGCGATCCTGGCCGGGCGCGGACGCAAGCTTGACCACGTGGTGGAGCTTGAAGTGAACGAGGATGCGCTGGTCGAGCGTATCACCGGCCGCTTCACGTGCGCCACGTGCGGCAAGGGCTACCACGACAAGTTCGAGCAGCCGAAGGTTCCGGGCGTCTGCGACAAGTGCGGGGGCACTGAATTCAAGCGCCGCCCGGACGACAATGCCGAGACCGTGCGCACGCGCATGGCCGAATACCGGGCCAAGACGGCGCCGATCCTGCCGATCTACGAAGCGCGCGGGATTGTCGCCAAGGTCGACGGAATGGCCGAGATGGACGATGTGACCGCCGCGATCGAGGCGGCGCTCAAGTCCTGAAGCTTCGAAGGGCTCGCGGATATCGCGGGCCCTTTTTGCATCGACTGCACTGCGCTGGGGCGGCGCGCATGGGCACAGGCACGGGCAGGGGGAATCGATGAAGAAGGCGGCAACACTCGCGCTGTTCGCGATGGTGGGGCTTGGCGTGCTCGCGGCAGCACCGGCTCAGGCGAAGGTGCAGGAGGCAAGCGAGCGCGGCATCGTGATGCGCTACGTCGCGCATGTCCCCGTCGGCGCCGATGAGGCCTGGGCCGTGCTGGTCAAACCGTCGCAGTGGTGGGATTCGGAGCACACCTATTCGGGCAGCTCTGCCAATCTCTCGCTGGATGCGCGGCCCGGCGGATGTTTCTGCGAAGTGCTGCCCGACAAGGACGCGCCAAAAGCGGCGCCGCGCGGCGGTGTCGAGCACATGCGCGTGATCTATATCGACAAGGGCAGGGCGCTGCGCTTGACCGGCGCGCTGGGCCCGCTTCAGGCCGATGCCGCCGTCGGCACGCTGACCTTCCAGTTCAAGCCCGATGAGACGGGCACGCAGATCCTCGTGGAATATGTCGTCGGCGGCTATTTCCGGACCGATGCGGCCCGGCTTGCGCCGATGCTCGACCGGGTGCTGGCCGGGCAGGTCGATCGCTTCGTCGAAAAACTTGGCGGCTCGTTTGCCGCTGCATTCCGCCCCGATACGCTCGGCGCCGTGGGTGAGCCGCCTGCCGGTCCGGCCGACAAGCCACAAGACGCGCCGCCCGTGAAGGACGACAAGACGCGGATCATCGGCCGTTGAGGGCGCGCGGCGCGCATCGGAAACGCGGGCAGGTCCTTGCGGCCTTTGCGCTTTCTTTGACTGCGCTTTGCGAATCCGGTACACTGATTGCATCACGGGTGTTGCGACGACCGCCGAAGAGCGGGCCGCAGCCCGAAGGCCATGGCGCGGATCGCTCCAGATCGATCCTTGCGCACCGGGCCTCAGTCCGGGCCGGGTCGCCCGAGCGCTTGAACGCGGATTTGCAGGCGTTGACATGCCTTGCGAATCGTTCTAAGCGCGCCGTTCACTTGACACTTGCGGCAAGTCCGGATGGTACAGGCAAAATGGTTGCTGTGCTCCGGACCTTTTGCCATTTCAGCAGTTTCAGGTGGAATTTGAGCGTTGAGATAGGAAAGCCCGCAGGGGCATTCCTGTGGAGCATGGAGAATTAAGTGGCTCGTATTGCAGGGGTAAATCTCCCCACCAACAAGCGCGTGATCATCGCGCTCACCTACATCCATGGCATCGGTCGTACCAAGGCCCTGGAAATCGCCGACAAGCTGGGCATCGACCACAGCCGTCGCATCCAGGACCTGTCGGACGCCGAAGTCCTGCAGATTCGCGAAACCATCGACGCCGACCACACGGTCGAAGGTGATCTTCGTCGCGAAACCGCGATGAACATCAAGCGCCTGATGGACCTCGCCTGCTACCGCGGCCTGCGTCATCGCAAGGGTCTGCCGGTTCGCGGCCAGCGCACGCACACCAATGCGCGCACCCGCAAGGGTAAGGCCAAGCCGATCGCCGGCAAGAAGAAGTAAGTCGCCTTTCGGCTTCTTTCCCGCAGCGACTAATCTACAGGATATACGGACATGGCACGCGAACCCCAGCGCATTAAGCGCCGCGAACGCAAGAACATCACCAGCGGCATCGCGCATGTGAATGCTAGCTTCAACAACACCATGGTGACCATCACCGACGCCCAGGGCAACGCGATTTCGTGGTCCTCGGCCGGCATGATGGGCTTCAAGGGCAGCCGCAAGTCGACTCCCTACGCCGCACAGGTCGCCGCTGACGACGCCGGCAAGAAGGCCGCCGAGCACGGCGTGCGCACCCTCGAAGTCGAAGTCAAGGGCCCGGGTTCGGGCCGTGAGAGCGCCCTGCGCGCCCTCCAGGCTGTCGGCTTCACCATTACCTCGATCCGCGACGTGACACCGATCCCGCACAACGGTGTTCGTCCGTCGAAGCGCCGTCGCGTCTGATCGAGCTAATACGGACGGCGAACCGGTCGCCGTCCGATTTCGGAACGTCCCGGGCCTTTCCACCAGGCTGCGGGACGTAACCGCCATCACTCCCAGGGGAAGTCCATGACTGTCAACATCAAGAACTGGCAGGAACTCAAGAAGCCGAACAGCCTTGAGATCAAGCCGGGACCCGACCCCAAGCTGAAGGCGACCTTCATCGCCGAGCCGCTGGAGCGTGGCTTCGGCCTGACGCTCGGCAACGCGCTGCGCCGCGTGCTGCTCTCCTCGCTGCAAGGCGCGGCGATCACCTCGATCAAGATCGAGAACGTCCTTCACGAATTCTCGTCGCTTGCCGGCGTTCGCGAAGACGTCACGGACATCGTCCTGAACGTCAAGCAGATCGCGCTCAAGATGCAGGGCGAAGGCCCCAAGCGCCTCCAGCTCTCGGCCACTGGCCCGGGCGAGGTCAAGGCTGGCGACATCGCGGTGTCGGGTGACATCGAGGTCATGAACAAGGACCTCGTGGTCTGCCACCTCGACGAGGGCGCAGTCCTGAACATGGAACTGACCGCCGACACCGGCAAGGGCTACGTCCCCGCCGTGTCGAACCGTCCGGTTGACGCGCCGATCGGTCTGATCCCGGTCGACTCGCTCTACTCGCCGGTCCGTCAGGTCAGCTACAAGGTCGAGAACGCCCGTATCGGCCAGGAGCTTGACTACGACAAGCTGAGCCTCATGGTCGAGACCGACGGCACCGTGACCCCGGAAGACGCAGTGGCTTATGCCGCCCGCATCCTCCAGGACCAGCTGGCGCTGTTCGTCCACTTCGAAGACATCGCCCCGGTTGGCGCCTCGCCGATGATCGGCATGGCTGCCGGCGGTGCTGCGACCTCGGAAGAGAGCGACACCAACCAGCTCAACCGCTACCTTCTCAAGAAGGTGGACGAGCTGGAACTGTCGGTCCGTTCGGCCAACTGCCTCAAGAACGACAACATCATCTACATCGGCGATCTGGTTCAGAAGACCGAAGCCGAGATGCTGCGCACGCCGAACTTCGGCCGCAAGTCGCTCAACGAGATCAAGGAAGTCCTTTCGTCGATGGGCCTGCGCCTCGGCATGGACATCCCGGGCTGGCCGCCCGAGAACATCGAAGAGATGGCCAAGAAGCTGGAGCAGGAACTGCTCGGCTGATCGGCACCTTCGGTACCGAATTGAAGAAGGGCTCCGCAGCAATGTGGGGCCCTTTTTCTTTATGCTGGTCCAAACTTGCAGCGTCGGTTTAAGGTATCGGCATGGTCGAACCTTCCGATACGCTCTCAGCCGATGGGCTGCCGGAGCAAAGTCGTTTCAGTGTCGTGGCGCGTCTCCGGAGCTCTATTTATGCGTGGCGTGGCCTCCGTCAGCTTGTTGAGGGCGAGCATAACGCCCGGCTACATCTGACCGCTTCGCTTGGTGTGGTAGCGGCAGGGCTATTCTTACAGGTTTCGGCAAGCGACTGGCGCTGGCTGGTGCTCGCCATGGCACTTGTCTGGCTGGCCGAGGCGCTCAACACTGCGATCGAGGAACTGTGCGACCGGATCGAGCCCGGCTTCGATGAGGCCATAGGTCGCATCAAGGACATCGCGGCGGGCGCCGTACTCATCGCGGCGATTGCGGCGGCGGGGATCGGATTGCTGACGTTGGGGCCGCCGGTTCTGGTACTGTTGCGTTAGGGACTGGAGAGGGAGGCTTGGCAGCTCATGCGGATCCTGCTTGCGATCATATCGCTGACAGTCTGTTTTCTGTCGCTAACGTGGTCGGCGTGCTGGTTCGCTCGCAACGCGCCTGGCGGGGGCTTTTCAGTCAGCGATGTCTTGCTGGCGGTAATCCCGCCGACCGTCTCTATTGTCTGGATTGCGCGATGGCTACGCCGTGCTGGGATGGCGCTTTGGCTGGCGCGGGTCGAATTGGGTCTGGGCTTCATCTGGTTTGCGATGATTTTTGGCCACTTCGTGTGGCGGACCTATTCGCGCGTCATGTTTGGGCTGAGCTATCAGGATATCTACTACGAAAGTCCCGCTTTTACGGGGAAATACGAGGACTACAGGTTGGTCGCCGTTGGAATGCTGGTGTTCGCCGCAGGTATATCGGGCTGTGGAGCTGGCGTTTTGGCGTGGTGCGCATTCCGACCATTGCGCGGGCATGAATTGGCTGCCGGGGGCATCAATCCTTGACTCTTTCGCCGTTTTCGTCTTGAGGGCGCCCTTCACACGAAAGTGAACCGGCTTTGGGCGGTGGCCGAACCACATCGCCCGGCAGGCAGTACCTTGAACGGCTGTCTGACGAACGGAGAACTGAAAATGCGTCATAAGCACGGTCAGCGCAAGCTGCAGCGCACCTCGGGCCATCGCGCCGCTCTTCTGCGCAACATGGCTGCCGCTCTCATCAAGCACGAGCAGATCCAGACCACCACGCCGAAGGCGAAGGAACTGCGTCCTTACCTCGAAAAGCTGATCACGCTCGCGAAGCATGGCGGCCTTTCGAACCGTCGTCTGGCGCACGCGCGCCTGATGGACGAAGCCCAGGAAAAGAAGCTCTTCGAAGTGCTCGCAGAGCGCTACGCGGGCCGCAACGGTGGTTACACCCGCATCATCAAGGCCGGCATCCGCGCTTCGGACGCCGCCCCGATCGCGATCATCGAACTCGTTGACCGCGACACCTCGGAAAAGGGCAAGGACTCGGGTCCGGTTCTGACCGAAGAAAACGAATACGCCGAAGCCTGATAGGCTGAGGGTCCTCCGGCTTTCCACACGCGAAAGCTGAGGCGAGATTGAAAGGGCGGTCGCGAGTGCTAGGCTCGCGGCCGCCTTTTTTCATTCTCGGAGAACGACATGGTTCGTCTGGCCGGCCTCGGTGGGGCTTTCGGCATGGTGCTTCTGACGGCCTCTTCGCTTTCCGCACAGGACATGCCTTCCACGCAGAACAGGGAGCCGCTGGTCTATCCGGAAACGCGGCGCGGTGACGTGGTCGATACGCTGTTCGGGGAGAAGATCGCCGATCCCTATCGCTGGCTCGAAGCCGACGTGCGCCGCGATGCCGATGTCGCCGACTGGGTAGTGCGGCAATCTGCCTTTACCGATGCCTATCTGAAGACCCTGCCACAGCGCGCCTGGTTCCAGCAGCGGGTCAGCGCGCTCACCGATTTCGAGCGCTTCGGGCTGCCGACCAAGGCGGGCAGGCGCTATTTCTACACGCGCAATTCGGGGCTCCAGAACCAGTCGCAGCTTTTCGTGCGCGATGGGCTTTCCGGCACGCCGCGCCTGCTGATCGACCCGAATGGCTGGGCCAAGGACGGCGCCACCGCGCTCGATGACTGGGAGCCGTCGGACAAGGGGCGCTACCTGCTTTACAGCGTGCAGGACGGCGGCAGCGACTGGCGCGTGCTCCATGTGCTCGACGTCGATACCGGCAAAGTCATGGCGGACGAGCTGCGCTGGGTGAAGTTCTCGCCGCTATCGTGGATCGGCGAGGAGGGCTTCCTCTATTCGCGCTTCCCAGCGCCCAAGCCGGGCGAAACGTTCCAAAGCCGCAATTACAATCAGGCTATCTGGTATCACCGGCTCGGCACGCCGCAGTCGGCCGACGAACTGGTCTATGCGACGCCCGATCATCCCGAATTCGGGCACAGCGCCAAGGTGACGCAGGACGGCCGCCTTGCGGTGATTACCAGCACCATCGGCACCGATGCGCGCTACGAAGTCCGTGTGGTCGATCTGGCGGCGCGCAAGCGGGCGGGCTGGCGGACGCAGGCGGTGGTCACCGGCTTTACCGACGACTGGCGCCTTGTCGAAGGGGCGGGGCAGAGGCTGTGGTTCGTCACCAACCAGAACGCGCCGCGTTTCCGCCTCGTCAGCATCGATCTGGCCCAGAAGGCGCCGACCTTCTCGGAGGTCGTGCCGGAGCGCGACGATATTCTGGAGCGGGCCGGGGTGATCGGCAGCGATCTCGTGCTCAACTACATGCGCGATGCGGCGAGCCATGCCGAGATCGTCTCGGTGGACGGCAAGACCCCGCGCACGCTGGCGCTCAGCGGGATCGGCACGGCCTCGGGCTTCCGGGGCAGGCCGGGCGATCCGGAGACGTTCTACGCCTTCTCCAGCTTCAACCGGCCGGCCTCGATCTTCCGGCTCGATATGCGCACGGGCAAGACGGAAGTCTTCGCCGAGCCGAAGATGGACTTCTCGCCCGACGACATCGCGGTCGAGCAGCGCTTCTACACCTCGAAGGACGGCACCCGCGTTCCGATGTTCCTGGTGCGCCGCAAGGACGTGGCGGCGGCAGGCAAGCCCGTGCCGACGCTGCTCTATGGCTATGGCGGCTTCGACATTGCGCTGACGCCGGGGTACTCGGCATCGACGATGGCCTGGGTGCAGGCGGGCGGGGCTTATGCCATGGCGAACTTGCGCGGCGGCGGCGAGTATGGCCGCGCGTGGCATGACGCGGGGCGCGGGGCCAACAAGCAGAACGTGTTCGACGACTTCATCGCGGCAGGCGAGTACCTCAAGGCGCAAGGCATCGCCGCGAAGGACGGGCTGGCCATTCAGGGCCGCTCGAACGGCGGCTTGCTGATCGGGGCGGTGACCAACCAGCGCCCGGACCTCTTCGCGGCCGCCGTGCCGCAAGTGGGGGTGATGGACATGCTCCGCTTCGATCGCTTCACGGCCGGGCGGTACTGGGTGGACGACTACGGCTATCCGGACCGCGCGGCGGACTTCAAGGTGCTGCGCGCCTATTCGCCCTACCACAACATCCGCGAGGGGATGGCCTACCCGGCGATCCTGGTGACCACGGCCGATACCGACGACCGTGTGGTACCGGGGCACTCGTTCAAGTACGCCGCAGCGCTCCAGCATGCGGCGCTGGGCGACAAGCCGCACCTCATCCGCATCGACACGCGCGCGGGCCATGGCTCGGGCAAGCCGACCGACAAGGCGATCGAGGAGAGCGCAGACGTGCTGGCCTTCATGGCGCAGTGGACGGGGCTGCATCCGGAGAAGTGATCCAGCGCGGAGGGCGATCCGTCGCCACGGGCTTGAGTTTTCGGGGAAATCGCGGAGGATAGGGCATGGAGCGGGACTCGGCAGAGTTCCCCCTCCGTGCTGATCGCCTGCCCGAAGGTGCAAGGGAGCCCCGATCCATGCCCACCAAGACTTTCATTCGCGCCGTGCTTCTCGTCGCGCTGCTGCCTGCCGTGGCACTGGCGCAGACGGACCGCTTCGGCACCGATCGCCGCCTTGATAACCGGCGCGATGCATTCGGCGTCAGTTCGCGGCAGGCCGCGCATATGTGCGCTGGCGCCGCCGAAACCGCGCTGCATGGCGCCGGCTATACGGGCGTGCAGGTGGTCGGGCTCAAGGATATCGAGCACAAGCCCGAGGGCTATGTGCTGAGCGCCTGGGTTAGTGTTTCGGGCGGTGGTGCTTCGGCCGAGGGTAAGGCGAAGCGCGGCGATTTCCGCTGCGAGATCGGGCGCGGCTCTATCGTCAATCTCGGCTTCAACGGCATTCCGGGCGTCTGAGCCGTCAGTCCGCGTCCTCTGGCCCGACATGGGCGGGCAGGCCGAGCGACCAGTGGATCGCCGCGCCGCGCAGCGCGAAACCGGCGGCGGCAGCCAGCGCCCAGCTCAGCCCGGCCGAAAGCCCCAGCGCGATCCCCACCGCCGCCAGCGTTGCCGCCAGCGCGGCAGCGGTGACGTAGAGTTCCGGCCGCATCAGGATCGAGGGGTGCCCCGCCAGCACGTCGCGGATGATGCCGCCGACGCAGCTGGTGACGATGCCCATTAGGATCGCCGGGCCTGCCGGCACGCCCCAGGCCAGCGCCTTGATCGTGCCGAACACCGCATAGACCGCAAGGCCCAGCGCGTCGGCCCATTCGAGCAGGCGGCCTTGCCACCAGCGTACCGGTGTGAACCAGGCCAGCAAGGCCACGGCAAGGCAGACCGGGGCGACATAGTGATCGCGCACCCAGAACACCGGGGCGCCGATCAGCAGGTCGCGCAAGGTACCGCCCCCCACGCCGGTCATCAGCGCGAAGAAGGCGGCGGTGACGAACGTCTGGCGCATCTGTACCGCCGTGAGCGCGCCGGACAGCGCGAAGACCGCGATCCCGAACAAGTCGATCGCGGGAGGCAGGGCGGGGGTCAGGGGAGCGGTTATGATCGGCATCCCGGTATCATAGACCGGCCGGATGGGCTTCGGGAAGCGGCACGAGATCCGGCTCGATCCAGCCCGCGCGCGCCTCGGGGCTCATCAGCCGCGCCTCGCTCCAGTGCACAAGCAGCCAGCCCGAGCGGCCCAGCGGCGAATCCATGATTCCCGCCAGCACGCGCGAGAGCGGCGCATCCTTGCCGTGGCGGGCCAGTTCCCGCGCCGCCACGCGCATCGAAGCCTCGGTAATGGTGGCGTGGAAGCCGCGTGTCGGGCTCTCCGGCACGCCGACGGCGCGGTTGTAACGGCGGATCACCGCCTCGATCCCGCCGTGCCCGGTCAGCACCGCGGGATGGCGCAGCAGCCAGAGCGCCGCCGCGAAATGCGCGGCGTGGCTCCACTCGGCATAGGGCCAGCTGGTGTCGAGCACGCCGTGGGCGACGCGTTCGATCGTCTCGTCATCGAAGGGGAGGGATATGGTCATTGTCGGATCCTTGGTCTGGAGACCCGGCTCCAACGGCAAGCGCGCTTTTACCCGGCGGCCGAAGGGCCGGGCGGTATCGCGGAGTGAGGGAAGGGTGGTTGGCCTTACCTGCTTCGCGCGCACGCCCCGCCGCGCGCGCCTTGGCGGCACGTACGGGAAGCGGTGAGGGCGGCAGTCATGGCCATGCCGGGGCGATATCACAGCGGAGAAGCTTTGACCATCGGTGTGGATGTGATACACATAAGATCATAAATGTGAGAGATCGGGAGAAGTCGCCCAGTGCTTAATCCAGCGCCGAAGTATGCCGCGTCGTACGACACCGCAGACTGGTACACCGACGTGTGGCTGGTGGACGATCCGCACGCCTATTTCGACCACTTGCGCGCGCAGGGCCCGGTGGTGCGCCTGCCGTACCGCAATGCCGTAGCGGTGACGGGCTATGACGAGACCGTGCAGGTCATGCTGGACACCAAGCACTTCTCGTCGATCAACGGCGTGACCGGCCCACTGGCCGAACTGCCCTTCACGCCCGAGGGCGACGACATCACCGCGATGCTCGAAGCGCATCGCAAGCAGATCCCGTTCGCCGATCAGGTCGTCACCGAGAGCGGCAATCGCCATGCCGACTTGCGCTCGATCCTCGCGCGGCTGTTCACGCCGAGCCGCCTCAAGGAGCTTCAGCCCAAGCTGCTCGCCACGGCCGAAGGGCTGATCGACGAGTTCCGCCATGACGGCAAAGTCGATCTCGTGCGCCAGTACGGCGGGCCATATGGTGCGCTGGTGATCTCCGACCTGCTCGGCCTGTCCGAGAAGACGCGCGCGAAATTCCGCGGGCTGCTCGAAGGCGCGATCCCGGTGCCGATGGACGCCAGCGAAGAGGACATGCTGAAGAACCCGCTGGTTGGCGTGGGCAAGGACCTGTTCAAGCTCATCGCCCAGCGCCGCTTCGCGCTTCATCCGCTGATGCGCCCGCTGCGCGGGGTTCTGGCACAGCAGGACATCCTCGCCGAACTGGCGCAGGCGCGCTATCCCGATGGCCGCAAGCCGACTCTGGTGGACCTCACCAGCCTTGCCGCGTTCCTGTTCGGCGCCGGGCAGGACACCACCAACCGCCTGCTCGCCAACGCCTTCAAGGTTATCGCCACGCGCCCCGACATCCAGCAGGGCCTGCGCGACGATCCGGCGCGGATTGCCAATTTTGTCGAGGAAGTCTTGCGCTTCGACGGCTCGGTGAAGAGCGGCGGACGCATGTGCCAGAAGACCACCACGCTGGGCGGCGTGGAGATCAAGGCGGGCACGGCGGTCTTGATGTCGCACATGGCCGCCAACCGCGATCCGGCGCGCTTCCCCGATCCCGGCAGGTTCGACATGGACCGGCCAAAGCTCAAGGAACATCTTGCTTTCGGTCGCGGTGCCCACACCTGCATCGGTGCCCCGCTCGCCCGGCGCGAGGTGGTCACCAGCATCGAGCGCCTGCTCGCGCGGATGGGCAATATCCGGCTATCGCAGGCGCATCACGGACGGGAAGGCGAGTGGCACTTCGATTACGAACCGACCTATGTCCTGCGCGCGCTGGCGAGCCTGCATCTGGAGTTCGATCCGCTTTAGGAGCGGATCTGAAGAACTGAGGGGCCGCCAGTCTTACAACCGTCGCCCCCGCGAAGGCGGGGGCCCCGCTTCCTGGCAACCTCTCGCCCCGCACGACAGAAGCGGGATCCCCGCCTTCGCGGGGATGACGGGTTCTTTGGGAGTGGGAGGTGCTGCGAACGATTGCCGCCGTCCTACCGCTTCGTGCACTCGCCAATCCGCTGGGCGCTCAGCTCGGACTGAAGCGTGGAGAAGAACGGCAGCTCGCGGCCATTCGGCGATTTCGCGTCAAAGTGCACGTTCTTGGTGATCTCGATACGGTTCGCGTCGATACGCCCGGTGAGTTTGCCCTGCTTGATCGCGCCGCCCTGCAGGAAGCAGCTCAACGAGCCGGAAATGTCCTTGCCTTTGACCTTGATCTTCCAACTGCGACAGGCCGGCGGCATGGCGTTGTTCACGGAGGTTTCGGGCGTTTGCAGGGCATTCGCGAAAGCGTGAAGGTCATCGTCGGACATGCAGACCTGCCACTGGTGGACCGATGGGGGCGAGACACGGTCCAGGCTGGTGGTATGGGTGCTGTATTCGACGAAGCGCCACAGCCCCGCCGGAATGGGGTGGCGCGATCCGGCAACGGTGATCTCGTTGGAGGTTTCGGGAGCAGGCGCCGCGTTGTCCTGCGGAGTGCCGAGGTTCTCCGCGATGTCCGTCTCGAACGAGGCTTCGGCGGCTCCGATCGGAACGTCCTGCGCCGCGAACCGGTTGATACGGTCGTTCAGACAGGCTTTGGCGCGGATTTCTCCGGAGTACCCTTCGAGCAGGCACTGCTGCAACATGGAGCAAAGGACGCGATCGGCGGCGGGCGATCCCACGGAGGGGTGCGGCACGCAGCCTCTGAGATAGGGGCCGCGCACGGTGTATTCGATATTCGTGATCCGCATCTTGCGGGCCGTCACCACGATTGGATCGCCGATGGTTTCGGGCGCCTCGGCCAGCCCGGAAAAGCCGCTGGCCATCAGGAACAGGCAAGCTGAAGCCGTGAAAAATCGGCGCTTCAGGGTCGATGGCGGCATCTCTTCTCCGGGCATTCTCTGATGCTTGTTGTTGATATGCTAGCAAAGAATGAGGCGCGGGTCTTGGTTCGGCTGAACGGTTTCGGCGGCGCTCGCGGCTTTTCTCATGGATCGCTTGGGTCTAGGGTCCGCGCCGAGAACAGACCCGAAAGGCTCCCCCCATGTTCGCGCCTAAGTTCGTCCCCAAGTTCGGCCCCATCATGCCCACCACCCGCTTCGCGCTCGCTCCATTGCTGCTTGCCGCCAGTGTCTTGCAGGCCCCGCCCGCCATGGCGCAGACGGCCGCGCCGGTCTACGATCTTGCCGCGCAAAAGGCGAAGCTGGCGACCGTGCACATGCAGGTCGATACCAAGTTCCTGACACCTGAAGAGCGCGATGTCGTCAACAAGCTGATGAAGGTCGCCGACCTGTTCAGCGAGATCTACATGCGCCAGCGCTATGCAGAGAACCCGCAAGTGGGCCGCGCGATTGCGGCAGACCGGAGCGCCAACCGCGATCTGCTGGTGGAGATGTTCCACCGCAACTTCGGCCCGTGGGACGAACTGGCCGATCTCCACCCGTTCTGGGGTGACAAGCCGATGCCCGAAGGCGCCGGTTTCTATCCCGAAGACCTGACGCGGCAGGAATTCGAGGCCTATCTCGCCGCCCATCCGGACCAGAAGGCGGCGCTCACCAGCCCCTATACGGTGGTGCGGCGCGATGGGAGCAAGCTGGTCGCGGTGCCCTATTCGCAGGCCTACAAGGAATGGCTGGAGCCTGCCGCCAAGCTGCTCGACGAGGCGGCGGCGCGCACCAGCAATGCGAGCCTGAAGAAGTTTCTGAGCCTGCGGGCCAAGGCGCTGCGCACCGACGACTACTTCGAGAGCGAATTGGCGTGGATGGACATCGAGGGCACGCCGATCGAACCGGCTATCGGGCCTTATGAAGTCTATACCGATCGCCTGATGGGCGCGAAGGCCTCGTTCGAGGCTTTCGTGACGCTGAAGGATCCCGAGGAATCGGCCAAGCTCGCCAAGTACAAGGCCTTCCTGCGCGATATGGAAGCGAACCTGCCGATCCCCGACGAGTACAAGAACTTCCAGCGCGGTTTCGCCAGCCCCATCGCCGTGGCCGAGCAGGTGCGCGGTGGCGGCGACAATGTGCCGGGCCCGCAGACCATCGCTTTCAACCTGCCCAATGACGAGCGGGTGCGGGAGGCCAAGGGCGCCAAGAAGGTGATCCTCTCCAACGTGCTGGGCGCCAAGTTCGACCTGATCTTGAAACCGATGGGCGCGCTGGTGCTGGTGCCTGAGCAAGCGGCGCTGGTGGATCGTCGGTACATGCAGTTCGAGACGCTGTTCCACGAACTCTCGCACAGTCTCGGGCCGGGCACGATCGTCGTCAATGGCGAGAAGACCACCGTGGACAAGGCGCTGAAGGAGCAGAACTCCGCCATCGAAGAGGCCAAGGCCGATGTCGCGGGGGTGTGGGACCTGCTGCTGATGATGCAGAAGGGCGAATTGCCGGTGGCGGAAAAGCCGCAATTGTTCGCGACTTACGCGGTGGGCGTGTTCCGCGCGGTGCGGTTCGGCGCGGTGGAGGCGCATGGCAAGGGCGCGGCGCTGCAATACGGCTATCTGCGTGCGAAGGGCGCCTTCGTCTTCGACCCGGCGACCGGGCGCTTCACGGTGGACGATGCGAAGATGGAAGCGGGCCTGCGCGACCTGCTCCACGACATGCTGATGTTGCAGGCCAGGGGCGACTATGCCGGGACCATCGCGTTCATGGACCGCTGGGCGAAGCTCGATCCGGAGGCGGAAGGCGTGATCAAGGCAATGGGTACGCTGCCGGTGGATATTCGTCCGATCTATCCGGATAGCGTCTGACGGTTCCATCGGCCGAGCCTTGGCTCAGGTTGCTAAAAAGCACGCTGCTAACCCCAAACCCGTCATCCCCGCGAAGGCGGGGCTGTGGATTCACATTCGAAGTGCAACGGTTGAAGAGAGCATGCCTCGGCGGGTGTTTTGAAGTCGAGGCATTTTCGCGGTGTATTGTTGTAGCGTTGGATGATGTCCTCAAAGTGGGCAGGCGAGAGATCCTCGATGTTGGTCTTGCGCGGCAGGTCGCGTCTGAGGCGGCCGATGGCGTTTTCGACGCCGCCCTTTTGCCATGGGGCGTGGGGGTCGCAGAAGAACGTATCGATGCCGAGACGGTGCAACCTGTGGTGCTGTGCAAACTCGGTGCCGTTGTCGAGGGTCAGGGTTTGGCGCAAGGCGGCGGGCCAGGGCCGCAGCATGGCGGCGAGCAGGTCGGCGGTGCGCCGGGCCTTTCGGTCGGGCGGATGGCAGATCAGGGTGTAGCGCGAGGAGCGTTCATGGGCGACGAGGATGGCCTGGCCGTATCGGGCGAAGAGCATGAAGTCGGCCTCCCAGTGGCCGGGCCGGGACCGATCCGCGGCCTCGTCCGGGCGCATGGCGATGGGTTGGCGCTTGGCGATGAAGCGGACCGAGGATCCGCCGGGCTTGCGGCGCCATCCGCGGCGGGCCTTGGCGCGGGGCAGATAATGGCGCCATGATCGATCGTTCGTCCGCCTGATCTGGGCATGGATGAAGCGATAGATGCTCTCGTGACTGATGATACGCACGCCGGCCTCGCGGGCCATGCGGCCGGCGATCTGCTCGGGTGACCAGCCGGCCGCGAGGCGGCCCAGCACGCCCTCGCGCAAGGCCTGATCGCGTTCGAGGCGCATGCCCGACCAGCGCCGGGCGCGCGCCTGCTCTTGCGCATAGCCGGGCCGATAGCCCACCGTGCTGCCGCTGTTGCGCTTCAGCTCCCGAGAGATCGTCGATGCCGAGCGATCCACAGCTGCCGCGATCTGGCGCAGCGATTGCCCGTCTTCATGAAGACGGGCAATCGTACACCGCTCTTCCAGATCAAGCTGTTCGTAAGCTCTTCCCATGACAACACCATAACCTGGTGTTGCACTTCGTTTGTGAACTTGGCGGATCCCGCTTCTTGCGGCTGAACGAGAGGTTGCAAAGAAGCGGGGCCCCCGCCTTCGCGGGCGCGACGGTTCTCAATTCCGCGACTATACCTAAGGCCGCAGGACCACGCGGCCGTAGACGCCGCCCCGGCGGGTGAAGGCCCAGGCCTCGCCCGCCTCGCAGAGCGCGAATTCGTGTTCGACCGGGATTTCGACTTCGCCGCGCGCGACGCGGTGCAACTCGCGCTCGACGAGTGCATGGACCGCCGGATCGTCCATTGGCGCGAAAAGGCCGATGGCGAAGTGCGCGAACCTCGGGTCCCGGTACTGGTTATCGCGGCGGAAGCTGGCGTAGCGCCCGCCCGAGACCGTCAGGCGCGACAGTATGTCATAGTCCGCGCCCAAGCCGGTATCGACGACGAAATCGAAGCCGCGCCCGTCGCTCGCCTCCAGGCAGGCGGCCAGCACGTCATTGCCGCACCTGTCGATCAGGTGGGAGAGCCCGTAACCGGTCAGGGTATCCTGGCGAGAGGTGTCGGCGGCGATGCCCGTCACCCGCGCGCCCGCCTGCGCTGCCGTCTGCAACAGGATGAGCCCGATGGCGCTGGTGACGCCGTTGATGAGCAGCGTCTCGCCCTGCCTGAGGCCGCCGCGCGCGAAAAGCGTGGCATGGGCCGAGGCGAAAGCATGGGGCACGGCCGCCGCGAACGCCGGGTCGATCCCTTCGGGCAAGTGCCAGACGGTCGCCTCCGGCACGGCGAAGAGTTCCGCGAAGGCGCCGCCGGGATGGTGGCCGACAACCCGGTCCCCCGCGGCGAAGCGCGTGACCGCAGGCCCGGCCGCGATCACGGTGCCGACAGCCTGACATCCCGGGATCCGCGTGGGCACCGGCGCCGGCAGGGTGGCGGGGTCATGCGTGTCCACGCATTCCAGCGAGGCCAGCTCCACCTCGATCAGCACGGTATCGTGGCCGATCGCGGGCTTTGTCGCCGGGGCATAGCGCAGGTCGATCCTGCCGTTGCCGCCGTGCTGGAAAACCGCGTTCACCTTGCCCTCCGCATCATGTCTGGCTGGATGGAATTACAGAATATAGTATACAAATTGTGATGTCCACGCGATGGGGCTGGAAGCGAGCGGGCCCTGCGCTCATTCGTCGACCTTGACCGTTGCCACGCCGCTGCCGCGTACGGGCAGGTAGAGGCCCTGACCGGCCGCCCGGATCGTGCCGGTGTGCACGTCCTGAACTTCGGCGCGGATCAGCAGCTTGCCCGCGCGCTTTTCGGCAATGGCACGGTCGATCTTGCCGAGCAGTTTCTGGAAGTCGTTCTCGAAGTTCTGGCCCAGCGCATCCGCCAGCGTGGCGGAGAGTTCGGGCCCATTGGCGAAGCTCAGCAACAGATCGCTGCCGACCATGTCGATCCCCCCGCTTACGTGCAGCGCGGTGAACGCCACCTTGCGGGAATCGGGAGCATTCGCGGGCAGGGCGGTCAGCCAGACGGTGCCGCTCGATTTGCCCAGATAGCCCCTCGTCCCCTCGACCGAGAGTTCGATGCCCACCGCGATCCGCCCGCCGGTGGTGCCGTAGATCGTCGCCTTGCGGAACTCGGCGCGCACGGCACCGCCGCCGGGCACGGTGAACGGCCGCTGCTGGCGCTTGACCAGAGCCTTCATCAGCACCGGCTCCAGCTCGCGATAATCGGCGATCACCGGGATGAAGAAGGCGATCCGGCCCGCCTCGCTGGCGAGGGGGCGCATCGGTGGCAGCGCTGTGGGCTGCGGATCGTCCCGCCGCTCGCCGACGAAGGTCTCGGTCAGCGCCTTGAGACCGAGCCGCAACTGCAGGCGGTGCCCGTTCACGGTATAGCCGCCGTATTGCAGCTCCTGCGGCGTGATCCGCATCCACACGGGCGGATTGCGCTTGTTGAGTTCCACCGATGTGAAGGCCGCTGCCCAGGCCTGCTCGATCTTCGGCCGGACGTTGATCTTGGCCAGTTCCGCGCTCAGCTGCTTTTCCAGCCCGGCCACGATCGGGGCGAGCTTTTGGTCGGCAGGCTTGGACAGGTAGATGCGCTTGCCGAGGAAGTCGAGGTGCGGGCTGTCGATCCAGTGATAGGAGATCTCGACCTTGCCGCGCAGGTGCCAGTCGGGCGTCAGGTCGAGACGGACGCGCGCGCGGGCCTCAGCGCGGGCGCTCGCGGTCTCGTGCTTGAGCACGCCGCCGATGTCGCGCGCCTGCACTTGTGCGACGACGGGAATGGTGAAGACAACCTCGTTGCCGGTCCCGGAGAAGCGCAAGGCCCCGCGCCGTGCATCGCCGACGATGTCGCACTTGATCTTCGGGGTCTTGATCTTGACGAAGGCCACTTTGACCCGCTTCGAGGGCAGGCAGTCCAGCCCGGTCTGGTCGATCGACCAGAGCGTGCGCGGAATTTCCCGCTCCAGCGCGGGGCCGAGCGGGGAAATGTCTGCCTCGACGGGGACTGTCAGCAAGGACGCCTGCGGTTCGATGACGATGGCGTCATTGGCGCGGGGCGGCGGACCTTCGCCGGACGCCTTTCGGTGACACCCGGCAGGCGCGAGCGCCAGCACCAGCAGGCCGAGAGCGGCGGAAACGCGCTTTGCCTTCATCTCACCTCGGATCCGGCCGCATTTCCATCCCGCGTAAATACGCGAGGTGCCGCTGTGGTTCCAGTCATGCGAAAGTCTGAAAAACCGGAAATTCCGGCAGGGAATTGGCCGGTGCCCCGGCGAACATGCCCGAGCGGGCGTTGCTCAAACGGACATTCAGGTCGCGAAAAGCTGGTCCAGCTGCGCGAAGGCCTTCATCTCGATGGCATTGCCCGAAGGGTCGCGGAAGAACATGGTTGCCTGCTCGCCCGCCTGACCGGCGAAGCGGATATAGGGCTCGATTCCGAAAGCGACACCGGCTTCGCGCAGGCGCAGGGCCAGCGCTTCCCAGTCTTCCATGGACAGCACGATGCCGAAATGCGGTACCGGCACGCCGTGACCGTCTACCGGGTTCGAAGCGCGATCCCCGCGCGCCATGTCCGGTACGAGGTGGGCGACGATCTGATGGCCGTGGAAGTCGAAATCGACCCAGGCGTCGCTGCTGCGCCCCTCCCGACAGCCCATCAGCCCACCCCAGAACGCACGTGCGGCGTCGAGATCATGGACGGGGAAGGCGAGGTGGAAAGGGCGCAGTGTCATGGGCCGGATCTTACGCGCCGCTCATGCGGTTCGCCAAGAGGGGCCGGTCAGAAGTCAGCGGCAGCGTGAATAGTCGCCGGCGCGGCAGGCGGCGACATCGCGGCGCCATCTCGCAAGGTCGGCCTCGTACTGGCGGCGGGCTTCGGCGTAATCGCGGGCGCCGTCGTCGCTGGCGCTGCTGCGCCGGGCATCCGGCGACTGCCGATAGGCCTTCCAGCCTTCGGCATACTGCGCATCACGATTGCGCACATAGGCCAGCTGGTCCTGATTTAGCTTGCGGATCACGGCGCGATCGCGGGCAATGGCCTCGGGCGTCATGGTCGGATCGCGTGGATCGTCGGCATGCGCGGCACTGGCGATGCCGAATGCGAAAACCGGTGCAGCAAGCGCCAGAAGGATGGGCGACCCCCTCATGTAATTCTCCGTCCCTGAAGGTGTTTGCGCGCATCTGTGACCACGCGAACGGGCCGGCGCAAAGCCTATGCGACGAATGGTGACGCGCGGGGACGGACTGTGCGGCGCCTGCGACAGAAAGAGGATTTCTCGGGGAACCGGCCCCGAGCCGGAGCCAGGAACCACGGGTCATGAAATGGAAAGCGCCGCCCCCGCATGGGGGAGCGGGGGCGGCGCATTCAGGGCGTTCCGATGCGGTCAGTGATCGGAACGTCCGGTGGCCGGACCCTTGGAGATGGCAAGGGCGGCCACATGGTCGCCGCGATCGCGAGCGGCGAGCATGGTGTCGCGCGCCGTATAGGCCCGCTGCGCGCTTTCGCTGCGGCAATCATGGATCTGGGCGCGCCCTTCAAGATCGCCGATGTCGGCGTGGCCGCAGACATGATCGATTGCCGAATTGATGCGCGCATCCAACCGCGCGCGTCCTTGCGGGGAAGTGAGGTCAAGGTCGGCATACCGCACCAATTCGGTGGGCCTGTCGCCATCCGTCATGGTGGCGGCAACGGTTTGCGCGAGAGCCGGCGATGCGATCGGCAGCGCGGTGCAAAGCAGCGCGACACCGGACCACAAAGTACGGGTGGAAACGAATTGCGAGGTTTTGCGGCTGTTAAAATGCGTCATGCTCGTATGCTCCGGTCGGTCCGGGGGAATCCCGGCACGGTGGTGGATTGCGAGCGACCCTCATGGCGTTGCTTCGTTATTGTCGGCCGCTTTGGTGGCGGTCTTTTGAACGGTGTTTGGGAGGGATGGGCCGACCTGGGTGACCGCGAATTGCGGCGCACGATGCGGCATCGATTCCCCCCGAGACCATCCCGCAATGCGCGGACGGCCTCCTCTATTTCTCGATTGTGAAATATTAAATACAGTGACGGAAAATTAATTCCGCAACGTACAAAGTAACTGCAAGCTGGCGTAATCCTATTGCTCGGACAGTATTGCCTATACAACAGGGCGCTTGCCGAAAATTTCAGTCTGCTAACTCAATGATGCGTCCCGCCGATCCGGAAAGGGCCGGACCGGCGGACGCAAGGGCTCAGCGCCGGGCAAAGACCGCCATGGTTTGCGGGGTGCCGGCCGAAGCAAGGGTCTGGCCACTCGCCCGGGCGGCCATGTGCTGGGCGAAGAGTTCGTCACGTGCCGCATAGGCACGATCGGTGGACTCATCGCGGCAGTCCCGCATGTGGCTGAAGTCGTCAAGATTGCGGACATCCGCGTCTCCGCAGACCGTCCGGACCGCGGAATCGAGCCGCGTGGTGAGCCGGTCGCGGCCCGCCTGGCTATCTAGATCGAGGTCGCTGTAGCGCACTTCGACGCGCGGAACGTTCGGATCGATGGCGCGATTCTTGACAAGGACGTCTTCTGCCATGGCCGGCGCGGCCAGGCCGAGCGCGGCACCGAACAGGACGGCGGAAGCGAACAGGGAAACCTTGGTCATCTCAGGTACTCCTCCTTTAAGGGCGCAGTCGGCCTTTCGCGGAACCTCCCTGTCCCACGATGCAAATGAACTGCGACGACCCTGGTGCGATCTGAAAATTCTTGTTTTACAGGCGCGTTGTGCGCACCTGCCCCGCCGTGAACTCACGTTGTGAATCCAAGCTGTGAATTCGATCGGCAATAAGTGCGTTAGCCTGTGCGACGTCCCGGGCCGGTTCATTCACCTGACGATCTACTTTGTCATGCAGGTCGACATAATAGCAAAGGGTGAGTCGTTACTGTAATCAGGCAGCGTCTCTATTACTGATTGGGATGACGGTTTCAAGTCTGCAAACTAACGGATCGGCAAACGACATTGCACGACCGATAGACGACATTCGATTGCCGACGAACGGCGTGACCGGTGGAAGCGGCGCCGAGGGGAGGGCGGGGGGCGGCATACGTTGCAATCGGGCCTGCCGTTCCCACATGGCTTCGCGGCCCCCATTTTGCGGCGCAGCGTGCCTTGCGTATCGTGAACAAATCTGGAACATATCTCCCCCATGAGTCTCTCCCACATCACCGTACGCGGCGCCCGTGAGCACAACCTCAAGGGTTTCGACATCGAGCTCCCGCGTGAGAAGCTGATCGTCATCACCGGCCTGTCGGGTTCGGGGAAATCCAGCCTCGCGTTCGACACGATCTACGCCGAGGGCCAGCGCCGCTACGTGGAGAGCCTCTCCGCCTATGCGCGCCAGTTCCTGGAGATGATGCAGAAGCCGGACGTCGAGCATATCGACGGCCTCAGCCCCGCGATCTCGATCGAGCAGAAGACCACCAGCCGCAACCCGCGCTCCACGGTGGCGACGGTAACGGAGATCTGGGACTACATGCGCCTGCTCTGGGCGCGCGTGGGCATTCCCTATTCGCCCGCCACGGGCCTGCCGATCGAGGCGCAGACCGTCTCCAACATGGTCGACCGGGTGATGGAACTGCCCGAAGGCACCCGCGCCTACCTGCTCGCGCCGGTCGTGCGCGGCCGCAAGGGCGAATACCGCAAGGAATTGGCCGAGTGGCAGAAGGCGGGCTATACCCGCGTGCGCATCGACGGCGAACTCTACGCCATCGAGGACGCCCCCGCGCTCGACAAGAAGTACAAGCACGACATCGAAGTCGTGGTGGACCGCATATCGGTCAAGGACGGCATCCAGACCCGTCTTGCCGACAGCTTCGAACAGGCGCTGAAGCTGGCCGAAGGGCTGGCCTATATCGACCTTGCCGATACGACGGTGGCGGAGGTTTCCGGTGCTTCGACAAGCTCGGCACGAGCGGGGAAGGGGGGGCGCTCCAAGTCCGCTCAGCCTGAGCCTGTCGAAGGCCAAGCGCAACCGAAGGGCATGAAGAAGGTCGGCCTGCCGCCGAACCGCATCGTCTTCTCCGAAAAGTTCGCCTGCCCGGTCAGCGGCTTCACCATCGAGGAGATCGAGCCGCGCCTGTTCTCGTTCAACGCCCCGCAGGGCGCCTGCCCGGCTTGCGACGGATTGGGGGAGAAGCTGCTGTTCGATCCGCAACTTGTGGTCCCGAACGAGCATCTCAGCCTCAAGCAGGGCGCCGTGGTGCCCTGGGCCAAGTCCAACCCGCCTTCGCCTTATTACATGCAGGTGCTCTCCAGCCTGGCCGAGCACTTCGGTTTCGACCTCACCACGCCGTGGGACGCGCTCTCGCCCGAGGTGAAGATCGTCATCCTCTACGGCACCGCGGGCAAGGCCGTGCCGCTGACGTTCAAGGACGGCAAGAAGGAATACACGGTCAACAAGCCGTTCGAGGGCGTGATCGGCAACCTCAACCGCCGCATGATCCAGACCGACAGCGCTTGGATGCGCGAGGAACTGTCCAAGTTCCAGACCGCGCAGCCCTGCGAAACCTGCGAGGGCAAGCGTCTCAAGCCCGAAGCGCTTTCGGTGAAGATCGCCGGCAGCGACATTGCCGACGCCGCGCGCCTTTCGGTGGCGGACGGCTTCGCATGGTTCGGCAATCTTGAGGAGAAGCTGACCGCCCAGCAGCAGCAGATCGCCAAGGCCATCCTCAAGGAAATCAACGAGCGCCTCGGCTTCCTCAACAACGTCGGGCTCGATTACCTCAACCTCGACCGTACCAGCGGCACGCTGTCAGGCGGCGAAAGCCAACGTATCCGCCTCGCCAGCCAGATCGGCTCGGGCCTGTCGGGCGTGCTCTACGTGCTCGACGAACCCTCGATCGGCCTCCACCAGCGCGACAACGACATGCTGCTGGAAACGCTCAAGCGCCTGCGCGACCTGGGCAATACCGTGATCGTGGTCGAACATGACGAGGACGCGATCCGCACGGCCGACCATATTGTCGACCTTGGCCCCGGCGCCGGCGTCCATGGCGGCGAAGTGGTGGCCGAAGGCACGCTGAAGCAAGTGCTCAAGAGCAAGAACAGCCTCACCGCCGCCTACCTCAACGGCACGCGCAAGATCGAGGTGCCGACCAAGCGCCGCAAGGGCAACGGCAAGAAGATCGTGGTCGAGAACGCCCGCGCCAACAACCTGAAGAACGTGACGGCAAAGTTCCCGCTCGGCACCTTCTGCTGCGTCACCGGCGTTTCCGGATCGGGCAAAAGCTCGCTCACCATCGACACCCTGCAGGCCGGCGCCGCGCGCCAGCTCAACGGCGCGCGCGTCGTCGCCGGGGCGCATGACCGGATCACCGGGCTCGAAAACTGCGACAAGGTGATCGAGATCGACCAGTCCCCCATCGGCCGCACCCCGCGCTCCAACCCCGCCACCTATACCGGCGCCTTCACCCAGATCCGCGACTGGTTCGCGGGCCTCCCGGAATCGGAAGCACGCGGCTACAAGGCCGGGCGCTTCAGCTTCAACGTCAAGGGCGGCCGGTGCGAGGCGTGCCAGGGCGACGGCCTGATCAAGATCGAGATGCACTTCCTGCCAGACGTCTACGTCACGTGCGAGGAATGCCACGGCAAGCGCTACAACCGCGAAACGCTGGAAGTGAAGTTCAAGGGCCACTCCATCGCCGACGTGCTCGACATGACGATCGAGGACGCGGAGGAGTTCTTCAAGGCCGTGCCGCCGATCCGTGACAAGATGCACATGCTGAACGAGGTGGGCCTCGGCTACGTCAAGGTCGGCCAGCAGGCGACCACGCTGTCCGGCGGCGAGGCGCAGCGCGTCAAGCTCGCCAAGGAACTGGCCCGCCGCTCCACCGGCCAGACGCTCTATGTGCTGGACGAGCCAACCACCGGCCTCCACTTCGAGGACGTGCGCAAGCTGCTCGAAGTGCTCCACCGCCTTGTCGAGCAAGGCAATTCGGTGGTGGTGATCGAGCACAACCTCGATGTCATCAAGACCGCCGACTGGATCATCGACATGGGCCCGGAAGGCGGCGTGCGCGGCGGCGAGGTGATCGCCGAAGGTACGCCGGAGGATATCGTCAAGGTGAAGAAGTCCTTCACCGGGCACTACCTGAAACCGCTGCTGGCCAAATGACCGGCCCGGCGCGCCGGGCAGGCAGTCCGGCGCGGCCCTTCACGCCGAAAATGGAAGTGTGAGCCGCATCACGCCCCTTGCCCATGCAAGGGGCGTAGTGGCACGCTCAGTCGATTCGTAATGTCAACCGCGCCATCCGGGCGCGAGACTTTCGAACTGGCGCCTGTTTCTGGAGGGAGACATGCGCGCGAACAGCAGAGCCAATGCAGTCACCCTTGCCGTCCTGACGGCGGCGCTTGCAGCCATGCCGCAACCCCTTGCCGGCGCGAGCTGGGCCCCGCGTTCGGCGATTGGCCCCGTGGCGGACGAAGTCGGACCGGGTGGTTCCTCGACGACAGCGCCGACGGTCCCGTCGAGCGCACCCCCGCGCAGCGCGCTGCCCGCGCCATCCCTTCGCTGTGAAGACGTGCGCGGCGATGCGCCCGGCAAGACCCTGCGCCGTTCCGGCGTCCTCGTCCTGCTGCGGAGCAATGGCCGCACATGGCGGCTCAATCTCAGGCCGTCCGAAGTGCGGCGGGGCTACGCTACGTGGAGCAAGCCGCACTATGTGATGATGTAGGCCTCGCTTGGCCGCTTTGCACTCCAATCCGGCCATCAGGGCAATTGTTTAGATTTCCCGGAAGCGGTCATTGCTGGGCACGGTAGCAACGGCATTTAAGTCAACGAATGCCGACCACACCCATTCTCGCCCGTGCAACGACCCCATAATGACCGATCAGTAACAAACGGCACTTTGTCTCGCCGCAAACGAAAAGCTGGCAGGCCAGTAACATCATTAAGACTAGCCGAAAGATTTCGAATGTGGCAACACGCCGATGATTTGTAATGTTTGCATGAGATAGTTTTTGACAAAGCTTGTAGATCTTCCTGCCGCTGATGCGATGAAGTATTTCCTGAGGGGTAGTAGCTACTTCAACGCTGATTTCCCAAATTATATCAGCTTCGAGCCCATCCTTGAGGCTGTATCGAGTGTGCTCAAGGGAGGTGATTACAAAGAACTGGCCGACGGTAAGCCAGAAAAAATGTCTGGTGTGAACTATAACTTCATTGCCAACAAAGATGGTCGCTTTGCATGGCGGCCATTAGAATTGATGCATCCCGCAATTTACGTATCTTTGGTCAATACGATCTGCGAGCCAGATGCTTGGAAAACGATAACAGAAAGGTTCGCCGAATTCGAGGGCGGGGCTGTCACCTGTTGCAGTTCGGTTTTCTTGTCTGATGGCGACGAAAAGGATCAAGCTACGCAAATCAGAAAATGGTGGCAGACGGTAGAGCAGGCATCGCTGACCTACTCACTGGATTTTTCACATATTCTGCATACGGATGTGACTGACTGTTACGGCTCGCTTTATACCCACAGCATCTCTTGGGCCTTACACGGCCTCGAGGCTGCGAAGGAAAGCAATGGCAAGAGCCTCTTGGGAGATAAGATTGACCGCCTTGTTCGCGGGGGGAGGTTTGGCCAAACAAACGGCATTTCCCAAGGCTCCGTTTTGATGGACTTTCTGGCAGAGCTTGTGCTTGGCTACGTTGACGAGTTGATCACAAAGAATCTCGAAGGAGAGAAAGACTTCATAATCCTGCGCTACCGTGATGATTACCGCATTTTTACTAACAGCGATCGGGAGGGCGAACGCATACTAAAAGTGGTCAGCGATTGTCTGCGAGAAGTCGGAATGAGGTTGGGCGTTGCGAAGACGTACTCCAGCACCAACGTCATCGAAGGTTCCATCAAGGTCGATAAGATCGCTGCTATCGAAATCCAAGACCTGGGTGAGACCAACGCCAGGACATTGCAGAAGCAATTGCTCCGATTACATTCATTCGGTCGGAAGTATCCGAGCAGCGGCGCACTAAAGCGGCTCTTGGCCGAATTGCACAAAAAGATCGCCGCACAAAAGATCGAGCCTGAAGATATAGAAGTGCAAGTGGCAATCGCCACAGACATAGCTGTCACGTCCCCATCAACTTTTCCGGTAGTTGCCGGTATCTTGACCCATTTGCTCGCCTTGCAAAAGCCAGAGGAGAAAGCCAGGCTATGGCGCAAGGTAAAGGCAAAGATGGGCGGTGTTCCGTACAACGGTTATCAAGAAGTCTGGCTGCAACGTGTAACAAAACCCGCTGCACTAGAGCTTGAATTTACGTCAAACGAGACAATTTGTAAGATTGTCGATGGCGAATCGGAAGCGTTGTGGAACAATGACTGGATATCTGGGGCCGCATTGAAAGAAGCCTTGGATGTTAGCAAAATCGTGGTGGCAGATGCGGCAAATACGCCGGAAGTGGTCGATCCATCAGAGGTAGAACTGTTCAACGACAATGCTTTTTCTCACAGCGGGTAAGCTGGCATCCTGCGAACGGCAAATAACCGTTAGTGCCACCTCTAAATCGGGCAGTCGCCTACCGGCCCCAAGCGGCCATCTGATGAACCCTCTCGTCGTGAGCTTGTCGGCAAGATGTCTCCGATACTTCACTTTCCTACACGTCCTCACATGCGATAAATGATCTGGTTCACCCCGGCGCCTGGATACCTCGAAGAACTTTCTGAAATCGGCATGATTTTGACATGACGGCGCGGGAGGGCCCGGTGGGCCTCTGTTTCGTCCTCCTGATCTTGTGATTTTCGGGTGATGGACGGCCTTAAGGCCGGTTTTCGGCGTCACGCGGGCGCAGTTCGCCCCTCAAGCCAGGCGAGGCGTTGGAAATTATAGGCGAGGTTCGTCATTCCGATTTTGATGCGGGCGCGGGCGATGCCGATGGTGCGAACGACAAGCCCCATGCGGTGTTTCTGGCCGGCAAACACGTGCTCGACTGCTGAGCGCACGGCGGAGCGCTTCGCATTGGCCCTGGCGATGCGCTCGGGCATCGGTCGACGTGGCGGCTTCTTCTGATGGATGTGGCTGGTGAACATGCCCTTGGCGAGGAAGGCCTCGTTCTTCTTGGACCGGTAGGCGGTGTCGGCCCAAACGCCCGAGCCGGTGTTGTCCTTGCTGACCACCTCGGGCAGCCGCGCGCCGTCGTGGGCATTGGCGGCGCTCGCGTCCCAGGTGCGGATGAGGCCATGAGCGCGGTCGATGCCGATGTGATTCTTGTAACCGAACATCGGGATAGCGAGGTCAACCGGCTTCGCTGCCTTGGGATCAGCGCCCTCCTTCACCTTGGCCTTGGTGTACTTGACGCTCCAGCGCGCATCGCGATCCTTCTGCCTGATCTTGGCCGGCTTCCAGTCCTCGGGCACTCGGCCATCCTTGATCGCCATCTTCTCGGCCTCGGTGTTCCTCTGCTTGGGTGCCGGCACGACCGTGGCGTCGATGATCTGCCCACCCATGGCGAGATAGCCCCGCTCGGTGAGCGCGGCATCGAAGCGAGCGAACAGCCTGTCGATCGCCTTGGCCTTGACCAGCCTCTCGCGGAACAGCCACACCGTCGTTGCGTCCGGCACCGTGCCGTCGAGCCCGAGCCCTAGGAAGCGCTGGAACGACAAGCGATCCTTAATCTGGAACTCGGTGGCCTCGTCGGACAGCGAGTAGAGCGCCTGCAGCACCAGGATCTTGAACATGAGGACCGGATCGAACGGCGGCCTGCCGCCCTTGCCGCGGACACTCCGCCGCAGTGCTGCTACCAACGGACCGCGGAAAACCTCGAAGTCGACGACAGCCGCAAGCCGCTCAAGTGGATCGCCTGCCGCGCTCAACGCCTCGTATCGGTCCGAAAGATCGAAGAAACTCGGCTGTCCCGCCATCATCGCCTCCACCGTCGTGCAAAGGCAGTGAATCAGCTCAAGCCGCTAGGCGCCAGCGGTTTTTCGAGGTGTCCGCCTCCGTGCCGGGGCTTTGGCTCCAGTCTTGGGGGTGAACCATGTCCGACCATTCAAACTCTTCGTATCCCACCGCTGCCGGGCGGGGGTGGATTCCGGGCTCTCGGGATATCGGGTTGCCGGGGGAGTCCTTTCCGCGCGGGCGGGGCGGTGGGCGCTCGGTCGAGGGCGATCCCGGCTTGCGCTGGGATGACGGGATGGGGCCGGGCTTTGGTGAGGCGCTCGGCGACGGTGCGGGGCAGGGCGCTTCGCGGGCGTCGGGCGCGGCGGGAAGGGTTGGGGAGCGCGAGGGCGATGGCCCTCGCATTTTATCTGGTTCCTCTACTTCTGGCGGTGGCGCTGTGGCTCGCCCCCTCCACCATCCTTCCTTCGACAAGCTCAGGATGAGCGGAGATGGTCCCCCTCCCCCGATGGGGGAGGATCTTTCACCTCACAATTCTTGGACCGCCGAGCGGAAGGTTCGGTTTTTGCACCGGCTGGCCGACAAGGGGGACGTGCGGGCGGCGAGTGCGGCGGTGGGGTTGTCTCGGCAGTCGGCCTACGTGTTGCGGCGGCGGGACGCTCTCTTTGCGCAGGGATGGGATGCGGCGCTGGTGCTGGCGCGGCGGCATGTCGAGGAAGTGCTGGCGACGCGGGCGCTCGATGGGGTGGAGGAGGCTGTCTTTTACCATGGCGAGCAAGTGGCGGTGCGACGTCGGTTCGATGCGCGGCTGCTGCTCGCGCATCTGGCGCGGCTCGACCGGGCAGCGGAGGAGACTGAGGCGGGCGCTCATGCCGATCGGTTCGACGAGGTGCTGGCGCTGGTGGCGGGCGCGGTGCCGGAGGGGCTGACGCCGATGGAGGACGACGCGGACGGTCTCGGCGATGCGCGGTTGCCGCCGGAGCGCGGGCGATACGTGGCGGAGCTGGGGGCCTTGCTCGTCGGGGAAGCGCGGGAGGCGTGGCTCGACGCGGTGGATGCCGGGGAGGAGGTGGCCGATGCGCCGGCTCTCGATCTGGAGGCGTGCCGGGCCCTGGCGGCGGGCGAGTGGGATGCGTGGCAGGGCCATGCTTTCGCGGCGGTGGACAGCGTGCTGGCGGGGGATGGCGCCTCGGTGGGCGGGCCGCCGATGGAGTTCAAGTCGCTGGATGGTGCGGTGTGGGGCGGCTCGGAAAGGGCTGGGCCTATTTGCGCTGGACCGTGTCAACTGTGTCAACCGCGCGGCGCGGCGGCGGCGCAAAAAAATCGAGCGGGCCGGGAACTCTATGACGCTGGCGATGTTTGTATCTGTGAAGGCCGGCGCGGTGCTTCCCCCACCCCCCTCCGATACCGCGTCGGCCTAACCTTCTTTCAGATCAGGCAGAATGGGCGATCAATCGTCGTCGCGGACGGCGATTTCGACTTTGCCGGAGCCGGCGCGCGAGATGCCGATCTTGTCGGCAGCGGCCTTGCTCAGGTCGATCAGGCGGTTCGAATGGAACGGGCCGCGGTCGTTGACGGTGACGATCACCGACTGGCCGGTGGCCGGGTTGGTGACGCGAACCTGCGAGCCGAGCGGCAGGGTGCGGTGCGCGGCGGTGAGGGCGGTCGGGTCGAAACGGTCGCCGCTGGCGGTGCGGTTGCCGGCGAGTTCGCGGCCGTAGAAGCTGGCCATGCCGGAACCGATGGTCTCGAATTCCTGCGTTTCGGGCTGGATAGCCTCGATCAGCGGAGTGGCGGCCGGGGCCGGCGTCAGCGCGGCGGGCGGCACCATGGCTACCGGAGCTTCCGCCGCAGCGGGCTCGGAGCCCGGCAGCTTGACCAGGCGCCCCTCGGCCACGGCCGAAGAGGCGGGAGCTGCGATAAGCGCGATGCTCGCCAGAGCGAACCCGATGCGTTTAGCGCGAGCTTTAGGCGGCTGGTTTTGCTTCCCCGTCATAGGGATGGACTCCTACAGGCAGTTCATCGCCTTGAGGACCCATGCAAAAGCGGCCCGTCGCACTTTGGCAACGGGCCGCCCTATGTCGTTAAGACGTTGAAAGGATTCGGAAGGCCGAATCCGAAGGTATTTACTTGGAATCGCGCTGGGCCAGCAGGCGGAGTCGCAGGGCGTTCAGCTTGATGAAACCGGCTGCGTCCTTCTGGTCGTAAGCGCCGGCATCGTCCTCGAACGTGACGTGGCGTTCGGAGTAGAGCGAGTCCGGGGACTTGCGGCCGACGACCGAGGCATTGCCCTTATAGAGCTTGAGGCGAACGGTGCCGTTCACGCGGGCCTGGCTGTGGTCGATGGCGGCCTGAAGCATCTCGCGCTCCGGGGCGAACCAGAAGCCGTTGTAGATGAGCTCTGCATACTTCGGCATCAGCTCGTCCTTGAGGTGCGCGGCGCCGCGGTCGAGCGTGATCTGCTCGATGCCGCGGTGGGCGCGGGCGTAGATCTCGCCGCCCGGCGTCTCGTACATGCCGCGCGACTTCATGCCGACGAAGCGGTTCTCGACCAGATCGAGGCGGCCGATGCCGTGCTTGCGGCCGAGTTCGTTGAGCGCGGTGAGGAGCGAGGCGGGGCTCATGGCCACGCCGTTGAGCGCGACGCCGTCACCCTTCTCGAAGTCGATGGTGATGTATTCCGGCTCGTTCGGCGCGTCTTCCGGGTTTACGGTGCGCGAGTAGACGTAGTCGGGGGTCTCTTCCCACGGATCTTCCAGAACCTTGCCTTCGGACGAGGTGTGGAGGAGGTTCGCGTCGGTCGAGAACGGGCTTTCGCCGCGCTTGTCCTTGGGAACGGGGATCTGGTGCTGCTCGGCCCAGGCGATGAGGGCGGTGCGGCTGGTCAAGTCCCACTCGCGCCAGGGGGCGATGACCTTGATGTTCGGATCGAGCGCGTAGGCCGAGAGTTCGAAGCGAACCTGGTCGTTGCCCTTGCCGGTGGCGCCATGCGCGACCGCGTCGGCGCCGGTCTCGTGCGCGATTTCGATCAGGCGCTTGGAGATCAGAGGGCGGGCGATCGAGGTGCCGAGGAGATAGTCGCCTTCATAGCGGGCATTGGCGCGCATCATCGGGAAGACGAAGTCGCGCACGAATTCCTCGCGCAGGTCGTCGATGTAGATGTTCTCGTCCGGCAGGCCCATCATCTTGGCCTTGGCGCGGGCGGGGTCGAGTTCTTCACCCTGGCCGAGGTCGGCCGTGAAGGTCACCACTTCACAGTTGTAGGTGACCTGAAGCCACTTGAGGATGACGCTGGTGTCGAGGCCGCCGGAGTAGGCGAGGACGACCTTCTTGATGCTGTCGGACATGGGAACGGGCTCCGCAGAAATGCGCTGGATTCGGCTCGCGCGCCTAACAGCCCCCGCCCCCCAGTGCAATAACGCGCAACGGCGGGCGGGGTGAGAGATGTCCCTCAGCGGTTAGGAAGCGCGGCTTCGGCCTTGCCCATGTAGTCGCGCGTGATCGGCAGCGTACCGCGATTACGGGCGTATTGAATTTGATAGTTGCACATGCCTCCGCTCTCGAACGCGGCGGTGGCGCCCGAGAGGTAGAAGATCCACATGCGGTAGAATCGCTCGTCCATCATCGAAATGATCGCTTCGCGATTGGCGACGCAGCGCTTGTACCATTCGCGCAGGGTGAGCGCGTAATGAAGCCGCAGGTTCTCGACATCGGTGGCGATGATGCGGAATTTTTCGCTCGCCGCCACGGTCTCGCTCAGCGCGGGGATGTAGCCGCCCGGGAAGATGTACTTGCGTGTGAAGGCATCGGTGGCGCCGGGGCCGCCCATGCGCCCGATGGTGTGGAGCAGCATCACGCCGTCGTCGGGCAGGAGCGTACCGCAGGCCTTGAAGAACTGTGCGAACTGCGCCTGGCCGACATGTTCGAACATGCCGACCGAAACGATCCGGTCGAACTTCTCGCCGCGGGCGGCAAGGTCGCGGTAGTCGACCAGTTCGAACGTGCACTTGTCCGCCACGCCCGCCTGCTGCGCCCGCTCGCGCGCCAGGGCAAGCTGCTCCTCGCTCAGCGTGATGCCGAGCACCGAAACGTCCGCATTCTTCGCGAGGTAGATCGCCATGCCGCCCCACCCGCAGCCGATGTCCAGCACGCGCTGGCCCGGGGCGAGGGCGAGCTTGGCGGCGATATGGGCGAGCTTGGCGGTCTGCGCCTGCTCCAGCGTCATGTTCTCTTCCGGCCAATAGGCGCAGGAATACTGCATGTGTTCGATGTCGAGGAACAGATTGTAGAGTTCGTTGCCGATGTCGTAGTGATGCGCGATATTCTTCTTGGCGCTGGTGGCCTTGTTGATGCCGTCGACCAGCGTGACGAGCTTTCCGGTCACTTTCTTGAGGGCAGACTGTTCGTGCAGTTCGCCGCCCTTGTCCCATCTGGAGTTGGCGCGCAGCAGTTCTACCAGCCCCATGATGTCGTCGTTTTCGACAGTGAGCTTGCCGTCCATGTAGGTTTCCGCCGCGCCGAGACGGGGATCGGTAAGGATCTGGCGTTCGGCCTTGGCGTCCGCGAAGCGGATGCGGACATCGGGGTAACCGGCGACCGGTTTACCGAAGCGTTTTACGCTCCCGTCCGGCCGGGTCAGTTCGAGCGTGCCGCTGCGGACCCCGCGTTCGAGAAAGCGATCGAGAATTCCCATTGCCATCAGCCATTTGTGAGTGGGCGCGCCGGCCCGGAACAAGAAGGTTCGCGTGCGAATGCCGCATGCGAAGGCGAGAAATCGGGCAGCGCCTCCCTTACTGCCGTGCAAGGAACAGCACGTCGCGCGGCTGCGCGAGCAGGTGCTGTCCGGAATCGACGAAAAGCGTCTCCCCGCTTGCGAGCCATCCCTGCGAGAGGAACAGCGCCGCGTCGGCGACGTCTTCGGGTGTCGTCTTGCGGTGAAGCAGGTTCATCCGGTGCGACACTTCGGTCTCGGCCTCGCTCTGGTCGTGGCTGGCGAGGATCGCGCCGGGTGCGAGCGCGTAGATCCGGTCTTCCGCCCGCGGGCGGGCCATCGAGAGCATCGGCACTGTCGCGGCGAGCGCGTGCTTGCTCATCGTGTAGGAGAAGAAGTCCGGATTGGGATTGAGTAGCTTCTGGTCGGTCACGTGGATCACGCGGCGGCCTTCCGGGCTGCGCGCATGGGCGAGGAACGCCTGCGCCAGCCGGGCCGGAGTGCCCGCGTTGACGCGCATGGCCTTCTCGAACGTCGCCGGGACAAGCGCCTCGGCGGTGTCGAGATCGAACATGCCCGCGCAGTTCACCAGCACGCGCCAGCGGGGCAGGCGCGCGGCGAGTTGTTCGACCATCGCGGGGCCCGCGTTCCAGTCATCCAGTTCGCAGCTGACGATTTCGGCGCTGGGCAGTTCGGAGGCCAGTGCCTGAGCCTGTTCGCGGGAGTTGCCGTAGTGGATCACGACATGCCAGCCCGCCGAGCCATAGGCACGGGCGATGGCCGCGCCGATCCGCTTGGCACCGCCGGTGACGAGCATTGCCGGCCTCTCGGTCAAGCGCAGGCCCCCGTCTGATGGCCCGGTTGACACAGTTGACACGGTTCAGGTGAAAATCCCCGGGCCTGCCCGGCCGGAGCCGAAACGGGGCAATTCCGATATGTCAGGAAGGGGGGATTCCGCATGAACATCGCCAGCATAGGAGCATAGTACGGCGGCTTAGGAAAGGCCCCTATGCACAGAGCAATGCTTTGATTTTTCGCCTCTGCCGCAAAGTGCGGCGCGAACTGCCAACGGCCGGCCCTTGAACTTGGCCCCCTGAACCGGCCCCCTTGAACCGGGCGTCCGGATCAGGGCGTCAGCAGCGGTGCGCCGGCTTTCAGAGCCCTTTCGCGCAAGGCGAAATCGTCAGCATAGAACTGGTGGAGGAAATCGAGCTGGGCGCGTCCCGGCAGTTCGCACGCTGTTTCGCAGCAGTTGAACTGCGGCAGGTTCTCCAGATCCGGCCGGCGCAGCAGCCTGCCGATTTCACCGATCCGCTCATAGGGGATCAGCCGGTCAACCGCCAGTTGGCCACAGGCATCGAGCAAGTACCACGATTGCGGTCGAAAGACGTGATCCAGATCGAACGGGCTGCGCGCGGCAGCAAGGTGGTCGATGGCGTCGTCGATCGAACGAAAGGCGGTGTAGCGTTCGCGAAACGGGGCTGAAATCGTGCGATGCAAGGTTCCGCCTGCGCGGGCGTAGCGATAGGCGGAAAGGAACCGTTCGACCGGATTGCGCACGATCGCAAAGCTGGGCAGGATCAGCAGGTCCGGTGCCGCCCGGGCATAATAGATGGCGGAAGCGTGCTTGGTCTGGGCGCCGTAGAGCCGGTCGCTGATCGAGGTGCCGGCATTCTTGGGAACATGGATGAACAACAGGCCGCTCATGCGGATCCGATTGAGCCGCTGACGGCGCTTGGCATCCAGCAGAGGGCGCAGTCCGAAGCGGGACAACCGTTCGGGCACGTCGCTGACGAGGCGCACGCCGAAGGCCGAAGCGATGATCCGGTTCAGGCCGGTGGTACCGGCGGTCCTGTCCAGAGCGGGGGTCTCAAGAACGGTTGCCATGGGGCAAGGCCCTGAGGCCTTCATGTGAGTTGCGGATTTCAGAATATTTCAGCCCATGAAACCGGGCGCCGGTAAATGGCGCCAGAACAACACCGTAAAACAAGAAGGGGCGCGCCGGCTTTCGCCGGCGCGCCCCCCATCGATCTATGGGCCAACCGGCCCGATCAGTCTGAGATCAGCCGCAGCGCGGGCGGCTGTTGTTGCGATCGATCGAGCGACCGAGCAGCGCACCAGCGCCGGCGCCGAGGATCGTGCCGGTGGCGCGATCGCCGCGGGTGTCGATCGAGCGACCGATCAGGGCGCCGGCAACGCCGCCGATCAGCAGGCCGGTGGTGCCGTTCGACTTCGTGCAGCGGTAACGGCCGTCGTTGCCGCGCCAGTAGCGGATGCCATTGTTGGTGTGGTGATATTCGGGGCCGCGACCGCGCGCTTCGGCGGTTTCGGAAATCGACATGCCGACCGGAACTGCCATGGTGGCAATGGTGGCGGCGATCAGGGTTTTACGCAAAGTGTCCTCCGAGATGAAAATTCTATTTGGCGACCGAGCCCCGTCTTCGCGCCGATCACTTCAACCCAAGATGAACAAATCGATTTTCGCGATTTTAAGCGACGGAACGTTGCTTGAGGGCGGCGAATGCTTTTGCACGGCCTGCGTTCGAAATATTTCGTTGCATGTATTCGAACCGATGCATGGCCGGCCGGTTTCAGGCGCGCCGAAGCATCGCGGCCATCAAGCCGTTACTTTATCTTGAATTTTCCGAAAGTGCTGGGTGTCGCGCCGGCCAGCTTGGCGAGGATTTCGTCCAGCGCGGCGCGGTCGTGCCAGAGTGCCGGGAAGCTGTCGCGGTAACCGATCGGCTGTTCGACCGGGCGCCCGAACGTGGGTTCCGGCCCGCGCGGTGGCGGGCCGGTTCCGGGTCAACGGCAGTGCAGATCGCCGCGATCGATCTCGCGGCCGAGCACGCCGCCGGCGACGCCGCCGAGGATCGCACCGAGCGTCTGGTCGCCATTGCCGGCGATCTGGTGGCCGGCCAGCGCGCCTACGCCGGCGCCGATGATGAGACCGGTGGTGCCGTTGTCGCGCTTGCAATAGTAGCGCCCGTCACGGCCGCGCCACACGTGGTCATTGCGGGTGATGCGGTGCGGATTGCGATAGTAGCCGTGCGAATCGTACATGTTGTTGCGCGGTGGGGGCGGCGGCGGCGGGCGGTGCCCGTCGGGTCCGCGATAGTACGGATCGTTCGGACGGTGATTGTCATGCCCGCGACGATCGTCGTGGCGCGGCGGATCTGCCGACACCGGTGCTGCCATGGGGGCGACTGCGGCCGCCATGGTGAGCGCGAGCAGAAGCTTCTTCATCAGATTGTTCCTTATTGGAATTGTTCGTCCGAGGACCTAACCGTCATCGTGGAATTAGGCTCCAAAACTTCCGATTAACGGCACGGCGCCAGCGCTGTGCGAGGGGTGGTCCGGGGCCCGTCTACGACGAAGCGAAGAGGGCGGCAATCATGGCGCAAATGTTACTGGATCTGGTCGACGTATTTGCAGGGGCCGCGCTGCGCGGCAATCCGCTGGCCGTGGTGCGCGGGGGCGAGGAACTCGATACCGGGCAGATGCAGGCGCTGACGCGCTGGCTGGGATTTTCGGAGACGACCTTCCTGCTGCCGCCGACCGATCCGGCGGCCGACTACCGCGTCCGGATCTTCTATCCGGCGGGCGAATTGCCGTTCGCAGGGCATCCGACGCTGGGTTCCGCCCATGCCTGGCTGGCAGCGGGCGGGGTGCCGAAAGTGCCCGGTCGGATCGTGCAGGAATGCGGGATAGGACTGGTCGAGGTGCGCCAGGAACAGGGCATGCTGGCTTTCCGTGCGCCCCGGCTGCTGCGCGAAGGTCCGCTTGACGAAGCGGAGCGGGCGGAGACGATCCGGCTTTCCGGTGCCGATCCCCAGACCGTTGTCGCGGCCGTTCATGCCGCCAATGGGCCGGGTTGGAAGCTGCTGCATCTGGCGAGTTCGGGGGCCGTGCTGGCCGCCGAGCCGGTTGCGAAGGCGCCGAAGGGAACCGATGTCGCGCTGCTGGGGCCTTGTGCGCCCGGCGGTCCCGCGCAGTTCGAGGTGCGTGCGTTCTTCGCCGATCCGCAAGGACGCATGGTGGAGGACCCGGTGACGGGCAGCCTCAACGCCGCCGTGGCGCAGTATCTGTTCGGAGCGGGGCTGGTCGAGGGCGGCTATGTCGCCGCACAGGGCCGCAAGGTGGGCGCGGACGGTCTGGTCCACTGCACCCGAGAACCCGATGGTTCGATCTGGATCGCGGGCCGCGTGGATACGGTGTCTTCGGGCGGCGCGTTGCAACCTGCATAGAATGACGGAAATGGAAGGCTGGGGCTGTGTGCCAACCCCAGCCTTTTCCATCGTCAGGCGAAATTACGCCTTCTTGGGCAGCGCGATTTCGGCGGTGCCGAGGCACATCTTCACGCCGCGCTGGTTCGTCATCAGGTGCTTGACGTGGATGAGGTGGCGACCCTCTGCATCGACCGATTTTTCGGTCACTTCGGCGGTCTGGATCGTCACGTCGCCGGTCAGCGCCGGGCCGCGATAGTTGGAGACGGAGTGGACCAGCATGCCATGCTCGCCCGCCCAGCCCGAAAGGTAGTCGGTCACCCAGGAGCCCATCGACGCGCCATAGCCATAACCGCGCGGCATGCCGATGCGGCGGGCATACTTGGGGAACAGGTGCCCGCGTGAGGGGCCGTAATAGGCGCCGTCGGTGAGGAAGGGGTTCTCCTTCATCATGTCCGGATCGTTCTCGTACCCGGCCATCTCGCGCGTGAAGCCAAGGGCTTCGAGATCGTTCTTGCGCAAGTTCATCGTCCCCCAGGTGTTGACGATATAGGCGCGCCATTCGGTGGCGAAGCTGGCCAGCGAGTGCGGGCCGAACACGCGCTCGGGAAGCTGATCGCCCACCTGCACGTCATCCCACCAGCGTTCCTTGTGGCCAAGGTCGTGCAGCATCTTCACCCAGGCGAAGACGCGCGCCTCGATGTCCGCCACCGCTTCGTCGGTCCACTCGGGATCGTCGAAGTCGGCCGGATTGACCGCCGCGCCGCCGGCATGAGCGTTGTAGCGCAAGGCGGTGGAGCGCTGCGTGGCGATCGGTTCGCCATGCTGGTTGGTGTAGTTGTTGTCGCCGCGCTGGAAGCAGGTGGGGCCGAAGCCGGTTTCCTTGACGACATAATCGAAGGGAATGCGGGTGTTGGTAATCACGTCGCCCGCCTTGATGCGGGTGTCGTGGAACCACCATTCGTCGCCCGCGAACAGCAAGTGCGAATTGGGAATGCAGCCCACGCAGGCCGGCGCGGCGCCGTGGCCGTCATCGGTGGCGATCGGGAAGCTCTGCGGCGCGACAAGGCCGCCCCAGCGGCTGGCCGCCGCATAGTCTGGGTCGAAATGGACGAGGTTGGGGAAATGCATCGCATGGACCCAGCGCCGGATGTCGTTGGCGGCAATCGGCTCGCGCAGGGGCGAGAAGTCCATGACTTTGCCGAGGTACTGGTCGATATCGGAGCAGTCGAGCGTGGCTGTGGCGGTAGCGTTCATCGGATGCGTGTCCTTGGGCGGCGAGGCGGCCGCTGGGTTGGTCTGGAATTAGGGTCAGGCGGTGCGGGTGCCGGTCGCGTCCTCGAGCTTGAAAACCGGGATTTCCTCATCGCCTTTCAGCAGGATCAGCGGCAGCACGCGGTCGGTCGACTTTTGATAGTCGGCATAGAAGGGGTGGCAGTCGATGAAGAAGTCCCAGACTTTCTGGCGCTCGGCGCCTTCCGGCTCGCGCCAGGTGCCGCGAAAGGCCTGTGTGGCGATCTGGAATTCGACTTGCGGGTCCGCGACGAGGTTCAGGTACCACTGCGGGTGGGTATCGGCGCCGCCCTTGGAGCCGCAGATCACGACTTCTCCGCCGATATCGGCATAGCAGAGCGGGGTGATGAAGACCTTGCCGCTCTTGCGGCCGGTGTATTTCACCAGGCAATGCGTCGCGAACTTGCGCCCGCCGACGGGGGTGATGTCCACGATATGGCCCTGCGCGCCGCCCGAGCCCAAGTACATCTCGCGATGCTCGGTCACCCAGTCGCGCCTGACGGCACTGATGGCTGCTGCGGTTTCGTCGCTCATGCCGCGCTCCTCTCCACGGTTATTGCGGCGGAAGATCGCGAAGGTTGCGCGGCGGGTCCAGAAACTATGCGCTCTGGCGGGGAAGTATCACCGGGGCGGGTTTTGCAACAACCAGCTTAGGAAGCTACCGGACTGGTGAGGTTTGGAGGAGGCAGGGAGCGGACCGTCTGGAAGCGCCGACATTGCGGACTTCGAAGCGCCGTGCGAAAAAAGCGGGATGACTTTTCTCGCAAAGAGCATGGAAGTGGTATTCATCTGCGCTTGGTGTGTTGGTGTCGCCGCTCACGTCTACGCGAGCCGCTATTGGTTTCCAATGTGGGCAAGCGGTTTCAAGAAGTTAGACAAGCACGCGGGTTACATGCGCAAAGCACTTACCGGCTACGGCGTATTCATCCTTGCTATCGGAGTTGGCTTTGCCGCTGGCGCTATCGCAGAATATTGGGGCGGTGGATGGTGAAGCCAGCACGTCCGCTCACCCATAATCCCAACTCTTCAAATCCGCTTTGTCGAAGCCCCCGGCGGCGCTGGTTCAACATCCTTCGACAAGCTCAGGATGAGCGGGGTGGGGAAGTGAATTCAGTGGCTTTCTCTTCGTCATCCCCGCGTAGGCGGGGATCCCGCTTTCTTCTGTAACGGGGCAAAGAAAAGCGGGGCCCCCGCCTGCACGGGGCGACGGGATGACTTTGGCAGTCTGACTCCCCTTCCGTACATGCCGGACCCAAGCGACAACTCAACCCCTCAGGCATTCAACTGACGGAACGGCGTGTTCTCCTGCCAGCCTTCCATCCAGTCCAGCACGTCCTCGTAGGGCATCGGGCGGCAAATGCCGTAGCCCTGGCCGTTGTAGCAGCCGAGCGAGACCAGCAGGTTGCGGATTTCCTCATTCTCCGCGCCCTCTGCCACCAAAGGGATGCCGAGGCTGTCGCAGAGCACCACCAGACTGTTCACCAGCGACTGGTCAAAGCGGTTTTCGGTGAAGCGCTGGATGAACGAGCGGTCGATCTTGATCTCGCTGATCGCGAAATCGCGCAAGTAGCCGAACGACGTGAAGCCCGCGCCGAAGCCGTCGATCGAAAGCGCGATGCCGTTCTCGCGCAGGCGCTCCACCACGCGGCGGGCTTGTGACGGGTTGGTGATCAGCGCCGTCTCGGTCAGTTCCAGCGTCACCCGCCGGGGATCGATGCGGTGGCAGTTCACCATGTCGACCAGACCGTCGACGAAGCTTGGGCGCTCCAGCATCCGGGCGGAAAGGTTGATCGAGATCGAGGCGCCGTCCACCTTGTCCTGAATCTGCGCGAACTGTTCCAGCACTTTGTCGATGCACTGGTGGGTGAAGGTTTCCAGTAGCGGGCTGTGCTCCACCGCGCGGATCAGCTGGTCGGCGGGGATATTGCCGATGCGCGGGTGGTTCCACCGCACCAGCGCCTCGAACCCGAGCAGGCGGCCGTCGCGCATGTCCACTTTAGGCTGCCAGTGCCATTGCAGCGTGACATGCGCGATGGCGGCTTCCAGTTCCTCCAGCATGAACTTGGGATCAACCGGCGGGTGCGAGGGCATGCCTTCCTGCCAGGTGGCCAGCTTGGCAAGGCCGCGCTTGGCCTCGTACATGGCATCGTCCGCCGCCGAGAGCAGTCCGGCGGGCGAGAAACCGCACTGCGGGCAGAGCGCGATGCCCAGCGAGGCGCCGACATGCATCACCCGGCTTTCGTGGACGATCGGCTGCTCGATCAGCCGCACCAGCTTGGCGGCGAGAGCAGAGGCGTTGTCCTCGTCGTCCACGTCCTGCAGCAGCAGCGCGAACGCGTCGCCGCCAAGGCGGCCCACGGTGTCCACTTCGCGCAAGTTGCGTACCTCTAGCGTCATACTTTGGGCCAAGGCGCGTTTGCAGCTTGCCAAGGGCGCATTCCGTCGAAGCCCTTAAAACAGGCTGCCGATAACGATTGCGGGGAGGTTTTCGTCAGGTCGAGGCTGGCTTGGGCCTCAAATCGCTTTAAATCGCTACGAATTTTCCCGCTTCGCGGTCCTTGCGGACCTGAAGGCCGTTGAACACCGAGCCGCTCATCGTGATCCACACGCCGGGCTGGGCCGACTGGCAGCAGGCGAAAGCCATGCCGAGGTTGAACGTGGCATCACTCTCGGCAAAGCGCGCGGGGGCGAGGGCGCCGGTCAGCACCACCGTCTTGCCTTCCAGACCGTCGAGCGCCTGGGCGGTGTGGGTCATGGTGTCGGTGCCGTGGGTGACAACAACGTGACTTTCCGGCGCGGCGGCGATGGTGGCGCGGATGAGGGCGCGGTCCTCGTCGGTGAGTTCGAGGCTGTCCTTGCGCAGCAGTTCCACCACGCGGAACGGATGGGCGACGCGCGAGGTCTTGAGCAGCTTTTCGATCACGCTCTCGGCGATCTGGTATTCGCTGAGGGCGTCGAAATACTGCTTGTCGAAAGTGCCACCCGTGGTGACGACGAGGATCGGGGGGAGAGCCTGGGTCATGCCCGCGCCTTTAAACCGGCGATAAGGGCGGGGCAACCGTTGGCGGATGTGTATGGATCCCGCTTCTCTTTTTCGGTACGCGCGGAGACGCGGAGGCACGGAGACGCAGTGTAGTGCTCCACCTCTCCGCATGAACTCAAAAGCGGGGCCCCCGCCTTCGCGGGGGCGACGAGGTTGTGTTTGAGGGGTTATTCCGTCTCCATCGCGTGAAGTTCGGCTACCTTTGCCATCTCGGTCAGCGTCACATAATCCAGCTTGCCGGTGCCGAGCACGGGAAGGGCATCCAGCACCCGGATGTCACGCGGGATCATCAGTTCGGCAATGCCGTTGGCGCGGCCCCATTCCTGAAGCGCCTTGTGATCCGCGCCCTTGGCGGTGGTGTAGAGTACCAGTTGCTCGCCCTTCCTGGCATCCGGCCGGGTGACCACGGCGCTTTCCTCATCGGGCCAGACTTTGGCGGCATAACCCTCGACGGCCGGCAGAGAGACCATTTCGCCCGCGATCTTGGCAAAGCGCTTGGCGCGGCCGCGGATGGTGACGAAGCCGATCTCGTCGATGGTGACGATATCGCCGGTGTCGTGCCAGCCCTCGGCGGGCGGCTGGAGCACGCCGGGCTCGCTGGCCAGCAGGTATCCGGCCATGACGTTCGGCCCGCGCACATAGAGACGGCCACCTTCGGCGATGCCGGGGACCTCTTCAAGCCGCGCTTCCATCGCCGGCAGCATCCGGCCGACCGTGCCCGCCTTGAAGTGCATCGGTGTGTTCACCGCGATAACCGGCGCGCACTCGGTGGCGCCGTAGCCTTCGAGGATGCGCAGGCCGAACTTGTCGGCATAGGTGCGCCGGGTTTCCTCGCGCACCTTCTCCGCGCCGGCAAAGATGTAGCGCAGCGAGTAGAAGTCATAGCTGTGCGCCATGCGGGCATAGCCGGAGAGGAAGGTGTCGGTGCCGAACATAATCGTGGCGTTGGCGTCGTAGGCGAGCGCGGGCACGATGCGGTAGTGCAGCGGGCTGGGGTAGAACACGGTGCGGATGCCGTTCAGCAGCGGCAGCAATGTGCCGCCGGTCAGGCCGAACGAGTGGAACACCGGCAGCGCGTTCAGCACCACGTCGGCAGGGTTGAAGTCGATCCGCGCGGCCAGCTGCGCGCAGTTGGAGAGCAGGTTGCGGTGGCTTAGCACCACACCCTTGGGCGCGCCTTCGGAGCCCGAGGTGAACAGGATCACCGCCGGCGCATCGGGCGAAACCTTGCGACGGGCATGACGGCTGGCGGCAAGACGGCCGGTCAACATGTGCCAGAGCTTGGCGGCGGTGCCGATTTCGGCGGCCAGGTCTTCGAGGTAGAGCACTTTGCGACCGTCCGCGTCCAGCGCGGTGATCACGGCGTCCAGCTTGCCCTGTTCGACGAAGGCGCGTGCGGTAACGACGGTTTCGATCTTCGCGGTCGTGCAGGCGGAAACGAGGCTGGCCTGACCCACCGTGAAGTTCAGCATGGCGGGCACGCGTCCCTCGGCCTGAAGCGCGAAGAAGGCGAGGGCGACGCCGCTGACGTTCGGCAGCAGCAGCCCCACCGCCTCTCCCGGGCGGGTGCGATAGGCAAGCCGTTCGCCCAAGAGTTCGGCGCCCAGGATCAGGCGGTTGTACGCCAGCGGCGTGCGCTTGATGTCTTCCACCACCTTGGTCTTGCCGCCGTGGACCGCGCGCGCTTCGCAAAGCGCGGCGAACAGCGTGCGGTCGGTATGGCTGGTGTCGAAGATCATCCGGCTCATCTCGTCATAGAGACGGCGGCCGGCGATGGCGCGGCGCTGGCGGGCGGTCATCTCGCCCTCGATGGAGAAACGGCGCGCGGGCAGCACTTCGATCGAGACTTTGGGGAACCAGCGCTGGCGGACCTTGCCCTTGAGGTGGGAGAAGGGGGTGTACTGCGGCCCGTCCAGACGGACGGGGATGATCGGCGCGTCGGCCTTGTCGGCCACCATGCCGGGACCGTCGAACACTTTCATCAGCGCGCCGGTCACGGTGATGCGGCCTTCGGGGAAGATCACCAAGGTCCGGCCTTCCTTGACGGCGCGGACCATCGCCTTGGCCGCCATCGGATTGGTGGGATCGACCGGGAAGGCGCGGAACAGCTTGAGGAAGGGCTGGATCCACCAGCTTTTGGCGATGGCAGTGTGGACCGCGAACGTCGGTTTGCCGGGCAGGAACGCGCCCAGCAGCAGACCGTCGAGGTAGGAGAGATGGTTGACCACGACCACGGCCGGTTCGCCGGGCTTCGGCGTGTTCTCCATGCCCGTCACCTCGACGCGGTAGAGCACCTTGAGCACCGCGCGGATCACGGCCTTGAACAGCGTTTCCGGCAGCAGCCAGATCGAGATCACCGCCACCACCAGCGTCGCGAAGCCGAGCACGCCGATGACGCCGGGCACGCTCACGCCGCTCGCCAGCAGGGCGGCCACGATGGCGATAGCGATCACGGTCATGCCTGCGTTGAGGATGTTGTTGGCGGCAATGACCTGCGAGCGTTCCTCCGGCGCCGAGCGAATCTGGAGGATCGCATAGAGCGGGACGATGAACATGCCGCCCGAGAAGGCGATCACCACCAAGTCGGCGAAGATCTTCCACGACTGCGGATTGGCCACGAACTGGCGCACGGTCGCGTCGATCACGGTGGGCACGAATGCGCGGGTGGAGAGCCAGAGGTCGATCAGGCCGATGGACAGCATCAGCGCGCTCACCGGCACGTAGCGCGCGGACACTTCGCCCTTGAGCATGCGGTTCACCGTCATCGAGCCAAGTGCGATGACCACCGAGAAGACGATGAGGAACAGCGTCGCCACTTCCTTTTGCGCTTGCAGCGTGTCGGAGACGAGCGGGACGAATTCGGTCAGCAGGATCGCGCCCGCCGTGAAGAACCAGCTGATGCCCAGCACCGCCAGCCATACCCCGCGGCCGCGATGGGCGGCAACCAGCACAGCCCAGGTTCCGCGCGCGATGTTCCAATCGATCGGATGGCCGTCACGGCTGGGCGGTGCGGGCGGGATCGCCTGCGCGGCGACCCAGCCCAGCACTGCGAGCCCCATGGCGACGAGCCCCCCTTCCCATGGCACGACCTGCCCGGCCAGAAGCTGTCCGCCAAGGATCGCCAGGAAAGTGCCCGCCTCGATCAGGCCGGTGCCGCCCATGACTTCGCGTTCGGACAAGTGCTGCGGCAGGATCGAGTACTTCACCGGGCCGAACACAGTGGAATGCAGGCCCATCATGAACAGGCTTGCGAGCAGGACCGGGATAGATTCCCACGCGAATCCGACCAGCGCGAGGCCCATGATCCCCACTTCGGCCAGCTTGATCCAGCGGACCAGCTTTGTCTTGTCGATCCGGTCCGCGATCTGGCCGGCGAGGGCGGAGAACAGGAAATAGGGCAGCGTGAACAGCCCCGTCGCCACCACCGAGAGCATCCCCGCCTTGTCCGGCGCGTCGCGCAGCAGGCCGTAATTGGCCAGCAGCAGCATCGCGTATTTCAGCAGGTTGTCGTTGAAGGCGCCAAGGAACTGGACGCAGAACATCGGCGCAAAACGCCGCTTCGAAAGCAATGAAAAGTCTGGTGCCGCCACGCCCGTATCCCCGTGATTGAATGGACCGCTTGGACTTCAAGGACTTTGCAGGCGGTTAAACCGCCTGCGATTCGTTGTCGCAGTCTTTCTTCACACGGAATTGAACGACGTTCAATTTAAAAAATAGACAGTGTTCAATTTAAGCGCGCAAACGGGGTTCGGGCGGGCGTCATGTCTGCGGTTGAAGCGGCGCAGCGCGGCCGTTCAGGCCGCTTCGCTGCGGGCGGGGGAGGGGCGCGGCCAGTCGATCAGGCCGATGGCATTGTCCACGAATCCCTCGCGGTCCCGCAAGGTCGGCTTGACCGGGCGCATCAGCACGTCCGAGCGGTAACCGACCATCGCAGAGACGATCAGCAGGGTCAGCCGCTGTGCTTCCGCCTCGGAGAAGGACGTGGCGAAGAACCGGGTGACGCAGCTTCGGAACTTCTCCGGGCCGCGCGAATAGAACATTTCGGTGATCTCGGGGAAGCGCTCCCCCTCGCTGACGACGAGGCGGAAAAGCTGCACCGAATCCTCACGCAGCAGGCAGTCGAGGAAGCGCAGGCACGCACGGCGCAGCGCGGAAAACGAGAACGACTGGCTGGTCAGCACTTCGTCCACGTCCTTGGAGAAGGCTTCGACCTTGTTGTCCACCACGGCGGCGAACAGGTCTTCCTTCGAGGCGAAGTGGGCCCAGAGCGTGGCTTTCGAGCCGCCCAACTCGTCGGCAATCGCCGACATGCTGGTGGCACCATAGCCGCGTTCGAAGAACGATCGGGTCGCCACCTCGACGATCTCCGCCCGCTTTCTGGCCTTGTTGAGTTCTCTCTTACCCGTATTTGTCATCTCAGTACTGCATAGTACGCTTTCCGATTGACACAGGCAAGGCCGAGGTCGATAAAAACTGTACTGATGAGTACGATCCTCTCCCCCCGAGTCGCGGCAGCCTCGTTGCTGGTCGTCGGCCTTTCGCTGTCCGCCTGTGCAGTGCCCGATCTTGGGCCCAAGCCGCAGATGCGCGCCCCATCAACGCTGGAAAGTGCGCAATCGCTGTCCTCGCAACAGGCCAATGCCGCCTGGCCGCAGCAGCAGTGGTGGACCGCCTATGGCGATCCGCAGCTTGATGCGCTGGTGACGGAGGCTCTGGCCGGCTCGCCGGATGTCGCCGTGGCACAGGCGCGCATCCTGCAGGCGCGCGGCGCGACCGAAGTGGCCGGCGCGGCCACTTTGCCGAGCGTGAACGGGCAGGGCTCCGCCGGCATGGCCAAGCAGAGCTACAACAACGGCATTCCCGCCGAATTCGTGCCGCACGGCTGGAAGAGCACCGGCTCGCTCGCGCTTTCGGGCGATTTCGACCTCGACCTCTGGGGCAAGAACCGCAAGCAGCTTGCGGCCGCCACGTCCGAGCAGATGGCCACCGAGGCCGATGCCCGGCAGGCCGAACTGATGATCTCTTCCAACGTCGTGTCCTCGTACTTCGACCTTGCCCGCCTGCTCGCGCGGGGCGAGGCGTTGAAGGACGCGGTGAAGGCACGCGAGTCTCTGGTCGACCTTTCCGGCCAGCGCATGCGCCAGGGACTGGACGACGAATCCCCGCTGCGTCAGGCCGAAGCGCTCGCCGCCTCGGCGCGCGCGGCACTTTCCGCCAATGACGAGCAGATCCTGCTGCGCCGCCATGCACTGGCCGTGCTGCTGGGCGCCGGGCCGGATCGCGGGCTCTCGATCACGCCTACTTCGATTGCCGCGATCCCCGTTGTCGCGATTCCGGGTGACGCCGGGATCGGGCTTGTCGGCCGCCGCCCGGACATCGTTGCCGCGCGTCTGCGCGCGGAAGCGGCGGACAAGCGGATCGGTGCCGCCAAGGCCGCGTTCATGCCGGATATCTCGCTTTCCGGCCTGATCGGGTTGCAGTCGCTTGGCCTCTCGAACCTGTTCAAGAGCAGTTCGACCTACGGCAATGGCACCGGCGCGATCAGCCTGCCGATCTTCGAGGGCGGCCGGCTCAAGGGCGGCTATACGCAGGCGCGCGGTTCCTACGACGAAGCCGTGGCGAACTACAATTCGACCGTGGCCGGCGCGCTTCGGGATGTTGCGGACGCTCTGGCGAGCCGTGACGCGGCCCTCGTGCAGGAACAGGCTTCGGCAGAGGCCGGAGCCAAGTCCGCCCGCGCGCAGGACCTTGCGTTCCAGCGCTATCACGGCGGCATCGGCAACTATCTCGATGCCCTGACGGCCCAGACAACCGCGCTCGATGCCCGCCAGCAGGCGGTCGATGCCCATTTCCGGACGCTGGCCGAAGACGTCGCGCTCAAGCGCGCTCTCGGCGGCGGTTACGAAGACAATTCCAGCAAGAAGGCCGCTGACAATGACTGACGAAGCGCAGGGTTCGCCTGCACAAGAAAACGCCGATTCGGGGAGCGTGCTAGGCAAAGAACGCCGCAAGCCGTTGCTGCTGGGTCTTGGCGCTGCGGTCGTCGGCGTCGCGGTGCTCTATGGCGCCTATGAATTCTTCATCGGCGGCCGCTCGGTCTCGACCGACAACGCCTATGTCAGCGGCGACAACGCACAAGTCACGCCGCTCACGTCGGGCCGGGTGATCGAAGTGCTCGTTACCGACACGCAGCCGGTCAAGAAGGGCCAGCTGCTGTTCCGTATCGAGGACAAGGACCAGCGCATCGCGCTTGAACAGGCCGAGGCGGAGCTGGCTTCCGCGCAGCGCACGTATGGCCAGTCGCTTGCCAACAACCGGGCGCTGGGCGCTTCGGCCGAAGCCAGCGAGGCGGAGATCAATTCGGCCAAGGCCAAGCTCGCTTCCGCACAGGCCACGCTGACCAAGGCGCAGGCGGACTATAGCCGCCGTGCCGCGCTGGTCGGCAGCGGCGCCGTCTCCGCAGAGGACCTGACCACTGCCCGCGAGGCGCTGGCCTCGGCCAAGGCTGCCGAAGGCGAAGCCCATGCAGGGCTGGCCCAGATGCAGGCCAACGCGATCAGCGCCCGCCGTCAGGAAGACGCCGCCGTCGCCATCACGCAGGGCACCACGACCAGCACCGCGCCGCAGATCCGGCAGGCGCAGGCCAAGCTGGACCAGGCCAAGCTCGATCTCGAACGTACCGTGGTGCGCGCGCCGATCGACGGCGTGATCGCCAAGCGCGCGATCCAGATCGGCCAGAAGGTTCAGATCGGCTCCGTCGCCATGACGATTGTTCCGGTGAACGAACTCTATGTCGACGCCAACTTCAAGGAAACGCAGCTGGGCAACGTCCGTCCGGGACAGAACGCCACGCTGACGTCCGACTTCTACGGTTCGGGCGTGAAGTTCCACGGCAAGGTCGTGGGCTTCGCGGGCGGCACCGGCGCGGCGTTCTCGCTGATTCCGGCTCAGAACGCGACGGGTAACTGGATCAAGGTGGTGCAGCGCCTGCCGGTGCGCATCGAACTCGATCCCAAGGATCTCCAGAAGCATCCGCTGCGTATCGGTCTTTCGATGGATGCCGAGATCGATCTGACGGGCGGCAACTGATGGCCGGCGCTCCCCCCGCAGCTGGGGCGCCAGGGAGCGAAGGGCAAGACGGCACCTTCACCGGTGCGCGGCTGCTGATCGCCGGCTTCCTGCTGGCGATGGCCAACTTCGTCGTCGTGCTGGACATGACGATAGCCAACGTCTCGATCCCGCACATCTCGGGCGGTCTTGGCGTCTCGGTGTCGAACGGCACCTGGGCGATCACGTCCTACGCGGTGGCGGAGGCAATCTGCGTGCCGCTGACCGGGTGGCTCTCGGGCCGCTTTGGCAGTCTGCGGGTGTTCCTGCTCTCGCTGATCGGCTTCGGCGTGTTCTCCGCGCTCTGCGGCATCGCGCATACGTTCCCGCTGCTGGTAGTCTTCCGCCTGGGGCAGGGCTTCTGCGGCGGTCCGCTGATGCCGCTGACGCAGACGCTGCTGCTGCGCATCTTCCCCAAGCACATGCATCCGCGCGCCATGGCGATGTGGGCGATGACGGTCGTCACCGCCCCGATCGCGGGCCCGATCGTCGGTGGCTACATCTCCGACAACTGGTCATGGGAGTGGATCTTCTTCATCAACGTGCCGATCGTGGCGCTGGTCTTCTTCGGCCTGTTCACGATGCTGCGCGGGATCGAGACGCCCACGCGCAAGCTGCCGATCGACGTCGTCGGCCTGCTGCTGCTGATCTGCTGGGTCGGCGCGTTCCAGATGATGCTGGACCTTGGGCGCGAGCGGGACTGGTTCGGTTCGCCCTTCATCGTCGCGCTGGCGGTGATCGCGGTGCTGTTCTTCATCGCATTCGTGATCTGGGAACTGACCGAGGAACATCCGGTGGTGGACCTGAAAGTCTTCCGCCATCGCGGCTTCTCGGCGGCGACGTTCTCACTGACCATCGCTTTCGGCACCTACTTCGCCTCGGTCGTGGTGATTCCGCAATGGCTCCAGACCTCGATGGGATACACCGCCACCCAGGCGGGGGAGGCGATGGCCTTCTCCGGCGTGCTGGCCGTGATCGCATCGCCTTTCGTGCCCAAATTGATGCAGCGCTTCGATCCGCGCCTGCTGGTGTTCATCGGCATCTCGTGGATCGGCATCTGCGCGATCTTCCGTACCAGCTGGTCTACCGAAGTGCCGTTCTGGACTATCGCCTGGCCGCAACTGGTGCAGGGCGTCGGCGTCTCGCTGTTCATGGTGCCGCTCACCACGATCAGTCTGGCCTCGGTGCTGCCGCATGAGACGGCGGGTGCTGCAGGCATCGCCAACTTCGGACGCACGCTTGCCAGCGCCATCGCCACCGCACTGGTGACGACGATCTGGGAAGACATGGGCCGCGCCAACGGGGCGGACATGGCTGCCTCGATGAACGGGGCGCAGCAGACCATGGACAAGCTCCAGGGGGCAGGGCTCTCCATGGAACAGGCGCGCCAGACGCTTGCCAACCTCGTTACTGCGCAGGGAACGGCGCTGGGAACCGTGCATGTCTTCGCACTCTGCGCGATCCTGCTGTTCATCGCCGCCTGCACGATCTGGATTGCACCGCGTCCCCCCCGCGGTGCGAAGCCGGCCTCCGGCGGGCACTAAACCGCCTTAGCCCGCCGACCGGTCAAGCCGCCGACGCCTCCCCCCATCCCCCGGCGTCGGCGGCTTTTTTGTTGAGTGCGCCTCCGACATCCGTCGAAGGCTTGCAGCACCGGCCCACTCCCCCACCCGACCTCCCAGATTGTGTCCTGCAGGGAGGTCGGGTGGGGGAGTGGGCCGGTGCTGCAGGAGAGGTGGGCGCTTAGCTTTTTTGACAGCCCGCCCTGATCCCCGTCGTCCCAGCGTAGACGGGACCCCGCTTTTCTTCAGCCGTCAGCCGTGCCGCATTGCGCGAGCACATCGGCAGCAAGTTCTTCCAGCTTCAGCTCTGCATCCCCGAGCCTGACGACATGGACACGCTCGGCCTGTGGGAGTGAGCGTCTTGCAGGCATGATGTGCCGGGGCTACGCCCGTGCCATGTCCGATCTTCGCCGCACCGCACCCGCCGTCGCCCGCAATCGCGATCCCATTTTCGACGTGCTGCGCGATGTCCTGCCGGCATCGGGCACGGTGCTGGAAGTGGCCAGCGGCACCGGCGAACACGCCGTCCACTTCGCGCGCGGCTTGCCGCATCTTGATTGGCAGCCCAGCGATCCGGATGCCGATGCCCGCACTTCGATCGAGGCGTGGCGGGAGGCGGAGAGCGTGCCGAACCTCCTCGCTCCGCTGGAAATCGATGCGGCTGCCGCGGAATGGCCGGTTTCGCATGCCGATGCGCTGGTCTGCATCAACATGATCCATATCAGCCCCTGGGCGGCGACCGAGGGTCTGATGGCAGCAGCGGGGCGGCTGTTGGCCACGGGTGCAGCGCTGGTGCTTTACGGCCCTTACCGCCGCGAAGGCCATGCGATCGAGCCGAGCAATGCCGCTTTCGACGAGGATCTGAAGCGCCGCAATCCGGCATGGGGCCTGCGCCTGCTGGAAGAGGTCGCGAGGGAGGCCGATGCGCACGGGTTTGCTCTCGAACGCGTGATCGAGATGCCGGCCAACAACCTTACGGTCGTTTTCAGGAAGCGCTGAAGCTGGCCCGTACCTTGCGTGGCAGCACGGCCAACTGGCTACCCGCGCGGGCCACGAAGAACAGGGTGAAGGCGGTCCACAATCCCGCATTGCCCAGCGGATGGAGCAGCCAGATCAGCGCGCCGTAGATCGCCATGGAGACGGCCATCGTTCCCAGCATCGCCCGCGTCCATCCCGCGCCGACAAAGACGCCGTCCAGCACGTAGGACGCATAGCCGGCGATGGGCAGCACCATGACCCATGGCACGAATTGCGCGGCACGGGCGATCACCGCTGGATCGGTGCTGAAGCGTGCGGCCAGCACCTCTCCGCCGAATACATAGCCCAGCGTCAGCACCAGCGCCGTCACCCCGCCCCAGAGCAGCGCGGCGCGTACGGCGGCGTTGAAGCGGGATCGCTCGCCGGCGCCAAGCGCCTCTCCGCAGAGCACTTGCGCGGCGCTTTCGAACCCGTCGAGGATCAGCGTGGCCAGCATGAACAGCTGGAACAGGATGCCGTTGGCCGCCAGCGTCACCGGCCCGCCTTGCGCGCCGGTGCGGGCGAACAGCAGGAGCACCGCCGTCAACAGCAGCGTGCGCAGGAACAGGTCGCGGTTGAGGGCGAACAGCGCGGCCAGATCGGCGCGGCGCCACGTCACCCGGCGGCGCATCGCGGTGAAGGCGGCACGCGCCGAAGGGCGGTTGAGCACGATGGCGGCAAGGAGGAGGAACTTGAACGCTTCGCTCGTCAAAGTCGCCGTCGCCACGCCGGCAACGCCCCAGTGCACCACCAGCACCAGGAACAGGTCCAGCGCGATGTGCACGGCATTGGCGGTCACTTCCACCACCAGCACATGGCGCACCAGTCGCTGGCCGATCAGCCACCCCACCAGCACGCAATTGCCCAGCCACAGCGGCGCCGCCCAATAGCGAATGGCGATGTAGTGCTGCGCGCTCTCGCGCACCGCCGCCTTGGCATCCAGCAGGTCCAGACCGAGCGGGATCGCCAGCGGCATCGCGGCGATCAGCAATGTGCCGATCCCCAGCGCCACCGCCATCGCGCGCGCCAAGGTGGCTGCCTGCGCCTGAGCATTGCCGCGTCCGGACCCTTGCGCGGTGAGCGCCACGGTGCTGGTGCGCAGGAAGTTGAAGACGTTGAGCAGCGCCATCATGAACTTGGCGCCCAGTTCCACCGCGCCCTGCGCCGGGGCGTCGCCCAGCCTGCCGATCGCCCACATGTCCGCCAGCCCGAACAGCGCGGTCGCCAGATTGGTCAGCATCGCGGGCAGGGCGATGGACCAGAGCAAGCGCGCCTGTGCGGTGTCGGGGCGGGAAAAGCGGAGCAAGGGGAACCTGTCGTGGAGGATGGAGCCGCCCGCCTATCCGACCATGTGGCGCACGGCAATCATCCCGAACACCGCGCCGACGCCCGCCGCGAAACCGGGGGCAATGTCGTTGGGGCCGGAAAGCGGCGCGGTGCAGCCGCCGATGGCGTAGAGCCCGGCAATCGGCCGTCCGTCGTCGCGTAGTACGCGGGCATGGGCATCCACCAGCACGCCGCCGCAGGTGCCAAGGCTTTCGGAGCGCAGCGGAATGGCGAAGAACGGCGCGCGCGAGATCGACCCCATGCAGGGATTGGGCTGATGGCGCGGGTCGCCGTAATAGCGGTTGTAGGCCGAGACGCCCTTGGCAAAATCGGAGTCCTCCCCGCGTGCGGCCAGCGCGTTCCAGCGCGTGACCGTTGCCTCCAGACCGGCCGGATCGATCCCGCACGCATGGGCGAGCGCGTCGAGCGAGGCGGCCCTTACCACCGTGCCGTTCTGCAACTGCTGGCGCGGGACCGGGCCGGGCGGGAGCGGGCCGAAGCGGTAGTGCACGCGGTGGCGGGCATCGAGCACTGCCCATGCCGCCGGGATGCCGCTCACCAGGCTTTCCCGGGCAAGAACGGCCCGGCCCACCTCCATCGGCGGCGCAGCCTCGTTGACGAAGCGGCCCCCCGCCGCATCCACGATCACGAGGTGCGGCTTTGCAAGCCCCGGCAGCACGATCAATGCCGGTGTGACATGCTCGGACGCCGGGCGCACGAAGCGCCAGGCGTCGCTCATCCACGCGGTTCCCGCGCCGAGGCCTTCCATCGCCGCCACCGCATCGCCGGCGCCCTCGCCGGGAGCGGGCTGCGTTGCATTCGGCGCGACGCGGCCGCTGGCGATGACCACGCCGTGGCGCGCCCGCACCCGCCGGTGCCAGCTTTCGCAGTCGATCATGGCGCCGGTCACCCGGCCGCGCTCGCTTTCAAGCGCCATCAGCGCCGCGCGGGTGCGGATCTCGGCCCCCAGTTCCAGCGCGCTGAGCAGGAGGCGGGCCTGAAGCGCGGCGCCTGCCGTGAACAGCTGCTGCGCGCGGACCCGTCCGGCAAGCCGCCGCCAGCGCAGGCGGGCCGAGCCCAGGCGGCCCTCCCACGTCGTGGCGCGGCTGAGACGGGCAAGCTCGGAGGCGCGGGCGGGAATCGGCAGGCTCTGCGGCCGGATCCTGCGCCGCCAGGTGCCGAGCCGCTCCGCGTCGATCACCGAGGTTTCCACGGCGCGTCCCTCGGCATGGCCGCCGGGGAGGGTGTCGTAATGGTCCGGATACCCCTCGCAGCGGTGCAGCGGAATGCCGCGCGAATCGTAGAGCGCCACCAGCGGTGCCACGCCATCGACGAAAGCGGCGCGGGGCTCAGGCGTGGAGGAGCGATCGCCCTCGGCCACGAAATTGGCGAGATAGTCCAATGCGGCGCTGCGCGAATCGTGCACTTTGTCGCGGATCATCAACTGGCTATTGGGCATCCAGAGCATCCCGCTCGACAGCGAGGAGGGGCCGCCGATGAGCAGGTCCTGCTCGATAACCAGCGTGTCCAGACCGGCCATGCGCGCGGCTATGGCGGCGGTGAGGCCGCCGATTCCGCTGCCGACAATGAGGACGTCGCACTCGATATCGGGCATCTGTCCAGTCCGATGGGCCGGGACGCCGATGTTCGAGAAGGGATTCTTCCGCGAATCACCTGCGCCTTTCGCTTACGCTTCAAGATGATACGATTTATGCTGCGACTGCGCAAAGATTGGCGCGGAGAGCTGTGTTGCAGGCCTGAACGAACTGCGCCCCTGTCTGCTTTTTCGCAGGACAGGGGCGCCGATTCGAGGTATCAAGTTCATGCTGCAATTGCGAAGATTCGGCGCGCCGGAGGAGGTTTAAGCTCCCCTCGGCGCGCTCTCTCCCAACGCCGCTAAGGCCGAGAACGGCCCTTCGCCTTGCACCTTGGAACATTTTTTCGCTTTGGCAAAGTCCGAATTTGCGGAAGGACGCTTCGCGTTCGATGCGTGTCCTTTGTGCAGCATGATGGAGCGCACCCGTTGGGAAGGGGGCGGGTCTCACCGTTTCGGACCTATCCCGCCTTTCCAGTGCAGGCACCCGGCGAGATCCTCCATTCTGACTTCAAAGGAGCATCCTGCGATGATTCCTGGAAATTCAGCCGATGGTACGCGGATCTGTAATTCCGGAGCGGATTATCGTTTTGGCCAATTCCATTATCAGTTCCACCGCAGGGTCCTTCGTGGTCGCGCAGGTGTCGGTGGACCGGAGGGGGCAGGGCAACCGCACCGGGGGCGTGCGGATTGGCCCCGGCGGCGCAGGTGAGCAGCCATCGGCCTGCGCCGCCGCCCCATCTCCTGATGCTCTCGTAGCTGACCAAGATTTCGCTCAGGCTGAGCTTATGGGGGCCTCCTGATGCGCGGTGCGAGGCTGCCATCCTTCGACAAGCTCAGGATGAGCGGAGGGAGGTGTTTCGGGCCCGCATTCCCGCTGTGCTCGCTCTCCCCACCCGCTCAGGCTGAGCCTGTCGAAGCCCCAGGAGGCGTGGCGTGATGAGCGGAAGGAGGTGCCTCGGGCTCGCAGTTCCCATCGCGTCAATCCCTCTCCTCTCACCAAGGCCGAGCGGTTCCAGGCTTGAACGGAACGGGGGCCGGATGATCCCACCCAGCCCCCGTGTTATCTCTCATCCCGCAGGATTTGACCCGCGCTTACCAGACCAGTGGCACTTCCTCCGGTCCGATCACGCCACCGGGGCGGTACTCGATCCGGGTGCCGGGCTTGAGTTCGAAGTTCGGAATGCGCTTGAGCCATTCCTGCAAAGCGATCTTCACTTCCAGACGGGCGAGGTGCCCGCCCATGCAGCTGTGCACACCCACGGTGAAGGCCAGGATGGTCTTGCGCGGACGGTCGAAGTCCACGGTCAGCGGATCGGGGAAGACTTCGGGATCGAAGTTGCAGGCGGGCAGGATGAAGGTGACGCGGTCACCCTTCTTGAGCTGCACGCCGCGCATTTCGTGGTCCTTGTCGAGCACGCGGCCTGAGAACGTGACCGACCAGCGGCGCAGCAGTTCCTCGACGATCTTGTCGATGTCCTGTGGACGGTCGATGATTTCCTGCCGCTTTTCCGGGTTCTCCGCCAGCCATGCCCAGATGTTGTTGAGCGTGGCGAACACGGTGTCGAGCCCGGCGATGAACAGGAAGCAGACGAAACCGAAGATCTCCTTCTCGGACATCAGCGCGCCGTCCACCTGGGCATGGGCGATCCGGCTGACCACGCCGTCATCGGGATTGGCCTGCTTCTCTGCAATGGCTTCCTTCAGATAGGCGGTGATCTTCTGCATCGCCCCGCCCATGATGGCGCGGTCATTCGAGTGCAGCAGTTCCATCGCCCAGGACACGAAAGTATCGCGCATGTCCTGCGGCAGGCCCATGATGTCCAGGAACACCGCGACGGGCAGCGGGCGGCCGAAATCCTCGGTGAATTCGCAGGAGCCACCGGCGGCGACCTTGGCTTCGATCTCGTCGATCAGATCGTTGGCGCGCTTGCGGATCAGGCCTTCCAGCTTGAGCACGCCCTGCGGGCTGAACACCGGATCGACGATGTTGCGATACTTGCGGTGGTGCGGCGGATCGATTTCGATCGGGATAAAGTAGAAGTAGTCGCTGGGATCGCGCGGGAACGGCGTGGCGCCTTCGTTCGAGAAGATCTCCGGATGGCGCAGGCCGAACAGGGCATCTTCGTGGCGGGTGAAGTGCCACATGTTCCCCATCGGGCTGACGTCGTAATAGATCGGCGGCTGCTTGTCGTGCAGCGCGGCCATGAAATCGTGCGGCGAGGCAAGGAATTCGGGCCCGAAGGTCAGGCCTACCTGGCGGATCAGATCCGCCGGAACGTGGTCAGGCACCTGATCCATCCCGACATGGCGCGGGAAAGTGGGCGGAACGGGGTTGGCGGCGTCGATCGGCATCGTTTCTCTCCCTTTCGCGCGGCTTAGAACTGATGCTCGGGAAGGTGGACGACCAGCCCGTCCAGCGCGTCCGTCATCACCATCTGGCAGGAGAGGCGGCTGGAAGGCTTCACTTCATCCGCCGCGGATTCGAGCAGTTCTTCTTCCGCCTGCGAGGACGGGCCGCCCATCGTGTCGGTCCAGTCCGCATCGACATAGCAGTGGCAGGTGGCGCAGGAGAGGCCGCCGCCGCATTCGCCGGTGATCCCGTCGATCCCGTTGTAGAGCGCGCCGCGCATGACGTTTTCGCCGGTTTCGACCTCTACCGTCGTCGCATGACCGGTATGGTCGACATAAGTCACCTTGGGCATCTGGCTCTCCTGAATCCCGTCTCTTTCGCGTTGCTTGAGAACGCTGTTCTCGGCTATTTAGCGCGAAGCACAGGCGCGAGTCAATCTCGGCGGCGCGGCCTGCTCGCCCGGTCCTTTCCGACGGGCTGGACCGGGCGGGCGAGAGCGGATACCCCATGGCAATGGCCAGCACGAACCCAAGCCCGATCCTGCCTTTGGCCATCGCGCCTTTGCCGATTGCGGACGCGGAAGAGGACCGCAGCCGCCGGTTGATTGCCGCGGCGCACCAGTTGCTTGACGAGGCAGGGCTGGAAGGGCTCACCATCCGTGCGGTGCTCGCGCGCACGGGGCTTGCGCGCCGCGCTTTCTACGAACGCTTTCAGGGCAAGGACGACCTTGTGCTGGCGGTGTTTGATACGACGCTGCGGCTGGCGGCCTATCAGTTCCGAACGATGGCCGCCGATGCCGGAGACCCTGCCGAGGCGCTGGGGACGATCGTGCGCGGGCTTGTGGTCGGGCAAGCGCAACTGGATCAGGCGCAACTGGATCGGATGCATCCGGGGCCATTGCCTGCTGGGCAGGCGCTGGTCGGCGGCGCGCATCTGCGCAGTGCGGCGCTCAGCCGCGAACACTTGCGCCTTGCCCAGCAGCGTCCGGCCGAACTCAAGGCAGCGCTGGAGCCGCTGCTGGACCTCGTGGCCGGGCACATCGCCGACGGCATGGAGGCGGGCGTGTTTCGCAAGGCCGATCCGCAGCTTCAGGCGCGGCTGATCTACAACCTTGTATCGACGACTGTGCATACCCTGCTGCTGGAGGAGGAAGGCCACGCGCCCAATCGCAGCGAGCGCGAGGCGCTGGCCGAGGCGATCTGGTCGTTCTGTCTGCGGGCGATTGAGGTCTGAGGTTCGGCTGTTCCGATCGGCCTAATCCTCTCCTACCCCCAAATCCTGTTTTTCCGTCGTCCCCGCGAAGGCGGGGATCCCGCTTACTTTTCTCCACGCCGCAAGAAAGCGGGGCCCCCGCCTTCGCGGGGGCGACGAGGTGTTGTTGTTGGGCGAGCAAGCAACGGCGAGATCAGCCGGGGCGTTTTACAACGGCTGAACCTTATCAAGCAGCCGCGCGATGTCGGCAGGGCGCGCCAGATCGGTGCCCGCGCGCAGCACGGCGGCGGAGCCTGCGGCAAGGCCATAACGGAAGGCGGAAAGGTCGTCCTCGCCCCGGCACAGCGCGTGGACCATGGCGGCGACGAAGCTGTCGCCCGCGCCCACCGCGCTCGCGGCCTCGATCTTCAGTGCGGGCAGGTACGCCGTGCCACCTGCGTGGGCTAGGACGGCGCCCTCATGCCCCAGCGTCACGGCGACGAGGCGTGACTTTCCAGCCTCGACAATCTCCATCGCCGCCTTGCCGATTGCCTCGACGCCGTCGAGCGCGTGGCCGCAGTACTCCGCGAGTTCGCCTTGGCTGGGCTTCACCAGCAGGAGTTCGCCTTGCTCGATCCCGGCCGCGAGGGCCGCGCCCGAGGTGTCCAGCACGATCTCGACCCCCTTGGGCCGCAGCAGCCGGGTGACGCGGGCGTAGAAGTCGGTCGGCACACCGGGCGGCAGCGAGCCGCTGAGGACCATCACGTCGCAGTCGGTTTCGGCCAGCACGTCAAGGCAGTGCGTCCATTCCGCCTCGCTCACGTGCGGGCCGGCGGGGGTGAAGCGGTATTCCTTGTTGGTCTCGTGTTCGAGGATATCGGCGGCGATCCGCGTCGGCCCCTTGATCTCGATCCGCGTGCGCACGAGCTGGTGCAGGTCGATAAGCCCGTCGAGCGCCGGCCCGATGGCGCCGCCCGAGAGGTAATAGCAGCGCGCGTTGCCGCCGAGCCGCACGAAGACGCGCGCCACGTTGATGCCGCCGCCGCCCGGTGCGTAGTGCTCGTTGTCGGTGCGCATCTTGTGCGTGTGCCGAACCTTCCCGACGTCGTAGGACACGTCGATCGTCGGGTTCATGGTCAGCGTGGCGATGCTCTTCATCGAGGCGGGCTCCGTGGGGAGGAGGGGGATCCGGTCATGGCGCGCGTATGGGACGCAACTCATGCCCGTCATCGCGAAGAGGCGTCAAGCGTGCCGGTAGACCGGCCGGAGCTTCAGGCGGCGCGGCTGCCGGTCTCGCGCGCTTCGAAGGTGATCGTGCCGGCGGGCCCGGGGCGGCCGAACAGGAAACCCTGACCCTGCGTGCAACCTTCGCTGCGCAAGTATTCGCGCTCCATCTCGCGCTCGATGCCTTCCGCCACGACATCGACGCCAAGGCTGCGGCCAAGGCCGATCACTGCCCGGATCACCGCCCGCGAATTGGCCTCGCGCTGGAGGTTCAGGATGAACGACTTGTCGATCTTGATCTTGGTGAAGGGGTAGTTGAGCAGGTAGCTCAACGAGGAATAGCCGGTGCCGAAATCGTCGAGCGAGATGCCGATGCCGAAAGCGCGCAAGTTGCGGATGATCGCGGCGGGACGAGGCCCGCGCTCCATTAACACGGCCTCGGTGATTTCCAGTTCGAGCCGTTCGGCAGTAAGTCCCGAGGACGAGAGCGCGTTGATGACGGTGCTCAACAGATTGCCGTTGCGGAACTGGAGCGGCGAGACATTGACCGAGAGGCGAATGTGCGCGGGCCATGTCATCGCCTCGCGGCAGGCCGAATTGAGCACCAAGCGGCCGACCTGATCGATCAGCCCCAGTTCCTCGGCCAGCGGAATGAAGACTTCGGGCGAGACGAGGCCGCGTTCGCCGTGATCCCAGCGCAGCAGCGCCTCGCAGCATTCGATCTCGCCGGTCTCCAGATTGACCAGCGGCTGGTAATGAACCTCAAGGGCGCCTTCCTGCACGGCCTTGCGCAAGTCCTTTTCCAGCCTGCTCTTGGCCTGCGCCGCCTCGTCCATGCGCGCTTCGAAACCCCGGCACGATCCGCGCCGTTCGCCTTTGGCGGCATAGAGCGCAAGGTCGGCGTAGCGCAGCAAGGTCTGCGGGTCGGAGGTGTCGTAGGGCGCGCTGGCGAAGCCGATGGTGGCGCCGATGTGCAGCATGTTGCCGTGGACGAAGAACGGCTCGCTCAGCGCGGTGATGATCGACTTGGCGACCAGTTCCGCCTGAGTCTGGCTGGAACGGCGGAAGATGATCGCGAATTCGTCGCCGCCGATGCGACAGAGCAGAGCGTCCGGCGGGATCAGTTCGCGCATGCGCCGCGCCGCGTCGGTCAGCAGCATGTCGCCGAAATGGTGGCCGTAGGTGTCGTTGACCGCCTTGAAGTGATCGAGATCGACGAAGGCCAGCGTGACGGTGTCCTCCGGAGAGGCGTGTTCGAGCACCTGGCTCAGATATTCGCGGCAATGCGCGCGGTTGGCGAGGCCGGTGAGTTCGTCGTGCCGGGCCATGTGCGCCATGCGCTGTTCGATGCGGCGGCGTTCGGTGACATCGACGATCGTCACGATCGTCACCGTATCGCCTTCCAGCTGCGAAAGCCGGGTCGAGACCATGGCTTCCACGGTGCCGCCGTCGCTGCGCAGCAGGGGCCAGCACGAATCGCCTTCCGGGCAATCGGTGGCGAGCATGCGCGAGGCCGCTTCGCGATCGGGCTCGGAGAACAGCACCTGCGCGCTCATCCCGGCGATGGCGTCCGCTGTGTAGCCGAACAGCCGGCAGGCCGCCTCGTTGGCCGAGCGCACGTGCCCGCTTGCGGCATTGTAGACGAGCATGGCCAGCGGGTTCTGCTCGAACAGCAGGCGGAAGGCTTCCTCGCGCTGCTTGAGATCGGTTATGTCGACGCGGATGCCGATCGTGCCGCCGCTGTCGGTCTTCCGCTCCTCGATCAGGATGCAGCGGCCGTTGGCAAGGCGTTGCTCGTGGCGGCAATCCGGCTGGCGGAGCATGGAGACGCGGCGGGCAAGCCACTCCTCCTCCTGCCCGAGGGCTTCCGGATAGTCGCCGCGCTCAACCCCGATGCGCAGCGTATCGCTCAGCTTGGCGCCGCGTTCCAGCAGGTCGGCGGAGCGGTGGTAGATTTCCTCGTAGCGGCGGTTCCACAGGACGTAGCGGTCATCCTCGTCAAGGATGACAATGCCCTGAGGGAGAGCCTCGATCGCTTCGCGCAGGAGAGATTCGGTCCGCGCGCTGGCGGCAAGGGCGGCCTCAAGCGATGGGTGCGCGGGTGCGACCGACGGATTGCCCGTCGTTTCGTTCGCTTCCCTTTCGTGACCGTCGCCAGGAATCAACATGGTGCCCTCAAGCTGATGGCGGGGATATAGGCAAGCCGTTAATTTTCTTGTCAATGTGGCTGCGACAGGCCGAACTGCAGGCGCAGGCGCCGGTAGTACCATCCGGATTTGTCCGGAGGCTCCGGCAGGCCGCGAAAAAGCCCGCCGCACGCGGGTGCGACGGGCTGGCTTTCCTCCCCAGGAAAGAACTCGAGTGGCCTGCCCTTCCTTGCGGGTCGGGCTGGTTTTCCGGCGGCCGGGCCGCGGTGATTTTCTGTGTTCGACCTCTCTCAGCGCCGGGTGGCGCTGCCGAGTCGGTGATAGAGGTTAGAGTACGTGGAAGAGACCGGATCGTCCTCATGCGCACGCATGTAGAACAGCACGGCTTCCTGAAGCAGCCTGAAGTCCTGGCTCGAAAGTACCGCGCGGGCGCGGGCCGGTTCGGTGGTCATGGTGGTCATTGTACCTTCCTTTCCTTGCTTGGCGGGGACCTTCCCCAGCGGCCGCAGGCCGCAATCCCTGTTTGACGGCGACCTCAGGCCGCGAATTGATTCATCGTGTTGTGTGTGCCGCCCGCCTTCAGGGCCGCCTCGCCGGCGAAGTATTCCTTGTGGTCGTCGCCGATGTCCGATCCGGCCATGTTCTGGTGCTTCACGCAGGCGATGCCCTGACGGATTTCCTGACGCTGCACGCCCTTGACGTAGCCGAGCATCCCCGCCTCGCCGAAGTACTCCTTCGCCAGATTGTCGGTCGACAAGGCGGCGGTGTGGTACGTCGGCAGGGTGATGAGGTGGTGGAAGATCCCCGCCTCGCGCGCCGCGTCCTTCTGGAAGGTGCGGATTCGCTCGTCGGCCTCATTGCCCAGCTCGGTGCCGTCGTAGTCCACGCTCATCAGCTTCGCCCGGTCATAGGCGCCGGTGTCGCGGCCTTCCGCTTCCCATGCATCGAAGACCTGCTGGCGGAAGTTCAGCGTCCAGTTGAAGCTGGGTGAGTTGTTGTAGACCAGCTTGGCGTTCGGGATCACTTCGCGGATGCGGCTGACCATTCCGCCGATCTGGCCGATGTGCGGCTTCTCGGTTTCGATCCACAGCAGGTCCGCGCCGTTTTCCAGCGCATGGATGCAATCCAGCACGCAGCGATCCTCGCCGGTTCCGCTGCGGAACTGGTAGAGGTTCGACGGCAGCCGCTTCGGACGCATCAGGCGGCCTTCGCGGGTGATCAGCACTTCGCCGTGGCCGACATCGCCCGCTGCGATCTCGTCGCAGTCGAGGAAGCTGTTGTACTGGTCACCGATGTCGCCCGGCTCGCGGGTGAAGGCGATCTGCTTGGTCAGCCCCGCGCCCAGCGAGTCGGTGCGCGCCACGATCAGGCCCTCGTCCACGCCCAGTTCCATGAAGGCGTAGCGGACCGCGCGGATCTTCGCGATGAAGTCCTCATGCGGAACGGTGACCTTGCCGTCCTGATGGCCGCACTGCTTCTCATCAGAGACCTGATTCTCGATCTGGATGCAGCAGGCGCCGGCCTCGATGAACTTCTTGGCCAGCAGGTAGGTCGCCTCGGCATTGCCGAAGCCCGCGTCGATATCGGCGACGATCGGCACGACATGCGTCTCGTGATTGTCGATCGCGGTTTCGAGGCGCTTGGCCTCCATCTCGTCACCGGCCTCGCGCGCCTTGTCCAGATCGCGGAACAGCATGCCCAGTTCGCGGGCATCGGCCTGACGCAGGAAGGTGTAGAGTTCCTCGACCAGCGCGGGAACCGAGGTCTTCTCGTGCATCGACTGGTCGGGCAGCGGACCGAACTCGCTGCGCAGCGCCGCGACCATCCAGCCCGAGAGGTAGAGGTAGCGGCCCTTGGTCGTGCCGAAATGCTTCTTGATGGAGATCATCTTCTGTTGGCCGATGAAGCCGTGCCAGCAGCCCAGCGACTGGGTGTAGTTGGCAGGGTCGCGATCATAGGCCGCCATGTCCTCACGCATGATTCGCGCGGTGTAGCGGGCGATGTCGAGGCCGGTGCGGAAGCGGTTCTGCAGGCGCATGCGCGCGACCGATTCCGGCTCGATGCCGTTCCAGTTGGGCTCGGTGCCGATGGTCTGGCCGGCTTCGGTGATCTTGCTCTGGTAGGTCACTGCCAAAAGTCCCCGTCGAAAAATGTGTTTGGGCGATGACCTTGAGGTAGGCCCCATTTTTGCAGTGCGGAACGGCCTGCGAAGTCCGGTTGTCAAACTTTACAGATAATCCTTGTAAAGATGTGCAGGCATGACAAAGTGCTGAGCCATGGCGGAATCGAGACCTCTCTACCTTGGCCCCAGGCTTCGCCGCCTGCGTCGTGAACTGGGCCTGACGCAGCAGGCCATGGCGGACGATCTGGAGATCTCGCCCAGCTATGTCGCGTTGTTGGAACGCAACCAGCGCCCGGTCACGGCGGACATGTTGCTGCGCCTTGCGCGGACCTATCGGCTGGACATTGCCGACATTGCCGGTGACGATGGCGAGGACTATGCCCGCCGCGTGGGGGACGTGCTGCGCGACCCGCTGTTCGCGGATATCGACTTGCCCTCGCTGGAAATCGCTGACCTGGCGATGAGCTTTCCGGGCATTTCGGAAGCGCTGCTACGGCTTCACGGCGCTTACACCCGCGAAAGTCAGGCGCTGGCCGAGCAGCGTGCCTCCGGCCCGGCGGCGGAAGAGAACGAGCCGGTGCGCGAGGCGCAGCGATTCCTCGGCCAATCGCGCAACTACTTCCACGCCATCGACGTGCGGGCGGAGGAGCTGGCCGGAGAGATCGAGCAGGCCCGCGGTGCAACCGCATGGCTCGCGGACAAGGGCGTGCGCGTGCGCTTCCTGCCGCCCGACGTCATGGTCGATTCGCTGCGACGGTTCGACCGGCATAACCAGCAGTTGCTGATCGACGATACGCTCGGCCCCTCAAGCCGGGCATTCCAGATCGCCACTCATATCGCCCACACCGCGATGCGCGGCGACATCGTCGCGGTCGTGCGCGCTGCCGCGTTTGTGCAGACGACTACGGCGACGCTCGTGCGCCGCGCGCTGGCGGGCTACGCGGCGGCGGCGATCCTGATGCCCTATGCCAAGTTCGCCCGCGCGGCGGAGGCGCGGCGCTACGATATAGAGGTGCTCTGCGGGCTGTTCGGCACCAGTTTCGAGCAAGTCGCGCACCGGCTCACGACGCTGCACCGTCCGGGGGAAGAGCGGGTACCGTTCTTCTTCCTGCGCGTGGATGAGGCCGGGAACGTCTCGAAGCGGCTGGACGGCGCGGGTTTCCCCTTCGCGGCGCATGGCGGCGGCTGCCCCTTGTGGTCGGTGCATCAGGTGTTCCGCTGGCCGGGCGAAGTGCGGACCCAGTGGTTGGAACTGCCGGACGGTCAGCGCTTCTTCTCGATCGCGCGCACGGTCACCTCGGGCGAGGGGCGGCATGGGCGGATGAAAGTCACCCGCGCCGTGGCGCTCGCCTGCGCGGCGGACGAGGCGGGTAAGCTGGTCTATGGCGGCGAGTCAGAGGCCAGAGCGACGCCCATCGGCGTGACCTGTCGCCTTTGCCAGCGCGCGGATTGCGCGGCTCGCTCGGTGCCGCCGATCGGGCGCGACGTGCTGGCGGACGACTATCGCCGCGCCGCGCAGCCCTATACCTTCTCCGAAAGCTGATATTCTCTATTGCGAATTTAAATTCGTAAATACGACGATTCCGCCCCGGCGATGGCGGGGCGCAAATGCTTGCGATGGCGACCTTCGCAACGCAGAATTGCCCCCAGAGGGCAGGAACCCGGCGAGAGGATGAGTGCATTGAGCAGCGAAGGCACGCCGGGCGCGGCCCGGACTTTTCCCGAACTGATCCGCTCTGCCGCCGCCGCTTACGGCGATGCCGTGGCGATCACGCTGGACACCGAAACCGGCAGCGAAAGCGCCACTTTCACCGATCTTGACCGCCAGTCCGCAGAATTCGCGCGCGGATTGCTGGCGCGCGGCGTGGGGAAGGGCGCGCGCGTCGGGTTCATCTTCGGCAACGGTCCGGGCTTCGCCACGGCCTTGGCCGCCATCGCCCGTATCGGTGCGGTCGCCGTGCCGATCAGCACGATGATCCGCGCCAACGAACTGGTCCGCGTGCTGCGCCAGAGCGACGTGCAGGGGCTGATCGTTCAGCGGACCATGCTGGGGAAGGATCTGGTGGCCCGGCTTACCGAGGCGCTGCCCGAACTGGCCGACCAGACTTGCGGCGCGCTGCGCTTGCCGCGCGCGCCGTACTTGCGCTGGATCGTCTCCAGCGGCGCGGACTTGCCCGCCGCCGTCGCGCCGATGGCGTGGCTTACCGATGTCGATGTGGGCGAAGAATTGCTGCGCGAGGTCGAGTCCGAAGTCCATCCGACCGACCAGATGATCGAGATCTACACCTCCGGCTCGATGGCGCTGCCCAAGGGCGTGCGCCACCTCCACGGCGCGGTTCTCGCGCGCAGCCACTGGCTGGTGGAGATGCTGGGCGTGAAACGGGGCGAAGAGCGTCCCGCGCAATTGCCGATGTTCTGGGTGGGCGGGCTGATGCTTTATCTGCTTCCCAGTTGGGAGCACGGCGCCGTCACCACCTGTACGGAACGCACGCTCAGCAACAGCCGCTTCGCCATGGGATCAGTGCTGGCCGAGGAAGACCTCGAACGCATCAAGGGCCCGCAGCCCTGGTGGGGCCTCGGCATGAGCGAGACGCTCGGCCCCTATGGCTGGGGCGATGAGTTCCGCGTTTCCGGTCGCCCGGTCTGCGCGCCGATGGACCACTTCGCCCCCGGCTACGACATCCGCATCGCGGATGAGGACGGCCGCGCGGTGGGCGATGGCGAAGTGGGTGAAATGCAGGTGCGCGGCCCCGCCGTCGCCCCGGCACTCCACAAGATCGACCGGGCCGAGCATTACACGCCGGACGGCTACTTGCGCACCGGCGACCTCTGCCTTGTCGAAGATCGGGCGGACGGCCGCCGGATTCATTTCGTGGGACGCGGCGGGGACATGATCAAGGTTTCCGGATCGAACGTCTCGCCCGCCGAGGTGGAGATGGAATTGCAGGCGCTGGACGGCGTGCACAGTGCCTATGTCGTCGGCCTGCCGGATCGGGAGCGGGGGGCGCTGCTGGTGGCGGCGCTGGTTCCGCGCGACGGGGCGGCGCTCGATGTGCCTGCCATCGAGGCGCGGATGAAGGCCAGCCTTTCGGCCTACAAAGTACCGCGCGCGTGGGTGGAACTTACTCGCGAAGAGGTGCCGCTGCTGCATTCCAACAAGGTCGCCCGGCGCGAAATCGCGCGGATAGTGGCGGAGCGGTTGGAAGCGGAAAAAGTCATTAGCAGCTAAGGCCTCGAGCAATCGGCCACGAGATTTGAACATCAACTTCGTCGTCCCCGCGAAGGCGGGGACCCCGCTGTTCTTGGCGGCGTCGCAAGAAGGAAGCGGGGCCCCCGCCTTCGCGGGCGCGACGAAGTGGTTTTTTGTAGGCCGTGCTTGTGATGGTGGCACTTCTGCGTCCCCATTGACGAACCCCTCCACGCCCCATAACCCGACAGGTAATTCGAAATAGCGAAAGCACCCATGTCGCGTTCTTCTCCCGGCGTCGCCCGCATGGCCGCCATCCTCAATTTCATCGCCGATCATCCGGGGCAGTCCTTCGCGCTTACTGATCTGGTGCGCGCGCTGAAGCTCAGCCGGGCGACCTGCCATGCGCTGCTGACCGGGCTGGTCGACGTGGGTTATCTCTACCGCACCAGCGACAAGACTTATGTGCTGGGCCCGGTGCTGGCCGCGATCGGGCGCACCGCAGCCGAACACTTCTCACCCTTGCAAGTCGCGCAGCCGGAAATGCGCAAGCTGGCAGACGATTTCGACGTCGTCTGCGGCGCCTATTTCCTGGAAGGCGACATGATCCACCTGCGCGAGCGCGCAGCCTCTGCCAGCCATGTCGGCTATCCGGTGCCGCTGGGCACGCGCATGCCGCTGCGCTGGGTGCAGGCCACCGCCTTCTTCGCCCGCAACCCGCGTGAGGCCGATGCGGCGCAGGCGCGCATCAATCCCTCGCCCTCGGTCGAGCAGCTTGAACAACTCCATAGCGGCATGGCCTTCGTGCGCGAACATGGCTTCATTGCCCTGACCCGCCGGCCGGACAGCGCTCCGGGTAGCAGCAGCATGGTCGGCGCCAGCCTGGACGACCCGCCGGTCATGCCGGAAACCGTGCTGGAAGCGGGCAAGACGTACCCGCTCATGGCGGTCATGGCTCCGATCTATGACGCGCGCGACCGCGTTTCGATCTCGCTGGTCATGGCCGGCTTCAGCGGAGCGCAGACCGGCGCCGAAGTGCGCAAGGCGGGCGAGGCACTGGCCGAGGCCTGCACGCGCATCTCGCGCTTCCTGATCGGCCAGCCCGAAGCCGCCTGATTCTCCGTCGTCCGGGCGGATTCGCCCCCGCAACAAGCCTGCCGTGCTTGACCGTCCCCGCTTGTCGATTTATCAAATAGTCGAAAATAAATTCGCGATTTGGAATTGCAATAAAGCGGGAGAGTGCTGGATGTCGGACGTGATCGTCGCGCCGGAAACCCGGGACCTTGAGGAACTGGCGCGCGCGCTGGCCAGTTGGCTGGTCGAACGTATGCCGCAGGCGCGTGACGTGAGGATCAGCGATCTCGCCTATCCGCGCGGGGCCGGGCAGAGCCACGAGACGATCCTGTTCGAAGCGCATTGGCGCGAAGACGGCGCGGCGCGGCAGCAAGGTTGTGTCGTGCGGATCAAACCGGGCGGTTTTACGGTCTTCCCCGACGACTTGTTCGTTCAGCAATACCGCGTGATGAAGGCGCTGGCCGAAAGCGGCGCAGAGAACGGCGGGGTCCGCGTCGCTCGCCCGCTGTGGTTCGAGGAAGACCCGGCGCTGCTGGGCAATGCCTTCTTCGTCATGGAGCGGAAAGTGGGCCGCGTTCCGGTGTCGATCCCGCCTTATGCGCGCGAAGGCTGGCTTCGGGACGCTGCGCCGGAGCAGCGCCGCACGCTTTGGCGCAATGCCGTGAAGCAACTGGCGGCGGTGCAGCGCGCGCCGCTGGATGGGCTGGACTTTCTGGCCGGTCCCGCCGGTGAGCGCGGGCTTGAGCAGGAATGGGCCAAGTACAACCGCTTTGCCCGATGGTTGCAGGACGTGGAGCCGCTTCCCGTGCTTGACGCCGCGCTGGACCGGCTGCGCGGGCTTTGGCCGGCGAACCAGCCCGAAGGCCTCGTCTGGGGTGACGCGCGGATCGGCAACATGATGTTCGATGAGAACTTCGACGTGATCGCGGTGATGGATTGGGAGCAGCCCTCGCTCGGCGGGGCGTTGCATGATCTGGCGTGGTTCTGCGTGATTGCAGACACGATGCACGGGCCGGCGTCGACTTACGGCGCTCCGCTGGAGGGCATGGGCGGCCGGGAAGAGACCGTGGCCCTGTGGGAGGATCTTACCGGCAAGTCCGCAGCCGACCTCGAATGGTACGAGGATTTCGCGAAGTTCAAGATGACCTGCACCGGCATCCGCCTCGGCCATCTGCGTGGCACGCGGATGATGGACGAGGCGGCGATGGCGAAGCGGTTGAAGGTGGGGTGATGGGCTGCGCGGCAGCGCGGGATCCTTCGACAAGCTCAGGATGGGCGGGGTTGGGGTTTTGCGCATCGTGCCTTCCCTCCACTCGTCATCCTCGCGAAGGCGGGGATGACGGAGCAAATTGGGCTATCGACTACGCGTGCTGCCCGACGCCTACGAAAGCCCCAGCAACTTTCGGCAATTGTCGTGAATGATCGCCCGCACATCCGCTTCGGGCACACCCGCGAAGTCGCGCCGGATCACGTCGCGGGAACGCGGGAAGGTAGTTTCCGAATGCGGATAGTCCGATGACCACATGATGTTGCGGCCGCCCGGAAGGTCGCGGTTCAGGATGCCCGCGCGATCCTGGATGAAGGAGCCGTAGATGTTGCGGTCCATGTAGTAGCTGGGCGGGTTCTTCAGCGGCGATTCCGTCCAGTAGCGCTGCTTTTCCCAGGTACGGTCGTTGTACTCGGCGAACCACGCGAACCAGCCCACGCCCGATTCCATCGATCCGATCTTCAGGTCCGGGAAACGGTCGAACACGCCGTTGTAGATGAGGATGCCGATCGGCTCCGCCATCGCCAGCTTGCTCATCGGCATGTCGGCCAGGAAGTACTCCTTCTGTCCGAAACGCGGCACCCGCGCGCCGAGGTGGAAGGTTATGACGATCCCGGCGTCGGACACTGTCTTCCACAAGGCGTCGAAGGCCGGGTCCGAATATTGCAGCGCGCCCTTGGCGTCTCCTGTCAGCGCCGAGACTTGCCCATCCTTCAGCGCCTGCACACCCGAGGTGGTCTTCCACGCCTCCGGGTTCTGCGGGAAGGCGGGCAGGTTGATGGCGCGGAAACCCTTGGCGGCGAGCCGCCTCACATGGGCGCAAGTTTCCTCGATATCGCGCATCGGCACATAGCCGACGGGAAACAGCCGGTCCGGCGCGGCTGAGCAGAAGTCCAGCACCCAGTTCTGATAGGCCTCATAGCTGGCGACATAGAGCTCGTTGTCGAGCGAGCCGAGTGGCCCGCCGCCGAATAGCAGTGCCGCGCCCATATGGTCGGCATCCATGTCGGCGAGGCGCGTGGCGGGTTCCCAGACCTTGCGTTGGTCGGCAAGGCGGCCCTTCATCTTGAAGTTCTTGCCCTCGCGCCCCGCCTGGTTGTTGATCATCATGAACGGGCGGCGATTGCCTTCGAAGCAGATGTAGTCCCCGTCCTCGGCATGCTCGATGAAAGGCGCGCGGTCCTTCAGGTGCGCTGGCAGGTAGTCCTTCCACATGTCATGCGGCGGATCGATGTGGGCATCGGCGTCGAAAATCGGACCGTAAGTCCATTCGCTTTCGGCGCCTTTGCGGATCGCCGGATCGGCCTCGCTCATCTCCCGGTTCCTCTCGTTCTTTAATTCGCTATTGTGAATATATTATCGTCATAACGAACTGAAAAAGTCAAGGATGCGACTCGCCGTCAGTCGCGCCGCAAGATCATCGCGCCGTATCCGAAGCCGCCGTTGGAGATCAGGCAAGTCCGCGCGTCGGCCACCTGCCGACCCCCGCCGCGATTCCAGAGCTGCATGCAGGCCTCGTGGATGTGCCCATATCCGTGCAGCCGTCCGGCCGAGAGCTGGCCGCCGCCGGTATTGAGCGGCAGTTCGCCGTCCAGCGCGATCCTCGTGCCACCTTCGACGAAGCGGCAGGCCTCGCCTTGCGGCGCCAGCCCCAGCGCTTCCATCCAGAGCCACATATGGATCGAGAATCCGTCGTAGATCTGCGCGCAGTCGAGGTCGGCGGGTTTCAGGCTGGTGCGCGACCACAGCATTTCTCCGGCGCGGCGGGCGGCGGGCAGAGTGGTGAAGTCGCCCTCGTGCCGTCCGACCCAAAGGCTGCCGACCGCCATTCCGGTGGCCTCGATATGCAGCGGCGGGTTGCGCAAATCTTTCGCGGTGTCCCGGTGCGAGAGGACGATGGCGGTGGCGCCGTCGACATGGGCGTCGCAGTCGTAGAGCCGCAGCGGCGAGGAGATCACGCGCGAGGCGAGGTAATCGTCCAGCGTCAGCGGCGCCTTGTAGATCGCTGCAGGGTTGTGCGCGGCATTGCGGCGGGCATTCACCGCCAGCGCGCCCAATTGCGCTTCAGTGGCGCCGTATTTGTCGAAATAGGCCTGCGCATAGAGCGCGAACATGTTGATCGGCGAAAGCGCGCCAAACGGCACGGTCCAGGCATTTGTCCCTTCCACCCGTGCGCCGCGTCCGCCCATCAGCGTGGAGGCGCGGGCCTGCGCGCGGGCACTTGCCTGCGCCACGGTGCGGAACACCACGACATGGCGCGCCAGGCCGCAGGCGATCGCGGTCACAGCGTTGAAAATCGGCGCCATGTGGCTGAAACCCTCGCTGGAGGTGAGAGTCCAGCGCGGTGACAGGCCCAGAACCGCCGCCGCCTCGGCCGTGCTCACCGGGGCGATGCCGCCGCCTTCGGCCGATTTGCCGGGATAAGTCCCGATGCCGTCGATCTGGCGCGGCGAGAGTCCGGCGTCGGCAATGGCGGCAAGGCAGGCGTCGGCGGTAAGCTGGAGCGCACTGCGCGAGGACGGGCGCGCCACTTCGGATTGCGCCGCGCCGGTGACGCAGATCTGCTTTTCGGGAAGCGCCGTCACAGACCGTCCTCCGCCGCGAAGAAGGGCAACCAGACGTCTTCGTGCTGTTCGAAACGGACCCGGACCGGTAGCCCAATGCGCGCGGCGGCGGGAGGCCCGTCGAGGTTGGCCAGAACGTGCAGGCCGGTCTGTTCGGCCAGTTCCACGGCGGCGAGCACGAAGGGCACCGGCAGGCCCGGCAACCACGCCTCGTAATTCACCGTATAGCTGATGACCTGGCCTCTGCCTGAGACCGGCTCGGGCGCGAGTTGCTCGCTGCCGCAAGTGGCGCAGCGCGGCAGGGGTGGGTGCTGCCAGGTGCGACACGTTGCGCAGCGCTGGATGCGCATCATGCCGTCTGCGCCCGAGGTCCAGAAGAAGGCCGTCTCGGGTTCGAGGGCCGGCAGTTTGCGTGGCGGTGGCGCCGACGGTGCGCGCGAAGCGGGACTGTCCGATGCCATCAGAACACCACGCCTTGTACCTTGAGGTCGATCACCGCGTCTTCGTCATAGCCGAGTTCGGTCAGAACCGCGTCGCTGTCCGCGCCCAGTTCCGGGGCGCGGGTGGAGGGCAGGGCCTTGCCGCCGAACAGCATGGGGCTCGCCACCATCGGGATCGCAGCGCCGCCGCCCGCATCGACCGCGCGCAAGTAGTGGTTGGCGCGGACTTGCGGGTCGTCCTTCAACTCGCCCACGTCCTGCACGACGTCCCACTGGCCGTCCTGCCGGGCCAGGATGGTCTTCCATTCGTCCAGCGGTTTCGCGGCGAAGAGCGCGGTCACTTCGGCGTGGCACTCGGCCAGATGCGCCCGGCGCGCGGCGGCGTCGGCAAAGCGCGGGTCGGCGGCGAGGTCCGGCCTTCCGGCAACGTCGCAGAAGCGCGCCCAGTAGCGATCCGCCTGCAACATGCAGAGCGCCACGAAGCGGCCGTCGGCGGTGCGGTAATTGGCCACCAGCACATTGTGCGGAGGCCCCGCCGGACGCGGGAAGCGCTGCACGTCCTCGGCAGTCGCCTGGCAGATCAGTCGCTGCTGAGACCACATCGCGGTCCCGAGCAGCGAGACATCCACTTCGCTCGCTTCGCCGGTCATCGCGCGCTGGGCAATGGCGGCGCAGATGCCGGCCGCCAGCATCGCGCCCGAAAGCGTATCGCCGAAGGCTGGCCCGGGCGGGCCAACGGGCTGCGCCGCGTCCTCCGCCGTCAGCGAGGAGGCGATGCCGCCGCGCGCCCAGAAGGTGATGGCGTCATAGCCGCCTTTCTCTCCGTCCGGACCGTTCGGGCCGGTGGCGCTGCCGCTGGCGTAGATCAGGCGCGGAAAGCGGGCGCGCAGGGTCTCTACATCGATCCCCATCGAGCGGCGCGCGGGAGGGAGCAGGCTGGTAAGGAACACGTCGGCGTCCTCCAGCAGGCGGCCCAATACCGTACGGCCCGATTCGTGGCGTAGATCGAGCGTGATCGAGCGCTTGCCCCGGTTGTAGCTCTCCCACGACCAGTCGTATTGCGCTTCCGGATTCGAGAGCGCGCCGATCTTCAACCCGCGCAAGGGGTCGCCAGTGGGCGGTTCGACCTTGATGACTTCCGCCCCCAGATCGGCGAGCATCCCGCCGCAGGCCGGGACGAACGCCCACATCGCCACTTCGACAATCCTGATGCCTTCCAGCGGCCTTCCCATGTCCTGTCCCTCCTGTACCGAGCCTTTGCGATGCGTCCGGCAAGACAATCGCGTGACCGTTGAAATTCTCTATTGCGAATGATGTACCGAAATGGAGAATTGAGCAAGCTGGGCGAGGCCGACCAATCGTCTCGCCGGATGGCATCAGGGAGAGGCCGATGACGATAACTGCCGCACGCTTGCCGGAGGCGCCGCTGGAGCATTCCGGCCCGGTTCCCGCGACTTTGGCCGAAGCGCTGGACCCGCAGTGGCTGGCGCCGGTGCTGGCGCATCTGTCCGGTGACCGGGCGATCGTGGCGGTCGAAACTGTGGAGGTGATCCGCACTGTTGCCACCAAGGTCCGCTTTGCCGTGCAGTTCGAAGGCGAGGGGGAGGCGCAGCGATTCTGCCTCAAGGGCTTGCTCGATGTGGATGCGGCCACCGCGCGCGGCGGCCCTACGTGCGTGCTGGAGGCCGATTTCTACAACCGCCTTGCGCCGGTGCTCGATCTGCGGGTGCCACCTTGCGTCGCCACCGCGGTCGACCGCGAGGCGCAGCAGGCGGTGACGGTGATGCGCGACCTGATTGCGCAAGGGGCGGTGTTCTGCTCGGCGCTGGATCCCTTCGGCGCCGATGATGCGGCGGCCAGCCTTGGCCTGCTCGCGCAGCTCCATGCCCGGGCGGACTTGCTGGACGGCGCCGACTGGATCGCCCCGCGCGTGGCGCAGCTTGCGCGGATGGATTATGTGACGCCGGAAATGCTGCAAGACCTGCTCGACGGCCCGCGGGGAGAAGGCATCGCGCCCGAAGTGCGCAATGCGAACCGTCTCGCGGCGGCGATGCGGGCACTGGGACTGCGCGATGCGGGTCGGCCAGACTTCCTGCTGCACGGCGATGCCCATGCCGGGAACCTGTTCCGCGCGTCGGAAGGCATGGGCCTGATCGACTGGCAATTGCTTCAACGTGGGGGGTGGGCGCTTGACGTGGCCTATCACCTGAACGCGGTTCTGCCGGTCGACGTGGCCGAAGCGGAAGAGCGCCGTCTGCTGGGCGAATATCTGGCGGCAATGCGCGGTCATGGATGCGCGATGCCGGACGCGGAAGAGGCCTGGACGCAATACCGGGAGGCGGTGGTCTACGGTTATTACCTCTGGTCGATCACCCGCCGTGTCGATCCGCCGATCATCGAGGCTTTCGTCGGTCGCTTGGGCCGGGCGGTCATGCGCCACGACAGCTTCGCGCTGCTGGGCGTCTGACGAGAGAAGGGCCGTACGCCAGCGCGTACGGCCCTTCCCATTTTCGTCTGGGCGAGAGGGAATGCACCATGGGTGCATTCCCGAACCCGGTTCAGCCTCCGAAGTGATACTTCAGAGTGAAGCCATACATGCGCGGCGCGCCGACCGAAGCGGTCTCGAAGCCGGTGCCGGTCGAAAGGCCTGGGAAGAACGAGTAGTACTTTTCGTTGGTTACATTGGTTGCGAAGAAGCCCGCATCGATGGGCGTTCCCGCGATATTGTCCCAATTGACGTTGACGTTCAGCAAGTCGGTGGGCTGCAGGAACGTCAGGCTCTGGATATAAGCGACAGTCGCCGGATCGGAGACCGAGCCCGCCTGGCAATTCGGCATGTTCTGGTTGGCCGTGCCGTTGCAGCCCGCGTAGAAACGGTTGCCGGTATTCGCCAGCATCTTGTCGGTATGCGTGAAGGTCAGGCCGAACGAGACCTTGCCCACGCTGTCGGGCAGCGGCAGCGTGTAGGTGCCCGATGCGGTGATCTTGTTCTTCGGCGACAGCGCCAGCGGATCACCCACAAGGTAAGTGCCCGAGAGCACATAGGGCGAGCCGGGTTCGAGCGAGAAGGTCTCGGCCGAAGTCAGCTTGGTGTTGAGGTAGGTATAGCCCACCTGCAACAGCAGACCTTGGAACGGGCTGATCGAGGCGTCCACTTCGATACCCCAGATCCGCGATTTACCGGCGTTGACCGGGGCCGCCGTGGGCGAAACCGGAGCAGCGACGCAGTTTCCTGCGGCATCGGTCGATTGGCAGGGGTTGGCGTTGAAGCCGAGCTGGAGCTGCTGATCGGCGAACTTGTTGTAGAAGCCCGCGATGTTGAAGTTGCCCGGTATCGAGCCATGCCAGCTCGTCTTGGTGCCGATTTCGAAAGCGTCCACCTTTTCGGGATTGAACGTCGCGAAGGCGGTCGTCACGTTGGGAGCGATGCCACCGGCGCGATAGCCGCGTGCGTACTTGGCGTAGACGAGGATGTCCTGCGTTGGCGTGTAGTCAAAGTCGATCAGCCAGGTTGGCGCCGAAGACTTCTGCTTGAGGTCGCGGCGGCAACCGTTCTCCGCGCTCGGGTCCTGCACCGGTGCGTCGGGGTAGGTACAGAACGAGAAGAGCGGACCCGCCGGTAACGGCTGGAAGGTCGGGAAGCTAAGCGGGTAGCCGGTGATTGTGGTGGTCTGGACGCTCGTGTTGTTCTCACGGTCCCAGGTGTAGCGGAAGCCGCCGGTCAGCTTGAACTGGTCGGTGAACTTGTAGGTCGCCTGCGCGTAGAGGCCCACGTTGTGGAACGATGTGCGGCCTGCGGTAGTGTTGATCGCACCGGCATGCTGGGTGGGATCGAAGGCTCCGCCGAAGAATACCGGCGTGACCGCGGCGAGATAGCCGAGGATGTCATAGCACTCGCTGGCCGCCAGCGCGGCGGCATTGGCGCAGGACTGGATCACGGGCGACTTCGAACCCACCAGCGAAAGCGGCTGGACCGATTCCAGATAAGCGCCGGTCTGCCAGTTCAGTTTGTCGTCGCTGGAGTGGCCCTGGACCTGGAATTCTTCGGTGAACGTCGATTCGTCCGCCGTATGACGGCCGGGCAGCGGCTGGCTGCTGGCGAAGCCGAAGCGATAGCTCGACAGGCCGATCTGCGGGATCGCCGGCGTTTCAAAAGCCGTGCCGAAGATCGGGTTGCTGAAGGTATCCGTCAACTGGCCATAGCTGGCGATGTTCTTGATCGTCAGTGTGTCGCTGGCGTGCCAGGTCGTGGTGTTGATAATCTGCCAGACGGTGAGCAGCGAGCGCGGATCTGGCAGATCCTGTGCGAAGTCATAGAAGCCCGAACCCTGATAGTTGGAGCTGCCCGGCGTCAACTGCTCGCTGGCGAAATGGCCGAGGCTGTAGGCCGGATCGGCCGCGATCAGCTTCTGCGCGTCACCATGCGTATCCGAACGCGAATAGGTGGCGATCATGTAGTTTTCGAGGTCAGGCGTCAGGTCGGCGATTACGCTGAGGCGCGCCGCGACATAGTCGACGTCGTTGAAGTCCTTGGGGCCGACGCCGCTGTTATTGTGCAGGTAGCCGTCGCGCTTCATGCGGTCGACACCGAGGCGCACCTTGAACGTATCGGAGAGCGGAACGTTCAGGACGGCCTGGACGCGGCGCATGTCGTAATTGCCGATCGAGCCGGAGACGTAGCCCTCGAACGTGTCGGTCGGCCGGTTGGGCACCAGCAGCACGGCGCCGCCAGTGGTGTTGCGGCCGAACAGGGTGCCCTGCGGGCCTTTCAGCACCTGCACGTTCTGAAGGTCGAAGAAGGCGCCCGGGCCCGCGCCGTCACCCGAGGGGAGGCCGTTCGAGGCACCGCGAGGCGCCACCACGTCGGCGAAGTAGACGCCCACCGACGGTGCCGTGCCCAGATCCTGCACGAAGCCGCGGATCGCGAACGACGAGTTCTGCGAGCCGAAGTTGGTGTTCGCCGACAGTGAAGGCGTGCTGGTCGCAAGGTCCGCCGCGCTCACGACGTTGCGGTTGTTGAGCTGTTCCTGGTTGAACACGGTGATCGAGATCGGCACGTCCTGCAGGCGTTCCTCGGTACGCCGTGCGGTAACGATGATGTCTCCGGGATTGATCGTCGGACTTTCGCGTCGTGCCGATTCCTGAGGCGCGTCCTGCGCCATGGCCGGCGATGCCGCGATCAGTCCCGCAGCCGCCCCCACGGAAGCCACGCCCAGCATCAGCGAAGTCCTGAAATTCCTTGAAATCATCTTGATCCTCTCCTCCGGAAACCATGTTCTCACGCAGGCCGCCCCGCTTTTGCGGAAAGGTATGCGACGCCGGCTCTTGCCGGTCAGGCGCATCCGCGGCTTCTTCGACATTCTCTGGAAGGTGTGGGCCGACGATGGGTCGGCCGGCCATTCACGCTCCCCCTGGTACCGTATTGCGGTGCCGGTTTGCCGGCACTCTTGCTTAAGTCCCGCCCTGGAACCTGCCCAAGATCGGGCAGCGCCGAAATTCGGCATGTTCTGGGTAGTTGTCCGTATGCACCTTGATTCTGTGCCTAAGTTGGAAAGTATCGTTCGAACGGGGACTGTGCAATTCTTCCGATGAGCCTTCCTCATTTCTTTCCAGGGACAGTTGCCTCCAGGAGACACCTTGGTGTTGCTCAGAGGCTGATAGTTTCCTCCAGCAGCGCAATTGTTCCGTTCCAGGCAATCCGGTGTGCTGTTCGGTCATAGGCGATCCCCGGGGCGATACCGTCATGGTCAGGATCGGTGAAGGCGTGCGCGACCTTCGCGAACAGGGTGAGTTGATAATCCACGCCGGCCGCATCCAGTTCAGCGCGCAGTGCCTCGACATCGGCGGGCGGGGCGTAAGGATCCTCGCCCCCGGTCCAGATCGCGACTCGTGCGCGCACGGCGCCGGGCTGGGCGGGGGCATGGGTGCCGAGCAACCCGTGGAAGCTGGTAACACTGCGCACCGGCGCGCCGCTGCGGGCGAGTTCGAGCACGCACTTGCCGCCGAAGCAGTAGCCTATCGCGGCAATCCGCTCGGGATCGACATCGGGCAGGGCGCGCACACGCTCGAACCAGACGAGCACACGTTCGCGCAAAAGCGCCGGCTTGGCCATGAGCGCGGCAAAGTACGTGCCCGCCGCCGCGTTCGTGGAGAGATCGGCGCCGACCCCGTACATGTCGGGCGCGACAACCAATCGTCCACCAGATGCAATTTCGCGCATCGCCTGGAAGAAGCTGTCGCTGGGTCCGGTGGCACCGGGGAACATCAATACGGCGGCACAGGGAGTACGTGCATCCGATATGCCCGCATCCGGGCGCACCAGAAGGCCGCGCAGAACTACGTCGTCATGCTCGGATTCGAGGGATTCGAAACCCTTCATGCGTTTGTTTCTCCCCTCCCTGTTCTCTCTCGGCGACGAATCGGCGTCGCATTGGGGAACATAGGTTCGGTAATGAGAATGTATCGGCCGACCGATCCTGTCAAAGCCCGTTCTGGCCCTTCCCTTGCCGGGCCTCGTCTTGTCGACGTGTCCTTGCCTCCTCCGCGGTCGCCGTGGCATCGGGTGGGCATGGCACCGGAGGCAACAGCGGCCGATCTCAGGCCGCCACGGCGCATAAGGCTTGGGGTGGCGGCTCTGGTGATCGTGCTGCACGTCCTGGCTGTCATCGTCCTCGTGCGCGCGTTCGCGCCGCAATTCGTGGCCGATGTGGCGCGGACCGTCACGCAGACTTTCGACATGCCGCTCGAACCGCCGCATCGTCCTGAAACCACGTCGAAAGCGGGCACAGCGGGTGCGTCGGGGAAGCGAGCGACACCGCGCGATACCGCTCTTCCGAAAGCTGCGACGCCGGTCCTGCCGACCGAGGCGCCGCCGGTGGTCGGAACCGGCCGGGACAACGCTGTCGGAGCGAGTCCCTCCGGCCTAGGCCTCGGCGCGGGCAAGGAGGGCTCCGGGACAGGCGGTGGCGGTATCGCGGTCCAACCTGTCAAAATCGCAGGCGATATCAATTCGGCGCGCGACTTCCCCCGCGCCAGTCGCGATCTCAGACTCGGCCATCAGGTCGTGGTCATCCTGCGCATCGGTACCGACGGGACGGTGACGTCCTGCCGGGTCTCGCAGCCGAGCCCCGATGCAGAGGCCGACCGCATAACCTGGCATCTTGCCGCCGAACGCTTCCGTTTCCGCCCGGCGCGCGATGCTGCCGGAAACCCGGTCGAAGCGGACTATGGCTGGCGCCAGCGCTGGTTCCTCGCGGGCCAGAGTGACGGTGATTAGCGGGGATGCACCGTGACGCCGTCGTTGCATTGCACCGAAGGACCGGTATGGCGATTCCCATGTCTCTTTCTTCGCGAGATGCTTCACTTCCCATGCCCCAGATCGTTCCGGTCATTCTCTGCGGCGGCAACGGTACGCGGCTATGGCCGCGCAGCCGTGCCGATCGTCCCAAGCCGTTCCTGCCGCTGGTCGGCGAGACCACGCTGTTCGAGGCAAGCCTCGCACGCTGCCCGGCGGCGCAGGGCTTTGCCGCACCGGTGGTGGTGACGGGCGCCAAGCACCTCGAACATGTCGAGGCGCAACTGGCCGGCGCGCCGGGGGCGACCGTGATCGTCGAGCCTGCCGCGCGCAACACTGCCGCCGCCATCGCGCTGGCCGCCTGCCGCCTGCCCGAGGACGCGGTGATGCTGGTCTGCCCGAGCGATCACCATATCGGCCGTCCCGAGGTCTTCTCCGATGTCGCCTGCGCAGCGGCGGCGCTTGCCGCCGAGGGCTGGCTGGTCTCCTTCGGTATCGAGGCGACCCGGCCCGAGACCGGCTTCGGCTACCTGAAGCGCGGCGAGGCCATCGAAGGCACCCCCGGTTTCCGCACCGCCCAGTTCGTCGAGAAGCCGGACCTCGCCCGCGCGCAGGCTTTCCTTGAGGACGGCAACTACGCCTGGAACGGCGGCATCTTCGCGTTCCGTGTGGGCGACTTCATGGCCGAACTCGCCGCGCACCGGCCCGAGATCGCCGCCAAGGTGCGCGAAGCGGTCGAGAAGGGCGCCGAGGATGGCCACCGCTTCCACCCCGATGCCGTCACTTTCGCCGAAGTCGAGAGCGATTCGGTGGACTACGCGGTGATGGAGAACACCAGCCGCGCCGCCATGGTGCCTGCCGACATGGACTGGTCGGACATCGGCAACTGGCAGGCGCTGCATGACGCGCTCGACCGCGACGGCAGCGGCAATTCGGTGCGCGGTGCGGGCGATGCCGAGCTGGTCGACTGTACCAATGTGCTGGTCGATAGCGACGGGCCGCGCGTCTCGGTGATCGGGCTGTCCAACGTGGTGGTCGTCATCGACGGGAACGAGGTGCTCGTCACCACCGTTGAAGGCGTGCAGAAAGTCGGCAAGCTTTCCGGCGCCGTGAACCAGTAAGGGATAGAACAATGACTGCCGCACTCGCGATCCGCGAAGTCGAGAAGCCCTGGGGCAGGGATGTCCTGCCCGCGCCTTTCGTCGCGCCCGAAGGTGAGCGCATCGGCGAGGTCTGGTTCGAGCCCCCGGCGGCGCTCCCCGACCTTCTGGTGAAGTACATTTTCACCAGCGAAAAGCTTTCGGTGCAGGTGCACCCCAGCGACGCACAGACGAGTGCCAAGGGGCTGGGCCGTCAGGGCAAGGAAGAGTGCTGGCTGATCGTCGCGGCTGAGCCCGGCGCCACGCTGGGCATCGGTTTTGATGCGCCGATCTCGCAAGAGGCCATGCGCGCCGCCTCGCTCGATGGTTCGATCGAGGGGCTGATGACCTGGCACGAAGTGCAGCCCGGCGACTTCTTCTACATCCCGGCCAACACCGTCCACGCCATCGGCGCGGGCGTGAGCCTGATCGAGGTGCAGCAGAACAGCGATATAACCTACCGCCTCTACGACTACGGCCGCCCTCGCGAACTCCATCTGGACGAGGGCATGGCCGTATCGAAGGGCGAGGTCTACGATCTGGCGCGCTGGCACAAGCGCGTTCCCGTGCGGAAAACGCAATCGTTGGTCGATGGGCCGCTGTTCCTGCTCGATCAGGTGGTCGGTGCCCCGACGCCGGAAATCGCCGCCCGTTATCCCGGTGCCGTACTAGTCATTCCGCGCGAGGAATCTGTGAAAATCGGCGGAGAACTGGTCGCTCCCGGCGGCTGCGCGCTGGCGACCTCGCTGGCCAGCGTCGAATTTGCGGACAACGGTGTCTACTTGCTGGCAAGGGCCTGTGCAGCCTGAATGACCTTTGCAATAACCGACACCATGATCGTCCAGACTATCCAGTTGGCCCTGACGCCGGTGTTCGTGCTTGTTGCAATCGGCAATATCCTCAACATCCTTTCCACCCGGCTCGGGCGCGTGGTTGACCGCGCGCGCGAGTTGCAAGGGCGGCACAACGTGACCGAGGGGCCGGAGCACGACATGATCGTGCTGGAAATCCGGCTGGTCGACAGGCGCATTACCATCATCACCAAGGCCATCCGCTTCATGGTGCTTTCGGCGCTGTGCATCGGCACGACCGTGGCGGTGCTTTTCCTGCAAGGCATTGCCGGGCTGGACCTTCACGGGGTGGCGGCGATGATCTTCCTGGCTTCGATCGTGCTCCTGCTGGCAGCGCTGGTGCTGTTCCTGCGCGAGACGCAGGTCGCCAAGGACGCGCTCAGCATCCCGCGCGACTATCTGGAATTGCACCGCACCATCTGATTTCGGCGGCCAGGCGACCGGCGCGCACTATCGCCGGGGCGATTGGGGTTTCCGCCTTTGGCCCTAGGTTCTCTTCCAAGGGAGAGAACAATGCACGCACCGGAAAGGGGGCGGCCGGTACAGGCCGACCAGAGGCAGGAATGGCGTTCGGGCTGGACGCTCGTTCTGGCATCGGCAGTCGGCTTCTCGTTCTTCTCGGTGCTGCTGGCGGCGACGGGGCTGTTTTTCGAGCCGCTGGGCAAGGAATTCGGCTGGAGCCGCTCAGTGCTTTCGGCTGGGCCCGGGATCGCGACGTTCGTCACCGCGCTGCTTTCGCCGTTTTACGGCGCCTTGATCGACCGCATGGGATCGCGCCGACTGGCGCTGCCGGGGATCGTGCTGGTCATGATCTCGATGAGCGCCTTCGCGCTGGCCAATGGCTCCGAGGTGCAGTGGCTGGTGATGTGGGGCGTGTTCGGCCTTGTCGTCACTTCGATCAAGTCGACTGTCTGGACCACTGCGGTCGCGGGTCTGTTCGAAAAGGGCAGGGGCCTTGCGCTTGGCGTGACCGTGGCGGGAACGGCGGTGGCGCAGGCAGTCGTGCCCCCGCTCGGCAACTTCCTTATCGACCACACCGGATGGCGCGGTGCGTTCGTCTGGTTCGCGATCGGCTGGGGCGGGCTCACGCTGCTGCTCTGCGCGCTGTTCCTTTACGACGTGCACGACCGCGCCCGCCAGGCGGCGCAGAAGTCGGGCGGAGTGGTCGCGGCGCGCAGCACGCTGCACTTGCCGGGCCTTACCCCGCGCGAGGCGCTGCGCAGCCGGGCGATGTGGCAGCTGGGCCTGTCGACGTTTCTGGTCATGGTGCTGACCGTGGGGCTGGGCATCCATCTTTTCCCGATCCTGACCGAAGCCGGCGTAACCCGCACCAACGCGGCGTGGCTTACCGCGTTGACCGGGGTCGCTGGCATTATCGGCAAGCTGGTGACCGGCGCGCTGCTGGACCGCTACCGGCCGAACTGGATCGGCGGCGTGACCATGGGGGTTACGGCGGTAACTTTCCTCGTGCTGATCGGCGCGATCAATTCGACGGCGGCGGTGATTTTCGGCCTGCTGGTCAACGGCTATGCGGCGGGGACGAAGACGCAGATCTGTGCCTATCTCACGGCCGGATACGCGGGCATGCGGCACTTCGGCGCGATCTACGGGGTGATGGCGGCGATGGTCGCTTTCGCGTCGGGGCTGGGGCCTTGGTTGGCGGGCGTCGTTTACGACAAGGCCGGCAATTATGGCCCGTTCCTTTGGGCAGGCGTGATTGGCTGCGTGGTGAGCGGCCTGCTGCTGGTGACCTTACCCGCCTATCCAAAGTGGGATGAGCGCGAGCAAGCGACGGACTGAAATCGGGCGCAGAAATGGAACCCTCGCGGCGAAGCCGCAGTCCCGGGAACATTGCGTCCACCCCAAGGATCAAGAGACGAAAATCGCCTCCAACGCAGAACCAAATCTTTGCGCCTTTGCGCGATTCCTCCCTTTTTCTTCTCCGCGTCTCCGCGCCTCCGCGTGAATCATTCGAAGGCGCCGATTTCACAGGTCAGGCACTCCGCAAGACGCCGCACGGACAAGTCGAATTGCCTGGAACGAAATCGTTTCACGCGGAGGCGCGGAGAAGAAAAAGAAGGAAAGAGGAATCGCGCAAAGGCGCGAAGGCGCAAAGAGGGTGGGTTTGCCGCAGGCTGGCGGTTCCCGGCGACATTGAGGCTGTCGTAAGGCTTGAGAGACGGACATTGCTTGCGGCGCCGACCAACATCTTTGCGTCTCTGCGTGACTCAAAAAAGCGAAACACCGCGCCGGTAAGGTGACGGGCTATCGTGGCCTCCGGCATCCGCCGGAATCGAAACGGGCCGGAAAGCTCTCGCTCCCGGCCCGTCCCTTTTAATCGATTGCCTGAGATCAGGCCGCGATCTTGAACGGCTCGATCTCGCCCGAAAGGTAGAGCTTCTTCGCCTTGGCGCGGCTGAGCTTGCCCGAGCTGGTGCGCGGCAGGCTCTTCGGCGGAACCAGTTCGACCACGCAGTTCATGCCGGTGATCGAACGCACCTTGTCACGGATCAGGTCGCGCAGTTCGATGCGCTTGACCGGATCGGAAACACGACAGTGCACCAGCACCGCAGGCGCTTCCTCGCCATTCTCGGTCTCGACCGAGAAGGCGGCGATGTCGCCATGGTTGAACCCCGGCAGCTGTTCCACGGCCCATTCGATATCCTGGGGCCAGTGGTTCTTGCCGTTGATGATGATCATGTCCTTCGCGCGGCCGACGATGAACAGGTAGCCATCGGCCATGTAGCCCATGTCGCCCGTATCCAGCCAACCGTCGACGAGGCAGGCCTCGGTCGCTTCGGGGTCGCGGAAGTAGGAGTGCATGACGCTGGTGCCGCGGCACCAGACCTTGCCGATCTGGTGGTCGCCCAGGCTCGCGCCGGATTCGCCCCGGATCACCACTTCCATGTCGAGCACGGGCTTGCCGCAGTTGACGATGGCGCGGTAGCGGGCCGGGCGGCTGAGGTCGCGGGGGCTGCCGGAAAGGCGCTCTTCCTCGACCAGTTCGACGCGGATGCCTTCGCCCGGGGGCATGATGGTGACGGCCAGCGTCGCTTCGGCCAGGCCATAGCTGGGCAGGAAGGCCGAAGCCTTGAAGCCCGCATCGGCAAAGGCATTGACGAAGCTCTGCATCACGTCCGGGCGGATCATGTCGGCGCCGTTGCCGGCGAGACGCCAGCGCGACAGGTCGAAGCGATCCCCCACGTGGCTCTGGCTGGAGATACGGCGGGCGCAGATGTCGTAGCCGAACGTCGGCGAGTACGAGATCGAGGTGCCCTCGTTCCGCGTGATCATGTCGAGCCATGCCAGCGGACGGCGGGCGAAGTCCTCGGTCTTGAGGTAGTCGCCCGAGACTTGGTTGGCGATCAGCGAGAGGAAGCAGCCGACCAGACCCATGTCGTGGTACCACGGCAGCCACGAAACGCAGCGGTCAGTGTCGCAGACTTCCATGCCGTGGCTGTGCGCGGCAAGGTTCGACATCAGCGAACGGTGGGTGACCGCTACGCCATGCGGGAAGCGGGTCGATCCGCTGGAATACTGCAGATAGCAGATATCGTCCGGGCCGGCCTTGGGCAGTGCGACTTCAGGCGCATCCTTGGCGGCGAAATCGGCCCATGTGGCATGGCCGCAGCCCTGCCGCTGGGCGGCGGCGGCGGTCATCTCGGCGATTTCGTCCGGGCCGACCAGCAGGAGCGGGTCCGAGCTGGCAAGCTGGACCGCAAGCTGCTCGATATAATTGTCCTTGCCGCCGAAGCTGGTGGGCAGGGGCAGCGGCACCGGCCAGGCGCCTGCGTAGACGATGGCGCAGAAGAGCGCGGCAAATTCCTCGCCGGTTTCGGCGATCAGGGCGATGCGATCACCCGGTTTGACGCCGCGCGCGACAAGCGCGTGCGCCACCTTGATCGAATCCGCACGCAGTTCGCTGAACGGGTAAACCCGCTTCAGAGTGCCACGCGGATCGTGGAAATTGAACCCGCGCTGCCCCTTCGCTGCATAGTCGAGGGCATCGCAGAAAGTGTCGAAATCGGCAAAACGGCGGGCAAGCGCATCCCGGTTGGGGGTAGCGACAAGTGCTTCAACCGCTTGCGGCACCATGCTGATGGTGTCGGTCATTTCGTTATAACCCGTTGTTGTTATACCGTTTTATTCTTCAGGAACCGGGCGCTTTTATCCTGTTCAAGCTGAACCGGACATAGCCATCCCACCTGCATGGTTCCGTGCGCTCTCCCCATTCCGAGCCGAGTGTGGCACGAATAGGGCAAGATGTCCGACAAGCGTCGCAATCCACAACCGCTCGACCAGATCCACCTGGAAGAATTAGCGCTCGCCTATGTCGCGCGTTTCGCGACGACGCAAGGGAAGCTGCGCGATTATCTGCAACGCAAATTGCGTGAGCGGGGCTGGGCGGGTGACGAATCACCCGATCTGGCCGCGCTGGTGGCCCGTTATTCCGACCTTGGCTACGTCGACGACGCCGCCTGGGCGCGGATGAAGGCGGGCAGCCTGCTGCGACGCGGCTATGGCGCGCGGCGGGTGGGGGAGGCGCTGGGGCACGCGGGGCTGGACGAGGATATGCGCGCCGCAGTGCGACCGGACGACGCGGCCGAGCGGCAGGCGGCGCTGGTTCTGGCCCGGCGGCGGCGGTTCGGGCCCTTCGCGGTTCAGCCCGAGGACAGGCTCACGCGTGAAAAGCTGCGGGAGAAGCACATCGCGGCGATGCTGCGCGCCGGGCACCGGCTCGACATGGTGCGCGCGATCGTCGATGCCGAGGATCCGGAAGCGGCCGAGGAATGGGCCGATGCCGGGATCGAATCGGAAGCCGGAGACGTCTGAGACATGGACATCGCTCGCAAGTTTGCCGCTTTTCTGCTGCTCCCCGTACTGATGCTGCCGGCCGCCTGCTCGAAAGGTGCGGCCGAGGCGGCGGCCACTGCCCCGTCCGAAACGGCATCGGTCCATCCCGAATCGGGGCTCGCGGTGGTGCCGCTGACGGTCGGACTGGCGTCGGGCAAGAGCCATGCCTTCCGCGTGGAAGTGGCCGCGACCGAGGCGGAGCAGGCCAAGGGCCTGATGTTCCGCACCGAAATGGGCGCGGACGAGGGCATGATCTTCCCCGAGAAAGCCCCGCGTCAGGCGGCCTTCTGGATGAAGAACACGGTAATCCCGCTCGACATCCTGTTCATCGGGCCCGACCACCGCGTGCTCAACATCGCCGCCGATGCGGTGCCTTATGATGAGCGGCCGCTGCCGTCCAAGGGGCCGGTGATCGGCGTGCTTGAACTCAACGGCGGCCGCGCCGCGCAGCTCGGCATCGCTCCGGGTGACAAGGTGAGCTGGTAGGGCCTTCTCAGGTTCCGGTTTCGGCAAGCCGGTCGATCATCGCCTGTACCGAACTGATCTGCGGGCCATAGCGCGTGGCGAAAGGCCCGGTGTAGCCCCACCAGTCCCAGCAGCCCATCGGATTGTCGGATAGCGGGCTTTTCTCGACTTGCGGATAGAGCACCACGATGCGGTTGGTGTCGGCCCAGGCGTTGTATCCAAGCTGCGCATAGACCGCATTGCCGGTGTAGGCGGCAGCCTGACCGCAGCCGTGGAAGACGACATGGATGCGGCAATTCGCGCCGGTCTCGCGGCAGGGCTTGGGAATATAGACATAGCCGGTCGTCGCCATGGCGCTGAGCGCGGAGAGATAGGGCGACTGCGCGAAGGCTTGCGGTGCGCTCGATAGAGTTGTGGCCGGGGGTGCGAGGTCGCCGCCGATGACTTTGGTCAGGATTGCGCCGGGCTGGTCATAGCGCGGCATGCCGGTGGCCGTGGCGTCGGCACCGCAGCGGTTCACGAACGGCGTGCCCAGAATGCCGCAATTGTGCGGCGCGGTGAGCGAAAGGAAGGCGTGCTCGGCCGGGAAGTTCTGGAGATACTGAAGGTTCGCGGCGGGCACGCCGACATCGAGGTAGAAGTCGCGCAGAGCATCGAGCGCGCCCTTGCCCACCACACTGTCGGCCGCGCCGTGGAAGAGGTAGACGCGCTGATCCTTCACATGGACGAGCGGATCGATGGCGCCGCTCATCTCGTTCATCTGTGCGACGATCCTTGCCCCGGCGCCCGAGGGCGTGCCGGACATGCAGGCCGTGACCACAGTGATACCCGCCAGTCCGCAGCCATAAGGTCCGCCCGCGACGATGCCTACGCCGCTTACCGTGGCGGAATGGATCACCGAGAACTGCGCGGCCATGAACCCGCCCGAGGACAGGCCCGAGACAGTGACGTGATTCGCGTCCACGCCCAGAGCGGGCAACTTGGCCAGCCTGGTCGCGGTTTTTGGCGCTGCATCGGCACGCGATGGCGGCATCACGGTTGAAAAAGCGAACGGGAGCAGAGCGACAAATGCAAGTCGCGTGAAAACCTGTCGACGCATGCGAAACCCTCCCCAGGGTTGTTGCCAAGCCAAGCGCCTTCAGGCTTCTCTCCCGCATGAGAGGCTGATCCTGCGGGCCCCGCATGTCCAGCGCGCGTTCGGGGGAGATGCCTCGGAAACGGAATAAGAAGCGGGGCTGCCCGCGAAACCCCCAGCGACTATCGTTTTCGCACGGGAACATGCTTGGCATCGGCGCGGAACGGCGCTAACGCGCAGCCCATGGGAATCCTGTCCAAGATCTTCACCTGGTGGGACGGCGCCACCATTGGCACCTCGCTCTGGAGCTCGCGCAATGGCGAGCACGTCGGCACCGACGCGCAGGGCAACAAGTACTATCGCTCGAAGTCCGCCAAAGTGCGGACCACCGAGGGGTATGACCGCCGCTGGGTGATCTACGCGGGCGCCAACGACGCCAGCAACGTCCCCGCCGAATGGCACGGCTGGCTGCACCACAGCTATGACGGCGTGCCGGAAAGCCACCTGCCGCCGCCGCGCATCTGGGAAGTGGACTATTCGCCGAACGCCACTGGCACGGTCGAAGCCTACCGCCCGCAGGGCGCGCTCGAACGCGGTGGTGTGCGTGCTGCTGCCACGGGCGATTACGAAGCCTGGTCGCCGGAAGCCTGAGCACAAGGCCTGTGAAGCGGGTCTTCGCCTACGCGCCGATCTTCGTCTTGCCGCTGGCGCTGGCCGCCTGCGGCAAGGGTGAGCCCGCGCCTGAGGCGCAGGATACCTCTATCCCCGATGCCATTGCTGGCATGCAGGCCGGCCCGGCGCAAGCCGCGCAGGGCCAGCAGCTCGGCACGCCGAACAAGGACCGCGTGGTCACGCTCGGCGTCCTCAACAAGCGCAACAACCTGACGCAGGACCTGGTGATGAGGCCGGGCGAGGCCAAGCGCATCGGCAATCTGGTGGTCAAGGTCGCCACTTGCGAGAAGTCGCTCCCCTGGGAACGGCCGCAGGAAGAAGGCGCTTTCGTTCAGGCCTTCGTCGAGGAACGCGCCAATGCGAACGAGAAGCTCGCATGGCACAAGGTGTTCTCGGGCTGGCTGTTCAAGAATTCACCCGCGCTCAACACCGTGCAGCACCCGGTCTATGACGTCTGGGTCAAGAACTGCGCGATGAGCTTCCCGGGTGAAGAGGCACTGCCGCCGGGTGCCGAATCGACTGGCAACGCCAAGAGCGCAGCAAAGGCTTCGGGCAATGGCGACGCGGCGCCTGCGCCCGCTGCCTCCGAATCGGATGCGGCGCCGTCGCCGGCACCGGCATCGCCCGCACCCACCACTGCGCCTTCGCCCGCCGCGACTCCCGACTGAGCCTGCTGCAACAGCGCGAGATAGCGCTTCTGCGGCATTTCCACCGCGCCCAGCGAGGCGAGGTGCGGCGTCATGAACTGGCAGTCGAGCAGAGTCGCGCCGCCAAGGCGCAGCGCCGCCACCAGCCAGCACAGCGCCACTTTCGAGGCATCGGGCACGCGCGAGAACATGCTCTCGCCGCAGAACACCCGGTCGAACCCCACGCCGTAGAGACCGCCGACCAGCGCGCGCTTGCCGTCCGCGTCGTCCTGCCAGACCTCGATCGAATGCGCCTGATCCAGGAAATGCAGATTCTCGTAGCTCGCCTGGATGCGGTGGCTGATCCAGCTGCCTGATTCGTCGTCGCTGTCCGGCCGCACCTGACGCGGTGCGGCGCAGGCTTCCATGACTTCGGAAAAGGCCGCGTTGCAAGTAACCGTGAATCGGCCGCGCCGCAGCGTGCGGGCCAGCGAATGCGAAAGGTGGAAGCCGTCGAGCGGGAGAATCGCCCGCAGACGCGGCTCGATCCAGAAAATCTCCGGATCGTCCCGGCTGTCCGCCATCGGGAAAATCCCGCTGCGGTAGGCGAGCATAAGAAGCTCGGGCTCGATCATTCTGGTGGAACTGGGCGCGTGCACGTGTCTTGCCTGACTGGATTGGCGGGTGAGGGGGTGCCTATGGCTTAACAGATTGTGGGGGCGGATTGCAGGGCTGTGGATTAAGTTCGCGCCTTTCTGCCGTAATCCCCTTGTCATCTGCGCCAAGGCGCTCTAGAGGCCACCCCGCCCGCAGGAGTGTAGCTCAGTTGGTAGAGCATCGGTCTCCAAAACCGAGGGCCCACGGTTCGAGTCCGTGCACTCCTGCCAGCATTTTCTTCGCACTATTGCAACGCGGAGCCCCGGAAATCCCCGAGGCCCTGCGCTGCAATGGTGCGATTTGCATTGGTCGCCCCGTCTTCGCGTTTGCGATAAGCCGCAAGCCGCGATACCGTGAAACGCTTGCCAATCGCGCGATTGCGGTTAGGCGCGCTCAGGAGGGGCCGCTTCTGGCGATTCGGGCACTCGTGGAGCCAAGGGCTCCCGCCCCGAAGGGCGCCAGACTGGCTTAAGTCGGGAAAGAATACCTCGCAGATGCACGGTACCGCGCAACCGCAGACCCAGAACCTGTTCAGGGCCATGGCCAAGGCCGTGACGGGCATTCGCATGCCCGCGATCGACCGCGGGCTGGCCTTCGCGCTGGCCATGGCGGTGATCGCCGCCTTGCCGGTGCTGGTCGCCTGGGCCCCGCAGATGACCGACTATCCCTCGCACCTTGCGGGGTACAAGGTCGCGCTCGATCACGGGCAGGATCCCTATCTCACCCGCTATTTCCGCTTCAACTGGGAGTGGACGGGCAATCTCGGCGTCGAACTGCTGATGGTGCCGATGGCGCCGGTGTTCGGGCTGGAGCGGGCAGGGCGCATCATCGTTGCGCTGATTCCCTTCCTTTCGGTGCTTTCGGTCCATGCCCTGTGCCGGTCGCTCGGCCGCCGCATGAACGTGGGGCCGATTCTGGCGCTGGCGATGATCTGGTCGCCCTCGCTGCTGATGGGCTTCGTCAATTGGTCGCTCTCGGTGGCCATGGCGCTGTTCGTTTTCGCGGCCTGGGTGCGCCTGGAGGGCAAGGCCTGGCGCTGGATACCGATGGTGCCGGCCGGATTCGTCGTCTGGCTCTGCCACGTCTCGGGCTGGGGCGTGATGGGCGTGATGATCTTCGGCTACGAATGGGCCCACCGGAAGAGCTGGCGCGATTGGCGTCCCTTCGTGAAGCCCTGGCCGCTGATCTTCCCGCTGCTGCCGATGCTGGCTGGCATGGGATCCAACTCCAAGGTTTCCTACGGACGCTGGGTGCTCGATTACAAGTGGGGCATCCTTTACCGGTCGATGCGCAGCTTCGACTACAGCTTCGACATCGTCAGCCTCTGCGCCGTTCTGGCGGTGCTGGCGGGCGCGCTGGCGCTGCGCAAGATCGATGGCCGCTTCGGCTGGGCCGCGCTGATGCTGCTGGTGCTGACGTTGATCGTGCCGCGCCAGATCTTCGGCGGTGACTATGCCGACTATCGACTGAGCACGATGGCGCTGATGGTCGCCTGCCTCTCGATCGACTGGACTCTGCCGCGTTGGGCGGTCTCGGCGGCAACCGCGCTGTTCGTCTCGCGTACGCTGGTGACCACGGTGGTCTGGTATCAGGACGCGCAGACCGCGCATGAACTGATCGCCGCGCTGGACCAGGTGCCCGAAGGCGCCCGCGTCGCTACCGCCGTGGCGATTCCGCGTCGGCAGTGGCGCTTCGGCCCGTTCGAGCATTTCGGCTCCTACGCCGTGGTGCGGCGCAGCGCGATGGAGAATTCGAACTTCGCGCTGCCCGACGTGCATATGCTGTCGATGCGCGATCTTTCGTACCGTTTTGCCGATCCGACGCAGCGCATTCTCTACGCGCCGCAGCAGCACATCGACCTGCGGACTTTCCCGCCCGCGCGCCATGCCGACTACCTCTGGTACATCGGCACGATCAAGCCGGTGGCGCTGCCGGATGGCGCCCGCGTGCTCTATTCCAGTTCGAACTCGTTCCTCGCGCGGCTTGCTGATCCGGCAGACCTTGCAAATCGGGCAGACGGACGCTAAGTCGCGCTTTCCTTCCGACATAAGGATCCTATCTGCCCCTCCCGGCCCCGGCCGGGGCGGCGATGGCCCCTAGCCGGAAGCGGCGAGACATTTTCCCGCCCGGGCTTCCATCCCGGGCACCAGGCAGAGATGCGAGTACGACTGACATGGCCAAGACCACTCCGGGCGAATTCTTCCGCCAGGTGCGCAGCGAAGCCTCCAAGATTCACTGGCCGTCGCGCCAGGAAACGGTGACGACCGCGATCTTCGTCGGCCTGATGACGCTGCTGCTGGCAGTGTTCTTCCTGGGCATCGACGCACTGTTCGGCTGGATCGTCAGCTCGCTCCTGTCGCTGATCGGCTGAAACCAGACAACGAGAGAGAACCATGGCCCGCTGGTACATCATCCACGCCTATTCCGGCTTCGAGAACAAGGTGAAGGAATCCATCCTCGGCGAAGCCGAGCGTATGGGGCTGTCGCAGCTCGTTGAGGACGTGCAGGTTCCGCACGAGACCATCACCGAGGTCAAGCGCGGCAAGAAAGTCCAGGTCGAGCGCAAGACCATGCCCGGTTACGTGCTCGCCAAGCTGACGCTGAACGACGACGTCTATCACCTCGTCAAGAACACCCCGAAGGTCACCGGCTTCCTGGGATCCAGCGGCAAGCCGCAGGCGATCAGCGAGAGCGAGGCCGCGCGCTACTTCGGCGCTGCCGAAGCCGCTGCCGCTGCCCCGCGCAAGACGGTCAGCATCGATTACGAGATCGGCGATTCGGTCAAGGTGCTGGACGGTCCGTTCGCGACCTTCAACGGCATTGTCGAGGAACTCGATTTCGACAAGAATCGCGTCAAGGTTTCGGTCTCGATCTTCGGCCGCGCGACGCCGGTCGAACTCGATTTCGAGCACGTCGAACTCAGCAAGTAATCCGCGTCGCCTCGCTTCGTCCGGGGCTGCTGGATCGAAAAGAGGCGCTTTCCCATGTGGAAAGCGCCTCTTTTTCGTTTCAGGCAGCAGGAGCGTAGATCGTCAGACTCACCCGCGCGCGCTCGACGAAGCCGAGCTTGTGATAAAGCGCCAGCGCGGCGGCATTGTCGGCATAGGAATGCAGGATCGGCGTGCGGCTGGCGCCGAGAATCGCGGCGGCGACCCGGCGGGAGAGCAGCGCGGCCAGCCCGCGGCCCCGCGCGTCGGGATGGGCGCAGACGGCGCTGACTTCGATATAGGATCCGGTGCGGGTGCGCTGGCCGGCCATGGCGAGCAGGCGGCCGTCCTCCTTCACGCCCCAGAACTCGCCCAGTTCGCCGGTCCGCGTGCCGAAGGGGCCCGGCTCGGTCAGCGTGGCCAATTCCAGCATCTCGGGATGGTCCGGCGCCTCCAGCGTGACGATACGCGGGTCCTGTACCGCCGCGTCGATGGCATCCCGCGCCGCTGCGTCCCCGGCGAAGATCATCTGCACGCCTTTGGCGGACTTCACGAGATCGATGCCGGGCACGGGCACCGATTCGCCGGGTTGCATCAGCGCGAGCGGCCCATGTTCGCGGCAGAGCGCGGCGAAGTCGGCAAGACTTTCGGGCGAATGGTCGCGCACGGCCGCCAGTGGGCCGATATCGGGATGGAAGCGGCGGGCATTGCCGCTCCCGAGTGCAAAACGCGCCTGTTCGCCGGTGAGAGCGTTCCAGATCAACTGGTCGAGTTCGGTATTTTCCATGGTCCGGCCGATATGGCGAGCGGCGGGCGCGACGTGAAGCCGCAATTATCAGCCTCTTAACCCTGACCCTGCTAAGGATCCGGGCGATGGGGATTTTCGCGACCTTGAAAGGCGAGGCGACGGGGCCGGGCGGACGCTTGACGCGTCTCGATGGGTTGCGCGGGCTTGCCGCGTGCGGAGTCGCGCTGCTCTACCACCCGCAATCGCTGTTCGCGCCGGATGTGAATGCGGCGCTGCCGGGGCTGCTGCGCTGGTTCCAGCACTGGGGCTGGACGCTGGTGGACCTGTTCTTCCTGATCTCTGGCTACATCTTCGCGCATGTCTATCTGATCGAGCGTTCGCCGGGGCAGGGCTATGTACTTCGGCGCGGCACGCTGGAGAGCTTCGCGGTGGCGCGCGCGGCGCGGCTCTACCCGCTGCACCTTGTCATGCTGCTGGTCTGCGGCGTGGTGTTTCTGGACGATCCCGGCAACACCCCGCTCGCCTTGATGGCGCACCTATTCATGTTGCAGGGCTTCGTTGGCTGGGTTGGGCACAGTTTCGACGGACCGAGCTGGTCGATCTCGGTCGAATGCGCCTGTTATGTGCTGTTCGCGCTCGGCGCGGTGGGCGGTCGGCGCACATTGCAGCGGGTGACGGTACTGGCGATCCTGGGCGCCCTGCTGCATTTCGCGGTGCAGGGCAGGGCGGGCGGCCCCTGGGTCGGGGATGGCCTGCCGCGCGGATTGCTCGGCTTCTTCCTTGGCCAGGTGCTCTGGCATGCGCGGGCGCGGCTGCGCCATGCGCCGACGATGCTGCTGCTGTGCCTCATGGCGATCGGCATCTCGCTCGACATGGGCCGGATGAGTTCGCTGCTGCCGCTGAGCCTGCTGGCGTGGCCGGCGCTGTTGCTGCTGGCATTGCGGCTGAAGATCATGGGTTCGGCGCCGATGCGCTGGCTGGGCGATCGGTCCTATGCGATCTACCTCGTGCACTGGCCGATATTGATGCTGGGTGAGCAACGCTTCGGGCATATTCCCGGAGACGGCACCACCTGGATTGTGGTGACCCTGCTCTACTCGGCGTTGGTACTGCTGGCTGCGGACGTCTCGTTCCGCTATATCGAGGGCCCGGCCCGCCACGCGATCCGCGCGGTATGGCAGCGGCGGGCAGATCAGCGGGCAAAGCGGCGGGTGGCAGGTCCGTCCGGCGCGTCGGCCGATATGGGCGGGGCCTGAACTCGGCCCTTTCCTTTCTTTCCGATTTCGTTTAGGGGCGCGCCCTTCGGACCGGATCCGTTCCGGTGCGATTCCCTGCGGGAGGATGCGCCAGCGTCCGTAAAACCGCTAAACATGAGCATCCGCCAAGCGGCTGCGAAAGTGTGAAGGAGTGGCCACATGGCCAAGAAGATCGAAGGTTACATCAAGCTGCAGGTCAAGGCCGGCAGCGCCACGCCGTCCCCGCCGATCGGCCCTGCGCTGGGTCAGCGCGGCGTGAACATCATGGAATTCTGCAAGGCGTTCAATGCCGCCACGCAGGAGCTCGAAAAGGGCATGCCGATCCCCACCATCATCACGGTGTATGCGGATCGCAGCTTCACGTTCGTCACCAAGACGCCCCCGGCGACCTTCCTCATCAAGAAGGCCGTGAATCTGAAGTCGGGCTCGAAGGAGCCGGGCAAGATCAGCGCCGGTACCGTCAAGCGCTCGCAGCTTGCCGAAATCGCTCAGGTCAAGATGGCTGACCTCAATGCCAACGACATTGAAGCCGCCACCAAGATCATCGAAGGTTCGGCCCGCGCGATGGGCCTCGAAGTGGTGGAGGGCTGATTCCATGGCCAAGGTGACCAAGAAGCAGAAGTCGCTGACCGAAAAGCTCGGTGACAACCTCAAGCACTACCCCGTCGCTGAAGCGCTGCAGACCCTGCGCGACCTGAAGACGACCAAGTTCGACGAAACCGTCGAAGTCGCGATGAACCTGGGCGTTGACCCGCGTCACGCCGACCAGATGGTTCGCGGCATGGTTTCGCTTCCGGCCGGCACCGGCAAGACCGTTCGCGTTGCCGTGTTCGCCAAGGGCGACAAGGCTGCGGAAGCTCTCGCCGCCGGCGCCGACAAGGTTGGTGCGGAAGACCTCATGGACGACATGCAGGCCGGCAACCTCGACTACGACCGCGTCATTGCCACCCCGGACATGATGGGCGTCGTCGGCCGTCTCGGTAAGCTGCTGGGTCCGAAGGGCCTGATGCCGAACCCGAAGCTCGGCACGGTTACCCCGAACGTGACGCAGGCCGTGAAGGACGCCAAGGGCGGCCAGATCGAGTTCCGCGTTGAGAAGCAGGGCATCATCCACGCCGGCATCGGCAAGATGTCGTTCTCGGACGCCGACCTGCTGACCAACTTCAGCGCGTTCGTCGATGCGATCGTCAAGGCCAAGCCCTCGGGCTCGAAGGGCAAGTACGTTCGCAAGATCTCGCTTTCGTCGTCGATGGGCCCCGGCCTCAAGATCGACACGACCGAGATCGCCGGCGCCTGATTTTTCAGGAACCGCGAAACGGATTGAAGGGCCGGAGGGAAACCTCCGGCCCTTTTCGTTTGTCCGCCAAAGCCGTCAATTTAACCCGCCGAAAGGCTTGCTTTGCGAAGGCGGCCCCGTAACTTGGCCGCTTCCGATCGTGGTCGCCCTTTCCCGAAAGTCGATAGATGAAGCCTGCCCTGGCCGCCGTTCCCTTCGCTTGCCTGCTGGCCGCGTCCGCCGCGCTGGCCGCGCCGCCCGCGCCCAAGGCGGATGCGCCGGTGAATGCGCCGTCGGGCGATGCGGACAAGCCGGTCGCGCTGTTTCAGCCGGAAGCGGTGCAGTCCACCGGATCGGTCAACGTCGGCGGCTCGCGCATCGCCTATCACGCGGTGGCGGGAACGCTGGTAGCGCATGTCAAGGGCTGGGAAGACACCGACGCGCTTGACGCCAAGGCCTCCGATGACGACGACGACGCGAAGGCGGGCAAGGCCGAAGCCTCGATGTTCTACGTCGCCTATTTCAAGGACGGCGTGCGTTCGCCGGATCGCCCGATCACGTTCCTGTTCAATGGCGGCCCGGGCTCGTCGAGCGTCTGGCTGCACATGGGCGCCTTCGGCCCGGTGCGCGTGCAAACGGCCGACAATGCTCATACCGCGCCGGCGCCCTACAGCACCGTTAACAACGACGCGAGCCTGCTCGACGCCAGCGATCTGGTCTTCATCGACGCACCGGGCACCGGCTTCAGCCGCATCGCGGGGAAGGACAAGGCCAAGGCCTTCTACGGCGTCGATCAGGACATCGATGCCTTTGCGCAGTTCGTGGAGCAGTTCCTGAACAAGTACGGGCGCTGGAATTCGCCCAAGTACCTGTTCGGCGAAAGCTACGGCACGATGCGCGCGGCCGGCATGACGCTGGCCTTGCAGAACAAGTCGATCGACCTCAATGGCGTGATCCTGCTGTCGGACATCCTGAACTGGGATCTGATGCCGGACGATCCGCAGACCAATCCCACGGTGGACCTGCCCTATATCGTCGCGCTGCCCACTTATGCGGCGACCGCGTGGTATCACAACAAGCTGGCCGACCGGCCGGCCGATCTCAAGACGTTGCTTGCCCAGGTAGAGGCTTTCGCGACGGGCGATTATGCGCAAGCACTGATGAAGGGCAATGCGCTGCCCGATGCCGAGCGTCACCGCATCGCCACCCAACTCGCGGCCTATACCGGGCTGCCGGTGGACTATCTGCTGAAGACCAACCTCAGGATCGAATACGGCGCCTTCCAGAAGGAGCTGCTGGCCGATCAGGGCCTGACCACCGGCACGCTGGACACGCGCTTTGCCGGGGCGACGCTGGATCCGCTGAGCAAAGTGGCCGACTACGATCCGCAGAGCGCGGCGCTGGAAGGCGCCTATATCGCGGCGTTCAACCAGTACGTGCGCGGCACGCTGCATTACGGCACCGGCGAGGGCGCCGACAAGCAGTTCAAGCCGGGAATCAGCATCTACGGCAGCTGGGACTATCGCCACCAGCCCCCCGGCGCGGGCAAGCCGCTGATCGCGCTGCCCAATGTCCTGCCCGATCTGGCGATCGCGATGAAGCAGAATCCGACCATGAAGGTCATGGTCAACGGCGGCTATTTCGATGTCTCGACGCCCTATTACGAAGGCGTGTTCGAGATGCAGCACTTGCCGGTGCCACCCGCGCTTCAGGCGAATGTGGAGTACCGCCACTACGAATCCGGCCACATGGTCTATGCCCACCTGCCGTCGCTGCATGAACTGCACGACAATGTGGCGGAGTTCATCCGCAAGACGTCGGGCAGCACCGGGAACTGATGCCTGCCCGCCGGGGCAGCAGCGATCAGGCATCGTGCCCGCGTTTGGTGCTGACCGCCTTTCACCCTTAGATCTTCCGCCAAAGCAGCGCGATGGAGAGCAAGGATGAACGGAACGATCGCATCAACTGGAGAGAGAGCGGGCTCCGTCGCGGTGGTGACCGGGGGCGGTCGCGGTTTCGGCAAGTCTTTCGGTGAGGCGCTGGCCGCCCAGGGTGCCCATGCGGTGCTGGTAGACCGCGACGGCGCGGAAGCCGAAGCGGCGGCAGCAGCGATTCGTGCGGCGGGCGGCAGCGCCACCGGCTATGCAGGCGATGTGACCGACGAAGCGCGCATGGCGGCGATCATGGCCGAGGCTGCGGCGGGGCACGGCGGGATCGACCTCCTCATCAACAATGCGGGCCTTCACAGCGACGAATACAGCCAGCCGATCGCGGCGATGGGGGCGGCCAAGGTGCGGCGCCTGTTCGACGTCAACGTCATGGGCACCGTTATCGCTACGCTGGCGGCGAAGCCCTACATGGCAGGCCGAGCCGGCGCGAATATCGTCAACATCTCCTCGTCCGCTGCCCATATGGGCGGGACGGCCTATGGTACCTCCAAGCTGGCGGTTGCCGGATTGACGATCACTTTCGCCCGCGAACTCGCGCCCGAGGGTATCCGCGTGAACGCGATCTCGCCCGGCCTGATCCTGACCGACACGATCCGCAACGAACTGCCCGAAGCGACCAAGGTGCGGGTGAAGGCGATGCAGTATCTCGACGCCTTCGGCGAAGAGGCGGATATCGTCGAGGCCATGCTGTTCCTCTCGTCGCCGCGCGCCCGCTTCGTCACCGGAGAGACCCTGCGCGTCACGGGCGGCATGGCGGCCGGGATCTGATCGGGGCGAATTTTCCTACAGGGCTTTGTTCTGTCATCTTGGTCGGCAGCAGAGTTCTTTGAAATCGTCGGATTTATGCCACGGACGCCGGCTCCAGACCGGGGGCCGCGTTTCGGTTCAGTACCGTGTCAACTGTGTCAACCGGACTGTCACCTTGCGATCCCTCCACACCATTGCGCCCCCGAAGGGGCAGCCTGCCGGGGCGGTTCGCATGAGCCCGGGCAGGCCGCGGGCCCTGCGGCCCGCGCAATGACGAGGGAAGTCGCGGGGCCTACTTCGAGGCGGCCGCCGCGGCTTTCTGTGCGGGGATGAAGTCGCGCTCGACAGTCTCGGCAAGGATCGAGAGCGGCAGGAGGCCCTGCGAGAGAATGAAGTCGTGATAGGCCTTGCGGTTGAACGCCGGGCCCAGCGCCTTCTCGGTCTTCACGCGTAGCTGGGCGAGTTGCTCGAAGCCGTAATAGTACGAGCCTGCCTGTCCCGGCATGCGGAAGGTGTAGCGGTCCAGCTCCTGATCGGTCATGCCCTTGGACAGCACCACTTCATCCCTCAGTACCCGCCGCGCACTGTCGAGATCGATCATGCCGAGGTTGAGCATCGGATCGAGCATGGCGCGGGCCTGACGCTGGAGGCGGGCCTGCAATGCGATGAGCTGCCCCTCGACCGGCTCGTAGGGCAGCATCTCGCCCTCTGCATAGAGTGCCCAGCCTTCTGCGTTCACGCTGTTGAAGGCATAGAGCGCGCGGGCGAGCGAGACGCCGTGGTCGACCATGGCCCCGAACTGCAACTCGTGGCCCGGGCGCGCTTCGTGGGCGCTCAGGGTCCAGGTGGCGGCATCGTAGCCGAAGTCGTCATAGGCATCCTCGGCCTTTTGCGAGTTGCCGGTGGTGAGGATGAATTCGCCTTGCTCGCCGGTATTGCCAATGAGGCGCGGCGCGGTCATGTGCGGGGCAGCCACGGCGGCGGCCTCGGCAGGGGTGGCGAGGCGCATGCGTAGCTGGGTCTGCGGCAGCGTGAGGATGTCCTCGCGGCGGACAATGGCCTCCAGATCGGCATTGACCTTGCGGTACCGCGCCTCGACCTGATCGCCGGGGATCACGTTCTTCTTCAGCTCGCGGATCACCGAGGGGTAGTCGGTGGCCTTGTAGCCGAACTTGGCTGCGACCACCGGGGCCAGCGCCTGCATTTGCGCGCGGGTGACGTAGTAGCCTCGCGCGGCACGGTCGATCAGCTGGCGCGGGTCGATATCAATGCCGACCTGCTGGAGGTTCAGCGCGTAGACTTCCTCGGGCAGGCGATAGTCGGCGCGGGCGGCGGGGAGGACCGTGGTCTGCGCCCACTTGGCATAGTCGGTCAGTTGCTTGTCGAGCTTGGCAAGATCGGCATCGGCGCCCTTGATGCCGTACTTCGCGAAGAGTGCGTGGATGCCCTGGATATAGGTCGGGACATTGCCGATCGCCTGCTCCACGTCGCGGCGATAGGGGCCGAGATGGCCTTCACGGCTGGCGAGGAACTGCGCCTTGGCGAGTTCGACGGCCGGCTTGGTGCCCGGCTCGCTGCCGACATAGCGGCGCAGGCGCTCGGCGGCCTTGGCGCGGCGCTCGGGCGGGGTCTGGTCGGACAGCAGGTCGCCGAAGCCCGAGGCGATTGCCTGCGGCAGGTCGATCCAGTTCATCTGCAGGCGATCATGGGTCTTGATGCCGTCGATCTGGCGCTGGATGTAGGCGGCAAGGATCTGCAGATCCTGACGCACTTCGGGCTGCTGTTCGGTGGCGATCCGGCTCTTGATGTCGGCCAGACGCGCTTGATAGGCGGCGACGAGGCGATCGTCGGCATCGAGCGAAAGGTCGGTGATCTTGCCGTCGAATTCGGGAAGGCCCATCTGCGAGGCGGACTCGGGGGTGAAGGCCGCTTCGAGCTGGATCAGCTTCATCGTCTCGGCATCGCTGGCGACGACCCAGGCCGGCTTGGCGGGGGCGGTTTTCGCAGATGCGGTTGGGGTAGGCGCCGATTGCGCGGAGGCGATTGCCGGGAAAGTCAGCGCGAAAGCCATGGCCGCGAGGGCCGGGGCGACGCGGATAAGAGCACGTCTGGGCATGTGAAGAGAAGCTCCCTGTTTTATGGGCGCCACTCTTAGAAAGCATACGACAATGCGGCACTTGCGCCCGACGAGCGACGTATCCTGTTCGACGAAGAGCGTTGAATGACATGCCGTAAATCGTCGCCCCAGCGCTGCCGTCGCTACACGGTTGCGCGGGGTGGCGTCATGCTGTACACATGTTCAGCATAACCAATACGGGAGAGGCGGCCAGATGGCTATCCGCTTTGAAGACATCAAGGAACATATCGGCTCACGCGTGGTCTGGGATGACCGTGCGGACATCTTCACGCCCGAGGCGGCCAAGGCGATTCGCGCCAAGGTGGAAGAACGGACCGTCGTGGTCTTCCCCGAACTGAACCTCACCGATGCCGAGCAGCTCGAAATCACCAACCTGATGGGTGAAAAGGTGCGCCTCACCGCGCGCAACAACGTCCAGGCCAACGATGCGGACGTCTATCAGGTCACGCTGGACGAGAAGATCAATCCGCAGCCGGAATACGTGCTGGGCACGTTCTTCTGGCACATGGACGGTATCACCGTGGACATGCCGCCGCCGTTCGCCACCTTGCTGTCCTGCCGGATCGCGCCGGACAAGGGCGGCGAGACCGAGTTTGCCAGCACTTACGCCGCTTACGAGGGCCTGTCGGACGAGGAGAAGAGCGAGCTTGAGGGGATGAAGGCCGTGCACTCGGTGCGCGCCAGCCTCTCGCCGATTGCCGATGCGATCCCGGAAAAGCACCGTGAGCGCGTGCTTGGCATCGGTCTGATCAAGGAGCATCCGCTGGTCTGGACCCACGAATCGGGCCGCAAGTCGCTGGTGATCGGCACGACCGCAGATCACGTGGTCGGCCTGGAAGTCCCGGCGGGCCGCGCCATGCTGATCCGCTTGCAGGAATGGGCGGCGCAGCCGGCGTTCTCGCTGCGGCACAAGTGGACCAAGGGCGACTTCGTGATCTGGGACAACACCGGCGCGATGCACCGGGCGATCCCCTACGACAAGTCGACCGGCCGCATGATGCACCGCACTTCGATCGCCGGTACCGAGACGGTCGCGGCTTGATCGAACGCGGTTATGGCTCCAGCGCCTCGCGCTGGTAGCATTCGACGACGAGGCTGATCGGCTTCCCGTCGGGCAGGCGCAGCAACGCCCGGTGCGTGAGGAACGTGCCGGGCGGGCAGCCTTCGAGCCGACCGTGGCGTGCTTCGAGCCGCTCGCGCGTGAAGTGCAGCGGGGCGACCACTTTGCCGAAAGGCGTGTCGGTGGAGGCCAGCGTGGCATTCATGGCATCGGTCAGGCGCGCGGGCACGAACCAGTTGTGCGCTTCGGACAGCGTCACCCCGTCGCAGGTCAGGCGGACGTGGCGATAGCCCAGCGTTTCGTGGTCCGAGACCTCCAATAGGGCGCGGGCGTCGGAGGGAAGGGCGGAGTCCTCCCCCTTCACCGGCTGTGCAGTCACGAGCGGCGCATCGGCGCTGTGATGCGCGGCGCACCATTCGCCCAGCGCGGCCGTGGCGCTGTCGTTACGGGCAAGCAGTTGCTCGAACTCGGCTTGTTGCGGGGCCGAACCGGCAAGGAAGATCGACGCGAGCGGAATAAGCTTAGATCCCACCCGGGACTGCCGCCTTGCCGAGCGCGGTCAGGCCGTCGATCAGGGCATGGGCGCAGGCCGCCAGCTCTTCGGCATTGACCGATCGGATCACGAAATTGGCGCCGGTGCGGCCTTCGCCCCAGAACGGGTAGGAGCCGATCTGGCAGCTTTCGAAAGCCTTCTCGGTCTCGCGCAGCAAGTCGGCCACTTCGCTTTCGCCCACCCAGCAGCCGATCGTTTCAGAAAGAAGCGGCGCGCCGCCTTCCAGAGTGCCGGTCAGGGCGTCGAGCATGCCAGCGGTGATGCTGGGCACGCCAGCCATGATGAAGACGTTCTCGTACCGGATGCCCGGCGCGCCGGTGTAGCGGTTGGGGATCAGGCTGGCGCCTTTGGGCGTGCGGGCCATGCGCAGGCGCGCTTCGGTAAGGCTGCCGCGCGTCTCGTAATAGGTTTCGAGAATCGCCCGTGCCTCGGGATGGACGATCACCGGCACGCCGAGTGCTTCGGCAATGGCGTCCACGGTGATGTCGTCGTGCGTCGGGCCGATGCCGCCGGTGGTGAACAGATAGTCGTTACGCGCGCGCAGCAGGTTCACGGCCTCGACGATGGCGGCGGTATCGTCTGCCACCACGCGCACTTCCTTGAGGCGGATGCCCTGCACCTGCAGCCAGGTGGCTACTTGAGCGATGTTCCTGTCGTGTGTGCGACCGGAGAGGATCTCGTCACCGATGACGACGAGGGCGGCGGTGTAGATACGCGACGAATCGACCATGCGCTTTGGCTAGCCGACCCGAACGGACACCGCCACCCGTGGCGCGTCAATCTTCAGCCCGACGGTGCTCGTACCGTCAATCTTCTGAAGGCATGACGATGAACTGCTCCCACGCGCCATTCGCGCCGGGCTCGGCGTAAGTCGAGACCGCGAGCTTGCGCTTGCCGAAGGTGGCGGTGAAAGTGCGGTTGACGAAACCGCCGCGCAGCTTCGGCTTGCCGGCGGGCTCGAAAGCGGTGAGCGGGCCGAGCGGGGTCAGGCTTTCGCGATAGTCCTTGCGCACGGCGGCCGAGAAATAATCGCGAGCATGGGCGGTGAAGCCGGCCGGATCGAACTTGCCCGCCACCAACGCTTCCAGTTGCGCACGGGCATCCGCCGTGCGCGCCGCTTCACCGCTGTCGAGCGGCAGGTCGCGCGGCATGACGATATCGGCAATCGCCGAGGTGAGCGTGCCCGTCACCGAGCCGAAGTCCGCGTTGGTGAGGACGACGATGGCGACGTCGCTGTCGGGGTACATCGTGGCCTGCGAGAGGAAACCGGTCGATTCGCCCCCGTGGTTGATGATTCGGCGACCGTCTGCGGTGCGGGTGAACACGCCGAGCCCGTAAGCGGAGTTGGTTCCATCCGCGAGGATGATCGGGGCTTCCTGTTCCTCCCAGTCGGCGGCGGGCAGCAGCGTGCGATGTAGGCGGGCAATGTCCCAGCGCGCCAGATCGGAGGCGGTCATCGAGATTTCACCGGCGGCCCAGAGCCAGCCCGAGGCAGGCGGCGAGGCCGGCACGACCGGGCCCAGCGCATAACGGTGATAGCCCTGCGGGAAGCCGGGCTTGTTGGTGTCGTCCAGCTTCAGCGGATGGAGGCCGAGCGGCTGGAACAGCTCCCGCTCGAACAGCGTCCACAGCGGTGCACCGCCCGCCTTCTCGGCAATCAGCCCGGCGACGACATAGCCGGTGTTCGAATATTGCCAGCGCGTGCCGGTCTTGTAGTCGAGCGGTGCAGTGGCCCAGCGCCGGACGATTTCCTCCGGCTTCACCGGGGTGTGCATGTCGACGAAGTCATAGTCCTGCGGCCAGAAGTCGCGCAGGCCGGACGTGTGCGACAGCAACTGGCGGATGGTGATTTCGTCCCCGCCGGACACGCCGGTCAGGTACTTCGAAACCTTGTCGTCAAGCGAGAGCTTGCCCTGATCGCGCAGCTTGAGGATCAGCGCGCCGAGGAACTGCTTGGAGTTGGACGCGATCTGGTAGGGCTGGTCGGGGCGGGCGGGCATGCCGTCCGCTGCCTTGCCCCAGGCTTTGGCCAGCACGATCTTGCCGCCGCGCGCGATGGCGACTTGCGCCGAAGGTACACCGCTCTGCGCCAGCGCCTTGGCGACGGCGGCGTCGATAGCCTGTTCCTGCGCGGGCGTGAGCGCGGTGCTGGCTGTGCTCGCGCCTGTGGGCGGTGCGGCCTGCGCGGCGGCGATGTTGGGGGACAGGATGAGTGCGCCGGCGGCAAGCAGGCGGGCAAGGACGGTGCGGTTCATGACGCGACGCTTAAATGCAACGTCCGCGAATTCAATGCCGGGATTGCGCGGAAGCTGCGCAAAAAGAAAGGGCCGATCCGAAGACCAGCCCATAGAAGTTTTGGGAGAGGATGCCTGAAAGGCCCGTTCCTTATGCTCGCAGACATGTTTTGCTGCAAATGCGAAAAAATCCGCCTTGGTTGCGATTTATGCAACCAATCGCCTGGGCGAAGTGGCGGAACTCCGTCGATCTGGTTTGACGCATTTGCATTTCCGCGCATTTGTGAGGCCGCATAATGCCGGAGAGCCATTCCGATCCGGTCGGGCGAGGGGCGTCGTCACGGGACGTGCAAAAGCCTCGCCATGCTCCGGACGGGCTGGCGGCAAAAAAGAAGGGCCGGTCCGAAGACCAGCCCCTTGGAAAGTTTTGGGAGAGGATGCCTGAAAGGCCTCCTCCATATGCTCGCCGGGCCGATTCTCCGCAAACGCGAAAAACTGGAGCATGGTTGCAAGGAGTGCAACTTTGCTGATGGATGAACGCGCGGAAATGCGTTGTTCAGATTTGTTTGTAATGCATTTGAACGGTGTTCGGGATGACCTTTGCCGGAGTTGGCAGGCTTTGTGCCAAGTTGGCGAGCAAGGCTGGGTTTCGAGCCGTTAAACCGGCGGGGGGCTAGCCGTGATCTTCATGGATCTCATCGTCATCCTCGCGAAGGCGGGGATCCCGCTTCCTTAGAGTGGAATGCGAGGTTGCAAGAAAGCGGGGCCCCCGCCTTCGCGGGGGCGACGGAAACAGGAAGAGGGCGGTCCGAGGAGAGCGCGCCTGATGCCGCGCACGCAAACGGTCCCGGCCCCATCACATGATGCTCCCGTGCAAAGCAGGCAAAAAAGAAGGGCCGGTCCGAAGACCAGCCCCTTTGGAAAGTTTTTGGGAGAGGATGCCTGAAAGGCCCGCTCCATATGCTTGTCGGACCGATTCTTCGCAAACGCGAAAAAATCGCGTTTGATTGCAAGACTTGCAACTCTAAGGCGCAGATCCGATCGCGGTCAGCCTTGAGTCAATGCCCCGTAGAGGTCGTGCTCGTCCGCGTCTTCGACAAGAACGTCAACGATATCACCAACTTGCAGATCGCCCACGTTGCGCAGGAAGACATTGCCGTCGATCTCGGGTGCGTCGGCCTGCGAGCGGGCGGTTGCACCGATTTCGCCATCTTCGTCCGGCTCGCCCACTTCGTCGATGATCACCGGGATCACGCGGCCGACTTTGGCCTGAAGCTTGGCGGCGCTGATCGCGGCGGTCTTTTCCATGATCCGCGCATAGCGCTCTTCCTTGACCTCTTCCGGCACCGGATTCGGCAGGTTGTTGGCTGAAGCACCCTCGACAGGTTCGAAACGGAAGGCGCCGACGCGGTCGAGCTGCGCTTCGTCCAGCCAGTCCAACAGGTACTGGAAGTCTTCCTCGGTCTCGCCGGGGAAGCCGACCACGAAGCTGGAGCGGATCGCGATATCCGGGCAGATTTCGCGCCACTTGTGCAGGCGTTCGAGCACCTTGGCCTCGTTCGCCGGACGCTTCATCGACTTCAGCACCGACGGCGCGGCATGCTGGAACGGAATGTCCAGATAGGGCGTCAGCAGACCCTCCGCCATCAGCGGGATCACCGCGTCGACATGCGGATAGGGGTAGACGTAGTGCATGCGCACCCAAGGCGCGCGGCCTTGCGCATCCTTCAACTGACCCAGCTCGCGCGCGAGGTCGGTCATGTGGGTGCGGACTTCATGGTCCTTCCACATGCGCGTCTCGTGCCGCACGTCGACGCCATAGGCCGACGTGTCCTGGCTGATGACCAGCAGTTCGCGCGTTCCGGCCTGCACCAGTTTTTCCGCTTCGCGCAGAACGGCGTCGATGCGGCGGCTCGCCAGCTTTCCGCGCAGAGACGGAATGATGCAGAACGAGCACGCGTGGTTGCAGCCTTCCGAGATCTTCAGATAGCTGTAGTGGCGCGGCGTCAGCTTCACGCCGGCTTCGTCGTAGATCTGCGGGATCAGGTCGACGTAGGGCGAAATCTCGGGCGGGGCGGCGTCGTGAACGGCCTCGACCACGGCTTCGTACTGGTGTGCGCCGGTGACGGCGAGCACGTCCGGGAAGCGGGCGCGGATCACGTCGGCCTCATTGCCCATGCAGCCGGTGACGATCACGCGGCCGTTTTCGGCAATGGCTTCACCGATTGCGGCCAGGCTCTCTTCCTTCGCGGAGTCGAGAAAACCGCAAGTGTTGACGAGCACGACATCGGCGCCGGCGTAGTCCGGGCTCATCGTATAGCCATCGGCGCGCAGGCGGGTGAGGATGCGTTCGGAGTCGACAAGCGCCTTGGGGCAGCCGAGGCTGACCATGCCGACCTTGGGCGGGGTGGGGATTTCAATAGCCATAGGGATGGCGGGCCCGATACTCCGATTGTGGCCGAGAGTCACGAATTGAATGGATTCCGGGCGAGTCGGCTCCGCTGCACTGGATCGATGATTGCTGTGCCGGCTGATGGCGGGTGCCATGCAAGTCATGGAAATCGCAACCGCCCGGCCGCTTTCGGCCGCCCGGATCGTGATCCATTGGGACGCTGGCCGATCTGATCGAAAACGGCGTCCGTAAGAGGCTCCGTTCCGCATGCGGAGCCATTTCCTGTTCCAGCGCGCCGTCTCGGATTCGCGGGTGGTTTCCGGAGGCCCGTCGCGCGGCGACGATAGGCTGCGCGCACTTGCGCGCGCCGCTTGCGAGAGCTCCTCCGTGCCACTACCCCTATGATCGCAGGGTGCGCCGGGCGACGTGCGTGACGCGGTCGCCCTATTTGCCTGTGACTGGATCGATGGCGGCGAAGGTGTCGCAGCCCGGCTCGAATGGCCGGATGCGGCCGAATGAACGGAAAGGGATTGCAATGGGTCCGGTGAACTGGCTGGCAGTGTTCCTTGCGGCCGCGCTCGCGATTGCGGTGGGGCTGGTGTGGCATGGGCCGCTGTTCCGCACGGGGCGGCAACTCTTCCCGGGCAATTCGAAGCGTACGGCCAATTACGGCGTCGTCGGGCTGGTCATGCTACTGGCGTCGATCATGCTCGGCCACAATTTCGCTCGCCTCGGCGAGGCCACGCTGGCGGCCAAGCCCTGGCTCTATTTCATGCAGAGCGGCGGCATTGCCATTTTCTTCGTCATTCCGGCGGTCTGGCTGACGCATCTGAGGCAATCGACCGAGCCGCTGAAGCGCGTGGTCGATTGCGCGTTCTGGCTGGTTGCCTATCTGGCGATGGGGCTGGTGTTCTGGGCGCTAGCCTGACCAATGCCCTGACGAATGATCGTCCGAAGGCGTGGTGGGCGCAATCTCGACCACTACGTCGCCGGATCGCAGCACTTTGGCCTCGTCTTCCCAGAAGCCGATCGTGCGGTTTTCGCGATAGATCCTGAGGCCGCGCCCGCCGCTGGCAAGCCGGTCCAGCGGCCCGCCGACTTCGCTGGGCAGGACCGGGCGCTCGACCAGTTGCACGCGCCCCGCCACCGAGGCGAGGTCCGACAGATATTCCGCCACGTGCTGCCCCTCGGCCGAACCCGCCAGCAAGAGGCCGGTGAAACGCACCGGGTTGATGACATTGTTGGCACCGGCCTGCCGCGCGAGCAATTCGTTGTCATCGGCGCGGATCACCACGGTGATCGGCACATCGGGCGCAAGATGGCGCGTGGTGAGCACGATCAAAACCGAGGTGTCGTCCCGTCCCGCCGAAACCAGCACGGTGCTGGCCGTGCCCACGCGGACGGCGTTCTGGATCTCGTCCCGCGTGGCATCGCCTTGCAGGACGTTGCAACCCAATCCCTCCGCAAGGGAGAGCCGCGCCTGCGCCGGATCGACGACGACGATGCGCGCCGGGTCAGTACCGCGTTCGACCAGTTCCTTCACCGCTTCCGAGCCGCTGACGCCGAAGCCGAGCACGACGATGTGGCCCTCAAGCCGCTCCTGGATCTGCTTCATGCGCCAAGTCTCCCAGCTGCGCTTGATGAAGAAGTTGTAGGCCGTGCCGACGAAAATGGTGATCACCGCAAGGCGGATCGGCGTGACCAGCACGGCCTCGATCAGCCGTGCGCGGTCGCTGACCGGCGCGATGTCTCCAAAGCCGGTCGTCGTGATCGAGATCATCGTGAAGTAGACGACGTCGAGGAAACTGACCTGCCCGTCGTGCGCGTCGTTCAGTCCGGTCCGGTCGGCCCAGTGGACCATGATGACGATGAAGATCAGCAGGAACGCCGCGCCCAGTCGCAGCGCGGCATCGGCCCAGACCGGAACCGCCAGCGAACGACGCAGCGGCCTGAAAACCGCACGAACGGGGCGCCTTTTCGACATGCCCCGGCAGGTTAGGGGGCCTTGGGCAACTCGTCCAGCGGATCGACGGGCTTGCCGTCCCGGCGCACTTCGAAGTGCAGTTCGTCGCCCTTGGCCAGGCCCGTATTGCCGACAAGGCCCACGCGCTCCCCGGCCGCGACCTTGGCGCCATCCTTGACGGTGACGCGGCTGAGGAAGCCATAGGCGGTGAACCATCCGCCGCCATGATCGAGCACGACGAGATTGCCGAACTGCTGCTTCTCGCTGCCGGCGAACTTCACGGTACCGGCAGCGGCGGCGCGGACCATGGTGCCTGCGGGGGCCTTGATGTCGATGCCGTCGTGCGGATCGGCGCCCGAGGCAAAGCGGCGGCCGAGCTTTCCGGCGACAGGCCAGAGGAAGCGGCTAGACGCGCGCGGCGGGGCCTTTTCGGTCGATTCAGCCGCCGTGACCGAAGCCTTGGCCGGAGGCGTCACGGGTGCCGGCGCCTTCGTCTCGACCAGCGTCGGGATCAGCAGCGACTGGCCGACTTTGACCGGCTTCTGCGGATCGAGGCCGTTGGCGAGCGCGACCTGTTCCCACGGCACCGCATATTGGTACGCGATCGAAAAGCCGGTCTCGCCGGACTTGACCGTATGGCGCCGCGTGCGCGGAATCCTGAGGTTCTGTCCGGTCCTCACGGCGTAGGGTGGCTGGAGGCTGTTCGCTTCGATGATCAGCACGCGCGCGACTTTGGCGCGCTCGGCAATGCCGCCGAGCGTCTCGCCCGGCTCGACGACATGGATTTCCTCGGTCTGGGCCGAGGCGGCGGCGGCGTTGCGAGCCACGACTTGCGCTTTCGCGGCGGTCCGGTTGGAGGCGGCTGCGGTCGGCCCGGGGACGGGCTCGACGGGTATGGTTTTTTTGGGGGCTGTCGGGCCCGTGTTCCCGCGCGGGATCGTCAGCTTCTGGCCGGCCTTGACCGTGTAGGGCTGCTTGAGCCCGTTGGCCTTGACGATGGCGCTCGCCGAAACCCCGGCGCGGTTGGCGATGCCGTTCAGCGTTTCCCCCGGCGCGACGACGTGCACCGTCTCCGCCTTGGTCGAGGCGAAGGCAGGCGAACCGGCCAACGCCAGCGCCGCAAACAGGGGAAACGCGCGGCGTATCATGCCGTGTAGCGGCTCGCGATCTGCGCCAGCGAGGCGTCGTGGGTAAGGTCGAGCTGGAGCGGCGTTACCGAAATGTAGCCTTCGGCAATGGCTTCCAGGTCGCTGTTGTGGCCCAGCGTATGCTCGATGCCGTGGAGGCCGAACCAGTAATACGGGAACCCGCGCGGATCCATGCCTTCGACCACCGAACCGCGCGCATAGTCATGGAAGCCCTGACGGACGACGCGGATGCCCTTCACGTCCTCGGCGGCGAGCGGCGGGAAGTTCACGTTGATCAGCGTGCGCGGCGCGAACGGCGCGTCGAGCAGCGGCTTCAGGACTTTCGCGCCCCATGCCTCGGCGGCCGAGAAGCTGACGTTGTTGCCGTGCCCTTCGCCCGAATAGACCTGGCTCAGCGCGATCGAGCGGATGCCCGCCAGCGCGCCTTCCATCGCCGCCGAGACAGTGCCGGAGTAGGTCACATCGTCGCCGAGGTTGGCGCCGCGATTGACGCCGGAGAGGATCAGGTCGGGCGGGCCGGGCATGGCCTTCTTGATGCCCATGGTCACCGAATCGGTGGGAGTTCCCGTCACCGAGAAGCGCTTGGGTGCGTGCTCGCGCATGCGCACCGGACGGGTCAGCGTCAGCGAGTGGCCGGCGCCGGACTGTTCCTCGCTCGGCGCGCAGATCCAGATGTCGTCCGAAAGCTGCGCGGCGATCTTCTCCAGCACATAGAGGCCGGGGGCGTTGATGCCGTCGTCGTTGGTGAGCAGGATGCGCATGGTGTCTCTCTTGCAATGTGGCGCAGGCCTGGTGGTCCAAGCGAAGCGCTGATCCATTCATCCTTCGACAAGCTCAGGATGAGCGGAGGGGAGGCTCAGCCTTGGTAAAATTGGAGGATACCCCCTCTCAATCCCGCTCAGGCTGAGCTTGTCGAAGCCCCTTAGAAGCAGGGCTCCAGCTTCTCGATCCCGCCCATCCACGGCTTGAGCGCCTCTGGCACCAGTACCGAGCCGTCTTCCTGCTGATAGTTCTCCAGCACGGCGACGAGCGTGCGGCCAACCGCGAGGCCTGAGCCGTTGAGGGTATGCAGGAACTCGGTCTTCTTCGAGCCTTCGGGCTTGTAACGCGCGTTCATCCGGCGGGCCTGATAATCGCCGCAGTTCGAGATCGAGCTGATCTCGCGGTAAGCGGCCTGCCCCGGCAGCCAGACTTCAAGGTCGAACGTCTTCTTCGCGGTGGCGCCCATGTCGCCGGCGCAGAGCAGCACCTTGCGATAGGGCAGTTCCAGCGCCTGAAGGATCGATTCGGCGGCAGCGACCATGCGCTCGTGCTCGGCTTCCGACTGATCGGGCTGGCAGACGGTGACGAGTTCCACCTTTTCGAACTGGTGCTGGCGGATGAACCCGCGCGTGTCGCGGCCCGCCGCGCCCGCTTCCGAGCGGAAGCAGGGGGTGAGCGCGGTCATGCGCAGCGGCAGGGTGTCCAGATCGACGATCTCGTCCTGCACCGCATTGGTCAGCGAGACTTCGGCGGTGGGGATCAGCCAGCGGCCGTCCGTCGTCTTGAACAGGTCTTCCGAGAATTTGGGAAGCTGGCCGGTGCCGAACACGGCCTCGTCCTTCACCAGCAGCGGCACGATGCATTCCATGTAGCCGTTGGTGGCGGTCTGCGTGTCCAGCATGAACTGTGCGAGCGCGCGGTGGAGGCGGGCCATCTGGCCCTTCAGAAACGTGAAGCGCGCGCCGGAAATCTTCGCGCCGGTCTCGAAATCGAGGCCGAGTGCCGGGCCGAGGTCGGCATGTTCCTTGGGCTCGAACGCGAACGTACCCGGCGTGCCCCACTTGGCGACTTCGACGTTCTGCGTCTCGTCCTCGCCGTCCGGCACTTCGGCGACGGGGATGTTGGGCAGGCCCGCGAGTGCATTGTGAAGCCGCGCGGAAAGCTCCTTTTCCTCGGCTTCGAGCGCGGGGAGGGTATCCTTGAGCTGGGCGACTTCGGCCTTCAGCGCTTCGGCCGTGGCGCTGTCGCCCTGGCCCATGGCCTTGCCGATTGCCTTCGACGCTTCGTTGCGGCGATTCTGCCCTTCCTGCATGCGCGTCGCGACCGAGCGGCGCTGCTCGTCGAGCGCGAGGATGTCAGCGGCCACGGGGAGGGCCCCACGGCGGGCGAGGCCGGCGTCGAACCCTTCGGGATTCTCGCGGATCAGGCGGATATCGTGCATGGGGCGGGGCTATGCCGTCTCGCGCCCGCAGGCGCAAGATTGGGCCGCAACCTTTGCGCCGAAGTCGGCGGCAGAGTTGAGGGCCGGGCCCGGGACTTCAGTCCGGCCACGCCGTTTATCAAAAAAGAACCATTAAAATACTGAAAGGTGTACTTTCGACATTGCTGTTGAGAATTGGTCGCAACGAAAGGCCCTGATCGGCCATCTATAACGCCCTTGGGAGCCCGCGAAAGCTGGAACGGGTCCGGCTCAAGCGGGCGGGATGGGGAAAATACTATGGAATGGTTTAGGGCTAATGCACCTATTCGTCTTAAATTATTGATTGCATTCGGAAGTCTTGTTGCACTGACGGTCGCCAGTGGACTTGCTGGCATGGACCTTGGGGGAGGTCGGGCCGTTTGGGCGGTTCTTGGCGTAGCCGTGATCGCCGCAGTGCTCAGCCACGCCTATCGCGAGGCGATTGCCGGGCCTTACGTCGCCACCGTGGTGCGTATGGAGGGGCTGGCGGCCGGCGACCTCGAAAGTCCGATCCAGTTCACCGACTACCGCGACTGCGTGGGCCGCATGACCCAGGCCATGTTCACGTTCCGGGCGACCGCGCAGGCCGAGATCGTCAAGGGCGAGGAAGCGCAGCGCAATGCCCAGGTCGTGCAGGGCATGGCCGACAATTTCCGCCGCCTTTCCGAGGGGGATCTGACGGCGGATATCGTCGAGAACTATCCGGGCGAATATGCCGCGCTCAAGGAGAGCTTCAACGAGGCGCTCGCCAGCCTTCGCGGGCTGCTGGGATCGGTGAAGTCCGGCACGCAGAACAGCCTCGTCGGCTCGCGGGAGATCGCGCAGGCGTCCGAGGATCTCGCGCGGCGGACGGAGGCCAATGCGGCCAGCCTCGAACAGACGGCTGCGGCGATCCAGCAGATCGACCATCGCCTCAAGGCCACGGCCGAGGCAGCGGCGCTCTCGGTCTCGACGTCCGGTCAGGCGATGACGGCGGTGTCCGAAGGGCGTGCCCGCACCGATGCAGCGGTGGAGGCGATGAGCCGGGTGAGCGACAGCGCCAAGGGCATCGACGCCGTGATCGAGGGGCTCGACAAGATCGCGTTCCAGACCCGCGTTCTGGCGATGAACGCGGCGGTCGAGGCGGGCCGTGCGGGCGACGCGGGGCGCGGGTTTGCGGTCGTCGCCGATCTCGTTTCGGCACTGGCGATGCGGGCCGAGGAAGAATCGAAGCGCGCCCGCGACCAGCTTGGCGTTACCCAGACCGATATCGAAGTGGCGGTGGAGGCCGTCCAGAAGGTCGATTCGGCTTTCGGGGTGATTTCCGCCTCGGGTGAGGAAGTCACGCGCCTTGCCGGGCTGATCGCGGCCGACAACGATGCGCAGGCCGCTGCCATCAGCGAAATCAACGCGGCGGTCGGCGCGATGGACCATTCGACTCAGCAGAACGCGGCGATGGTCGAGCAGACTTCGGCAGCGGCGCGCAATCTGACGTCCGAAGTGGCGTCTCTGGCGGCGGAAGCGGATCGATTTCGCATGATGCCCGCGCAGACGGGTTTCCGCCCGACGCTGGTCGGCAGCCGCATGTGAACATGCATCCGCCGCGAGGGCGCACGCGTCTTCGCGGCGGACCCACTGGGGTCCGATGCTGCATTCAAGTCTTTGGTGGGAAAAGAGAAAGGTGCCATCCTGAAGAGGATGGTGGGCGCGGCAGGGATTGAACCTGCGACCCCACCCGTGTGAAGGGTGTGCTCTACCACTGAGCTACGCGCCCGCCGAATGGACTGTGTCCGATGCGGAAGCGCGCCTCTAGATGAGTCGGATCGAATTGACAAGCGGCCATGGTGAATTAAATCGCGGGCCATGACCGAAGAGACCAACGTCGGCCCCGACGTGCCGCCCGACCGCCTTGCCATCCACTCGAAGAGCGCGTTTTTCGACGCCGACAAGCTGCAACGCGGCGTCGGCATCCGCTTCAAGGGCGTGGTGCGTACCAATGTCGAGGAATATTGCATTTCCGAAGGCTGGGTGCGCGTGCAGGCGGGCAAGACCCTCGATCGCAAGGGTAATCCGCTGACCGTCAAGCTCTCGGGCCCGGTCGAAGCCTGGTACGAGGACCTTGGCGAGGGCGCGCCTGTCGCCAAGCTCTGATCGCGGCTTGAATGGAAATCGGGCCGCCACGACGCGGCCCGTTTTTCCTCAATCCCCGCTCAACGATAGGTTCCGGCGATAATCGCGCCGATGGGGTCGCTGCGGCGGCCCTTTTTCGTGGGTTTGAGGCCGGTTTCCGGCGGACTGGCGGGGGCGGGCGTTGCCGCGTCCTCGCCCGATACCGATTCGAGCCGGGCCTGGCCCAGGTCCTTCACGGCTCCGGGCTTCGCATTGTAGATGAAGCCCTCGACCGGCCAGTGCGTGGTGCCGAGGTTGTGGATCGGCGCGTACCAGATGCGCACTTCGCTCCAGTCATTGTCCGGCGATACATCAAGCGCGGTGACATTGTCCTCTACCTGACCGCGCCGTCCCTCGATGGGGGACCAGTTGGCGTGACTGATCAGAATCGTCCGCGAATCGACGATGCGGCTCACGGTCGCGACATGGCCGAGGTGCGAGTTCGCATAGGCCGGAATCGCCATGACCGCGCCGACGCGAGGCCGCTGGCCAGTGGCATAGCGGCCTTGCGCCTGATCCCACCAGGTATGGGCGTCGCCAAAGATCCGGATGCCCGAAAGCCGCCGCGCATAGGGCACGCATTCGAGGTAGTCGGGACCCTTGATCTCGCTCCCGCCGCCGTCTGCTCCGGCCATGACGTCGTCGATCGCCGAGCGCGCGCTCGCCGGTGCTGCCGCCGCGAGAGCGAGGCCTAAGATGATGAATCTGCGGTAACCCTTCATGTTTGCCATGTTCGGCGGAGAGGGTTAGGGGCTTCCTGAATAATGTGGTTAACGGCGCGGTAACTATTTCGGCCGCGAATCCGCATAAGATCGTCGCTTCAAGTGCCGATCCCGACTGCCGGTTGCCTTTTTTCGATCTGCCGCGATTTGCGGAATCGCCCGGCCTTGACGCCTGACTTCGCATTAGCGGAACGCGGGGCGTTTCCATTTGCGCCGAATTCCCCTATCGGCGCGAATCCTTTATCGAGTTCTTATATGCTTCCCCAGGTGATCATCATCGGCCGACCCAACGTCGGCAAGTCCACGCTGTTCAATCGGCTCATCGGCAAAAAGCTCGCGCTTGTCGACGATCAGCCGGGCGTCACGCGTGACCGCCGCTTCGGCGATGCGGAACTGCTGGGGCTCAAGTTCCAGATCGTCGACACTGCCGGTTGGGAGGACGACGAGGCCGAAACCCTGCCGGGCCGGATGCGCAAGCAGACCGAAGCCGCGCTGGAAACCGCCGATGTGGCGCTGTTCGTGGTCGACGCGCGCGCGGGCCTCACCCCGCTGGACGAGGAGATCGGCCAGTGGCTGCGCGCCTCGCCGGTGCCGGTGGTGCTGCTGGCCAACAAGGCCGAGGGCCGCGCGGGCGAGGGCGGCGTGCTCGAAGCCTATTCGCTGGGCCTTGGCGAGCCGATCACGTTTTCGGCCGAGCACGGCGTCGGCATGGCCGACCTCTTCGAGGCTCTGCTGCCGCACCTCGATTCGCTTCAGCCCGAAGAGCCGGAGTTCCCGGAGGAAGTGGACGACGAAGCGCTGCTGCGCCGGCCGCTCAAGCTGGCCATCGTCGGCCGTCCGAATGCGGGCAAGTCCACACTGATCAATCGCATTCTGGGTGAGGACCGCCTGCTCACCGGGCCGGAAGCGGGAATTACCCGCGATTCGATCACGGTGGACTGGGAATGGACCGATCCCAAGACGCAGGAAGTGCGGCAGGTCAGCCTGATCGACACCGCAGGCATGCGCAAGCGCGCCAATGTAACCGAGAAGCTGGAGCGCATGGCCGTGGCCGATGCGCGCCATGCGATCGACTTTGCCGAAGTCGTGGTGCTGTTGCTCGACGCCACGCGCGGGCTGGAGCATCAGGATCTCACCATCGCCTCCAAGGTGCTGGAAGAAGGCCGCGCGCTGATTATCGCGATCAACAAGTGGGACGTGGCGGAAGGCGCCTCGGCCCTGTTCAACGGCATTCGCGGGGCGCTGGACGAGGGTCTGGCACAGGTGCGCGGAGTGCCGCTGCTCGCGGTTTCGGCGCGGACCGGCAAGGGTCTGGACGAACTGATCGCTGCCGGTTTCTCGATTCGCGAAGCCTGGAGCAAGCGCGTGCCGACTGCCGCGCTCAACCGCTGGTTCGACGATGCGCTTTCGGCCAATCCGCCGCCGGCGCCGGGCGGCAAGCGCATCAAGCTGCGCTACATCACGCAGGCCAAGACCCGCCCGCCGGGCTTCGTGCTGTTCGGTACCCGCCTCGACCTGCTGCCCGAGAGCTATCGACGCTACCTGATCAACGGCATCCGCCGCGAACTGGGCTTTGACGCGGTGCCGATCCGCCTCAACTTGCGCAGCGCCAAGAACCCTTTCGCCAACAAGTAAGCAGTTTACAAAACGGCAGCGCGTTCGTCCTCAGGACGGGTGCGCTGCCGTTTCCGCGTCCGGCTGTGGCTGGTCGGCGGTCATGTTCGCGTCTTCGTGTTCGATGGCGCGGGGATCGATCATGCCGCGGCTGTTGCGCATCTCGCTCATCAGGCCCCAGACCGAGATGAACAGGGCGGCGATCACCGGCCCGACGATGAAGCCGTTGAGCCCGAACACCTGAAGCCCTGCCAGCGTCGCGATCAAGACCACGAAGTCGGGCAGGCGCGTGTCGCGGCCTACCAGGATCGGGCGCAGCAGGTTGTCGATCATGCCGATCACGAACATCCCGCAAAAGGCGAGGATCGCGCCGTGCCAGATGTGGCCGGTGGCCAGCAGGTAAAGCGACATGGGCACCCAGACGAGGCCCGTGCCGACAGCGGGAAGCAGCGAGAAGAAACCCATCAGCACGCCCCACAGGAGCGAGCCGGGGATGCCCAGCAGCGAGAAGATGATCCCGCCGACAAGGCCTTGCAGGATGGCGACGACTACGGTGCCCTTCATCGTCGCACGCACGACGACGATGAAATTCACGATCAGCCGGTCGCGCAGATGCGGGCGCAGGGGCATGGCCTCGCGGATCAGTTCGCCGTAGCGGCGGCCGTCGCGCAGCAGGAAGAAGGTGAGGTAGAGCATCACGCCCAGCGCCGCGAGGAAGCTGAGCGCGCCTTGCCCGGCCGAAACCAGCTGCGTGGCCAGTCCCTGAAGCCCGGTTGCGATCCCGGCGCCGAACTGGCGGCGCAGCGACTCGAAGTCGGCAAGGCCGTAGCGTTCGACCAGTCCCTCCACCGAATCCGGCAGCGATGACCGCAGCTTGGCGACGGTCTGGCCGATGTCGATCTGGCCGGAGGCGACCTTGTCGTAAATGACGGTCACTTCCTGCACCAGGCTGATGCCCAGCAGGATGGCGGGAATGATGAACAGCGCCAGCAGCATCAGCAGCATAAGCCCGGCCGCCGTATTGGGCCGGCCGCCCATGTTATGCGAGAAACGGTGGGTCAACGGCTCGAACAGGATTGCCGCCACGACGCCCCACAGAACGGCGCCGAAATAGGGCATGAGCAGCCATGCGAAGGCGATGGAAACGAGGATGACGAGGAAGGCGAAGCCGTAATCTTCGAGACGGTAGGGCGGCTGCGGTCGTGGACTCTCCATGCTTCTGTCTTAGCACGATTTCAGCCTTGGCCAGTCCGGATCGGCTGCGGGGTGGATTTTTTCAGGCGACTGGGCGAGACAGGGCGGCCGGGCGGGGGACACAGGGGCCTTTCCGCTCATCCCATAACGAGAACCGGAGATCGCCGCCTTGCGCACCCCATTCGCCCTTCGACTTGCCGTCCTTGCACTTGGCTGCGCCGTCGTTCCCCTCGCGCCTGCGCTGGCCGACGATGCGGCCGGCGCTGGGCCCGAGCGCGGCTTCACGCTCGATGATCTGTTCAAGCTTTCGGGCGTGACCGACCCGCAGATCTCGCCCGATGGCAGCCGGATCGTCTACGTCCGCTCCAGTGCCGACGTGATGACCGACAAGCAGGTGCCCTCGCTCTGGATCGTCGATGCCACCAGCGGGGCGCAGCGACCGCTGGTAACCGGCCCGGGCGCGCATTTCTCGCCGGTCTGGTCGCCGGATGGCAAGCGGCTGGCCTTCGTCTCCAGCGACGGCACCGGCGCGCCGCAGCTCTACGTCCTGTGGCTGGACACCGGGGCGCAGGTGCGCGTGACCGATCTGCCGGACAGCCCAGGCAGCATTGCCTGGTCTCCCGATGGTCGGCAGATCGCCTATACCATGCGCGTGCCGGGTGAGGGCCTGAAGCTGGGTTCGGCGCCCGCGAACAAGCCGGAAGGCGCCAAGTGGGCCGATCCGCTCGAAGTGATCGACCGCGTGACCTATCGCGCCGATGGCGACGGCTATGCGCAGCCGGGCTACGCGCACATCTTCCTCGTCTCGACCGACGGCGGCGCGCCGCGCCAGTTGACGTTCGGCAACTTCGACGATTCCGGCCCGCTTTCGTGGACGCCGGACGGCAAGCGCATCCTGTTCTCAGGCAACCGCCGGGCCGACTGGGAGCGGGAGGTCAACAATTCGGAAGTCTACGCGCTCGACGTCGTCGGCGGGACGGTTTCGGCACTGACCACGCGCAATGGGCCGGACAACGGCGCGCTGGTCTCGCCCGATGGCAAGCACGTGGCCTATCTGGGCTATGACGACGTCAACCGGTCCTACGAGAATACCGAGCTTTACGTCATGAACATCGACGGTTCGGGCGTGCGGCCGCTCAGCAAGAGCTTCGACCATTCGATCGATTCCATCGCGTGGTCCGGCAATTCCACGATCCTTGCCCAGTATGACGATCATGCGCGGACGTACGTTGCCCGGGTCGGGCTCGATGGCTCGATCCGCACGGCGGTCGAAGGGCTGAGCCCGGGCAGCGGCTATGACCGGCCCTATACCGGCGGGGCCTTCTCGGTCTCGAACAACGGGCGCATCGCCTATACCTCGGGCACGGCGGCGCGGCCGGCGGACTTGTGGGTGAGTAATGGCGGAACCGGCCGGAAGCTGACCGATCTCAACGGCACCTGGATGGAGGCCAAGGCCTTGGCCCCGGTGCGCAAACTGGCTGTAACTGCGCCGGACGGGCGCCAGATCGACGCCTGGTTGGTGACACCGCCCGGCCTCCAGCCCGGCCAGCGCGCGCCGCTCATCCTTGAAATCCACGGCGGCCCCAACACGGCCTATGCGCCCGGATTCGCGACCGACTATCAGCTCTATGCCGCGCACGGCTATGCGGTGCTCTATACCAACCCGCGCGGCAGCACCTCGTATGGCGAGGCCTTCGCCAACCTGATCGACCGCGCCTATCCGGGCACCGACTATGACGACCTCATGGCCGCCGTCGATGCCGCGATCGCGGACGGGGTAGCCGATCCCAACAACCTCTTCGTCACCGGCGGCTCGGGCGGCGGCGTGCTGACGGCGTGGATCGTCGGCAAGAACGACCGCTTCAAGGCGGCGGTGACGCAGAAGCCGGTGATCAACTGGATCAGCGAAGCGCTGACGATGGACGCGACCACCTTCACGTCGCGCTACTGGTTCGACAAGAAGCCGTGGGAAGATCCGATGGAATATTGGCGCCGTTCGCCGCTGAGCCTTGTCGGCAACGTCAAAACGCCGACGATGGTCGTGGTGGGCTCCGAGGATTACCGCACGCCGGTGAGCGAGGCCGAGCAGTACTACGCGGCCTTGCAGATCCGCGGCGTGCCCACGGCGCTGGTGAAGGTGCCGGGTGCCAGCCACGGCGGCATTGCCGCGCGGCCCTCTCAGTCAGCGGCCAAGGCTTCGGCGATTCTGGCGTGGTTCGACAAGTACCGGACCGACAAGCCGGCTGCGGCTAAGCCGTAAGCCCGAGTTCGGCGGCGAGTTGGGCAACCAGCTCCGCCGCCGGCATCGACCGGATCAGCGGCGCGCCTTGTCCCGCCCATTGCGCGCCGTAGAGGGGCTCTCCAGCGGCCTTCGCGGCGGCGTTGAGCGCCTTCCCGGCATGATAGGTGCGCGGATAGGCAGGCACGGGCGGCAGGTCCGGATGCTCGCCGAACTGCGTGAAGCGATTGGCGAGGCAGCGGGCAGGGCGGCCCGAAATCGCGCGCGTCATCGCCGTGTGACTGGCGGCATCGGACGCCAGCAGGGCACGGTAAGCGGTGTCCGCACTCGTTTCTGGGCAGGCGATGAAGGCGGTGCCGAGCTGCGCGGCGATGGCGCCAAGGTCCAGTGCCGCGCGAATGCCGGCGCCGTCCATGATCCCGCCCGCCGCGATGACCGGCAGCTTGCCCCAGCGCGCCAGCAGCCGCGTGAGCGCGAACGTGCCGAGCCGGTCGTCGCGCGCATCGGGATCGAACATGCCGCGATGGCCACCGGCCTCCCAGCCTTGCGCGACCAGCACGTCGATCCCGGCAGCAAGCGAGAGATCCGCTTCGGCAAGGCTGGTGACGCTGCCAAGCAGCAGACAGCCTGCCGCCTTGAGCGCGGCGATCGTCTCGGAATCGGGCAGGCCGAAATGGAAGCTGACCACGGCCGGTTTCGCCTCCAGAACGACCTCCAGCATCGCCGCGTTTCCGGCGAAGCTGTCGTAGATCGTCTCCAGCGCGGTGGGCGGCTGCGCGCCGTATTCCCGGAACAGCGGGGCGAGGGCATCAAGCCACGCCTGTTCGCCCGCCGGATCGGGGCGGGGCGTCTCGTGTACGAAGAGGTTGAGATTGAACGGGCCGTCGGCGCGGGCGCGCAAGTCGGCGATCTGACGGCGGGCCTCGTCAGGCCCGATAGCGCCGAGTGCGAGCGAGCCCAGCGCGCCGGCATTTGAGACTGCGGCGGCAAGGGCGGGCGTGGAAGTGCCGGCCATCGGCGCCTGGATCAGCGGTATCGAAAGGCCAAGGCGCGCGATAAAATCCATGTCCGCCCGCGCGCCTGTCCGGTATCAGTCTTCCGCCGGCTTGCTCTGGAGCTGGCAGTAGTTCTGGATGCCCATGCGGGCGATCATGTCGAACTGCTTTTCAAGGAAGTCGACATGCTCTTCCTCGCTTTCGAGGATGCGCTCGAAGATCTCGCGGCTGACGTAGTCGCGCACCGTTTCGCAGTAGGCGATCGCTTCCTTGAGTAGCGGAATCGCATCGTATTCCAGCGCGAGGTCGGCTTTGAGCACTTCCTCCACGCTTTCGCCGATGCGCAGCTTGCCCAGCGCCTGGAAGTTGGGGAGCCCGTCAAGGAACAGAATGCGATCGGCCAGCACGTCGGCGTGCTTCATCTCGTCGATCGATTCGTGGCGCTCGTATTCGGCGAGCTTCTTGATGCCCCAGTTGTCCAGCATGCGGTAATGCAGCCAGTACTGGTTGATCGCGGTCAGCTCGTTGAAGAGCGCCTTGTTGAGGAAATCGATGACCTGCGGGTCGCCCTTCATGGGGGATGCTCCTGAAAATTTCAGGGGCATTATGGGCGCCTAAACAAAGGGAGGCAACCCGAGGGGGGGCCCGGGTTATCCCGCAGGACTATTCGCCGTGCCGTCAGGCAGCGGCGCTGAGCGGTGCGTCGAGTGCCGTCATTTCATCGGCGATGATATCTTCGGCATCCTCGATGCATTGGCCGCACTGCGGGGTCCGTCCCAGTGCTGCGTAGAGCGCGTGGGCATCGCCCCGGCAGCAGCGTGCGGCGGTCCGCAGGTCGTTTTCCTTGATGGCGTTACAAATGCAAACGTACATGTGCGAATCCTCTTGGAACCCCATCATATGCAATTGCAAATGGATCGCAATAGCATTCTGAATCGGCGAAAATCCGCAAGAAAAGTCAGCTAGATAGCGGGCGGCGATTGGGCAGAAGGTAGCCTTCGACCAGCGATCGCCAGACCAGTTCCAGCGGTCCGCGCCGGTAGCGGCGCAGGAACGGCGCGCTCCAGCAGAGCATCACGCACCAGCCGATCAGCACGAAAAGCCACTGCTCCGCAGCGCCGACCCGGCCATAAAGCCCCAGCCCCCAGCCGAAGAACAGCGCGCTCATCAGCAGGGAGGTGCCGATATAGTTGCTGAACGCCACTTGCCCGCAGGCTGCGAGTCGCATGCCAAGGCGTGTGCGCAGCAGCGCCGGAGCAGCAGCCAGCAGCAGCGCGCCGTAGCCAAGTGCGGTCAGCAGATGCGGTATCAACAGACCCTTGCCGAGCATCATGTACATGGCGATCGGCGGGAAATGCCGCGGCCATGCCCAGCCGAGGGTGAGGGCGGAGAGCGCGAGTCCTACCGCCGTGGCACTTATTCCCACGGTCAGCAGCGTCCGGCGCGGCACGCCCCCTTGCGCGGCGCCAATGCGCTGGAGCACGAGACCGACCAGCATCAACGGCCCCACTTCGCTCCATGCGTGCAGGGTCATGGTGATCAGCCAGAATGGATCGTCGCTCAGCTTGGTGCCGGCGATGTTCCAGAAACCGGAGTGGTAGAGCCGTGCCTGCGCTTCCGCCGCTTCCCGGTAAAGCGCGAGTCGCGCGGCGACCTCATGCCGTTCGGCCAGCGTGGCGACGCCCAGTCGCACCGCCTCTTCGGCGCGGGCCATCGGCACCGTAACGGCGAGGTCGACGATCGAGGCCGTCAACGCGATCCCGGCCGCTAGCCCCAGCAGAACCGCGCAAGGCTGGCGCCGCACGAACAGTACGGCGATGCCGCAAGTGGCATAGACGAACAGGATGTCGCCCCACCACAGCAGCAGATAATGCAACTGCCCCAGCAGCATGAGCCAGGCGAGGCGGCGCACCTGCAAGACGTCGCCGTCCCGCCCGGCGGCGTCCATCCGCTCGCAATAGAGCGCGATTCCCGCGCCGAACAGCATGGCGAAAAGCGCGCGCATCTTCCCTTCGAAGAACAGGAAGCCGAGTGCATAGGCAAGTTCGTCGGAACGAGAGGCGGCTGCTGCAAATCCGGGTGAAGCGCTGCCTATTGCAGGGCCTGCGAAGCCGGAAATGTTGATCGCAAGGATGCCCAGCACTGCTACCCCGCGCACGAGGTCAAGCGTACCCAGCCGGTCAACGGCATGAACCGCACCGGACGCCTCGCTATCGTAGTGGACCTCGCGGGCGCTTTCGCCCGTCAATGCCTTCGGCATAGCCCCTGTCTCCCGCGAGCGAGGCTATGCCTCCGATTCGCGGGAGTCCATGGATATTCCGTCCGGGAGCGTGGGCGGCCCAGCAATCGCCGGGACGAAGGTTATTTCGGCGGGCTTACGATGCACTCATGGCCGGAGGAGCGGAGCGCGGTGCAGGCCTTGTCGGCTTCACCCTTGTTCGCGAAGCCGGTCGCATAGAGAAATGTGAGCGATCCGCCCTTCACCATATCGCGGCGGATGCCGGCGAATTCCGGCCGCTTCGACAGGCTGCCCCAGAGCTTGTCGGCATTGCCGGCGACGCCGAAGGCGCCGAGTTGAAGCCGCCAGCCGCCGTGTTGTGCTGGTGCGGGAGCGTGCTGTGTCGTGGGCGGGGTCACGGTTTTCTGCGCGATCGCTTTTGGAGCGACTGGCTTTTCCGGCGGAGCGGCCGGCTTTTCCGGAGCGGGCGGCACTGCAAGGGCGACCGCCGCCGCACCGGGCATCGCGAGCGGTTTGCTGACGGGCGCGGGGGCCCCGCGCGTATAGTCGGCACCGGCCGTCGCCGTTCCCCCGGATAGCGCAGCTTCGCGGGCCGGGGCGACGGTCTGCGGCCGAGTCGCGGGAACGGCGGGCGTGTTCAGCGAGGCCGCCGCATCCAGCCGCGCCCGTGCAGCCTCCGATTCGGCGGCCATCTTCGATGCCAGCGCCACGCTCTCCTGTCGCTGCGCCAGCGGAATATGCTCGTCCATCTGCGCCAGTGCGCGGGCGGCCTGCGGCAGTCCGGCCTGCTGGGCCAGACTCACCAAGGCATAGGCGGCCACCCAGTCCTTTTCGACGAAGTCGCCATTGAAGTGCGCGACTCCCAGAATGTACTGCGCCCGCGAATCGCCGCGCGCGGCGGCGGCGGCGATATAGGGCATCGCCTCTTCGCGCTGGCCGCGCTGGAACAGCAGCAATCCGTAGTTGTCGGCGGCCTGAACGTGGCCCTGCGCGGCGGCTTTGCCATAGAGCGTTTCGGCCTGCTCCAGATCGAGCGGTACCCCTCTGCCCATCTTGTAGGCCTGCGCCAGGTTGAATTCGGCATCGGCGTCGCCCTTGTCGGCCAGGGGGCGCCATTGCTGCACGGCGATATCGTACTGGCCGGACGACCAGGCATCGACTCCGGACTTTACGTCGGCGTGGGCGGTAGTGGCCGCAAGCGCGCCGATCAGGCAGCAGGCCCCGCTTTTGACGCCGCTTCTGGCGCCACTTGCAGCAAGGAAACGAAGAATTTTCTGCATCTTGTACCCGCCCCGATTCCCGTTCCGAATGGGTGCCATGCTTGGCGAAGATTGACGGATGACGCCAGTGGGATCCCGTGACAATGCGGGCCTCTGCCGAAAATTGGCGTTAACCGGCATGGTAAATACTTTCCTGATCCCATGATGCGATGACAGGCCAGAAGAGTAGCTGGGGGCAGGGTGGCGGCGCGCCACGCCGCTGCGGACCTAATTAACTCTAAATTAGGAACGATCTGCGAATCCCTTCCTCGTGACAGGTTCACTTTCCTAAGCGGAATTCAGGGGACAGGGCTTTGCGAGTACTGGCATTGGCATCGCAGAAGGGCGGTTCGGGCAAGACCACGCTCTCGGGACATCTTGCCGTCCAGGCCCAGCGCGCTGGTGCCGGGCCGGTCGTGCTGATCGACATCGACCCGCAGGGCTCGCTGGCGGACTGGTGGAACGAGCGTGAGGCGGAACTGCCCGCTTTCGCGCAGACCACCGTGGCACGCCTCGCCGCCGACCTTCAGGTCCTGCGCCAGCAGGGCTTCAAGCTGGCCGTGATCGACACGCCGCCGGCCATTACCCTGGCGATCCAGAGCGTGATCTCGGTATCCGAACTGATCGTGGTGCCGACCCGTCCGAGCCCGCATGACTTGCGCGCCGTGGGCGCCACTGTCGATCTGTGCGAGCGTTCGGGCAAGCCGCTGCTCTTCGTCGTCAACGCCGCCACGCCCAAGGCGCGAATCACGGCCGAAGCCGCTGTCGCGTTGTCGCAGCACGGCACCGTGGCGCCGGTGACACTGCACCAGCGGACCGACTTCGCCGCCTCGATGATCGATGGCCGCACGGTCATGGAAGTCGATCCCAACGGCCGCTCCGCACAGGAAGTCGCGGCGCTTTGGAACTACATTTCCGACCGTCTCGAAAAGAATTTCCGCCGCACCGTGTTCTCGGCCCCGCCGGTTCCCGGCCAGCCGGTGGTGCAGGGCGCACAGCGTCCGGTCGGTGGCTTCGGCCGCCGCGTCGTCGGATCCTGACGATGTCCGGCGCGATGACCGAACCCCGTACATTCGCGTCGCTCTCGCCGAGTCTGCTGGCCCGCAAGGGCAGCGCCCGGCCCGCGATGCGCCGTCAGGATACCGCTTCCTTCGGCATGGCCGGGATGCGTGCGGATCCGGGCAAGATGGACGATCTGGGCTGGAACGACTGGGGCGATCCCGAGCAGCAGGCGCCGGTCTCGGCCGTGCCCGAAGCGCTGATGCCTGAGCCGGTCGCCGCGCCCGTGGCGGTCCACATTGAGGAAGCGCAGTTCGACGAGGCACCCGTTGCCGAGGCTTTCCACGCCGAGCCGCATCTGGACGAGGATTCGGGCGAAGACGGCTCGACCGGCCAGCCGATGGCTTCGCTGACGCCCGAAATGCCGGGCATCGCGCCGCGCAAGCCCGATGTTCTGCGCCAGATCGAGGATCTTGCCGAACGCATCAACCGCACGGCAGCTCCGGTGCGCACGATGGTTCCGGAAGGCCGCCGCGCCGCTTTCACGCTGCGTCTCGACGCAGAACGCCACTTCCGCCTCAAGATGGCCGGGCTGCTGACCAACCGCAGCGCGCAAGTCATCGTGACCGAGGCGCTCGACAAGTATCTTGCCGAATTCGCCGACATCTCGTCCCCGGCTCTATCGGCCGGAAAGCATAGCTGACCTCGTCCTAGGGGGGACAATCCGATGCAACGCCTCAATTCTTCGCACGCCCGGACCGGCGGGCTCGCGCTGGGCGCGGCCATGGCTGCCGCGCTGCTCGTGAGCTGCGCCAGCCACGCGCCGGTCGCCAGCGCCGATGCGCCCGTGACTGCGGGCGCCGAGCAGGGCGACAGGGATATCGCCCGCGCCGAACAGCGCGTGGCGAAATCGCCCCGCGACGCCCGTTCGCGCGCCATGCTGGCACAGGCCTATCTGGCGGTGGGACGCTTCGATTCGGCGGCCACCACGTTCGAGGACGCGATCTCGCTGGGTGACGAGGATGCCCACACCGCGCTCGGCGCATCGCTCGCCTATATCGGCGCTGGCCGGAATGCGGAGGCGCTGGCACTGCTTCAGCGCGTACAGGACAAGATCCCCATGAGCGACTTCGGCTTGGCCGTTGCGCTGGCCGGACAGCCTGCGAGCGGTGTCTCGATCCTGACCGACGTCGTGCGCGGCGGCGGGGCGACGCCCAAGGCGCGCCAGAACCTTGCTTATGCCTATGCCCTCGACGGCCGCTGGCGCGAAGCGCGCCTGATCGCCTCGCAGGACCTGACCGGCGACCAGCTCGAAGCCCGCCTCAACGAATGGGCTGCGAGTGCCGACGCGGACAAGAGCCGCGAGCGCATTGCCGGCCTGATGGGCGTGCCGTTGCGCGGAGATTCGGGTCAGCCGGCCATGCTGGCGCTGAACAAGCCTGCCGATGGTGCGCAACTGGCGGTTGCCGATACGGCCGCACCGGTGGCGGCTGCAGCGCCGAAGCCGGCTGCTGGCGGCGAGCTTCCGGCGGTCCAGACGGGTGAAAGCTTCTGGGGCGCCGACCAGCCCGAGGAATCGGCTCCGGCGCCTGCACCGGCTCGGGCATCTACTCCAGCGGCGGTCGTTCGTGTGGCCGCGGTCGAAGCAGCGCCCTCGCGGCCCTTCGCGGCGAGCACGACGGTCCAGCCGGCGCCGGCCGCTCGCCCTGCCGCTGTCCATGCCATTGCGGCGCGTACCGCTGCTGCGCCGAAGTTTGCAGCGGCGCAGCCGACCACGCATCTCGTTCAGCTCGGATCGTTCCGGACGATGGACGGCGCCAAGCGCGCCTGGGCCATCTTCCAGACCCAGAATCCGAAGCTCAAGGACCACACCATGCGCATCACCGAAGCGCAGGTGAACGGCCAGCGTTACTACCGCGTCGCGGCCGAAGGCTTCGATCGCGGTGCGGCGCAGGCCTTGTGCTCGACCGTCCGAAAGGGCGGCGCGGGTTGTCTTGCCTATTCCCAGCAGCGCGCCTTGCCGGGCGCCTCGCTCGCGAGCCGCTGACCGGCGCACGCTTCTACCAGTTCCATGTGAACCTGAACGGCTCCTGTCCTCGGACAGGGGCCGTCTTTTTTGGTGCATAGCTGAGGTTTGGTGTTTCCGGTTGAGCCTGAACCGCGAACCACCCGTCGCCCCCGCGCAGGCGGGGGCCTCGCTTTCTTTTGCTAAGCTGGCCAAGAAAAGCGGGGTCCCCGCCTGCGCGGGGACGACGAGGTGCTTTGGGTGAAAGGGGAGTGCGTTTTGGGCCGGAACGGGTCCGGCCCATGCAGCCGCTTACTTCTGAAGCACCGCCACGCCGCCCTTGAACAGCGCTACGGCACGGCCCTGAACAGGCTGTTTGTCGAACGGCGTATTGCCCGCAACAGCCGCCATCTTGCTCGAATCGACGATCCACGGACGATCCGGCGCGACCACTGCGATGTCGGCCTCGGCGCCCACTTCGAGCTTGCCCGCATTCACGCCCAGCAACCTGGCCGGGTTCGTGGCGACCAGCTCGAATGCGCGCGACATTGAGATCACGCCATCGCGCACGAGATTCATCGTGTGCGGCAGCAGCGTTTCGGCGCCCGCCATGCCGGGGGCCGAATCAGAGAAGGGCAGGCGCTTGTCCTCGGGCCCGCGCGGATCATGGCCGGAGGCGATGACGTCGATGGTGCCATCGCCGATGGCGGCGATCACGGCCTTGCGGTCGTCTTCGCAGCGCAGCGGCGGCGAGAGGTGCGCGAACGTGCGGAAGCCCCCCAGTGCGAGGTCCGAGAGCATGAAGTAGGCCGGCGTCACGCCCGCCGTCACTTTCAGCCCGCGCGCCTTGGCGCCGCGCACGAGGTCCAGCCCCTTGGCGGTCGTCACCTTGCGGAAGTGGATCGGCGCATTCGCCAGTTCGGCCAGCGCGATATCGCGGGCGATGGCCAGCGCCTCGGCTTCGGCCGGTGCGGAAGGCAGGCCGAGGCGGGTCGCCATTTCGCCGGCCGTGGCGACGGCCTTGCCGACGATGCCCGCGTCCTCGGAATGCGTCATCACCACCATGCCGAGCATGCCGGTGTACTGGAGAAGGCGCAGCATAGTGCCCGAATCGCCGATCCAGTGGCGACCGGTGGCGACGGCCTTGGCCCCGGCGTCACGCATCAGCGCGATCTCGGCCAGCGACGTGCCTTCGAGGCCCTGCGTCGCGGCAGCGAGCGGGTGGACCCAGAAGTCCGGTTTGCCCGACTGCGCGGCGAAGCGCACGCGTGCCGGCACGTCCAGCGGCGGATTCTGGTCCGGCATCAGCGCGGCGCGGGTGATACCGCCGAAGTGGAAGGCTGGTTTGTCGATGGCGAAAACGCCCAGATCGACAAGGCCCGGGGCGATCAGGTGGCCGCCTGCGTCATGGACGGTATCGCCCGGTTGCGCAGTGACGTCGGCGCCGATCGCGGTGATGAAGCCGCCCTCGCTGCGCAGCCCGCCCGGGGTGATGGAGCCATCGGCGAGGACCAGCTTGCCATTGGTGACGGTGAGGGGCGCCTGATTGCTCATGCCCAGCCCTCCACACCGCGCGTTCGCCGGGTCAGCACGTCAAGACAGGCCATGCGCATGGCCACGCCCATTTCGACTTGCGTGGTGATCTGCGAGCGGCCGACCAGATCGGCCACGTTGGAGTCGATTTCGATACCGCGGTTCATCGGTCCCGGATGCATGACGAGGGCGTCGGGCTCGGCCTTGGCAAGCCGGTCGAGCGTGAGGCCGTAAAGATGGCGATATTCGCGCGGGGAGGGGATGAACTGGCCTTCCATGCGTTCCAGTTGGAGGCGCAGCATCATCACCACGTCGGCGCCCTTCAGCGCGGCGTCGAAATCATGAAACACCTTCACGTTCATCCGCTCGATATCGGCGGGCATCAGCGCGGGCGGCGCGCAGACGCGCACTTCGGCGCCGAGCGAGGCCAGCGAGAGGATGTTCGAGCGAGCGACGCGGCTGTGCAGGATATCGCCGCAGATGGTCACGCGCAGGCCGTTGAAGGCGCGCTTGGCCTGCCGGATGGTCAGGGCGTCGAGAAGGGCCTGCGTGGGGTGTTCGTGCTGGCCGTCACCGGCATTGAGCACCGGGCAATCGACCAGATCGGCGATCAGCTGCACCGCGCCGGAACTGGCATGGCGGATGACGATGGCATCGGCGCGCATGGCGTTCAGCGTCATCGCCGTGTCGATCAGCGTCTCGCCCTTCTTCACGCTGGAATTGGCGACGGCCATGTTGACCACATCGGCGCCGAGGCGCTTGCCGGCGATTTCGAAACTCAGCAGCGTGCGCGTCGAGTTTTCGAAGAAGGCATTGATGATCGTCAGGCCGGACAGCAGGTCGCGGCGTTTCTGCGTGCCGCGATTGAGTTCGACCCACTGCTGGGCCTCGTCAAGGAGGAACCATATCTCATGCGGGGCAAGGCCGCCGATGCCCACGAGACCGCGATGCGGGAAGGCGAGCGCGCCTTCCGGATAGATATATTCTGGGGATGTCATCGAAGATCAGGCCTTAGGCACAGGTGGGGCCGGGCTCAAGCGTTTTGAGCCGAGTCCTTTGCAAGGCACGCCATTCGTATCCACATGGCGGGCGCATGGGGCCGGAAAAAAGACTTGTTGCCCGCTCTGGCCGCACCGGCCCCGTGGGGGTATGAAGTTGCCGGAAAGGCGGGTGAATCCATGAAATTTGCGCACAGGGTCTGGAGATTGCTGGTCGCGGTGAAGGACGCGCTGGCGCTGGTTTTCCTCTTGCTCTTCTTTGGCGCGCTCTATGCCCTGCTGATGGCGCGGCCCGCCGCCACCCGGATTCAGGACGGCGCGCTGCTGCTCGACCTCAATGGCTCGATCGTCGAGGAGAAGAGCCGGATCGACCCGCTGGCCCTGCTGCTCGGCTCCAGCGCACCGGCCGGCGAATATCGGGCCCGCGACCTCGAACGCGCGCTGCACCTTGCCGCGACGGATAGCCGCATCAAGGTCGTCGTGCTCGACATGTCGCGTTTTCTGGGCGGCGGCATGGTGAATATCGAGGAAATCGGCCAATCGATGGATGAAGTGCGCAAGGCGGGCAAGCCGGTGCTGACGTTCGCCAATGCCTATGCCGATGACGGCGTCCAGCTCGCCTCCCATGCCAGCGAGGTCTGGATCGACCCGATGGGCGGCGCCTTCGTGGCGGGCCCGGGCGGGAATCAGGTCTATTTCAAGGGCCTGCTCGACCGTTTCAAGGTCAACGCCCATGTCTTCCGCGCCGGAACCTATAAGAGCTTCGTGGAACCCTACATGCGCAGCGACATGTCGCCCGAGGCGCGCGAGGCCATGCAGGACGTCTACGGCGCGCTCTGGAACAGCTATCGGGCCAACATCGCCGCCGCGCGCCCCCGGGCGCAGCTTGACCGAATGACCGGCGATCCGCTGGGCTGGGCCAAGGCGAGCGGAGGTGACTTCGCCGAAGGCGCCAAGGCGGCCGGGATCGTCGACCGCATCGGCGACAAGAGCGAGTTCGATGCCCGCGTGGCGTCCATCGCCGGCAAGGACGATTCCGATCAGGACGGCAGGGATCTGCCCTATCGCCACACCGCACTGGCCGCCTGGCTCGCCGCCAATCCCGAAAAGAAGGAAGGCGCCGAGATCGGAGTCGTCACTATCGCCGGTGAAATCGTCGACGGCGATGCCGGGCCGGGCCGCGCCGGCGGCGACCGCATTGCCCAGTTGCTGGACGATAATATCGACGAAGGCTTCAAGGCGCTGGTCGTGCGCATCGATTCGCCGGGCGGTTCGGCCATGGCGGCCGAGCGCATGCGCCGCGCGATCGAGCGCTACAAGGCGAAGAAGATCCCGATCGTGGTCTCGATGGGCAACCTTGCCGCCAGCGGCGGTTACTGGGTCTCGACACCGGGGCAGACCGTCTTTGCCCAACCCGCCACGATCACTGGATCGATCGGCGTCTTTGCCGTCATTACCAGCTTCGAGAATACGTTGGCCCAATATGGCGTCACCAGCGACGGCGTGAAGACCACGCCGCTGTCCGGCCAGCCCGACATCCTCGGCGGCCTTTCGCCCGAGGTGGAGGGCATGTTGCAGGCCTCGATCGAGAGCACTTACCACAAGTTCGTCGGTATTTCGGCGCAGGCGCGCCGGACCACGCCGGAGAAGATGGACGCGATCGCGCAAGGCCGCGTCTGGCCGGGCTCAGAGGCGCAGCGGATCGGCCTTGTCGACCGTATGGGCGATCTCAATGCCGCGCTGGCCGAAGCAGCGCGGCTTGGCGGTGTCGGCAACGGCAAGTGGCATGCCGTCTATCTCCAGAGCGAGGAGGACACGGTCACCCGGTTCGTGAACAGCTACACCTCGCAGGCGCCGGATGAAGACAGCCATGCCCGGGCCTACGACTTCGCGAGCCTCGTGTCGCAGCGCCGTGAGGAGCAGGGCGCGCATCTGGCAGGGCAGCTTGCGGCGATGCTCTCGACCAGCGGGGCACAGGCTTACTGTCTGGAATGCCCGGTCGTGCCCGGTGCTGCCCGCAAGGCGGACAAGCAAACGACGCTGCGGACATTGGCCCGGCTGGTAGGACTGAACTGAATACGGGCCGCTGCCCGGAGCTTGTTTGAAATCCGGTTACGACCGGATTTCAAACAGTCCCTCAGTCCGGGGGCGGCAATTCCGTAGGCGTCGGATCCGGCTGATCGAAGTCCGGGCCAGTCGGTGGCAGTTCCTGCGGGGTATCCGGCGCGTCTGGTTCCACGGGCGGATAGGGCGTTTCGGGCGGGGTATTGCCGGGGTCGTCTCCGGGTTGGGTGGCCATGGCTGCCTCTCGCTTTGTCATGTCTTCAAGGGACATTACTCTAGTTGGGCAGGCGGCAGGCATGGTGCAAGGCGGCCTGCCGGAGGGCTGCCGCGACCCGTCCCGGCACGGGAACGGCGCAGCCTGTCTGCACACCATGCGAATCGCCGCACTTGCCCTTTTCCGCGTGTCCTTATAAGGGCACGGGCCTTGAGTTTCAGGCTTCATCTTTGCGGGCGTGGCGGAACTGGTAGACGCGCTGGTTTTAGGTACCAGTATCGAAAGATGTGGGGGTTCGAGTCCCTTCGCCCGCACCAGTCTGCCGCCCGGGGGGATGAGTCGCGAGAATCGGCCCGCAGGCTCTTTGCGTTGGCCCGTTGAATTGTACAGGAAGGCATTTGAAATGCAGATCGTCGAAACCACCAACGAGGGCCTGAAGCGCGCCTACACGGTGACCATTCCCGCCAAGACCATCACTGCCAAGATCGAGGGTGAGGTCAAGAAGATCGCCCCGCAGGTCAAGATGCCCGGCTTCCGCCCCGGCAAGGTGCCCGCGAACCTCGTCAAGAAGATGCACGGCGACGCGATCCACCAGGAAGCGCTGAACAACTCGATCCGCGAAGCGATGGACAAGCTGGTTGCCGATCACGCGCTGCGTCCGGCCATGAACCCCGATGTTGCGCTGGGCGAAGGCTATGAGCAAGGCAAGGATGTCGAGCTGACCGTCAGCCTCGAAGTCCTCCCGGTTATCGCCGCTCCCGCGATCGACGGCCTGAAGCTGGAAAAGCTGACCGTGCCCGTGGCCGAAGACGCCGTTGCCGAAGCGGTTGAGCGCATTGCCTCGCAGCAGCAGCGTTTCGAAACCAAGGACGGCGCGGCCGAAGACGGCGACCAGCTGATCATCGACTTCACCGGCAAGCTCGACGGCGTCGAGTTCGACGGCGGCAAGGCCGAGAAGGCCCCGCTGGTCATCGGTGCCGGCCGCTTCATCCCCGGCTTCGAAGAGCAGCTCGGCGGCGCCAAGGCCGGTGACGAGCGCACCATCACGGTGACCTTCCCCGAAGACTACCCCGCCGCGAACCTCGCCGGCAAGGAAACCACCTTCGACATCGTCGTGCACGAAGTGAAGGCACCTGCCGAATCGAAGATCGACGACGATTTCGCCAAGGAACTGGGTCTTGAGAGCCTTGAGCAGCTCCAGGGCCTGCTCAAGGGCCAGCTGGAGCAGGAAACTGCCGGCCTGACCCGCACCGCGATGAAGCGCCAGCTGCTTGACCAGCTTGCCGCCGGTCATGACTTCGACGTGCCGCCGACCATGGTGGAAGCCGAATTCTCGCAGATCTGGCAGCAGCTCACGCAGGAAGCCGGCAACGAGGAAGATCCCGCTGCCGCTCTCGCCGAGATCGAAGCCGAGAAGGACGATTACCGCAAGATCGCCGAGCGCCGCGTGCGTCTGGGTCTGCTCCTGTCGGAAATCGGCCAGGCCAACGGCGTGGAAGTGACCCAGCAGGAAATGTCGATGCTGGTCTCGCAGGCTGCGCAGCAGTATCGTCCGGAAGACCGCCAGCGCTTCTTCGAATATGTCCAGCAGGACCCGATGATGGCTGCCCAGCTGCGCGCGCCGCTCTACGAGGACAAGGTCGTCGATTTCCTGATCGAGAAGGCCGAAGTCACCGAGCGCGAAGTGACCCGCGACGAACTGCAGGCTGCTATCGAGGCTGACACCGACGGCGAGAAGCCGGCGGAAGCCAAGAAGCCGGCCGCCAAGAAGGCTCCGGCCAAGAAGGCCGCTGCCAAGGACGCCGCCGAGGAAGCGCCGGCTGACGAAGCTGCTGCCGAGGAAAAGCCGAAGAAGGCTCCCGCCAAGAAGGCTGCTGCCAAGAAGGACGAAGCTGAAGTCGAGGCCGAGGCCGAGGCGAAGCCCGCCAAGAAGGCTCCGGCCAAGAAGAAGGCCGCTGCCAAGGAAGACTGATCGCGTCGCTTAAACCGCTGACCGATCGTTGAAAGGCCCGCCGTGTGCGAACACGGCGGGCCTTTCTTGTTGATGTCGGTTAAGCGCCCGGCTGCGAAACCGCGACCCAGCCATCGCCGATACGGTGGACCTCGATCGCGTCCACCGCGAACCCGCTCTGGCGCAAGTGGGCGAGGATGACAGCATCGCTCAGGCGATGACGGCTGTCGTGCTCGGCCCAGAACAACGTGGGGCAGGCCTCTGCCCGTTTCCGTGAGGTTTCCGGCTCGATCGCGAAGCCGAAGTGTCCGGCAACCTCGCGATAGGCCCAGGGCGCGACCGAAAGGTTGTCCGCGGGCGGGAGGGACAGGACATCGGCGTTCCAGAAGCGGTCGGTATGGACCAGCGTGCCGGGGCAGAGGCGCACCTCGCGAGCGATGAAGCCGCCGGTGCCGTACCACGAGTAGCGCGCTTCGGCCTTGCCGACATTCTGCACCAGTCCGCAGACCGAGACGAGCAGCGCGAAGCTGAGAAAGACCGCCGTCGTTTTCGGCCCCAGCGCCCTCAGCAGGCGTCCGCAGGCCAGCGCGATACCCACGCTGACCGCGCCGACCATGGCGGTCAGGTACTTCTCGATCAGCATCGGGTGGAGCAGGTGCACCACCACCAGCATGCCAAGGCCAGCCATCACGCCTGTCGCCAGCAGGGCCAGCGTCCGGACCTCGGTGCAGGCCGTGCGGTTGCGGATGAGGTCGCGCCCCATGAGGAGCACGCCGGCAAGCGCACCCAGCAGCACGAGCGGGTTGGCTTCCAGACTGCGCAGCAGGGCATATTCGATTGACCACCGCGCTTCGCCGAAGCCGGCCGGTATCCAAAACGCCCGGGTATTGGCTTGCCAGTAGGGCAGCTGGATCAGGCTGAGGGCGATGAAGACCCCGCCCGCCGCCAGCGCCGGCACGGCGACGGCACGCGCCAGAGTCCAGTCGCGGCGCAGCACGGCGGCGGCGATAAAGGGGGCAATAAGGGCTCCGGCGATCAGCGTGGTGACGATATGGGTGTTGAAAGCCACCAATACGCTGGCAAAATAGATCAGTCGGCGTGCCCGCGAGCCGCCTTCGCACGTGAGCGACAGGGCGCTGAGGGATAGCGCCAGCACGGTGCCCGCGCCAAGCGACAGGAAGTAGGAGCGCAGTTCGCTCGCGCTCAGCACGGTCCATTCGTTGCCTGCCAGCAGCAGCAGAAGCACGGCGCTCGCGGGCAGCAGGCGCGGCACATCGCGCACGATGGCCACGCCGGCAAGGAGGCAGACCACGCCGATGGCGAGGTTCAGCAGCCGGTGAGTCTCTATGGAGCCCATCCAGGCGGTGGCGCGGGCAAGGGCGTAATAGAGCGGCGGATGATTGTCCGCGAGCCAGCTCGTCCGCAGGGCTTCACCCCAGCCAGGGCCGGGGCGCGTCACATATTGCGTGTAGAATTCGTCGTACCATGGACCGCGATGCAGGCACGCCCACGCGATTCCCATGGCAAGGGCCATCACGGTAAGCAGGATCGTGCCCACCTGGAGCTTTTTCGACATGCAAAGGCTCCCCCCGAAGCCGGCGACAAGAGATTTCCCTTATCCCGCCAAGGGATGACGGAAATATTGAGAAAGGGCAACGGATCGTGCCCTCGATCGCTCTGAAGCGGGACAAGTGGGGCTCAAGGTCGGACAATGCCCGCATAAGTTGTGTGCGGTGCACTGATTGAGGGGTTAAAGGCCTTGAACATCGTGCGGGGGCACGCGACATAGGCGGTCCAAATCAGAAGAGGACTCCCATGCTCGACCTGTTTGGCGCCTCGGGCGCCCAAGGAAAGTTCACTACCGACCCCGTGACCGGCGCACTCGTGCCGATGGTCGTCGAGCAGACCAGCCGTGGTGAGCGCAGCTTCGACATCTACTCGCGCCTGCTGCGCGAGCGCATCGTTTTCATCACCGGCGAAGTCGAGGACCACATGGCCTCGCTGATCGTCGCGCAGCTCCTGTTCCTCGAATCGGAAAATCCGACCAAGGACATTTCGATGTACATCAACTCGCCGGGCGGCGTGGTGACGGCCGGCATGGCCATCCACGACACCATGCAGTACATCAAGCCGCGCGTTTCGACGGTGTGCATCGGCCAGGCTGCATCGATGGGCAGCTTCCTGCTCGCCGCCGGTGAGCCGGGCATGCGTATCGCTCTGCCGAACGCCCGCATCATGGTGCACCAGCCCTCGGGCGGCGCACGCGGTATGGCTTCGGACATCGAGATCCAGGCGCGCGAGATCCTGCGGATGCGCAAGCGTCTCAACGATCTCTACGTGAAGTACACCGGCAAGTCGCTCGACGAGATCGAGAAGGCGATGGACCGCGACACCTTCCTCGAAGCCGAGGAAGCACTGGCGTTCGGCCTCGTCGACAAGGTCTTCGAAACGCGGCCCGACGCCGACAAGCCGGCCGAAGCCTGAGCATGACGCGGAAGGTCGGTGCCTGCGGGTATCGACCTTCAGTTCTTTGCAATGGTTCTCGGGGTACCCATATCGGGCTAGGATTGCAAAACCGGCCCCGTCCAAGGTAGACTCGACGAGTCGCCTGGAAATGGCCTAAAGACGGAAAATGACGAAATTGAGCGGATCTGACGCGAAAAGCACCCTCTACTGCAGCTTCTGCGGCAAGTCGCAGCACGAAGTGCGCAAGCTGATCGCGGGCCCCACGGTCTTCATCTGCGACGAATGTGTCGAGCTCTGCAACGACATCATTCGCGAGGAAACCAAGGCCGGGATTGCGGGTAAAAAGGACGGCGGCGTGCCGTCTCCCCGCGACATCTGCGAGACGCTGAACGACTACGTGATCGGGCAGGACCGCGCGAAGCGCGTGCTGTCGGTGGCGGTGCACAACCACTACAAGCGGCTGAAGCACAGCGGCAAGCAGGGCGACGTCGAGCTTTCGAAGTCGAACATCCTGCTCGTCGGGCCGACCGGTTCGGGCAAGACGCTGCTCGCGCAGACGCTCGCCAAGACGTTCGACGTGCCCTTCACCATGGCCGACGCCACCACGCTGACGGAAGCCGGTTACGTGGGCGAGGACGTGGAGAACATCATCCTCAAGCTGCTCCAGGCTTCCGACTACAACGTCGAGAAGGCGCAGCACGGCATCGTCTACATCGACGAAATCGACAAGATCAGCCGCAAGGCCGAGAATCCGTCGATCACGCGCGACGTTTCGGGCGAGGGCGTGCAGCAGGCGCTGCTGAAGCTGATGGAAGGCACCACCGCATCGGTTCCGCCGCAGGGCGGCCGCAAGCACCCGCAGCAGGAATTCCTGCAGGTGGACACGACCAACATCCTGTTCATCTGCGGCGGCGCCTTCGCGGGTCTTGAGAAGATCATTGCCGACCGCCTCCAGAAGCGTTCGATCGGCTTCGGCGCGCATGTCGCCGATCCGGACAAGCGCCGCGTGGGCGAACTGCTCCAGAAGGCGGAGCCGGAAGATCTGCTGAAGTTCGGCCTGATCCCCGAGTTCGTCGGCCGTCTGCCGGTGATCGCGACCCTGAACGACCTCGACATCGAGGCGCTGGTCAAGATCCTGAAGGAGCCGCGCAACGCGCTGATCAAGCAGTACGCCAAGCTGTTCGAGCTGGAAGACGTGGAACTGACCTTCACGGACGAGGCGCTTGAGGCGATCGCCCAGAAGGCCATCGACCGCAAGACCGGCGCGCGCGGCCTGCGTTCGATCGTGGAAGGGCTGCTGCTCGACACCATGTTCGACCTGCCGACCGAAGGCGATATCGCCGAAGTCGTTGTCGACAAGGACGTGGTGGAGGGCCGCAAGGAACCGGTCCGCGTGCTCAAGGGCGACAAGGCCGAAGCCGCAGCCTAAGCGCTGCTGCCAAGATCAAAACGAAAAGGGCCCGTCCGGATTATCCGGGCGGGCCCTTTTCGTTGTTCGGAATTGCGCCCCGGCTCACCGGCCGGGCAGCCGGGGCGCATGGTCGCTTCTCAGTTGTTTCCGTCAGAAGGGGGCGGGCCCATGCGGCCGCCACCGGGACCGCCGCGCCCGCCACGCGGAGGCATCGGATCGCCCTTCTTCATCGTGCGCACGACCTGACCGTCGCGGGAAATCGTCATCTGCTCGGTCTCGGTGGACTTGAGCAGCCATCCCTTGTCGGTCTGGACCCAGGTATCGTGCGACAGTTCGCTCATCGCGATCTGATGGGTTTCGCCGTCACGGCCCTGGCGGTTGTCGGAGGCGTCCTGGCGCTGCTCGACTTCGGCGGTCTGGCCATTGACGGTCACCGAGGTAATCGTGTTGGTCGACTTGCGGCTCGGATCGACGGGAATATTCGCAAGGCGCTCGATCATGTCATCGGCGTTCATGGAATTGCCGCCAAGATCGGTGCGCTTGAAGTCAGGCGTCAGGAAAGGCTTGATGTCATCCGGCTCGCGCGTGTCCATGGCGGTCTTGAGTGCCGCGTAGCGCGCCTCAAGGTCACTCTTGGTGTCGGCATGGGCAAGGCCGGGCAGCAAGGCGCAAGCGAGCGCTGCGGAAAGCATGAGGCGGGCGGGGTGTCGACGTTTCATCGCGGATCTGTCCGTGCAATCAAAGATGGACACGATTCCTAAACGCCGCCCCGCCTGCCGCAATCGGGTTTATTGTACCTTATTGTCGCTGGGCGCGGACGGAGCACGCCAGACCGATTTCAGACGACGGATTCGCTTTCCAGCGAACACACGCATTCGGCCTCGGTTTCGATCTGGATGGTCGGGTGGCCGATGCGGAAATCGTGCTCAAGGTCATGGGCAAGCTGCTGGAGGAAAGCGTCGCCGGGCTGGCCCTCGGGCATGACGAGGTGCGCGGTAAGCGCGGTCTCGGTCGTGCTCATCGGCCAGACGTGAAGGTCGTGGACGCGCTCCACGCCGGGGCGGGCTTCCAGGAAGCCGCGCACGGCGCCGATGTCGATGCTCTCTGGCACGGCCATCATGCCCATCCGCAGCGACTCGCGCAGCAGGCTCCAGCTCGACCAGCCGATGACGGCGGTGATGACCAGCGAGGCGATCGGATCGACAAGGCTCCAGCCGGTCCAGACAATGACGATGCCGGCGATAACCACCCCGGCAGAAACCGCTGCGTCGGCCATCAGATGCACGAAAGCGGCGCGCAAATTGAGATCGGTCTTGCTGCCCTTGGCAAACAGCAGCGCCGAGAGAGCGTTCACCGCAATACCTAGCGCCGCGACCACGATCATCGTCGTCCCCGCGACGGGTGCCGGTTCGGCGAAGCGGCGGATCGTTTCGACCAGGATCGCGCCGATCGCTACCCACAGCAGAGCGGCATTGGCGATGGCAGCTAGAATCGAGGAGCTTTTCAGCCCGTATGTAAAGCGCTCCGTCGGCGGCCGCGAAGCAAGCACGCTGGCCGCCCAGGCGAGCAGGAGCGAGAGTACGTCCGACAGATTGTGACCCGCATCGGCAAGCAGGGCCATCGAGTCGCTGAGAAAACCGGCGGTCACTTCCGCCACCACGAAGATGAGATTGAGCCCGACCGCGAGAGCGAAAGCCCTGCCTATGTTGCTCGGCAGGGAGTGGTGATGGCCATGGTGGTGGCCCCCATGGCTATGTCCATGGCCGTGCCCATCACCGGGCCCGTGATGGTGACCATGACCGTGATCGTGGTGCGGGTGGCCGTGATTATGGCCCTGGTGGTTGTGTGCGACGCCCATGGACCGCGTGTCTCGCACAGGCACCGCAAATGCATCAAGCGATGTCGTAACATGTCATGCACATCGAGGTCGCTCATACCGCAGTGCGGCATGTTGAAACAATATTGCGCGTGACATTTTTGTCGCACGGAGCGGGCAAAAATATTTCCATGAATCGCCGAAAAACAAGGAAATGCACGAGTCCATCGCGCTCAATCTGTCACGTTGCGGAAAAATTGCATCGCCCCCGATAGAAATGAATCCCGCGTGTCAGGGAGTTGTCATATTGCACTGCTCTTAGCAGCCGCAGCAAACCTGTGGCGGGGCAAAACCTTCCGCATCATTGCGTCAATCCCACTCTCAAGGCTCCAGGGGGCTAAGATGAAGTTCCATTCCGTTCTCTCCACCGCGACCAGCACGCTCGCCGTCGGCGCAGCGTTCCTCGCGATGCCGGCTCTCGCCCAGTCGACCGGTTCGTCGCAATTCGAAGAAGGCACCATTGTCGTCACCGGCAATGCGCCGCGTCAAATCGGCGGCGTCAAGCTGCCGGATACGACCAAGACCAAGCAGGTCATCACGCAGGATCTGATCGCCACGCAGCGTGCGGGCCAGACCGTGATGGAGGTCATCAACCTCGTCCCCGGCGTCAGTTTCCAGAACAACGATCCTTACGGTTCGTCGGGCGGCACGCTGAATATCCGTGGTTTTGACGCCAGCCGTATCTCGCTGACGTTCGACGGTATTCCGCTCAACGATACCGGTAACTACGCGCAGTATTCGAACCAGCAGCTTGACCCCGAGCTGATCGAGCAGGTCAACGTCAACCTCGGCACCACCGACGTCGACAGCCCGACCGCCGCCGCTTCGGGTTCGACCGTGAACTACAAGAGCCGCAACCCGACCGAAGACTTCCACGTCAGCACCAGCGGTTCGGTCGGTGAATACGGCTTCTTCCGCATGTTCGGCGTTGTCGACACCGGCACGTTCACCTCGATCGGCACCCGCGCCTGGATCTCGGCCAGCCACGCCGAGAACGAGAACCCGTTCCAGCGTTCGAGCAAGACCAACAAGTCGCAGTACAACGCGAAGATCTACCAGCCGCTGGGTGACAATGGCGACTTCATCTCGATCGCCGGCAACTACAACGTCAACCGCAACCGCAACTTCTCGTCGGTTCCGCTGCGCACCGATTCGTCGATCTTCACGGTCAACGGCACGGCGCCGAACCAGACGCTGACGACCACCGATCGCGTTGTCGGTTCGGGTTCGACCAACCGCTTCCCCACCACCCGCGACGAGCGCGACTACACCCTCGCAAACTGCCAGGTGGCTGCCGCGCGTACCGGTGTTGTCGATTCGCCCAACGTATGCGGCACGCGTTACGACGAGAGCTACAACCCGTCGAACACCGGCAGCATCCGCATCAATTCGCGCTTCACGCTTTCGGACACTCTCGCCCTGACCGTGGACCCGAGCTACCAGTACACCAAGGCGAATGGCGGCACCGGCGCGGTTACGGGCTATGAAGGCTTCTACAAGACCAAGGCTGGCCAGAACATCTTTGGCTACATTGGCGGCAAGCCCTACTTCGGCGGCGTCGACCTCAACGGCGACGGCGACACGCTTGACAGCGTTACGGTTTACGCACCCAGCGAAACCAAGACCAACCGCTTCGGCGTCATCGCCAACCTGATCTGGAACCCGGTCGATGGTCAGACCTTCCGTCTGAACTACTCGCTCGACTACGGCCGTCACCGTCAGACCGGTGAAGCGGCGCTCCTGTTCCAGAACGGCCTGACCACGGAATACTTCCCCGAGGACAATCCGATCCTCGACGCTTCGGGCCAGCCGATCGAGAAGCGCAATCGCAAGTCGATCGCCATGCTCAACCAGGCTTCCGCCGAATACCGCGGCGAGTTCCTGGACAAGCGCCTGACCGTAAACCTTGGCGTCCGTTCGCCCTGGTTCACGCGTCGTCTCGACAACCGTTGCGTGACCGAAGCGGGCGGCGCCTTTGTCGACTGCTTCAACGACGAAGCGTCGCAGGCGGCCTTCCTGATCGCCAATCCGACCTACGTCGGGCCGACCAAGCGCACCTTCAACTACCACAAGTTCCTGCCGACTGCCGGTCTGAACTACTCGGTCACCGGCAACGTCAGCGTGTATGCCAACTACTCGAAGGGCATGCAGGTTCCGGGTACGGACAACCTGTACCAGTCGCTGGGCTTCACTTCGGACGAAGCTGTGCCGAAGCCGGAAACCACCGACAACTTCGATCTCGGCGCGCGCTACATCTCGGGCAAGGTCCAGGCTCAGGTTTCGGCCTGGTACACCAAATTCCAGAACCGTCTGGCTTCGTCGTACGATCCTGTGCTCGACGTGACGCTCTATCGTAACCTCGGCAAGGTTGACCGCTACGGTCTCGATGGCAGCGTCGGCTACTCGCCGATCAAGGAAGTCACCATCTACGCCTTCGGTTCGGTGATGAAGTCGAAGATCCTCGACAACGTCCAGTCGGGCGAGTGCACCGCGGCAAACGTCACGGCAGGCGCATCGACCGGCATCGGTACCTGCGCGGCTGTTGGCGATCCGATCTACTACCTGACCAAGGGCAAGCGCGAGAGCGGCGCGTCGACCTACATGTTCGGTACGCGCATCCAGGGCAACCTGGGTCCGGTCCAGCTGGGCGTGCAGGCCAAGCGCACTGGTCCGCGTTACGTGAACGACCAGAACATCGCGATCACGTCGAGCTACACGCTCAACGGCAAGGTCACGAACTATCAGGTCTATGGCGCCAAGACCCCGGCCTACAACGTGGTCGATCTCGACGCCAAGGTGAAGCTCGGGTTCCTCGGTCTGAACGACCAGACCTACCTGCAGCTCAACGTGACCAACCTGTTCGACAAGCTCTATGTCGGCGGCTTCGGTTCGAGCACCTCATCGACCTCGATCCCTTACGCCTACATCGGTTCGCCGCGCACTGTCAGCGGCACCATCACCGTGGGCTTCTGATCCAGGAATTCGCGTCACGCGAAACAGGGGAGGGGAGAGAACTTCGGTTCTCTCCCCTTTTTTGTGCGTGGGTGCCAATGCGCCGTGGGCCTTGCGGAAATGTGGGCGGCTGGCCTAGCCTGCGTCCCTGCGACTGAATGGCGGGAGCGTGACGCAAATGAGCGGAAATGGCGACGGGGCGGAGCCTTCGCGGCTCATCGATGCACGGATCGCGGAACTGAATGACTGGCGCGGCGAAATGCTGGCGCGTCTTCGCTCGATCGTGCTCAAGGCCGATCCGGAAGTCGTCGAGGAATGGAAATGGCGCGGCGTGCCGGTTTGGTCGCGCTCCGGCATCATCTGCACCGGCGAGACGTACAAGGCGGCGGTCAAGATGACCTTTGCCAAGGGCGCCTCGCTTCCGGATCCGGCGGAGCTGTTCAATTCCAGCCTGGACGGCAACGTGCGCCGCGCCATCGATTTTCATGAAGGCGAGACGGTCGACGAAGCGGCGCTGACCGCACTGGTACGCGCCGCAATCGAACTCAACCTTGCGAAGAAACCCGCCCGCGCGAAGTGAGCGGTGGCTTTCGCCTTACTCGTAGACGCAGGAATCGAAGCCGGCGCGTTTCACCGTGCCGATGCGTGCGGCAATCGTGTTGCCGTAGCGGCGCGTGAAGCCGGAGGGGTTCTTGACGTCGCGGGTCTTGGGGCTGGGCAGGGCGGCGGCGATGCGCGCGGCCTCGATCGGGGTGAGGTTGGTGGCCGATTTGCCGTAGTAGCGCTGGGCGCCGGCTTCCACGCCGTACGTACCAATGCCGGTCTCGGCGACGTTGAGGTAGACTTCCATGATTCGCCGCTTGTCCCACAGCGATTCGATCAGGAAGGTGAACCAGACCTCGAAGCCCTTGCGAATGTAGCGCGTCCAGCCTTCGCCTTGCCACAGGAACACGTTCTTGGCGGTCTGCTGGCTGATCGTCGAACCGCCGCGCAGGCGTCCGCCGGCGGCATTGCGCTCGAAGGCCTTTTCGATGGCGTCGGTGTCGAAGCCATTGTGCGTGCAGAACTTTCCGTCCTCGGCGGCGATGGCGGCGGCGGGCATGTTGCGGTCGATCCGGCTCAGCGGCTGCCAGTCCTTGGTGATGCCGTTGCCGTCGGACAGCATCGTGACCGTCACCGGTGGCGGCACGAAGCGATAGAGCACGGTCAGCCCCACGCTGATCGCGACGAACCAGACGATGACTTTGGCAGTGATGCGCAGCAAGCGAGAGGGCCCTGAATTCGAAGGAAGTTGCCGCATCCCCTAGCGGGCTTGGACGCGGCGGAAAAGTGCACTGCGATCAATCCTCGTGCACCGCAGCGTCATCGAAACCCGTTATGGCGACTTTCCTGCACGGAATTTGCGATTACACCGATGTTTCCCCGGCAAAGGAGTGTCCCCCCATGAAGACCAGCGGCAACACCATTCTTCTCACCGGCGGTGGCTCCGGCATTGGGCGCGAACTGGCGCAGCGCTGGCATGACGCGGGCAATGTCGTGATCGTGACCGGGCGCACGCTCGCCAGTCTGGAAGAGACGGCCAAGGGCCGCGCGAACATCCACGCGGCGGCGCTCGATGTGACCGATGAAGGCGCGATCCGGACTTTCGTGCAGGACGTGCTGGCGAAGTTCCCGGCGCTCAACGTGCTGGTCAACAATGCGGGGATCATGCCGCTGGAGGATGTTTCTGCTCCGCGCGATCTTGCCGTGGCGGAGGCCTGTGTGGTCACCAACCTGCTCGGGCCGATCCGCCTGACCGATGCGCTGGTCGAGCATCTTTCGGCGCAGCCTGACGCGGCGATCGTCAATGTCAGTTCGGGGTTGGCGTTCGTGCCGCTGGTGCGCGCGGCGGTCTATTCGGCGACCAAGGCGGCGATCCATTCCTGGTCCGATTCGTTGCGCCTCGCGCTGGCGGGCAAAGTCGAAGTCATCGAACTGGCCCCGCCGGCGGTGCAGACCGAACTGACGCCCGGCCAGTCGACCCGGGAAGGCTACATGCCGCTTGGCGATTTCATTGACGAGGTGATGAGCCTTTTCGCGCAGGAGCCGACGCCGGGCCTGATCGGCGTGCAACGCCTCGCCTTCCTGCGCAACGCCGAGGCGGACGGTCGCTACGCCGAGACTTTCGCCACTCTAAACGCGCCGCAGAACTGATCTGTCGGCGCGCATGGGCATGTTTTCCAAGGAAAAGCCCATCCCCAGCCTCGATCTCGCGCTCCAGGGCGGGGGCGCCCATGGCGCCTTCACCTGGGGCGTGCTCGACGGCTTGTTGCAGGATGAGCGGCTGAACATCGGCGCGCTCAGCGGGGCGAGCGCGGGGGCCATGAATGCGGCCGTGCTGGTCTCAGGCCTCGTTTCCGGCGGACGCGAGGAGGCGCGTGAGCGGCTGCGGGCCTTCTGGAAGGAACTCAACCGCTCGGGGCGCGAAGCCGGGCCGCTGATCCCGATGATCGAGGCGTTCCCGCAGACCTCCCGCGCAGTCTCTTCGTGGTGGACCACGGTGTTCGGCGACATCGGCATGACCCATGGCTCGCCCGAACTTGGCCGCGAGATGCAGGAGATCCTGCGCAAGGTGATCGAGACGCATGTCGATTTCGACGCCATTCGCAGCGAAAATGCCCCGCAACTGTTCATTTCGGCCACCAACGCGCGCTCGGGCCGGCTGCGCCTGTTCCGCAACGAGGAACTGAGCACCGATGCGCTGCTCGCTTCGGCCTGCCTGCCGCTCTATTTTCCGCCGGTGAGCATCGATGGCAAGGACTATTGGGACGGTGGCTACAGCGCCAATCCGCCGCTGGTCCCGCTCGTGCTGGAAAGTCCGAACGACGATCTGCTGCTCATCACCGTCAATGCGCAAGTTCGGCCCGATACGCCGCGCGGGGTCGCGGCGATCGTGGACCGCCTGACCGAGATCGGCTTCAACCAGTCGATGCGGAAGGAATTGCAGGGGCTGCTGCTGCTGAAATCCTCGATCGGGCATACCCGCGCCAAGGACGGCCTTATCGCCCAGGTCGAGCGGCTGCGGCTTCACGAGATCCATGACGAGCCCACGCTCTCGGCCATGCCCGCGCAGACCAAGCTGCTGCCCGTCCGCCACCTGCTTCTCAAGCTCCACGATGTGGGCGAGGTGGCGGCGAAGCAGTGGTGCGAGGCCAATATCGAACACCTCGGCAAGCGCGGTACCGTGGACATGGCGGCGCGGTTCGGACCGGCCTGAGGACGCGGGGGACAAAAGAAAACCGGGCCGTCCCTGCGGACGACCCGGTTTCTATTTCAGCAGTGCCGCAGCCCTTAGAGCGCGGGAACCAGCTTCTTGTCAGAGGCGATGCGGTTCATCGCCTTCTGGAGCTTTTCGAAAGCGCGCACTTCGATCTGGCGCACGCGTTCGCGGCTGACGCTGTAGACCTGGCTCAGTTCCTCAAGCGTCTTGGGATCGTCCGTCAGGCGGCGTTCGGTCAGAATGTCGCGCTCACGTTCGTTGAGGCTGTCCATCGCTTCCACCAGCATGGCGTGGCGCACGGTGGCCTCTTCGGCATCGGCGACGGTTTCGTCCTGAAGCGGGCGGTCATCCGCAAGGATGTCCATCCACTGGCCTTCGCCTTCCTCACGCAGCGAGACGTTCAGCGAAGCATCGCCGCCCATCATCATGCGCCGATTCATGTTGACCACTTCCTGCTGCGACACGCCGAGCGTGGTGGCAATGGTGGCCACATCCTTCGGATGCAGATCGGTGTCTTCGTAAGCGTCGAGATTCTTCTTCATGCGACGCAAGTTGAAGAACAGCTTCTTCTGCGCGGCGGTGGTGCCCATCTTCACGAGCGACCACGAACGCAGGATGTACTCTTGAATCGACGCTTTGATCCACCACATAGCATATGTGGCGAGGCGGAAGCCCCTATCGGGTTCGAACTTCTTGACCCCCTGCATAAGGCCGATGTTGCCTTCGGAGATCAGTTCGGACACGGGCAGGCCATAGCCACGATAGCCCATCGCGATCTTGGCGACGAGGCGAAGATGGCTGGTTACGAGCTGTGTCGCTGCTTCGGGATCTTCATGTTCCGTGTAGCGCTTGGCGAGCATGTATTCCTGCTCGGGCGCCAACACTGGGAACTTGCGAATCTCGGAGAGGTAGCGGTTAAGGCTCTGCTCACTGCCCAGCGATGGAACCGCCGGGAGATTGCGTTGCTTGGTGCTCACTGTCATCCGTCCTTTCCGGTCGGCCCGCGGTCAAAGACCCTATGCAGGCATCTTAGCTTGGGGCCACCTGTTCAAGATAGCATGTTAAACCGATTTCACTGACGCAGTTCGTCGATCAGGGCCCGCATGTCGTCGGGAAGCGGGCTGGAAAATCGGACCGTCTCCCCTGTAACGGGGTGGACAAAGCCAAGTTCCGCAGCGTGCAGAGCCTGGCGATGAAATCCGAGTCGCTGAAGGACCGGGCGAATTGCTGAAGGGGTGCGTCCATAGACAGGATCTCCCAATAGCGAATGCCCGATTGACGACATGTGAACGCGCACCTGATGTGTTCGCCCTGTTTCGAGGCGGCACTCCACGAGCGCTGCGCCTTTCAGCGCCTCGATCGTGCGGTAATGCGTTACCGCGTGCTTGCCTCTGCCTGATTCTACGAGTGCCATCTTTTTACGGTTGGTATTCGAACGACCGATCGCTCCGGTTACAGACCCGGCGAGCGGAATCGGTTTTCCGGCGACGACGGCGCGATAGGCGCGCTCGATCGAGTGATCCGCGAACTGGACGGCAAGGCCTTCGTGAGCCCGGTCGGTCTTGGCGACGACCAGAAGGCCCGACGTATCCTTGTCGATGCGGTGAACGATTCCCGGCCGCGCGACGCCGCCGATTCCCGAAAGCTGGCCCCGGCAGTGATGAAGCAGGGCATTGACCAGCGTGCCGTCAAGATTGCCCGCTGCAGGGTGAACGACCAGGCCGGTCGGCTTGTCGACGATGATCAGGTATTCGTCCTCGAACACGACGTTGAGGGGGATATCCTGGGCTTCGGCCTCGGCGGGGGCGGCTTCGGGCACGGCGATGGCGAACGGTGTGCCCGGCGCAACCTTGAGTGAGGCCTGTCCGGCGGGCTTGCCCGAAAGCGTGACCCGGCCCTCGCCCATCAGGGCCTTGATTCGTTCGCGCGAAAGGCCGCTGGCATCGGCCAGTGCCTTGTCGAGGCGGCCACCAGCCTCCCCGATCGTACCTTCAATGATGTTTTCCATGACCCCCATTGTCTGTACGATTTGGGGATGAATGTCGAAGTGACAAGAGTTGTCGAGCTGACAGAAGAGGTTGTGTCGGCTCTGCTGGCCGCCGCGGTCCGCGCGCATCCGGAAGAGTGCTGCGGGCTTCTGCTGGGCGAATCGCTGGACGGGCGCGAGCGCATCAATCGCGCCGTGCCTGCCGGCAATGTCGCGGCCGAGCGCACGCGGCATTTCGAGATCGATCCCGCTGCGCTGCTCGCCGCGCACCGCGCCGCGCGGAGCGGTGGGCCCCAAGTTCTGGGCTATTACCATTCGCACCCTACGGGACAGCCCGTACCTTCCGCCGTGGATCGCGAACATTCCACCGGCGATTTGCGGATTTGGGCGATCATCGGCGACGGGCGTGTTGCTTTCTGGCGAGATAGCGGGAATGGTTTTTCACCAATAACCTGCGACATCGCTGGTGGACGTCGGCCGGATTCGGCTGTCTCGCCAGAGTCGCAAGCACCCGATACCCACCCGGCATCCCAATCCGGAATGTGATGGAAGTCCCTTTCACGATGACCACGAGCGCGATCGAACTTGCCAGCCTTCTCTGTTCGCGCCTGTGCCACGACATGTTGAGCCCGGTGGGGGCGCTATCGAACGGTCTTGAGCTGCTCTCGGACGAGAAGGATCCGGAGATGCGCCAGCGCTGCTTCGAACTTCTCGACCAGAGCGCACGGATCTCGGCGGACAAGCTGAAGTTCTTCCGCCTCGCCTTCGGCGCGGCGGGCGGTTTCGGAGACATGGTGCCGGTGAGCGAGGCGCGGGCACTGGTCGATGCGCTGATCGCGAACAATGCGCGGATCGTGGTCAACTGGTCGCTCGGCAGCGATATTCTGCCCAAGCCGGCGATCAAGACGCTGCTCAATTTCGCGCTGATCGGGATCGAGGCGCTGCCGCGCGGCGGCACGCTGGACATCGCCGCCGAACTGCGCCCGGACCAGCTTACCAGCGGTACCAGCGAGATCGTGGTCCGCGCGGCGGGCCCGCGCATTGCGTTCGATCGCGACGTCGGCCGGGCGCTGGAAGGTACGCTGCCCGAAGGCGACCTGTCGAGCCGCACCGCACCCGCGGCCATGATCCAGCAGCTCGCGCAAAGCCTCGGCGGCCGCCTGCAATATGCTTTGGGGGATGACGCGCTGGTACTTGGCGCGGTATTGCCCGGAGTCTGACCGCAAGGCCAGAGTGCGCGAGACCGGATAGTAGGGAAAGGGAAGGGCGATGAATCGGTGGCTGGTCAACCGCGTCGTCGAATCGCCCAACCAGAATGCGCGCAAGCTGCCGGTGTCGATGGTGGTGCTCCACTATACCGGCATGAAAACCGCCGAAGAAGCGCTCGCGCGGATGTGCGATCCCGAGGCCGAAGTCTCGGCGCATTACATGATCGACGAGGAGGGCCTGGTTACCTCGCTCGTGCCCGAGGACAAGCGGGCCTGGCATGCAGGCCGGTCCTACTGGCGCGGCGTGACCGACGTGAACTCAGCCTCGATCGGCATCGAACTGGTCAATCCCGGACACGAATGGGGTTACCGGCCGTTTCCCGAGGCGCAGATGGATGCGCTGCTGCCGCTGCTGGCGGACATCATGGACCGGCACGATATCCCGCGCGCCAATGTGGTCGGCCATTCCGACATTGCCCCCGCGCGCAAGGAAGACCCGGGCGAGTATTTCGACTGGGAGCGACTGGGCCAGCTTGGACTCGCGCTGGAAATTCCGGCCGCGAAGATGAACCTGTTCTACGACAATCCCGGCGCCTTCTACCTCGCGCTCGAACGCTTCGGCTATGACATCGCCGATGGCCGCGCGGCGGTGCGGGCGTTCCAGCGGCGCTGGCGGCCCGACATGATCGACGGCGAGATCGATGGCGAAATAGGCGGAATCCTGTTCGAACTGCTGTTGGAGCGAGACACCGGCCGTGCTAGGTGACCGCTCGCACCGGGGAGCCGGGCAGCCGCGGGCATCTTCGGATGCGCGAGGAAAGTCCGGGCTCCACGAAACAAGGGTGGCGGGTAATGCCCGCCGGGCGAGTCGGGTTTTCAGGCCCGGCGAAGCCTAGGGAAAGTGCCACAGAGAGCAGACCGCCTCGCCTCGTCAGGGTTCGCCCTGAAAGGCAGGTAAGGGTGAAAGGGTGCGGCAAGAGCGCACCGCGCTTCCGGTAACGGAAAGCGGCAAGGTAAACCCCACCCGGAGCAAGACCGAATAGGGGCTGCGCGCTGTCTTGAACGGCGGGTTTGTTTCAGACCCAGGCAGCCCGGGTTGGTCGCTTGAGCGGCGTAGCAATGCGTCGCCTAGAGGAATGGCTGCCGCCGCGGCGTAAGGTCCCTCGATTGGGAGACCACGCCAGGCACAGAACCCGGCTTACAGGCTCCCCGGTGCATTAGATGAAATGTGTTCCCCACCCCGTCTTGGGGCTGGGACTTTACGCGGCGATCTGGATCGAGATGCCGCCGCCTTCGTCGCGCGCCTGGATGAACCAGCGGTTTTCGCCCTCAAGGCCGATCGCGGTCAGCGTGCCGTGGATATAGGCGCCGGTATCAATGCCGATGCGGTTGGCGCGGATTTCCGGGGCTTCCGTGATCGTGTGACCGTGCACCACCACGGCGCCGAAATCACCGTCATGCGTGAGGAACGGCTCGCGAATCCAGCGGCAATCGTGGCCGAGCTGGTGGTCCAGCGGCGTGTCGGGGCGCACCCCGGCATGGACGAAGAGATAGTCGCCGATGCGCACCATCTTCTCGAAACTGTCGAGGAAATCGAAATCGTCCTGCGGAATGGCGTCCAGCATGGCCAGCTGGAGTTCCTCCATCCCCGCTTCCATCGCGAAATCGGGGTCGACTCCGTAAGAGATGATCGTCTCACGGCCGCCGAACTTGAGGAAGCTGCGGAACGCCTCAAGCTTGCGGGCGGCGACCAGCAGCATTTCCTCGTGATTGCCCTGGATGAATTCAACGCGGCGTTCGCGCGACCAGCGGCGAGCGCGATCGATCACGCCGGCGCTGGCGGGGCCACGGTCGATCAGGTCGCCCAGCAGGATGACATCGCTGACCGCCTCGCCCCGTGCCGCGTCGTCACGTTCGATCGCGGCGATGAGCCCTTCGAAGAGATCGAGCCTGCCGTGAATGTCTCCAACGGCATAGACGCGCTGGCCCGGCGGGAGCTTCGGTGTCCTTTGCTTGGCGGGACGGGCAACGAGATTTCTGATTTTGGCAAACATCCGGTGTCGAGGTGTACGCCGCGATCACCGCCACGGCAAGCGCGGGGCGTGCTGCATGTGCGAGTGGCAAAAAGTCCACACTTCGTTTCCTGATTGTTGCTTAAACGAAATTTTACTTGTGCACGACCTTGGTGCGATGCAGCATTATTGTGCTGTCGCAAGTTGCGCCCAAAACGAGGCGTGCGGTGAAAGTGCAGGCGGGAACAAGCACCAAAAAGAATTTGTGAGGGAATGAACATGCTTATGTCCGTCCGTGGCGCCATCGCCGCGACTCTCCTCGCGGGCTCCGCGCTCGCTGCAACGCCCGCCTTTGCTGACGAAGCTGCGCCTCCCAAGGACTTCACCGTCACCGGCAACGTTGCGCTCACCACCGATTACCGCTTCCGCGGCGTATCGCTTTCGAACGGCGATCCGGCCATCCAGGGCGGCATCACCGTTTCGCACAGGAGCGGCGTCTATGTCAGCACCTGGTCGTCCTCGATCCATGGCGGCGACGTCTATGGCGATCAGGAACTCGACCTCATCGCGGGCTGGACGGGCAATGTGGGCGGTGGCCTGACGCTTGACGGCGGCATCCTCTACTACGTCTATCCGAGCGGCCACGTGGGCGACGCGAACTACTGGGAGCCTTACGCTTCGGTGTCTTACGCGGTCGGTCCGGCCAAGCTGAAGGCTGGCCTTGCCTATGCCTGGAAGCAGAAGGGCCTGCTCGATAACGACGGCTTCCACTCGGACAACCTGTACCTCTACGGCAACATCGACTTCGCGGTTCCGAAGACCCCGGTCACCATCTCGGGCCACCTGGGCTATACCGACGGCGTCCTGTCGCCCTGCTATTATTGCGTCGGTACGCGGTCGTTCAACGACAAGACCGGTATGGACTTCTCGATCGGCGCTTCGATGACCGTGTACGGTCCGCTTTCGGTGGGCGTCAGCTACATCGGCGTCAGCGGCGTTTCGATCGACGGCTATACCGACGATACCGTGGTTGGCACGCTGACCGCTTCGTTCTGACCTGACGGCAGGCGAAACCCATTTCGCGGGAAGACCCGCCCGGAGCATTCCGGGCGGGTTTTTCGTGCCCAACGGCGCCGTTTGCTGCCGTGACGCAAGAACGAGGTGGAGCGGCAGGCGCGGTCTGGTCTATCGTATGCGCTGCGCAGACGCCGTAATGGCGCGCCGCACTCTCCCTCCGCTAAGGACTGCCCGTGACCAAGTATCTTCACACCATGATCCGCGTGACCGATCCCGAGTCGACGATCGCCTTCTTCGAACTCATCGGCCTGAAGGAAACGCGCCGCTTTTCGAGCGAGCAGGGGCGTTTCACGCTGATCTATCTCGCCGTTCCGGGCGAAGAGTCCGAAGTCGAGCTGACGTACAACTGGCCTGCCGAGGACGGTTCTTTCGAGGAATACAGCGGAGGCCGCAATTTCGGCCATCTCGCCTTCCAGGTCGATGACATCTACGCCACCTGCCAGACGCTGGCCGATGCCGGCGTGATCATCAACCGCCCGCCGCGCGACGGACACATGGCTTTCGTACGGACGCCCGACGGCATCTCCGTGGAACTGCTCCAGGACGGCCGCCTCGAACCCGCTGAGCCTTGGGCGTCGATGCCGAACGTCGGTTCCTGGTAATTGCCCGAAGGCGGGACGCGGAGCGGCAGCGGCGTCAGGCCGCGACCGGCTTCGAGTCCCGCCGCAGCGGCTTTGCCAGTCGCAGGATCGCATAGCCCAGCAGCGATGAGAGCAGCGATCCTGCCAGCACGCCCAGCTTCGCCTCCTCCACCAGTTCCGGGGATTGCGGGAAGGCGAGGGCGCCGATGAACAGGCTCATCGTGAAGCCGATTCCGCACAATACGGCCATGCCCCAAAGCTGAACCCAGCTGGCGCCTTCCGGGCGCGGTGCAAAACCGAGCCGGTCGGACAGCACGATGGCCGAGAAGATGCCGATCTGCTTGCCAAGGAACAGTCCCAGCGCCACGCCCAGCGGCACTGGGCTGAGAAGCCCCGAAAACCCGATTCCCGCCAGTGCCACGCCGGCATTGGCAAAGCCGAACAGGGGAACGATCACGAAGCTGTTCCACGGCGCCAGCGCGTGCTCCAGCCGCAGCAGCATCGACTTGCCACGCAGCGGGCGCAGCGGGATCGTGAAGGCCAGCAGAACGCCCGCGACGGTGGCGTGGATCCCCGAATTCAGCACGCAGAACCACAGAGCCAATCCCAGCAGCAGATATACCGCGACGTAAGGCACGCGCAGCCGTCCGCAGGCGAGCAGTGCCACCAGCACCGCCACTGCCGCGATGGCCCAGCCGGCGTCGATCCGCGCGGTGTAGAACAGCGCGATCACCGCCACGGCGCCCAGATCGTCGACGATGGCCACGGTTAGCAGGAACAGGCGCAGCGCGGCCGGCACGCGGCGCCCCAGCAGCGCCAGCACGCCCACGGCGAAAGCGATGTCGGTCGCGGCCGGGATCGCCCATCCGCGCTGCGCTGGCAGCGAGATCCCGGCGGTGGCGAGATAGATCAGCGCGGGCGTGGCCATGCCCGCGAACGCAGCCAGCACCGGCAGGCGGCGCCGGGCCGGGTTCGAGAGTTCTCCGTCAAGAACCTCACGCTTGATCTCCAGCCCGACGACGAAGAAGAACACCGCCATGAGCGCGTCGTTGATCCACGCGTGAAGTGTGTCGAGTCTCGCTACCGGGCTCCAGGCGAGCGGGTGATGAAACAGCGCATGGTAACCATGACCAAGCGCGGAATTGGCCGTCAAAAGCGCCAATACGGCCACAAGGATCAGCAAAATTCCCGCGGTTGCGTCACCTCTTATTAACTTTGTGAAACGGAACGCCAATTCATTGGCCAAATTTCGGTCCGAACTCATAAGTCCTGTTTCGGGCAGACTTGACGGGGATGCAAGCCGGCAAACCTGCCCAAGGCGCGGAGATCACAGGGGGTGATGAGCCGGCGCCGATGGGGGGCACCGTGGGATCAGCGTATGTGATTGGGCAGGCTGCGGTCTGTCTGCAGTATATGGAGCAGGAACTGCTGCTCTTCACCGCGTTCTGGCTTTTGCTGGGCGCCTGCGACGATCTGGCGACGGATATTGTCTGGCTGCGGCTGCAATTGGCCGGAAAGGGACGCAGCACGCGTCTGTCTCAGGAGGCTTGCGAGGCGCCGCTGATCGGCCGCGCCGCGATTTTCATAGCGTGCTGGCGCGAGGAAGCGGTGATCGGCCATACCTTGCGCCACGCGATCGAAGCATGGCCGGTGCAGGGTTTTCGCCTCTACGTCGGCTGTTACGCGAACGATCCGGCGACGCTTGCGGCGGCCATGGAAGGTGCCGGGCAGGATCCGCGAATCCGGCTGGTCATCCATTCGCGGCATGGCCCGACCACCGTCGCACTGCCGCTGGCGCGCGGAGTGAACGGCCGCGTCGGCGTCGATTGGCGCTTCCGCGTCGCGGGGGATGCCGAACCGGGCTCGGGCCCCGCGCTCACTCTTTCCGCAGGTTTCTGATTCGCTGCTTTTCTCGGCCACCGCGCTGCGGTAGCGAGATAGCTCGCATGGATGTCTATCTTCCCATCGCCAATCTCTCGGTCAACGGGCTGGTCATCGTTGGTCTGGGCGCACTGACAGGGATCCTGTCGGGGATGTTCGGCGTGGGCGGCGGCTTTCTGACGACGCCGCTGATGATCTTCTACGGCATCCCGCCGACGGTGGCCGCTGCCTCGGCGGCCAGCCAGGTGACCGGGGCCAGCGTTTCCGGCGTGTTCGCCCACGCCAAGCGCGGCGGCGTGGATTACCTGATGGGCACCGTGATGGTGGTGGGCGGCATTGTCGGCACCGGGATCGGGGCGGTGCTGTTCAACTTCCTCGCCCGGTTGGGCCAGATCGATACCGTCATCAATATCCTCTACGTGGTCATGCTCGGCTCCATCGGCAGCCTCATGGCCAACGAGAGCATTCAGGGCATCCGCGCTGAGCGTAGCGGCGTACCGATTGCCGCGCGCAAGCGCCGCCATCACCCGATGGTCGCAAGTCTGCCGATGCGCTGGCGCTTCTATCGCTCAGGGCTCTATATTTCGCCGCTGGCACCGCTGCTGCTGGGGATCGCCACGGGCATCCTGACCATGCTGATGGGGATCGGCGGCGGCTTCATTCTGGTTCCGGCGATGCTCTACATCCTTGGCATGAGCGCCAATGTGGTGGTCGGCACGTCGCTGTGGCAGATTCTTTTCACCACCATCGCCACGACCATGATGCACGCGATGACCACCCATGCGGTCGACCTGGTGCTGGCCTCGCTCCTGCTGATCGGATCGGTCACGGGAGCGCAGTTGGGCGCGCAATTCGCGCAGAAGGCCAGTCCGGTGAAATTGCGCCTGATCCTGGCCGTGGTCGTGCTGTTGGTGGCGGGGCGCATGGCGATCGGACTTGGCTATCGGCCTGACGAGATATTCACGGTGGCGCCGCTGTGAGGGCCGCGGCCGCCTCTGCTTTCGCCATTGTGGCGCTGCTCATGTTGGGCGGCTCTCGCGATCCCATTCTGGTGCCCGAAGTCTCGCAGCACGAGGTGGCGTTGCAGCAGGGCTTCACTGGGACCGAACTGCTGTTGTTCGGCGCCATCCTCACTCCCGAGGGATCGCGCGCCGCGCAATATTACGACATCGTTGTCGTGTTGAAGGGGCCGACCCAGTCCATCGTCCTGCGCCAGAAGCGGAAGGTGGCCGGGATCTGGATCAATGCCGACAGCACCGAACTGCGTTCGGCACCATCCTATTACGCGATCGCCTCCACCCGCCCGATCGCCAAGATCGTCGACGACAAGACGGCGGCGATCTACGAACTCGGGCTCAAGTGGTTGCAGCTTTCGCCGATCGGCGCGATCGATCCTGACGAGCAGGCGCGTTTCGCGGGCGGACTGGTCGATCTCAACCGCCGCAACGGCCTCTACCGGGAGGATGAGGGCGGGGTGAAAGTGAGCGAGCAAGTGCTTTATCAGGCGCGCATCGGCCTGCCCTCGCGCGTGCCGACCGGCACTTATACGGCGGAGACTTTCGCCATTTCCAATGGCCGGGTGGTGGCCTCCGCCAGCAGTCAGGTGGAAGTGCGCAAGCTCGGCGTCGAGCGGGCCATCGCCGATTTTGCGGAGAATTACGGCTTTGCCTATGGCCTGCTGGCAGTCGCTGTCTCTGTGGGCATGGGCTGGCTTGCGGGCCGGCTTTTCGCGATGCGCTAAAAATGGCCCTTTGGGCATTTTTCAAACGGACTATGAGCCTTTCGTATTAGTGCGATTTTAGCCGGAAATTAACTGCGCGGTCATAGCTCTCCAAGCGCCAAGGACTTTTGGGGGCATGATGAATCAGATGCAGATGGAAGGCTTCGATCCCACACGGGCGCCGCAGGCCGGGTCGGCGACCGCGCAGCCGGGATCTGCCGCGCCCCATCCCCAGGGGCAGCCTCAAGCCGCCCCGCAGCGGCAGGCACCGCGACTGGATACCGGGCGCGAACCGATCGGCGTCATCCTCGAAATTTCCGGCGCGGGCACCCGCATCGCGCTCGACATCAACCGGCTGAGCGAGGTCATGAAGGATGGCGATCCTTCGGTCGCGCAGTCCGGGCAAGTGGGCAGTCAGGTCAAGATCCGCGTCGGCAACGGCTGGCTGCTCGCCAGCATCCGCAACCAGAAGAGCGACAGCAAGATCCCCGGCGGCATCGTTGCCGAGGCGGACTTCCTGGGCGAGGGGAGCGAGGAGCGCCTGACCGGCCGCATCCACGGTTTCCGCCGCGGCGTTACCTTCTATCCCTCGCCGGGTTCGCTGGTCTATCCGGCCACCACCGAGGATTTGCGCCAGATCTATGCCAGCGACGGGCGCAGCGCGATCCAGATCGGCAATGTCTATCCCACCAAGGACATCCGCGCCGGCCTTTACATCGACGCCTTGCTGGGCAAGCACTTCGCGCTGCTGGGCTCCACCGGGACCGGCAAGTCGACCAGCGCCGCGCTGATCCTCCACCGCATCTGCCAGCATGCGCCCGAGGGTCACATCATCATGATCGACCCCCACGGTGAGTACGCGTCCGCGTTCCGCAATACCGGCGTGATCCTCGATGTCTCGAACCTCCAGATGCCCTATTGGCTGATGAACTTCGAGGAGCACTGCGAGACGCTGCTGACGGCGCGCGGGGACGACCGTCAGCTCGACTGCGAGATCCTAGCCAAGTGCCTGCTGGAAGCGCGCTCGCGCAACCGGCTCGCCGAACAACTGGGCAAGATCACCGTGGATTCGCCGATCCCCTACTTGCTGTCGGACTTGTCCAACATTCTCAACAACCACATGGGCAAGCTCGACAAGGGCCATTCGAGCGCGCCTTACGTGCGCATCAAGAACAAGCTCGACGAGATGAAGGGCGATCCGCGCTATCAGTTCATGTTCTCGGGCATGCTGGTGGGCGATACGATGGCGGAGTTCATCGCCAAGATCTTCCGCCTGCCTTCGCGGGGGCGGCCGATTTCGATCATCGACGTTTCGGGCGTGCCTTCGGACATCACCAGCACCGTGGTTGCCGTGCTCAGCCGCATGGTCTTCGACTATGCGATCTGGGGGCGCGAGGAGAAGACGCAGCCGATCCTGCTCGTCTGCGAGGAAGCGCATCGCTACGTGCCGAACGAGAAGAACGCCGATGGCTCGTCGGTTGGCCGCATCCTGTCGCGCATCGCCAAGGAGGGGCGCAAGTACGGCATCTCGCTGGGGCTCATTACCCAGCGTCCGTCGGACCTTGCCGAGGGCGTGCTGTCGCAGTGCGGCACGATCATCTCGATGCGGCTCAACAACGACCGCGACCAGGCCTTCGTGCGTGCGGCGATGCCCGAAGGCGCGCGGGGGTTCCTCGATTCGATCCCGGCGCTGCGCAACCGCGAGTGCATCATCTGCGGCGAGGGCGTGGCGATCCCGGTCCGCGTTTCGTTCGACGAGCTTGAGGAATACAAGCGCCCAGCCTCGGCCGACCCCTCGTTCACCGAGCTGTGGAACAGCTCCGGCGGCGAGGAGGAGGCCGTTCTGCGCACGGTCCAGCGGTGGCGTGCGCAAGGGCGGTGATGGTCCTTGTGTCCTCCCCTTGCAGGGGAGGAGTTTCTCAAAGATCGAACGCTGCGCGCCACTTGCCCCAGCGATAGTAGCCGACGGTCATGGCTACGGTCAGCGTCGAGCCGACCGGGTAGGACCACCACAGCGCCTGGCTGCCGATCAGCGGATAGGCGAGGAAGTAGAAGCCAAGGCGGCCCGGATAGAGGCCAAGGAACATGATCACCAACGGTGCGACCACCGCGCCGTAAGCGCGCATCGTGCCGGTCAGGATCATGGTGATCGACACGATCACGAACGATGCCGTGCAGATGACCTGAATGTTCTGCGCGATCGGCATCGCCGGGCTGTTGCCGCCGAGGAACAGCGCCAGCAGCGGATGATCGAACAGCACGATCAGCGCCGCCAGCACCAGCGACATCGCCAGATTGGTGACAAGGCCAATTCCCGTCACTTTGCCCACGCGCTTGTGGTCATGCGCGCCTAGCGACTGGGCGACCATCGCGCTGACCGCCGAGCCGATCGAGAAGGCGGGCATCTGCAAGTAGTTCCAGAGCTGGAGCGAGGCACCGTAGGCTGCTGCCGAATGCAGCCCTTCTTTGTTGACGAGGCTGACCATGATGAGCCCGGCAGAGGACACCAGCAGCATCTGCGCGCCCATCGGCAGGCCCTTGAGGATCACGTACTTCAGCTCGCTGCCGCGCGGGATCAGGTAGCCCAGCTCCGCGCCGCGCAGGCGCATCGGCAGGTCCTGCCGGTAGATCCGCCAGACCTGGAAAAGCAGCCCTGCGAAGTTCGCGAAAGCGGTGGAGAGCGCCGATCCGGCAATGCCCAGCGAGGGCAGCGGGCCGGGGCCGATGATCAGCAGCGGGTTCAGGATCACGTCCAGCGCCACGGTCAGGATCATCGCATAGAGCGGCGTCTTGGAATCGCCCGCGCCGCGCATGCCCATGGAAACCATCAGCGACAGCGAGCCGAGCGGCAGCGTCACGAAGATCACGCGCAGGTACGCCAGTGCCTCGATCCGGCTGGCCTCGGGCGTGCCCAGCGTATGGAGCAGGGAATCCGCCCCGAACCAGCCGCCAAGCCCGCAGATCACCGCGAGCAAAGTGCAGAAGCCCACGCCCGAACCGAACGTTCGGCGCGCCGCATCGATCTGCCGCGCGCCGAAGTGCTGGCCGACACGCACGGTGGTCGCCATGCCGAAACCGAACACCAGCGCGATCATCAGGAACATGATGATATTGGCGTTGGCGGTGGCCGCCAGCGCGCTTTCGCCCAGCAGCCGCCCGACCCAGATCGCATTGACCGATCCGTTGAGCGTCTGGAGGACGTTCGAGATCAGCATCGGGACGGAGAACAGCAGCAGCGTCTTCAGGATTGGACCTTGCGTCAGGTCGCCCTTCATCCGCGCCATCTGTGGAGGCGGAGGTGCTTCCTCGGGCTCGGTCTCGCCGGCCGGAATTGGCGATGCTTCGTTCATGTGTCCCCTTACGTGCCCCGCGTATCGCCCCAGATGTGGATGTGCAGGCGGTCTGTGAAGCGATAGCCTTCACGCATGCATAAATCCGAGAGCCAACCCGAGCGTTGCCTGATGACATCGCTGGAGCGTCCTTCGGGCATCAGGAATAGCCGCTCGCGGGGGATTGCGTAAGTATCCCTAAGGGCCTCGACTTCGGCGACATCGGCAGGCTCGGCCACCACGAACTTGAAGTAGGCGCGCCGGTCCGCCGCCCATGCCGTCAGCCGTTCGGGCACCAGCGCCAGTTCTGCCGGATTGCCGCTGTGCGCCAGCTTGGGGCTGACATTGTACTGCTGGACCCGTGCATCGAGGCTGGCATGCGGGGCGACCGAGCCATTGGTCTCGATCTCGACATGCATTCCGGGGCGGATCTCGTCGAGCGCGGCCAGCATCTTTGCCAGTTGCGCGCCCTGAAGCAGCGGCTCGCCGCCCGTGATCACCAGCCGGTCTGGCGGCAGGTCGGCCACCATGCGCGCCACGTCGGCTTCCTCGGCCATGACCTGATTGGCCTTGCGCTCGAACGCCAGATCGTCGCGGTGGAAGCGGTTATCGCCGGTGAAGCGCCAAGTGTAGGCGGTGTCGCACCATTGGCAGGCGAGGTTGCAGCGCGACAGCCGCACGAACGTGCTCGGCCGCCCCATGCTGGGCCCTTCGCCCTGAAGCGAAGCGAACACTTCGGGTTCGCCGGGAGTGGTGGTGGCAAGCGCAAGCTTCACGGATGGTCTCGGTATAAGGTTACGGTTTTGAGGGGTGAGGTTGACACAGTTTACACGGTCCAGAGCAAAAAGTGTCACCTTGCGTCGGAGGTGTCACCTTGTGGCTGGAATCGTGAGGAAAGCAGGGTGGTCATGCGCGGAAAAGTGTCAGATGCGCGCGGGGTAGGAAAACGAATTCGGGATGACAGTCGGGATTGGCAACAATTCCGCTTTTAACGGAATATGGAATTGACTGAACTGTCTTCGTCATTGCGAGCGTAGCGAAGCAATCCAGCGCGGCACTGCGCTGGATTGCTTCGCTACGCTCGCAATGACGAAGGTCGGTGTGGGATTTTCGAGCGCATTCAGAGCATTTCCACATGTCCGACTGATCATATTCACTACGTCATCCCCGCAAAGGCGGGGATCCCTCTTCTTTTTTGCACGCGGAGGCGCGGAGGCACGGAGAGGTGGATTGCTGCACTGTCCCTCCGCGTGAAACGAGAAAAGCGGGGCCCCCGCCTTCGCGGGGGCGACGAGGGGGAGCGGTGTTGGCTTAGCCCCGCCTCCCTCCGCTTGATCTTACCCCAGTCGTGCCAGCGCCGCAGCCAGACGCTCGGCTTCGGCCGAGTGGTGGGCATGATCCGCACGCGCCTTGTCGATCGCCTCGGGCTTGGCCTTCTCGACGAAGGCCGGGTTGCCCAGACGCTTGTCGAGCGAGTCCCGTTCCTTGACCGAAGCGGCCATGGCCTTTTCCAGACGGGCCTTTTCCGCTGCGATGTCGATCACGCCTTCCAGCGGGATCGCCAGCGTCGCGTCGCCCGCGCCCACCTGTATGGCGGCGCCGGCCGGAGCGGCCTCGAACAGAATCGCGTCCAGACGCGCCAGACGGTCGATCACGGTACCGTTGCGGCCGATCACCGCGCGGGTCGCGTCGGAGGGATCGGCGACATAGGCAGTGAGGCGCGCGCCCGGTGCGATGCCGAGTTCGGACTTGGCGCCGCGCAAGTTGCCGATCAGCGCGATCAGCCATTCGACTTCGGCCTTGGCTTCGGCATCAACCGAAGCTTCCGGCGCGGGCCATGCGGCGACGATCAGGTCCTGATCGCGCGTGCCCATCTTGCTCCACAGCTCTTCGGTGACGAAGGGCATGAAAGGGTGGAGCATGACGAGGATCTGGTCGAGCACCCACCCGGCAACGGCCTTGGTCTCTTCGTCGAAGTTGCCCTTGATGAGTTCGATGTACCAGTCGCAGAACTGGTTCCACACGAAGTGGTAGATCGCGTTGGCGGCCGCGTCGAAGCGCAGGTCGGCCATGGCCTTGTCCAGCGCGGCGACGGTTTCGACGACTTCGCCGATGATCCACTTGTTGACGGCGGACGTGGCTGCGGGCGCCTTGATCGAGGTGCTGGCGACGATGCCGTTGGACTGGCAGAAACGCGCGGCGTTCCACAGCTTCGTGGCGAAGTTGCGGTAACCCTCGACGCGCTTTTCATCCATCTTCACGTCGCGGCCCTGGCTTTCCATGGCGGCCATGAAGAAGCGCAGCGCGTCGGCGCCGTACTTGTCGATCAGGCCCAGCGGATCGACCACGTTGCCCTTGGACTTCGACATCTTCTGGCCGTCGGCAGCACGCACCAGACCATGGAGGTAGAGCCGCTTCCACGGCACTTCCTTCATGAAGTGAATGCCCTGCATGGCCATGCGCGCATCCCAGAAGAACAGGATGTCGAAGCCGGAAACCAGCAGGTCGTTCGGGTAGTGCTTCTTCAGCAGCGGGGCATCTTCATCAGGCCAGCCGAGCGTCGCGAAAGGCCAGAGCGCGGAGGAGAACCAGGTGTCTAGCACGTCGTTGTCGCGGGTCAGCTTCTTGTTGCCGGCCTGCGCCTGTGCCTCTTCCTCGGTCTCGGCCACGAAGATCTCGCCGTCTTCCGCGTACCATGCCGGGATGCGGTGGCCCCACCAGAGCTGGCGCGAGACGCACCAGGGCTGGATGTTTTCCATCCAGTTGAAGAAGGTCTTTTCCCAGGTCTTGGGAACGATCTCGATCGCGCCGGAGCGGACGGCTTCCATCGGCGGGCCGGCCAGCGTCTGCGCATCGACGTACCACTGATCGGTCAGCCAGGGTTCGATCACCACGCCGCTGCGGTCGCCGAACGGGGTCTGGATCACGCGATCCTCGACCTTTTCGAGCAGGCCGTCGTCTTCGAGGAAGGCAACGATCGCCTTGCGTGCCTCGAAACGGTCCATGCCGATGAACTGCGCGGGCACAAGGCCGTCCTGCGTCTGGCAGACCTTGGCATCGGCATCGAGCATGTTGAGCATGTCGCCGGCCTTGAAGCCCGCACGCTTGCCAACCTCGAAATCGTTGAAGTCATGACCCGGGGTGATCTTCACCGCGCCCGAGCCCAGTTCGGGATCGGCGTGCTCGTCCGCGACGATGGGAATCTCGCGACCGGTCAGCGGCAGGGTGACCGTGGCGCCGCGCGCCAGCAGTTCCTTGTAGCGCTCGTCCTCGGGATTCACCGCGACGGCCATGTCGGCCAGCATTGTTTCCGGGCGGGTGGTGGCGACGTGGATATGGCCCGAGCCGTCCGAAAGCGGATACTTGATGTGCCAGAAGTGGCCGTTGGTTTCGCGCGTTTCGACCTCAAGGTCGGAAATGGCGGTGCGGAACTTGGGGTCCCAGTTCACCAGGCGCTTGTCGCGATAGATCAGGCCCTGCTTGTGCAGGTCCACGAAGACCTTGACCACGGCCTTGGTGAAGTGCGGATCCATCGTGAACTGCTCGCGGCTCCAGTCCATCGAGCAGCCGAGGCGGCGCAGCTGGCCGGTGATGGTGCCGCCGGATTCGGCCTTCCATTCCCAGACCTTCTCAATGAAAGCCTCACGCGTGTAGTTGGCGCGCTTGTCCTGCTTGGCTTCCATCTGGCGTTCGACCACCATCTGGGTGGCGATGCCGGCATGGTCGGTGCCGACCACCCAGAGCGCGTCCTTGCCCTTCAGGCGCTCGTGACGGATCACGATGTCCTGCAGCGTGTTGTCCAGCGCGTGGCCGATGTGGAGCGATCCGGTGACGTTCGGCGGCGGGTTCACGATGGTGAACGGCTGCGCGTCGGCACGCTCGGGGCGGAACAGCCCTTCGCTTTCCCAATGCTGATACCACTTCGCCTCGATCTGGGCAGGGTCGAAGGTCTTGTCCAGCCCGATTTCAGGGGCGGTTTCGGGAGCGGCTTCTGGAGTGTCGGTCATGGCGCGGCGCTTTGCCAGTTGCGCGTTTCGCGCGCAAGTATTGGGTGGGGGAGTGGGCTGGTGCCGCAAGCGCGTCACGGATGTGACGAGCGCACCCGACAAAACCCCGCAATTGCGAAATGAACAATCCGTCGCATCGGGGGAACCCCTTGCCGGTGCAGGCATTTTCCCCCAATACGAGCGCACATGCGGGAATGGGCTGAATTCACTCTGTCGCAAGGCGACCAGGACGGCGTTCGCACGGTTGCGCTGAAGGGGCCGCTTTGCGTCCATTCGCTGGGCAATCTCGATGCCAAGCTGGCGCAGCTGGATGGGCCGTTCGACCGGGTGGACATGTCCGGCGTGACCGACATCGACACGACCGGCGCCTGGCTCGTCAGCCACTATGCCAGCCGGCACAAGCTTGAAATCACAGGCGAAAGCGAATCCGCGCGGAACCTGTTTGCCGCGATCGGCCGCCTGCCGGTTGACGAACCGCAAGTCGAGACGCAGCCCGGATTGCTGATCCGCACGCTGGGCGAATTCGGCGATCTGGTGGTCAACTGGGGCAAGGGCTTCGTCCGCGCGACCGGATTTCTGGGCGAACTGATTCTGGCGCTGGGCGCCGCGATCCGCCATCCCTCGCGCCTGCGCGGCACGGCGCTGGTGTTCCACATGCAGTATGTGGGCATCAATTCGCTGTGGATCATCGGGCTGATGAGCTTCCTGATCGGCATCGTCATCGCCCAGCAGGGCGCGGTGCAGCTCGCCCAGTTCGGGGCGGAGATCTATACGATCAACCTCACCGGCCGCCTTGCCATGCGCGAACTGGGCATCCTGATGACCGCGATCATGGTCGCGGGCCGGTCGGGCTCTGCCTTCGCGGCGCAGATCGGCACGATGAAGCTGACCGAGGAAGTGGACGCCATGCGCACCATCGGCGTCTCGCCGATGCAGGCGCTGGTGGTACCGCGCGTGTTGGCGACGATGCTGATGATGCCGCTGCTGGGCTTCTATTCCACGGTGCTGGCGATCATCGGCGGCGCCACGATCTCGAACTTCGCGCTCGACATTCCGTTCTGGACCTTCCTCAAGCGCACGCAGGAAGTGGTGCCGATCACCGACGTCTGGGTAGGCCTGCTCAAGGCTCCCGTCTTCGCGCTGATCGTGGCGCTGGCGGGCTGCTATCAGGGCATGCAGGTGAAATCGAACGCAGAGGAAGTGGGCCAGCGCACCACGCAGGCGGTGGTCACGGCCATCTTCACCGTGATCGTGCTCGACGCTTTCTTCGCGATCTTCTTCACCAAGATCGGCTGGGCATGACCGAAACCGAAACCGAATGCCCGCAGGCGCAGGACGGACAGCCTGACGATTGCCCGATCGTGGTCGAAGGGCTGCGCAATGCCTTCGGTGAGCATGTGATTCACGAGAATCTCTCGCTCAGGGTCCGCAAGGGCGAGATTCTCGGCGTGGTCGGCGGCTCGGGCACCGGCAAGTCGGTGTTGATGCGCTCGATCATCGGGCTCCAGCAGCCCGATGCGGGCAAGATCACCGTGCTGGGCCACAGCATCGACGAATCCGCCGACGAGGAAGACGATGTCGATTTGCGTTCGCGCTGGGGCGTGCTGTTCCAGGGCGGCGCGCTGTTCTCCACGCTGACGGTGGGTGAGAACGTCGAAGTGCCGCTCAAGCAGTTCTTCCCGGAGATCGGCGACGAACTGCGGGCAGAGATCGCGCGCTTCAAGGTGCGGCTTGCCGGCCTGTCTGAGGACACGGCGTACAAGTATCCCAGCGAGCTTTCCGGCGGCATGCGCAAGCGCGCCGGGCTGGCGCGCGCGCTGGCGCTCGATCCCGAACTGCTGTTCCTTGACGAACCGACGGCCGGGCTCGATCCGATCGGGGCTGCCGCGTTTGACCGGCTGACGCGCGGGCTCAAGGAAACGCTGGGCCTTACGGTGTTCCTGATCACCCACGACCTCGATACGCTCCACGCCATCTGCGACCGCGTGGCGGTGCTGGCGGACAAGCAGGTGATCGCGGTGGGGACGATCCCCGAACTGCTCGCGCTCGATCATCCGTGGATCCAGGAATACTTCAACGGCCCGCGCGGCCGCGCGGCGCTGGGCGCGCGGGACGAAATCGCGGAGGAGGATGCGGCCGAGGCGATGATCACGCCCGCACCGTCCGGCGAAACCTCCGGCGACAACAATTCGGCCGACGATTCTTCGGCCAACAATAATTCCGGTAACGATTCAAACGAGCCGGGAGCATAAGGCACCAAGCATGGAAACACGGGCCAATCACGTCTGGGTCGGAGCGGTCACGCTGGTGCTGCTGGCAGCGCTCGCGGCGTTCATCATCTGGATCGCCCGCCTGAACGAAGGCGCGCGCAACGAGTTCGACATCTTCTTCAAGCAGTCGGTGGACGGCCTCTCGCGCGGATCGGGCGTCGATTTCGCGGGCGTTCCGGTCGGACAGATCCGGGAGATCGAACTCTGGCCGCAGGACCCGAGCTTCGTGCGCGTGCGCATCCGCGTCGACAAGAAAGTGCCCGTGACGGTGGGTACCACCGCCACGATCCAGGGCAGCTTCACCGGCGTTTCCGACATCCAGCTTGAAGGCGCGGTCAAGGGCGCGCCGCTGCTCACCGAGCCCGGCCCCGAAGGCGTGCCGGTGATCCCGACGAAGCGGGGCGGGCTGGGCGAGATCCTCTCGAACGCGCCGCTGCTGCTCGAACGGCTGGCAACGCTGACCGAGAACCTCAATCTGTTGCTGTCCGAAGAGAACCGGCGTTCGATCACCGGCATTCTCAAGAATACCGACAAGATGACGCACGACATCTCGCAGGCGACGCCGCAGGTGAAGCAGACGCTGCAACAGTTGCAGTCGACACTCGATCAGGCGACGCGCACGCTGGCCGCGTTCGAAGGCGTGGCGGGCAAGGCGGACAGTCTGCTGGGCGATCAGGGCAGCTCGCTGGCCGATCAGCTGCGCCAGACGCTGGCCTCGGCGCAGAAGTCGATGGATACGCTGAACCAGACGTTGGAGCACGCGCAGCCCGCGTTCGACAAGGTTTCGAACCAGACGCTGCCCGCCGCCGAATTTGCCATCCGCGATCTTCAGGCGACTAGCCGGGCCCTGCGCGCGGTGACCGAGAAGATTGACGATCAGGGCGCCGGCGCGCTGCTCAAGGGGCAGAAGCTGCCCACCTACAAGCCATGATGAGGGCGACGATGGTCGAGATGCAAAGCGCAAAGACGGACGGGGGCAGGGGCTCCAGTGGCGGGCTTCCCGGTGGCCGGATGCTGGGAGGTGCGCTTGCCCTTGCGGCCTGCCTGGCGCTTCCCGGCTGCATCAGCCTTGGCGCCAAGCCGCCGGAGCAGCTGATCCGTCTGACACCGGACGATAGCGCGCCTGCGGGCACGCAAGTGAGCGGCCAGGTGGCCGATGCCATCGTCGTGCTCGATCCCGATTTCGATCGCAGCCTCGACACGCCGCGCGTGCCGGTGAAGATCGACGCGTCCAGCCTGTCCTACCTCAAGGACGCATTCTGGACCGAGCGGCCCGCGCGGCAGATGCGCACCTTGCTGGCCGAGACGCTGCGCGCGCGCACCGGCAAGCTGGTCGTCGTGGGCGGCGATTTCGAGACCACCGGCCGCACCCTGATCGGCGGGCGCCTGCTGGACATGGGCTATGACGTGCCCACCCGCTCGGTCATCGTCCGCTTCGATGCGACCCGCGCCGAACGGGGCGGCCCGATCACCACTCGCCGCTTCGAGGCGGCCGTGCCCAACGTGAAGCCCGATGTCGCCGATGTCGCGCCCGCGCTGAACCGGGCCGCCAACGATGTGGCAAAGCAGGTCGCAGACTGGGTAAAAGGTGAAGCAACGGCGCCCGCCGGGCAGTAAAAGACATTATTCGCAAGATTTGACGTCTTTTGCCGATCGCTTGGGCGGGTTTGGCGGATGCGGCGGAAAATAAATTTCCGCCGCATTTATGGTTTTTGCGAATTTTCATATCAACCGCGGGTTTTCGCCATTCTGGCGTGATGGCGTCAGGCCTTATTGTGACACCTTTGTCACTATGGCAGTTTTGTGACGACATATTTCAAGTCTTTAAGTTGAAAGGGAATCCCCGGCCTGTATTCGGCCCCCGACCTCGCCGCCACGAATGTTGCGGGGCAAGTAGAATGCAGGAGCATACCATGAACAAGATCGCCCTTCTCGGCGCTGCCGCCGCCCTTTTTGCCGTTCCGGCCGCTGCCAACGCGCAGGCCTATGTCCAGGCTCAGACCGGGCTCGACAGCGTTTCCGTCAATGGCGGATCGTCGGAAGGCCTGACTTATGGCGTGGCCGCCGGCTACGACGTGCAGGCCCGCGAAGCGCTGTTCTTCGGCATCCAGGCCAGCGTTTCGGACAGCACCACCAAGGAATGCGAGCACGACCTGCTCTCCGCCGGTGACAAGCTTTGCGTCCGCGCCGGTCGCGACCTTGCCGTCATCGCCCGCGTGGGCACCAATGTCGGTGCCGACACCAAGCTTTACGTCCTTGGCGGCTACACCAACGCCCGTTTGCGCGCGACTTACGACGACGGCGTGAACAAGGATAGCGCCGGTACCAACGTCGACGGCTTCCGCGTCGGCGCCGGTTTCGAGCACGATTTCGGCGGCAACCTGTTCGGCAAGGTCGAGTACAACTACTCGAACTACGAGAAGGGCGTCAGCCGCCACTACGCGCTGGCCGGTCTCGGCGTGAAGTTCTGATCTCAAGAAGAGCGGGAAGGCACGGCGGCAACGCCGTGCTCCGTGAGGGATGCCCGCTCCGGTTCAGCCGGGGCGGGTTTTCCTGTTTTTATAGGCTCGCTCTCCGCCGCAAGAGAAGCGGGATCCCCGCCTTCACGGGGATGACGGGCTGTTGGTTGGCTTGTGCGGACAACAGATCATCGCGCCTTTTGGGAGGCTTTTCCTGTCACGTCGTTGTGGCAGGTGGTGCCAACTCTATCGTTCCGGCGAGGCTGAAATTCCCTCGGATGCGGACAGCCGGTCTCCGCACCTTCCCAAGATATTCCCCGGCGGGGTCACGCGAGCTTCTCGCAAAAAAACTCCGTCGTCCCCGCGAAGGCGGGGACCCCGCTTTTCTTGCGACAAAACCCAGCGGTTCAGCCCGCCCGAGCCAATCGGACAAAGTCCATCGCCAGCGTAAAGGCGGCAAAGCGCGCAGCGCGGCGTTCGGCGGCTTCCCAGTCCTCGCCCCAGAGTTCGACCTGCCAGTCCTCCTCCAGATTGGCGGCCTTCCACAGCGCTTCGGCGTCGGCGCCGGGCTCGATGGCCGCCAGCGCTACCACCAGCGAGTGGGCCAGACTGGACAGCATCTTCAGCGACGCCAGCGTGAAGGCGTCCTGCGCTCCAAGCGTGGCTTCCAGTTGCGCCAGCGTCTCGGCGGGCTGTGCCTTGTGGACGATCCCCGAAACGCGCGTGAAGCGCAGGCCGTGGCGCTGCTCGGCAGCGGCCAGCAAGGGCTCCCACACCGCGAATTGCCGCGTGTACAGCGCGTCCTCGGGATCGGCGCGGTAGCAGAGCGTGTCGGTCTCGGCATAGGGCAGGATCTCGCGCACCGCGAGCGCGCGGTCCGGGATGACGACATCGACCGCGAAGTCGGCCAGATCGCGCAGCGGGAACGTACCCGGGTCGATCTCCTCGCCCTGCGTTGCCCATTCGGCGGCGAGCGCCTCGGCCAGTGCCGGAGTGGGAACCACTTGGGGGCGGCCGCCGGCGGTCTTGATACCGCGCCCGTCGAGCAGCACGCGCCAGCCGTCTTCCGTCCCGGAGACGGTTGCTTCCTTGTAGAAACGCTTCACTTCAGATGTCCGTCAGTTCTGGCTGCGCCATTTGCGCACGAGCATGGTGGGAATGACGAAAACGTCGACAAGGCCATTGGCGATGAGGACATATCCGACCCAGAGCGGGAGGTTCAGCTTGCCCGAACCGATCATCATGCCGCCCACCACGCAGGCGACGCCGAAGATGCGGACGAGCTGGATAGTGGCCCAGCGCCTGCGTGCAGGATCTCGGGCAGGATCGGTCTCGTTTGTGGTCATGCGATCAGGTGCTCCAGCAGCGCGCGCGGGGTTTCGACGACGATCTCCGCCCCGGCGGCGATCAGTTCCTCCTGGTGGTGATAGCCCCAGTCGACGCCGATGCCGCGCGTTCCGGCGTTGACCGCCATCCGCATGTCATAGGCGGTATCGCCGATCATCACGGTTTCGCTGGCTTGCGCCCCCGCCTCGAAGATCGCTTCCTCCAGCATCGCGGGATGCGGCTTGGATGGGTGGCGGTCTGCGGTCTGGAGCGTGACGAACAGGTCGGTGATGCCGTTGGCGGCAAGGCAGTGCGTCAGTCCGCGATCGGACATGCCGGTGGCGACGCCGAGCGTCCAGCCCGATCCATGCAACGCGCGCAGCGTCTCGTCGATGCCGGGGAACAGCGGCTGCGAGACGCGGCCCTCCTCCCGCGCGGCGCGGAATGCCAGCTTGTAGGCCTCGGCCATGGCGTTCTGCTGCGCCTCGTCGCTTTCGGGCAGGAGCTGGCGGATCGCCTGCGGCAGCGAAAGGCCGACTGCGCGGCGGATCAGCCCGCGCGAGGGTGCGGGGAGGCCGAATTCCGCAAAGCTCGCCTCCATGGCCTCGCAAATCGGCGCCTGTCCGTCGACCAGCGTGCCGTCGCAATCGAAAATGGCGAGTTTCATTCAACAAGGTCCCGCATAAGCTGCGCCATCGCGCGCGATCCCTCCGCTTCGAGCCCCAGCGCGACGCGTTCGCGTTCGTCCGCGGGCTTGTTCTGGGAGAGTTTGAAGGTGGGCCGCCAAGCCTGCACGTCCATCTCGAAGCCGACGATTCCGGCCTTGAGTTTGGCGAGATGGCCGGGCGGCACTTTGCCCATGGTCCAGACTTCGCCCTGGCTGACGCGCGCTTCGTTGCGGGCGGACAGGGCTTCCAGCAGGCCAATCAGGCCTTCGTCATCCATCCGGCGCACGCGGCCTTCCATTTCGACGCTGGTGTAGTTCCACGTGGGCACTTGCGCGCCATCGGCATACCAGCGCGGCGAAACATAGGCGTCGGGCCCGTTCACCACGGCCAGCACGGTCGTATCGGCAATGTGGCGGGTGAGGGCGTTGCCGCGCGCCAGATGGAACTGCACGGCGCCGTCGCCGGTCCGGAGCAGGGGCGTATGGGCAACGCGCGGTCCGTCCGGCGTGGCTGCGAAGACCATGCCGAAGCCGATCTCGTCAACCAGCGTCTCGACCATTGTACGGTCGGCCGGACGGAACTGCGCGTTGGGATGCATCAGCGCTTGCCGCGCGGTGCGCCGCCACCCGGACGACCGGCGGGCTTGCCGCCGGTGCCGCCACCGGGCCTGCCCGGGCCGGCAGGCTTGCGGACGCCGCCCGGCTTGGCAGCGACCGGCTTCCCGGTTGCGGCCTTGCGCGGACCGGCCTTCGGGCCGCTCGGCTTGCCACCGGGCTTTCCTGCCGGCTTGCCACTGGGCTTCCCGCGCGAGCCGGGGCGTTCGGCGCCGCCGTCACGGCGCGAACGGCGTTCGCCGCGGCGTTCCTTGCGGTACTGCTTGGCGTGAGCCTTGGCGACGCGCTTCTCGTCTTCCTTGCCGAACACGGCCGGGCCTTCGGGCAGCTCGGCGCCGTCCGCCTCGTCGAAGCCGAGCGAGGCCATCGAATTGGCGAAGTGCTCGGGCAGGGGGGCGGTCACGTCCAGCGGGGTGCCGTCCGGATGCTCGATGATCAGGCGGCGTGCGTGGAGGTGCATCTTGCGGCTGATCGTGCCGGACAGGAACGCTTCCTGCCCGCCGTACTTGCCGTCCCCGACGATCGGGTGGCCGATCGCCGCCATGTGGACGCGCAGCTGGTGGGTGCGGCCCGTCAGCGGGTGCAGTTCCACCCATGCCGCGCGGTTGCCCGCACGGTCCAGCACGCGGTAGCGGGTGCGGGCGGACTGGCCGCCTTCCTCGTCCACATGCATCTTCTCGCCGCCGGTGCCCGGCTGCTTGGCGATGGGCAGTTCGATCATGCCGTCGTTGATGCTGGGCACGCCCACCACCAGCGCCCAGTAGATCTTCTTCGCGGTGCGCCCCGAAAAGCGCTTGGAGAAGAACGAGGCGCTGCCCGGCGTGCGGGCGATCAGCAGGACGCCGGAGGTGTCCTTGTCGAGCCGGTGGACAAGGCGCGGGCGCGGGCCCTTGTCGACATAGGCGTCGAGCAGGCCGTCGACATGCTCCTTCATGCCCGAACCACCCTGCGTGGCAAGGCCGGGGGGCTTGTTGAGCACGATCGCCGCGCGGTCCTGCGTCAGGACCATCGAATCGGCGAGCGCGATCTCTTCCTCGGTCAGTTCGCGGCGCGGACGCGGTGCGCCAAGGCCGGGCTTGGCCTCGCCGCCCGGGGGCACGCGCAGGACTTGCCCGGCGGAAAGGCGGGTATCGACATCGGCGCGCTTGCCGTCGACGCGCAGCTGGCCGGTACGCGCCCAGCGCGAGACCATGGCAAAGCCGACTTGCGGCAGATGGCGCTTGAACCAGCGGTCAAGGCGGACGCCCTCGTCGTCGTGGCCGACGGTGAACTGGCGGACGGAATCGGAATTATCGGCACGGCTCATGCTGCGCTCCTCATCAAGGTAAGGCCGAGGAACAGCGCGCAGAGGCCGGCGGCCAGAGAAATCGCGACGTAAAACACGGCAAGGCCCGGATGGCCGCGCTGGGCAAGCGCGACAGTGTCCAGGCTGAAGGACGAAAATGTTGTGAAGCCCCCAAGCACGCCGACGCCTAGCAGAAGGCGCAGGTTTTCTCCACCCACCGTCCCAGCAGGCATGACGCGGCCGAGCCAGCCGATCAGCAAGCCCATGGCAAGGCTGCCGACGACGTTCACGGTGAGCGTGCCGTAGGGAAACGCCAGTGCGCGGGTGGGGCCAAGCAGAACGGTCCAGCCATAGCCCACGCCGAAGCGCAGCCATGAGCCGATCGCGCCGCCCAGCGCCACCAGACAGGAGGCGAGGAGGAAGGAGGGTTGGGGCATGGGCCCGCCTTAGCCGCGAATGCACGGATTTCCAATCGTGGTGGAAGCCCCGCTCGACATCCGTGCAGATACTTGTCCGCGCTTTGACCGTTTGCAGGGCATGGCCCTCTATAAAGAGCCCGGGTGCGACCCCACTCCGCAAGGAGATATCCTATGCAAGTCTCATCCGCCACGAGCGCGCTCAGCGCTCTGTTCAATCCCCGCAAGGACATGGACAACAAGGTCGCCTCTGCGGTCAGCAACGGCGCCATCACCGATACCGATGCCAGCGCCATGGAATCGGCGCTCGATTCGATCGACAGTTCGCTGACGTCGGGTTCGGGCAGTTCTTCCGGCACTTCGGGCAGCCGCCTCGATCCCTCGCAGATGAAGGATCGCATCGATTCGCTGATTTCCGATCAGGTTTCGGCAGGTACGCTGACCGACGACCAGGCGAGCACGCTTCAGTCGCTGTTCGCGCAGGGCCCTTCGGCCTCGTCGTCGGCTTCCACGGATGCCGCCGCTTCGACCGGCACTGACGAGACGCAGGACGGCGTCGAAGGCATGGGCGGTCCTGGTGGCCCGGGCGGCCCCGGTGGTCCCGGCGGCGCGGGCGGCCCGCACGGCGCCCATGGCGCACACCACTCGCACCGCACGCAGTCGACCGACGACAGCGACGATACGGACGATTCGACCTCTACCGATTCGACCACGTCCACGACGTCGACCGATTCCACCGACGACACCGATACCGCGCTCAACGCGATCCTCAGCTTCATCCAGAATCTGAAGGACAATCAGGGTACGAGCAGCACTTACTCGGCCTCCGGCATCAACGAAGCCTCGGCTTCCGGCCTGATCGTCGATCAACTGGCCTGATCGGCGCTAATGGTGTAGAAAGTCTTCCGTCGGGTCGCCGTGCCCGGCGGAGGGCGCTTTTCCGGGCTCGAATTGAGCCGAGATAGCTTGCCTTGCAGCCCTGTTGGTGCTAGCGGCGCCCAACTTCGAGCCGACCTCCCACGGGATTCGGCGTATTTTCGTGTTTTCCCAAGGCACCTTCCGCGTCGGAATGCGGAAACAGTGCTTTCGATTTGTGAGGTGTGTCGGTTTATGCAGATTCTCGTCCGCGACAACAACGTCGATCAGGCTCTTCGGGCTCTCAAGAAGAAGCTGCAGCGTGAAGGCGTTTACCGCGAGATGAAGCTGCGTCGCCACTTCGAGAAGCCCTCCGAAAAGCGTGCGCGTGAAAAGGCTGCTGCCGTTCGCCGCGCTCGCAAGCTGGAGCGCAAGCGTCTCGAGCGTGACGGCGTCAAGTAAGGCATTTGCCTGAAGGGGCGCGGGCATCCGCCTGCGCCTGACAGCACCGGCCCGTGCTCTCATCCGGCCGCCATGGAACATCCGTTCCGCATGGCGCCGGGCGAGGGTCGCGGGCCGTGCCGATTCGGGCATGGTGTGTGCAAGCTGCGTCTGTTCAGGCTGCGCGCCCGCGATCCGCGAATCTGCGATCCGCGAATGCGGCTTAATCGCTTGATGACCGCGATTTCCTGATCCATGAGGGCGCGGACGAATCCGTGCCCTTTTGCGTATCCGCGTCCCAATGCGCGCGCGCAGGCGCCACAAGAGAAACCAGGAAGGCTCCATGACAGAGATCACCCGCGTCCCGCTGCAGCCGATTGCCAAGGGCGCCGTTGCCAAGATCTGGATCGGCGTTGCCGCCATCGCGCTGGCCGCCGGTGGTATTGCCTATGCGGCCCTGCCGCCTTCCGTGCGTGTCGAGACGATCAAGGCCGGATCGGGCGAATCGCCCACCATGGATGACGTGGTTCTGATCAACTACAAGGGCACGCTGCCCGACGGTAAGGTCTTCGACCAGCAGAAGGGCGTGCCGATGGCACTGGCGGAAGTCGTTCCCGGCTTCGGCAAGGCGCTGGTCAAGATGCAGCGCGGCGGCACCTACAATGTCGAGATCCCGGCGGCGCTGGGCTACGGCGACAAGGGCGCAGGCCCGATCCCGCCGAACACCAACCTGCACTTCGAGATCCAGCTGATCGACTTCAAGAGCCGGGCAGAGATCGAGCAGCAGCAGCGCATTCTCCAGCAGCTTCAGCAGATGCAGATGCAGCAGGGCGGCGCGGCCGCCGGCGCGGTTCCGGGCGGCATGCCGGGCGGTATGCCCGCAGGCGCCCCGGCCGAAGCGCCGGTCCAGCCTTGATCGCCGCCGCAGTGAAGATCGCCCCGTTCGCTCTCGCATTCGCGCTCATGGCGCCGGTGGCGGCCCATGCGGCTGCTCCGGCAGCGGCCGCACCTGCCGCCGCCACCGCTGCCGCGCCCACGGTCAAGGTCGAAACCCTGACCGCGGGTGAGGGCGCCAAGCCCTCGCACGAGGACTACGTGCTCGTCGCCTACAAGGGCATGCTCAAGGACGGCACCGTGTTCGACCAGTCGGATGCGACGCCGATGGCGGTTGCCGACGTGGTACCCGGTTTCGCGCAGGGCCTCGTGCAGATGCAGCGCGGCGGTTCCTATCGCCTGACGATCCCCGCCGCGCTCGGCTACGGCGCGGAAGGGTCGGGGCCGATCCCGCCGAACTCGGACCTCGTGTTCGAAGTCCAGCTGATCGACTGGAAGACCCATGCCGAATTCGAACAGATGATGGCGGCGGTTCAGGCGCAGCAACAGGCGGCACAGCAGGGCGCTCCCGCCGGCCAGCCGGCCGCGCAACAACCCAAGCAATAAAGCCGTCGGCGGCCTTTCGGGGCCGCTCGATGCTTGAAGCAATTCGGGCCGGGTGCTAGCTGCCCGGCCTGAACTTATGGCGTCCGCGCGTTTCCGGTGCGGTGCCGGTCAAAACTGAAGGAACGCCATGTCGGTCGATACCGCAACCGTTGCGAAGATCGCCAGCCTTGCCCGCATCAAGGTGAGCGAGGCTGAAATCGAGGCGATGGTCCCCGAACTCAACGGCATTCTCGCCTGGGTCGAGCAACTCGGCGAAGTTGACACCTCGCAAGTCGAGCCGATGACCGCCGTCATCCCCAACACGCTGCGCCTGCGCGACGACGTGATCGATGCCGATCCGCTGACCGGCGGCGACAAGCGCGATGCCGTTCTGGCCAATGCGCCCGCCGCCCAGCACGGCTTCTTCGGCGTGCCCAAGGTTATCGAGTGATATCGGCGGAACGCCTCGTATTCCCATCCTTCGATAGGCTCAGGATGAGCGGGTCGGGGAACAGGGACATTTTTTCTCCGCTCGTGCTGAGCTTGTCGAAGCACTGGCGGCACACAACGGCTGGATTGCAGCATGACTGAACTTACGGAACTCGGCGTCGCGCAGATCCGCGATGGCGTCGCGGGTGGCGATTTCACCGCCGTCGAAGTGGCAGAGGCGTTCAACGCGAACGTCGCCGCCGCGCAGGAAGCGCTCAACGCCTTCATCATCGCCACGCCCGAAAAGGCGATCGAGGCCGCGCAGGCCACCGACGCCAAGCGCGCCAAGGGCGAGGCTCTGGGCAAGATGGGCGGCGTGCCGATCGGCATGAAGGACCTGTTCGCCACCTTCGACGTGCAGACCACGGCCGCCAGCCACATGCTGGAAGGCTTCAAGCCGCAGTACGAATCGACCGTCTCGCAGAAGCTGTGGGATGCCGGTGCGGGCATGCTGGGCAAGCTGAACCTTGACCAGTTCGCCATGGGCTCGTCGAACGAGACCAGCTACTTCGGCAACGTGATCTCGCCGTGGAAGCGCAACGACGGTGGCAATGCGGCCCTCGCTCCGGGCGGCTCCTCGGGCGGTTCCTCGGCCGCGCTGGCCGCGCGTCTCTGCCCGGCGGCGACCGGCACGGACACTGGCGGTTCGATCCGCCAGCCGGCCGCTTTCACCGGCACCACCGGCATCAAGCCGACTTACGGCCGCTGCTCGCGCTGGGGCGTGGTGGCCTTCGCCAGTTCGCTCGACCAGGCAGGCCCGATGGCCCGCTCGGTGCAGGACTGCGCGATCATGCTCGAAGCCATGGCCGGTTTCGACGCCAAGGATTCGACCAGCCTCGACCTCCCCGTGCCGAACTGGGAAGCTGCGCTCTCGGGCGACATGAAGGGCAAGAAGGTCGGCATTCCCAAGGAATACCGCGTCGATGGCCTGGACGACGATGTCGCCAAATCGTGGGACGACGGCATTGCCTGGCTGAAGGATGCGGGCGCGGAGATCGTCGAGATCTCGCTGCCGCACACCAAGTACGCGCTGCCGACCTACTACATCATCGCCCCGGCCGAAGCCTCGTCGAACCTCGCCCGCTATGACGGCGTGCGGTACGGCCTGCGCGATCTGCCGGACGGTGCCAACCTTCAGGACATGTACGCCGCGACCCGCGCCGCCGGTTTCGGCCCCGAGGTGAAGCGCCGCATCCTGATCGGCACTTACGTGCTCTCGGCCGGTTTCTACGACGCCTATTACACGCAGGCCCAGAAGGTCCGCGCGCTGATCGCACAGGATTTCGCCAAGGCGTTCGAGCAGTGCGACGTGATCCTCGCGCCGACCGCGCCCTCGGCCGCCTTCGGCCTTGGCGAGAACGTCGACGATCCGCTGAAGATGTACCTGAACGACGTCTTCGCGGTGCCGGCCTCGCTCGCGGGTCTTCCGGCGATGTCGGTCCCGGCCGGCCTCAACCGCGAAGGTCTGCCGCTGGGTCTTCAGGTCATCGGCAAGGCTTTCGACGAACAGGGCGTGCTGAACGCCGGTCTCGCGCTGGAACAGCGCGCGCAGTTTGCGGCAAAGCCGGAAAAGTGGTGGTAATATGAGCACTTATCGCATCCAGGGCGCCACCGGTGACTGGGAGGTCGTGATCGGCCTCGAAGTCCACGCGCAGGTCACCTCGAACTCCAAGCTGTTCTCCAGCTCTGCCACGGCGTTCGGCGCGGAGCCGAACTCGCAGGTCTCGCTGATCGACGCGGCGATGCCGGGCATGCTGCCGGTTCCGAACCGCGAATGCATCCGTCAGGCCGTGCGTACCGGCATGGCGATCGAGGCGCAGATCAACAAGTGGTCGCGCTTCGACCGCAAGAACTACTTCTACGCCGATCTTCCGCAGGGCTACCAGATCAGCCAGCTCTACCACCCGCTGGTGGGCGAGGGATCGCTGACCATCGAGGCGGACGAGAAGGCGGGCATCCCGGCCGACAAGGTGATCGGCATCGAGCGCATCCACGTCGAGCAGGACGCGGGCAAGCTGATGCACGACCAGCATCCGACGATGTCTTATGTCGACCTCAACCGCTCCGGCGTGGCGCTGATGGAAATCGTCAGCCGTCCGGACATGACCTCGCCCGCAGAGGCCGGGGCTTACGTGGCGAAGCTGCGTCAGATTCTGCGCTATGTCGGCTCGTGCGACGGCAACATGGATCAGGGCTCGATGCGCTGCGACGTCAACGTCTCGGTGCGCAAGCCGGGCGAGCCGTTCGGCACCCGTACGGAGACCAAGAACGTCAACTCCGTGCGCTTCGTCATGCAGACGATCGAGCACGAGGCCAGCCGTCAGGTCGATGTGCTGGAAAGCGGCGGCAAGATCGTGCAGGAAACCCGCCTGTTCGATCCCACCACCGGCTCCACGCGATCGATGCGTTCGAAGGAAGATGCGCACGACTATCGCTACTTCCCCGATCCGGACCTGCTGCCGCTCGAACTCGACGATGCCTTCCTTGAGGCATGCCGCGCGAGCCTGCCGGAACTGCCGGACGCCAAGCGCGCCCGCTACGAAGGCGAACTGGGCCTTTCGGCCTACAACGCCGCCGTGCTGACCGCCGATGTCGACACTTTCGCTTGGTTCGAGGCGCTGCTGGCTGAAACCGCTTCGGCACAGGGCAAGCAGCCTGCCGAAGTCGCCAAGCAGGCGGCCAACTGGCTGATTTCGGAATTCTTTGGCGCGCTCAACAAGCTGGGCAAGTCGCTGGAAGACTCGCCGATCAGCCACGAACAGGCTGCGGAACTGCTGGCGATGGTGGGCAAGGGCACGATCTCGGGCTCGATCGCCAAGCAGGTTCTCGAAACGATGTTCGAGACTGGCGACAACGCCGGTGTCATCGTCGAGCGCGAAGGCCTGAAGCAGGAATCGGACACCGGCGCCATTGAGGCCAAGGTGGACGAGATCCTCGCCGCCAATGCCGACAAGGTTGCCCAGTACCGCGAAGGCAAGGTTGCGCTGTTCGGCTTCTTCGTCGGCCAGACGATGAAGGCCATGGCCGGCAAGGGCAACCCGCAGGTGGTGAACGAGATCCTGAAGGCCAAGCTCGGCTGATCTTGCGCATCAGGCACACGAAAAAGCCCCGGAAAGCATTGTGCTTTCCGGGGCTTTTTTCTGGCCTGTCGTGAATGGCCCACCCCGCTGCGGCTAGGTTCGCCTGCGGCTCACCAAGTCTCGCTCCCCTCCCGCTTGCGGGAGGGGTTGGGGGTGGGTTCTATCAGCTCGTCTTCGTGCCGTTCAGGGCCATCGTGCCGAAAAAACCGGCCTTGATCGTGCCGGTGAGCGTCTGACCGTCCACCGTCGCCTTGCAATCGAGATCGATCGGCATCGGGGAGGTCATCTTCATCTTCCAGCTCAGCGTATTGCCGCTGATGGTACCGTTCTTCAGCTCCATCGTGCCGAGATCGCCGGTGATCTGTCCGTTGAAGGTGTCACCTTCGGGAACGATGGTCAGCGTGCCCTTCTGATGACCCATCGGGGTCTTGGTGGAGCATTCGTAGGTTCCCCCGAGCGACATTCAGTTTCTCCTGTTCACAACACTGGCGCAGCGCGGCGTCATTGCGATTCGTCGCCGCCCGCCGCGTTATCCGTCTTGGGCGCCTGCTGGATTTCGATCGGCAGGCCAAGTCCCTTGAGCTGCGGCTCCACCACTTTGCGGTCCCCCACGATCACGAAGACGAGGCCTTGCGGGCGTAGATACTGCGTCGCGGCGGCCGCGACGGCGGGCTGGCCGATGCCGCGGTACTTCGCCGCCAGCGTCACGTAGTAGTCCTCCGGCCGGCCGAGGCGGTCGTTCTGGCGGATCGCGCCGGCAACTTGCGAATTGGTTTCGAACAAGTTGGGAAGCTGGCGGATGGCGCCGTCCGTTACGCGCTGGAATTCCTCCGCCGTGATCGCCTTGGTGGCCGGATAGGCAGTCATGTCGGCGATGATCGACTTGATCGCGTCGCCCGTGCGGTCGGACTGGACCGGGGCGGAGAGCGTGAAGGCGCTTGGCCCCAAGGCCTTGGTGACGCCGCTGTAGACGCCGTAAGACCAGCCCTTTTCCTCACGCAAGTCCTTGTTGAGGCGCGAGAGGAAGCCGCCGCCCAGCACTTCGTTGGCCAGTTGCAGCGGCTCGCCGTCGGGCGTGCGGCCGGTGATCGGCAGGACGCGGCCGGCCAGGATCACCGATTGCGGCGAATGCGGGCGGTCGATCAGCACGATGCGGGGCTGGCTGGCCGCCACTGCCGCGTTGATCGGCTTGGCCGGGGCGGGTGTTGTCGGCGCTTGCCAGTTACCGAAGGCGCGTTCGAGCAGGGGCTTCAGCTCGTCCATGGTCACATCGCCGACCACAGTGATGCGGGCAAGATCGGGGCGCAGCCACTTGGCGTGCGCGGCCCTGAGCGCGTCGGGCGTGAGCGCTGCCAGCGTGTCTGCCTGACCAAGCCCGTCGCTGGGCTGTGCATAGGGATGGCTGCCGTAAAGCGCGGCGCCGAGCGCGCGGCGGGCGAGCGCCGGAGGGGAGGATTGCGCCTGCGAGAGCGCGGCCTGCGCCTGCGCTTTGACGCGGTCGACCTCCGACGGGGCGAAGGCGGGGTTGCGCACCACGTCGGCCAGCAGGTCGAGCGAGGGGCCGAGGTTGGCGGTCAGGGCGGTCAGCGAGGCGCTCGACGTATCGAGCGAGCCGTCGATCGAGATGCCGGCGCCCAGACGTTCCTGCGCCTCGGCAATTCCGGTGGCATCGAGGCTGGTCGTGCCCTGATCTAGCATCGACAGCATCAGGCCCTGCGTGCCCGGCGTATCCAGCGCGTCGGCGGCATAGCCAGCGTCGAAGTCCATCGTCAGCACCACCTTGGGTACGGCGGTGCGGCGCGCGAGCGCCACGGGAATGCCGTTCGACAGGGTGGCCCGCTCGATCGCCGGGAAGGCGAGGGCGCCGACCGGGGCCACCGGCGGGGCCGCGACTTTCGGCGCGGGCGGCGCCGGGGCTACCGGGCGCTTCGGATCGGGCTTGGGGGCGGGCGTCTTGTCCTCATCGCCCCAGCCGCCGAGCTTGGCGCCATCCATCGTGCGCTCGCCCGGCACAACGTCCAGCGCGTAGACCGGGCGCGAGAGCCAGGTGTTCATCGCCGCCTTGACTTGCGCCGGGGTCAGAGCGGCCATGGCGGCAAGGTCATGCTTGTACTTGGCCGGATCGCCCGAATAGGCCTGGCCCTCGGCCAGAGTGGCGCCCTTGCCCTCGAAGCCGCCGACGCGTTCGAGCCCGCCGATCTGATCCGAAAGCGTGCTCACCACGGAGCGGCGCACTTCGTCCTCGGTGGGGCCGTCGCGCAGGAAATCGGCCAGCACCTTGTCGAAGGCGGCATTGGCCTTGGCGCGGTCCACGCCCGGCTTCACCGTCATCGCCATGGTGAGGAAGCTCACGCTTTCCAGCACTTGCGCGTAGGCGGTCACGCTCACGGCAAGCTGCTGGCCGCGCACCAGTTCGTTGTCGAGCCGCGAACTGGCAAGGCCGCCAAGGATATCCATGCCCACCTGAAGCGCGGGCGCATCGGGATCGTTGAGGCCCGGGCCGGTCCAGTTGCGCGTCAACTGCATCATCGGCACCTGATCGGCGATCTCGCGGTGGACGGGGGCGGGCAGGGTGACCGGCCCCGCCGAGACCGGCGCGACGGCCGGGCCGCGCGGAATGTCGCCGAACCACTTTTCCACCAGCGGACGGGCGCTGGCCTCGTCGATATCGCCCGAAAGCACCAGCACGGCATTGTTGGGGCCGTAGTGGTCGGTAAACCACGTACGCACATCGGTCAGCGTCGCCGCGTCGAGGTCCGCCATCGAGCCGATGGTGGTGTGGCGATAGGGGTGGCCGATGGGCAGCAGGCCTTCGTTCAGGGCGTACTCGAAGAGGCCGTAGGGCTGGTTGTCACCCTGCCGTTTCTCGTTCTGGACAACACCCCGCTGCTTGTCGAGCTTGTCCTGCGTGACGGCGGGCAGCAGGTGGCCCATGCGGTCGCTTTCGAGGAACATCGCCAGCGGCAGCGCGCCGGTGGGCACGGTTTCGACGTAATTGGTGCGGTCGTAGGAGGTGGAGCCGTTGCTGGACGTGGATCCGGCGGCGTCCAGCGGCACGTCGAAATCGGGGACATTGGCCGATCCGCCGAAGAACAGGTGCTCATAGAGGTGCGCGAAGCCGGTCTTGCCGCGGGGTTCGTTCTTGGAGCCGACATGGAAATAGAGCGTGACGCCGACGATCGGTGCCTTGCGATCGGTATGGACGATCGTGGTGAGGCCGTTGGGCAGCACGAACGTCTCGTAAGGAATGTCGACCTTGGAGACGAGCGCCGCGGGTGAGGCGGGCTGCGGTGCTGCTGCGGCGGCGACTGGCGGCGGCGCCGAACCCGTCGCGGAATGCGGCGCGGTGGCGCAGGCGGAGAGGAGCAGGGCGGCTGAGAGCGCGAGCAGGCTCGTACGGGTAACGGGTCGCATGGGCTGAGGTCTAGCACGTATGGCGCGCCTCGCCAGTGTTTCAATCGCTTGGCGCTTTGGTGCTGGTTTAATCTCTCCGCCTTTGCCCCAAACGCCCCGTCGCCCCCGCGAAGGCGGGGGCCCCGCTGCCTTGCGGCTTACGAAAGCGTGTCAGAAGGAAGCGGGGTCCCCGCCTTCGCGGGGACGACGGGGTTTTTTGGTCGGCGTCGCTTGGATCTGGGGGGCGGCGTCAACCGCGCCGGAAGATCTGGCCGGAATCGAACCGCGTGATGCGCCATTCGCCGTCGGTGTCGCGGCGGCATTCCATTTTCACGTCGGCAACGGCGAGGGGATCGCACGTGTTGAACGGTGCCTCGCCCTGCGCGGCGAAGAACAGCAGCAGGTAGCCGACCTTGGCATTGTCCGCATCGTCTAACGAGACGCGCAGGCTGCTGATGATGTGGCGCATGGTCATCAGCCCGGCACCGGCCCGCAGCGCTTCGGCGCGGCCCTTGTAGAAGGCCTCAACCGCCTTCAGCCCCTCGCGCCATTCGCCGCCCACGTTGTAGGCCACGTCCTCGGCCAGCACGTCGGCATTGCGCATTTCAAGGCCGTTGTGGATGTCGAGCTCGTCGCCCCACTCGTAAATGACCTGCTTGATTGCGAGGACGTCCGCTGCCTGCTGAGGGGTGAATTTCGCCACGTCTCGATGCCTCTTCCCGTTGATTTCGGTCTGGCCCGCGAAGCTAGGCAATGGGCGGCGCAGCGCCAAGCATTTGCATGCGCGGCAAGCCCGTTCAACGCCGGGGCGACGTTTGATCCGGGTGCCTCCGGATAAATTGCCGCGCGCTTCGGGGTTATCGGGGGTGGCAATCCCGGCGCGGACACCCATCTTGGGGCCGGCCGGTTCCGGCTCTTGTGATTCAACCACTTCTTTCCGCGCCGGGTGGCGCGAAAAAGATCATGGCATGGCTTGTGTTGCAATAATGCAACACTATATGATCGAGATCAGGAGGCAATTCACACCATGAATCTCGAAAAATTCACTGACCGGGCCAAGGGCTTCCTTCAGGCGGCGCAGACGGTTGCGATCCGCATGAACCACCAGCGCATCAGCCCGGACCACATTCTCAAGGCCCTGCTGGAAGACAGCGAGGGCATGGCCGCCGGGCTTATCAAGCGCGCGGGCGGCAATCCGGACTTCGCCGTGCAGGAAGTCGACAAGGCGCTGGGCAAGCTGCCCGCCGTCTCCGGCAGCGGGGCGCAGGCCTCGCCGGGGCTCGACAACGACGCCGTGCGGGTGCTCGATCAGGCGGAGCAGCTGGCCACCAAGTCGGGCGACAGCTTCGTCACCGTGGAGCGCATGCTGCTGGCGCTGGCGCTCGCCACCACGACCGGGGCGGGGCAGGCGCTGAAGGCCGCCAATCTCACTCCGCAGGCGCTGGAAGCGGCGATCACCGATCTGCGCGGCGGCCGCAAGGCAGACAGCGCGGGAGCGGAGAACGCCTATGACGCGATGGCCAAGTACGCGCGCGACCTGACCGAGGCGGCGCGTTCTGGGAAGCTGGACCCGGTGATCGGCCGTGACGAGGAGATCCGCCGCACCATCCAGATCCTCGCCCGCCGTACCAAGAACAACCCCGTCCTCATCGGCGATCCCGGTGTCGGCAAGACCGCCATCGTCGAGGGTCTCGCCCTGCGCATCGCCAATGGCGACGTGCCGGACAGCCTGAAGGACCGCACGTTGATGTCGCTGGACATGGGCTCGCTGATCGCGGGTGCCAAATATCGCGGCGAGTTCGAGGAACGCCTGAAGGCCGTGCTGGACGAAGTGAAGGGCGCGGAAGGCCAGATCATCCTGTTCATTGACGAGATGCACACGCTGATCGGCGCGGGCGCTTCCGAGGGATCGATGGACGCGGGCAACCTGCTGAAGCCGGCGCTTGCGCGCGGCGAACTGCACTGCATCGGCGCGACCACGCTCGACGAGTACCAGAAGTACGTCGAGAAGGACGCTGCGCTCCAGCGCCGTTTCCAGCCGGTCTTCGTGGGCGAGCCGACCGTGGAGGACACGATCTCGATCCTGCGCGGCCTCAAGGAGAAGTACGAGTTGCACCACGGCGTGCGCATCACCGATGCTGCGCTGGTGGCGGCGGCAACGCTCTCCAACCGCTACATCACCAACCGCTTCCTGCCGGACAAGGCGATCGACCTCATGGACGAGGCCGCCAGCCGCATCCGCATGGAAGTGGAAAGCAAGCCCGAGGAGATCGAGAAGCTCGACCGCCGGATCATCCAGCTCAAGATCGAGGAAATGGCGCTCGCCAAGGAGACCGACGAGGCTTCCAAGGACCGCCTCGTCAATCTGCGCGAGGAACTGGCCAATCTCGAACAGCAGTCGAGCGAGCTGACCACCCGCTGGCAGAACGAGCGCGACAAGATCGCCGCCGAAGGCAAGATCAAGGAGCAACTCGATTCTGCGCGGCTGGAACTGGAACAGGCGCAGCGCAATGGCGACCTCGCCAAGGCAGGCGAGCTGTCCTACGGCACCATCCCCTCGCTGGAGCGCAAGCTGGCCGAGGCTCAGGCGCAGGCCGGAAACGCCCTGCTGCGCGAGGAAGTGACCGAGGACGACATCGCCGGTGTCGTCAGCCGCTGGACCGGCGTACCGGTCGACAAGATGCTGGAAGGCGAGCGCGAGAAGCTTCTCAAGATGGAGGAGATGATCGGCCAGCGCGTGATCGGGCAGAAGGACGCGGTTGCCGCCGTGTCCAAGGCGGTTCGCCGTGCCCGCGCGGGGCTTCAGGACCCGAACCGGCCGCTGGGCTCGTTCCTGTTCCTGGGCCCCACGGGCGTCGGCAAGACCGAGCTGACCAAGGCGCTGGCCGGCTTCCTGTTCGACGACGACAGCGCGATGGTGCGCATCGACATGTCGGAGTTCATGGAGAAGCACGCGGTCGCCCGCCTGATCGGCGCGCCTCCGGGCTATGTCGGCTATGAGGAAGGCGGCGTGCTGACCGAAGCCGTGCGGCGCCGGCCCTATCAGGTCGTGCTGTTCGACGAGGTGGAGAAGGCGCACTCGGACGTGTTCAACGTCTTGCTGCAAGTGCTGGACGATGGCCGCCTGACCGACGGCCAGGGCAGGGTGGTGGACTTCACCAATACGCTGATCATCCTGACCAGCAACCTCGGCAGCCAGTACCTCGCCCAGCTTGACGAAGGGCAGGACGTGGAAACTGTCGAGCCGCAAGTGATGGAAGTGGTGCGCGGGCATTTCCGGCCCGAGTTCCTCAACCGACTGGACGAGATCGTGCTGTTCCACCGCCTTGGACAGGAGCATATGGGCCCGATCGTCGATATCCAGGTCTCGCGCGTGCAGAAGCTGCTCAAGGACCGCAAGATCACGCTCGACCTGACCGATGCGGCCAAGCGCTGGCTCGGCCGGGTGGGCTACGATCCGGTCTACGGCGCGCGGCCTTTGAAGCGTGCGGTGCAGCGGTACCTGCAGGATCCGCTGGCCGAGAAGCTGCTGGCGGGCGAGATCCCCGACGGCTCGCACGTCCATGTCGATGATGGCGACGGTGCCCTGGCGATCACGGTCGCATAATCATCGAGCGCGTTGATCTATCTGATGCCCCTCGGAGCGATGCTCCGGGGGGCATTCTGTTTGGGGGAAAGGCCGGGCCGGTGGGGCGAGAAAATCGGGTGACGACAGCGCTTTCGCGCGGGAAGAACTAGCGCTCGCCGGGCGCACCGTTATGGTGTCGGGCCGGTATGGTTGGTGCGAAAGCGAGGACCGAATGAACAAGATTGCTGCAGGTTTGGTGTTGACGATGCTGGGGGCAAGTCCGGCGCTGGCGGCGTCGCCGCTGGAGTCGTGCCGTGCGATCGGCGATGCGGCGCAGCGGCTCGCCTGCTACGATGCGATCCCCATCAAGGGGCAGAAAGCGGCGGCGCCTGCCGATCCGGTCGCGTCGTTCGGATTGACCGAGACGCAGAAGCAGAAGGTCGCGCGCGAACAGCCTGATGTCCCAGCGCCGGTCGAAGATGTCACCAGCAAGATCGCCGTGCTGAGCGCAACGCAAGTGACGTTCGACAACGGCATGGTCTGGAAGGTGACCGACGGCAGCGACATCCTGACCTGGGCACGGATCGGGCAGGAGGCAACCGTCAAGCGCGGAACGCTCGGCGGCTATCGGCTGACGATCCAGAAGGTCAATCGCCTGGCGGTGGTGACGCGCGTGCAGTGAGCGTGACGCCCGTTTGACGCCAAACAAAAGAAGGGGCGGAGCCGCAAGGCTCCGCCCCTTCTTTTTCGGTAGGAAGGCGCCGGACTGGCCGGCGCCTTCGCAAGCCTTACATCTTGACGCGGATACCCGCGTAGAAGCGACGGCCAAGCGCGTCGTAGGTGCCGGTGTCGGCCTGCTGGCCGGTGACCGTACCCGTTACGCCGCCGAAATAGGCAGGTGAGTTGTCGAACAGGTTGTCGACACCGACGTAGAACTCGGCGTTTTCGTTCACGTTGAACTTGGCCTGGGCGCCCAGGTAGAATTCGTCGTGAGTCTTGTAGTAGTGGTAGCCCAGGAACTGGTCGTCGAGCCACGACGGGCCGATGTAGGTTCCATTAAGCGCCAGCGACCAGGAGTCGGTCCCGACGTTGAGCATGGTGGTGAAGCGGTCCTTGGCGGAACCGACTTCGTTGATGAAGTAGTCCTTGTCGCCGCCCGGTTGCGGGATCGTGTAGCCCGTCAGCAGGTGGGTGTAGGCCACGTTCAGGCTGGTGTTCAGGCGCATCGAGCCGATGTCGAACGGCTGCGAGTAGTTAAACACCACGTCGATACCCGAAGTAGCCACGCCACCGCTGTTGGTCGGACCCGTATCGACCGAGTAGAGCGCGCCGGCGCTACGCGCACCCTGCGGTCCAGTGAGGCGCGTGACGAACGAGCAGTAATCCTTATCACCCTGAACATAGCACTGGTTGAGGATGAAATTCAGGTCGGTGCTGACGATGGCGTCCTTGATCTTCACGCGGAAGTAATCGACGGTCAGCGTCATGTTGCGCAGCGCGTGGATCGACTGCGGATTGATAACCGTGCCGATCGTCAGCGTTTGGCCGCGTTCTTCGTTCAGATTCGGGTTGCCGCCGGCGAAGCTCGTCACACCCTGGCGGTCGGCCTGGTTGACGATGAACTGGCCGTTGGTGTTGATGTTAGCCAGCACGCCCGGATCGGCACGGCAATGGTCGCCCAATGCGCCGCCACCCGTAGCCGTGATCCCTTCGCAAGGATCGGAGACCGTCGGGAAGTCCTGGCTGCGACCCTGATACAGCTCGCTGATGTTCGGGGCACGGACGGTCTTCGCGTACATCGCGCGGAAGCGGATGTCACGGACCGGCGCGAACTCGCCGCCGAAGTTGTAGCTGAAGGTACCGCCCACGGTGCTGTAGTGCGAATAGCGCGCAGCGCCGCGGAGCGACAGGTCTTCGACGATGCCCTGGCTGATCAGCGGAAGCAGTGCTTCACCGTAGAACTCGTAGAGGTCAAACGAACCGCTGGTGGGCGGAAGCGCGTTACCGCCATTGAGCCCGGCCGAGGTCAGCTGATCCCAGCGCGCATCCTGTGCCTCGCGGCGATATTCGGTGCCGACGGTCACGCCGATGTCACGTGCCCCCAACGGATTCTTGACCGAACCGACGATGTTGCCGCCGACCTGCGTTTCCTTGTTGTAGGCCTGATAGAACGCGGGCGCTTCGAGGTAAGCGATCGCTTCCTTGGAGAGGCTGTTGGCTCCGAACATGTTCGCCGGGACGCAGCCCTGCGACCGTGCGGTTTCATCGGCGCACATGAAGCCGCCGGCACCATCCGGAATGATCTGCTGCGAGGCAGCGAAGTTCAGGACGTTGATCTGGCCAGTGCCATGCTGGGTAACGTTCGTTTCGCCGTAATTGCCGAAGACTTCAAAGTTCCACTTCGGCGCAATGTCGCCGCGCAGACCGGCAACCGCGCGGTAGGTATTCTGCGTCGACTGATAGGTACGCGGGCCGAAGTCGGCGAGGCGCTTGGCGAGGTAGATGTCCTTCAGACCGTCGCCATTGGTATCGACGGCAGCGTTGAAGATCGCGTCAGGTACGAAAGGATTACGGACCGGAGCGCCATTATACATCGTCTCGATCGGCATCTGGCCGTCGCCGTAGGCGAACGAGGTGTCGAACGGGAACGGTTCGATGTTGGACCGGGCGTGAACGCTTTCGAACGAACCTTCGAAGAACGCGGTGACGTGATCGGTCAGATCGTAGTGCGCGTTGACGTTACCGAGGTAGCGCTGAATCGGAACCGCGAGATAGCGCACGGCCTGGCGGTTATAGCCGTTGGGGCCTACGCCGGCACCGTTGCCGCAAGTCGCGGCACTGGCCGTGAAGCACGGCTGGATCTGACCGGTCGGGCTGTAGGTAAAGACGCCCGTCGGGTTGTGGTCGGCGTCATACGTGTAGTATGCGCCCTGCGGAGCATAGGACGAGTAAACCGGCTGGTTGCGATAGATGCTGCCATCGGCGTTGAGCTTCAGTTCGCCGTTCACAAGCGAGTACGAGCCGTCCGTATCAGACTTGCCGGCCTCGGTCTTGTGGTTGCGCGAGTACACGGCGCCCTGCTCGGAATAGCCGAGGTACATCGTGATGTTGCCGCGGCCATCGTCGAAGTTGCCGCCGAGCAGCACGCCGGTGTCGAGCGAGAAGTTGTCGCCCACGCCCGAAATGCCGGTCTGCGCGTGTGCTTCGATCCCCTGGTAGTTGTCCTTGAGGATGAAGTTCACAACGCCCGCAACCGCGTCCGAACCGTAGATTGCCGAGGCGCTGCCCGAAGTCAGGGTTTCGACGCGCTCGACCATCTGGGTCGGGATCATGTTGAGGTCGACGGCGTTGCTGCCCGGAACGCCCGAAACGACGCGGCGGCCGTTCACGAGGACGAGCGTGCGATCAACGCCAAGGTTACGCAGATCAACCGTTGCGACGCCGGCTGCCGAAGTCAGGAAGCCCGTGTTCGTACGCGAGAAGGTCGGCGTGCCGAATACCGGATTCTTAAGGAGCGCGTCCTGAATGTTGACAACACCCTGGCTGCGAATCTGTTCCGAGCTCATGACCTGAACCGGCGCCACAGTGGTCGGCAGATCCGACTTGATGCGCGAACCGGTCACGACGATGGCCTGGCCCGAATCGGCATCGTCGGATTTTGCGGCGTCAGTCTGCGCGGCGTCCTGCGCGTAAGCCTGAGCCGAGCACAGCACGGCAAATGCCGTCAGGCTCGTGGCGCCCCGCAGGGCAGCCTTCTTCAGAGTGAGTTTCACGTGTGTGTCCCTTGTTGCGACCGCCTTACCGCAGCGTGACCAAGCGGAGAGGAAGCCGGATGCAGCTGGCAGGCACCGGAAAATGCCCGCAGCAATGGGACGTTGTGTTGCTGTCGGGCGGCTAGCATTCAACCCGTTTTGCAGCCTGAATGCGCAATGAATTTCATCTTGTGGCGTTTATGTAACAGATTTGATGCCCTGATTTTCGCGCATTTCCGGTATATTTACCATTCTTCCGGAAACGTTGTGATCGAGTTCGCACACTGGATGTGGCGAAAATTCCGCGGGCGAAGCGCGTTTACGCAATTCTGTTACGTGGGCGGGGTCCTGCGACTATGTCGCGGGATTATTGCACGCGCCGCATTTTTACCGCCGCCTGACCGTGAACCGACACGAAGTACGTGCCGAGAACTCCGCGCGTAATGCGGACCTCATTGCCGGGCTTGGGTGACAGAACGAAGTCTCGTGTGTCATTCTGTTCCCATGTGCTGCCGTCGGCGAGAGTCACGACCCAGCCGTTGGTGTTGTGACGGGCGCTTTCTACCGTCGTCGACACTTCCTTGATCTCGTTCGCGTCATCCTCGCTCCCGCCGAAGCCCATCAGCTTGGCGACCGGGGCGGCAAAGCCGAACAGGCCGCGCTTGGCGCGTTGTACTGCCTGCTTGTCGGCGACCACGATTTCCTTCTTGCGCATGGCGTCGTCCAGCGCAGCGGACTGGCGATCGAAGCAGGTCAGGCGCGCGGGGCCATCGGTGATCGCGCGGCAATCCAGAAGGTGCTGGAAAAGTTCGGGCGGCGGAGGTGCCTCGTCCGCCTTTTTTGCGGCCGACGCGGCGATGGGGGCGAGCAGGGGTGGGAGCAGTGCAAGGGCCAGGATGGATTTCAGGGCTGTGCTTCTTGGGCCGCTCATCGTGTTCCCCTGTTTGCCGCCATGCTTGTCGTGGCTGCGGCAAAGTTAGCAACGCGGATCGCGCTTCGGCAAGTCTGCTTGCCTGCCGTGCAATAGATGGCCTTGATTGCACAATTGGGCGCAATAAACTGTCTTCTGCGGTGTGTTTGAATTTTGCAACGTTGCGGCAATATCACTGCTCTGAGCTTGACGTCGCTAACGGCATTGCGCCATCTGTCGCGCGTTTGTGCCAAAATGTTGCGCATATGCCACAAGGTTTCGAGAATGTTGCTCGCAAGACGCAAGGCCCTTTGCGCTTTGCAGTCTTTGCGCAATGAATTGCACCATCTTCCGGTGCGCGAAATGTCGTTGATCGGATTTCGCACTCCGGAGACTTCAAGGCGCAAGGGTCACGCCGCGCCTTAGCAAAGGGACACACACCAGTGAAAACAACAACTCTCACCGCGCTGAAGGCAGGTGCAGCACCCATGGTGCTGGGCTTCGCCCTGTTCAGCACCGCCGTTCAGGCGCAGGACGCCGCGGCTGCGGATACGGCGCCGGAGTCCAACGCGCCGATCGTCGTCACCGGTTCGCGCATCGCGTCGCCGAACCAGACCTCGATCGCGCCGATCACCACGGTGACTTCGCAGGACTTCCAGCTGTCGGGCACCACCCGCGCGGAAGACCTGCTGAACTCGCTGCCGCAGGTGACCGCAGGCCAGAGCTCGAACCTGTCCAACGGTGCGACCGGTACGGCCACGGTTGACCTTCGCGGCCTTGGGCCGTCGCGAACGCTGGTGCTGATCAACGGCCGCCGTCTGATGACCGGTGACCCGAACAGCACCACTTCGGCCGCTGACCTTAACTTCATCCCCGCCGCGCTGGTGAAGCGTGTTGACGTTCTGACCGGCGGTGCTTCGGCGACTTACGGTGCGGACGCTGTAGCCGGCGTTGTCAACTTCCAGATGGATACCGACTTCGAAGGTTTCCGTATCGATGCCAACTACGGCCTCTATACGCACAGCAACGGCAATGATTTCGCTCAGGACATCCTGAACCAGAACGCCGGCAATCTGGACTACACCTATCCCACCGGCAACAATGCCGACGGCGGCCAGTATGATGCCACCATCGCGTTCGGTACCAGCTTCGATGACGGCCGTGGTCACGCCACTGCCTACGTCGGCTATCGCCGTGCTACCCCCGTCCTGCAGGGTCGTCGCGATTATTCGTCGTGCTCGATCAGTGCGAGCCGGACGGGCGCATTCAGCTGCGGTGGTTCGGCTACGTCCAACCCAGGCAACGTGCTCTTCTTCGATCCCTCGAACAAAAAGTCGTCGACCATCGGCGCGTTGGGTGCCGGGACGATCGGGGTAGGCGACCAGAACATCTACAATTTCGCGCCGCTGAATCACTATCAGCGTCCTGATGAGCGCTATACCGCCGGCGTCTTCACCGACTACGAGATCAGCAACGCGATCCATCCGTACATGGAATTCATGTTCATGGATGACCGCACTGTCGCGCAGATCGCGCCTTCCGGCGACTTCGGCAACACGCTGACGATCAACTGCGATAACCCGCTGATGTCCGCAGAGCAGCGTGCCTCGCTCTGCCAGGCGAGCAACCTGATCAACGGCTATCTCGGAAACTTCCCGTTGGCGGCAGGGGCGCCGTTCAATACGAACCCGGGCGCAGCGCCGATCAACTACATCGATCCGACCACGGGCCAGACCTACAACAAGGCGTTCATGCAGCTGCTGCAGCGTAACGTGCAGGGTGGCGCTCGCCAGAGCGATCTCCAGCACACCGCGTTCCGCACTGTCATCGGTTCGCGCGGCGAGCTGGACAAGGCCTGGTCGTACGATGCCTATTACCAGTACGGCCGCACCAACTACTCGCAGGTCTACTCGAACGAGTTCTCGGCTGCCCGCCTTGCCAACGCGCTTGACGTGGTGACCGATCCGGCGACCGGTCAGGCAACCTGCCGCATCAACCTGTCCAACCCGGCATCGACCTGTGCGCCCTACGACGTGTTCGGCGGCAATATTTCGCAGGCCGCGGTCAACTATCTGTCAGCCACTGGCTTTATGAAGGGCCAGACCTCGCAGCAGGTCGCCAGCGCCACCTTCACTGGCCTCCTGGGCGAATACGGCATCAAGTCGCCGCTGGCGTCAGACGGCGTGAACGTCGCGATCGGCGCCGAATATCGCCGTGACTCGCTGGAACTGCGGACTGACGAAGCCTTCTCCACCGGCGACCTCACCGGTCAGGGCGCGCCGACGCTCGACACCGACGGCAGCTACAAGGTGAGCGAACTGTTCGGCGAAATCGAAATTCCGCTGATTCAGGACGGCTTCGTGCAGAGCCTGTCGTTCAATGGCGGCTACCGCTATTCGCACTACAGCATCTCGAACGGCCGCACCTTCAACACCAACACCTACAAGCTGGGTCTGGAACTCGCTCCGATCTCGGACATCCGTCTGCGTGCGGGCTACAACCGTGCCGTTCGCGTGCCGAACATCCAGGAACTGTTCTCGCCGCAGATCATCGCGCTTGACGGCACGACCGATCCTTGCGCCGGCGAAGACACAGTGTCGGCGGCTTGCGCGGCACAGGGCGTTGTTGGCGGCACGTCGCTTAACCCGTCGAGCCAGTACAACGGCTTGATCGGCGGCAACCCCGATCTGAACCCGGAACGGTCGACGACCAAGACTCTGGGCGTGGTGCTTGCGCCGCACTGGATCCCGGGTCTGACCGGCAGTGTCGACTGGTTCGACATCGTGGTGAAGGATGCAATCCAGCAGTTCGGCGCCGATGCCATTCTGGCGGCATGCGGTGATTCGGACGGTGCGGCTGATGCCTGCTCGCTCATCCATCGTAACCCGGCCGGCTCGCTGTGGCTCAGCTCGGACGGCTACGTGGAAGACATCTACCACAACGTCGGTAGCGTGAAGACCCGCGGCTTCGAGTTCAACGGTAACTACACCACTGAAATCGGCAGCGCTGGCCGTCTTTCGCTGAACTTCGTCGGTACCTACCTCAACCACTACACCGTCGATAACGGCCTGACCGCCGACTACAATTGCGCCGGTTACTACGGCCCGACTTGCGGCACTCCGCTGCCCAAGTGGCGCCACAAGTTCCGTACGTCGTTCACCATGGCCAATGGCCTCGGCCTGTCGGTCCAGTGGCGTCACCTCTCGGGTGTCACCACCGAGTTCGCCAACCCGTCGAGCACACTGCAGGACTCGCGTCCGCAGCAGCAGAACTCGCTCGATACCAAGATCAAGTCGCAGGACTACTTCGACCTGACCTTGACGGCGGCTCTGGGCGATCACCTGACCTGGCGTCTGGGTGCGACCAACCTGTTCGACAAGGACCCGCCGCTGGTTACTTCGATCGGTTGCGCAAGCACGGTCTGCAGCGGCAACACCTATCCGGGTACGTACGACGCACTGGGTCGTTACGTATTCACCGGCATCACGATGAACTTCTAATCGCTCTTCTGAACGGTTAGTTTCTGGCGGCGGTCTTCCCCTGGGAGGGCCGCCGCCTCTGTTTACGGCGCCCTGTGGCGCCCGGAAATTCGGACTTCACGATGACTTCCAGCACGCCTTCGGAACAGCTGAACCAGATCGCCGGGCTGGCCCGCATCGGGCGTCTCGACGAGGCTGCGGTCATGGCGGCATCGGCCACGGCGGTGCACCCGCAGGATGCCATGCTGGCAGCGCTGGGCGGGGCGGTGGAGTTTCATCGCCGCCAATACGATCGCGCGGCGACCTATCTGGAACGCGCACATGCCATGCGGCCGCAGGATCTTGTCGTGCGCACGAACCTTGTGGAATCCTATCTTCATCTCGGACGCAACACGCAGGCGCTGGCCTTGTGCGACGAAGCTGCTGCGCTTGCGGAGCCCAGTTTGCGGTTGGCGGGCATGGCGGCGCATCTCGCCCAGGAGGCGGAGGATTTCCCGCTGGCGAGCCGGCTCTACCGCCATGTTCTGGCCAAGCGGCCGGACGACTGGTCGCTGCTCAACAATCTCGGCAATGCGCTGCGGCAAATGGGCGAGGGCGAGGAGGCCGTGAAGCTGTTGCAGCGCGCGGCGAAACTGGCGCCGGACGCTCCGCCAATCCGCGTAAATCTCGGCACGGCTCTCTTCGCGACTGGCCGGGGGGAGGAAGGCGAGCAGGTCCTGCGCGATGCGGCGCGCGATTTTCCCGACGACCATGTGCCGATGCTCACGCTGGCGAATTATTACCGCGAAGTCGGACTGCTGGACCGGTACTACGAAGCGCTTGCAGAGGCTGCGCGCCGCGCGCCTGACAATGCGGGCCTTCAGTCGGACTACGGGACGGAGGCGGCGCGGCAGGGCCACTTCGATCTGGCCGAGGAACGGCTTGAGGCCTCGCTTGCCATCGAGCCGGCGCTCGGCCCCTCCTTTGTCGGACTCGCGGCCGTCTATGAACGCGCCAACCGCGAGACCGAACTCGATGCTTTGGCGGAACGCGCAGCGGCGGCCGGTGTGGACGATCCCTCGCGGGCCTATATCGACGCGCTGCGCTTCAAGCGCGCGGAGCGTTTCGAGGACGCTTTCGCCGCGCTCGAACTGTCGACCGAGGTCGTCCAGTCCGACCGCGTTGCCCAGGTTCGCGGCATTTTGTTCGATCGCATGGGGCAACCGGACGAGGCTTTCGCCGCGTTTGCCGAAATGAACGCGATCAACCTTGAGCAACCCTCGCAGCCGGGTGTGCTGGCGCGTCTCCACCGCGAGGGCGTGGCGCGGGATAGCGCGCTGCTGACGCCCGAATGGGCGGCCGGATGGAGCGCCTCGCCGTCCTCTGATCGCCCGGCGCCGGTATTCCTGCTGGGCTTCCCGCGTTCGGGCACGACGCTGCTCGACACCATGCTGATGACCGCGCCCGATACGCTGGTGCTGGAGGAAGACGACATCATCGGCCAGATCGAGCACGAACTCGGCGGCATGGAAGCGCTGCCCGGCCTTGACGAGGAGGCCATCCGCGCGGCCCGCGCGCGCTACTTCGAACGCGTTGCCGAGTTCGGTCCGCTCGGCCCCGAAACAATGGTGATCGACAAGCACCCGCTGCATCTCAATCAGGTCCCGACGATCCTCCGGCTGTTCCCGGATGCCAAGTTTGTGCTGGCGCTGCGCCACCCTTGCGATGTGCTGCTGAGCTGTTTCATCACCAATTTCCGCACCAATCCGGCGATGAGCAACTTCCTCGCCCTCGATACGGCGGCGGAGTTCTACGACATGAGCTTCTCGTACTGGACGAAGGCGCGCGCGATCTTCGACATGTCGGTGCGCACGGTGGTCTACGAGCGCCTCGTTGCCGATCAGGCGCGCGAGCTGGAGCCGCTTTTCGATTGGCTGGGCCTGCCGTGGCAGGGCGAGGACTTCGACCACCGCGACACGGCCAGAGCGCGCGGCGTCGTCCGAACCGCCAGCTATGCGCAAGTGACCGAGGCTGTCTACACGCGCGCGGCGGGGCGCTGGCGCCGTTACGAGCAGCATCTCGCATCCGTTTTTCCGACGCTGAAGCCCTGGGTCGAGGGCTTTGGCTATGCGCTCGACGATGATCGGGTGCCGCCATGGGGCGAGCCGTCGGGCTCGACCCGCCGTTGAACTGATCTGAACCGGGGGGGGGTAATGAATTCAGGGGTATCGCCACTCGCGGAAATTGATCGCCTTGTCGGAGCAGGACGCTTGCCTGAGGCGGCAGAGCAACTCGAAACACTGCTGACGGCGGATGCCAAAGCGGAAGCAGGGGCGTTCACCGGTTCCGAGGCGTTCGTGCAATGGCTGCGGCTGGGCGGACTGCGCCGGGCCTTGCGCCAGCCGCGCCGCGCTCTCGATGCGGTGCACAGAGCGCTGGAACTGGTGCCGCTCGATTTCATGGCGCTGGTCATGCGGGCGGGACTGCTCGAACGGCTCGACGATCCGGACGCCGGAGAGGCGTGGGGCATCGCGATCGCCCAAAAGCCGGAGGATGCGGCGCTGCCGGCTCCGCTCGCTGCCGCGCTGGCTGCGGGCGAGGCATTCCATGCGGCATGGCAGGCCGAGCGCGAGGCGCGTCTGGCCGAAGCCGGAACGGCGGCGCTGGCGCATGCGGATGCCGGCGCCGAGGCGCCCCGGAACGATGTCACGGACGACGACATGGCCTGGCGGCTGGCCCGGTTTCGCGACAATATCCTGCACAAGACGCGCGTCTATCATTCGACGCCGACCCATTTTCACTATCCGGGACTGGTCGAGCGCGAGTTCCATCCGCGCCATACGACGCCGTGGCTTGCCGAAGTGGAAGCCGGTTTCGATGTGATCCGCGAGGAGATGCGTGCGCTGATCCATTCCGAGCGCGCGGAACTGGAGCCTTATGTCCAGTACGACGAGCGCCAGCCGCTGGAGCAGTGGCGGCCGCTCAACCACAGCAAGGACTGGACGGCGATCCATTTGCTGAAACGGGGGCAAGTGGTGGAGCGCAATGCCGCGCAGGCGCCCCGCACTCTGGAAATCCTTGCGCGCCTGCCGCAGCCGCAAGTGCCCGGCGCCTCGCCCAATGCCATGTTCTCGCTGCTGGCGCCGCGCACGACGATTCCGGCCCATGTCGGTGTCGACAATACGCGCTTGGTTTGTCACCTGCCGCTGGTGGTGCCGCCGGGCTGCTGGTTTCGGGTGGGTGCCGAGACGCGCGAATGGCGCGAGGGTGAGGCTTTCGCATTCGACGACACCATCGAGCATGAGGCGATGAACCCCAGCGACCTGCTGCGCGTGGTGCTGATTTTCGACGTCTGGCATCCCGGTCTCTCGGGGCCGGAGCGCGAAGCCGTGGCGGCGACCATCGCTTCCGACAGGCACACCTGACACATGGCAAAGGCAATGGCGGCAGATAGGGACGATCCGGAAACGCTGGCCGAACTGGCCGGTCAGGCGCTGGCGCAGGGCCGCGAGGAGGAAGCCGAGGAACGGCTCTCGCGCTATCTGCGCAGCCATGCTCCGGATCCGGCGCTCCTGCACTGGACCGCGATGCTGCGCCGCGCGCTGGACCGGCGCGACGAGGCGATTGCGGCGCTGGAGCAGGGCTTGCGGCACGATCCCGCCAACGCCGGGATGGTCCATGCGCTCGCCCATCTGCGGCTGGAGGCGGGCCTGTCGGCATCGGCCCAGTTCGAGCAGGCCACCCGCCTCGCGCCCGCCAAGGCGGAGATCCGGCTTGGCCTTGCCTCCGCTCGTTATGCCGAAGGAGAGGGCGCGCGGGGCCTTTCGGAACTGGAAGCGATGCTGGCCGCCAATCCCGGTTGGATGGAGGGGCACCGGCAATTCGCACAGCTCGCCACGCTGATGGGGCAGGGCATGCGCGCATTGGCGACGATCGAGGCGGCACTCGCCCGCTTCCCGCAGAGCGATGCCCTGCGCGGGCTGGCGGTCGATCTCCTGCTGGCAGGCGAGCATTTCGGTCCGGCGCTGACCGTGGCCGACCGGGCACTCGCGGCCCACGGACCGCTCACGCGGTTCCAGCTGGCCCGCGCGGCGGCACTCGACGAGCTGGGGCGGAGCCAAGAGGCGGCGGCGCAGTTCGCCGCGCTCGGCAATTCGACCGATCAGGGCCATGCGGTCTGGTGGGTGCGGCATCTGCTACGCACCGGCCGACATTCCGAGGCGGCGGAGGCCATCGAACCCTGGCTGACGGCGCCCGGTGCCGAAGGCATGTGGCCCTATGCCGCGCTGGCTTGGCGCCTGACCGGCGATCCGCGCTCCGAATGGCTGGACGGGCAGCAGGGTCTCTGCCGGGTGATCGATCTCGACCCGGAGGAGATCGGCCTCGCCGACCTGCGGGCTTTCCTCGGCCGATTGCACGGCCGGTCGGGCCGTTTCCTCGATCAGTCGGTGCGCGGGGGCACGCAGACCGACGGCGCGCTGCTTGCGCGGATCGAGCCGGAAGTTGCCCGCCTGCGCGACGTATTGCGGCGCGAGGTCGCCCGGTTCGCCCAAAGCCTGCCTGCGCCGGATGCGGGGCATCCGATGCTCTCGCAGCCGCGCCCGGCGCGGCCGCGCTTTGCCGGAAGCTGGTCGGTCCGGCTGGCGGGAGCCGGTTTTCACACGGCGCATCACCATCCGCAGGGCTGGATCAGTTCCGCACTCTATATCACGGTTCCCGAAGGGCTTGCGGACGGACAGGGCCATCTCGATCTCGGCGGCGCCCCGGCGGCGCTCGGCATCGAACTGGCGCCGCGCCTTACGGTGGCGCCGCGTCCGGGGCGGCTGGTGCTGTTTCCGTCGTGGATGTGGCATGGCACCCGGCCTTTTCCCTCGGGCGAGCGCATGACAGTGGCCTTCGACGTGGCGCGCGCTCAACCCGCTTGAACAGCGGCCCGACGCGGAATAACCTCACTTCATAGAGATGAGGCATCAGGGCCGGAGGCCGATGCCTGGGAGAATCCGATGTATACGCGTACCACAGTTCTGATCGCTGCCTCGCTGCTGATGGCAGGCCCTGCTTTCGCCGCCGATCCGGCAATAGCCCCCGCACCGGCTCAGGCCGCCATTCCGGCCGCAACCCCTGCTGCTGCCCCGGCTGCGCCTGGGGCGGCCAAGCCGGTCTCGGCCATCGACGCCAACGATCCGGTCATCTGCCAGCGCCAGCAGGAAATCGGCTCGCTGCTGAAGGTCAAGAAAGTCTGCATGACCAAGAGCCAATGGGCCGAGCAGCGCCAGATCAACCGTTCGAATATCGAACAATCGCAGGTCCAGCGCGGTCTCACTCCGGCCCAGTGATTTCGCGGGGCGCCCGTTTCGCGCCGCGTTCTACGTCGCTGGGGCGGGTTTTCGCGCGCGGTGATTGACCTGTCCACGAAGGCTGCTTAACCGGCCGATTAAATCGTCGTGTACCCTTCCGAACGATCCGGAAGGGCGCGCGGCTTCGTGGAACGGGAGAATGCGATGATTCTGGACAGCAGCATGGCCGCCGTAGTCACCGGTGCGGCCTCTGGCCTTGGCGCGGCCACGGCACGCGCGCTTGCGGCCAAGGGCGTGAAAGTGGCGCTTTTCGATCTCAACGAGGCAGCGGGCGAAGCGATCGCCGCAGAGATCGGCGGCGTGTTCTGCAAGGTCGACGTGACCGACGATGCCAGCGTCGATGCCGGTTTTGCCAAGGCCCGTGCCGCCAACGGGCAGGAGCGTATCCTCGTCAATTGCGCCGGTATCGCACCGGCTTCCAAGACCGTGGGCAAGAACCGCGAGACCGGCGAACCGCGCGCGCATGACATGGCCGTGTTCGAGAAAGTGATCGCGATCAACCTTGTCGGCACGTTCCGCTGCATCAGCAAGTCGGCTGCAGGCATGGTCACGCTCGATCCGGTGGATGAATTCGGCGCGCGCGGCGCGATCGTCAACACCGCCTCGGTCGCGGCGCAGGACGGACAGATCGGGCAGGCCGCCTATGGCGCCTCGAAGGGCGGCGTGCTGGCGATGACCCTGCCGGTGGCGCGCGATCTCATGAACGATGGCATTCGCGTCAACACCATCCTGCCGGGCATTTTCGAAACGCCGATGATGGCGGGCATGCCGCAGCAGGTGCAGGACGCGCTCGCCGCCGTGGTGCCGTTCCCCAAGCGCCTCGGCAAGGCGGAGGAATACGCCAAGCTCGCGCTGTTCATGGTCGAGCATGATTACCTCAACGGCGAATCCGTCCGCCTCGACGGCGCCATCCGCCTGGGCCCGAAGTAAGGGCGCCGGAGGGCGCGGCCATGGCGCAGACCCGGTCCACCACCGAAGTCAACACGCCGCCGCCCGGCGCGCGGGCGCAATTGCTCGAAACGGCGAGCCTGATCATGCGCGACGGCGACGTGATCGACATCTCGCTGTCCGAGCTGAGCTTGCGCTCGGGCCTCAATTCGGCGCTGGTGAAGTACTATTTCGGTAACAAGGCAGGGCTGCTCAAGGCCCTGCTGGACCGGGACTGGCAGGCCATCGTCACCAGCGTCGATGCGCTGCTGGCGAAGGATGGCTGGTCGCCCGAGGCCAAGCTGCGCCGCCATCTCTGGAAGGTGGTCGATACTTTCTACGAGGTGCCTTACCTCAATCGCCTGACCATGCGCATGGTGCGCGAAAGCGACGATGCCGAGGCACGCCGCATTGCCGACAGCTACCTCTCGCCGATCTACCGCGCTTACGAGGAACTGATCGGCAATGGCGTGCGGGCCGGGGTGTTCCGCGAGATCGATCCGCAGCTTTTCTACTTCACGGTAACGGGCGCGGTGGACCGGTTCTTCTCGGCGCGGCTGGTTCTCAAGCATTGTTTCGGTCAGGACACATTGACCGAGGAACTGCGCGACCGCTATCGCGAGCACACTATCGACATCATCATGGCAGGTATCCTTGCGCGCTGAAAAAAGCAGTTTCTGGCACATCGGCGTCATCGGCGGATCGGGCCTCGCCGCCGGCATAGAACTGGAGGACGCACAGGAGATCGCGGTTTCCAGCGCATTTGGCGAACCGTCCGGGCCGGTCGTGACCGGCCGGATCGAGGGCGTGCGCTTCACGTTCATCGCCCGCCACGGGGCAGGGCACGCGATTCCGCCGTCTGCCGTCAACTATCGTGCCAATATCGACGTGCTGGCCCGCTGCGGCGTGACCGACGTGCTGGCGCTGTCCGCCATCGGCTCTCTGCGCGAAGAAATGGCGCCGGGGCACATGGTCATGGTCGACCAGTTCATCGACCGCACCCACGGCCGCGAAAGCAGCTTCTTCGGCACCGGTATGGTGGCCCATGTGAGCCTTGCCGATCCCACCTGCCCGCGCCTTTCGGCGCTGGCGGGAGAGGCGGCGCGGCTGGCCGGTGCCACGGTCCATCCCTCCGGCTGCTACGTCGCCATCGAGGGCCCGCAGTTCTCCACCCGTGCCGAAAGCGTCATGTATCGCGCGTGGGGTGCGGAGGTGATTGGCATGACCGGAATGCCCGAAGCGCGCCTCGCACGCGAATCGGAGCTGCCTTATGCGATGCTCGGCATGGTCACTGATTACGACGCGTGGCGCGAGGACGAGGCGGGCGTCGAAGTCAGCCACGTGCTTGAAGTCATGCACGCCAATGCCCGCGTCGCGCGGCAGTCGCTGCGCCTTCTCGCCGCCACGTTGCCGCTCGAGCGCCCGCATAGCCCCATCGACCACGCCCTTGAGCATGCGCTGGTGACTGCGCCCGAAGCGCGCGATTCTGTGCTCGTGGCCCGGCTCGATGCGGTGGCGGGCAGGGTGCTCGACGCGCAGGGCTGAGCTGTATGGCCCGGCGCCGCAAACGCTACCTTACCGCGACGATGCCCGATGGTTATGTGAAGACCATCGGGCCCACGGCAGATCCTTTTACCCTTTACTGGCGGATCGTCGCGGAACTGGAAAACGGCAAGACAGAGGTGTTCTGGGGCCACGAGCGCTCGCTCGCCGATGCGAAGCGCAAGCGCGCGGCCACCGAAGAGGCGAGCCGTATGCGCGGCTGGAAAAGCTACGTATTCGAGATCGCAGAACTGGTCGAGACACCGGCCTGATCTATCTGATTTGTATGGAAAATGCCGCTTCGGCAAGAAGGGAAATGGTGGAGCCTAGCGGGATCGAACCGCTGACCTCCTGCATGCCATGCAGGCGCTCTCCCAGCTGAGCTAAGGCCCCAATCATTTCCGCGGATCGGGCCTGGGAGCCTTCTTCCGGACCCCTGCTCTTGCTGGGGTGGAGCGCCCTTTGCCGCCAGTTTTCACGGCTGGCAAGTGGAAATTCAAGTTATCGACAGGCTGTTTGCGCAGCATGCTGGATCGCCGGCGTTTTTCCGGCGGCCACGGCAAGCTGGATGAAGCGGGATGCACCGATACGTTTCGCGTCTTGTTTGCGACCGTAAGATGACGAATTCGGACGATGCCTATAGTCATCATAATGGATCTTAAATAGCTGTAATGTTCGGCGTATCCGCTATCTTCTTGCGGAAAATCCAATATGTTGACCGGCGATTGGTTCAATTTTGATCGAGTGTTGACTGGTGAATAGTGCGAACGGCATCGCAAGAATGATGCGGAGTACAGTATCGCGACCGCTTGGTGCCTCTTTCGCAGGGCTTTGTATTTGCCTTGGGCTCACCGCTTTGGCGAATCCAGCGCAGGCGCAAGCCGCGAACAAGGATATCGTCGTAAAGGGGCAGGCCGGGAAAGAGCAGGACAAGCCGAAGAGCACGTGGAAGCGTGCGGAGGCCGATCATGTCGTGGTCTTCAGCACGGGCAGCGACGATGAACTGAAGCGCGTGACGCGCAATCTCGAACTGCTGCACCGCCTGATGGCGCGCCTCTATCTTCACGGCGCCGAGCCGGGCGATGTGATGAAGATGCAGGTCGTCCTGATGGATTCGCAGGACCGCATGGAGGCGCTGGGCCTGCGTGACTTGCGGTCGCAGCAAGGGCCGTTCCCTGCACCTTTTGTCAGCCGCAGCTACTATGATCCGCGTGAGAATGGGGAAGTCCTGGTCATCCCGCGCAGCGAGCAGATGATCGACCTCAACACCAGCCGCCGTTTCGGTAGCGATTGCGAAGACTACTCGGCTGCCGGCGGGCTTGAATTTTGCGGTAATCTCCCCCGGCATCCGCCGATTGCGCGGTCGTGGGAGGGACAGCTTTCCGCCGCTTTCGCGCGTCACTTCCTGCTGACTTACCTGCCAGCCGCCTATCCGCGCTGGTATCTGGACGGGATGGGCGAGCTGTTTTCGACCCTCGACGTCAAGCACAGCGGCGAATTCGACTATGCGCTTCCGCCTGACGGCTACACGGATGTGTTCAAGTCCTATGGGTATCCGAAAGTGGCGGACATCCTGACGGGGCAATACCTGCAGGATCCCGATGCGGCGCAGGGCTGGAATCCCTATGGCGCATGGCTGGTGACGTATTATTTCGTGTTCTCCAAGCCGAAGCCGGAGCGCTACGCGCAGTTCGAGCACTACATGGCCGATATCCACCGCGGCATCCCGCAGGCCGATGCGTCGGCGGTGTTCGGGGATATGCAGGCGTTGCAGCGCGAGATCCAGTCCTGCGGCAATCGCGATATCGCCTATGCCCATGCCGAAGCTCAGCAACCGCCCGTTGCGGAGCCGCTCGTAACGGCTTTGTCACCGGCTGCCGGTGTTTTGCTCGAAGCGAAGATCGAACAGGATTCTCGGCTCGCGACCGGCGGCAGCACCGAGGGTTGGCTTTTGCGTGTGCGCGACATGGCGGCGCAGTTCCCGGGGGATGCCGATGTGCAGCTTTTTGCCGCCGCAGCCGAATGCCGGGGCGGGCAGACCGACGAATGCCTCGCCGGGGCAGAGCGCGTGCTCGCCAAGGCGCCTGACGATGCCGAAGCGCTGACCTGGAAAGGTGCGGCCCTGACAGATCGGGCCATGGCCGGCGCGGAAGCGGACCGGCCGGAACGTCTCGCCACGGCGCGCGGCGCCTTGGTGCGGGCCATTGCTCTGGACGATCAGGCCACCGAGCCTCGGATCGCCTATTTCCTGAGCTTCACCAGGGCGGGCCAGCCCGTCCCGCAAGATGCCATGCGCGGAATGGTCGAGGCCATCCGCCGCGTACCCGCTGCGCCCGGTCCGCGCCTCGATCTTGGCCGGGAACTTGTCCGCGAAGGGCAGGCCGAAATGGCGCGACAGGTTCTCAATCCGGTGCTGTTTGGGGCTTACGACTCACCTGAACGCAGCGCGGCCCGCAACCTCCTGTCGCTCGCCGATGGGAGTGCCACGATCCGGCGGTGATGGGGAACGGATGTTCAGGAGCATCGCTCCGGCTTTCAGGTTGCGAGACGGATTGGTCAGGGCGGAAGCTACGCTGGCGTGTTTGCACGGGTGCTGTAATAGGGCGGGATGACGAGTCTCTCCCTGCTTCTTGCCTTCGTCGTCGCGGCAACGGTTCTGACGATTACGCCCGGTGTCGATACGGCGATGGTGCTGCGCTCGGCCACGGTCGAGGGGCGGCGCGCGGCGGTGTTCGCGGCGCTGGGCATCCTGCTGGGCTGCCTGATCTGGGGCGGGGCGGTCGCGCTGGGGTTGGGCGCGCTGCTGCGGGCGTCGGAACTGGCCTATACCGTGGTCAAGTTCGTGGGGGCGGGCTACCTGCTGTGGCTGGGCGCGAAGCTGGTGCTGCGGCCGCGCCAGACGCTGGATGCCGCAGCCGGTGATATGCCAACCGGCAAGCGCGGCACGGGGGCGTTCCTGCAGGGCTTTCTCACCAACATGCTCAATCCCAAAGTCGGCGTGTTCTACGTGACTTTTCTTCCGCAGTTCGTGCCGCATTCCGTATCGGGGAGCACCGGCGTTGCGGGCTACACCTTTTTCCTCGCCTGCCTGCATGTCCTGCTGACCGTCGTCTGGTTCGCGGCCCTGATCGCCGCCGCCGCGCCGCTCGGCCGGTTCTTGCGGCGACCCGGCGCAGTGAAGACGCTGGACCGCCTGACCGGCGGTGTGTTCGTGGGCTTCGGCCTCAAGCTCGCAGTTTCGTCTGCGCGCTAGGCGGCCCGGATTCGAGAGTGAACAATCCCGCGCCGTTATGAAGCGTTTACAATTCGGTAACTTGTAGGGCTTGGCTTGTTGACCGAGGAAAGCCTTCAGATCTGAAAAACGTCTGAGGTAACATGCTGGCTGCCCTTGCTTTGATGCTCTCCGCGTCGACTGCCGCAAGTTGCACGCCCGTTCCCGGCGCCGACCAGCTCTTCCGGCAGGACGTGCGTTGGGTGATCGTCGGTGAAATGCACGGCACAAGCGAAATGCCCGATGCGTTCGCCAATCTGGTTTGCCTTGCGGCAGCCACCGGGAGACCCGTTACCGTTGCCCTGGAATTGTCGGTCGACGGGCAATCAACCATCGATACCTACATGCATTCCGATGGCGGCAGCGCGGCAAGGCAAGCCTTGCTGGAACTGCCGCATTGGCATTTCCGCTCGCAGGATGGCCGGGGCAGCACGGCCTTTCTGCGCATGTTGGGCACACTGCGTGAACTCACGGCCGCCGGAAAGATCGCGCGGGTCGTGGCAACCGACGTGCCTTCGTCCTACTCGGGTGAAACGTCTCGCGATGCTGCAATGGCCAAGTCCTGGATGCAGATCCCGGCGAAGGGAAATGGCATCACATTGATATTGGCAGGAAACGTCCACGCCAGACGAAAGCCGATGACCTTCCGCAACAAGACCGTCGTTACGGCAGGGTCGCTTATGCCCGCCAGTGGCACCGTCACGGTCAACGTGGTTGGCAATGGCGGAACGACGTGGGACTGTCTTGCCGACGGTTGCTGCGTCCATGGCAACGGCCCTCCGCGTCAGGGGGCGCTTGGCATCCGCTTTTCCCAAGACGAACAGCGTGGCTGGGACGCCGTTTACGAACTGGGCGTTCGTACCACTGCGGCCTTGCCGGTTATCGACCCTCACAAATCTCCACCGTGATCGGCGCCCTGCCGAATGTGAGAACGCCCTCCACCGACATTTCGAGGAGGGCGTTTCCTTATCAGGCGGAGGCCGCGCTCACTTCGGCGGCGGGTGCGGATCGCCGCCCGAGAAGGCGTCGGCAATCGAACAGGCCGCCGGGCCGAGAATGACCACGAACAGCGTGGGCAGGATGAACAGGATCAGCGGCACGGTCATGATCGCAGGCAGGCGCGCGGCTTTTTCCTCGGCGCGCATCATGCGTTCGTTGCGGAATTCGGCCGAGAGCACGCGCAGTGCCGATGCCAGCGGCGTACCGTAGCGCTCAGTCTGGATCATGGTCGTCACCACGCCCTTCATCGCGTCCAGATTCACGCGATAGGACAGGTTCTCGAAGGCCTGGCGGCGTTCGGTAAGGAACGAAAGTTCGATCGAGGCGAGCGAGAACTCGTCGCCCAGTTCCGGATAGGCGCGGCCCAGTTCGCGGGCCACGCGGTCGAACGCGGCGTCTACGGTAAGACCGGCTTCGGCGCAGATCACCAGCAGGTCGAGCGCGTCGGGCAGGCCCTTGCGGATCAGGTTGGTGCGCTTGTTGATGAGGTTCTGGATGTAGATGTCCGGGCCCTTGTAGCCCAGCAGCAGCAGCGCCGCGAAGCCCATGAACCTCTTGAATGCGCCCCATTCGGGGAAGTAGTTGATCGCGTAGATCACGATCGCGGCAAGGCCGCCGAGCACGATCGGGGCGACCATGCGCGCGAAGACGACCGCGACGGCCCATTCCTTGTTGCGGATGCCGGCCTGCGCCAGCTTCTGCTGGATCGCCTTGATCTGGCTGTCCTGCAGCATGCTGAGCGCGCCGAGGAAGCTGCCGATGCGATCGGTGGTATCGTTGCGGCGGATGACCGACTGGCGCTTCTTGGCCGTATTGGTGATGATCCCGGCTTTCAGCGCTTCGCGGCGCGAATTGAGCGCCTTGACGCGCTTGGCCATGGGATCGCGCACAGTGACCGCGGCGTAGATCGCCAGCAGCATGGAAGCTGCGCCGACCATTGCCAGCAGCGTGCCGACGAAGATGACGTCGAAGCCCAGGATCGTGGGTCCGGCGGGTTGAGCGGGCATTGTGACTGGTTCCTTCCGCTCAGATTTCGAAGCTGACCATCTTGGCCATGACGAAGGCGCCGATGCCCATCCAGACGCCGCCGCCGATGCCGGCGACCATCAGGCGCTCGTCGATGAAGAACTTCCCGGCGTAGCCCGGGTTGACCCAATAGATCATGCCGTAGACGATGAAGGGCAGCGAGCCGACGATGTAGGCCGAGGCCTTCGATTCCGAACTCATCGCGCGGATCTTGAGCTTCATCTGGGTGCGCTTGCGCAGCACGTCGGCAAGGTTGGCGAGCGTTTCGGCAAGGTTGCCGCCGGTCTCGCGCTGGATCGCCAAAGTGATGCAGAAGAAGTTGAATTCCGGGATTTCAAGACGATCCGCGGTGTCCTGGAGGGCGTCCTCCATGGTCTTGCCAATCTTGATGCGTTCAGTGACGAGCTTGAACTCCTCGCCCACCGGGCCGGGGACTTCCTTGGCGACGACGCCGAGCGTCTCGGTCACCGGCAGGCCCGAACGCAGGCCGCGCACGAGCAGTTCGATGGCATCGGCAAACTTGCTGTTGAAGCTGTTGGTGCGTCGCACGATCAGCTTGTTGAGCACGAAGTGGGGCAGGCCCGCGCCGACGAAGAGCCCGAAGGCCAGCGCCAGCATGAGCGCGCCGGACTTGAGGAAGATCAGCAAGGTGACGGTGAGGCCGAGGCCCACCGAGACGTAGATATACTGCGATAGCGTCCAGCTCCGGCCCGAGCGGTGCAGGCGCAGAACCAGCGCATCGATCCGCGAGCCCGATCCGGCGACCTTGTGGACGCGCGGCTTGCGTGCGGCCACGGCCCTGCGCATCTGCGCCTCGACCCGGTCGGTCGCGCTTTGCGAATGCCGGAAACGCACGGACTTGAGCCGCCGCGCCGATTCCTTGTCGGGCGAGGGGCCGGCAAGCGCGGCCCAGACGAGCCCGATCACTGCCGTAAGGCCCACCGCCACCAGGAGGAGCTGCATTACATTCATCGCCGTTGCCCGCCTTCACCGGGCCCGCGAGGCTGCCCGGGGAAAGCCCCCGGGCGCGCTCGTCAGGCCGCCGTTTCCTTTTTCGTGGCCTTGCCCATCATCGCCTTGAGGTCGAACTTGCCGAGCAGGGACGGCTTGGCCGCGCCCTTGTCACCGACTTCGCCCGCCTCATCGAGGATCATGCGCGAGAGTTCGCGGATCGCGCCGCCCGCGCGTGACGAGCGGTTGGCGTCGGCGAAAGTCTGGCCCAGCTTGGCCGCCAGCGAGGCGGCCTTGATGTCGTAAGGGATCGAAAGCTGGATGCGCGTCTCGATCGATGCCTCGAAATCGGCCTTGCTGATCTCGGCCAGCCCCGACTGGACCTTGTTGGCCACCACCACCACGCGGGCGTGGGGGGAATTGGCGCGGAGCCATGACAGCATGCGGATCGTATCGCGCGCCGACGCGAGCGTCAGTTCGGTGACCAGCACGATCACGTTCACGTCCGCCAGCAACTGCGGGAAGTTGATCAGCATGTTGCGAGGCAGATCGATCACCGTCATCTCGAAGGCCTGCCGGAATTCTTCCTCCAGCTGGAGGAAGGCAGAGCCATCGGTCATGAGCGGGGAGCTGATCGGCGCTTCGGCCGAGAGGATCGCGAGATTGTCGTTTGCGCGGATCATCGCGCGCTCGATGAACAGGCCGTCGATGCGGCTGGGGTTGTCGATCGCGTCGGTGAGGCCGCGTCCCGGTTCGAGGTCCAGCACGAGTGCGCCAGTGCCGAAGTGGATGTCGAGGTCGAGCAGTGCGGTGGGCAGCTTGTTGTCGGCGCTGAACAGCCAGGCGAGCGAAGTCGCCAGCGTGGAGGCGCCGACGCCGCCGCGCGTGCCGATCACCGCCGTCGAGACATGCGGCTTGGACACGCCGCTCTCGTGGCTGCGCGGAGCGGTGAACACCGCCTGCGCCTGCGCCAGCGTATCCCGGACGTGCGCGGCCTGAAGCGGCTTGAGCAGGTAGTCGTGAATGCCGCTGGCGATGAGATCGCGATAGAGGCGCACATCGTTGATCTGGCCCACCGCGATGACGACCGTACCCGGCTCGCAGACTTCGGCCAGCGCGTTGATGTCGTTGAGCGGATCGCCGCTCTCCGACAGGTCGACCATCAGGATGTTGGGTGAGGCGGTGATCGCCAGCGACTGCACCGCATTGCGCAGGCCGCCCTTGTTGCACTTCTCGGGCTGCCAGCCCATTTCGATGGCCAGCGGGCGAAGCACGTCGAGCGAGGCTTCGTCGCACACGTAAGCGGCGAACTGGTCACGCCCGTTCGGGCCGCCGGATTTCCAGGGTGCGTTCACGAGATCAGTCTCCCTTGCTCGAAGAGGCGGGCAGCTGGGCGCCGCCGCCGCCCGTGGGCGCCGCGTTGCGGAAGGTCTCTATGGCCTTGGTGCTGCGCACGCCCACTTCGGTCGTGCCCGTGGCGCCGTGGACAAGGTCTTCCGGGTTGGCGACCATCGCGGCGAGGTTCGAATTGATGGCGCAGCCGAAGTTGCTCGACAGGCCGTTGTTCGGATTGAAGTCGCTGTTCGACGACCAGTCCGGGCAATGCGGCACCGTGGCCTTGGAGCGGACCAGCACGATGCGGGCGCGGCCCTGGCCAAGGTTGCCCTCGGTCGCCGGGGAGCCTTCGCTGAGCATCAGGCCGAAGCGCCCGGCCACCGCCTCGACCGCGCTGCGCGTGGCCGGGTTGCTTTCGGGATCTTCGACATAGATGCGATCGCCATAGCGGGCGCCCATGGCTTCGAACCAGTCCACGAGGCGCGACTGTTCGCCATAGGCAAGGCCGCTGCCGCCGGTGCCGACATCGAGCGAATAGTTGACCTTCTCGACCACCGGCTGATGTGTGGAATACATCGTGCGGTTGGTGGGCATGCCGCCGCAACCGGCCAGCGCGAGGCCGAGCGAAAGGGCGATCGCCCTGCTGAACACGGGGCGGGAAAGCATGCCTGAGCGAGCGAGGCTGGACTTGGTCATCGGTATCACCTTTCTCACTTCAGGCTGAAGCCGGGCTTGGCGCCGGCAGAGGCTGCGGCGTCCTTGCTGCTTTTGGTGTCGGCGCGGGCTTCGCCGCCTACCGCCGGCGCGGCGGGTACGCCGTTCGATTGCGGAGCGGTGCTCGGAGCGGGGCGCTTGTCGTTGCTGGCGCCGTCGCTGGTCATATTGCCAAGCAGGCGTTGCAGGTCGTTCGGTGCGTTGAACCCGTCGGTAGGCAGCTGGATGTTCGAGCCATCGGTCGGGTTGACGAGATAGGGCGTGACGACGATCACCAGTTCGGTCTCGCCGCGCTTGTAGCTGGTCGAGCGGAACAGAGAGCCGAGGATCGGCAGGTCGCCCGCGCCGGGCAGCTTCTGGATCGTGTTCTGCGAGTTGTTGCTCAGCAGGCCCGCGATCATGAAGCTCTGTCCCGAGCCGAGTTCCACCGTGGTCTCGGTGCGACGCACCGTAAGCGCGGGAACCTGGAAGCCGTTAAGCTGGACCGCGCCCTCGCTGGTCAGTTCTGAGACTTCGGGACGCACGCGCATCGAGATGCGGCCATTGGCAAGCACGGTTGGCGAATAGCTGAGCGAGACGCCGTACTTCTTGTAATCGATCGTGATCGTGGTGCTGTTGGTGCCTTGCGCGATCGGGATCGGATATTCGCCGCCCGCTAGGAACTCGGCGCTCTCGCCCGAGAGCGTGGTGAGGTTCGGCTGGGCAAGGGTGGTGGACAGGCCGACGGTCTCTGCCGCGTCGAGCGCGCCAAGGATGTTCAGGCCGAGCATCTTGCCGGCGAAGGCGAGCGTGCTGCCGGTCGTGACGGGGTTGACGTTGCTGCCGGGGATCACCGTACCGTCCGCCAGGGTCCTGGAGACTGAGGTGCCCATGCCGAGCGGGCCGCTCGGCGCGAACTGCTGGTACCAGTTCGAGCGGCCTTGCCCGATGCCGAACTGGAAGCCGCCGGTGCCGTCGATGGTGGTCAGATTGCTCTGCATCGACTTGACCAGCGTGCGGCTGACTTCGGCGATGCGCACTTGCAGGTTGACCTGAAGCGGCGTCGCCATGTGCAGGCGGCTGATGACGTTCGCGTCCTTGCCGACATAGGCCTGGACGAGGCGTTCGGCCTCGGCGGCGTCTTCCGGCGTCTTGACGGTGCCGGTGAGCAGGAACGTGCTGGAACCCATCGTCGAAACACCGATGCGGGCATCGGGCATCGCCAGACGCAGCATCGAATCGACGCTGTCGATGTTCGAGCCGACCCGTACCGTGGCCGACCACACCACCGCACCCGCCGAGTTGCTGGCGTAGACCGTGGTGGTGCCGCCGGCCTTGCCGAACAGGTAGAACTGGTTGCGCGACTTGACCTGCACGTCGGCCACCGCGTCGTTGGCGACGAAGACGTCGGTCATCGCGCCGGGAATGTTGACGAGCTGGCCGTTGCCGATCGAAAGCGAGATGTCCTGCGCGGGGCGGACAACCGACTGGGCGGTGGCCGGAACCGCCAGCGGCACGGCGAGCGGCGAGAGCACGCAAGCGGTACGCAGCAGGGTCTTGAGAAGGCGCGTGTGCATCGGTTGGCCCTTCAACGGGTGAAAGCGATTGGGTTTGGGCGCGAGAGCGTGGAGCGGTGCCATCAGTGGCTGCTCACGGCTTCGACAGAGACGTCCTTGCCGCGGGTCACGCGGACCACGGGGCCAATCGGGCCCGGAGGCGGCCCGCTGGGTGCGGCCGCGGCGGCGGCCATCGGGGCGGCTGGAGCGGCGGTCATCGACGGGCGGCTGGAGCGCTGGAAGCGGGAAACATCGCCGCCGGTCACGTAAGTCGTGTTACCTTCGATCGGCTGGGTCATCGCCTGATGCATCAGCTGATCTTCCTGCGCCTTGGTCGCGCCTTCGGGCACTTTGACCTGACCGGCGGCGAGGATTCGTTCGAAATCGGCCTGATTGTCGGAGATCGAGCGCAGCGAGAGGCTGATCGTGCCGAGTTCCTGCGCGACGGCGACCTTTTCGGCGATGCGCGGGGTGACTTCGAGCGTGACGGTGCTGAAGGCGTGGACCACGGTCTTGCCGTCAACCACATCGTTGTCGGTGGCCTGGTCGGTGGCGAGCACGCGCATGTTGCGCAGGATCGTCTCGGAGGCCTTCAGCGGCTGGCCGCCGTCAGTGCCGGTCACCTGCTGCGTCAGCACTAGATCGACGCGGTCGCCCGGGAAGATGAAGCCGCCGACGCCGGTCTTGGCGGATACGGGGATCGTCACGGCGCGCATGCCCGGCGCAAGGGCGGCGGCAAGGAAGCCGCGATCGCCCGGCGCTACCAGACCGCCCTGGGTGATCGGCTGGCCGGCGGTGATCGGATAGCGGACCACGGTGCCGAGCAGCTTCTGCATGTCGGCCTCGCCCTCGATGAAGTAGGCGTCCTTCACCAGCTCCTTGGGCCAATCCTGATAGGAAACGGAATCGGCGGTGATGATCGTGCCGACCGGGAGCGCCTTCTGGGCAACGAGGACCTTGGGGCCCGTCGCTGCCACGGCAGTGGCGGCGCCGGCCTGGGGCGCTGCTGCGCCGCTGAACATCGACTTGGCGGCAAAGGCGGTGCCGGCTGCAATAAGCAGCGCGATGACCAGCATCACCAGCTTCTTCTTATCCATGGCTAGAAAGCCCCCTGAGTATCCCCGACTAACTCTGTGTACTTTCGGGTAAATTGGTTAAAATCAGGTTCACCCCAACAATGCGCCCGCGTGGACCGCGGAAATCGTGCGGTCCGCCATGACCCAGAGCGCGGCGGCGGCGATGGCGACCCCATAGGGCACCCGCAGCTTCGACTTCTGACGGCGCTGGATATGCGCGAAGGCAAGAGTGAACAGGATGACGATGGCCAGCATGACCAATCCGGCGGTCAGTGCCGGGACGCTGGCGAGAATATCTGGCGCAAGCAGAGGGCGCCCGGTGGCGAGTGCCCAGGCCATGGCTGCGGCCAGCCAGACCCAGCCCGCCGCGCCCAGCCAAGCGGCCAGATCGCGCACGGTTTCGCCCGGGCGGCGCTGCATGTTGCAGGCGGCCATGGCCACCGATGCGCCGCCGCCGACCACGGCCATGAGCACGACCAGCATCAGGAAATGTGCGGGTGCGAACCACAGGGCCAGCGCGGTCAGCAGTTTGACGTCGCCCCCGCCCATCTGGCGGATGACGAAGAGTACGCAGCAGATGACGAATGTGAGTAGCGCAAGGCCGATCTGGAACCCGATCTGGGTCCAGCCGAATCCCATCGACAGCCACCACAACGGCGCCGCGAGCGCGATGCCCGCGTTAAGCGCGTTGTCTATCTCGCGCCGCCGAAGATCGGTGAATGCGGCGACGAGGAGCGCGGTTGCCAATGCGGCCAGCAATGCGTACGAAAAATACGCGCCATGCATGCGTTAGTACCCCCCTTAACGGGGTATGATCTAGCGGGTATCGCTTACCAAAAAGTAACCAGTGCGCTGAGGCTGGAATTAGCCACGTGACGATCGAAACAAGTGAAATTCCGTATCCTTTCAAGATCATGGACGGTCCCGCCCGGGCTCGTCGAGCGATCCCGGCAGGCGTCGTCGAAGGGCGCTGGCTGGCTGCCGACGGCAAGACCGCGATCCGGCGGATCGACTGGCCCGTGCCCGATTCTCCGCGTGGTTCGCTACTGTTCCTGCCGGGGCGCGGCGATGCCTACGAGAAGTGGCTGGAGACTCTGGAGCAATGGCATTCGGAGGGCTGGGCGGTTAGCTCGATCGACTGGCGCGGGCAGGCGCTGAGCGGACGGCTCGGCCGTGACGGCATGACCGGCCATGTCGACGATTTCGCCACCTGGATCGACGATCTTGCGCTGTTCTGGGCCGATTGGGCGCAGCAAAGGCCGGGCCCGCATGTGCTGGTCGGCCATTCGATGGGCGGGCATCTGGCAATGCGCGCGGTGGCCGAACGCCGGGTCGTGCCCGATGCGCTGGTGCTCTCGGCGCCGATGCTGGGGCTCCATCCCACCATGATCCCCACCGCGATACTCCATCCCGTCGCCCGCGCGATCCAGGCGCTGGGCGATTCGCGCCGCCCGGCATGGAAGGGCGACGAGAAGCCCGAACTGATCCCGCAGGCGCGCATGCTGCTGCTGACCCATGACGAATCGCGCTATGCCGATGAGGACTGGTGGCGGCGCCAGCGCCCGGCCATCGCCATGGGCGCGGCAAGCTGGCACTGGGTTGAACGCGCGATCGCCTCGATCCGGGGGCTGGAAACCAAGGGTATTCTCGAATCGGTAGAAGTACCGGTGCTGTTGCTGGGCGTTCGGCACGACGGGCTGGTGTCATGGCCCGCGATTCGCCGTGCCGCCACGCGCCTGCCGCGTGCGAGTCTGGTTTCATGGGGCCGCCGCTGCCGCCACGAGATCCTGCGCGAGGTCGATCCGGTGCGTGACGAAGCGCTTGCCGCGATCCGGGACTTCCTGAACGAGGCCGCGCCGGTTAGGGGGTGAACCCCATGGACACCCGCTATGGATAGGTTCGATATCGTCGTTGTCGGCGCCGGCATGGCCGGTGCCTCGCTTGCCGCGCGACTGGGCGGGCGGGCGACAGTGCTCGTGATCGAGGCGGAGGACCGTCCGGGCTATCACGCCACCGGCCGGTCCGCCGCGTTCTGGACCGAAAGCTACGGCGGCCCCCGCGTGCAGCCGCTCACGGCCGCTTCTGGCCGCGAACTTCACGCACTCGGCATGCTGACGCCGCGCAGTGCCCTGACACTGGGGCGCGTAGGCGAAGAGGCCGAAGTCGAGCATTTCGCGCGGACCTATGCCGCGCTCGGCGTCGACGTCGAAGTGCTGGACCGCGCGGGAATCGAGGCGCGCGTGCCCGGTCTGCGCAGCGGCTGGACGGCGGGCGTGCTGGAGCCGAGCACCTGCGATATCGACGTCGCAGGACTGCATCACCATTACCTTGCCGCCGCGCGCCGCAACGGCGTCGACTTGTGGTGCCGCGCCGGATTGCGCGCGGCCGAGCGGACGCAAACCGGCTGGACGCTGACATTGACCGACGGGCGCACGGTGTCGTGCGCGATTCTCGTGAACGCGGCGGGAGCATGGGCCGATCCGGTGGCGCGCTTGGCGGGCATGCACCCGCTCGGCATCGCCCCGTTCCGGCGCACCGTGGCCCAGCTTGCGATCGGCCGTCCGGTGCCCGCCGATCTGCCGCTGGTGCTCGACTTTGGCGAGACGTTCTATTTCAAGCCCGAGCATGGCCGCCTCTGGCTCAGCCCGCATGACGAGACGCCCAGCCAGCCCTGCGATGCCGCGCCCGAGGAACTGGACGTCGCGCTGGCCATCGACCGATTCGAAAAGGTGGTGGACTGGCCGGTCGAGCGGGTCGAGCACCGCTGGGCAGGCCTGCGCGCTTGCGCGCCTGATCGGCTGCCGGTCTATGGCTTCGACCCGGCAGACCCGGCGTTCTTCTGGTTCGCCGGGCAGGGCGGCTTCGGCATCCAGACCGCGCCTGCGGCCGCTGAGCTTGGCGCGCGGCTGTTATTGGCTGATGCGGGCGGCGATCTGGACCCGGCTCCTTATGCGCCGGATCGCTTCGTTACCGCCTGAACTCAATGGGGCCTGAACTCACTCCGATCCGCTGACATCGTCCACGCGCTCGGTAAGCTTTCGGCCGGGCGCCACGAAGTGCCAGATCAGCAGGACCGGCTCCAGCACCGCCATGCCGATCATGATGCTGATGAGGCGGTGGATGGCGGGCAGGATATGCGCGTCCGCGTAGGAATCGGGCACCAGCACCACCAGCACGGTCAGCGTGAATTGCAGGCCGAGATATGTCACTTGCGGCAGCCCGTTCTCGATATGGCGGCCGATCACGATGCCCAGGCACGTGCCCGCGATCAGCACCGGCGCGCTGCCTTGCGCCACCAATAGCACCACGAGCGCGAGGCTCCCGCCGGCAAGGCAGCCGAGCGTGCGGTGGAACAGCCGGCGCGTGACGGGCACGAAGCCGCTGGCACCGATGCCGTTCACCGGCACGATCATTACCGCCATCACGGTGACCGCCGCCTGCGCCATTTCGGGCAAGTCGAACAGGGCATGGAGCAGCGGCAGCACTGAAATGGCAATCCCTGCCTGCACGGCATGACGCGCCGCATGGGGATGCCAGCGCATCCGGTCCGGACGCGGATGGTGCAGGGCCAGCCACTTCTTGCCCGCAAATGTCGCGGTGACGAGGCTGACGATCACGCAGGCGACAGTGCCCGCGATCACTTCCAGCAGCCGCGTCTGCGCGAACTGGATGGTATCGAGCGTGGGATGCTCCAGCCGGTCGAGCAACACCATTTCGAAGGTCAGGCCGAACAGCAGCCAGGCATAGGCGCGCCGCGCGGTCAGCATGCCGTAGAGCCCCAGCGCGCCGACCAGCGCCGCGCTCACCATCGCCAGCGGCAACGACCGCGCCGCCCACGGCACTACGAGCAGCGCCAACCCCGATCCCAGCGCGGTGCCGACGATACGCAGCACGCCGCGCAGCATCGTTTCCGAAGCCTCGCTCTTGAGCAGGACGAATGCGGTGAATGCGGCCCAGCCCACCATCGTCGCGCCGATCAGATGCGCGATGACGATGGCCAGCATGACCGAGGCGACGCAGGCCCATTCGTCGGCCATGCGCGGGCCGGGCGTTACCAGCGCGCGGGCTTCGTCCCTGAACCGCTGCCGGAACGCGGGGAGCGCGCCCAAACGGTCAGCCCTGCTTGCCGGCGGCCACCGCCGCGTCGCTCGCCAGCTTGTCCACGCGCTCGTTCTCGGTATGGCCGGAGTGGCCGCGCACCCATTGCCAATCGACCGCGTGACGGCCCGCAGCCTCGATCAGCTCGTGCCAGAGATCGGCATTGCGCACTGGCTGCTTGCTGGCATTGACCCAGCCCTTCTTCTTCCAGCCGTGGACCCACTTGGTGATCCCGTCGATCACGTACTTGCTGTCGGTATGGAGCGTGACTTCGCAAGGCTCGGTCAGCGCATTGAGCGCCTTGATGACGGCGGTCATCTCCATGCGGTTGTTGGTGGTGTCAGGCTCGCCGCCCGACATTTCCTTTTCGTGCACGCCCATGCGCAGCAAAACGCCCCAGCCCCCGGGGCCGGGATTGCCCTTGCAGGCGCCGTCGGTGAAAATGTCCACTTTCTTCATGCGCCGAAGATACCGTCATTGGCCGGATCGGCATAGAATTCGAGGCGACGTGCGAAAGCCATCGGGTCCTTGGGAGTGACGAGCGCGTCGGCGGGCGTGTTCAGCCAGTCGTAAGCGCGGGTGGACAGGAAGCGGACGGCGGCGCCGCGTGCGAGCACGGGCAGGGCGGCGCGCTCTGCCGGAGACAGCGGGCGGACGCTCTCATAGCCCTCGATCAATGCGGCCGAGAGTTCGGCATCGAACCGGGTGCCGTCGTTGGAGAAGCACCACGCCGCGTGGGTGACCGCCACGTCGTAAGCCAGCAGGTCGGTGCAGGCGAAGTAGAAGTCGATCAGGCCGGTGACCTTGTCGCCCAGCATCAGCACGTTGTCCGGGAACAGGTCCGCGTGGATCACGCCCTGCGGCAGGCCCTGCGGCCAGCAGTCGGCAAGGATCGGCAATTCGCGCTCCACCAGCGCGGCAAGGTCGGCGTCGATCGAGGCCAGCCCGTCATGCCCGCAGTCGCCCAGAAGCTGTTGCCATGCCGGAAGGTCCAGCGAGTTGGCGCGGTTCATCGGGAAGTCTGCCGAGGCAAGGTGGACTTGCGCCAGCGCCGCACCCACTGCGCGGGCCTGCCCCACCGTGGGTTCCGAGACGGAAACGCCGGGCAGGTACTCGATCAGCGCGAGTGCTTTCTTGCCTTCCGGCGTGTCGATCAGGCGGTGGCTGGCGCCGTCGCGATCATGCATGGTGCGCGGCACCGGACAGCCGCGTGCGGCCAGATGGTCCAGCAGATCGAGGAAGAACGGCAGCTCGGCTACTTCCGTGCGGCTTTCATAGACCGTCAGGATGAAGCGGCGCGATACGTCGCCCTGTTGCGTTTCGAGCAGCCAGTTGCTGTTGGAAACGCCCTCGGCAATGCCCTTTGCGGAGACGAGCGTGCCGACCTCGAAGGCATCGACAATCGTGGCGATATCCTCGGCGCCGAGCCGGGTATAGACTGCCATTTGGGTAGAATCCTCAGCGTGCGAGCTGGCGGGGCAGCTTGAAAGTGATGGTCTCCTCGGCCGTGACCACCTGTTCGGTCGAGACCTCGCGCAGTTCCCTGATCCGCGCGACCACTTCGTTGACCAGTTCCTCGGGCGCGGAGGCCCCGGCAGTGAGGCCGACGCTCGCGATACCGTCGAACCACGTTGGATCGATATCGGTGGCGCGCTGGATCATCCGGCCGATCGAGCCCGAACGCTCGGCCACTTCGACAAGGCGTAGCGAGTTCGAGCTCTTGGGTGAACCGATCACCAGCACCAGCTCGCATTGCGGGGCGATCTGCTTGACTGCCGCCTGCCGGTTGGAGGTGGCGTAGCAGATATCCTCCGCCTTGGGGGCGACGACTTGCGGGAAGCGCGCGTGCAGGGCGGCGATGATCGCGGCGGTATCGTCGACCGAGAGCGTGGTCTGCGAAAGATAGGCAAGCTCGACATCGCCGGGGACTTGCAGCGTCGCCACGTCCTCCACCGTTTCCACCAGCGTCATGTTGCCTTCGGGAACTTGACCGAACGTGCCGATCACCTCGGGATGGCCGGCGTGGCCGATGAACAGGATATGGCGGCCCTCGGCAATCTGGCGCTCGGCCTGGCGGTGCACCTTGCTGACCAGCGGACAGGTGGCATCGAGCCAGTCGAGCCCGCGCGCAGTCGCCTCGGCGGGGACCGACTTCGGCACGCCGTGGGCGGAGAAGATCACCGGCACGCCGTCCGGCACCTGATCCACGCGTTCAACGAAGACGGCGCCCTTGGCCTTGAGGCTATCGACCACGAACTTGTTGTGCACGATCTCATGGCGCACGTAGACCGGAGCGCCATAGATCTCCAGCGCGCGCTCGACGATCTCGATGGCGCGGTCCACCCCGGCGCAGAAACCGCGCGGAGCGGCGATCAGGAGGCGCAGGGGCAGCAGGCGCATGGGCGGCTTCTCTTCGGCTGGAAGCTTCTTCTCGGGTGGAAAGGGCGCGTTCATGAATGGGCCTCTAGCGCTTTGCTGCGCGCGCCGCTAGGGCAAGCGCACGCCACTCGAGGGATGTCACGATGAATGCACGCCGCCTGACCGCTACCGTCCTCTGCTCCGCCGCCGCGGCTGCCGCGCTCAGCGGTTGTGCAAAGAAGGGCGATATCGTGGTCGATTCGGGGGTTGGCATCACGGCGGTGCGCACGGCGTGCCCGGCGGTCGGCATTCCTGACTACACCGGCGACATCACGCTGTTCCGCGTGCCGAATGACAAGACGGCGGCGAATATCGACGTCGTCGCGGCGATGACCAATGTGCGCAGCCAGTGCAGCGACCAGAACGGCGCGCAGGCCAACGACAAGGTGAGCGCGCAGGTCAGCTTCGACGTTCTCGCCCGCCGCACCGATACACAGAGCGCGCGCCAGATCACGCTGCCGATCTTCGTCAGCGTGTTGCAGGGCGGTTCGGCGGTCGTTTCCAAGCGCGTCGGCCAGGTGCAGGTGAACTTCGCCGCGGGTCAGGACCGTGCGCAGGCGCACGGCGTCGGCACGGCCTATATCGACCGCGCTTCCGCGACGCTGCCCGCCGACATCCGCCAGCGCATCACCCGCCCGCGCAAGGCCGGCGGTGAGGACGCAGCAGTCGATCCGCTGTCGCAGCCCGACGTGAAGACCGCTGTGGCGCGCGCAAGCTTCGAAGTGCTGGTGGGCTTTCAGCTCGATGAGAGCCAGCTGGCGTATAACGCCACGCGTTGAGCGGTGGGGGCGCTTTACTCCATAGGCTGGCTTTGCCTGGCTAGATTAGGCTGTCAGCACTTCAAGTGATGTCTGCGACCTTTTTCAGGGCCTGAAGGGCTTGGTTTGCCGCATCTCTCCGCTCTGCCGAACTTGAGCTGACGCGCTGGTATTCAGGCGACTCCTTCAGCGCCTGTGCTTGTTCCGAAAGTTGGACACCTCGAAAAACCGCTGGCGCCTAGCGGCTTGAGCTGATTCACTGCCTTTGCACGACGGTGGAGGCGATGATGGCGGGACAGCCGAGTTTCTTCGATCTTTCGGACCGATACGAGGCGTTGAGCGCGGCAGGCGATCCACTTGAACGGCTTGCGACTGTCGTCGACTTCGAGGTTTTCCGCGGTCCGTTGGTAGCAGCACTGCGGCGGAGTGTCCGCGGCAAGGGCGGCAGGCCGCCGTTCGATCCGGTCCTCATGTTCAAGATCCTGGTACTGCAGGCGCTCTACTCGCTGTCTGACGAGGCCACCGAGTTCCAGATTAAGGATCGCTTGTCGTTCCAGCGCTTCCTAGGGCTCGGGCTCGACGGCACGGTGCCGGACGCAACGACGGTGTGGCTGTTCCGCGAGAGGCTGGTCAAGGCCAAGGCGATCGACAGGCTGTTCGCTCGCTTCGATGCCGCGCTCACCGAGCGGGGCTATCTCGCCATGGGTGGGCAGATCATCGACGCCACGGTCGTGCCGGCACCCAAGCAGAGGAACACCGAGGCCGAGAAGATGGCGATCAAGGATGGCCGAGTGCCCGAGGACTGGAAGCCGGCCAAGATCAGGCAGAAGGATCGCGATGCGCGCTGGAGCGTCAAGTACACCAAGGCCAAGGTGAAGGAGGGCGCTGATCCCAAGGCAGCGAAGCCGGTTGACCTCGCTATCCCGATGTTCGGTTACAAGAATCACATCGGCATCGACCGCGCTCATGGCCTCATCCGCACCTGGGACGCGAGCGCCGCCAATGCCCACGACGGCGCGCGGCTGCCTGAGGTGGTCAGCAAGGACAACACCGGCTCGGGCGTTTGGGCCGACACCGCCTACCGGTCCAAGAAGAACGAGGCCTTCCTCGCCAAGGGCATGTTCACCAGCCACATCCATCAGAAGAAGCCGCCACGTCGGCCGATGCCCGAGCGCATCGCCAGGGCCAATGCGAAGCGCTCCGCCGTGCGCTCAGCAGTCGAGCACGTGTTTGCCGGCCAGAAACACCGCATGCGGCTTGTCGTTCGCACCATCGGCATCGCCCGCGCCCGCATCAAAATCGGAATGGCGAACCTCGCCTATAATTTCCAACGCCTCGCCTGGCTTGAGGGGCGAACTGCGCCCGCGTGACGCCGAAAACCGGCCTTAAGGCCGTCCATCACCCGAAAATCACAAGATCAGGAGGACGAAACAGAGGCCCACCGGGCCCTCCCGCGCCGTCACGTCAAAATCATGCCGATTTCAGACAGTTCTTCGAGGTATCCAGTTGCTTTGCTCTGGCTAGAAGAGCGGAGGCGGGCGCGGTGATGTGGTGCGCATTCTCTTCTGGCGATTGGCCGCCGGAGCTGTTGGCGTATGTCATTGGCCGTGCTTTGGCTTCGGCGCGCAGACGTTCAGCTTCCGCGAGAAGCTTCTTGGCTTGATTGTACAAGTCACCGCGACGGCGGTCTTGAGGCGTATTAGTATCGTTTGCGTGCTCTCTCAGATCTTGCAAAGTTTTTGACAAATCTGATTGTGCTTTCTTCATGGCATTGCGCCATCGAATGATCTGGGCCAAAGCGATTGTTAGAGCGAGCAATAGAATTGTCGTTTTAAGGAAGTGCCAGGTGCCTTGTGTGTTCTCCCGATTTACCATCCTGACCAAGGGCGCTACAGCGAAGACAAAGGTGGCGGCGAATTTGCCGTTCTTTGCAAGCTTTCCTGCTTGTCGCATGAAGAATTGCCCTGCTCTTTAAATTGAGGCGTCACAATCCGCGGCGGATGAGAATATTTTCTTAATTGCGAGTGCTCGGTCGATAATCTTGCACCAGACCTCTAAAGTTAGCGATCCGATCGGGCGATGGCAGCCGGTTAAGGGATGGGATGTTCCATCATCGTCGTTTCGATCGCCTCTCGCGCATGGCGGGCGATGCTTTTACGGTCGGCGCGCTGGTTGCCGGTGAGCGGCGGCAGGAAATGCAGCGTGAGATGAAGCGGCTTCCAGCGCGCAAGGATGCGCAAGGCGTTGTCCAGCCCGGGCTCCTCGCCGACCCACGCCATGTTCGCCACTTGCGGGCCGTAATCGAGCCAGACCGGCTGGATCGCCATCCGGTCGTCGTGCGCTTCCACGGCCGAAAGCAGCGAGGACTTGAAGGGCAGCAGTCCGGTGCCGTCGCTGGTGGTGCCTTCGGGGAAGATCGTCAGGCAGCCGGAATCGGCCATGGCGCGGCGCACCTGTTCGACCTGGGCGGCGACGCTGCGGCGTTCGTGCCGGGCGACGAAGACCGTGCCGTTGAGTTCGCAGAGCCAGCGCAAAGCGCCGATCCCCGCCAGCCCGTCATGCGCGACGAAGGCCGTGCCGGTGGCGCCGGCCAGCGCGGGAATGTCCAGCCATGACACGTGGTTGGCCAGCAGGATGCCGCGCCGCAGGGGCTTTGCGCCGCGCATTTCCACGCGCAGACCGGCAATCGTGCCGATCGTGCGCAGGAACAGCGGCGGCACCGGATTGGCGCGCGTGAACGGGGCTAGCAGGTAGTACGCGGCAAGACTGACGAGCAGGGCTGCGAGCAGCGCAGCCAGCCGGACGGTGACAAGTGGCCATTGCCAGAACGCAATGCGCCCGGACGGCAAGGTCGGCGCCATCCCGTTCACCTTGGTCGGTTCACCTGTGTCCGCTCACGTAAGCGCGCTCACTTGCGGGTTTCGCCGTCCTCGCGCTCGATCCGCACGCCGAACAGTTCCATGCGGTGATCGACGAGACGGAAGCCAAGGCGTTCGGCCACCTGGCGCTGGAGCGCTTCGAGTTCGGGATCGACGAATTCGATGACCGCGCCGCTCTCGACGTCGATCATGTGGTCGTGGTGGGCTTCGGGCGCAGCTTCATAGCGGGCGCGGCCGTCGCCGAAATCGTGGCGGTCAAGAATGCCCGCTTCCTCGAACAGGCGCACGGTGCGGTAGACCGTCGCGATCGAGATGCCGGGGTCCAGTGCGGACGCGCGCTGGTGCAGCTTCTCCACATCGGGGTGGTCGGTGCTCTCGGACAGGACCTTGGCGATCACCCGACGTTGTTCGGTGATACGCAGGCCGCGTTCGGCGCAGAGAGCTTCGATGTCGATGGGTTGGTGCACGTTTGACCTGTATCAATGAAAAGAGGCGCACCTGCTATTTAGGCTGGTGCGCCTCCAATCACAACCTTTGGCGCCGTTGGACTACCCGGCTTTCCGCAGTTTGGACCCCTTGGCGCGCAAGTTATGCGCCGCGAAGGGGCTGCGAGCGGGTGTCGGGCCGGCGCCTGGCGCTACCGTTCAGGCAGCGGCAGTCTTGGGCTTGCGGCCGCGGCGTGCGTTGGGCTTGCGGCCCAGGCCGATCTTCTTGGCCAGTTCGCGACGCTTTTCGGCGTAGTTGGGGGCAACCATCGGATAGTCGGCGGGCAGGTTCCAGCGCGCGCGATACTCGTCCGGGGTCATGTTGTAGTGCGTCATGAGGTGACGCTTCAGCATCTTGAGCTTCTTGCCGTCTTCAAGGCACACGATGTAGTCGGGCTTGACCGAGGCGCGCACCGAAACGGCGGGCTCGGGCTTTTCTTCCTCAACTACGGGCGTGGTGCCGAGACCGGCAAGAGCGCCATAGACATTGGTGATCAGCGAGGGCAGGTCCTCGACGCCGACGCTGTTGTTGCTGACATGTGCGGCGACAATGTCGGACGTGAGCGTGATCAGCGTCTCGTTGGCGTCAGCCTGGATAGTGTCCATCTTCTTACGACCTCTTATTTTTACGCGACCTTTAGGAGCGGAATCGGTTTGCATTTCACGAGGCCGCGGGTCGCCCTTGAACCACTTTTTCGGGAAACACAAGATGATTCCCGAATTGTTCGATGCAATCCTAGTTGTCGCTAGTTAATCTAGCATGAATACTGCCAAAGTGGCGTCGTAATCACGTCAGATTGACGGTATTTTTGTCACAAATGTCGCAGGCGAAGGTGATTGCATCGATCCGTTCGCCATTCGGCAGGCGATAGTAGTCTTTACGCTCGCCGATTGGGTAGAATCCGAAGCCGGAGTAAAGAAATTCGGCAGGATTGCCTCTTCTCATTTCGAGCAGCAGGCGTTTCGCGCCGCGACTCGTCGCCGCAAGACGCAGCGCGTCAAGCATCGTGCGACCCAGTTTCTTGCGCCGGTATTCGGGCGCCACGCCCAACAGCAGCAGTTCTTCTTCTTCATACCCGGTGCGGGATAGAGAAAATCCGGCCGCATCTTCGTCTTCGCTGACGGGCAGGCCTTCGGGGGAGATCAGGAAATAGTGGCAATTGCCGACGGCCAGCGCATCTTCGACTTGTCGGCGGTTCCATGCCTCGCCCCAGGCGGGGTCGAAGGCGGTCTGCATCACCGCCATGATCCGGTCGATATCGTCGATCATCCGCGTGCCCATTATTGTCCTGCTCCCGAAGGATTGGCGGCCGCCGCCATCGGCTTTGCGTCCGGCGCGCGGCCATAGAGCGGGTGGATCTCGGCAGTCAGCGCGGCGGCAGGCAGCAGCGGCAGGCAGCGCGCATCGGGCCAGATCGAAAGCGCTTCGCCGGATCCTCCCAGCGACTGGCGCGCGGCCAGCAGCGCCTCGGCTTGCGTCCCGGCGACGATCTCTTCGACATTGGCGGCAACGGCCGCATCGGGGCGCAGCGAGGCGAGGGAGCGGCTGGTCGCGCCCTGTCCGTCAAAGCCTTCGGTGAACCATTCGCCGTGGCCGCCGGTCATGACCACGGCCACTGGCACGTCGCCGCGCTCCTGCCGGGCCATGGCCGCGATCAGCGAGAGGGTCGGGTAGCCCAGGACTTCGGCGCCCCAGGCCAGCGCGAGCGCGCGGCCGGCGGCAAGGCCGACGCGCACGCCGGTAAAGCTGCCGGGGCCCAGCGCAACGACGACGCGGCCCGCGCGCCCGCGGTCGGGCAGGGCAGCGATCATCGGCACCAGCGCTTCGGCATGGCCGCGCCCGAGCATGCGGTAGTCGCCTGCAAGCAGGACGCCGTCTTCGAAGAGCGCGACCGAGCATGCCTCGGTGGCGCTGTCGATCACGAGAGTGCGGCCCGTCAGGTCCAGCGTGGATTTATCGGCGTTTGCGATCACGGGGTGAAGTCAGGGCGGGGCGGGTCAGGCGGCGCGGACTTCGGTGACTTCCGGCACGTAGTGCTTGAGCAAGCTTTCGATCCCGTGCTTCAGCGTCGCGGTCGACGAGGGGCAGCCCGAGCAGGCGCCCTGCATGCCAAGGTAGACCACGCCTTCGCGGAAGCCGCGATAGACGATGTCGCCGCCGTCGTTGGCAACGGCCGGGCGGACGCGGGTTTCGATCAGGTCCTTGATCTGCGCGACGATGTCGGCATCGGCAGGATCGTCGCCGTAATCGTGCTCTTCTTCGGGCGGGACAGCGAAGCCGCTGGCGTCACCGCCTGCGAAAAGCGGCGCCTGCGACACGAAATGATCGAGCAGAACCGAGACCACTTGCGGCTTCAGGTCGCCCCATTCGACGCCGGGCGCGGCGGTAACGGCCACGAAGTGCTCACCGAACAGCACGCCGGTCACGTCGCCAAGACCGAACAGCGCCTCTGCCAGCGGCGAGGCCTCGGCCGCCTCGGGCGAAGTGAATTCGCGCGTGCCCGCGGGCATGACCTGCCGGCCGGGCAGGAACTTGAGCGTGGCGGGGTTCGGCGTGGCTTCGGTTTCAATGTACATGGCTCTCGCGATGTAGGAGGACATGCCGTCCGGTCAAGTCCGCCAATGGCCGGAATTGGACAATTAGCTGGCATTCATCGCAATCACGCGTGCGTTTTTAGTGATCGGCGCGTGCAGGAATCGGTCCATGGCCGATTTTCGGCGGGCGCTATTCGAATACCGTTCCGACTATTCAGCGGCGCCGTCTATTCACTGGCCCTTAAGGGATCGTCGCCCTATACCTCCCGGGTGATGACGACTTCCTCGCGCGCCGCTCGCTCGCTCGCCGCCCTGCTGCTTCTGGCTCCCCTTCCGGTTCAGCCGTTCCTTGCTCCGGCGTTTGCCGGAACCCCGGCCGATGCGCCGCAAGCGGTTCAAAAGGCGGGGGCAACCACCAAAAAGCAGCCGCCGCGCCGCGCCGCCGCGCCGGAAACACAGCAACACGCCGATCCCGCGCTCAAGCAAAGCGGCGGAGACCAGCCGCTTGCGGGCGACGCCGATCCCTGGCTCTATCGTGGCAGCGACATTCCGCATGACAAGGAGTGGCACTTCGGCGAACTGCCGAACGGCCTCAAATATGCGGTGCGCCGCAATGGCGTGCCGCCGGGGCAGGTCTCGATCCGCATCCGCGTCGATGCCGGTTCGCTTTACGAGACCGATTCGGAGCGCGGTTATGCGCACTTGCTGGAACACATGCTGTTCCGCCAGTCGAAGTACATTCCCGAAGGCACGGCGATTGCCGCCTTCCAGCGCCTTGGCGCCACGTTCGGCAGCGACACCAATGCGGTAACCTCCACCACGCAGACCGTGTTCAAGCTGGACCTGCCCAACGCCACACCCACCTCGCTGGACGAGACGTTCAAGCTGATGAGCGGCATGGTCACCGCGCCGGCGCTCTCGGCCTCGAACCTGAAGCAGGACCTGCCGATCGTCATGGCCGAAATGCGCGAGCGGGGCGGTGCTTCCAAGCGCGTGCAGCAGGCGATGCAGCAAGTGCTCTATGCGGGCCAGCCGCTGGCCCAGCGCGAGCCGATCGGCACGGTGGAATCACTGACGGCGGCAACGCCCGATACCGTGCGCGCCTTCTATTCGCGCTGGTACCGGCCGGACAATGTGGCCGTGATCGTCGCAGGCGATGCCGATCCGGCAACGCTGGAGTCCTACGTCAAGAAGTGGTTCTCCGATTGGCAGGCGCCCGGCAAGCTTGCCACCGCGCCCAGTTTCGGCGATCCGGCCGCCCCGGCGGGCGCCGATCCGAAGAACCCGGTGGGCGAGACGCGCGTGCTGGTCGAGCCCGACCTGCCGCCCTCGCTGCTTTACGCCACGCTGCGCCCCTGGCGACAGGTGACGGACAATATCGTCTACAACCAGGGCCTGATGGTCGATGCCATCGCGCAGGCCGTGATCAACCGCCGCCTCGAAACGCGTGCGCGGGCAGGGGGAAGCTATCTCTCGGCCTCGGTGGACCAGCAGGACGTCTCGCGCTCGGCCGATGCCACCTTCGTGTCGATCACGCCGCTGGGTGACGACTGGAAGTCGGCGCTGCGCGACGTGCGCGCGGTGATCGCCGATGCCTTGGCCCATCCGCCGACGCAGGCGGAGATCGACCGCGAAGTGGCCGAACTGGACGTCAGCTTCCAGGTCCCCGTCGAACAGCGCCGCATCCTGCCGGGTTCGAAGCTGGCCGACGACATGGTCAATGCGCTCGACATTCGCGAGACCGTGGCCGGTCCGGAGGACGTGCTGCGCATCTTCCGCGATTCGAAGCCGATGTTCACGCCCGACAAGGTGCTGGAACATACCCGACAGCTGTTCTCCGGCACGGTGACCCGCGCGCTGTTCACCACGCAGAAGCCGGGCGTTACCGATGACGCGCTGCGCCTTGGACTGATGGAGCCGGTGAAGCCGGATGCCGCCACCCGCACCGCCAGCAATGCGCCGCCGGTCTCGTTCGCGACGCTGCCCTCCATCGGCAAGTCGCAGCAGGCGGTCTCCGACAAGCCGACCGGCCTGCTCGACATCGAGCAACTGAACTTCGCCAATGGCGTGAAGGTCCTGCTCTGGCCGGTGCAGGAAGAGCCCGGCCGCGTCACCGTGAAAGTGCGCTTCGGTGGCGGCACGCGCTCGTTCCTGCCCAAGGATGCGCCCTATCTTGGCCTTGCGGACTATGCGCTGGTCGGCTCGGGCCTTGCCACGCTGGGCCAGGAAGATCTCGACCGGATTTCCACCGGCCGCAAGATGGGCTTCGACTTCAACACGCAGGACGCCACCTTCGTCTTCACCGCCGAAACCCGCCCGCAGGATCTGGCCGATCAGCTCTATCTCTTCGCCGCCAAGCTGGACCTGCCGCGCTGGGATCCGAACCCGTTCCTGCGCGCCAAGGCCGCCGCGAAGATCCAGTACGATACCTATTCCACCTCGCCGCAGGGCGTGCTCAACCGCGATCTGACATTCTACCAGCGCGGGCAGGACCCGCGCTTCGCGACGCCGACCCCCGCGCAACTCGCCGGCACCACCGCCAAGGGCTTCAAGGCGGCCTGGAGCCGCGCGCTGGCGAGCGGTCCAGTCGAAGTGCAGATCTACGGCGACTTCGACAAGGCAGCGGCCACCGCGGCGCTGGAGAAGACCTTCGGCGCGCTCAAGCCGCGCACGCCGGCGCCGATCGTTCCGGCCACCGACGTTTCGGTACCCAAGCCGTCCGACGTGCCGATCGTGCTGCACCATCATGGCGACCCCGACCAGGCGGCGGCGGTGATCTCGTGGCCGACCGGCGGCGGCGCCGTGGGCATCCGCGAATCGCGCCAGCTTGAAGTGCTGACCCAGCTCTTCACCAACCGCCTGCTCGATGCGGTGCGCGAGAAGCTGGGCGTGGCCTATTCGCCCTACGTCTATTCGCAGTGGCCGGTGGACATGAGCACCGGCGGCTCGATCACGGCGGTAGCGCAGCTCGATCCCAAGTCGACCACGGTGTTCTTCCAGACCGCCGACGAGATCGCCGAGAACCTGATCGCCAACCCGCCCACGGCCGAGGAGCTTGCGCTCGTGACCGAGCCGATGCGCCAGCAGGTAACGCGCGCGGCATCGAGCACGGCCTTCTTCATGAGCCAGCTTGAGGGCGCCACTTACGACCCCTCACGCATCGGCACAGTGCGCACGATCCTCAACGACTATACGCAAGTCACGCCGCAGCAGATGCAGCAACTGGCCGCGCGTTATCTCGGCAAGGACAAGTCATGGCGGCTTGAAGTGATGCCGGAGGGCAAAAGCTCCGGCACGGTAGCCAAGCGCTGAATGAGACGGGAGGCTTCGGCCTCCCGTTTTTGTTTGTGGTGGGATCTTCGCGGTGGAGTCCGGGGATGCGGCCCGTTTCGTCCATCTGTCCCTCTATTTCCACCCGCTCAGGCTGAGCTTGTCGAAGCCGCTGAGGCGTGGCGCGAGGCTGCCATCCTTCGACAAGCTCAGGGTGAGCGGAGGGAGGTGGTTGGGCAGGCGCTCCCATCGCACCCTCCACCCTCCACCCTCCACCCTCCACCCTCCACCCTCCACTCTTCGCCCTCCACCCCGCTCAGGCTGAGCTTGTCGAATCCCCCCGAGGCAGGGCGCGAGGTCGCCAGCCTCCAAAGCTCAGGACGAGCGCAGCAGCCGACGGTCTCACCGCTCAGCCACGCCCAATCCCGGAGCGATTGCCGAGTTTCACCGCAACGATTATCGTGAACGCCGCCCCGATAGCTTGCCTCGACCGCCACGGGGCAGTGCAGGGGCTGTACTGCAAGCCGTTTCATGCTGATGACACGCTACTGTCAGGCCGGTCGAAGGAGCCCCGGTACCCTGCGACTGACGCGGCGCGGTGCAGGACAATCGTATCGATGCCGGGAGCATCGGTCCGATAAACCGTGGGCGCGCCGATGGATCCCGTCGATACCTTTGAACTCATCCTCGCCCTTCTCGCCGTGGTCGTCGCCCTGCATTGGGTGGCACAGCGGCTGAATCTGCCGCCGTCCATCGCGATGCTCATGGGAGGCGGCGGGCTGGCCTTCGTCTCCGGCCTGCCGCCGGTAAAGCTCAATCCCGAACTGGCGTTGGTGCTGTTCCTGCCGCCGCTGGTGATGGACGGAGCCTACTACACGGCGCTGGGCCGGTTCCGGCGCCACCTGCCGGGCATATTGTCACTGGCAATCGGTGCGGTTGTCTTCACGACCCTGGCGGTCGGCCTCGTCGCTCACTGGCTCGTTCCGGGGCTGCCCTGGGCCGCGTGCTTCGCGCTCGGTGCGATCGTCTCGCCGCCGGACGCGATTTCGGCGCGGGCCGTTCTCCAGCGCGTGAAGCTTCCCCGGCGGCTGTCGGCCTTCCTCGAAGGCGAAAGCCTGCTGAACGATGCCACCGGGCTGGTGCTGTTCCGTTTCGCGGTGGTCGCTGCGCTGAGCGGCGTTTTCGACGCCGGGGCCGCCTTTTCGAGCTTCGCCGCTCACATCATCGGCGGCATCGTCGCCGGCCTGCTGGTATCGGCAATTTGGATCGTCGCCGTCCGGCACTTGCGCGATACGACGCTGATCATCGTGGCCAACACCCTGATGTGCTGGGTCGCCTACATTGCCGCCGAGTTCATGCATGTCTCGGGCGTGCTCGCCACGGTCGTCGCCGGACTGGTGCTGGGCTGGTTCCAGCACATCATCCTTCCCGCGCGGGTAAGACTGCGCGGCGCGGTGGTCTGGCATACCATGGTGTTCGTGCTGGAAGCGCTGGTCTTCATCCTCATCGGCCTTTCGATGGGTGACCTGCTCGACCGCGTCGGCGGGATCAGAGCCGTCTCGCAGAGCATGGCGATGCCGGTCGCCGGTGTCGTGGCGGTGGTCATCGTCGCGCGCTTCATCTGGGTCTTTGCCACCGATCTGTTGCAATATGCGCTGTGCGCCATGGGGATGACCTATCCTCGCCCGCTGGGGCCGCGAAAGGCGACCGTGCTGAGCTGGACCGGCATGCGCGGGGTGGTGACGCTCGCGGTCGCGCTGTCCCTGCCGGCAGCCATGCCCGGCCGCGACCTGATGCTGGTGACGGCCTTTGCCGTGATTTTCGTGACGGTCGTGGTCCAGGGCGCGAGTCTGGGCTGGTTGATCCGGCTGCTCCAGCCGGAAGACCGGGATCCACCGGCGAACATGACGAGGACCGAGACGGAAGCAGCCATCGCCCGCGCGCGGGCCGACGCCATGGAGGGCTATGCCTATGCGCCCGACGGAACGCTGGTCCATCCCATCCTGCTCGACCAGTCCCGCAAGCGCCTTGAAGTCGTCCAGCGCTACACCGAAGATGTGGAGGGATACCGGGTGGATTTCCGCCTGCATTTCGACATCCAGCAGAAAGTGCTGGACGCCGGACGTGCCGAACTGCTCCGCATTCATCGTGCGGGCCTGATCGAAGACGAAGTCCTGCACGATGTCGAACATGATCTCGATGTCGAGGAACTCGCCATAGTCTTGCGCCGCGGCGATTGAGTGCAGCCGGAGAGCGGCATCTCCAAAGCGGGCCGGAATTTCGCAGATTGTCGAACGCCGCGACCGAAAATCGCTCTTCCCACCCGCCTTCGGCAACAATCTTACCCATCGCCCCGGTGCTTCAGCGCAATCGATCACGCTGATCGCCTAAACCGGCTTTGCAAAAATTGCTCGGAGCGGCTATGGGGCGCCCCTTGTTTGCGGTTCTTGCCGGTTTGGCCCCATGCATTCGGCGCGGGGAGAGAAGGCAAAGGAACCGCCGGGAGTACGTAACGTGGCTAGCAATTGGACCCCGGAAAGCTGGAAGGCTCAGGAAGCCCGCCATCTTCCGGTATACGGCGATGCGGAGAAGCTGGGCGAGGTTGAGGCCACGCTTGCAAAGTATCCGCCGCTGGTCTTTGCGGGCGAGGCGCGTGCTCTGAAGGCGGAACTCGCCGAAGTCGCTGCCGGTCGCGGTTTCCTGCTTCAGGGCGGGGATTGCGCGGAAAGCTTCGCCGAATTCAGCGCGGACAACATTCGCGATTCCTTCCGCGTGCTGCTCCAGATGGCGGTGGTGCTGACTTTCGCCAGCAAGCAGCCGGTGGTGAAGCTGGGCCGCATGGCGGGCCAGTTCGCCAAGCCACGCTCGGCCCCGACCGAGACGATCGGCGGCGTGGAACTGCCCAGCTACTTCGGCGACATCATCAACGGCATCGAGTTCGAGCCGGAGACGCGCCGCAACGATCCGGAGCGCATGCTCAAGGCCTATGGCCAGTCGTCGGCCACGCTGAACCTGCTGCGCGCTTTCGCGCATGGCGGCTATGCGAACCTGCGGCAGGTGCACCAGTGGACGATGGAACACATCAACCGCAGCCCCTGGGGCGAGAAGTTCTCGCAGATGGCGGACCGCATCGGCGAGGCGCTCGACTTCATGGCCGCCTGCGGCGTGGACCCGACTTCGGTTCCGCAGCTTCAGGGCACCGAGTTCTACACCAGCCACGAGGCGCTGCTGCTTCCTTACGAGCAGGCCCTGACGCGCCGCGATTCGCTCACCGGCGACTGGTACGATTGCTCGGCCCACATGCTGTGGATCGGTGACCGCACCCGTTTCGACGGCTCGGCCCATGTCGAGTTCCTGCGCGGCGTCGGCAACCCGATCGGCATGAAGTGCGGACCCAGCCTTGAGCCCGACGCGTTGCTGCGCATGCTCGACACGCTGAACCCGGGCCGCGAGCCCGGCCGCATGACGCTGATCAGCCGCTATGGCCACGACAAGGTCGAAGCCGGCCTGCCCAAGCTGGTGCGCGCGGTGAAGGCCGAAGGTCATCCGGTGCTGTGGTCGTGCGATCCGATGCACGGCAACGTCATCAAGGCGGAGAGCGGCTTCAAGACCCGTCCTTACGACCGCATCCTTGCCGAAGTGCGCGGCTTCTTCGCCGTTCACCGCGCCGAGGGTACGCATGCGGGCGGCATCCATATCGAGATGACCGGCCAGGACGTGACCGAATGCACCGGCGGCGCCATCGCCATCACCGACGAGGCGCTGAAGGACCGCTACCACACCCACTGCGACCCGCGCCTCAACGGCGCGCAGTCGATCGAACTCGCTTTCGAGCTGGCAGACCTGCTCAATCTCGAAGCGACCGAAAGGCAGAAGCAGGCGGCCTGATCCGCTACTTTTGAACGAATGCGCGGGCAGGGGAGCAAAGGCTCTCCTGCCCGTTTTCGTATCGTCGGCATGATCGCAAGACCATGCGCGGCTTGCTGCGCTCAAAGTCGATGGCGGACAGCCAGACTTACCCCGTCGGGCCCACGTCTTACCCGGTCGCCCTCGCGTCTTACTCCGTCGCCCCCGCGAAGGCGGGGGCCCCGCTTCCTTGCGACCTCTCGTGGCTCACAAGAAAAGCTGGATCCCCGCCTTCGCGAGGATGACGAATCTGGGTATGCTTGCCGTTCCGGGCGATCGCGTGGATTGGGTTCTGGTTTCCAGGAAAGACAGCGGGCAGCCTAACGCCGATCACGATGCCAGCGTGACAGGGCTCTCCGGCGCATCGCGCAAACGGAGATGCAGCTTTCCGCCGACAGGCTGCGGCACCGCAAGGGTCGATCCGGTGAAGCCCGGCGGCACCGTCACCGCTTGCGCGAAAGCGGGATCGGCGGAGATGGCATCGATCAGGAAGAGATCGCGGCCGGACAGTGTGCAGGGCGTGGCCTTGGCGGCGCCTTTCGTGCCGCAGGCTAGGCCCTCGATCCGGGGCAGCCGCGCCAGAGTGGCCAGCGGTTTCCAGTCCCCGGCATCGTGATCGCCGACGAGCCTGAAGCGCAGCGGCCCGAAAGTGCCGGCGGGAAGGTCCGCCGCCCGGAGCCGCGCCACCAGCACTTGCGGGCTCTCCAGCGTCAGACCCTTTCCAGTAGCCAGCCGCATGGCCACAGGGCCGCCGTCGGTGGCGATCTCGATCGCATTGTCGGTGCCGAAGCGACTGTCAGGCGCGGCCTTGATCGAGAAGACCAGTTCGCCATTGTCGGGCAGTAGATCGTCCGAACCCAGCTCCAGCGCGTGCGTTCCGGGCGCGGCGGGCGCGGCGTTGACGGTCTGCCCGATCACCTCGACTTGCGGACGGGCCGCCGCCACCCGCGTCGGCAGCGAGATGCTGCGGCCGTCCACTAGACGGATCGCCGCCGTGCTCGCCGTGTCCTGCGCAGGCGCGCGGGCGCCGCCCTTGGCGGTGAGGCGCAAGTGGTCCACCGCGCCCTCGCGGGTGAGGCCGTCCGGCTGGAACTCGATGTCGCCCAGCGTCAGCGACCGGATCTGGTCGAGGCGCTGGCCAGTCAGCTCGCCTTGCGTATCGCCGGCGTGAAGCTCGAACGCGTCGATCCGGCTGGCTTCGGCGCGGGCGCGCAGGGTGACCGTCTCTGGAGTGGCCGCGCCCTGATAGCGCAGTTCGACGCGTATCTCGCCGGGGCCGGAGCCCGCCAGTGGAACCGTGAAGACCAGCCGGTTGCCATTGCGCACTTTCCATTCGAGCGGCTTGGGTGCGCCGCTTCCCTGTCGCAGCGTCAGATCCTCCACGCAGGACGGCGCGGCGCCTTCGAGCACCACTTCGTTGTCGCGCCCGACCACCACATCCGCATCGCCCGAGACCTTCCAGGCATTGCCGTCCGGCCGCTGGAGCAGGAATTCGGGCCCGTCGAACGGCGCGAAGCCCCAGAGGCCGTGGACCCGCGCGCGCATCGATCCGGCGAAGTCGCTCGGCAGCGCCTCGGTGCCCAGCACATAGCCGCCCTTGTCCGCGCGGGCCGTGATCGGCACGTCCATGCTCTGGCCCGAGGCATTGGTGAGCTTGACATTCATGTCATGCGCGAAGTCGGTCGAATAGATCAGTGGCGCGCCTTCCACCGCCAGCACCGCCCCCGGACGGACGACGCAGACCGGCCCCTTGGCGGTGCTGCGCAGCTGCGGCGGAATGTCGGCCTCCACGGCGGGCAGCGCGGCGACCATCACCGACTTGGGCTTCTGGAACGAGGGCGCCGCATTGAGCAGCAGCGACAGCGTATCGCCGCGGCGGACCGACAGCGTCGGCAGGTAGCCGAACTGCGGATTGTTGAACGCGCCCAGTATGCGCGCAAGATCGCGGGCGACACCGATATAGGCGCTGTAATAGCCGGCGCCGGCCTGCGGCGTGGCGCTCAGCTGCAAGGCAAGATCGGTGGGCGCGCCGGTCAGCGTATCGGCGAGCGAGCTGGAATGGACGTCGCTCAGGATCAGCGATTCCCGGTTCTCCAACAGGCACGAGGCCTGCATGGCGATGACCTTGGAAAGGCAATCCTCGTTGAGCTTGATCGACAGGCTGCGTGCCAGCACCGGGGCGACCGAGCGCAAGTATTCGGGCCCGTTGTCGTCCTGCGCCTGGATCGCGCCCATGAAGGCGGTGAGGCGCGAATGATCGAGCGAGGCCTGATTGAGTTCCTGACTGGCGCGCACGAATTCGCCCGGCTTGCCGCGCACCGCATCCACCAGCACGCCCTCCGCGCCGCCGGTATCGGGCACCATCAGCAGCACCGACTGGCGCGCGCCCTTGGGCACGGTGAGCGAAAGCGCCTTGTCCTTCTCCTTGCTCTTCCACGTGCTGGCGGTGGAGATCCAGTTCTTCGGCGGCGGATTGGTTGCGCCGCGCAGGAAGGCGGAGACGAGCAGGAACTTCAGCCCCTGATCGTCGGGCAGCGCGGCGTGGATGGAAAGCTTGTCGTCCTCGGCCAGGCTGGGCACTTGCGAGATGGGCAGGGTCTGCTGCCCGCGCGTCACCTCGATCCGCAGATCGGGGCCGTTGAGTTCGAACGGCGCGGGATCGGCCGCCGCCGGGCCCGCCATGCCGAGCGCGCCCGCTACGGAGGACGAAAGCATGGTCGCGCGCAAGAGATGGCGGCGCAAGAAGTCAGCGCGCAGACGGTTGGCGCGCGGGCGGGGCGAATCGGCATCCTTCATGCAGACTGGCAAAGCGGTTGTTCCCTGTCGGTTGCCTGACTGGACCTATCACCCGGCGAAAATAATGCACGCCATGCCTGCTTCATTGTGATTGGGACGCCGAATGGCGTTCCGGGAGCCGCTTGCGCCCGCGGGCTATGTCCTTTTGCGGGATATCGCGATGAAGCCGAGTACCGCGCCATAGAAGGCAAGCTGTTTCAGGATGCCCATGTCGCTCAGCGTCGGGTCGATGGGCAGTTTCTCGCCGGTTGCCCGGTTCACTGCAACCAGCATGAGCGTGACGATGACTAGCGCGGTCACCCGAAGCAGGCGCCTGTTCCTTTGCGCGACATCGGGAAATGCCATGAATTTTCTCCGCCGGGCCACCAATCATGTCTTTGCAAAGACTATGCAATCAATAGGGCGGGAAAAAGCGAATTCCATGACATTAGATTGTGAACAGTTGGTAATCGGCACGCTGTGTATGCCATTAAAATTCGTCATCCCCGCGTAGGCGGGGATCCCGCTTCTGTCGCGCAGGGCGAGAGGTGGCAAAGAGGCGGGGCCTCCGCCTGCGCGGGGGCGACGAGAGTGGAAGTTTGATGGCTTGTTTTCGACACTAAGTGGATTGGTCGTGCCCTGAAAACCATTGTCCCGCGCAAAATCGATCCGCTCCACACTCCCGCCCGCCTTCACGCTTGACCGCTGGAAATGCACACGCCACCCATGCGGCCCATGATAAAAAACCTTCGGATCGCCGCGGGCCTCGCATGTGCGCCGCTCGCTCTCGCCGCTGCCTCGCATCTGTCGGCAGCCACTCCCACCGACACCATGATGAACGAGCAGGTCGCCTCGTATGACTGGGTGCGCCCGCAGGCGGACTATATCCGCCGCGTGGTGATGATTCCGATGCGCGACGGCAAGAAGCTCTACACCGTGATCGTCATGCGCAAGGGTACGACCGACGGGCCGATCCTGCTCAGCCGCACGCCCTACAATGCGGACAAGATGACCAGCCGCAACCGCAGCCAGAAGATCGAGGAGATCCTGCCGGTCGCCGATGCGGACTTCGTGAACGACGGCTATATCCGCGTCTATCAGGACGTGCGCGGGCTGGACGGATCCGAGGGCGACTATGTGATGAACCGCCCGCTGCGCGGCCCGCTCAACAATACCAAGGTCGATCACGCCACCGACACCTATGACACCATCGACTGGCTGGTGAAGAACGTGAAGGAGAGCAACGGCAAGGTGGGCATCACCGGGTCGTCCTACCTCGGCTTCACGTCGCTGATGGCGCTGATCAATCCGCACCCGGCGCTCAAGGCTTCGGTGCCGCAGAGCCCGATGGTCGACGGCTGGATGGGCGACGACTGGTTCCACAACGGCGCCTTCCGCATGTTCGGCTTCGATTACGACCTTGGCCAGACCGTCAAGAAGGGCGGCGGCGCGGTGCCCAAGGGTACGGGCGACGAATATCAGGCCTATCTCGAAGCCGGTTCGGCGCTCGACTATGCCAAGGCCTATGGCCTCACCGACCTGCCGGTGGTGCGCAAGATCCTCGAACACCCCAGCTACGACGCCTGGTGGCAGGGTCAGGCGGTGGACAAGCTGCTGGCCGCCCGCAAGCTGACCGTGCCGACCATGCTGGTCGTCGGCCAGTGGGACCAGGAAGACAGCTACGGCGCCCCGGCAGTCTACCGCGCGCTGGAGCCGCAGGACACCAACAACGACATGGTGTCGCTGGTGATCGGCCCGTGGCGCCACTCGCAAGTGAACTACGAAGCGCGCGAACTGGGGCCGCTGAAGTGGGAAGGCGATACCGGCGGCCAGTTCCGCCGCAACTACATGAAGCCGTTCTTCGATTGCCACCTCAAGACCAATGCGCCGAAGTGCGACACGCCGCCGGTGCTGACTTATGCGACCGGCGCAGTGGGCGCGAAGGGTGGCTGGGAAGTCTCGCAGAAGTGGCCGGCGGGTAACTACACGCCGCTCTATCTTGCCGGGAACTACGGCCTTTCGTGGGCCAAGCCGGCAGCGGGCAGCGACAGCTATGTCTCCGATCCGGCCAAGCCGGTGCCGATGCTGCCGCGCCCGGTCCACATGCAGGGCGACGAGTGGCGCACCTGGCTCGTGCATGACCAGCGCTTTGTCGATGGCCGTCCGGACGTGCTCAGCTACACTACCGGCGTGCTCGACAAGCCGGTGCACATCAAGGGCGCAACCAAGGTGGACCTGCACGCTTCCACCACCGGGCAGGACAGCGACTATGTGGTCAAGCTGATCGACGTCTATCCGCAGGAGAACTCGGCCAATCCGGAGCTGGCGGGCTATCAGCTTGCGGTGGGGATCGAGATCTTCCGCGGCCGCTACGTCAATGGCTTCGACAAGCCGCAGCCGCTGGAGCCGGGCAAGAGCTACGGCTTCCAGTGGTCGCTGCCGAACGTCGATCACGTGTTCCTGCCGGGCCACAAGATCATGGTGCAGGTGCAGTCCAGCCTGTTCCCGCTCTATGATCGCAACCCGCAGTCGTGGGTGCCTTCCATCATGGAGGCGATGCCCAAGGACTATGTGAAGGCCACCGAGACCGTGCAGTATGGCGGCGACGCAGCCAGCGCGGTCTGGCTGCCGATCGCCGGGGACTGACCTGCCTGATTGTCTCCCGGTCGACAGAAAAAGAGACCGGGAGACAATCATGAGCGGACCATTCGACCTTTCCGGGCGCCTTGCGCTCGTGACCGGCGGCGCCAGCGGGATCGGCGCGGGCATCTGCGCGGTGCTGACGTCCGCCGGGGCGCGGGTGGTCATTCTCGACCGCGACGAGGCCGGTTCGCGCGCGCAAGTGGAAGCGGGCGCGGCCGTGGATGCGATCACGGTGGATCTCGCCGAAGAGGCGTCGATCGTCGCCGCCTGCGCCGAGGCGAGGGCCCGTCACGGAACGCCGTGGCTGCTGGTCAACAATGCCGGGCTCCAGCACCGCGAAATGCTGCTTGAGGGCACGGCGGCGCACTGGGAGCGGATCGAGGCGATCAACGCCCGCGCGCCGTTCCTGATGATCCGCGAAGTGGCACGGGCGATGGTGGAAGGCGGCGAGGGCGGCCGCGTGGTCAACTGCGCCTCGTGCGGGCTGGTCGGCCAGTTCGTGCAGGGTCTGGCGGCCTATATGGCGAGCAAGGGCGCGCTGGCGGCGCTGACCACGAGCGCGGCGTTCGAACTGGCGCCGCATGGCATTACCGTGAATACCGTGCTGCCGGGCGGGGTCGGCACGCCCGGCGCGATCCATGCCGAGGGGCCGCCGCCGGTGGGGCCGGGCAATCGCACCCCGCCATTCGGGCATTGCACGCCTGAGGACATCGCCTCGGCCGTACTCTACTTCGCAACGCCGATGGCGCGGCGGGTGACCAATCAGGTGCTCGCCGTCGATGGCGGTTTTACGGTGACTTGAGCGGGTAAGTCTGGGCAACAACTGTATTTTCCAGTCCAAAGACCACCCCGAATCTCCCCGTCATCCCCGCGAAGGCGGGGATCCCGCTTGTTCTTTTTTCGGCACGCAGAGACGCAGAGAGAGCGGCGGATTGCCGCCCGGTCTCTCCGCGTCTCTGCGTGAACTCAAGATAAGCGGGGCCCCCGCCTTCGCGGGGGCGACGAGGTGTAAGTTCGATAGCACACCGGAATACTGGGGCGCCTCTGACGGGACGAACTGGCGCCAATCCAGCCCCGTTACACCGCGTTGCGCTTCGCAATCGCCCCCAGCACCGCCGCGCTCGGCTTGGGCGTGCGCGCGAACGTCGTGCGGTCGACCGAGCACAGTCCGTACTTGTGCTTGAAACCGAACACCCATTCGAAGTTGTCCGCCAGCGTCCAGTGGACATAGCCCAGCACCGGCACGCCATCGGCAATGACCTGCTGCAATCCGGCGAGCGATTCCGGAATGAACTTCGCGCGCACCGCGTCGTCCTCGATGCCGATGCCGTGTTCGGTCACCATCACCGGCCTCCCGGTCGCCTCATGGGCATAGCGCACCGCACCGGCCAGCGAGGCCGGGTAGATTTCCGTGCCCATCTGGTTGTGCGGCGCGTCGGCGGGGGGCTGGACCTGACCGTCCGCATTCCAGATCGCGCGGGCGTAGTTCTGCACGCCGATGAAGTCGTCCTGCTTGGCCAGTTCCAGCCAGGCGCCGTAGAACTGCTTGCGGATGGCATCGCGCTGGGAATTCGCGCCCACAGCCTGGTCGTCGCTCATGGTCAGGCTGACGCCCACCGGCAGATCGCCCCGCGCGGCCTTGATCGCGGCGCGGCCCGCCTTGTGCGCGGCGAGCATGTTTTCCTCCAGCAGCGGGATATCGTCATGCTCTGGCAGCATGCCGTTCTTGAAATTGGTGCTGCCGCTGGCCGCGCCCGCCGCCTGGTTCATCGCCTTCACCATGCCGGCCATCTGCGGCGGCAGGCCCTTGTCCACCAGGTGGATCATGTTCGGCTCGTTCAGCGTGGTGGCATAGCCCATGCCCGCCGCCAGCCGCCGCGCTGCCTTGTCGCAATAGCGCGCGAAGAGGTCGGCGGCGTCCTTCTGCGTCCAGCCGCCCTTCGCGGCGAACCAGCGGGGCAGGGTGAAGTGGTTGAACGTCACCATCGGCGTCAGCCCGCGCGCGTGGCAGCCCTCTATCATCCGCGCGTAGTGGTCGAGCATGGCGGTCGAGAACACGCCCGGCTGCGTTTCGATGCGGGCCCATTCGATCGAGAAGCGATAGGTATCCAGCCCCATCTGCTGCACCAGATCGAGGTCGCGCGGCCAGAGTTCGAAGGAGTTGTTGGCATCGCCAGAAGGCTCCATGAACATCGTCGGCTTCACTTGTTCGACCAGCCAGAGGTCGCTCAGCGCATTGTTGCCCTCCACCTGATGCGCGGCGCTGGCGGTGCCCCATTTGAAGCCTTTGGGGAAGCCTTTCGGCGTTGCCGCAATTGCCTTGCCTGCCTGCGTGGCAAGCGCGCTTGCTACCAGCCCGGAGGCCAACATCGTCCTGCGATCCATTACTCTCTCCCTGTTTGCGCCGGTTTACGGGATCAGCCGGTCGGCGGTTTCGTTCCATGTCGCCACGAGGTCGAATGCGCGATCCTCCAGCAGCCATTGCAGTTCCAGCCCGTCCATCGCCGCCAGCACTTGCCGGGCGAGGCGCTCGGGCGTCCCGCTCAGCGGGCCGAGCAGTTCGGCGAAACGGCGCCGCGCGAGCCGGTCGCGCGTGATGAAATAGGCGTGGGCGGGATGATCGGCAGCCAGCGCCTCCACCCGCAGCATGGCGTAGAGCCGCACGAGTTCAGGCCGCTCCGCATTGCGAGCGACGATGGCGGCCAGCACGCGCAGCATTTCGGCCCGGTCGCGCTGTTCGGCCTCTCTGGGGAAAAGCGCGGCAATGGCGTCCTCATCCTGCGCGTCGCGGTGGTCGAGCACGGCGAGCAGCAGGTCGGTCTTCGAGCCGAAGTGGTGGAGCAGCCCGGCGTCGGTCATTGCGCAGCGCATGGCGAGATCGCGGATCGAGAAGCCGTGAAAGCCGCGCTCGCCGATGACGGCAATGGCGCTGTCGAGGATCGCGGCGCGGCGGTCCTCGCGGTTCATCCGCGTGCGCATGGGCTTCCTCTCGCTACCTAGTGATCGCTAGGTAAGGCGATTGACGAGAGGCGGGAAGGGTGGCGCGTTAGCCATCGCCGGGGCGAAGTGGGGAGGGGGGAGGTCAGGCTGAGACGCAGAGCAGGCGGAGGAAGCCTGTAATTCAGCCAACTCCGTCGCCCCCGCGAAGGCGGGGCCCCCGCTGCCTTTTCGCTGCGCTCGCTAAGAAAAGCGGGGCCCCCGCCTGCGCGGGGACGACGAGGTGTTATATTTCGTGCCTCAGGTCCGGCCGGATAGATCCGGGATCCAGAGAGGCTTGCCCGGTAAGGCGACGTCTCCGCGTGAAACCGCATCACGTCTCGCCAAACAGCTCCCGCTGCGAAGCCTCGATTTCCTCGAAGTACCGCCGCCGCGCGTGGCGTTCGGTGACCACGCCGACGACTTTGCCAACGCCGTCCACCACCGCCAGTTCGTCCGCCACCGCCATGTCGAAGGCCTTGAGCATCGCGCGGATGTCGGTTGCGGGCGCAACGGACGTATCGACGAGTGTCGCCAGCGTGCCGACCTCCGCCTCGGGATCAAGCTCGGGATTCCATGCCGAGGCCGTGGAAACGATGCCGGCGTAGCGCTCTTCTTCGTCGAGCAGGATCGCCTTGCTGGCCGAACCGAGCGGCACGCGGGCGCGGAATTCGGACAGGGACAGCGTGGCCGGGGCCGAAACCCAGTCGGTGCGCATGATGCGCCCGGCCGTAAGGCTGAGCATCCAGCCGATGTCGCGCGGGCTGCGGATGATCGAGCCGCGGATGTGCAGCCGCCACGTCGAGAACGAGTAGCCGAACGTCTCCCGCGTGAAGGCGCTGGATACCAGAGCGGCGGTCAGCACCACGCCCATCAGCGCGAAATCGTGCGTGGTCTCCAGTATCAGCATGGCCAGCGTCATCGGCCCGCCGACCACCGACACCGCAAGGCCGCTCATGCCCACCAGTGCGGCCTGCGTGGGGTCGAGCTGGATGCCGAAAGGCAGCATCTGCACCGCGCCCGCGAAAATCAGGCCGACCAGCGATCCCAGGAACAGCGAGGCGAAGAACAGGCCGCCGCGAAAACCGAAGCTCAGCGAGATCACCGATGCCGCGATCTTCAGCACCAGCACCAGCAGCAGGAACTGGATCGGCGGCTGCATCGCCAGATTGAGATGCATCGCCCCGTGCCCGGCCGAGAGCGACTGCGGCGAAATCCACGCCAGCGGCATCAGCAGCATGCCGCCGATCAGCGGCCGCCACCGGGTTATCCGGGACAGGCGCTGGATGTGCATTTCGGCGAAAGTCACCATCCGCATGAGCAGGATGCCGACCAGCGCGCAGATCAGGCCGAGCAGGGCATAGATGAAGTAATCGCCGGTGGTCAGCGGCAGCTGGCTCGACGCCGCGATCAGATAGGGTTCGACGCCGAGCTGGCGGGTGATGAAGGCCGCGCCCAGCGCGGCGGCAATGACCGGGGCGATGGCCGCCGGGGTATAGGTGCCGATCACGATCTCGAACGCGTAGAACGCGCCCGCCAGCGGCGCGCCGAACGCCGCACCCACCGCCGCGCCCGCGCCCGCGCCGACCAGCGTGCGCATGTCCGCGCGGCGCAGCTTGAACCACTGGCCCAGCACCGAGGCGACGCCGCCGCCCATCTGCGCATAGGCGGCCTCCAGCCCTACCGAGGCTCCCGCGCCGTTGGAAACGATGGTCTGGGCGGAGATGATGAGGTTGTCGATGAAGGGAATGCGCCCGCTGTGGAGGGCATTGCCCTCGACCACGTCGATCGGCGCGCGGCGGCGATGGCGCAGCAGATAGGCGATGCCGACCAGCAGCAGCCCGCCGAAGGGGAGCGCCAGCAGCCTTATCGGATGGCGGATTTCGCCGATGGCGCTCAGGCGGTTGCCGGTGACGCCGTAAAGAACCTGTTGGATAGCGTGGGCGAGGAAGCTCTGGAGGTTCGTCAGCCAGCCCGCCGCGATCCCCGCAAGGACGGCGAGCAAAATGAAGGCCAGTTCGCTCTCGCGCAGCCGCCGGCGCTGGCGCACGATAAGGGCTTTCAGCGCGTTAACGGCTGGTCTTCGCATCGAAGCCGATTGAGCCTCCGGGCGTGGGGGAGTCAAGGCGGGTCTTGGGGGAAACGGAGGATTTTGGGGAGAGGGCTCGATCTGACGGTCTTGCCCGGCACCGCTACCACACTCCGCTCATCCTGAGCTTGTCGAAGGATCTGCCCAGCTTGAGTCGGTCGCAGGAGCGGCTTCATCCTCTGGGTTGTGCGCGACTGAAGCGGTTACACCCCTCCGTCAGCGCTGCGCGCTGCCACCTCCCCTTGCAGGGGAGGAATGAGAGAAGTTAAGCCCCGAACCATCCTTTGGCATCCGCCGCCGCCAGCTCGCCTTCGAGATAATCCCAAAGCGCCGGTGCGCCGAGGCTGATCTGCGCTTTCAGCCGCTTCACCACCCGCTCGTGGCTGATCGCGTTCTCGCGCCAGCTCTGACCTTCATTGCGCAAGTTCAGCAGCGCCGGCATGGCGCGATCGATGGCGTGGGCGAAGCGAGCCTCGACGGTCTGTTCTTCCTCGAACTCGATCCAGAGGCCGCGTAAGTAGTCGGCTTCGGGATCGGGGAGCATGCCGAAGATGCGGTCGATGGCGGCGCGTTCGGCCGCCTTGCGCTCGGCCAGTCCTTCCTCGAAGAAGACCATGACGTCGCCGGTCTCGATCTCGCCGATGTCGTGCACCAGCAGCATCGCCATGACCCGGCCGATGTCCGGCGTGCCCGCGGCATAAGGCGCCAGCGCCACCGCGAAGAGCGCGATCTGCCAGCTATGCTCGGCCGAGTTCTCGTAACGGTCGAGGCCGACGGGCTTCACCTTGCGCGTCACCGCCTTGAGCCGGTCCAGCTCCATCACGAAGTCGATGACGTTCTGCATTGCCCTTGCCTCCATTGCGACCGGCCGTCGTTGCGGGCCGCCTTGGAGGCTTGGCTGGCGATTCTCAAGCGGGGAGGGCGGGCTGTGCAACTCAAATCCACTCGACCCAAACCGGTCACGCCAAGTCCTTAAGCCCAAACCCTCACCCCAAAACCTCGTCATCCCCGCGAAGGCGGGGATCCCGCTTCTTCTTTTTCAGCACGCAGAGACGCATGAACTGAAGAAAAGCGGGGCCCCCGCCTTCGCGGGGGCGACGGTGTGATGGTTGGAAAGCCCGAGCTTGGCCAACCTGACCGAAGCTTACTTCGGCGGCATGCGAATGCCGCCGTCGAGGCGGATGCACTGCCCGTTGAAGTACGTATTGCGCGCCAGTTCCATCACCAGCGAGGCGAATTCCTCGGGATTGCCCAGCCGCTTGGGGAAGGGCACGGCCTTGCCGAGGCCTTCGTAGACCGCCTCGTTCATTTCCTTCACCCGAAGCATCGGCGGCGTGGCGAAAGTGCCCGGCAGGATGGCGTTGACGCGGATGCCAAGGTCCATGAGGTCGCGGGCCATCGGCAGGACCATGGCGTTCACCGCGCCCTTGCCGCCGCCATAGGCGACTTGGCCGATCTGCCCGTCCTGCGATGCGGCGGAAGAGGTCAGGATGATGGAGCCGCGCTCGCCGTCCTCGTTCAGCGGATCGGCATTGGCCATGCCCAGGGCGGCGATCGAGGCGACGCGGTAGGAGGCGGTGAAGATGCCTTCGGCAGACTTGGCGATCTGCTCGGTGGGCGCGCGCTTGTAGGCGCCGGTGGCCTTGTCGAACGAGACGGTCTTGCCGCCGCCCGCGACGACCGCGCAGTGCACCACGATCCGCTCCTGCCCATGGGCGGCGCGGGCCTTGGCGAAGCCGGCCTCCACGCTTTCCTCGTCCAGGATGTTGACCTTGCAGAACACGCCGCCGATTTCGGCCGCGAAAGCCTCGCCCGCTTCCTCGCTGATGTCGAACACGGCAACCTTCACGCCCGCGTCGGCAAGGGCCTGCGCGCTGGCGCGGCCGAGGCCCGATGCGCCGCCGGTAACGACGGCGGCCAAGGTGGTGTCGATCTTCATGGCGACGGATTCTCCCGCGATTCGTGTCTGTTCGTGTTTGCCCACGGGCTAGCGCACTTCGGCCCGGCGGTGCGCGGGGGAATGCGCGTGGGCGCCAAGTATCGCTCCAGCGCAATGGGGGACCTGCGGCGCGTGCGGCTTGCATCGATTGCCGATGGCGCTGCACCTTCGGACAGGCGAGCGCGGGGCCTCGGTGGAAGACCCGTGCGGGAAAGGGCCGCGCAAGAGCCGGCCCGGAAAATAACGAGCGGAGAGCGAAATGGCCGAAGGGGATGTGGTGCTCGACACCAGCGACGTCGACAAGTGGGTGGGCAAGCCCGTTATCTTCGCGGAGTTCTGGGACCCCTGCAACGCGACCGACATCCGCCGCTGGGCACAGGCGATGGACTATGCCAACCCCTTGCACTGGGACGAGAATTTCGCCCGCGCCAGCAAGTTCGGCGGCATCGTCGCGCCGCAGAGCTTTACCGTGGCGATGGACTATGGCCACGGTTGCCACCCGTCCTGCGTCGGCAAGATTCCGGGCTCTCACCTGATCTTCGCGGGGGAGGAATGGTGGTTCTACGGCAATCCCGTCCGCCCCGGCGACAAGCTGGTGCAGGAGCGCACGTTCGCGGGCTATCGCATTGCCGAGACGGGTTTTGCGGGCCCGACGATGTTTGCGGACGGCGATACCGTGCACCGCAACCAGCACGGCGCGCTGGTGGCCAAGGAGCGCGCGACCTCGATCCGTTACCTTGTGGAGGAGGCCAACAAGCGCAAGGTCTACGACAAGGAAAACCGCGCGCCGAAGCTCTGGACCAAGGCCGAGCTGGATGAAGTGGCGAAGCTGCGGCTGGAATGGATCCGCTCGAACCGCGAGGGGATTTCGCCGCGCTGGAAGGACGTGAACGTCGGCGATGCCTTGCCGCGCCGCGTGATCGGCCCGCACAGCCGCGTGACGTTCGCGCTCGAATGCCGCGCGCATCGGCAGAACATCTGGGGCACCTGGCGCTGGAACGTGCCTGAGGGCATGTACGATCCGGCGCAGGAAGACGCCGGCTTCGGCGGCGACATGACCTACGATTTCGAGGCGCGCAAAATCGATCCGCGTCAGGCCGACGGCCTGTTCCATGGCCCCAGCTCGGGCCACATCAATCCCGAGAAGGCCGAGAAAGTCGGCATGGGCGGGGCCTATGGCTATGGCTCGTCGATGAATGCCTGGCACCTCGACACGGTGGCCTACTGGGCTGGGCACGAGGGCTATATCTGGCACTCGAAAACGCAGTTCCGCAGCCCCGCTTTCGAGGGCGACGTGACCTACGTGGACGCCACCGTGACCGACAAGCAGGAGACCAGCGAATTCGGCATGCCGGTGGTCACGGTCGAAACCCGGATGTCCACGCAGGACGGGGCGACGATCCTCAAAGGCACCGCGACGGTTTCGCTGCCTCTTTAATAGGGCTGCTCTGAAAGAGAGGAGAGTGCCATGGCGGACCGTGAGGACATTGTCGAACTGCTGAACCTCTACGGGCTCGCCATGGACACCCGGCGCTGGTCTCTGTTCGACCGCATTTTTACCCCCGATTGTGCGGTCGATTACGGCCCGGGTTCGTGCTGGGACGCGTTAGGTGCCTTCAAGGACGCGTTCGGTGCCTTTCATGCACTGTTCGACGCGACCCAGCATGTGATGAGCAATCACCTTGTCCGGGTCGAGGGAGACCGCGCGTTTTCGATGACGTATGGGCAGTGGCGGCTCATCCGCCATGCCGCCGGTGAGCCGCCGGTCTGGGACGGCAGCGGGTACTACGACGACGAACTCATCCGCACCGAACAGGGTTGGCGGATCGCCCAGCGCACGTGCCGGGTGATCTACTGGACCGGCAACCCGCGCGTGCAGACGCCGAGCGAGGATCTTGAATTCAAGCTCGACCTCGTCGCGCTCCACAAGGAGGCGGAGGCTGGGAATATCGGCCTGTTGAAACCGTAGGGTGGGATCAATGTACCCCCCGCTTCAGCCCCACTATTTCGTCGCCCCCGCGAAGGCGAGGGCCCCGCTTTCTTGAAACATCTCGTTCGCGCGCAAGAAAAGCGGGATCCCCGCCTTCGCGGGGATGACGGAGGTGGGGTTAGGTTTTACGCGCCTTTTTTTTGGGGCGGCCATTCGAACCTACCCACGCCGCCAACGCAAAACCGGTTCAGTCGAAGTCGAGAGTGACGTGGGGAATATCGCCCTCGATCCGGCCATGCGGGGTCTGGTAGTCGGTAACCGGCACGCCGAGATCGCGGCCGATATCCAGCGTTTCGCCATTGCCGGCCGCCATCAGCATCGACGTCGGCAGATGGACTTTCGCCAGTTCACTTCCGTTGGCGCTCAGCGTCACGGTGGCCGGGCCGCCCAGAGCCTCGACCGCAAAGCGCATGGTGAGGGTGACGGCCCCCTGCGGCAGCGCGCGGTCGCCCACTACGCGGGTGATTTCGTCGGGATCGGTCGATCGCGCGGCGACGAAGGCAGGGCGCCCCCTGTCGAGATAGAGGCTCCATCCCCCGAACCGGCTGCCGAACGCCACGACCGCGCCCGAGGCCGTGCCGGTATCGAGTCTCAGGTCCGCATTCAGCGTGAAACTGCGGGCGAACGGCACCGGCTCGCTGTTTGCCGGGAGGCTGATGTCCTTGCCCCAGAAATCGAAATGCTTCCTGCCGCTGCCGCGCATCGCCGCCGCGCCGCGGGCCATGGCGAAGCGGTGATCGAGCGGGAAGACGTTGTTGCGCGCGGCTTCCTGCTTCCACAGGTCGAGCATCGCCTGAAGCCGCGCAGGCTCCTTCGCGGCAAGATCGGTGGACTGGGAGAAATCCCGGCTCAGATCGTAGAGCGACCACTGCATCGTCGGCCGCGCGCCGCCCGGTGGCAGGTTCTCCCAGGCGAGGCGGCCATCGTCTCCGGAGAGGAACCAGCCGTCGTGGTATAGCCCGACCTTGCCGCCGATCTCGAAGTACTGGGTGCGCGGTTTCGCAGCGTCGCAGGAGGACAGGCTGGCCAGCAGGCTCTCTCCGTCCAGCGGCTTCTGGGCCACGCCGTAGACACTCTGCGGCGCGGGCAGATGCGCGGCGTCGAGCACGGTCGGTACGATGTCGACAAGGTGGGAGAACTCGCTGCAGACAGTGCCGGGATGGGCGACATGACCTTTCCACGACAGGATCATGCCATTGCGGATGCCGCCGAGGAACGAGGCATATTGCTTGGTCCAGCGCAGCGGCGTGTTCATCGCCCAAGACCAACCGGCAGGGTAGCTCTCGTAGGTCATCGGGCCGCCGAGCTTGTCGATATTGGCCTGCATCCAGGCCTCGCTCTCGTCGTGCTTGCCCATCGAGCGCAGTTCGTTGATCGTGCCCTTCGGACCGGCTTCCGCGCTGGCGCCGTTGTCGCCGATCACCAGTGCGACGAGCGTGTTGTCGAGCGCGCCCATGCGCTGCAACTCGTCCAGCACCCTGCCGATCTGCTCGTCCTGATAGGCCAGCTGCGCGGCGGCGACTTCCATCGTGCGCGCGGCGAAAGCTTTCTGACCGGGGGTGAGGCTGTCCCACGCGGGAATTTCGGCGGGGCGCGGAGTCAGCTGGGTGCCCTTGGGCAGGATCCCCATGGCCAATTGGCGGCGCCATGTCTGTTGGCGCTGCACGTCCCAGCCCTGATCAAACTTGCCCTTGAAGCGGGCGATATATTCGGGCGGTGCCTGATGCGGGGCGTGGGTGGAGCCGGGCGCCAAATAGGCGAAGAACGGCTTGTCGGGCGCGGCGGCCTTCTGGTTGTGGACCCAGCGGATCACGTCATCCGCCAGCCGGCTGTCGAGCAGTTTGCCCTCGTCCGCGTCCACCTCGACGCGCTGGGTGTCGCGGTAGAGGATCGGCGAATACTGGTCGCTGTCGCCGCTGATGAAGCCGAAAAAGTGCTCGAAGCCGAGCCCGGTCGGCCAGCCGTCGAAGGGGCCGGCCTCGCTGCGTTCATTGGAAGGCAGGTTGTGATGCTTGCCGAACATCGCCGTGTTGTACCCGTTTAGCCGCAGGATCTGCGCCATGGTGGCGGTTTCCGGCAGGATTCTTCCGCCATAGCCGGGGAAGGGCGAGGGCACGTCGCTCAGCCAGCCGACCCCGGCATTGTGGTGGTTGCGGCCGGTCAGTAGCGCGGCGCGGCTGGGCGAGCAGATGCCGGTCGTATGGAACCGGTTATAGCGCACGCCTTGCGCCGCCAGTCGCTCGAAGTTGGGGGTGGGCACCGGGCCGCCGAACGCGCTGGACATCGCGAAGCCAACGTCGTCGCTCATCATCAGGAACACGTTGGGCGCGCCCTGCGGCACGCGGACCGGAACGCCGGGCGCGCCCTTGGCGTCGAGCACGTTCTCGGCCGTGGTACCTGCGAACGGCGCGGCAGGGATCGGCAAAGCCGAGCGCGACAGCTCCGGCGCCTGCGGAGATTGCGCTCCTGCCGTCGTCGCCGCCGCGCAGGCCACCGCGCTGATCAGCCAACCGAATTTCCGCTTCATATCGCACTCTCCCATTGCGGGACTTGCGATAGGGCTCGCGCGGAGATGTCGTCCAATGCATATCAAGCCATGATTGGATGCATGATGGGAATACCATGGACCTGACGCGCCTTCGCCATATCGTTGCCGTTGCCCGTAACCAGAGCTTCTCGCGCGCGGCGGAGGAGGAGGGTATCACCCAGCCCGCGCTCAGCCGCAGCATTGCTGCGTTCGAGCAGCGGCACGGGGTCAACCTGTTCGACCGAGGACGCGGCGGCGTCCATGCGACGGCGGCGGGGCTTCACGTTGTCGAGCAGGCAAAGCGGCTGCTCGACGCGGCAGGAGACCTTGAACGCAGCCTCAAGCGCTATCCGCTGGGCGAGCCGGGGCAAGTCGCCATCGGGCTGGGGCCGCTGATGGCGGGCCTGTTCCTGCCACGTATCGCCAGTTCGCTGCTGCGGACCTGGCCGGCCATCCGCATCCGAACGCAGGTGCGGGTGCCGGATCAGCTGGTTGCCGAATTGCTGAACGACCGGATCGAGATGATCCTTGGCAACGACTGGAACCTTGGACGGGTCCCCGGCACCGAGATCGAGCGGCTGGGCCGGATCCGGGTGGCGTGCATGGTGCGCGGCGGCCATCCGTTGGCGGGCAAGGGGGCCGTGACGATGGCCGATCTGGAAGCCTATCCGGTCGCCAGCGCCGTGGACATGCCGACCGGCGGCATGAGCGGCGACGCGGGCAGCTTCATCTGCGACAATTTCCATGTCCTGCGCGAGACAGTCCTGCGGAGCGACTGCGTCTGGATATCCTCGCCCACTTTCCTTGCCGACGATTTGCGCGAGGGGCGGATCGTCCAGCTTGACGTCGCGGGCAGTCCGCAGGCGCATGGGGAAATCTGCCTGATCGCCCGGCGCGGCCGCACGCGTTCTCCGGCGGCAGTTGCAGTGGCGGAGGAAGTCCGGGCATTGCTGGACGAGGCGGATGCGTGAGCGGGGTAGGGAAAAGGCGGCGGCCTGGCGAAAATCCCGAAGTCCCATCGTTTTTCTAGCCTGCCGGGCAAGGCCGTGCCATCAGGGCCTTCGCACAGGACCGAATACCAAGAGGAAGTGACAAAAATGGCAGGAACACATGGTGGCAAGGTGGCTGGCGCAGCGCCGGTCGCGGAACTCACCGTGCGCGGCGTGCTTCTGGGGGGCGTCATCACGCTCTTCTTCACGGCCGCCAACGTCTATCTCGGCCTCAAGGTCGGGCTCACTTTCGCGACCTCGATCCCGGCTGCCGTCATTTCGATGGCGATCCTGCGCGCGCTTGGAAATTCGACGATTCTGGAAAACAACATCGTCCAGACCGTGGCGAGCGCGGCGGGCACGCTGGCGGCGATCATTTTCGTGCTGCCCGGTCTCGTCATGATCGGCTGGTGGCAGGGCTTCCCCTACTGGACCACGGCGGCGATCACCGGCACCGGCGGCATTCTCGGCGTGCTGTTCTCCGTCCCGCTGCGCCGCGCGCTGGTGGTCGATACCTCGCTGCCCTATCCCGAGGGCCATGCCGCGGCCGAAGTGCTGCGCGTCGGTTTCGCCACCGATCAGGGCGCGGAAGAAAGCGCCAAGGGCCTGTCGGTGCTGCTGTGGAACGCGCTGGCCTCGGCCGGTTTCGCGATCCTCACGCAGACGCGCCTGATGGTGGCCGAAGCCTCGATCTGGTTCCGCACGGGCGCCGGCGCGACCGGCATTTCGGGCGGGCTTTCCTTCGCGCTGCTGGGTGTTGGCCATCTGGTCGGCCTCTCGGTCGGGCTGGCGATGTTCCTTGGCCTCGTGATCGGCTGGTGGGTATTGCTGCCGATGCTGACGGCGCAGAATCCCATGCCCAACGGCACCGTGGAAAGCTGGGCGACCAGCGTGTTCAGCGCCGACGTGCGCTTCTTCGGCGCGGGCGTGATCGCCGTTGCCGCGATCTGGACGCTGCTGCGCATCGCCGGTCCGGTGCTCTCGGGCATTCGTTCGGCGATGGCGGCAAGCCGCGCGCGCAATGCTGGGCATACGCTGGCTCTGGAGGAACAGGACCTGCCGATCGGCATCGTGCTGATCGGCACGCTGGCGATGCTCGTGCCCATCGGCATCCTGCTTTCGAGCGTGCTTTCGGGCGGGGCTCTGGCGGGCTCGCAGCTTATGCTTATTGCCGGTGCGCTGCTGTTCGTGTTGGTCATGGGCCTGCTGATCGCGGCGGTCTGCGGCTATATGGCCGGGCTGATCGGCGCGTCGAACTCGCCGGTTTCGGGCATCGGCATCCTCTCGGTGGTCGCGGCGGCGGTGCTGCTGGTGGGCCTGTTCGGGCGCGACCAGTCAGCGGATACGACTGCAGCGCTGGTCGCTTATGCGCTGATCGTCACCGGCGTGGTCTTCGGCGTGGCGACGATCTCGAACGACAATCTTCAGGACCTCAAGACCGGCCAACTCGTCGGCGCGACGCCGTGGAAGCAGCAGGTCGCGCTGGTGATCGGCGTGATCTTCGGCTCGCTCGTGATCCCGCCGGTGCTCGATCTGCTCAACACTGCCTTCGGTTTCGCCGGGGCGCCGGGCGCGGGCCCGGAGGCACTTCCCGCTCCGCAGGCCGCGCTGATCTCGGCACTGGCCAAGGGCGTGCTGGGCGGTGACCTCAACTGGACGATGATCGGTTGGGGTGCGGCTGCGGGCGTTGTCTTCATCGTGCTCGACGAAGTGCTGGGCCTTATGGGCAAGCTCCGCCTGCCGCCGCTCGGCGTCGGGATCGGCATCTATCTGCCGATGAGCGTGATCCTGCCCACCGTCACTGGTGCAGTGGTCGGCTGGTTCTACGACCGTTGGGCCGGGCGCCAGAAGGACCCCGAGTTCGCCCACCGCATGGGCGTGCTGACCGCGACCGGCCTTATCGTCGGCGAGAGCCTCTGGGGCGTCGGCTTCGCGGGTATCGTCGCGGCTTCGGGCAGCGACAGTCCGCTCGCGCTTGTCGGCGATCTCGGCCAGATTCCGCTGGTGCTGGGGACGGCGGTGTTCGTGTTGCTGGTGGCGGTGCTGTACCGGCGCACGGTTGCGCTCGTCACGCGGCCCTGACACCGGGGCCTCTCGACAAGGAAGCTTTCGATGCCGCGAAACCCCAAGCTCGACGAGCGTACTTGCCGAATGATCTGCCCGATTGCGGCCGCGATGGTGGGCGTCTGCCTGACCGCGATCGGGATCATCCAGATCAAGCTGGCAGTGCAGGGCAGCCAGACTTTCGCCGACGACTTGCTCTCGCTGGACGCGGTGCTGTTTCTGGTCGCGACGCTTTCGGCCTATTTCGCCTTGCGCGGCGGATCGGATCGGCGGCTCTTCGTGCTTGAGCACATCGCCGACATCAGCTTCATCACCGCGATGACGCTGATGGCCGGTGTGTGTATCTTCATCACCTACGCATTCAGCGTCTGAGAATCCGTTCGGCGTAGAACGCCGACGCGAAAGAGTCACAGGGCGTGCTTATGCGCGCCGGAGTGACCGATCCCTTTCCCAAGGATTCCCTGCGGGCCTTCGCGGTATCGCATCTGGCGAAGAACCTCTTGTGGTCGGCCGAGGACGCCTTCGCCTTCTACGTTCTGGTGGTGGTGCTGCGGCTCGATCCGGTTCTTGCCGGGGGCGTGTTTCTGGCCGGTTCGGCGTGGAATGCCCTGCTCGACATCGGCTGGGGCGCTTTGCTGGCCCGGCGGCCTGCACTGGGTCGCTGGCTGCCGGTCATCGCTGCCGTGGCCGCGCCTGTTGCTTGCGTGAGCTTTGCATTGTTGCCGCTGGCCGGTCCGGGCGGCATTGGCCCGGCGATTGCTCTGATTCTTTTGTTCCGCACCAGTTTCGCCTTCTTCGACGTGCCGCACAATGCACTGAACGTGCCCTTGGCGGCACATTACGGGCACATGCGCCTGATGCGCCTGCGCACGATCGTATCCGCGGGCGGTGCGCTGCTGGTTGCGGCGATGGCGCTGCCGCTGATGCTGATCGGCGGCCCCCGATTGCCGACGATGCTCTTCGCATTTCTGGCCTGCATCGCCTTCCTGGGTCTGCTGCCGCTGCCCTGGATGTTCACCCATCTATGGCGCGGGCGGGGCGAGCGTCCGGCGAGCAGCACCGGCCTTCGCGACATGGCGCGCGTCGCGCTTTGCGTGCTGCCCTTCTGCCTTGCGCAGATGGTTGGCGCCGGGGCGCTGGGCGCGATCGGTAAGGCGCTGCTGCATCTCAGGATCAGCACCCAGTGGGTGCTTGCCGCTGCGCCTCTGGCCATTGCCATCGCGCGGCTGGGGGTGATCCCGGCGTGGAACGCGCTCGCCAGACGGCACGGCCTCGCGCAGAGCCTGTCCGCCGCCTATCTTTGCATCGGTGCGGTGATCCTGCTGCTGCCGGTGGCGGTCGATGCCGGTCCCTTCGGTGCGATCGTGGTGTTCGCGGTGTTCGGCGGACTGGTGGGCGGGATCGCGCTGCTGGCATGGTCGCTGTTTTCGGAGTTGGTCGGGCAGGCGCCGGCGATCCGCGGACCGGGAGATTGCAGCCTCGCCTATGGCCTGTTTACGGCAACGACCAAGATCGGCCTCGGCGCTTCGGCCTGCCTTGCGGGCAAGTGGCTGGAATCGCAGTCCGACCTGATCGCCATGAACGGCGCGGCGCTTTGGCCGCTGGCCGTGGGTACCGCCGCGTTGTGCTTGACTTGCTCCCTTCTCACGGTCCGGCCGGTCTGGATATTCCGCCTGCGTCCCCGCGCTAGTGTGCCCGGAAATGCTTCCGGCTGACCGGCTTTCGAACAGTTCATTTCGAAAGCCGGTTTCCATCAGATTTCATCAAGTGAAGATCCGCCCCCGCGCCTTGCGATTTCGGGCCCAGCGGAATACCAACCGCCCGTTAAATCACTCATCAATAGAGTTTTCATGCGCCGTTTCTATTCGAAGGCATTTTCTGTCGGTCTGCTTCTGAGTACTGCCCTGGCGACTGTACCCGCACTGGCGGAAACCACCGGCAACGTGGGTGAGGGCGAGGGCGCCGCCGTAAGCGCGGGCCCCCAGCCAGCGGCCACGATCACCCGCGAAACGGTGCCGGACTGGGTTGTGCTGCGCGATGTGCCGAAGCTCACGCCCGCGCGTCTGGAGCATGTGACCGAAGGCACCGCCAACCTCCTTTCGGACAAACAGGTGCGCGTGACTTCCGCAGGGCACGACGAGTGGTTCCGCTTTGCCTCTGCCGTGACCGAGCGCAGCGGGCTTGAGGACAACGGCAAGATCGAGGCCGATTTCGACCCGCATTTCGAGACCGTCTCGCTCGATTTCGTCCATGTCATCCGCAACGGCCAGCTTATAGACCTGACCGACAAAACCAGCTTTCGCGTGGTCGAACACGAGGACAGCCTGGATGAAGAGATCGTCAGCGGCACGCTGAAGGCCGTCGCCTACCTCAAGGACATCCGCGTCGGCGACATCGTCGACTTCGCCTATACCACCCACACCCGCTCCACGCTTTGGCCGGGGCAGTTCTTCGACCAGTTTGGCCAGCGCTATTCCGATCCGCTGGCGATGCGCGCGGTCCGCTTCGTCTGGCCCACCGATATGGGTCTGTCTTTCAAGGCGCTCAACAGCACGGTGTCCCTCACTCCGCATTCGCATGACGGCACTACCGAGTGGGAATGGACCGAGAGCGATCCCTCCGCGATGCAGGGCGAGGAGAACGTGACCGAGACGGCCTATCAATGGGGCAAGGTCGATATCTCGACGATGAAGAGCTGGGGCGAACTCGCTCAGTGGACCGCCCAGCTCTACGTGGGGGATGAGGGGCTTACCGACGATTTTCGCGCGCGGCTGGATGCCATCGCCAAGGCCTATCCCGCGCCGGCGGATCGCCTGACCGAGGTGACCCGCTATCTTCAGGACAATATCCGCTACGTCGGCGAGGAAATGGGCGAGGGATCCTATGTTCCCCGCCGCCCGCGTACCGTGCTGGAGCGGGGCTATGGGGATTGCAAGGACAAGAGCCTGCTGCTGGCCGTAGCGCTGCGGCATCTGGGGATCGACGCGGTGCCCGCGCTGGTCACCACGAATGGAGGACTCGGGTTGCCGATCCGATTGCCTTCGCCGCTGCTGTTCGATCACGTGATCGTTCGCGCTATGCTCGATGGTAAGCCGATCTGGCTCGATCCCACCGGCACGCACCGGGGCGGCCGGGGCAAGGGGATCGTGCAGGCCGATTATGGGTACGGCCTGCCGATCACGGCCGGGCAGACCGCGCTTGAACCGCTTGACGGTTTTGCGGCCAATGCCGGCGGCATGGTGGTGCTGGAGCAGTTCACCGTGGACGAGGTCGGCGCGGTGCCGCTGACGCTCCATGTGGAGACTCGCTACACCGGCGCGCGTGCCGACGACATGCGGGCCGATGTGGCCGACGGCTCGCTGCAGACGATTACCAAGGGCAACCTCGATTACTATCGCAAGAACTTCGCAGGCATCGTCGAATCGAAGCCGTTGGAGATTCGGGACGACCGCGACGCCAACACGGTGCTGGTCGTGGAGAACTACACGCTTTCGAAAGCCGATTTCGCCAAGGACAAGATTGCAGCCAAGCTGGTCACCAATGCCTATGACTTCGGGAATGTCCTACCGGACCGGCAGAGCGGTCCGCGTCAGCAGCCGCTGGTTTTGCCGCGCTACGTCTCGCACGATCAGGTGATCGAGCTGACCGTGAAGGACCGCGAACTCTGGGCGCCCGACGATGTCGAAGCCAGCGGCGATGGGATTACTTTCTCGCGCCGTGGCACCCGAAGCGGCGATACCACGCGCATCAGCTATCATCTGTCCACCGGCGGACAGGACTCGGTGCCGGCGGCCGGCGCAGAGCAAGTCTACGCGATCTCGGACAAGATCAAGGACGAGACGGGGCTGGAATTCTACCTTGAAAAGTCCGCACGCCCGTCTGCGCCCCCGCCGGGCGGATTGGACAAGGCGACCATGGCGCCCTTTGCAGCGGATTTCCAGAAAGCCTCCGCTCTCCTGCAAAAGGGGGACGATGCCTCGATGATCGAGGCACTGCCGATCCTATCGGGCATGCTGGACAAGCTCAAGCATCCTTCGCCCGAGGCCGGTCTGGTCGAAGGCCTGAAAGGGGCGGCGCTGGCGCAACTGCGCCGGTCCGGTCCGGCCCTTGCATCGCTGCGATCCGCGACCGAGCAATTCGACGGCAATCCCGCGGTGTTCAGCCTCTGGCTCGCGTTCGAGATCGACGGAAACGACGCGCATGCCATGATCAAGGCGCTGCGCCGGACCCAGCAGGCGCAGCCGAAGGTCGTGGCGGAATTACGCCCGGATTGGGTCCGGAAGATCTTGCAGGAAGCGGACAAGCTGCCGGCGGCGGAGCGTGAAGCGGCGGGCCAGGATGTCTGCATCGCCCTTACCGACGCGGGTTGGCAGTTGGAGCCGCGCACGATTTTCGGTAGTGCCATGCTCAATTGTGCCATCGCCGCGCACAGCCGCCGGGGCGAACTGGACAAGGCACGCACGGGCCTTGCGTTGAAGCCCAGTGCGTTCGGACTGGCGCTGTTCTCGCTCGACCAACGGCACAAGGCGCTGTGGCCCGATCTGGACCGCCTTGGTGCCGATGGGTTCCGCAAGAACCTTGAACAGGACGTGGCGCGCACGGCCGCTGCCGCCAAGGCCGCGCCGCGCGATGCCGAGGCGCTGACCGCCTATGTCAGTGCGCTGCGTGCCGTCGGCCGGCCGGATGAGGCGGTCGCCGCCGCCAAGCCGTTCGTGACCGACAAGGCGCAAGTGGAGGCTACCGGCGACGATGCCTTCCGGCTGGTCCATCAATATGCTGCGGCCCTGCACGATCTGGGGCGGGCGGACGAAGGGCTTGCTGCACTGGACGGCGTGCTTGCGCTGGGCATGGATGCCTATCCTTCGCTGGCTACGACAGCGATGAACCGGATTAACATGCTCAACCTCATGGGGCGCCATCAGGAGGCGTTCGACGCGGCAAAGGTTCTGGACGAGCAGGAATCCACGAAAACCAGCGCTTTCGGTCGGATTTGGCTCTGGGCCGAACAGGCCTGCGCGCTTCACGCGCTGTCGCGCCCGGGCGAGGCCAAGGCGTTGGAGGACAAGATGTCCGCCAAGCCCGACGATAGCTGGAGCGCGACGATGATGGTGGCTGCCTGCCGCAACGATGCCCCGGCCATGGCGAATATCGTGGTCACTCGCCTGAAGGATGAGGAGAGCCGGTCTGACGCGCTTGCGCTGTTCATGCGGTTCCAGATTCGCACTCCGGAACTGCCCTATGAGAAGCAGTTGCACGATGCCGTGCAGAGCGCGCTGCGCACACCGGCCGTGCAACAGGAATTCGCGCGGGTCGGCCGTGCCGTGAATTACGCGGGTACTTCGGCGGGATTCAGCGATTTCTAGAACCGGGCCGAGGTTCGTGTAAGGGGGCGGGGATGCCTGTGCCTATGCCCCCGATGACGAGACTGCGATGGATGGTGCGGCGCATGCTGGCCGGGGCGCTGCTATTGCAAGGCGCTGCGCCCGTCCATGCCGAGGACAACCCGTGGCCCGGCCGGACGCGCGCGGCGGTCGATTATCTGGACCGGCGATGGGGCAAGTCGGACGATTGGGACGGGATCGAGCCCTGGCAGCGCTTTGTCGTCGTCGATGCCCTGATCGACCATGAACGGCGGACGGGCGACCGGCGCTGGGGGCGGCAGGTCGATGCGGCGGTCCGCAATCACTCCGGCCTCGCGCTCAACGACGACGCGTTGTGGGCGGTGATCGCCAATGTCCATGCCTGGCAGCGCGACGGCGATCCGGCGCTGCTGGCTTATGCCATCAAGACGTACGGCGAGATCGTTGCGGACTATTGGGACGACCATTGCGGCGGCGGACTGTGGTGGGATCCGGCGCGGACTTACAAGAACGCGATCACCAACGAATTGCTCATCTACGCCTCGACCCAGTTGTACCTCGCCACCGGGCAGGCCAGCTATCGGGACTGGGCACTGCGCGGCTGGGCGTGGCTCGAGCAGTCATCCATGATCGGCGCCGACGGGCTGGTGAACGACGGGCTCGACAGCAATTGCCGCAACAACGGGCAGCCGCGCTTCACCTACAATCAGGGCGTGCTGATCGGCGGCTTGAGCGATCTTGCCCGGATTACCGGCGATGCAGGCTATCACGACCGCGCGGTCAGGCTGGCGCTCGCCGCCACGCGCGGGCTTTCGACGCCGCAGGGCATTCTGCGCGAGCCGGTCGATGCGATTGGGTCGGACGGCTGGATGTTCAAGGGCATCTTCGCCTACCACCTCGGCCATCTGCTGGAGATAATGCCTGACGGGCCGGAACGCGGCGAACTCATGGGCTGGGTTCGCGCGAATGCCGATGCGGTGTGGCGAATGAGCGCGTCCGGAACCAAGCCGATCGGCAGCGACTGGTCGGACAGTGCATCGGCCACCGGCGCAGCAACGCAGGCGTCGGGGATCGACATCCTGCTTGCCGCGACCGGCTAACTCGGGCCTCTTATTTTCCGTCGATCAGGGCGTTGAACTGCTCCAGCGTGCAGAAGCCGGGGTGCTGCGGCACGGTGCAGCCGGTGGGGCTCATCGCCACGCGCACAACACCGCTTGTGGCGCCGCCATTGCGGATGCTGTCGAGCGTCTGGGCGCGGTAGGAGACGCGCATGAAGGTCTGCCCGGCCCGGTCGTGGAGGCGTTCGATCACGATGGCGCCGCCGGGGGCGGGGTCGTCCTGCGCGAAACCGGGGATCTGCCAGTGCACGTCCAGCAGTCCGCCGAGATTGGCGACATTGGTGTCATGGCCGGAAATCACCGTGATCCGCGCGGGACCTTCGAGACCTTGCTTCACGATTGCGGCCAGCGGCGCGAAATTGGCAGCCGCAATCGGTTTCGGGCGGGCGAGAAGCTCGAATTCCAGTGCATGGAAGCGCGAGAGCGCGGTCACGTCGGCGGCACTGGCACGGCCCCAGCCGACTTCCGCCATCGGCTTGCCGTCTGCATATTCCAGCAGGAGGGCTTGCGCGGCGGTGGAGGCCTTGTCGAGCATGCCGGAAAGCTTGGGGCGCGAAGTGGCCGTTGCGCCCTTGAAGGAGGACGGCACCGCGGAAATGCCGCAGACGCCCTTGGCGGGCGCGGTATTCGGCCCGCAGAGAACGGCATCGAGCCGCGCTGCCAGCGCCTGTTCCTGCGCGTCGCGCGCGGCAAGGCCGCCGGGCCCAGCGGCGGCAAGCACGGCGGCGTCGGCCTGCGCCGGGTCCCAGTTGGCGGGGCTGGCCTCAATGGCCGAGAACAGCGGGTCCTGCTGGCCTTGCGGCGGATGTTCGGCGGTGAGGCCGCACTTGGGGGCGAGCGCGCCCATCCAGGCTTCGGCCGTGGCAATGGTGCGCTGGTCGCTATCGGCCACCACGCGGACGGTACCGGGCGCAGGGCATCCGCGCGCCGGAAGGATACCGGCGGCGCGGAAGGCTTTCGCGTCGCTCTGCCCGAGCGCGGCCACGGCTTCGGCGCCATGATGGGTCAGCCAGCCGGGTGCGACGGACCACTTGGGCCAGTCGCCCACGGCGGTCCCGGCGGGCATCGCCGGGTCCTTGGTCGGCGGGCGTACCCCGTGGCGCATGACCAGCACCACGCGGTCTACCGTGAGGTCGGAGGCATCCCGCGTGGACGCCTGAGGCGCCTGCGCGGAGACTGCCGCAAGCGGCGCGGCGAGTGCGGCAAGACCGATGCCGGCGAGTTTCATGCGTTTCATCGACATCGATCCTGTCACAATCCCGTTCCCGTTCCCGTTCCCGTTCCGATCAGAAGTGCATCTGCACGCCGATGCGGTACTGCGCGCCGTACTGCTCGCGCTCGACCAGTTGCTGGCGAACGCCCACGTAGCGGCGCCACGGTGCGTCGGTCAGGTTGATCGCGTCGCCGAACACGGAGAACTGCGGCGTGATCTGGTAGCTGAGGTGCAGGTCGAGTTGGGCATTGCCGTCGGTATACTCGTCGGTCGAGGCATCGGCGCCGAGCAGGTCGAGATAGGCCGAACGGTAGTTGAGCGCGAGGCGGGCGCCGAAGCCGTACTTCTCATAGAAGATCTGCGCGTTGGCGACGTTCTTCGACTGGTAGATCAGCGGAATGCCTCCGTCGCGCACGAAGTCGGCATCGGCATGGCCCCAGACGTGGGTGTAGTTGGCCGATACGCCGAAGCCGCTCCAGAACCCGGGCAGATTCACGAACTGCATCTGGGCGTTGAATTCCACGCCGGTCAGCTGTTCGCTGCTGGCGTTGATCGGCGAGGCGACATCGGCCGCGGCGTAGAGGACGTTGGCGATCGTCACGTCCGTCTGGCGGGTGTTGTAAGTGTAGATCGGATTGTCGATCGACTTGTGGAACACCCCGGCCGAGAACAGCGCGCCCGCCGTCGGGTAATATTCCAGCGAGGCGTCATAGCTGACCGCCTTGAGCGGCTTGAGGTTGGGATTGCCCATGGAGACGTTGGGCACCGTATCGTCCTCGACCACCACGTAAGGGGCCAGATCCGGATAGTTCGGGCGGCCGATAGACGTGGTGACGGCGGCGCGGGCGACAAGGTTGTTGCCGAAGTCGTACTTGGCGTTGATGCCCGGGAACAGGTCCGTGTAGCTCTGGTGGCCGAAGACGTTGAAGCCTTCGTCGAGCGTGGAGTTATCGTCCACCGCCTTGGCGCTGGTGGAGTCTTCCGTATGCTCGATGCGCACGCCGGGCACCACGGTCAGCCCGCCGAAGCGCAGCGTTGCCATGATGTAGCCGGCGGTGATCTTCTCGCGCACGTCGTAGTCGCTGGCGAGGCTGTCGGAGAGCGTTCCCGCGTTGTCGATCTTGGCGACCGAGGGATTGGCGCTCATGTAGGCGCGCGCCGCGTCGTAATCGATGCGCGTGCCGAAGTTGAACATGTCGCCGTAGAAGCTATCGTCACCGGTATAGGCGCCGCCCTGGTTGAGCGTCCACGCGGTGCCCGCCTTGTAGTCGGTCTTGTCGTGGTCGTCCGCCTTGTGGCGATCGATGTACTTGGCGCCGATCGCGAAGGTGGAATCGTCACCCAGGGCGATGGGGTGGGTGTAGTCGATCCGGGCCTGCCACAGCTGCTCGAATGAGCGGCGGTGTTCGAAGTTGTACTTGCTGAGCGCGAAGGCCGAAGGGGTGGAGAACAGCGCGGAATCGCTGGGCACCATGGTGTAGGGATCGGTCGAGGCGTCGTAGTCGATCGCGGTCTTGCCCTTGGGGGCAGTGAACGTGAACTCGCTGCGGACCGGGTCGACCTTGGTCGCGCGCGTCCAGCCGCCGGACATTTCCAGCTTGCCGCCGGCCACATCGTCGAACTCGCCGCCCAGCGTGGCCGACTTGGTGTTGTCGTCCTCTTCGCGGTGCCGCACGAGGATCGTGGCGGTGCCGGCGATGGCGCCGGTGGTGCCGTTGACCGACGTGACCGCCAGGCGGTTCTGGTCGCGCGTTTCGTTGTCGTTGAACTTCGAATAGCTGGTGCGCAGGTAGAGCTTCACCGTGTCCGAGGGATGCCAGTCGAAGTTGCCGACCACGCCAAGGCGCTTGCGCACGAGGTTGTAGTCACGCAGGCCATTGCCGTCCGGCACGCCGTTGTAGGTCGTGTAGTCTTCCGAGGCCTGATAGTTTTCGGATTCGATCGGACGGCGCGAATAGTTGACCGAGACGACGGCGCCGAACTGCTCGTCCGCGCCGAAGCGGCCACCGGCCGTGGCGTCGAACTGGTAAGGCGTCTTGTGGTTCAATCCGTAGTAGCCGATCGATCCGCGCGCATCGAGGAAGAATGGCGCGGCGCTGTCGAAGGCGGTCTTGGTCTTGATGTCCACCGAACCGCCGATGGCATTGGCGTCCTGGTTGGGAAGGACCGACTTCGAGACCGAGATCGACTGGATCATGGCGGAGGGAAGGTCGTCCAGCTTCACCACGCGGCCATCGGGCTCGGGCGCGGGAAGGGTCTGGCCGTTCAGCGTGACGTTGACGAGGTTCGGGTCGATGCCGCGAATGATGACGTAGCGGCCTTCGCCCTGATCGTTGGCGACCGAGATGCCGGGCAGGCGCTTCACGGCTTCGGCCACGTTCTGGTCGGGCAGCTTGCCCACGTCGTTGGCTTCGAGCGTCTCGACGGTGTTGAACGCGTCGCGCTTCTCGGCAATCGCCTTGCGCTGGGCGGCAAGATCGCCGTTGACGACGATCTCGTCGCCATGATCGGCGCCAGTATCGGCAGCGGCAGCGGCAGCATCGGCGGCAGCATCGGCGGCAGCATCAGCGGCACGGGCCGGGCTCGCGACACCGACCATGGCGGCAGCGGCAAGGGTGAACAGCGAGGTTTGGCGAAGCAGAGGCGCGCGCAGAAGCGACATGAAGAATCTTTTCCCTGATCTTGTCTTTGGCGACGAGCGCCCACTGGTCGAGGCCGATGACAGCTCGATGACGATCCGGGGGAAATGCCGTGGGGACAGGAACATGGATGAAATTGGGCGTGGCTGTGGCAATTACGCGACACATGGAGCCGGGCATGTCCGTCGCGGCAGCGCAAGGCCCTCAACCCGCTGATAAATCCCGCCGATAAATCCCTATGTCGCGAACCCGGCCTCCGCTATCGAACTGCGACACGACCGGCTGCGGCTCTGAAGGTCGGGAACAAGGGATGGGACAATGAATGCGACGCTTCTCCGTGGCGTAATGGTGGGTGCGCTCGCCGGACTGCTGTTCGGGTTCGATACGGCGGTTATCGCCGGCACCACCGAGGGCATCCGCAGCGCTTTCGCGCTCGGCGCGACAGGTGTGGGCGTCACGGTTTCAAGCGCATTGTGGGGCACGCTGGCAGGCGCGCTGCTCGCCGGTATTCCGGGCGACCGCTACGGCGCGCGCGCTTCGCTGACGGTGATCGCGCTGCTCTATCTCGTGTCCGGCATCGGCTGTTTTCTGGCGTGGAACTGGCCCATGCTGCTGATCATGCGTGTGCTGGCCGGTTTCGCGGTGGGCGCATCCTCGGTTCTGGCGCCCGTCTATATCGCCGAGATCGCCCCCGCCGAGCGGCGCGGCATGATGGTGGGCGCGTTCCAGCTCAATGTCGTGCTGGGCATTCTGGTCGCCTATCTCAGCAACTATCTGGTCTCCAGCCTTCAGCTTGGCGCGATGGACTGGCACGTGAAGTTCGGCGTGACCACGCTGCCCGCCGTGTTGCTGCTGGTGATGATGCAGACCATCCCCGACAGCCCCCGGTGGCTTTTCGCCAAGGGCCGGGAAGGGGAGGCCGCCGCCGTTCTGAGCAAGCTGGGCAACCCTGACGTCGCGGGCGAAATGGCGATCTGGCGCCGCGCGGAAGCGCAGACTCATGCCGCGCGCCTGAGCTGGAAGCGGCACCACAGGCCGATCCTGCTGGCCGTCGGCATTGCCGCGTTCAATCAGCTCTCCGGCATCAATGCGATTCTCTATTATCTGAACGACATCTTTGCCGCCGCCGGCTTCTCCGGAGTTTCGGCCGACAAGCAGGCCATCGTCATCGGTACCTGCAACCTTGTCTTCACCGCGCTGGCGCTGACCGTGATCGACAGGATCGGCCGCAAGACGCTGCTACTGATCGGCTCGGTCGGCCTGACGGCGGCACTGGCAGGCGTTGCCGCGATCTTCTCCGGCGGCACCCACCACGAGTGGCTGCTGTGGCTGCTGGTCGCCTTCATCGCCTTCTTCGCGTTCTCGCAAGGCGCGGTGATCTGGGTCTATATCAGCGAGATCTTCCCGACCGACGTGCGTGCGCGCGGGCAGAGCCTCGGCTCCTCCGTCCACTGGTTCATGGACGCGGTGATCGCTTTCGGCTTTCCGCTCGCCGCCGCGCGTGCCCACGCGCTGCCGTTCTGGCTTTTCGCGGCGATGATGGCGCTTCAGTTCGTGGTGGTGCTGCTGTTCTTCCCCGAAACCAAGCGCCGTTCGCTGGAGGCCATCGGCGAGGCCATGTGACGCATCAGGCAGCGGGTTCGACCAGAACCTGCTGCTCGTTCATCCGGGCGTCTCCATAAGCGGTGAGGAAGGCGACATCGGCCGCGTCCCGGCCGACGCCGATCTTTGCCATCACCGCCTCCCGGGCCATGCCGGTGGCATCGATCAGATGCCACTCGCCGCCCAGGAACACTTCGGCCACGGCGTGGAAGTCCTGCGGCTCTACGCCCAGCGCATAGACGCTGGCGATCCGCGCAGGGATGCCGACGGCGCGCACCAGCGTGATCAGCACATGCGCGAAATCGCGGCAGATCCCCTGCCGCCGGATGAAGGTATCGGCCGCCGTGGTCTGGCTGGTGCTGACCCCGGGCACATAGCTGATCTTGTCGTGCACCCAGTCGCGCATCGCCATGACCAGCGCGCCGCCGCCCAGATCCGGAAACTCGGACGCCGCGAAGCTCTGGAACCGGTCTGCCGGGCAATAGCGCGAGGCCATGAGGTACTGGATCGTTTCCCCCGGCAACTGATGCGGCGGCACGCTGTCGAGCTTGCGGCAGTCGGCCAGCAGCCGCTCGATCGAGACGATGGCCCGATAGTCGACACGCAGGTTCCCCTGCGCGCGGAGCCAGATCCGCTCGCCGATGCAATCCTGCGCGGGGACCCGGGCAAAATGTTCGCAGGGCGGCAAATCGATATTGGCCGAGAGCACCTGTTGCTCGGGAATGATCGCCGCTTCCAGCTGGAGAAGAATGTCGGTCGGCTTGTCGAACTGGTAGTCGAGCCGGGCGTGAATGGAGAGTTTCGTGGCCGCCTCTGCGCGTGGCGGCGGGGAGGTCGCATCGGAGCGGTTTTGGGTCACTGCCGGTCTTCTCCTGAACTGCACCCCGATCACTGCGAGCAACCGTTCCGGCGCCGGGAAGTTGCGCAACATCGCCCGAATTTACGCGCTGCGCCGGCATCGCATTAAGTTGGTAAACAGACTGCCGCGCCTTTCCACCGGCTCGCCTGACCCGCCGCCGACTCGCGGGTTTCAACCATTGTGCCCGGCATAAACTGGCTGCTAGCTGCCCATGTGGCCCGGCGCCCCCCTAATTGCCGGGTCGCAACCCCGTAGGACCGTCTCAATCCCCCCGAGACGGTCCTATTAGGGGGCGCGCAAATCAGGCGCCCTAATCAGGCACTTTGCCAGGTCTCCGAAAAGACACGCTCGAAATTCCCGCCAAGGATCTTGTCGAGCGTCCGGCGCGAATAGCCGCGTTTGGCCAGTGCATCGGCAATCACTGCATAGCGATCCGGCCGGTTGAGCCCGATCACGAAGGGCGGCGGGCCTTCTCCCGGTGCCGAGACGCCGGCCTTCTTGCGCTCCGCGATGTCGTCGTTCCAGGCCTTCATGCTTTCCGGCGATGTGTCGAACGGGGTGAGCAGCCCGTCGGTCCCGATCCCCACGTGATCCTCTCCGCAGACCCGCACGGCATGTTCGATATGGGCGAGATAGGCATCCAGACCCGGCTGGGCGGGCGCGGGGACGAGGAAGGCCAGCTCGTAGATCCCGACCACGCCGCCCTTGTTCGCCAGCGTGCGCAGCAGTGCATCGGACTTGTTGCGCGGATGCGGGTGGATCGCGGCGCACCCGGCATGGGTAATGAGCACCGGCTTTTTGGAGGCCGCCATCGCATCGAGGCTGGTCCGCTCGTCGCTGTGGCTGATGTCGATCGAGGTGCCGAGCGTGTTCATCCGGCTTATCGCCGCATGTCCCAGTTCGGTAAGGCCGGTCGATTGCGGCGCCAATACGCCGGAACCGAACGGCGAGACGGTGTTATAGGTCAGCCCCATCACCAGCACGTCGGCGGCGCGGAAATGGTCGATATTCTCGACGCGCCCCTCCAGCATTCCCGCCGCCTCGAACGAGAGGATGACGCCCACTTTCCCGTTCCGCTTCGTCTGTGCGAGATCGGCGGGGCTCGTGACTTTCGTGAACAGGTCCGAATTGACCGCGATGCCTTTTGCGAAGCCGGCGATCTGTTCGTCGGTTTCGGCCTTGCTCAGGTTGCCGCTGCCGCCGAGCGTTATCTTGAACGCGTCGAGGCCCGACGAGCGCACCATGGCCCGCGTTTCCGCATCCAGCGGATCGGGCGAATCCACCGGCGCCACGAGATTGCCGTCGATGACGAGCGCCCTGCCGGATTTCCGCTCCGGTACCTGCGCGGCATAAGCGGCGACGGGGCCCAAAAGCGCTGCGGAAACCGCCCCTCCGGCCAGCGTCAGAATTTCGCGACGATCCATGCATATCCTCCCAAGAACGCATGGCGGATGGAAGGCGCGGGGCGCGCGAACAACATTTCGTCGACAGACGACATTTGTAATCGATGAAACGGCGAAGCCCGCCTTCGCCGCTATCGTCAGGTCAGTGCTGTTTTGCCGGAGCGGGTGCCGGATCGCGGTTGGGCGCCGCACCTGCACTCTCAAGCTCTGGATAGCGTTCGAGAATCGCGCGGGTCACGCCGTTGGTCCAGCCGAAGCCGTCTTGCAGCGGATATTCGCCGCCGCCGCCGGGAAGCCGCTCCTCGACATCATACTTTTCGAGCATCTTGCCGGTTTCGCGGTAGGTGACCTGCACCGTCTCGACCCACCTGCGGGCGATGTCGCGCGCGAGTGCCTGTTCGCCGTAGCGGCCCAGTCCGTCGATCGCGACCCACTGGAGCGGCGCCCAGCCGTTGGGTGCGTCCCATTGCAGGCCGGTGGTGAGCGTCGTCGTGCGCAGCCCGCCCGGCGCGAGCAGTGCGGTGCGGGTGATCCCGGCCATGGCCTTGGCCTGCGCGGCCGAGGCTATGCCGGTGAAGAGCGGATAGAGCGTGGCGCTGGACAGCACCAGCGTCGGCGCGCGGTCATCCAGCGACCAGTCGGCAAAGCGCCCGTCCTTTTTGGACCAGAGGTAGCGGTCGACCGCGGCCTTGCGCCGTGCCGCGCGCTGCGCGAACTCGGCCGCGCAGGGCTTGTCGGCGGCGGCTTCGCAACCCTTCTCGATCCGCGTTTCCATCGCCCACAAAAGCGCGTTGAGATCGACGGGGACGATCCGGGTGGTGCGGATCGTGGAAAGGTTGTGCGGATCGACAAGCCAGCGGGAGCTGAAGTCCCAGCCGCTTTCGGCACCCGCCCGCAAGTCGCGGTAAACCTCTGCGGCATCGCGTCCGGCTGCCTTGGCGGCGGTCGTGCGGTCTTCCGCGTAGGACTCGTCGCGCGGGGTGTCGTTATCGTCCCAATAGCGGTTCAGCAGGCTGCCATCGGGCATGCGCATCACACGTTCGCAGGGTTTCGCGGCGGTCGCGCAGGCTTCTCCCGCCATCCAGTAGGCATGTTCCTTGCGCAGCGCGGCAAGGCGGCGGGCGCGGACCCTCGGGTCGGCCTGCTTCGACAGGTCCAGCATCAGCGCGAAGAACGGCGGCTGCGAACGGCCGAGGTAATATGTGCGCGTGCCGTTGGGAATGTGGCCGAAGCGCTCGATCAGACTGGTGAAGTTGTCGATCATCCCCTCGACCAGATCGTCATGCCCGTCCGCGACAAGGCCCAGCATCGTAAAGTACGAATCCCAATAGTACATTTCCCGGAAGCGGCCGCCGGGAACCACATAGGGCGCGGGCAGGGCGAGTGCCGAGGAGCCCGCCGGGGGATCGAGCGGCGGCCGCGTCAGCTGCGGCCAGAGCGCGGCGATATGGGCCTTGAGCGAAAGCTTCTCGGTGGGGGCGTGCGGAACGTCGAAATGGCGCAGGACAAACGCGCGCAGCGCCTCGGGGCCTTCCGGCTGTTCGGCGTGCCAGGCGCGCAGGATCGTTTCCGGGTCTTCGCGCGGGGTGGCGTCGGCGAAGGTCTTGCCATCGGCGAAGATGTGTTCGGTCTGCACCGCTTCGTAGAGAGGCCCGAAAAGTTGTTCGGGGCTCTGAGGCGGGGCGGCCTGCGCGGCGCAGGCGAGGGTGGTAAGCAGGGCCAGCCCCGCACGGGTGGGCAGGGCCAGGCGGCGCGAGGGGGCAGCACGGTTCACGTCGGGGATTCCTCAGGCAATCCGGGGGATGCGTTCGCTCGACTGGCGAACGGCGGCGCGTACCGCTTCGAGATGGCGCAGGTTTTCCGCTTCCGGCGCGGCATCGAGCATCGGGTTGTAGTCACGCGCGCGGATGCCCTGGCCGGTCATCACGGCGAACCAGCTGGCGTCGCGGAACAGGTCCTCGCCGGTCAACATGATCCGGCCGGAGGTCTCGTACTGGGCGATCCGGTAGGCGAGCGTTTCGGGCAGCGCGGCGGTCTGGCAGTGTTGCCACATCGGCTCGCTGCGCCCGGCGGTGAAGTGGTAATGCAGCACGAGGAAATCGCGCACGTCTTCCATCTCGCGCGCGAAGATGCGGTTGTATTGCTCGGCCAGCAGCGGCTCGCAGCCGGCGCGCGGGAACAGCGAGAGCAGCTTGCCGATGCCGGTCTGGATCAGGTGGATGCTGGTCGATTCCAGCGGCTCCAGAAATCCGCTGGACAGGCCGATGGCCACGACATTGCCGACCCACGCGCGCTTGCGGCGGCCGGGGGTGAAACGGATCAGGCGCGGTTCGGCGCTCGGTTCGCCAATCGCGCCGAGCAGCGTTTCGCGCGCGGCTTCGGGCGTCTGGAACGCGCTGGAAAAGACATAGCCGTTGCCGACGCGGTGCTGCAGCGGGATGCGCCAGCGCCAGCCGGCTTCATGGGTGATCGAACGGGTAAAAGGCACCGGCTCCGCGTCTGCCGGGGTCGGCGCGGCCCATGCGCCGTCGCAGGGGAGCCAGTGCGACCAGTCCTCGAATCCGGCTTGCAGGCGATCCTCGATCAGCAGGCCGCGCAGGCCCGAGCAATCGATGAAGAGGTCCCCGGACAGGCGCTCGCCCTTGTCGGTGGACACGCTGCCGATGAAGCCGGTTTCGCCGTCCTGCTCGATCTCCGTCACTTTGCCTTCGTGGCGCTGCACACCGCGCGCTTCGGCGTGCTTGCGCAAGTATCCGGCGTAGAGGCTGGCGTCGAAATGGTAGGCATAGCCCAGCGTGGAGAGCAGCGAGCGCGGGTCGTTCGCGGGCTGGATGAAGCGGCGCTGGCGCGCCAGCTGCGTGGTCAGCGAATAGTCTTCGGGAGAGAGGTCATGCCCGCCCAGCCACGCGCGGATCAGGCGGTGCGGGAACATCACGGCGTCGCCGGGGCCGCCATACGTGCCGAAGGGGTGGAGATAGTTGTGCCCGTCGCCCTGCCAGCCCTGGAATTCGATGCCGAGCTTGTAGGTCGCCTTGGTGGCGGCCATGAATTCGGCTTCGTCGAGGCCGAGGAGCTGGTTGAACCAGTGGATCGTCGGGATCGTCGCCTCGCCGACGCCGATCGTGCCGATGGCGTCGGATTCGACGAGGCGGATTGCGATCCCGTTGGGTTGGAGCGCCTTGGACAGGGCCGCGGCCGTCATCCATCCGGCCGTTCCGCCGCCGAGGATGACGATGGAGCGGATCGGCGCCTTGTCTGTCATTTACCGCATCCCGTGGCTGGTGCGGGGCGCTGGACGGCCAGGAATACCGTGCTCCAGAGCTGCGCCGCGTTCGATTCGTCGACATCCGCGCCGCTCGCGCCGAAGGGCACGACCTTGTAGGCGCCGCCTTCGTAGTTCCACGACCACAGCTCGGAACTCTGCACGCTGCGGCTGGCGGCGATGGCGTTCCACAGGCTGTCCTGTGCGGCCAGAAGCTGGCGGCAGACGCCGGGGGAAAGGTCCGTCCGCGCGATCTGGCGGGCCAGCCCGGATGCGGCGAGGGCCTGATGCCACGACCAGATCACCGTGCCGTGATAGGCGTTGCGGCTGAACGTCTTTTGCAGTTCGGGCGAGGCGAACACCGGGTTGGCGACGACCATGCCTGCGCCGGTCATCAGGCCCGCCGGGAAGGCATCGCCGATGGTCTCGGCGGCAATGCTCAGCTGGTCGCTGGTCGGGCGGCCGTAGAGCAGCGCGAAGCCTTCGTCGGAATTGACGATGGGCACCGGCTTGCCCTGCGCGTCGAGCGCGATGGCGTGATAGCGGATCGGGCGCTGCGCTGCCGCCAGCGCGGGGGCGGCGGGCACGGCTTCCTGCTTGGCATAACGGGCGATTGCGGCCTGCGCGGCGGCAGGCTGCACGGTCTGCTGGAACAGCCCGGGCGCCCGTTCGCGCCAGACTTTCGCCATCTGCGAAAGCTGCGCCAGCATGGCCTTGTCCTCGGGCTTGGTGAAAGCGTCGAGCAGGCCGGCGCGGGCGAGCGCGTCGGCGGCGTCGAGCGCGGCTGGAACGAGGATCGCGTTGACGTCGTAAGGATAGCGACCGCCGCCAAGCCCATCGTTGCTGTCACGCCATTGGCCGACATCCATGCCGGGGTGCAGCGCGATCAGGTTGTTCCAGCGCGGGTCCTTGGCGAAGGCCTGTGCCTGCTGCGCCACGAAGCGGATGTTCGTCATCAGCGCCTGACCGAGCGGACGTCCCTGATCCTGCTCGGCAAGGAAATCGGCAGCGCGCGCCTTGCCGCGCGGATCGTCCAGCAGCCATGCCTGAGCGACGGGCGCCAGCATGAAGGAGCTGTCGATCATCGCGTAATTGAACGTCGGCGTGTCGGACTTGCCCTGACCCGCGCGCATGTGATCGAGCACCGCGAATTCGCCGATGTCTTCCTCATGCGCCACGTTGCCGTCGTGCGACAGGCGTTCGAGCACGGCGCGCAGGCCGGTTTCCACCGCTTCCGGTTGCAGCGCCGGCATCAGCATCCGCACCGACATCAGGGTATCGCGACCGAAATAGGTGTTGAACCTCCAGGAGCCCGCCATGAACTTCTCATGGTAGCTGAGGAATTGCAACGCGGCTCGGGCGGCCGGGTCGGCGGCAGCCTTGTCGGTGAGAAGCGTTTCGGGCGTGAAGGGCGTCAGCGGTTTTTCGCCGGTGAGCGCGGTCACCGTGAAGACGATGCGTCCGTCCGGGCCCGCCGTGATCGTGTTGCCGCTGACGGTGCCTTGCTCGGCGGTGAGCGAGAGCTTGTAGCCGGGCGCGCCGTCCAGCCGGTCCCTTGCCCAGACGAGCGTGCGGGCCTGCGTCTGTCCCGGCACCAGCACTTCCGCCGGAGCCGTGCCCAGCGCCTGATAGTCGCGCAGCACGCGCACGCTGGACAGCACCGCCTGCCGCACGACCAGCCGCGAGGCGCGGATTTCGGCGCGGAAGGTGACGCCGTGCAGGGTGCGTCCCTGCGCGTCGGTTCCGCTGACGGGCTGGGGCTGCCCGGTCATCGTCCATTCGGCGGCTTGCGGCACTTTCTCGAACCACAGGCCCACGCCGCTGTTGCCCGCCGGGAAGGCGACGATCACGCGCGGGTCATTGCCCGAGCGCAGCAGCACGTGCGCGGCTACCGGTCCCTGCTGGACGAACGTGTTGAGGTTCAGTCCCTCCTGCACGGTGTGCAGGGGCGCCTGTGTGGTAGCCTCCTGAGCCCAGGCGGGCGAGGGGGATGCAAGGGCGAGAGGAGCGGCCGTCAAGGCCAGCGCGGCGAGCCGAAGGGAGGGCCTGCGAAACAGGGGAGGCATCGGGAAGCTCCATGTAAAATGTGAAAGGCCGCGCTCCGGGAGGAGGGGGAGGAGCGCGGCCTTTCGAAAACCAGCGGCGGCTTCGTCGTATCGACGGTGCCACCGCTGACTTCCAGTCAGTTTATGGGTCGGTATTCGCTCAGAACGAATAGGTGACCGAGGCCAGCGCATTGCGGCCGGCGATCGCGCGGCCATAGAAGAAGCCGTCCACGATCGTCTGCGTCTGTCCCTGACGCGGATTGCCTTCGGTGAAGCCCTTCGCGTTGGTCAGGTTGTCCACGCTGACGTTGACGTTGATCTGCTTGGTCACGTTCACCGTCGCGCCGATCGAGAAGACGCTGTAGCTCGGCAGAGCCACGCCGTTACCCGAGTCCGCGAAGATCTTGCCGATGTACTTCCAGCGACCGTAAACCTCGCCCAGCCCGTGCGGCAGGATGAAGGCCGGCGTCACCGTCAGCAGCTTCTTGGGCGTGCGTTCGGGCGTATTGCCGTCGAACTGCGGCTGCTCCACGCCGTTGAAGCGCAAGTTGCTGAGCTTCGGATCCTGATAGACGCCCGTCGCGGTGAGGGTGAAGAACGAGACCGGCCGGATTTCCGCATCGAGCTGGATACCGTTGGTCTTGTTGTTCGCCAGCGCATTGGTCGCATTGGCCGGATCGTTGGGATCGATGAACTGGTAGGACTGGTTCTTGAAGATCGTGCGGAAGCCGACGAGCGAAGCGCTCAGCCAGTGGTTCTGGAAGCGTACGCCGCCTTCATAGAGCGTCAGGTCGGTAGGCTCATGCGTACCGCCGGTGTCGCCGCCATTGGTCTGGAAACCACGGGCACCGCGCACGTAGAGCGAGATATTGTCGGTCAGCTCATAGTTGACGCCGGCCGTGTAGGCCCAGTCGTGATAGCTGGCGCTCTCGTGGTTGTACGTGCCGTCGAACGTGCTGCCGACGTCCTGCGCAAGGCCGGGCGTGCCGGGGGCCACGGGTTCGTTGACCGCCGCAGTATTGCCGATGTTCACCGCAACGTGCTGATGCTCGTAGCGGACGCCGAAGTCGACGTGCAGCTTGTCGTTGACGGTCAGTTCGTCGTTGAAATAGGCCGAGGCCGAGCTGACCTTGTCATTGAAGATGCCCTGGCCCCAGTTGCCATAGCTGATCATGCCGTTGTTGGTCAGCTGACCGAGCACGTTCCCGTTCCCGTCCAGCGCGACCAGATCGTAGATGTGCGAATTGTTCGTCACATCGTTGATTGCGTAAGCGACGGCCGACTGGTCGTTCCGGCGGCGGACATTGTAGTACATGCCGCCGACGGTGAGCGAATTCTTGATCGTGTCGCCCTGGGTATCCCAGCGCACGCCGAAGTTGCTGCCGAAGTCCTTCGTGGACAGTGTCTGGTGGTTGAGCACCGTCTGCTGAAGCAGGCCATTGCCGTTGAGCGCATTGAGCGCCGCGGTGTTGGACGCAGGGGTAACCTGCCCGGACTGCAAGTCGCGGATGCCGAACTGCGCGGTGCCGGGGAAGGCTGCCAGACCGGCGGTCAGCAGCGAGTCGACCGGGGATGTGCCGGGCGTCAGGTAATCGACGGCAGAGGCAAGCCCCGAGGTTCCCGCGCCGCTGCCCGGGAAGATGCCGTTGAAGTCGTACTTGCCGTCCAGGTAGCGAGCATGCGCGAACAGCTTTAGTTCGTCGCTCACCGGCTTTTCGAAGTCGAGGCGATAGGTGTTCGACTGCGTGTGAATGCCGCGATCGCCCCGGAACGGACGGATCGTGTTGCCCGTTGCCGACGAGACCGGCACGCCGATGAAGCGGAAGTCTTCGCCCAGGATGTTGTCGTACTTGAGGTCCATGCCGGGGACCGAGCTGATCTTGCCCGATGCGGACACCGCGAAGGGCATGTCGGCATAGTAGGGGTCCGACTGGTCACGGCGCTGATAGCTCACGCGAACGTAGCCATCGTCGTCGAACTTCTTTTCCAGCACGGCTTTGACCTGGAAGCTGTCGTACCGGAACGGCGACTTGCGCTGGCCTTCCTGGCTCCAGAAATAGCCGCTTGCCGCGAAGGACACGCTATCGCTGATCGGTGCCGAGAAATAGCCGTCCACGCGGTAGTCGTTGTAGGTCGTGCCCGTTGCGCGGATCGACCCGGTCGGCTTGTCGTAGCTCAGCGGCTTGGAGATGAAGTTGATGGTCGCGCCCGCGCCGTTGGGCGCGAGAATGCCCGAGGTGCCGCCGGCAACCGCTTCCATGCGGTCTACCGAGAGGTCCTGCTGGAAGTAGAAGTCCGCGCCGCCGCCGCCGTAGAGGATCGGCAGGCCGTCCTGTTCGATGGTGATGAAAGTCTGCGCGCCGCCGCGCAGGCCGCGCACCGAATAGTTGTTGGAGGCGGGGCCGGCGGTGGCTTCCACGAAGATGCCCGGCACCAGTTCCAGCGTTTCGGCCATCGAGCGCGGGGCCTTGCGGACAAGGTCCGCCTGATTGGCCAGCGTCACGTTGGACGAAGAGTTGAACAGCGTGCGGCGACCGGAGGTGCTGCCGGTGACGATGATCTCGTTGAGGCTGCTGGGGCCGTTGTCGGCAGATGCCGTGGTGTCTTCGGCCTGCGGTGCGGCGCCTTGCGTCGCGGTGGTCGCTGCCGTGGGCGCGGCCTGTCCGTAAGAGGCGGTGGTCATGCCCCCTTTTGTCGCCGGGGCACTGCGCTCTGCCAGAACGGCGGTGCGGCCATCGAACGATACGAGGCGCAAGTCGCTGGCCGCGATCAGGCGGCGCAGGCCGTCCTCTACGGTAAAGCGGCCCTGAACGGCGTTGACCTTGCGGCCGTGGGTGGCGCCGCCCGAGGCCAGGACCTGGATGCCCGCCTGTTGGGAGAAGGCCAGGATGCCGGTGCCGGCCGCTTGCGCAGGAATGTTGAAATTATGCAGTTGGTCCTGTGCCAGCACGGGCGTGCTGGCCATGATGGACACGCCGGCAACGCTTGCCAACAAAGCCGATTGAACGTGGAAACGGCGGATGGATCGCATGTTGCCTCCCCTTTCTTTTTGCAGCCGAACACTTCGGCCGGTTTTTTTAGAAAGACGTTCGGCGGAACAGTTTCCGTCAGCGATGCAAAAATAATTTACGGGACAACGCGTATGACGTTGCCATCGTGGACGACACGGCCCCCGACCATCGCGGCCGAGGCCGATGCGAAGCCTTCAATGTCGTCGGTCTGGAACGATCCGACCACGCTCTTATCGGCGAAAACAGGGTCCACGACAACTTGCATCGCATGATAGCCGTTGAACTCGGCGGCGGCCTGCGCCAGCGGCACATCCTCGAACACGATCCGGCCGTCCCGCCACGCCAGTTGCCGGTCGACCGTTTCGCTTTCGAGCGCGGCAACCTTGACGCCCGCGTCGCTGATCACGGCGCTCTGCCCGGCGGTCACGAAAGCGCTGTCCGTCTCGCGGCCGGACCACACTTTCACAGTGCCCTCGGTGACCACGACTACGGTGGCACCGTTTCGGCGACGCACGCTGAAAGCCGTGCCCACGGCCTGTACGTTGACCGGGCCCGCCGTCACGGTGAACGGCCGATCCGGCATCTTGGCAACCTGAAACCATGCTTCGCCGCGCGTCAGTTGCACGTCCCGCCGGTTCGCCGTGAACGACACGCGCAGTTCGCTGGCGGAATTGATCACCGCCAGCGATCCGTCGGCCAGCGGCACGCGCCGGATTTCGCCGGTATCGGTGCCGAGCGTGGTTCCCCGGGGCCAAAAGTTGAAGGACAGGGCGCCGATCAGGGCTGCGGCGATCCCGCTTCCGCCCAGCGCCAGCAAGCGGCGGCGCGCGAACGGGAACGCGGCGCGGGCAGGGGGCGCGTCGTCATCCGCGGTTTCCTCGGCGGTTTCCTCCTCTTCGGCTCCGGCGAGGACGCGGCACCGGTCGAGCATGCTCATCGCCGCCTGTGCGCGCAGCAGCGCACCGCGATGGCGCCGGTCTTCGGCAAGCCAAGCGTCAAGCTGGACGCGCTCGGCGGGAAGGATGCCGCGATCGAGCCCGGCGGCCCATTGAGAGGCGATTTCTTCGATCATGGCTGCTTCCGTGTCGCACGCATGGATGCTGCTGATTTCGGGGTCGATCTGGAACGGGCGGGCAAGTCGCCACGCTCGTCATCGGTCATCTGGTTGAGAATGCGGCGCAGCCCGCGCGCCACTTCGTTTTCGACCACGTTCTCCGTAAGGCCGAGGCGGGATGCGATCTCGCGCTGGGAAACGCCTTCGATCTTGCGAAGCCGAAAGACCTGCCGCGCCCGTTCCGGCAGGGCATCGATCAGACGCTCCACGCGTTGCAACGCGCTGCGCCCTGCGGCGATCCGCTCCGGCGAGAACTCGTCGAGTGCGTGCTCCATCTCGACCAGACCGCTCGCCGCCTCGATCCGCACGACGCGATCCCGGCGCACTTGTTCCAATACGATATTGCGGGCGGTCCGAAAGAAATAGCGGCGCGGATCGTCGATATGCTCGAACCGATCAAGCTCGGAAATGCGGCAATAGGCTTCCTGCACGACGTCATCGACATCTATCGCCGGAAAGGCCGAGCGCAGCCATTTGCGCAACTGCCTTTCATGTGGAAGCACATGACGACCCACCCATCCGACCAGATGGAGCAGCCGTTCCTCTCCGTTGCCCGTCATCGTGACAATTCCAACGCTGTAACACGAATTTTCGTAGCACGATCGATGCGATCGGGCGGGGGTACGAGAATTCGGTCGGCCGGAGCGGCAGGAGTCGCACCCGGCACGGGCGTCCGTATAAGGCCGTTATTTCCACGCGCAACTGCGGGTGCAGGCCGGGCGCGGCGATTTTACCGCATATAGGCCTTGATGATGGAAACCAGTTCCTCGGCCGCAATCGTGCGCGGGTCGTTACCCGGCAGGGCGGGGTCCACCATATGCTCGCGAATATGATCCTCGATCACTTCGGCGATGAACCCTTCCAGCGCGCCGCGGCACGCGGTGGCCTGCTGCAATACGCGGGCGCATTCGACATCGGCATCGACCGCGCGCTCCAGCGCATCGATCTGCCCGCGCAATCGTTTCAGGCGATTGAGCAGTTTCTGCTTTTCTGCGGCAACGTGCGTCATGAGGGCCTTTTGGGGGTTGATACCATACCCCCCTAGAGTATAAGCGCAGCAGTGTCGAGTTGGCAGCAATTCGGCCATGCGCCCTCTTATCGTCCCTCGCAGCCGGCAGGTTCGTTTTCATGCCCCCCAATAGCAGCACAGAGACCAGCGAAAGCGACAGTCGCGGCGCAAGCCCGATCAACGCTTTTTGTCATGGGCTTCGTCTCGGACGGGCAAGGGCTTTGCGGCGGGAATAGCGCCGGGGCCTGATCCTGACGACCGGAGCGCCAAGCATTCCGGCCAAGGATTACCCCCTCATGTCCCCCACGCCTGTCGCCACACCCGGCCTTCTTTCCGCTCGTTTCTGCCCGCCGTCCGTGACCTGCCTGTCACATTCACAGGCTAGGCGCACGGGTAGGGAGGTAATCGTGGGCTCTTCACCGTTTTATCCGCTGGCGACCTCGCTTCAGAGCGGCGCTATACCGGCCTTCGGCTATGAGCGTAGTCCGCGCTTTGTCCGTGTCGTAGGAGTGCGTACGCATGCCGACTTCTGACGCTCTTTCGGGCAGGATCGGCCAAGCCATGGGCCCCATTCGCGCGCTGCCCGCCTTCTCGCGGATGCTGCGCCTGACACGCCCCAGCCGCGAGGATGCGCTGGCGTTCGCCATTCTGGCCGCGCTGGCACTGCTGGTGTTTCGCGGGGCGGAAGGGGCGGTTCAGCCGCTCTCGTCGCTGCATCTCGAACCCGTTACGCTCGATCCCTGGCAATTGCCTTATTACGCGCTGCGCACGGTGCTGCGCATGTTCGCGGCATTGTTTGCATCGACGCTGTTTACACTGGTGGTGGCGACTTTGGCTGCGCGCAGTCGCGCCGCCGGGAAGATCATCGTGCCCGCGCTCGACATCCTGCAATCGGTGCCGATTCTGGGCTTCCTGACCTTTACCGTCACCTTTTTCATGAACCTGTTCCCTGGCAATGTGCTGGGCGTCGAACTGGCCAGCGTGTTCGCGATCTTCACCTCGCAGGCCTGGAACATGGCGTTCAGTTTCTACCAGTCGCTGCGCAGCCTGCCCGGCGATCTGGAGGAGGCGTGCCAGGGGTTCGCCCTTTCGCCGGTGCGCCGTTTCCTGCGGCTGGATCTGCCCTACGCGACGCCCGCGCTGGTGTGGAACGCGATGATGTCGATGTCCGGAGGCTGGTTCTTCGTCGTCGCTTCCGAGGCGATCACGGTGGGCAATACCACCGTGACCTTGCCGGGGATCGGTTCCTATCTGGCCATGGCGATCGCGCACGAGAATTTCCACGCGGTGGGATGGGCGGTGGGCATGATGGCGGTGGTTATCGTCGCGTACGACCAGTTGTTCTTCCGCCCCATCGTGGCCTGGGCCGACCGGTTCCGTTTCGAACAGACCGCAGGCGGCGAGCGCCCCGCCAGCTGGGTCTACGACCTGCTGCGCCGTACGCGACTGCTGCCGGTGCTGTTCCGCCCGTTCGGTGCAGTCGGCACGCTACTGCTGGCGCTGGAGCCGCGCCATCGCCCGGCTCGCTCACGCAAAACCCGTGCCCCCAACCCCCGGGGCGAGCGTATTCGGCAAGTCGCCATCTGGGCGGCCGTGCTGGCTGCCGCCGCGTGGACGGCGCATTATATTCTGGCCTCGCTCGGCCTTCTGGAGATCGGCACCGCGCTGGGGCTGGCGATGCTGACGATGATCCGCGTGGTGGTGCTGATCGCGCTGGCGAGCCTGATCTGGGTGCCGCTGGGCGTGGCGATCGGCCTGCGTCCGCGTCTGGCCGAGGCGGTTCAGCCCATCGCCCAGTTCCTCGCCGCGTTCCCGGCCAATGTGCTGTTTCCCTTTGCGGTGATCGCCATCGTCCACTGGCACCTCACGCCAGACATATGGCTCTCGCCGCTGATGATTCTGGGCACCCAGTGGTACATCCTGTTCAACGTCATCGCCGGCGCCAGCGCCATTCCCAACGACTTGCGCGAAGTGGCCGGCATGTTCGGCCTCAAGGGCTGGCAATGGTGGCGGCAGGTCGCACTGCCCGGGATCTTCCCTTATTACATCACCGGTGCGCTCACCGCTTCGGGCGGATCGTGGAACGCCTCGATCGTGGCGGAAGCCGTCAGTTGGGGCGATCGCCATCTGGAGGCGCACGGCCTTGGCGCCTATATCGCCAGTGCCACCACGAGCGGCAATTACCCGCAGGTCGCGCTCGGGATCGGGGTGATGAGTCTCTTCGTCCTCGGCTTCAACCGTCTGGTCTGGCGCCCGCTCTACGCCTTTGGCGAGCGCCGCCTGAGCCTGTCCTGATCTTTTTGTCGAAAGCACTGCCATGGCAACCACCGCATCCCATAGCGTTCTGCCGCTGATCGAGGTCAAAGGGCTCAACCACTATTACGGGCCTCCTCCCGGCGGGCATCTGGTGCTGGAAGATGTGAATCTCACGCTCAACCAGAACGAGGTTGTCGGGCTGCTGGGCCGCTCGGGCTCAGGCAAGTCCACCTTGCTGCGCTCCATCGCCGGCCTGATCCATCCGCGCGAAGGCACGGTGGAGCGCGTGGCGAGCGAGGATTGCCCCGATCCGTCGGTATCGATGGTGTTCCAGACGTTCGCCCTGTTCCCGTGGCTGACAGTGCAGCAGAACGTCGAACTCGGGCTGGAGGCGCAGAAGGTGCCGGCGCCCGAACGCCGCGCCCGTGCCCTTGCCGCCATCGATCTTATCGGTCTGGACGGCTTCGAAAGCGCCTATCCCAAGGAGCTGTCGGGCGGCATGCGGCAACGTGTCGGCCTCGCCCGCGCGCTGGTGGTGAACCCCTCGCTGCTGCTGATGGACGAACCCTTTTCCGCGCTCGACGTGCTGACCGCCGAAACGCTGCGCACCGATCTGCTCGATCTGTGGTCGGAAGGGCGGATGCCGATCAAGTCCATCCTGATCGTCACGCACAACATCGAGGAAGCGGTGCAGATGTGCGACCGCATTCTGGTGTTCTCCTCCAATCCGGGACGGGTCGTGGCCGAGATCAAGGTCGATATTCCCCGCCCGCGCGATCGGCTCGATCCGCCATTCCGCGCGCTGGTGGACGAGATCTATGCCCGCATGATGGCGCGGCCCGTACCGTCGCAGCACGCACCCAATGGCGTGCAGCCGGGCACCGGCATTGCCATGGTGCTGCCCCATGTCTCCACAAACACGCTGGCGGGCCTGATCGAAGAAGTCGACGGCACGCCCTTCAACGGCCGGGCGAGCATGGCGGAACTGGCCGATTCCCTGCAATTGGAAGTGGACGAGCTGTTTCCCATGGCAGAAACGCTGCAATTGCTGCGCTTTGCCGAACTGCGCGGGGCGGAACTCGTGCTCACGCCGGCGGCCCGCCGCTATGCGCAGGCGGAAGTGGATGCGCGCAAGGGCATGTTCGGCGATGCCTTGCTGGCCCATGTCCCGCTTGCCCAGCACATCCGCCGCGTTCTGGACGAACGTGCAAGCCACCGCGCCCCCGCCCGGCGCTTCCGCGATGAGCTGGAGGACCACATGAGCGAGGATTTCGCCGAGGAAACGCTTTCGACGGTCACCAACTGGGGCCGGTACGCCGAAATCTTCACCTATCATGAAGACGACGACCAATTCAGTCTGGACGATCCCCAGTAAGCTGCAGCCGGTATCGGGCCTTCCGCCCGTAACCCGCACCGGCTTGTTCCCATTCCGAAACTGACATTGTGGCTTCCCCGCCAACGGCGCGGTGCGCGCTTGTCAGTGCGGGGAAGCCGTTGACGGACAGATGCCGGCGATGGGCTTCTCACGCGGGCCCACGGCGCCAACGCCTTGTCGGTGCTCGAAAAGTGCGTCTTTCCATAAGTGCTCGCGGGTAAACCCGTCACCCCAGGCAATGCCTTTCACAGGCCGCTCATGCTGTGGAATTCGGATGCCGCACCGTGCCGCAACCGCCACATGGGCACAAACTCTGCCAGAACTCGGGACTCTCCTGCCGGACGAGTACGATACCTGGCTGCAAGGCAGCTTCGAAGACCTGATGGCCTTCCAAGAAAGGAAGTTCCCGGATGAATTGATTGAGATGGTGCGCACGGACGAACTGTGGTCGGCCAGGAAGGCGCCGGCATCGCCAGCAAACACGTTGCTCTGAGGAACAGGCAAAGTCGCGCGCCACCGTGGGACTCAGTCTGATATTCTGGCGCGGGCAACAGCATTGCCACGGTGCATTGTCGCTCCCCGCGCCACTTTCGCGATGACTAAGCCAGTGGCTTGATCGGCCCTTCGGGGATCTCAAGCAATCGCGCGACGCCGCTCTTGTGAGCAATCTCGACGATTTCCGCCTCCCACTTCATGAACCAGGCGGCCTTTTCCTCCTCGAGTTCGTAGCCGTCATAGATGCGCTCCATTCCCACTTTGAGGTGGTTCAGCATCGCTTCGGCAGTCTCGTAATCGACCTTGAGGCGCTTGGTATTGCTGCGGGCAGTGCGCCTGAAATCGTGCGGCACGAAATGATCGATTTCGCGTCCCGCAATCTGAGCCATCAAAGCAAGCGCGCGCTTCTTTGCAGGATACCAGCCGTTCGTGCGGGGGGCCGAGATGCGGGGAGAGGGGAATACCCATTCCCCTTCCGACGAGATCAGATGGCGGCCCCACGGGCCCAACTGGATCGAATGCGGAGCACTGTTCTTCGATCGGGCGGCGGGGATCGTCCATACGCCGTTCTCGATCTCGTCCGATCGCGCGCGGATAACCTCCGAGAATCGGGCGGCGGTCAGAAGCCAGAGCAGCATGCCTCGCCGAAAATCGCGTTCCTCCTCCTTTGCTACCGCTTCCAGGAACCACCCGATTTCCTCGAGGCTGAGCTTTCTGCTCCGGGGTGTTTCAGGAAAACGCAGATCGGCGAGCCGGCGCGAAGGATCGACCTCAAGGCCGATGATAAGCCCGCGCAGGCTGGCGGCCCAACCGAAGAACACCTTGAGTTCGGCCGCCAGCCGGTTAGCCCGGACCTTGGCGGTACGGCCTTTCGCCAGCACCAGATTGATCAGATCCCTTTCCGTGACGGCATAGATCGACTTCTTTGCGAGCCGGGGCGCGATGTCGCAGCGATAAATATAGAGCTTGTCCTGGATCGTACGTGGCTTGTTTTTGCGCTTTGACCGGGAGCCGCGACCTTCGCGGGTGGCTTCCATGTAAAGTTCGTGCGCGCGGGCGACGGTCATTGAATCGCGCGTATCAGCGAGTCGTCTCGCTTCGCGGGGATCGATCCCGGCCTCGACCTCATCATTGAGCCCCTTGGCCCAATTGCGGGCATCGGCGATGGTATGGGCAGGGTAAGTGCCGAGGCGCATCCGGACGAGCTCTCCGTCTCCCGAGATGCGGCGCGCGTAACGCCACACCTTCTTGCCGCTCGGCAGCACTTCGAGGCTCAAACCCGGATACAAAGGGTCCCTTATTGAACCCTTGTTCAGCGTGTCGAGCGATGCAGGTGAAAAGGCGATTTTCCGTGTCATTTACCGACTCCGTGGCCGGCCCCGAATCGCAAAAAATCATGATACAAATCGTGATACAAATGCCGTCTAAACCGGTCCTGCCGAGGCAAACCGGGTCTAGCTGGTGGGCAAGGGCCCTTCACGATTTTTAGTAAGATGATCAATGAGATCTGGCCGAATCATGAGGATTCGGCTGGCTGGGGCGGCAGGATTCGAACCTGCGAATGCCGGTACCAAAAACCGGTGCCTTACCACTTGGCGACGCCCCAGCAGGGAATGCGCGCTTAGCGGCTAATGTCGGTGCTGAAAAGGGCTTTTGGGAGAAGTTTTCCGCAGGCTCGTGCACGAAGGCGTGCAAGCGCGGGGAGTAGTGGCGCTTCCCCGCGCTTGCTGCCCTTTTACTTGGCCAGCACCGCGTCGATATCGGCGGCCGAGTGCCGTTCGCGGACGAAGCCGTCGCCGTTGCGGTTGACGATGCGGCCGCGCTGGATGCCTTGGCGGGCGGCGAGATCCTCGCCCCAGCGAACGAGATTCGCATAGCTCGGCACGTCGAGGAAAGTTGCCGCGTCGCCATAGGCGTCGCCCCGCAAGAAGCCGCCGAACCAGCCGTAGCAGGCGATGTCTGCGATCGTGTAGTCGTCACCCGCCAGATAGCGGGTCTCGGCGAGGCGCTTGTCGGCGACGTCGAGGATGCGCTTGGTTTCCATCGCGTAGCGGTTGATCGGGTATTCGTACTTCTCCGGCGCGTAGGCGTAGAAGTGGCCGAAACCGCCGCCGATCATCGGCGCTGTGCCCATCTGCCACATGAGCCAGGACATGCATTCGGCGCGCGCGGGCTGGCTGCAGGGCAGGAATTTGCCGAACTTTTCGGCAAGGTGGAACAGGATCGAGCCGGATTCGAAGACGCGGACAGGCTCATTGCCGGAGCAATCGAGCAGGGCGGGGATCTTCGAATTGGGATTGATCGCAACGAAGTCTGACCCGAACTGGTCGCCATTGCCGATGTCGATCAGCCATGCATCGTACTCGGCCTCGGCCACGCCGGCGGCTAGCAGCTCTTCCAGCATGATCGTCACCTTCTGCCCATTCGGCGTGCCGAGCGAGTAGAGCTGCAACGGATGCTGGCCGCGCGGCAGTGTCTGCTCGTGCGTGGCGCCGGACACCGGGCGGTTGGTCTTGGCCCATTCGCCGCCGTTCTCCTTGTCCCAGGTCCAGACTTTCGGCGGTTCGTAGGTGGTTTTGAGCATGGAGGAACTCCGTGAGTGTCGTTCCCGGTCAGGTAGGGTCGGCGATGGCCCGCTACAACCCTTCGACCGGTCTTCGCCGGGCGCTCAGGTAATTGAAATAAGATAAATAAATCAAATTCGTAATCCGAAAGTATGAGGAACTTGCCTATGGGTCAGGCGTTGACAGGCAATGCTCAGGTTGGGCAAGCAGGTCAGGCATGATTCAATCGATTGAAAATGAGCTCTCCGGCCGTTCCGGGGAGACCAGCCGCCAGTCGCGTCGCCGCAACAAGGGGTTCGAAGAAACCCACCTCGTACTGATCGAGACCGCAGTGAAACTGGTTTCGGCAAAGGGAATGGAAGCACTTTCACTTTCGGAAGTCGCGCGTGAGGCCGGTGTGAACCGGACCACCATCTATTATCACTTCGCGGACCGCGAGGCGTTGATTGATGCCATACGCAAATGGTCGGCGCAGCAACTTACCGCGGTGCTCTCGTCCACGGACACGGCCGAGCACCGGGGGCGCAGCGTAATCCGCTATGTGCTGGAGAATCCGGAAGTCGTGGCGCTGTGGACGGAGGATTTCCTGTCCCCGGGCCGGATCTCGGACCGCTATGCGATGTTCGATGGCCTGGCCGAGGAATTGCGCGTCCATTTCGAGACCGAGCCCATGGCCGAGGGCTTGGATGCCGAGGTCTTCGCCACGTTCATGCTGACGTGGGTACTGGCAGGCGCGCGCGTCTATCGGAACAGCGTTCAGCCCGAATCTTCGCTTGATGAGGCGGTTGAGCGGCTGACAGGCACGCATATGGCGATCCTGCGCCTATGCGGTCTTGTAAAGGCCTGAATGCCAGCAATTGCTGGCCCGTGATTTTCAAACGATCGCTTACGGAAACAGGCAGGGGCGTTACCCCTGCCTGCATGCGTTTACTTGCAGTCGATCTTGCGGATCCAGCTATGGGTATCCGCAGCTTCGCCGCGCTGGATCGAAACCAACCGGTTCTTGAGCTTGGAGGTCACCTGACCTGGGCCGCCCGAGCCGATGATGAAATCGCCATCGCGGCCCGAAACCTTGCCGACCGGAGTCACGACCGCCGCAGTGCCGCAGGCGAAGGTTTCGATCAGCTTGCCGGAGGCAGCGTCGGCGCGCCATTCTTCGAGGCTGTAACGGCCTTCCTCGACCTTGAGACCTTCCTCGCGCGCCAGTTGCAGCAGGCTGTCGCGGGTAATGCCGGGCAGGATCGTGCCGGTGAGGGCAGGGGTGAGCAGGGTGCCATCCGCGAACACGAAGTAGAGGTTCATGCCGCCCAGTTCCTCGATCCACTTGTGCTCGGCGGCATCGAGGAAGACGACCTGGTCATGGCCGCGGGCGATGGCTTCGGCCTGCGGCACGAGGCTGGCGGCGTAGTTGCCGCCGCACTTGGCCGCACCGGTGCCGCCGGGGGCAGCGCGGGTATAGTCCGAAACCCAGATCGAGACGGCCGGGGCGCCCGACTTGAAGTAATTGCCCGCCGGGCTGGCGATGACGATGAACTTGTACTGCTTGGCCGGACGCACGCCGAGGAAGGCCTCGGTGGCGATCATGAAGGGGCGCAGATAGAGCGAGGCGCCTTCGGCACCCGGGATCCATGCGCTGTCTGCCTGGACGAGCCGCTCGATCGCCTCGATGAACAGCTCTTCGGGCACTTCGGGCATCGCGAGGCGCTGGGCCGAGGTGTTGAAGCGCGCGGCATTGGCCGCCGGGCGGAACAGCGCGACGGCGCCATCGGCCTGCTTGTACGCCTTGAGGCCTTCGAAGATCTCCTGCGCGTAGTGCAGCACGGCCGCGGCAGGATCGAGCGCGAGCGGCTGGCGGGGGCCTACCACTGCGTCATGCCAGCCCTTGCCCTCGGTCCACTCTACAGTGACCATATGGTCCGAGAAGTGCATGCCGAAACCGGGATTCGCAAGGATCGCCTCGCGCGTTTCGGCGCTGGTCGGCGCGGGGTGGGGCAGAGTGCTGAAAGTCAGGCCGGCATCGGCGAGCGTCGCCATCGAACGAAATCCTCTAGACTGCGATTGCCCGCGCTCTCTGAACGAAAATTACACGCAGCGCAACCATATAGTAATTTTGATACGCGGTGTTGTTGCTTTAGCGCGAATTGAGGGCGGAAAGCCGGTAGACTCGCACAGGAAGCCAGAGCGTGAATGCTCCTAGCGCCTGCTCGCGCGAAAGGGCCAGTGCGAAATGCGCCGGGCGGCTTGCTTCGGGTGATGTTGAGGAGTGCGGCGCGTTCTGGGGCTCAGCGATGTGCAAAGCCGGGAATGCGCCCAAATGAGAAGGGCCGCCCCGGAAATCCGGTGCGGCCCTTCGCATGGTCAGCGGCCGGGAAGTGCCGCCAGCGAAAGCCTTTATCGCTAATTCAACTCAGCGATAATGCCTCGCGACGGAAATTGCCGACCTCTCTGCTGAACCATGAGACATCGGATCACCTCCTTTCGCGCTGTTGAGCCAAAGTACGCCGTGTTACCGGCTGGGGCTTCGGTCCATCCCGGGCGCGTTTCCCAGGGTCCCTCGGCCCTGTTCAAATGTGTGTCTGATTCCGCAGCGCACAACAAGACTTGTATTCGTTTTTTTTGGGATCATTATCGGTGCTTCGGGCTAGTTTTCCCCAGCCTTCGATCCGCTCCGGAACGCGATTGTTGGGGCGCTGGGTTGCGGCCTGAAAGCGCCCGATTTTCGCTCCGGACAGGCTCTTCAGGCGCCCTGAAAGGCGCCTCGCGAGTCCCGTTCAAAAGTGCACGTTTAGAGAGCGTTCAGCGCCATTCTCAGCGGCAGTCTTCGACCACGCGGGAGACTTCGGTCCAGCTCGGTATATAGAGCGTGGCAGTGCCCGCCGTTTCGATGGCGAAGCGGCCCTTGCTGAAGGCCATGGCATCGAGCAGCGCATCGCGCGCCGGCACGTCCACTGCCAGGCCCCCGGCCACGGGCGAGGCGGTTAGGGCGCGCGCAACATCGGATGTGCGCACGGTGAGGGAACCGGGCGCGGATGCAGCATTTCCTGCGCGGATCAGCGTGACCGTTCCCGCTGGCCTATTGCAGCGCATCGTGAAGAGCCCGCCCGCGAACGTGGCGGTGCCGGGTGCGGTCATGCTCCAGTCGCCCGGGGTCTGCGGGGCATCGCGCCAGTCGGCGGGTGGTGCGGCGGGCCGCGTGACGGGAGCCGGCGCAGGGCGCGGCGCGGGCGCGGGTGGCTGGGGCGCGGACACGCAGGCCGCGAGCAGCGCCAGCGCGGTCAGCGGGGCGCTTGCGACAAGTTTGCGGGGGAACGACGGGACGGCTGCAAGCCGGCGCGGATTTGCCTTCATGCCCCCGGTATGGAATGAGGCGCGCTCCTTCTCAAGTGCACAAAGCCAATGATCGACCCGTCCGAGCCCCGACATATCGAAAACAAGCCCGCCGACAGCAAGCGCCCGGCGAAGGCGCGCGTCGACCAGATGCTGGTCGATCGCGGCCTTGCCGAAAGCCGCACGCGGGCGCAGGCGCTGGTGCTGGCGGGCCTTGTGTTTTCCGGCGAGACCAAGATCGCCAAGCCGGGGCAGAGCCTCAAGAGCGACGCACCGCTGGAGGTGCGTGGGCGGGATCATCCCTGGGTCTCGCGCGGCGGGATCAAGCTGGCGCATGCCATCGAGCACTTCGATCTCGATCCCACGGGCGTCATCGCCATGGATGTCGGCAGTTCGACCGGCGGCTTTACCGACGTGCTGCTGACCAAGGGCGCGGAGCATGTCTTCGCGGTGGATTCGGGCACCAACCAGCTGGCTTGGAAGCTGCGGCAGGATCCCCGCGTGACCGTGCTGGAGCAGACCAGCGCGCGGATCCTGACGCCTGAGCAGATCGATCGTCCGTGCAATTGGGTGGTCTGCGACGCCAGCTTCATCTCGCTGGCCAAAGTGCTGGAAGTGCCGCTGCGCCTTGCTGCGTCGCAGTGCCGCGTGGTCGCGCTCATCAAGCCGCAGTTCGAAGTGGGCCGCAGCGAAGTGGGCAAGGGCGGCGTCGTGCGCGATCCCGCGCTGCATGAGCGGGTCTGCGGCGAAGTGCGGGACTGGCTGGAAAGCGATGGCTGGACGATCCAGGGCATCGTCGAAAGCCCGATCAAGGGCCCGGAAGGAAACGTGGAATTTCTGGTTTCCGCATCGCGCGGTTGAGCATGGCGGGCGGCGGATCGATGGACCGGCCGACTTTTGCGCTCCACGCGCATTGCGTGTTTGCCCGAGTCGTACCACAAACCGCCGCACTTGATGGTTTTTCCTGATTCGGGGGTTTGCCAGGAAATGAACCCAATTGCCTCACCGGCCCAGTTGCGTGCCAGCCTCTTGCGCTGGTCGCTGGTGCTCGTGCCGTTGATCGTGTTGCTGGGCTTTCTTTCAGGCAAGATCGCGGACAGCGGGCCGGGCAATGCCTGGTTCGACGCGCTTGCCAAGCCCGGGATCTATCCGCCGCCGATAACGTTCGCGATCGTCTGGACCGCGCTCTACGCCCTGATGGGGCTGGCGCTGGCGATGGTCTGCGCCGCGCGAGGCGCACGGGGGCGCGCGGCGGCGGTCGTGGCCTTTGTCGTGCAATTGGCGCTCAATCTCGCTTGGAGCCCGATCTTTTTCGCACTCCACCAGATGACCGTCGGGCTCGTCGTGCTAGGGTTGATGATCGCGGCGGTGATCGTGACGATGCTGTTCTTTGCCCGCGTGCGCCCGGTGGCGGCACTGCTGCTGGTGCCGTATCTCGCGTGGATCTGCTTCGCCAGTTACCTCAACTTCGCTTTCCTCCAGCTCAATCGCGACATGGACGGCGTTGAAGGCCCGCGCGCGGTGGAGCGTTTCGAAATCTGACGGACTGCCTCTTGCGCAGTTTGCCGCAAGCGACCAAATAGCCCCCATGCAAAGCGAAAACCCCTTCGTCGCCGATTTCGTCAAGATGATGAACAGCGCCGCCGGCACGCTCGCCGGCGTCGGCCGCGAAGCGCGCGACAATGCGCGCGAGCGCTTCCGGGAGTTCATGGGCGACATGGACTTCGTCAGCCGCGAGGAATTCGAGGCCGTGAAGGAACTGGCCGCCACCGCGCGTGGCGAGATCGAGGACCTCAAGGCCCGCATCGCCAAGCTCGAAGGCAAGTCGGGCGAGTGATCGCCCGCCGGGGGAGCGTCCTGTGAGGGTGCCTCCTTCCACCTTGTTTCGCGTTTCCTGAAGCTCCACAAGCCGCAGCCATGCAGTTGCGCGCTTCCGCTATCGTCTGTGCGACGCGGCCTCATGGTGAGACCGCCGTCATCGCCCGGCTGCTCACCGAAGAGGCCGGGATCGTTGCCGCCTATGTCGCCGGAGGGCGCGGGCGGCAGCTTCGCCCGGTGCTGATCCCCGGCAATGTAGTGGAAATCGACTTGCGGTCGCGCAGCGAGGACCAGCTTCCTTTCGCGCGCGTCGAGCTGCTCGAATCTCGTGGGCCCTGGCTCAGCGAACCGCTCCCGGCCGCCGCGATTTCGTGGGTTACCGCATTGGCCGCAACTGCGCTTCCCGAGCGGCAGGCCTTTCCCGCGCTCTATCAGGCGCTCACCGCGCTGCTCGATGCGATCTGCGTCGCGCCGTCCGCGCGGGGCTGGGTCATGCCCTTGCTTTCGTTCGAAGTCCTGCTGCTGCGCGAGCTTGGCTATGGGGTTCCGGTCGGCCGCCCGAACGACGACGACTGGGGGGCGATGCTTGACGTTTTCGACCGCCTCGGGCCCGAGCTTGCGCGCTATCCGCTTGCCGAACGGCGCGGAGACGCTATGGGGGCGCGCGTCCTTCTGCGCGAGCGGCTGGGGCGAATTCACGGCTAAACGCCCAACGGAGAACGTACATGCGCATTGCGGTATTTGCAGGAGACGGGATCGGTCCCGAGGTCACCGAGCAGGCAGTGCGTGTTCTCAAGGCGCTTGAACTTCCCGGCCTCGAACTCGTCGAGGGCGATGTCGGCGGCGTCGCCTATCGCAAGCACGGCCACCCGCTGCCCGCAGAAACGCTGGAGATTGCGCGCTCGGCCGAGGCGATCCTGTTCGGCGCGGTGGGCGATTTCTCGTGCGATCACCTTGAGCGTCACCTGCGTCCCGAACAGGCCATTCTCGGCCTGCGCAAGGAACTGGGCCTCTTCGCCAACTTGCGTCCGGCGCGCGTGTTCCCGGGTCTGGAAGACCTGACCACGCTGCGCGAGGAAGTTGCGGCGAAGATCGACCTGCTGATCGTGCGCGAGCTGAACGGCGACGTGTACTTCGGCGAGAAGGGCATCCGCACGCTGGAAGACGGCCGCCGTCAGGGCTGGGACATGATGTCCTACGCCGAAGACGAAGTGCACCGCATCGCCCATGCCGGTTTCCAGGCGGCGATGACCCGTTCGAAGAAGCTGTGCTCGGTGGACAAGGCCAACGTCCTCGAAACCTCGCAGCTCTGGCGCGATGTGGTGATCGAGGTTGCCAAGGAATATCCCGAAGTCGAACTCAGCCACATGTACGTCGACAACGCGGCGATGCAGCTGGTGAAGAACCCCGGCCAGTTTGACGTGATCGTTACCGGCAACCTGTTCGGCGACATCCTTTCCGACCAGGCCTCGATGTGCGTGGGCTCGATCGGCCTGCTCGCTTCGGCCAGTCTTGCCGAAGGCTCTTATGGCCTTTATGAGCCGATCCACGGTTCGGCGCCTGACATCGCCGGCAAGGGTCTTGCCAATCCGATGGCGACGATCCTTTCGGCGGCGATGCTGCTGCGCCACTCGCTCGGTCTCGAAGCCGAGGCCGTGCGGATCGAGGCGGCAGTGGCGAAGACGCTGGCCGACGGGATCAAGGGCGGCGACCTTGGCGGCTCGGCAGGCACCCGCGAGATCGGTGATGCCGTGCTCGCGCGGCTCTGATCGCGGATAAGGTTTCTTCAGGTTTACCAAGTAAAACAGGGCGCATGAACATCACCCGTTCCGATCTTGCCGAGGCCGTAGACGTCGCCGCAGCTCAGGCTTCCAAGCCGCTTGAGCTGGCCGTCGTCCTGCCGACGTACAATGAGCGCAAGAACATCGCGACGATGATCGACCGGCTCGACAAGGCGCTCAAGGGCGTCGTGTGGGAAGCGATCTTCGTCGACGACAACAGCCCCGACGGCACCTCGGACGAGGCGCGGAATCTGGCGCTGCGCGATCCGCGCGTGCGCTGCATCCAGCGCATCGGCCGCCGCGGCCTTGCCAGTGCCGCGATCGAAGGCATGTGCTCCACGGCGGCGCCGGTGGTTGCGGTGATGGATGCGGATCACCAGCACGATCCCGAACTGCTGCCGCAGATGCTGAAGGCCGTAAGCTCGGGCGAATACGACCTGGCCTATGCCTCGCGCTTCGCAGAAGGCGCCAGCACCGAGGCCTGGGGCCGTCCGGACCGCGTAAAGGCGTCGGGCTTTGCCAACAAGATTGCCAACAAGGTCACGGGCGTCGATCTCAGCGACCCCATGAGCGGCTTCTTCATGCTCCAGACCAAGATCCTGCGGGCCGACGCGCATCGGCTTTCGGGTGTGGGCTTCAAGATTCTGCTCGATATTCTCGCCACGGTCGATGCACCGTTGCGGGTCAAGGAATTTCCCCTGAACTTCGCCGCGCGCGCGGAAGGCGAAAGCAAGCTGGACAGGACGGTCGTGTTCGAATTCCTCGTTGGTCTTTACGACAAGTGGCTCGGCCGCTTCATCCCCACCCGCTTCGCGCTGTTCGGCACGGTCGGCGGCCTGGGCGCGGTTCTGCACATGAGCGTGCTGGCACTCGTGCTGCACCTGTTCGGCGCCGAATTCGCGATGAGCCACTATCCGAAGGAAACCGCGTTCATCGTCGGCCAGACGATCGCGGCCATCGTCGCGATGACGTTCAACTTCGTGCTCAACAACGAACTGACGTATGCGGACAAGCGCCTGCGCGGGTTCGGCCCGCTGGTGCGTGGCTGGGCGCAGTTCGCGCTGACTTGCGCCTTCGGCATGGTTGCCAACATCGGCGCCTCCACCGCGCTGGTGCGCATCGGTTTCCATGACTATGCGGCGGCGATCATCGGCATCGTGCTGGCTTCGGTCTGGAACTTCGCGCTGTCGTCGAAGTTCGTCTGGGGCAAGTACTGACCATCGACTCGGCCGTTCTGCGGCCCTATCGATATAGTCATCACCATGAACGCGCGCCGCTGGTCGGCGCGCGTTTGTCGTTGTGGGTACTTGATCGACAATAAACTGGCGTTCGCCGGAAACGCTTTGATCGGTGCGAAGCTCTGGCGTCTCTCCCCGCCATCGAACCGGGTAGGGAGAATTTCATGATCTTTCACGTTTCCACCGACGCCCGCGATCCGCAGCGGGTTGCCGAAGTGCTGGCCGAACTGCTGGGCGGCGAAGCGACGCCGTTTCCGCCGGTTGCCGAGGGGAGCTGGGTCGCCCACGCGGGCGACGAACGCAACACGCTGGTCGAGGTCTATCCGCGCGGAACCCAGCTTATGGAAGCGCCGGGGAAGGGCGACTTTCTGGGCGTGCCGGGCGACGGCGGGCTCAGCGCCACGCACTTCGCCATGGCGACCAACCTCGGGCCCGCGCAAGTCTTCCTGATCGCCGCGCGCGAGGGCTGGCCTGCCAAGTACTGCAAGCGCGGCGGTGCCTTCGGCGTGATCGAGCTATGGATGGAGGGTGACCGTGTGGTCGAGGTGCTGACGCCCGAAATGCAGGCGGAATACCTTGCCACCGTCACGCTGCCCAACTGGAAGGCGGCACTGGCGCAAGGCGCAGGGGCGCAACGGGCGATGGCGTGAGCGAGGCGGACGGATAAGGGCGGGAGGTCATACTCCAGCCCTGTCCGTGCCCGTTTATCGCCAGCTCGGCAGCCACATCCAGAAGTTGTAGGTCTCTTCGGTCGGCAGCGGCAGGGCCGAGATGATCGGAAAGAACAGCACGAACATGCCCAGCGTCACCACCATCGACAGCGTGGCGAGGTGGCGCCAGCGATCCTTGCGCTGCCACAGCGCCTCCAGGGCGAAAGCCAGCGGTGCCATTAGGAAGGCTCCGGGCAGCAGGTAGTGGTAATAGAACTGCACCGGCTTGCCGTTCACCGCCCACATCATCAGCGTGGCCGCGTAAAGCGCCAGGAAGACGCCGATGTCGCCCCGGCGGCGGAACAGCGCGGCCCATAGACCCCAGAAGAACGCGACAAGCCCCGCCAGCATCGAGAACGGATTGCCAAGCATGACGATGCCGCGATGAGCGCCGTCGACGTTCTTGAACAAGTACCAGATCACCCGCCAGTCGACCGCCCACTGATACCAGAAACTGCGGTAGGGGTGGGGCTTCTTCACACTGTCCTGCAAGCGGACCATCAGCTCGTGCTGTCCGATGAAATCGAACGGGGAAAGCGTCAGGCGCGAATAGAACATCGCCGGGGTATAGGTCGCCCAATAGACCGCGATCGGCAGCAGGCCCAGCCAGAAGGCCGCCTCCACCAGCGAGACACCGGGGATCGGTCCCGCATTGCGCTTGCCGATGAACTTCCAGCCGGTTTCCTTCATGCGCAGCACAAGGAAGCACAGGCCCGGCATGATCAGCGCCGGGGCGCTGCTCCACTTGGCGCCCAGCGACAGTCCCAGCGCGATGCCGGCGGCGGCAAGGCGTCCGCGCGCGGCGCCGGTGCTCGTGGTGTTCAGCGCCGCGGCGAATTGCCACAGGCCGATCATGCAGAGCGCGGCTTCCACCATGTCCAGCATGGCGATGCGGCTCTGCACGAACCACATGAAGTTGGTCGCCAGCAGAATGATTGCAGAGATCGTCGCGACGCGCCGATGAGAGGCGTGCCAGACCAGTCGGCCGAACGCGAAGAGGCCCGCCGTGCCAAACAGCACCGGCCCCAATCGCCAGCCCAGCGGCCGATCACCGATGAAGTGGATGGAGGCGGCAATCACTTCCTTGGCGAACAGCGGATGCTCGCGATTCGTCGGAATCAGGCTGAGCATCTTCAGCGCAGCCGGGACGTAGTGAACCTCGTCGAAGTAATAGATGCTTGGCGTCGTGATCCGCCAGAGCGCGAGAGCCAGGAAAAGCCCGGTTACGGCAAGGCACCAGCCGAGCGGGTCACGATTGTTGCGGGAAGCGGTCGGCATCGGAGGCGCGGAATAAGGGGGAAGCGTGTGGACTGCAAGCGCGCCATTTGCGCCGGGCGGACGGGCGCGGGCGCTTGCATCCATCCGCGCGCGATCCTAGAGGCTTGGGCCATGAAACGCACGACCGGACAGGACCGCACCAAGACCCGCAATTGGCGCCCCGCCACCCGCGCGATCCGCGGGGGAACCTGGCGCTCGGAAATGGGTGAGACCAGCGAAGCGCTGTTCCTCACCTCGGGCTATTCCTACGACGATGCCGCCACCGTTGCCGCCCGCTTCATGGGCGAGGACGACGGCATGACCTATTCGCGCCTCCAGAACCCGACGGTGCAGATGCTCGAAGAGCGCATCGCTCTGCTTGAAGGGGCCGAGGCGTGCCGCACGCAGGCATCGGGCATGGCGGCGATGACCGCGGCGCTGCTTTGCCAGCTTTCGGCGGGCGATCACATGGTTTCCGCGCGCGCCGCCTTCGGTTCGTGCCGCTGGCTGGGCGACAGCCTGCTGCCGCGCTTCGGCGTGGACGTAACGGTGGTGGACGCCACCGACCTTTCCGCGTGGGAAGCGGCGATCCGCCCCAACACTAAGGTGTTCTTCTTCGAAACCCCGGCGAACCCGACGATGGACGTCGCCGACCTTGCCGCTATTGCCGAAATCGCCAAGGCGCACGGCATCACCACCGTGGTCGACAATGCCTTCTGCAGCCCGGCGCTCCAGCGCCCCCTGGAATTCGGCATCGACGTGGTCGCCTATTCGGCCACCAAGCTGATGGACGGGCAGGGTCGAGTCCTGGCCGGTGCCGTCTGCGGCAGCGAGGAATTCATCAACGACAAGCTGCTGCCGTTCCAGCGCAACACCGGCCCGAACCTTTCGCCGTTCAACGCCTGGGTGGTGCTGAAGGGGCTTGAGACGCTGGACCTGCGCGCCAAGAAGCAGAGCGAGAACGCGCTGAAGGTCGGCCAGTTCGTCGCCGGCCGCGTGCCGAAGATCCTGCACCCCTGGCTGGACAGCCACCCGGCTCAGGCGCTGGCGATGAAGCAGATGGACGCCTGCGGCCCGATCTTCAGCTTCGTGCTCGATGGGGGCCGCGCGCAGGCGCACGCGCTGCTGGACGCGCTGGAGCTGATCGATATCTCCAACAACATCGGCGACTCGCGTTCGCTGATGTGCCATCCTGCCTCGACGACGCACCACAACATGGGGCCGGAGGCACGCGAGGCCATGGGCATTTCGGAAGGCATGCTGCGCATCAACATCGGTCTGGAAGATCCGGATGATCTGATCGCGGATCTCGATCAGGCGCTGGCCAAGGCGGGTCTCTGAACCCGCTCGGGCTCGGGACCGACGCCGGGGCACTCCTCGCGGCGATCGTCGAATCAAGTGACGATGCCATTGCCGGCAAGTCGCTCGATGGGACGATCCTGAGCTGGAACCAGGCTGCCGAGCGCATTTTCGGCTGGAGTTCGGCCGAGATCGTCGGGATGAACGTGCGCACGCTGATCCCCGAGGACCGGCAGGCCGAGGAAGACGCGATCATCGCCAGCATCACGCGGGGCGAGCGCGTGCCCACGTTCGAGACCGTGCGGAAGCGGAAGGACGGCAGCGCCATCGACGTTGCCGTCACCGTCTCGCCGGTGCTCGACAGTGAAGGGCGGGTGGTCGCCGCCAGCAAGATCGCGCGCGACATCAGCCTCAAGAAGGAAACGCAGCGCCGGCTGGAAGAGAGCGAGGCGCGGCTGAGCCTGCTGGCGGACAACATGTCGCAACTCGCGTGGATCGCCGGGCGCGACGGCCGGGTCGTCTGGCGCAACAAACGCTGGTTCGATTATACCGGCACCACGCCCGAGGAGATGGAGGCCAGCGGCCGCCAGACGGTGCAGCATCCCGACTACAGCGAGGCGGTCAATGCCCGGTTCCGCGATCATCTCGCCTCGGGCGAAGACTGGGAGGATACTTTCCCGCTGCGCAGCGCGAACGGCGAATGGCGCTGGTTCCTCTCGCGCGCGACGCCGATCCGCGACGAAGCGCGGAGCATCCTCTATTGGTTCGGCACCAATACCGACGTGACCGAGATGCGCGATGCGGAGCAGCGCATCGAGCTGCTGTTGCAGGAGGTCAATCATCGCAGCAAGAACATGCTGTCGATCATCCAGTCGCTTGCGCGCCGGACGGACAAGAACCGGCCGGACTTCATCGAACGGCTGGAGCAGCGCATCCGCAGCCTTGCCGCCAGTCAGGACCTTCTGGTGCGCCGCGCGTGGTCGAGCATTCCGGTGCGCGAGATGATCGATACCCAGTTGCAGACGCTGGTGGATTCGCACGTGCAAGTGCGCCTGGACGGGCCGGAAGTCCTGCTCTCCCCCGGCGCGGCAGAGGCGCTGGCCATGGCTATCCACGAGATGGGCACCAATGCGCTCAAGTATGGTGCGCTTTCGGTGCCGGATGGCCGTGTCGCGATCGAATGGTCGGTCGAACCGGCGCCGGATGGCGAAGCGCCCGGTTTCCGCATCGCCTGGCGCGAGCAGGGCGGCCCGCCGGTGTCGGCCCCGACACGCCCGGGATTCGGCACGCGGATCATCGTCGACGTGCCGCGCGTGAAGCTCAATGCGCAAGTGGAGACCGTTTACGATCCTTCCGGCTTTGCGTGGTACCTCGCATGCCCCGTCTCGGCGATTCTGTGATCCACTGATAATTTTCCAGCGATTTGCGGGAGCAAGGCATTGGGTCTAAGAGTTGTCCATAAGTCGTTAGCCGGTTAGGTTGGCTGCATCATGAAGCAACTCTTCCAGCATACCGCCATCACCGAGGGTGTGACTGTCCGCGTCGCGGTGAACTTTCTGCCCGAACAGTCCCGCATCGAAGCGGGCAAGTGGTTCTGGGTCTACCACATCCGCATCGAGAACGATTCGGACGATTCGCTTCAGCTTCTCACGCGTCACTGGCGGATTACCGACGCCAATGGAGATGTGAATCTGGTCGAAGGCGAGGGCGTGGTGGGTGAGCAGCCGCTGATCCGGCCCGGTCGCAGCCATGACTATGTCTCGGGATGTCCGCTGACGACGCCGCAGGGCTCGATGGAAGGCTACTATACCTTCGTGCGCAGCGACGGCACCGAGCTGGAGGCCCAGATTCCGTTCTTCCCGCTCGCCGCGCCCGCGAAGGTCGGCTGAACCTCGACTTCGCCCCATCTACTTCCCCGTTGCCGCAGCAACGCCAAGCGCTTAGGGAAGCGCCATGAAGCGCACGCACCTGCCTCTCAATGCCTTGCGCGTCTTTGATGCCGCGGCCCGCCACCTCTCCTTCACGCGCGCGGCAGACGAACTGGCGGTGACGCCGGCAGCAGTCGGCCAGCAGATCCGCGCGCTGGAGGACTTGCTTGGGGTCGTGCTGTTCCGCCGCACCAGCAAGGGTCTGGAACTGACCGACGAGGCCGGTGCCGGTCTCGCCGCGCTGCGCACCGGATTCCTGCATTTCGAGGACGCGGTGCAGGCCATGCAGGCCAGCCAGTCCAGCCATGTGTACACCATTGCCGCCCCGCGCGAGTTCTTCGCCGCCTGGCTGGCGCCGCGCCTTGCCGCGTTCCGGGCCGCGAATCCGGAAGTGCGCTATGTGCTCGTCGATGGCGAACTGACCGATTTTACCGAGGCCAATCTCGATCTGGCGGTGCGCTGGAGCGAGGGGCCGGGGGACCTTGAAGGCATCACGCTCGGCGCGCCCGAATGGGTCGAGCTGGGCGAGGGCGACTGGATGGGCTGGCCGGGCGATCCCACGCCCGAGGGCCACGAAGGCGCTGATGAGGAAGAGGCCAAGCCGGCCATCCTGCTGGCCGATGCGGGACAGGCGGTTGCCGCCGCGACATCCGGCCTTGGCCGCGTGCGCGTGCCGGCACTGCTGACTGAGGGACTTCCTGCCGGCACCAGTGTCAAAGTCGGCGCCGCCACATCCTGCCGCCGCGCTTACTGGCTGGTGGCTCCGCTTCCGCAGTGGCGCCAGAAGAAGGTCAAGGCGCTGGTCGCCGCGCTGACCGCCTGACGCGTCCTTTCGCAAGGGTTATGGCGGGACACAGGGGCGCGTGATAGCCTCCGGCGTGCACCACGCTGGAGACTGCCATGTCCTTGAGCGAAGTCCCCCCGGAAAATCACAATTCCCGCTGCCGCACGTCGCGGCGTGACATCATCGGCGCCGTGGCCGCGCTCGCGGCGGCGCCGGCAATCGGCTTGGTTGCTGGGCCTGTCCGGGCGGCGGAGGCACCCTCCGGCGCCGCGCCAACTGAGACGATTACGCCCGATCAGGCGCTCAAGGAGATCATGGACGGCAATGCCCGCTTCATCGCGGGCGCGCCCACCGCGCATACCAAGGACCTTGCGATCATCAAGGCGCGAGCGGCCGAGGGGCAGTGGCCGATCGTCGGCGTGCTGTCCTGCGCGGATTCGCGGGTGCCGGTGGAAATGGTTTTCGATGAGCCCATCGGCCGCCTTTTCGTGACGCGCGTCGCGGGCAACATCACCACGCCGGAAATCATCGCCAGCCTCGAATACGGGATAGCCGTGCTGGGCATAAAGGCCGTGGTGGTGATGGGCCATTCGAACTGCGGGGCGATCAAGGCGGCGATGGAGAACCCCGAGGTTCCGGGGCAGATCAGCGCCTTGTTCCCGGCGATCCTGCCCGCCGTCTACATGAGCGGCAGTGATGATCCGATGGTCGTCACCCGCCAGAATGCCGTGATCCATGCAGCGACGCTGATTAATTCGTCGCCCGTGGTCGAGGCCAAAGTGAAGGCAGGCGAACTCAAGGTGGTGCCAGCCGTCTACGACGTTGCGACCGGAAAAGTGGAAATGCTGCCGATCCCGCCGGCCATGCGGACCAAGTCGAAGTAGGCGCGGCAGATAGACTGGGGCCCGGCATCAACCGAGCCCCAGCTCGCATCGTCAGATGCCGAGATCCTCGATCGGACCGTCGAAGTTGCCGCCCAGCTTGTGGATCGCCGTGGCGAGCTTTTCCTGCGGCACGCCCTTGAGGTAGCCGTCGATGATCCGCTGATAGTTGCTGATCATGCCTTCCACCTCATGCGAGAGGCGCATGAACTCGAACCCGCTGGCGTGCAGGCCCTTCTGCTGGATCGGGATGTTCGAATAGTCCTGCCGCGGAATCGGCGGGAAATCCGGGCTGTTGTAAGGCAGCACCACCGGCTCCATGACCGTTTCGAAGTCGGTGTCTTCGGGCATGTAGGTCAGCGACCAGATCTCGAAGAAGCAGCTTTCCGGACCTGTCGGACGGATGCGGTAGGCCGACATCGAGGTGAAGTAGGGCAGCAGGAAGTAGTGCGGGAAGAGGAACTCTACCGCCTTCACCGGATGCGTCTGCGATACTGCGCAGAGGTCCGGAACCGGCTCGCCGCGCGCCTGCAACTGGGCCGAGATCTGGTGCATGACGATGCCCAGCCAGTGGAACATCGCCATGTTCTGGTCTTCGGGCAGCCCTTCCTCGACACCGATCAGGCCGCGCGCAATTTCCACTTCCTTCTCGTGGACCATGCCCGCCATGCCCTCGCTCAGGAGCGCCATGGACTTGACCTGCAGCTCCTGATTCTCGCGATAGGAGAGGTGCGGTTCGGCCATGATCGGCACCGGACCGCGCGGACTGCGGTACATCGAATCGTACATCATCGGCGCGGCGTGTTGCAGCTGCGGGTGCGTCTGCATCACGTGGTAGCCTTCCATGAAGGCCTCCATCGCGACTTTCCAGTTGGCCGGGAGTTCGGCGCCGTAGCACCATTCCGCGCGCATCTTGTCGAGCCCGCGCGCTTCGAGATTGCCGGCAATCGGGCCGAGCGAATCGCGGACCGACGGCGCGTCATCGTCATGGTTGATCCACACGCAGCCGATGAAAGTCTCGGCGCGGCAGGGGATCAGGTTGATGTCGTCTTCCTGAAGCTGACGCTCGGAGAAGAGGTGCTTGCCGTAGACCTGGGTGGATTCGCCATCCATGTTCCAGCGCCAGCCGTGGAACGGGCAGACGAAGCCGGACTTGGCGCAGTTGCCGTGCGAATGGCCGGTGCCGCCCGCAAAGGGCACGCCGCGATGGCGGCAGGCATTGTGGAAAGCCTTGATGCCGCTGGCCGTGCGCACGATGATGACGGACTTGCCGACATTCTCGTACTCGATCCAGTCACCCACTTCGGGGATCTGCTCTTCACGGCAGGCCATCTGCCAGACGTGCGGCCACAAGTGGTCCAGCTCTGCCTGATAGAAATCGGCATCGTAGTAGCGCTTGACCGGGATCCGTTCGGGATCTTCGATCGGGTAGGGGACGGCTCTCAGGCCGCCGTCTGTAGATTTCAGCACTCCGACACCTCTCGGATTGTTCTTCATTCGTGTTGAACGAATGTACAACCCTGTGCGAGGCAGGCAATGGCCGGACGCGCAAGGCGCATCGCAGACGCGCTAAGTGGCGCATGAAGGCATGCGCCGGGCGTCCTTGGCACTCACTTGCGCAGCGGATCGAGCGCCGAAGCTCTCCTGACCGGGGCTGCGGGCCTGCCCGGCGACGTGCCGTCCATCGCCATCAGAGCGGCAATGCGCTTTTCGGTCGCCGGGTGGGTCGAGAACAGGTCGGAAACGCCGGTGGGCACGATATAGAGCTGAGCGGCGGCCGGATTGCGCTCCGAGGCGAAGCTGGGAATCGCTTGCGCCGGGCCTGCGATCTTGGCGAGCGCAGAGGCCAGCGCGCGCGGGTTGCCGCTGATTTCCGCGCTGGCGCGATCGGCGCTGAACTCGCGGGTACGGCTGATCGCCATCTGCACGATCATCGCCGCGAAAGGCGCCATGACCATCGCGGCGATGGCGATCAACGGATTGGGCCGGTTTTCACTGTTGCCCCCGAGATGCCCGCCGAAGAACATGCCGAAGTTGGCGATCATCGAGATCGCGCCGGCAATCGTCGCCACCATGGTCATGGTCAGCGTGTCGCGATTCTTCACGTGGCCCAGTTCGTGCGCCATCACTGCTGCCACTTCATCGCGGGTGAGCATATTGAGCAGGCCCGTCGTGGCCGCCACGGCGGCGTGATCGGGATTGCGGCCGGTGGCAAAGGCGTTCGGATTGGCGCTGTCGATCAGATAGACGCGCGGCATCGGCAGTTGCGCCCGGCGCGCGAGGTCGGCGACGATGCCGTAGAACTCGGGCGCGGAGCGGGCATCTACCTCGCGCGCGTTGTGCATCTTGAGCACGATGGTGTCGGCGTTCCAGAAGGTGAACAGGTTCATGCCTGCCGCTGCGATCAGCGCGATCATCGCACCGCCGCCGCCGCCGAACACATAGCCCAGCCCCATCAGCAGCGCCGTCAACGCCGCTAGCAGCATGGCCGTCTTGATACCGTTCACTTTCTTCGAACTCCTTGTGATTGCAGTCCCGAATCTAGATAGCGGGCGGCTGCTTTCAATATCCGGAACGGCCCGATCCGGATCGGGCGGCCCATCGCCTGCGCGAATTGCTCGATCCCGTGCGTGATCGGGTGTCCCCAAGCGCGCCAATCCCCCCTAGGACCGCCCCAAAGAGCTATTTGGGAGTTGAGTGGAATGGCGTTCAAGACACGCGTCACCGAGATGCTCGGTATCGAGCACCCGATCGTGCAGGGCGGCATGCAGGGCGTGGGACTGGCCGAACTGGCCAGCGCGGTCTCCAATGCAGGCGGGCTCGGCACGCTGACCGCGTTGACCCAGCCGAGCCCGAAGGCGCTGCGCGAGGAAATCGAGCGCTGCCGGTCGATGACCGACAAGCCTTTCGCCGTGAACATCACCGTGTTCCCCACGCTGCTCCCGCCCGACTACAAGGCCTATGCCCAGGCGGCGATCGACGGCGGCGTGAAGATCATCGAGACGGCCGGCACCCAGCAAGTGCGCGAGATCTGGGAGATGGTGAAGCCGCACGGGATCACCGTGCTCCACAAGTGCACTGCCGTGCGCCATGCGCTTTCGGCCGAGAAGCACGGCTGCGACATCATCTCGATCGATGGTTTCGAATGCGCCGGTCATCCGGGCGAGGACGATATTCCCGGCCTGATCCTGATCCCCACGGCGGCGGACAAGGTGAAGATCCCGATGCTGGCGAGTGGCGGCTTCGGTGACGGTCGCGGCCTTGCCGCCGCGCTGGCGCTGGGGGCCGAGGGCATCAACATGGGCACGCGTTTCTGCGCCACGCAGGAAGCACCGATCCATGACAATGTGAAGGCCAAGTACATCGAGAACGACGAGCGCGGCACCAACCTGATCTTCCGCAAGTTCAAGAACACCGCGCGCGTGGGCAAGAACGACGTGTCGGACGAAGTGGTCGAGATCTCGGCCCGCCCCGAAGCGACTTTCGACGACATCAAGCACCTTGTCGCGGGCGCCGTGGGCCGCGAACTGCTCCAGACCGGCGATCTCACCAGGGGGATCTTCTGGGCGGGCATGGTGCAGGGCCTCATCCACGACCTGCCGACCTGCAAGGAACTGATCGACAGGATCGTTGCCGATGCAGAGGAAATCGTCAAAGGCCGTCTCGGGAAGATGCTGGTCTAAAACAATACGGGCCTGAACGGAGCGCCGAACGTCATGACTTACGAGAAAGTCCTCTACAGCCTTGAGAACGGCGTCGCCCGGATCGCGATGAACGATCCGGCCACGCGCAACGCGGGTTCCGCGCAGATGGGCGAGGAACTGTTCCACGCGGTGACCCGCGCCTCGTTCGAGGCGCGCGCGGTGGTGCTGACGGGCGAGGGCAAGGCCTTCTGTTCGGGCGCCAACCTTGGCGATGCGGCGGACATGCTGGCCGATCCGCGCCGCGATGTCGGCACTTTGCTCGACCGCCACTTCAACCCGGTGATCGTGGCCATGCGCGACATGGCGCAGCCGGTGGTGACCGCCGTGCGCGGCGCGGCGGCGGGCGTGGGTGCCGGGCTCGCGATGGCGGGCGACCTGATCCTCTGCGCCGAAAGCGGGTTCTTCCTTCAGGCGTTCCGCCATGTCGGCCTGGTGCCCGACGGCGGTTCCTCGTGGCTGCTGACCCGCGCCGTGGGGCGCGTGCGGGCGATGGAGATGATGCTGCTGGGCGAGCGGCTTCCGGCGGCAAAGGCGCTGGAGTGGGGCCTCGTCAATCGCGTGGTGCCCGACGAGGATCTCGATGCCGCCGCGATGGCTCTGGCAGGCGAACTGGCGCAGGGACCGTGGTCGCTGCGGCGTATCAAGCAGGTGGCCTGGGCGGCGACCGACTGCACGCTGGAACAGGCTCTTACCAATGAGCGCCTTGGCCAGCGCGATGCCTCGCGGACCGAGGATTTCGTGGAAGGCGTGACCGCGTTTTCCGAAAAGCGCAGCCCGGTGTTCAAGGGCCGCTGACCGCAAGGTTACACCGGGGTTTACACAGTTTACACTGTCCAGAGGAAAAGCCGTCACCTTGTGGCGGAAGCTGTCACCTTGCGGGGCGAAGTGTAACCTTGCGCGCCCTGCAAGGCCAAGCGGGGCGTGCAACAAAGAGGACGGGGCGGCAGGCATCGCCGGCAACATAACGCGGGCGGCGGTGTGTAGGAAAACGCCTTCCCGTCGTTGACGGCGGGGCGGATAAAATAAGGCGGGCAGGGCGGCCACCGGGCAACCTGCGGGTTTCTCCCGATTTCGGGCAGCGATCTGGCGCGGATAGTTTGGCAGGTCTGGATAGTCCTGCGCATTCCGCGTCGGATATGCGTGCCGCAAGGTCCCTGCCATGCTCGACCTCGAAACCCTGTTCCGTCATGGTCCGCCGCGCCGAACGGCGCGCTTCGCGCGCGTCGCTCTGCCACCCTTTTCAACCCCGGTGCCGCGCGTTGCGCTGGTGCTGGTATTGGGCTGGCTGCCGCTCATTCTCATGACTCTCGCCACTCAGCCGCGCTTGCTGTCCGATCTGGGGTGGGACATCGCGGTCCATGCCCGCAGCGCCGTCGCGGCGCCGCTGCTGGTGGTGGCCTATGCCTCCTGCGGCAGGCGGCTCGGCCTGATTGCGGGAAATTTCGCGCACGCCGGCCTTCTGGACGAGAAGGGGCGGGAAGACCTTCGGACCGAGCTGGCGATCAGCCACAGATTGCTCGATTCGCGCGTTGTCGAGGGGATCACAATCCTGCTCGCCGTAGTCATGGCGACGGCGACGTTCCGGGGCATGACGGGCTCCCCGAATATGGCGGCCTGGGCTTTGCAGGACGGCCGCCAGGGCACGCTTTCGATGGCCGGGGCGTGGCAGTTCGCCGTGAGTCTGCCGCTGCTGCTGACGCTCATGCTCGGCTGGCTGTGGCGGATCGCGATCTGGGCCCGGTTGCTCATGCGCATTTCCCGGTTCGATCTCAATCTGATTGCATCGCATCCCGACCAATGCGGCGGCCTCGGCTTTCTTGGCCAATCACTGCGGGCCTTTGCCGCTTTCGGCATGGCGCTGGGTGCGATTGCGGCCGGGCGGCTGGCGCATGAGCATCTGGCGGGGAAGTCGAATTCGTTCAACGACGGGCTTCTGGCCGGCGGCAGCGTCGTCGTCGTGGCGATCCTGTGCGTCGGGCCGCTTTGTGCGTTTTCCGGCCGCATGATGGACACATGGCGCCGGGGCTCGATGGTCTATGGCGCGCTGGCGATGCGGCTGGGCACGAAGCTGGAGGCAGCATGGCTGGAGCCGCTTCTGCCGGTTCGGCCGGGGGCGGCCGATGACGTTCGGGCCAAGGAAGCGCAGCCCGGCGGCGACGATGCCGGAGAGCCTCAGGAGATCCTCAGCGCGCCGGATTTCTCGGCAGCGGCGGATCTCTACACGGTGGTCGCGAGCGTCCAGTCGATGCAGTTCATTCCGGTTGATACGCGCAGTGTCATCATGCTGGCGCTCGCGACGCTGCTACCATTCGTCGCGGCGCTTTTCCTGACCATGCCTTTCGATCTGGTCCTGCAAACGCTCAAGAGTCTGCTGATGTGAGATAGTCGGGGCGCGCCGCGTAAAATCGATTTGGCACGCGGAAGCGCAGAGAGGCGGATTGCCCCACCGCTTCTCCGCGCGAACCAATTCAGCGCACCCCGTTGCATGGGATGCGAAGATGGCGTGACGACGGCCTTTTCAGCCGCCGAAGACAGCCTTGTTCAGATCGCCCCGGCTTCGCGCAATTTCGCCAGTTGCTCCTCGCCGATACCGATTTCGGCCAGCACTTCGGCGGTGTGTTCGCCCAGCATCGGCGGGGCCATGCGGATCGTTGCCGGGCTCTCCGACATCTTCGCAAGCGGGCTGGCGATCAGGTCGACCGAGCCGCTTTCGGCATAGGCATGCGGCGTGGTCGCGCGCAGTTCGCGGTGCTTGACCTGCTCGTCCTCCCACACGTCGGCCAGTTCGTTGTAACGCGCGGCGGGGATGCCGACGCCGTCCAGCATCTCCTGCATCCGGTTGACCGTGAAGCCTTCGCTCCATGTGTTGATGATGTCCATCAGCTCGGCACGGTTGGTCTTGCCGCGCTTGAGGTTGCTGTCGAAGCGCGGGTCGGTGAACAGTTCGGGCTGCTCCATCAGCACGGTCAGGCGGCGATAATGTTCGTCGGTCCCGGCGGTCAGGTAGATGATGCCGTCGCAGCAGCGCATGAGATCAGCCGGGCCGCCGCCGTTGCCGCCGTTGCCGAGGCGGGGAGGGGCCTGACCGCTGATCAGGTAATCCTGCATGATGTGGCTAACCATCGCCACTGAACTGTCGAGCAGGGCAATGTCGATGAACTGCCCCTCGCCGGTGCGGTTGCGATATTGCAGCGCGCCGAGGATGGCGATCGCGGTGTTGTGGCCGGTCACGAAGTCGACAAGGCTCGGGCCGGTCTTGAGCGGGCCGCTGCCGGGCTGGCCTTCGGGAATGCCGGTGACGGCCATCATGCCGCCGGTGGCCTGAAACAGCCCGTCATAGCCGGGGCGCGCCGCCATCGGGCCGGTCTGGCCGAAGCCGGTGACCGAACAGTAGATCAGGCGCGGATTGATCGCCTTCAGGCTCTCGTAATCGAGGCCGAAGCGCGCGAGATCGCCGACTTTGTAGTTCTCGATCAGCACGTCGGCGGACTTGATCAGTTCGCGCAGGATCTCCTGCCCCTCGGGCTTCGAGTGGTTGAGCGTGATCGAGCGCTTGTTGCGGTTGGATACGGTGAAGAAGCTGGAATGGCGGGTCTCGATCCCGTCCTTGCCCGGCACCCACGAGAAACCGTAGCCGCGCCCGTCGTCGCCCACGCCGGGGCGCTCGATCTTGATGACGTCGGCGCCAAGGTCGCCCAGAATCTGTGCGCCGACCGGGGCGGCGAAGACGCGGCTCATGTCGATGACGCGGATGCCGTCTAGTGCGGCTTTCGAGGTGCTGTTGTTCGTGCTCATGATGGTGCGACGCTAGCCCCGGCCTCGGGAGCGGCCAAGGCGAGGGGAGGCGCTTATCGCAGCGACGATCAAGCATCGCTGCCCGCGCAGTCAGGCTTTATCCGGGGCCCCGAACGCGCTTAGCCGGGCGGGAACGACGAACACGAGAGGAATGCGATGAAAACGGCGATCATCACCGGCGCGGGCAGCGGCATCGGGCTCGAAACCGCGAAGATCCTCCATGCCGAAGGCTTCGCCATCGTCGGCGTCGGCCGTAGCAAGGACAAGCTGGCGACGCTGGAGGCGGCAATCGGTAACCCCGACCATGTGCTGGCGATCTCGGCCGACCTGACCGACCCGGCCGCGCCGGGGCAGATCGTGAAGGCCACGCTCGACCGCTTCGGCCGCATCGACGCGCTGGTCAACAATGCCGGCGTCGGCAGCCCCAAGCCGCTCGACGAGACCGATGATGAGACGCTGGACGATTTCCTCGACATCATGCTGGTCGCCCCGTTCCGGCTCTGCCGCGACGTGATCCCGCACCTTTCGCAGGGCGCCAGCGTGGTCAATGTGACCAGCACATTCGCGCATATCGGCGGCCGTCGCGGCGGTGCCTATTCGGCGGCGAAGGGCGGCCTGAAGTCGCTGACCGAGCACATGGCCTGCGAATATGGCCCGCGCGGCATCCGTTCGAACTGCGTGGCGCCGGGCGTGACGATGACCGACATGGTGCGCCACCGCTTCGAGGACGAAGGCTTCAAGCGCGCCAATGTCGAGACCACGCCTTATCCGCGCCTTGCTCTGCCCGAGGATATCGCTTCGGTGATCGCGTTCCTCTGCCTGCCGGGCAGCGAGATGATCAATGGCCAGTCGATCGTGGTCGATGGCGGCTGGACGGCGACCAAGTACCTCAGCCCGCGCGTCACGCGCACCACGTGGGTGGAGCCGGAGCAGGGCTGAATGCGGGTATAGGGGTAGGCGCTAAATCAGCAACCTACCCCTATACCCGCCATCCCCGCGAAGGCGGGGATCCCGCTTGTTCTTTTTTTGGCACGCAGAGACCAGAGGCGCAGAGAGGACGGTGGCTTGCTGCACGGTTTCTCTGCGCCTCTGGTCTCTGCGTGAAACAAGCAAAGCGGGGCCCCCGCCTTCGCGGGGGCGACGGGGCTTTGAGTTGCTAGTTCACCGCCAATATTGAGCCGGTATTAGTCCGCTGGACGGGTTCTTGCATCAGGGGCTCCGCCTCAATCCCCGGTGCAGAGGTGCCCGCCGCCCTGCCGTTTCGCGCGGTACAGCGCGGTATCGGCCCGCACGAACAGCGCTTCCGGATCGAGCGATGCGCCCGGCTGGGCAAGCCCGATCCCCGCGCAGGCGCCGAGCGGCAGCAACTGCCCGTCCCACAAGACCGGGGCGAGCAGGGCGGGCAATTGCAGCCGCAGCAGCCCTTCCGCACACGGCGTGCGCGGGCAAAGCAGCATGGCGAATTCGTCACCGCCGATGCGCGCGATCAGCGGTGCTTCCGGAAAGGCCTGTCGCAACCGCTGGGCAAAGGTGGCGAGGCAGGCGTCTCCGGCGGCATGGCCCCAGCGGTCGTTGAGCTGCTTGAACGAATCGAGGCCGAACAGCACCAGCGCGGTGATGTCATGCAGCCCGGTGTGGTCCTCGGGCAGATCGAGAAAACGGGCCTGGAACTGGGCGCGGTTGGCAAGGCCGGTAACGGGATCGTTCTCCGCCATGCGCCGCAGGCGTTCCCAGCGCGCGTGTTCTTCGGTCACGTCCTGTTTAGTGCCGTAGAGCGCCACCGTGCGGCCACCTTCCGTGCGGGCAGCGGCAGTCAGGCGGATCCAGCGCGTGCTGCCGTCGGTGCGTCGGATCTGCGCATCCATGGCAAAGCCGGTGCCGGTGGCGATGGTGTGGGCGCGCAGGCGCTCCATCGTCTCGCGCGATTCCTCGCCATAGAGCGCCACGGCCTCGCGCCGGTCGATCCGGCGGTCGTTGGGCAGGCCGAAGAGGTCGAACACCTCCGCCGTCCACGACAATTGCCCGGAGGCAAGGTCGCAGGACCACGCGCCCAGGCCGACAAGGCGGGTCGCCTCGGCGAACAGGGTGGAATCGGTTGTCAGGGTGGTTCCGAATTCCGACGTTTCAGGCGCCGGGTTCCGGATAGGAGCATGGAACAAGCAAGCGAATCCTCGATCGGGTGGCGGAAGAGTCCTCCGGGAATTCCCCCGATCTCGTAAATGGCAAAGGTAAAGCCGGTGCTAATAGGCAAAAGTTGCCGCGGTCAGCATGTTTCGCCCGGACGCACTTCCGATTGCTCCGGGAGGGACAAGTCGCGGCGATTGCCTCAGCCACGGTGCAGGCCAATATTCGCGCTCAAGAAAATGCGGGAGAGCAGACCATGATCAGGGGTATCCACCATGTCGGCGTCAATTGCCGCGACATCGGCCGGATGAAGCGTTTCTATTGCGAGGCTTTCGGTTTCGAGCCGGTGGACGAGGGATTCGGCTGGTCGGACGAGCCGGTGATGGACCTGATCGTCGATGTGCCGGGCTCCGCCGCCAAGGGCGTGATGCTGCGCGCAGGCCAGTGCTATCTGGAGCTTTTCGAATATGCGGCACCGGCTTCGGATATCGAACGCCCGCTGCGTCCCAACGATCGCGGCTACACGCACATGTGCATCGACGTGACCGACATCGCGGAGGATATCGTCCACCTCAAGGCCTGCGGCATGACCTTCAATGAGCGCGACTTCGTGGATGTGGGCCATGTTCGCACGCTTTATGGCTACGATCCCGAGGGCAATGTGATCGAGGTGCAGCAGTGCATGCCCGCCAATGGCTTCACGCTGGAGGAATTGCGCGCGGCCAATGCGGCAGCCAGTGCATAAGATGCCGGGTCAGCGCCGCATGGCCTCCGGCATGGATGCCGATGTCCTGACGTAGCCGAGCTTGGCCTGCACCGATCCGCGCAGCACCATCGCGGTTTCGAACGATGGATCGGGCAGCGGGTCGATCAGGCCGCCGGAAATGCGGGCGGCCGCGTCGTGGCCCATTTCTGCCCACGGAACATGCATCGATGTGAGTGGCGGCGCCGTCATCGCCGCAATCGCCGTATCGCCGAAGCCCACCACCGAAAGCGTGCCGGGCACTGCAATTCCGGCTGCCGCCGCGGCAGCGATAACGCCGGCGGCCATCTCGTCATTGCAGGCCACGATCACGGAGGGGCGGGGGCTCAGTTCCAACAGCAACCGTGCGGCTTCGGCGCCCGAGGCAAAGGAATAGTATCCCGTCACGATCAGCGAGAGCCCCCGGTCGAACCCGTGATCGGCCATGGCGTCAAGGTATCCGAGTTCACGCTGCCGGGCGGTGAGGGAGGCTTCGGGCCCACCGACCAGACCGATGCGGTGGTGACCTTGCCGCACCAGCCACGCGACGAGCGCAGCCATCGCACCGCGATCGTCGCAGGCCTCGTTACAGGAAGGGTCAAACTCGCCGCACACCCGACCCAATCGTGCGCAGCGCACACCGGCCGCCTCGCAGATCGCGGCAAGGTCCTCTCGCTCGGACAGGGGCGGCAGCAGGACGACGCCGGTGGGCGTGTGGCGATCGACGAAAGCACGCAGACCGGCTGCTTCGTCGCGTTCCAGCGGGCGCAGTACCAGCGCCAGTTCACTGCCTTCCATGGCATGCAGCATGCCGCTTTCGACCGCTTCGCGCATGCCGCGATCCGAACCGTCGTGAACCAGCGCAACCAGAAAAGTCCGCCGCAAGGCCAGTGCCCGCGCCTGCGCATTGGGCACGAAACCCAGTGCCGTAATCGCCGCTTCCACCCGGGCGCGCATGGCCGTGCTGACATCGGGCGAATTGTTGATGAAGCGGCTGATCGTCTTCTTGGAAACCCCGGCGGCCCGGGCGACGTCATCCATCGTGGGGCGGGGTGAGAGCACGGTCATCGCACGATAATGCGAGATGCTCCGAAGGCCACCAAGCAGAGTCTGGTCGGATCCGGATGCATTTGCCGGGAACATGTGCTATAGGGCGACGAATGCGAAAACTGCGCGAAACCGCGCCGTATACGCGACAGAACGATACAACCCCGTCATTGCGACCCGGGGTACCAATCCCTAAGTGAGCCCGGAATGAGCAGGGTTCCCGCTGGATGGGGCCCCTCCCATCCCCCATGGAGAATGATGAAGCCCGCCCCGACGCAACGCCACTATGGAATGGATTGGCTGCGCGTCGGCGCCTTTGTCTTGCTGATCTTCTACCATGTCGGCTTCTCGTTCACCCCCTGGGGGTATCAGACACCCACGCGCGGCGTGATCGGCTGGGCCGAGTTGCCGCTGCTGGGCCTGAGCGCCTGGCGGCTGGCCTTGCTCTTCGCGATTTCCGGTTATGCCAGCGCGGCGCTGCTGAAGAAGGACGGCAACAACAGGGTCTTCCTGAAAAGCCGCCTGATGCGCCTTGGCATTCCGCTGCTGTTCGGCCTGACCGTGGTGGTGCCGCCGCAGCCCTACATGGGGCTGATCAACAGCGGCTACGAGCACGGCTACGGCTACTTCCTGTTCCACGACGCCTTCAGTTTCCGCAAAGAGGGCAATGAAGACCTGCCCGCGACCATGCACTTGTGGTTCGTCATCTACCTGCTGGTCTACACGCTGGTGCTTTGCGCGGGGCTGATGTTCCTGCCCGCATCATGGCGGACATGGCTGCGCGACAATGCGGAAAAGCTGCTGTCCGGCCCGGCGCTGTTGCCGCTGGGCATCGGCCTGATCTTCGCGGTCCGCATGTTCTACGATGGCTGGACCGACATCCACAGCCTGTTCGTGGACCGCGCGGCGCACCTCCATTACATGGGCATGTTCCTGTTCGGCTTCCTGCTGCGCGGGTCCGAGCCGATGCGGCAGGCCATTGCGAAGCAGTGGAAACTGGCGCTGGTGCTGGCCGTGCTCGGCTATGCCTGGGTGATCGGCGATACGCTGCTCTGGCCGGGCAACACGCCCACGCCCGCCGCGTGGGAGCAGCCGCTGTCCTTCGCCAAGTCGGTTCAGTGCTGGGGCACGGTGATCGCGCTGTTCGGCATTGCCGATCGCTATTGGAACTTCGACAGCAAGTGGCGCGCGACTTTGGTCGAGGCGGTGTTCCCGATCTATATCGCCCACCAGACGGTGATGGTCTTCGTGAGCTACGGCATCCGCGACATGGGCCTGACCGCGCTGCCGGAATTCCTGACCTTGTGCTTCAGCGTGGCGGGAGGATCCTGGCTGTTCTACCTCATCGGGCGTGAGATCGGTCCGCTGCGTCCGCTGATCGGGCTGAAGCGGCATCGGGCGCCGCGCAAGTTGACGGAGAAGGTCGCGGTTTCAACCGCGGCCTGACGGTTTGGCAGGGTATTTCCCGACCAGCTGCGAGGCGTGATTGGCCTCATTCCAATGACGAGGAAAAATCGAATCCACGAGGGGCGCAAGTGCCTCGGCGGATAAGCGACAATAGACCCGACGCCCTGCCGTTGCATTTTGGGGTTCACGCAGAGATGCGGGGCCCCCGCCTTCGCGGGGGCGACGGGAATATTGGTGTTGAATTAACGTCGAAAGCCATCCCCGGCCTCGCAGGAGGAGAGCCCGCGAGGCCGGAGCCCTCAATCCCTTGCCAAGAGCAGCGCCGCCGCCATCGGGCCGCCGCCCGAAGTCGCCACCGCCACTTTCGGATCGCCGGCGATCTGCCGCCCGGTGGCCGTGCCGCGAAGCTGGTTCACCGCCTCATGCGCAAAGCCGAAGCCGTGGAGACGGCCCGCGCCCAGCTGGCCGCCGAAGGTGTTCAGCGGCAATTCGCCGTCCAAGGCGATGCGCGTGCCGCCCTCGATGAACTTGCCGCCTTCGCCCTTTTCGCAGAAGCCGAGGCCTTCAAGCCAAGTGATCGGCAGGAACGCGAAACCGTCGTAGAACTGCGCGGTATCCACGTCCTTCACGGTGTAGTCGGTGCGCGTCCAGAGGTCGGCGCCGGTCTCATAGGCGGCGGGCCATTCCACCTGATCCCACGAGTAGCGATCGACCGATCCGGACATCGCGGCCACGCGGACGGGCGTGGATTTGACGTCGCCCAGCGCATCTCCGGCCGAGACGATCACCACGGTGGAGGCGTCGGAGAAACGGTCGCAATCGTAGAGGCACAGCGGCGTGGTGATCATCCGCGCGGACATGTACTTGTCGAGCGTCAGTTCTTCCTTGGTGATCGCCCTTGCGCGCGGGTTGCGCATGGCGTTCTTCGAACCGTTGATGGCGATCTGGCCAAGCTGTTCGCGCGTCAGGCCGTAGCGGTGCATGTGGCGTGCGGCGTATTGCGCGGTCCAGCAGGCGGCGGAGGTGGCCCAGAACGGGCTGGTCCACTGCGAGGAGCCGGTGACCGTATCCTGCCGCGCGCCCGACATATAAGTGCCGGGATCGGCCATGCCGCCCGCCTCGTAAACGGTGCGGAAGCAGATCGCGTGGCGGACGAGGCCCTGCTTCACCGCCATCACCGCCGCGCCGATGGCGGCAAGCTGGGCGGGCTGTTCGGCAGCGCCGAGATGCCATTTGGACTTGATGCCCAGCACCTCGATCAGATCGTCGCTGCTGACGGGCGAGAAGGCGGTGTAGCCGTTCATCTTGCCGGGGTAGGTGAACACGCCATCGATCTGCGAGAGCGTCAGCCCCGCGTCGTCCAGCGCTTCACGCACGGCGTCGACGGTCAGCAGCAGCGGATGGCGCGGCAGGCGCACGCCGACTTCGGACTGGCCGAGACCGGTGATATAGGCTTCCGTACTGGCCATCAGACGGTCCTCTCGAAGAGGGGGTAGAAAATGCCGTCCTGCTCCTCGAACACGACGCGGACCTTGTCCTCGAAATCGACCGCATCGACAGGGCAATTCACGATGTTGGTGGTCAGGTAGACCCCCGGCGCGCCGTCCAGCTTTACGCGGGCGATCACATAGGGGACTTCCAGACCCTTGGCCCAGGGCTGGTGGTTCACTGTGAAGCTGTCGATCACGCCGGTGCCGGCTACCGCGTGGGGTGCGATATTCTCGGACTGGCAGTGGCGGCAGAGTAGGCGCGGGGGATGGGTGAACTCACCGCAATCGCCGCACTTCACGATGTTCAGCTTGCCTTCGCTGCCGCCCGTCCAGAACGCGGTATTCTCCTGGTCCAGCTTCGGCCGGGGCCGCGGTGGATTCATCGTTCCTCTCCCATTCGTTGGCCAGAGAAGTCCGGCGCAGGGGCCTCGGCGTCAAGCAGTGCGGCGTATTGATCGTGCCAGCGGTCAGGAGATGACCGGCATGATCTCCTCGGCGATCCACTGGGTGTAATCGCGGTAGGCATCGACGCCGGAAAGCGGCGGGATCGGCACCGAACTCCACGTTACGCCCAGTTGCGCAAGATGGCTCAGGCGGTCGATCAGTTCCTGCTTCGTCTGGCCGGGCCGGGCGGAGGGATCGTCCTGCACTTTGTGCCCTTCGCCGACGCGAGCGGTAGAGATGCCATAGAACACGTCCGCGAGTTGCCCGTTGTAGTCCGGCTGTGAGCGGATGAAGTCGATCTTGTCGGGGATGGTCTCGGGCTTGGTCAGGAACGGCCACCAGCCTTGCGCGTAGCGTGCGGTGCGCTTCAGCACGGCATCGGCATCGCCGCCGAACCATACCGGGATATGCGGCTTCTGCACCGGCTTCGGTTCGAAAGCGACATCGCGGAAGGAGACGTATTTGCCCTCGAACTCCGGGTTTTCCTGAGTCCAGAGCGCGAGGATCGCCTGAATGTATTCCTCCGCCATGGCCCCGCGTTCGTGGAAGGGTATGCCGAGCAGGGCGAATTCGTCCTCCAGCCAACCGACCGCGAACGTGATTGTCACTCGGCCGGAAGAGAGCCAGTCCATCGTCGCCAATGCCTTGGCGGTGACGATGGGGTGCTGCGCGGGCAGGATGGCGATGCAGGAATTGACCCGCACTCGCTCCGTGGCACCGGCGAAGTGGCTCATCGCGGTATAGGCGTTGAAGTAGAACGGGCCTGAAAGGTCGACATGGCGCTTCGGGATGACGTGATGCTCGGGCACCGCGATCATCTCGAACCCCAGCTTTTCTGCCCATTTGGCCAGCGCGGTCTGGTCGGCGCCGGTGACGGCCAGTTCCCATGGCTGCATCGTCGCCTTGAGTTCGAGCATGTGCGGCATTGCGAATGCGAGTTTCATCTGATCCCTCCCGCGTGACTTCGGACCGACTTCAGTCGATCACTTTGCGGGCTATCAGATCGTCCATTTCGCTTTCCGACAAGCCCAGAAGCTCACGGTAGACGTAGCCGTTGTGCTCCCCGAGCAGTGGCGCGCCGCGTTCGACCAAGGGGCCTTCGGGGCTGATCCGCCATGACGGGCCGATGATCGGGCGCGTGCCGTTGCGGTGATCGCTGACCATGCGGAAAGCGTCGCGGCCCCAGAGGAAACCGTCCGAGCACAAGTCCAGCGAACTCATCGCCTTGAACGCCGGAACGCCTGCATTTCTGAGCTTTTCGGCAAGGTCCATGGCGTCGTGCGGGCGGGTGAGCGCGGAGAGTTCGGCGTCGAGTCCGGCGCGGTTGGTCAGCCGATCCGCCAGCGTCGCGAAGCGTGGATCGGTGGCGAGGGCAGGGGCGCCGAGAGTGTTGCAAAGGGCGCGCCATTCGGGTTCGTTCGCCACCGCGATACTTGTCCAGCCGCCCTCGCCGCAGGTGTAGAAGCCGTGGGGGGCCATCTCTGGATGGAAATTGCCGTCGGCCTTGGGCACGTCTCCGGTGACGCTGGCGGCGAAGAGGCTGTCTCCGACGAGGCTGGTCATCGCCTCTACCGCCGACAGGTCGATGAACTGGCCTTCGCCGGTGCTCTCGCGATGATGGAGTGCGGCCACGCAGGCTAGCGCGGCAAGCGCGCCGGCGGTGGAATCGCCGTAGCGGATGTTCATGCCCTTGGGCGTTTCGCCCTCATGCCCCACCAGCGCGGTAAGGCCGGAGAGCGCGGCGAAGCAGGGGGCGTAGCCGGTCTGATAGCCGAGTGGCCCATCAGTGCCCCACATCTTGATGGAGCACTGGATGAGGTCCGGCTTGATCGCCTTGAGGCTTTCGTAATCGAGCCCGGACCGCTCCATCGCGCCGGGGCGGATGTTGTCGATCAGAATGTCGGCCTCGGCGATCATGCGTTTGACGAGGTCCAGCCCTTCGGCGGTCTTCATGTTGACCTGAACCGAGAGGATCTCCTGATTGATCGACAGGAAATAGGGCGCGGCGTCGATGTCCACGCCGCCATAGGCGCGCATCTCGTCGAGGTTGGAGCGGGATTCGATCTTGATCACTTCCGCGCCGAGGTGGGCGAGCAGCTTGCCCGCGTAGGGGCCGGCCCAGACTTTGGTGAGTTCGACGACGCGGATGCCAGAGAGGGGGCCTTGTCGGTCAGGAAGCGGCATGGTGGCGCTCCGGGATTGGGTTCACGCGGAGGCGCGGAGACGCGGAGAAGAAGAGGGAAGAGAAGGGGATTCGCGCAAAGGCGCAAAGGCGCAAAGATGTCGTGTTTTCGGCGAAGCCCTTTACGTTGCGACGATGGCGCGTGCCGCAGCGTTTGGAAGATGAGGAAGCCTGCGGCGCAGCGCGACTCCTTTGCGCCATTGCGCCTTTGCGCGAATCCAACCTTCCTACTTCTCTTTTCGTCTCCGCGTCTCCGCGCCTCCGCGTGAAACCAATCATGCTTCCGCCTCCTGTCGGCTGGCGCCCAGTTCCGGCGCGGCAGAGCGAATTCGGACCGGCGTGGCGCTCATGCGGTAGGCGGCGGTGGGATAGGAGACCTCCCCAAACGCCGGATGCACCGCCTGCTGGAAGAAGCCGCGATGGACGAACTGTTCGTGGCGCGGCAGGTCCTTGGCAGTCTGGACCGGCACCATGGCGACGCCCGCCTTCTGTGCGGCCCCGGTAATCGGATGCTTGTCCTGCGGGGCGATCCAGCCGGTGAAGTGTTCGCGGAATTTGGCGACATTGGGCGGCGTGCAATCGAACTCCAGCCAGTCCTCCCGCAGTTCCTGGGTCCAGTCCGGATCGCCCATCAGCGCGCAGAGGCCCTTCCAGTGCGCGCGGCTGGTCATCAGCAGGAAAACATGCCCGTCGCGGCAGGCGAAGGAGGTGCCGGGGCCGCCCATGTCGTAGGCGGTGCGCGCAGCGCTGGGCTCGGCTTCACCCGCGAGCATGCGGTCGAGCACGCAGTCGATGCGGTTCAATTGCACTTCCACTTCGGAAATATCGACGCACTGACCCTGACCTTTGCGGCGCAGGCGCAGCAGCGAGGCCATGGTGGCCAGCGCGGCGTCGATCCCGGCTTCGTAGTCGGAGAGGAACCGGCCCGCGCCTTTCAGCGGCGGCTTGTCGGCAGGCGCTTCGCTGGGGCTGTGATAGGCCCAGCCGCCGGCGGCGATAACGTTGATCGGGCGGGCGGATTGCCAGCCTTCCGGCGCGCCCTGCCCGAACGGCGTGACCAGCGTGTGCACCAGCACGGGATGCGCGGCGGCGACTGCTTCGGGCGTCAGGCCCATCGCCCGGTACCACCCGGCGTCGTGATCGTCGATCAGCGCATGGGCGCGCGCCAGCAGGCGGTCCAGCACCTTGCGATCCGCCGCATCGGCAAGGTTCAGCACGACCGATTTCTTATTGGTGTTGAGGTAGGCGAACAGGGTCGATTCCCCCGCCGCGAAAGGTCCCATCGCGCGCGTCGGAGCGCCGCCGGGGCGCTCCACCTTGATCACTTCGGCGCCGAGATCGGCCAGCAGTTTGCCGGTATATTCGCCGCTCACCCGCTCGGCGGTTTCGATCACGGTCAGCCCTTCGAGGGCGCCTCTACTCGTCATAGCGATTGCCCGTCGTCGATCGTGAATGTCGCGCCCGTCACTTGCGCGGAGGCGTCGGAAAGCAGGTAGAGCAGCGTGGGCGTCAGCGCCTCGGCATCGAGCAGGCGGCGGCGGTGGAGGCCGGCGATGTCGGCCTGTCCGCGCTCGCTGGCGAACCAGTCCGTGTTGATCTCGGTGGCGATCCAGCCGGGTTGCAGGGTGTTGACGTTGATCCCCTGCCGCACCCATTCGCGCGCAAGTTGTCGGCCGAGGTGGGCAAGCCCGGCCTTGGTGGCCGCATACATGGCATCGCCGGTGCCGTTCTGCTGCGCGGTGATCGATCCGATCAGCACCACGCGCCCGCGTTGATGCTCGCGACTGCCGCCCGCGATCAATCGCCGTCCGGCCTCGCGCGCGACCAGCATCGCGCCGAGCAGGTTGGTATCGAGCACGCGGCGCAGCGCATCTTCCGGTACATCGGTGGAGCGGCCCCCGGTGCCGACGCCGGCATTGCAGATCACGCCGTCGATCACGCCGAAGCGGGCCTCTGCCGCATCGAAGGCGGCGCGCACCGAAGCCTCATCCGTCACGTCGAGTTCGACTGCCAGTGCCTCGCCCAGTTCCGCTGCTAGCTCCGCGCAGCGGTCTACGCGCCGAGCGCCCAGCACGACGCGTCCGCCCGCAGCGGAAATGGCGCGCGCGAAACCGGCGCCGATCCCGGAGGAGGCGCCGGCCACGAAAATGGTGCGACCCGATAGTGAAAACGTCATCAGCGTTGAAGGGCCCTAAAATCAGGATGATAGGGCGGCAGCGCCATGTACTTGTCGATGGTCTGTTCGAAGTGGCGCACGCGCACTTCCTGATAGTCGCCCAGGGTGATGCCGGGCTTGGCGCTGGCCTCCAGCCCCTCCTGCTGGGCGTAGAGATTGTCGGTATCTTGGTCGAGGATATGGCCGAAACCGGGATCCATGCCCTGCGCCTCTGCGAAGGACTGGTGATCCTGCAGGATTTCGACCTCGGCCGTTTCCACTTCGCTGCCGTCCTTGGGCTTGGGCCGCATGAACATCACTTCGTAGATCGTGCGGCGATGGTCGCGCGCGTCGGGGCGGAAGCGGTAGATCATAGGCAGCGAGATGCCGGGGAACAGGAACAGGTTCGGGAAGAACGTGTAGCTGTAGGTATCGAGCAGTTCGGTATCCGAAACGTGGCTGAGATCGGTGTTCGTCGCCGTCTCGAACATGTCGCGGAACATGTCCGCCATCACCTGCCGCGCGCGTTCGCCCGCCTTCAGTTCGGGCTTGCTGCCGCCCAGCGAGGAACTGTCGCCCAGGGTGAAGTTGGCGATGATGTCCGCCTCGCTGTACTTGTCGCGCAACTTTGGGCTGACCACGCCGAGCGTGGAGATGAAGCGGTCCACGTGATCGCCGTAGACGTCGTACTGCGAGTTCACGTCGCCATTGGCGGGCGCGACTTGCGGGTGGGTGTCGCCGACGTGGTAGGCCTCCATGAACGCCTCCATCGTCAGCTTCCAGTTGGCCGGATAGCTCTTCTGGACGTGGAGGTAGATGTAGCGATCCTCCAGCTTCCATGCCTTGAGATGGGCTAGGGCCTCGGCGCCGAGGTACTCCTCAAGGCCGGGCGCGGCGGGGTCCATGTTGACCCAGACGAAGCCGCCCAGGCGCTCCACTCGAGCTTCGGGCAGGCACATCTTCTGCGTGGCAGTATGGGCGAAGTCCCACTTTTCGGGGATTTCCTTCAGCGATCCGTCGAGGTTCCAGGTCCAGCCGTGGAACGGGCACTTCAGGTTCGCCGCGAAGCCCGCCGTGCCGGAGGGCTTGAGCTTGGTGCCGCGATGGAGGCAGGCGTTGAAGTAGGCGCGGATCTCGTCATCATCACAGCGGGTGACGACGAAGGAGTACGATCCGATGTCGTAGACGTAATAGTCGCCCACTTCGGGGATGTGGTCCTCTCGGCAGGCCATCTGCCAGGTGCGCGTCCACATCCGCTCGAACTCCGCTTTGGCGAAGGCGGGATCGGTGTAGCGTTCCTTGGAAACGTCCTCGCTGCCGAGGTAGTGGTAGCTTTCGCTGGCCGCCCAGGCGGGGGCGGCGTTGCGGTCTGCGGCGATGATGTCCTGCGTGGATTCGGCGGGGCAGCGGGCCTCGCCGGGCTGCAGCGTTCCGGTGGCGACGTTCATTCTGAGGCTCCTTATTCCGCCGCTTCGAGCGTCGGCGTGCTCGCATGTGTTGCGAGGGCAGGGCTGATTTTCTGGACCACGCCGTCCTTCATCACGAAGGCGACCTTTTCCGGCCCGGCGAGGATGGAAATGTCGGCAAGCGGATCGCCGTCGACCAGGATCAGGTCGGCCAGCTTGCCCGGCGCCAGCGTGCCGAGTTCGCCGCCGTATCCCATGGCGAGGCCGCCGTTGCGGGTGGCGCAGACCAGCGCCTCGGCCGGGGTGTAGCCGTAGAAATCGACGAAGGATTTAAGGTCGCGTCCTTGCGTGCCCTGCGGGCTCCAGCCGAAGCCGTAGTCGCCGCCGATCAGGTGGCGGATGCTGCGCCTGCGCAGTTCGGTATGCGTTTTCAGCGAGTTTTCCAGCAGGTCCGGAATGTTCATGTAGCCGCCGACTTCGGGCGAGAGGCCGTGCGCCGAAGCCTCACCCGCCATGATCTGCGCGAAAAGGCCGACGGTGGGCACCACGAAGATGCGCTCCCGTGCTTCCTCCATCATGTCCAGCAGTTCCTCGTCCACGTATTCGCAGTGGAACAGGCCGTCCACGCCCGCGCGGACGCAGTGCTTGGAGCCTTCGATGGAGCGGGTGTGGGCGTTGATCTTGCGGCCATAGGCATGGGCCGTCTCGGCGGCGACGCGCACTTCCTCGAAAGTCATCGGCGTCGTGTTGCCGGGGGTGCCGGGGTAGAACGGGTCGCCCGAGACATCGAGCTTCACGTTGTCGATCCCCTCGCGGCAGTGGAGGCGCACGGTTTTGCGCATCTCTTCCACGCCGTCGATGATGGCGGAGGGGCCGATGCGCGGGTTGTGCAGCTTGCTCTCGTCCCCCATCGCGCCGGTGACGGAGATTTCGAGGCCCCCCGCACGGATGCGCGGGCCGGGAAGACGGCCGGCGTTGACCTCGTCACGCACGGCGACGGCCAGTTTCAGCTTCGCTTCGGACGCGCCGTAGGCAGAGGTGAAGCCCGCCTCGATCAATGCCTTGGCCCCGCGCGCGGCGGTGAAGACCTGCGTTTCGGGGCAGGGGGTGATCAGGTCCTCGGTTGCGCAGACATTCTCGAACGAGAGGTGCGCGTGGCCTTCGACCATGCCGGGCATCAGGAACATGCCGCTGGCGTCGATCGTGATGTCGTCCGGCTGCGCAACGGCCGTGGTGCCGACCGAGGTGATGCGGTTGCCCTCGACCACCAGATCGCCCTTTGTCGTGGCCTTGCCTGTCCCGTCGAATATCGTGGCGTTCTGGATCAGTGTCCGTCCCACGTTTTTTCTCCTTCCGGCCACCGGTGTCCTCGTGGCTCTTGGATCACAGGTTAAGAGCGGCGAGGGGCGCGGCAAATGACGGGCCGGGCAGTGGGCTTGGTCCCTGTAGGTACGTCGCGGGGGCGGTTTTCCCGCTGGGGCAAGTCGCAGGGCACGGGGAGCGCTTTGCGCGGCCCCCCGGCTGCGGCATCACGTGTGAAAATCAAACGAAGAGGACCGGGCCGGATTTATGGGCAACCTTCATGTCACCATGACCGACATCGACGGCGTGAAGCACGAATTTTCCGACGTGGAGGAGGGCGTGAGCCTGATGGAACTGGGGCGTTCGCGCGGTGTTGCCGGGATCATGGGCGATTGCGGCGGCGGATGTGCTTGCGCGACCTGCCATGTCTATGTCGCGCAGGAATGGTGGAACGAGGTGGGCGAGCCTGACGATGTGGAATTCGCCATGCTCGACATGGTGGCGGACGTCATGAAGGACACCAGCCGCCTCGGCTGCCAGATCAAGATGAACGACGATCTGGACGGGTTGGAAGTGACCGTGGCGCCTGCCTCGGGGTACTGATCCTTCCCCTCGGGGCAAGCCTTGGTTCGAGGGCGGGCATGGCTGGCCGTCGCTGCCCGGTCCATAGAAGATGACAAGAGGCGGCTATGACCGCAGCATCATTTTACGGGACAGGCTAAATGGCAACATCAGCGAACCTTGGGGCAAGCGAAGATCGGATGAGCGAGCGGCGGGAACTCACCGCCGAGGAACAGACGCTGCTCGACAGCGGTTCGCTGGCCGATACCGCGATCCAGGCGCAGCCGAACGAGTTCTATCGCGCCATGCGTCATGGCGATCCGATCCACTATGACGAGCGGCTCGGTTCCTGGCTGGTGACGCGGCACGAGGATATCTCGCAGATCCAGTCGGACCCGGTGACTTTCTCGGTCAAACACGGCTACTCCGAACAGCAGGCGCGCGGGATGCGGGAGGAGTTTCAGGCCTACCTCGAAGAACATGGCGGCGGCTATTTCCCGGACGCGATCATGTCCGATCCGCCTTACCACACGCGCATCCGCAAGCTGATGGAGCAGGCCTTCACCGCGCACCGTGTGAAGGAACTGGAGCCGCGCATTACCGAAGTGGTGCGCGGGGTGATCGCCGATGTGGTGGCGCGCGGCGATGGCCAGTGCGATGCCGTGAAGGACATCGCGATCCCGCTGACTATTCGCGTGATCGTGGAGCAACTCGGGCTCGATCAGGGCATGGAGGAGCAGATTTCGCGCTGGTCGGTGGCGGTCACCGCGCAGATCGGCGCGATGCAGAGCCGCGAGACGATGCTGGCCAACGCCGCGCAGATCGCGGAACTTCAGCAGTATCTGATCGCCAAGATGAAGCAGCGCGAGACGAACCCTTCGGAAGACATGCTTTCCGATCTGGTCCACGCCGAAGTCACCAATGAGGATGGCGGCAAGGAAAAGCTGACGTTCGCAGAGGCCGTCTCTCTGGTGCGCGCCACGCTGATCGCGGGCAACGACACCACCGCGACCGCCATCGGCAACTTGTTCTACGTCCTCACCACCCGCCCCGGCATGGCCGAACTGCTGGAAAGCGTGGCGGACGACGATCGCCAGCTCAACCGCTTCGTGGAGGAGCATCTGCGCGCCGAACCGCCGGTGCGCGCGCTCAGCCGCATGACCACGCGCGAAGTCACCGTGAACGGCACGACGATCCCCGCCCATGCGCATATGTTGCTGGTCTACGGATCGGGCAACGATGACGAGACGGTGTTCCCGGAGCCGCGCAAGTTCGATCTGACCCGGCCCAATCTCGGCCGTCACGTGGCCTTCGGTGGCGGTCCGCACCGCTGCATCGGGCTGGCGCTGGCGCGCATGGAAGTGAAAGTGGCCGCGCGCGAAATCGCCCGGCAGATGAAGAACCTGAAGCTGGCCATTCCCGAAAGCGCGATCCGTTACACGCCCACCGTCGCCACGCGCACCATCGAGTCGCTGCCGATCACCTTCGAGGCGCGCTGATGGAACTTGCGGGCAAAGTAGCGGTCGTCACCGGCGGCGCCAGCGGCATCGGCCGCGCCACCGTGGAACTGTTCGCGGCGGAGGGGGCGAAAGTCGTCATCGCCGATATCGCCGACGAGGCGGGAGAAGCGCTGGCGGAAAGGCTGGGCGCTTCGGCGGTCTACCAGCGCACCGACGTATCCGATCCGGCGGCGGTGGAGGCGATGATCGAGGCTGCCGTCTCCCGCTTCGGCGGGATCGACGTGCTGTTCAACAATGCAGGCATGTCCTGCGGCGCGTTTCCCAGCTTTCTGGACGATACGCTGGAGGATTTCGACCGGGTGATGCGCGTCAACGTGCTCGGCCCGATGCTGGGCACGCGCAATGCGGCGCGGATCATGGCGAAGCAGGGTAGAGGCGGCGTGATCCTCAACAATGCCTCCATCGCCGGCACCCTCGCAGGCCATGCGATGATGACCTATCGCGCGTCCAAGGCGGCGCTGATCCAGTTCTCCAAGTCCTCCGCCATCGATCTGGCGCGGCATGGCATTCGGGTGAACTGCATCGTGCCGGGGCATGTGCGCACCGAATTGTCTTCTTTCGGCGAGAAGGGCGCGGACACGGGCCTTGCCGCGCGGATCGAGGAGGGCGTGAACGCGGTCTACCTCTCCAACCAACTCATCAAGCGGCGCGGCGAGCCGGATGACGTGGCGCAAGTGGCGCTGTTCCTTGCCAGCGACCGTTCTCGCCACATGACCGGCGCGGTGATCCCGGTGGAAGGCGGCGTGACCGTGGGCGACCCGGTCAACCATCTGGAACAGATTTTCGACGCTCGCACCGCGGCATTCGCGGCGATGGAGCGGCTCGACGGCTGAAGACCCCGCAAAGGGGCGAAGACAGCCGACTTGTGGCGGCAAGCTTGGAGCGGCGCCATGCCGTTCCCGGGGAGGAGAGGGAACATGAGGAATTGGCTGAAGGCCGCGCTGGCGGCTGGAACGGTGCTGTCTGGAGCAGACGGCGCTTACGCACAATCGCAGCAGGCGGCGCCGGGCAGCGTGGCCGTGCATGAAGGCGATATCGTCGTCACCGCGCGGCGGCGCGACGAAAGCCTGTCTACCGTACCGGCAGCGATCACCGCGCTCAGCGGCAGCGATCTGGTCGAGCGCGGGGTGCGGACCGATTCCGACCTGCAACGCGTCGCGCCGGGCCTGACTATCCGCCAGACGCAGGGCAACAACTCGCTGACCTATTCGATCCGTGGGCAGACGGCGGACACGTTCTCGGGCTCGCCCTCGGCCGTGATCGCCTATCTCAACGAAGTGCCGCTGACGATCAACAGCGCCTCCTCGTTCTACGATCTTGCGAACGTGCAGGTGCTGAAAGGCCCGCAGGGCACCTTGTTCGGCCGCAATGCCACCGGCGGCGCGGTGCTCTACAATACCGCCAAGCCCACGGACAAGCTGGAGGCCTCGCTGCGCGGGCGCGTCGGCAATCTGGACACGTGGGAAGGCGAGGGCATGCTCAACGTGCCGCTGTTGGAGGACAAGATCCTGCTGCGCGGCGCGTTCAACCTGCTGCACAAGAACGGCTATATCCGCAACCTGCTCAATGACGAGCGGCTGGGCGACATCCGCCGCGAGAGCGGCCGCGGGACGCTGACGATCAAGCCGACCGATACGATCAGCAACACCACGATGCTGCAATATACCAACACGCGCGGCACCAATACCGGCGCTTCCTACACCTACAGCGTCTATTCCTGCGGCCAGACCAACAACGGTTTTGCGCTTACTTGCGGGGCCGGAAGTCTGTTCGGACCCTCGCTGGACGCGATCGCCGGACCGGGGGCGTGGAACGCCTATCTGGCCGCGCACCCGGACGCTTACGCGCCCGGCCTGATCGACTATGTGAACGAACAGCACCGCATCGGGCCCTACAAGACGCGCCACCCCGGCGGGGCGAGCCATCACGGCGAGGACTGGTTCGTCACCAACACCACCGAGTTCGAACTGAGCGACAGTGCCAAGCTGCGCAACATCTTCGGCTGGTCGGATTCGAAAACCCGCTCCGAACAGCCGCAGCTCGGAGCGCCGTTCGTGACGATCCTGACCGCGAATGCCCCGGCGGGTGAATTCGGCAACCAGCTCAAGGTCCGCTCGGTCTCCGACGAACTCCAGCTTGTCGGCGATACGCTGGACAGCCGGCTCGACTATATCGTCGGCTATTACATGCAGCGCCAGCGCAGCGACACGCTTTGGCCGCAGACCTATTTCGATGTCTCGCCGATCATCCCGCCCAGCTACGTCACCAACAACTTCCGCATCCGCAACAAGACCGATGCCGTCTACGGGCAGGTCTCGTACGAAGTGGTGACCGACCTCAAGCTGACCGGCGGCCTGCGTTACACGTGGGAGCGGGTCTCGATCGCGCAGCTTCCCAGCGCGACTTACACTTACGGCGCGCCGGACCAGCACAAGACCTTCTCTGACCCCTCGTGGGAAGTTGGGCTGGAATATAAAGTCACGTCCGACTGGTTCGCCTATCTCAAGACGCGCGGATCGTTCCGGTCGGGCGGCTTCAACGGCGCCGCCCCGCCGGTCAACGCCACCGCGACCGATGGCGGCAACCTGTTCAATTCGGAGCATACGCAGGACATCGAAGGAGGCCTGAAGTTCGCGGGGCAGGTCATGGGCCGTCCCGCCAACTTCGCCAGCGCCGTGTTCATCCAGTGGGTGCAGGACGTGCAGCGCGTGGAGTTCCCCGACCCGGACGGCCCCGGCGGCCTTGCCTCCATCGCGGTGACCGCCAACGTGCCGTCCCAGCGGATCTGGGGTTTCGAGGCGCAGGGCAATATCCGTCCCGCTGAGTGGCTCGAACTGGGCGGTTCGGCAGCCTATACCAATGCCACGTTCACTGACGGGCATATCGAACTGTTCGGAACGCCCTATTCCTACGGCCCGGTGGGCGATACGCCGAAGTTCTCCGGCACCGCCTATGCGCAAGTCTTCATGCCGGTGGCAGAGGACGCGGGACAGGTCTCGCTACGCGGCGATCTCTATGGGCAGACCGCGCAGTACTTCTCCAACGCGGCGGACTCGATTGCGCCGGGCACCAAGCTGCCGGGCTACGTGCTGGTCAACGCACGGCTCGACTGGAACGGCATCATGGGATCGGATTTCTCGGCGGCACTGTTTGCCAAGAACCTGACCGACAAGGCCTATTTCGTCGGCGGCATGACGCTCGCCGCCGCGCTGGGCCACAATGCCGCCGCCGTGGGCGAGCCGCGCACTTACGGACTGGAGATCAGCTACAAGTTTTGAAGATCTGCGCGCAATTGCGGCCTCCGCGCCGCAATTGCGCGCATGAAAATGCGTTCATCCCGTTCAATCTGCATCACCAGCGGAAAGCGTTGCTCAATTGCATCGCCTTCTGCGAAATCGTGCGCAGAATCGCCGGTTGAGCCATGCGCAACAAGTTCTTGTAATGACAGCGTCACCCTCCCTTTATAGCTGCGCCGTTCGATTTTACCCAAAGGGGCTATCCGCGTGCGACACATTTTCACCATCCGAACCGCGCTTCTTCTTGGTTGTGGCCTTGGCGCCTTTGGGCTGAGCGATGCCGCCCTGGCGCAGGACGCCGGCGCCAACGCAGCGGCTGAAACCAATGCCGGAGAGGGCCTCGGCGAAATCGTCGTGACCGCCGAACGCCGCCGCGAGAATCTTCAGGACGTGCCGGTTTCGGTCGGCGTCGTTTCGGGCGATCAGCTCCGCACGTTCCAGGCTGCCGGCGATGACATCCTTGCGCTGTCGGGCCGCGTTCCGGGCCTCTATGCCGAAACCACCACGGGCCGCATCTTCCCGCGCTTCTACATTCGCGGCCTTGGCAATATCGACTTCTACCTCGGCGCCTCGCAGCCGGTGTCGATTATTCAGGACGATGTGGTTCTGGAGCACGTCGTGCTCAAGTCGAACCCCGTCTTCGATATGGATCAGGTGGAAGTGCTGCGCGGCCCGCAAGGCTCGCTGTTCGGCCGCAACACCACGGCCGGCATCATCAAGTTCGACACGATCAAGCCGACAACCGACCATTGGACTGGCCGTGCCAATGCCAGCTACGGTTCGTACAACACCGTCTCTTTCGACGGCGGCGTGGGCGGCCCGATCATTCAGGACGTGCTGGCGGTCCGCGTTTCCGCGCTCTACCAGCGCCGCGACGACTGGGTGGACAACACGTATGACGGCCCCAGCGCCGACGGCACCGTCTCGCCCAAGAAGGACGCGATGGGCGGCTTCGAGGAACGTGATGCGCGCGTGCAGCTGCTGCTGGCGCCGACCGGCAGCGATTTCTCGATGCTGACCAGCTTCCACGCCCGCAAGTACGAGGGCACCTCAACGATCTTCCATCGCGGTGCCTTCACTAAGGGCTCGAACGACGTGTCCGACACGCCGCGCGACGAAGTGGCGCTGGACGAAGCGCACAACAACCCGCAGGCCTATGACACTTACGGTGCCTCCAACCGCATCGCGCTCGATTTCGGGCCGGTCACGCTGACCTCGATCACGGCATGGGAATCGACCTCGGGCTACAGCCGCGGCGATACCGATGGCGGCGCGGGCGCGAACTTCCCGGTGAACGGCGTGGCCAATGGCTTCGGCCAGTCGCAGGGCAATGTGCGCGATCTCGACCAGCTCAGCGAGGAACTCCGCCTCGCCAGCAACGGCGCCACCCGCTTCAAGTGGCAGGTCGGTGCGATGTGGTTCGATTCGCGTGACATTACCGACTTCTACCAGCGCGCCTATTTCCTGACGCCGCCGGCCAACAACCCCAACAACTGGGTGCGCCTGCGCAACGTCAACACCAGTTGGGCCTTCTTCGGCCAGGGTAGCTACGAACTGGTGGACGGCCTGACGCTGACCGCCGGCGCGCGCTATACCAACGACACCAAGAAGACGCGCCTCATCAAGACCGCCGACACCGTCGACGGCGTGGTGACCTACAAGGGCCGCTATAATGTGCGCCTGTCGGATGAGAAGCCGAGCTGGGACGTCAGCCTGAACTACAAGGTCAACCCGGACGTCAGCGTCTACGCCCGCGTCGCCACCGGTTTCCGTGGACCGACAATTCAGGGCCGTTCGGCGGTGTTCAACACGGACTTCACCACGGCGGATTCGGAAACGATCCTTTCGGGTGAAGCGGGCATCAAGACCCAGTTGTTCGACAACAAGGTGCGCTTCAACCTTTCGGGCTTCGCGTACCGGGTGAAGGACATCCAGCTCAACGGCAACGATGCGGACGGCAACGGCGTGCTGTTCAATGCCGACAAGGCCGAGGCCTACGGCATGGAAGCCGAACTGGAAGCGCGGCCGGTGCGGAACCTGACGCTGACCGCCGGTCTCAGCCTGCTGCACACCGAGATCAAGGACAAGAACGTCTACGCACAGGTCTGCGCGCTTAACGGCGTGGTGGTCTGCACGGTCGAGAACCCGACGATCACGGTGGCCGGCAAGGGCGTCTTCGCGCAGATCGACGGCAACCCGCTGCCCAACGCGCCGAAGTACACCGCCAACATTACCGCCCGCTACGACGTGCCGCTGGGCAACGGCGGCTCGCTCTTCGCCTCGACCGACTGGATGTTGCAGGGTTACACGAACTTCGTGCTCTACAAGACCAAGGAGTTCTACTCCGACGGTGACTTCGAGGGCGGTTTGAAGGTTGGTTACTCGGCTCCGGGTGGCCAGTACGAAATCGCGGCCTTCGCGCGCAACATCACCAATGAGAAGAACCTCAAGGGTGTGATCGAGAACTACATGGCCGCCGTGTTCAACGAGCCGCGCGTGATCGGGGCTTCGATCTCGGGCAAGTTCTGATCGATAGGCAGGGACGACCTTCTCCCCTTCGGGGGAGGGGGCAGGAGAAGGGGGGCGTAATGCCCCCTCTCTACTGCGGCTGGCGGACTGCTCCCGGAAAACCTGTTGGGTATCGTGAATGACCGGCAGGCGAGGTGTATCTGCCGGGGCCGTTCGCCCCACATCATGCCGAACAGATAGCGCGATGGGCTGGCCTTCGACCTGAAGGCACAGAGCGCGAAACCGATTGCTTTCGGTACAGCGCGGCTAGACAATTCTACCGGCGATGGCGGCGTGCGCATCCGCACGACGAGCTCGCTTGGGAGAAGTGATGTGGCAAGCTTCCCTTCAAAAGCTTCCCAGTTCGATGCCCGCATACGCAGCGGCGAGGCTGCCCGGGCGCACATGGAAGCCGAATACCGCGATATCGTGGATGAAATCATGGCAACGCTCGTGCCCGACGAGCCCTATGCTTACACGGTCATTCGAACTTCGGGCGACGTTCCGGCTGGCGCGATACCGTATCAACGCTTCGTCAGCAGCAGGAGCGATCTGCGCGCCAGCTATGAGGAACTGCATCGTGTCGTCGCGGTCGCTCCTATGCAGATTGTGGCCGAGATAAAAGGCGATTGGTACGCCTTCTGCTACGGTCTTTCGGAAGGTCTGTTTAGGGCCGCCAATCAGCCTGTCCTCGCTCAGACAGCGGTTCTGTTTCCGACAATGGGCCGAAAGGCGATTACTGGCGAACTGTTGTGGAACCGGACGCTTGTCGGCGATCCTTATACGGGAGGGCGCGAAGGTCCGCTCGCCGCTGAAATTGCGATACTGGACCGTCACGAGGCATTGCTTGATGGTCTCCGCAAGGCCGATGCCCGGGCGGTCTCCAGCCTTTTTCGGACCGATGCCCAGATTGGTATTCGCGATTATCTACAAGATTCGGGCGCACTTGCCGAAATGCACAGTGCGGAGAACCTGAGGCTTTATCTGGATCTCTTTTTCGCGCGATTTGAAGTGCATGAGATCCAGATCGTCCACCGACTGGCCGCCGATTGGTTTGTGTTCGCTGAACTGCTTTGGATCGTGGGAGACAGAAGCGAGCCCGGAAAAAGAAACACCTTCTTGACGGCCGCCCATTCCGAGGTAATGCCTGATGGGCTATTCGCATCGATGATCGGCCACGGAACCGATCGCAGCACCGTCTGAAGCAAGGACCGCTCGCGCGGAGCGCTCGGCGGTGCCGCAATCGACGGATTTCCTACGCGGCCTGGACTAGAAATGCAGCAATTTCACCAGCCAGCGTGACAGGGACTTCGAGGTTGAGCAGGTGGCCCGCATCGGCGTGGTTGATGCGTCTCACATCCTGTCCGGCCGCAACAATGAGGTCTGCGATCAGGCGGAAATCCTCCGTGTCGCGCTCTCCCGTCAGCAGCAGGGTCGGCACGGCAAGGCCGGTCAGCCGGTCCACTTCGGGCAGTTCGGAGCGTTGGTCGTCCTGTACCCACTGAGTGCCGGGGAATGCTTCTATCGAGACCTTGAGATGCGCGGCGGCGGCAGGGTTTTCGCGGGTGCCTTCGAACAGCGGGTGATCCCACCACAAGGTGCGCGCCGTCGCCATATCGTCCTCGCGCGCGGCGCGGCCCATCATTTTCCAGCGGTCGATCCAGTCGCTCGTCCATGACCAGCCGAGCATGAGGGGGCTCACCAGCACCAGCCGCCGCACACGCTCCGGATGATCGAGCGCGAAGTGCAATACATTGCCGCCGCCCATCGAAAGACCGCAAAGGTCTGCGCATTCCACTCCCAGCGCGTCGAGCAGCGTGAGGAGGTCTTCGGCATGGGAGAAGGAGATGCCGGGCTCGGCCGTAGAGGCACCGAAGCCGCGCGCGTCGTAGGCGATCAGGGGCAGATGGGTGGGCAGCGCGGCAATCACCGGCTCCCAGTCGCGTCGCGATCCGCCGAAGCCGTGAGCAAGGACAAGCGGAGTTCCGGTGCCCTCGCGCCGCACGCCCACAAGCGATCCGCCCGCCAGTTCGACGCGAAAGTCCGGCATGCCCGCGATCACATCCGCTCGGCGAAACCGCCGTAACGGCCCTTGTGGAACAGCATCGGATCGTCCTCGCGCACGGTTTCCATGCGCAGCACTTCGCCCAGCACGAACCAGTGGTCGCCCGCTTCGTTCACCGAATAGAGCCGGCATTCGATCGCCGCGATGGAATCGGCGATGATCGGCAGATTGTGCGCGGACACCGTATATTCCACGCCGACGAACTTATCGGCGCCCTTGGCGGTGACCGCGCGGCAGACATCGCCTTGATCGCTGGCCATCACGTTGACGCAGAAGTGGCCCGCCTTCTCGATCAGCGGCCACGAGGTCGAGCGCTTGTCGGGGAAGAAACCCACCAGCGGCGGATCGAGCGAGACGGAGGTGAACGAACCCACCACCATGCCCGCCGGGCGGTCCTCATCGAGCGCGGTTATCACGCAGACGCCGGTCGGATAGCTGCCGAGCACCTTGCGGAATTCGGCCGGGTCGAAAGTCGTGATGGTCACTGAGTCTGTCATCCTGTCGGTATGGTGCGGCGGCATCAGGGCTTCAATACTCCCTCCATGCGCCTGACGGTTTCGTCAAGCCACTGCCGGAAAGCGACGACGCGGGGCAGTTTGCGGATGTCCTGGTGTGTGACGAACCAGAAACTGCGCAGGATGCGCCTTTCGGGCAGCACCGGCACCAGCCGGGGATCGTCCTCCGCCATGAAGCAGGGCAGCACGCCAAGTCCGGCGCCGCTGGCGATCAGGCTCTGCTGCGCGGTGATGCTGGGCGAGCGGACCGTGGCGCGAAGACCGGCGTGGATTTCGTCGAGATAGCGCAGTTCGGGGGCGTAGATCAGATCGGGGATATAGCCGACCAGGCTGTGGCCTTCCAGCAGGTCCGCCGGGCGCTGCGGGGTGCCGTGGGCGCCCAGGTAATCGCGGCTGCCGTAGAGCCCGAGCCTGTAGTCGGACAGCTTGTGCGCTACCAGCGGCCCGGTGCGCGGGCGCGAGAGCATGATCGCGACATCGGCCTCGCGCCGACCCGGGCTGAGGAAGCCGCTGGAGGCCACGAGATCGATGGCAAGGCGCGGGTGGGCGCGTTGAAACGCCGGCAGGTGGCGGGCGAGGAACCAGCAGCCGAAACCTTCCGAGGTGGTGATGCGCAGCGTGCCCGAAAGCCCGTCGCCGCGCTCGGCCTGTTCGGAAATGTGGCCGGCGGCGGTGGCCATCGCCTCCACCGTGGCGAGCAGCGCCTCGCCTGCCTCGGTCAGGTCCTGCCCGCTGCGGGTCTGCTCGAACAGGCGCATGCCCAGCGCCGCTTCCAGACGGCGGAGGCGGCGGCCCACGGTGGTCGGATCGACGCCCAGCGCACGGGCTGCGCCCGCCAGTTGCCCCGCCCGGGCGATGGCTAGGAAGGCCTGATAGTCGCTCCAGTCTATGGAAGGCATCGTCACGGCGGGAAATAGTCCTTGGGGCTGCAAATGTGCAGTTATCGATGGCGTATTTTCAGCTTGCCTGCAAATCGAGCCGGGACCACCTAACCCGTGAAAGGGCACGAGCTTGCCCGTGATAGAATTTGCGAAAGGATGAGGAATGCGCCTGATTGACCACTTCGTAGTCGGCGGACCCGGCGGTCCGGCCGCTCGTCTCGGCGACGTTTTCAATCCCAGCACCGGCGCCGTGCAGGCGCAGGTGCCGCTTGGCGACAAGGCCCTGCTGGACCGCGCCGTCGCCACCGCGCAGGCCGTGCAGCCCAAGTGGGCCGCCACCAACCCGCAGCGCCGCGCCCGCGTTCTGTTCAAGTTCAAGGAACTGATCGAGAAGAACATGCAGGCACTGGCCGAAATGCTCGCTTCGGAGCACGGCAAGGTGGTGGACGACGCCAAGGGCGACATCCAGCGCGGCCTTGAGGTCGTGGAATTCTGCTGCGGCATCCCGCACATGCTGAAGGGCGAATACACGCAGGGCGCGGGCCCCGGTATCGACGTCTATTCGCTGCGCGCGCCGCTGGGCGTGGGCGCGGGCATCACCCCGTTCAACTTCCCGGCCATGATTCCGCTGTGGATGTTCGCTCCCGCCGTTGCGGTAGGCAATACCTTCATCCTCAAGCCGTCGGAGCGCGATCCTTCGGTTCCGAACCGCCTTGCCGAGCTGTTCATCGAAGCCGGCGCGCCCGAAGGCGTGCTTCAGGTCGTCCACGGCGACAAGGAAATGGTCGATGCGATCCTCGACCATCCGGGCATCGCCGCCGTCAGCTTCGTCGGCTCGTCCGACATCGCGCAGTACGTCTATTCGCGCGGCGTTGCCGCCGGCAAGCGCGTGCAGGCGATGGGCGGAGCCAAGAACCACGCCATCGTCATGCCCGATGCGGACATGGACCAGGCCGTCAACGACATCATGGGCGCGGCCTATGGTTCGGCGGGCGAGCGCTGCATGGCGCTGCCGGTTGCAGTGCCGGTGGGCGATGAAACCGCCGACATCCTGCGCGAAAAGCTGATCGCCGCGATCGACAAGCTGAAGGTCGGTATCTCCACCGATCCCGAGGCGCAGTACGGCCCGGTCGTGACCGCCGTGCACAAGCAGAAGATCGAGAACTGGATCCAGACCGGCGTCGACGAAGGCGCGGAACTGGTGGTCGACGGCCGCGGCTTTTCGCTTCAGGGGTACGAGGAAGGCTTCTTCGTCGGCCCGTCGCTGTTCGATCATGTCACGACCGAGATGAGCGCCTACAAGGAAGAGATCTTTGGCCCGGTGCTCCAGATCGTCCGTGCCAAGACGTTCGAGGAAGCGGTGGAACTGCCGACACGTCACCAGTACGGAAACGGCGTTGCCATCTTCACCCGCAATGGACATGCCGCGCGCGAGTTCGTCAGCCGCGTGCAGGTGGGCATGGTCGGCGTGAACGTGCCGATCCCGGTGCCGGTCAGCTATCACAGCTTCGGCGGCTGGAAGCGTTCGGCCTTCGGCGATCACAACCAGTACGGCATGGAAGGCGTGCGCTTCTGGACCAAGGTCAAGACCGTGACCCAGCGTTGGCCGGATGGCGGCGCGGGCGACAGCGCCTTCATCATCCCGACCATGGGGTAATGTAGACAGCGCAGCGGCCAGCGGGCAGGAGCAGGGCGGAAACAGCGGGGTGTTCGGGGCGTTCCTTCGGGAGCGCCCATGGAACCGGAAAGGACAAGTCATGATGAAGATCAGGACCGTTACCGCACCGCACGTCTCCGCCCGTTGGTCCCTGCCGCTCGCGCTTGCGGCCGGCGTGCTCACTCTTGCCGGGTGTTCGAAACAGCCGGCCAGCAAGGAGCAGGCTACGGCAACCGGCGAACCGGCTGCGGCAGAGACTTCCACGGTCACCGAAGCGCCGCTGCCCTCCGAAATTCCGGAGAGCCTGCGCGGCCGCTGGGGCCTTGTGAATGGCGATTGCACAAGCACGCGCGGCGATGCCAAGGGCCTGCTCACGATCGATGCCACGCGGCTGACTTTCTACGAATCGGTCGCCAGCCTCGGCACCGTCAAGTCCGCCGCCGACGATGCGATCGAAGCCGAATTCGCCTTTTTGGGCGAAGGCCAGAGCTGGAAGCTTGACGTCTCGCTCGCCAGTCCCGACGGCGGCCACACGCTTGTCCGCAAGGACACCGGGCCCGACGCCGCGCCCGAAACGCTTACTTACACGCGGTGCCCCTAGAGGCGCGCACCAGCCAGCAGCAGGATTGAGATGAGCGCACAGTTTGAAACGGGGCAGTTTGGCCTCACCGAAGACCAACTCGCGATCCAGGAAACGGCGCGCAAGTTCACCGCCGACCGCATCACGCCTTTCGCCGCCGAATGGGACGAGAAGCACCACTATCCGGTGGACGTGTGGAAGGCGGCCGGCGAGCTTGGCTTCGGCGCGATCTATGTGTCAGAGGAAAACGGCGGCATCGGCCTTGGCCGTCTGGACGCGGCGCTCATCATGGAGGCCATGTCCTACGGCTGCCCGGCCACCAGTGCCTATGTCTCGATCCACAACATGGTCGCCTGGATGATCGACACGTTCGGCGATCAGCAGCTCAAGGATCGCTACCTGCCTGATCTGGTGACGATGGAGAAGATCGGCTCCTATTGCCTCACCGAACCCGGCTCGGGCTCGGACGCTGCGGCGCTGAAGACGACGGCGCGGCTGGACGGCGATCACTACGTGCTCAACGGCACCAAGCAGTTCATTTCCGGCGGCGGCGTCAACGACGTCTACGTGGTGATGGCCCGCACCGGCGATCACAAGTCGCGCGGCGTATCCTGCTTCGTGGTGGACAAGGACACGCCCGGCCTGTCCTTCGGCGCGCCAGAGAAGAAGCTGGGCTGGAACGCCTCGCCCACCGCGCAGGTGGTGTTCGAGGATTGCCGCATCCCGGTCGAAAACCGCGTCGGTGCGGAAGGTGACGGTTTCAAGTTCGCGATGGCCGGCCTTGACGGCGGCCGCCTCAACATCGGTGCCTGCTCGCTGGGCGGCGCGCAGCGCTGCCTTGATGAGGCGATTGCCTATGTGAAGGACCGCAAGCAGTTCGACCAGCCGATCGCCGAATTCCAGAACACCCAGTTCCGTCTGGCCGACATGGCTGCCGAACTGGAGGCCGCGCGCGCGCTGCTCTACCTCGCCGCCGCCAAGGTTACGGCCGGCGCGCCGGACAAGACCCGCTTTGCCGCCATGGCCAAGATGATGGCCAGCGATACCGGCTCATCGGTTGTCGACCGGGCGCTCCAGATGTTCGGTGGATACGGCTATCTGAAGGATTATCCTATCGAGCGCTTCTGGCGCGACCTGCGCGTCCATCGTATCCTCGAAGGCACCAATGAGGTCATGCGCATGATCATCGGGCGTGACCTCCTGAAGTAACCCGCGCGAGGACGATCATGACCATCGATATCCTGACCGAAGAACTGCTTACGTCCCGCGAAGGTGTGGCCGGTGTGATCGCGCTGAACCGTCCGAAGGCGATTCATGCGCTCACTTTGGGCATGTGCGAGTCGATGAGTGATTCGCTGGCCGAATGGGCCAATGACCCGGCCGTGAAAGCCGTGTGGATCGAGCACAGTGAGGGCCGCGGGTTCTGCTCGGGCGGTGATATCAATCTCTTGCGCCGCTCGGCGCTGGAGGATGACGGTCATTCGGGCCGCAGGTTCTTCTTCGAGGAGTACCGGCTGAACCACCAGCTCTTCGAATATGCCAAGCCCGTGGTCGCCTTCATGGACGGCATCACCATGGGCGGCGGGGTCGGCATCTCGCAGCCCGCGCATTACCGCGTCGCCACCGAGAACACGCGCTTCGCCATGCCTGAAACCGGAATTGGCCTGTTCCCCGATGTCGGCGGCGGCTGGTATCTCTCGCGGCTGGACGGGCGGCTCGGCCAGTTCCTGGCGCTCACCGGTGCGCGGCTTGACGGGGCGGAGTGCCTCTGGGCCGGGCTGGCGACGCACTACCTGAATAGCGAGGACTTGCCCGAGGCCAAGCGCCGCATCGCCGCCGGTCACGAGATCGGCGCCGTGCTCACCGCGCTTGCCGTCACCCCGCCTGAGCCGAAGATTGCCGCCCACGCGGCGCAGATCCGCAAGCACTTCGCCTTCGACACGCTGGAGCAGATCCTCGCCTCGCTGGACAGCGACGACAGCGAGTGGACTGCCCGCGAACTCGCTACTCTGCACACCAAGAGCCCGCAGGCCTGCAAGGTCTCGCTACGCCAGCTCGCCACCTCGCTGACGTTCGACACGTTCGCGGAGAACATGGCGATGGAATACCGCATCGGCAGCCGCGTGCTGGTCCTGCCCGATTTCGCCGAAGGCGTCCGCGCCGTGATCGTCGACAAGGATCAGGCGCCGAAGTGGAACCCGGCGGCGCCGGAGGGCGTGACCGATGCGATGCTGGACGCGATCTTCGCGCCGCTCGCCCCGGAAGAGGAATGGAGGCCCATTTGACGCCCAGCCGCCGGTTCGAAACGCCGATCGATCTCTACCACGCCGTCAAGAAATCCTGGTCCGCCGATACCATTTCCGATCCGTTCGACCCGGCCAACCCCGCGCGCAACCAGTGCGCGGTGACTTCGCTGGCCGTGCAGCACTATTTCGGCGGTGAGATCTGCAAGACGTCGACCAAAGGCGGAACGCACTTCTACAACAAGGTGGACGGCCGCTTCTGGGATCTTTCGACCGACCAGTTCGACGAGCCGATCCCCTACGACAACACGCCGACCTCGAAGGACGAGGCGCACGAACATGCCAGCCCGGCGCATCTCGCCGCGCTGATCGCCAACATCGAAGCGAATACCTGAAGGAACCCGCGATGAGCTACGAAACGATCCTGGTCGAAACGAAGGGTGCCGTCACCCTCATCACGCTCAACCGTCCGCAGGCGCTCAATGCGCTGAATTCGGTGGTGCTGGAGGAGCTGATCGCGGCCTTCGCCGCGTTCGAGGCGGACAAGACCCAGGGTTGCGCCGTCATCACCGGCTCGGGCGAGAAGGCCTTCGCGGCAGGCGCCGACATCAAGGAAATGTCCGATAAGCCGGGCGCCGAATTCTATTCGGAGGACTTCTTCGCGGGCTGGACCAGCAGCCTGGTCAAGACCACCCGCAAGCCTTGGATCGCGGCCGTCAACGGCTTCGCGCTGGGCGGCGGCTGCGAAGTGGCCATGATGGCGGACTTCATCATCGCGTCGGAAAACGCCAAGTTCGGCCAGCCGGAGATCAAGCTGGGTGTCGCGCCCGGCATGGGCGGATCGCAGCGCCTGACGCGCGCGGTGGGCAAGTCGAAGGCCATGGACATGTGCCTCACCGGCCGCCTGATGGACGCTGCCGAGGCCGAGCGTTCGGGCCTTGTCAGCCGTGTCGTCCCGCTCGACCAGTTGCTGGACGAAGCGCTGAAGGCGGCCGAGGCGATCGCGGCAATGCCGCCGCTCGCCGCGATGATGAACAAGGAACTGGTCAACATGGCCTTCGAGACCACGCTCGACACCGGCCTCATCATGGAGCGCCGCATGTTCCAGGTGCTTACCGCCACCGAGGACAAGGCCGAAGGCATGGCCGCCTTCGTCGAAAAGCGTCCGGGCGTCTGGAAGGGCAAGTAAGTCGGATAGCGCGACGTGGGGCGGCGCGACCTGCCTCCCTTCCGCATCGTCATTCCCGCTTTCGGCAGGTGACACAAGGGCCGTTTCGCAAGCGGGATCCCCACCTGCGCGGGGGCGGCGGAATAGAGACATGCCTGTCCAACAGGCTGCCGTACTCGGCGTGATTTGGGAGAGAATGTCATGAAAATCGCTTTCATCGGCCTCGGCAACATGGGCGGCGGCATGGCCGCGAACCTCGTCAAGGCGGGGCACGCCGTGAACGCATTCGACCTTTCTGCCGATGCCGTCGCCAAGGCGGCCGAGCACGGCTGCGCGGCGTTCGACAGCATCCCGGCTGCGGTCGAGGGCGTCGATGCCGTCGTCACCATGCTGCCGAACGGCGCCATCGTGCGCGCGGTCTATACGCAGGACGTTTTCGGCAAGGCTCCGAAGGGCGCGCTTTTCCTCGATTGCTCGACCATCGATCTCGCCACCGCACGCGAAGTGGTCGAACTGGCGCAGGCGGAAGGCTATGAGATGGTCGACGCGCCCGTCTCGGGCGGCATCGCGGCGGCCAATGGCGGCACTCTCACGTTCATGGTGGGTGGCAGCGACGCGGCATTCGAGCGCGCGAAAGCCGTGCTCGAACCGATGGCGAAGGCGGTGATCCACGCTGGTGAGACCGGCGCGGGGCAGGTCGCCAAGATGTGTAACAACATGCTGCTGGCGATCCACATGATCGGCACGTGCGAGGCACTGGCGCTGGCACAGAAGGCCGGGCTCGATCCGCAGACTTTCTATGACATCAGCTCGAAGGCGACCGGCTACTGCTGGTCGCTCAACGATTATACGCCAATGCCCGGCGTCGGTGCTACGAGCCCGGCGGACAATGGCTATGCGGGCGGCTTTGCCTCCGCACTGATGCTCAAGGATCTGCGCCTTGCGATGGCGGGCGCGGAGACTTCGGGCGCGACTGTGCCGATGGGCGAGCACGCGATGAAGATCTACGAAGCGTTCGTAGAGGCCGGCAACGGCGGCAAGGACTTCGGGGCGATTTTCACGACGCTCTGAGACACCGCAATTATCGCGTCAAATTTCCCTCGTCATTGCGAGCGTAGCGAAGCAATCCGGGGGCAGTCTCACGCCGCTCTGGATTGCTTCGCTACGCTCGCAATGACGGAATAGAGCGATCCGGAGAATGCTACCGGATTGCTCAACGAATAGAGGTGAGGCCCGGCCCGGCCCGCCTCGGCTCTTCCGATTAAGCCGCCATGGATTCCGCGCGGCTGTCCAGCACCACGCGGTTGCGGCCTTCGCGCTTGGCGCGATAGAGCGCGGCGTCGGCGACCTTGATCAGGGTCGAGCCGTCGCGCTCCATGTTCTCTTCCCACACGGCGATGCCAAAGGACATCGTGGTCGCGCCCAACGTGCGGCCGCCCTGGTGGATGTTGAGTTCGCCGATAGCCTGCCGCACGGCCTCGACGCGCTCTGCCAGCGCCGCCGCTGATGTGCCGGGGGCGATGATGGTGAACTCCTCGCCGCCGAAGCGGCAGACGACGTCGCCGTCGCGGAAGCGGCTGCGCATTTCGGCGGCTACGGCCTGAAGCACCGCATCGCCGGCCTCATGGCCGAACTCGTCGTTGAAGCGCTTGAAGTGGTCGACATCGCACATGACAAGACCGAGCGGCGTACCGCCGCGCGAGGCGCGCGCGATTTCCAGCGCCAGAGTCTCTTCCATGTAGCGGCGGTTGAACAGCCCGGTCAGCGGATCGCGGATGGTCTGTTCGCGCAGGCCGCGCTGGAGGCGGTGGTTGACGAGGGCCGAGGCGATGTTCTCGGTCAGCACCGTCATGCGGAAGCGGTTCTCGGCCTCGACCACGCCTTTCAGGTAGAGGACACCGATCACTTCGCCGCCTGCGAGCAGCGGTTCGCAGTGGTAATGATCGGTCTCGTTGCCGACATGGGCGCAGACGATGTCCGATTCAGGATCGATCACGAAGTGGCTTTGGCCGCGCCGGAGCGCCCAGCACTGATCAGGTGCGAAGCCGCCAGCCGCGACTTCGATACCGCCCCATGCGGCGATCGGGATCAGCAGGTTGCGCGAGTTGTTGTGCGCGAACAGCGCGCCGGGGACTTCCGGCAGCACGCGCGGCACGAAGACGCGGATGATCGAGGCCAGTTCCTCATCGGTGCGGGCGGCCTGCATGCGGTGGGCCATGCCGCCGAGCAGTTCGATCACCTCGCCACGCTCGCGCAGCACTTCGGCATTGAGGCTGAGTTCGTGGTTGGCGTGATGCAGTTGCTGCGCGCTCACAACCTGATCGGCGACGGCGGATTCCAGCTCGTCGGCCATCCGATTGTAGCCTCGGGCAAGGCGCTGGAACTCGCTCGATTCCATGCGTGCGGTGATGCGCGCGCTGCGGTCCCCGGCACCGAGCTGGCCCATGACCGCCATCATCGCGTCCACCGGACGACGGATGCGGCGGATCAGCGCGCTTGCCAGGAAGGTGATCGTGATCACCGTGATCGGCGTGCCGAACAGGACGAGCCAGCGGATGTAGTCGAGGCGCTCCTTCACCGCGTCCATGCGGTTGGCGGCAAGCGCGCGCTCGGCTTCAAGCAGATCATTCGTGCGTGCGGTCACCAGCAGCATGAGGAAGCGCCCGTGGCCGGCGGCGACATAGGCGCGCGCAGCTTCGAAATCGCCGCGGCGGGTGAGGCGGGCGGTTTCCTCCAGGCTTTTCGCGCGCTCGTCGATCAGGTTCTGGACCTGCTTGGCGCGGGTGTTCTGGAGCGGATTGTCGGATGTCAGCGCGACGAGGCCGGCGGCCTCGCGCCGGGCCTCTGCCAGTTCGGTGGGAAAGCTGACTGCGAATTCAGGGTTCTGCGTCAGCGTGAAGCCGCGCTGGCCGGATTCGGCGGCCTGAAGGTGCCGCAAGGCCCGGTCGGCGGTTTCCAGCACTTGCGAGGAATGCGTGATCCACGTCAGGCTCGCGCGCATCTGCGCCGAAGCGTCAAGCAGCAGTCCGGCCAGCCCGGCCAGCACGATGCTGAGAATGACGCACAGGACGACGATGCGCCTGGACAGGGATCCGGCCAAGATAAACTCCGTAGGGACTGGGCATCAGCCCTCCGTCAATCCTAGGATTGTTGCAACCTCAATCGGAACCGACCCGGCATATTTTGCCGCAGATCCGACACAATTTCGACGAACCGAGTTCGATCCGGCGCAATTGCCGACCTGACCGGCGTGATTTCAACTCAAGGCGCCTCCGGCTCGCCCTTGCGCCGTTCGCGCTCGAAACGAGGCAGCCGCATGCCTTTGGTGCGGCTCGTCAGGTGATATTGGCGGCACAGCGGGCAGCGATAAGGCCGCAAGACAATCGATGCCCGTGCGGCCACTTCCAGCGCTGCTGCTTCGGTGGGATAGCGGGCCTTGCGCTGACAGATGCCGGGGCGCGTTTGCATGGGCCTCAGCCCAGCATTCGCGCGCCGAGCAGGAGCAGCAGCTTCACGTCCAGCGCATAACCCGCCTTGCGCCATTCGGCGATGGCTTGCTCGATCCCGGCCAGCGGCACGCGGTGGACGATGATATCCTCGCTATCGACGCCGCCGCCTTCGCCCACTTTCACGAGATCATGCGCGCGGAACAGGCTGAAGCTTTCGCTCACCATGCCGGGCGAGGAGTAGAATTCGCCGAGGTTTTCCATGCGGCCGGCGTGGTAGCCGGTCTCTTCCTCCAACTCGCGTGCGGCGGCGACGCTGGCGTCCTCTCCCGCGACATCGTCATGATCGCCGACAAGGCCGGCGGGAAGTTCGATGCAGCGCTTGCCCAGCGGCACGCGGTACTGGTCCACCAGGATCACGTGGTCTTCGGCGTCCACCGCAAAGATCACGGCGGCGTGAATGCCGCGCGCGCGGCTCACATATTCCCAGCGGCCCCGTTTGCGGGTGGTGATGAACTTGCCTTGCCACATGATTTCATCGGGTTCGTCGGCATCGGGGGGCAGGGGCAGGGAGGCCAGTTCGGTCATACTTCGATAATCCTGTCGGGAAGTTCGTTCACGTCGTCATCGGCGCGGGGGAAGTGTTCGGAGAGGATGTCACCCACTTTGCCTACGGCGACCACCATGCCGTCAGCCACGCGCTCGTCGCCCACGTGGGCGAGCATGGCGGCCATGACGTGGCCCCAGATCTCGGGGTCCACTTTGGCGGCGATGGCCTTGTCGGTCACGATCTCGGCGCGGTGCTCGCGCATGGAGAGGTAGATCAGCACGCCGGTACGGCCGGTGGTGCGCTGTTCGGCGCCGATGCGGAAGGCGCGCAGGGCATGGGTGTGCACGCGCATGGTCTTGACCGGACCCGGCACCAGCCAGAACCGCAGCGGCTGCCAGAGCTGCAGCGCCAGCATGGCGCCGAACTTGATCGCGGCGACTCCGCCGGCCAGTCCGATAATCATCCGCGGAGTCCATTCGTGGCCCCAACTGGCCAGCAGGCGGTCGTAAAGTCCCATGTAGAAGCCGGGCGCGAACACCAGCGCGGCCAGCGCAAGGAAGGCGACTACCGCGCTCCACGCAAGCGCGACGTCGGTATAGCCGTCCGAGCGGTCGGCCAGAACGGTCACGATCTCGCCCGAACTGCGCATCTCGGCTTCGCCGACGGCAGCGGCAATGCGGGCGTGGTCTTCCTCGGAAAGGTAGATGGGTGAGGGCATGTCGTTCTCCTCTACCAGCTTCCGCTCGCGCCGCCGCCGCCGAAGCTGCCGCCGCCGCCCGAGAACCCGCCGCCTCCGCCGAAACCGCCGCCGCCACCCCAGCCGCCGCCACCGCCCCAGTGGTCATCGTCGTCACGACCGCCGGGCATCCAGATGATCGGACCGCCCAGACCGCGCCGACGCCGCCCGCCTGCGCGTGCCTCGTTGATCATCGGCAGGGCGACGAAGAACACGAGGAAACCGATGAAGATGATGGTCCCCACAGGGAATCCGCCTTCCTGCGGCTTGCGCGCGGCGTCGGCATTGGCAGCCACCTGACGGGCCTGATCGGGCGGCAGAGTGAGTTGCTTGGCGATCGCGTCTGTCCCGGCCTCGATGCCGCCGGGCATGTCGCCCGCCTTGAAGCGGGGGAGAATCTGGTTGTTGATGATGAGGAACGACAGACCGTCGGTGATGATCGGCTCCAGGCCGTAGCCGACCTCGATCCGCACCTTGTGTTCGTTGGGTGCGACGATCAGCAAGGCGCCGGTGTTCTTGTCCTTCTCACCGATGCCCCAGGCGCGGCCGAGCTGATAGCCGTAGTCGGAGATATCGTAGCCCTGAAGGCTGGGGAGGGTGACGACGACGAGCTGGCGGCCGGAGTTCTTCTCCAGCGCGTCCAGTTTCTGCGTCAGCCGGGCCTCGACATCGTCGGGGATGACGTTGGCGTCGTCCACGACCCGGCCGGTGAGCTTGGGGAACGTGGGCTCGGCGGCTGCGTGCTGGGCAAGCAGCACGCCGAAGGCCAGAAGAACGGCCGCAAGGACGGCCCGGAAAGGGTTCACCGGGTCACATCTTGCCTTCGAGGCTGGGCGCGACGTCCGCGCCCGGCGTCGACGCCGTGTAGGGCACCAGCGGATCCGCGCCGCGCAGCTTGGCGCCGATCATGGTCGGGAAGGTGCGGACGGCGGTGTTGTAGGTCTGAACCGCCGCGTTGTAGTCACGCACGGCGATGCGGATGCGGTTTTCCTGCCCTTCGAGCTGGGTTTGCAGCATCTGGTAGTTCACGATCGACTTCAGCTCGGGATACTGCTCGACGCTGACCAGCAGGCGCGAGAGGCTCTGGCCGAGCTGGCCCTGCGCAGCCTGGAACTGCTGCATCTTGGCCGGATCGTTGAGGTCATTGGCGCTGAGTTGGATCGAGGTGGCCTTGGCGCGCGCTTCTACCACGCCGGTCAGGATTTCCTTCTCCTGCGTTGCCGCGCCCTTGGCCACGGCGGCAAGGTTGGGCACGAGGTTGGCGCGTTCCTGATAGGCGGCCTGCACGTCGGCCCACTTGGCCTTGGCGGCTTCCTGCTTGGTCGGCACCGAGTTGAAGCCACAACCGGCCAGCCACAACGCGGCCGCAAGGGCAAGGCTGTTGCGTCCGGCACGAGCGGCGAGGGAAAGGCGCATAGGGTGTCCTCCAGGTCGATCGGGCCGAAACGGCCACGTCGCGTCCTTGGCATAGATAGCAGGGGTGGGGGCCGGTTCAAGGACCGTCCGGGAAGCAACCGTGCCCGCAACCGATTGTTACCAAAGGGCCAATGTGGCAACCTGCGGCTTATGCAGCGTGGCAGGCCTGCCCGACAACCATTTGAAAATTCGTAAGAACACCTGAAATCATAGGGGATCAGCGGAAGATGCTTCAGGAATTCAAGACGTTCATCGCGCGCGGTAACGCGCTTGATCTTGCCGTGGGTGTGATCATCGGCGCCGCTTTCGGCAAGATCGTCTCCTCGCTTACCGACGATGTCATCATGCCGTTCATCGGCCTCATCACCGGAGGTATCGATTTCAGCAACAAGTTCGTGGTGCTCGGCACGGTTCCGGCCACTTACCACGGCCCGATGACCTATGCCGCGCTCAAGACGGCGGGTGTCGCCATGCTGGGCTACGGCTCGTTCATCACGGCAGTGCTCAACTTCCTGATCCTGGCTTTCGTGATCTTTCTCCTCGTGCGTCAGGCCAACAAGCTGATGCCGGCGAAGGAAGCCGCGCCTGCCGGGCCGACCGAGGTTGAACTGCTCGCCGAGATCCGCGACTCCCTGAAGAAGGGGTGATCGGGGCAAACCCTTTGTGATCGCGAGAGAAGGGTGGGAGTGATTCCCGCCCTTTTCTTTTGCGCGGCGGACCCTATATGGGTCCCTGCCAGCTTGCTGGCTATGATGATAAACTGCGCCGTTCAATAGGCACAGCGGACCCGGGGGCGGTACCCGGCGGCTCCACCATCACCCGTCCAGCTTATGGCGGGACAACCCTGTTGTCGCAGGGGTGATGACGGGGCCGAACTAGGATCGACGTGTGTTGAAAAGCGGTGTTTTCTTCCGGGCTGAGTAACCCGTTCAAGGCTCAAAACTCACAAGTGCCAACGACAACGAAGCACTCGCTCTCGCCGCGTAATTCTAGGGCCTAACGGCCTGAAGTTACAAAGCTAAAGCGCGGTTGGACCCACCGGGCAACAGAAGGGATTCCAGGGGTCCGGGGTGTACCTTGCAACAGAAACACCCCACCTTCCTCCAGATCGGGCAGGCCTTCAGGTCGGACAGGCACGGACCGCCGTCAGGCGGCGTTGCGGTCCTGCCGTGACGTGTGGCTTTTGGGCTTTGGAGTCGCCGATTCCAGCAAGGGCGCCAGCCTTTGCGCCTTCTCGTATTTGATTGCGTCCAGAATCTTGGCGCCCGCCATGAACACCGCGCCGGTGCAGGCCAGGAACAGCAGTTTGCCACCGAAGCCGGGAAAGCGCGTGAGGTAGACGCTGCCGCGTTCTACCGCGCCCAGCGCGAGGGCGTAGATAATCATGTACGCTTCCCAGTGCGTCTTGATGACGAATAGGCGGGTAATCTTGCGCAGCATGTCCTTACCTTTGCGGACTTCGCCCCCCACCTCCACTCACTAACTCTGAGCAACGTCCATGCCAGTCACGGGTTCCCGGCGGACTCGATGGTTGACGAACCGTTGCAATCTAAGCCTTTCCGACGCCAATGTAAGCGGGTCCGACGGACTACTCCCTTTGCGGCACAGTCTCGAACGGCCTGTTGCCATTGCGGCAGCGATCGGGCATAGAACCCGCGATTCCTCCCCGGGACAGACTTGAAAAACAGTGTCACGGACGCGCGCGCCAACAACCGGCCCGCGTGCATTGGATATGCGAGGAATGATGACTGACAGGATGGAACGTTCGGGCCTGCGGGTCGACACCGCACTGGCGCGCTTTGTCGAGGAGCAGGTCCTGCCCCCGATCGGGCTGGACGCTGCCACGTTCTGGAGCGGGTTTGCCGCGCTGGTGGGGCAACTCGCCCCGCGTAATCGCGCACTGCTGGCGAAGCGTGACGAACTCCAGGCGCTGATCGACGCCTGGCATATGAGCCGCCCGGGCAAGCCCATCGATCAGGGCGATTATCAGGCCTTCCTGCGTGAGATCGGCTATCTCGTTCCCGAGCCCGGTCAATTCGCCATCGGCACCACAGGCGTCGATCCCGAGATCGCCACGATGGCAGGGCCGCAGCTCGTCGTTCCCGTGCTCAATGCGCGGTTCCTGCTCAACGCCGCCAATGCCCGCTGGGGCAGTCTTTACGACGCCTTCTACGGCACCGACGCGCTCGACGCGGCGCCTGCACAGGGCAAGGGCTATGATCCGGTTCGCGGCGCGGCGGTGATCGCGGCAGGCCGCGCGTTTCTCGACAAGGCCCTGCCGCTAGCGGCGGGAAGCTGGTCCGATGTGGAGACGGCCGACGCGCCGCTCGCCGATCCCGCGCAATACCTGGGCGAGACGGCGAAGGGACGGCTCTATCGCTCGAACGGGTTGGCCATCGAGATCGTGGTCGACCGCTCGACCGAGGTCGGCGGTTCGGACAAGGCGGGCATCGCCGACATCGTTCTCGAATCCGCGCTCACCACGATCGTCGATCTGGAGGATTCGGTCGCGGCGGTCGATGCCGAGGACAAGCTGGCGGCCTATGCCAACTGGCTGGGCGTGATCCGGGGCGACCTTACCGAAACGTTCGAGAAGGGCGGCCGCACGCTGACCCGCGAACTCGCGGGCGACAAGCGCGTCACGCTGGCCTCGGGTGAAACGGTTGACCTGCCGGGCCGCAGCCTGCTGTTCGTGCGCAATGTCGGCCATTTGATGACAAATCCGGCGATCCTGCTGCCGGACGGTTCGGAAATCCCCGAGGGGATCATGGATGCCGTGCTTACCAGTGCGATCTCGGCGCAGGACGTGAAGGGCCTCACCCGGTTCGGCAACAGCCGTCAGAGCAGCATCTATATCGTCAAGCCGAAGATGCACGGGCCGGAGGAATGTGCCTTCACCAACGACCTGTTCGATGCGGTGGAGGATCTGCTGGGGCTGGATCGTCACACCATCAAGGTCGGCGTCATGGACGAGGAGCGGCGCACGTCTGCGAACCTCGCCGCCTGCATCCACGCGGTCCGGGATCGAATCGTCTTCATCAACACCGGCTTCCTCGACCGTACGGGTGACGAGATCCACACCTCGATGCGCGCGGGGCCGATGATCCGTAAGAGCGCGATCAAGGGCTCGACTTGGATCGCCGCTTACGAGCGCCGCAACGTCGCCATCGGCCTTGCACACGGGCTTTCGGGCGTGGCGCAGATCGGCAAGGGCATGTGGGCCGCGCCGGACATGATGCGCGACATGCTGGAGCAGAAGATCGGGCATCCCAGGACCGGCGCGAACACCGCATGGGTGCCGTCACCCACGGCCGCCACGCTCCATGCCATGCACTATCACGAGGTCGACGTTTTCGGCCTGCGCGGAGAGATCGCGGAAGGCGAAATTCCGGGGCTGGACCTGCTGCTGCAAGTTCCGCTGGCCCAGGGTGCCAACTGGTCGGAAGACGAGATTCGCGAGGAACTCGACAACAATGCGCAGGGCCTGCTCGGCTATGTCGTGCGCTGGATCGATCAGGGCGTCGGCTGTTCGAAGGTGCCCGACATCAACGACGTGGGCCTGATGGAGGACCGCGCGACGCTGCGCATCTCCAGCCAGCACATGGCCAACTGGCTGCTGCACGGCGTTTGCAGCGAGGAACAGGTCATGGCGTCGCTGAAGCGCATGGCCGCCAAGGTCGATGCGCAGAATGCCGGCGATCCGCTCTACGAGCCGATGGCGGGTAACTGGGACACGTCCTTCGCCTTCCGCGCGGCCTGCGACCTCGTGTTCCGGGGCGTAGAGCAACCCAACGGCTATACCGAGCCGCTGCTTCATGCCTGGCGCCTACGCAAGAAAGCCGCGATGGCTGGATCTCTAGCGTTGGCGGAAGTCTGACATCGCGGTTTGATGTCGTAACGTTTTCAGTTCATTAACTTCCCTCTGCGAGATTGGTAGGTAGAGTAGTCTCATCGGAACGGCTGGGGGGCCATGTCCCATGAACGAGCAGAGGGTTTTCGTTAGAGACCGGGCACGTGCGATGGTCCAGGCATGTGTGCGCCACGCGACGGCTACCGGAATGGTAGAGGGCGAGGCGATAGTGGTCGGCGCCAGCGTGCGTGGACTGTGCCTGATGATGTCCCAACCTCCAGCGATGGGTGAAATCGTTGAAGTAATGGTCGGCCGGCAAGCGCTGGTCGGCCAGGTACGCGGGCGTCGCGGCAAACGTTGCAGTGTTTCCTTGAGTGAGCCGATCTGCGTTATGGCGGTGCTTGAAGGTGGAGCGATGCCGATTGTGCTCAGTGCGGAAGCGGCAGCAGCCTCCGAGCACCGCCGCCCGCTCGCAGCGGCACTGGCGTCGGACGGTCCTTTGTCGGCGCGGCTACTTCAGGCCTTTCTGATCCTCGGCGTTCTGGTGTGTTCCATTGTCGTCGTGACGCGGATTGTTACGCCGGGTATGGAACCGCTCAACAGCTTGCATATCGCCGCGACGGGTGAAAGCGACCTCGGCGACAAATAGCTGAGCCCGCGCTCAGCGCTTGCTCAGTTCGCGGGCGAGGCTCACGAATTCATCGACGGAAAGCGTTTCGGCGCGGCGTTGCGGGTCGATTTCCAGCCGTTCCAGCGCGTCCAGCGCGCCGGGAACGCCCTTTACGCTCTGGCGCAGCATCTTGCGGCGCTGGCCGAAGGCGGCCTCGGTCGTCCGTTCCAGAACGCGCATGGAGACGCCTTCGGGCGCTTCGCCCGGTTCGACATGGACGATGGCCGACATGACCTTGGGCGGCGGGGTGAAGGCGCTGCGGTGCACTTTCATCGCCAGCTTTGCCTTCGCGCGCCACTGCGCCAGCACGGCAAGGCGGCCATAGGCGGAGATGTTCGGCTCGGCGATGATGCGGCGCGCCACTTCCTCCTGGAACATCAGGGTCAGAGAGCGCCACTGCGGCGGCCATGTCTCGCCCGAAAGCCAGCCGGTGAAGAGCGCGGTGCCGACATTGTAGGGCAAGTTGGCGACGATATGGTACGGCCCCTCGAACAGCGTCGCGGGGTCGATCTTCATCGCATCCCCTTCGATCACCTTGAGCTTGCCGGGGAATGCCGCTTCGAGTTCGGCGAGCGCGGGCAAGCAGCGCCGGTCCATCTCGATCGCGGTAACCTGTGCCCCGGCGCGCAGCAGTGCGCGGGTGAGGCCGCCGGGACCGGGGCCGATTTCCAGCACTTGCGCGCCGTCGAGATTGCCGGGAATCGCGGCGATGCGGTCGAGCAATTGTTCGTCAAACAGGAAGTTCTGGCCGAGCGCCTTGCTGGCCGAGAGCCCGTGCTTGGCGATGACTTCGCGCAAGGGGGGGAGAGTGGTCATGCCGGAATTCCTTCAGCGGCCCTGCGTGCCGCGCACTCGCCGGCCATCCGCAGCGCCGCGATCATCGCGCCCGGGCTCGCCACGCCCTTTCCGGCGATGGTGAAGGCGGTGCCGTGATCGGGCGAAGTGCGGACGATCGGCAGGCCGAGCGTGACATTGACGCCGGCATCGAAGTCGAGCGTCTTGATCGGGATCAGGGCCTGATCGTGATACATGCAAAGCGCGACGTCGAAGGCATCGCGCTGGTGGGCGGCAAAGAGCGCGTCGGCCGGGTGCGGGCCGGTGACGGCCAGTCCTTCGGCCGCGAGCGCTTCGATGGCGGGAATGATGGTGTCGATTTCCTCGCGGCCCATGCGGCCGTCTTCGCCGGCGTGGGGATTGAGCCCGGTGATGGCGATACGCGCGGGTGACAGGCCGAAATCGCGCGCCAGTGCCTGCGCGACGATCCGCGTCTTGCGCGCGATCAGGTCGCGGGTGAGCAGGGCGGGTACTTGAGTCAGCGCCACATGGACGGTTAGCGGTACGGTCCGCAGGTTCGGCCCCGCCAGCATCATCACGGCATCGTCATGGGCCACGCCGCAGGCATCGGCGCAGAATTCGGTCTGGCCGGGCTGGGTGAAGCCGACTTCCGCGAGTTTCGATTTGGCGATGGGGCCGGTAACGATCCCCCCCGCTTCACCCGAAACGGCGAGGCGCACTGCCTGCGAGAGCGAATGGAGCGCGAGTTCCGCGCCTTCCCGTGAAGGCATTCCGAATGCGGGGGAGGCGTCTTCGTTGCCCAGAACGGGCAATCCGTGCGCGAAAGCGGCGGTCGCTTCGGCCGGGCTGGCAATGCGGATCACCGGCAGCGCGATGCCCCGGCTGTGGGCGGCAGCGGCCAGCAGGCCGGCGCCGCCGACGGCGAAGAATGGCGCGAGGTTGGAACCTTCACGGCGCGTCCACGCCTCGGCGATCAGTTCCGGGGCGACCCCGGCAGGATCCCCCAGCGAAACGGCAAGCGGCGCCGCAGACATCGTTACGGTGCCGCTCATGAACGCATCAGTTGTATTCGATGATCGCGTCGCGCCTGAGATCGCGCAGGTACATCTGCGCGCGCTTGTTCACGCGATCGTCCTCGATCTGCGACTGGAGCTGTTCGAAGCTCGGGCCCGAATCGACCTGCGGATCGTCGCGGCCGCAGAGCATCAGGATGCGCACACCCTCGGTCAGCGAGCCGAACGGCGGCAGCGTTTCGCCGGGCGAAAGCTGAAGGATCGAGGTCTGGATCGCGGCGGGAAGGTCGCGCGCCTTGACCTGATCGTTGGCGACGACTTGCGCGCCGACGCCGGTGGCTACCTTGTCGACATCGCCGCAGCCCTTGGCGGTGCTGATGGCCTTGGCGAAAGCCTGCGCCTTGGTATTGGCTTCCGCTTCCGAAATGCCCTTCGGGAAGTTGAGCGAGATCTGCTTGAGCGCCAGCACCGCGTCGCGCGGATCGGCGGTGAGGACCTGACGCTTGTCGATCAGATAGATGATGTCGTAGCCGCCGGGCACCTGGATCGGGCCGACGAGCTGGCCGGGCTGCATGTCGTGCGCGGCATTGGCGAGTTCGGCAGGAAGCTGGGCAAGGCGGATCCAGCCAAGGTCGCCGCCGACCGCGGCAGTCGATGCCTGTGAATACTGGCGGGCATAGGCCACGAAGCTGCCGCCCTGCTTGAGCTGCTGCACGATCTGCATGGCATTCTGGTAGACCTGCTGCTGCGAATCGTCCGTCGAGGCGAGGTAGATTTCGCCGATGCGGTACTCGTCCGTGCCCTTGGCCGCCTTGAGACGCGTCAGCATCTCGTTCACTTCATCGTCCGAGACGTTGATGTACGGCTGGACGTTGCGCTGGAGCAGGTGCTGCCACGACAGTTCGCCGCGAATCTGGCGCTTCAGCGAATCGGTGGAGGAGCCGACGCGCTTGAGGTAGGCGTCCATGGCCGCAGCGTTCTGTCCGAAGTTCTGCGAGGCGACGCGGCCGTAAGTCTGGTCGACATCGGCATCGGTCACCGCGACGTCGGCCGCCTTGGCTTCCTGAATCTGGAGCGTTTCGTCGATCAGGTTGCGCAGCACCTGAAGGCGCAGGCGCTTCTTCTCGTCATCGTCGATCTTGCCCTGGTTCGCGGCCAGGATCAGCGCCAGGCGCTGGTCCACGTCCGTACCGGTGATGATGTCGCCGTTGACCACCGCGGTGGCGCGGCGGACGTTCGGGTTGTCGTTGCCGAAGATCTTGACGTCGTCGGGGATCACGATGTCGCCCTGCTCGGTCGTCTGCGTGGCGGCAGCCTGGGCATAAGCCGCGGTCGACACTGCGAGCGGGGACAGGGCGGACGCGATGGCGCCGCCCGCGATCGCGCAATTGCGCACCGCACGCTTGATGGACCTGCTACGTTGGATTGCTGTCACCGTTGATCTCTATCCCGTCTGCGACCAGTCATTTCCGGTCCCCGTTCGCAAGGTGACGGACACCTTGCGGACGTTTTCCGGCCTATGTCGGCCTGCGGCTTAACCGAAACTGAGTGCGTCCGATAGCGGCTTTGACATGACCTGCCAACGCCCCGGGCGTGCCCCAGTCAACTTGTGCCTGTTGGAGGGTTTTTCGCTCAGTGGACGCCGATGTTCTTGAGCGCGAAATGGAGTGCGAAGGAGTTGCCCTTGCGCGCGTCGCCATTGGAGACGTAGTCGCGGCGCCAGGTCAGCGCGATTTCGAGGCAATCGTCCTCATATGCAACGCCGAACCGCGTGCGCAGCGGCTGGAAACCGTCCGAGCCGTAAATCGGGTCCTCGCTGTGGTTGGTGAGATTGACCACCGCCGAACCGAACATCGACCAGTAGTTCGCGAAGGCGACGCGGCCGGCGGCGCGCACTTCCTCGCGATTCTGGAGATCCTCGATATTCTCGGTGACGTCGCGGTTGAGCTTGGTATAGCCGAGTTCGAAATAGGTCTGGTTGCTGCCCAGCTCCAGATCGACTTCGTTGCGGCGCACGGCCAGATTGTCCTTGTCCAGCCGGAAGCGGTGGATCAGGCTGACGAAGTTGCGGTAACGGATTTCGGTACGGCCGACGATGTCCGAAGTCTTGTCGGAAAGGCCGGTGCCGTCAGGCAGAATCGACTGATCGTTGCTGAGGCGCACCGACTGGCCGAGCGTGCTCTTGATGCGCCAGCGCGGCCGCTCGAACATCCAGTCGAAGCCGTACGTGACGCGCACGCCGTCCTCGAAACGGTCGTAGCCGGGGAAGCGGTTGAGCGAGAAGAGGTTGGTGTCCTCCAACTCGATCGCGCGTGAATCCTCGTTGGGAATCTCCAGATTCTTGATCGACGGCGTCGCCACCAGCTGGACGCGCGGGGTCAGGACCTGGGTGCCGCCGAAGACCTGCCCCACCAGCGGCCACTTCACGTCGACTGCTGCCAGGGCGATCGCGCGGCTCTGCCAGCCGGGCATGCCCTGATAGGCTACCGTCGTGGTCGTGTCATTCTCGTCCGAGTGGTAGACATCCCCGCGCACAAGGCCGGTGAACACCACTTCCTGACCCATTCCGGTGACCTTGCGCAGCGACCACTGGGCGCTGGCGAAAGCACGCTGGGTATCCTGCCCGTCGACGCGGGTGATACCCATGGTGTTCACCTGTGTCTCGATCTTGCCGCCCAGCAGCGATTCGTCGAAGCGGCGGCGATAGTCTATCACCGGGATCGCAACGGGCATCAGCCCCTGATCCTGGCCCGAGCGCATGGTCTGCGTGGCGTAGCCTGCAAACGAGAAGTAGCTGTCTTCGTCGATATGCTCGACCTCGACGCTCGAACGCAGGCGGTCGTCGCGGCTGATGTCGTAGCGGCGCAGGAACGTGCGGTCGGTGGCGCGGCGGATCGAGGCGGTCACGCTCCAGCCCTCGTCGAGCTGGAACCTGCCGTTGGCGAAGATGTAGCCGCGGAACGAACGCTCGCGGTTGGGATCGGGATTGGTATCGTCGATCGGGATCTTGTTGCTCGACGTGGCGTAGCCGGTGATCTGGTACGCGCCCTTATCGGTGAGAGCGCGATACTCGAACGAAGCCATCGGCGCGGCTTCGGTATAGACGTGCAGCGTGCCGGTCAGATCGCGGTTCGGAGCGATCTTCCAGTAATAGGGCTGCGCCACCTCGATGCCGTTAGACGGGCTGGACCGGAAATCGGGAACCAGGAAGCCGGACACCGCGCCGCCATTGGTGCTGACCGACATGCCGAACAGCGGGATCTGGACTTTACCGAATAGTTCGAGCCGGGCGTCCGAGAAGCGCACGAGGTTCTTATCCTCGCTGTAGATCACGGACTTGGCGAGCACGCGCCAGGTAGGGCTCTTGGGGCAACCCGAATCGTCGGACACGGCGCATCCGCTATAGGCGGCGTGCTGGAGCACAACATCGCCATTGGCGAGGCGCTCGCCCTTGTTCGCCGCCAGCCGCGCGCCTTCGCGCAGCACCAGCAGCAGGTTTTCCATCGCCCCGGTCTTCAGCTCGTCGGTAAGCTCGACATGGTCGGAATAGACCTGGTTACCGTTCTGGTCGACGACGCGCACGTTGCCGGTGCCGACGATCTGGCCGGTCGTCCGGTTCCATGTCACGGTATCGGCGCGAACCGATTGCTTGTCTTTGCGCAGGACGACGTTGCCCTTGGCGGTAACCGTTTCGCCGTGTTCGTCGTATTCGACGGTATCGGCCTCGAAAGCGACCGGCACCAAGTCCGCAGTTGCGGGCGGAGGCGCAGGCGGAGCACCTTGAATCGGCCCGGTATCCACCTGCCGCGACAGATCCTGTGCAAACGCAGTGCAAGGCAATGAGAGAGATACAAATCCGGCAGCCAGCAGCGGCAACGGAAGGTGGTGCAGGCGCAGCTTGCGGGCATGCAGCAGGGTCGGGGCGGCCGGGAGCATGGCTTGCCTATCGCACCGCCTGTGCCTAACTGCAATCCGCTGTTGTGGCGAAGCGCACAAGTCCGTCGCTCGCCCACAAGAATTCAGGAGATCCCATGAATATCCAGTTCCTTGACGCAGCTGCCGCCTCCGCGGCGCGTCTCGTCGCCCGCTTCGTGAATCAGGACGCGATTCCCGCCGACCTTGAGCCGGTGCTGGTCGAGGGTGCCAAGGCATCGCGTTTCACCGCGAAGGCAGGGCAGGTGTTCGAGGGCTTTGTCGAGCGTAACGGCAAAGTCGTGCGCGTCGCGCTGGCCGGGATCGGGTCCGCTGACGGCAAGGACCGCAAGGGCGCCATCGAGCGCGCCGGTGCGGCTGTTGTCGCCAAGTACCTCACTTCGGGCGAGACGGCGGTGACGCTGGACCTCACCGGCGCGGGCCTCTCGGCCGACGAAGCGGCCGGTGCGCTGCTGGGCGCCGTGCTGCGCGCATGGCGCCTCGACACCTATCGCACCAAGCTGGCCGAAGACGCCAAGCCGAGCCTCGTGGACATCGCCGTGGTCGGCGCGCCCGAAGGCACCGAGGCGGTCTGGGCCGTGGAGCAGGCGATTGTTGAGGGCGTGTCCTTCACCCGCGAACTCGTTACCGAACCCGCCAACGCGATCTACCCGGAAACTTTCGTCGCCCGCTGCGAGGCGAAGATGGCGGGCAGCGGCCTGAAGGTCCGCGTGCTGGACGAGAAGGAAATGGCCGATCTCGGCATGGGCTCGCTGCTCGGCGTGGCACAGGGCTCGGTGCGTCCGGCGCGCCTGCTGGTGCTCGAATGGCTGGGCGGCAACGCGGGCGAGGCGCCGGTGGCCTTCGTCGGCAAGGGCGTGACCTTCGACACCGGCGGCATCTCGATCAAGCCCGCCGCCGGCATGGAAGACATGAAGTGGGACATGGGCGGCGCCGGTGCGGTGGCCGGCACCATGCTCGCGCTCGCGCTGCGCAAGGCCAAGGCCAACGTCGTCGGCGTCTGCGGTCTTGTGGAAAACATGCCCGACGGTAATGCCCAGCGCCCCGGTGACGTCGTCACTTCGCTCTCGGGCCAGACCATCGAGGTCATCAATACCGACGCCGAGGGCCGTCTGGTCCTGTGCGACGCGCTGACCTGGGTGCAGCGCGAGTACAAGCCCGCCAAGATCGTCGACCTTGCTACGCTGACCGGCGCGATCATCCTCAGCCTCGCGCACGAATATGCCGGTCTGTTCTCGAACAACGACGAGCTGGCAGGCCAGCTCAACGCTGCCGGCGACGCCTCGGGCGACCGCCTGTGGCGCATGCCGATGGGCCCGAACTACGACAAGATGATCGACAGCCCGATTGCCGACATCAAGAACGTCGGCCCGCGCTTCGGCGGCTCGATCACCGCGGCGCAGTTCCTGCTGCGCTTCATCGAGAACGACACCCCCTGGGCGCACCTCGACATTGCCGGTACCGTGTGGACCGACAAGCCGGGCGCGACCTGGGACAAGGGCGCCTCGGGCTTCGGCGTGCGCCTGCTCGACCGCTTCGTGCGCGATACGCTTGAAGCGTAAGTAAAAGGCTCGGGTCGCGACATGCGCGTGGATTTCTATCAGCTCAGTCGCGACCCTGCCGAAAGCGCGCTTGCGCTGATTGCCGGAAAGGTCGCGGGGAATGGCGAGCGGCTGCTCGTCGTCTCCGCCGACCTCGGCCAGCGCCAGCGCATCTGCCAGGCACTGTGGTCGACCGGATCGGAAAGCTTCCTTGCCAACGGCTTCGCGGGTGACGGGGGCGACGACCGCCAGCCGATCCTGATTTCCGAAGTGCCGAAGCCTGCCAACGGGGCGAAGTTCATGGCGATTGCCGATGGGCAATGGCGCGAAGGCGATACTCCGTTCGAGCGCATGTTCTTCCTGTTCGACCAGTCCACGCTCCAGCATGCGCGCGATACCTGGCGTATGTTGCGCGGCCGTGAGGGCGTGGAACACTATTACTGGAAGCAGGACGGCGGGAGATGGGTTCAGGCTGGATGATTCTCCCCTCCGAGGGTTCATCATTACGCAGCCTAATTCTTGCGATCCGGGCCGTTCCCGGCTAGGGGCCCGCCAACAATTCAAAACCCCTACCTCGCAAGGAACCTACCATGGCGGTTACCCGCACCTTCTCGATCATCAAGCCCGACGCGACCCGCCGCAACCTGACCGGCGGCGTGACCAAGATGCTTGAGGAAGCCGGCCTGCGCGTCGTCGCCTCGAAGCGCATCCAGATGACCCAGGAACAGGCTGAGGGCTTCTACGCCGTCCACAAGGAACGTCCGTTCTTCAACGACCTCGTTTCGTTCATGGTCTCGGGTCCGGTGGTCGTGCAGGTTCTCGAAGGCGAAGACGCCGTGAAGGCCAACCGCGACGTGATGGGCGCCACCAACCCGGCCGATGCTGCCGAAGGCACCATCCGCAAGGTCTACGCCGAATCGATCGAAGCTAACTCGGTTCACGGTTCGGACTCGGAAGAGAACGCGGCGATCGAAATCGCCTACTTCTTCAAGCCCGAAGAAATCGTCGGCTGAAGCATCCGCTTCTCCGAATGAATGAAAAGGCCGCCCGTTTGGGCGGCCTTTTTGTTTTGGGGCGATATGGCTTCGATGCCGGGCCCCGTTGTCCGGGCTGCGCAAAACAATCTTGCGTGTGAAGAGGTAAAACCTGATCGAAGACTGCGCTTTTCGGTTTTGCGGCTGCGGGTTCTGGGTTACTTTGCCCGGAATAGGAGAGCGATAAATGCAAGGCATGGGTGAGACGGGCGAAGCCTGCCCCTTTGAATTCAATTTCGACGCGGCGAGCTTCAAGGTCGGCGATACCGTGAGCTACCGCGTCAACGGCAGCCTTGAGGGGTTCCCGTTCGTGGGCACGCTGGTCGCGGTCCACGACGACCACGTCATGATCGCGGGGGACCCGCGCGAACCTGACAAGCTCTATCGCGGCACGCGCGAAAGCCGGCCGCAGGTGGATTACTCGCAAATCTGAATTTCCCGCCTTGCGCTTTGATCCCGCGCAAGGCGCGGGGAGGGCGAGGGGCTAAAATCGAAGCTCTATCGAGCGTTGAGGAGAGCCGATGACCTACAAGCCCCACGAACTCGTCGAGGAATTCCCGGAGGATATTGCGGTCCTCCACCACCTCAAGGCCACGCGCGGTCACTTCGCCGCGCTCGCGGATCGCTACGGCGAGGTCAACGGCGCCATCAACCGCATCGAGGAGCAACTCGAAGTGGCGTCCGACGCGCGGCTGGAAGATCTCAAGAAAGAGCGGCTGACCCTGCTCGATCAGATCGGACGCATGATCCGCGATGCGCGAGCGGTTGGGGCCTGAGGCGGTAAGTCAGGGCAATCCGTCGGGCACGCATGGGTTCGACTGCATAACACTTCGTCGCCCCCGCGCAGGTGGAGGGCGCTGCCTTTCCGCTACGCCGCCAGAAAAGCGGGGTCCCCGCCTGCGCGGGGACGACGAGGTTTGGGGTTCATAGAATGCGGCTCGATATTGATGAGGAGATGGTGCGTGTCCGCGTCTCCGATCCTCAGGGCTGACCAATCGTATGCTTCCCGACGCATGGAGGCATTGAGAGCCGACAACTAATCGGCGGGGCACAGGTCCCGACGTTCCTCACTTCGTCGCCCCCGCGAAGGCGGGGGCCCCGCTGCCTTTTCGCTACGCCGCCAGAAAAGCGGGATCCCCGCCTGCGCGAGGACGACGTGGTTTGGGATTTAGGAATCGGGGGCCGGCATTGAGGTGGAGGCCAGGACGCCGCCAATTCCTCAGAACTGATCGGCCACATCCAGCAGCGTAGTCAGCTTCTTCGGCGCCACCGCGCGCCATGAGCGGGACAGCCAGTCGGCAATCGCATCCCAGTCATTGTCGCCAAGGTCGAGGCGGATGCCGACCCAGCCGTCGCCGAAGTAGGCGGGGCGATAATAGCGCGCCTCGTCTTGTTCGATCAGCATGGCCTGCTCGTCCGGCCCGCTGATCTTGACGAGCAGCGCGGTGCGGCCGTCGCCGTGATGGTCGGCGGTGAAGTAGGCGAACTTCTTGCCTTTGACGATGCCGAAGCACGGCATGCCGTGGCTGGCGATCTCGTCGGTCTCCGGCAGGGCCATGGCCCGTTCGCGAACTCGGGCAAGCAGCCATTCCGGACTCGTTTCGCGCGTGACCAGTTCGGCAAGACAGCGCGAGTAGAGCTGATGCTCGGCGATCAGCACGCGTGCGGCAAGGCTCTCCGCCGTGTCGCCGGGCACGATGGCGACCGGGATCTGACCGAGAATCGGGCCTTCGTCGAGTTCGGGAATGACGAGATGGACAGTCGCCCCGCCATGGCTGTCACCCGCCTCGATGGCGCGCTGGTGGGTATGAAGGCCGGTGTACTTGGGCAGCAGCGAGGGGTGGATATTGACCATCCGGCCATCCCAGCCCGCGACGAATTCGTCGGTGAGGATGCGCATGTAGCCCGCGAGCGCGACCCACTGCGCCCCCGACTGGCGAATCGCCGCATCCATCGCCGCGTCATGTTCGGCGCGCGAGAGGCCCTTGTGGCTAAGCGCGAACGTCGCCACGCCCTCTGCCTCGGCAAGGGCAAGGCCCCCGGCCTCGGGCTTGTTGCTGGCGACGAGGACGATCTCGTAAGAACAGTCCTCGCGCCGGCTGGCGTAGAGCAGCGCCGCCATGTTGGTGCCGCTGCCCGAAAGAAGGACGGCGACTTTTGCCTTCTCAGGCAAGATGGACGGCCTCCCAGTCCTCACGGGCGGACCATTCCTCGGCCTTGCCCTGCACGGTGCAGCCCTTGTCGCCCGCTTCGATGGCGCCGATCACGAAGACCGTCTCGCCGGCGGCTTCCAGCTCGGTCTTGAGCGCGGCGGCTTCGTCGGCCGAGACCGCGAGCACCATGCCGATGCCGCAGTTGAAAGTGCGGGCCATCTCGCCCGGCTCGATGTTGCCCTGCGCCTGCAGGAACGCCATCAGGCGCGGCTGCGGCCAGGCGCCGACGTCGATGCGGGCATGCAGGCCTTCCGGCAGCACGCGCGGGATGTTTTCCAGCAGACCGCCACCAGTGATGTGGGCCAGCGCATGGATGCGGCCCGAGCGGATGAAGGGCAGCAGGCTCTTCACGTAGATGCGCGTGGGCGCGATCAGGGCGTCGATCAGCAGCGTGTCCGAATCGAACAGGGCAGGGCGGTCGAGCTTCCAGCCCTTGTCCTCGGCAAGGCGGCGAACCAGCGAGTAGCCGTTCGAATGCACGCCCGAAGAGGCAAGGCCCAGCAGCACGTCGCCAGCAGCAACCTTGTCGCCGGTAAGCTGTTCGCCGCGCTCGACGGCGCCGACGCAGAAGCCGGCAAGGTCGTAGTCGCCGGCAGCATACATGCCCGGCATTTCGGCGGTTTCGCCGCCGATCAGGGCGCAGCCCGACATCTTGCAGCCTTCGGCAATGCCGGCGACAACACGTTCGGCAACGCCGTTTTCAAGCTTTCCGGTGGCGAAATAATCGAGGAAGAACAGGGGCTCCGCGCCCTGCACGATAAGGTCGTTCACGCACATGGCGACAAGATCGATGCCGATATGGTCATGGCGATCGTGGTCGATGGCGAGCTTGACCTTGGTGCCCACGCCGTCGTTGGCGGCGACCAGCAGCGGATCCTTGTAACCCGCAGCACGCGGGTCGAAGAATCCGCCGAAGCCTCCCAGCTCGGCGTCGGCGCCGGGGCGCGCAGTGGATTTCGCGAGCGGGCCGATGGCTTTCACCAGCGCGTTTCCGGCGGCGATCGAGACGCCGGCCTGCTCATAGGAGTAGCTCTTCGTGGAGTTATCGTCGGACATTGCGCGCCCCTATCGCTTTCCGGCTTGGATTTCCATTCCCGTTTAGGCAAAAGGCCCATCGGTTTCGACGATGGCGATGACGTTCCCCCAGAAATTCCGGCAATTGGCCGGCCGTGACAAGGGTCGGCGCTGGACTGCGGCACGCGCAGCCGTGCTTCTTGGCAGTGCGGCCGCGCTGGGCGTGGTCGGATTCGGCGCCTGGCGAATCGCCGCGCAAGTCGAAGGCGACCGCGGGATTGCGCCGCTCGCCAACTCCGAAGACATTCAGGTCAACGGCATTCATGTCGATGTGACGGCCAAGACGGGCGCGGAAGCGCGACTCGAAGGCTGGAAGCAGGCCGAGAAGGAAGCCTGGAAGAAACTGGGCGGGCCGGACATGCCGATCGAATCGATCGATGCGATGGTCTCCTCGGTGGTGATTGGGCAGGAACAGGTCGGCCCGCGCCGCTATATCGCTACGCTGGGCGTGATCTTCGACAAGGGCAAGGCCGGCCAATTCGTGGGCGGCGGCGGGGCCATGGTGCGTTCGGCGCCGCTGCTCCTCCTGCCGGTGCTGAATTCGGGCGGCGTGCAGCAGGTCTTCGAAGTGCGCGGGCCCTGGCAAAAGGCCTGGGCCGAGTTCCAGGCCTCGCAAAGCGCCATCGATTATGTCCGCCCCGTGGGTGCGGGCGGCGATTCGCTGATTCTCACCGCTGGTCAGGCCACGCGCCGCAGTCGCCTGTGGTGGCGCGGTCTGCTTGACCAGTTCGGCGCGACCGACGTGCTGATCCCGATCGCGCGGCTTGAACGGCAATGGCCCGGTGGCCCGATCCACGGCACGTTCACCGCGCGTTACGGCCCGGACAACACGTTCCTCGACAGTTTCGAGCTGGACGCTGCCAGCGATCAGGAATTGCCCGGCATGATGGCTAAGGCCGTCGAACGGACCGACGAGATCTATCGCAACGCACTGGCGAACGGGCAGCTCAGCCCCGATCCGACGCTGACGATGAGTCAGGTCGCGCTCGACCGGGCGTTTGCACAGCTGCGCGAAAAGCTGATGCCGCAGGGCGGCGCATTGCCGCAAAGTGACGTTGCGCCGGTAATTCCGGCGGCGCCCGTGGGTCCGGTGGCTCCTGTTGCAGCGCCGGTCGCGGTGGAAACCGTGTCTGTCCAGTTCGCCAGCCCCGATGCCGCCGCGGTCGATGCCGCGCTGGCTGCCGTGCGCGGCGTGCCGGGCGTGAAGGGGGCGGCCACGGTCAGCCTTGCCATTGGCGGCATTTCGGTGCTGCGTGTCAGCGTCGAGGGCGGCGCCGACAAACTGGCCGCCGCGCTGCGCGCGCAGGGCTGGAAAGTCTCGGCAGGAGGCGGCGCGCTGAGAATCAGCCGCTAGAGGGTTCGGGGGATGAAGCAGATACCACTTCCGCTGTCGACCGCGAGCGACAGCCCGCCGCGCATTGTCGTCGGCAACGCCAATGCGGCGGCGATCGACGCGCTGCTTGAGACGGGCCGCTGGCCGTTCCATGCGGCGATTCTCTCGGGCGCGCCGCGCTCGGGCAAGTCGCTGCTGGCCCGCTGGTTCGTCGAGGCCGGACACGGCGACGCGCTCGACGATGCGGACCGCATGGAGGAAGACGCGGTCTTCCACGCCTGGAACCGCGCGCAGGAAAGCCGTCGGCCGCTGCTGATCGTGTCGAGTCATCGCCGCGGCGAAGGCGAGGGGCGCTGGCAGGTGGCGCTGCCCGACTTGCGCTCGCGCCTCGGTGCGGCGCTGGAGCTGGAGATCGACGCTCCGGACGAGGCGATGATGGCGGACCTGATCGAGGTTCACGCGCAGATGCGCGGCCTTGTTCTCGATCCGGCGGCGCTAGACTATCTTGTACCGCGCGCCGAGCGTAGCCATCTGGGCGTCGAACGACTGGTCGCCGCGATCGATCGTCTCAGTCTGGAGCGCAAGAGTCCGCCGACAATGGCGATCTGGCGCGACGCGCTGGAAGAGGTTAAGGGCGGCGATCCGAAAGGCACCTGAGGCCGGCTTGCCAAGCAGCTTGCCAGACGGGCCGTTTGATGGGAGATTCGCGCGATGCTGGGTAATCTTGTCCGCTATCTGGACTCGGTCGTCGCGCGCGACCCTGCACCGCGTTCGCGGTGGGAAGTGCTGCTCTATCCGGGCGTATGGGCGCTGTTCTTCCACAAGATCGCGCACCGGCTGTTCCGTGCGGACCTGTTTTTCCTAGCCCGCGTGGTCAACCACGTCTCCCGCTTTCTGACCGCGATAGACATCCATCCGGGCGCCACGATCGGGAAGAACTTCTTCATCGACCATGGCTTCACCGTCATCGGCGAGACCGCCGAGATCGGTGACAATGTGACGATCTACCAGTGCGTGACGCTGGGCGGGTCGAACCCCACCAACGGCAAGGGTGGCAAGCGCCACCCAACTCTGCTGGACAATGTGATCGTCGGTTCGGGCGCGCAGATCATCGGCCCGGTCACGGTCGGCAGGCGTGCGCGTGTCGGCGCCAGCGCGGTCGTCACTGAAGACGTGCCCGAAGGCGCGACTATGATCGGCGTCAAGGCCCGCTCCACGCTGGTCAAGGCGGAGACATATGCGAAGGAATTCATGCCCTATGGCACGCCCTGCAAGGAGCCGTGCGAGCCGGTGGGTAGCCAGCGGGTGGACGAGCTGGAAGAGCAGGTTGCCGCGCTTCGTGCGCAAGTCGATGCGCTGCTGAAGCTGCGCGAGACTGAGCTGCGCGAAGCGGAATTGGCAACCGAGCCGGCCCGCAAGGGGGTGTGAACGGCGGATGGCGGCAAGCTCCATCGGCAGTCCGAATCCGCTTCCGGCAGGCGTCGTCGCCTTTCCGGCGCGCGTACCGCTCCAGACGGCGTTCGACCGGATTGAACTCCAGCGCATTCTCGATCTCTATGGCCGCATGGTCGCCGCTGGAATGTGGCGCGACTATGCGATGGACTTCGGCAAGGACGCGGCCAATTTCTCGGCCTTCCGCCGTGCGGCCGAACGTCCGCAGGCGCGCATAGAGAAGCGTCCGGCACTGCGCGGCAAGCAGGGCATGTGGACGCTGTTCGGAGAGGCGGGGCAAATCCTCAAGCGCGGGCACGAACTGGCCGGCGTGTTGAGTCCGCTGGAACGCAAGCTGCTGAAAGTGGTCGAGGGCTGAGCGCGGCCCTTTGGCGGCCGCGCGAACATACTCTCAATCCTGCGATTTTAGCAGGAGCGAGAGCGCGTGATGCGCCTGTTCCATGCCGGTATTCATCACCCGGTCGCCATGACGGTCGGCAATGCGGTCCCACGCTGCCGCGAAACCTTCCACGGTCAATTGCTCCCCCGAAAGCAGCACGCCGTCGTTCATGGTGATGAACGCGCCTTGGCAGACGCCGCCGCCGGCCGCGACGATGGCGTCGTTGGGGGCGTCTTTCGAGACGAGGTAGAGCGCGGCGGGGACCACCGCTTCAGGCTCGAAGGCGGCATAGGCCTCGTCCGGGAAGATGTCGGCGGTCATCCGGGTGCCGGCGGTGGGGGCCAGAGAATTGACGCGGATGCCGTACTTGGCGCCTTCCATGCGCAAGGTGCGGGCAAGGCCCAGCACGCCGAGCTTGGCGGCGCCGTAATTGGCCTGCCCGAAGTTGCCGCCCAGCCCGGAGGCGCTAGTGGTCATCAGTACGCGGCCATAGCCCTGTTCGTGCATGGTCGCCCACACCGCCTTGGTGGCATAGGCGCTGCCGAGCAGGTGGACGCGCACCACCAGCTCGAAATCCGCCATGTCCATCTTGGCGAACGTACGGTCGCGCAGGGTGCCGGCGTTGTTGATGAGCACGTGGATGCCGCCCCACGCTTCCTTCGCGCGGGCGGCCATGGCCTCCATCTGCGCGAAATCGGAAACGTCGCCGCCGTCAGCCATGGCCTCGCCGCCAAGGCTGCGGATTTCCTCGACCACGACGAGTGCTGCGTCGGAATGCCCCGATCCGTCGCGCTCGGCGCCCAGATCGTTCACGACCACTTTCGCACCGCGTCGCGCCAGTTCCAGCGCATAAGCGCGGCCAAGGCCATGACCGGCTCCGGTGACGACGGCGACCTGGCCAGCGAACGAGATGGGATCCTGCATGAAGCGGGAATGGCAGGTTGGCGGCCCCCCATCAAGCGCCCATCAAGTGCTCTTCGATTGCAAAGATGACACGCTTTTGCCCCTCGGATCTTGCCCCGAGGCGCTCTCGGCGTCATAGGCGCTCTGAAACGAATCTGCGCTGTGCAAGCGAAAGGTCCCCAGATGAAAGTCCGCGTCCACGTCAGCCTCAAGTCCGGCGTCCTCGACCCGCAGGGCCGTGCGATCCACCACTCGCTCGAAGGCCTCGGCTTCGCCGGCGTCAATGACGTGCGTGCCGGCCGCCTGTTCGAACTGGATGTCGACGAGAGCGTGACCGACGAAGCGCTCGATGACATGTGCCGCAAGCTGCTCGCCAACATGGTGATCGAGAACTACCGCATCGAGAAGGTGGCCTGATGTCGTTCCGCTCCGCTGTCGTCACGTTCCCGGGCTCCAACTGCGACCGCGATCTGGCGGTGGCGCTGGAAAAGATCTCGGGCAACGAATGCATTCGCGTCTGGCACGGCGATGCCGATCTGCCGGACAATTTGGACTTCATCGGCCTGCCGGGCGGGTTCTCCTACGGAGACTACCTGCGCTGCGGTGCGATTGCCTCGCGCTCGCCGGTTATGCGTGCCGTGATCGATGCCGCCAATCGCGGCGTGCCGGTGTTCGGCGTCTGCAACGGCTTCCAGGTCCTGACCGAAAGTGGTTTGTTGCCGGGCGCGCTGCTGCGTAATTCGGGCATCCGCTTCGTTTGCCGCGACGTCACGCTCAAGGTCGAGAACGCCCAGTCGCTGTTCACCTCGGGCTATGAGGCCGGGCAGGAGATCTCGATCCCCGTCGCCCACCACGACGGCAACTATCACGCCGATGCGGAATCGCTGGATCGCCTCGAAGGCGAGGGCCGCGTGGCCTTCCGCTATGTGGGTGAAGTCAATGGTTCGGCGCGCCAGATTGCCGGCGTGCTCAATGCGGCTGGCAACGTGCTGGGCATGATGCCGCACCCCGAGCGCGCCATCGATGCGAAGCATGGCGGCACCGACGGCCGCGCGCTGTTTGAAAGCGCCATTCGCGGGTTGGTGGGGGCCTGAGGCCGCTGTTCTCTCCATAACGAATCGAACGAACGCCCCCGGTTTCGGGGGCGTTTTTCGTTTTGGTCAGTGTAGTTAAAGCATCCACGCTCTCAATTTCGCAGCCCTTCCTAATCTCGTCATCCCCGCGAAGGCGGGGCTGTGGATTCACATTCGAAGTGCAACGGTTGAAGAGAGCATGCCTCGGCGGGTGTTTTGAAGTCGAGGCATTTTCGCGGTGTATTGTTGTAGCGTTGGATGATGTCCTCAAAGTGGGCAGGCGAGAGATCCTCGATGTTGGTCTTGCGCGGCAGGTCGCGTCTGAGGCGGCCGATGGCGTTTTCGACGCCGCCCTTTTGCCATGGGGCGTGGGGGTCGCAGAAGAACGTATCGATGCCGAGACGGTGCAACCTGTGGTGCTGTGCAAACTCGGTGCCGTTGTCGAGGGTCAGGGTTTGGCGCAAGGCGTCGGGCCAGGGCCGCAGCATGGCGGCGAGCAGGTCGGCGGTGCGCCGGGCCTTTCGGTCGGGCGGATGGCAGATCAGGGTGTAGCGCGAGGAGCGTTCATGGGCGACGAGGATGGCCTGGCCGTATCGGGCGAAGAGCATGAAGTCGGCCTCCCAGTGGCCGGGCCGGGACCGATCCGCGGCCTCGTCCGGGCGCATGGCGATGGGTTGGCGCTTGGCGATGAAGCGGACCGAGGATCCGCCGGGCTTGCGGCGCCATCCGCGGCGGGCCTTGGCGCGGGGCAGATAATGGCGCCATGATCGATCGTTCGTCCGCCTGATCTGGGCATGGATGAAGCGATAGATGCTCTCGTGACTGATGATACGCACGCCGGCCTCGCGGGCCATGCGGCCGGCGATCTGCTCGGGTGACCAGCCGGCCGCGAGGCGGCCCAGCACGCCCTCGCGCAAGGCCTGATCGCGTTCGAGGCGCATGCCCGACCAGCGCCGGGCGCGCGCCTGCTCTTGCGCATAGCCGGGCCGATAGCCCACCGTGCTGCCGCTGTTGCGCTTCAGCTCCCGAAAGATCGTCGATGCCGAGCGATCCAGAGCTGCCGCGATCTGGCGCAGTGATTGCCCGTCTTCATGAAGACGGGCAATCGTACACCGCTCTTCCAGATCAAGCTGTTCGTAAGCTCTTCCCATGACAACACCATAACCTGGTGTTGCACTTCGTTTGTGAACTTGGCGGATCCCGCTTTTCTGGGCGGGCGTGGAGAGAAGGACGCGGGGCCCCCGCCTTCGCGGGGGCGACGGAGTGTTATTGTGGAAGGTCGTCGCTGGAAGGCTATGAGAATGCAAAAAGCCGCGCCCCCGGAAAATGCGGAGCGCGGTTTTTCAATTCGCAGCAGCGTCCCGCCTCAGGCGGCGGTCTGGCCGTGTGCGAAACTGCGGTTATGGAACAGCCCCAGCGCATCCTTCGCGATCATCGGACGGCCGAAGTAGTAGCCCTGGATCTTGCGGCAGCCGAGTTGACGGATCATCTCGACTTCCTTCTCGGTCTCGCAGCCTTCCGCGGTGGTCGACATGTCGAGGCTGTCGGCCATGGCGACGACGGCACGGATGATGGCGAGGCTCTCGGCATTGCCCGTTGCCGCGCCCTGCACGAACGAGCGGTCCACCTTGATCGTCGAAAACCGCAGTTTGCGCAGATAGCCGAGCGAAGAATAGCCGGTGCCGAAGTCATCGAGCGCGACCTTGCAGCCCAGCGCCATGACCTGTTCGAGCGCCGAACGCGCCAGCGTGGCGTCGCGCAGGAAGATGCTTTCGGTCACTTCCAGTTCGAGCCGCGCGGCGGACAACCCGCTCTGGGTGAGGGCGGCGACAACGCTTCCCGCGAAGTTGTGATCAAGCAACTGCTCGCCCGAGACGTTGACGGCCACGCGCACATGCTCGGGCCAGTTCATCGCTTCGAGGCAGGCTTCCTTGAGCACCCATTCGCCGATGGGGACGATCAGGCGGGTGTCTTCGGCCAGCGGAATGAACTTCGCCGGGCTGACGAAGCCGTGTTCCTTGCTATTCCAGCGCAGCAGCGCCTCGAAGGAGACCACGCCTTCGGTCAGGGCATCGACCACGGGCTGGTAATTGAGCGTGAACTCCCCGCGCTCGATGGCCGAACGCAGCGAGAATTCAAGCTGGCGGCGCTCCTCGGCATGGGCGTGGAGCGCGGGTTCGTAGGTGTAGTGGGCGTTGCCGCCGCCGTCCTTGGAGCGATAGAGCGCAAGATCGGCATTGCGCATCAGCGTCTCGACCGTCTGCCCATCGCGCGGGCCGATGGCGGAGCCGACCGAGGCGCCCACATAGAGTGTGTGGTGATCGACGTGATAGGGCTGCGACAGCGAGTGGATCACCCGCTGGGCCACGCGGTTAACGTGTTCCAGATCGCTGGCGTCGCGGATGACGACGGCGAACTCGTCCCCGCCAAGGCGGCCGCAGAGTTCCTTTTCGGTCATCTGCGCCTTGAGCCGTTCCGAGACGCGGGCCAGCAACTGGTCGCCGACGAGGTGGCCAAGCGTATCGTTGACCGCCTTGAACCGGTCGAGGTCGATCATCAGGAAGGCGCAGCGGGTGCGCCACTTCTCGGCATAGGCGAGCGCTTCCCCTAGTGCTTCAGTCAGCATCAGGCGGTTGGGCAGGCCGGTCAGCGTGTCATAGCGGGCAAGCCAGGCGATCTTGTCGCTGTTCTCGCGTGCTTCGGTGACATCGGAGCCGACGCCCCGGAAACCGTCGAACTGGCCATTCTCGTTAAGCTTGGGCGTGCCGGAAAGCTCCCACCAGCGCGGCTTGCCATCGATGGTGACGCGCACGAGCAGGTTGGAGAAGCTTTCGCGGCGCTTGAGGCGCTCGGCCAGATCGTGAAGGCTGGGCGGGAACTGGCCGCTGTCCCAAGCCGACCCGGCGATGAGCTGGATGAAGGGAACGCCCTCGATCTCGGTCGCGTCGCGGCCAAGTGCATAGGCAAAGCGCGGCGAGATGGCGCGCACGCGGCGGGCGGTGTCGATCTGCCAGAGCCAGTCGGCCTCGCCTTCCTCGAACTCGCGCAGCAGCATCGAGACGACTTCGTCGCGCTCTGTCATGCCCGCTTCGGCGACTTTGGTGGAGAGGTACTGGCGCGCGCTTTCAACGGCGCCGGCGATGATGACGCCCGCGAAGGCCAAGCCCACCAGCGCCATGTCATAGCTGCCGAGCACCACGAAATAGGCGATCGTCGATCCGCCGACTATGCCGGTGAAGATCAGCGTGCCCAGCGGAATGCCCGGCATCAGCACGGTGCAGCCGGTCATCAGCATGGCCACCACGGTCCACAGCTTCACCTGGGCCTGAGGATCGATGAAGGGGCCGAAGGCACAGACCGGGATCGACCAGACCACGGCCCGGGCAACCACGGTGATCGCATGGCGGCGGATCTCGGCGTGCGTCAGGCGGCGGCGGTCGGCGTCGGCAAGGTCGCTCTCGATTCGCGCGCTCCACCAGAGGGTGGCGCAGACGAGGGCCGCCCAGCCGCCAATGGCGGCGGGGTGAATATGGCCGAACAGCACGGCCACTGCAGCAGCCAGCGCTGCCAGTTGCGTCGCGATTCGCGCCGTCCGCGCTCGGCCGAGGCAGGAATATTGGAGACCGCGAAGACGCGCCCAATCACCTTCCGCCGGTTCGGTGAAGCCGAGTACGGCGAGGACGGGCAGCTCCTTCGGAAGAGCTTGTGGGGGTTGCGACCGTTTGTTCACGTCCCGGCGTTTACCCGCAGAAGGGTTATTACCAGGTAAACCTTTCCGATCATCCGGCCGCACTTCCCTTATTCGACGGTGACGCTCTTGGCGAGATTACGCGGCTGATCGACGTCGGTGCCCTTCACGCAGGCGACGTGGTAGGCCAGCAGCTGTACCGGCACCGCATAGACCAGCGGTGCGATCAGTGGGTGGACGCGCGGCATCTCGATGGTGGCGATGCAGCCTTCACCGGCCTCGGCAATGCCCTCGGCGTCGGAGATCAGCACGACCTTGCCGCCGCGTGCGCGCACTTCCTGCATGTTGCTGACCGTCTTCTCGAACAGCGGGCCGGAAGGGGCGAGCACGATGACCGGCACTGCTTCGTCGATCAGCGCGATGGGGCCATGCTTCATCTCGCCCGACGCGTAACCTTCGGCGTGGATGTAGCTGATTTCTTTCAGCTTCAGCGCGCCTTCGAGGGCCAGCGGATAGTCCGGACCGCGCCCGAGGTAGAGCACGTCGCGCGCCGGTGCGATGAGGTGCGCCATCGCCGCGATCTCTTCGTCGAAGGCGAGCGCGGCGTTGAGGCTGGCCGGGGTCTGGAGCAGGTGCTGGACGACCTCGTTCTCTTCCTCACGGTCCATGCGTCCATGCTTGACGGCAAGGTGCGCGGCAAGCGCGGCAAGCACGGCCAGCTGGCAGGTGAAGGCCTTGGTCGAGGCGACACCGATTTCCGGACCGGCGTGGGTCGGCAGCAGCAGGTCCGCCTCGCGCGCCATCGTGCTGGTGGGTACGTTGACGACCACGGCGATGGTCTGTCCGGCCGCCTTGCAGTGCTTGAGCGCGGCGAGCGTGTCGGCCGTCTCGCCGGACTGCGAGATGAACAGGGCAAGGCCGCCCGGCTCCAGAACGGGATCGCGGTAGCGGAATTCGGAAGCCACATCGATATCGACGGGCAGGCGGGCGAACGTCTCGATCCAGTACTTCGCCACCATGCCGGCGTAGAAGCTGGTGCCGCAAGCGACGATAGTGATGCGTTTGATCGCCGAAAGGTCGAAATCGATCTGCGGCAGGGCGACCGACTGGTCCACCTGGTGGATGTAGCTGCGCAGGGTCTGCGCCACCACGGTCGGCTGCTCGAAGATCTCCTTCTGCATGAAGTGGCGATAATTGCCCTTCTCGATGGCGACTGCCGAGGCACCCGAGGCGACGATCTCGCGCTCGACCGGGTTGTTGTCGGCATCGAAGATCTGCGCGCCTTCGCGGGTGATGACGACCCAGTCGCCTTCCTCAAGGTACGTGATGCGCTGGGTGAGCGGGGCGAGGGCGAGGGCGTCGGAACCGAGATAGGTCTCGCCGTCGCCATAGCCGACGACCAGCGGCGAACCGAGGCGCGCGCCGATCAGCAGGTCGGGGTGCTGGCGGAATGCGATGGCGAGGGCGAAGGCGCCGCGAAGCTGCGGGAGGACAACCTTCACCGCATCCTGCGGCGAAAGTCCGGCCTCGACTTGCTCGGACACGAGGTGGGCGACCACTTCGGTATCGGTCTGGCTTTCGAACGTGCGGCCGCGCGATTCGAGGGCTTCGCGCAGCGGGCGGAAGTTTTCGATAATGCCGTTGTGGACGAGGGCGAGGTGCTCGGTCGCGTGCGGGTGGGCATTGACGGCCGTGGGCGCGCCATGGGTGGCCCAACGGGTGTGGGCAATGCCGATCAGGCCGGGCGCGGGATCGCGGGCCAGCTCGTTGACGAGGTTGATCAACTTGCCTTGCGCGCGGCGGCGGATGAGCTGCCCGTTTTCGACGGTGCAGACGCCCGCGCTGTCATAGCCGCGATATTCCATGCGCCGCAGTCCGTCGACCAGTCGATCCGCGACCTGTTCCTTGCCGACGATGCCGATGATTCCACACATTGCGCTTAAGTTACCTTGTTCGAGCGGAAAGAGCTTTGCCCTACACCGTTAAAGGTTGGCGTTTGCTGGCGCCACCATGAAGGCTTGGTAATGTGTGCAAAGCGAAAGGGTTATTTTAGGGATCGCGAGGCGTGATTGCCACTGTCGCCCGATCCCGCCACGGGGTTGAAAGCAGTGTGCCCGCGCGACGAGCGGATATCGATCAGCGCCCAATCGTGAAATAATGCTTCCCGTGATCGGGACGCGGCGAAATTTCTTGTCAAACCTTGCTCGTCGGATACTCTACCTGCTTCGACGAAGGCCGTTCGATGAAACAGCCCGGCATAGACCGGTGCGAGCGGCTCGATCGGGAGAGGACACTGCCGATGAACTTCGCTTTGAAGTCGGTTTCTTTGATGGCTTTAGGTATCGCGCTGACGGTGCCCGGGATGGCGATGGCCGGTGAGGCTCCCGCCCTGGCGCCCGTTGCGCTGGTCAGCGGAGCGGCCCATGCCGAGTATGTCGGCACGGTGAGTCGCGGGTTCGACATGATCCGCGCGGGTAAACCCGAAAAGGCGGTGAAGCTGTTCGACTCGGTCATTTCCGCCAGCGAGCAGGGCCTCGCCGGGGATGCACGTCCACGCTTGTGCCTGTCCGATAACGGCGGCCATACGGCACCCGCCAATGCGATCATGGTGAGCAGCGCGGTATGCGATGCGCATTTCGGCAAGGGCTACGCGCTCGTCGATCTCGGCCGGGGTGACCTTGCCGAGAACGAATTGCGCCGGGCGACCGAACTCGCGCCCGATAACGCGCATTATGCCAACGAATATGCCGAACTGTTCAAGTCGCGGCGGCAGTTCCAGAAGAGCTATGATCTCTTCGCCCATGCCTGGGCTATCGTCGACAAGAATACCAAGGGATCGGATGCCGGAATCGCCGGGCGTGCGCTGCGCGGCATGGGCTTCAACCTGATCGAACTCGGCCGTCTTGGCGAGGCGAAGCAGATGTTCGAGCAGTCGCTGCTCTATGACCCCGGCAACAGCGGCGCGAAAAGCGAGCTGGACTTCATTGCGCAAAGGCAGGCGATCGGCGCCTGATTGCCATGAATTGACGAGGAGGGCGGTTTTGGCCGCCCTCCCGGCTTTTCACTTGCCGCCGGCTGCCCGTTCGGCCTTTTTCTTCTTCATCGCGTCATGGAAACGGTCGGCCCAGCCGGGCTTGACCAGTTGTTCCCCGCGCACCAGCCGCAGTTCGCCATCGGCGACATCGCGGGTGACCGTGCTGCCTGCCGCGACAATGGCGTCGGCGCCGATCTTCACGGGCGCGACGAGGGCGCTGTTCGAACCGATGAAGGCGCGCTCGCCAATCACAGTGCGGTACTTGAAGTAGCCGTCATAATTGCAGGTGATCGTGCCCGCGCCGATGTTGGCTTTCGCGCCCACGCTGGCGTCGCCGATGTAGGAGAGGTGGTTGGCCTTGGCGCCTTCGCCCAGTTCGGCGTTCTTGATCTCGACAAAGTTGCCGACCTTGGCGCCCTTGCGAAGCACCGTACCGGGGCGCAGGCGGGCATAAGGGCCGACCGTGGTACCGGTGTCCAGCGTCGCGCCTTCGAGGTGCGAGAACGCGTGAATCGTAACGCCGTCTGCGACCGTGACACCGGGACCGAAGACCACGTTGGGTTCGATCGTGACATCGCGGCCGAGCTTGGTGTCGAACGCAAAGAACACGGTTTCGGGCGCGATCAGCGAGGCGCCGTCGGCCATCGCCTGCACGCGGCGGCGGGCTTGCCAGCGGCCTTCCGCCTCGGCCAGTTCGCCGCGGCTGTTGATGCCGCCCACTTCGTGCGGATCGTCGGTGACGATGACCGCGCACGTCCGCTCGTCCAGCGTCGCCACGTTGACGATGTCGACAAGGTAATATTCGCCCTGCGCATTGTCGTTGCCGACGCGCGAGAGCAAGTCGAACAGGTCGGCCGATTTCACGGCCATGAGCCCCGAGTTGCAGAGGCGGCAGGCGCGCTGCTCTTCATTCGCGTCCTTGAATTCGACCATCATGACGATGCGTCCGTCATCATGTGCGAGCACGCGGCCGTACTGGAGCGGATCCTCCGGTTCGAAGCCGAGCACGACAACGGCGGGCGCGTCGGGCGCATGAAGGCGCTCGATCATCGCGCGCATGGTCTCGGTGGTGACGAAAGGCACGTCGCCGTAGAGAATCAGCACATCGCCCGAGAAGCCGGCGAGGGCGCCTTCGGCCTGCTGCACCGCATGGCCGGTGCCGAGCTGCGGTTCCTGCACGGCAATCGCCGCGCGGCTGCCCAGCGCTTTTTCAAGCTGTTCGCGCCCATGTCCGGCCACCACCACCTGCCGCTCTGGCGAGAGCGCGGCGGCGCTTTCCAGCAGGTGTTCCAGCATCGGGCGGCCGGCGATCGGGTGAAGGACCTTGTGAAGATCGCTCTTCATGCGAGTGCCCTTGCCGGCGGCGAGGACGACGATTGCGAGCGGGTTGGAATTTTCGACCATGTTCATCACTTGCCAGCAAATTGTTGCGGTTTCCACATCGGCAGGCCACGGAAGGCGGATGACGGATTTCCCCTTCGACGTAGTCGGCTTCGATCTCGACGGTACTCTTCTCGATACGCTGGGCGATCTCGCCCTGGCGCTTAACCATGCGCTGGCGATCGAGGGGCGACCACCCATTGCGGTGGACGCCGTGCGCGATCTGGTTGGCGGCGGCGGCCGGAAGATGCTCGCCAAGGGCCTTGAAGTCACGGGCGGCGGTGTTTCCGACGCGCGGCTGGAAGAACTGCACCAGGCGCTGCTTGCCTTCTACTCCGACCATGTGGTCATGACCACGCGGCTCTATCCGGGCGGCGCGGAAATGCTGGACGGCCTTGCCGCGCGCGGGGTGAAACTGGCGATCGTGACCAACAAGCTCGAAGCGCTGGCGGTGCAGATCTTCGCCGAACTCGGGCTGTCCGATCAGTTTTTCACCGTGATCGGCGGCGATACGCTGGGCCCGGGCCGCGCGAAGCCCAAACCCGATCTGATCGAACTCATGCTGGAACGCGCGGGCGGCGGCAGGGCCGCTTTCGTGGGAGACACCACTTACGATACCGGCGCAGCAGCGGCTGCGGGCATTCCCTGCGTCGCGGTCAGCTTCGGCTTCAATGACAGGCCGCCACACGACCTTGGCGCCACGGCGGTGATCGATCATTTTGACGAGTTGATCCCCACGCTCGAAAGCCTTTGATTCGCGCTCCGGGCGGGGAGCCGAATCAGGCTTCCACGCTGTCGAACACGTAACCGAACGAACGGACCGTGCGCGGCAGGTGCGGAACCTGCATCGAACGCAGCTTGCGGCGGAGGCGGCTGACCCACGAATCGACCGTGCGTTCGTCGCAAACGGCGATGCTCTTGCCAAGCACGCCGATCAGTTCGCCGCGCGTGAACACGCGGTTCGGATTGCGTGCGAAGTGGTTGAGCAGGCGCTGCTCGTTCGACTGGAGCGGCACGACAAGGCCCTTGTAGCGCGTCAGGTGAGAATCGGGCTGGATGACCAGTTCGCCGATCTGGATCGCGGGAGCTTCCTTGCGGGCGGCCGAAACCGGCTGATAGATGCGCAGCCGTTGCACCAGCGCCTTGGGCGTGAGCGGGCCGATCAGATAGTCGTCCGCTCCGGCATCCAGCGCGCGGGCCTGAGCGCGGGGATCCGGCTCGCCAAGCACCATGGTAATGTGCAGCGGATGGTCGTTGATCCGGTCACGCAGCAGGCCGCAAAGCTGCAAGCCCGACATTTCCGGCAGCAACCAGTCCACGAAAACCCAGGTCGGCCCTCGCGGTATGCGGGCGGAAAGCGCGGTCGCATCCATCACTTCCGCCTCGAAGGTGAGGAAGTTGTCGCGCACGGCGCTGACGTGGGCAAGGTCGCCCGAAGTCAGCATGATATCGCCGGATTTGATCATGGCATTCCGTAACTCAGTGGCATTTATGCGTCGCATTAGGCCCACTGCGGCCGCCACACACGTGTCAAATTTGTCATGTTCTGCGCGTCACAATCTGGTCAAGAAAAGCACAAAAAAGCAACACAGTTCTGACCTGTCCCAACCCTAGTGAGCCTCCATGTCGCCCCAGCGGGCGCATCTTCCACTCTGTCCGAGGGGAAGAAATTCAAAAGAATTCAGGGAGTTTCTCATGATTCGCCACGCCATTCGTCTGGCGGCCACCTGCAGCGTCGTCGCGCTGAGCCAGGCGCCCGTCGCTGCTTACGCCGATGATGCCGCCGCCAGCCCTGCTGCCGAAAGCAGCGGAAATACGACAATCATCGTCACCGCCACCAAGCGGGAAACCGACCTTCAGAAGACCCCGATCGCCATCTCGGTCATCGGCGCCGACGATATCGAGAAGCAGCACGTCCAGAGCCTGATCGACCTCGCGAGCGGCAGCGTGCCCTCGCTGCGCGTCGCCACGTTCGAAGCACGCCAGTCGGCGCTGACCGTCGGCATTCGCGGCATCGTGCCGTTCGACGCCAACCAGACCGCGCGTGATCAGGGCGTGGGCGTCTATCTCGACGGCGTCTACCTCGGCCGCCAGCAGGGCCTGAACGCCGCGCTGTTCGACGTGAAGCGCATCGAAGTGCTGCGCGGTCCGCAGGGCACCCTGTTCGGCCGTAACACCGAAGGCGGCGCGCTTAACATCGTCACCGCTTCGCCCACCGGCGAATTCGGCGGCCGCGTTGTGGCGGGCGTGGGCAACTATGGCCAGCGCAACGGCGAAGCGCACATCGACTTCCCCGAATTCGATCACATCTCGATCAAGGTCGACGGCGTTTACCAGCACCAGGATCCCACGGTTAAGAACCCGCTGGCCGGCGAAAAGGGTTGGAACGCCTACGACCGCGTCGGCGGCCGCGTTCAGGCCCTGTGGAAGCCGATCGACGGTTTCACCGCGAACATCTCGTTCGACAAGTCGCGTGACGAAAACACGCCGAATTACAGCCAGTTGGTGAACTACAACCCGAATAATTATCCGGTTGCGACGCTGGCTCAGATCGCGGCGAACAAGGGCGCTCTGCCGAGCGGATATATCGCTCCGCTTTCGCCGATCGTCGACGTCACCGGCGACAAGCGCGTGAAGACTGCCGATGTCGGCGTGCCGCAGCAGTACAGCGTTGACCGCACGCAGGGCATCATGGGCAACCTCAGCTATGAGATCAGCCCGGAACTGACGGTGCGCTCGATCACGGCATGGCGCCAGGTCGATACCGACCAGTACGACAACTCGGGCGGCCCGGCCCGCACCGTGTTCCTGCCGAACGCCAAGTTCAGCCGTTACTCGCTGTCGTTCCTTGACCAGCACCAGTTCAGCCAGGAACTGCAACTGGTCGGCAGCCTGCCGCAGGTCGATTTCGTGGCCGGCGCCTTCTACTTCAACGAGCATGCCAGCGAAAACGCTGCGACGCCCAGCTCGAACCTGTGGAACGCGGACGGCACCGGCTACACCGTGCTCAGCCCCATCGTGACCGGCCCGGTGACCTCGGGCAATCAGGGTTGGGACGACAGCTCGCTGTTCCTCCAGCGCGACAGCCACGCCAAGGCGCAGAGCATCGCCGCCTTCGCGCAGGCCACTTACACGCCCGCCGGTCTGGACCAGCTGCACCTGACCGCAGGCGGCCGCTACACGCACGACAAGCGTAACGGCGTGCTCGACATGGTCAACGGTGCGACGGTTGACTATACCTTCCACGCCACGAAGGACCGCTTTGACCCGATGGTCACGCTGGCCTATGACGCCACGCAGGACATCAACCTCTACGCCAAGTATGCGACCGGCTACCGTGCAGGCGGTGCCAACGACCGTTCGCAGACCTTCTCGGCTTTCGGTCCGGAATCGGTGAAGTCCTATGAAGTCGGCGCCAAGATGCTGTTCCTCGACCGCATGGTTCGCCTGAACCTGGCCGGTTACATCATGGATCGCACCGGTACCCAGGTGGACTTCGACAACGTCAACACCGATACCAGCAGCCCGTACTTCAACCTGCACACGCAGGAGACGATCAACGCCCCGGGTACGACCAAGATCCGCGGTATCGAAGCTGAACTCAGCGTCCACCCGATGGATGGGCTGACGTTCGGCGCATCCTATGCCTACACCTACACCAAGGTTCCGAAGACGCTGAACCCGTTCCTCAGCACCGATACCAACTCGGTCTACCAGAACGTCTTCATCGTCTACACGCCGAAGAACGCGGCTGCGGGCTATGTCGACTACAGCATCCCGGTGGGCGTGCGTGACGAAAGCGTGCTGTTCCACCTCGACGCGGCCTATTCCGATCCGCAGTACAGCTTCGAGGACGAAAGCACGAAGACGCAGAGCAGCTTCATCGTCAACGGCCGCATTGCGCTGGCGGACATCCCGCTCACCGATGGCGGCTCGAAGCTGACGGTCTCGCTGTGGAGCCGCAACCTGCTCAACGAGACGAATATCTACCGCCGTTCGGCCGCGAACTCGGTCTACACGGTCAACCCGCTCACTGGCGCGAAGAGCTACGCCGGCGTGCTGGGCGATTATGCCAACTTCAACCCGCCGCGGACGTTCGGCGTGGAAGGCACAGTCAGCTTCTAATTCAACCAGTCCTATCCTGGCAGGCCCTACCCTGGGGTCTGCCGGCGGGCTCCTGCCTGCATCCTGCACGCGGCGCGACTTCGGTTGCGCCGCGTGTTCTTTTTGAGGCTCCCATCCTCAGCCGGCATGCTTCGCGGGGCCGATGAACGCAGGGGCGATGGCGGCTCGGCTTGTCGCTGCGCCCCGATCATGCGAGCCATTCGCGGTGACGGACCCTTCCGCGGGATGGGCCGCGAGAATGGGAGACGATGACGATGCCGACACCGGGTGAAAAGCTGCGTGCGCTGATCGAGAACGGCGAGCACTTCGTCGCGGCCGAGGCCTATTCGGCGATCACCGGGCGGGCGGTTGAACATGTCGGCTTCAAGGCGGCCTATCTCGGCGGCCATGCCTGCTCCGCTTTCCACTACGCGGTGCCGGACAATGGCGTGTTCAGCCAGGTCGAGATGATCGAGCAGTCGGGCCGGATCGCGCAGGCCATCGACATCCCCCTGATCGTCGATGCCGACACGCTGGGCGAGACGGTGGCCGATGCCTATCACTTCACGCGCCGCTATGTGGCCGCCGGGATCGCCGGCTACCACGTCGAGGACGAGGTAAACCCGAAGCATTCCAAGCACGTCAATGGCCTCTGCTCGATCGAGGACATGCAACTGCGCATCGAGGCAGGGGTGAAGGCGCGGGGCGATTCCGGCCTTGTGATCATCGCGCGCTGTGACGAACTTTATACCGTGGCCAACGGCGGCGGTGGCAGCGGTTCGGCCGAGGAGGCGATCCGGCGCGGCAAGGCCTATGCCGAGGCGGGGGCGGACGCCATCGTCTTCGCCAGCGCGCCGCCGGAGCAACAGGCCGAAGTGATCCCGCACATGCCGATTCCGGTCTGCACGCTGGGCTTCAACCTGCCGAACACGGCCTTCACGCTTTCGACCGGCTGGGGCTGGGTCTCGGCAGCGGTAGGCCATCTCCGGATGGCGCGCGAACTGATGGAGACCGGTTCAGTGGCGAGCGCGATGAACGCATTCACCAACTTCCCCGAAAAGTACGACCTGATCGACCAGAAGCTCTTCGACGACCTGATCGTCGAATGGGCCGAGCGCACTGGACGGCCGACAAGGCCCAACCACGCGCGCTAAACGGGCAAGGGCTTCCTCATCGGGAAGCCCCCCGTGTTACCACTCCGTCGTCCCCACGCAGGCGGGGATCCCGCTTTTTCTACTTCGCCGGTTCGGCAACGCCTTCAGGCAGTGCCAGAACCTCAAGCCCCTGTGCCGGATCGAGATAACGCTTTGCCTCCGCCTGCACATCGGCGGCGGTCAGGGCAGCCAGCCGGTCGTGCGCCCGGTGGAAGCGGTCAATCCGATCGCTCTCCGTCTGGGCACGGTCAACCAGCGAGAGCCAGCCGCCATTGCTCTTGAGCGCGTTCTGATAAGCTTCGAGTAGCGGCTGGCGCGCGCGCTGGAGTATATCGTCGCTGATCGGCGCCTTCCGCAGCGCGGTCATGACCCCGCTGATCGCCTTGCGCGCGGCGGGAACGTCGGCAACGTCGATCGAGGCGACTACTGCGAACGTGCCGTAGCCCTTCCAGTGGCGTGAGAGCGAGACGCCCGCTGTGGGGGAATAGGCCTTGCCCAGCGCCTGGCGCAGGCTGTCGGTCAATTCGATGCGGACCACGCGTTCGAGCAGCTGGAGCTTCAGCGATTCCACCGGGTCCGAATCGTCGCGCGTCGGCCACGTCACGCGCAGCATGGCCTGGTCGGCGGGGCCGGTGTGGCGGACCACATGCGGGGTGCGGTCTGCCGTGAACGTGCGCGGCGGCTGGTCGTCGTAAGGACGGAATGCGGGCTCACGCGCGGGGAGGGCGCCGAATGTGCCGGCGACCATGGCGATGGTCCTGTCCTCGTCGATGTCGCCAACCACGCCGATCTCGATAGCGCCGTGTACCAGCCTGTCGCCGATATCACGGCGCAACTTATCGAAGGTGAGGGCGCGATAGTCCTCAACCTTGCCGAGGCTGAAGCGGGGGTCGTTGTCCGAGATGATCGTGCTGAGATCGGCCTGAAGTGCTGAGGCGGGCGTTGCGCGCAGTCGGGCGAAGTAGGTGTTGATCTGTTGGCGATATTGCACTTCGCCTTCGGGTCGGAAACCCGGATCGGTGACCATGGCGGCCAGTAACTGAAGCTGGAGTTCCAGATCGCGCGGCGTGGTGCCGTCCTGCGCCACGAAGCTCGCCTCGCCGTTGCTCATGCCGATGCCCAGCGTGTGGCCCGCCATGATCGTATCGAGTTCGTCGCGGCTGTGCTTTCCGAGGCCGCCTTCGTCGATATAGGGCACCATGTCGGTCGCGCGCGGATTGTCCTTGGTGTCGAGCATGTCGCCGCCATCGATGGCCAGGCTGACGTCGACGCGGTCCTTGACGATATCGGTATGCTTGAGGTTGAGCATGACGCCATTGGCGAAGCGTACCTCGCGGATGCCCAGCACCGGATCGCGCGTATCGGACACGACCGCGCCGGGCTTGCCGAAGTCGGTATAGGCGAAGGCGGCCACGGTGCCGGCTTCCTCCGTGGCGATCGGCGCGCGCATGGCCTGCTGCCAGGCATCGCGGATCGTTTTCTCGCCGCCGTTGGGCGCGGTGCGTCCTTCGAACCGGATCAGCGGCTCGTCGAGTGCGATGGCTTCCCGCTTGAGCGCGGCGAGCACGGCGTCCGGCTTGATCTGCGGGGCGAAGGCCACGAAGCGGTCGAGCACCGACTTCGGCGTCCCGGGGACCTGCCGATCGTCGACCAGCGAGAGCGCGGCGGCGGCGAGCGCGCCATTGCTGCGGGTGGCAGCGGAGCCGGCGGCATCGGTGAGCGAGGTCCGCAACTGGGCGACCTGCTCGGCAATCTCGGCCTCGGTGAAGCCTTGGGCAAGGGCGCGGCGATATTCGCGCGCGGCGGCCTCCAGCGCGGTCGCCCACTTGCCGTCGACACTGTCGATGATGAGGCGCGTCGAGCGAGCGGCCTTGAACATGTCGCCGGTGCCGAAGCCGGCGCCCCGGAACGGCGGCTCGGCCGTGCGCGAGAGGCGTTGGAGGCGGCGGTTGATCACATCGTAACCGATCGAACGCAACAGGTTTTCCTGCCGCTGGGCCACGCTGTCGGGCTCATCGAGCCAGGCGCCGTTGCGCTGGATCACAAGGCGCTCGGAGAGGGCAGGATCGATCCAGATACCGGTGCGGCCCTTGTCTCGGCCGTCGACGGGACCGGCATCGGGCTGCGCTTCCGCCGGTCGCGGTGCCCAGTCGCCGAACCGGCTGTGGATCGCGGCTTCGACCACATTCGCGTCGAAATCGCCGATCACCACCAGCGTGGCATGGGCGGGCACGTATTCTCGCGTGTAGAAGGCGCGCAGGGTCTCTGCCGTGGCGCCGTTCAGCGTCTCGGCTGTGCCGATCGGAAAGCGGCGGACATAGCGCGAGGCGGGATAGAAGAAACCGGACTGGGAGACGACATTGCGGTAGGAAAACGTGTTGCGGTCACGCATTTCCGAGAAGATGACGCCGCGTTCGCGTTCCAGCGCGGATTGCGAGATCGTCAGCTCGCTCGCGGTTTCGCGCATGAGCATGAGCGCCGTGTCGAGCAAGTGCTGGTCGGCGCGGGGCAGGTCGAGCTTGTAGACGGTGCGCTCGAACGTGGTCGAGGCATTGGTGTCGGCCCCAAAGGCCAGGCCCTCGCGCTCCAGCAGCGGCACCATCTGGCCTTCGGGAACGTGCGTGGAGCCCTGGAACGCTATGTGTTCGAGGAAGTGGGCAAAGCCTTGTTCGCTGTCGCTTTCATCCAGCGATCCGGCCGCTACATCCATGCGCACAACGGCGGTGCCCGCAGGAGTGGCATTGTGGCGGATCACGTAGCGCATGCCGTTGGCAAGGCGTCCGAAGCGGAAATCCGGATCCACCGGCACGTCGCTCTTCTCGAAAGCCCAGCTGGTGTCGTCGGGTCGGGGAGCAGACGCGGGGGCAGGCGCTTCCTTCGCGGCCAGCGGAAGCGGCGCAAGAACGATGAGAACGGCGATCAGGGCGGTACGCATGGGCGTTGGAGTGCCCCACCGGGCCGAACTCCACAAGCCGGAGTTCGGCAGCTCCCTGTTAAAAAACGAAAAGGCCCGGCGTGCCGAGGGGCGCGCCGGGCCTTTTCAACGTGTTCGCTTGCGCGCGGCTTACTTGCCGCGCAGCTTGCGGTGCTTCGACAGGTCGAAGACTTCGCTCGGTCCGTTGTCGTCCTGAAGCAGGCCGAGGCGGCGGGCGACTTCCTGATAGGCCTCTTCCTCACCGCCGAGATCGCGGCGGAAGCGGTCCTTGTCCAGCTTTTCGCCGGTGAACATGTCCCACAGGCGGCAGCCGTCCGGGCTGATTTCGTCCGCGAGGATCACGCGGCTGTAGTCGCCGTCCCAGATGCGGCCGAATTCGAGCTTGAAGTCCACGAGGCGGATGTTGATCGCCGCGAACATGCCACACATGAAATCGTTCACGCGGATGGCCATCGCGGCGATGTCCTGCATCTCCTCGTTGGTGGCCCAGCCGAAGCAGGCGATGTGCTCTTCGGCGATCATCGGATCGCCCAGCGCATCGTCCTTGTAGTAATATTCGATCAGCGTATGCGGCAGCGGTTCACCCTCGGGGATGCCGAGGCGCTTGGAGATCGAACCGGCGGCCACATTGCGCACCACGACCTCGATCGGGATGATCTCGACCTGGCGGACCAGCTGCTCGCGCATGTTGAGGCGGCGGATGAAGTGGTTGGGCACGCCGATGTGGTTGAGGCGCGTGAACACGTACTCGCTGATGCGGTTGTTGATCACGCCCTTGCCCTGGATCGTGCCCTTTTTCTGCGCGTTGAACGCAGTGGCATCATCCTTGAAGTACTGGATCAGCGTGCCGGGTTCGGGGCCTTCGTAGAGGATCTTGGCCTTGCCCTCGTAGATCTGGCGGCGACGGGACATGCGTGTTCGTCCTTGAATGGGTAAAAGAGCAAGCCACGGCGCGCGGGGCGTCGCTGGGCGACCGCGCTGCCGGGGCGTTCGAGCGGGCATATAGTTCAATGGGGGGCAAAAGCAAACCGGCTTGGTTGCAAGGGCTGACAGGCCGGTACAATCGATGCGGCGGGGGGTGTTACGGGGCGGGGCAGTGGCAGGGATTGCCGACGCCGGAGGTGGGGGCTATCCACTTGAGAGAACGCATTTTCGGGCCGTGATGACGCAAGGAAAGCAGGGCGCATGACTGTCACGATCCGTGCTCTCACCGGCAGCGAAATCCTTGCCGCAATGGACGATCTGGCGCGCCTGCGGATCGCGGTCTTTGCGGAATGGCCCTATCTCTACGATGGCGATCCCGGTTACGAGCGGGACTATCTTGCCGCCTTCGCCGCCGCTCCTGACGCGGTTCTGGTGGCTGCCAGCGTGGACGGCCGGATCGTCGGCCTCGCTACCGCTTCGCCGCTCGCGGCGCAGGAAGAGGCGCTGCGGATTCCGTTCGAGGACGCCGGGTTCGATGTCGGATCGCTCTATTATTTCGGCGAATCGGTGCTGCTGCCCGCGTGGCGAGGGCGGGGGATCGGCCATGCCTTCTTTGACCTCCGCGAGGCACAGGCGCGCCGCTACGGCGCGGCGGCAGCGACTTTCGCGGCGGTGATCCGCCCGGAGGACCATCCCGACCGGCCGCGAGGCTATCGGCCGCTCGACGCGTTCTGGAGCAAGCGCGGATATGCGCCGGTTCCGGGGCTTACTTGCGCACTGTCGTGGAGAGATCACCGCGACAGCGAGGAAACCGCCAAGCGGCTGCAATACTGGATGCGCCCGCTTTAGGAGCGGATCGCGGCGACGAGATTGCGGGCCGCTGCGCTGACTTGATCCCAAGTCGTCACGAAGCCTTCCGGTCCGCCGAAATAGGGATCGTCGATGTCGCGGCCCTCCCAGCCCGGCACATGATCGAGCAGCATCGACAGCCGCGCGCGGGAAGAACGTGGCTCCAGTCGCTTCAGGTTGACGAAATTGCTGCTGTCCATCGCGATGATATGGTCGAAGCGGGTGAAGTCGGCCCTTACCACCTGTCGGGCACGATAGCCCGAAATGTCGATGCCATGGCGCAGGGCTTCCGCCTGCGAGCGCGGGTCGGGGCCCTTGCCGATATGCCATGAACCCGTCCCCGCCGAATCGATGATGAGGTCGAGCCCGGCGGCCTCAGCCTCATGCCGCATCGCCGCCTCGGCAAGAGGCGAGCGGCAGATGTTGCCGAGGCAGACGAAGAGGAACGACGGAAGAACGATCTCATTCATGCTCCGGCCGTACCGCCGGGGCAGATCTGGCTCAACAGCAAATCGGGTGGAGGCGGGCAGATGGTAAATTTCGCGTTTCCCGCACTTGGGAAGACTTCGTGGAGGATGGTGGGCTTAGGCCCACTAAGGGTTTCCTTAAGTAATATCTTCTAGTGAAGCCCTTGAATCCCGCCGAGTTCCCTCCAGCACGACTGGTCCACCCATGCGCCACCTGAAACGCCCGATCCACCGCCTGATCCGCGACAACGCGGGCAACATCCTGCCGCTGGCGGCCGCGGGCATGATGGTCGCCGCAGCCGTCGTCGGCTCGGCCATCGACTTCAGCCGCGATTACAAGGTGCGCAATCAGCTTCAGTCCGCCTGCGACGCGGCAGTGCTGGCCGGGCGCCGCTCGACCGATGTTGGCGCGGCGACAAAGCTTAATGGTTTCGATGCTGCGGGGAACACTGCCGCAAACAATTATTTTGCAACCAACTTTAATGATGCGACACAAGAAACGTCGGGCACGACATTTTCTGTCAGCTCGACCGATAGCGGCCAGACCATCACCGGCACCGCGTCGACGACGCTTAACACGCTGATCATGCGACTGTTCGGCTTCAACAGCTTCAATGTTGCCGTGACATGTGCCGCATCGATGGGCGTGGGCAATGCGGATGTGACGATGGTGCTCGACACCACCGGCTCGATGGATACGGTTCTGTCGGGAACTCAGACGCGCATCCAGGCGCTGCGCGCGGCGATGAAGAGCTTCTACACGACGCTGGCCGCCTCTACGACCAACAGCAACGCGCGGATACGATATGGGTTTGTTCCCTACAGCTCGACGGTAAACGTCGGCAGTCTGCTGTACACGCTCAATCCAAGCTATCTTGCGGATAGCTGGACCTACCAGTCGCGCGAGGCAACGTATTTTGACTATACGAACGCAACGAAAAGCTCGTCAACCTCGGTAGGTAAGGGCACCATGGGTGACACCACCCAGTACAGTACCACGAAATACAGCTCCAGTTCAAATTGCAATAAAGCTTTACCGAACCCAAATCCTACTGCTTGGGTGACTGGTAGTGCGCCAGTTATATATTCAATTTCTGGAACGAGCCCCAATATAAGTCTGACTCGCAATGTGACTACCGGTCAAACGAGAACGAATTATACATGCCAACAGTCTGGCGGCAGCTATTATATTTATCAATATACCGAAACGGACAGTTCGTTTACGCGAGAGCAATGGACTAAAGTTTCCCTTGTGGTGGGAACGCCTACGGCAAAGTCGGACTTCTATTATTGGACCTATAAGCCGGTTGTGCGCGACAGCAGCGTGTTCAAGACCGGCTCAGCCGTAACGACTTATACGGGTGACAAGGGCGTAGCTCAATCGACCACATGGGACGGTTGTATCGAAGAGCGTGGTACGACGACCGGCACAGCTTTCAGCTATTCGTCGGTAACTGGATATTCGCCTTCCGCTGCGCATGACATCGACTTAGATTCCGCTCCAACCGCAGACGTCACCACGAAGTGGGCGCCGCAGTGGTATCAGGTGAGTTACACGCGCGGACCAGGCGGCAGCAACAATGCCAACTGGACTCAGAGTAACACCAGCGACGGAACCGGTGTGACCGAATATTGCCCGGCCAAGGCCCAGATACTTACAGAAATGACGCAGACTGCGTTTAACGCTTACGCAGATTCGCTCGTCGCCAACGGTGGTACTTATCTCGATATCGGCATGATCTGGGGCGGCCGTTTGAGTTCGCCGAACGGCATTTTCAGTACCAATGTCAACACGGCTCCTTCGAACGGCGGCAAGGTATCGCGGCACATCATCTTCATGACGGATGGCCAGATGGATACGTCCAACTATTCGACTTCGGCCTGGGGCATTGACTGGTGGGATCGCCGGGTCACGACAGATGGAGCGGAAGCCACCGCAGACACGCGGCACACGGCACGCTTCCTGGCGGTTTGCAACGCGATCCGGGCCAAGGGCATACGCATATGGGTGATCGCCTTCACATCCTCTCTGTCGAGCGACCTTCAGAACTGTGCATCTGACGGCAGCTCGTTCACGGCCAACAATGCGGCTGACCTCAATTCCGCCTTTACCGAGATCGCCAAGCAGGTTGGCGCATTGAGGGTCACGCTGTGAGGCGGCCCGTGCGCTCTGTCATCGCCGGTGTTCGCCGGTCCATCGCAACGCTGTGGCTGGAAAAGCGCCTGCGGGCCGATCGTTCGGGCGCCACCGCGTTGGAGTTCGCGATTGCCGGACCGGTCTTGATCGTACTGCTCCTCGGGATCTTTGATATCGGACATATGGCCTATGTCTATTCGGTGCTCCACGGTGCCGTGGAGGAAGCGGCGCGCAATGGCACGCTGGAGACTGCCAACACCGCGACCCAGGATCAGATGATCCAGAAGATCCTGGGCCGTGTCGCGCCTGGCGTGGTCGTGAAGACAACCCGGTCCAGCTATTACGACTTCAGTGATATCGCGCGGCCCGAGGCCTGGAACGACAAGAATAACAACGGCACATGCGACAACGGTGAAACCTACACTGACGAGAACAACAACGGCACTTGGGACGCCGATATCGGCAAGTCCGGCAATGGCGGCGCCAATGACGTGGTGGTCTATACGGTGAATGCGACTTACACGCCGCTGTTCCCGATCCCGGGTATTACCAATCCCAACAATACGCGCACGCTGACTGCGGTCGCCGTCCGCAAGAACCAGCCCTTCGCACTTCAACAGAGCTACGGGTCGGGTGCAGGGAGCTGCAAATGAACCGGTTTTTGCACACTTGCACGCGCGGCTACTCTCTTGTGACGATAGGTGCGCGCGTCCTCCGCTTGGCTCAGCGCTTTGGTCGGGACAGCAGCGGTGTTTCGCTGATGGAGTTCGCGCTGGTCCTGCCGATCCTTCTCACACTCGGCCTGTACGGCACCGAGCTGGCGTATATGGCCGTGGTAAAAATGCAGGTGGCCGAGATCGCTACATCGGTGGCGGACAATGCCTCGCGCCTGGGTCAGACCGACAACTCCTCGGTAACGCCAACCATCACGGAAACGAACATCGATTCGGTCATGTCCGGTGCGCTCAAGCAGGGTGCTTCGTTCAATTTCAGCACCAATGGCCGGATCATTCTTTCCAGCCTTGAGACGAAGCCTTCGACGACTACGCAGTACATTCACTGGCAGCGCTGTCGAGGCAGCCTTGCGCGCGCGTCGGCCTATGGAGCTGCGTTGCAGACGGTTACGGGGATGGGCGCAAGTGGCCACGTCGTTACCGCTCCCGACGCTTCGACTAATTATGCGGTCATGTATGTGGAAGTCTTCTATGCTTACCAGCCGCTGTTCGGAAACATGTTCGTCCGGAACAACACCGTGTTCAATCAAGAAGCGGCTTATCTGACGCGTGATGGGCGCAACCTCAATCCGACCGGAACGCCCGGAGGCATCACCGGAGGTAATGGGCAGTCGCTCTGCACCTGATCGTGCTTACGTCTTGTGCCAGTCCATTTCGCTGACCGCCAATCCGCTTGACTGATGCGGGCAAGGGCCGCCACACGGCGGCGCATTGTCAGCATCGGAGCAATTGGTCCATGACCGTAAACCAACCCCGCGAAGCGGTGGGGCCGAATTATGCGATCGAAGATCTTCGCGCGGCGCAGGCTATCTCGTGGCAGGCGCTCGACCGGATCGCCGCATTGATCCGCCCCGGCATGCGCGAGAGCGAGGCCAATGCGGCAGGCCTTGCCATTCTCGAAGAGCTGGGCATGGAGCGTTCCTGGCATCCGCTGCTGATCCGCTTTGGCAGCGATACGCTCAAGATCTTCAGCGACCGCTCGCAGGGTGACACTGTCCTTGCCGAGAACGACATCTTCTTCATCGACATGGGGCCGGTTTTCCTGGGGCACGAAGGCGATGTCGGCGCGACCTATACGGTCGGCGACGATACCGAGATGCGGGCCTGCGCCGAGGCGGTCCGCACGCTGTTCGACCGCGTTCGCGCAATCTGGGACGGCGGGGCGGTCTCCGGCCGCGCGCTCTATGAGCGGGCGGAGGAAGAGGCGAGGGCGATGGGCTGGGTGCTCAATCTCGACATTCGCGGGCACCGGGTGAGTGACTATCCGCATTCGGTGCACAAGGGCGGCAATCTGGGCGACTTCGATGCCGTGCCGGGGACGGGGCTCTGGATCCTCGAAATGCAGATCCGCCATCCGACGCGCCCGTTTGGCGCCTTCCACGAAGACTTGCTGGTCTAACCCATAACGGCAAACGGCCCGCCCCTCGATGAGGGACGGGCCGTTCGTTTCAAGCGTTGCGGCTCAGTACTTGACGTTCAGCGTCAGGATCGCGGTACGACCCGGAGCCTGGTTGGCGAAGTGCGCCGTGTAGGCCTTGTCATAGTACAGTTCGTTGAAGACGTTCTGCACGTTCAGCTGAAGCTGCGCGATGTCGTTGATCTTGTACGAGGCGCTGGCGTCGAAGCGCCAGTAGCTCGGCACCATGCGGGCGAGGGTGCGCGGCAAGGTGATTTGCCCATTGGCCAGGGTAGGCGACCCTACGTTTTGGATGCCGCCGTAGACCTTGCTCATGTAGATCGCGCCGCCGCCGAGCGTGAACTTCGACGTCACGTTATAGTTGGTGAACGCGGTGAAGCTGTGCTTCGGCGTGTTCGGGAACTGCGTGCCGGTGCTGGGCGACGGCGTATTGATCGTGACGGTCTGGCCGGTGACGGAGTCCGTCACGGTGACGGGCGCGGAGTTGCCGCCGTCGATGATCTTGGCGTCCATGTAGGTGTAGCCGCCGAAGACGCTCCATTCCGGCGTGATGTTGCCGTTGAAGCCGAACTCGATGCCGCGGATACGGCGGTCGCCGACGAAGACAACGGTGTTGTTGTCACCCGTCGTACGCGCGTTCTTGGTGCGCGTCTGGAAGGCGGCCAGCGACAGCGACAGCGTGTTGTCGAACAGGTTCCATTTGGTGCCGACTTCGTAGGACTTGGTCCGTTCGATCTTCAGCGCGTCGGTCAGTTCCTGCGGTGTCGGCGCGTTCGGGGTCGTGGGTATCGTGGTGTTGAGCGCGTTGCCTTCGCTACCCTGGCCCAGGTACGAACCCGGAGGTGTCGCCGCGCTGGACGTCGAGATGTAGATGCTGCTGTCGGCCGTGGGCTTGAAGACCAGGCCGGCCTGATAGTTCCACAGGTCATCCGTGCGGCTGACATAAAGGCGATTGGCGGTTGAAGCTGCGGTGAGGCCCGGGCTGACCACGGTCTTGTAGTGGTCGTAGCGGCCGCCGAGGTTCAGCAGCAGGTTATCGGTGATGTTGACGGTGTCGAACAGCGAGGCGCCCCAACTGTCGATGCGCGTCAGCGTGCGGGTCTTGGGCAGGCTGCGCACGATGTCGGTCGGGATGGTTGACCCGTCGGCAGTGTAGCTCACCCAGGGATCGCTCGGATTGGGATTGTCGACCGAGGTGCAGTTGTAGCGGGCGACCATGTTCGCGTTGCAGCGCGGGCTCTGGGTCGAGCCGGTCGCGATGGCGGTGCCGGTCGTAGCGTTCGACACGTAGGAGCCGGTCGAGGCCTTTTCGCGTGCGAATTCGAGGCTGGCGGCGAAGCTGTTCTTGAGGCCGAAGAGGTTGGCATCCCCGAACAGGTCGGTCTGGTTGATCAGGCCCTCGGCATAGCCGTAGCGCGTGTTGGCGCGGCGCCAGACCTGATTGCCGGGAGCGGTGATGACGCCGGCGGGATTTTTCACGCCGTAGACGTTGCCCTGCTGGTCGTCCGGCTGGGTGAGGACGTAGTCCTGTTCGCTGCGGCCATAGCGCGAGGTGTTGCGCAGGGTGATGCCGTTGTCGAACTCGTGCTGGGCGCGGATCGTCAGGTTGTTGACGTTGGTCTTGCGGAAATCGCGGTCTTTGAGGCCGTAGAAGGCATCGCGCGGACGGTCGACATCGACACCGCTGATCGTCGTGAAGTGCTCGGCCGGAGCGGTTTCGGTCACGCCGGCGGGGGCGTTGGCCGAAGTATAGAGATAGGGAATGCCCGAATCCGGCAGTTCGTTGGATTCGAGGTGGTAGTAGCCGATGGTCAGGCTGGTCGGGCCATTGAGGCCGAGCTTGACGGAAGGCGCGACGCCCCAGCGCTTCGACCAGACGGCATCGCGGCCGGCAATGTCCTGATCGTGGTACATGGCGGCGAGGCGAACGCCGACGAAATCGTTCAGCGGCTGGTTCACGTCGAGCGTGACGCGCTTGTAGTCGTCAGTGCCGATGCTGCCGCTGGCGGCGGCGAAGCGGTCTGCCGTGGGAGTCTTCGACACGAGGTTGATGCTGCCACCGGCGCTGCCACGGCCGCCCATCGAGCTGTCGGAGCCCTTGACGACCTCGATCTGCTCAACCGCGAAGACTTCGCGGCTCTGCGCGCCGATGTCGCGAACGCCGTCGAGGTAGGTGCTGGCCTGGCTGTCGAAGCCGCGGATGAAGGGACGGTCGCCCTGTGGGTTGCCGCCTTCGCCGGCCCCGAGCGTGATGCCGGGCACAGTGCGCAGGGCTTCGGTGAGCGAGGCCGAGGCGGTGTCGCGGATGACCTGCGAGGGAATGACAGTGATCGAGCGGGGGGTGTCGACCAGCGGAGCGGTGTATTTGGGGGAATCGACCTTGTCGACCTTGTAGCTATCCTCGTCGATGGCCGTGTCGGTCACGGTCACGCCGCCGAGCTTGGGTGCGCTGGCGGTCTGGGCTTCCTGCGCCAGCGCGGGGGAAGCAGCAAGAACGCATCCCAGCGCGAGGAAGGCAGGCGACGACGAATTGCGGAAACGGGACAGAGACACGAAATTCCCCCTTGTTGCTAATGAGTATCAATTAGGTGGCGCTAATGCGAATGATTCGCGATTCATTCAAGGGAAATTTTCGCGGCCCTGCGACAAAGGTGAAATCTGCGACAAAAGTGTAACCATGCGGACGCACCAAGGCGCCCATGGCACTGACCTGCCTCCCAAAAGGTCCCTCGCTGCTAACTATGGGTTGCGCATCAGGAAGGGGCACCAGGGCAAGCCGTTTCGCCAGGGTGCGGATTTTCGGGGGGTCACGGAACCGGAGGCGGGGCTCTCACGGTGCACGTTTGCAGCAAGCACGGCTTCAGGACGGCGATCTTCTGCAAGTTGAGGGCAAGGATGGTGGCATGGAGGTCCCCGGTGCCAACTCCCTGATTGGCGACGATCTCGGGGTGGCTCGGAGCCAGCACCCGCTCGGCCATGGGGACAAGCTTCGGAGGAACGGCTGCTACACGATGTTCAGCCACACTCGTCGGTTGGAAGCCGAGCGCGCCGGATCTTCAACCGCAAGGCACTCGTTATGGTCGAGGGGCTGCGACGGACAAGGTCGCGCTCAAAAAGAGGCCCGGCCGGCTTGGAAAGCCGACCGGGTAAGGAGGAAGATCGCAAATTGTGGTGGCCTGCCTTGGGCAGCGCTGTCGGGCAGGCCTGATTTTGTGGGACGTGATCAGTTCCCGAAATGCACCTTCAGGCGCAGGCCGTACATGCGCGGTTCGCCGAGCGAGGCGACCAGCATGCCGGTTCCCGAGATGCCGGGCAGGAAGGTGTAGTACTTTTCCTTGGTCACATTGGTTGCGAACAAGGCCAGGTCGACCGGCGAGCCGGCGATCGAATTCCAGCTCGCATTGAGGTTGAGCAGATTGTTCGACGGCAGCCAGCTCAGGCTGCGGAATTCCGCCTGGAGCGCCGGATCCGGGCTCGTGTAGAAGCGGCTGGAATAGTTGCCGAGCGCCCGGTCGGTATGGGTATAGGTCGCGCCGATCGAGATCGTGCCGATGTCTTCGTCCAGCGGCAGCTGATAGGTCGCGGTGATGGAGTACTTGTTCTTCGGCGACAGCAGCAGGGGATCGCCAACCTGGGCTTGGCCGACGACTTCATAGCCGGTCGACGGGCCATCGACCGTAAAGGTCTGGATCGAGCGAATCTTCGTGTCCAGGTGCGCGTAGGAGCCCTGGATTGTGAAGCCCCGGAACGGCGAAATCGATCCGTCGATCTCGACGCCCCAGATCCGCGAGCTACCCGCGTTTGCCGGTGCCGTCGTCGGCGACACGCTAGGCGGATTGGTGAGGCCGGTGGGATCGCTGTACTGCAGGAAGTCGAGCTGGATCTGCTGGTTGGAGAAGTCGTTGTAGAACGCCGCGACGTTCAGCGTGCTGCGCAGGAATTCACGGAAGCTCCCCTTCATGCCGACTTCATACGTGTCGACCTTCTCGGGCTGCACATAAGCAAGGCTCAAGGGAACCGAGGGAGAGACCGTGCCGGTGCGATAACCGCGAGAGTATTTCGCGTAGAGCATGAGGTCACGCATCGGGGTGTAGTCAAGGTCGATCAGCCACGTCGGCGCGCTCGACTTCTGCGTGAGATTGATGCGGCAATCCGTGGTGGGATTGAACGTGGCGGCCGTTACCGTCGCCGCGTTGCTGGTCGCGGGGTTGCTGCAATAGATCTGGGTCGGCGTGCTGTAACCCATGGCCGGGAAGCCGGTGTATGTCACCAGCTGGCTGTCGTTGATCACGCGGTCCCAGGTGTAACGGAAGCCGCCGGTCAGCTTCAGTTGCTCTGTCAGCTTGTAAGTGGCCTGCGCGTAGAGACCCACGTCACGGAACGAGGTTCGCGATGCGGTGTAGTTGACGACGCCTTGCGGAATGCCGGGGACCGGAAGCATCGACAGCGGAGACGTGCACGAGAGCGCCGCCAGATCGTTGCAGTTGCCATAGACCGGCGACTGCGAACCGGACAGGCCGAGCGGATCGCTGACTTCCAGATAGGCGCCGCCCTGATAGGTCAGGCGGTCGTCAAGGGCGCGGCCCTGAAGCTGGAGTTCTTCGGTGAACGTCGACTGGCTGCCCGTCGCCCCGTTGGGCAGCGGATTGATGCTGGCAAAGCCGAACGAACCGTTTGGAAGACCGATGTTGGCGGTATTGAGATCGGTGCCGAACAGCGGCGAAGTAAGATTATCGCGCAGTTCGGCGTAGCTGGCGATGTTCTTGACCGTCAGCGCATCGCTGGCCTGCCAGGTCGTGGTGTTGATGATCTGCCACTGCTCGACCTTGGACGAGGGATTTTCCATCGTCTGCCAGGCATCGTAGAAGCCCGAACCCTGCCGCGTGAGCTGATCGCCCGCAAACGCGCCGAAGCCTTCATTCGGGTCCACCGCGATCAGCTTCTGCAGCGAGCCGTTCGTGTGCGAGCGGCTGTACGACACGATCATGTAGTTTTCGAGGTTGGGCGCGAGATCGGCCACGGCGCTGAAGCGCAGCGCGGTATAGTCGACGTCGCCGAAATCCTTGGGCCCAATGCCGCTGTTGTTGTGGATGTAACCGTCGCGCGACTGATGATCGACACCCATTCGGATGCGCAGCGAGTCCATGACCGGGATGTTGATGACCGCCTGAACGCGGCGCAGATCGTAATTGCCGATCGATCCTTCGACAAAGCCCTCAAGGTTGTCGGTGGGCTTCTGCGGGACCAGAAGGACGGCACCGCCGGTGGTGTTGCGGCCTTGCAGCGTGCCCTGCGGGCCCTTCAGGACCTGGACGTTCGAGAGATCGAAGAAGCTGCCCGGACCGGCGCCGTCGCCAACCGGAACGTTGTTCGACGCGCCGCGCGGCGCAACGACGTCGGCAAAATAGACGCCGACAGACGGCGCCGTGCCGGTGTCCTGGACGAAACCGCGGATAGCGAAAGTGGAGTTTTCGTTGCCGAAGTTCGAGTTCGCCGACAGCGACGGCGTGTAACGCGCCAGATCCTGCGAGTTGACGACATTTCGATCGGCAAGTTGCGACTGATTATAGGCAGTAATCGAGATCGGCACGTCCTGCAGTCGTTCTTCGACGCGGCGTGCGGTGACGATAATGTCGTTGGTGCTGGCTTCCGTATTGTCTGTCGATTGCGCTGCGGCTGGGGAGGCGGCGAAGGCAAAGGCAATTGCACTGGCGCCGATCATCATGGAGCACGATTGGAATTGGATACCTCGAAGAACTGTCTGAAATCGGCATGATTTTGACGTGACGGCGCGGGAGGGCCCGGTGGGCCTCTGTTTCGTCCTCCTGATCTTGTGATTTTCGGGTGATGGACGGCCTTAAGGCCGGTTTTCGGCGTCACGCGGGCGCAGTTCGCCCCTCAAGCCAGGCGAGGCGTTGGAAATTATAGGCGAGGTTCGCCATTCCGATTTTGATGCGGGCGCGGGCGATGCCGATGGTGCGAACGACAAGCCGCATGCGGTGTTTCTGGCCGGCAAACACGTGCTCGACTGCTGAGCGCACGGCGGAGCGCTTCGCATTGGCCCTGGCGATGCGCTCGGGCATCGGCCGACGTGGCGGCTTCTTCTGATGGATGTGGCTGGTGAACATGCCCTTGGCGAGGAAGGCCTCGTTCTTCTTGGACCGGTAGGCGGTGTCGGCCCAAACGCCCGAGCCGGTGTTGTCCTTGCTGACCACCTCAGGCAGCCGCGCGCCGTCGTGGGCATTGGCGGCGCTCGCGTCCCAGGTGCGGATGAGGCCATGAGCGCGGTCGATGCCGATGTGATTCTTGTAACCGAACATCGGGATAGCGAGGTCAACCGGCTTCGCTGCCTTGGGATCAGCGCCCTCCTTCACCTTGGCCTTGGTGTACTTGACGCTCCAGCGCGCATCGCGATCCTTCTGCCTGATCTTGGCCGGCTTCCAGTCCTCGGGCACTCGGCCATCCTTGATCGCCATCTTCTCGGCCTCGGTGTTCCTCTGCTTGGGTGCCGGCACGACCGTGGCGTCGATGATCTGCCCACCCATGGCGAGATAGCCCCGCTCGGTGAGCGCGGCATCGAAGCGAGCGAACAGCCTGTCGATCGCCTTGGCCTTGACCAGCCTCTCGCGGAACAGCCACACCGTCGTTGCGTCCGGCACCGTGCCGTCGAGCCCGAGCCCTAGGAAGCGCTGGAACGACAAGCGATCCTTAATCTGGAACTCGGTGGCCTCGTCAGACAGCGAGTAGAGCGCCTGCAGTACCAGGATCTTGAACATGAGGACCGGATCGAACGGCGGCCTGCCGCCCTTGCCGCGGACACTCCGCCGCAGTGCTGCTACCAACGGACCGCGGAAAACCTCGAAGTCGACGACAGTCGCAAGCCGTTCAAGTGGATCGCCTGCCGCGCTCAACGCCTCGTATCGGTCCGAAAGATCGAAGAAACTCGGCTGTCCCGCCATCATCGCCTCCACCGTCGTGCAAAGGCAGTGAATCAGCTCAAGCCGCTAGGCGCCAGCGGTTTTTCGAGGTGTCCAATTTGGTAAGCACGCTGTCCTCTCCGAATTTATTATTATGCCAGGGCATACGAACGGGCGCCGCAAAGCGCGGCCTCCGGGCAGGCATTATTGACTATGTTCAGATATATAGCGCTGCGGCGCATAGCGTCGGCGTTGGGAGGCGGCAATTCCGATCGCCGATAATTCCCAGTGATCGCTGTCGGGATGATGTCTGCCGATACAAATCGCGACTTGTCTTTGTGCGACTCGCATTAATCGATTTGACCGAAGCCAATTCAATATTGAATCGATCTTGCATTCCAAAGACAGTGTAGCAGTTCTTATGAACTTCGCTGTATCACAAGTCTAGGGTCTGCGAATCGATCGTAGACAGGTCTCCCTACATCGAATCTTCACCGGTTCAACTGGTCGAACGATTTTTGTTCAACAGATCGAATGATGCGCGTCGCAACATTGATCGATGCCCAAATGGTCCGAGCTCATCGCCTCATCGGGGACTTCGCCATCTTCGCGACCGAAAGCGGAAAATCCACTCGGGCCGTCATGGCAAGCTCCAGCATGTCTTGGAAAAACGAATTGGTCGGGGAGACAGGATTCGAACCTGCGACATCTTGCTCCCAAAGCAAGCGCGCTACCGGGCTGCGCCACTCCCCGACCCTTCGGTCGTCGATGATGATGTTGGGTCCGTGCCGGCCCTCTACGGTGGTGGGCCCGGCAGGATTCGAACCCGCGACCTAGCCGTTATGAGCGGCCAGCTCTAACCGCTGAGCTACAGGCCCCAACCGTTCCCCCGGCTCATCGACAGCGCCGGGGTGAAAGCCCGTTAGCTTGGTGCGTCGCACTAGGCAAGCTCGACTGCGTGCATGATTTCGCCAACGCTCGTCGGAAGCACGCCGCGCCGCGCAAGATGGCCGAAAAGCTGGCGCCACCAGTCATATAACCTGTTGAGATCTTGCACGTCCTGTACGTAAGGCGTGTGCCCGGGGGCCAGCGAAGGGCTGTGGAATGAGAAAACCAGCACCGGAAGACCGTCGTCGATGGCGATATCGACTCCGCGAAGCGCTTCGTCGACACTGATTCCCTCGGGCGTCAGGGCGATGCGTTCGAGCAGTCCGGTGCGGGCGAGCACGCCGCGCACTTGCGGCGCGCGCCAGAGGTGCGGGTAGATCGCATTGCCCATCTGCCGCAGCGGCCCCCAGTAGACCGTGGTCAGCGGCAGTTCGAGCAGGCGCTTGGCGGGATCCACCCAGTAGGGACGCAGCGGATGTTCGCGGTAGTTCGGGCCGCCCGCGCTGCTGTAATCGAACCGGGCACGCACCGAACTGTCGATGGCGATTCCGAATTCGGTGAGGATCTCGGCCGTGCGGGGGCCAAGGCCATAGCGGCCGGCGCGATAGATTCGCGGCGCGGTCCCGAAGGCCTCGACGATCCGGGCGTGGAGCCGGGCGAACTTCTCGCGCTCCAGGGTGAAGGGAAGATTGCCTGCGTAGGAATTGAACTCGCTGACCTCTTCGTCGAACGGCGGGCTCACCCAAGGGTGGAGTTGGACGCCCACTTCGGCGCGCCCGGCGCTGACGGCGTTGCCGATGGCTTCCGGTATGCGCGGCGATTCGGCGACCGGATAATCGACAAGGTAGATCGGCTTGACGCCGAATCCTTCGCAGAATTCCTGAAACTGGCGCAGGGCCGAGACGGTGACCGTGCTGTAGCGATCACGATCGAGGGGGGCGTCCCAGTCGAACTCTTCCTCGGTATCGACCGTAACGATGAAGCGCTGGCCGAAATCCTCCCGAAAACGGGCAAAGGCATCCGGCTTGGGCGGCTGAAGGATGTTGATCCCCGACAAGATTGAATTTTCCCCCGATCGGGTCGCATCCGGTAGGGCGACTGAATTCAGAGCGCTCGGCTCCGCGATGAATGGCTATGATCTGTGTCCAGCGCGGTCAACCCGGGCAGGTGAAGCTCCAGGCGCGCGCCGGTGCGGCGCAGACTGCCGCCGGCCGCTGCCGCCTCGGCTGCTGCAAGACGCAGGGTGAAGCCGATCCCGAACATGCCGGTAGACAGCGCGTGGCCGCGATCGCTCGACGAGGTTTCGTGAAAATTCTCGTCCGTGCGGGCCGCGAGCGAGGCGGGCAGGGCGACGCGCAGCATGACGCCGTTATCCTCGCGCCCCCATTCGACCGGCAGGATCTCGTCGAATGCGGTGGACCCGGCGAGCGCCGCGAACAGGCGCCAGATAAGGCGTTCGGCCTCGGTACGGTCGAGCGGTACTGGCAATGCCGCGTCGTCGGTCATGGCGATAAGAGCGAAGCCGCTGCGGCGTGGCTCGGTCCATGCCTTCAGGCGGTTCACCGTTTCGGCGAGAACGGCGCCCAGGTCGCATTCCCCGGTTTCGAGGCCGAGCACGCCGGTTTCCAGCCGGACCAGCCGGTCCAGTTCCTCGAAGCCGGCAAGAATATGAGCGCAGTCTCCGGCGATGGCGGCTGCCAGCGCGCGATATTCATGCGGAGCAGGGCCATAGAGTTGCTGCTGGATGATTTCGGCGGCGACCTGAATCGCATTGGCGGGGGTGCGCAGCTCGTGCAGCACCTGACGCAGCCGGTCGGCCTCGCCATGGCCTTGCACGGCGGCGCCGACTGCGGCGAGCACGGCGGGACGGCGCAAGCGGCCGCAATAGCCCATGAAACGGCCGCTGACGGGATCGAAGCGAGGAACGGCATCGACTTGCCAGGTACCCCGAATCGCGGGGGCGCCGCTGATCTCCACTTGCGCTGCGCGCAGCGGCAGGCGGTGGCGCATGGCCGAGACGATGCCCGCCGGCGCCTCTATGCCCGGCGCTTCCGTGGAGGAGAGGCCGGAAAGGTCGAGGCCGATCAGCGAAGGCGCGTGGATGCCGTCTGCCCAGGATACGCGGCCTTCGGCATCGGTGCTGAAGTCGATCGCGGCCGGTACGCGCGGCGGGCTGGGCGCGGCGTCGGTATGCGGTGCGCGCGGCTCGTCGAAAGCCCCATCGTGGTCGTGATGCCCGTTGCCGAGTGCCTCGCGCGCCTTACGGAATTCCTCGATACGGCGGACGATGGCGCCGATCCCGGCCTGCGTATTGGTAGGCGGCGGCGCGACGCCCAGCGAGGCAGTGGCTTGACCGAATTCGGCGAAGGGCGCGGTTTCGACGGCGCGGAGCGGAGGAGGGGGGGCGGGCTGCGGCGGAGCAGCAGGGCCAGGCGCACTCGGGCTCGGCGAAATTGCGGCGGGCGCGGCAGCGGTAGGAGCAGGCGGCGCCTCGACCTCCACTTCCAGCAACATGTCGAGTTCCATCGCCTCGACCGGCGGAAGAGCCCGGTCCTGCACACCGAGTTGTTCGAGCAGGGCATCGACTTGCGGGCCAAGGTCGCGGCGGTGACGCAGGATTCCGCGCGCCCGGATGGGCAGGGCGGGGATCAGCGTGAGCCAGGCATCCTCGGTCAGATTGGCGGTGCGCACGGCGGCAGTGGCCACTTGCGGCTCGGCTTCGGCAAGGCGCGCGACAAGGCGCGGGTTGGCCAGAGGCTGAAGCGGCTGCGCGACCAGCCGCGCGCGGTCGGCGGCAGGAATGATCTTGTCCAGTTCGCGCAGTTGCGCGAACCCGGCGGCAACCGCCCAGGAGCGGGCATTGGCCGGCAGCCGGCCGAGTATATCGACCAGTTGCCGGTACTGGATACGTGCCAGTGCCTCGCCCGTAGTTGGCAGTCGCAACACCGTGGCAAGACGATCGTCGAAATGCATTCCCGCTCCAAACCGTCCGGTGGCCGCTCATGCGCCAATCCGCCGCCGGACTTCAAACTGACACTCTAATTTGCCCCTTGGCGGCGACTTTAACGCAAATCGCTTAAGGAGAGGTCACCAAGCCGCGCACTTCCTCGGATTCTACGGTGGATAAACGCCGCTGGCAAACGGTGCAGACAGCGAAAGCGGTCGGTTTCTAGGCGTTGCAATGCGGTACAATTACGCTATGGGATAATAATATTACAGGGGTGCACGTGTTTTCGAGTGGAAGTTACATGCTGGACGACGCCGGCGCGCCCGCAAGGAAAGATTCGCATGATCAATCTTGATGAAATCGACCGCCGCCTGCTCGCAGAGCTGCAGAGCGAAGGTCGCATCACCAACGTCGAACTGGCGCAGCGCGTGGGCCTGACCGCGCCGCCGTGCCTTCGCCGCGTCCGCAGCCTTGAAGAATCGGGCATTATCCAGGGCTATCACGCCGATCTGGATGCCTCGAAACTCGGCTTCACCATCACCGTTTTCGCATTGGTCAGCCTCAAGAGCCAGGCCGAGGAATCGCTGCGCGCGTTCGAGGACCACATGAAGGGTCTGCCCGAAGTGCGTGAATGCCACATGCTCAACGGCGAAATCGACTTTATACTGAAGATTGTCAGCCGCGACCTTCAGAGCTTCCAGGAGTTCCTCACCAGCAAGCTGACCCCGGCACCGAACGTGGACAGCGTCAAGACCTCGCTGACGATCCGCACGGCCAAGAACGTGCCCGGAGTGCCGCTGGAAGGCTGAGGCTCTCGCGCCGGTCCGCATGGCGGGCCGTGCCGGACGGGGGTGCAATTCAATCCACTGATATGGCGGCAGGCCGGCGAACCATGGGTTGCCGTGTTGCCGCCGACAGTCACAATCCCGCAGCGGCTTCCAGTGCCACGATGTAACTCTGCGCACCGAAGCCGGCCACAGTGCCCTTCGCGGCCATGCCGACCCAGGATTTGTGGCGGAATTCCTCGCGCGTGTGCGGGTTCGAGAGATGGACCTCGATCACCGGCACCTTGATGGCGCGGATGGCGTCGAGCAGCGCGATCGACGTGTGCGTATAGGCGCCCGCGTTCAGCAGGACGGCATGGGCGCCGTTGTCCTCGGCCTCATGCAGCCAGTCGACAAGGTGGCCTTCGTGGTTCGACTGGCGCATGTCGATCTCGCAACCGAGCGCTTCTCCGCGTTCGACCAGCATGGCGGCAATGTCATCCAGCGTCTGCGATCCGTAGATGCCCGGTTCGCGCAGGCCCAGCCGGTTGAGGTTCGGCCCGTTGAGCACATAGACCAGCCTGGCTGTCATTTCGCGAATGTCTCCATGAACTTGCCGACACGCGGAACGCGGCCGGACGCTGCCGCTCTAGCGCAACTGCACCGGTCCTGCAAAGCGCGCGGCGGTGCCGTCAGCCGACAGGCTCTGTCTGGACGCCGACGCGGAAGGGTCCGTTGTTCATGACGGGGCCGGATGCTGCAGGGGCGGCGGCCTGAGCTGGCGCGGCATCGGGGGCGGGCGGAGGGGTGTCCGCCGGCTTGTCATCAGGTTGCTGAGCGGCATCCTGCGGAGTGGATTCGCCCTGATAGAACTGGGCGAGTTCGGCGTCGTGGGCCTGCTTCGCGGCGGCATCTGCCGTTGCCCGCGCAGCGGCCTGATTGGCTGCCTCAGCCTTTGCCGTCTCCGCCTTCGCCTCGGCAAGCTGTTGTTCGAGTTCCGCTTCGCGGCTCTGGCCGCAGCCGGTCAGCGCACCGGTCAGGACAAGTGCCGGTGCCACCAGCACCAGCGAACGCACGACATTCCGAAACACGCAAATGCTCCTCGCAAGGGACCCGAAGGCCTTGCGAGGAGGTTTATCACCGAAGCGTTAGCGCAATGTTAGCGATCTGAGCCCTTGGTCTTTCCCCACTGGCGTATCGCCGAATAGCCAAGGTAGCCGGTGCCGAAGAGGGCATAGAGCGGTTCGGGAATGCCGTTGAGGTAAGCGGTCATGCTTTCGGCGATGGCGTGGGCAGTCGCTGGGCTGAGCGCGCCGATCAGGCCCATCGGCAGCGACCAGAGCAGCATGGCATACATAACATATAGAAAGCTGGGCCGTGCGCGACTGGTCCAGGGATCGGTGGAATTGGCCTCGGCGATGATGGCCGAGAGGCTGGCCTGCAGCATCTCGAGATCCTGGCTGTTTTCCTGCTTGAGCAGTTCCAGCTTGGCGCGGTCGCGCGCTTCGGGGTCGGGGATGACCTTGTCGATGATCTTGGCGATGGGATCGATAATCGAATCGAGCAGCGGCATGGACGAGCACTCCCTTTCGGATTGTTGCTCGCAACCAGATAACCAAATCGGTTCGTGTAGGAAAATGCCGCAAACGCGCGTCGAGGATCCCCGAAGGGGGGAATTTGCATTGTCGACGATGTTTGGAAAATTGGTCGGGACGAGAGGATTCGAACCTCCGACCCCCACACCCCCAGTGTGATGCGCTACCAGGCTGCGCTACGTCCCGACCGGAGCGCGGCCTATAGGCAGGTCATTCGGATAGCGCAAGCACCCTTTCTTCACTTTCTTCACGGGCCCTGTGGATGAATGCCTCAGGCCTTGAAGTGGCGCCGAAGATGGCCATTTGCCCGTGACATTGGGGGGCAGGGGGCGCTTTCGCCCGCGAGTGCGCGCGTTGCCAGCCTTCCGCTTTATTGCTAACCGCGCCCATCCGGTGAAATCCGGCGACGGTATTTCGGGGCGGGGCGTGCGGCACATCCGATGCAACGCGCGATTCGCGCCGGGACGAAACGACAAGAAGGCCCTTCATCTCAATGCAAAGCTCGATTCTCAACCAGCTTGCCGCCGCCGCGCCCGCGGGCGCTCCGCCCGCATGGATCCAGTATCTGCCCTTCGTGGCGATGGCCGCGATCTTCTGGTTCCTCATCATGCGTCCGCAGATGAAGCAGCAGAAGGAACACCGCAGCAAGCTTTCCGAGCTGAAGCGCGGTGACGAAGTGCTGACCGGCGGCGGTTTCGTCGGCAAGGTCCTCAAGGTCGATGATAACTATGTCGAGATCGAGATCGCCCAGGGCGTGAAGGTCAAGGCCGTGAAGTCGACCATCGTCGACGTCATTCCGCCCGCCGGTTCCAAGCCCGCCAACGACTGAGGCTTCGGCCCTAAAATCAGAAAAAGAGAAGCCTGAGGCTATGCTCGAATTTTCCACCTGGAAGAAGGCCTGGTACTGGGCGCTGACGCTGTTCTTCTGCGTCTGCGCCCTGCCTTCGCTGGTCGCGCTCACACCGAACGTGCGCTGGCCCTCGGCATTGCCCGAGCCCAAGATCAATCTCGGCCTTGACCTTGCCGGCGGCAGCCGCCTGCTGCTCGAAGCCAATCGTGACCAGGTCACCCAGCAGCGTCTGGAAGGCATGGAAGAATCGGTGCGCACGCGCCTTGGCCAGAGCGAGCCGCGCATTGCCATCGGTGACGTTTCCAGCTCCGGCGGCAAGCTCTCCTTCACGGTGCGCGACCCTTCGCAGGTCGATGCCGCGCGTGAAGCGATCCTGCCGCTGACCTCCGGCGCGGGCCTCTCTGGCCAGCGCGACTGGGACATCCAGGTGGTTGACGGATCGCGCTTCGTGCTCGTGCCGACGCAGGCCGGTATCGACCTTGCGATCAACAACGCGATGGAGACCGCGGTCGACGTCGTGCGCAAGCGTATCGACGCGTTGGGCACCAAGGAGCCCGATATCCGCCGCCTTGGCGGTACGCGCATCGACGTGCAGGTCCCCGGTCTTCAGGATCCGCAGGCGCTGAAGAACCTGCTGGGCCAGACCGCCAAGCTTGAATTCAAGATGGTCGATGAGACCGCCGTGCCCAGCGACCTTGCCAAGGGCGTGGTTCCCCCGGGTTCGGAACTCGTCCCCTGGGCCGATCCGAAGGATCCGGCATCGCAGGGCGTCCCGGTTCTGGCCGTCAAGCGCCTCGGCGGCATCAAGGGTGACGAACTCACCGATGCCAAGCAAGCCTTCGAACCCAAGACCAACACACCGGTCGTCTCGATCACCTTCAACCAGCAGGGCGGCGAGAAGTTCGCCAAGCTGACCACCGAGAACGTCGGCAAGCGCTTCGCCATCATCCTTGACGGCAAGGTGCTCTCGGCTCCCAGCATCCGCGAGCCGATCCTCGGCGGCGGCGCGCAGATCTCGGGCAGCTTCACGGTCCAGTCGGCCACGCAGCTCGCGATTGCGCTGCGTTCGGGCGCGCTGCCGGTCGATCTCACCGTGGTGGAGGAGCGCACCGTCGGTCCCGACCTCGGCGCCGATTCGATCCACAAGGGGGCCATCGCCATGGGCGTGGGCACCGGCTTGCTGATGATCTTCATCCTCGTCACCTATGGCCGCTTCGGCGTCTATGCCTGCTGCGCGCTGGTGGTGAACCTGCTGATGATCCTTGGTGTGATGAGCCTGTTCGGTACCACGCTGACGCTGCCCGGCATCGCCGGCTTCGTGCTCACCATCGGTGCTGCGGTCGACGCCAACGTGCTGATCAACGAACGTATCCGCGAGGAACGCCATCGTGGCCGGCGCGTGCTGCAAGCGGTGGAACTCGGCTACAAGGAAGCCAGCCGCGCGATCTTCGACGCCAATATCACCAACGTCATCGCTGCCGTGCTCATGGCGGCTTTCGGCACCGGCCCGGTGCGCGGCTTCGCCATCGTTCTGTTGATCGGCATCGCCACGTCCGTGTTCACTGCCGTGACCATGACCCGCATGTGGGTCGCCGGCTGGCTGCGCAAGACGCGGCCGGCGGACCTGAACCTGTAAGAGGAGAGGACAGATGAAGCTCCTCAAGCTCGTTCCCGACCACACCAACATCCACTTCCTGCGGTGGCGGGTGCCGTTCTACGTCATGAGCCTTGTGCTCATGGCGGCCTCGATCGGCCTCGTCGTCACCAAGGGCCTTAATCTTGGCGTCGACTTCGTCGGCGGCCAGGTGATCCGCGTGACCTTTGCGGAGGGCACCAACGCCCCCGTCGAGGTGCTCAGCAAGGAGATCGACAAGCTGGGTTACGGCGAGCCGATCATCCAGCGCTTCGGCAAGCCGAACGAAATTTCGATCCGCATGAAGCTGCCGACCGGCGGGGACAAGAATCCGAAGCTGTCGGACGCCATGTCGCGCACGATCACCACCGACATCCGCTCGAACCATGCCGATGCTCGTATCGACGGCGTCGATTCGGTCACGGGCAAGGTCTCGGGCGAGCTTGGCCGCAGCGCCATGCTCGCACTCGGCCTCGCAGCGCTGGCGGTGGCGGCCTATATCTGGATCCGCTTCGAGTGGCAATTCGGTGTCGGCGCGCTGTTCAGCCTCGTGCACGACGTGACGCTGACGCTCGGCCTCTTCGCGATCACGCAGATGGAGTTCGACCTCAACATCGTTGCCGCGCTGCTGACGCTGATCGGTTACTCGCTGAACGACACGATCGTCGTCTACGACCGTATCCGCGAGAACATGAAGAAGTATCGCAAGATGCCGATGCCCGAGCTGCTCGACCTTTCGGTCAACGAGACGCTCGCTCGCACCATCGTCACTTCGCTGTCGATGCTGATCACGCTGGTTTCGCTGCTGCTGCTGGGTCCGGACGTGATCTTCGGCTTCACCGCCGCGATCGTGCTGGGCATCTTCGTCGGTACTTACAGCTCGATCTACATGGCGGCGCCGATCCTGATCTGGCTGGGCGTGAGCAGCGACAGCTTCGTCAAGACCGAGAGCGAGATCGACCGTCAGGAACGCCTCGCCCGCGAGCGCAGCGCGCGTCCCTGACGCCGACTGCTGACTGACAGGAAAAGGGGCCGCTCCTGCGAGGGAACGGCCCCTTTTTCGCGCCGGGAACGGCGGGTGGGCAGGGCTATTTCGCGATCCTGTAAAAGTCCGCCACCCGGTCAAGCGCGAGGCCGAGCACCAGCTTGCCGCTGCGCACCGGCCAGCCCAGCGTCTTTTCCGCAGTTGGCACTGTCTCGCCGGCGCAGACCACGCGCCACAGCACGTCGGCGAGCCCTGAACCGGCGGCAGCGATGGCGCCGTCGAACCGGGCCTTGGCAGCGATCTGGCGTTCGCCGGGGGTGAGGTCCGCCCCGCCGCCACCGACGCGGACCGGGGCCCAGTGCATCGTCACGCGCGGCGAAAGCTGCGCGCGTTCCCAGTCAGCGCGCAGGAGTTCGCCGGCGGCGAACCGGCGGTCGCTCAAATGGCCACGTGCATGGAGCCAGGATAGCGAGGATTCGGCGAGATTGACGGTCACGCTGCGCGACCCCCGCCGTTTGGGCGAATCGGCACCGAGCTGGGCCGGACCCTCGCTTGTGAGCGGGCGTTCGACAAGATGCTGCTTCATGGCTTCCAGAGTTTACAGAAGGTCGCAACTTGCCAAACTGGAGTGATTGTAGGAAATAGAAAACCTAATTGGTTATTTCGAGGCGCCCGTGATCAACCGCATTCGTGACATTCGGCAGCAGAAAGGCCTTACTTTGGCGGATGTGGCCGCCGCCTGCCGTCCGGCGACGACGGCGCAAACCATCGGGCGGCTTGAAACCGGCACGCGGACGCTGTCGCTTGGCTGGATGAACCGCATCGCCGCCGCGCTTGAGGTGGAACCCGAACTTCTGCTGCGCAGCGAAACGCGCGAACCGGCGATGATCGTCGCGGTCCTGACCGAAGCCGGGCCGGAAGCGCCGCATGCGCCACGTGAAGCGGTGCCACCGCACGAACTCGCCGCCGAAGCGCCCTGGCTAGTGCTGGAAGTGGAGGCCTCCTCGGGCGAGTACCGTGCGGGAGATCAGGTCTGGCTGCGGCAGTTGCCTCCGGGGCAGGCGGCGCGGGCGCTCAACCGCGATGTGCTGGTGCCGCGTCCCGTCGGGCGCTTCGCGTTCGGGCGCCTGATCGATTGTGACGGGGATCGCATCGCGCTGCTGCCTCCGGCCATCGGCCAGAGGCAAGTGCTGGTGGAACATCCGCAGTGGCTGGCGGTTGCGGAGATGCTGGTCAGAAAGCTCTAACTTCTCACGCGTAGGGGCACGTCATGCGCATCCTTTCGATAGCCACGCTGTTCCCCAACCCCGCGAAGCCGTCCTTCGGGATATTCGTGGGCAACCAGATGCGCGCGGTGGTCGCCAACTGCGCCGTCGATCTCGTGATGGTGAGCCCGGTCGGTGTGCCGCCATGGCCGCTGTCGCGCCGCAAGCCCTACGACGCGCTGCGCGAACTGCCTGAGGCGAGCGACGCTTCGGGCATTGCAGTGCTCTATCCCAAGTTCACGCTGATCCCGAAAATCGGCGGCGACAGCAATCCGGGGCGGATTGCCAAGGCGATCCTGCCTCTCGCGCGTCAGTTGCATGCCGAGCAGCCGTTCGACCTTGTCGATGCGCAGTTCTTCTTCCCCGACGGCCCCGCCGCCGCGATCGTGGCGCGGGAACTGGGCGTGCCGCTGACGATCAAATCGCGCGGCGCCGATATCCATTACTGGGGGCAACGCGCGGCCGCGCTCGCGCAGATGCTCAAGGCGTCGCGGCAGGCGAGCGGCATGCTGGCGGTCAGTGAGGCGCTGCGTGAAGACATGATCGCGCTCGGCATGCCGGGAGATCGGATCGGCGTGCATTATACCGGCCTCGACCGTGAGCGTTTTCATCCCATCGAGCGCGGCGCGGCGCGGGCCTTGGTCTCGGCGCTGCCGGACCTTGGCGTCTGGTCGGTGGGGCCGCTGCTGGTGACGCCGGGTTCGCTGATCCCGCGCAAGGGCCAGCGGCTGGTGATCGAGGCGCTGGCGCATCTGCCGGGTGTGCGCCTTGCGCTGGCGGGCGTGGGCGCGGACGAAAAGGCATTGCGCGGGCTTGCCCATTCGCTCGGCGTTGCCGACCGCGTGCAGTTTCTCGGGCAGGTCGGTCACGATCTCCTGCCGCACTTGCTCTGCGCGGCCGATGTGCTGGTGCTGCCCTCGGCGAGCGAGGGGCTTGCCAATGTCTGGATCGAGGGGCTGGCCTGCGGCACCCCGATCGTCGTTCCCGATATCGGCGGCGCGCGCGAGGTGGTGAAGGACCCAAGCGCTGGCCGCCTTGCCGAACGCACGCCCGAGGCAATTGCCGAGGCGGTGCATGCCATTCTCGCCGACCCGCCGAGCCAAGAGCAGGTTTCGGCCAATGTCGCCCGGTTCTCATGGGGCGTGAATGCGCAGAACCTTGTACGCTTCTGGCGCGCGGTGCTGGACGGAAGGTCGCTCGAAGACGAGGGCGCCGCAGCGCTCACGGGGTAGATTTAAGCGTTGCCCGTAAAGCAGACTTGATTCCCGATCTGAAGGTGCACTCCAGCTGCAACCCCGTCATCCCCGCGAAGGCGGGGATCCCGCTTCTTTTGCGCTAGGCGCGAGGTCGCCAGGAAGCGGGGCCCCCGCCTTCGCGGGGGCGACGACGGTTTGGGACTGGTAACTCGGCTTCGCTTTCGAGTGTCGGGCGTGTGCATCTCCGGGAAGTGGATGCACATTCGCCGTCAAATTCCGGCTCAGCCCTCGACCTGCTCGGCCAGTTCCAGCCAGCGTTCCTCGGCCGCTTCCTTGTCGGCGCGGGCCTTGTCGATGGCGGCAGTAAGACTGGCGAATTTCGCCGGATCGCGGGTGTAGAGCGCGGGGTCGGCCAGGGTCGCCTCATCTCGGCCAATGGCCGCTTCCAGTTCCTCGATCTTCTTCGGCAGCAGTTCGTAGTCGCGCTGGTCCTTGTAGGACAGCTTGCCCTTCTTCGGCGGCGGTGGAGCGGCGGTATTGGTGCTCTCCTTCGCCTTGGCCTTGCCTGCGCTGGTGCGCTGGCGGCGCTTGGCTTCCCAGTCGGCATAGCCGCCCGCGATCACGTCGATATGGCCGGATCCGTCGAGCCCGAGCGTCACGTTGACCGTGCGGTCGAGGAAGTCGCGGTCATGGCTGACGATCAGCACGGTGCCGTCGTAGTCCGAGATCACTTCCTGAAGCAGGTCGAGCGTTTCGAGGTCGAGGTCGTTGGTCGGCTCGTCCAGCACCAGCAGGTTCGACGTGCGCGCAAATTCGCGCGCGAACAGCAGGCGTGAACGCTCACCGCCGGAGAGGGTTCCGACTTTCGCCTCCACCAACCCCGGATCGAACAGGAAGTCCTTGAGGTAGCCCTGGATGTGTTTGCGCACGCCAACGACGTCGATCCAGTCGCCACCTTCGGCCAGCACGTCGCGGATGCGCATTTCCGGGCTCATCCGGCTCCGCTGCTGGTCGATGACCGTGGCGTCCAGCGTCGCCGCGCGCGTCACCTTGCCCTCGTCGGGCTGGATTTCGCCCATCAGGATCTTGAGCAGCGTCGTCTTGCCCGAACCGTTGGCGCCGACCACGCCGATGCGGTCGCCGCGCTGGATGCGCAAGTTGAAGTCCTTGATGACCGTGCGGTCTCCGAAACGCTTGGTGACGTGTTCGGCAACGATAACCGACTTGGTCTTGCTGTCGTCCGCGACTACGGCAAGCTTGGCCGCGCCTTGCGGGCCCATCATCGAGGCACGCTGGGCACGCATTTCCCAAAGCTTGGCAAGGCGCCCCTGATTGCGCTTGCGGCGCGCGGTGACGCCGCGTTCCAGCCAGTGCGCCTCGATCTTGAGCTTGGCGTCCAGCTTCTGCGCGGCGCGCGCTTCCTCGGCGTAGACTTCGTCTTCCCACGCCTCGTAGCCGCCGAAGCCGATGTCCCGGCGGCGCAGGCCCCCACGGTCCAGCCAGAGCGTCGCATTGGTCAGGCGGGTGAGGAAGGTACGGTCGTGGCTAATGACCACGAAAGCCCCGTTGTAGCGCTGGAGCCAGGATTCCAGCCAGTCGATGGCGGCAAGGTCGAGGTGGTTGGTCGGCTCGTCCAACAGCAGCAGGTCCGGCTCGGAGGCGAGGGCGCGGCACAGTGCGGCGCGGCGGCGCTCACCGCCCGAGGCGCTGCCGGCCTCGCGCGAAAGGTCGATGCCGAGCTGGTCGGCGATGGATTCCACCTCGTGGCGTGGCGGCGCGTCGTCGCCGTGGATCGCGAAGTCCAGCAGGGTGTCGAAGCCGGTGAAGAACGGATCCTGCTCCAGCGTCACCACGCGTGTGCCGGGCTGGACCGAGCGCGTGCCCTTGTCGGCATCGACGATACCCGCGATCAGCTTCAGCAGCGTGGTCTTGCCCGCGCCGTTGCGGCCGATCAGGGCCAGCCGGTCACGCGGACCGATGTTGATGTCGATGTCCTGGAAGAGCCAGCCGTTGCCCTGGATGAGGCCGAGGCCTTCCCAGCTGAGAATAGGTGCAGTTGCCATGATGCCTGCGCCCTACAGGCAGGGGCAGGGGGCCGCAAGCGCGGCGGAAGCAATGTGAGCGTGGGATTCCTGCAACACATTTCAGTCGGTGCCGCCTTCGTGCCACATTCAGGACTTGTTCAAGCCCCGGTGCTTAGGCACCCACGACGTTATGAAACGCCTCGTCTCCTTTCTTGCAGTGCGCAGCGCTTTCCTGGGCGCAACCGTGATTGCCGCGTTTGCGCTGGTGGCGCCTTCGCTTTGCGCGCACGCCGCCGATCCGGGCGGAGAGCAGGGGGAGGCCCGCCGCGAGCGGAAGGCGGGCAACATCCTCTCGATCCGCCAGATCGAGCAGCTTGTCCTGCCGCGCATGGGGGCGATGCAATACCTCGGTCCCGAATACGATGCCGCCGCGATGGCGTATCGGCTCAAGTTCATCCAGAATGGAAAGGTCTATTTCGTCGATGTCGATGCCCGCACCGGCCGCGTGATCGGGCAATCGCGCTGATCGGATCCCGCCGATCGGGCGTGGTTATGCGCCCGGAAGGCCGGATCGCTTGACGCTTACCGGCTTTCACCCCATTTGCTTCATCCATTTCGTGGCCCATTTCAGGGCACCTCCGAGGGAGAGACCGATTTGCGCATCCTGATCGTCGAGGATGAACCTACGCTCGGCAACCAGCTCAAGACCACGCTGGAACAGACTGGCTACGCCGTCGATCTTTCGACCGATGGCGAGGACGGACATTTCCTGGGCTCGACCGAGGACTACGACGCGGTGATTCTCGACCTTGGCTTGCCCGAGATCGATGGATTGACCGTGCTCGGCATGTGGCGCCGCGAAGGGCGCGACTTCCCCGTGCTGGTGCTCACCGCCCGCGATTCCTGGTCGGACAAGGTGGCGGGGCTCGATGCCGGCGCCGATGACTACCTTGCCAAGCCGTTCCAGACCGAGGAACTGATTGCCCGCCTGCGCGCGCTGATTCGCCGCGCTTCCGGGAACACTTCCAGCGAACTGACGGCCGGCGACGTGCGGCTGGACACCCGTTCCGGCCGCGTCACATTGGCCGGCGAGCCGGTCAAGATGACCGCGCAGGAATACAAACTGCTGTCCTACCTGATGCACCACAAGGGCAAGGTGGTCAGCCGCACCGAACTGATCGAGCATATCTACGATCAGGATTTCGACCGCGATTCGAACACGATCGAGGTCTTCGTCACGCGCATCCGCAAGAAGCTGGGTGCCGATGTCATCACGACGATCCGTGGCCTTGGCTACAGCCTCGACGATCCCGCCGAACCCGGCCGCGGCTGAGGCGCCGGCGGTGGCGAACACCGCCCCGCCCGATGCCGCGCCCGAACTCGAGGCACGCGAAAGCTTCCCGCACGAGGCACCTACCGGTTCGCTTGCCCGGCGCATGATGCTGATTGCGGCAGGATGGATTTCGATCCTCCTGCTCGTCGGTGGCCTCGCGCTCGACCATACGCTGACCGGCCTCGTCACGCGCAATTTCGACGAGCAACTGGGCTACATGCTGACCGGCATGATCGGTTCGGCGGAAATCGGCCCGGACGGAGAAGTCTTCTTCATCCGCCCGCTGGGCGACCAGCGCTTTCTTGAGCCGAATTCGGGCCTCTACTGGCAGATTCGCGGCAAAGGGCATGAGGATTTCCCCTCGCGCTCGCTGTGGGACCGCAGCCTCGACGTGCCGGCGGACCACTTCGACGCCCAGCCGCACGTCTATGATTCGCACCAGTTCCCGGGCGAGACGCTGCGCGTGATGGAGCGCTCGATCATCCTGCCGGGCAGCAATACCAAGTGGATGTTCACGGTCGCCGCCAGTCGTGTCGATCTGGACGAGCAGATCAAGATGATCCGGGCGATCCTGGTCTACAGCTTCGTCGCGCTGGGCTTCGGCCTGCTGCTGATGGCGGGGATGCAGACCTGGTACGGCCTGTTCCCGCTGCGCCACGTGCGCCGCGCGATCCAGAAGCTGCGTACCACCGGATCGGCCCGCGTTGCCGACCCGCTCCCGCGCGAGGTCGAGCCGCTGGTGGAAGAGCTGAATGCACTGCTCGAACACAACGAGCGTCAGGCCGAGGAAGCGCGCACCCATGCGGGCAATCTTGCCCATGCGCTGAAGACGCCGCTGACCGTGGTGATGAATGCGGCGACCGCCAAGGCGCCCGATCTTGCCGATACGGTGATTCGCGAGGCGGCGGTGATGCGCCGGCAGGTCGATCACCATCTGGCGCGGGCGAGGGCGGTCGGCCGCCGCGCCGTGGGCCAGTCCCGCGCCGATGTCTGGCCCAGCCTTGAGGCCGTGCTGCGCGCGGTGGAGCGGCTCTACGATCAGGCCCGTTGCGACCTGGATGGCAATCATGCCGCCGTGGTCGCGCTGGAAAAGCAGGACCTTGAGGAAATCCTCGGCAACCTCATCGAGAATGCGGCCAAGTATGGCGGCGGCAGTGTGTTCGTCACGGTCGATGCCGAGCGCGATTCGCGCCTGTGCCAGATATGGGTGGAGGATGACGGCATGGGCATTCCCGAGGCCGAGCGCATCCGCATCTTCGATCGCGGCGCGCGGCTCGATTCGGGCAAGCCCGGCACCGGCCTCGGCCTTGCCATCGTGCGCGACGTGGTGGAAATCTACGGCGGCAGCGTCGAACTGGACGAGAGCGAGGATCTCGGCGGCCTGCTTGTCAGGCTTTACCTGCCGCGTGCTATCGCCTGACATATTCCCGGCTTAAAATCCCGTGGAACCGGCGCTAACGACTGTTGCGGAACCAGCCGTTCGTCCCCATGGGCCCGGTTCACCTGATCGAGGATAACCCCCAATGACCGATTCCATCACGCTGACCGTATCCCCCGACGAGATCGAAATGATCGTCGATGCGCTGGAGGCCGACCTCGAAGGGTATGTCGAGGCCGCCAAGGAAGCGCGCGAGGACGGCAACAAGGAAGACCTGGAGACGTTCGCGGAAGCCGCAACGCGCATCCAGGCACTGATCACGCGCCTTCAGGACCTCGTCGAGGGCTGATGCAATGCTGGGGGATGGCGCGAGATCGCGCCGTCCCTCAGGTATTGTTCGCCGTCAGATTTTGTTTGAAAAATGCCCATCGGGGCATTTTCGACGCGGCACCGGCCCGCTCCCCCACCCGGCCACCCTCGAGTGTATCCTGATGGGTGGCCGGGTGGGGGAGCGGGCCGGTGCCGCGAAATTCGCCCTCGGCGAATTTCCAGACAGATCCCTCAGCCCGCTTTCGCGCGCTGGTGGTGGCGGATCACTTCATCGATGATGAAGCGGATGAACTTTTCGCCGAAGTCGGGATCGAGCTGCGCGTCTTCGGCCAGCTTGCGCAGGCGGACGATCTGGCGCTCTTCCCGGCTGGGATCCGAGGCGGGAAGGTTCTTCTCGGCCTTGTAGGTGCCCACGGCCTGGGTGATCCGAAATCGCTCGGCGAGCATGTGGATCAGCGCGGCATCGATGTTGTCGATGCTGGCGCGGTAAGAGGCCAGAACGGGATCGGTGGCGGGAGGCGTGGTCTCGGTCATCGGGACGGTCCGCTAGCACGCCTCCGCGCGCTCTTCCAGTCCGGCCGCCAAACCGTCCTTTCGATGTGCCCCTCCGATCGGCCCCGCCAACCGTATTGTGCACCCGCGTTGTGGCATTCGCTCTTGCGTAAATGCTTGCAAGCGCGCAATGCGCCGAAACGATGAGTGCCGATGTCATACCCCTGCGCACGCGCGGATCGCAGCCTTCCCTCGCCCCCATGCTGGCGCTTACCGCGGCCGGCATGAACAGCGTGAATGCGGTCATTCTTGATCGCATGCAGAGTGAGATCCCGCTTATTCCGGCACTGGCCGGTCACCTGATTTCGGGTGGCGGCAAGCGCATGCGCCCGATGCTTACGGTCGCGGGGGCGGAACTCTGCGGCTATCAGGGCACGCGCCACCACAAGCTGGCGGCTTCGGTAGAGTTCATTCACACCGCCACGCTCCTGCATGACGACGTTGTCGACGGTTCGGACCTGCGGCGCGGCAAGGCGGCGGCGAATATCGTCTTTGGCAATCCGGCGACTGTTCTGGTGGGCGACTTCCTGTTCAGCCGCGCGTTCGAGTTGATGGTCGAAGACGGCAGCCTGAAGGTCCTCAAGATCCTGTCGAGCGCCAGCTCGATCATTGCCGAGGGCGAAGTCGATCAGCTGGTCGCCCAGCGCAAGATCGAAACGAGCGAGGAGCACTACCTCCAGATCATCGGCTCCAAGACCGCCGCGCTCTTTGCCGCCGCGACCCGCATCGCCGCTGTCGTCGCCGAGAAGGGCGAGGCCGAGGAGCATGCGCTGGATGCCTATGGTCGCAACCTCGGCATTGCATTCCAGCTTGTCGACGACGCCATCGACTACGATTCGGAGGCCTCCGAATCGGGCAAGGACAAGGGCGACGACTTCCGCGAAGGCAAGATGACGCTGCCCGTCATCCTCGCCTATGCGCGCGGCACGGCCGAGGAACGCAAGTTTTGGGAGGAAGCCATCGCCGGCTTCCGCACCGAGGACGAAGACCTCGCCCACGCTGTCGAGCTGATCAACCGTCATGGCTGCGTCGAGGCGACGCGTGAGCGTGCGCGCCTCTATGCGCAGCGTGCCATCGACGCCCTGTCGATCTTCCCCGCCGGCGCCGCGCGAGACGCCATGTGCGAGGCGGTCGAGTTCGCGGTAGCTCGCCGCTACTGATCGGGGCTTTCCCTTCGTAAAAGATTACGGCGCGCCCGGTCACCGGGCGCGCCGTTCGTTTATGCGCGCAGGACATGCGGGCAGGCGTGAAGTCGTTCGCGGCGCTGTTTGAAGTTCCCGGGGCGTATTCTATTGGTTTGATAGATCGGGAGATTGCCATTATCTTCCGGCCATTACGTATCCTGTGAAGGAGCGCGTTCGATGGTCTGGTCGTGCCGCGAGGCGGCGCCGTTTCCCGCCTCAGGCCCAGCCATGGCCCGCGCTCTCCGACTTGCGCTGTTCCCCCCGATTTCGCGAAGAGGAGCCCCCTATGCCCTTCCTGACGACCGGATTCGTGCGCTCTGCCCGCATGCTGGCACTGCCGGCGCTACTCATGGCCGGCATGGCCGCCGATGCTTGTACCCGCGCCGTCTACCTCGGGCCCGATAACAATATCATCACCGCCCGCTCGATGGACTGGAAGAGCGACATCCTCTCCAACATGTGGATCCTGCCGCGCGGAATTGCGCGCAGCGGCGAGGCCGGGCCCAATTCGATCAAGTGGACCTCCAGATACGGCAGCGTGATCGTCAGCGGCTATGACGTCTCGACCACCGACGGTGTCAACGAGAAGGGGCTGGAAGCGAACCTGCTCTGGCTGGCCGAATCCGAATATCCGCACTTCGACGCCAAGAGCAAACCCGGCCTGACCATCGCCGCCTGGGCTCAGTACATGCTCGACAACTTCGCGACGGTGGACGAGGCCGTGACTGCGCTTCAGAAAGAGCCGTTCACGATCGTTACCGACAATGTCCCGGGTGAGGATCGGCTGACGACCGTGCACCTCTCGCTTTCGGACGCGACGGGGGACAGCGCGATCATCGAATATATCGACGGCAAGCAGGTCATCCACCATTCGCGCGCCTATCAGGTGATGACCAATTCGCCGATTTTCGAGCACCAACTCGCGCTCAATGCCTATTGGAAGGACATCGGCGGCACCGTCATGCTGCCCGGTACCAATCGCGCAGCCGATCGTTTTGCCCGCGCTTCGTTCTACATAAATGCGATTCCCAAGGCTGAAGACCCGAACAAGGCGCTTGCCTCGGTGTTCAGCGTGATCCGCAATGCCTCGGTGCCTTACGGCATCAACACGCCCGAAGAGCCGAACATTTCCTCCACCCGCTGGCGCACAGTGTTCGACCACAAGCGTCAGCTCTATTTCTTCGAATCGGCGCTGACGCCCAACACATTCTGGGTCGATCTCAAGAAGATCGACTTCTCGAAGGAGAGCGGGAAAGTGAAGACGCTCGATCTCGGGCCGAACCAGGATCACACGTTCTCGGGTGAGGTGTCGGGCGACTTCGCGGAGCACGGGCCCTTCCGTTTTCTGGGCATCAGCGGTTAGCCACCAAGCTCCGGCGTGAGGTGAGGCCAGGAAGCCACCCTGCGCCATTCGGGCAACACTTCAATGCTGCAATGAATCGGCAATAAACCTGCAATTGCCGCGCACCTTTGGCGCGTCTATCCAGACCCCGTTATGCCCCTTGATTCCGAGCTGGCTGCCACGGGTTATCAGCCCGGGTCGCCGCGCCAGCGCCTAGTCTCCTCGCTGCTTTCGGCAGCCATATTGGTGCTCGCGCTCTTGCTTGCGATCACCCAGACGGGCTTTGTCCCGGCTCTAGTGAAGAAAACCGCTGCTCTGACCACGTTCGACGTCGTCAATCATGAGCGTGAAAAGGGCGGCAGCGAGCCTCAGAAGCAAAAGCAGAAGCAGGAAAAGCACACCGAGCACAAAACCTCGGTTCCGGTCGTGACGGAGAAGCCCGTCGAGCAGCCTGCGGCCGCGAAAAAGCAGGCTTTCACGTTCCTGCGCATGTCCAGCAACGATTTCGCGGCGGCGGACATCGGCAAGATGAAGGGCGAGTCGTCGGCTTCGGGCGATCAGGCTCCGGGCGGTTCCGGCGGCACGTACGGCCCCGGCGAAGGCCCGGGCGGCATGGTGCTCTACAATGCCGCGTGGTTCCACGAACCGACCGATGCCCAGCTTGCCGGTTATCTGCCGGATCATCGCCCGACCAGTGGATGGGGTGAGATCGCCTGCCAGACGCAGCCGCACTACAAGGTCGACAATTGCCAGATCCTGGCCGAATCACCGCGTGGATCGGGCTTCGGACGCGCGGTGCTCAATGCCGCCTGGCAGTTCGAGGTTCAGCCGCCGCGGATCAACGGCAAGGCGCAGATCGGCAGCTGGGTAAGGATCCGCATCACTTACAGCGAGCGGGGAATATCGTCCTGAGCCGCCCGCGTTACCGGGGCGCTCAGGCGACGCTGAACGCGCTCTTTCGCTCGGTGCCGAGGCGTTCGATCAGATCCTCCAGCCGCATCGGCATGCCCAGATGATAGCCCTGCGCCAGCGTGAAGCCGGCGATGCGGGCGCTCAGCATCTGCTCCTCGGTCTCGATCCCCTCGATCACGCAGTCGAGCGAAAGCGAGCGGGCGAGGTTGCGGATGGCCGCGATCAGGCGGCGACCGCGCGTCTCGTCAAGGCGAGGGGCGAAGCTGCGATCGATCTTGACCATGTCCAGCGGAAGCTGGTGCAGCGCGGAGAGGCTTGAATAGCCGGTTCCGAAATCGTCCAGCGCGATCCGGGCGCCGGTTTCGCGCAGGCCTTCCAGCGCATCGCTGGCGCTGTCAAACTTGGCAATCAGCGAGGTTTCAGTGATCTCGAAGATCAGCCGCGAAGGCGCGCCGCCCGATCGTTCGATCAAGGCGATCAGCGCGGCCACGGTCTCGGCATCGGCAATGTCGTGGCCCGAGAGGTTGAAGCACATGTGCATGGCCTCGGGCAGGCGGATAAGTGCTGCCAAAGCCTGCGTGAACAGCGCCAGCGTGACTTCGCGCGCGCGGCCGATGCGCTCCGCCGATGCGATCAGCATTTCCGGAGGCACCGCGCCGAGCGAGGGCGAGGTCCAGCGGGCGAGGCATTCCACGCCCATCGGCATGCGATTTTCAGTGGCGACGATCGGCTGGAAGACCACCGAAAGCTCGCGGGCAAGGTCCGCCGTTTGCAGCGCCGCGTCGAGCGCTTGCTCGGTGCGGATCATGCCTTCGAGTTCGCTGGAAAAGCGCACGCACTGGCCGCGTTTTTCGTTCTTGGCGTGATAGAGCGCGAAGTCGGCACGGTCGAATAGAGCATCGGCGCTGCGGCCGCTGCCGGGGAAGTCGGCAAGGCCCGCCGAGCAGCCGACCGCCACGACAAGGTCACCGACCCGCGCCGGACGCCGGATTTCGGTGCAGAGCTTCTGGGCAATCGCCTCGGCTTCCTCGGGCGAGCCTTTGACGATGATCCCGAACTCGTCGCCGCCGAGGCGGGCAATGACCACATTTTCGGGGCAATCGGCGATCATGCGCTGGCCGAGCACTTGCAACAGGCGGTCGCCCTGCGCGTGGCCGTAGGTATCGTTGACCGGCTTGAAGCGGTCGAGATCGATCAGGCCGACGGAAAACCCCTCGGCGCTATCGGCATCGGCCAGCATCGCTTCAAGATGGCTGAAAAAGCGCCTGCGATTGGGCAGCCCGGTCAGGGCATCGGTTTCGGCAAGGCGCGCGTTCTCTGCGCCCAGCACTTGCGCCTGCCGCCGTTCGCTGGTGAGCGCGTGCTGCGTGGTTTCGAGAGCGACGAAGGAATCGTAGGTATCGCGCAGGATCTTGAGGATCACCGTGGCGACCAGCGTGATGTTCACGGCGATAGCTATCCGCACCAGCGGCCCCATGATGAGGCTGTAGGCAAGGAAGATCCCCAGCACGAGCGTGCAGATCAGCAGGGCCGCGTTGGGGAGGAACGTCAGGCAGAAGACGCAGCCCAGCACCGTTACGGCGATGTAGATGGCGACATGGCCATGCTCGTAAGGCCCACCGTACTGATCCAGCACAAGCGCCCAGCCGACGAATGCCACTGCAATCACCACCGCAAGCCAGGTGGTGCGCCGCATCCGATATTCGGCCACGTCCGGATCGAAGTCCGCCGATGTGGTGGGGCGCAGCCACACGAGCATGCGCATCAGGCAGGCGGCGACGAGAATCGCGGGAACCGTCAGCGTCAGATAGCCCGGCGCCAGCGCCCGATGCGTAAAGGCCAGGATCGCGGCATTGACCGAAAGCAGCCCGTAGAGCGGCGGTACGCGTTCGCGCAGGCGCAAGTATTGCGCCACCGGCAAGGGATGTTGACCGGCTCTATAGGTCAGGTTGGGGGTATGATCGGGGTGTTGCAAGGTCATCGGCTCCGACAGCCACAGTTAGCTATCAATCGTTGAGGAAGAGTGGATGGCCGGACGAACCCGCTCCAAAATGGTTGCATTTACCCGTAATGGTAGCGGTCTGGCGAACCGTTCGATTGGCTTCTAAGGAAGCACGCGTGAGCGAACTCCCGATCCATGCCGTGCTACCCGAACTGCTGGCCGCCTTGCGTGCCGGGCCCCGCGCCGTCCTGATCGCGCCGCCCGGTGCGGGCAAGACAACCGCGCTGGCTCCTGCGCTTTTGACCGAGCCCTGGTGCACGGGCACCGTGATCCTGCTTTCGCCGCGCCGTGTGGCGGCCCGCGCCGCTGCCGAACGCATGGCCGCGCAGCTTGGCGAGCAGGCTGGTGAGACCATCGGCTATGTCACCCGCCTTGATGTAAAGCGCTCCGCACGCACACGGGTAGTGGTGATGACGGAGGCGATCTTCGTCGCCACGATCCTCTCCGATCCCGAGCTTCCCGGCGTATCGGCGGTGCTGTTCGATGAAGCGCACGAGCGCCATCTCGACAGCGATCTTGGCCTCGCGCTGGCCATCGAGGCAGGCGAAGTGCTGCGCGAAGACCTGCGGGTCGTCGTCATGTCAGCCACCATCGACGGCGCGCGGTTCGCACGCTTGCTGGGGCCCGAAACACCGGTGATCGAGAGCGAGGGCAAGGCCTGGCCGCTGGCCTTCCGCTGGCTTGGTGCGTCGCCCGCCTTGCGCATCGAGGAGGCGATGACTTCGGCCATTCTTGCCGCCTGGCGTGAGCAGGAGGGCGATATCCTCGCCTTCCTTCCCGGCGTCCGCGAGATCGAGCGCGTGGCGGAGCGGCTGACGGTGCGATTGCCGCATGTCCCGATCCTGCCGCTTCACGGCCAGTGCGAGCCCGCCGCCCAGCGGGCCGCGATCCGCCGTGACGGTGAGGGCCGCCGCCGAATCGTGCTCGCCACGGCAATCGCCGAGACCTCGCTGACGCTCGACGGCGTTTCCGTCGTCGTTGACAGTGGCCTCTCGCGCCGGGCGGAGTTCGACAAGGCGGCGGGCGTAACCCGGCTCGCGACCCACCGTGCCAGCCGCGCCTCGGCCGCGCAGCGTGCGGGCCGTGCGGCGCGGCAAGGGCCTGGCGTGGCCTATCGGCTGTGGGAAGAGGCCGCCCATGCGGGACGGCCGGAGTTCGATCCGCCCGAAATGCTGACCAGCGATCTGGCCCCGCTGACCCTCTCGCTGGCGCAGTGGGGCGCGGGAGATCCGGCGGCGATGGCCTGGCTGGACCTGCCGCCCGCGCCGTCGCTGGATGCCGCGCAGAGGCAGCTCGAATCGCTCGGCGCGCTGGACGGGGAAGGGCGGATCACCGATTTCGGGCGCAAGGTTGCCAGCCTGCCGATGGACCCGGCCCAGGCGGCGATGATTCTTCGCGCCACCGAACTGGGCGCCGGAGGCACGGCCGCGAAGCTGGCGCTGCTGTTGCAGGAACGCGGGCTGGGCGGCCGCAGCGAGGATCTGGCGCAACGCCTGTCTCGCTGGAACGGCGACCGCGCGCCGCGTGCTGAGGCTTCGCGCAAGCTGGCGTCAGGGTGGGCCCGCCGGGCCCGCTCGTTGGTGGCCGAGGGCGAGCAGAGCCAGGACGTGCCCCCCGGTGTCCTGCTCGCGCTCGGGCGACCGGACATGCTGGCCCGGCGCCGCGATGCCAGCGGCGAGAACTGGCTTTCGGCCGGGGGCAGGGGCTACGTGCTGGATCCTGCTTCACCGCTCGCCACCCGCGAATGGATGGTGATCGGCGATGCGCAGGGGCAGGCGCGGGGCGCGCGAATCCTGTCGGGTGCGACGCTGGAGCCTGCCGAAGTGGAGCAATGGCTCTCCGAACGGATCGAGCGCCGCTCAGTGCTGCGCTGGAACGAATCGGAAGGGCGCGTGGAAGCGCGGCTGGAGCGCCGAATCGGGGCAATCACGTTAGCATCCGGACCCGACCCGGCCCCCGATCCCGCCGCGATTTCTGCATTCCTGCTCGAACGCGTGCGCGAGAAGGGGCTCGATCTCGTGCCCTTCGGCAAGGGCGCTCACGCCTTGCTGCGGCGCGCGCGTTATGCGGGGATCGAGCCGCTGTCGGAGGCTGCACTGCTGGCCGATCTCGACGACTGGCTTGGCCCGCTTCTCGGCCGCAGGCTCGACGCGGTGGACAAGGGCGCGCTTGCCGATGCCTTGCGAAATCGGCTCAACTGGGACGACCAGCAAAAGCTGGAGAAGCTGGCACCGCCCGAATTTCGCAGCCCAGCGGGCACCAGCCATGCCATTGACTATGAGGACGAGGGTGGGCCCAGCGTCGAGATTCGCGTGCAGGCGCTGTTCGGGCTCGACCGCCATCCCACGTTCGGCCAGCCGCCGCTGCCGCTTCTGCTCAAGCTGACGTCGCCCGCCGGGCGCCCGATCCAGACCACGCGCGACCTGCCGGGATTCTGGCGCGGATCGTGGCGCGATGTGCAGCGGGACATGAAAGGGCGCTATCCCCGGCACCGCTGGCCGGACGAGCCGTGGAACGAGGATCCCAGCCTGAAGACGCGAAATGCGTTCGAAGCATCGCGGGGCAAATGATTTGCGCTTGATTCTCGCCCCGATTCGACGGCAAAGCGCTTGCCCATGAGTGCACGCATCTATCAGCGCCCGAAGAACGCCATGCAGTCCGGCAAGGCACTGCTTGACCAGTGGGTTCTCGAATTCGCCGCCGCCGAGGCCAAGAAGCCCGATCCCCTGATGGGCTGGGCCGGTTCGGGCGACACGCAGCAGCAGGTCAGCCTGACGTTCCCGGACGTGGAGGCGGCCAAGGCCTATGCAGAGCGCTACGGCATCGAGGCAGAGGTTCACGTGACCCCGCCGCGCCGTCTCAAGATTCAGGCTTACGCCGACAACTTCCGCTGATCCATCGCGCTCCGGCGCGTTTTTTCGCAGCAAACGGCCCGCGTTCCCACATCAAGGGGGCGCGGGCCGTTGCCGTTCCGGCTCTGTAATTTCGGCCGGAACAAGTGCCGCAGGGGCTGGACAAACCCGAAGCGCGCAGCCATATGCCCGCCCGGGAGTCGGGTGGACGTTTGCGTTCGCCAATCTGGTCAGGTCCGGAAGGAAGCAGCCACAACGGATTGCGACGGGTCGCCCGGCTCCTTCAGCCAATATCGTGATGATACCTCAAACTGGCCTCTCAGGCCGCAGGACACCGTTCCTGCCGGTATCATTTCACGCGCGGCTGTGGAGCAAATCGCTTTCCTCCTGACATTCGCGGCCCCAACCCCTAGTTTGGCAGACGATGGACGATTCACGCGACATGTTCGGCGATAGCCCGCCCTGGAATGACGGGGACGAGGAAGAGGCCGCACCGACCTCGGCGGAAATGGAAGCCGCCGGGCAGGTGTCGATGTTCGGTGATCCCGAACCGGCGCCCGAGCCTGCTGCAACGGAGCCGGAAGCCGAACCTGATTCGGAGCCGGAACCTGTGGCTGGGCCGGAGCCTGAGGTCGCGACACCTGCACCTGAACCTGCACCTGCAATTCCAGCCGCCCCGAAAGCACCGGCACCGGTCGGCACGCCCGCGCAGCCTTATCGCGTGCTGGCGCGCAAGTACCGTCCGCAGAGCTTCGGCGAACTGATCGGGCAGGAAGCGATGGTCCAGACCCTGGCCAACGCGATCAAGCGCGACCGGCTGGCCCATGCCTTCCTGATGACCGGCGTGCGCGGTGTCGGCAAGACATCGACCGCGCGCCTGATTGCCAAGGCGCTCAACTGCATCGGTGCGGACGGGCAGGGCGGCCCGACCATCGATCCCTGCGGCCAGTGCGAGCCTTGCCGCGCCATTGCCGAAGGCCGCCATATCGACGTGATCGAGATGGACGCCGCCTCGCACACCGGCGTGGACGACGTGCGCGAGATCATCGAGGCCGTGCGTTACGCTGCCGTTTCGGCGCGCTACAAGATCTACATCATCGACGAAGTTCACATGCTGTCTCGCAATGCGTTCAATGCCTTGCTGAAGACTCTTGAAGAACCACCCGCACATGTGAAGTTCCTCTTTGCGACAACCGAAGTGGACAAGCTGCCGGTCACGGTGCTCTCGCGCTGCCAGCGCTTCGACTTGCGCCGTATTCCCGCGCCGATGCTGGCCGATCACTTCGCGAAGGTCTGTGGCCTCGAAGGTGTCGAGGCCGAGGGCGAGGCGCTGGCCATGGTTGCCGCTGCCGCCGAAGGGTCCGTGCGTGACGGCTTGTCGATTCTCGATCAGGCGATTGCCCATGCCGATCTCGATGGCGAAGGTCAGGTTCGTGCCGACAAGGTGCGCGACATGCTCGGCCTTTCCGACAAGAGCGTCCAGCGCAAGCTGATCGCGGCGATACTCGATGGCAAGGGCGCCGATCTGCTGGACCTGGTCGCGCACCAGTTCGCGCTGGGCGTCGAGCCGATCGCGATCCTGCGCGGGCTGATGGAACTGGGGCACCGGATCGCCGTGGCGCAAGTCGCCGGCAGCGCGCACGACGCCCATTCCGCCGAGGAGCGCGAAGCGATCGAGAGCTGGGCCAAGGCCCTCAAGCCCGGTCAGGTCCATCGCCTCTGGCAGCTCCTGCTCAAGGGGCATGAGGAAGTGAAGTCCGCCCCCGATCCGCTGGTCGCCGCACAAATGGCGCTGCTGCGGATCATGCACGCGGCCGACATGCCCGACCCGGGCTCGCTGGTGAAGAAGCTGGAAGACCTTGCCGCGCGCGCGCCTGTCGCTGCCGCGCCGGTTGCCGAAGGTCCGGGCGCCCCCGCCGGAGCGGCGCCTGCCGCCACGATCTCGCCGGAAATGCTGGCGAAGCGCTGGGAAGAATTGGCCGACGACGTCGAGCATGCGGGGGAGCTTTCCACCGCCAACACCATGCGTATGCAAGTGCGCGTGGTTGAGCTGCGGCCGGGGCTGTTGCGCTATTGCCAGCCGCCGGGCTTCAGCGAGGACATTACCGCAATTGTGCGCGCTGGCCTTGCCAAGGCGACCGGCGAGCGCTGGGAAGTCCACAAGGTCAGCGAGGACGGCGCGCCGACGCTGGTCGAACTGGCCGAGGCGAAGAAGATCGCGGAAAGTGACGAGGTCAACCAGCACCCGCTGGTGCTGGCCGCCAAGGCCGCTTTCCCGGATGCCAAAGTGATCGAGGATGAAAGCCCGCTTGCCGTTGGCGGCGGTGCCCGCAATTGGAGACGTTGAAATGAAGTCGATGGAAGAGATGATCCAGGCGGCGCAGCAGGCCGCCGAGACCATCCAGAAGCAGATGAACGAGACCCAGGCCAAGCTGGACTCGCTCGAAGTCGAAGGGCTTTCGGGCGGCGGGCTCGTCAAGATCCGCTGCTCGGCCAAGGGCCGCGTCATCGCCGTGTCGATTGATGACAGCCTGATGCAGTTGGATGAGAAGCAGATCCTCGAAGACCTCGTGGTTGCCGCCTACAACGATGCGCGCGTCAAGGCGGACTCGGTCGCCGGTGAGGAACTGGCCAAGGCCCAGCAGGGCATGGGTCTGCCGCCGGGCTTCAAGATGCCGTTCTGATTCTTTCTGTTTTGAGGCCGATTTGAGACCCATTTGTGGCAGATTATTCTGACACCGATGGGTGTCTGGGGAAATCCGGGACGGGCCTTTTAGCCGCCCTCGGCGCGGACCATGGATTCACCGAATTCATGGGCCACACCGGGGGCGGTTTGCCGTTTTCGGCCGCTCGCCGGGCCTGAAACCGCTTTTGTACGGCCGATCCGTCCCATTTCCGGAACGGATGACCCCGGTGTGCCGAATGCGCCTCAGTTGCGGATATTCTACACCGGCAATAAGGATTACCGTGGAGGCGAACGGCAAGCGCTTCCACAGTCTTTCACGGCTATTGCATTGCGTGCTGCCTGATTGACACCATATCTATCGCCAATGGCCGGCGTCCGAATGGGCTTCGGCACGTATAGAATTGGATATGCCTTTGAACCTGCTTCCGTTGCTGCCCTTGCGCGATATCGTCGTGTTTCCCGGCATGGTCGTGCCTCTCTTCGTCGGCCGCGAAAAATCCGTTGCTGCACTTGAGGCGGCGATGGCGGGTGAAAAGGACATCTTCCTTCTCGCCCAGCTCGACCCCAGCTGCGACGATCCCGAGCGCGACGATCTTTATGACACCGGCGTAATTGCCAGTGTGCTGCAACTCCTCAAGCTGCCTGACGGCACCGTCCGCGTGCTGGTGGAAGGGCAAGAGCGTGCGCGCCTGACCGGCCTTCAGGCCGAGCAGGGCGCCGAGGGCGAAATGCTGGTCGCCGATGTCGAGCGGATCGATGCGGACACCGTCGAAGGTTCCGAGAGCACCGAAGTTGCCGCGATGATGCGCTCGGTGGTCGAACAGTTCGGCGAATACGCCAAGCTCAACAAGAAGCTCTCGCAGGACGCGGGCGAACAGCTGGGTGACATCGAGGATGCCGCCCGCCTGGCCGATACCGTGGCCGCCCAGCTTTCCGCCAAAGTCGCGGACAAGCAGGCCGTGCTCTCCGAGCCCGATCCGCTCAAGCGGCTGGAGATGGTCTATTCCTTCATGGAAGGCGAACTCGGCGTCCTTCAGGTGGAGCGCAAGATCCGTGGCCGCGTGAAGCGGCAGATGGAGAAGACCCAGCGCGAATATTACCTGAATGAGCAGCTGAAGGCGATCCAGTCCGAACTCGGCGGCGGCGACGGTGAAGAAGCCAACGAGATTCAGGAGCTTCAGGACAAGATCGAGAAGACGCGCCTGACCAAGGAAGCGCGTGAAAAGGCCACGGCCGAGCTGAAGAAGCTCAAGTCGATGCAGCCGATGAGCGCCGAAGCCACGGTCATCCGCAATTACCTCGATGTGCTGCTGGGCCTGCCCTGGGGCAAAAAGAGCAAGCTCAAGCGCGACATTTCCGAGGCGCAGGGCGTTCTCGATGCCGATCACTATGCGCTCGACAAGGTCAAGGACCGCATTGTCGAGTATCTGGCGGTGCAGGCGCGTACCAACAAGCTGAAGGGGCCGATCCTGTGCCTCGTCGGCCCGCCGGGCGTCGGCAAGACCTCGCTGGGCAAGTCGATCGCCAAGGCGACCGGGCGCGAATTCATCCGCCAGTCGCTGGGCGGCGTGCGCGACGAGGCCGAGATTCGCGGCCACCGCCGCACCTACATCGGCTCGCTGCCGGGCAAGATCGTGACCAACCTGCGCAAGGCCGGCAAGTCTAACCCGCTGTTCCTGCTCGACGAGATCGACAAGCTGGGTCAGGATTTCCGCGGCGATCCGGCCTCGGCGCTGCTCGAAGTGCTCGATCCCGAACAGAACGCGAAGTTCCAGGATCACTACCTCGAACTCGATATCGATCTGTCGGACGTGATGTTCGTCTGCACTGCGAACAGCCTGAACCTGCCGCAGCCGCTGCTGGACCGCATGGAGATCATCCGTCTTGAGGGTTATACCGAGGACGAGAAGGTCGAGATCGCCGAGCGCCATCTGATCCGCAAGCAGGTGGAGGCGCATGGCCTGAAGAAGGGCGAGTTCACGCTCACGCAGGATGGTCTGCGGGATCTCATCCGCTACTACACCCGCGAGGCGGGCGTACGCACGCTGGAGCGCGAGATCGCAAGGCTTGCGCGCAAGTCGCTGCGCCAGATCCTTGAAGGCAAGACCAAGGGCGTGGTCATTACGCCGGAAAACCTTGCCGAATTCGCGGGCGTGCGGAAGTTCCGCCACGGCGTGGGCGAGGAAGAGCACCAGGTGGGTGCCGTCACCGGCCTCGCCTGGACCGAAGTGGGCGGCGAACTGCTGACGATCGAAAGCGTGACTGTGCCCGGCAAGGGCGCGATCAAGGCGACCGGCAAGCTCGGCGAAGTGATGAACGAGTCGATCCAGACCGCCTTCAGCTTCGTGCGTGCGCGCTCGCCCGCTTACGGGATCAAGCCGTCGATCTTCAACAAGAAGGACATCCACATTCACCTGCCCGAAGGCGCGGTGCCCAAGGATGGCCCCTCGGCCGGTATCGGCATGGTCACCTCGATCGTCTCGACGCTCTCCGGCGTGCCGGTGCGCAAGGATATCGCCATGACCGGCGAAGTCACCCTGCGCGGCCGCGTGCTGCCGATCGGCGGGCTGAAGGAGAAGCTGCTGGCCGCTCTGCGCGGTGGCATCACCACGGTGCTGATCCCGGAAGAGAACCGCAAGGACCTCGCCGAGATCCCGGAGAACGTTAAGCAGGGGCTGGAGATCATTCCGGTCAGCCATGTCGACGAAGTGCTGGCAAAGGCGCTCGTCGAGCCGCTCACCGCGATCGAGTGGACCGAGGCCGACGAACTGGCCGCCGCTCCGCCGCAGACACCGGCCCCCTCCGCCACCGCGCACTGAGGCGGGCGGGATAACCGAAACGAGAAGGGCGCCGGTTGATCCGGCGCCTTTTTTGTATCGGGATGGCGGCTATTTTGAATGGCAACTACCGAACCCGGCCTCACTCCTGCTCAGGCTGAACTTGTCGAAGGATGCGAGCCTTGCACCACGTGCGCGGGGGCTTCGACAGGCTCAGCCTGAGCAGGAGTGGAAGGCGTAGGATTTGATCCGTCGGCCTGATCGGGACCGGTGAACAGGCTATTGTGCCGCGATGGCCGGGGCACTCTTTGGGTTTCCTCCATCAGCGCGATGACGGCGGCTTTGAAAGGGTAAGCTACTGTCTCGCCCCCCACACCGCTCATCCTGAGCTTGTCGAAGGATGGGAAGCTCGCGCCACGCCCTCAAAGGCTTCGACACGCTCAGCCTGAGCGGGCGGGTGTCCGGTTTGCTCTTCCCCATCCGACTGGCGTTCCATTTCCTTTACGGGCGGCCCGCCGTAATTTTCGGTCGAATTTCGATTTCCTTGCGCAAGCGGTTTGCGCAGTCTCTTGCCATCCCCGCGCTGTACCTGTAACGGGCCGCTTCCCGCGCCGCGTCCTTGCCGTGCGGGGATTTGCATGAAGGATCTTGAAATGGGTTACCGGGTTGCCGTCGTCGGCGCGACCGGAAATGTCGGCCGCGAAATGCTCAACATCCTCGCCGAGCGCGAATTCCCCTGCGATGAGATCGCAGCGGTGGCTTCGTCGCGTTCGATCGGGACCGAGATTGAATTCGGCGAAACCGGCAAAATGCTCAAAGTAAAGAACATCGAGCACTTCGATTTCACCGGCTGGGATATTGCGCTGTTCGCCGTCGGCTCCGAGCCGACGAAGATTTACGCGCCCAAGGCCGCCGCTGCGGGCTGCGTGGTGATCGACAATTCGTCGCTCTACCGCATGGATCCGGACGTGCCGCTGATCGTGCCGGAAGTGAACCCGGACGCCATCGACGGTTACAAGGCGCGCAACATCATCGCCAATCCCAACTGCTCGACCGCGCAGATGGTGGTGGCGCTGAAGCCGCTGCACGACAAGGCGAAGATCAAGCGCGTCGTCGTTTCGACCTACCAGTCGGTTTCCGGCGCGGGCAAGGCGGGCCTTGATGAGCTGTTCGAGCAGAGCCGCGCGATCTTCGTCGGCGATCAGGTCGAACCGCGCAAGTTCACCAAGCAGATCGCCTTCAACGTGATCCCGCACATCGACGTCTTCCTCGACGACGGTTCCACCAAGGAAGAGTGGAAGATGATCGTCGAGACCAAGAAGATCCTCGATCCCAAGATCAAGATCCAGGCCACTTGCGTGCGCGTGCCGGTCTTCGTGGGCCACTCGGAATCGCTGAACATCGAGTTCGAGAACGAAATCTCGGCCGAGGAAGCACAGGACATCCTGCGCGAGGCGCCGGGCATCATGCTCGTCGACAAGCGCGAGGACGGTGGTTACGTCACCCCGATCGAGGCCGTGGGCGACAGCGCCACGTACGTCAGCCGCGTCCGCGAGGACCCGACCGTCGAGAACGGCCTGGCGCTGTGGTGCGTGTCGGACAACCTGCGCAAGGGCGCTGCCCTGAACGCGGTGCAGATCGCCGAACTGCTGGGCCGTCGCCACCTCAAGAAGGGCTGATTTCAGCTCCGGTGACGGGCGGGCTTCATAGCCCGACCTGACAGACAAAAAGGTCCGCGAGGCAGAGGCTTCGCGGACTTTTTTGTGCTTGGGCGCCGGTTCTTTGGGGAACCCATGGCAGCGAAATTCTGTATAGTGCGTTTGTCTTGAACGGTTCCGCCACGCTTCAGGCATGCACCTTCGGGTACGCCTAACAGGGAAGGCCATTGAGTGACCTCACGCATCGTCGAGCAGGGTGATGGCACCCGTCTGGGTGCAGTGCGGGTGGTTGCGCCGTGACGATTGAGCAGATCATTGCCCAATACGGCCTTGTCGGGCTGTTCCTCGGCGCGGGTTTCGAAGGGGAGACCATGACCGTCCTGGGCGGGCTCATGGCGCATCGGGGATTGTTGCCCTATTGGCCGGCGGTGCTGGTTGCGGCGGGAGGGTCGTTCTTTGCCGATCAGCTGTTCTTCCAACTGGGACGGCGCTTTCGCGACCACGGTTTCGTTCGGCGTATGCACGCGCGGCCTGCCTTTGCGCGGGCGCTGGCGGCGTTCGAACGCCATCCGCTCACCTTCACTTTCGCGTTCCGCTTCATTTACGGCCTGCGCACGGTGAGCCCCGTTGCCATCGGCACCACGCGGCTGGCGACACGGACGTTCGTGGCGGTGAATGCCGTGGCGGCGCTGGTCTGGGCGTTCATTTTCGTTTCGCTCGGCTATTGGTGCGGGGAGGCGATCGATACGCTTTTCGGGCGCATCCGGTCGATCGAGCACTTGCTGGCCGGAGTCGTGGCGGTGGCACTGATCGCGGCACTGGCCATCCATTACATACGGCGCCGACCACCCGCCGCATGACTCTTGTCCCGGCGGCGCGGCGGTTCCATTTAGGGGCTTCCTGAAAGCGAGGGAGGCTTTTCATGCAACAACCCGACGCCGCATCCGGTCTGGCGCTCATCGCCAGCCGGCTCAGCACTCTTTCCGCATTGCTCGACAAGGCCCAGGGGCTTTGGGTGGGCAGGGATCTCGACACGCTGGCCGCCGCGCGGCTGGCGATCGACATGCATCCGCTGTCCTGGCAAGTGGCTGCCACCGCAACGCAGGCCGAGCAGTTTCTCGCATGGAGCCGGGGCAAGGAGCAGCCGAACACCGTCACTCCGCCCACCGGCTGGCATGATGCGAAGGCGCTGCTGCGCGAGGTGCTGGCCAAGGTACAGGCAGCGGCGGCTGAGGCGGCTGCACTGCCAGAGACGAAGCACATCCGACTGGAGCCGATCGGCATGTGCCTCGATCTCTCCGGCCAGCGCTATCTGGACGACTGGATCCTGCCCAATCTCTATTTCCACCTGATCACGGCCTACGCGATCCTGAGGATGCAGGGGCTGGAGTTCGGCAAGGCCGATTTCATGGCGCACCTTGCCGGGGACATCCGGCCGATTGCGCCCACGCCGGTATGACGGTGCGGATGACCGGCGGCTGCCAGTGCGGCCGCATCCGCTACACGGCCGAAGTCGATCCCGAGACGGCCTATCTGTGCCATTGCAAGATGTGCCGCCGGGCGACCGGGGGCGTCTCCATTGCCTTCGTCAATCCGCCGCGCGACAAGGTGGTCTGGCATACCGAGCCGGACTGGTATCAATCCTCGCCCATCGCGCGGCGGCCGTTCTGTTCGCACTGCGGTACGCCGCTGGGTTTCGAATTCAGCGAGGGCGCGACGAATATCGACCTTACCGTCGGGAGTTTCGACGATCCCACGCCGTTTCGGCCCGAGCACAACTATGCCACTGAATCGATGCTTCCGGCATGGGCTGACGTGACGCATTTGCCCGGCTACACGAGCGCCGAGAATCCCAATGTGATCGAGCGCTGGAAGGCGGCCGGAATGGCGCCGCCCGAGTGATCGGTCCTCCCGTAGAGCAGGCGAATTGGCAGTGAGCGACGCTAAGACCGAATATCTCGAAGGCTATGCCGGCACCCGGCTGGCAGTGCATGTCATGGGCGATCACGGCGCGCGGCCGCTCCTGTTGCTCCACGGGCTGTTTTCCAGCGCGGATGTGAACTGGATCAAGTACGGCAACGCGCGGATCCTTGCCGATGCCGGGTTCGAGGTCTTCATGCCGGACTTGCGCGCGCATGGACAGAGCGGGGCGCCGCACGAAGCCGATGCTTATCCGGGCGACGTGCTGGTGCGCGATCTCAAGGCGACGGTGGAGCAGCTTGGCCTTGGCGACTTCGACCTTGGCGGCTTTTCGCTGGGCGCGCGGACTTCGGTGCGCGGCGTGCTGGCGGGGCTGGCGCCGCGTAAGTTGATCCTTGGCGGCATGGGGCTCACTGGCCTTTCGGGCTGGGCGCGGCGCTCGGCGCATTTCGTGGATGCCATCGATCGCTTCGGCACAATCGAGCGCGGCGACAAGGCTTTCATCGCGCAGGCCTTCATGAAGTCCATGAACATCGACCGCGTGGCGGCCCGGCTGCTGCTTCAGTCGGTGGACGATACGCCTGCCGATGCCATCGCGCAGGTCTCGATGCCGACGCTCTGTGTTTCCGGCAAGGATGACCACGATAACGGTGCGGCTGTCGATCTGGCGGCGGCACTCCCGGATGGGCGCTATGTCCAGACGCCGGGGAATCACATGTCATCGGTGACGTTCAAGGACATGGGCCGGGCTATGGCGGCGTTTCTGCTCGATTGAGGGTTCGCGCGGAGGCGCGGAGACGCGGAGAAGAAAAGGGGGAAGCACGCAGAGACGGCGTGCAAGCGCCGCAGGCATTTCCTCGACTTCACCTTGCCCAAAATGCGACGTTGGGATGAATGGGCGGCTTCGCCGCATTCACAAGATCTCTGCGCCTCCGCGCCTCCGCGTGAATCGAATTTATCGGGTATCGCCCTCCCGATACGGTTGATCTCACGCCAAGCGCGGTTAGTCTCCGGCGCCATCAGAACATACCAAGAGGGCGCACCCATGAAATTCGCATCCACCGCACGCGCGGCGCTGGCCGCCGGGCTTTGCTTCGGACTTGCCGTTCCCGCTTTCGCCGAAGAAGCCAAGGCCGACTATCCCACCACCGCTGCCGGTGCGGCACAGTTCATCGCCGATGCCGAGAAGGACCTGTTCCCCGCCTCGGTCGACAATGCGCGCATCAGCTGGGTGAACTACACCTACATCACCGACGATACCGACGCGCTGGCGGCGCAGTCGAACGCGGCGATCACCGAGAAGCAGGTCGCCTATGCGATCGAGGCCGCCAAGTTCGCGAACGTCCCGGGCCTCGATCCCGACGTTGCCCGCAAGCTGGGCATCCTGCGTCAGGGCATCGTTCTGCCCGCGCCGACCACGCCGGGCGCGGCGGACGAACTGAGCACGATCTCGACCCGCCTTGCCTCCACGTACGGCAAGGGCCGTGGCACGCTGGACGGCAAGGAAATCAACGGTTCGGACATCGAGGCCGCCATGGGCGACCTCTCGCATACCCCGGCGGAATTCGCCGAGATGTGGACGAGCTGGCACGACAACGTCGGCGCGCCGATGAAGGGCGACTTCGTCAAGATGGTCGGTATCGCGAACCAGGGCGCAAAGGAACTCGGCTATGCCGACGTCGGCGCCATGTGGCGTTCGGGTTATGACATGACGCCCGAGCAGTTCTCGGCCGAGACACAGCGCCTCTGGGAGGAAGTGAAGCCACTCTACCTCGCGCTGCATACTTACGTGCGCCACAAGCTGAACGAGAAGTACGGCGATGCCGTGCAGCCGAAGACCGGCCCGATCCGCGCCGATCTGCTGGGCAACATGTGGTCGCAGGAATGGGGCAACGTCTATCCGCTGGTCGCGCCGGCCGGCGCGGGCGATCTTGGCTATGACATCGGCGCGCTGCTGAAGGCCAAGGGCAAGACCCCGCTGGACATGGTGAAGTATGGGGAGGGCTTCTACTCTTCGCTCGGCTTCGCACCGCTGCCGGAGACGTTCTGGAAGCGCTCGATGTTCGTGAAGCCCGCCGACCGCGAGGTGATCTGCCACGCGTCGGCCTGGGATATCGACAACAAGGACGATGTGCGCATCAAGATGTGCACCAAGGTGAATTCGGAAGATTTCGTCACCATTCACCACGAACTGGGCCACAACTACTACCAGCGCGCCTACAACAAGCAGCCCTACCTCTACCTCAACGGCGCCAACGACGGTTTCCATGAGGCGATCGGCGACTTCATCGCGCTGTCGATCACCCCGCAGTACCTCGTCCAGATCGGCCTGCTCGACAAGGACAAGGTGCCGAGCGCCGACAAGGACATCGGCCTGCTGCTGCGTCAGGCAATGGACAAGGTGGCGTTCCTGCCGTTCGGCCTGCTGATCGACCGCTATCGCTGGGGCATCTTCGACGGCTCGATCAAGCCGGCCGACTACAACAAGGCGTGGACCAAGATGCGCCTCGACTATCAGGGTGTGGTGCCGCCTTCGGCCCGTCCCGACGACGGTTTCGATGCAGGCGCCAAGTTCCACGTGCCGGGCAACACGCCCTACACGCGCTACTTCCTCGCGCGCATCCTCCAGTTCCAGTTGTATGAAGCGGCGTGCAAGCAGGCCGGCTGGAAGGGCCCGCTTCACCGTTGCAGCTTCTACGGCAACAAGAAGGTGGGCGAGAACCTCGACCGCATGCTGGCGATGGGCATGTCCAAGCCCTGGCCTGAGGCGCTCAAGGCCTTCACGGGTTCGGACAAGCTGAGTGCCAAGCCGATGCTTGCCTACTTCGCGCCGCTCCAGAAGTGGCTCGATGAGCAGAACAAGGGCGAGAAGGCCGGCTGGTAAAAACGAATGCGGCGCGGGAGCATGGGCTCCCGCGCCGCATCTATCAGCCTTTCTGGGCCGCTGCCGTCATTGCATTCCCGGCATCCATTTCGGCGGACTGCTGTTCGCGGCGATGTTGCTCAGTGTGCCGATCCACAGCGACTGATGGCCCGAGCGCGGCAGGATATGGCCGGAGAAGCGGAACGTGACGGCGCGCGGGTGCTTGCCGAGCAGCGTGCTTAGCTGGCCAGACGCATCGCGCGAGAGTTCGAAGCGGTTCCGCCCGGTCTTGTCGTCACAATCCGGCGCCTGAAGCGAGAAGCCGTCCACGCCTGCAACCAGCACGCCCTGACCCTGCACCGGACCCGATGAGGTGGTGTTGACGTTCCAGCAAGCGCCCATTTCGTGAGCGGGTTTGAGTTCGGAACAACCTGTGCCCGCCAGAGCAAGCAGGCCTGCAATCGATAGTCGCACGTGTGCCGTCTTCATCGGTGCTGTCATCCTCTCTCTTTTCATTTTTTTGAGAGGATGACGCGGCATTGTCCGTCGTGCAACGAAAGATGTCATCTGCGGTTCATGAAAGACCGCGAAATCGGGGAGCCGGACGGACCCGGCTCCCCTCTTTTCACTCTTAGAAGTCGACAGTCACGTTCATGAAGAGCGTGCGGCCATAGACATCGTACGTGGATGGATAAGTGTTCGCCTGCTCCTGGTTGTCGCCAAGGATCGGCGGCTTCTTGTTGAACATGTTGTTCATGCCCACCGACCAGGTGAACTGCTTGGCCACGTCGATCGAGGCTGCCAGGTCGAAGTAGTCGAACGCCTTGATCTTTTCGACGCTGTAGTCGGTCGATACGTCGTCGTCCTTGACCGGGGACAGGTGGCGCCAGGCAAGCGACAGGGTCTTGCCCTCGGTCGACCAGGTCACGCGGCTGTTGAGGCGCCACTTGGCGTAGACGTTGCCGCAGAGCAGGCCGAACTTGCCGGCGCAGTCATACGACATATCCGAAATCGTCGCGATCGGCGTGAACTTCCAGCTCATCAGGCGGGTGCCCGAGAAGCGCAGGTCCAGCTTGCTCTCGTCATTGACGCCGAACGCGAGCGGGATCGTGTAACGCGCGTCGAAGTCGATGCCGTCGGTCTTCACACCGCCGGAGTTGGTCAGGTTGTCGATGGCGCCGTTGATGTTGTAGCTCGTCGGATCGCGCGGCAGTAGCGAGCAATAGTCGGTGTTGTAGGGCGTCCAGCCATTGGCGGCAGTGCCGTAGCAGGCACCGACGATGTTGTTGGTAGTCGCGGTGGTGATGAAGTTGTCGATCTTGATGTTGTAGTAATCGACCGTCAGCGAGAAGCCCGGAATGAAGCGGGGCTGGATCACCGTGCCGAACGTCCAGGTATTGGCGGTTTCCTCACGCAGTGCGCTGTTGCCCGCGTTGTAGCTGAGGATCTGCGGATCGGTGGTGAAGTTGCCGATCTTGCCCGCCGGAACGCCCGAGGCGATGCAGCTGGCGTTGAGCGTGGCATTGGAAAGCGCCGCGCTGGTGGCGCAGGGGTCGCTTGCCGTCTCGTAGTTTCCGATGCTGCCGCTGTAGAGATCGGCAACCGTCGGCGCGCGAACGGCGCGCGAATATTGCCCGCGCAGGCTGATGTCCTTGACCGGTGCCCAGACAAGACCGGCCGAGAACGTGCCGACCTGACCCGCTGCCGTCGAGTAATCGGAGAAGCGATAGGCGCCGTTGAATGCCAGACGGTCGATAAACGGCTTGTCCGCCAGCAGCGGCACGTCGATCTCGGCGAAGAGTTCCTTGACGTTATAGCCGCCCGCAGTCGGGCCGGAGGCGTTGAAGCCGATCACGTCGCCCGAGGAGAGCGCTGCGTCGGGTTCGAACTTGCCGTGTTCGTTGCGGTATTCGGCACCAAGCGCCAGACCTGCGGGCCCGGCGCCGAGGTCGAACAGCGAATTGTTGGTGATCGCGCCGCTGGCGACTTTCTCGGTGATGGTCGAGCGGTTGACGGTGTCGATCGAGATGAAGTCGGCCGCCGCCTGGCTGATGTTGCCTGCGCCGAAGATGTTGAGTGGGACGCAGCCGTTGCTCGTATCGGTGCAGACGAGGTTGCCCGCGCTGTCACGCGTGGTCATCAGCGCCTGCTGGACGCGGCTGGCCGAGACGTTGCCGTACTGGTGCTCCACCTGCCGGGTGCGGGCGTAGCTGAAGTAGGCGTCGTAGTTCCAGTCGCCCGAGATATTGCCGCGCGCGCCGATCAGGCCGCGAACGGCCTTGCTGTCCATCACCGAGATGCGGTTGCCCACTTCGTTGAGGCGGCGATAGACCGAAGCGGACGTGTAGCCGTCGCCATCGGTATCGTAGCTTTTCAGCAGCGCCTGCGAGTCCGCCGAGAGGAACGAGCTATTGGTGTCGATCTCGTACGTGCCCGAGAGCGGTGTCGGCGCCAGCTGGTTCTTCACGCGGTTGTGGACGTACTGGCCCTCGCCATAGATCGTCAGGTGATCGCTGACGTCGAAGTGGGCCTGACCGAACAGCAGTTCGCGCTTCTGCGGGACCTGAAGGTAGTTTTCCGAGGCGTAGTTATAAGCATCTGCCGAGGTATAGTCCCGGTAGCTGCCGTCCTGATTGAACATGTAACGGTTGCCGTCGAGCGAGATCGCGCCCTGCGGGATGTAGCTCGAACCACCGGCCGTCAGGCCGCCAGCGCCGTCTTCGGTCTGGGTCGTCGCGGTGTACTTGCGGGCCGACTGGAGGATCGGATTGCGGCGCATGTAATCGCCATAGAGCGTGATGTTGCCGCGCCCGTCCGCGAAGTTCTTGCCGACCAGCAGGCCGCCGCCATACTGCGCGCCGTCGCCCTGTCCGGTCAGGCGGTAGTTGGCGTTGGCCTGCACGCCGTCATAGTCCTGCTTGGTCACGAAGTTGACCACGCCGCTGACCGCGTCCGAGCCGTAGACTGCCGACTTGCCGCCGGTGACCACATCCACGCGCTCGATCAGCGCGGTGGGGATCGTGTTCAGGTCGACCACCTGGTTGGTGTCGTAGGAAACGTAGCGACGGCCGTTGACGACGATCAGCGTGCGCACCGCGCCAAGGCCGCGCAAGTCCGCCGTGGCGACGCCGCCGCCGGGATTGTTCGACGATGCGGTTGCGCCCGGAAGTACCTGCGGCAGGTCCTTGAGGATGTTCTCGACATTGACCTGTCCGGTCAGTTTGATCTCTTCCCGGCTCACCGCCATGATCGGCGCGGCCTGTTCGAGATTGGCGCTGGACAGGCGCGAGCCGGTGACGACGATGGCGCCCGTATCGGCACCGGCGTCGGTTTCATTGCCGGAAGTGGCGGCAGTGTCTTGGGCCTGAGCTGCGACCGGCAGACCCATGAGGAGCGTGGACGCCAGAAGAAGGCGCTTCATCTCGGATGTCATTGATTACTCCCTATTGCGGATTTCGGCGCGGGAGAGGGGTGTGCGCGTCGAAATCAGGAAAGGGTGTCTGCGCGGGAGTCCCACGCTTGTCATGCGAGATCAGTAGTTGTGTTTGATTGATTCAGGGTTAGTTGTAGAACTGCCACAACTATTTCAGATCAAGAAAAGAAGATGAAAAATTCGAAATTCAAAAGAAATACAATTGAAATGGAATTTCATGTTCTTTTCTTGAAGGGTTATATCTCGATTATTGGTTGTTTGAGCATCAATCAAGTCAAAATGTGTCAATAATATCGTATATTATGGAATATAATTATACCACTCTGTGGTGATGCGATGGTTGATTGCGCTGGTCCGCCGGAGAGCCGTACAACGAAAAGCCGCCGCTTTCATGACGAAAACGGCGGCTCATTCGTGTCTTGGTGATGGGCCGGCGGCGAACCGCGGCTGTTTAACGGAACGGCGGTTCGTTGAATGCGCGCAGCTTTCGGCTGTGCAGGCGCTCGCCCTCGGCGCGCAGCAGGTCGCAGGCCTGGAGGCCGATCTTGAGGTGGCTGGCGATGGCTTCCTCATAGAACCGGTTGGCCTGCCCCGGCAGCTTCAGTTCGCCATGGATCGGCTTGTCGGAAACGCAGAGCAGGGTGCCGTAGGGAACGCGGAAGCGGTAGCCCTGCGCGCTGATCGTGGCGCTTTCCATGTCGATGGCGATGGCGCGGCTGAGGCTGAAACGGTGCGCGGATTCGGTGTAGCGCAGTTCCCAATTGCGGTCGTCGGTGGTGACCACGGTGCCGGTACGCATGCGCTTCTTGAGATTGGCGCCGCCTTCGCCGCTCACCGCCTCGGCCGCGCTGGCAAGGGCCTGCTGGACTTCGGCAATGGCAGGCAGCGGGATTTCCGGCGGCAGCACGCGGTCAAGCACGTGATCGTCGCGCAGATAGGCGTGGGCGAGCACATAGTCGCCGATGCGCTGGCCTTCGCGCAGGCCGCCGCAGTGGCCGATCATCAGCCAGACCTCCGGGCGGATGACCGCGAGGTGATCGGTGATGGTCTTCGCGTTCGAGGGGCCGACGCCGATATTGACCAGCGTGATGCCCGACTTGTCCGGCCGGATCAGGTGATAGGCCGGCATCTGGTGGCGGCGCCACGCAGTGTCCGACAGGCGTTCACGCGCATTGTCGACCGGCGTGTCGAGATAGAGCCCGCCCGCGCCAGAAAGCGCGGTGTAGCCATCGGTGCCGATCTGCCGGCCCGCCCAGTCCACGAACTCGTCCACGTAGCGGTGGTAGTTGGTGAAGAGGATGAAGCGCTGGCAGTGCTCGACGCTGGTGCCGGTGTAATGCTGAAGGCGCGCGAGGCTGAAGTCGGTGCGCAGCCCGTCGAACAGGGCCAGCGGCAGCGGCTCGTTCTGCGGGTGCATGAAGGTGCCGTCGGCGATCTCGTCACCGATCATGGCGAGTTCGGTGGTCGGGAAGTGCGCTGCCAGTTCCTGCGGCGTCACGCTGCCCATGCCGATGCCGTCGAGCACATAGGGGAAGGGGATCTCCTGCGTGGAGCGGCCCACTTCGATGGCGATCTCATAGTCTTCGTGGAGCAGGCCGAGCTGTTCGTGCAGATAGTCTGCGAAGAGCCGCGGGCGCGTGATCGTGGTGACGTATGTGCCGATGTCGTTCAGCCGTCCGAACGAGCGGCTGTAGAGCGAACCACGCTCGACGCCATGATAGGTGATGCGCAGCTCGGGATAGCACCAGGCGCGTGCTTCGCGGCGTTCGACAGGGGGGAGTGTGCCGTTCTCGACAAAGGCGGCGATATCGGCCTTCAGAGTGGTGACGGCGGTTTCGTAAACGCGGACCAGTTCCGCGATCGTGCTTTCGATCGTTTCCATCGCCCACACTTACGCGATTCGTATTGCAGTGCAATAGTCGGGCCGGGCGATTGGATTGGGGTGTTTGCGTGGGAAGGTTTCACGCGGAGGCGCGGAGGATTTCTGGTGCGCCATGGGCGCCTTCAGTATGTGTCGTCAGCGTTTTGCGCGTGCCGCGAGTATGAGTGCGGCTTTGCCGCCGGCGCTATTCCTCCGCGTCTCCGCGCCTCCGCGCGCATCAATCTATGATGCGCATCAGATAGGTCACAGTCTTTCCGTTCTCCAGCAGCGCCTCGCCCACGGGTTCGAAGCCGAGCGCCTGATGGAAGGCTTCGCTGACCGGGTTGGGCGGGTCGGAATTAACTTCGCAGACCACGCACTCATGCCCGGCGGCGCGGGCTCGCTCGAAGAGATGGGCGTAGAGCTTGCGGGCAAACCCGCGCCCGCGTGCCTCCGGCGCGGTGACCACGCGATCGACATAGACGAAGCGCGGGTAACGTGCGCGGAACCACTGGAAATTGGCGCTGTCGTAGTCCGCATCCTGATCGAAGGCGATCAGCGCTGCGTCCAGCGTTCCGGCATTCCGGCCAATCCGCGCCGCCACGAAGGCGCGCTCGACCAGTAGCTCCATCCGTGCCGCGTCGGCCAGCGAAAGTTCGACCGCATGGGCATTGTTGAGCGCCAGCAACGCCGCGCGCAATTCGGCATTGGTGGCATAGCCGGGGCGCAGATCGGTGGGGTCGGTCATCGTCAGGTCCGCACAAAGGAGAAAGGCCCCCGCTCCGTGAGGAGCGAGGGCCTTTCGAAACGCTTGGTCAAGCAGAAGGGGAAGCTCAGGCTTCCTCTTCGCCTTCCACCGCAGCTTCTTCGACCGCGATTTCGCCGGGTTCGGCGTTCGGGTCGTAGGCTTCGGTAAAGCCCGAGACGTCCTGTTCGAACATCGCGGCCATGACGTCGACGCCCTGCGACTGCAGGTCGGCTTCGTCGGGCGAGCGAGCGACGTTCACCTTGACGGTGACGGCGACTTCGGGGTGCAGGTTCACGCGAACGTCGAACACGCCGATCGTCTTGATCGGGCGTTCGAGAACGATCATGTTCTTCGCAACCTTGGCGCCATCGGCGTTCAGGGCGTCGACGATGTCGCGCACCGAAACCGAACCGTAGAGCTGGCCCGAGTTCGACGAAGCGCGGATCAGGACGACCTGCTTGCCTTCGACGTCGCCCGAGTGCTGCTCGGCAGCCGAACGACGCTCAGCGTTTTCGGCTTCGATCTTCGCACGGTTGGTCTCGAAGACCTGCTTGTTACGCTCGTTGGCGCGGAGCGCCTTCTTGTTCGGCAGCAGGTAGTTGCGTGCGTAACCGTCCTTGACGGAAACGACGTCACCAATGGCGCCGAGCTTCTCGATGCGTTCGAGGAGGATGATATCCATGAGGTTCGTCCCCCTTACTTGACGATGTAGGGCAGGAGGCCGATGTGCCGGGCGCGCTTGATCGCCTGGCTCAGCTCACGCTGCTTCTTTGCGGAAACCGCGGTGATGCGGCTGGGAACGATCTTGCCACGCTCGGACATGAAGCCCTGAAGCAGACGCACGTCCTTGTAGTCGATGGCCGGAGCGTTCTTGCCCGAGAACGGGCACGACTTGCGGCGGCGGAAGAATGCACGTGCCATGGATCAGGCTCCTTCACGTTCGCGACGGCGAGTACGCTCGCGATCGCTCTTGCGCATCATGACCGAGGGGCCGCCTTCGTGCTCGTCGACGCGGACGGTCATCCAGCGGATGATGTCTTCGTTGATCGCGGTCTGACGCTCGAGCTCGGCGACAACGTCACCGGTAGCTTCGATGTTCAGCATCACGAAGTGCGCCTTGCGGTTGCGCTTGATCTTGTAGGCGAGATTCTTGAGGCCCCAGGTCTCGGTCTTGGTGACCTTGCCCTGGTTCGACTCGACGATCTCGGTGGCGGTGGCGGCAAGCGTATCGACTTGCGCCTGGCTGAGGTCCTGGCGTGCCAGGAACACGTGCTCGTAAAGAGCCACGGCACTTCCTTTTCTCTAATCTAACCGATCGCTGGCTGTCCGCGGGATTGCGGGGCCCCTCCGGCTTTCGTCCTTCCCGAGCGGCCATGCGGCACGGTCGGAAGGCGCGCCCTTATGCGGGGTGGCCGGGAAATGCAAGCTCTATCCGACCGCACGCCCCCGGCCGATGCCGGAGGCGTGCGAAGCGAAACGGGCGCTCAGGGCTTGATCCCGAGCTTCGTGTAGAGCGCATCCACGCCCGGATCCAGCCGGCGGGCAACGGCGATTTCGTCCCGGCTCTCGGCCGCGCGGCCAAGGCGGGCGAGGACGATGCCGCGCATGTAACGGCTTTCGGCCTGGGTCGGCGCCTCCAGGATCACGGCATCGAGGTCATGCAGGGCATCGTCATAGCGACCGAGCCGGAACCAGATCACCGCCCGGCTGTCGAGCGGGCCGACCGGGCTGGCGGCCAGTTCGACCGCGCTGGAACACTGGCGAACCGCGCTTTCCACCTCGACCCCGCGCATGCCCTTGATCCAGCAGGCCAGATTGAGCAGGTCCGGGCTCTGCGGCCTCTGCGTCATCAACGTGTCCAGCATCGACAGCGCCTCGGTCGCATCGGCATAGAGACCCAGCTTCTCGACTTTCGACATTTGCCAGAACCGCAGTTCGTCGCCGCCCAGCGCAATCTTCTCGTCGATCAGTTCGCGAACTTCGTCGGTCTTGCCTTCCAGTGCCAGCAGCGTGGCAACGAGATCGGCGGAGGCGCTGTCCGAAGGATCGAGTTCCTGCGCCTTGCGGGCATCGGCCATGGCACCGGGCACGTCGCCCAGCGCGCGGTTGACCTCGGCGCGTTCGAGATAGGAGGGCGCATCCGCCGAAAGGGCGATGGCGTGGGTCAGGTCCTCGCGCGCGCCTTTATAGTCACCGATGCCCCGGCGCACGCTGGCACGTGCGATCCAGGGATCCGGCTTGGGCTCCTTGGCCGCCATGGCCTTGGTCAAGATGCCGTCGATGGCGGCGGCCTGCGTCGTGCCCTTGGCGGCCGGAGTGAGATCCCAGCGGCGCGTGGCATTGGCGGGGGCGACGATTTGCGGGACTTGCGCCTGCGCCTTGGCGAGCTGCGCGCGGTCGGCGGCGATCCGGTCCGCGGGAACTTCCTGCCCCGAAGCGTCCTGTCGCTCGTCATAGGAGAACAGGCCGCCAGTGAGCGCCGCATGGCCGGTGAAGCGCGATCCGCCGACCGATGCGTCGATGTCGTTCGCGCCCTGGAGCGTATAGCCCTTGCCGCCGTCAGGCAGCTTGATCCGCACATGATAGACCATGCTGACGGGCTGCGTCGTCGCCACCGGAAGCTGCCGCCATTCGGCGCGGGCACGGTCGGGAATGAAGGAGAAGTCGGCGAGCATGCTTTCCATCCGCCGTTGCATCAGCCGGTCGCGCGGCCTCCACACGGTGGTGACGATGCCGCGCCCCTTGAGCACGATGGTGGCATTGTCGGTCGAGGTTTCGATCGAAACCTCGGGGTACTGACCTTGGCCAAGCACGCGCGTAAGCTGGCTGCGGACCATGTCGTCGCGCTGCTCGGGATCGAGCGAATTGGCGGCTAGCCCGATGCCGAGCGCCTGCGCGCCGTGGAGCGTGACTTTGGCCGTAACGACCGCCGGCAGATCGAGGCTGGTGCTCTCGTCATAGTCTGCCTCCAGCTCCAGCGTCGGCCGCGCGTTGGCGTGGGTCTCGATCAGTTCGGGCTCGGCACCGGCCGTACGCAGCGGCAGGACGTAGCCGAAATCGGGCGTGTCATGGATGTCCTCGATCCGCGAACCGAGCCCGGTGCCGTCAAGCCAGAGGCTCTGTCCGCCCACTTTCGCCCGGACCAGCACGTGGTCGAACACGGCGGCGCTGGGCAGGCGGCGCGGCAGGTCGAAAGCGCCGCCTGTGGCGCTGGCGGTCACCGCCTCGGCCTCCACGCCCAGCCGGTCAAGCAAGGCCAGCAGAAGCAGGGTCTTGGCCTTGCAATCGCCGTAGCGCAGTTGCCAGGTCTCCTCCGGCTTCTGCGGCGTATAGTTGCCGCCGTTCATCTGGACCGCGAGATAGCGCACTTTGTCCTGCACCAGCTGGAGCGCGGCCTGCGTACGCGTCAGCGGATCGGTCGAGGCGGCGGCGATCCTGTCCGCCTCGGCGGCCAGCGGCGTGCCGTCGGCAATAAGCCCGTGCGCCGCGTAGAGCGGGGCGAACGTGCGCGAAACCTCAGGCCAGTCGCGGAACGTGGAGAATTCGAACAGCGGCAGAGGGCGGAATCGCGCGGGTGCGTCGGCCGGCATTTCGGGCTGCTTGGCCAGCGGCAGCGGCACTTCCAGTTCCATGGTGTCGCCATGGCGGACCGGGGCTGCCGGGCTGTCCTTGGTGAGGATCTGCCATTTGGCGTTCTCCGCCACCGGCCAGATCACGCGCAGGCGCCCGGTGCCGATCCGCAAGGGGCGAACGGGGAGGACGGCCATGGCCTGCACGTGATCGCCTAGCACTTTGTCATGCTGCGTGCTGGAATAGCGCAGGCGGAACAGATCGCCCACGCGCAGGCCCTGAATCGCGGCCGTGGCGCTAAGTACGCCGGTGAGCTGGCGCTGTTCGAGCAATTCCTCGCGGCGCAGCACGTCGAGCTTCATGCCGCCCTTGAGGAGGTCGATAGTCTCGCCGTCGCGCACGATCGAGATCTCGTGAATGATGAGGTCTCCCTGATCGGGCGACCACTGCGCGGCGACGGTAGAGAACTGGGCGAGCATCTCGGCAGAAGCGATCCGTACCGCCGTATCGTTATAGCGCCAAAGCTGGCCGCCTTCGACCTTCTGCTGCGAATCGTAGATGGCGATGGGCGCCGTGTCGGAGCCGGTGGCGGCAGGCAGAGCGGCGACTTTCACCCAGGCGGGCGAGGGCTGGTAGAGAACGGTCTCGCCCGCAAAGGCCGGAGACGGAATAGCCGCAACGATGGCGCAGGCCAGAACGGCCCGCGAGACTTTGCCCAGATGCACCTGAATTTCCCCCAATTGAACGGCGCAAATGTGTAATCCATTGCCATTGCCGCGCAATAGGGTGGGCGAGAAATGGCACGTCTTTCTGGGCGCCCGATGGAAAGCTTTCGCCGCCTCCAAACCCCCGTCACCCTGAACCTGTTTCAGGATCCATCGCGCCGCTTGCGCCGTGTTTTGAGCGGCCAATCACACCTGCGCGCCCTTCACACCGCTCATCCTGAGCTTGTCGAAGGATGGCAGCACCGCGCCACGCCGCCGAGGGCTTCGACAGGCTCAGCCTGAGCGGGATCGAGAAAATGGTTGAATGAGCGGAAAAAAGCTTTGGTCGCCCCGTCATCCTGAACTTGTTTCAGGATCCATCGCGCCGCTTGCGCTGTGTTTTGATCGGCCAATCGTACCTATTCGCTCTCCACACCGCTCATCCTGAGCCTGTCGAAGGATGGCAGCACCGCGCTACGCCGCCGAGGGCTTCGACAAGCTCAGCCTGAGCGGGATCCGGAAAATGGTTGAATGAGCGGAAATATCGATGTCTGTTTCCGGCGCGGAAGCATTGCTTGAAATGGCCAAAATTGCGGGAAACAGTCAGGCCGGTTTCAGTTGCTTGCGAAGGAAAATGCGGACATTGTCACGTGGCGAATTATCGAGCGTGCCAAACACCTCGTATCCGAGCCTCTCGTAAAACCCCCGCGCCTGGAAAGTGAAAGTGGTCAACCAGGACCCTACACACCCTCGCTCAATCGCGAGTTCTTCCGCCGATGCCAACAATTGCGCGCCTAAATCTTGCCCCCTTAGTGCAGTCGGCACGACAAGGTAGTCAACGAAGAGCCAATCATAAACAGTCTTGCCCCATAGGCCTCCGATGATCGCGCCATCTTCGCCAGTGAGGGTGATGGCGACGGGTTGAGGGTCTGGGGGGTAACCGTTCTCGGCATTGAAGGCCGCCAGTGGGCGCAAGATCGCATCCCGGATCGTGTCCGCCGGGGTTTCACATAGGGTAAGGGCAGTCGCCATGCTCATCCTGCTCATTGTTCGAAGAGCAGCTTCGTCGAGAAACGGGGCAACAATTGGGCGGGCACAACGGCGATTCCGGAAAGACAGATCTCGCGTAACGGAAGCAACAGATGGATTAAGCGCTCGAATTACTCCCTGCCGCCCTAACTCACCGCCAGAACAAGGTTGCGCACTTGCGGGTAAACCTGCGTTTCCCAGCGCGACCCGGCAAACAGGCCATAATGGCCCACGCCGGGCTGGAGGTGGTGCCGCTTCAGATGCGGCCGCAGGCTGGAACACAGGAAGTGCGCCGCCGCCGTCTGGCCCACCGCGCAGATGTCATCCCGCTCGCCCTCGACAGTGAGCAGGGCCGTCTTGCGGATCGCACCGCAATCGACCTTGCGGCCCCGGTGCTCCAGTTCGCCCTTGGCCAGCAGCGCTCGCTGGAACACCTTGTCGATCGTTTCGAGATAGAATTCGGCCGTGAGGTCCAGTACGGCGAGATATTCCTCGTAGAACGTCTCGATCTTGTCGGCATCGGCCTGCCGGTCATCGGCCAGCGCCTGATAGAGCTTGCGGAACTGGCCGAAGTGGCGGCCCAGGTTCATCGACATGAAGGCGGAGAGCTGGATGAAGCCGGGATAGACCTTGCGGCCGGCGCCCTTGTGGCGCCACGGCACCGTCTCGATCATCGTGTCCTGAAACCAGGCGAAGGGGTGTTCGGTGGCCAGTTCGTTGACGCTGGTGGGGCTTTCGCGGGTGTCGATAGGGCCGCCCATCAACGTCATCGAGCGGGGTTGGCAGGGATCGTCGTCCTGCGCCATCAGCGCGACGGCCGCCAGCACCGGCACGCAGGGCTGGCACACCGCAAGCACATGCGCGCCGCGCTTGCCGTCGGCGTCGCCCAGTTCCTGCAGGAAGTGAATTACATAGTCGATGAAGTCGTCAAAGCCGAAGTGACCCTGGCTCAGCGGGATGTCGCGCGCGTTCTTCCAGTCGGTGATGTAGACGTCGTGATCGCTCAGCAGTGTGAACACGGTATCGCGCAGCAGGGTCGCGTAGTGGCCGGAGAGCGGGGCGACGACCAGCATCTTCGGTTGCGGCGCTGCAACATCGTCCTTGGCGAAGTGGAGAAGGTTGCCGAAGGGCAGGTCCACCACCACTTCCTCACGCACGGCGACCTCGCGGTTGCCGCTCAGTACCGAGGTAATGTTGTAGGCCGGGCGCGCGTGGGTGATCGTGGCCTTCTCGAAGGTCTCCGAAAGCGCGAAAAAGCGGCGTAACCAGGGCTGATCGTGGGCTCCGCCAAAGTAGCGGTCCCGCATCTCGACGGTGTTGCGCGCGGCCCAGCGGGGGAGTTCGAGCAGGTCCGAATAGGCCTGGTACGCCTGGTAGAGCATGCGTGGTCTTTCCCTGCCGCGGTTTCGCGCGCGATTCGTTTCGAGGCGCAATCGGTGCTGGATTCATGCTGCGCTGCATCATAAGCTGATGCAAGCAAAAGCACATTATGCGGAGACGGCGGTGAGCGAGTCGGGAAGCGCCCAGCTATCGATTTCGAGCAAGACCTATTCGGCCTGGTCGCTGCGTGGCTGGCTCTTGTGCCGCCTTGCGGGGATCGAGGTGGAGGAGAAAGTGGTCGCCAACGATGCGGCCAATCGCGCGGAGCTGCTGCTGCTCTCGCCCTCGGTTCTGGTGCCGCGTCTCGAACATGAGGGCGCCAGCGTGTGGGATACGCTGGCGATCGCCGAATATCTCAACGAGAAATACCCCGGCGCGGGAATGCTGCCGCAGGATCCGATCGCGCGGGCGCACTGTCGCTCGATCTCGGGCGAGATCCATTCCGGCTTCACCAACTTGCGCTCGGCGCTGCCGATGAACCTCAAGGTGGTGCATGAAAGCTTCCCGATCTTTTCCGGGGCGCGCCCGGATATCGAGCGGATCGAGGCAATCTGGCAGGAATGCATCGAGATCTACGGCGGTCCCTATCTGTTCGGGAGCGAGCCGACCGTGGCCGATGCCATGTATGCGCCGGTCACGCGCCGCTTCCTGAGCTATGCCGTGCCGATGAACGACCTGTGCCGCGCCTATTGCGAGACCATCGCCGTTTGGGCGCCAATGGCCGAGTGGCTGGCCGCCGCCAAGGCAGAGCCGGAAGATATCGAGGAACTCGACGTCGAGTTCTGAGAGCAAAGACGACCCGGCGGGCATCGCTGCCCGCCGGGTGCTTTCGGGACCTCAGGGATCCCGCTGGGGAACCGTTCAGCGCAGAAGCGTGAGGACGTTCTGCTGGGCCTGATTGGCCTGCGCGATCATCGCGGTGGAGGCTTGCGAAAGGATCTGCGCCTTGGCCATCTGCGTGGTTTCAACGGAGTAATCGGCATCCTCGATCCGTGAGCGGGCATCGGAGAGGTTGGTCACATTGCTGGTCAGGTTGTTGATTGCCGATTCCAGCCGGTTCTGTCCGGCGCCGAGCGAGGCGCGGTTGACGTTCAGGGATTTCAGCGCATCGTCGACATGGTCCAGCGTGTTCGAGGCGGCGGTGCTGGTTGAAACGTCCAGCGCCGTGGCGTCGAGATCGGTGCCGTCGATGGCGACCGAGGTGAGCGTAACCTTTTCGCCGGAGTTCGAACCGGTCTGGATGTCGAATGTCACGTCCGAGCCGGAGGTGGTGGAAAACAGCTTGTTGCCGTTGAACGTGGTGGTGGAAAGAATGTCGCCGATCTGGTCGGTCAGCGCGGACACTTCCTGCTGCATCGCGTCACGGTCGGTGTCCTGATAGGTGCCCGATGCGGACTGGATCGCCAGTTCGCGGACCCGCTGGAGCATGTTGGCCACTTCGTCCAGCGCGCCGTCGGCGGTCTGCGCCAGAGATATGCCGTCGTTGGCGTTGCGGATGCCCTGGCTCATGCCGCGGATCTGCGAGCTCATCGAGGTCGAGATGGCAAGGCCTGCGGCATCGTCCTTGGCGGAATTGATGCGCTTGCCGGTGGAGAGGCGTTCCATCGCGGTGCCGAGCGCCGCGTTGGCGGCAATCGATGCGTTCGAGGCGCGGATGGCGCTGATGTTCGTGTTGATGACCGACATGATTGTTCCCCAGTTTCAGTACGTTGAAAGTCACCGTCGAGGCTCGTTCCGGACAGGGGAGAGAACGGTGGGCATCGAACGCCGTTAAGGGCAGTGTGAGGGGAGCAATGGCGATCGGTCTTGCGGAAGCGCGGCGGCGGCCACCACGAAAGGCCGCAAACCCCTTCATTGGCGAGGTTTTTGCCGGAATTGCTTGATCGGTGAAAAATTCCCCCGCATGGCTTGGGAATTCTGTTCAACCGACCAAGGATTGTTCTTCCAATGCCTTCCGGCCTCGTTGCCCTGCTCGATGACGTTGCGGTGATCGCGCGTGCTGCCGCCGCCTCGCTCGATGACGTGGGGGTGGGCGTGGCCAAGGCCGGGAGCAAGGCGGCCGGCGTGGTGATCGACGATGCGGCGGTGACGCCGGGCTACGTCACCGATTTCACGCCCGATCGCGAACTGCCGATCATCTGGAAGATCACCAAGGGATCGCTGCGCAACAAGCTGTTCATCCTGCTGCCGATTGCTCTGGTGCTGAGCGCGTTTCTGCCCTGGCTCATCACGCCGATCCTGATGCTGGGCGGCAGCTATCTCGCCTTCGAGGGCGCGGAAAAAGTGATCGAGAAGCTGGGCGGCGCCAAGCACGGCGAAACGCTGGAAAGTCCCGTTCAGGACGCGACGACGTTCGAACAGCTGCGCGTTTCCGGCGCCATCCGTACAGACCTGATCCTTTCGGCAGAGATCATGGCCATCGCTCTTGCCGAAGTCGCCGACAGTTCGCTGGTGACGCGCGCGGTGGCGCTGGCGCTGGTGGGCGTGCTGATCACGGCGGGCGTCTATGGCGCAGTGGCGCTGATCGTGAAGATGGACGACATCGGCCTCCACCTCGCCCGGAAGGAAGGGAAGGGCACGCAGGCCGTGGGCCGCATGCTGGTGCAGGGCATGCCCAATGTGCTGACCGTGTTGGCCTCGGTTGGCACGGTGGCGATGCTGTGGGTCGGCGGCGGGATCATCCTCCACGGCCTTGAGCAACTGGGCGTTCCTGCTCCGGCGCATCTGGCGCACGGCTTCCAGCATTGGCTCACGGTACTGGGCGGGCCGCTGGGCGGTGTGCTCGGCTGGCTGGGCTATGCGCTGGCTTCGGCCGTGGTCGGGCTCCTGCTGGGCGGCGTGATCGCGCTGATCGTGCATCTGATCGCCAAAGTGCGCGGTAAGGCGCACTGATCGGCGATCAGGGAAGCGCCGCGAGCAGTTCTTTCGCGAATACCGTCAGCGTGTCGTCGCGCGCGCCCATGATCACCACGCGGTCTCCGGGCTTGGCGATCTCGACAATGCGGCGGGCGCAGTCCTCGCGAGCGGCGACATACTCCGCCTTTCCACCGGCTGCTTCGATCAGGCCGACGATGCGCTCGCTGCCCTGCGAGCGGTCCACCGTGCCGCCGAAATAGACCGGATCGCACAGGATCGTCACGTCGTCCGGACCCAGCTTCGCCGCGATGACTTCGGCCAGTTCGTGGCCCATCTGGCGCAGCGGGCCGTAACCATGCGGCTGGAAGAAGGCGATTACCCGGCCTTCGTGTGCCTTGAGCGTGGCGAGCGTGGCCGAGACCTTATCCGGATTATGGCCGAAATCGTCGATCACCGTCACGCCTGAGGGGGAGGTGCCGACGATGTCGAACCGGCGCGCCAGACCGACGAAACTGCCCAGTGCCTCGGCCGCCTCGGCCGCAGAAACCCCCGCGGCATTGGCGGCGGCAATGGCGGCGAGCGCGTTGTAGAGGTTGTGGCGGCCCGGCACCTTGAGCGCCAGCGCGTGGGCAGAACCGTCGCGGCGATCCACGACCGTTGCGGTCAGCGAAATCGGCTCTTCCACAATATCCGTCGCAGTGATCTGCGCATCCGGCGAAACGATCCCGAACGTCACCAGCGCATTTGCATGGGGGGCGAGGGCGGCCGATTCCGCGTCGTCGAGATTGATCGCCGAAACTTCCGCGCAGCCGAGGAAATCGCCGAAAAGCTGGCGCAGTTCCTCAAGGCTCTTGTGGTCGAGGCTGACATTGCCCAGCACCGCGACCTTGGGGCGATAGAGCGCGATGGACCCATCACTCTCGTCCACTTCCGACACGAAGACGTCGCCCTCACCCACCCGGGCGCTGGCGAAAGGCGCATCGGGCGAAGCGAAGTTCTTCATCACCGCACCGTTCATGATCGTGGGATCGCGGCCCGCGTGGGTCATGATCCAGCCGGTCATGCCGGTGACGGTCGACTTGCCCGAGGTGCCGCCGATGGCAATGCCGAAAGGCGCGGCATTGAACAAAGTCGCCAGAAGCTGCGCACGGCTCATGCGCGGGCAGCCGAATTCCTTCGCGCGGACCACTTCGGGAACGGTGTCTTCCACCGCTGCCGAGGCGACCAATGTCTGCGCCGCGCCGGTAATGCCGCTGCCGTCCTGCGGGTGCAGGTTGAAGCCGAGGCTTTCCAGCCAGGCGAACTTTTCGGGCGTACGGCCCTGATCGCGGCTGCGGTCCGAGCCCGCTACTTGCGCGCCATGCCCCTTGAGGATCAGCGCGAGCGGCAACATGCCCGATCCGCCGATGCCGCAGAAGAACCAGGGATGTGAAGTGAGGTCGTGATGCTCGGAAGTCATGACGCTTCGGTATGCGGCCTTGTTCGTCCTGACAACCTCGATAGGAAGGAGCCATGACCCGTATCGCAGTTTGTGCACCGTCCACCCCGATCACCCGCGAGGATGCGGAGGCCGTCGTCGCATTGGCGGCAGAAGAGTTCCCCGGCGTGGAGCTTGCGATCCACGATCAGTGCTTCGAAGTGGAAGGCCATTTCGCCGGCAGCGACGCGCGGCGGATCGCGGCCCTGGTGGAATGCGCCAACGACCCCTCGGTGGACGCAGTGTGGTTCGCGCGGGGCGGCTACGGCGCCTGCCGCGTGGCCGAAAGCGCTATCGCGAAATTCACGCATGACGCACAGAAGAAGACTTTCCTTGGCTATTCCGATGCGGGCTACCTGCTTGGCGGGCTCTATCGTGCGCGGATCGGCAAGCCGGTTCACGGGCCGATGCTGGCCGATATCCGGCGCGAGGGCGGGGCAGAAGCGGTGCGCCGCGCATTACGCTGGCTTACTGGCGATGCTTCCGGCGTCGAACCCACCGGCGACGATCATCCGCGCGTCGCCTTCAACCTGATGACGCTGTCGATGCTCTGCGGCACCCGCCTGATGCCGGGGCTGGCCAAGCATGTCGTGCTGGTGGAGGAAGTTTCCGAGTATCTCTATGCCGTGGACCGGCTGTTCTTTCACCTGACCGCGCACCTCGGCGGCGTGGCCGGCCTGCGCCTCGGCCGGGTCAGCGACGTGCCCGAAAATGACCGTCCGTTCGGCATCGAAGCCGAGGAAATCGCCCGCCACTGGTGCGCGCATCACTCGATCCCCTACCTCGGCAGCGCCGATATCGGGCATGACGCGATGAACCGCATCGTTCCCTTCGGGCTTGCCGAGAGACACTAAGGTCAATAACCCGCCGCGCCACGTTCGAATCGCAAATCGGCAGGGCGCATCCGCTAACCCGCCGGACAGGAGGAGCCGCCACATGCGTGCATTCGTATTCCCCGGACAGGGCAGCCAGAAAGTCGGCATGGGCGCCGAACTCGCCGAAGCCAGCGCCATTGCGCGCGAAGTCTTCCAGGAAGTGGACGACGCGCTCGGCCAGAATCTCTTCCGTATCATGACGCAGGGCCCGGAAGAGGAACTGACCCTTACCGAGAACGCCCAGCCGGCGATCATGGCCAATGCCATCGCCGTCCTGCGCGTGCTGGAGAAGGAAGGCGGCATCTCGCTCGCCGACAAGGCGGACTTCGTCGCCGGTCACTCGCTGGGTGAATATACCGCGCTCTGCGCCGCCGGTGCCTTCAGCCTTGCCGACACCGCGCGCCTGCTGAAGCTGCGCGGCCAGTCGATGCAGGCGGCCGTTCCGGTCGGTCTTGGCGCCATGGCGGCGCTGCTCGGCGCCGATATCGAAAAGGCCACGGCGCTGGCCGAAGCCGCTGCCGAAGGTCAGGTCTGCACCGTCGCCAACGACAACGACCCCACGCAGGTCGTGATCTCCGGCCACAAGGAAGCCATCGAGCGCGCCATCGCGCTGGTGAAGGACCACGGCATCAAGCGCGGCGTGCTGCTGCCGGTTTCGGCGCCGTTCCACTGCCCGCTGATGCAGCCCGCAGCCGATGCCATGGCGGAGGCGCTGGGCAAGACTCCGCCGGGCAGCCTGCACGTGCCGCTGTTCGCCAATGTCACCGCCTCGGTGGTCACCGATCCCGCCGAAGTCCAGCGCCTGCTGGTCGAGCAGGTCACCGGCCGCGTCCGCTGGCGCGAAAGCGCGATCGCCATGCGCGAGGCTGGCGTCGAGACCTTCGTCGAACTCGGCGGCAAGGTGCTCGGTCCGATGATCAAGCGTTCGGCCGGTGAGGTGGAGGTGATCTCCGCCGTGACCATGGCCGAGATCGAGGAACTGGCTAAAGGCCTCTGATTGGGGCTCTGATCGGCGCGCCGGGCTTGACCCGGCGGCCCTGAAGGTTTGAAGAAAGGCGCCGTTCAGCGGGCCGTCGCTGCCGTTCAGGCAGGCGATTCACGGAGATTTTGAAAAGATGTTCAACCTCAACGGAATGACCGCCCTCGTCACCGGCGCCTCGGGCGGCATCGGTTCCGCCGTTGCCCGCGCGCTCGCCGCGCAGGGGGCGCGCCTTGCCATCTCGGGCTCGAATGCCGACAAGCTGCGCGCCTTCCGCGACGAGCTGGACGAGCACACCCCGCAGCACCTGCAGGACGTCGACCACGTTGCCATCGCCTGCAACCTCGGCGATGCCGAGCAGGTCGAGAAGCTGGTCCCTGCCGCGCTCGAATCGCTGGGCAAGATCGACATCCTGATCAACAACGCCGGCATTACTCGCGACAACCTCGCCATGCGCATGAAGGACGAGGAGTGGGATCAGGTCATCAAGATCAACCTCGAATCGACCTTCCGCCTGATGCGCGCCGTGACCAAGCCGATGATGAAGGCGCGCTTCGGCCGCATCATCAACGTCACCTCGGTCGTCGGCACCACCGGCAACCCCGGCCAGATGAACTACTGCGCGGCCAAGGGCGGCATCACCGCCATGTCGAAGAGCCTCGCGCAGGAACTCGCCAGCCGCAACGTTACCGTGAACTGCATCGCCCCGGGCTTCATCCGCACCGCGATGACCGACGTTCTGCCCGACGCGCAGAAGGACGCGCTCAACGGCCGCATCCCGATGGGCCGCATGGGCGAGGGCGAGGACATCGCCTCTGCCGCCGTATTCCTCGCTTCGAAGGAAGCGGGCTACGTCACCGGCCAGACGATCCACGTCAACGGCGGCATGGTGATGGTCTGACATGACCTTGAGATTGGCGCGGATGGTCAGGGTTGAGCCCTGCGATCCGCGCGATCCCCATGCCGTTTCGGTGATGGAGCGTCTTTCGCAGGCGCTGAACGCCATCACCGGCGATGGCGGTACGTCCTCCTTCGATCCGGCCGACGTGCTCCTGTCCCGCGCGCTTTTCGTGATCGCGCGGGATGAGCATGGCGCCGCGATCGGTTGCGGCGCCTATCGGCCGCTCGAAGGCGATGTGGCCGAGATCAAGCGGATGTATGCCGAACACGGTAGCGGCGCGGCGATTCTGTCCCATCTCGAAGCTGCCGCGCGCGCCGATGGCTATGGCGCGCCATGCCTCTCCACCCGGCGCGTCAACGCCCGTGCGGTCTCGTTCTACGAGCGTCACGGCTATGTCGAGATCGCACCGTATGGCCGCTATGCGGATCGGCCGCAGTCGATCTGTCTCGGGAAAATGCTCGAATCCTAATCGTGAACGGTGCGGTCCGCGCTCACGATATCCGCGCCCAGCTTTCCGGCGAGATCGCGCGCGACGGCAAGGATCGAGTGGCCGTCCGGTTCGGGATCAGGCGCTGCAAAGCTCACGGTGCCGTTGGGCGACCACCAGAGCGCACGCAGCCAGCCGCCATAGCCATCGCGCCAGACTTCCACATCGCCGCCACGGTTCGGCATGACGACCCACTCGCGGGTAACCGGATTGAGCGCGTTGGCGTCACCATCGGCAAGCCGCACGCCTTCGATGCCGATCACGGCCTCTTTCCATTCAGGCAGGGTGATCGGGCGAATTTCGCCGCTCTCATCCTTGCGTTCGATGCGCAGATGGTCAGACAAGTGGTTCGTCTCCCACGATTTCGGCGTGGCTGGGGGTACTTGTGAACATGCTCCGAACGCGTCTTGGGGGCAAGCGGCGAGCGTCATCGGGGCGCCGGAATGCGGCGGGCTGCGGCGCCGGGGCGAAAAGTCACGAGAAACCCCCGATTTATCCCCAGTTTCGCCTTTCAGGGGGCATTACTCGCTTGCCGCAAGCCTTACGTACGCTAGAGATATTCGTCCTGAAATTCGGGATCTCCCGCCTTCGCGGGGGTGTCCCAAGCCCGACCAAGGGGGACCTGAGGCTGACATGAAGGCCACCATCGAACGTTCCACGCTCCTGCGCTGCCTCAGTCACGTGCAGTCCGTCGTCGAGCGGCGCAATACCATTCCCATTCTCTCGAACGTACTGATCGAGGCTTCGGGCAGTGGGTCGTTGCGCATCATGGCGACCGACCTCGACTTGCAGGTGGTGGAAACCCTTGGCGCGGTCTCGGTAGAGCAGGCCGGCGCGATCACGGTTTCCGCCCACCTCCTGTTCGACATCGCTCGCAAGCTGCCGGACGGTAGCCAGGTCAGCCTCGATGCGGCCGACAACCGCATGGTGGTGAAGGCCGGGCGCAGCCGCTTCCAGCTGCCGACGCTGCCGCGCGACGATTTCCCGATGATCGCCGAGGGCGAGCTGCCGACCAGCTTCGAAATTCCGGCGGCAACGCTGGCGCAGCTGATCGACCGCACGCGCTTCGCGATTTCGACCGAGGAAACGCGCTACTATCTCAACGGCATCTTCCTCCACGTCTCGGACGAGGAACTGAAGGCTGCCGCCACCGACGGTCACCGCCTTGCCCGCTTCACCCTGGCCCGTCCCGACGGCGCCGAGGGCATGCCGGACGTGATCGTGCCCCGCAAGTGCGTGGGCGAGCTGCGCAAGCTTCTCGAAGAAGCGCTCGATACCAATGTGCTGGTCGATCTTTCGGCCAGCAAGGTCCGCTTCACTTTGGGCGGCGAGCACGGCGTTGTGCTGACCAGCAAGCTGATCGACGGCACGTTCCCGGACTACACGCGGGTCATCCCGACCGGGAATGACAAGCTGCTCCGCATCGATCCCAAGAGCTTCTTCGAAGGTGTGGACCGCGTGGCGACCATCGCCACCGAAAAGACCCGCGCGGTGAAGATGGCGCTGGAGCAGGACCGCGTGACGCTTTCGGTCACCTCGCCCGACAACGGCACGGCTGCGGAAGAAGTACCGGCGGACTATTCGTCGGATGGTTTCGAGATCGGCTTCAATGCCAATTATCTCAAGGACATCCTTGGTCAGATCGACGGCGACACGGTGGAACTGCACCTTGCTGACGCCGGGGCGCCGACGCTGATCCGTCAGGATGAAAAGAGCCCCGCGCTCTACGTGCTGATGCCGATGCGCGTCTGATTTCGGGCATTATCGCAGGATAGAGGGCCGGGGCGAAAGCTCCGGCCCTTTTTCTTTGCGCGTTCGGGATGGGTAGGCTGCTTGCCCAAGCCTCCGCCGTCTCGAACCTTTGCCGTCATCCCCGCGAAGGCGGGGATCCCGCTTTTCTTTGAGGCGTGGCGCGAAAGAAGCGGGGCCCCCGCCTTCGCGGGGGCGACGATGGTCTATTGGGTTAGGGGCTGGAGAGGATCGGCTCACGACCTTCAATCAGTTCTGTAACTCAGGCCACCTCAGTGCGCACGTCGGTCTCTACCGCGAAATAGTGCGGCACTTCATCCGCCTCGATCGGCTGGCTGTAGAAGTAGCCTTGCAGGTGCGTGCAGCCCGCGCCCTTGGTGGCGTCGATGAGGTGGGCCTCGCTGATGCCCTCGGCCACCACTTCGGCGCCGACATGCCGGGCCATCGTCACCGCCGCTTCCAGCACCGCGACCGAGGCCGGGTCCTGCCCGAGATCCATGACGAGGCTGCGGTCGAGCTTCATGCGGTCGAACTTGAAGCTCTTGACCATCGACAGCGACGAATAGCCCGTGCCGAAATCGTCGAGCGCAATGCGGAAGCCAAGATTGCGCAGCAGGTTGAGCGTAAGCAGCGCGCGGGTATTGCGCTCGATCGAGAGCGATTCCGTCACTTCCAGGAACAGGCGCTGCGGCGCGATGCCGTGGCGGCCGCAGGCGTCGAGCAGGAAGGCGCTGAAGCCGTCGTGCTGGAGTTGCAGCGGCGAGAGGTTGATGCTCATCGTCATGTCGGGCCAGCGGGCGAAATCGGCCAGCGCGCGGCGGATGATCCATTCGCCCAGCCGCACCATCTGGCCGCTGCGCTCGGCAGCGGGGATGAATGTGGAAGGCGGAACTTCGCCCAGATCCGGATGCTTCCAGCGGACCAGCGCCTCCACTTCCTGCACGGTGTCGCAAACCGGATGGATCGGCTGGTAGACCATGCGCAGCTCGCCCCTTTCGAAAGCGGTTTCGAGGTCCTTTTCAAGCGCGCGGTCGACCGCGCGCTCTTCGGCCATTTGCGGCGCGAAGCCGGTGGCGGAATTGCGGCCGTTCTTCTTTGACGCATAGAGCGCCATGTCGGCATTGCGCAGGATCTCGTCGATGTCGGCCTCGTCCGAGGCTTCCACTTCGGCGACGCCGATCGAAGCGGTGATCGCCACCGAATATTCGCCGAGGCTGAAGGGCGTGCGCACCGAATCGGTGAGGCGGGAGGCCAGTACGGTGGCGGATTCGCCCTCGGCCATTTCGATGCAGACCGCGAACTCGTCCCCGCCGACGCGGGCGACGATGCTGCCGTCGCCGAGATTGGCCTTGAGCCGGGCGCCGATCAGTCGCACCAGATCGTCTCCGGCGGCGTGGCCGTAATCGTCGTTGATATGCTTGAAGCGGTCGATGTCGATCAGCATGCAGGCGAAGCGGCGCTCGGGCGCGGCGCTGAACAGCCAGGTCACGTCTTCCTGGAACGCGCGGCGGTTGGGCAGGCCGGTGGCCGGGTCGCTGAAGGCCAGGTTCTTGACCGCCTTGGCATTGCGCCGGAAGGTTTCGAGCGGGCCGGACAGGTCCTTCAGTTCCTTGAGGCGGAAGGAGCCGATCTCGATGTCGAGGTCGCCATTGGCAAGGCGTTGCAGCGAACCGTGCATGCGGCGCACGGCGGGCAGGATGTTCTTGAGGATGTCGAACAGCACCAGCGAGACGATCAGGATCGTCACCAGCCCGGTGCCGAGCACCAGCATCTGCCAGCGCCCGATCGACGCGACCAGTCGGCGCTGCGCGGCCTCGCGCTCGGCATGGGCACGCTCGACGATGCGGGCGGCAAGGCCGGCCATGGCATTGTTGCGCGCCTCGATCCGGTCGATCAGGCCTTGGCCGGCGTTGTGGCGGGACTGGATTTCGAGAATGGCGGCGATGTGCTTGTCCAGATCCGCGAAAGGATCGGAGGCTTCCGGCAGGTCATAGAGCGCCATGCCGCTGTTGCGCAGTTTGCCGAGCCGGTCGCCGATGGCGATGGCCGCGTCGGTCAGTTCGTCCGCGGTATCGTCGCTGGCGACAAGGCCGCGATTGGTGGCCATGCGCAGCTTGCCTACGGCCTCGGCGAACTGGTCCGCGTTCTCGGCAATGGCCGATGCGTGAACAAGCGCCTCGCCCTCATGGCGCAGCCCGAAGGCTTCGCGTTGGGTGACGACCTGCAACAGCACGGTCGCCACGACGATTAGCGCAAGCGCGCCGACAAGACGCGTTTCCAGCGACGAAAGCAGCCGGCCAATCGCCGGTTTCCAAGATGACATCATGCACCCGAAGTTTCGGGGTTTCGATATCGCCCCGGTTGATTTCGGACGGCTAAGTAGACGACAAGTTCTAAGAAATCATAATAATAACAACTATTTAATTTCAAATGCTGTCATCAAAGTGCAATGTTAAGGCGCTTTACAGGCGGGCTTTTGCAGCGGTTTCGGCTCTCGCTTCGGTAACGACAGCCTTTTCTTGGAGCAGCGGCACCAAAACCGCGTTCAGATCGTCAAGGTCGAAGGCGCCGGCCTTGGCGTAACGCAGCCTTCCGTTCCTATCGATGACGAAATTGGTCGGGACGCCGGTGAGCGGTCCATACGGGCCCTTGATCTTGCGGGCGGCCGGGATCGCCATGGCCTTGAACAGGTCCTTCAGCAGATAGAGCGGCGCGGAGTCTTCCGTGGTGATCGCGAAGACGCTGAGGCCGTGCTGGTGCTGGATCTTGTAGTAGTGATCGAGCGTGGGCAGTTCCTTGCGGCAGGGCACGCACCACGTCGCCCAGAAATTGAGCACGACCACTTGCCCGCGAAGCTGTGCGAGCGTGACCTTGCTGCCGTCCATCAGGGTGATTTCGAAGTCCGGCGCCATCTGGCCGACCACCGGTGCGGGCTTGGCCTCGACTGTCCCCACAGGCATGGCCAACATCAATGCCGCCGCGATTGCGGTGCGGACATGCTTCATCTTCATCGTGCGTAACCCCCTGTTCGCAAGAGTGGCAGGGGATAGCTGCGGCGGCGGGGCGGTCCAGTGAAAATTACGCATTTGTTGCCGGTGGCCGCTGGATCGGCAGCCACCGGCAGACGGTGTCAGTGTTTTCCGGCGGCCTCTATCATATGTTCCACCGCGACGAACTTTTCGCGCGGGGCGCCGTCGCGCGCATTGGCGATCTCGGCCTCGTCGATCTTCTGCCAGTCGGTGAACTTGACGTAGTCTATCCCGCGTTCGGCCGCGAGCGCGTCGAACCCGGGGCGGCCGGGCTTGCCGGCGCCATCGGCGCGGAAGCCGCCAAGGTCGTCGGAAATCTTCTCGACGATCGCGAAACCGTCCGGTCGGTTGGTGCCGATCGTGCCGGTGGGGCCGCGCCGGGCCCAGCCCACGCAATAGAGCCCCGGCGCGATCCGGCCGTCCTCATTGGCGAAACGGCCGAGCTTGTCGTCATAGGGCACGTCCGGAATCGGCGAGGTCTGGTAGCCGATGCAGGCGATCACTAGTCCGGCGGGGATGCGATAGATCTCCCTGGTGCCGACTGCCTTGCCGTTTTCCAGCCGGGTGCGCTCCACCTCGACCGCCTCGACACGGGTTTCGCCCAGGATGGCGCGCGGGGCGGCGAAGAAGTCGAAATCGATGACGACGCGGCCGCCTGCGGGCTCGGGGCCCGTTTCGGCCTCCGATTCGACCGCCGCGAAGGCGCGCAAATGGCTCACCGCCTTGCGTTGGCCGGGTTCGAGCGCGGCGTCTTCGGCGATGGGCGGCAGGTCGGCCGGATCGACATGCGGCCAGGCGCGGGTGAGGTGGGTCAGCTCGCCCAGTTCCTTGGGCGTCATCGCGATCTGGTGCGGCCCGCGCCGCCCGAGGATGACGATGCGGCGGACTTGCGACCCCAGCAAGGTATCGAGTGCGTGCCGGACGATATCCGAACCCGCGAACTCTTCCTTGGACTTGGCAAGGATGCGCGCCACGTCGAGCGCGACATTGCCGTTGCCGATCACCACCGCCGTATCGTTCGAAAGCTGCGGGGCGAGCCCGGAGAATTGCGGATGGCCGTTGTACCAGCCGACGAAGGCGGCCGAGCCGAAGACATTGGCCAGATCTTCTCCGGGCAGGCCCAGCTTGCGGTCGTTGGGGGCGCCGGTGGCCAGCACAACGGCATCGTAAAGGTCGCGCAGTTCGGCCACGGTAACGTCGCGGCCGATATAAACATTGCCGACGAAGCGGACATTTTCGGAAAGCGCGGTCGTTTCGTAGCGGCGGGAGACGCCCTTGATCGACTGGTGATCGGGGGCCACGCCGCTGCGGATCAATCCGAAGGGTACCGGAAGAGCATCGAAGATATCGACGCGCACACCGTCTCCCCATTGTCTGAGCGCTGCCTCGGCGGTGTAGTAGCCGGCCGGTCCCGAACCCACGATCGCGATATGCCGCATGGACTTGCTCTCCCGTGAGAGGGCGCACCGGGCGTGCGCCCCGTCACTTTGCAAGCAAGCATGGGGCAGGGCACGGAGCAAGCGAAAACGGCCACTTGGCTGCGCTCTGTCCCAAGTGGGCGGGTGCCCGTCGCGGATAAGTGTTATCCCCTGTGAGGCGCAGCAAATTCGGATTTTTGGGGTCACCGAGCGGTGCGGGCTTAACCCTTTTGAAATGGCCCCGCCTGCAATAGCGAGGGCATGGCGAAAACAGGTTCCAGACGGCGATGGCCGATCGCTGGCGAGGGCGTGCCGGATTCGCGCGCCTCTGCGCCGCTGCGCGTCGATGCGGCCGGCGAATCGGAGCTGACTGTTTCACAAGATAGTGCTCCGGACATTCTCGCCGTCGACGAGCCGGTATCGGAAGCGACTGCCCCGCGCAGTGCCGCCGGGAATTTCGCGCTGCTGCGGCCCAAGGGCGGAAGCAGCGACCCGCTGTTCTATTTCATTGCCCGCCGCTGGGAACTGATGGCGCCGTGCATGATCTGCGCGCTGGTCATCATGGGGCTGGTGGCGCGGGCTGCGCCGGGTCCCGGGCCCTCGTTGCTGACGCTGTTCGCGGCGCTTGGCTGCCTTGCCGCGCCGTGGCTCGCCCGTATCGAGGAACGCTGCGCGCACGATAGCTGGAAGCGTTACCCGCTGATGCTGTTGGCGATCGCATTGCCGATGGCACTGTTCGGCACCGCGGCGACGGACTGGACCCTGTCCTCTCCCGAGCTTGGCGGAAGCGTGACGATCTCGGTCTTCGTGCTGACCGTGCTGCTGGCGACCGTGCTGCTCGAAGGGCGGCAGACGTCCATCGTGACCGCGACCGTGGCCCTGTGGTGCGGCGCTTCGCTGCCGTCCACCTCGTTTCATGCGTTCGGCCTGATCGTCGCGGGGAGTGCCGTGGGCCTCGTCGTCGCCAGACGCCAGATGCGGACGGCGGCGGCGGAATCGGCCCGCCGCGCCGAACAGGCACTGCGTCAGCACCGCGCCGAGGAACTGCTCGGCGAATATGAAGACACCGGGCAGGGCTGGTTCTGGGAGAGCGACCGGCGCGGGCTGGTCACGTATGTCTCGCCGCGCATTGCCCAGCTTCTCGGCTGCACGCAGGAAGAAGCAGCCGGACGCACGTTCGCCAGCCTGTTCCATGTCGAGACCGGCGGACAGCAGGAGAGCGAGCGCACGCTGGCCTTCCACTTCGCCACGCGCTCCTCGTTTCAGGACCTGACCGTGCGCGCCGCGACGGGCGAGGCGGATGAGCGCTGGTGGTCGATCTCGGGCCGTCCGGTGCTCGACCAGTTCCACAATTTCCTGGGTTTTCGTGGTTCGGGCACCGACCTGACCGAGACCCGTAAGTCGCAGCAGCACGTGACGCAGCTGGCGCGCTTCGATTCGCTGACCGCGCTCGCCAACCGCTATCAGATGGCGGAATGGCTGGAGAAGATCCTCACCTCGCCGCGCCTCGAAAGCCGCGCCTGCGCGGTGTTCCTGCTCGATCTCGACCGCTTCAAGCAAGTCAACGACACCATGGGCCATCCGGCCGGCGACGCGCTGCTCAAGCAAGTGGCCGAGCGGCTGACCGGCACTGTCGGCGCCATGGGCCGTGTCGGGCGCCTTGGCGGCGACGAGTTCCAGGTCCTGCTGCCCGGCCATCACCAGCATGAGGGCCTTGCCCATCTGGCGCGGCGGATCATCGAGAACCTGTCGCAGGCCTATCCGATCGACGGCGCGCAAGTGACCATCGGCGCCTCGGTGGGCATCTCGCTCTGCCCCGACAACGGCGTGACGGCGGAGGAGATCATCCGCAATGCCGACCTCGCGCTCTATGCGGCCAAGGGCGGCGGGCGCGGGCGGCATTACTTTTACGACGACGATCTCCATTCGGACGTCAAGGAACGCCAGCAGCTCGAACAGGACCTGCGCGACGCCATCGCGCTGGGCACGCTGGAACTCCATTACCAGCCGCAGATCCGCACCACGACCGAGCGGATCACCGGTTTCGAGGCGCTGCTGCGCTGGAATCACCCGCGCCACGGCTATCTCTCGCCCGCCCGCTTCGTGCCGGTGGCGGAAGAGACCGGGCTGGTTGCCGAGATCGGCGAATGGGCCCTGCGCACCGCCTGCCGCCATCTTGCCGCATGGCCGGACGAAGTGCGCGTGGCGGTGAACGTCTCGCCGCTGCAATTCTCCAACCCCGCATTGCCTTCGATCGTCACCCGCGCCATCGCCGATGCCGGAATCGCGCCCTCGCGGCTCGAACTGGAGATCACCGAGAGCGTCTTCCTGGGGGAGGACGAATCGACCGAGGCGATGTTCGCCGCGCTCAAGGCGATCGGCGTGCGTCTGGCGCTCGACGATTTCGGTACCGGCTATTCCTCGCTCGGCTATCTGAAGAAAGCGCCGTTCGACAAGATCAAGCTCGACCAGAGCTTCGTGCGCGGCGCCACCATCGAAGGCAGCCGCAACGGCGCGATCATTTCCTCGATCGTCAGCCTTGCCGAGGCGCTCAACATGGAGACCACGGCCGAGGGCGTGGAAACGCTGGACGAGCTGGACCTCGTCCGCCTGCTCGGATGCAGCCACGTGCAGGGCTATATCTACGAACGGCCGCTGGACGGCGTTGGCGTGGCGGCGCGGCTGGCCCTTGGCCTGGGCGCCACCGCGCAGGGCCCGCGTTCAGCGCGTGCGCCGCGCCAGACCATGCTGCGCAAGGTCATGCTGGAGCACGGCGGCCATATCTACCATGCCACCATCCGCAATGTGTCGCAGACCGGCGCGCTGGTGGAAGGGCTGTGGAACGTGCCGGTCGAGACCTGCTTCGCGCTGCATCTGTCCGACGATCACGTCGTTCTCGCCCATGCGCGCTGGTGCCGCGAAGATCACATGGGCGTCGAATTCGCGGCGCCGCTGGAGCTGGATGCGCACGGAGCGGTGCTTTTTACCCCTCCGCGCACCCTTCGCGAGGCAAGCGATTCGGGGCCAATGCGCAAGGCAGGCTGACAGCGGCCAAAAGCGCTGCTAACGGCGCTCCATGACCGAACTCGCCCAGATCCGAAATTTCTCGATCATTGCCCATATCGACCACGGCAAGTCCACGCTTGCCGACCGTCTGATCCAGTCGACCGGTGGCCTCTCCGAACGTGAGATGAGCGCCCAGGTGCTCGACAATATGGACATCGAGAAGGAACGCGGCATCACCATCAAGGCGCAGACCGTGCGCCTGAACTACACCGCCAAGGACGGGCTCACGTACGAGTTCAACCTGATGGACACCCCGGGCCACGTCGACTTCGCCTACGAAGTCAGCCGCAGCCTTGCCGCCTGCGAAGGCGCGCTGCTGGTGGTGGACGCGGCGCAGGGCGTGGAAGCGCAGACGCTGGCCAACGTCTATCAGTCGATCGAGCACGACCACGAGATCGTGCCCGTCATCAACAAGATCGATCTCCCCGCTGCCGAGCCCGAGAAGGTTCGCACCGAGATCGAGGACATCATCGGCATCGACGCCTCGGAAGCGGTGCTCGCCTCCGCGAAGTCGGGAATCGGCATTGCCGAGATCCTTGAAGCCGTGGTCGCCAAGATCCCGCCGCCGAAGGGTGAGCGCAATCAGCCGCTCAAGGCCATGCTGGTCGATTCGTGGTACGATCCGTATCTCGGCGTCGTCATTCTGGTGCGCGTGATCGACGGCGTCATCAAGAAGGGCCTGCAGGTCAAGTTCATGCAGGGCGGCACCGAGCACCTGATCGACCGCGTCGGCTGCTTCACGCCCAAGCGCATCGACCTGCCCGAACTGGGCCCGGGCGAAATCGGCTTCATCACCGCGCAGATCAAGGAAGTGGAACAGGCCAAGGTCGGCGACACCATCACCACGGTGAAGGGCGGCGCGACGCAGGCTCTGCCGGGCTACAAGGAAGTGCAGCCGGTGGTGTTCTGCGGCCTGTTCCCGGTCGACGCCAACGACTTCGAGAAGCTGCGCGAATCGATCGGCAAGCTGCGCCTCAACGACGCCTCCTTCAGCTTCGAGATGGAATCGAGCGCGGCGCTGGGCTTCGGCTTCCGCTGCGGCTTCCTCGGCCTGCTGCATCTGGAGATCATCCAGGAGCGCCTGAGCCGCGAATACGACCTTGACCTCATCACCACGGCGCCTTCGGTGGTCTATCGCCTGACGATGACCGACGGCACCGTGAAGGAACTGCACAACCCTTCCGACATGCCCGATCCGGTGAAGATCGACTTCATGGAAGAGCCTTGGATCAAGGCGGTGATCTACACGCCGGACGAATATCTCGGCTCGATCCTGAAGCTGTGTCAGGACCGTCGCGGTATCCAGAAGGACCTGACTTATGTCGGTGGCCGCGCGCAGGTGACTTACGAACTGCCACTCAACGAAGTGGTGTTCGACTTCTACGACCGCCTGAAGTCGATCAGCCGCGGCTATGCCAGCTTCGACTATGAGCAGATCGGGCTTCAGGAGGGTGACCTCGTGATGATGAACATCCTCGTGAACAACGAGCCGGTCGACGCGCTTTCGATGGTGGTTCACCGCAGCCAGGCCGAACCGCGCGGCCGCGCGCTGGTGGAGCGTCTGAAAGATCTGATCCCCCGGCACATGTTCAAGATCCCGATTCAGGCGGCGATCGGCGCCAAGGTGATCGCGCGCGAGACGATTTCGGCCATGCGCAAGGACGTGACTGCCAAGTGCTATGGCGGCGACATCACGCGCAAGAAGAAGCTTCTGGAAAAGCAGAAGGAAGGCAAGAAGCGCATGCGCGAGTACGGCAACGTGCAGATTCCGCAGGAAGCCTTCATCGCCGCGCTGCGCATGGGCGAGGAGTGAGGCCAACTACCGGCTCGCTTCGAGTGGATTGAGAAAAGGGCGGGGGAGCGAGGCTCTCCCGCCCTTTTTCTTTGCCGTGGCGTTGGAGGAAGGAAGCGGGATCCGCCAAGTTCACAAACGAAGTGCAACACCAGGTTATGGTGTTGTCATGGGAAGAGCTTTCGAACAGCTTGATCTGGAAGAGCGGTGTACGATTGCCCGTCTTCATGAAGACGGGCAATCGCTGCGCCAGATCGCGGCAACTGTGGATCGCTCGGCATCGACGATCTTTCGGGAGCTGAAGCGCAACAGCGGCAGCACGGTGGGCTATCGGCCCGGCTATGCGCAAGAGCAGGCGCGCGCCCGGCGCTGGTCGGGCATGCGCCTCGAACGCGATCAGGCCTTGCGCGAGGGCGTGCTGGGCCGCCTCGCGGCCGGCTGGTCACCCGAGCAGATCGCCGGCCGCATGGCCCGCGAGGCCGGCGTGCGTATCATCAGTCACGAGAGCATCTATCGCTTCATCCATGCCCAGATCAGGCGGACGAACGATCGATCATGGCGCCATTATCTGCCCCGCGCCAAGGCCCGCCGCGGATGGCGCCGCAAGCCCGGCGGATCCTCGGTCCGCTTCATCGCCAAGCGCCAACCCATCGCCATGCGCCCGGACGAGGCCGCGGATCGGTCCCGGCCCGGCCACTGGGAGGCCGACTTCATGCTCTTCGCCCGATACGGCCAGGCCATCCTCGTCGCCCATGAACGCTCCTCGCGCTACACCCTGATCTGCCATCCGCCCGACCGAAAGGCCCGGCGCACCGCCGACCTGCTCGCCGCCATGCTGCGGCCCTGGCCCGCCGCCTTGCGCCAAACCCTGACCCTCGACAACGGCACCGAGTTTGCACAGCACCACAGGTTGCACCGTCTCGGCATCGATACGTTCTTCTGCGACCCCCATGCCCCATGGCAAAAGGGCGGCGTCGAAAACGCCATCGGCCGCCTCAGACGCGACCTGCCGCGCAAGACCAACATCGAGGATCTCTCGCCTGCCCACTTTGAGGACATCATCCAACGCTACAACAATACACCGCGAAAATGCCTCGACTTCAAAACACCCGCCGAGGCATGCTCTCTTCAACCGTTGCACTTCGAATGTGAATCCACAGCCCCGCCTTCGCGGGGATGACGAAATTAAAGTCGCGGGGGCTGTCGAACGACCCTGAACCCACCACCACGTCATCCCCGCGAAGGCGGGGATCCCGCTTCACTTCAAGCGCGACGGCCGAAGCCGCCACAACCTCAGAAAATCCGCCGCACCGAAAGCAGGACAGTCCGGCCCATCGGGTCGAGATAGTCCTTCTGATAGGCATAAGGCGTGGCGCCGGTGGCATCGGTCACGCGCTGGCGCTGGTCGAACAGGTTCTCGATCGAGAGGCTGACGCGGGTGCCGCGCGCCCAGGCCTTGCCCCGGAAGCGGTTTTGCAGGTTCCCGAACAACCGAAGGTCGAGCGTCGACAGCGATGAGAAGTGCAGGTCGCCGGTGGACGAGGAGAGCCCGTCGCCCTCGACATGGGTTGCGCTCTGCCAGTTGCCCTCCAGCCGGAAGCCAAGGCCGTTGTCGATCACGCCAAGGCTGGCGGTGACTTTGTGCTGCGGCGTCGCGTTGCCGGTGATCGTGCCGCCGTGAAGGAGGTCGATCGTCTCGCTGTCCTCGGTAAGCTGCACGTCCTGCCGCAGGACCCAGGTGTGGTAGACCGAGGCGAGCAGGCGCATGCCGTTGTCGCTCCCGCCCGAGAATCCGCGCCCGCCGCGCCCACCCGGGCCGCCGAAGCCGCCGGGTCGGCCGCCGCCGGGGCCGCCCGGGCCACCGGGACCGCCTTCACCGGGAGGCGGTCCGAAGCCGTCTGGCGGCGGACCGTCGCGGGGAGGGCCGAAACCGTCTGGCGGCGGTCCACCCGGAGGGCCGAAGCCGCCGCCGGGGCCTTCGCCCTCGCGCTGGCCGTTGACGGTGATCTCGTTGTCCGCGCCCGGCTGGCCCGGCTGCGGCACTCCGGTCTGCTGGCCCGGCGTCTGCCCGGGTCTTTGACCACCGGCAGGCCGCTCGCCCTGCTCACCGAACCGACGGCCGCCCCATGGGCCCTCCCCGGGCCGCCGCTCGGGGCGCTTGGGCTTGCGAAGCTGGGCTGAGAAGTTGAAGCCCCAGCGCACTTGCTCGGTGCGCTGGCGATAAACATTCACCGGCCGCGAATCGACGCTCGTGAGGGTGCCGGAATCGTCGCGGATGAAGCGATCCGGGAACGCGTCCTCGACTTGCTCGGTCACGCCGCCAAGGCTCATGATGGCGTTGCGATTGCGGCTGTCGACGTAGCTGGCGCTGAAATTGAGCTTGGGCTCGCTGGTCAACTGGGCGTTGATGCCCAGCTTGAAGCTGTGGCGGTCATCCGCCTTGAGGTTGGGATTGCCGCCGGTGATCGTCGTCACCAGCACCGACTCGCCCGTCACATAGTCGAAGACGCGCTGGTTGGTGGTGGTGATCACCGGATTGCTGAGCTGGGCCACGGTCGGCGCGCTGCGGTCCTCGTTCACCGCCGCGATCACGGTCACGTTCTTCACCGGCGTCCAGTTGAGCCCGTAACCGAACGTGCCGAGCGTGCCGTAGTCCGAAACTTGAGTGATGCCGCCGTTGAGATTGAGGCTGAGCGTGCCGATCGCGCCCAGGAAGCCCTTGGTGCGGCTGGTCAGCGGAATATCGACGCTGAGCTTGGCGCTGCCGTTGGTGCGGCTGGCGTCGCCATCGATGGTCGAGCCCTCGCGAATGGTGGTCGATGTTTGCGACGTGAAGTCGCCGCCCAGTTTCAGGCTCACGCCCATGTCGCCGGCCGGCAGCTTGAGCAGCTTGCCGAAGATCAACGCGCTGGCGCTGCCGGTGTCGCTGTTGGACTTAGCACGGTTGGTCAGCATGTTCCCCAGCAGGCCGGGTGACAGCGTGCCATAGGGATCGACCGTGGGATCCCCGGCATCGAGCGCGGCTTGCAGGGCGGCGGTGTCGTAGCCGGTCTCGGTGCGGGTATCCGTCTCGGTGTGCTCGTAGCTGGCGATGACCGAGAGCTTCCAGCGGGTGGACAGATCCATGTTGAAAGTCGATCCGGCCGTGACATCGCCGGTATTGGTCGACCGGTTCAAAGGATCGGTCGAAAGATAGCGGTTGAGCGTGGTTGCAGTGCCGTCCGAGAAGGGATTGTCGGCGGGAACCGTCAGTTCGCCGTCGGCCAGTCCGCCCAGCGAGCGGCTGGTCTTGTACGTGCCCTTGACGTTGAACGAGAGGTTCGCGGAACCGCCCAGATCGTGCGCAAGGCTGGCACCAAGCGCATAGTTGCGCGTCGATGCCTGAAGCGTGCGATAGGCGCGGTCGTCGGAAAGCCCGGCCGCCGGGGTTATGCCGCTGTTGGGATCGGGCTGGATATCGCGGTCGCTCTCCAGAATCGCGGCCTGCGTGTTGATCTTGCCGGTCAGGTTCACGCGGTCGTTGTCGTGGATGCGCGTATAGGTGAACGCGCCCGAGCCCTGCCCGCCGCCGCCCTTGGTCGAAAGGCCGCCGCCCAGATCGACCACGCGCGACTGGAAGCGGCGCTTGAGGATGATGTTCACCACCTTCTGCTGCGCGTCGTAGCCATACTTGATGGCCACTTCCTCGGGCAGGATATCCACCCGCAGCACCGATTCCACCGGCAGGTCGCCAACTTCATTGACGCCCGAGACGCGCTTGCCGTTGACCAGCACGACCGGCCCGCTCGACGAATCGCGGCCGGAAATGCTGGCGGTCTGGTCGGCGATCTCGTTCAGCAGGTCGCTGATCGAATCGACGCCGTAGGATGCGATCTCGCCCGGGCCGATCTGGTTCTCCGGCGGAATGTCGCCGATTACCGCGCCGGGAACCGCCTGTCCGGTGACGATGATCTCGTCATTGCTGACAGTCTCGTTCGAGCTGGCGGCGGAATTGCTCTTGGCGGCGGAGGACTTCGGTGCCGCAGCGGGCGCGGCCGTCGCAGCTTGCTGCGCGCGAGTCTCCACCGGCACGGCCAGCGCCGTGGAGGCCAGCGCAAGGTAAAGCGCACTGTGGTGTGCGGGCAGGGCGCGTGTGCGGGCGATAGCGGAGGTCCTCATGTTTTCCGGGCTAGATGGAGAGTGCCTCCCGGCAAATCCTCGAATGGTAAGAAATTGTAACGGTCCCGTCGCAGTCGTTACAGACTGACCAACTCGATGCATGGGCACGGCTAAGGCATTGTGTTTGCGAACGTAGTTAAGACCTGCGCAGGAAATTCCGGCGGACGAGGGCGGCGTTTCGGCGATTGGTCTGGAAAAGGTCCCAATTAAGCTGCCGGAAAAGCCGCTCGCTCGATGGCATTTGCCGGTACGCCGGGTTGAACACCAATTGGTTACCGACATATATGTAGCAAGAAAGGACCGACGGGGTGGGGGCTGCCCCGTTGGAACGGGGAAGTACGGGTTCGATGGAAATCGATTGTTGGGCGCACGAACCGGAATCGGCGCAGTTTCGGCGGATTTTGGAAGTCTTGCCGCTGTTGACCGAGAAACAGCATGAGGTGTTGAGCCTCGTGGCGGAGAATCGCACGAGCAAGGAAATCGCATGGGAACTCGGGATTTCCGAAAGCGCGGTGAATCAGCGCATCGAAGGCGTTCGCAATCGCACCGGCTCGCCGCCGCGGGCGGAGCTGGCGCGCGTCTATCGCCAGTACCAGAAGCTGCCGGCTGCAGCCTGTAATCCTCTACCAGACAAGAATCCCCAGGTTTCGCCAATCGACGTTGCCGCCGAAGAGTGGGGGCAGGACGAGCAGGGCGACCGCCTCAGGCTTGCCGATGGAGTGACCTTCAGAGTGGAGGCGCCCTGGCACGCCGAACCGGTCGACCGGCTTGTTCCCGAGGTGCTCGATGGTCCCGATGCAGGTCTCAACCGCATGGCAGCCATGGTCCTCATCGCCGGCGGCCTGCTGCTTGTTGCGGTGTTTGGGCTGGATCTTGCCACGGCGCTGAGCCGGCTCTCGTGAGCCAGCGTCGATCGCTCACAATGTCAGGCGTCTCGTTCGGGTCGAAGGCGTCGATGGAGGGTCGTTATGTCGATGACGATTTCCGCAGCCACTGCCCGCATCAGCCGCCAGCTCCCCGAAGCCGAGCTTTCGCTCGATTCGGCGCTCCTTGCCTCTGCCCGCCTGATGGAATCGATGCTGCTGGCACGCCAGGCGGACGGCGTGGCGAATTTCACGGGCCAGACCGCGATCCTGCGCCTTGCCAAGTCGCAGCGCTCGCTGATCGAATGCCAGAACGACATGATCCGCGTTCACCGCGCGCTGCTCGACGCCGGCCGCGAGGTCAAGGCAATCATCGACGAGCCCGAAGCCTGCCCCGCGTCGGGCACTCTGGTCGAAGAAGCGCCGCTGCTTCAGTTCGCCTGAACAGGTCCGGCGGGATCGCAAGGTCCGCGCGATCGGGTTCGCATGGCGGCGGGGGGCTGCCATGCTGATCTGGGATGCGCGGGCCTACGTGCTTCACGCCGTGCTCCTGGTATTGTTCGTTCTGGCGCTGCGCCGTGGTGCAGCGCCGGAACGCATCCTGACGACAACCCTTCTCGGCATGCTTGTGTTCGACCGGATCTATCACCTGATCACCGGACAGCATCCCGTGATGGTCATGGGAGTGAACCTTGGTCATTTCGCGATCGACGTTATCGGCCTTGCAGTCTTCGTCACTGTCGCTCTCAGCGCCAACCGGAGCTACCCGCTGTGGATAGGGGGCGCGCAGATGGTGGCGCTCTCAAGTCATTTCTATCCGCTGCTGGCCCACGATTTGGCGGGGACGGGCTATCTGGCGATGAGCATCATGCCCTCCTACGCACAGACGATCGCGATGGGGATTGGTCTTGCGTCGCACATGCGGCGGCAGAAGACAGCGGGCAGCTATCGCTGCTGGCGCACATCCTCCAGCCCTTTGCAAAAGGGCAGGCCGAGGACATCGCCCGCCGCCTGATCCAGTCGTTCGGGTCGCTGCGCGGGATTACCTGCGCATCGCCCACGGCTCTCGCTGACGCGATCAGGGGGGGCAACTGCAACGAGGATATGCTGGTGGCAGCGATCATCGTGGCGCGTGACATCAATATGCTGGCCGCCCGCGAAGCGCTCTATGGCGAACCCACCGAGCCGGGAAATCCACGGCTGCGCCAATACCTCGTCCGCAGGCTCGGCCCGCGTCACGAGGAATGCGTGCTGGTCCTGTTCCTGACGGCGGAGGGTCTGTTCATCGCCGAGGATTTCTACGCGGGGGCCCATTGCAACACGGCGAGGCTGCCGCTGCGCCGCACGGTACGCCGTGCCTTCGACCTTGACGCCCGGCGGCTGGTGATCGCGCACAACCACCCCTCGGGCAATCCCGAGCCCAGCGCGGCGGACATCCGGGCAACCCGTCATTTCGGCGAGATTGTCGGCGCGCTCGACCTCGAACTCGACGATCATGTCGTGATCGGCTGGAACCGCACCGTGAGTTTTCGCGAGAGAGGATTGATCTGAAAGACGTTTATCGCGCGGGACCCATCATTCCGCCGAAATGCCCCGTTCGGGTATTTGACATTGTGGGCGATGGAACCAGACTGTCTTTCGTTATTTCCAGACACTCTCTATCCGGCGGAATTGTCCAGCTTCCGAAATCGCTTGGCTCCGCTTCCGGCATTCCTTCGGCTTTCACATTCCTGCCGCACACTTCCCCCCCACTGCATTGGAGACACGCCCTTGATCCGGACCGTGACCGTACCCACCACTCCGTATGAAGGTCAGGCGCCCGGGACCTCGGGCCTGCGCAAGAAAGTGCGGGTGTTCCAGCAGCCCAATTACGCGGAAAACTTCATCCAGTCGGTGTTCGATGTGGTGAGGCCCGCACCGGGCGCAGTGCTGGTAATCGGCGGTGACGGACGCTTCCACAACCGCGAGGTGATCCAGCAGGCGATCCGCATGGCCGCGGCCAATGGCTATGCGCGCGTGCTGGTCGGGCGTGGGGGCATTCTCTCGACCCCGGCGGCCAGCCACGTGATCCGCAAGTACGGCGCCAGCGGCGGCCAGATCCTTTCGGCCAGTCACAATCCCGGCGGCCCGGACGAGGATTTCGGCATCAAGTACAACATCGCCAACGGCGGCCCCGCGCCGGAGAGCGTGACCGGCGCGATCCACGCGCGGACCGAGACGATCGACCGCTGGCTGACCGTCAAGGCGGACGACATCGATCTCGACAAGCTGGGCGAAGTCCGCGTGGCCGATACCACGGTCGCCATTCTGGACCCGGTCGTGGACTATGCGGAACTGATGGAGACGCTGTTCGATTTCGACGCGATCCGCGCGATGGTCTCTTCCGGCTTCACCATGCGTTTCGACGCGATGGGGGCCGTGACCGGGCCCTATGCGCACGAGATCCTCGAAAAACGCCTCGGTTTTGAACAGGGGACGGTGGTGCACGGTACGCCGCTGGAAGACTTCGGCGGGCATCATCCCGATCCCAACCTGATCCACGCGCGAGACCTCTACGATCTGATGATGGGGCCTGACGCGCCCGATCTCGGCGCCGCTTCGGACGGCGATGGTGATCGTAATCTCATCATCGGGCGCGGGCGCTTCGTCACGCCGTCCGATTCGCTGGCCATGCTGGCCGCCAATATCGAGATCGCGCCCGCTTATCGCGGCCGCCTGACCGGAATTGCCCGCTCGATGCCGACCAGCGGCGCAGCCGACCGCGTGGCAACGGCTTTCGGCATTCCCTGCTACGAAACGCCCACCGGATGGAAGTTCTTCGGCAACCTGCTCGATGCCGGCAAGGCGACGATCTGCGGCGAGGAAAGCGCGGGCACCGGCTCGGACCACGTGCGCGAGAAGGACGGGCTCTGGGCCGTGCTGCTGTGGCTCAACATCCTTGCCGTGCGCGGGATCAGCGTGGACGAACTGGCGAAGTCTCACTGGGCGCGCTTCGGCCGCAATTACTACGCGCGGCACGACTACGAAGCCATCGACAAGACAAACGCCGATGCCCTGATGGCCGAACTCAAGACCGCCCTGCCTGCGCTGCCGGGCAAGACGTTCGGTCCGCTGACCGTCGCGCATGCCGACAGCTTCGCCTATACCGATCCGGTCGATCACTCGGTCAGCGAAAACCAGGGTATCCGCGTGCTGTTCGAGGATGGCAGCCGCGTGGTCTTCCGCCTTTCGGGCACGGGCACCCAAGGGGCGACGCTGCGCGTCTATCTCGAACGCTACGAGCAGCCGCTCGGCCATCTCGACGCCGAGACCGCCGCGATGCTGGAGCACCAGATCGCCGCTGCCGACGCCATCGCCGGGATCGCGCGCCACACCGGACGCACGGCGCCTGACGTCATTACCTGAGCAGGTGCGTTCCGGGCTTTCAGTCCCGAACGCCATGTAATTTCGACACGCTGGAATGGCGACATTCCGGCGTGTCGGCGCGGTCCGTGAGATCCCGAAGAATCAACACATTGCGGCTGCTTTCGGGCGCCAGCTGATGGCAAATCCGGTGCGCCTGCGGCCGCTTTTATCCCGGTGCATGCACAGGCTGTACCCTATTTCTACCGACCTTATCCACAAGGCTGTCCACCCGGTGCCGCACGGCGCAACGCCGTGGCGGTTTCGCGGCGGCTGTCTTGCGCGCGTCGGTGGGGCGGCAGAGCATTCCGCTCGCGACGCCCGCGAAGGGCGCATTGGGGAGAACGCGGATGCCTCGGATCGACGTGGGTGGAATCGGCATTGCCTATGAATTGCTCGGCAAGGAGGGCGACCCGGCAGTTGCGCTGACGCCGGGCGGGCGCTTCACCATGGAGGTACCGGGCCTGCACGAGATGGCCGAAGGCCTTGTCGCGGCGGGCCGCCGGGTCCTGATCTACGATCGTCCGAACTGCGGCGCATCCGATGCCTGCCTGCTGGGCGAGAGCGAATCCGAGATGCAGGCAGAGGCGCTGGCTGGCCTGATCCGCAAGCTGGACCTTGGCCCGACGGTGATTGCGGGCGGATCGGGCGGCAGCCGCGTCTCGATGCTGGCGGCGGCGCGCGATCCCGAAATCTGCTCGCACCTTGCGCTCTGGTGGATCTCGGGCGATCCGATCGGGCTCATGCAGCTTGCCACTTATTATTGCGGGGAGGCGGGGACGTTGGCCAGCCGGGGCGGCATGGAGGCTGTCCTTTCGGCGACGAGCTGGGCGGAGAACTTCGCCAAAAGCCCGCAGGCGCGCGATTTCATCCTGGCGCAGGATCCGGACAAGTTCATCGCGGTGATGCAGAAATGGGCGGCGGCCTACGTGCCTTCGCCGGTGAGCCCGGTCCCCGGCATGACCCAGCGCGACTTTGCGCGGCTGACGATGCCGGTGCTGGTGTTCCGCTCAGGCACCAGCGATCTTTCGCACACGCGGGCCACTTCGGAATGGGTGCACCGCATGATCCCGCATTCGCGCTTCATCGATCCGCCATGGGGCAACGACGAGTGGAACGAGCGTTCCGTCGAGACGCATTCGGGCGGAAACGGGCACACGCTGTTCCGTTCGTGGCCGAAGCTGGTGCCATTTTTGCTTGAGCTTGCGAGCCAGTAACGGACGTCGTCTTCGCCGGAGTGTATTCGGGGCGCTGGTTGCACCTTGCACAGAAGAAGCGGGATCCCCGCCTACGCGGGGATGACGGGGGGCGTTAGGCACCGCCTTTCCTCCTCCGTCATCTCAGCGAAAGCGGGGATCGCTCCCAACCTGCCACGGCGCTTGAACAAAGCGCCATGCGAATGGCGCGTTTGCCGGGAGCGCGTCAATCACCATGCTGCCGTTTGCCGGGACGACGACGGGCGGGGGCCCGCAATTGGCAAGCTCGAGAGAGCGAGGCTCCAGAACCCAAACCCCGTCGTCCCCGCGAAGGCGGGGACCCCGCTTTTCTTGAGAAGCAGCGGTACGCAGTCCGGAGCCCTTACCCACCGGCCGCCCACAACCCACCCACAGTCGGTCCACCGATTATACCCGATATATCCACAAACCTGCGCAAGGTTATCCCGGCTTGCGCACCATCTGCCGACAGCTTTCCGACAGGATATGCCTGCTATATCGACAAACTTATCAACAGGCTTGCCCGGCAATGGAACGAGGTGCTCTAGAGCGATGATGAACCTCGATCGCTACCTCGCCCGTATCGGCCTCGACGCCGCACCTGCCGCCGATCCCGAAGGCCTCGCAGCGCTGCAACTGGCGCATCGCCGCGCGATTGGCTTCGAGAACCTGGCCATTCCGCTGGGCGAGGGCATCCGCATCGATAGCGCCAGCGTCTTCGACAAGCTCGTCACGCGTGGGCGAGGGGGCTATTGTTTCGAGCAGAACCGGCTGTTTTCGGACGTTCTCTCAGCCATAGGTCTCGTCAACCGACCGCTGCTGGCGCGTGTGTTGCTGGGGCTGGCCGAACATGCCGCGCCGCCCCGCACGCATACGCTGCTACTGGTGAACATGCAGGGCGCGGCGTGGATCGCCGATGCCGGTTTCGGAGGCAGCTTCGTGCCGCCGATGCCGCTGGAGGACGGCGCACAGGCGCAGACGCCGGACGGTGCCTGGCACCGCCTGCTGCGCAGCGGCGAGCGCGGATCGCTTGGCGGCGAATGGCGGCTTGAACGCGCGGGGCCGGCCAGCGCCACCGACGGACGCAGCGCGCCGCACGGCGACTGGCAGCCGCAATATATCTTCGACCTCAGCGAGGTCGCGCAGGACGATCTCGAGATGGGCAACCACTGGACCTCGACCCGGCCGAATACGCGCTTCACGACGCTCTGCGTGGCCAGCGTGGTGCTGGAAGACGGCTTTGCGGCAATGACGGACCGCCAGCTTTCGCTCTATCAAAACGGCGCCAGTGAGACGCGCGACATTGCCGATGCGGCCGATTACGCCCGCACTCTGCGCGAAGTCATGGGCATTGCCCTGTCCGACGAGGAAGCGGCACGCCTGCCACTGTTTGCCTGAAGAAGGCGGGGCTCAGACTTCACTGAGCCTCGGCATCAATTCGACGAAATTGCAGGGGCGGTTCCGGCTGTCGAGCTGTTCGGCAAGGATGCCGTCCCAGCCGTCCTTCACCGCGCCGTTGGAGCCGGGCAGGGCGAAGATGTAAGTCCCGCGCGCCACCGCCGCGCAGGCGCGCGACTGGACGGTCGAGGTGCCGATGGTCTTGTAGGACAGCCAGCGGAACAGTTCGCCGAAGCCGGGAATGTCCCGATCCTTCACCCGGTCGATCGCTTCGGGCGTGACATCGCGGCCGGTCAGGCCGGTGCCACCGGTGGTGACGATGGCGTCGATCTCGCGATCGTCGATCCAGTTGTTGAAGCGGCTGGCGAGGCGCGCGGCGTCGTCCTTCTCGATGGCGCGGGTGACGAGCCGGTGTCCGGCGTCGCGAATGCGCTGCTCGAGAATGTCGCCCGAGGTGTCATTCTCGGGTCCACGGGTGTCGGAAACGGTGAGCAGGGCGATGTTGATGGGCTTGAATTGACGTTCGGGATCAATGGCCACGCACAATCGCTCCGTTCGCTGCCATGTGGACGCCCTGCGAGCCGGTGAGGCCCGGGAAAGTCGGCCACAGGTCCTGTGCAAGCGCCATGCGGCTTTCCGAAGGGCCGCCGGCCTGACGCTCGTACATCCAGTAGTTGCGCAGCACTATGTTCACGTAGCCGCGCGTTTCCCAGTAGGGCAGCGATTCCATCCACAGCAGCGGATCGCCGCCGCAGTTCACTTCGGTATTCCAGCGGGTGATCGGCACGAGGCCCGCGTTATAGGCCGCCATGACCTTGAGCAGCAGGCCCTGCGTGCCCGGCGCGTCGCGCAGGGTCTGCAAGTGCTGCTGGCCGAAGGCGAGGTTGACCTCGGGCTTGTTGAGGTCGCCCGGCGTGCCGGACACGCCCAGCGCGGCGGCATGGTCGCGTGCGGCGGCGGGCATGATCTGCATCAGCCCGCGCGCGCCGGCGGGGCTGACGACGCTGGTCTGGAAGATCGATTCCTGAAGCGTATGCGCATAGACGAGCGCCGGATCGACTTTCCAGCCACCGGCCGGAGTCCACTTCGGCGTCGGGAAGCGGCTGGCCGGTTCCGGACGGCCGCCGGTCGGCGCATTGTAGGCCATCCAGAGCTGGGTCGAAGGCAGGCCGAGATCGCGGGCGAGGCGCGTGATCTGCACATATTGCGAGGCATCGCCGATGCGCGCCTGATGGCGCAGCACTTCGTCGGCAAGGCCGTCCTCGCCGATTTCGGAGAGTTCCACGGCGGCGCGGATATTGGGGGTGTTGCGCAGTGCCTGCCAGTCGGCCTGCGTGAAGTCGGCGGCGGCGTGCTGTTCGGGCAGCTTCATGCCCAGCTGCTCGGCGGCGAGCATGCCGTAGAGCGTTTCGTCACGCCCAGCGGCAAGGCGCAGTTCGGTGGCAGCCATCTCCGGCTTGCGGCAGCGGACCAGCGCGCGGCTGCGCCAATAGTGCGCGGCGCTGCTGAGTTCGGCGTTTTCGGAATTCTTCGCGGTCTTGTCGAAGGCGTCGGCGGCGCCGTCGCAATCGCCCAGACGCCAGGCGGCAAGTCCGGCGGTCCACCACGATTCGCCCACCCACGGACCGGCGCCCATCGCGCCCAGCTGCGCCGCCTGATAGGCCTGCGCGTCAAGGTTCTCGATATAATAGGCCCAGGCGACCTTCTGGCGCCATTCGGCCTGCGCATAGGGGCTGAGCGAAGCGTCGATACCGTCGAGCAGCGTGCGCGCGCCGGTCGGATCGTCGTTCTTGATCCGCTCGTTGATGCTGGCCGAGATCGCGGCGGGCATCGTGCCGTCATCGATCGAGGCCGGGCGCACGCGCTTGGTCATCGTCGGCAGACGGGCGAAAGCCTGTTCGCTGGGGACGGTGGGCACGCTGGCGGCGCCGCGCTTCAGGGCGAGGCGGCTGATCTGGTCGGCGCCGGGAAGCTCGGTGCCCTGAGCCAGCCAGGTCTGGAGGTCGCTAAGCTCGATCTTGGGCGAGCCGGAGGCCAGGAAGTATTCGGCGCGGAGCTGCTGGTGGAGCGGGCCGTCCGGGCGGTCCGTCAGCATCTTCTGCACGGTCGCCCAGTCCTTGGCGTCCACTGCGGCGAAGGCCTGCTTGTAGTAATCCCGATCGTCCTGGCTGAGCAGCGACGGGACCGCCGTGTTGTCTGCGCGGGTGCGGAAGTATTCCACCGCTGCGCTGTTGGCGAATGCCGGCGTGGCTGCCAGCGTGGCGACAGCTAGCGCAGCCACCCCCGCGGCGCGCGCTGCCTTGGCAATGTGTTTCACTTCAATTCCCCGCATCCTGCGACCTGACCCCGAATTTCGTGGCCGGATGGATGCTCCCTCAGGGTGCCGTCCACTCCAGCCAGGCCCTCCAGATACTTGCTTTCGCGCGCGGATTTTGCAGCAGCGCAGCAAGCCCCCATCCTGCCAACAGAGGTATAGTCATTCCTTCATGGTGGAATTGTCTTAAAACGGCAGCCCGTTGCGGTGATTCGTGGCCGATCAGCGGCAGGACGTTGCCTCCGAGCACAATCAGCCGCTTCGGCGCGGCCAAAACGACGTGCCGTGCCAGCGCGTCGCCCACCCCGCGAGAGGCCGCCGCGCGCCAGTCGGGCACCGGATCGGGGCGGGGCAGGGCACTGGCGAGGTAGACATCCTCGCGCCGCATGCCGAAAGCCTTGAGCATCGCGTCGAGCAGCCTGCCCTGCGGTCCGGTGAGCAGGCGCTCGCGGTCCTCGCCCTCGGGCGTTTCCACCACGATCATCAGTTCGGCGCCTGCCTCACCCTCGGGCATCAGGCGGCCGGTCGGGCCGCCATCGTCGAGCAGGGTCTCGGTCATCCACCATGAACGGAAGGCGTCGAGGTCGGCGGGCAGCAGCTTGGGATCGATGCTGGTGGGCGCGGCGGGGGCTTCCTCCACCACTTGCGGGCGGCGGCGCGGCGGGCGGCGACTGCCGTCTTCGGCCTGCTCTTCCTCGGGCACGATCCATTCGCGCGGTTCGTCGAGGAAGTCGCAATCGACCCCCGCCTCGCGCCACCAGTCGAGCGCGGCGGTGATATCGGATTTGATATCGTCCAGAAATTGCCGATTTGGGGCCTGATCCATCGCGTGGGTCTTGACCTGTCGCATTCCACCAATCAAGGCACAACACGAATTAATCGCGCGTTTAAGTGCGTGAATCGTGAATTTCAGGGGCTGTTGGGGCCAGAACCGGGCCAGATTACGGGGCCAGACTACGAGGGTTGCCATGATTGAACGTGAATCGATGCCTTACGACGTCGTCATCGTCGGCGGCGGGCCAGCCGGCCTTGCCACGGCGATCCGTCTGAAACAGGTCGATCCCGAACTTTCCGTCTGCGTCCTTGAAAAGGGCTCGGAGATCGGCGCCCACATCCTTTCGGGCGCCACCATCGATCCCAAGGCGCTGGACGAGCTGCTGCCCACCTGGCGCGAAGACGGCTGCCCGCTGGCCGAAACCCCGGTGACGGACAACTGGCACTGGCACCTTACCAAGAAGAAGAAGTTCTCGCTGCCGCATCTGGTGATGCCGCCGCTGATGTCCAACAAGGGCAGTTACACGGGCTCGCTCGGCAACCTCTGCCGCTGGCTGGCCGAACAGGCCGAGGCGCTGGAGATCGAGATCTTCCCGGGCTTCCCTGCTGCCGAGATACTCTATGACGATGCCGGCGCCGTGATCGGCGTGCAGACCGGCGACATGGGCGTCGACCGCGAGGGCAATCCCAAGGACGACTTCCAGCCGGGCATGAACCTGCTCGGCAAGTACACTGTGTTCTGCGAAGGCGCGCGCGGCCACCTGACCAAGCGCCTGAAGGCCAAGTACAATCTGGAGGCAGATTGCGAGCCGCAGATCTACGGCATCGGCATCAAGGAACTCTGGGACATCCCGGCGGACAAGCACGTCCCCGGCCGCGTGATCCACACGCAGGGCTGGCCGATGAGCGAGACCGACAGCTGGGGCGGCGGCTTCCTGTACCATCAGGCGAACAACCAGGTAGCGCTCGGCTTCGTCACCGCACTCGATTACAAGAATCCCTACGTCTATCCGTTCGAGGAATTCCAGCGCTGGAAGCAGCACCCGGAAATCCGCGCCATTCTCGAAGGCGGCAAGCGTGTGGCCTATGGCGCGCGCGCCATCAACGAGGGCGGCTGGCAGTCGGTGCCGATGCTGGCCTTCCCGGGCGGCGTGCTGGCGGGTTGCTCGGCGGGCTTCGTCAACGTGCCGCGCATCAAGGGCACGCATACCGCGATGAAGAGCGGCATCCTCGCGGCCGAGGCGATTGCCGCCGCGATCAAGGCGGGCCGCGAGCAGGATACGCTGGGCGAATATGATACCGCCGTGCGCGAAAGCTGGATCGCCAAGGAACTGAAGCTCGTCCAGAACGCCGAGCCGCTGGTCGCCAAGTGGGGCGGCGAGATCGGCACGGTGCTGGCGGGCGCGGACATGTGGCTGCGGACGCTGTTCGGCTTCGGCGTGGCCAAGCCGATGAAGCACCACACCGACGCTTCCAGCCTGCAACGCGCGGACCTCTACAAGCCGGTCGCCTATCCCAAGCCGGACGGCGTGATCAGCTTCGACCGCCTGACCAGCGTGTCCTATTCGTTCACCAACCATGAGGAAGACCAGCCGGTCCACCTCAAGCTGACGGACCCCACGGTTCCCACGCGGATCAACTTGCCGGTCTATGCCGGTCCCGAGGCGCGCTATTGCCCGGCGGGCGTCTACGAATTCGTCGATCCGGACGGTTCGGGCATGAAGCTCCAGATCAACGCGCAGAACTGCGTCCACTGCAAGACCTGCGACATCAAGGACCCGACGCAGAACATCGAATGGGTCACGCCGGAAGGCGGCGGCGGTCCGAACTACCCGAATATGTAATCGGCAAGGGGGAAGGCTGAGCCTTCCCCCTTTTCGGCTTCTATTTGCGGCGAATCTTTCTTGCGGCCCATCTTCATCGTCACCCTGAACTTGTTTCAGGGTCCATCGTGCAGCGTGGGCGGAACTGGAGACAGCCAGGCGAGAGTTCCGCTGGCGACACGACGCTTCGGAGCAGGCGGCCGGATGGATCCTGAAACAAGTTCAGGATGACAAAAGGCAGGACGTTCGGGTGTTGGAAAAACATTCGGGAGTCCGAAAACGAGGGCCACCTTGCCTCTCCGTTCGCATAGCGGCATGGACAAGGCGATGATTTCCGAAACCGCCTACGCCAAGATCAACCTCGCGCTCCACGTCCGCAGACGGCGCGAGGATGGCTATCACGAACTGGAAACGCTGTTTGCCTTCGTCGATGCCGGGGATGAACTGACGGCGGTTCCCGCCGAAGCCGACCGCCTGACGACCCACGGCGAATTCGCGGCGAAGATCGACGATCCCTTCGGCAATATCGTCGCCAAGGCGCTCACCGCATTGCCTCATGGTAAAGGCTGGGCGGTCGATCTCGAAAAGCGCCTGCCGGTGGCCGCCGGTCTGGGCGGCGGCTCGGCCGACGCAGGCGCGGTGTTCCGCATGGTCGAGCGCGCGCACGGATTGCCCGAGGACTGGCACGCCCGCGCCGCCAAGCTGGGCGCCGATGTGCCCGCCTGCGTGCTTTCCCGGCCCTGCATCGGCACCGGCACCGGTACCGATCTTGCCGAAGTTTCCGAAAACGACCTCGCAGGCTGTCCGGTCCTGCTGGTCAATCCGCGCCTTCCGGTGCCGACGGGGCCGGTGTTCAAGGCCTGGGACAGGATCGATCGGGGGCCCATGCCGGACGGCACGCTGCGCGATATCGCGCTCTCCGGCCGCAACGATCTGGAAGCTCCCGCCATCGAAATCTGCCCGGCGGTGGCGGACGTGCTGGCGGCACTGCGCGAGACCGCGCCTATCCTTGCCCGTATGTCCGGTTCGGGCGCGACCTGTTTCGCGCTCTACGAGAGTCAGCAAGCCTTAAGCGAAGCGGCGGCAAGGGTGGCGGCGGTCCGCCCCGATTGGTGGCAATTGTCCGGGAGCCTGCGTTGATTACCGAAGCTCGCATCACCGAAGCCTGGCGCCTGCTGGGCACGCCGCAAGCGGGCGGCATCCTGATCGTCGGCGATCATGCCTCCAACCGCGTGCCCGAAGGGATCGACCTCGGCATTCCCGCCGAACTGATGGGGCGGCACATCGCCATCGACATCGGCGTGGCCGGCGTCGCGGAGCGGATGGTCGAGCAGGGCGGGAGCGGCGGCATCGCCGCTTGGCTCGCCAATGTCAGCCGCCTCGTCTGCGACTTCAACCGCGACCTCGATGCGCCCGGGCTCCTGCCCGAAGTGTCGGACGGCCACGCGATCCCCGGCAATGTGCTGTGCACGGAAGGCCGCTCGGCCCGCCTTGCGCGGTATTTCCACGCTTATCACGACGGTCTCGAAGCCCGGCTGGTGGACGCCGAGCCTGCGCTGATCCTCTCGCTGCACAGCTTCACGCCCGCGCTCGCGACCTGTGACAAGCCGCGCCCGTGGCATGTCGGCGTGCTCTACAACGAGGATGACCGCGCCGCGCGGATCGCCATTCCGCTGCTGGAGGCGGAGGGCCTCGTGGTGGGCGACCAGTTGCCCTATTCGGGCAAAGTGCTCAACGCGACGATGAACCGCCATGCCGAGGCGCATGGCCGCCCCTATCTCGGCATCGAGATCCGGCAGGACCAGATCGAGGACGCGGCCGGGCAGGCGCTCTGGGCCGACCGCATGGCGCGGGTGTGCCGGGAGGTTGCAGCTCGTCTCGGCTGACTTGTGGAGTGCGGGCCGTCACGATACTCTTCCGGCACCTAAGCATCGGGGGAACGTCATGATCGGCTATCATGTGGTGCGACTGGCGAAATTTTCCGGCCGCGAAGCGCGTGCGAAGTTCTGGCCATGGGTCGCCGTGGTGATCGGGCTGACGTTCGTGATCGGTGTCATCGCGGTGGCGCCGATGATGCTCTCCACCATGACCCGGATGCAGCAGTTCGCTCGCGAGCATCCCGATCAGGCGACTGTCACGAGCGGGCCGGGCAGCTACCAGATCCGCATCGAGGGCAATCACCCTGAACTGATGCCGGACCCGGCGCCGATCTTTGCGGCGATGGAGGGCATTGCCGCGCTGGCCATCGTCCTGCTGGCCGCCGCTATCGTCCGCCGCCTGCACGACGCCGGGCGCGGCGGAGCATGGGGACTGCTGCCGCTGCCGTTCCTGTTCTTCTCCTTTGCAAGGATGCCTGCGATCTTCGTCGGGCCTCAGCCGGACATGGGCCTGTTTGGGCTTCTGGCGTTCAACAGCCTGCTCTTTCTCGGCGCGGTAGGCGTGCTTGTCCTGCTGCTTGCGCAGCCGGGGCGGGCCAAGGAAAACCGCTACGGCTTGCCGCCGGAAGGCTGATCGGGCGGGTCGGACTTGCCTGAGCCGATGCCGAACAGCGCCAGCACTTTCTTGCGCAGATCGGTCACCGCCACGATCAGCGCGGACAGCGCGACGACCACGCCGGTAACCAGCTTCAGCCAGAACGGCGCGCCTTCCAAAGTGTCCTGAATCCAGCCGACCACGCCCACCTTGACGTGGAAACCGTAGGAATGCGGCGTGCTCACCACGTCCCAGAACTGGCCCTGCCGGTCCTTGACCTGCACTACGGTAGTGATCGTCATCATGTGGTCGCCGCCGCGCTTGGGTGTGACCTGCCAGCCCCAGACCGTCGAAGGGTAGGGCTTGCCGAGGTGGACGCGCTGGGTGCGGTCGCGCAGCGGCTTGATCTCGAAGGAGTCGTCGCCTTGCAGGTCCGCCGCGACGAATTCGCCCACGGTGACGCTGAAGTGCTGCACTTGGCCGGGCATCTGCGCGACGACTTGCTCGGGCGCTGGGGCAAGGTCTGCGGTGGTCGCAGACGGCGGGGCCGGGGTGACGAGCGCGGCATTGTCGGTCGCCTCGGCCACGGGCGCGGCCGACGCGTCCTCGCTGGGTGCAGGGCTTGGTTTGGGGCTGGGCGGCGGCGTCGGGGAGGGTGCAGGCGTGGGATGAGGCTTCGGCGGATCGGCGGCGACTGCCAGCCACACCGTAAAGCTCTCGCCGCGTTCGAGTGGATTGGGCGCGTTGAACGCCGCCGTGCCGTCGGTTTGCCGCGCCGCCTGCTTGGCGAATTCCGTGCAGTCGTCGGGCAGGACATAGTCCTGGATCACGTCGCAGTATTCGGTGCCTTCGGTCGGCCCCCGGCTTCCGGGGGCGTTCGTGCAAGCACTCAGCGACAGCGCCGCCGTAAGCAGCGCAAAGCCGCCAAATCCGCTCCAACGCATTGGTGCCATGGTGATCCCCCATGCCCGGATGCCCCTGATGCAAACGGTTTCATGGAAGCCCCCATCCTGTCAATCGGGGCTTCTCCGGCGCCTCGCGATTGCGCATGATCCGGAAAGTTAAATCGGTCATCCGGGACATTTTATGGCTCGCAAAAGCCGCCCGCATCGCGTAGGGGGCGCGGGCAAGACGGTGCGCGCGACGTGCGGCACCGGTCATTTCCCGGAGTTCGCACAATGCCCGCCTATCGCTCACGCACTTCCACTCACGGCCGCAACATGGCGGGCGCGCGTGGCCTCTGGCGCGCGACGGGGATGAAGGACGCGGACTTCGGCAAGCCCATTATCGCCGTTGTAAACTCCTTCACGCAGTTCGTTCCGGGGCACGTCCACCTCAAGGACCTCGGCCAGATGGTCGCGCGCGAGATCGAGGCGGCGGGCGGCGTCGCCAAGGAATTCAACACCATCGCGGTCGACGACGGCATCGCCATGGGCCACGACGGCATGCTCTATTCGCTACCCAGCCGCGACCTGATCGCGGACAGCGTGGAGTACATGGTCAACGCCCACTGTGCCGACGCCATGGTCTGCATCTCCAACTGCGACAAGATCACGCCCGGCATGCTGATGGCCGCGCTGCGCATCAATATCCCGGTGGTCTTCGTTTCGGGCGGGCCGATGGAAGCGGGCAAGGTCGTGCTGCGCGGCAAGGAGCAGGCGCTCGATCTGGTCGACGCCATGGTTGCCGCCGCCGACGAGAGCTACACCGATGAGGAAGTGAAGGCGATCGAGCGTTCGGCCTGCCCGACTTGCGGTTCGTGCTCGGGCATGTTCACCGCCAACTCGATGAACTGCCTGACCGAGGCGCTGGGCCTCTCGCTGCCGGGCAATGGCTCGACCTTGGCGACCCACTCGGACCGTCAGCGCCTGTTCCTCGAAGCCGGCCGCCTCGCGGTCGATCTCTGCCGCCGCTATTACGAGCAGGAAGACGAGACCGCGCTGCCGCGCAATATCGCCAGCTTCAAGGCGTTCGAGAACGCCATGAGCCTCGATATCGCCATGGGCGGCTCCACCAACACCGTGCTTCACCTGCTGGCCGCCGCCGTTGAGGCGGGCGTGGACTTCACCATGGAGGACATCGATCGCCTGAGCCGCAAGGTGCCGTGCCTCTCCAAGGTCGCGCCTGCAAAGAACGACGTCCACATGGAAGACGTTCACCGCGCGGGCGGCATCATGGCCATTCTCGGCCAGCTCGATCGCGCGGGCCTGCTGCATACCGACCTGCCGACCGTGCACGCGCGCACGCTGGGCGATGCGCTGAACCACTGGGACATCTCGCGCACCAACGCGCCTTCGGTTCAGGAATTCTTCAAGGCCGCGCCGGGCGGCGTGCCGACGCAGACCGCCTTCAGCCAGTCGCGCCGCTGGGAAGAGCTCGATCTCGACCGTGAGAACGGCGTCATCCGCAGCAAGGAGCACGCCTTCAGCCAGGACGGTGGCCTTGCGGTGCTCTACGGCAATATCGCGCAGGACGGCTGCATCGTGAAGACGGCAGGCGTGGACGATTCCATCCTGAAGTTCACCGGCACCGCGCGCGTCTACGAATCGCAGGATGCCGCCGTTGCCGGCATTCTCGGCGGGCAGGTCGGCGCCGGTGACGTCGTGGTCATCCGCTACGAAGGACCGCGCGGCGGGCCGGGCATGCAGGAAATGCTCTACCCGACCAGCTACCTGAAGTCGAAGGGCCTCGGAAAGGCGTGCGCGCTGCTGACCGACGGTCGCTTCTCGGGCGGCACTTCGGGCCTCTCGATCGGCCACGCCTCGCCCGAAGCGGCCGAGGGCGGTGCCATCGGCCTTGTCGAGAACGGTGACACCATCGAGATCGATATCCCGGGCCGCACGATCAACCTGATGGTCTCGGACGAAGTGTTGGCGCACCGCCGCGCTCAGCAGGAAGCACGCGGCGCCGATGCCTGGTCGCCGGTCCATCCGCGCCCGCGCAAGGTTTCCGCTGCGCTGCAGGCCTATGCGGCCATGACCACCAGCGCCGCCAAGGGCGCGGTGCGCGATGTGACGCAGCTCAAGCGGAAGTAAAGGGACGCCCTTCGGCAGGGCGCATCCCATCTCCAAATTCCTGACGGGGCTCCTGCGAAAGCGGGGGCCCCGTTGTCTATTGTACTCCCGGTCAGGCGGATCAGAGTGCAAGCGGCCCGGTGCGCTCGCTTCCGCACTTTATTTTGATCGCCCGGGAACCAAATCCGGTTTCGCGGAAAGCATACGCGAAGAACTGTCTACGCGAATGTTTTTAATGAGTTGAGCAGAAGGCCCTCGATTCGGTCCGAAAACGCATTCCCGCCCTATTCGCAACAACAGCGCGCCACTTAACCCAATCCCGGCAAGTGAAAATGCAGTTCCGGATCACGCAAAAGTGCGTTTCGTCCGTGCAGTCTCCATCGGTTCACCGCACGTTGCACTCGGATTACCCGCACGGGCCCGGTTGTTAGGGAGAGTGTTCATGTGCCCGCAAGGTGAATCTGAACAGGCAGAACATCCATGGTTCAGGTGCGGCTTACCGGTCGCACATTTTATGAAGCGAAATGGAGGGGTTCTGACAGCCGGTTACACCATCACAGGGGGACGGCAGTCGGACGAGAAGCTGCGATCACGCAGGCCCGACTGGTCGAGATTGAAGGAGTAGCGCAATGAGTGTCATTTCCAAAAACCCCAAAGTCCTTTTACTGATCGGCACGCTGGCTGTTTCGGTGGCCGGCAGCGTTTCCGCGCAGCAGCAGGACGGCCTGGAAGGCAGCGTTACGGCAGACGCCTCCAGCCAGCAGCCGGTCGACACGGCCGGCATGACCAAGGGTCCCAAGGTCGAAGGCATCATCTCCGCGCGCAGCGGTGACCGGGTCCAGGTTACCAGCGCCAACGGCAACAAGACGATCGTCACCGTCACCAGTGCCACCAAGGTCAAGTCCAGCGGCGGCTTCCTGGGCCTGAACAGCAACAAGCTGGCGACAAACCAGCTTCTCAATGGTCTGCCGGTTTCGATCGACACCTTGCAGGGCGGCGGCGCGCTGGTGGCCAGCTCGATCGATCTGAAGAACAAGGACATGAAGGTCGCCTCCATGATCCACAACGGCACGGATCAGCGCTTCGCGTCCAACGAAGCGGCAACCGAGGCTCTGCGTGGCCGCATGGGCGACATCGACAAGTACAACATCAAGGGCACGACGAACGTGAACTTCGACACGGGCAAGTTTGATCTGACGCCCGAGGCGAAGAGCAATCTCTGCTCGGCGGCCACTTCGGCCGACGGCATGGATAATGCCCTTCTGCTGGTGGTCGGCTACACCGACTCCGTCGGCAGCGACGATTACAACCAGACGCTCAGCGAAAAGCGCGCCACCCGCGTGGTGAACTACCTCCAGCAGGCTTGCCACTGGAAGCCCTATCGCATGCTGACCCCCACCGGCATGGCCAAGGCCGATCCGCTGGCGGACAACAGCACGCCCGAAGGCAAGGCGCAGAACCGCCGCGTTGCGGTGAACATCCTCGTCAGCAAGGCCGTGGACGGCTACTGAGCCAAGACGCACGGGGTGGGCTTTGGTCCCACCCCGGGTTTTCCGGCCGGGTTACGGCTCGGCCGAATTCAAGTCTGGCGGCATGTGTCCCATTCTCGGGCTGTGCCGCATAGATGCTTGTCGCTTGCGGGAATGTCCTTGTAGCAGAGGCGCATGGCCCGCTCCCTTACAGGCATTGCCTTGCTCCTTGCGCTCGCCGCTTGCTCGCCGCGGCATGAAGCGCCGAAAGTGGCCGAGGGGGACGAGCATATTCCCTGTGCCGTCTCCGGCTCCGGCAAGCTTCAGCCGGTCTGCGCGGTCGAGCGGCTGGAAGGGCCGGATGGGCTGTCCCTGCTGGTTCGCCATCCGGACGGCGGCTTCCGCCGCTTTGCCGTGGTCAGCGACGGACGCGGGCTTGAGGTTGCCGACGGGGCGCAAGTGGCGGTAACAAGGTTGAACGGCGACCGGCTCGACGTTTCGGTCGGGGCCGACCGCTACCTGTTCCCGGCGACGAGGAAGCCCCATGCCCCATCGGCTGCTGCCCCAGAATGACCAGATCCTGACCGTGGCGCAGATGCGCGCGGCCGAAGATGCGCTGATCGCGGCGGGGTCTTCGGTTTCCGCGCTGATGCGGATTGCCGGGCTCGGCGCGGCCGAATGGGTCTGGCGGGTTTCGGCGGGCAGGGCGGTTACGGTGCTCTGCGGCCCCGGTAACAACGGCGGTGATGGCTATGTGATCGCCGAAGCCATTCGCGAGCGCGGCGGGCAGGTTACCGTGGTGGCCGCAGGCGATCCGAAAACCGACGCGGCGCGCGAAGCGCGCGCGCTCTACCACGGCGCGATAGTAGCGCCCGATACTGAGATTCACGGCGATGTCTTCGTCGATTGCCTGTTCGGCAGCGGGCTCACGCGACCGCTTGCGGCGGAGCATGTGGCATTGCTCACGCGGCTGGCGCAGGCGCATCACCACCGGCTGGCGCTCGACCTGCCGAGCGGCGTGCAGTCCGACACCGGCATGACGTTGAACCCGGGGCTGCCGTATTACGATGCGACTATTGGGCTTGGGGCGTGGAAATTCGCGCATTTCCTGATGCCGGCTGCAGCGACGATGGGCACGCTGCGGCAAGTGCCTATTGGCGTGGCTCCGGTGGAGGGGGCAGCGATTCCGGTCGCCAAGCCCCGGATCGGCGCGCCTGCGGTGGATGCGCACAAGTATCGGCGCGGACTGCTCGCCGTGGTCGGCGGCGCGATGCCCGGCGCGGCGGTGCTGGCGAGTGTGGCGGCGCAAGGCGCCGGAGCCGGGTACGTGAAGCTCTTCGCGGACAGCAAGCGCAATGTGCCCGCTGATCTCGTGGTCGATCAGGGCAAGCTGTTCGACGTGCTGGTCGACGACCGGAATACCGCCGTACTGGTGGGGCCGGGTCTTGGACGAGACAGTCTGGCGCGCGAGCGGCTGGCGATTGCGCTGGCCGATCCGGTACCGGCAGTGATCGATGCCGATGCGCTCGTGCTGCTCGGGCCGCGCCTGCTGACCGAGCGCAAGGGCGCGACAGTGGCGACTCCGCATGAGGGGGAGCTGGTGACGCTCGAACGGACGTTCGGCTGCGATGGTGGGGGCAGCAAAGCCGACCGCGCGCTGGCACTGGCCAAGGGGGCCGGAATGATCGTGGTCGCCAAGGGACCGGACACGGTGATCGCCGCTCCGGACGGGCGGATCGCCTGCGCGCCGCGTGCCAGTTCGTGGCTCTCGACCGCAGGAACCGGCGATGTTCTGGCCGGTTGCATCGCCAGCCGCCTCGCTGCCGGAGCGGAAGGATTCGCGGCCGCCTGCGAGGGAGTCTGGCTCCACGGAGAGGCGGCGCGCCGCGCCGGACCCGCCTTTACCGCCGGCCAGCTTGGACAAATGGTCCCGGCTGCGCTAGCGGCCTGCCTGTGACTATTGGAACCGAAGAAATTCTGCGTATCGCCGCCAAGGGCGATGGTGTGACCGCATCCGGCCGCTTCGCCTGGGGCGCGGCGCCGGGCGACCTGCTGCATGAGGACGATACCCTCGAATGGGGGCCGCACCACATCCAGCCAGCGTGCAGCCATTTTGGCCGCTGCGGCGGCTGTCAGCTTCAGCAGCTTGACGAAGAGAGCCTTGAGCACTTCGTCGCCGCGCGCGTGGCGAATGCCTCGGCCTCGCAGGAACTGGGCGCCGAATTGATCGCGCCGCCCTACCTCTCGCCGCCGGGCGCGCGCCGCCGCGTATCGTTGCGCGCCGAAAGCTCGGGCGGGCGCGTGACCATCGGCTTCCGCGAGGCGAAATCGCACCGGCTGGTGGAACTGGAAGAATGCCCGGTGATGGCGCCGGAACTGTTCGCCGTGCTCGGGCCGCTGCGCAAGCTGCTCATCACCATGGGCAAGGCGGCGCCTGCCAAGAAGGGTGGCCGCCCCGGCAAGCCCACCAAGCACCAGCAGCCCCGCATGGCCGCCGACATCGAGATGACGCTGACCGAGCAAGGAGTCGATCTCGGCATCAAGGGACTGACGGCGGAAGGGCTCGCCGCGACCGAGGCGATGCTCGATTTTTCGCGCGAACATAAGCTCGCGCGCTTCACCATGGATGGCGGCTACGGTTTCGAGACCGTGTGGGAGCCGGTGCCGGTTACGGTGCGGTTAGGTGGCGTCCAGGTACCGCTTCCGCCGGGGGCGTTCCTGCAGGCGACGGCGGACGGCGAAGAGGCGCTGGTAGAGGCCGCGCGCGGCTGGCTGGCAGGCGCGGCGACCGTGGCGGATCTGTTCTCCGGCCTCGGCACGTTCGCGCTGGCGCTGGCCGGACCGCAGACCAGAGTGCTGGCCGCAGAGGCTGCGCGCGATGCCCATCTGGCGTGCAAGACGGCCGCCGGACGCGCGCAACTGCCGGTTTTCTGCGATCACCGCGACTTGTTCCGCAACCCGCTCCAGCCCGACGAACTGAGCAAGTTCGATGCCATCATCCTCGACCCGCCGCGCGCCGGTGCGCGCGAGCAGGTGGAGTGCATTGCGGCTTCGAGCGTTGGCCGCGTGGTCTATGTTTCGTGCAATCCGTCAAGCTGGTCGCGCGATGCGGCGCGGCTGATCGAGGCGGGCTTCAGGCTGGTGGAACTGCGCCCGGTCGGCCAGTTCCGCTGGTCCACCCATGTCGAACTCGCGAGCTATTTCGAGCGCGCGTGACCGGGTGAAAAGCGCGGGAATTCAGTCGGATTCCTGCGCTTTTGCCATCATGTCCATGAAGTCCCGCGCGAAATTGCGGTCCTCTTCGTTGTCGAAGGCGACATCGAGATCGGGCGAGGCGTTGAACATATAGAGCAGGCACCACAGCGCGAAGCGCCGCGCGCGGTCCTTCTCCATGCCAAGATCGACGCGAATGCGATCGAGCCCGGTTTCCAGCGTGGAAGGGGCGATGGTGGAAAGGTCGTCGGTGCCGAAGTAGCGGCGGAGCTGATCGTCGAAGTCCATGGCGCTCCCTACAGGGATCCGCCGCGAACGTCACGTATTCCCGTCGTTCTCGGATTCGTCGGCATTGCAGGATAGCAGCTGGTAGATCACTGCGCCCCAGGCGCTGCCGATCACGCCCACGAAGAACATCGACCAACTCAGGTTCCAGCTGGTTGCCATCACCTTGCTGACGAGCGTGGCCAAAGTCAGGAAGATGAAAGCGATTTCCAGCGCGAGTACTGCCCACAGTACTCGCGGACTTGCCAATTGCCGGCGAACTGTCTTCACGCAGCACCTCCCGAACTACGCATCTCCCGATAAGGAGATTACTACGCCGGGAGCGCTTCGTCTAGAACATGACCACGGCGGCGCGGGCGATCAGGAACATCAGGCAGAAGGTCGAAAGCGCGTAAAACGCGAAGCGCAGCGGCATGCGATTGAAGGTTGTTTGCACGATCGAATGCATGACCCGGAAGCCCACGTAGGCCCAGGCGACCTGCGCATTCATCCCATCCCCCAGCCCAAGCAGCGCAAGCGTGATCGAGATCGCATAGAAGATCACCGGATCTTGCAGCAGGTGGTTGTAATTATGGGCTTTCCACTCGACCTGCGGCGGCAGCACATGGTCGAGCGAGACATGGGGATCGTCGATCAGTTCTTCCGGATCGACTTTGCCGAACGAGGAAAGGCGCGATCCGTAGAGCCAGAACCACATGACCATGGTCCAGGCCGCCAGCGCGACCACGGGTTGCAGGATTGCCATTCCGGTCATGGGATCTCCCTTGCTGCGAACCCGAGCCTCGGCCGCGCCGGCCGGCTTGTCAATGCGGTACTTGGGTCAGGACTTAGGCGTTTCCGGACAATACCTTGGCGAAGGCCTCGGCATCGGTGTTGCCGCCCGAAAGCACCACGGCGGTACGATCGGTCAGGGAGACATTGCCCGCCAGCACGGCAGCGAGCGCGGCGGCTCCACCGGGCTCGATGACAAGGCGCAGCTTGGCGAAAGCGAGGCGCTGCGCCGCGCGCACTTCGGCGGGCGTGGCAACGAGCCCGAAGGGGCAGCGGGCTTTCAGAACCTCGAAGTTGATCGGCCAGGTGGCCGGCGTCTGCAAGGCATCGCAGGCCGTGGGCGGGGCATCGGCGGCCACGCGGCGGATCTCGCCGTCGGCAAGGCTGCGGCGGACATCGTCCCAGCCTTCGGGCTCGACCGGCACCACGGCCGCATCGGGAAGGGCGAGGGCGATTCCTGCCGTGAGCCCGCCGCCGCCGCAGGGGGCGACGATCTGGTCGGGCCCACCGAGCCCGCGTTCGGCCATTTGCAGCGCGATTTCGATCGCGGTGCTGCCCTGACCCTCGATGATCCAGGGGTCGCCGTAGGCATGGACGAGCGTGGCCCCGCGCTCTTCGCAAAGGCGGTTGGCCACTTCGTCACGGTCCTCGCCGCCGGGGCGGTCATAGAGCACCACTTCGGCGCCGAGGGCGCGGGTATTGGCGAGCTTCACCTCCGGCGCGTCGGTCGGCATGACGATGGTGGCGGCAATGCCCAGCCGTCGTGCGGCCCAGGCCACGCCCTGCGCATGGTTGCCGCTGGAAACGCCGACGACGCCCCGCGCCCGCTCGATATCCGTTAGCGCGGTAAGGCGGTGCCAGGCGCCGCGGATCTTGAAGGCGCCCACCGGCTGGAGGCTCTCGGCCTTGCACCAGATCGTGCGGCCATCGACCTCAAGCGGCAGCAGCGGCGTGCGTGGCAGGATCGCCGCGACTTTGGCGGCGGCTTCGAGCACGCCTTCGTGGGTCGGGCGGCGCTGAAGATTCGGATTCGGGAGATTCGCGTTCATGGCCAAGGCCATAAACTCACCGCGTCAGCCGCACCATCTGGTAATAGCCGAGTGGCCCGCGCGTGAACTCCACCGACAGGCCCCGGTCTCCGGCAATGCGTGCCGCCTGCATGGGCAGGTCCAGCCGGGGTGTGACGTGGAACTTCGCCAGCCAGCCCCGCAGGCCCGCCCGCAAGGGGGAAGGCAGGCCCGCGAGGTCGCCGAAATCGACGGCATGAAGCACGCCGCCGGGGGAAAGCGCCGCCACTGCACGCGACAGGGCGTCCTGCCAGCCGGGAATCATGGAAAGCGTATAGGAGAGGAAAATGCGGTCGAACCCACCGCGGCCGAACAGGGCCTTGGGGTCGAAGCGGGTGGCATCGCCGGGCGTTAGCTCGGCCTGCTCGCCCAACCGCCTGCGGGCGTTCTTGAGCATTTCGCTGGAGATGTCGAAGCCGTGGAGCGTGGCTCCGGGCCACGCCTTGCCTGCCAGTTCGAGATTGCGCCCGGTGCCGCAGCCGACTTCCAGCACGGCCATGCCCGGGGCCGCATCAAGCTCCCGGATCAGCCGGTCGCGGCCGAACAGATAGTACTTGCGCGTGAGGTCGTAGATGTGGCGCTGGCCGCGATAGACGCGGTCCATCAGCGCGGCGTGATCGGCGGGAAGGGTGGTCTCGGTCACCGTCAGCCTTTCAGCACGTAGAGGTGGACGCCGCCGTAGATCGAGGAGCGATCGCCCTCGGTTGCGGCGCGCGATTCGTCCTCGCGGTAATCCCAGCGCGAGAGGATCTCTTCCGGTACGCGGCCGGGCAGCAGCGTGGGTTCGGCGGCGGTGCGGAACAGCACGCGCGATCCGGGGCGGGCGGTGCGGGTGATTTCGCTCCACAGTTCGGTGAGCTGGGCATCGCTCATCCAGTCCTGCGCATCGAGCAGGATGTAGCGGTCGAACGAGGCATCCGCGCTTTCCGCGAGGACCTGCGTGAAGTTCGCATGGCGCAGGGTCAGGCGGCCCAGACGTTCACGCACCATCGGCACGTTGGCTTCCTGCAGATAGGGGGGAAGCGGTGCCTTGGCTTGACGACCATAGCCGCGTCCGAAGGCCTGCCAGGCGAAGTAATTGTCACCCAGCGGGAAGTGGCAGGCCAGCTTATCGAGGCGGGCGCGCAGCACGTCGGCCATGCGGTGGCCGCCTGCCAGCGCGTCGTACTGCGCGGGCGGAATTCCGAGACCGAACAGCGAGGCGGGCTGATCGGTCAGCCAGCGCACCAGCTTGCGCTCGAAGATCGGGGCGAAGCGCTCGTCGAACACGCGGCGCTGTTCTTCCAGCGTCTCGGCGCCGAGGATTTCGCTGGGGTCGATCTTGTAGAGCTTGGCGAGCACATGCGCGGCGCCGATGAAGTGGCCCAGCAGGCCGCGCTTGTAGATGCCGCGCGTAAAGCCACGGATGCGCCGGCGGCCGGCGAGATCGCGGCCTTCCCAATAGCGGCGCGTCGCTTCGTCGAGGTGCGGCGCCAGCTTCTCGCGATAGATCGCGGCGTTTTCCGGCTTGTCGGCTTCGGCGATGAAGCTGCGCAAGTCGGCATAATCGAGGTTCTCGATCGCGGCGATCTTCAGGCGGCCGAGTGCGATATGTGCGGTGTTGAGATCGACGCAGGTGATCGCGGCTGGATCGGCGGTGAGATAGGAAAGCGCATTGCAGCTGCCGCTGGCGATGGTCAGCACGCGGCTTTCGGGCCCGATCTGGAGCGCGGCCATGTCTGCCACCGGATCTTCCCAGATCTGCGCATAGACCAGCCCCTTGAAGGCAAGGGCGAAGGCCTTGTCGAGCAGGCGCGACGCGCGCGAAGATTCCGAGCGGACGACCGCTCCCTCGATCAGATCGGAAGCAGGGCGTGCGTTTGGCATGGTAGTGGTCCCCCGGTGCCGTATCGGTAATGGCACGGCGGCAATGCCCCCACCGGGTGACCGCGTGATGACGGGATGATGGCGAATTATGACAGCCGTGGTTGGATATGGTTTGACGCGTTGCCGGTGATCGCCTGGTTTCGGCGGAGCCATCCCGCACCCTCCTTTCGTCATTGCGAGCGGAGCGAAGCAATCCAGAGTCGTCGCGCAGAACCGCTCTGGATTGCCACGTCGGCTTCGCCTCCTCGCAATGACGAAGGAGGAGGGCAGAAAACTCTCACAGTTGAGTTGTCACACAGGGGCACTATATGCGGCCCTTTCGCGGCTTGCGCGTTCAAGGAGATAGATTGGTGAGCAAGGTTCTGGTGATCGGCGCAGGCGGCGTCGGTTCGGTCGCGGTCCACAAGATGGCGATGAATCCGGATATCTTTTCCGACATTCATCTCGCCAGCCGCACGGTTTCCAAGTGCGAAGCGATCGCCGAATCGGTGAAGCAGCGCACGGGCGTGACGATCAGCACCTATGCGATCGACGCCGACGACGTTGAGGCGACCGCGGCGCTGATCCGCTCGATCGGTCCGAAGCTGGTGGTCAATCTGGCGCTGCCCTATCAGGACCTCGCGATCATGGACGCGTGCCTGGCGACCGGCACGCACTACATGGACACCGCGAACTACGAGCCCAAGGACGTGGCCAAGTTCGAATACCACTGGCAGTGGGCCTATCAGGAGCGCTTCAAGCAGGCGGGCCTGATGGCGCTGCTGGGTTCGGGCTTCGATCCGGGCGTCACCTCGGTCTTCGCGATGTGGCTGAAGAAGCACAAGCTGAAGACCATCCGCACGCTGGACATTCTGGACTGCAACGGCGGCGATCACGGCCAGGCCTTCGCGACGAACTTCAACCCGGAAATCAACATCCGCGAAGTCACCGCGCCGGCCCGCCACTGGGAAAACGGCGAATTCGTCGAAACCCCGGCGATGGGCGTGAAGCAGAGCTTCGACTTCGAAGCCGTCGGCCCCAAGAACATGTACATGATGTACCACGAGGAACTGGAAAGCCTCGCCAGGTTCATCCCTGAAATGGAGCGCGCGCGCTTCTGGATGACCTTCGGTGACGAGTACATCAAGCACCTCACCGTGCTGCAGAACGTGGGCATGACCCGCATCGATCCGGTGATCTACAACGGCGTGGAAATCATTCCGCTCCAGTTCCTGAAGGCCGTGCTGCCCGAGCCCAGCTCGCTTGGCTCGACCACCAAGGGCAAGACGAACATCGGCGACATTGCGACCGGCGAAGCGCTGGACGGTTCGGGCGAGAAGACGTTCTACATCAAGAACATCTGCGACCACGAAGACGCCTATGCCGAAACCGGCAACCAGGCCGTCAGCTACACCACCGGCGTTCCGGCGATGATCGGCGCGGCCATGGTGCTGACCGGCGCATGGTCGGGTGAGGGCGTGTTTAACATGGAGCAGTTCGATCCCGATCCCTACATGGACATGCTGAACAAGCACGGCCTGCCCTGGACGGTCGAGGAACTCGACGGCCCGCTCGCGTTCTGATGCCTATCCTGCGGACCGTCCCTGCGGGCGGGCTAGGCGCATTTGCGCCGACGGCCTGCCCGTAGGGGGACGGTCCGCAGTTTTCCGCCGCGCCGATATGAGCGCGGCCGACCACGGGCCAATGTCAGGCTGACGACAGCCTTTATGGCTGCTACCCCGAAGCACGGGGCGGCAAGGCGCCGCATGTAATCCGCGTCTATTGAGGCATTGATGAACTGGTCTTTCGTTGCCCCCATAGCGATGCTCGCGGGCTCCAATCTGTTCATGAACACCGCATGGTATCTGCATCTCAAGATGCCGGGCAAGGCGCTGTGGATGGCGATCCTCATGAGCTGGGGCATCGCTTTCTTCGAATATTGCCTTGCCGTGCCGGCCAACCGGATCGGCAGCCACGTCTATTCGCTGGGGCAGCTCAAAGTGCTTCAGGAAGCCTTTTCGCTAACCGCCTTCGTGCTGGTGGCATGGGTGCTGTTCGGCCAGAAGCCGGGGCTCAACGAGCTGGTCGGATTTTCGCTGGTCGGCGCAGGGGCATGGTTTATCTTCAAGGGGCCGTTCGGCTGAGGCCGTCCCCCTCTCGCAAAGGACTTCAGTGATGGAAACCCGCGCCGGCGATCCGGGAGCCTTCGTTCATTTCGACCTGTCGCGTGTCGACAGCCCCAGCTTCGTGGTCGATGCCGCGAAGCTACGAGACAATCTGCGTGTGCTGAGCGACATCGGCGAGCGTGCAGGCGTCAAGGTGCTGTCCGCGCTCAAGGCCTTCTCGATGTGGTCCACCGCGCCGATCATCGGCGAGTATCTGGACGGCGTCTGCACTTCAGGCCTGTGGGAAGCGCGCCTTGCCAGCGAGTTCTACGATGGCGAGATCGCCACTTATTCCGCCGCCTACAAGGGTGAGGATCTCGACGAGATCCTGCGCCTGTCGGACCATGTGATCTTCAACTCGCCGATGCAGATCGAGCGCTTCTGGTCGCAGATCGAAGCCGCCCGCGCACGCGGTGAGGCTTTCGACATCGGCCTGCGCGTCAATCCGATGCATCCCGAAGGCGAAGTGCCGAAGTACGATCCCTGCGCGCCGCACTCGCGCCTCGGATTCCCGATCGACCAGCTGACCGAAGATCATATCGAAATGATCGACGGCATCCACATGCACACCCTGTGCGAGCAGGACTTCGAGCCGCTGCGCCGCACGTGGGACAAGGCGTTCGATTACCTCGAACCCTTCTTCGGCCAGTTCAAGTGGATCAACCTTGGCGGCGGGCACCACATCACCCGCGCCGATTACCAGCGCGACGAACTGGTGGAATTCCTGATCGACCTTCAGGAAGACACTGGCGCCGAAGTCTATCTGGAACCTGGCGAAGCCGTGGCGCTCGATGCCGGCATTCTGGTCGGTTCGGTGCTCGACATCGGCCACAACGGCATGCCGGTGGCGGTGGTGGACATCTCCGCCACCTGCCACATGCCCGACGTGATCGAGGCACCCTATCGCCCCGCCATGCTGGGCGAGCGGGAGGATGGCGATGGCCAACCCGTGCGCCTTGGTGGTCCGTCCTGCCTCGCGGGTGACGTGATCGGCGACTATGTTCTGCCCGAACGTCCCGAACCGGGCATGCGCTTCGCGTTTCTCGATCAGGCGCACTATTCGATGGTCAAGACCACGACCTTCAATGGCGTGCCGCTGCCGTCGATCTGGCTCTGGGATTCCGAGACGGACTCGCTCGAATGCATCCGCCGCTTCGAATACGAGGATTTCCGGGCCCGTCTGAGCTGATCGGACTTCGCTGATGGAGCGAGGGCAGGGCGGCTCGGTCCGTCCTGCCCCTGCCACGACCGGGGCCCCGGCCGGTCCCCCACGCGGACGAGTCGCGTGAACCCCACGGCAAGGGGTGCGTTTTAACCGTGAATTGCGATGCTTTTTTCTGCCTGTCCGGGACATTCCCGGCCGGTGAGTAATGACGGTTTAACCATCTGGTTTTGAAAGACTAAATTCGGCTTTAGGGCGCGTGTTTCGGTCGTTCATGAAGCTTATGTGACGTTTTCATGAAAGCCCGATTTTTTCACTTGCGATTCATCCGCTCAGCCCTATATCCGGCCCCTCGCTGCCCCATGGGGACTTCCAAACCGCAAGGCAGCTTTTCGCTAACAATTCCGTTTGGGGGTCCCTTGAGTTGCTCGAACATCTTGATGCACCGGCCGTAGCGCGCACCCTCGCGCCTGACGAACCCGTTATCCTCAATCGCCCGCATGCTGCCGCGCGCGCTGCTCGTTTCTTCGCCACGAAGTTTCCGGGCAAGTCGCTCTATGCCGTGAAGGCGAACCCCTCGCCGGATCTCATCCAGATCCTGTGGGACAATGGGATCACGCATTTCGACGTAGCTTCGATCGGTGAAGTCCGCATGGTCCGCAAGACCCTGCCGGCTGCGACCCTGTGCTTCATGCACCCGGTCAAGACCGCGAGCGCGATCCGCGAAGCCTATTTCGAGCATGGCGTTCGCACTTTCAGCCTCGACACCATCGAGGAAGTAGAGAAGATCCTCGAAGCGACCGCCGATGCCGATGGCAATCAGGCGACCGACCTGCGCCTCTGCGTGCGTCTTCGCGTTTCGTCCGAGTATTCGGAACTGAGCCTTGCCTCGAAGTTCGGTATCGATCTGGCCGACGCCGGCCCGCTGCTTCAGGCTACCCGTCAGGTTGCCGACTGGCTGGGCGTGTGCTTCCACGTCGGTTCGCAGGCGATGACGCCGTTTGCCTATGTGCAGGCGCTGGAGCGTGCGCGTGCGGCGATTGCCGACGCGGGCGTGGTTATCGACATGATCGACGTCGGTGGTGGCTTCCCCTCGGTCTATCCGGGCATGGAACCGCCGCCGTTGGAAGACTACTTCCAGATCATCCACCGCCACTTCGAGGCGCTGCCGATCGCGTACAACGCCGAACTGTGGTGCGAGCCGGGCCGTGCGCTCTCCGCCGAATACAGCTCGATGATCGTCAAGGTCGAGAAGCGTCGCGGTGACGAGCTTTACATCAACGAGGGTGCCTATGGCGCGCTCTACGATGCGGCGCACGTGGCATGGCGCTTCCCGGTGAAGTGCATCGCGCGCGATGGCCAGCGTTCTGAGGACCTTCAGGAGTTCTCGTTCTACGGCCCGACCTGCGACGATGCGGACTTCATGGAAGGCCCGTTCATGCTTCCCGCCGACATCAAGGCGGGCGACTGGATCGAAGTGGGCATGCTGGGCGCCTATGGCGCGGCCATGCGCACGGCGTTCAACGGCTTCGGCACGGGTGACGTGGTGACGGCTTCGGACGAGCCGATGGCCAGCCTCTACAGCGGCGACCGCAAGGATCCGCGCGTTTCGGATAACGTGGTCTCGCTGCGCTGATCGCCAGTCGATAGAAACAAGAAAAGGCCCCCGGTCATCGCTGACCGGGGGCCTTTTTCGTTGGGCTTCAGTTCGCGGTGAGCAAGTCCTTCAGGCCAAACGGCTGGCAGCGCAGGAATTGCGGCGAAACCTTGATTTGAGCGCCTAGCGCGGCAGCGGCGTGCCACGGCCAGCGCGGATCGTAGAGTACAGTGCGGGCAATCGCGATCATGTCCGCCTCGCCATTGGCAAGGATCGCCTCGGCCTGCTCGGGCTCGGTGATGAGGCCCACGGCGATCACCGGCATGGTGTCCACCGCTTCCTTCACCTTGTGGGCGAGCGGAACCTGATAGTTCGGGCCGACCGGGATCTGCTGATCGGCATGAAGGCCGCCGCTGGAAACGTGGAAGCCGTCGCAGCCACGCGCTTCAAGCGCCTTGGCGAAAGCGATGGTCTGCTCGACGTCCCAGCCGCCATCGACCCAGTCAGTGCCGGAGACGCGCATGGTCACCGGTTTGTCGGCCGGGAAGGCGGCGCGCACGGCGTCATAGACTTCCAGCGGGAAGCGCATGCGGTTTTCAAGGCTGCCGCCGTATTCGTCCGTGCGCTTGTTGGAGAGCGGCGAGAGGAACTGGTGCAGCAGGTAGCCATGGGCGCCGTGAAGCTGAATGGCGTCGATGCCCAGACGGTCCGCACGGCGAGCGGCGTCGGCGAAGGCATCGCGGATGCGGACAAGACCGGCCCTGTCGAGCGCCTCAGGCGCGTTCTCATGCGGAAGGAAGGGAATGTCTGATGCGGAGACCGTCTGCCAGCCGTTCGCGTCCTGAGGGGCTATCTGACCGCCTCCGTCCCAGGGCTTGGCGGTGCTCGCTTTGCGGCCCGCATGCGCAAGCTGGATGGCGATGGGCATGTCCGACCAGCGGCGCACGGATTCGAGTACCTTGCCCATGGCGGCCTCGGTCTCGTCATCCCACAGCCCCACGTCGGCATAGGAGATGCGGCCTTCCGGGCTGACGGCGCTGGCCTCGATGGTGAGGATGGCTGCGCCCGACTGGGACAGGTTGCCGAGATGCTGGACATGCCAGTCGGTCATCTTGCCGTCTTCGGCGGAATATTGACACATCGGCGCGATGACGATGCGGTTTGCGAGGGGGAGCTTGCCGAGGGAAGTCGGTTCGAAAAGCTTGGCCATGGGGTCCTTCCGGTCATGTCGTCGCAGCTAGGGGGAGGGCGCGCTGAGAGGCGCCTGCGACGGCAGGCAACTTGGGGTGCCTGGGCCAAATGAAAAGGGCCCCTCGCGCGTGCGGGGGCCCTTCCATGAAAAGATTATGTTGCGGCCGCGAAAGGCGCTCTGGACCGGTCAGGCGGCGAGGCGCATTTCCAGACGTTCCCAGATCTCGACCAGCGCATCGGTCAGGCTGCGCATCATCGCTTCGGTATGCGTCGGCCCGGGGGTGAAACGCAGGCGTTCGGTGCCGCGCGGCACGGTGGGGAAATTGATCGGCTGCACATAGGCACCGTATTCGGCCAGCAGGATGTCACTGATCTTCTTGGCCTTGACCGGGTCGCCGACCATCAGCGGCACGATGTGCGTGGTGGAATTCATCACCGGCAGGCCCGCGTCGCGGAACATCTGCTTGAGCGTCGCGGCCGAGTGCTGCTGCGCTTCGCGCTCGGCACTGGAGCTCTTGAGGTGCTTCACCGAGGCCAGCACGCCCGCCACCAGCACCGGCGAAAGCGAGGTGGTGAAGATGAAGCCGGGGGCATAGCTGCGGATGCAGTCGATCACCTTCTGGTCGGCCGCGATATAGCCGCCCATCACGCCGAACGCCTTGCCCAGCGTGCCTTCGATGATGTTGATGCGGTGCGCCGCCTCATCCCGATCGGTAATGCCGCCGCCGCGCGGGCCGTACATGCCGACGGCGTGGACTTCGTCGATATAGGTGAGCGCGTTGTACTTCTCTGCCAGATCGCAGATCGCGTGGATCGGGGCGATATCGCCGTCCATCGAATAGACCGACTCGAAGGCGACCAGCTTGGGCAGGTTCGGATCGGTGGCGGCCAGCAGTTCCTCAAGATGTTCGAGGTCGTTGTGGCGCCAGACCTTCTTCTCGCAGCCCGAATTGCGGATGCCCGCGATCATCGAGGCGTGGTTCAGCTCGTCCGAGAAGATCACGCAGCCCGGCAGGAGCTTGGCGAGCGTGGAGAGCGTGGCATCGTTCGAGACATAGCCCGACGTGAACAGCAGCGCGCCTTCCTTGCCATGCAGGTCCGCCAGTTCCTGCTCGAGTTCGATGTGGTAGTGCGTGTTGCCGCCGATGTTGCGGGTGCCGCCGGAACCGGCGCCGACGTCGTGCAGCGCCTCTTCCATCGCCTCGATCACCTTGGGGTGCTGGCCCATCGACAGGTAGTCGTTCGAGCACCAGACGGTGATCGGCTTGGGCCCATTGTGGCCCGCAAAGCAGCGGGCGTTGGGGTAGGCCCCCTTGTTGCGCAGGATATCGATGAAGACGCGGTAGCGACCTTCGGAATGCAGACGTTCGATCGCCTGTTCGAAAATGTGCTCGTAGTTCACCTGGGCTCTATCCTGCACTGGCCGTGAAGTGGCTTCTACCTGTTATTGGGCGCCAATACCGCATCGTTCGAGGCCTGACCAGACGGTTGTATCAGTTACCGTGATCGATATCGCCTCAGGATCGGCTTGAAATAAATCGTCTCGCGGACGACATTTTCGCATCGAGGCGGGTTTCGAGATGATTGCCCTCAGGATTTCACGAAACCCCAAGGTACGCCGTCCGGCGCTGCCGGATCATGTCCCGGGATCACCACAAGACTCGGCGCAGCCCGCTTGAGCGCCTGAATGGTCATCAACCATGACGCGATCGCGATGCGCTTGTCCGGGTGGCCCAGATCGGCGAACGTCCGCGCCGGCGGCCGCAAATCCTGCCAGCTTTCGGATACTTGCGCGACATCGCCGGTAAACAGAAATTCCCGGCCGTCCGCCAATTGCACGAAGTACATCGTGGCGCGATTGGGCAGATCGAGCTGGGGGATGGCCACGATTCCGGGGGCGACCGCGTGCGGGTGGCCGTCGCTGAGATCGGGCAAGGGCAGCGCTTCGGGAGAATGGACCGCGGGATTGCCCCGGTGCGAGGGCCGGTCCAGCAGTTGCAGTCGCAAGCCGGCCTGTGCGACTTCGTGGTCCACGCGCCGCTGGGCGATGGAATCGAACTCGGAGACGTTGTTTTCCTCGGCGATTTCGGCCGTCGTGCCGGCGTCGATGACGATTGGACGCGAGCCGGGCACCAGCAGTTCGTAGGCCCGGATGCCGGTGCGAATGGGGCGCAGGCCGGTTCCGGCCGCGAGCTGGTTGTGCAGCGACATGCGCGTGCCGATCAGCTCATGACGGATCTGGGTGGGATGCGCGCCGTCGATAGACTTCGCAAGCGTGCGCAACTCGCCGATGTCGAGCGGCTTGGCGTGGGCATCGGGCGCGCTGGCGTCGAACTGGAACCAGTAGAGCGGCAGTCCGACGAGCAGCAGCAACGCGAGCACGAAGACGTTGAATTTCGGCGTCAAAGCAGCCCGCCCCCTTCAAGTCCGTATCGCGCCAGGGCAATGGCGTAAGATGAGGTCAGGTCTCTGGTCCCGGTGAAAAGGGCCCGGTCGGGGACCGCGCGGGCAAAGTCCTGCCCCTCGGTCAGCCGGGTGATCTGGCGGGCGATACCCTGTGCGCCGTGGACAAAGGCGACGCCGGGGCCAAAGGCTTCGGCCAGTTCCTCTTCCAGCAGCGGGAAATGCGTGCAGGCGAGGACGACCGTGTCGATCTCCATGCCGCCGGGCATGCTGCGCAGGGCCTCTGCGGCGCGGCGAATGACGGCGGGATCGACTGGTTCGCCGCGCAGCTTGGCTTCGGCGGCCTCTACCAGTTCGGGGGCGCCGTGGCGCAGCAGCCGCTTGTCGGCGGCGAATTCCTGTTCAAGCCGGTCGACGTATGCTTGCCGGATCGTTGCCTGCGTGCCGAGCAACCCGATGGTGCCGGTGCGCGTCATCGCTGCTGCCGGCTTGATCGCGGGCACAGTGCCGACAATCGGCACTTCCAGCACCTCGCGCACCATGCCGAGCGCGATGGTCGAGGCGGTGTTGCAGGCGATGCAGACGAGGCGCGGCGAAAAACGCTCGGTCATGCGCCCCAGCAGCCCGGCAACGCGCGCGGCGACTTGCGCCTCGGTCTTGGTGCCATAAGGCAGACCGGCGGTATCGGCGGCGTAGATCACTGGCGCCTGCGGCAATGCCCGGCGCAATTCGGCGAGCACGGTGAGGCCGCCCACGCCCGAATCGAAAACCAGGATCGGCGCGGCGGGGTCGACCTGCAAGGCGGTCGACACGGCGGAACTTTCGGAAGGCATCGTTTTTCCCTGTACCTTGCACACTGTTAACCGCGCCGGGGTGCCAAGGGCAATCTCGAAAGCTGCAAGTTACTTCGCCTAAAGCGTTCGAGCCGCTAAGAGGCCGGACATGTATTGGATTCTCCCTCTCGTTCTCGGCTACGCCCTTGGTTCGGTGCCCTTCGGCCTTCTCCTCACGCGCATCGCGGGAGGCGGCGATTTGCGCTCGATCGGATCCGGCAATATCGGCGCGACCAATGTGCTGCGCACCGGCCGCAAGGGGCTGGCCGCGGCGACGCTGCTGCTCGACTTGCTGAAGGGCCTCGCCGCGGTGCTGATCGCCGCGCATTTCTGGCCGGAATGGGCGTGGCTGGGCGCGCTCGGCGCGTTCCTGGGCCACTGCTTCCCGGTCTGGCTGGGCTTCAAGGGCGGCAAGGGCGTGGCGACCATGGCGGGGGTCGCCTTCGGCCTCGCATGGCCGGTGGGACTGGCTTACGCGCTTACCTGGATCGGGCTGCTGCTGACGGTGCGAATCAGTTCCGTTGCGGGGATGACGGCCGCTGTCGTCGCGCCGATTGCCGCTTTCGCGCTCGGACACGGGCAGGCGGCAGGGGTGCTCGCGGTGATCGCGGTGATCGTACTCTTCCTGCACCGTGAGAACATTGCCCGCCTGCGCGCAGGGACCGAACCGAAGGTCGGGAGCGGCAAGAAGCCGTGAGCCGAGCCGGGGGGGACAGCAAGACCGCACTCTCGCAGGACGAGGCGTTCGCGCGCATCCGTCTGCTGCGCTCGCCCAATAACGGTCCTGTCACATACCGTCAGCTGCTTGCCCGCTGCGGGAGCGCCGAGGCGGCGATCAAGGCCTTGCCCGAACTCGCCGGCCGCGCCGGGCGGCGCTACCAGCCCGCGCCCGAAGGACTGGTCGAGGCGGAAGTCGCCCGCATCCGCAAGGCGGGAGCAAGCTATCTCTTTCACGATTCTCCGGACTATCCCGGCCTGCTGGCACAGAGCGAGGGCGCTCCGCCGATCCTGACGCTGCGCGGCGATCCGGCACTGCTGGGCCGCCCCTGCGTCGCCGTGGTCGGCGCGCGCAATGCCTCGGCCGGCGCGGTACGACTGGCGCGCGGGTTTGCGCAAGGGCTGGCGGAGGCCGGTTTCACGGTGGTCTCCGGCCTTGCGCGCGGGATCGACGGTGCTGCGCATCAAGGCGCGCTGGCCGGTGGGGCGACGATCGGCGTGATCGCCAGCGGGATCGACATCGCCTATCCGCCCGAACATGCCCAGCTTCAGGAGCGCGTCGCCAAGGAAGGCCTGCTGATAGCCGAGCAGCCACCGGGTACCGAGCCGCTGGCCCGCCACTTCCCCACGCGCAATCGCATCATTGCCGGGCTCTCGGCAGGCACTTTAGTGGTGGAGGCGGCGCCCAAGTCGGGTTCGCTCATCACCGCAAGGCTTGCGGGAGAAATGGGGCGCGAGGTCATGGCCGTGCCGGGCTCACCGCTCGATCCACGGTCTCAGGGGTGCAACCAGCTGATCCGTGACGGTGCGGTGCTGGTTCAGTCGGTCGCGGATGTGATCGAACTGCTCACCCATTTCGACGGGACGCCGCGCGCGACTTTTCGGGAAGGCGAGGCCGAAAGGCCGCAGCCGCCGGAAGGAGCCGGTTCGGAACCTGCTGGTCCAGGTGAGCCGGCCGGGCTCGCCCAAATGCTCACCACGGCGCCAGTCGCTGTAGACGAAATCATCCGGCAGTCCGGAGCAAGCCCGTCTGTCGTGCAACTGGAATTGCTGGAACTGGAGATCGCCGGAAGGCTGGTCCGCCACGCCGGAGGCAGGGTGAGTCTGGGGTGACTATCCGCAGGTCGATGGGGCGACTTGCCAAACATTGTATATTTTCAGCAGTTTGACTGCGGAATTCTTTATGGGGGACATCTTGAGCGGTTATTTGGGCGCCTTCACAGTGGGTGATATCTTCACCAAAACTTTTGCCGTCTTCGTTGCGAATTGGCGAGCCACAGCCATCTATGCGGTCTTCGTGGCCCTGCTCACAAGCGGGTTGCAATTCGCGCTTGCGCGCAACGGCGGATATCCCTTCTCAGGAGGCGGCTTGGCGGCCACGATTGCTGCAACGCTCCTCTCCAACATCGCCGGATACGTACTTGTGTGGCATATCCTCGATCACCTCGATTTTGCCACGACTTCGTTTTCCGGAGGGCGTTATTTCCTCTATCTCGGCGCCACTATCGTCATGGGTATCGCAAGCTGCTTTGGCATGCTGCTCCTGATCGTGCCGGGCCTGCTGCTCATGGCGCGCTGGTCTGCGGCGCTCCCGCTGATTACGGCCCGAGGAACGGGAGTGTTCGATGCGATGGCCGAAAGCTGGGAGATGACCCGGTCGCGTACGTGGACGATCATAGGATTCTATTGCCTGTTCGGGCTGGTGATCATGGCAATTACGTTTCCTGTCATGGCGGGAATGGGCATTATCAGTCTTCGCGAGGGCCTTCCCACAGAGGTCAGTGTGACCAAATTGGGGCTTCAGCTTGTCGGCAGCATGCTGCAAAATCTCGTTTCGGGTGTCGTCGTCTGTTCGAGCGTGGCTCTTTTTGCCCTCTTGCTTGAAAATGCGGGCGCCGAAACCGAAGTCTTCGCTTGATACCCGCCGCTGACATCCTTTTGTCGCATCGGGGTGCTTGACGAAGCGCCCCAAAGCTTCTCACCCTATGCGTGTACACACATGCGCCCGCGTGGGAGCGCGCGCGTAGGGGCTATAAGAGTAACGAATGCAGCTAGTCATCGTCGAATCGCCGGCCAAGGCCAAAACCATCGAGAAGTACCTCGGCAAGGACTACAAGGTCCTCGCCAGCTACGGTCACGTCCGAGACCTGCCGCCCAAGGACGGCTCGGTCCGCCCGGACGAGGGCTTCGAAATGGACTGGGAACTCTACGGAGACAAACAGCGCCAGGTGAAGGCCATCACCGACGCCGCGAAGGAGGCTGACCGCCTGATCCTCGCCACTGACCCTGATCGCGAGGGTGAGGCGATTTCGTGGCACGTGAAGGAACTGCTGGCCAAGCGAAAGGCGCTGCCGAAGGACGTGCAGCGGGTGACGTTCAACGCCATCACCAAGGAAACGGTGACCAAGGCGATGCAGCACCCGCGCGAGCTCGATCAGGACCTGATCGATGCCTATCTCGCCCGCCGCGCGCTGGATTACCTGTTCGGCTTCACGCTTTCGCCGGTGCTCTGGCGCAAGCTGCCCGGCGCCAAGTCGGCGGGCCGCGTGCAGTCGGTCGCGCTGCGCCTGATCGTCGATCGCGAGCGTGAGATCGAGGCGTTCACAGCGCAGGAATACTGGTCGGTCGCGGCGCAGATGGCGCATGACGGCACGGACTTCACCACCCGTCTGGTGACGTTCGAGGGCCAGAAGCTGGACCGTCTCAGCATCGGCGACGAAGGCACCGCCCTTCGCGCCAAGGCCGCTGTCGAGAGCGGCGCGTTCCGCGTCGAATCGGTCGAGACCAAGCCGCACAAGCGCAACCCGCAGCCGCCGTTCACCACCTCCACGCTCCAGCAGGAGGCCGCGCGCAAGCTCGGCTTCTCGGCCAGCCAGACGATGCGCGTGGCGCAGACGCTCTACGAAGCGGGCGCGATCACCTATATGCGTACCGACGGTGTGCAGATGGACCCGAGCGCGGTTTCGGCCTGCCGCTCGGCGATCTCGGACCGTTTCTCGGGCCACTACCTCCCCGAGAAGCCGCGCCACTACGAGACCAAGGCGAAGAACGCGCAGGAAGCGCACGAAGCGATTCGCCCCACCGAGTTCACCAGGGACCGTTACGGCTCGGGTGACGAGGGCCGTCTTTACGACCTCATCTTCAAGCGCGCGATGGCCAGCCAGATGGCTTCCGCGGCGCTTGAGCGCACCACCGTCACGCTGCGGGACGGCACCGGCCAGCACGAACTGCGTGCAACCGGTCAGGTCGTGAAGTTCCCGGGCTTCCTCGCGGTCTACGAGGAAGGCCAGGACAACAAGTCCGACGACGACGATTCGGGCCTGCTGCCCTTTATGAAGGCGGGCGACATGCCGGCCAAGAAGGACGTCACCGCCGAACAGCACTTCACCCAGCCGCCGCCGCGCTTCTCGGAAGCGAGCCTCGTCAAGCGTCTGGAAGAGCTGGGCATCGGCCGTCCGTCGACGTATGCGGCGACGATTCAGGTCATCAAGGATCGCAACTACGTCCGCACCGAAAAGAACCGTTTCTTCGCGGAAGAATCGGGCCGACTGCTGACCTCGTTCCTCGAACGCTTCTTCCAGCGCTATGTCGCCTACGAATTCACGGCGGGCATGGAAGACGAGCTCGACGACGTTTCCGGCGGCCGCCAGGAATGGAAGGCGCTGCTCGAAGCCTTCTGGCGCGATTTCAAGCCGAAGTCGGACGAAGTCATGGAGAAGAAGCCCTCGGAAGTGACCGAGGCGCTCGATGAGTTCCTGTCGGACTACCTGTTCCCGCCCAAGGCCGATGGCACCGATCCGCGCCTTTGCCCGAAGTGCGGCGAGGGGCGTCTGTCGCTGCGCGGCGGGCGTTATGGCGCGTTCGTCGCCTGCTCCAACTATCCCGAGTGCAAGTTCACCCGCAAGTTCGCGCAGCCCGGCGGCAGCGCCGATGGCGGCGGCGATGATGAGGCGCTGGGCAAGGATCCGGAAACCGGGTTGGAAATCGTGCGCCGTACCGGCCGCTTCGGTCCCTATATCCAGCTTGGCGAGGGCAAGGAGGCCAAGCGCGCGTCGATTCCCAAGGACATCGACGAGTTGACGCTGGAATGGGGCATCAAGCTGCTCAGCCTGCCGCGCGCGATCGGTCCGCACCCGGAGACGGGCAACGAGATCACCGCGAGCATTGGCCGCTATGGCCCCTATCTGGCGCACAACGGCAAATATGCGCGCCTGCGCAATACCGCCGAAGTGTTCGAGACGGGCATGAACGCCGCCGTTTCGCTGCTCGCCGATGCCGCCAATCGCGGCGGCGCCGGGTCGCGCACCAAGGCGGAGCCGATCAAGGTTCTGGGCGCACACCCGACCACGGCCGGTGAGATCAAGGTCATGGCAGGCCGCTATGGTCCCTATGTGACCGACGGCACCACCAACGCCACGCTCCCGCGCGACCAGAAGCCTGAGGATCTGACGGCCGAGCAGGCCATCGCGCTGATCGATGCGAAGGCTGCCAAGGGCCCGGTGAAGGGCAAGAAGAAGGCCGCGCCGAAGAAGGCTGCTGCCAAGAAGGCCCCGGCCAAGGCGGCTTCGGAAAAGGCACCTGCTGCGAAAAAGGCGCCTGCCAAGAAGGCTCCGGCCAAGAAGGCCGCTCCCAAGGCCGCAGCGAAGAAGGAGGCCGCCGAATGAGCGACAAGATCGCCAAGCACAAGCAGCCGTGGAAGCCCGAAGAGCTTCAGAAGCTTCAGGTCCTTGCCGGAAAGGGCAAGGGTCTGAAGGAGATCGCCAAGGCTCTCAACCGCACCGAGGAATCGACCAAGGATGCGGCGCGCCAGCATGGGTTCGCCGTTGCCAAGGCGCGCTGATTTCACGGCCTGAGGCGGTATAGCCCGTATTTGCGGGTGCCAAGGGTCACCCCTGCATAGCGCTCGTAGGCCGCGGCAAGCCGCTGGCGGACGAGCGCGCGGGTGGCGAGGTTGGGAAGGTTCGGGCGGCCGGATTCGGCCACCACGACCACGCCCGGGCGCGTATCGAACACGCGTGCGACTTCGGCGCTGGGATCGACCCCCAGCGCTCCGGCCTCGTTCATGGCATTGAGGTGGCTGGGATAGGCGAAGCGCGTGGGAATGCAGGCGTTCGTCGTGCGGTAGAGCGCGCTGTCACCCTCATAGACGTAGAGGCAGCGGCCGTGGAGTTCGCGGGCGACCAGATTGCTCGCCTGCGCGAAATCGGCGGCCGTGCCTTTCTCGCGGATCTGGAAGGCGGGCACCAGCACGGCGCCGATCAGGCCAAGGCCGATCAGCAGGTTGCCGTACCAGCGCTCACCCTTGCGCGTCCGCGCAAGGGCAGGTGCGGCGAGCACGGACAGCGGCACCAGAACCGGGCCGAGGTAGTGATCGTACCAGGTCCCGAACACCAGAAAACCGCCGATCGCGAAGAGCGCCCAGATCCGCAGGGCCGGAAGCACCCCCGGCCGCTCGCCGCGCGAGGTGGAAAGCCGGATCGGCGACAGGCGGTAGGGCGCGAGCAGGATCGCCAGCGCAAAGGGCGTCATCGCCAGCACTTCCTTGCCGAGCTGGGCAAAAGCGTCGGCATGGTCGGTGGCCCGGCCGAAAATCGAGAGCATGTTGCTCTGGACGAAGGCGTCGAAGTGCCCGGCCATGGCATAGCCGGCGGCGACCGCCATGGTCGGCAGCAGGGCCACGAAGGCCCAGAGCGCTCCGGCGGCGACAAGGCGCGGCAGCCGCCAGCCATCGGCACGCGCGCGCGCGAGCAGCAGCAGACCGAAGCCGATCCCCTCGAACAGCACCGTGTACTTGACCTGCATGGCCAGGCCGAGCAGCACCATCGGCACGAGCGCTCGCCGTCCCAGCAGCGGATCGCGGACCCGTTGGCAGGCCTCGATAGTCAGCATCGCGGCCAGTGCCACCGGCAGATTGTAGAACACCGGAGCTTGCCCTAGCGCCGCGTTGAATACGACCTGCCAGAGCAGATAGACGATCCCCGCTGCCTGGGCGGCGCGCGGCGGGGCGATCCAGCGGGCCATGCGTTCGATCACCAGCGCGGTCAGCACCGAGCACGCCAGCCCCAGCAGCTGATAGGTCAACACCGGGTCGAAGGGCAGCAGGTAGACCCCGCGATAGATCGCGAAGAGGCCCCAGGGCTTGCGGTCCCAGATATCGACGAAGGGCAGCGCGCCCGCCGCCATGCGCTGGCCGACCAGCAGGTAGAACTGCTCGTCCGACTGGAACGCGGGCTTGCCCAGCATCATCAGCCGCACCACAAGGCCGACGACGATGTAGAGTGCGGGAGATGCCATGCCCGGGCGGACAATCCGTCCGGTACGGGCAAACAGGCGCCCGGTTGCTGCGATCATGGTCGACCCTTCGTATTGTCCGCGCCCGCCGCAGGATGGGGCAATGATGTCGCCGCTTCGTCATGGAAGTTGAAGATGGCAATTTAGAGACGCCGCCACGGGTCAGAATCAGCAGCTTGCCTTTGCGGCGCAGCCTGCGACAATTTCTTACAGCGCCGGACTTGCTTCGAAGGCGGCCTTGGGGCGTTGGTCAAGACATGCTGCAAATGCGAGATGATGATCGGGCCAAGGTGCCCGAGGCCCGGCAAACCGACATCGGTGCGCCCGATATGGCCGATATCGACACCGGTCTGGAAATGCCGCGCCGGCTCTGGGCGATCGTGGCGATTTCCTTCGGCACGGCGCTTTTCGTGCTGGACGGCACGATCGCCAATGTCGCGCTGCCCACCATTGCTCGCGACTTGTCGGTGGAGCAAGGCGTCGTCGTCAATGTGGTGACGGTCTACCAGTTGGTCATGGTCATGGCGTTGCTGCCTTTCGCCAACCTTGGCGAGCGGCTGGGTCTGCGACGGGTCTACCAGACCGGGCAGTTGATCTTCATGGCCGCTTCGGCACTGGCGTTTTTGGCCCACTCGCTGCCCACGCTGCTAATCGTGCGCGCGGGACAGGCGTTCGGCGCGGGCATGGCGATGAGCGTGTCGGCCGCGCTGATCCGGCAGATCTATTCGAAGCGCAGCCTTGGCAGCGGGCTGGGCATCAACTCGGTGATCGTCGCCAGTTCCAACGCGCTCGCGCCGGTTCTGGGCGGCTTGATCGTGGCCCATGCCGACTGGCGCTGGGTCTTTGTGGCGGCGGTGCCGCTGGCGGCGCTGTCGCTGCTGATCGGGCGATTCCTGCCGGACCCCGTGCGAGGATCCACGCCGTTCGACTGGCGTTCGGGGCTGTGGAGCTCGGCGAGCTTCGCCCTGCTGATCGGGGGCATCGAACTGGCCGCCCATGGCGGCATGGTCGCTCTTGGCGTCGTGATCGCGCTGGCGGGCCTCGGCTCGGCACTGGCGCTGGCCTGGCGCGAGCGGCAGCGGACGAACCCGGTGTTTCCGGTCGACCTTCTGGCCATGCCGTCGATCGGCCTGTCGACGCTGGCCGCCATTGCCGCTTTCGTTGGTTCGGCCGCGCTGGTCGTAGCGCTGCCGTTCCGGCTGGAGCAGGGGATGGGCTACACGCCGCAGGAAGTGGGCCTGCTGGTCCTGCCGTTTCCGCTCACCATGCTGGTCGTGGCGCCGATTGCGGGCTGGCTGTCGGACCACGCCTCGCCCTCGATCATGGGGCTGATCGGCATGATCATCGCCGTGGCCGGCCTGTGCTTTCTGGCGTTCCTGCCCGACCATGCAGGCGTGGTCGCAATTGCATGGCGGCTGGTGGTCGCCGCGCTCGGCTTCTCGCTGTTCTTCTCTCCCAATGCGCGCATGATCGTTGGCAACTCGCCGCGTGAGCGCGCGGCGGCGGCGGGCGGACTGCTCGCGACCGGGCGGCTCTTCGGCCAGACGCTGGGTGCGGCGCTGGTCGGCATCACGCTGTCGTTGGGGTTGGGAGAGGGCCCGGTGCCGATGCTCGCTTGCGCGGTGCTGGCGGCCGTGGCGGCTTTCGCCAGCCTCGTACGGTGGAGGCTGGCGGAGAAGACCTAGTTGTTGCGGGTGCCGGTCGGGGACGTCGTCTGCGGGGGCACGGGCGGCGGCACCACGAGCGGCACCGGCTGCGGCAGCAGATTGGGCCGCACCGATTTGACCCCCACGCGCGTCAGCCACCAGGCGATTTCGTTGGCGGTGGCTTCCATGCCCGCATAGTTGAGGTGCCACTGAAGGCCCAGATGACCGTCATAGCCATCGGGCGAACCGATCATCCACGGCATCGCATCGCAAGGCGTGTGCGTGGCTGAGGACTGGTTCATTTCCACCAGCACGGCGCCATTGGCCGAAGCCACGCGGGTGGTGATGTCGGCCAGACGAACGCCGATCTGGCGTACGATCGCGGCGTGTTCCTCGCTGATCGGCGTATCGGCACAGAGCTTGCCGGGCGCGGGCAGCGGGGTCAGATACTGGACGAAGACGAGCCGCGCGTGGGGTGCCTGCGTGCGGATGCGCCGGGCGATCTCCATCAGCTGCATTTCGTCGCGCGCATAGTCGTATTCGGTCGGAATCTTGACCGCCGCACAAGGGCGCGGCTTGCCGCCCGCCGCAAACGACTGCTTCGCACGATAGGCGCAGGACGCGTTGAACAGGTTGCCGACGTAGTTGAGGTCGTTCCCGCCGATGGTGAGCGTGACCAGCCGGGTCTGCGGCGTCACCGCGTTGATCTGCGGCGCAATGTCGCCCCAGGGGCCCAGCACATTGTCGGTCGTCGCACCGGAGCACGAACGGTCGGTGAGCACCATGCCGAAGCGTTCGGCCAGCAGCGAGGGATAGTTGTTGAGGCTCTGCCCGCAGCGCGCCGGCGCGCCGCCCTTGGCGGGCGGCAGCATCGGCCCGGCCGCGAAGGACGAGCCGATTGCGACGTAGCGCTGGCCGGCCAGCGTCTCTTCCACTTGCGCGGTGGGATCCGCCTGGGCGGCGTGGGCAGTCGTGAACGATGTGGCGCAGCCGCCGAGCAACAATGCCGTGGCGGTCAAGCCCGCCAGGGTATTCCTTGGCATTACTTCACCCAGTCCAGTCCGATTTCCTCATAGAGGTCGCGTGCGTCGGCCCAGTTTTCCTCGACCTTCACGTGCAGGAAGAGGTGGACCTTCTGGCCCAGCACGTCGGCGAGTTCCTTGCGCGCCGCTTCACCGATCGCCTTGATCTTGGAGCCGCCCTTGCCCAGCACGATAGCGCGCTGGTTGTCGCGGGTGACGACGATCTGCTGGCGGATCTCCACCGAACCATCCCTGCGCTGCTCGTAGGCTTCGGGGCGCACGGCGGCATCGTAGGGCAGTTCCTCGTGAAGCTGGCGGTAGAGCTGCTCACGCGTGATCTCGCAGGCGAGCAGGCGCTCGCTGGCGTCGGAGACCTGATCCTCGGGATAGTGCCAGGGACCTTCAGGCATCAGCCCGGCAAGGTGCGCCTTGAGTTCCGGCACGCCGTCGCCCGAGAGCGCCGAGACGAAGAACACTTCGTCGAACTGGACTTTGCCGGTCAGTTCCTGCGCCAGCACCAGCAGCGGTTCCTTGGCGCCGGCATCGACCTTGTTGATGACCAGGATCTTGCGTTCCGGGCGCGTCGCCAGCGATTCGAGCAGGGGCTCCAGCTCGTGGCGGCGCTTCTTGATCGGATCGACCACCAGCAGGACCGCGTCGGCCTCCTGCGCGCCTTCCCAGGCGGCAGCGACCATTGCGCGGTCAAGGCGGCGCTTGGGGGCGAAGATACCGGGAGTATCGGCCAGGATGATCTGGACCGGACCGTCCAGAGCAATGCCGATCAGGCGGGCGCGGGTGGTCTGCGCCTTGGCCGAGGTGATCGCTACCTTCTGGCCGACGAGTGCGTTGACCAGCGTCGACTTGCCCGCATTGGGCGCGCCGATAACCGCGACGAGGCCGCACTTCTGGGGCAAGCCGTTATTCTCGCCAATATTCTCGGGAGCGCCATCCTGGCTCATCCGAATTTCCTCATGAATTCCTCGGCGGCGTGCGTTTCCGCATCCTGCTTGGAGTTCGCGGTTGCGCGCGCCGAGCCGACATTGTGAATCGAAACCTCGACAGTGAATTTCGAGGCATGGTCGGGGCCTGAGCGCTCGACCAGCTTGTATTCGGGCATTCGCCGGCGATTGCCGGCTGCCCATTCCTGTAGCGCGGACTTGGGATGCTTACGCTTGCCCGCCTTGCCCTGCATAGCATCGTGCCAGAGCTTGCGCACCATGGCGCGCGCGGATTCGAAGCCGCGCTCGATGAAGCAGGCGCCGATCAGCGCTTCCATCACGTCGCCAAGGATGTTGTCGCTGTCCAGCCCGCCATCGTCGCGCGCCTGCTTGCCGAGCCGCATGCGCGGACCCAGATCGATGCCGCGCGCCACCAGCGCGCACGTGGCGCGGGCGACAAGCGCGTTCAGGCGCTGCGAGAGGCGGCCCTCCGCTTCTTCGCTGTTCTCGTAAAGCCATTCGGCGACCGTGAGCCCAAGCACGCGGTCGCCGAGGAATTCGAGGCGTTCGTAATTGCGCTTCTCGCCGGTGCTGCCGTGGGTTAGCGCGGCGAGCCAGAGGGCTTCGTCGGCGGGCACGGCGCCCGAGATTTCGGCGATGAAGGCGCGATCCTGCGCGTCAAGCACTCAGATCAAGCTCCCGATGCGGCTCCAGCGCGCCGCTGTGAACCAGGTCCAGGGTTCGAACCAGCTGGCCGAACCGTCGGTGGAGAACATCATGATGGCCGCACGGCCGACCAGATTGTCCTGCGGAACGATGCCGATGCCCTGTCCTTCGACGGCGGGGAAGCGGCTGTCGAGCGAGTTGTCGCGGTTGTCGCCCATCAGGAACATATGGCCTTCGGGCACGACATAGACGCCGGTATCGTCCTGCGGCGTGTGGCCGAGGTCGAGCACGTTGTAGCTCTTTCCGTTCGGCAGCGTCTCGCGGTACTGCGGATAGTTGCAGACCGGGCCGCCCTTGGCGTCGGTGCCCTCGAACTCGGGGGCGTAGCAATGGGTGTTGGGCGTCACCGGCAGCGCGAAATCGGGCTGCTTCACGCGCGGCACCGGCTTGGCGTTGATCCAGACCTGACCACCCTTGACCTGAATCTCGTCACCCGGAAGGCCGATCACGCGCTTGATGTAGTCCACGTCGTTGCCGGGAGGGGCCTTGAAGATCACCACGTCGCCGCGCTCGGGCTGGCTGGCGAAGACGCGGCCCGGGATCAGCGGCAGGCTGAACGGCAGCGAATACTTCGAATAGCCATAGGACCATTTCGTGGCGAACAGGTAGTCGCCATTGAGCAGGCGCGGCAGCATCGATTCGCTCGGGATGTTGAACGGCGAGATGATGAAGCTGCGCAAGACCACCACGCCAAGCACCAGCCAGAACAGGAACGCGAGGAAGCTCTCGTCCTTCTTGGCAGGCTGATCGGAGCGCTTGTCGCGCGCGGCCGACGTGGGTGCACCGGGGTTTGGGGTGGGGTTTGCGGAGGCCGCTGTGTCGGTTTCGCTCATGAGGCAAACCCTTGTTGCGCGCGCGCGCTTCCGTCAAGCGCAATCCCGCCGAATTGGCGACGTTGATCGACCAAAATCGTCATCATCCGGGGATGATTGGTCTGCAACAATGGTCTTGGCCAAGTGGGTCAAGCCCTGCATAACGCCCCGCGCGATTAGGGTGCAATTCGGGCCGGAATTTGGCCGCAAATTCGAATGAAGGGATACAAGGCATGAGCAAAGCGGCGTGGAACAAGCTGGAGAGCCTTCCCAAGCTGAGCCTGAAGGAGCTCTTCGCTGCCGATTCCGGCCGTCTGGACACTTTTGCCACGCGTTTCGAGGCGGGCGATCCGGAAGCCGCCTGCGGCATGCTGTTCGACTGGTCGAAGACCCATCTCGATGCCGCCCATGTCGCCGCTTTCGAGGAACTGGCCGAAACGATGAACTTCGCCGGCCGCCGCGCCGCGCTGTTCGCCGGTGAGATCGTCAACCCCACCGAGGGACGCGCCGCCGAGCACACCGCGCAGCGCGGCGTCGGCAAGGAAGAGAGCGTCGAACTCGCCGCCGAGTATCACCACCGCATGGCCGCCATTGTCGAGGCCATCCACCGCGGCGCCATGGGCGAGGTGAAGCACCTCATCCACATCGGTATTGGCGGTTCGGCGCTGGGTCCGGCGCTGGCGATAGATGCGCTGGCGCGTGACGGTGCGATGGTCGACGTTCACGTCGTCTCCAATATCGATGGCTGCGCGCTGGAAGCGGCTTTCGCCAAGTGCGATCCGGCCACGACCATGCTGGCGGTGGCATCCAAGACCTTCACCACTATCGAAACCATGACCAATGCCGAGAGCGCGATCACGTGGCTGCGCGAGAACGGTGTCGAGGATCCCTATGGCCGCATCGTCGCGCTGACCGCCGCGCCGGACAATGCCATTGAATGGGGCGTCGACGAGACCCGCATCCTGCCGTTCTCGGAAAGCGTGGGCGGGCGTTATTCGCTGTGGTCCTCGATCGGGTTCCCGGTCGCCATGGCGCTGGGCTGGCCGGACTTTGCCGAGTTCCTGAACGGGGCGGCGGCGATGGACGTCCACTTCCGTGATACCGACGGCCTTGCCAACCTGCCGCTGCGCGCGGCTTTCGGCGACCAGTACTACACGCGCCTGCGCGGCTGCCAGACGCGCGGTGTCTTCGCCTATGACGAGCGCCTTGCGCTGCTGCCGGACTATCTCCAGCAGCTGGAGATGGAATCGAACGGCAAGTCGGTCACGGCCGACGGTGCGCCGATCGATGGGCCGACCGCGCCGATCACCTGGGGCGGCGTTGGCACCGATGCCCAGCACGCGGTGTTCCAGCTCCTGCATCAGGGCACCAACATCGTGCCGGTGGACTTCATCGCCGCCATCGCGCCGGGTGACGATCTCAACCCCGCGCATCACCGCATCCTGCTCTCCAACTGCTTCGCGCAGGGCGCCGCGCTGATGGCCGGCAAGGAAAGCGACGATCCGGCGCGCGCCTATCCGGGCGACCGTCCTTCGGCGACGATCCTGCTCGACGAAGTCATCCCCGCCACGTTCGGCGCGCTGGTAGCCTTCCACGAGCATCGCACCTTCGCCAACGCCGTGCTGATGGGCATCAATCCCTTCGACCAGTTCGGCGTCGAGCTGGGCAAGGAAATCGCCAAGCAGATCGAGAAGGGCGATACCGCGTTCGATCCTTCGACCGAGGCGCTGCTCGCATTGGCGGGCATCAAGTAAGTCCGCGAGAACACTGCTCGTAAATTGAAGGCCTCCGCAGCAATACTGCGGGGGCCTTCAATCGTCTTGCGATGTCCCGCTCTATAATGACCCCATGGGGACATGGCCGGGGCCACCGGTGCCGAAAGGCACGGGCGGCCGGCCGTATCATGGGGAATGGCGGCGATGGGGGGAGCGCGAAAGGCTCCGGGGCGGACGGCTTCGGCATGGCACGGCGCTGCGACGGCGAGTTTGCTGGCACTTGCTCTGGCGGGCTGCGGTGGAGGCACCGGTGGCGGCGTGAATTCGACGCCCGTTCCCACGCCGACCCCAACACCAACCCCGACGCCCACACCCACGCCGACATCCTCGATACCGTCCGGCTATGTCATCACGCCCGCCGCCCAGCAGGCAAAGCGCTCCGGCAATGATGACGCCGAATACCGGCGCAATTACGTCTCATTCGAATATGTGAACGCGCTCTACGCGCTCGATTCCGGTCATACCGGGCAGGGCGTGCTGGTCGGCGTGCTCGACGACGGGGTGAAGGCGGTCTCCGAACTTTCGGGGCAGATTTCCTCGCTCAGCCGTGACTTCGGCACCGTCACGCAAGGCGGAGTGACGACGAGCCGCAATGTCGTGGGGGACGACTGGTCGGATCACGGCACCATGGTCGCCGGGGTGATCGCCGCGAAGAACGACGGGGCAGGGGTTCAGGGCATAGCGCCCGACGCCAAGGTCGTCGCGCTGCGCATCAGTGCCGTCGATCTCGATGAGAGCGATACCGAAAAGGCCGAAACGCTGGGCATCCACATGGCCGAGGCGCTCGACTACGCGGGGCAGAACGGGATCAAGGTGGTCAACGCCTCGATTGCCAAAGTCGATTCTTCGGTGCCCAGCGCCAATTGGTCGCAGGCAGTGGCGAAATACGCGGCGACCGGCGGTCTGTTCGTCAATGCGGCGGGCAACGAAGGCCTTGCCAATGCCGATGGCTATCTGGATGTCGCCGCCGCCAATCGCGATGCCTGGCTTTTCGTGGTCGCGCTCGAAGGCACGCAGACCAGCTATCAGCTGACCGATTATTCGAACCAGTGCGGCGCTGCCGTCATGGACCACTGCGTTGCCGCGATGGGCACCAGTGCCACGCAGGCGGTGGACGGCAGCTATGACTGGTTTTCAGGCACGAGTGCAGCGGCGCCGCAAGTCTCCGGACTTGCCGCGCTGATCCTGTCCAAATGGCCGCAGCTTACCGGCCAACAGGCGGGGCAGGTGATCCTCGCCACCGCGCGAGACATCGGGGTTCCCGGTGTCGATCCGGTTTTCGGCCACGGGCTGATCGATGTGCAGGCCGCGCTCTCTCCGGTGAATCCCACGCTTTCGAACAGCACCGTCGCCACGGCGGCGGGTACTACCGAGCTGCTGCTGCCGGATGCCGTTGCGGCAACGGGCGTCAAGGCCAAGGCACTGTCGTCGGTGACGGTGCTCGATGCGTTCGGGCGGGATTTCAGCGGCGATCTGTCCGGTCTCGTGGCCCGGCCCCGCGATGTGCCACGTAGCATGGAGCGGCAAGTGGAGGTGCAAAGCCGCGCCGGGAGCACCCGCTTCGATACCGGCGATCTGCAAGCCAGCATGGGCTTCTCCGCGCTGCGGGCCGGGCCGGACGGCAGCGAAATGCGCGGGTTCCTCACCAGCGGCGAACTGGCGGTGCGCACGGGTTCGACATGGCTCACGGCCTCGCTCCATTCCACCAACGCCGTCTCGCCCGAGTTCTTGGGCATCGCGCCGAGTTCGGACGCGGTGTTCGCCTATTCGCCGCTCGCCGACATGGCGTTCGGCGCGGAACATCCGCTGGCGGGTGGCAGGCTGGGGATCACCGTGGTGGGTGGTTCCGAGCGCAGCGAAGCGGTCCGCCAGCCCCGCGCGGCGGGTGCGGTGGTGAACTGGCGCGCGCAGGGGACCAGTCTCAAGGCGGGCGTGATCGATGAGGACAACGCGGTCTTCGGCACGCCGACAGGCGGTGGTGCGCTGCGCTTCGGAGACGGCGCGACCACGACGTTTATCGAAGCGGCGCAGTCCGTGCCGCTGGGCGGAGGCTGGGGGCTGTCAGGCTATGCCAGCCTTGGCGCAACGCGGCTCAAGCTGGCGGACGACATGCTGCTTACCCATGCGGGCACGATGGCCACCACGCGCTTTGCGCTGACGGCGAACCGAGGCCTCGCGGGCGGCGTGCTGCGCATCGGCTTTGCGCAGCCGCTGACCGTGATCGCGGGCCAGGGCACTTACACGCTCGCGACGGGCTACGATCTTGAGAGCCGCTCGCTGGTGTTCGGCCAGCGCAAGGTCGGCTTCGGCAAGGGCATCGACCCGCTGCTCACGTTCGGCTTCGAGAAGAACAGCAAAGCGTCGCAATTGCAGCTTGCGGCGGCGGCGAGGGCGGACGGCGGGGACGTTCGGCTGCTCGGCACCTGGCGCCTCTCGCTGCGCTGAAGCCGCATCGGGGCCGGAGCGCACACGGCGTCCCCGGCCCTTCGCTTTCAGGAGCGGTATTCAAGCCCTTCCGACCAGTCGCCGTTCAGCGGGACATGCGATGTGGCGGCAGCAGGCTGCGTATTCATCAGGCGGTGCAGCAGGCGCTTGCCTTCGTCCCAGCTTCCAAGCTTGGAATCGGCATTGATATGGCCGGCGTCGCCCGCGTCCTCGAATTGGCTGCCCCATTGCTTGGCGAGGAGCTTGGCCGTCGGAAAGCCGATCCATGGATCGTTGCGGCTGGCGACAAGGATCGAGGGGAAGGGCAGCGCATCCGCCGGAGTGGGTGCAAAGCCGTTGAGCCGATCGTCGCGCGGGAAGAAGTCGACCTCGGGCGGGGCCACCAGGAGGGCACCGATCACGGGATTCGACCAGCCGGGCTGCTCGAACTTGGCCCACCACGCGGTGAGCAGGCAGCCCAGGCTATGGGCAACCAGCACCACCGGACGTCCGGCGCGCTGCACGGAAAGGTTCAGCCGGTTGATCCAGGTGTTGCGATGCGGCTTTTCCCATAGGCCGAGGTCGACCATCTGGGCGTCTTCCATTTCGTCTGCCCAGCGGCGCTGCCAATGACCTGCCCCGCTGCCGTCAAGGCCGGGGATGAGCAGGACGAGCGGCTTTTCGGCAGGCGCTTCAGGGATTTGCGTCTGTGCCATTTATCTTCTCCCGTAAGGGGCGCCCGCCGGCGATGAGGGGGGAGACCGGAGGGCGATGCGACTCCTATAAACTCAACCAAATGAGTTGACAATGAGTCTGCGCCCAGCGGAGGGCCGCTTTCGATGATCCGTTAAGGTGAGGGCAGCCCGGCCCCATGCACCTGTCCGCAAATGATGCGTTGGCAATCGGCCCGCCCATGCCCCATATGCCCCCGGCCCGGGACCGGGCCCGGAACCAAGCGCGCCAAGGGGCGCATCAGGAGCAAGCCGCATGTCCGAATTCGACTACGACCTCTTCACGATCGGCGCCGGATCGGGCGGCGTGCGGGCCAGCCGGATTGCGGCGTCGCACGGTGCGCGGGTGGCGGTGGCGGAGGAGTACCGGGTCGGCGGGACCTGCGTGATTCGCGGCTGCGTGCCCAAGAAGATGCTCGTCTACGGCGCGCACTTCGCTGAGGATCTGGAAGACGCCAAGCAGTTCGGCTGGGACATTCCCGAAGCGAAGTTCGACTGGGTGAAGCTGCGCGACAACGTGCTGGGCGATGTCGATCGGCTCAACGGGCTCTACACGCAGACGCTTGAAAACAACAAAGTCGAGATCTTCCACGAGCGCGCGACGATCACCGGCCCGCACGAGATCACGCTGTCGAGCGGCGAGAAGAAGACCGCCAAGGTCATCCTCATCGCCACCGGCGCGCGTCCGCAAGTGCCCAATTGCCCGGGGCACGAACTGGGCATCACGTCGAACGAGGCGTTCCATCTCGATGCCATTCCCCAGCGCGTCCTGATCGCCGGGGCAGGCTATATCGCCAATGAGTTCGCCGGCATCTTCAATGAATTCGGCGCCAAGGTGACGCTCATCAACCGCTCCGACCAGCTCCTGCGCGGCTATGACGAGCAGCTGCGCGACCGCCTGCTGGAGATCTCGATCGCCAAGGGCATCGACTTCCGCTTCAATGCCGACTTCCGCGGCATCGAGAAGAATGCCGATGGCTCGCTGACCGTCTCGATGACCAACCACGAGCCGCTCGAAGTCGACTGCGTGATGTTCGCCACCGGCCGCGTACCCAATGTCGAGGGGCTCGGACTGGAGAACGTCGGCGTCGCGCTGGACGACAAGAATGCCATTCAGGTCGACGACTATTCGCAGACCAACATCGACCACATCTATGCCGTGGGCGATGTGACCAACCGCGTGCAGCTGACCCCGGTCGCGATCCGCGAGGGGCAGGCCTTTGCCGACACCGTGTTCGGCGGCAAGCCGACGACGGTCGACTATTCGTGCATTCCCTCGGCGGTGTTCAGCCATCCGCCGATCGGCTCGGTGGGCCTTACCGAGGCGCAGGCGCGTGCGCAGTACGGTACGGTGGAGATCTACACGAGCGACTTCCGGCCGATGAAGAACGTGGTCGCGCATCGCAATGAGCGTTCGCTTTACAAGATGGTCTGCGAGGCGGGCACCGGCCGCGTGCTGGGCCTGCACATGATCGGGCCGGAATCGCCCGAGATCATCCAGGCCGCCGCCATCGCCGTGAAGGCGAAGCTGACCAAGGCGGACTTCGACGCCACCATCGCCGTTCATCCGACGATGTCCGAGGAACTCGTGCTGATGAAGTGATCGCGGGCGGTTTCGTCCGACTGATTGGCAACCGGGGCCGCGGTGACTGTTCGTTCAGTCGCCGCGGCCCTTTTGCATTTGCTTCGGGGCGCCGGAAAGGTGGAGGGCGGGAGCATCTTGTCGCACAGGCGATGGCTGCATGCCCAAACCCATCGGTGGGGCGAAATCGGCCCGAATGTGCCACTTTTGTCGTTTAACCGTGCGATTAAAACTATTGACCTTGGCGTTTCAACCTGCCTTAGCAAGTGCAACGAATTCGTGCCGTCAAGGTCACTGCCAAGGGATAACGGATGTCAGCCAATATCGCCGAAATGGAGAAGCGCCGCGCCGCAGCAAAGCTGGGTGGTGGTGAGAAGCGCATTGCCGCACAGCACGCCAAGGGCAAGCTGACCGCGCGCGAACGCCTCGATATCCTGCTGGACGAAGACAGCTTTGAAGAGTTCGATCTTTACGTCGAGCATGACTGCACCGATTTCGGCATGGAGAGCCAGAAGATCCCGGGCGACGGCGTCGTCACCGGATCGGGCACCATCAACGGCCGCCTTGTCTACGTGTTCAGCCAGGACTTCACGGTGTTCGGCGGCTCGCTCTCGCATCGTCACGCGCAGAAGATCTGCAAGCTGATGGACAACGCGATGAAGGTCGGCGCCCCGGTGATCGGCCTCAACGATTCCGGCGGCGCGCGCATTCAGGAAGGCGTGGCTTCGCTCGGCGGCTATGCCGAAGTGTTCCAGCGCAACGTACTCGCTTCGGGCGTGGTGCCGCAGCTTTCGCTGATCATGGGTCCCTGCGCCGGCGGTGCGGTCTATTCGCCGGCGATGACTGACTTCATCTTCATGGTGAAGGACAGCTCCTACATGTTCGTCACCGGACCGGACGTGGTGAAGACCGTCACCAACGAGGTCGTCACGCAAGAGGAACTGGGCGGTGCGATCACGCACTCCAGCAAGACCTCCGTGTCCGACCTCGCGCTGGAGAACGATATCGAGGCGCTGCTGGCCGCGCGCGATTTCTTCGACTTCCTGCCGCTCAACAACCGCGAGGAAGTGCCCGAGCGTCCTTGCGCCGATCCGTGGGACCGTGCCGAGGAAAGCCTCGACACCGTGATCCCGCCTTCGGCCAACCAGCCTTATGACATGCATGAGGTGATCAAGAAGACGCTCGACGAGGGCGATTTTTTCGAGGTTCAGCCGCTGCATGCCGGGAACATCATCGTCGGTTTCGGCCGTATCGAGGGCAAGACCGTGGGCGTCGTCGCCAACCAGCCGATGGTGCTGGCGGGCGTGCTGGACATCAACTCGTCCAAGAAGGCCGCGCGTTTCGTGCGCTTCTGCGATGCGTTCAACATCCCGATCATCACTTTCGTGGACGTTCCCGGCTTCCTGCCGGGCACCGATCAGGAGCACAACGGCATCATCAAGCACGGCGCCAAGCTGCTGTTCGCCTATGCCGAGGCGACCGTGCCGAAGATCACCGTGATCACCCGCAAGGCCTATGGCGGCGCTTACGACGTTATGGCGTCCAAGCACCTGCGCGGCGATCTCAACTATGCCTGGCCGACCGCCGAAATCGCGGTGATGGGCGCCAAGGGCGCGGTGGAGATCATCTTCCGCGGCCTCTCGCCCGAGGGCATTGCCGAGAAGACCAAGGAATACGAAGACCGCTTCGCCAACCCCTTCGTGGCGGCGAGCCGGGGCTATATCGACGAGGTGATCTACCCGCACTCGACCCGCAAGCGCATCGCGCTGGGGCTGCGCAAGCTGCGGACCAAGAGTCTCGAAAACCCCTGGAAGAAGCACGACAACATTCCGCTTTGATAGCGTCACGGATCGCGGCGTATCGCCTTTGGGCGGACACCGCGATCCACCCCAGCCGCGAAAGACGGCACGCATCGAAAAACCAGATTGGGAAGTCAGGTCATGGAAGACATCTACATCGTCAGCGGCGTACGCACGGCAGTTGGTGATTTCGGCGGCTCGCTGAAGTCGTTCATGCCCTCCGATCTCGGCGGCAAGGTCGTGACCGAGGCGCTGGCCCGCGCGGGCGTTTCGCCTGAGGACGTCGGCCATATCGTCATCGGCCAGGTCATGCCGACCAGCGCCAAGGACGAGATGCTCAGCCGCGTGATCGGCCTTAACGCGGGCGTGCCGTTCGAAGTGCCTTCGATGACGCTGAACCGCCTCTGCGGATCGGGTGTGCAGGCGATCGTTTCCGCCGCGCAGATGATGAAGCTGGGCGAGGCGGGGATCACCGTCGCGGGCGGCGCGGAATCGATGTCGAACGTGCCCTATCACGACCACGGCGTGCGCTGGGGCAAGAAGATGGGCGACAACACGCAGGAAGACGCGCTGACCGTCGGCCTGTCGGACGCCATCGGCGGCTACCACATGGGCATCACCGCCGAGAACGTGGCGGAGCGCCACTGCATCTCGCGTGAGGATATGGACACGGTCGCCGCGACCAGCCACCAGCGCGCCGCCAAGGCTATCGCGGAAGGCCGCTTCAAGGAGCAGATCCTCCCCGTCGAAGTGAAGACCCGCAAGGGCGTCACCGTCTTCGATACCGACGAACATGTCCGCGCGGACACCACCGTCGAGACGCTCGGCGCGATGCGTCCGGCGTTCAAGAAGGACGGCACGGTCACGGCGGGCAATGCCTCGGGCATCAACGACGGCGCTGCCGCCGTGGTGCTGGCGACGGCTTCGGAAGTCGAGAAGCGCGGGTTGAAGCCGATGGCGAAGATCGTCGCCTGGGGCCATGCCGGTGTCGAGCCTGCCTACATGGGCGAAGGCCCGATCAAGGCTGTACCGGTGGCTCTGAAGCGCGCCGGGCTCTCGCTCGACCAGATCGACGTGATCGAGAGCAACGAGGCTTTCGCCGCGCAGGCTGCCGCCGTTTCCAAGGTGCTCGGCTTCGATCCTGAGAAGGTGAACCCCAACGGTTCGGGCGTCTCCATCGGCCACCCGGTCGGCGCGACAGGCACGATGCTCGCCATCAAGTGCATGTACGAGCTGAAGCGCACGGGCGGGAAGTACGGCCTTGTTACCATGTGCATCGGCGGCGGCCAGGGCATCGCCCTCGTGCTGGAGAATGTGGCGTGAAGCTGGGTCGTCTCAACCACATCGGCGTCGCCACGCCTGATCTCGACGCCTCGATCGCGTTCTATCGTGACGTGATGGGCGCCACCGACATTACCGAGCCGTTCGTGCTCGAAAGCCAGCAAGTGCGCGTCTGCTTCGTCAACACACCGGGTGAAGATGGCACTGCCGGTACGCAGATCGAACTGCTCCAGCCCACCACGCCGGACTCGGCCGTGGGCAAGTGGCTGGAGAAGAACCCGCTCGGGGGCCAGCACCACATCTGCTACGAAGTGCCGGACATTCACGCGGCCAAGGCGTGGTTCGAAGGCCTTGGCAAGCGCGTGCTGGGTGAGCCGCGCATGGGCGCGCACGGGACGCTGATCTTCTTCGTCCACCCCAAGGACATGGGCGGTCAGCTCACCGAGATCATGGAAACGCCCAAAGAGGCGCATTGAATAGAAGCCGTCGCCCAAGCTCCACCGTCATCCTGAACTCTTTTCAGGATCCATTTCGCCTCCGGGCGACGACGGTGAGAGGGCGAGGAATGGATCCTGAAACGAGTTCAGGATGACGAAGCTGCAAGGGTAGTGCGATGACCGAGGGACCGAACATCAACGACTGGAAGGCAGCCGCCGACAAGGAGGTCAAGGGCAAGGACCTGACCTGGAACACGCCCGAGGGTATTGCGGTAAAGCCGCTCTACACCGCAGAGGACGTGACCGTCGATCCCGGCCTTCCCGGCTTCGCGCCGTTCACGCGCGGCGTGCGTGCCTCGATGTATGCCGGCCGTCCCTGGACCATCCGCCAGTATGCGGGCTTCTCCACTGCCGAGGAATCGAACGCCTTCTATCGCCGCAATCTTGCAGCGGGTCAGAAGGGCCTTTCGGTCGCCTTCGACCTTGCCACCCATCGCGGTTACGACAGCGACCATCCACGCGTCGTGGGTGATGTGGGCAAGGCCGGCGTCGCCATCGATTCGGTCGAGGATATGAAGATCCTGTTCGACGGTATTCCGCTCGACAAGATGTCGGTTTCGATGACGATGAACGGCGCGGTGATCCCGATCCTGGCCTTCTTCATCGTTGCCGGCGAAGAGCAGGGCGTAGACCGCAAGCTGCTCGACGGGACCATCCAGAACGACATCCTCAAGGAGTTCATGGTCCGCAACACCTACATCTACCCGCCAGAGCCTTCGATGCGGATCATCTCGGACATTTTCGGCTACACCAGCCGCGAGATGCCGAAGTTCAACTCGATCTCGATTTCCGGCTACCACATGCAGGAAGCCGGCGCGACGCAGGTGCAGGAACTGGCCTTCACCATCGCCGACGGCGCGGAATACGTGAAGTACGGCGTGGCCTCTGGCCTCGATATCGACAAGTTCGCGGGTCGCCTCTCGTTCTTCTTCGCCATCGGCATGAACTTCTTCATGGAAGTGGCCAAGCTGCGCGCCGCGCGCGTGCTGTGGCACCGGGTGATGACCGATCTGGGCGCCAAGGACGAGCGTTCGAAGATGCTGCGCACGCACTGCCAGACTTCGGGCGTGAGCTTGCAGGAGCAGGACCCCTACAACAACGTCATCCGTACCACGATCGAGGCGATGGCCTCGATGCTGGGCGGCACCCAGTCGCTGCACACCAACGCGCTGGACGAAGCGATCGCGCTGCCGACCGACTTCTCGGCCCGCATCGCCCGCAACACGCAGATCATCATCCAGGAAGAGACCGGCATGTGCAATGTCGTCGATCCGCTGGGTGGGTCCTACTACATTGAATCGCTGACGCAGCAGCTGGTCGACCAGGCCTGGGAGATCATCGATCGCGTTCAGGCCGAAGGCGGCATGGCCAAGGCCGTCGCTGCCGGTTGGCCCAAGGCGATGATCGAGACCGCTGCCGCCGCCCGTCAGGCGCGTGTGGACCGGGGCGACGACGTGATCGTCGGCGTCAACAAGTACCGCCTTGCCAGCGAAGACCTGCTGGAAACGCTGGAAGTGGACAACGCCAAGGTCCGCGAAGGCCAGATCGCCCGCATCAACAAGATGAAGGCGGAGCGTGACGAGGCTGCTTGCCAGGCCGCGCTCAAGGCCCTGCGCGACGGTGCCGCCGCGCCCGCCAGCATCGAGAACAACCTGCTCGCACTTGCCGTCGAATGCGCCCGCGCCCGCGCTACGCTGGGCGAGATCAGCTCGGCCATGGAAGACAGCTTCCAGCGCTATGGTACCCAGCCGACCCCGGTGAAGGGCGTCTATGCCGCGCCCTACGAGGGTGACAGCCGCTGGCAGCAGGTGCTGGACGGTGTGCAGGCCGTGGAGCGTCGTCTCGGCCGCAAGCCCAAGGTGCTGGTCGCCAAGATGGGCCAGGACGGTCATGATCGCGGTGCGAACGTGATCGCCTCCGCCTTTGGGGATATGGGCTTCGACGTTGTTTCCGGCCCGCTGTTCCAGACGCCGGAAGAAACCGTGGTGCTGGCGCTGGAGAGCGCGGTCGACGTGGTCGGCGCGTCCAGCCTTGCAGCCGGTCACAAGACGCTGATCCCCGAACTGATCCAGAAACTGCGCGAAGCCGGTCGCAGCGATATCAAGGTGATCGCCGGCGGCGTCATCCCGCCGCAGGACTATGAGTTCCTGCGCAATGCCGGCGTTCAGGGCATCTACGGGCCCGGTACGAACGTGGTGGAGTGCGCGGCGGACGTATTGCGCCTGCTCGGCCACAACATGCCGCCGCTCGGTTCTTCGCTGGAAGCGGCGGAATAAGGACGGCGATGCTGGATCGACGCCGCGCTTGTGATTATGGCGGAGCTTTGGCCCCGCGTTATCCCGCGCGCGTTCCGGCTGCCTGAGGAATGACTATGACCGAGACCCCCGCCGTCACCACCCGCCCCTTGGCCCGAAACGACTGGACCCGTGAGGAAATCGCGGCGCTGTTCGATCTGCCGTTCACCGAACTGGTGTTCCGCGCAGCCGAAGTCCATCGCGCCAGCCATCCGCACAACGAAGTGCAGCTTTCCACGCTGCTTTCGATCAAGACCGGCGGCTGCGTGGAAGACTGCGGCTATTGCTCGCAGTCGGTTTCGGCCAACAGTGGCGTCAAGGCGACCAAGCTGATGGAAGTGCAGCAGGTGCTGCAGCGCGCGGCGCAGGCGGCGGATCAGGGCTCGACCCGCTTCTGCATGGGCGCGGCCTGGCGCAACCCCAAGGACCGCGACATGCCTGCCATCATCGAGATGGTGAAGGGCGTGCGCGCCATGGGCATGGAAACCTGCATGACGCTGGGCATGCTGACGCCCGATCAGGCGGACATGCTCTCCGAAGCGGGTCTCGACTACTACAACCACAACATCGACACCTCGCCTGAGCGTTACGATCAGGTGATCACCACGCGCACGATGGACGACCGCCTCGACACGCTGTCGAACGTGCGCATGGCAGGCATCAACGTCTGCTCTGGCGGCATCGTCGGCATGGGTGAGACGCGGGCTGACCGCGTTGGCTTCGTCCACACGCTGGCGACGCTGCCCGATCACCCGCAGTCGGTGCCGGTTAACGCGCTGGTTCCCGTGAAGGGCACCGTGCTGGGCGACATGCTGGCCGACACCCCGCTCGCCAAGATCGACGACGTGGAATTCGTGCGCACCGTTGCGGTGGCGCGCATCACCATGCCGCTGTCGATGGTGCGCCTCTCAGCCGGCCGCGAATCGATGTCCGAAATGACGCAGGCGATGTGCTTCATGGCCGGCGCGAACTCGATCTTCACCGGCGACAAGCTGCTGACCGCGCCGAACTCCGGCGATGACAATGACGCGGCGATGTTCGCGCGCCTCGGCATCAAGCCGATGGCCATCGAACTGACCCCGGCGCAAGTCGAAGCCCAGCGCATGCCCAAGGGCTGTGCGAAGCTGGAAGCGGCCGAGTGATCCACGGGTGATCCTGCCGATCCTCCTCCTGGCCTCGGAGCCCGCGATCGATTGCGCCAACGCGATGACGCAGACGGACATGAATGTGTGTTCGTACCGCGACTTCCAGTCGGCCGACCGCGCGATGAACGAGGCCTGGGGGAAGGTGGCAGCGGCGGCGAAGGCGGCCGACAAGCAGGGCCCCGGTGGAAATTTCAATCGGCTGCTCGATGCGCAGCGCAAGTGGCTCGCTTATCGGGACGCTCAGTGCCTCGCAGAGAACGGCCCGCGTGAGGAAAGCGGCACGATCTGGCCGCTCCAGCAGAACGGTTGCCTCAAGGAATTGACCGTGGCGCGCACAAAACAACTGCGTGACTATGGGAATGCGGGGAATTGATGCTCCACGCCTTCCGCTCGCAAATCCGTCATGCTGAACTTGTTTCAGCATCCATTTCTCGCCTCGGACCGGTGGTCTGCGGGGCGAGATGGACCCTGAAACAAGTTCAGGGTGACGATGGAGGAATGGGTGGCGGTTGAGTTTCAGCGAAGGTTCGAATTCGGCACGGAGCGTCGGCTGCATCGCGCTCGGTCTGCTGGGAGCGGCGTTTGTGGTGATGATGCTGTTCGGCGCGGCGATGGGAGACTGCGGCCGTCCGGGCAGTGTGGAATGCGAGAATGATGGGTTGATCAAGTTCCTCATGTTTCCGGGGAGCCTGATCGTTCTGATCTTGGTGGGACTTTTCGCCGCTTGGCGCATGACAAAAGACAGGGATTGAGATGTTCAAGAAAATCCTCATCGCAAACCGGGGCGAGATTGCCTGCCGCGTGATCAAGACCGCGCGCCGCATGGGCATTCAGACGGTGGCCGTCTATTCGGACGCCGATGCCCGCGCGCCTTTCGTGCAGATGGCCGATGAGGCCGTCCACATCGGCCCCGCGCCGGCCGCGCAGTCGTACCTGATTGCCGACAAGATTATTCAGGCCTGCAAGCAGACCGGCGCCGAAGCCGTCCATCCGGGCTATGGCTTCCTGTCCGAGCGTACCTCCTTCGCAGAGGCGCTGGCCGCAGAAGGCATCGAGTTCATCGGCCCTCCCGTCGGCGCCATCGCCGCGATGGGCGACAAGATCGAATCCAAGAAGCTTGCCAAGCAGGCCGGCGTCAACGTCGTCCCCGGCTTCGTGGGCGAGATCGAGGATACCGAGCACGCCGTGCGCATCTCGAACGAGATCGGCTATCCGGTGATGATGAAGGCCTCGGCCGGCGGCGGCGGCAAGGGCATGCGCCTTGCCTACGACGAAAAGGACGTGCGCGAGGGCTTCGAGTCCGTGAAGCGCGAAGGCCTGAACTCCTTCGGTGATGACCGCGTCTTCATCGAGAAGTTCATCCTCAACCCGCGCCACATCGAGATCCAGATCCTCGGCGATAAGCACGGCAACATTCTCTACCTGAACGAGCGCGAATGCTCGATCCAGCGCCGCCACCAGAAGGTGGTCGAGGAAGCGCCGTCGCCCTTCGTCACCGAAAAGATGCGCAAGGCCATGGGCGAGCAGTGCGTCGCCTTGTCGCGCGCAGTAGGCTACTATTCGGCCGGTACGGTGGAACTGATCGTCTCGGGCGCCGACCCGACGGGCGAGAGCTTCTATTTCCTCGAAATGAACACCCGCCTTCAGGTCGAACACCCGGTCACTGAAGCGATCACCGGTGTCGATCTGGTCGAGCAGATGATCCGCGTCGCCGCAGGCGAGAAGCTGGAGATGACGCAGGCCGACGTCAAGATCGACGGCTGGGCCATCGAAAACCGCGTCTATGCCGAAGATCCCTATCGCGGCTTCCTGCCCTCGACCGGCCGCCTCGTGCGCTATCAGCCGCCGGTTGACGGCTGGGACGACGACGGCTCCGCAAACGGCCGTCGCGGTATCGACGGCGTGCGTGTCGATGACGGCGTCTACGAGGGCGGCGAAGTCTCGATGTTCTACGACCCGATGATCGCCAAGCTGATCACCTGGGGCGAGACCCGCGACGAGGCGGCCGACAAGCAGGTTGCCGCTCTCGACCTGTTCGAGATCGAGGGCCTTGGCCACAACATCGATTTCGTCTCGGCCATCATGCAGCACCCGCGCTTCCGCTCGGGCGAGCTGACCACGGGCTTCATTGCCGAGGAATATCCCGAAGGCTTCACCGGCGCGCCTGCGTCGGAGGAACTGAAGGGCAAGCTGGCTGCCGTTGCCGCCTTCGTCGCTACCGCACGGGCCGACCGTGCGCGCCGGGTCGACGGGCAGCTCGCCTCGCGCCGTCTGGCGCCGCCGTCGGAATGGACCGTCATCATCGACAAGGCGCCTTTCGAAGTCGTCATCGACGATGAGGACGTGACGGTGAACGGCATCTCCGTCAACCTCGCGATGGAATATACGCCGGGCGACCGCCTGATCGACGCCGAGATCGACGGCGAGGCTATCGGCATCCGCGTCGCGCCCACGCGCACGGGTCTGAAGATGACCACGCGCGGGGCGATCCACGACGTGCAGATCCTGCCCAGCCGCGTGGCTTCGCTGACCAAGCACATGATCGAAAAGATCCCGCCGGATCTTTCGAAGTTCCTGATCTGCCCGATGCCGGGTCTGCTCGTCGCGCTCCATGTGGGCGAGGGGGACAAGGTGGAAGCCGGACAGCCGCTTGCCGTCGTCGAGGCCATGAAGATGGAGAACATCCTGCGCGCCGAGAAGTCGGGCGTGGTGAAGGCGGTCAACGCCAAGGCAGGCGAAAGCCTTGCAGTGGACGCCGTGATCCTCGAAATGGAATAAATGCATCTAGATCATGACCCCGCCGCACCTGTCGGCGACGAAATCACCTTCGATCAGTTCCTTTCCGTAGACATCCGCATCGGCACCATTGTCGCTGCGGAGGTCTATGAAGGGGCTCGCAAGCCGAGCCTCAAGCTGCGGATCGATTTCGGTCCCGGCATCGGCGAGAAGAAAAGCGTCGGGCAAGTCGCGGCGCTCTATTCTCCCGAGGAACTGATCGGCCGGCAGGTGGCGGCGGTCGTGAACTTTCCCAAGCGGCAGATCGGCAAGGCGCTGTCCGAAGCGCTGACGCTGGGCTTTGCGGACGAGGAGGGCCGGGTGGTCCTTTTCGCGCCGGACAAGCCGGTTCCCAACGGTTCGAGGTTGTTCTGATGGCGGGTTTTGCCGCGCTCCTGTCCGAAGCGCCGGAGATCGAGGGCGGCTTCGCGTTCGATATCACAGAGGATTGGCTGCAGGGGCGCACTGCCTATGGCGGGCTGACGTCGGCAATCGCTCTGGCCGCCGCGCGGCGGGTCGATCCTGAATTGCCGCCACTGCGCTCAGGCCAGTTCGCGATGATCGCGCCGCTGGCCGGTCGGGTCGAGGCACGGGCGCGGATCGTGCGCAAGGGGCGCAATGCGACCTGGGTTGCGGCGGAACTGTCGGACGGGAAGGGCGTGGGTTTCAGCGCCAGCTTCGTGTTCATGCGCCAGATCGAGAGCGCGGCCGACATCGCGGGCTATACGATGCCGGAAGGCGTGAGCCCGGTCGAGAGCGCCAAGCCGGTGCCGATGGACCATGCGCCGGTGTTCCTGAAGCAGAACTTCGATGCGCGTTTCGCCCTGCCGAAATCGGCGCTGGGCGAGGCGGACTTGTGCTGGTGGGTACGGCTCAAGGAACGCGAGGGCCTCGATCCGGCCGTGGAGGCTGTGCTCGTGGGGGATGGGCTGCCGACGGCGGTGCTGCCGCTGCTCAATTTCCGCGTGCCGATCAGTTCGATGCACTGGCACGTCAACATGCTTGAGCCCGCGCCTACGACCGAGGACGGCTGGTGGCTGCTGCGTTCGACCAGCGAATTCGCCCGCGATGGCGGGGCGAGTGAGCATATTCACCAGTGGAGCGCCTCGGGCAGGCCGGTGATTGCCGGGTTGCAGTCGGTCGCCGTGTTCGGCTGAGCGCGAGCCGCCACTCCACCTGCCATTTCAACAAAACTCCCCGTCGCCCCCGCGAAGGCGGGGGCCCCGCTTTCCTTGCCCCATGCGCAAGGTTTGAAGAACAAGCGGGATCCCCGCCTTCGCAGGGATGACGGGTCTATCCGGTCAGGCGGGGTTCGGCTCACCCGCCAGCGTCTTGCCCAGCACGATCTTGAACACCGAGAAGGCGACGAGCCCCAAAGTGGCTGCACCGACGTGCATCAGCCAGAACGACACGATGTCCATCGTCGAGTACCAGCCGCCGACTACGCCGACGATCTTGTTGGCTCCGAAGAACGCCAGATAATAGATGCCCACCACGGTCGCATTGAGCGAACGCGGGGCGATCTTGGTGAACAGCGCAAGGCTCACCGGCATGATGTGCGCAAAGCCGATTGAGTTGAACAGGTGGAACATCACCGGCCAGAACAGGCCAATCTTGCCGCCCCCGGCCGTTGCCGCAGCGATCACCAGGCACATGCCGCCGGCCATCGAGAAAAGCGAGCCGATGATCATCTTGCCCAGTTCGTCCGGCTCGCGCCCGGTGCGGTTGGCGTGCCACTTCCAGAACGCGGCGACCGCGACCAGCATCGAGAAGCTGAGCGTCGCGTCCACCGTGATCATCCAGCTCGTCGGCAGGGTCTCGCCGAAGAAGGTCAGCTGGAACTTCGCGTCGGCCCAAACGAGATAGGCGTTGAAGATCTGCTGGTTGCTCATCATCGAAATGGCCAGCACCGGCACCAGCACGGCCAGCGCCCCAAGGCGCGGCCAATCGCTGCGGGTGAGGGGCTGGCGGGGCACCTTTTGCCCGCGCGCCGCGCGGTTGTCTTCCGGCAGCCAGGGCCGCGCCTTTAGGTAGATCAGCAGGCCGATCACCATGACCACGCCGGCAGTGCCGAAACCGTAGTGCCAGCCGACCTTCTCGCCCAGCGTACCGGCGATCAGCGGGGCGGCGATCACCGAGACATTGATGCCGATGTAGAAGATCTGGAACGCCATGGCGCGGCGCAAGTCTTCCGGCTTGTAGAGTTCACCCACCTGGCTGGCGATGTTGCCCTTGAACAGGCCGACGCCCACCACCAGCGAGATCAGCGCGAGTAGGAACATCCCCTCGAACGCCATCAGGAAGTGGCCGAGCGACATGACGATCCCGCCCGCGATCAGCGTCGCGCGGCGGCCCAGCCAACGGTCCGCGATCACACCGCCGAGGATCGGTGTCAGGTAGACAAGCGAGGTGTAGTCGCCGAAGATCGCCGATGCGAGCGGCTGACCTTCCAGCCCGGCATAGTGCCAGCCGCGCAGCCACTGAAGGCCCAGCACTTTACCCACGTTCTCGGGCAAAAGCAGATACTTGACCATGTAGAGCACGAGCAGCGTCTGCATCGAATAGTACGAAAAGCGCTCACAGCCTTCGACGAACGAGAGGTAACCCAGTCCGCGCGGATGGCCGAGGAAGGCGCGGTCGTCGCGCTCGGCTTCCTCGGGGAAGTCCAGCTCGGGGGTGGCTTCGGCAATAGTCATCGCATTCCCGGAAATATTGTTATATTTTAAGGATGTTTGTGTTCTTGACGCATGCCTATAATGACGTGTCCCGGAAATGTCACGTCGTTGACGTCATGGCGTCGAATTCCGCTGCATTGCTCGTCAGTTTTTGACGTGCTCGGGCTTGCCCTTCCGCTTGGTGGCGGCAAGCTCTTCAAGCTGCTTCTCGCTCATCGAATCGACCATCTCGCGCGAGGCGCCTTTGAGGGCGCTCTTCGCCGTCTCTCCGCGCTTGGCGGAGAGGGCCGCACCGGCGGCTTTCTGCTGGGCTTTGGACTTGGCTGGCATGGCGGTCTCTCCCTTGCGGTTATGCAAGGAAGGACGCGCGTCACGACACCGAAGTTCCCGAAAAACGCCGAAACCGCGCCCGGTCAGGCCGGGCTGCGCGCCAGTTCTGCGTCGAGGAACTGGGCCACGTCCTCAAGCGAGACTTCGCGGTCCAGATAAGTCTGGCCGATGCCCTTCATCAGCAGGAAGGGCAGGGTGCCTGCGTCCATCTTCTTGTCGTGGAGCATGTGATCCACCAGCGCCTTGCCGTCGCAATCGAGGCCCAGCGCCGCGAGACTCGCGGGTAGCCCGATTTCGCCGATATGGCGGGCGACATGCTCGGCCGTGGCCTGCGGCATAAGGCCCCTGCGCGCCGAATAGCGGGCGGCAAGCACCATGCCCAGCGCGACGCCTTCGCCGTGCAGCAGGCGGCTCGAAAAGCCGGTCTCGGCCTCCAGTGCATGGCCGAAAGTGTGGCCAAGGTTGAGCAGGGCGCGCTTGCCGGTGGTCTCGAACTCGTCCTCGGCAACGATTCGGGCCTTGCTGGCCACCGAATGGGCCACGGCATATTCGCGCAGCGCGGCATCGCCATCGATCATCGCCGCGCCATGCGCGTCGCACCAGGCGAAGAAGTCCGCATCGTCGATGAGGCCGTATTTCACGACTTCGGCATAGCCTGCCAGCAGTTCGCGCCGGGGCAGGGTTTCAAGCGCGGAGAGATCGGCCAGCACCAGCGAGGGCTGATGGAACGCGCCCACCAGGTTCTTGCCGGCGGGCGTATTGATCGCGGTCTTGCCGCCCACGCTCGAATCGACTTGCGCCAGCAGCGTGGTGGGCACCTGGATGAACTTGCAGCCGCGCTTGAGCACGGAGGCGCAGAAGCCGGTGAGATCGCCGATCACGCCGCCGCCCAGCGCGATCACGCTGTCCCCGCGCTCGACGCCGAGTTCGAGCAGCCAGTTGACCGTGGCGGCCAGTTCTTCCCACGACTTTGTTCCCTCGCCCGCAGGGAGGATGCGCCAGTGCGGCTCGTGCCCGTTTTCGCGCAGCGAGGCTTCGATCACGCCTCCCCATGCGGCGTGGACATTGCTGTCGGTGACGATCGGCACGCCGCGCTTGCGCAGCAGCCCCCGGCAGTTCGGCACGAGTTCGGCCAGCAGCCCGGCGCTCACGCGCACTTCGTAGGGGCGTCCAGCGATGTCGACGGAGATCACAGCCATTGCGAGAGTCCCTGAAGTACCTTGTTGATCGTCTGGACGTGCGGTCCGCTGGCGCTGACCACGTGAATCGGTGCCTGCGCATAGTGCGGCCGGCGATCCTCGCGCAGGCGCGCCAGAATTTCGCGCGGCTCGCCGCCTTGCAGCAGCGGGCGATTGTCCTTGCGCGCGGTGCGTTCGACCAGCGTGTCCACCTCGCTGTCGAGCCAGACAGTGATAGCATGATCGAGGATCAGCGCGCGCGTCTCTTCATTGCAGAAGGCCCCGCCGCCGGTAGCAACGACGCAGGGGGCAAGGCCCGCTCCCAGCAGGCGCGCGATCACGCGGCGCTCGCCGTCGCGGAAATAGGCCTCGCCATAGGTTTCGAAGATCTCGGGGATCGTCATCTGCGCCGAGCGTTCGATTTCCTCGTCCGCGTCGACGAAGGGAAATTCGAGCAGCGTGGCCAGCCGCTTACCCACGCTGGACTTGCCCACGCCCATCATGCCGACCAGCACGATAGGCCTGTCGATCCGCCGGGCGAGAGCGGCAATTTCTTGCGCGGAAAAGCGGGTCTGTTGAACGTCCATTGCCCCACCGCCTATAGTTGCGCTAGGTCGCAGCGCAAGCATCGGTGAAGGAAGGTGAGTGACGATACCAAAGGGCAGGCGAAGGCTTCCGGGCGTGACTGCGGCTGTGGTCGTCGCGATTGTGGTGGTTGTCGGGGGCATGGCCTGGGCTGACGGTGGTCGCCGGCAGATCCGCGATATCGTTCAGCCGGTGTCTGTTCCGGAGCTTCCGCGATGAATTCCCGTATCCGCGCCTGGCATGTCATGGTCGGCACCGCCCTTGCGCTCACGTCGGTATGGGCGGTGGCGCAGGATGCGCCCGAATCGCTCCTGCCCAAGGGGTTCGAGGAGCCCACGCCAACACCTACGCCCAATGCGGCGCCGGCTGCGGGCGGCAACGCCGCCGCGCCGCGTGCGATTTCCACGCCCATGGTGCAGCCGATTCCCGGTGCCGCGCCTGCGGCCGTCGATGCGGGAGCGGCGATTCCCGCGCTTCTCGGTCAGGGCGGGCTGACCCGCGTGCCCACGCTCGAAGAGCTTGAGCGCATGTCGCCCGAGGATTTCGAGGATCTGCTCGGCAACAAGATCGATCTCGACATGCCGCCGCAGGCGCGCCGCTCGATGGAACAGATCGGCCTGATGGACGATAGCGAAGGGGGCCTGCCTGCCGCCTCGCTGGGATCGCAGAGTGCCTCTGTGGTTGAAGCGGCGCTGGCGGCCAATCAGGGCCAGCTGGTGTCGCGCTGGGGGCATATCCTGCTCCGCCGTGCGCTGATTTCGCGCCTTGCCCCGCCTGCCGGGATGAGCCCGCAGCGCTTCCTTGCACTGCGTGTGGCGCTGCTGCTGCGCATGGGCGAAAGCGATGCCGCGCGGGCCGTGTTGCAGGACATCGACATTGCCAATTACACGCCGGAACTCGGCGATCAGGCGTTCGAGACATACCAGCGCGCGGCCGATTTCACTGGTCTTTGCCCGGTCTTCTCATCCGCGGGTTCGCTGCGCGACGATGCGCAGTGGGATGCGGCCAAGGCGATCTGCGAGGCGTTTCGCGGCAGCGGCGCCTCGGCCATGGCCAAGCTCGACAAGATGCGCGTGCACGGTTCGATGGAGCGCATCGATCTGCTGCTTGCACAGAAATATGCCGGTGCCGCAGGTCGTTCGCGCAAGGCCGTGACGATCGAGTGGGACGGCGTCACGACGATGACGCCCTGGCGCTTCGGACTGGCCAATGCCGTTGGCCTGACGCCGCCGGACAGCGCCATGGCCGATGCCGATCCGCTTTATAATGCGATGACGGCGCTTGCGCCGATGGTCGGGCTGGAGCGGCGCGCCGCCGCGGCCGATCACGCTGGTTCCAGCGGCGTGCTGTCGAATGCGGCGATGGTCGATCTTTACGGCCAGCTCTATTCCGATCCCGAAGTGACCGGCGACTGGCAACAGCGTGCGGAAACGCTGCGCAATGCCTATGTGCTGGAGGATCCGTCCGCGCGCTTCTCGGCGATGCAGAGCTTGTGGAACGGGGCCAATGGCGCCGATGCCGTCTATGCGCGGCAGGTGCTGACCGCCGCCGCCGCCGCCCGCATTGCGCCCACCAAGGATATGGAGGATCAGGCTCCGGCGCTGCTGACCTCGATGCTGGCGGCCGGATTCGATTCCAACGCGCTGGCCTGGTCGCCGGTGGTGGCTTCGGGCAGTCAGGGCTGGGCCTTGTTGGTCCTTGCCGCTCCGGGCCGCATTCGCACGGTCGGTGCCAGTCCGGTGAACACCTATATCGATGCGGACAACAGCACCGACAAGCGCCGCAGTGCTTTCCTCGTTGCCGGTCTGGCGGCGCTGGGGCGCATCGATTCGAGCGATGCAGGCAGCTTTTCCGGCCAGCTTGGGTTGGGGCTTGATAGCAGCACTCGCTACACCGCCGCGCTCGACCGCGCCGCTGCCAATGGCGATTCCGCCGGCGTGGCGCTGCTTGTCGGGCTTGGCATGCAGGGTGACGACTGGCACCGGATGACGCCGCGGTATCTCTTCCACATCGTCTCGGCGCTGCGCACCGTGGGGCTTGAGGCCGATGCGCGGATGATCGCGGCCGAGGCCGTGGCGCGGGCCTGATCCGGTGACGTCGCGCGGCTCGCCGGTCGGCGCGCCCGAGCGCTTCCTCACCATGCTTGCCGCCGAGCGCGGGGCGGCCGCCAATACGCTGGCGGCCTATCGCCGCGATCTCGATGCGGCGGCCGACGAACTCGGCGATCTCGTCATGGCCGACGGCGATGCGCTCGCCTCGCTGGGCGAGGCGTGGAGTGCGGTTTCGCCCGCGACACTTGCGCGGCGCTGCTCGGCGCTGCGGCAGTTTTACGGCTTTCTTGTCGATGAAGGGCTGCGCGAGGACGATCCTTCCCCCGCCTTGCCGCGCGCGCGGGCACGGCGTCCGCTGCCGCGCGTGCTCTCGCGCGATGAGGTCGAGCGCTTCCTGACGCGGGCGGAAGAGGAAGCGGCGGGAGATCGGCCCGAATCGGTGCGCCTGCTGGCCTTGCTCGAATTGCTTTACGGCTCCGGCCTGCGCGCGAGCGAACTGGTCTCGCTGCCGGCCACGGCGGTACCGCGCGATGCGCCGTTCCTCCACGTCACGGGCAAGGGCGGGCAGCAGCGGATGGTGCCGGTCAGCACCCGGGCGCGGGCCGTGCTGTCGCGGTGGCTGGCGGTGAGGAAGGGTACCTCGCGGCATCTCTTCCCCTCGCGTGGCGAGAGCGGCCATCTCACGCGGGTGCGGCTGTTCCAGCTTCTGCGCGAGCTGGCTGCTCGTGCCGGGCTCGATCCGGAGCGAGTCTCGCCCCACGTGCTGCGGCATGCCTTCGCTACGCATCTGCTGGAGGGCGGCGCGGACTTGCGCGTGTTGCAGACGCTGCTCGGCCATGCGGACATCGCCACCACGCAAATCTACACCCACGTCGAGAGCGCGCGGCTGGTGGCCCTCGTCAACGCGCGGCACCCGTTGGCCAGGCGCGGCTAAGGCTATCTCTGATGAGCGGGGGGGGGGGGGGCTCCCCACCGTTTGGCAAGGGATGCGCTGAACGTAGGGCACTTGGTTGGGCAGGCGCGCGGAATGGCGACGCTACGGAGCATGCTTCGTAGCGGAGTCCATTGATTTTTAGTGCCGTGCTCAGGCTGTGTGCAACGGGTCAAAAGTAGTTTGGTTTTTCAGCATCGTGCACGCAACGGCGAGAAGTCGATCGGCAACTGATCGCAGCGCCCGGCCGTGGCCGTGCCCGCGTGCACGAAGTGCGGCGTATTTCGCTTTGCTGAGCAGACCGTGTTGAACGGCAACGCGTGCCCAATGGTAGACGCTGTTTCGTAACCTGACGTGGACTGCCTGGTGCATCAGGACAATCCGGCTTTTGCCAGATCGCTTGGTGATTGGGGCAACGCCGGACAAACAGCGTAGCGCGTGGTAATCTCGACGCTGCAGAGCATCGGATGCTTCTGCGAGCAGCGTGGCGAGGACGATTCTTCCGACGCCCGGCAAGGATCGCAGGATCGTCACGTCACGCTGCTCAGCTTGGTCGCCGTTCTCAGGAGTTTCCTTTTCCGCGAGTTGGCCGGTGAGCTTGTCGAGTTGGGCCTCGGCTTGAGATACCTGTCGGTTGACGAGAGCCAGGCGGATAGCAATGGCACCAAGGTGGCCTGTTGCAGCTTCGATCGTTCCCGGGGCAACTGGGATGGCCGGCTCATGCAGTTTCTCAAGCACCTGGCATGCGGTGAGCCGGCGTATTCGATGATGTTTGAGGAGCTTGGCAACGGTCACTTCACGCACGCGCGCTGCTTTTCCTGGGGTGGGTACAAGGCGCCAGAGGTCGAGGAACCAAGTTGCCGCGACATCGTCGGTCAATTCGAGAAGCTGCGGGTAGTATCGCCACAGGAGCTCTCGCACGCGGTTGCCGAGTCGGTTGCGTTCATGGCGCAACTCCTCGGCAATGCGTGACCATTCGCGCAGCTCGACAAGGATGGGATCGAGAGTGGCTAGCGCGCGGAAGCAACGGGCATCGGTTCTCAAGGCATCGCACAAGACCCAGGCGTCCGGGCTGTCATCCTTCGCCCCGGCCGGCGAGAAGCGGTCTCTGAATCGATCGAGTTGCTTCGGGTTGATCGCGTAGACGTGAAAGCCGCGCTCCACGAGGCTTTCGACGACGGGCCCATGAGGCACCTCGATGGCGATATGAATGCAGCCCGGCGGCGCCTGGGTCAGCTGCAGTATCCAGTTCGCCAGTTCGGCTATCCCTTCAGCGCCGTGCTTGACGGACCGCTCCCCAATTTTGGTGCCGTGAACATCCGACAACCGGACTTGATGAATTTCAGAAGCCCAGTCGATACCGACGAACCAACGCCTCTCGTTTTCCATGGCCTTGACCTCCTATGGTCCGGGCCAACCGCGATCTTCGTCGTTCCCTGTACTGGCGCTCCAGGCGCAAACTCCCCACGGGACGTCATCGCGGCCACCTGTCGGGGCACATGTCCCCCCCCCCCCCAGGTGCTCAAGGCGCAGGGGGCGAATTGGTCGCTCCCGGCAGGGTGGCCCATCCGCAGAACCTACAGCAGGTTCGCGCGGACACGAACGAGGTACAGGGGGCGTTTCGCTGACGGGGCGTCAACAGCTTTCGGTGTCTCCGGGACTTGTTATTGTCAAGCAGGACGACACTTTCGCGTCGTCGGACCCGCGCATGGCCTTCCCCGATAGGAGATGGCTCGCTTTCCGGTGTCCAGCAGCCCGCAGATAGGCGGCCAAAACGGAAAGGGGCGGCAGGTTTTGCCTGCCGCCCCGAACCGTTTAGCTCGAAAGCTTCCGATTAGTTCGTCGAAGCGAGCGTCGACGAAGTCTTCGAGAAGGTCGAGGTGAGCTGCGAGCCCATGCCCTGCAGAGCGGCGATCGCGGCAACGGCGATCAGAGCGGCAATCAGGCCGTATTCGATAGCGGTGGCGCCTTCTTCATTGCGACGCAGCTTGGCGAGAAACTTCATGGTATGTCTCCTGATGTAAGCAGTCTTCATGTACCCGGTCCTTCCCGCCTGGCGTCTTGCTTCAGCGCTCCGGACAATTTCGTTTTTAGAGAGGAAGTGTTGAAAAACACTTAAGTTTGCGTGACTATTATTGGGAACCGATTGCAGTAGCTGACTTCGATGCAATGGTATTCCACATGCCGATGATCTCATTGGCGGCGCCGCTTAAGGACACGATCATCACCATTACAATCATCCCGAGGATGAGGCCGTATTCCACAGCGGTCGCGGCTGTATCGTCCTTGAGAATACGGATGCCGATCGATCGGATAGTCATGAGCAACCCTACAGTTCGCCAGATCATTCGAGGAAATGCCATCTTGGCGTTAATGAGTTCCTAAGAAGGATATCGAAGCTGGAAAATTCTTTTACACCGCTGCTGGTTGTCGCCGTGGCGCTGATACGCGCAGACGGGCGCGTGCTGATGCAGCAGAGACCTTTTAAGAGCGCGCATGGCGGGCTCTGGGAATTTCCGGGCGGGAAGGTGGAGCCCGGTGAAACGCCGGAGCAAGCCGCCGTTCGCGAGCTGGAGGAGGAGTTGGGGCTGGCGCTCCACGCCGAATCCCTGGTGCCGGTAGCCTTCGCGAGCGGGCACGCGGGCGCGCATGCAGGCGCGCGTTCGCTTGTCATACTTCTTTACGTTTGCCGGGAATGGCAGGGGGGGCCGCATGCGCATGAGGCGGAAATGCTGGACTGGTATGCCCCGGATGCGGTTCCGGGCCTGACAATGCCGCCGCTCGATTATCCGCTGGCGGCGGCCTTGTGTAAATTCCTTCACCTGAGTGCGATATAGGCGTTGACGGGGTGAGAATCCCCTCCTATTGGCGCCTCTCCAACGCGCCCGTAGCTCAGCTGGATAGAGCATCAGACTACGAATCTGAGGGTCGGACGTTCGAATCGTTCCGGGCGCACCATTCTCCTTCCGGGGTCTTTGTGGCTTCGTGTTGGTGGATGGATACATAAAGCACTTTGCGCCCGTAGCTCAGCTGGATAGAGCATCAGACTACGAATCTGAGGGTCGGACGTTCGAATCGTTCCGGGCGCACCATTCTCCTTCGGGAGTTTTCGTGGCTTTGTGTTGATGGTTGGATACATAGGCAATCTGTGCGCCCGTAGCTCAGCTGGATAGAGCATCAGACTACGAATCTGAGGGTCGGACGTTCGAATCGTTCCGGGCGCACCAATTGCCAGCGACATACGAAAAACCCCGCAAGGCTCTGACCTTGGCGGGGTTTTTCGTGTTTCGGTCTCACACGGGCCGAACGGTCGGTGCCTGCACCCGACTCAGCTATGCACCTGCTCGGCGTCGTCCGGGCGCTTCGGCCGCGCGAAGCCCTTCGAGAGGCCGTGATAGAGTTTTTCCTTGCAGACCAGCGTGCTTGCACCATCCGCGATGATCGCGGTCAGGAACAATGGCACGATCATTCCTCGGCTCGCCGTCGTCTCCATCAGGATGATGACGGCGGTCAGCGGCGCGCGCACCACGCCGACGAAATAGCCGACCATGCCCAGCAGCACGATGGCCGGCATGGGATAGTCGGGGAAGCCGTAGGCAAGCAATTGCCCGAGCCCGGCGCCGACCGAGAGCGAGGGCGCAAAAATGCCCCCCGGCGCACCTGAGACCGCCGTGGCGGCGGTCGCCAGGAACTTGGCGGGGCCGAACCAGGGAGAGGCGGTGCCGTGCCCTTCGATCATGTGGCGGGTGGTTTCGTAGCCGGTGCCCCAGGTCGATCCGCCGCTCACCACGCCGACCACCGCGACCACGAACCCGCAGGCGAGGGCGAGTAACACCGGGCGTCGCCGTACGGCCAGGAAGGCGGGATGGGCGCTACGCGCGAAAGCCAGCAATGTGCGCGAGAACAGTCCGCCCAGCACGCCGCCTGCGATTCCCGCAACTGGCGTCACCAGCAGCACCGGGACCACGCCCAGCGTCTCGCGCATCGTGCCGAAGTAGACATAGTCGCCCGCCACCGCGAGGCTGACGAGGCCCGAAATGACGACGGCGCCCATGACCAGTACAGCGACTTTCTGCTCGAAAGCGGCCGCCAGTTCCTCGATGGCGAACACGACACCGGCCAGAGGCGTATTGAAAGCGGCGGCAACACCTGCCGCGCCCCCGGCGATGAGTACGCCGGCCGAGATCGGCACGCGCAGGATGCGGTGGCAGGTCACCATGATCGAGGCGGCCACTTGCACCGTGGGCCCCTCGCGTCCCACCGAGGCGCCGGCCAGCAGCATCACCGTTGTCAGCAGTAGCTTGGTGACGGCGGTGGGCAGGGCAAGCAACCGCGAACGGGTAAGTTCAAGATCCTGTCCGGCCGCCATGACTTGCGGAATGCCGGAGCCTCGCGCTCCCGGAGCCCAGCGATGGGCGATCGCCACCGTGGCGGCGAAGACCAGCGGCGTGAGTACCAGCGGTGCGAACCGGTGCTCGGCCTGGAACTGGCTGAAGATCTTCTGGGCAAGGTCGCCCATCCACGCGAACAGGATCGCAACGAGGCCAAGCAGGATGGCGCCGATCACGGTGGCGGCGCGGCGGCGGGCCATGTCCAGCGATTGGTCGATACCGGGTACGGACTTCTGGAAGGTCCGGAGGTGATCCGCGAGAGGCAATGGAGTTCCGTTCGCAAAGGAGGCAAGGGATCGCCGCACCGGAACCGTGCGGCGGGCTTGCGGCACCCCCTTGGTAGCCGCACTTTCCGAGTCGACAGGATTTCACCTGATCCGGAAATGCTCCAATGCCCCCGGGCGGCCGCGCGTCGCAAGGACTTTCCCCGAAAATACGCAAAAGGGCCGGGAGCGCACATGGCGATCCCGGCCCTTCCGGATTTGTCGATTCGGAGCGGGTTGCGCCGCAGCCCGATTCGCGTCTGGCGTTTACTTGCCGGCGCCCGCGGTGCCTGCGGCGGCGGCGCCCGAAGCGGCAGCACCGGCCTGAACCTGCGAGTTGAACTGGGCCGCCGTCACGCCAAGCGCGAGGGTGCCATCGGTGCCGACGCCGATGGCGCTCTTCTGGAGAGCGACGGCAGAGCCGGTCTTCAGCGCCACGGTCACGTTGTCGCCGTCGACCTTGCTGACGGTGCCGAGAACGACGCCGTCGGCGCTCTTGACCGGGGCATCGACGACGAGCGCGGAAGACAGCGTCTCGGCCGACTTCGCCTGCGCGCCCTGAACGGCGGCTTCAAGCTGAGCCTTGGTCATGCCGATGGTCAGGCCCTTGTCGCGCGTGGCGAAGGCCGATTTGGGCAGGCCGGCGCGCGCGGTGCCGGTGTTGAGCGTCACGACGTCGCCCTGAACCGCTTCGACCGAACCCACTTCATTGCCTTCGGGGTCGTAGACCTTGGCGCCTGCCGCGGGGGTGGCAGCAGCCGGTGCAGCCTGTGCCATGGCGGCGGCGGGAACGAGCGTTGCGGCAGCCAGCGCGGCAGCGATGAGCGATTTCTTCATGGCGTAACTCCTTCTCCATGCGGGCACCGACCCGGCGGCGACCGACACGCAACCCTCCAACGCGAGAGGGCCTCAAAAAACTGGTCCGGAAAAAGACGACCCGGACGGCTCTGCCCGGCATTTGCCGGAACCCGCTCCGCGCGCTTTTGCGCGTGGGAAGGAGCGGGGATGAAAGACATGCGATGTGCATGTTTGGAACGGAATGGCGGGTGAACGGTGCCGGATCAACCGTCGGACCGACCGCGATTTGCGGCGAATCGGCGTAAATCCGGCGCCTCGGTGGCTACATGCGATGAACTGTGCGGTCATCCCACCGTCATGTGATCGAAGCCTTCCGCTTGCTCTCGGGAACATGTTGCGCTCTGGTTCGCTGGGGCCCCTGGTGGTGGTTACCGGATCGGACGGGTGGACGCGTGAATACCGAGAATTCGAGCGGGATCGACGATGGGGCGGTCTCCCCGTCGGTCTGGCGCTATGCCAAGGCCCGGCGCGCGCATGTCGTGATTGATGCCGCCGCCTATTTCGGGGTGATCCGGGAAGCGATGGACGATGCCCGGCAGCGGATCTTCATGATCGGCTGGGACTTCGATTCGCGCATCCTGCTCCCCGCCGGCCGACGCTGGTGGCAAGGCGGGCGGGGGGAGCATTTTCCAGCACGACTGGGATCATTCATCGTCTGGCTGGTCCACACCAAGCCGAAGCTGGAAATCCTGCTGCTCAAGTGGAATGTCTCGCTGGTGAAGTCGCTGTTTCGCGGCACCATGGTCATCGATCTGGTGCGCTGGGCGCTGCGCAAGCGCATTCACTTCCGCTTCGACGGTGCGCATCCCATCGGATGCAGCCATCACCAGAAGATCGTGGTGATCGACGATGTCTTCGCGGCCTGCGGGGGGATCGACATGACTTCCGACCGCTGGGACACGCCGGAACACCGCCCGCATGATCCGCGCCGCCGCAAGCCGAGCGGGCGGCTCTATGGACCCTGGCACGATGTCACCATGGTGATGGAAGGGGAGGTGGCGGCCACGCTGGGCGATCTCGGGCGCGATCGCTGGCAGGTTGCAGGGGGCGCCGAATTGGCGCCGTGCGCACCGCAGGAGTTCAGCCCCTGGCCGTCCGATCTCGTGGCCGAGTTCGAGAATGTCGAGATCGGCATCGCTCGCACCCGCGCCGAGTACGAAGGCTGTACGCAAGTGGCCGAGATCGAGGAGCTGTTCGTCGAGCAGATCCGCCGCGCGCGCCGTTTCGTCTATGCCGAGACGCAGTATTTCGCCTCGCGCGCGGTGGCCGAGGCCATCGCCGAACGCCTGATCGAGCCCGATCCGCCCGAATTCGTCATCATCAACCCGCTAAGTGCCAGCGGCTGGCTCGAACAGGTAGCGATGGACACCGCGCGCGTCGAACTGATCAAGACGCTGCGCAATGCCGACCATGCGGGGCGCTTCCACGTCTTCCACCCGCGCGCGTCGGACGGCACGCCGATCTATGTCCATGCCAAGCTGCTGATCGTCGATGACGAGATCCTGCGCGTGGGTTCGGCCAACATGAACAACCGTTCGATGGGGCTCGATTCGGAGTGCGACGTGTTCATCGACGCGGCGCGGCCGGCCAATGCCCATGTCGTGCCCGCGATCCGCGCCTTGCGCATTCGATTGCTTGCCGAACACTGCGGGAAGCGGGAGGACGTGATCGTGGAGGCGCTGGATCGCCACGATTCGATGGCCGCGATGATCGAAAGCCTTGTGCCGGTGGGCAAACATCTCGAACGCTTGCCCTTGAAACATCTCTCCGATGCTGAAAGAGCGCTGGGGGAAAGCGCTCTGCTCGATCCGGAACGACCCGGGGAGATGTTCGAGCCGATCGAGCGGCGCGGTCTGTTTCGCCGCAAGGGGCAGCTCATGCGGCTGCACCTACAGGAAAGATTGCGAAGGAGTATCAAGGGATGAGCAGCCTGGTCGGTCCCGACGAGGACAGCCCTTTCGAAAAGAAGCCCCCGGTGCCGGAAGAAGTGCAGGATGCGATCCGCACCTTGATACGCTGGTCCGGCGACGATCCGGAGCGCGAGGGCCTGATCGATACGCCCAAGCGCGTGGCGCGGGCGTGGAAGGAATATTGCCAGGGTTATGGCGAGGATCCGGCCATCCACCTCAAGCGCGTGTTCGAGGAAGTGGGCGGCTATGACGAAGTCGTGCTGCTCAAGGACATTCCGTTCCAGTCGCATTGCGAACATCACATGGCGCCGATCATCGGCAAGGCGGCGATTGCCTATCTGCCGCGCAACCACGTGGTGGGCATCTCCAAGCTCGCGCGCGTGCTGCAGGGCTATGCGCAACGCCTGCAGATCCAGGAGCGCCTGACCGCCGAAGTGGCCGAATGCATCTGGACCCATCTGAAGCCGCACGGTGTTGCCGTGGTGATCGAGGCCAGCCACGCCTGCATGTCCGCGCGCGGCGTGCGCACGCCAGGCGTCAGCATGATCACCAGCCGCATGATGGGCACGTTCCTTGAGGACGAGCGCAGCCGCAAGGAAGTGCTCAGCCTGATGGGCTACTGACGCTTATCCCCGTTTCCGCGCGGTTTTAGCATACGGGGGGGCTTGAACAGCGCCCCGGCATGCGGTGATGGATGCCGGGCGGCACCATTCACGGTGCCGCGCGGGGGTGGGTTTGAGCGGCCGGATCGAAACTGTCAAAGCGCCGGGCGAGGGGCGGTGCTCGGGTGGGGGCACAAGCGCTGTACGCCTGTGGCTGGACCGTGCGGCCGTGCTGGTTCCGGCGGCCATGTTGCTGGTGCTGCTGCTACGCCGCGTCTGGGACGTCGATATCTTCTGGCAGCTCAAGCTGGGCGAGATCATCCTTGCCCACGGCGGCCCGATTGCGCGTGAGCCTTTCGCCGCGCTTCACCTTAGAGAACCGTTGCCCGCCGTCGGTTGGCTGGCGCAGGCGAGCATGGCGGCGGTGCGCATGGCTGGGGGCTGGGGCGCGCTGCGGGTGTTTGACGCGCTGTGCTGGCTTGGCGGATTCTGGGCCGTGGCGGCGGCCTGCCGTCACCGCGGAGCGGGCCGTCTGGCCGTGGCGCTTGCGCTGACGCTCGCATTCTTTGCCGCCTTGCCGACCGCGAGCATCCGCCCGCAGAGTTTCGCCGCGCTGTGCTTCGGCCTGCTGCTGGCGTTGCTGCAATTGCGCCTGCGCCCGCTGGTGACGATCGCGCTCGGCGCGCCGCTATTGGTGCTGTGGCAGAATTTCCATCCTTCGGTGAGCATCGGCGCGCTGGCGCTGGGGATCTACACTGCCGTCGGTCTGGTGGACTGGCTGCGCGACCGCACGCGGCCCTTGCCCATCGCCGCCGCCGTGCTGACGGTGATCGCGATGGCGGCGATTTTCGCGACGCCGGACGGTTTCTCGATCCTCGCGATTTCGGCCACCAATGCAGAGATGAGTCTGGCTATCGGCGCCAGCGAATGGCGGCCGCTGTGGATCTCGGCCAACTGGACCAATGCATGGCCGGTGCTGGCGGTCGTGCTGCTGACGCTGCGCATCGTGCTGCGCACGCGCCGTTATGAGGTGACGGAAGTGCTGGTGGCGCTGGCCTTGCTGGCGATGACCGCGCTGGCCTATCGCTTCGCGCTGTTCTGGGCGCTGTCGATGGTGCCGGTAATCGCGCGCGGCGCAAGTTCGGGGGAGCAGGACGAGGCTGCCATCCCGCGCTGGCTTCCGGTCGCTGCTGTGGCGCTGGTCGCGGTGGTGACGCCCTTGCTCGCGCCCACGCGCTTCGCCGCGACTTTGCCGCTGGAGAGCATCGCCCGGCTGCGGCAGGAGCACCTGCGCGGCACCGTCTATGCCGATTTCCCCTATGGCGGCCCGATCATCGATGCGGGATGGCCCGACTGGCGCGTGGCCTATGACGGGCGCTATTACCGCTATGGCCACGACGAGTGGCAGTACAACGGCGGGATCGAGAACGGGTACGTCCCGCTGGTCGACGTGGTGGCCAAGTGGCACCCGGTCGCGTTTCTCATTCAGGAAGATCACAATGCCCCGCTCGCGGGGGAACTGGCTCGTTCGCCGCACTGGACGCGGATCTTCCGGGGGGAGGATGGGGTGGTGGTCTATGTCAGGCGCAAGCACTGACAGTTCGATCCGTCCAAGGGGCGCGGAGCTTTAAATCATACTCTCGTCGCCCCCGCCTGCGCGGGGACGACGGGATTGGACGATATTCAGCCGCCGCGCGTGACCGGCACCAGCGCGCCCGTAACCGCACGCGCGGCGTCGGAGGCGAGGTACAGGATCACATCGGCAATCGCCTCGGGCCGGACCCAGGTCGAGAAATCGGCGTCGGGCATGTCGGCGCGGTTGGTGGGGGTGTCGATGATGCTGGGCAGGATCGCATTCACCGTGACGCTGGTGCCTGCCAGTTCCTCTGCCAGGGCTTCGGTCAGGCGGTGGACGCCGGACTTCGACGCGGCATAGGCGCCCATGCCCATGCCCGCCTTGACCGCCGCACCCGCGCCAATGTTGATCACGCGCCCGGCGGCAGAAGCCTTGAGCCCGGGCAGCGCAAGCTGGGTGATGGTGGCCGCAGTGGTCAGGTTCATCGTCTGCATCTTCGCCCACGAGGCGAGCGATCCGCCTTCCAGCGTTTCCCAGACGAAGCCGCCCGCGATGTTGACCAGAATGTCGATCCCGCCATGCGCGCTCACCACTTCGTCGAGCGCCGCGCCCGTCGCCTGTGCATCGGTGAGATCGACGCCCCCGATATCGAGCGCGCCCGCAAGCGGCTCCTTGGCCGAGGGCGCGAAGTCGATGCGGGCGACCTTGTCGCCCCGGGCGGCGAAGGCGGCGGCGACGGCATTGCCGAGAACACCGAATCCACCGGTGACGATAACCGAACGGGCCATGGAAACTCCTCTATTTGCGTCGAGGCTATCGCGCGGGCCGGGGGGCGACAAGCCGGGGAGGGCAGCCGTCCTCAAGCCAACGCCCCGCCGATGCGAAATACCGACAGTTCAGGCACGAAAAAGGCGGCTCTTCCGAGGAAGAGCCGCCTTCCGCATTATCAGTCCGGGATCAGAGCTGGCCGAGCATGTGGTCGGCCGAGCTGACCTCGAAAGCGCCCGGCGCTTCGATGTTGAGCTGTTCGACAACGCCGTCATTGACGACCATAGAGAAGCGCTTGCCGCGTTCGCCCATGCCGAAACCGCTGCCGTCCATCACGAGGTCGATGGCCTTGACGAAATCGCCATTGCCGTCCGCCAGCATGGTCACGTCGGCCGAGCCCGAGGCCTTGTTCCAGGCGCCCATCACGAAGGCATCGTTGACGGCGGTGCAGACGATCTCGTCGATGCCCTTGGCCTTGAGTTCGGCGGCCTTGTCCACGAAGCCCGGCAGGTGCTTGGCCGAGCAGGTCGGCGTGAAAGCGCCGGGAACCGAGAACAGGGCGACCTTTTTGCCGGCAAAGAAGTCGGCGCTCTGTACCGGTTCGGGGCCGCTTTCGCCGGCCTTGGTCAGCTTCACGTCGGGCAGCTTGTCACCAACGGCGATGGTCATGGAGTTAATCCTTTGTCTGCAAGTGAATCGCAACGCCGGCAGATATAGGGCCGCCGCGCGGAGGGGCAATGCCGCGCGGGTTAAGACCTCTTCACCGTAAAGATCAAATCCACCGAAACCATCGCCATGCCATTCTTCGGGGCGGCCGGGAGAAATCCGGCCTGCGGAGGAGGATGAGCATGAAGCACGCCCGCCTTTATTCCGGTCGGCATCCCGGACGCGGCGACAAGCGCGCACGATTTTGGAAATCCGAAGACAGATTGCTGATCGCGTCGTTGATCGGCCTTGCAGCCGCACTGGCGATTGGGCTCACGGGCTGAGGCTATTTGGCCCCAGGCCTACGGTGCTGGCGGCAAGGTGGCGGGGTGGGCTCCGATCGCTATGACGCGGTCGGCCAGCCTGTCCACTTCGGCGCGGTCGTGGCTGACGTAAAGGATCGGCAGCCGCAGTTCGTCGCGCACGCGTTCGATCACGTGCAGGATTTCCTCGCGCCGCTCGGCATCGACCGAGGCGAGCGGTTCGTCCATCAGCAGCACGCGCGGACCCGAGAGCAAGGCTCGGCCGATGGCCACGCGCTGGGCCTCGCCGCCCGAGAGCGTGGCGGGCCTCCGGCCGAGCAGATGGCCGATCCCGAGCACGTCCAGCGCGGTGTCGAGATCGAGCCAGCGGTGCTCCGGCACGGCGAGCCGCCAGCCATAGAGCAGATTCTCGCGCACATTGCGGTGCGGGAAGAGGCGCAGGTCCTGAAACACATAGCCGCAGCGGCGGCGTTCGGGCGGCAGGTCTATGCGGCGTTCGCGGTCGAACAGCACTTCGTCGGAAATCACGATATGGCCGCTGCTCGGGCGTACGAGCCCGGCAATCATGTCGAGCAGGGTGGTCTTGCCCGCGCCGGACGGGCCGAACAGCGCGGTCAGCCCGCCTTGCTCGGCCTTGAAGGTATATTCGAACGTGCGGCCGCCGCGCTTGAGGCCGATCGAGATGTCAAATGACATAGCGCATCGCTCCTGCCCGGTGGCGGCGGGCCAGCCATTCCGAAATGACCAGCGCGGCCAGCGACAGCAGGATGGACAGGCCCGCCAGCCGCGCCACCTGCCATTCCGCTCCGGGAACCTGCAAGGCGCTGTAGATGGCGAGTGGCAGGGTGCGCGTCTCGCCCGGAATGTTTGAGGCGAAGGTGATCGTCGCGCCGAATTCGCCCACCGACCGCGCGAAGCCAAGCACCAGTCCCGCCAATATACCGGGCAGGGTGAGGGGCAGGGTGATCGTGGCGAATGTGCGCAGGCGGCCCGCGCCAAGGGTGCGGGCGGCCTGCTCGTAGCGCCGGTCCACCGCCTCGATCGACAGGCGCATGGCGCGCACCATCAGCGGCAGTGCCATGATCGCGGCGGCCAGCGCCGCGCCGGTCCAGCGGAACATGAAGGTAAGGCCGAACGTGTTCTCGAAGAAGCGGCCGAGCGCGGTGTTCGGGGCAAGCGCGATCAGCAGCAGCCAGCCCGTCACCACCGGCGGCAGCACCAGCGGCAAATGGACCAGCGCGTCCAGCACGATGGCGCCGGGAAAGCGCCAGCGCGCCAGCACCCAGGCCAGCGCGAAAGCCAGCGGCAGCGCACAGGCCATGGCGACGCCGCTGACCTTGAGCGACAGCAGCAGGACTTCCCATTCCTCGCTGGTCAGTGCGGTCATGCGGCCCTCTTGTGCTTAGGGCCGGTTACTTCGTGCCGAAGCCGAAGCGGCGGAACAGGGCCTTGCCTTCGCCTGAAAGCAGGAAGCGGCGGAAGCCTTCCGCATCCGGGTGGCGCGAGGCGGTCAGCACCGCCACCGGATAACTGATCGGGGCGTGCGAATTGGCCGGGAACAAGCCCGCTACACGCACGGCGGGTTCGGCGCGGGCATCAGTGGCATAGACGATGCCGAGCGGGGCGACGCCGCGTCCCACGAGAGCCAGCGCGGCGCGCACGTTTTCGGCCGGGGCGAGGTGGTCCTTGACCGAATCCCACACGCCCAGATTGGTCAGCGCCTGCTTGGCATAGATGCCTGCCGGAACTGCCGCCGGATCGCCCACCGCGAGCCGCCCGTTGCCGAGCGCGCGGGCCAGCGGGAAGCCGGGCTTGATGGCGATGTTCTGCGCATTGCCCTTCGGTGCCACCAGCACGAGGCTGTTGGTGAGGAACGAAACGCGGGTGTTGTTGCGGATCAGGCCCTTGCCCTGGACTTCGTCCATCCACGGCTCGTCGGCGGATACGAAGACGTCGGCGGGCGCCCCGGCCTCGATCTGGCGGGCCAGCGCCGAGGATGCGGCGAAGGAGATCTTCGGGCGCGGATGGCCCTTCGCGGCCCAGCCATCGGCTGCGGCATTCATCGCTTCCTGAAGGCTCGCGGCGGCCAGCACCAGCGGGCCGTCGGACTGGGCCATGGCAGGCGAACAGAGCGACGCAAGAAGGAGCAGGACAGGCAGGAACAGGGCGCGAAGCCTAAGCATCTTCAAATACCTCCCGAAACAACTGTATTCGGCTGTATATGGTCGCGCAGGTCTTGCCTAGGGCACCTTCAGGTACGGTTCAGTGCTCTTGCCGCTCTGTCGGAATCGGGCGCAGCAGGGCGGCGAGCGCGGCGGTGTCGGGATTGTCCGCCGCTTGTTCAATTTGCTGCTCCAGGGCGCGGTAATGGGCCAGAATCGTCTCCCCCGCCTCGGTGAGCTGCGCGCCGGAGCCACCCGCGCGGCCGGGTGAAGTGGCCACTAGCGGCTGCGCCCAGCAGCGATTCATCGCGTCGACGAGCAGCCAGGCACGGCGATAGCTCATGTCCATCGCCCGCGCCGCAGCAGAGATCGAGCCATGCGCGCGGATCGCCTCAAGCAGGTCGGCCTTGCCCGGGCCCATGGCGATCTCCTCGCCGCACAGAAGCCGCGATCGGATCGAGAGTTGAGGAAAACGGCCAGTCATGATGGAGCCTATGCCATTGCCGGCCCGGTCAATCCACGCGGAAGTGCGCGATTGGAGAGGCGTTGCAGGAAGGCATCTATCTGATAGCATCCCCGATGAGGCCATTGGCTTCGGATCGCCACGTCAAAAAGTCGGGCGATAAGGGAGTCGCGGGGGCGGTCCGGAAAAGGAACAGGGGGCAAAAGCCCTCCGGTCGCGCCCGCGCACGAGAGAGGATGCGTGGATGAAGATTGCCGACGAAAAGATTGTCCGCTTCGAACGCCGTCTCGATTCGGCCATTGGAATGATGATTCCCGGGCCGGAATTGGCGCTCGGTAGTGCGGAACGAGACGGAAATCGCCAGGGACGCGATGTTCGTTCGCTAACTATCGCAGTGGCGATGTGCATTGCCTGCTGGGTCTTGCTGGGCTGCTACCTGTTGTCCTGAAACGGGTGGCATTCAGCGCGCGGCGACCGGCGGCGCGGGCACCCAGCCACCGGCCGTGGCGGCGTAGAGCCGGGCGACGTTCTGGAACTGGCGCGCGCGCGTATCCACCAGCGCCAACTGGGCGTGCTGGTAGGAACGGCCCGAATCCAGCACTTGCAACACGCCGCTGTTGCCGACTTCGAAGCTCCGGCGCGATAGCCGCAGCGAGTGGTCGGCAACTTGCGCCGCCGTCTCGCGCGCGGCGAGTTCGCGCGTATCATTGCCCAGAGCCGCCAGCAGGCCGGAAACTTGCCCGAATGCCTCGGTGACGACCTCCTGATATTGCGCGGCGGCGGCACGGGCTTCGGCTTCTGCCCCGCGCTTTTCGGCCTTGAGCGTGCCGCCGTGGAAGATTGGCGCGGAAAGCCCGGCGAAGATGTCGAAGGCATTGAACTTGTTGCTGAACATCTTGTCCAGCTCGGACGTCGACTGGCTTGAGGTCACCCCCAGCGTGATGTCGGGATAGAGATTGGCCGTGGCGACACCCACGCCTGCAACGGCGGCATGAAGCCGCGCCTCGGCTTCGCGGATGTCAGGGCGGGAATGGACGAGCGCCGAGGGCAGGGCGACCGGTACGCTGGCGGGCAGCGTGAAGGCCTGGAGCCCGAACCCGGTTGCACCCAGTTCCGCTGGCGAGATGCCCAGCAGTACCGCCAGCATCGCCCGGCCTTCAGCCAGTTGCTGCTCGACAGAGGGCACGTCCGCAAGGTCGTTGGCGAGCTGGCCCTGCGCGCTCAGCACCTCGACGCCAGTGCCTTCGCCGGCATGTTCGCGCTTCTGGGTGAGCGAGACGTTGCGCTCATCCTCGGCAATCAGGGCCTTTTCGGTGGCAAGGCGGTCATTGAGCGCGGCGATGGCGAGGACCTGACCCACCACGCGTGCGGCGATCATCAGATGCGCGGCTTCGGTCGCGCGGGTTTCGGCTTCGGCCTGAGCGCCGGCCCGTTCAAGTGCGCGGCGGGTGCCACCGAACAAGTCGAGATCGTAGCTGACGCCCCCGCCCAGCGTATAGAGGTCGAACTTCGGATTGGGGATCGAACCAAACTGGGAATCGCTGGAAAGGCCGAAAGCCGCCAGATTGACGCGCTGATATTCGGCGCGGGCATTGGCATCGACTTGCGGCAGCTGGCGTCCGGCCACGGCGGCGACCTGCTGGCGGGCCTTCTCCAGCGTCGCGCGCGAAGCCGCGAGCGAGTGGTTGCCGGCCAGCGCGCGGGCCACCAGCGTGTCGAGATCCGGATTGCCGAAAGCCTTCCACCAATCGGCCTGCGCCGCATCGCCGAGCGCCGCCTGTTCGCCCGATGCAGCGCCATAACCGGCTTCGGCCGAGGGCTGGGCCGGTGGCGCATAGTTCGGCCCCACCGTCGTGCAGGCGGCGCAAAGCATGAGCGGAAGAAGGGTAGCGGTCTTGCGCAAGGTCATTCCCCGATGGGCAGTGTATGGGTGTCCGCCTCGACCTTGCGCACGCGCATCAGCAGCACGAGCGGGATCAGGCAAAGGGTCAACACGAATACGAAATGGAACAGTGTGATATTGCCCACCATCGTCGCCTGTCGCGAAATTTCGCCATAAATCGCGCTCATGGCCTGCTGCGATCCGAAGTCGAAATCGGGCCGCGCCCAGGCGAACATGGGATTATCAGGCCGTACGTGCTGGACGAGGTCGTTTTGCGACTGGGCGATGAAGTGGAGATATTCGTACTGGATCGCGGAGATGCCGACAGCATTGCCGACATTGCGAGTGAGCGCAAAGATCGCCGCGCCTTCGTTGCGCAAGGCCGGATCGAGCGTCGAGAACACGATGACGGATAGCGGCACAAAGATCATCCCGCTGCCCAGCCCTTGCACAAGCCCCGCGAAAACCAACGTGCGCTGGTCCACATAAAGGTCGACATGCGAGTACATCAGCATGCCCGAGCCCATGAGCACGAGCCCGGTGACGATCACCGCGCGGGTGTCCACGTACTTGAGCAGGCGCGAGACCAACAGCATCGATGTCAGCGTGCCGATCGCGCGCGGCAGGCTGATGAAGCCCGCCTGTAGTGCCGAGTAGCCGAGCAGCGACTGCGTCATCACCACGATCATCGGGATCGTCGCGAAGGCGACTACGCCGATCATCATCGAGAAGATTGAGCCGATCGCGAAGTTGCGGTCCTTGAACAGGCCGGGGCGGATAAAGGTATCGCGCGCGGTCGCCATGTGCACGACCATGAGATAGCTCGCGAGCCCGCAGATCAGGGCGTAGATCCGGATTTCTCCGGAATCGAACCAGTCGAGGTGCTCGCCGCGGTCGAGGATCAGTTGCAGCGTCGTCAGCGCAACGGAGACGAGCACGAATCCCAGCAGGTCGAACCGCGTCTGCAATCGGCTCGGGCGGCGGCGCAGGAATGCCAGCATGCCCAGGAAAGACAGGGCGCCGAACGGAAGGTTGATGAAGAAGACCCAGCGCCACGTCAGCGCGTCGGTCAGCCACCCACCCAGCGTTGGCCCGATGATCGGCCCGGCCATGGAGCCGAGCGCGAAGATCGCCATGGCCTTGCCGTGTTCTTCGGGCGGATTGATGTCGAGGAGGATCGCCTGACTGAGCGGAACCAGGCCCGCCCCGCAAGCGCCTTGCAGGAAACGGGCGAGGATGATCGTCTGGAGATCGGTGGCGAGCCCGCAGAGTGCGGAGGCCAGCGTGAACCCGGCGACCGAGAACAGCATCACGTTCTTGCGGCCCACGCGCCCGGCCAGCCAGCCGCTGAGCGGCGTGGCGATGGCGCTGGCGACGAGGTAGCTGGTCAGCACCCAGAGCACCTGTTCCTGCGAGGCGGAAAGGCTGGCCTGCATGTGCGGCAGGGCGACATTGGCAATGGTTATGTCCACCGCGACCATGGTCGAGGCCAACATGCAGGGGATTGTGATCAGCAGCCGTTGCAACGGCGACGGATAGGGGGAGGGCGCTGCGGGCACCGGCGGCATCCGCACCGGCTCAGGGTTTGCGCGCGGCGGAATTGGACGAGGTATCGGCGGCGAAGAGGTGGCGTTCGTGGCCGGTATCGACTTTGACGCTGGCGCTCAGGCCCGCGCCGAGCGGCAGGTTACCCGCCGGTTCGTCCAGCGTGACCTGCACCGGGAGGCGCTGCACCACTTTCACCCAGTTGCCCGTGGCATTTTCGGCCGGAAGCACCGAGAAACTCGATCCGGTCCCGGGGCTGAAGCTCTGGACATGGGCCTTGAAGGCATGATCGGGGAAGGCGTCCAGCGTTACCGTCGCCGGCTGCCCGGCGCGCATGTAGCGCAGCTGGTCTTCCTTGAAGTTCGCCTGCACCCAGAAATTGAGCCCGGTCAGCATGAACACCGCGCGGCCGGGTGATACGTAGTTGCCGACCTGAAGCTGGTTGACGCGGGTGACGATGCCGTCCTGTGGCGCGCGGACTTCGGTATCGGCAAGGTCGATGCGTGCCTGCGCCAGCTTGGCGGCCGCCTTGCGCACGTCGGGAAGCGCAGAAGTATCGCCCTCGACATGCCCGGCGAGACCGGCACGGAGGCTCTCGGCGCGCGCTTCGGCGGCGGCAATGGCCTGAAGCGCCGTGCGCGCCTCGGTCGAGGCCTGTTCGAACTGGGCGCGTGAGGAAATGCCCTCGCCGGTCAGCGACTTCTGCCGCGAGGCCTCGCCCATGGCGAAATCGTGACGGGCCTGGGCCGCGGAGACCTGGGTCAGCGCTTCCTGATAATCGGCGCGGCGCGAAGCGGCGTCCGTTTGGGCTTTGGCAAGCTCGGCCTCGGCGGAATCGACAGCGGCCGTGAAGTTGGTGGGACGGATGCGAAACAGCACTTGTCCCTTGCGGACATGCTCGTTCTCGCGGACCGCGATGTCGACCACGGTGCCGGCCACATTCGGGCTGATCGCGACCATGCCGGTCTGGAGCGCGGCATTGTCGGTTTCCTCGTAGCGCCCGCCGGAGAGATAGAACCATCCGGCTCCGGCCAGCACGATCAGCGGACCCGCCAGCATCAGCACCGCGCGCAAGGGCTTGCGGCGGGCGGAGGGAGCCGAGACACCTTCGTCTTCGGCCACGATCGAGGTTTCCGCGTTCATTCTGGTTCCTTCGCGTGCCCCTCGGCTCCCGGACGAGAGACTCGGGGGCACAGATAGTAAGCATAGTTAGTATCAGCTATGCGAGGATCGCAAGAGGAACGTGGGCCTGATCGCGAATGCGATTTTGGCTGAAGACGCGGGAAGAATTCAGCGGGCGAGGAAGGCTTTCACATCGGTCATGAAACGGTCGAACTGATCGTGGTGCAGCCAGTGGCCGGCATTCTCGTACTCGATCAGTTCGGCCGACGGAAAATAGTCCACGCGGCCGTCGGTGGCCGGGCTCTGCGAGAAGCTGTTCTTGCCCCAGAGCATCAGCATCGGACAGGTGATCGCCCGCCATAAGGAGATCACATCGCTGGTGGGCATGTCGGAAACCGACCAGATGTTCACGTAATTGTCGAACTTCCAGCTCCAGGTGCCATCCTCGTTACGGTTGGTGCCGTGGATGGTGAGGTGGCGGGCCTGCTCGTCGGTGAGGAAGGAATTTTCCTCCTTCATGCGCTGATAGGCGTCGCGCCGGGTCGCATATTTGCGCGGCGTGCGGCCCGAGGCACGGCGCTTGTCGTCCACCCACTGGCGCAGCCGTTCGCCCGCGCCGCGCTCTTCCATCTGGCGGCGGATATGCTGCGGGGGACCGAGGCCCTCGATATTGACGAACTTCTCCACCTTCTCGGGAAACATCCCGGCGAAGCGCGTGGTGATCCCGCCGCCCAGCGAATGGGCGATGATCGTGACCTTGTCGTAACCCAGCGTGTGCACGAGCTGCGCGAAATCGTAGACCATCGCGTCCATGCCGTAGTGCCCTTCGGGCGACCATTCGGAATCGCCGTGACCGCGCAAGTCCGGGCAGATCACGTGCCAGTCGCGGCGCAGTTCCTCCGCCACCCAGTCCCAGCTGCGGCAATGGTCGCGCCCGCCGTGCTGGAGGATCAGTGGCGGTGCTTCCGCATTGCCCCAATCGACATAGTTGAGGCGCAGGCGCTGCGAAACGAAGCGGTTCGAGGTAGGTCCGAGTTGGCTGTCCATCATCGAAACGTGATCTGCCATGGGGATAAGGTCAACTGCGACGAAGCGATGATTTGCGGGGATCAAGTATTTCGATGAGGCCCGAAACGCTTGGCAAACCGGGCGGCTTGGCCCTATCTCGCGCCCCGACGATTTTCACGAAATCAATTTCAAGAGATATTAGGCCGGAGGCTTCGTAAATGGCGACCACGCACAAGACCCGCATGCTCATTATCGGCTCCGGCCCCGGCGGCCTGTCCGCCGCGATCTACGGTGCGCGTGCCGGCATGCAACCCATTGTGGTGCAGGGTCTTCAGCCGGGCGGCCAGCTGACCATCACCACCGATGTCGAGAACTATCCCGGCTTCCGCGAAGTGATCCAGGGCCCCTGGCTGATGCAGGAAATGGAGGCGCAGGCCGTCCATGTCGGCACGCGGATGATGTACGACGTGATCACTTCGGTCGATCTCAAGGGCCCGGTGTTCACGGCCGTTGGCGATTCGGGCGACATCTACGAAGGCGATACGCTCGTCATCGCCACTGGCGCGCAGGCGCAGTGGCTGGGCGTTCCGGGTGAGCAGGAGCTTTCGGGCAAGGGCGTTTCCGCCTGCGCCACTTGCGACGGCTTCTTCTATCGCGGCAAGAAGGTCGTGGTGATCGGCGGCGGCAACACCGCTGTCGAGGAAGCGCTTTACCTCACCAACCACTCGGATGAAGTGACCCTGATCCACCGCCGCGACAGCCTTCGCGCCGAGAAGATCCTGCAGGACCGCCTCTTCGCCAACCCGAAGATCAAGGTCGTGTGGAACAAGCGCGTCGAGCGCTTCATGGAAGGCGAGAACGGCGACCTGCGCGCTCTGGCCCTGATCGACACCCAGACCGGCGAGCAGAGCGAAATCCTCACCGACGGCGCTTTCGTCGCCATCGGCCATGCTCCGGCGACCGAACTGTTCAAGGGCAAGCTGCCGATGGACGAAACCGGCTACCTGCTGGTCGAGCCCGGCACGCCCAAGACCGAAATTCCGGGCGTCTTCGCTTGCGGTGACGTTATGGACCACACCTATCGCCAGGCGATCACGGCTGCCGGCACCGGCTGCATGGCAGCGCTCGATGCCGAGCGCTACCTTGCCCATCGCGACTTCGCAGAGGCCGCGAAGGTCGAGGCGTAACTATTCGATCGGGCGGGAGAGCGCTCCGAAGACGGCTCTCCCGCCTGAATGCCGACCCCGATTTAAATCCTGCCTGTCAGGCTCTGGATCTCACATTCCGGACATAGAACCCCGTCGTCCCCGCGAAGGCGGGGACCCCGCTTGTTCTTGCGAGGCGAGAAAGGAAGCGGGGCCCCGCCTTCGCGGGGGCGACGCAGTGTTACGGGGTAGCCTCGACTAGATAGCCGGGGCACCCGGTCTAAGCTTCGGTGTGCAGCGTTTCCAAAACCTGCCTGAACAACCAGTCCTGAGCCTCAGGCTCGACGTAGCTGTGCGTGGCATCGGAACAGATGCGCGAGCGGTCGTCCGACTTGTCCCAATTCGCCAGAAAAGCGAGCCCCGTGCGGTCCCGCCCGGCAACCAGGAAGCGTATAGGCCTCCTGAAGCCCGCAAGGCCGGAAGCGATCTCGGCGGCAAGACCCTTCGGCGCAGCGGGAGCAGGTCTCGCGGCAGCAAGTAGACTGCGCAGCAAGGGTGCAATGGCGACTTTGCCGGTCAGCAGGCGCTTCAATGCAGCCGCATCAGCAAGCCGCCGTCGATAGTGATTGCGCACGACCTCCGCAGGGGCCTCGTCGGAGGAATCTTCTTCGAAAGTCCAGGGGTTTGAAAGGATCAAGGCGTCGAAACCCGCTCCGCCAGCCAGCATCAGCGCGCTGGCCGCATCGCAATTTCCGAATCCGACGACGCGCGTGACCTGCGGGCACGCCGTGCGCAGGGCGGCGAGTGCGGCCGCGATATCCGGCCCGCTCGAACGGAAGCCTCGGTTGTCTCCCTCGCTGTCGCCAACACCCCTTCGGTCAAATCGGAGGACCGGATAGCCCTCGGCCGCGACGCGGGCGGCAAGGAGGGCCTGACTGTTCCATGCCCCCGCCCGTGTCTCGTTGCCCCCGGAGACGATGAGCAAGGCGGTGGAGCCCGATGCCTCGTCGAGCGTCGCGGCAAGCTGCGCACCTTCGCAGGCAAAGCTGAAATGCCGCCGGTTCATGCGCCCAATCCCGCGATAAGCAGGGCGGCAAGCGCATCGGCCTGCGCGGCATCCTCGTCAGGCTCGGCGCGCAACCAGAGGCCGCTGCCGCCGAGTTGCTCCTGCGCAATCACCGTAGCGGACGGATCCGGTTCGCGGGTTTCCAGATCGCCGAACAGGGCCGCACCGAGCGAATATCCGGCCAGAACCACGCCTTCGCGGTGCGCCATTTCGGTCAGGACCTCGCGTGCTTCCTCTCGCCCCGCCTCGCGGCTTGCGAGCACGCGGGCCCGAACCATCGAGCGCAGGATGCTCGTGCCTTTCACCGGGGCGTAATGCCATGAGGGAAGCCCAACCGGAGCGAACAGGCACCCTCCGCGCAGGGCAAGCATATGCGTCGCGCCGAAATGCTCTGCGGCGAGGGTCATAGCCGCGCGCCAGCTATCGGCGTCCTGATCGCAAAGATTGCGCGAGCTTTCGTTGGTGCCGGGAAAGTCGGGCAGGAAGGTGTCTACGCCGGCCCGATCGAGTCGCCGCATCACCTCGACCGTAAAGCGCCGCAGACGGTTTGCTTCGTCGAACAGGGCGGGCACCATCAGCAGTCGCCGCGCGCGGCTCCGATCGCAGACGAGCGCATATTCCTCGCCCGCGCCGAGATGCGCTTGCGGGCAACGCCAGAGCAGGGGAGTCATGCGACGGTCCCCCCGGTAACAACGCTAAGGCCGGTCAGGCCGTGGCGCGCTTGGCCTGGGCAAATTCGAGCAGGCCGCCGAAGGTCTCCAGCATCTCGCCGTCGATCTCGTCGTCCTCGATGATGATGTCCAGTCGGTCTTCCAACTCGGTCAGTAGGCCGGCCACCGCCATCGAGTCGAGCTCGGGCAAGTGTCCGAACAGGCCGGTATCCGCCTGGAAAGTATCGGCTTGTCCCTGCTTGAGGCCCAGCACGTCCGTCAGGATTCGGCGCAGCAGCAGGTCGGTATCGTCTGGCATGGCCCCTCTCTTCGGGCATTATCGTAATCTCCGCGCCTCTAGCCGCGCTTCGCGGCTGCGGCAAGGCGGCGTGCGGTCCCCTTGGCGATATTCGGCCAGTTTCTGGGATCGAGCGGCCTGTACATCTCCAGTCTGTATCGCGGTCGCACAATTTCCATCCAATCGCGCTTGTAGGGATCGTCGCCGGTGCCGAAGTCGACGAGATCGACCTTGTCCACATCGATGACATGACGAAAAAGGGCCGCGCTCAGCACCGAGCCGGGCGAAAACGGCTTGGCGCTTTCGCGGTGCGCCAGCTTGTGGATCCACGCGGTGCCGCCCTCGACTGTCCACATCTGTGCCGCCACGGCCTCGCCGCCGACCTGAGCGATGCCAAGACGCAGCCGCCCCGCCTGGCCCTCGGCCATGGCAAAGGCCCGCAGGAAAGCGGGGCTGCCTTCCGCGACTTTCCAGCTTTCCGCGTAGATATCTTCGTAAGCCGACCATGCCGAGGCATCGAAATGATCGAGGATCATGGTGGAGACCTTGCCGGACTTGCGCTTCAGCGTGGTGCGCAAGGGGCCGGGGCGCGCGGCGATATATTCTTCATAACTGCGGCCACTTACGGGGAGGACGTGATTGACGTCGCAAGGTTCGCGGAAGACCCGCCAGCCTGCCCGTGCGAACGTGCGTGCGAGCAAGGCCGCGCTGTCGTCCTCGTCCGGCACACCGCGCAACGTCAGCCGGTGCGCCCGTTTTCCAAGATCGCGGGCAAGCGTGGTCAACAAGGCCTCGGTATCGCTCGCGACCGGGCGAAAACGAAAAGTATACCAGTTGGATAGCGCCTGAAGTTCACCCAATTTATTGGCCAGCGCCAGCGCAGCCAGAGTGTCTCCATCGCGCGCGACGGCGATCAATGGATCCATGTCGCAGTGCTCGGCCAGCATAGCGAACCAGTCGAGCCGGTCGAACGGGGCGTGCTGGTTGCTCTCGGAAAGCCGGAGCGCTAGCTGGCCGTCCGATTGCACTTGCTTAAGATCGCGGTGATAATCGACCTTTATCACGTAGCCTAACAACCTTCTGCGGAGCTTTTCCTCGACATGAGTGGCAGTCCCGATACTCCGATCCTGCCGCTCGACCATCTGGCGCTGTGCGGGCAAGACGATGCCCCGGCGCTGGTGCTGCGTGGGGAGACTCTGGACTACAATGCCTTAAGATCGCGTGTCTCCCGCCTGGCGGCGTGGCTGGCCCAGGAAATTCCGCAAAAGGGTGCGCGCGTAGCGACTTGGGCGGCCAAAGGCGAACTCACCTGCCTTATGCCGCTGGCTGCCGCACGCGCGGGGCTGATCCATGTGCCGGTGAACCCGCTGCTCAAGCACGCGCAAGTCGCGCATATCCTTGCGGATAGCGGCGCCGTGATGCTGATCGGCACTCCCGCGCGACTGGCGACGTTGGGCGACGCGGATGTGCCGGTCGCCTGCCGTGTTGTTGAGGAAGCGGCCGCACTGTCCGAGGCGGCGGAATTCGCCGGCGATCTGGCGCCGTCTCAGGCTGATCCGGACGAACTGGCAGCGATTCTCTATACCAGTGGGTCCACCGGCCGCCCCAAGGGCGTCATGCTCAGCCATGCCAATATGTGGTTAGGGGCAGAGAGTGTGGCCCAATATCTCGGGCTTGAGCCCGATGACCGCACGCTGGCGGTTCTGCCGCTCTCGTTCGATTACGGCCAGAACCAGTTGTTTTCGACCTGGTTTGCGGGGGGCTGCGTGGTTCCGCTTGATTATCTCGTTCCGCGCGATGTCGTGAAGGCGGTCGAGCGGCACGGCATTACCACTTTGGCGGCCGTGCCGCCGCTTTGGGTGCAGATTGCCGAACTCGACTGGCCGGCCGAGACGGCGGCCAAGCTGCGCCGCCTCACCAACAGTGGCGGAGCCTTGACGGTGGATCTCGTCCGGCGGCTGCGCGCGCTGTTCCCGGATGCGCGGCTTTTCGCCATGTATGGCCTGACCGAGGCGTTCCGTTCGACGTACCTCGATCCCATGCTGATCGATACACACCCTACCTCGATGGGGATGGCAATACCGCATGCAGAAGTGTTAGTTATCAATGTATTAGGAGATATTTCTCAGGACGGAGAGGAGGGTGAACTCGTCCATTCCGGGCCACTGGTCGCGCAAGGCTATTGGCAGGATCCGGAACGCACCGCAGAGCGCTACAAGCCCGCTCCGGCGGCGTCGCGCTATGGCGGCATGGCCGTCTGGTCCGGAGACCGGGTGCGGCGGGCGGCCGATGGCCTGCTCTATTTCGTCGGACGCCGTGACGCCATGATCAAGTCTGCCGGCAACCGCATCAGCCCGCAGGAAGTCGAGGAGGCTGCGCTGGCAACCGGGCTGGTTGCCGAGGCGGTGGCGCTGGGCCTGCCCGATCCGCGTCTGGGTCAGGCGGTTCACCTTGTCGTGAGGGCGATGAAGAGAAGTTCAGGTGTGGACGAAGAACTGGCACGCAAGCTCAAGGAAGATTTGCCTAATTTTATGATTCCAAAATCCATTCACTGGCGCGAAGCCATGCCGATCGGCCCCAATGGCAAGATCGACCGCACCGGCCTTGCCGCCGAGCTGGCTGAGATGGCGTCGTGAAGCCGCTCGGTCCGATTCCGGCTGGTTATGCGGCAACCGATGGCGTGCTGGCCGTCGGCGGCAAGCCGGTGACTGAATGGGTCGAGCAGGCGGGCGATACGCCGCTGTTCCTCTACAGCGCCGATCTTGTCCGCGCGCGGGTCGCGCAATTGCGCGCCGCCATGCCTGCACGGTTGGCGCTGCACTATGCCGTGAAGGCCAATCCCTTCGTTCCCTTGCTTGCGCTGATGAATGGCCTTGTCGACGGGTTTGATATTGCCTCGTGCGGCGAGCTGGAGATCGTTCGCGGGGCCGGGATCGACCTTGCGAAAGTCAGCTTTGCCGGCCCGGGCAAGCGTGATCGCGAGATCGAGGCGGCGATTGCGGCAGGCGTCACGCTCAATCTCGAATCCGAGGCCGAAGCGCGCCGGGCCTTCGCCATCGGCGAGAAACTGGGCCGTGCACCGCGCCTTGCCATTCGCGTGAATCCCGATTTCGACCTCAAGGGTTCCGGCATGAAGATGGGCGGCGGTGCCAAGCCTTTCGGCGTCGACGCCGCGCGTGTGCCCGCATTGGTGCGCGAAGTGGTGACGAGCGGCGCGGAATGGCGCGGCTTCCACATTTTTGCGGGCTCGCAGGCACTCGACGCTGCCGCCATTGCGGAGACGCAGGGGCAGACGCTGGACCTCGCCGCGCGGCTGGCCGAGGAGAGCGGCGTGGCGCTGCCGCACTGCAATCTGGGCGGTGGTTTCGGCATTCCCTATTTCCCCGGCGATGTGCCGCTGGATCTTGCCGAAGTGGGCGCGCGTCTGGCCGAGCGCTTCGAATCGCTGCCGGAAGTCCTGCGAGAGACCGACTTCTGCATCGAACTCGGGCGCTATCTGGTGGGCGAGGCGGGGGTCTATATCGCCCGCGTGATCGACCGGAAGGAGAGCCACGGAGAGGTCTTTCTCGTGACCGACGGCGGTCTTCACCATCAGCTTGCCGCTTCGGGCAACTTCGGAACCGTGGTGCGCCGCAACTATCCCTCGGCCATCGCCACGCGTTTCGACGCCTCGGTGGAGGAGGAGGCTTCGATCGTCGGATGCCTTTGCACTCCGCTCGACAAACTGGCGGACAAGGGCGGTTTTCCGCGCGCCGAAGTGGGCGATCTGGTCGCGGTGTTCCTTGCCGGGGCCTATGGGGCCAGCGCCAGTCCGGCCGCCTTCCTGGGGCAGGGTCCGGCCCGCGAAATGCTGGTGTGAGAGGGCGTTAAGACTCTCTTTCAGGTTGTCTCATTCCGGGACTGACCGGATTCCGGGCAAATTGGCTAACGCAATGTTCACCCTTTCAACCGATAGCGGAGGCTGAATTCTGCCGGGTCCGCGACGGGGAAGCATTTCCTCGGTGGATCGGCGCTGGAAGGAAGAGCTTATGCCGCACTCCCGCTTTGTCCGTCTGCTGGGCGGAACCGCGCTTGCCAGCGTGGTCCTGACGGCGTCTGCAAGCGCAGCCTCGCGCCCACAGCTGCCGCCCGCGCAGTTCGTGGCGATGCAGGAGGGCCCCGGCGAGGAGTACGTGATCGGCCCGCTGGACCAGCTGACGGTCTTCGTCTGGCGGAACCCGGAACTGGGCGCCAAAGTGCAGGTTCGGCCCGATGGGCGCATCACCACGCCGCTGATCAGCGACATGCCGGCCGTCGGCAAGACGCCTGCGATGCTGGCCGAGGACATCCGCCTTCAGCTCTCGCAATATATCCAGGACCCGCTCGTTTCCGTCATTGTCGACGGTTTTGCAGGCACGTTCAGCCAGCAGATCCGCGTGGTCGGGGCGACGGAGAAGCCCGCCTCGATCCCCTACCGCGCCAACATGACCGTGCTCGATGCGATGATCGCGGTGGGCGGCCTGTCCGAATATGCGGCGGGCAACCGCGCCCGGCTGATCCGCTTCGACAAGGCGAGCGGCACCCAGAAGGAATACCAGCTGCGCCTCGCCGATCTGCTCAAGAAGGGCGAGAGCAAGGCCAACGTGATGCTCAGCCCCGGTGACGTGATCATCATTCCCGAAAGCATGTTCTAAGAGGGACCTAGGGTGATATGAACGGCCTCTACGAAGAACTGCTGAGCGCGATCCACAGCGTCTGGCACCGGCGCTGGATTGCGCTGGGCGTGGCCTGGGCGATCTGCCTGCTTGGCTGGCTGGTGGTCGCCCTGATTCCCAACGCCTACGAATCGCAGGCGCGCATTTTCATCCAGCTCGACGATGCGCTGGCCGAGCAGGTCGGCATCGGCGTGGCGGACAAGAAGCGCGATATCGAGCGCATTCGCCAGACGCTGACCAGCGCCGTCAACCTCGAGAAGGTCGTGCGCGGCACCCGGCTTGGCGAAACCGTCAATACGCCTGCCCAGATGGAAGCGGCGGTGCTGCGGCTGGGCGACAAGGTCAAGGTGGTCAGCCAGGAGGACAACCTCTTCGAAATCACCGCCAGGGCCGACTACGGCTCGTTCTCCGATGCCGAGAATGCCCGGCTGGCGCACGAAGTGGCGCAGAAGATGATCGACATCTTCCGTGAGGAAAATCTCTCGGGCGACCGGGGCGACATGGCGGAAACGCTGACGTTCGTGAACGGCCAGCTACAGGTCCGCGAGAAGGAACTGGAAAGCGCCGAACAGCGCCGCACCACTTTCGAGGCGCAGCACCCGGAAATGGCGCAAGGCGGCGCCGCCGTCGTGCAGCGACTGGAATCCTCACGCACGCAGCTTCGCGATGTCGAGGCCGATCTCGTCGCCGCGCAGAGCGCGCTGGCCTCGATCGACGGTCAGCTTTCCAGCATGCCGCGCACGATCGCCGGTACCGGCGTTGGCGGCGCGGCGGCCGCGCTGGCCCATGCGCAGGCCGATCTGGTTCAACTGCGCGGCCGGGGCCTTACCGAAAACCATCCCGACGTGATTGCCGCCCGCAACCAGATCGCCGCACTCAAGGGCCCGGCGGCGCAGGAGGCCGCGAGCGGCGGCGGCACGCCGAACCCCGCGTACAGTTCGCTCCAGTCGATCCGTGCCGAGCGTCAGGCCGCCGTTCAGGCGCTCGTCGCCCGCAAGGCCGGGCTCCAGTCCGACATCGGCTCGCTGACCGCCTCGGCCATTCAGGACCCCGCGCTGGCGACCGAGGCGCAGCGGATCAACCGCGATTACGACGTCCTCAAGGAACAGTACGACAAGCTCCTGCAAGACCGCGAGGAACTGCGTCTGCGCGGCGAGGTCAAGACCGGGCGCGAGGCCGTGAAGTTCCAGGTGGTCGACCCGCCGACGAGCCCGCGCAAGCCGATCGCGCCCAACCGCCCGCTGCTGCTTTTCGGCGTGTTGCTGGTGGGGATCGGCGGTGGCTGCGTGGCGGCCTTCGCACTGGGCCGCGTCCGTTCCGTCTTCGCCACGGCCGGAGGGCTTGAGAAGGCCACCGGACTGCCGGTTCTCGGCGCGATTTCCCAGCACGTGACCGATGGCGTGCGGACGATGCGTCGCCGCAAGCTCAAGCTGTTCTATGGCGGCGGGGCGGCGCTCGGGGGGCTCTTCGTGGTGTTGCTCGCGGTGGAGTTCATCCAGCGCGGCACGGTGACCTGAGGACCGTGACTATGACCGAACACAGCAAGATCCCGCAGCCCGGCGCGACCGCAGACGATGCTGCCCCGGCCAAGCGTGAATCGCTGATCGAGCGCGCGGCCGGCCGCTTCGATTTCTCGCGCATGACGCGTCCCGTGCTTCCGGCTGTGCCCGAGGTTCCGTCGGCTCAGGTCCAAGCCGCGCTGCCCGCACCCGCGCAACCGGTTGTCCAGCCCGCCCCCGTTCCGGCGGAACCTGCCACGCCGTCCCCGGTGACTTTCACCGGCCCGCGTCATCCGATCGACCGCGAACGGCTGCGCGAGCAGGGCCTGATCGTGCCCGAAGGCACCGTGACCGCGCTTCTGGAGGAGTTCCGCATCGTCAAGCGCCAGCTCTTGGTGCAGGCGGCGGACCTGCGGCGCCAGAATGCCGGTGCGGCCGCGCAGCGCGTGCTGATCTGCTCGCCGCATCCGGGTGAGGGCAAGACCTATTGCGCGCTTAACCTCGCGCTCGCCATCGCGGCGGAGAAGGAAAACGAAGTGCTGCTGGTCGATGCCGACTTCGCCAAGCCGTCGATCCTTTCGACCCTCGGTCTGCCGGGCGGGCGGGGGCTGATGGACGCGCTGATGGACGAAACCATCGACGTGGCCGACTGCGTGCTCGGCACCGACGTGCCCGGGCTCTGGGTGCTTCCGGCTGGCGATACGACCGTCAACGACAGTGAATATCTTTCCACCTCGCGCACCGCCGAAGTGCTCGGCCGCCTGACCGAGGGTACCCAGCGCCGGATCGTGATCTTCGATTCGCCCCCGGCATTGGCCGCGTCGCCCGCTGCCGAGCTTGCCAAGCATGTCGGGCAAGCCGTGGTGATCGTGCGCGCCGACCGGACCGGGCAGGGCGCGCTCGACGATGCGGTGTCGTTGCTCGATGCCTGCCCCAATGTCCAACTGCTGCTTAACGGCGCGCAGTTCAGCCCAAGCGGTCGCCGCTTCGGATCCTATTACGGGTACAGTGGATGAGCGTTGGAAGTGTGTTTGCGTACCCGGCCTTAGCGTGTCTTGCCGTAATGATGCTGGTACCCGTCGCAGCCCAGGCGCAAGTCGCGGGTAGCGGTGCGGCGGGCATGGCCGGTACGGGTTCCGGCATGGGCGGCACGAGTGCCATGGGCGCCGATTCCGGTGCCACGGGCAAGAGTGCCGGGGGCACGGGAAACGGCGGCGCGAAAGGCGCTCGCCAGCTTGCCGTCACGCCTTATATCGAGGTTGATCAGATCGTTACCGCCGAACTTTCGCCGGGTAGCGACGTTCTTACCTGGACCCAGCTCGCGGTCGGCGTCGATGCCTCGATCACCGGGCGCAACAATGCGCTTGCCGCCTCGGTCCGCTACCAGAAGCAGATCGGCTGGGGCCGGGCGTCGAATGGCGACGTGCTGAGCGGTGTCGCGCGCGGCTATACCACCGTGCTGCCGGGGCTGACGCTGGAAGCCGGTGCACTGGCGACGCAGACGCGGGTAGGTTCGGGCGGATCGGCGCTCTCCGGCGGCACGCTGCCGGGCACCTCGCGCACCAATATCTACACCGTCTATGGCGGCCCTTCGTTCAAGACCCGCACTGGCGACCTCAATGTCTCGGCGGATTACCGCGCCGGTTACACCAAGGTGGACGAGCCCAGTGCCTATGCGGTCACGCCCGGTGGCGCGGTAGGACCCGACATCTTCGACAGCAGCGTCACCCAGGTCGCCGATCTGGAAGCGGGCGTCGAACCCGATGTGATCCTGCCCGTGGGCCTTGGCGTCGGCGGCAGCTTCTATCAGGAAGACATCTCCAACCTCGACCAGCGCGTGCGCGACATGCAGGCGCGGGGGATGGTGACGGTGCCGGTCAGCCGCACCGTGCGTGTCGTCGGCGCGCTCGGTTACGAGGATGTCGAGGTGTCCAGCCGCGATGCGCTGCGCGATGCCGACGGTAACCCGGTGATCGGCAGCGACGGCCGTTATCGGACCGACAAGAGCGCGCCGCGCGAACTCGCCTACGATGTCAGCGGGCTGATCTGGGATGTGGCGGTGATGTGGCGGCCCAGCCGGCGCACTTCGCTCTCGGCCCATGTCGGGCGGCGCTACGGCGGAACGGCCTATGGCGGCACGCTGGCCTGGGCGCCGAACGACCGCAGCAGCGTGAACCTTGCGGTCTACAACAATATCTCGGGCTTCGGCGGCCAGCTCAACCGCGTGATCGACCAGTTGCCCGACGATTTCGAGGCGGTGCGCGATCCGGTTACGGGTGACCTGCGCGGCTGCGTGTCCTCGCTCGACGGCGGCACTTGCCTCTCGGGCGCGCTGGGATCGGTGCGCTCGGCGGTGTTCCGGGCGCAGGGCTTCGCAGCGAGTTATTCGACGCGCTTCGGTCGCCTCGATGCCGGGATCGGCGCGGGTTACGACCACCGCCGCTTCATCGCCCGCGAGGATTCGGTGCTGGCCGCCGCCAACGGTACGGTGGACGAGAACTGGTGGCTGGCCGCCTATCTCTCGGGCCGTCTGGGCCGCGAGGCGGGCTGGTCCACCAGTGTCTACGCCAACTGGCTGTCGAGCAGCGACCCGCTGACCGGGAATGTCACCGGCTATGGCGGCAGCGCTTCCTATTACCGCATGCTGGCCCGCCGCCTGCGTGCGTCGCTCGCGCTCAGCATCGATGCCAGCCGCGACGATACGTTCGATGACGATATCTGGACCGCATCTGCCCTCGCCGGCTTGAGGTACAGTTTTTAAGAGTTCCGCTTTAATTCGCGCTTTAAGCAGTGCGCGAGGAGAACAGGAAATGTTCGAAGATTTCTACGGGCTCCGGGCCAGGCCCTTCCAGCTCACCCCCGATCCGGCGTTCTATTTCGAGAGCGCGACGCACCGCAAGGCGCTGTCCTACCTTGGCTACGGCCTTGCGCAGGGTGAGGGCTTCGTGGTCATCACCGGCGAGGTGGGTGCGGGCAAGTCCACTCTGGTGGCGCACCTCATGGCGACGATCGACCCCGCGCAGCTGACCGCCGCGCTCGTGGTGACCAGCGCGCTTGACGGGGAGGAGATCGTCCACATCGTTGCGCAGGAGTTCGGCCTACCGGTGGCGGGGCACGACAAGGCCTCGGCGCTGGGCGCGATCGAGCACTTCCTCCACGGCGAGGCGCGCGCCGGTCGCCGCTGCTTGCTGATCGTGGACGAGGCGCAGAACCTTTCGATCAGCGCCATCGAAGAACTGCGCATGCTCTCGAACTTCCAGCTTGGCGCGCATCCGCTGTTGCAGACGCTGCTGCTGGGCCAGCCCGAGTTCCGCACGACGCTGCTCGAAAGCGACCAGCTGGAGCAATTGCGCCAGCGCGTGATCGCGACGCATCATCTTACCGCGATGACGGCAGGCGAAGTGCGCGGCTATGTCGAGCACCGGCTCGCCTGCGTCGGATGGCAGGGCCGTCCCGCCTTCGACGACGAGGTTCATGGTGCTATCCATGCCGCGACCGGCGGCATTCCGCGCCGGATCAATCAGGTACTCAACCGCCTGCTGCTGCTGGGAGCGGTCGAGCAGCGGGTGCGGATCGACGTCTCCATGCTGAACGAAGTGCTGGGCGAGCTTGATGACGATGGCGCCATCGCGCTCGTCAGCCCGCGGCCGTCCAAGGCGCCTTCGCCGGCGCCTGTGCACACCGAACCGGCTGGCCAGGCCGTGGTTCTCGATACCGGGGCCACCGCCGCGATGATCGAGAGCGCTCTGGCCGAGCGCGATATGCAGATCGACGAACTGCAACGCGCGGTTCTCGAACTCGCCGCTGCGGCGGAGCATGTGGATCGCACCGCCACTGGCGATCCGCAGGCAATCGCTACGCTTCAGAACCAGCTCGCGCAGGCACAGGCGCAAGTCGCCCGGCTGGAAACGCGCGTCGAGGAGCAGGAGGCCACGCTGCGCCACATGCTGACCATGCTCATCGAATGGTTTGAGGGCGGCGAAGGCCACCGCGCGGCGGCCTGATCCGACTGCGCGCGCCGGGAATTGGAGCCAGACATGCGTGATATGCGGCCGATCAACGGGCTTTCGGTCGACGTCGAGGACTGGTTTCAGGTCGGCGCCTTCGAGACGGTGATCGACCGCGCCCAGTGGCCCTCGCTGCCCTGCCGGGTCGAGCGGAACTGCGATGAAATTCTGGCGCTTTTTGCCGAGGCCGGTGTGGTCGGTACGTTCTTCACGCTGGGCTGGATCGCCGAGCGGTATCCAGCGGTGATCCGCCGCATTGCCGAGGCCGGGCACGAGATCGCCAGCCACGGCTGGGACCACGAGCGCGTGTTCCGCATGGACCCGCACCGTTTCGGCGAGGATCTGTCCCGCGCACGCAAGACCATCGAGGATGCGGCGGGCGTGGCCGTCACCGGCTACCGCGCGCCGAGCTTCTCCATCGACGCGCGCACGCCGTGGGCCTTCGATGTGCTGGCGGAGCAGGGCTATCGCTACTCGTCCAGCGTCGCGCCGGTGGTGCACGATCACTACGGCTGGCGCGAGGCGCCGCGTTTCGCATTCCAGCCGATCGCCGGGTCGGATTTCGTCGAGATTCCGGTGACCACCGCGCTCTTCCGAGGACGGCGACTGGCGGCGGGCGGTGGCGGTTTCTTTCGCGTCCTACCGTACGCCTTCTCGCGCTGGGCGATCCGGCAAGTGAACGGCGAGGGGCGCCCGGCGGTGTTCTACTTCCACCCTTGGGAAATCGACCCAGGTCAGCCGCGCGTCGACAATGCACCGCTGCGGTCGTGGCTGCGCCACTATACCAATCTGGCCGTGATGGCCGGGAAGCTGCGCCGGCTCATCGGCGAGTTCCGCTGGGGCCGGATGGACGAGATCGCCGCGCGTGAGGCGGCGGGCGTGACGGCACTGGCGGCATGAACGCGCCGTTTTCGCTTCCGGCGAGCCTGCGCCTGCCCGATCTCGACGATCCCGGCGAACTTGCCCGGATCGAGGACTTTCTGGCGCGCCATCCCGATGCCACGCCGTTCCATCGTCCGTGTTGGTTCATCGCGGTCGCCAAGGCCACCGGCAACCGCGCGCTGGCGCTGGTGCAGGAGCGGCACGGCGAAATCGTCGCTTTCCTGCCGCTCGATGCGATCCACTCGCCGGTCTTCGGGCGCCTGCTGGCGTCGAGCGGCTTTGCCGTCGGCGGCGGTCTGCTGGCGACGCCGGAGGCCGATGTCGAGGCGATCTTCGCCGCGCTGGAGGAACTGGCGCTGCGGCTCTCATGCCCCGCCATCGAACTGCGCGGCGGCGTGCTGCCCGATGCGCGCGCGAACTGGGCGCTCAAGACCGAGAGCCACTGCAACTTCCCCCGCCCGCTCGCAGCGGATGACGAGGCCGAACTGCTCGCGATCCCGCGCAAGCAGCGCGCTGAAGTGCGTAAGGGGCTCGCCAACGATCTCGAAATCGAAATCGGCACCGCCGAACGTGACCGCGCGGCGCATTACGCCGTTTTTGCCGAGAGCTATCGCAATCTGGGCACGCCGGTCTTTCCGCGCGCGCTGCTCGATGCGGTGATCGATGCGTTCGGGTCGGACGCCGACATTCTGACCGTGCGCCATGCCGGAGCGCCGGTAGCCAGCGTCATCACGCTCTATCACCGGGGCGCGGCGATGCCCTACTGGGGCGGCGGAACCCATGCGGCGCGGGGGCTTCGTGCCAACGACCGCATGTACTTCGAACTCATGCGCCACGCCCGCACGCGCGGCTGCACGCATTTCGACTTCGGCCGTTCGAAGACCGCGAGCGGCGCCTATCACTTCAAGCGCAACTGGGGGTTCGAGCCCGAGCCGCTGACTTACGGAACCTGGACCGCGCCGGGGGCGGCCAGACGCAATGCCGATCCCACAAGCGCCGGGCTCTCGCTTCAGATACGGGTCTGGCAGCGCCTGCCGCTCTTCGTCGCCAACCGGTTGGGGCCGTTGATCGCGCGCGGGATCGGGTGATGGAGATCCTGTTCCTCGCCCACCGGATTCCTTTTCCCCCGGATCGCGGCGACAAGATCCGCTCGAACCATATCCTGAAGGCGCTGGCGCGGCTGGCGCCGGTCCATGTCGGCTGCTTCGCCGATGACCCCGCCGACCGGGACAGCGAGAGCGATCTGGCGGCACTCGCGGCGAGCCACTTGCTGCTCGATCGCACCAAGCCGCTGGTGCTGGCGGGGATTGAGGCGCTGGCGCGCGGGCGGCCGCTCAGCATCACGGCGTTCCACGATGCCCGCATGGCGCGCTGGGTCTCCGAAACGCTGCGGACCCGTCCGATTGCCGCGACCTACCTCTTTTCCGGTCAGGTGGCGCAATATGTCCCGGCCGAGTTCGCCGGGCGCGTGATCGCCGATCTCGTCGATGTCGATTCGGCCAAGTTCGAGGCTTATGGCGCGAAGAGCCGCGGCCTGCGCGCATGGATGGAGCGGCGCGAAGGCCGCCTGCTCGCCCGCGAGGAAGCCGATATCGCCCGCCGCGCCGATGCCACGCTGCTCGTCAGCGACGCCGAGGCCCGGCTGTTCCGCGAACGGCTGGCCGATCCCTCCTGCCGCGTGGAAGCGATGGGCAATGGCATCGACAGCGACCTGTTCGATCCGGCCGGAATCTCGCTCGAGCCGCGCATGGCGGGCATGACCGGGCCGCGTCTGATCTTCACCGGCCAGATGGATTATGCGCCCAATGTCGCTGCAGTGAAGGGCGCGATCAACCGGATCCTACCCGCCGTCCGCGCGCGTTTTCCGGGTGCAAGCCTTCACGTCGTCGGCCGCAATCCGCCACCCGCATTGACCGCGCACCATGGGCGCGACGGCATTCACGTTTGGGGCCGGGTGGACGATGTTCGCCCGTTTCTGGCAGCGGCCGACATGGCGCTGGTCCCGCTCGAAATCGCGCGCGGCGTGCAGAACAAGGTGCTTGAGGCGATGAGCATGGGCCTTCCCGTGGTTCTCTCGTCTGGCGCGGCCACCGGCATCCCCGCCGAGGACGGACGCGATTTCCTCGTGGGAGAGAACGATACGGCGCTGGCCGAGGCAGTCTGCACACTGGCGGCGGATCCCGCGAGGGCGAAGGCAATGGGGCAAGCCGCGCGCGCGTGGATCGAGGCTCATGCAGGCTGGGATGCCGCGCTCGCCGCGCTGCCGGGACTGATGGGATGCAATGCTCTGGGGCTCAGCGATGCCGCCTGAAGCGCTTTCGCTCGCGCGGGCGCATGCGGTTCCGGAGCACTGGCGCGGCGCGCTCCTGCGTATCTCTCTGGGCTGGCTGGCGCTGATCGCGGCCTTTTTCCCCGACTGGTCGGCAATGGCGCGGCAGTGGTGGGATATTTCGACCTACAACCACGTGATCCTGATCCCGCCGATCATTGGCTGGCTGGTCTGGCAGCGGCGGGACGAACTGGCGAAACTGACGCCATCTTGCTGGTGGCCGGGCGTCGTTCCCTTCGCGATGGCGGCCTTCCTCTGGCTGCTGGGCGCGCTTTCGGGCCTCGACCTTGCAAGGCAGGCCGGGGCGGTGGCGCTGCTCGCCTCATCGGTGCCGCTGTTGCTGGGGCCGCAAGTGACCGCCGCACTGCTGTTCCCACTTTGCTACATGGCCTTCCTCGTGCCGTTCGGAGAGGAACTGGTCGAAGTTCTTCAGACCGTGACGGCCCGGATAACGATTGCACTGACGCATCTCTCCGGGATCGAGGCGCGGATCGACGGCGTGTTCATCGATACGCGCGCCGGGCTGTTCGAGGTCGCCGAGGCCTGCTCCGGCGTGAAGTTCCTGATCGCCATGATCGCGTTCGGCGTGCTCGCCGCCAATGTCTGCTTCGTCAGCTGGAGGCGGCGCGCGGCGTTTTTGCTGGCCTGTGTCGTCGTACCGGTGCTGGCCAACGGGGTACGCGCCTGGGCGACGATCTTCGCCGCGCAGTTCGTGGGCACCGAGAAGGCGGCGGGGTTCGACCACATCGTCTACGGCTGGATCTTCTTCGCGCTGGTGCTGGCGGGAGTGATCGCCGGAGGCTGGCGCCTCTTCGACCGCCCGCTCGACACGCCGATGATCGATGCCGAACGGATCGAAGCCGATCCCCTGTTGGCCCGACTTGGAGGCGCGCGGATTTCGGCAACGCTGGCGCTACTGGCGATGACAGCCATCGTGACAGGCGCATTCCTGTGGGCGCACCATGCCGACAATCTGAAGGCTTCCGTGCCTGCGCGTATCGATTTGCCGGAGGTCGCAGGGTGGCACCGGGTCGATTATGCCCCGGCGATCTGGTGGCAACCGCGCGCCGAGGGTGCCGACCACCGACTGCTTGGCCGCTACGCGGATGGTGAGGGCGATCAGGTCGATGTCTTCGTGGCACTCTATGCCAGTCAGGGAGAAGGACGTGAGGCCGGAGGCTTCGGGCAGGGCGCCTTGACGCCGGACAGCCCGTGGGCCTGGCAGGGTGTCGGCCCCGCCTTTGCCGATGGTCGCAGCGAACGGCTTCTCGGTGCCGGAACGGTCGAGCGCCTCGCGGTAACATGGTACCGCACCGGAGCCTTGCTGACCGGCAGCAATGCCCGTCTCAAGCTGGCGGTGATCGGCGATCATCTGCTGCTGCGGGAACGGCCGACGATGATGCTGATTCTTTCCGCCGAAGATCGGCCCGGCCGACCGGCGGAACGTGCGGTCGCCCGGTTCGTCGCCGCGACGGACCGCCCCTCAGGGTGGATGGACCGCATCGGCAAGCTCCGCTAGGTCCGTCATATATGTGCGGGATTGCCGGTATCTACCATCTCGAGACGCCCAAGCCCGTCGATCCCGCGCGGGTTGAGGCGATGTGCGATGCCATCGCCCATCGCGGGCCTGATGGGCAGGGCGTCTGGACGGCGCCGGGCGTTGCATTGGGCCATCGCCGCCTCTCGATCATCGACGTCGCCGGCTCGCCGCAACCCATGGCTTCGCCCGATGGCCGGGCGATGCTGGTGTTCAACGGCGAGATCTACAATTTTCAGGCGCTGCGCAGCGAACTGGAAGCCCATGGCGCCACGTTCCGCACGCAGGGCGACAGCGAGGTGATCCTCGCCGCGTGGCAGCGCTGGGGGCCTTCCTGTGTCTCGCGCCTCCACGGCATGTTCGCCTTCGCGATCTACGACCTGGAAGCGCGATCGCTGTTCCTGGCGCGCGACAGGCTGGGGGTGAAGCCGCTCTATCTTGCACCGCTGAGCGACGGCAGTCTGGCGTTCGGTTCCGAACTCAAGGCGCTGTTGGCGCATCCCCTGCTGCGGCGCGAGATCGATCCGCTGGCGGTGGAGGACTATCTCGCCTGGGGCTACGTGCCGGACAGCCGGGCGATCCTCAAGGGCGTTTCCAAGCTTCCGGCGGGCCATACGCTGCTGCTGCGCCATGGCGCGCCGATGCCGAAGCCGGTGCAGTACTGGGACGTGACTTTCGCCGAGCGGCGCAAGGGCCGGATCGCTGATCTTGAGGCGGAACTGCTCCACCTCATGCGCGAGGCGGTGACGTCGCGCATGGTTGCCGATGTGCCGCTGGGCGCGTTCCTGTCGGGTGGGGTGGACAGTTCGAGCGTGGTTGCGCTGATGGCCGAGGCGTCTTCGCGCCCGGTGCGGACGTGCTCGATCGGCTTCGACGTCGCTGCGCTGGACGAGACCGGCTATGCGGACGAGATCGCCCGGCGCTTCTCCACCGACCATGTTTCGCGCCGGGTCTCGCCGGATGATTTCGATGCGATCGATACGCTTTCGGCAATGTTCGACGAGCCTTTCGCCGATGCCTCCGCCTTGCCGACCTGGCGCGTGTGCCAATTGGCGCGGGAATCGGTGACGGTGGCGCTCTCGGGCGACGGCGCGGACGAGGCTTTCGCGGGCTATCGGCGCCACGTGTTCCAGCATGGGGAGGATCGGGTGCGCTCGGTGCTGCCGCAGTCGCTGCGTGGTCCGGTGTTCGGAACGGCAGGGCGAATCTGGCCCAAGGCGGACTGGGCGCCGCGTCCGCTGCGCGCCAAGGCGACCTTCCAGTCGCTCGCGGCGGACAGTGCGACGGGTTATGCGCGCGCCATCTGCTTCACGCCGCCGGAACTGCGCGACACGCTCTATTCGGACGCCTTCCTGCGCCTGCGCGGCGAATATCGGGCCGAGGACGCGGTGATCGAGACGATGCGCGGCGCCCCGGCCCGCTCGGGTCTAGACCGCGCGCAATATGCCGATCTCAAGCACTGGTTGCCGGGCGATATCCTCACAAAGGTCGACCGCACGAGCATGGCGGTCAGCCTTGAAGCGCGTGAGCCGCTGCTCGACCACCGCCTAATCGAATTTGCCGCCAGCCTGCCCGAATCGATGCGCGTGCGGAGCGGGCAGGGCAAATGGCTGATGAAGCGAACGATGCGGCGGATGTTGCCGGACGACATTCTCTATCGCCCGAAACAGGGCTTCGTGACACCCATCGCGCAGTGGCTGCGCGGACCGCTTGCGAATACCGCCCGGGAAATCGCGACCAGCGCCACACTCGGGCGCACCGGCTGGTTCGATCTGAGGCGCCTGACCGCGCTGGCGGAGGCGCATATTGCCGGGCGGGCCGATCACTCGCGGCTCTTGTGGCAGCTTCTGATGCTGGACAGGTCGCTCGCGCGGCTGGGGATCGCCTGAGCCTGATGCCGCGCGCAAGCAGGTCCCGCGGCGAATCATCGTGAACGTGGATTAACCTAACCTATTCTTAGGACCTTTGGCCTAGGTCCGGTCACCAGGCCCCATTGCAGGACGTGCATGAAGATAGCAGGTCGCCATTATCGGACGCCAGAGCGCGCGATTTTCGCGCCTCTCGAATCCGTGCGCTGTGTGGGTGCGGGTGGAGATAATTCTCCAAGGCGGTTCCGTGGCTGAGATCCTTTCGCGCCTCGTCAAGATCTGGAAGAGCCCGCGATTCCGCATCGTGTTCTGGGCCGCGCTGACCGGCGTGCTCCTTGGTGTGAGCAACGCGTGCCTCCCGCTTGAGGATATGATCGTCAACGGCCGCTCGATGCTGCGAAGCCACCCGTCCGATGGGCAGATCGCCATGGTGTTCCAGGATGACCGGACCCTGGAAGAGTTGCAGCTTGCGGAGATCCCGCGCGCAGACGATGCCACCATGATCAACAATCTGTTCGCAGCCGGCGCCCGGCGCGTATTTTTCGATCGGTCGCTCAGCTTTGCAAGTGACGACCCCGGTAACGAGGCCTTCATCAAAACACTGAAGGCCCACCGTGGGCGGATCTTCCTTGGCGCGCTTCCAAGCAGCGAGCAGGCGGGCGGCAATTACGCTGCGACCATTCCGCCCACCGCATATCGCGCGGATGTCGATGTCGTATCATTGCTTGCGCTGAACCATCCGTTCAATCTCAGCATCAGTATGCCATTCGCGTCTGACAGCCCGATTGGCCGCATTCCAAGCTTGGCAGCCAGAATTGCTGGCGTATCGGGTTCGGTGAATGATCTCTTTCGGCCCGATTATTCGATCAACTACAGGACCATCCCGACCGCGAGCTACGTCGACGTACTAAAGGGACGGCTCGATCCACGGATTGTGCGCGGTAAAGACGTGATCATCGGCCTCAGCGCGATTACCTATCACGATGGGCACCCTATGCCGACGCAAGGCTATGCGCCGGGAGCTTTTTTCCATGCGATTGCCGCTGAGACCTTAAAGCGAGGCGTGCCCATGCAACTCGGATGGTTGCCGCCGTTCTTGCTAATCCTGGTGGTGATTGTGTCCGGTGTAGGCAGAGGTCGGGCTCTCGATATCTACCGCTTCACGGGTCTCGTTGTTGTTCTGATAGCCATGCCGTTGCTTCTCGATGGTCATAATATCCAGGTCGATGTCGTACCTGCGATTGCCATGGCAGCAGTGGCGGTGTTTCGCATGCGGCACCTCGACAAGATCGAGGTAGCAGGCGAAACCAATGCCGGCTCGGGCCTGCCTAGCGTTCAGGCGCTGCGCAAATACGACGAGGTGTCGAACCGGATTCTGGTGGCCCTCAAGATTCGCAACTACGCCGCCATCATCGGCAGCTTTGCCGGCGAGCTTGAAGCGCAGATCGCGCACGAGATCGTGCGGCGCATCCGGATCAGCGACAGTCAGGTGGTGGTCTACCACGAAGGCGGCATGTTCCTCTGGCTCTCGACCATCCGCAGCACTTTCGACCTGTTCGAGAACCTCGAGGGGCTGCACCGCATCGTCCAGAACGGCATTCAGGTCGGCGGGCTCGACATCGACCTCTCGTTTAACTGCGGTATCGATTCCGAGTTCGATCGTCAGGTATCGAGCCGCGTCGCCAGCGCCATGCAGTCCGCCGAAGAGGCGGTGCGCAACGATGAGCTCGTCTACAAGTACGACAGCCATAAGCACGAAGCGCGCTGGGAGATCTCGCTGCTTACCCAGCTTGACCGCGCCATCGACAATGGCGAGGTCTGGGTGGCCTATCAGCCCAAGCTCGACGTCGCGACCAACCGTGTCACCGGGGCTGAGGCGCTGGTGCGCTGGACCCATCCGGAGCGTGGGCCGATCAGCCCCGACAAGTTCATCCGTATTGCCGAGGAATTCCACCGCATCGAACGCATTACCCGCTTCGTCGTCAACGAAGCGGTGCGTGCTGCGGTGGAATTGCGGCGGCAGGGGCTGGATCTGTCGATTTCGGTCAACATTTCGGCGCAGCTCCTGCGCAATCCCGGACTGCCGGGCATGATCCTCGACATCCTCGCGTTGCATGGTCTCGATCCCGAGAAGCTGACGCTGGAGATCACCGAGACCGACAGGCTCGATCGCAGCTCGCGCACCTTCCAGATGCTCCAGAAGCTCGTTCAGGCCGGTCTCAAGCTGTCGATCGACGACTTCGGTACAGGCAACGCCACGATCGATTACTTGCGCTACCTGCCCGCGGGCGAGGTCAAGATCGACAAGGTCTTCGTCCAGGCGATGGAGGCCAACAAGGAAGACCTGCTGCTGGTGCAGTCGATTGTCGAGATGGCGCACTCGCAAGACCGGACGGTCGTAGCCGAAGGCGTGGAGACATTGGCCGCGCTCGAGATCCTGCGGGCCATGAATTGCGACATCATCCAAGGGTACTATGTCTGCCGTCCTGTCCCATTCCGGGATCTCGTCACGGAAATTAAGGGCCGGGAGGCAAGGCGTACTGGTTAAAAAAGTCTTGATGACCTTTTAACGCATTGTTATCCATTTGGGCAGCCGCGAAACAGCGGCGGTTCACATGGGGTAATTACAATGACCAAGGACTTTTGGGGCTACGGCTGGACGGGCCTCGGCGGCCGTTAATAGTTAATTTTTGCGGCGTTTCATGAGTTGAACTTTTGAAACGCCGCAACCAAATTAAGAAAACGACGGAAATCTGCGAAAAATACCAGGTTCAATACCTGGTCTTTTAATAGGTTTCACCTACAGCGCCCTTCCTGCCAAGGATCGGGCGCTTTAATTTTGCCTGAAGAATGGGCGCTAGACCGGGTGCGTGAATGGTGTGGGGGGCGCATGGTCTCCGGGCGGAGTCGCTGCCATCGAGTCGATCGTTAAGGCTTCGATCGTTAACTTTTGTCGGGATTCGAGACCTTAACGAGCCTTCAAAGACTAGTCGTCACTAGTCTTGCAAAATGTTAACAGCAGGCTTCGCCGGGCAAGACTTGCGGCAAGACTTGGCCGATACGCAACTTCGTTAACGCCGGTAAGGCAGGGGGTCAGTCTTCGCCGTGACCCATGGCGAGGTACTCAGCGCTCTGCATCTCGTTAAGCCGGCTGACAGTGCGCTCGAATTCGAAACGACCGTCTCCAGCCGCGTAGAGGTCCTCGGGCGGGGCGTCGGCGGCGGCGATCAGCTTGACCTTGTGCTCGTAGAGCGCGTCGATCAGCGTCACGAAGCGTGCCGCTTCGTTGCGGCGGTCGGGCCCCATCTTCGGAATGCCGACGACGATGACGGTGTGATAGGCGCGTGCAACCGCCAGATAGTCGGCTGCGCCACGCGCTTCGCCGCAGAGGCGTTTGAAGCTGAAGACGCCCACGCCCTTGAGGCTCTTGGGAACGTGCAACATGCGTCCGCCGCCGACATCGAGTTCGGCCGACGGTACGTGGTCGCTGTCTTCCGGCGGGTAGTCGGTCAGGCGGTAGAAGGCTTCACGCGTCTGCTCGGTCGCGTCTTCGCCCAGCGGATAGTGCCAGGTCGCCATGCCACCAAGGCGGTGCAGGCGATAGTCGGTGGGGCCATTGAGCGTCAGCACATCCATTTCCTTCTCGATCAGGTCGATGAAGGGCAGGAAGTGCTCGCGGTTAAGACCGTTCTTGTAGAGATCCTTGGGCGCGCGGTTGGACGTCGTCACCACGGTCACACCCTCATTGACGATGAGGTGCGTGAACAGCCGGCTCATGATCATGGCATCGGCGGAGTTGTTGACGACCATCTCGTCGAAGGCGAGGCAGCGCACGTCGCGCGCGATGGCAGCAGCCACCGGCGGGATCGGATCCCCGGTTTCCTTCTTGCGCTCGTCCCGCAGGCGCGCGTGAACTTCCAGCATGAAGGCATGGAAGTGGATGCGGCGCTTGTCGGGGATGTCGAGCGTGTTGTGGAACAAGTCCATCAGCATCGACTTGCCGCGCCCGACGCCGCCCCACATGTAGAGACCGCGCGGCGGCGGCGCTTTCTTGCCGAGAAGCTTGCCGAACAGGCCGCCCGCCGCGTTCGCCTTGTAAAGCTCGCGCTGAAGGCGGTCGAGCCGCAAGGCAGCGGCAGCCTGCTCCGGATCGGAGCGAAGCTCGCCGGTCGCGACCAGCGTTTCATAGCGTTCGAGTATGGCAGTCATGGCAGAGTGCGCTTGGCCAAATGGGACGGATGCACGGTAAGCTTGCGGAACACCGCTCGATGCGCGGCGCAGCGGACATCGAGCCGGATATTGGGTCGGCACTCCGCTGCGTCAATCCGGATCACGTTCTGTCAGGCCGTCAGGCGATCGGGCGCGATCAGACCTGGCGTTCTGCCTGCATCTTCTTGATCTCTGCGATCGCGCGTGCGGGCGAAAGGCCCTTCGGGCACACGTTGGCGCAGTTCATGATGGTGTGGCAGCGGTAGAGGCGGAACGGATCTTCCAGATCATCCAGACGCTCGCCGGTCATTTCGTCGCGGCTGTCGGCCAGCCAGCGATAGGCCTGGAGCAGGATCGCCGGGCCCAGGAACTTGTCGGAATTCCACCAGTAGCTCGGGCACGAGGTCGAGCAGCAGGCACAGAGGATGCACTCGTAGAGGCCGTCCAGCTTTTCGCGCTGTTCGGGGCTCTGGAGGCGCTCCTTGCCGGGCGTGGTCGAAACCGTCTGGAGCCAGGGGCGAATCGAGGCATACTGCGCGTAGAAGTGCGTGAAATCAGGGACGAGGTCCTTGATGACTTCCATGTGCGGCAGCGGGGTGATGCGGATGTCACCCTGGAGGTCCTCGATTGCGGTGGTGCAGGCGAGGCCGTTCGAGCCGTTGATGTTCATCGCACACGAACCGCAGATGCCTTCGCGGCACGAGCGGCGGAAGGTGAGCGAAGGATCCTGCTCGCTCTTCATCTTGATGAGCGCGTCGAGAACCATCGGGCCGCAGTTGTCGAGATCGATCTCGAACGTGTCGTAGCGCGGATTTTCGCCCGAATCGGGGTCGTAGCGGTACACAGTGAACTTCTTCACGTGCGACGCGCCTTCCGCCTTGTGGACGTTGCCCTGCTTCTTGATCTTGCTGTTGGCCGGGAGGGTGAAGGTCGCCATGAAAGAATCCCCGTGATCTTGCACTGCGGCATGAACCGCGACTGATGACCCCCTCTAGCGATTCAACGGCGCGGAGCAAGGGCAAGTGTACGCGCCGTGGCGGATTGCATGCGCCACGGCGTGAAATGCAAGCGCAGAGCGGGCTTGCAAGCGCGTCTCCCTCGAATTCGCATGACGAAATCGCGGCCTTTTCGCGGTAATCTGGGTTTGGAGGCAAGGGCAGGGCGGCCCCGATCCGCGAACGCGGCGAGTCTCGCTCGGCCCTGTCCGGCTTGTGAACGGAAGGATTCTGGCGATGTTGAAGCGATATGTGATCGAGCGGGACTTGCCGGGCGTGGGCAGCATGAGCGCCCCGGAACTGGGCGGCGCGACTAAAGTGTCGAACGATGCTCTGGCGGAAATACCCGGAATTCAGTGGGAGCATTCCTATGTCACCGCCGACAAGACGTTCTGTATCTACCTTGCCGAGAGCGAGGATAAGATCCGCAAGCATGCCGAGAAATCGGGCTTTCCCGCCAACAAGATCACCGAAGTGGTCGGGATGATCGATCCCACCACCGAGCGCAACTGCATGGTCTGAATACAGAATTCCCGTCCGATTGATTCTCGGCGCAAACGAAAGGGCCCCGCATGTTGCCATGCGGGGCCCTGTTCATGTCGGCTGTCGTGCCGGAGAGGAGCGGTTTACGCTCCCCTGGCCGGATCAGTTGCCGAACGTGCGCTGCCACCAGCCGCGACGCGGCGAGGAGTCGTCGCCGCCGTCTTCACCGGCCGATACCGTGGCTTCCTCGGCTACCGGAGCGGCGGGCAGGGCGGCTTCGGTGACCGGCTCGGCCGGGGCTTCAGCCGTCGCTTCGACGGTTTCGACCTTCTTGCGGCGCGTGCGCTTCGGCTTTTCCGCTGCGGGAGCGGGTGCTTCCTCAGTGACGGCTTCGGCAGGCTCGGCCTTCTTGCGGCGCGTGCGCTTCGGCTTTTCCGCTGCGGGAGCGGGCGCTTCCTCGGCGGCAACCTCGGTTACCACGGCAGCAGCGGCTTCGGCGGGTTCGGCCTTCTTGCGACGCGTGCGCTTGGGCTTTTCCGCTGCGGGCGCAGGCGCTTCCTCGGCTTCGACCACAACCTGCTCGGCTGCTGCCGGAGCTTCCGCCACGGCATCGGCCTTCCTGCGACGCGTGCGCTTCGGCTTCGGAGCTTCCTCGGCTTCGACTGCAACCGGCTCGGCGATCGCTTCGACGACTACGACTGCTTCCGCCGGGGCGTCATAAGCGTCGTCTTCGTACGAACCGTCTTCGGAGCCTTCGCTCGCCTCGCCGTTTTCGGTGCCGTGCTCGCCATTCTCACCGTTGCGGCGGTTGCGACGGCGACGGCCACCACGGCGGCGGCGCTTGCGGGGAGCTTCGCCATCCTCGTCCTCGGCTGCGGGGGCAATGCCCTCTTCGCCTTCGGCCTCGGCTTCGTTGCTCTCTTCGGCACCTTCGTCAGCGTCGCTGTCGTCGGCTTCGTTTTCGCCTTCGGCGTCCTCGGAGGTCTGCTCGTCACCACGGTCGCGGTTGCGGCCCCGACGGCGCTTGCGGCGCTTGCGGCGCGAGCCTCCTTCGCCATTGGCATCGTCGCCGCCGTCACGGCCGCGCGATTCCTCGCGGACTTCCTCTTCCTCGAACTCCTCCTCGTCGTCGATGAAGTCGTCCTCGACCTCTTCGGCGATGGGTTCGAAGCGCGGCACGAAGTCGTTGCGCGGGCCCGAGGAAACGACGCGCATCTTCGCGCCTTCGTTCTCGCCCTCAGGGATCACTTCGACAGTGACGCCGTAACGATCCTCGATGTCGGCAAGGTCGGTGCGCTTGGCGTTGAGCAGGTAGATGGCCGCTTCGGTCGATGCGAAGAGCGACACGACGATGCCCTTGCCCTTGGCGGCTTCGTCTTCAATGAGACGCAGCGCCGAGAGACCTGCCGAGCTGGCGGTGCGGACGAGGCCGGTACCGTCGCAGTGCGGGCAGGAACGCGTGGTCGCTTCCAGAACGCCGGTGCGCAGGCGCTGGCGGCTCATTTCCATCAGGCCGAAGCTGGAAATGCGGCCGACCTGAATGCGCGCGCGGTCGTTCTTGAGCGCTTCCTTCATCGCCTTCTCGACCTTGCGGACGTTGGAGCCGTACTCCATGTCGATGAAGTCGATGACGACGAGGCCGGCCATGTCGCGCAGGCGAAGCTGGCGGGCGATTTCCTGCGCGGCTTCGAGGTTGGTGGCGACCGCCGTCTGCTCGATCCCGTGCTCCTTGGTGGCGCGGCCCGAGTTGATGTCGATCGAGACCAGCGCCTCGGTCGGGTTGATGACGATATAGCCACCCGAACGCAGCTGCACGACCGGGTCGTACATCGCGGTGAGCTGGTCTTCTGCGCCGAAGCGTTGGAACAGCGGAACCGGATCGGCGTAAGGCTTAACCTTGCGGCCGTGGCTGGGCATCAGGAGCTTCATGAAGTCCTTCGCCGCGCGGTAGCCTTCCTCGCCCTCGACGATCACTTCCTCGATGTCGCGGTTGTAGATGTCGCGGATGGCGCGCTTGATGAGGTCGCTGTCCGAATGGATCAGCGCCGGAGCGGCCGAGCGCATCGTCTGTTCGCGCAGCTCGTCCCACAGGCGGGCGAGGTAGTCGAAGTCGCGCTTGATCTCGGTCTTGGTGCGCTGGAGGCCGGCCGTGCGCACGATGCAGCCCATCGAACGGGGTAGCGCCATTTCGGCAATGATCGACTTCAGGCGCTTGCGGTCCGATGCCGAGCTGATCTTGCGGCTGATGCCGCCGCCATGGCTCGAATTCGGCATGAGCACGCAGTAGCGGCCAGCGAGGCTGAGGTAGGTGGTGAGGGCAGCGCCCTTGTTGCCGCGCTCTTCCTTGACGACCTGCACGAGCAGAACCTGGCGGCGCTGGATGACGTCCTGGATCTTGTAGCGGCGGCGCAGTGCCATGCGCTTGGCGCGCAGGTCATCGGCTTCCTTCGAGCGGCCCGAATTGCGGCCACCCTGACGGCGGCCACGGCCGCGACGGCCACGATTCGAATTCTCGCCGCCTTCGTCCTCGGCAGCGTCTTCGTCCGCGGTTTCGAAGCCGTTCTCGACGTTGCCGTCCTCGATCGTGGCGACATGGTCCTTCTCGGACGTGTCGACCTCGGTCAGGCCGCCATCGTCGTAGCCTTCGCCGCCTTCCTCGTCCTCGTCATCGCCTTCCGAAGCGCGCAGAGCGGCTTCTTCCTCGGCATGAGCTGCCTCTTCGGCCAGCAGGGCCTCGCGGTCCTCCTTGGGGATCTGGTAGTAATCAGGGTGAATTTCGCTGAAGGCCAGGAAGCCGTGGCGATTGCCGCCGAAATCGACGAACGCTGCCTGAAGCGAAGGTTCCACGCGGGTAACCTTCGCCAGGTAGATATTGCCCTTTATCTGCTTCCTGTCGGCCGATTCGAAATCGAACTCTTCAATGCGATTTCCCTTGAGTACCGCCACCCGCGTTTCTTCCGGGTGGCGCGCATCGATGAGCATGCGCGTTGCCATTGTGTATTCTCCATGCGCGCTCGGTCCCGGCCTCGAAGGCGGTGACGGCGCGATCCTGTTCGATGATGTCCGCAGCCTTGGCATCAGCGCCGCTGTATCCAGCGAGGCCTGATGAGACAGAACCCGAAATTGGGCTCACGTCGGCGCGGACGGGGGTAAAGGTGAAGTCGGGGCCGTTTGGCTCCCGGGATGCGACTCTGTTGTCTATCGTCCTTGCGGGCATGCCGGATGGCGTGCCTGCGGACGTGAGCGTGTCTGCCAGAGTGAGTTCGCGCAGTGATCCGGAATGCGATCTTGGATACGCGGAAAATTGCAGCCAAGCTGCCCACGCCCCTTCGGGCGTCGGCTTGCAGGGCGGCAATTGGCTTCTCATCTCTCGCATCAACCTGTTCGTTCCGGACAGAATTCATCCGGATCTTGCAACCGGGTACTGGCTTCTTCGGTCCTGTCCGGCGGCATGTAGGCATGCACTTGCCGAATTGCTTGGACCGGAAGTTTTATGGGCCCGGGCCGAAACGCCTAGCATTCATAGCCTTGCACGGCAAGGTCATTGCCATGCTTTCATTGCATGGGGGAGCCTGTTGGATGGCCTGGGAATATTGGCCGGTTCGGCGGGGGAGGGCGGGTTGCCGGCGCAACAAGTTTTTCCGCCGATAACCGGGGGAAAGCGTGGCCCTGCGGGATTGCCGAGCGCATTGCCGCCGCCTAGTCACAGGCCCATGTCGCGCAGGCTGCAATTGCTTCTCCTCCTGTCGGCGCCTCTGGCGCTGCTGGCGGCGTTGCCTGTGCTCTATCCGCGTCTGGCGGTTTCGGCGCGCGATCTCGAATATGTCGTCCGCTTCGACCTGCCGACCGCCGATGCGCCGGTGAACCTTCCGCGCGTCGATGGCCCTGCGGATGCAAGCCGTCCGCTGGTGGTGATCGATGCCGGTCACGGCGGTTTCGATCCGGGCGCCGGGCAGGGCGACTTGCGCGAGAAGACGGTGGCGCTTCAGGTCGCGCTGGCGATCCGCGAGAAGCTATTGGCGGCAGGCGGCATTCGCGTGGCGCTGACGCGTGACACGGACCGTTTCATCGCGTTGGCCGACAGGCCCGATATCGCGCGGCGGCTCAATGCCGACCTGTTCCTGTCCATCCACGCCGACAGCGCCGAAAGCGACGGGGCGCGAGGCGCAAGCGTCTACGTCCTGTCCGAACGCGGATCGAGCGAGGCGGCCGAGCGTTTCGCCGCGCGCGAAAACCAGTCGGGCAAAGTCAATGGCGTGACGCTCACGCAGACCAGCCAGGATGTCGGGGCTATCCTGCTCGATCTCTCGCAGCGCGGTGCGCAACAGGGGTCGAGCCAGTTCGCCGGTCTTATTCTGCGCGAGATGCAGGATGGCGGGCTGGGATTGCACCATGACCAGATCGAGACCGCCGCGCTGGCAGTGCTCAAGGCGCCGGATATCCCCTCGGTCCTGTTCGAAACCGGATACATCAACAACCCGGACGATGCGCGCTTTCTGGGCTCGCACCAAGGGCAGCAACAGCTTGCTGAAGCGGCCGCGCGAGCGGTCCGGGCGTGGTTCGCGCGCCGGGCCGGGGCGTGACGGATGGGCATCGTCCGACGCGAAAAGCGCGCGGCGGATCGTGTCCTGTCTGGCCTAGCACAAAATCCCCATGCTAGAGGGCGGTCGCAATGACTGACGATATCAGCGAAAACGGCGCCGAGCAGAACCCCGGGGACGCTCACTTCCGCCTGCGCCGTGGGGGTGCCCGTGCCGCCATTTCCGGTCGCCTTGCGGGGCTGCGCAAGACCTGGCGCGAGCGTAAGTGGTTCCGCCGCTTCGGCTATCTGGCCGCAGCGGGCGCCATCGTGCTTGGCGGCAGCTACGTCGCGATCGGCTATGGCCTGCCTGACGCCAACAAGCTGCTCGAATACCAGCCGCCGCTGCCGACCATGGTGCGCGGCGTCGATGGCGAGATCGTCTACAGCTATGCCCGCGAGCGCCGCGTGCAGCTGCGTTACGTCGATTTTCCGCCCAAGCTGGTCGACGCTTTCCTCTCGGCCGAGGACAAGACGTTCTGGACCCACGGTGGCGTCGATTTCGGCGGTCTTGCCGGCGCGGTTGTCGACTATGCGTCCAAGCTCGGCTCGGGCGGGCGCGCACGCGGCGGTTCGACGATCACCCAGCAGGTCGCCAAGAATATCCTGATCGGTGACGAGTATTCGGTCACCCGCAAGCTCAAGGAAATGATCCTGGCGCGGCGGATCGAGGGCGTGCTGACCAAGCAGCAGATCCTCGAACTCTACCTCAACGAGATTCCGCTCGGCCGCCAGAGCTTCGGCGTGCAGGCGGCAGCGCGCGCCTATTTCGGCAAGGACGTGGACCAGCTTGACCTCCATGAGGCGGCGTTCCTCGCGATCCTGCCCAAGGCGCCCGAGCGCTATGGCCGCAAGCAGTACGAGGAAATGGCGATCAATCGCCGTAACTGGGTGCTCGACCAGATGGTGTCGAACGGCTGGGCCACGCGCGCCGACGCCGATGCCGCCAAGGCGCAGCCGCTGGGGCTGATCCCCCGCCGCGTCGAGACTTACGACACCGCCAACGCCTATTTCATCGAGGAAGTGCGCCGCCGCCTGATCGACCAGTATGGCGAGAAGGCCGAGGACGGCCCCAATAGCGTCTATGCAGGCGGTCTCTGGGTGCGCACCTCGCTTGATACCGAGATGCAGAAGGCGGTGCGCGACTCGCTGCGCGCGGGCCTGCTCAACTATCAGGGCAACCGCGAATGGGCGCATCCCATCGCGCATGTCGACGATCTTGAGAATTGGCAGACCCAGCTGATCGTCGCCAACAAGACGATCGACTACAAGGACTGGCGCGTCGGCATCATCCTCGACCGGTCGGGCAGTACCGGGCGTGTCGGCTTCTCCGATGGCAATGTGGGCACGCTTGCCAATGTCGCGGATGCGGCGCGGCCGGGTGACATCGTTGCTGTCGCGCCGGTCGGTGCGGGGACTTATGCGCTGCGGACGATCCCCGAGGTTTCGGGCGGCATGATGATGCAGGAGCCGGGCAGCGGCCGCATCGTCGCCATGCAGGGCGGTTTCGATGCCGGGCTCGATTCGTTCAATCGCGCGGTTCAGGCCGAGCGGCAGCCGGGCTCGACGATCAAGCCCTTCGTCTACGCCACCGCGCTCCAGTACGGCATGACCCCGGCGACGCAGGTGCTGGACGGCACGTTCTGCGTCTATCAGGGCGCGGCGCTGGGCGACAAATGCTTCCGCAACTTCGGCAACGAGGGCGGGGCGGGCAGTCACACCATGCGCTGGGGCCTCGAACAGTCACGCAACCTGATGACCGTGCGCATCGCCAACGACACCGGCATGCCGCGCGTGATCAAGACGTTCCACAACGTCGGCATCGGCGATTTCAAGCCGTACCTGTCCTTCGCGCTGGGCGCGGGCGAAACCACGGTCGCGCGCATGGTCAACGCCTACTCCGCGCTGGCCAACAATGGCGTGCAGTTCCAGTCCTCGCCGATCGACTACATTCAGGACCGCAACGGCAAGGTTATCTGGAAGTCGGACAATCGCCGCTGCGATACCTGCAACATGCCCGAGTGGGACGGCAAGCCGATGCCGCGCGTGGATCGTCGCGGCAAGCAAGTGCTGGATGCACCCACGGCGTTTCAGGTCGTCCACATGCTGGAGGGCGTGGTTACCCGCGGTACCGCTGCGCGCCTGCGCGAACTCAACATGCCGCTGTTCGGCAAGACCGGCACCACCAACGGCCCGACCGACGTGTGGTTCGTGGGCGGCACGCAGGACTATATCGGCGGCGTCTACCTCGGTTACGACAACCCGCGCTCACTGGGCGGCTATGCGCAGGGTGGCCGCATTGCGGCACCGATCTTCAAGCAGGTCGTCGATACCACCCGCCCGCGCTGGTCGATGCAGCCCTTCATCGCGCCTGCCGGTATCCGCATGGTCCGGATCGACCGCGTGACCGGCAAGCGGGTCATGGGCGTGGAGCCCAGCGACGATCCCAAGGCTGCGGTGATCTGGGAGGCCTTCAAGCCCGACACGGAACCACGCCAGTATACGCCCGAGGATGAGTTCACCCGTCGCCGTGACGCGCTGGTGGCTGAAATCCGCCATGCCCGCGACGTGCGCGAAGCGGCGGCAGGCGCCAATTCCGGCGACACGACTGACTTCGTCGAAGAGCAGGGCGGAGTTTACTGACTGTCCGAGATGGATGATTTGACGGCCCGGGCAAGCGATTGCCCGGGCCGTCTCGCCAGTTACACCTAGCGTGGTTAGGATCGCTTCCGGAACAGGGAGAGGATCCATCGATGAATAAGATCGATCGTGCAGGGGGTTACCGGAAGTCTGCTCTGGCCATGGCGCTCGCTGCCGCGGCGCTGGTGCCACTGAGCCTTGCGCTGGCCGATGCGCCCGCCACCACTTCGACAACGGCCGTTGCAACCGCCGATACGCCATACATTCGCCCCGATGTGGCGGCCTATCTGAAGGCGCAGGAGGCCCATCCTCTGCCGGCGATGACCGCTGAAGTGCTGGCTCAGATCCGCAAGCTTCCACCCGGCGCCCTGCCGTCGCGCGACGTGCCGGTCGGTGAGATCGCGGTAAGCAAGGATCTCGAGATGCCCGGACCGGCGGGCCCCATCAAGTTGCGCCTGTTCGACGCGCGCGCCAAGCGCGGACCCGGGCCGGTGCTCGTGTTCTATCACGGCGGCGGCTACATTCTCGGCAGCATCGACACCCATGCCGCGCTAGCGGCCGAAATCGCCCGCCGCCTCGACCTGCCGGTGGTCTCGATCGAATATCGTCTTGCGCCCGAGAATCCCTGGCCCGCCGCGCCGGACGATGGCGAAGCCGCCGCCCGCTGGATCGCCGCCAATGGCAAGGCGCTGGGCCGCGACGTCACCGGACTGGTGCTCAGCGGAGACAGCGCGGGCGGCAACCTGACGCTGATCGTCGCCGCTGCGTTGCGCGACAAGCCGGCAGCGGTTCCGGTCATCATGCAAGTGCCGATCTATCCGGCGACGGATTTCGTCGGCGACTATCCCTCCACACACCTGTTTGCCAACGGCTACGGGCTGGACAAGAGTTCGACGGACCTGTTCCGCAAGCATTATGCGGCAGATCCGAACAGCCTGCGCACGTCGCCGCTTCTGGGCGATCTCAAGGGCTTGCCGCCGACCGTTCTGGTGACCGCCGGGCTCGATCCGCTGCGCGATCAGGGCCGCGCCTATGCCGCCAAGCTGGTCGAGGCCGGGGTGCCGACGGTCTATTACGAGGGCAGGGGGCTGGTCCACGGCTTCACCACGTTCCGCAAGGATATCCCCTCGGCCCAGCAGGATACCGAGAATTTCCTGACGCTGGCGAAGGTCATGTTGGCGGAAGTGGAGAAGAAGTAGGCTTCCAGCGTCGCCCTCGCTTGGCGGGGGCGGCGTGTTATCTGAAGAAAAGCGGGGTCCCCGCGTTCGCGGGGACGACGGGGATTGGGGGTGAAGGCGGGTATTCGCCTTCGCTTCAATCAGGACCCAGCTCGGAATTGCTGCGGCGTGATGCCGGTCCAGCGCTTGAATGCGCGGCCGAAGCTGGTCTGTTCGCCATAGCCTAGCCTGTCGGCGATCTCGTCCAAAGACAGGCGGCGGTCGGCAAGGTGGGCGCGGGCAAGCGCCTCGCGCTGTTTCTCGACCAATTCGGAGAAGCGCATGCCCTGTTCGGCCAGTCGCGATTGCAGGGTACGCACCGAGATTCCGGTCTTTTCCGCGCAGCGCTCGATCGAGCAGCTTCCCGAGGCGAGCGCGCCACGAATGTAGCTGTTCACCTTGTCGACGATCGAAGGGCTGTGCGACGATTTCACTTGCTGGAGATAGGACCCCAGCAGCTTGTAGAGCAGCCGGTTGGCGCTCGGCACCGGTTGTTCCAGCGTGCGCACCGGGAAGGCTACCGAATTGCGCGGCGAATGGCCGCGTACCTTGCAGCCCAGCAGTTTCTCGATTTCCGGCAAGTCGCTGGAACGCGGATCGGCCGAAAGACTTACCCAGTTCGGCCGGAACGCGGGCCCTCCGATCGCTTGCAGCAGCTTCAGGTTGAGCATGGCGGCCTGATAATTGGCCTGATCGTTCAGCCCGATATCGGTGTTCACCAGCCAGGTCAGTTCGGCGGTTTCGCGGCCCTCGATCAGCACGACCTCGCAATCGGGCGCGTGGACGACGGGCAGGAACTCGATCAGGCAGCGAATGCCTGCGCGCACGGTGGGCGCGGCGCGGCACAGCGCGGTGACGCAGCCGAACACTTCCGGATCCTGCATCGAGCCGAAGTGGAGGCCGAACAGCGGATCGTCGAAGATCGCGCTGCAATATTCGAAAGTGTCCGCCACTTGCTGCGGGGCGATCAGGCTTTCCGGATCGGTCAGCACGCGCGCTTCCATGCCGTGCCGCTCGACAATGCCGCGCGCATCGCGTCCGTGGCTGCGCGCCAGATTGGCGAGCCCCGCGAAATTGGCCGCGCGCACTTGCCCGCCGCTGGGTGTGACGTCCAGCGGGCCATCGAGGCTGAAGAAGCTGTTGCGGTCCATCGGCGTCCTTTTCGGCATCGTCCTCTCGCGCATGTATTTCGGGCAGTTCCGCCTCTTCATGTCGCGCATCCAATATCGAGAATGCCGCGCCTAATGCCAATCCCCCTTGCCTTGCCTGTGGCAGCACTCGGGCAAGCCCCGGGGGTCAGCTTTGGCGCCATGCGGGAGAATGGGAGAGAACCATGAAGACGATTGCCGACCACAAGAAGGTCGCCGAACAGCATGTCCTCTACGAGAAGGACCCGGTGACCAAGATCGCCACGATCACGTTCAACCGTCTGGAAAAGCACAATACCGCCACGATCGGCATGCGCGCGCGCTTTGGCGAGCTGGTGTTCAAGGCGAACATCGACGACGACGTGAAAGTGCTGGTGATCCGCGGCATGGGCGATCACCTCGGCAGCGGCGGCGATCTCGACGAGCATGGCGATCTCTACCTGAATCCGCAGCCGGGCGACGGTTTCCTTGTCGATCTGGAGATCGAGGATCCGGACGTGAAGTACCCGCCGCCGGGTTCGTTCCGCTATCTCCACGGCCTGACCGACTATTACGCCAAGGCGCGTTCGGGGAACCGGCCGCTTCAGGAATTCAAGAAGATCTCGATCATAGAGGCCAAGGGCTATTGCTATGGCTGGCACTTCTATCAGTGCGCCGATGCGGACATCATCGTCTCGTCCGACGATGCGCTGTTCGGTCATCCCTCGTTCCGCTACGCCGGCTGGGGCCCGCGCATGTGGCAGTGGCTGGAGATGGTCGGCCTGCGCCGCTTCTCGGAGATGCTGTTCACCGGCCGCCCGTTCACGGCGGACGAGATGAACAACTGCAACTTCGTGAACTCGGTCGTGCCCAGGGACCAGCTGGAGGCGGAGACCGCCAAGTATGCGCACGCTTGCTCGATCACCCGCCCGACCGACGTGGTGGTGGCGCAGAAGACCTTCATCGAAGCCTACAAGCAGTATCGCGGCGAATATATGGGCAGCCTGCTCACCGGCTGGCTGGAAGGCATGCTGCCGCTGATGAAGGACGATGGCGAGAACGACGTCAATCTCGGCAAGGGCAGCACGTTCAAGCAGGGCATCGGCAAAGTCGTGAAGGGCCATGACGAGAACTATCCGCCCGAATGGCGTCTCTCGATGAAGGGCCGGAAGGGCTGATTTTGGGCCCGCAGTCGTGCGCGGACAAGCCGCGCGCGGCTGCAACAGACGCGTCAAATTGCAGCTTTGGCCAATATATGCACGCATTGCAGATTGCGGTGCATGAGATGTAGAGTTGCGGCGCGTTCTGATGATAGGTTCATCGAGAGCTTGCGAGACCGTCAGCAGTCGGCCGCAGCCTCGCCACAACGGGTCGCGCGCAGCAATGCACCGGCCCCAGCACCCGAGGAGAGGGTCATGGCTGAAACATTGTTCGCGCTGGACAGGCGCAATGTTCACGAAGGTCAGAAAGTGTTCCGGGGGGACCGGGCGCAGGAATACTATCGCGGCGACTTCTGGGTGGAAGATGCACCCAATGTCGACGTCCGGTCGGAACGCCGGGCCGTCGGCCCGGTTTCGATCATTCGCCAGCGTTCGGCGAGCAACCTGTTTTTCCGCCGCTCGCGCCAGCATATTCGCGAGGATGCCACCGATCTTTCGATCCTGTGGTTCGTCCGGCGCGGCGAATTCGCGTTCTCCAACCAGTGCGGCGCCAAAGTCGCGGTGGAGGGTGATTTCGTCATCACCCGCTCTATGGAGCCGTTCCTGATCGAATGCCGCACGGACGAGGCGGGGCAGAGCGAAGTGCTGCACGTCACCGTGCCCACGCACCTGCTGCGCTCGCATGTCGCGCAGGATTGCAACAGCGCGCTGGTCGTGCCGGCGCTGCGGGCGCGGATGGTCCCCGAACTGGCAATTGCCGAACAACTGTTGGGCGACGTGTTTGCGGATGACGGCCGTCTTTGCGAGAATTCGGCGCGGCTGCTGGTCGAAACGGCTTTCGGGCTGATCGGCCATGCCGTGCGCGCGCTGGAAGAGCCGCGTCCGGCCCGCCAATCGATAGCCGAACGGCGGCTCGAGGATGTTCTGCGCTTCATCGAGGTGCACTTGTCCGACCCGCAGCTCTCGACCGCGATGGTGGCCAAGGGCTGTGGAATCAGCCCGCGCTACCTCTCTTTCCTGCTGCGGCTGCGCGAGACGTCGTTCTCCGAACTGGTCTGGGAACAGCGGCTGACCAAGGCGCGTGACTGGCTGACCGATTCCGACCCTCGCGACATCTCGATCAGCGAGATCGCCTATGGCGTCGGCTTCAAGAGCCCGGCGCACTTCAGCCGGATGTTCAAGCGGGTCTTCGGGGCCAATCCTCGCGAATATCGGGGCGATTGCGGATCGGAAGTGCCTGTGCGGCCCGCGCTCACACCCTCATCCACCGGGGCGGCCGGGTTTGGCGAATTCGTCTCCGGCTCCAGCCTGCTCCAGTAATTCCTGTTCCCGCGGCCGGGGTGCATGTCGCCCCGGCGATGCCTTCGTCCGTCTCGCCGCGGCGCTTGCGCAGGCGTGCGGGGCAGGGCGATGTTCGCCCGCAAACGCATGAGAGGATGATTTCCGATGCCCCGTTACAAGCTTGTCGCGCTGACCACGCCGCTGCCTGGCCGTGAGGACGACTACCACGAGTGGTACAATACCAAGCACTTGCCCGAGCTGGTCAACAAGTTCGGCATGAACGGCGCGCAGCGCTACGAGCTGGTTGCCAAACTTATCGGCAACGACACCAACCCCTATCTCGCCATCTATGACATCGAGTGCGAGGACCCGATGGCCCTGCTCGGCGCGATCGGCAAGGCGACCGCTGCCGGCGAACTCACCCAGAGCGACGCCTCCGACATGGCGGTGTGCTACACCGCGCTGTTCACGGAACTGGGCGCACCGGTGCTGCCGGCCTGAACCGTCAGCGGAGAATGCCCCGGGCGGGGCATTCTCCGTACGACTTTCAGCGGCCGATGAACTTCGGCGCCCGCTTTTCCTTGAGCGCCAGAACCGCCTCCAGATGGTCGGCACTGCGCACGCTGACGCTTTCGTAGGCGATGCCGGCGTCCATCAGCGCCGTGGCGAGGCGCTTCAGTTCCAGATTGGTCAGCAGCTTGGTCGCGCGGATCGCCATGGTCGCGCCGCCGAGTAATTTCGCGCAGAAGGCATCGACCTTCTCGTCGAGTTCGCCTGCGGGCACGCAGTGATTGACCAGACCGATTTCGGCGGCCTTGCTCGCGGTGAGCAATTCGCCGGTCAGCAGGTATTCCTTGGCGCGGGTCAGGCCGATGCGCTGGGCCCAGATCACCGCGCCGCCATCACCGGCGACTAGGCCGATGCCCACGTGAGGATCGCCGATCTTGGCGCCTTCGGCGGCGAAGATCACGTCGCACAGCAGCGCCAGCGTCGCGCCAAGGCCCACGGCATGACCGTTCAGCCGGCACACCACCGGCTTGTCGATGTCGAGCAGGGTCAGGACGATGCGTTTGGCGACGCGGGCCTCGTGATCGAAGAGGTGCGGATTGCGCGCCGAGTTCTCGATGTGGTCAAGGTCGCCCCCGGCCGAGAAGGCGCGACCGGCGCCGGTCAGCACGATCACGTCCGACCCGGCATCGTTCTGGGCGAACCACAGCGCCTCCGCCAGTTCGTCGTGAAGCTGGAGGTTCACCGCATTCATCGCATCGGGCCGATTGAGCGTGATGCGCAGGAGCCGCCCCTCACGGGCAAGCAGGATGGTGCCGAACTCCGGCAGCGGCAGCAGATCGTCGCTCATTTTCGGCGTGTCTCCCTTCGTTTCCCTCGCTCATAATCGCCTCGCCGCGTTCGGCCACCTGCAATCGTCCGGTGAGCGAAGCCTTCGCCGGGGCGAAACATGCGTGGTGACAAGGCCTTGATGGTCCGCTTCGCTTGCCATTGGGCGGCAAGTCCGATCTACCTCGCCCAAAGCCCGCGCATGTAAGCGCGGGGCACGGGTGAGAGGGCGAGATGGCTGAGTTCGACGAGACGTTCGACTGGGTGGTCGTGGGCAGCGGGGCGGGCTCGATGGCTTCGGCTCTGCTGATGAAGCAGGCGGGCAAGTCGGTCGTCATTCTCGAAAAGGCGCAATGGGTCGGCGGCACCACTGCCAAGTCCGGCGGCGTCATGTGGATTCCGAACAACCGCTTCATGGATCCCGGCGAGGACAGCTTCGAGCGTGCCTGCCAGTACCTCGACGCGGTCGTCCCCGATGGCGAGGACAGCCCCGGCACCAGTCCCGAACGCCGCCGCGCCTATGCGCGCGAAGCGCCGAAGATGCTGGACTTCATCGTCTCGCAAGGCGTGGCGATGGAGCGCGGCTCCGCCTTCTGGCCGGACTATTATGACGATCTTCCCGGCGGCATGAAGACCAGCCGCACCGTCACCGCGCTGCCGTTCGACAAGAACCAGCTGGGCAAGGAATGGGCGCCCCGGCTGCGTCAGGGCTTCGCCGAAGTGCCGGTCAAGCTGGACGACGGCATGAAGCTGCCGTTTGCCAAGCACTCGTGGGCTATCAAGATGCTGCTCGTGCGCATCGGGCTCAAGATCATTGCGGGCAAGCTCACCGGCAAGCACTGGGTCACGGCGGGGGCGGCGCTGCAAGGGCGGATGCTCAAGGCCGTCATCGAGAAGGACGCCGCCGACATCCGTCTGGAATCGCCGGTTTCCGAAGTGATTATCGAGGACGGCAAGGCCGTTGGCGTTGTCACCAAGAAGGACGGCAAGCCTTGGCGCGTGGGCGCCCGTCTCGGTGTGCTGATGAACGCGGGCGGCTTCTCGCAGAACCAGCCCATGCGCGACCGGTACATGCCCGGCACCCGTGCGGTGTGGTCAAACGGGATCGAGAGCGATGCGGGCGACATGCACGTCGAGCTGGAGCGCAAGGGCGCGGTGCTCGCACAGATGGACCAGATGGTCGGCTTCCAGATGAGCGAGGCGCCCGGCTGGGATACCGATTACGTCAAGCCCGGCACCCAGAGCACCACCGGCAAGCCCCACGCGATTCAGGTCGATCAGTCCGGCGTGCGCTACATGAACGAGGGCGGCTCCTACGAGGAGTTCTGCGAGAACATGCTGGTGCGCAACCGCACGGTTCCCGCGATCCCGAGTTGGGCGATCATGGACCAGCAGTACATGGACGAATACGCCGTGGCCGGTAAAGGCACGGCCAAGAAGAACATGGCAAGCTGGCTCGCTTCCGGCTGGATGCGCAAGGCGGATACGGTGGAAGCGCTCGGCCAGCAGATCGGCGTGCCGGCGGAGACCCTGAAAACCACGGTAGAGCGTTGGAACGGCTTCGTTCGCGGCGGCAAGGACGAAGACTTCCACCGCGGCGAGCGCGCCTATGACAATTGGCTGGGCGACCCGTTCTTCAAGGACGGCCCCAATGCCTGCATGGGCACCATTGAGAAGGGGCCATTCTACGCCATTCCCGTGGTTCCCGGCGATGTCGGCACTTATGGCGGCGTGATCTGCGACTGCGATTCCCGGGTGCTGAAGGCGGACGGTACGCCGATCGAGGGGCTTTATGCCTGCGGCGTCGTCACGGCCTCACCGATGGGCCGGGTCTACCCCGGTGCGGGTGCGAGCGTGGGGCCGTCGATGACATTCGGCTGGGTCGCGGCGAAGCATGCGGCGGGGCTCGGCAACCAGCTTTGATCCGTTCGGCCCGGCGTCCCGCGAGGTGGCGCCGGGATGCTCCGTGAATGTGAGTTTGGGCGGAGAGCGCTTGCGTGCCGGGCATGGGATAAGGCGGCGCCATCCATCATGGTGGGCTGGGCATGCAACCTGTTGAATTGCGAAAAATGACGGTGCTAGGTGACGAGATCGCGCCTCTTGTCATTGAGGCAGAAAGCGAAGGTCATCACTCCATGCGACGGCTTCGCAACGACTCCCGCCTCCCGCCTGATTCTTGCCGCCTCCGGTTTTTGAAATCGGTTAGAAAAAATCGTTCAGGAATTTTGCGGTCGCTTCCGTCAGGCTGACGATCTTGTTGGTGGCCTGACGGTAAAACTTGAAGTTCAGTTCCGTTTCGGCGTGACCGTCGTCCCAGTTCACCCAGCCGCGCAATTCGGATCGACCCAGTGGCCGCTTTGCCGTCGCAATGCGCTGGACCTGGATCGATACGCGGGGCGTTTCACGGGCGGCGTCTTCGCGTTTGGGTATCGCTTCGCTGGCGGTGACCCTGCCGCATGCAAATAGTCCGGATCCTCCCTCATTCTCGCTCGCGAACAGGAAGATGATGTCACCGGCACGGATATGCTTTCCGCCGTACATGGTCTTTAGTGCGGTGAACGCGAACGTGCTCGCTTCGGTATCGCGAATTTTGGCTTTGATGGCGAATGCGGTTTGGGGACGGGTCACCGCTCTATTGTACGCATTTTAGGTCCGGGCCGCGAATCCGCCGATGTCGGCTTCAGGACATCAGTTACCTGCAGCAGCCGTGGTGGTCACGAATGACTGAACGCGTAGGCGGGGGAAGACGTCCTCGATCGGCGTGCTATCGGGCAGCACGTAGACATAGCCGCCCTTCTTCGCGAACAGGGGTTCTACGCCCCTTTTGTAGAAGGCCTGCGGCACGTTGATGCAACCGAAGGTGATGCGGTTGTCGTCGATCGTCGGCGACAGCATTCGCGCCTTGCGGTTTTCCTTGTTGCCGACCGGAATCGTGTGGAGCGCCACCGACGTCGCATAATCGACCCAGAGCACTTTCTGCTGACCCGCGGCAAATCCGAACTTCGCCAGGAAACGGCCGGCAGGTGTGGTCTTCTCGGCCGGGCCGATCTCGGACAGCGACTTGGCGCCGATGCCGGGGGTTGCTTCGTCGCCGAGCGCCTTGCCGATCAGTACCGGCGCATTGGCCAGCAACTTGCCATCGGCATCGTACAGATAGGCACGCGCGGCCGGCTTATCGACGATGACGTAAGGCAGCGACTGGTTGTCGCCCGAAGAACCGACCCAGTCGGCCACGCGGGCGGCATCGACGGAAATTTCCAACGTCTTCGCGGGCTTTGCTTCCTTTGCTGAAGCATCTGCCGGTGCGGCTTTGGCCTTTTTCGGGGCGGTTTTCTTCTTGGCCGTCTGTTCGGAAGTCGCCGGCTTGTGGACGGGCGGCTTCGCCTGTGCCGGAGCGGCACCAGCCAGCGCTAGCGCTGCAAACGCCATGGGGACACTGATCATTGTGTAAGTGTACTCGAAGAAAATCGCGTGGAAAATAGGTCGCAGAAAACACGTACTCGAAATAATCGACAGGAATGGTCGGCGTCACGAAGGCGCCGACACATCACATCATCAATTGAGCCGAAGGTTCGCTTAGTTGCGAGCCTTCTTGGGCTTGGTCTTCATGGCCGCCAACTGCTGTTCGACACCGTCGACACGGCCGCTCAGCTGATCGATCCGCTGGCTGTTCTGCTGAGCCTGACCTGAGGCGGCCTGCGCCTCGGAAAGGGCCTGTTTGGCAGTGCCGTCAGTCTGTTGGAGCTTCGCATCCAGCCCATCGATGCGCTGGTTCACGGTCGCGATCTGATCGTTCACATATTTCTCGGTGGCACAGCCACTGAGACCAATCGATCCCGCGAGGATTACTGCGACAGGGGCAAATTTCGTCAGATGTAATGACATCGCATTCACTCCTACTGTTTCTACCGTGTAACCGCCCCAATACGCTCCAAGCCGAGCGTGAGAGCGCGAACAATGCGATTCTGGTCGACCGTGCATCCACTGAGATGAATGGATGTAACGGGCCTTCCAAAGGCAATAAGTGATGTGCGTTCGATCGGTTCCAAACTATTTGGTTGTCTGCATCGGCGCAGCGAAGTGACTGCGCTGACCTTGCATATGATCTCAGCTTTAACCGTACTATGCGCCGCTGCTAGTCGCTGTTGTAATATAAAGACGCACGACTGGGAAGGAATAAGGATCATGCATCAAGCCGGCACGGGCGCTTGCGAGTTGCCGGATCGCGGGCAATCACTGGTGAAGGCGCCGCCTTTGGCTCAGGAAGAGGGCCAGGGCGCGCATACAATCGCCGGTTATTTGCGCGAGGTCGTCCGCCGCCATGGGCCGTGCGAGGCTGTCGTTCTGCGCAAGTGCGAGCACCGCATTGCATGGTCCTACGACGAGCTTCTGGCGCGTTCGATGGACGTGGCCCGCGCGTTGATCGCTTGCGGAATCGGCAAGGGTGAACGCGTAGGCATCCTGATGACCAACCGGCCGGAGTTTCTCTCCAGCCTGTTCGGCACGGCGCTGGCGGGCGGGGTGCCGGTGGCGCTCAGCACTTTTTCGACGCCGCAGGAGCTGGATCACCTGCTGCGCGCGTCCGAGATCACGCTGCTGCTCTATGAGGCGCGGGTGCTCAAGAAGGACTTCGGCGCGATGCTGCGCGAATTGGAGCCGGCGATTGCCACCGCGCGGCGGGGGGAGCTGGCTTCGGCGCATTTCCCTTATCTGCGGCAGCTTGTGGCGCTCGGCGGGCTGCGCGGCGAAGCGGAGCCTTTCGCGGTAGAAGCGGGCGGCGCGGTGGAGACGTGGGACGAATTCGTTGCCCATGGCACCGGGATCGCCGACGATCTCGTGCTGGCGCGGGCCGATGACGTGCATCCGGCTGATGTCGGCGGCATCTTCTTCTCATCCGGCACGACTAGTCTGCCCAAGGGCGTGGTCCATTCACAGCGGGCTTTCGCGGTGCAGTGGTGGCGCTGGCCCCGGCTTTTCGCGATGTATGAACCGGTGCGAAGCTGGACGGGCAACGGCTTCTTCTGGTCGGGCAATGTCTCGATGGTGGTGGGTACGGCGCTTTCGACCGGTGGTACGGTGGTGCTCCAGCGCGTGTTCGATGCCGACGAGGCGCTCGAATTGGCAGAGAAGGAGCACGTGACCTTCCTCAATGGGCGGCCGCACCAGTGGGCGCGGCTTCAGGCCTCTCCGAAGTGGGCGGGCGCCGACCTCTCCAGCGTGAAATATGTGCCGCGCGGCGAACTGATCTGGCAGCACCCGACTGTGAACACCGAGTGGGAAGTGCCGATGTCGTTCGGCTGCACCGAAACGATGACGATCTGCACGTCCTTCGTTGCGGGCGACACCGAACATGGCTTCGAAGGCTCGTTCGGGGCCCCTTTGCCGGGGAATTTCCTAAAAATCGTAGAGCCGATATCGGGCCGTCCGGTACCCGTCGGAACGGTTGGAGAGATGTGCATCAAGGGGCCGACGCTGATGTCCGGCTACCTCGGCAAGGCGCCGGAGGAATGCTTCGATGCAGAGGGTTTCTTCTGCACGGGAGACGCCGGACGGGTCGACGAGGCGGGGCGCTTCTTCTGGGAAGGGCGCATGACCGAGATGATCAAGACCGGCGGGGCCAATGTCGCACCGATCGAGGTGGACGATGTGATCGCCCGGATTCCGGGGGTGAAACGGACCCAGACAGTGGGCGTGCCGGACGATCTGCTGGGCGAAATGGTGGTCGCCTGCATCGTTCCGATCGACGGGGCGGCGCTCGACGAAGCGACTGTCATCGCCTCCTGCAAGGCGGAGATCGCCAGCTTCAAGGTGCCGCGCCGGGTGCTGTTCTTCCGCGATGAAGACTACGCCATCACCGGCAGTGAAAAAGTGAAGTCAAGCGAAGTTCGCGCGCTGGCGGTCGCCCGGCTGGCGGCGGATAACGCCGAGGCGGTCCGGCCCACCCTTGCGTGAAGGCGGCCTTGGGGTACTGAACTTGAGTTCAGCCAGCCCCGTTCATGACTGGGCGGAATGAGGCTGTTCTAGAGAGGACTTATGAGCCAGACACTGGAGAACCGGGCCAAGCCCGACGCCAAGACCCAGCTCGACATTTATCGCCGGATGATCCGGATCGAGCGCAACGACGACGCCACCCGCACCCAGATCCGTCGCGGCCGCATTACCGCGCCGTACTACTCGGCGCGCGGGCAGGAATGCATTCCTTCGGCCATCTCGGTGCTGCTGAATAACGACGACAAGATCTGCACGATCTATCGCGGCATCCACGACATGGTCGCCAAGGACATGCCGCTCCGCCCGCTCTGGGCAGAGATCTGCGGCCGCGTCGACGGCACCTGCAAGGGCAAGGGCGGCCCGATGCACCTTACCCACCCGGAAACCGGCGTGATGGTCACCACCGGCATCGTCGGTTCGTCCATGCCGATCGCCAACGGCTTCGGCTGGGCGGCGCTGCTGGACGGCACCAAGCAGGTGACGGTCGCCTATTTCGGCGACGGCGCCAGCAACATCGGCGCGTTCCACGAAGCGCTGAACCTGGCCTCCGTGTGGAAGCTGCCGGTGATCTTCGTGTGCCAGAACAACGGCTTTGCCGAGCACACTCGCTACGAGAACGGCACTTCGGTAGACCAGATCTCGAAGCGCGCGATCGGCTACGGCATGCCGGGCTACACCGTGGACGGCAACGACCCGGTCGACGTCTATGCCCACGCCCATGCCGCCATCGAGCGTGCCCGCGCGGGCGAGGGGCCGACGCTCCTTGAATGCAAGACCTTCCGCTTCATGGGTCACGTCTTCGGCGATGCCGACGGCTACATGACCAAGGAAGAGAAGGCCGAGGCGATGGCCAAGGATCCGCTGCCGATCTACCGCCAGAAGCTGATCGACGACGGCATTGCGACGGCTGAGGAACTCGACGCGCTGACCGCGAAGATCGAGGCCGAAGTGAACGACGCCATCGAATTCGCGATGGCCTGCGAATTCCCGTCCGACGACGAACTGCGCCGCGACGTCTTTGCCGAGGAGATTCCGGCATGAGCACCGATACCCTTGAAACCACCACCGTCGAAACGGTGAAGATGAACGGCCTCCAGGCGATCAACGCCGCGTTGATGGAGGCGATGGAGGCCGATCCCAAGGTTCTCGTGCTGGGCGAGGACATTGCGGACAACGAAGGCGGCGGCGTCGTCGGCGTCACGCGCGGTCTTTCCACCAAGTTCGGTACGATGCGTGTGCGCTCGACGCCGATCTCGGAACAGGCGATCATCGGTGCGGCCATCGGCGCGGCCATGGGCGGCTACAAGCCCGTTGCCGAAATCATGCTGATGAACTTCACGACCGTGGCCATGGACATGATCGTGAACCACGCGGCCAAGCTGCGCTTCATGTCGGGCGGCCAGAGCCAGGTGCCGATGGTGATCCGCACCCTGACCGGCGCGGGCAACCAGACCGCCGGCCAGCATGCCGACTTCTACGAGGCATGGTTCTGCCACACCGCAGGCATCAAGGTGGTGATCCCCTGGACCCCGGCGGATTTCAAGGGCCTCTACCTCTCGGCCATTCAGGACCCGGATCCGGTCATCATCGTCGAAAGCGGCAAGACGCTGTTCGTGCCGATGGACGTGCCGGTGAACCAGGGCCCGATCCCGCTGGGCAAGGCGAACGTCGTTGCACCGGGTAGCGATATCACGATCGTTTCCTATGGCCAGATGATGTTCACCGTGATGCAGGCCTATGAAGAACTGACCAAGGCAGGCGTCTCGGTCGAAGTGATCGACCTGCGCACGATCTCGCCGTGGGACAAGGAAACCGTGCTGGCTTCGGCCGAGAAGACCGGTCGCCTGCTCGTGGTTCACGAAGCCGGCCGCAACTTCGGCCCGGGCGCGGAAATCGCCGCGACCGTGCAGGAAACGCTGTTCGGCAAGCTCAAGGCCCCGGTCGGCCGCCTTGGCGCGCCTTATTGCTCGGTGCCTTTCGCCAAGAAGCTGGAAGACGCTTTCCTCGTGCAGCCGCCCGAAATCATTGCCGAGGCGCAGCGCCTCGTCGCGATGGGCTGATCCGGCAGCGCCGCGTTACGAAAACGAAGGGCCTCCGCAGCAATGCGGGGGCCTTTTCGTTTGCGGGGAATGGCAAAGGTGTTGAACGTGGCGATTTTGTGCTGACCAAGCTTGAGGCCGGGACCGCTGTAGACCGCCACACATCTAACCCATCCAACTTAGTCCAAACCAGACCTCTCCCGTCGTCCCCGCGAAGGCGGGGACCCCGCTTTTCTTGCGCGCGTGGCAAAAAGGCAGCGGGGCCCCCGCCTTCGCGGGGGCGACGGTGTCTGGGGGAGGGTGCGAGGCAGAGCAGAGCCAAGCCAAGCCAAGCCAAGCCAGGCCGGGCCACGATGTCGGAATTGCCGAGTTAGTCTACCACACCATCGCATCCGCCCGTTTTTCGGGCCGAATGTAGATCGAGGTGATCCACGGTGAGAGCGCTTTCATCCGGTGCTCCAGTTCCTCGATCAGGGTTTCCGCCTCGCCCATCAGCAGGTCGTCAGCGAAGTCGGCGCTGATGGCCACAAAGATTGCCTGCGGGCTCGTGTGGATGGTGCGGATGTGATTGACGGCATCGATACGCGGATGGCCGTCGAGCACGCCGCGAAGCTGGCCGATGAGCACCGGGTCGGCCGCTTCGCCGATCAGAAGACCCTTCGCTTCGCGCGCCAGGACGATGGCCACACCCGCCAGCACGCAGCCGATCAGGACCGAGGCCACGCCATCGATGCGCGGATCGTCGAAGTGGATCGCGGCCCAGATGCCGATCGCGGCGATGACGAGGCCGATCAGCGCGGCGCTGTCCTCGAACAGCACGATGAAGCCGGGAGGGTCCTTGCTGCGGTGGATCGCGCGCCACCAGGTCTGGTCGCCGCGACCGGCATTGAACTCACGGACGGCAAGGGTCCATGAGGCGCCTTCCAAGACGAAAGCGATGGCCAGCACGATATAGTTCAGCGTCGGATCCTCGATCCGGCGCGGGTTGGTGATGTGGAGCAGCCCCTCGTAGATCGACACGCCCGCGCCCACCGCAAAGATCAGGATGGCGACGACGAAAGCCCAGAAATAGAGTTCACGCCCATAGCCGAAGGGGTGTGAAAGGTCGGCGGGGCGGCTGGCGCGCTTCTGGCCGTAGAGCAGCAGGATCTGGTTGCCGCTGTCGACCAGCGAGTGCACGCCCTCGGTCAGCATCGAGGAGGAACCGCTGATCGCGGCGGCCGTGAACTTGGCGCCGGCGATGCCGAGATTGGCCGCGAGCGCGCCGTAGAGGACGATATTGGCCTTGAAGTGCGCGGTAACGCTGGCTGGCTCGCTCATCGGGGACGGTTCCTGCGGGGACTTGGGAGTCCCAACTGTCACCGCCCCCGCAAGGTTGCGCAAGTCCCGCCTTTTCAGGCGAGTGCTTCGCGCCCCACGCGCTCGTTCCAGAGGTCTGCATTGCCGCAGAGCTGCAGGTTCAGCAGCGCGCGCTTGAGGAACAGGTGGCAGGGATGCTCGTCAGTAAGGCCGATGCCGCCGTGAAGCTGCACCATCTCTTCCGTGACGAAGCGGAAGGCTTCGGCAGCCAGCACTTTGGCGGCGGCGAGTTCGGTGACGCTGGCGCTCTCGTCCCGCACGCGCTTCCACAGCAGGGCTTCGGCAACGACGATGCGCGTCTTCATGTCGGCGGCGCGGTGCTTCAGGGCCTGGAACAGCGCAATCGGCCGGTCGAACTGACGGCGGACCTTCATGTACTCGATCGTCATGTCGAGCGCGGCGCCCGCCGCGCCGATGCAGTCCGCCGCGAGGGCAAGTTGCGCCTCGCCCGAAAGCCGGTCATGGAGCGCCTTGGCGCCCGACGCGTCGGTGAGCATGAGGGTAGGGGCGTAGCCTTCCAGCACCACGTCGAAGAGACGGCGGCTGGGGTCCCAGATCGGCCGTTCGACCAGCGAGACGCCCGGCGCATCGAGCGGTACCAGCGCATAACCACCGGGAAGCTGCGCGACCACGGCAACGGCCATGTCAGCTTCGAAAACGCCGAAAATCGTGCCCGAAATGCTGCCGTCCGAACCTTGCGTCAGCTTTGCGGACAACATCGGCAGCGGCGCATATTCGCCGCCGGCCAGCCGTTCGAGCCAGTCAGCCCGCTCGGTGAAATTCTCGCTGGCGACAACCGCCTGAAGGCCCAGTTGGGCCGGGATCAGCGGCATGGCGGCCAGCACGCGGCCCATTTCGAGGTGCAGCGCCGTCGAAGCCTCCCGCGTGAAGCCAAGGCCACCGTCCTCTTCGGGCAGGCGCACCATCAGCCAGCCCATTTCGGCAGCCAGTTGCCAGCTTTCATCGCGCGAGGGCGAGAGCTTGTCGGCCGGGAACGCCTTCTGCGCGGCGTCGGTCAGTTCGTTGAGCTCGATCACAGCACCCACCCCTTCGGCTCGCGCGGCATGTCGAGCATGCGTTCGGCGATGATGTTGCGCTGTACTTCTTCGCTGCCGCCGGCGATGGTCCAGGCATAGGAATTCATGAAATCGGCCATCCAGTTGCCGGTATTGAGATCGCCGAAAGTGATCGGCGCGACATATTGCTCGTCCATGCCGCCCAGCCGCAGGCCCAGCGCTGAGTAGGCCCGCAGCGCGCGACTATAGGCGTTTTTGACGATGGAGGCGTCGCCCATGCGCTCGATCCCGTTGATGCGGTTATCGAGGAACTGGTCGGCAATCGCGCAGACCGCGTCCACTTGCGTGACCAGCGTGCCGAAATCGCGCAGCACGCCGCGATCGTCTTCGTGCCCATGTTCGCGGATGAGCTTAGCCACGCGGCCCAGCGCGCCGCGCATGCGGTAGGACAGCTCCATCAGCGTCAGACCGCGTTCGGAGGCGAGCGTTGCCTGTGCCACGGCCCAGCCTTTGCCTTCCTCGCCTACGCGTTCGGAGACGGGGATTTCGACGTTATCGAGGAAGATTTCGGCGAATTCCTCGTCGCCCTGGATCTGATGGATCGGGCGGACGGTGACGCCGGGGGCCTTCATGTCCATCAGCAGGTATGTGATACCCGCCTGCTTGACGCCATCAGACGAAGTGCGCGCCAGCAACAGGCACTTGTCCGCGAACTGTGCCATCGTCGACCAGACTTTCTGGCCGTTGATGACGTAGACATCGCCCTTCAGTTCCGCGCGCGTCTTGATCGCGGCGAGATCCGATCCGGCGCCGGGCTCGGAGAAGCCCTGGCACCATGTCTCGCCTTCGAGGATTTTCGGCAGGTAACGGGCCTTCTGCTCGGCATTGCCGCATTCGTGCAGCGTGGCGAAGGCGTGATAGGTGGAGACGAAGGAGAGCAGCAAGCGCGGACAATCGGCGCCGGCCAGTTCCTCGTAGATCACTTTCTGCTCGGCCAGACTGCGGCCGCCGCCGGGATATTCGGCGGGCCAGTGCGGGATCGCATATCCGGCGCGGACGAGCTTGCCGAACCAGTCCCGCTGGGTGCGGACGAAATCGTCCTGCGTGCGGCTGGCATCGCGCCAGCCGGTGGGCGCTTCGGCGGCGAGGAAGCTGCGGACTTCACGCCGCAGGGCTTCTAGATCGGCATTCTGGGTCATGCCCTGTCCTTGCCGGTCGCGCTTGTGGGCGTCCAGACGGAGGTGGGTCGCTGCGGCGATATCGGGGATATGGGCCAAGTCAGCGTTAGAAGGCGCCGACAGATGGTGAGCAACAGAACTCATCATCTCCGCGAAGGCGGAGATCCCGCTTTTCTTGGCTGGAGTGCCAAGGAAGAAGAAGCGGGGCCCCGGCCTTCGCGAGGGCGACGGAGTGAGTTTGGGTCAGGGCAGCGTCAGGCAAAGGGAGGCAGCGATTGGTCCGCCAGCCGCCTTCACACGGCCACTTCGATCATCTCGCCTTCCACCCGCACTTCGTAAACCTCGATCGGCATCGTCGCGGGCGGATTGATCGGCGCGCCGGTTTCGAGATCGAAGCGGGCACCATGGACCGGGCAGGAGATCCAGCCATTGCGCATCCGGCCGCATTCCAGGGTCTCGTAGGCATGGCTGCACAAGTTGCGCACGGCGAAAATGCGGTCCTTCGTGTTGCACAGGAGCACGCTGATGCCGTTCACTTCCACCATGAGCTTCGAGCCGGCGGGCACGTCTTCCAATTTGGCTGCGGCAACGAAGGTCTTTTCGGTCATCATCATCCCGGTTCGCTTAGGGCCCCTGAAGGGGGCATGTCTTGCGGACCTGCTTGCGGTGCCGCCGCGACGCAAGGGCGCGGAGCGGGCACAAGCAGGATCAAGCAAGACGCTGTACCGTGGCGGTCATTTCGCGGGCAAGCCGCCGACGCGATAAGACTCCCGAAAAATGCGCGCCGCATGATGCGCACATCGGGAGAACATGGGTGGCGGCTGCTGAGAGTTTCGATGTCGTGGTGGTGGGATCGGGCTCGGCGGGCGCCATGGCGGCGCTGCGCAGCGCCGATCTTGGCCTGAAAGTGCTGATCGTCGAGAAATCGCACAAGTTCGGCGGCACCTCCGCCACTTCGGGCGGGGTCATGTGGATCCCCAATCACGGGCTCGACGGCGATCAGGGAGACAGCCGTGAGAGCGCGCTGGAATATCTCGACGCCACCATCGGCGTGCCGGTCAACCGCGAGCGGCTGGAGGCCTTCGTGGACGAGGCGCCGCGCATGCTGCATTTCCTCAAGTCCACCGGCGTTTCGGTCATGGCGGCGGCGTGGCCGGACTATTTTCCCGGACGCCCGGGCGCGCGGGCGGATCGCTCGGTGATCGTACCCACGTTCGACGGGCGGCAATTGGGCGATGGGCGCTACGCCTTGATGCGCGAGCAGTACAACCGCTTCAAGCTGTTCGGCCGCTATGCGATGGACCTGACCGAGACGTTCGCACTGATGATGCAGTCGAAGGGCTGGCGCATGGTCGCGGGCAAGATGATCGGGCGCTACTGGATGGACCGCTCGACCCGCAAGGTTTCGCACCGGGACAAGCGCTTCACGCAGGGCGCGGCACTGATGGGGGCGACCTACGAGCAGGTCTTCGCGCGCGGTGTGGAACTGCGGATGGAGACTTCTCTCGAAGGCCTGACGGTGGACAAGGGCGGCCGGGTTACCGGGATCGAGGTTTCCAACTTCGGCCGTAAATATGCCGTGGAGGCGCGGCACGGGGTCGTGCTGGCGGCGGGCGGGTTCGAGTGGAATCAGGCGCTGCGTGATCGGTTCTATCCGGTGCCCGGCCTCACGCGCCATTCCTCGACGCCGGAAGACGGCAATCGCGGCGAGGCACTGATCGCGGCGGAAGGGATTGGCGCGTCTACCGAGCATACCTCGCAAGGCTGGTGGATCCCGACGATGACCCTGCCGATGAAGGGCGCCTCCAACTTCCATGAGATCCATCAGGCCGCCTTCGATGTCGGCCGTCCGTGGAGCGTGGTGGTGAACCGCAAGGGCGTGCGCTTCGTGGACGAGGCTTGCGGTTACGACCAGTTCGGGCAGGCTATGGTGCGGGATCAGGTCGAGAGCGGCGCGAATTGCCCGTGCTGGCTGATCTTCGATGCCAAGTTCCGCAAGAAGTTCAGCGCCGGCGGGCTGATGCCCACGGTGCATACGGCCGAGCACAAGGTCCCGGCCGACTGGTGGGATCACTACGTCTTCCGCGCGGAGACCATTGAGGAACTTTGCGCCAAGACGCATTTGCCGGTCGAGGCCGTGAGGCAGACCATCGCCAATATGAACGGTTATGCGAAGACCGGCATCGATCCTGAATTCGGGCGGGGGATGAACCCCTATGACCAGATGTTCGGCGATCCTTCGTCCACGCCAAACCCGAATATCGGGCCGATCGACAAGGCGCCGTTCTATGCGGTGCCGATCAACAATGGCGATCTCGGCACCAAGGGCGGGCTGCGCTGCGATGCGCGGGCGCGGGTGCTGGATGGCGCGGGGCAGCCGATTGCGGGGCTCTATGCGGCGGGCAACAATTCGGGGACGCCGTTCGGCGATACGTATCCCGGGGCGGGGGCGACCATTGGACCAGCTATGACCTTCGGGTTCGTTGCCGCCAACGACATTGCCGAGCGTGCGGGGAACCAGCGAACGGGCTAAATCGAGAGATTGAAGGGAGCGGGATCCCCGCCTTCGCGGGGATGACGGAGTAAGGTGGGGGCGATCTCGCTGGCCTCGTCGCAGGTTCCCAGCTCAATCGTGATTGAAAAATTACCGTCATCCCCGCGAAGGCGGGGATCCCGCTTCCTCAAAGCGGCGACGGCACAGCGGAGCAGGATCAATGAAGGGCAAGGTAGCAGTCGTCACCGGAGCGGCAGGCGGCATAGGCGAGGCCATAGTCCGCGCGCTGGGCGCGAAGGGCGTGAAAGTCCTCGGCACCGGGCGCAATGCGGGCAAGCTTCAGGCGCTGAAAGATACGCTGGCAGGCACAATGGCGTTCGATTTCGTCGCCGTCGATGCCACGGCGGACGACGCGCCGCGTGCGATTGTCGAAGCTGCGGTGGAGAAGTTCGGCCGGCTCGACGTGCTGGTCAACAATGCGGGCTCGTTCAACTTTGGGCCGGTGGACCAGACCACTGACGACATGCTTGACGAAGTGCTCGGCATTTCCCTGCGCGCGCCGTTCCGGCTCTGCCGCGAGGCGTTGAAGGTGATGAATGAGGGAGGTTCGATCCTCTTCATCGGCTCGACCTGGGGGCTCTACGGCACGCCAGGCGGCGGGGCCTATTCCACCGTCAAGGCCGGGCAGATCGGGTTGATGCAGACCATGGCCGCCGAATATGGCCCGCGCGGCATCCGCTCGAACTATGTGGCGCCGACTGTGGTGCGCACGGAGATGACGACCGCCTTCTGGGACCTCGATTTCTTCCGTCGCACCAACCACGAACTGACCCCGCTCCAGCGCGATTGCTCGGCGGCGGATATCGGCAATATGGTCGCCTTCCTTGCTTCAGACGAGGCAGGCTTCGTCAATGGGCAGACTATCGCGGTGGATGGCGGGATTTCGACCACGCGCTATGTCTCGCCTGCGGCCATCGGGGCGGTTCGCCAGTGATTCAGCGCGGCGGCTTGCAGGGCTTGCCTTCGTAAGCGAAGCGGATCGTCTTGTATTCGCTGCCGCTCCAGCGGGCGATGGGGAAGCAGAAGCCGGGGCCGCCGATCTCGATATCGGGATAGCCGTCCACCCCGCGCGTGGTCTGGAAGGTGGCGATGCCGGTCTCGTTGGCCATGAGCTGCCAGCCGGCGGGCGTCTGGCGCAGAAGTTGGAAGCCCGTGCCGGCCATGCCGAAGCATTCGGTGCTTTCGGCGGTGATGAGGGCTTCGGGGTGGCCGTCTCCGTTGATGTCCTTGAGTTCCACCGCCTGACGGGTGGCGGTAGTGGCGCCGTCGCAGCCGTGCCAGACATTGCCGGCCTTCACGTAGCCCGCCGCGCGCATCAACTGGTCGAACTGTGCGGGTGGCAGGGCGGCGGCCTTCGGGGCCTGCGCGGCGGCCGGAGCGGCAAGAGCAATGCTGAGCAGGATGATCTGGCGGATTGCCGGCATCGTTGTTTCCCCAATTCCGGTCCCGGGTTTGGCGATCGACCGGCCGAGCCCCTTGGCAAGAGGGTGCTCACGATGCGCATTTTCGTCAATTCGGTGAACTCCCAGGCGGTTTTCGCCGGGGCGTTGGCCCTTGGCTTGTGGGTGGGATGCCCGCTGGGTAACGCCGGGAGAAAGAACAGACGCGAAGGATGCCATGCAGTTCGAATGGACCGAGGAACAGGATGCGTTCCGGCACAAGATCCGGGACTTCCTGCACGCCCAACTGCCCGAGGGGTGGGAGAAGTTCTCCGAACACGGTCCCGCGTCTCCGGCGCTGACGGCGTTTGCTCGCGGTTTTTGTGAGAAACTGGCCGAAGTGGGCCTGCTGTTCCCGCACTGGCCCAAGGAGATGGGCGGTGAGGGGCTGGGGCCCTGGGAGCAGCAGATCCTCTCCGAAGAGATGTGGATCGCCGGTGAGCCGCGCGGCGGCCAGTACATGAACGTCAACTGGATCGGCCCCACGCTGGAAAAGTACGGCACGGCCGAGCAGAAGGCGCGCTATCTGGAGCCGATCACGCGCGGGGAATCGCTGTGGTGTCAGGGCTTCTCGGAGCCGGATGCGGGATCGGACCTTGCGTCCTTGCGCACCCGCGCGGTGTTGAAGGACGGCCATTACGTCATCAACGGCCAGAAAATCTGGACTTCCTACGCCGGGCTGGCGGACACCTGCTTCCTGCTCACGCGCACCAGTGATGACCGCAAGAAAGGCATTACCATCGTCCTCGTGCCGATGGACACGCCGGGCATCACCGTGCGCCAGATCCCCTCGCTGATCGGTGAGGGCGACATTCACGAAGTCTTCTTCGACGATGTGACCGTGCCCGAAACCGCCCGTTTCGGCGAGGAGGGACAGGCCTGGGAGATCGTCGCCTATTCGCTGCGCAACGAACGCCTTGGCATCCCGCGCTTCACGCTTGCCCGCGCCGCGCTCGATCGCGCGGTCATGATGCTCAAGGATCGCGGCGACTTCACCCGCGAATACGTCCGGATCGAGGCGGCGCGCTGCGCGGCGCTCTGCGAGGCGGCGGGAACGGCCAATTATGCCGTCGTCCAGAAGCGCGTGGACGGGCTGGCCATCGGCGCCGAGTCCAGTTCAGCCCGCTATGCCACCGTCATGGCCGAACGCGCGGTTTGCGAATTCGTGGTGGAGTTTCTGCCCGAGGCGCTCGCGGGCGCTTCGCCCTATCTCAAGATGCACCACCAGCGCGGCATTGTCGCGGGCGTCGCCGCCGGATCGGCCGAGATCCAGCTCAACATCATCGCCAGCGACGTGCTGGAACTGCCCCGGGAGCCGCGCTGATGCAGCTTGCCCTTAACGAAGACCAGACGCAGGTCCTCGATTTCGTCGAAGCGCTTGCACGGCCCTTCGCCTCGGCGCCGCTCCATGATGCCGGGCTGGCGTTGGAAAGCACGGAGCTTGACGCGGCGCTTGTCGAGAACGGCTTTCTCGATGTCATGGCGGTTGAGGAACTCGGCCCTGTAACCGCAGCGCTGGTGGTCGAGAAGCTGGCGCGCCTGCCGTTCGCGGTGGAAGCGGCGGCATCGGCTCTGGTGCGCCCGCTGATCGATCCCGAGTTGCCGCGTCCGCTTTGTCTGGTCGAGGAAGGCCGGACCTCTGGGCCCGTGCGCTTTCTGCGTCCCGGTGCGACGGTGGTGGTTGTCGGCCACTCGGGCGTGCGCAGTTTCACGGCGAGCGCGGATGGGATCGCTCCGGCGCAGGAGGATACGCTCTACGCTTATCCGGTGGCGTTTCTGACCGGACTGCCCGAGGCCATGACTCCGCACGATGTCGATCCGGTGAACGTGACCCGAGCCTGGCGCGTCGCCATGGCGGCGGAGGCGGCGGGGTTGCTCGGCGCGGCTCTGGCGAGCGTGGTGACCTATGTGTCCGAGCGCAAGCAGTTCGGTCGCCCGCTCGCGACCTTCCAGGCCATGCGGCACCGTTTGGCCGAGGCGCAAGTGGTGACCAATACCGCTTACTGGCTCACCATGCGTGCGGCGGCCACTGGCGACAGCGCCGATGCGGCGATGGCGCTGCTTCATGCGCAGGAAGCCGCCAAGCGGGTGTGCTACGATTACCACCAGTTCCTTGGCGGCATGGGCATGACGCTGGAGCATCCGCTGCATTTGTGGACGTACCGGCTCAAGCTGCTCACCTCGGAACTGGGCGGACGCGGTGCGCAGGGGCTGGCGGCGGCAGAGGCGCTCTGGGGATAGGGCGCGCTACTTATCCAAACACGATCCGTCGTCCCCGCGCAGGCGGGGACCCCGCTTGTTCTTGAGGCGTAGCGGGAAGGAAGCGGAGCCCCCGCCTTCGCGGGGGCGACGAGTGAAGTGCCAAGAGTGTAGCGCTCCGCCACTCAATCCGCGTCGATCATGCCTTTGAGCTGCGGTCCGCCGCCCACCGTCAGCGTTTCGCCGGTAATGTAGCTGGCCGCATCGCAGGCAAGGAAGGCAATCGCCTGAGCCACTTCCAGCGGGGTCCCCGGTCGGCGAAGAGGAAACACCTTGCACGCATCGGTGGCGTCGAAGCCGACCTTGGCCCAGCCCCGTTTCGCAAGCTCGGTGGCAATCATGCCCGGCGCCACGCAGTTTACACGCACTCCGGCAGGCCCCCATTCGGCGGCGGCGACGCGGGTGAACATCTGGAGTCCTGCCTTGGCGGCGGAATAGGCGCCGCAACCTACCGTGCCGTTGATCCCGGCCAGCGACGAGACATTGACCACCGCCCCGTTCCCATGCGCCTTGAGATGGGCGATAGCCGCGTGCGAGACGTAGAACGCGGCATTGAGATTGAGCCGAACGTCCTTGTCCCAAAGCTCGGGCGCCATCTTCGAAAGCGCGGAAAAGCTCGACATCCCGGCATTGTTGATGAGCACGTCGAGCCGCCCCAGCCGATCTGTCGCTTCCTGAACCATGGCCGTGGCCGCGTCGGCGTCGGTCACGTCGCAGGACAGGCTTGCCACGCGGCGGCCGGTCTCTTGCGCGATCTCGCGCGCGGCGGCCTCCAGCCGGTCGGCGCGGCGGGCAGCCAGCATGACATCGGCGCCGCGCCGCGCCAGCAGGCGTGCCACTTCCTTGCCGATGCCAGTGCCGCCGCCGGTGACCAGCGCGGCGCGTCCGGTCAGGTCAAAGCCTTCGATCATCCCGTCTCTCCCGATTTCCTGTTTGCGGACAAGACTAAGCACCCTTGGAGCGATGGCGTAACCGCGCGCGCGATATCGGGCTTTGCAACGTCGCGAGGCGCGTGAGGGCGTGCGAAACTTGACCGTGACAGAAGAAATCAATGGATGAGGACAGAATGCAGGGAAGCGATCTGATCGATCTGGGCGGACAAGTGGCTCTGGTCACCGGCGCCGGACAGAATGCGGGCCGGGCGACCGCTCTGGAACTGGCGCGGCACAATGCGGGCGGCATCGCCGTGAACGACTACGTTGCCGAGCGGGCCGAGGCCGTGGCAGCCGAAGTGCGCGCGCTGGGCGTGCCGGCACTGGCGGTGCCGTTCGATGTTACCGATCTGGAAGCGGCAAGGGCGGCCAACGCGGCGATCACCCGGGAACTGGGCGCGGCGACCGTGCTCGTCAACAATGCCGGCATGGCGGGCCCCACGGCCTCGATCCGGCCGACGCAGAACTTCTGGGAGGAAGACCCGGCGCACTGGCAGCGCTATCTCGGCACCAATCTCTACGGTGTCTACAATTGCAGCTATGCGCTGATCCCCAACATGGTCGAGGCGAAGCGCGGGCGGATCGTCACCATCGTTTCGGATTCGGGCCGCGTGGGTGAGGCCAAGATGGCCGTCTATGCCTCGGCCAAGGCAGGCGCGCAGGGCTTCATGCGCTCGATCGCCAAGGAACTGGGGCGCTATAATGTGACCTGCAATTCGGTCTCGCTTTCGGCGCTGATGCCGGACATGAGCGAGGAACAACTGGCCGAAGTGACGGCGAGCGATCATGCCAAGGCGATGCTGTCGCGTTACACGATCCGCCGCTACGGCAAGTCGAGCGATGTGGCCGCGCTGGTGAGCTTCCTCTGCTCGAACGCGGCGGAATGGATCACGGGGCAGACCTATCCGCTTAACGGAGGCTACGCGCCTTCGGCCTGAGCCTGCTGCAAGGCACCTCGGCAGACGATCATCGTGCTGCCGAGGGTAGGCGGCGAGGGCTGTTTTCTCAGGTCCGCGCGCCCCGCGCGAAGAGCGGATGGTCGCACAGCGCATAGCTCGGGTCCGCTGCGCCCTGGCCGAGCAATCCGCCGCCGTCGAAGGGGCGGCGCAGCTTGAAGTCGTAGGTCACCACGCGCTTCGAGAAGCGCCATTTGCCGTCGGCACAGCGGCGGTAATTGTCGATGTAGCGCACCGCCATGAAGTCCTCTTCCTGCGAGCCGTCGCGCGCCGGAATGAGGTGCCACGCCAGCGCGTAGACTTCGCCGCAGGCCGTATCGCCCCCGGCATCCACGGCGATCATGTGGTTGCACACATGGTGGCCCGAATAGGGCATGTAGGGGAACGACCCCTCGATGAAACGGCAGTAGTCTTCCGCCGGACCATCGAAGCTGTCGCCATGCGAGTCGGTGGCATCTTCGGTGTAGAGATCGCGCAGCAGCGCAATGTCCTGCCGGTCGATCGCGCGCGAATAGAGCAGCACCAGGTCGCGGATCGCGTCCTTGTCGAGCAGTTCGCAGAGTGCCTTTTCGTCGATAGCCATGTCTTCGCCTTCTCGATTGCCGTGCTTTAAAGCAGCGCGCCGCCGTCCACCGGATAGACCTGCCCGGTGATGAAGCTGGCGCGCTCCCCTGCAAGGAATGCCACGATGCCGGCCATTTCCTCGGGCAACGCGAAAGGCCGGCCGACAAAAGTGCGGCGCTGACGGATTGCGCGATCTTCTTCGGACACGCTGGCGGTTCCGCGGCTGAACATGCCGGATTCGGGGTGGAAGCGACTGCCCTTGCTGAATGCGGCGGGATCGCGGGAGATCGTGGCGTAGGGCGCGATGGCGTTCACGCGGATACCGTGCTGACCCAGTTCCTTGGCCAGGACCACGGTGAAGCTGTGCACCGCGCCCTTGGCGGCCGAATAGACCGCAAGCTGGTAGTCGCCGACAAGCGCCGCGGTGGAGCCGACATTGACGATGGCGCCCGCCTTGCGCGCGATCATGCCCGGCAGCACGGCGTGGGTCATGCGCAGCACCGTGCCGAAATTGAGGTCGATATCGGCCATCCAGGTGGCGGGATCGGAATCGGCGAAGAAGCCCTGCGCGACATTGCCGCCCACGTTGTTGACCAGCACATCGACCGGGCCAAGTGTCTCGGCAGCGTCCAGCACGCGAGCCGGAGTGCCCGGGTCGGTGAGGTCGGCGGCAACGAAAAGCGCCTCAGGCGCTCCGGCCTGCCGGCATTCCTCGGCCAGTCGTGCGCCGGCCTCCGCATCGCGGCCGACCAGTACGGTCCGTGCCCCTTCGCGTGCCAGTTCGAGCGCTATGGCGCGGCCGATATTGGCGGTCGCCCCGGTGACGATCGCCAGTTTTCCGGCCAATCCGAGGTCCATTGTCCTGCTCCCCGCAATTCGTATTGCCGGTGGCTAGAGTGGATCGGAAGTCAGGGCAAACCGCCGGAGCGATCAGCCGCTGGGACCTTTAGGTGCTGTCATGAAGCGGAGAGATCAACCGTCGCTGTCGGAATCGGAACCGGAATCGCCATGGAACTGCGGCCTGCGCGAACTCAGCACGCAGCGCGTTTCGGTATCGGCGCCGTCCGCACCGACCACTCGCAGGAAGCCGGGCGAAATGCGGTGCAGGCGCATGCCCCTGAGCCCGCCGCCGGTCATCACCACGTCGTCGCCGGTTAACAGATAACTGCCGCGCACGCCGTCGACGCCTTTATAGCTGGAATAGATGACCACCTGGAAATTGAGCGTCGGCACCGGGATTCCCACCGGACCACCGGCATCGCCGTCCTTCTCGCAGTTGTAGCGGCCCAGCGCCAATGTTCCCAAGGGGCCGCCGGGGATCGGCGGTGCCGAGTTGCGCGCCGCCACCGGCGCGGCCATGGTCATCAGCAGGACGGGCGCAAGCAGCAATGCGGGCGCAAGCGCTCGGGCAGGGGCGAATAGGGCGCGATTCATGACCAATGCGCTAGCATTGGCGCGAAGCAATTGCCACAGTCAGTGTCCTCGGCTAAGGGCCCATGCTTTCCGTACACCGGCTCTTTCCCATCTTAAGGTTTACTCCATGAAGATCAGCGGCGTCGACATTCGTCCCGGCAATATCCTCGAATACGAAAAGGGCATCTGGAAAGTTGCCAAGACGCAGCACACCCAGCCGGGCAAGGGCGGCGCCTTCATGCAGGTCGAGATGAAGAACCTCATCGACGGCCGCAAGACGAACGTGCGCTTCCGCAGCGCCGACACTGTCGAAAAGGTGCGTCTCGACACCAAGGACTTCCAGTTCCTTTACGTCGAGGGTGACCAGCTGGTGTTCATGGACATCGAAACCTACGAGCAGATCCAGCTCCCGGCCGACCTGCTCGGCGATGCCGCGTCGTTCCTTCAGGACGGCATGCAGGTTCTTCTCGAACTGTGGGAAGAGCGTCCGATCTCGGTCCAGCTTCCCGAACAGGTTGAAGCCACCATCGTCGAAGCCGACGCCGTGGTGAAGGGTCAGACCGCCTCGTCCAGCTACAAGCCCGCCGTGCTCGACAACGGCGTGCGCGTGATGGTGCCGCCGCACATCGAAAGCGGTACGCGCATCGTCGTTGACGTGTACGAGAAGGCCTACGTCAGGAAGGCCGACTGATGCGCCGGGCGGTCGTTTCCGCGCTGCTCGCCGGTTCTCTGGCATTCGGCGCCTCGCCGGTGCTGGCGGCTGCGGCCAAGCCTGCCGCGAAGCCGGCCGCCGCGTCCGCAGCCAAGCCGGCCCCGCAGCCTGCGGCACCGCCGCCTGAGGTGCAGCACGCGCTGCTCTACCTCAAGGTGCTGATCTCCGGGCTCCAGTCCGACAAGGTTGATGAGCCGATCAAGGGTGTGCTGGTCGGCTGCCTCTACAACAATTCGCTCTCGCGGATCAGTACGGCGATGGACAAGGTCATCGCCGACAATCCCGAAAAGGTGCACCGCGACAAGCCTGATGAAATGCTGAGCGCCATGGTGGCGATCTGCAATCACAGCGCGCAGGCGGCACCCGGCCAAGCTGCACCGGGCCAGCCCGCGCCCGGAAAGCCCGTTCAGGGCCGATGACCGGGTCGGCGCGGCCGACTTGCATATGGATAACCGGCCGGTAACATCCGGCCATCGAAGGACTAAGGTATTATGGCGGCCATTTCCGGTCTCATGCGCGTGATGGAAAAGGCGGCCCGCAAGGCGGGCAACCGGCTCCGTCGCGACTTCGGCGAAATCGAGCACCTCCAGGTCTCGCGCAAGGGCCCGGCGGACTTCGTCTCCAAGGCCGATCAGGCTGCCGAGCGGACGATCTGGGACGAACTGCGCGCCGCGCGCCCCGATTGGGGCTTCCTGTTCGAGGAAGCGGGCGAGATCGAGGGCGATCCCACCAAGCCGCGCTTCATCGTCGATCCGCTCGACGGCACGACCAACTTCCTGCACGGCATTCCGCATTTCGCGATCTCGATCGCGGTGCAGGAACCGCGCCTTGACGGCAAGGGCTGGGGCGAAGTCACTGCCGGACTGATCTATCAGCCCGTCACCGACGAGAGCTACTGGGCCGAGAAGGCACGCGGTGCCTGGCTTCAGGATCGCCGCCTGCGCGTGTCCTCGCGCCGTCACCTCGATGAGAGCGTGATCGCCACCGGCATTCCGTTCGCGGGCCATGGCGATGCCGGGCAGTGGACGCGAATCTATCACGGGCTTGCCCCGCAGGTTGCGGGCATCCGCCGCTTCGGTTCGGCCGCGCTCGACCTCGCATGGGTGGCCTCGGGCCGTTACGAAGGCTTCTGGGAAGCCGATCTCAAGCCGTGGGACACGGCAGCAGGCTGCCTTCTCGTGCGTGAAGCCGGCGGCTTCGTTTCGGACTGGAAGGGCCGTTCGCCGTCGATCTGCGACACCGAGATCCTTGCCGGCAACGACGTTTTGCACTCGCGTCTCCACAAGATATTGGTAACTGCGCTCAAGTGACTTGAGCAAGGGCGCCGGCGCGGCTAAGGCGTCGGCGTCAGCGTCAGAGCAGTTCATCATCGTGTGAACGGCCGGCGTGCAAGCGTGCCCCTGTGGCGGAATGGTAGACGCGAACGACTCAAAATCGTTTGTCGCAAGGCGTGCCCGTTCGAGTCGGGCCAGGGGCACCACACGCGATTCGCCGGATCGATCATGATCCGGCCGAGAATGATCACCGGGAATCGGGCCTGCCTTATCGGCCGCCCTTCCTTGGTAAAATGCTGATGTTTCAGCGCCGATAATCCGAAATCCCGCGCAGTTTAACGGTTAAACACTGACGGCCCCGGCCGATTTGGGTCATTAGCCGTTTCGTCGCTCGATACGTCGATGCCTTCCGTATTGCGGACTTGCCGGCTCAGGCTGTCTTCCTCCGGTTCGCAAACTGCATTCGTATCGAGAACTGCTGGAATCCGGCCCGTTTCACGAGTGCCGAGTTGGACCGGGCGCGTGCGGTTTCCCCTACTGCCGCCGATCGGATTCCTGCATTTCCCGCAAGTCCGGCCACGCCCGCCCCCCGAGGACGGCCGTGGCTGCTTCGGGTCGCAAAACGGGCAGGAGTTCACTCCGCCCCGCTGCGCCGGTCTACTCCGGGGGGAGTGGACCGGCGCGGATTGCCCTGAACCGCGCCGTACCGCGCCCGGTTGCATGCAACGGGCGGCAAGTGCGTTTGCCAAGTCTCTCTATCCGGACTATTTTGTCCGCGAAGGGAATGACATGGAACGTAGTCATGCCGAATTCCAGGACGCGCTTTCGCGCGTTGTCGGATCCGCTACTTTCCGATCCTCGCCGCGGCTTGCGGAACTTCTCACCCATCTTGTCACACAGACTGTCGCTGGTCATGCGGACAGGCTGAAAGGCTATGCCATTGCGCTCGATGTCTTCGGGCGGGACGAGGATTTCGATGCCTCGTCGGATTCGATCGTGCGCGTACAGATGACGCGGCTGCGCAAGGCGCTGGTCGAACACTATGCGGGAGAGGGGCAGGACGATCCCGTCCGCATCGTTATCCAGCGGGGCTCCTATGTGCCAACGCTGGAGGACGCGCCGGTTCGCACGTATGCGTCGGAACCGGCGCTGGTGACGGCGGCTCCAATTCCGCCAACGAATGAGGTGCCGGCCGGTACGGAGACAGCGCTCACCGATGCGGCTGACAGGAATGGACCGGCTGAGCCGGACGCCCATGTCTCGCCCGCGATGGATACCCCCCCAATCGAGCCCCGCCGCGAAGACATGATCCATTCGGCGAGCGCGCTGAACTTGCGCCGCCGCGCCTGGGTACTGCTGGCAGTGCTGGCGCTCGTATCTGCGCTGCTGATCGTCTATTGGCCGGGGGACGAGCGCGATACCGCGATCGCCCGTGCCGGAGAAATGCCGCAGGGGCCGACAGTCTTCGTTGTCCCGTTCGCCCTCAGCGGGGCCTCGCCCGAAATCACGCAAGTGCGCGATGGCATCCAGTACGATCTCGTCAATTATCTCTCCCAGCTACCCAATCTCGCGGTGATTGGCCTGGACGAGAACGGGGTCTCGCCGGCGGTCGAGCGGCGGGCGAAAGCGGCGCCGCGCGGCAGCAGTTTCGTGCTGCAGGGCTCCGTCGTGGCGGCGGGGGACAAGTTCCGCGTGAACTCCAGCCTTGTGCGGATTCCCGGCGGGGTGGTGGTCTGGTCGCAGAACAGCGATTTGCTCTCCTATGATCCCAAGCATCTGCTCCAACTTCAGTCCGAGATCGCGCTGGGCGTCGCTTCCCGGCTCGGGCAGCCCTACGGCGTGATCCACGAGACGATGCGACAGGATCTCGAAAACCACCGCGATGTCTCGATGGAGCACTATTTCTGCGAATTGCGCGCGTTCGAGTTCATGCGCAGCAAGCAGCCCGGCACGCTCGGACCGGTCAAGGCGTGCCTTGAGCGCGCGGTTGCCGCCAATCCCAACTATTCGAACGGCTGGGCGCTGCTCTCGTGGGTTCACACCTATCAGGCCGTCGCCGAGGGCACCGGCAGTTCGCAGGCCGCACTCGATGCCGCGTCAAGGGCGGTGGCGGCGAATGCGACCAATGCGCAGGCATATCAGTTCCTGGCGATCGCGCGTTTCCACAACGGCGACTTCGACGCCGCGCGCGAGGCGATCGGCAAGGCGCTGGAAATCAGCCCCAACAATTCCGAGATCCTTGCCGACGCGAGCCGGCTGCTCGGTGTGCTGGGCGAGCATGACATTGCCCCGGCGCTGGCCGAGAAGGCTATCCAGCTCAATCCCGGCCATCCGGCATGGTACTGGTCCGGGCTGGTGATCGATGCCCTTTTCCGCGAGGACGGCGCGCAGGCCGTGCACTATGCCCGCCTCAATGCCGAGGATCGCGGGCTCATTCCGCGCTATCTGCTGGCGTCGGCCTATGCGCTGGACGGGCAAGTGCAGGCGGCGGGCAAAGTGCTCGATCAGGCCGCGAAGGACTATCCCAAAGTCGCGCGGGATCGGCGGCAACTGGTGCGCGAACTGCATATGCCGGACTTCGTGACGCGCCCGCTTGAGGAGCATGGCCTGCTGGGGGCCTGAAGTACCCCACCGGGTTGGGGAAAGTCGCGAACAGAGCGGCTTGTCGGACTGCCCGGCACGACATAGGCTGTGCTTCATGAAAGCCAGCGCAACCCTGTTCGTCACTGTCTCCGCAGCCGTTTTCGGCTTTTCCTCCCCGGCACTGGCCGCTGCGCCGCAGGACGAGCTTTCAGCCACGATCAGCCGCGACTTGCCGGGTTTGATGACGATCTATCGCGATCTTCACGCTCATCCCGAACTGAGCACACAGGAACTGCGCAGCGCTGCCATCCTTGCCAAGGCCGCGAGGGACGCAGGCTTCACCGTTACCGAGAAAGTCGGCGGAACCGGCGTCGTTGCCGTCCTCAAGAACGGCGAGGGGCCGACCGTGCTGATCCGCGCCGACATGGACGCGTTGCCGGTGGTCGAGCAGACGGGGCTGCCGTTCGCCTCGAAGCAGCGCGGCACGTCCACCGCCGGGGTCGAGAGCGGCGTCATGCACGCGTGCGGGCACGATACGCATATGACCGCGTGGATCGAGACCGCGCGGCTCATGGCGGCGCATAAGTCCGAGTGGTCGGGCACGCTAGTGATGATCGGCCAGCCTGCAGAGGAGACGGGCGAGGGCGCGCTCGCGATGCTCAAGGACGGGCTCTATACCCGCTTCCCGAAGCCCGATTTCACGCTGGCCTTCCACGATTCGGCGGATCTTCCTGCCGGGCAGGTGGGCGCGGCGGTGGGCTGGGCGCTCGCCAATGTCGACAGCGTCGACATGGACGTAAAGGGCATCGGCGGCCACGGTGCCTACCCGCAGACGACCAAGGACCCGATCGTTCTGGCCAGCAGCATCGTCATGAAGCTGCAAACGCTTGCCAGCCGCGAAACCAATCCGCTCGATCCGGTGGTGGTGACGGTGGGCTCGTTCCACGCCGGAGCCAAGCACAATGTCATTTCCGACGATGCCAAGCTCCAGCTGACCGTGCGCAGCTATTCGGATGAGACGCGTGAGCACCTGCTCGACGGGATCCGGCGCATTGCGCGCGGCGAGGCCATCGCCTCCGGCCTGTCGGACGATCTCATGCCGGTCATTACCGTCAAGGAACCGCATACGCGAGCAACATGGAACTCGCCGGAATTCACCCAGACGGCCGTCGCCGATCTCAAGGGAAAGATGGGCGATACCAATGTGATCATCACGCCTTCGGTCATGGGCGGTGAGGATTTCGGCGAATTCCGCCGTGCGGACGAGAACCATATCCAGTCGGTGATTTTCTGGGTGGGCGGGGTCGATCCGGCCAAACTGGCTGCTGCCAAGTCCGGCGGGGCGCCGCTGCCTTCGCTTCACAGCCCGTTCTGGGCACCGGTGGCGGACAAGGTCATTTCCTCGGGCAGCGAGGCGATCACGCTCACCGCGATGAGGCTGATGCCACGCACCTGATCTCTTAAGATATCGCATCTACCGGGCTGTAAATCCGCCCGACATCGATGCCAGGCAAAGGACGCATTCGGCTGAAATCGGTGCGTCCCGCGGCAATGGCGATTGTCAGATTTACCGACAGTTTACCCATTTTCCTTAGGATCGGGGCAAGGCCGCATCCGGCCCGGCAAATGGCGCCCCCGCGACTATGATTCGCCTGTTCAAACATTACATTCCCCACGCGGTCGTGCTGCTCTGGCTTGTCGACGTGGTGCTGCTGGCGCTGGCCAACGAAATCTCGTGGCGGCTGCGCGCGGAGCAGATCGGAATGGAGGCGGGCGATCTTGCCGGCCGGCTCGGGGTCCACGGCGCCTTTGCGGCGGTGATCGTGCTCGCCATGGTCGCGGTCGGGGTCTACGGCGGCGATGCGCTGCGCTCCATGCGCTTTGCGGCCGCCCGTCTGCTGGTGGCGGTTTCGCTGGGCGTGATCGCGCTTTCCTTCGTCGATTTCCTGGTTGCCGGGCAGCACTTCTGGCGCTCGACGCTGGCCTATTCGATGGCGTTCGCGATCCTGCTGCTGATGGCCAACCGGCTGGTGTTGAGCGGTTTCCTTGGCACATCCGCGTTCCGTCGTCGCGTGCTGGTGCTCGGCGCCGGAAATCGGGCGCAGCGTCTGCGCGATCTGGCCGAACGGCCGGAGAGCGGCTTCGCCATCGTCGGCTACATCGGCATGAGCGAGGCCAAGCCGGTGGTCGAGGAAGCGATAGCGCGCGGCGCGATTCACGATCTGACCCGCTTCGTGGGCAACCTTGGCGTCAGCGAAGTCGTCCTCGCGCTGGAGGAACGGCGCAATTCGCTGCCGCTCAAGGACCTGTTGCGGATCAAGACCACCGGTGTCCACGTCAACGAGTTCTCCAGCTTTCTGGAACGCGAAACCGGCCGCGTCGATCTCGATACGGTCAATCCCAGCTGGCTGATCTTCTCCGACGGCTTTTCCTCGGGCCGGATGCTTTCCAGCGCGGCCAAGCGCGTGTTCGACATCTGTGCGAGCGCTCTGCTGCTGGTTTTGGCCGCGCCCGTCATCGTCCTGTTCGCGCTGATCGTGAAGATCGACAGCCGGGGCCCGGCGTTCTACCGGCAATCGCGCGTGGGCCTGTTCGGTGAGGCTTTCGACGTGGTGAAGCTGCGCTCGATGCGCACCGATGCCGAAATCGCGGGTGCAAAGTGGGCACAGAAGGACGACCCCCGCATTACCCGCGTCGGCCGCTTCATCCGCAAGGTGCGGATCGACGAACTGCCGCAGGCCTGGAGCGTACTCAAGGGCGAGATGAGCTTCGTGGGCCCGCGTCCGGAGCGGCCCGAATTCGTGGCCGATCTAGAAGAACAACTGCCCTATTACGCTGAGCGGCACATGGTGAAGCCGGGGATCACTGGCTGGGCGCAGATCAATTACCCTTATGGCGCCTCGATCGAGGATTCCCGCCACAAGCTCGAATTCGATCTCTATTACGCGAAGAACTACACGCCATTCCTCGATTTTCTGATCATTCTTCAGACGTTGCGAGTGGTGCTGTGGAGCGAGGGGGCACGATGATTATCGGGCAACAGACCGCCATATTGTGGTCGAGCGTCGGCGCCGCGCTCAACCTCTCCGGAGCGGTCGCCGTGGCGAGCCTGGCGTTCTGGCTCTGGCCGCAGCGCGGGCGCTTCGCCAAGGCCGGCACGCCGATCGTCGCCGCGCTGTTGCTGACTGCGACATGGGCAGTAGCCGCAGCGGCGACCGCGAACATGCTGACAGTCTCTCTGGCAGAGAGCGCGCGCAATCTGGGCTGGTTGATGGCCGTATACGCGCTGTTCGCCAGCGATGGGCGCCACGCCAGCCTCGCGCCGATCCGTCCGGTAATCTACGCGCTGGTCTTCGTTGAAGTGCTGCATCTGGGGGTAGACCTTGGCCTTTCGCGCCCCGCTTTCGAGCGGCATATTGTGCAAGTGGCATTCGACTTCACGGTGATGCTTCGTCTGTTGGTGGCCGTGGGCGGGCTGGTGCTGGTCCACAACCTCTACGCCGGTGCGCCGCGTGAGGCGCGCGGAGCGCTGCGCTGGCCGGCAGCAGGGCTCGCGGTGCTTTGGGCCTTCGACCTCAACCTTTACACGATCGCTTATCTGGGGGGCACATGGCCGGTAGAGATCGCGGCCCTGCGGGGGCTTTCGGCGATGGCGTTGGCGGCATGCCTTGCCATCGGCGCGGCGCGCAACCGTGACGAACTGCGCCTGCGCCCCTCGCGCGCGGTGACGTTCCAGACGTTTTCGCTGCTGGTGATCGGCGTCTACCTCGTCGCCATGGTCGCCGTGGCGCAGTGGCTGGCTTATGCAGGAGGCGATTTCGCGCGCCTGATCGAACTGGCCTTCCTGACGCTGGCCAGCGCTTTTGCGCTTGTCGTGCTACCGTCGCGGCGGGTGCGGGGCTGGCTGAAAGTGACGCTGGCCAAGCACTTCTTCCAGCACCGATATGACTACCGCGAGGAATGGCTGCGGTTCACGCGCACCATCGGCAGCGGCGGCGAACAGGCGCTGCCCTTGGGAGAGCGCGTGGTCCAGTCGGTCGCAGATGTCACCGCCAGCGCGGCAGGCCTGCTGCTGACCCCCGGCGATCAGGGCGACCTCACCATTGCCGCGCGCTGGAACTGGCGTGACATCGACGTTCCCGCGGTGGCCTACCCGCTGCGTGCGCTGGCGCCGTTCGAGAGGCACGCCTTCATCGCTGACCTTGATGAGCAGCGCACCGGCGTCATGGCCGGCGGACACGAAGTCGAAGTCCCGGCATGGCTGCTGGCCGAGCCGCGCGCCTGGGCGCTGGTGCCGCTGGTGCATTATGAGCGGCTCGTCGGCATGGTCGTGCTTGCGCGTCCGCAACTGACGCGCAAGCTGGACTGGGAGGATTTCGACCTGCTGCGCGTGATCGGCCAGCAGCTTGCGAGCTACCTTGCGGAGAATTCCAGTCAGGAAGCACTGGCGGAATCGAGCCGGTTCGAAGATTTCCACCGCCGCATCGCTTTCGTGATGCACGATATCAAGAACCTCGCCAGCCAGTTCAGCCTGCTGGCCCGCAATGCCGAGCTTCATGCTGACAAGCCCGCGTTCCGCGCCGACATGCTGGTGACGCTGCGCAATTCGTCGGACAAGCTCAACGCCTTGCTGGCCCGCCTTTCGCGCTATGGAAACGGCGCGGTGGACAAGCTGGAACCGGTTCCCGCAGGTGATGTCGCACGGGGCGTGATCGAGCGATTCCGCGACAATCCGCAAGTCGTTCTGGCGGAAACGCTGGAGATCATGGTCACGGCGAACCGTCATTCGCTCGATCAGGTGCTCGTCCACCTCATTCAGAACGCGCTCGATGCCAGTGAGCCTGACAGTCCCGTGTTCCTTTCGCTCGCCACGGACGGCCTGAATGCCCGGTTCGAAGTGCTCGATTCCGGTTGCGGGATGTCCGCCGAATTCGTGCGTAACCGCCTGTTCAAGCCGTTCGTCTCCACCAAGAGCGGCGGCTTCGGCATTGGCGCGTTCGAAGCCCGCGAGCTGGTGCGGGCGATGCGCGGCCGCCTCGAAGTGGAATCCCGCGAGGGGCTGGGATCGCGCTTCGTCGTCCGCATCCCGCTCGCCGCCGCCACCGATTTTTACCAGACCCTTGCCGCCAAGGATCAGAAAGTAGCCTGAGATGACAGAAACTTCCAAGGCGCTGCCGAAGCTGCTTGTCGTAGAGGACGATGCCGGGCTTCAGGCCCAGCTCAAGTGGGCTTACGAGGATTTCGAGGTCCTGATCGCGGGCGACCGCGCGCAGGCCATGGCGCTGCTGCGTTCCGAAATGCCCGATGTCGTGACGCTCGATCTCGGCCTGCCGCCCGATCCCGACGGCGTGACCGAGGGTTTTGCCGTGCTCGACGAGATCATGGCGTTGAAGCCCGATACTAAGGTGATTGTCGCCTCGGGCCATGGCGCGCGCGAATCCGCGCTTCAGGCCATCGCGCGCGGGGCTTACGACTTCTACAAGAAGCCGGTCGATATCGATGCGCTGGGGCTGATCGTGCGCCGTGCGCTTCAGTTGCATCGACTTGAGGACGAGAACCGTCGTCTGGCCTCCAAGGTGGAGAAGGACGACAAGGTTCTCGGCCGCATGATCACCGCAGCGCCGGAAATGGTGCGCGTCGCGCGGACGATCGAGCGTGTGGCCAACACCAATGTCTCGGTGATGCTGCTCGGCGCGTCGGGCACCGGCAAGGAACTGCTGGCGCGCGGGCTGCACGAGGCGAGCGGGCGGGCCAAGGGTGAATTCGTGGCGATCAATTGCGCCGCGATTCCCGAGAACCTGCTGGAAAGCGAGCTGTTCGGGCACGAGAAGGGCGCTTTCACCGGGGCCGTGAAGACCACCCCCGGCAAGATCGAGCAAGCGGGCGGCGGTACGCTGTTCCTCGACGAAGTGGGCGATATTCCGCTCCAGCTTCAGGTGAAGTTGCTGCGCTTCCTTCAGGAGCGCGTGATCGAGCGCGTGGGTTCGCGGGAGTCGATCCCCGTCGATACGCGCATCGTCTGCGCCACGCATCAGGATCTGGAGGCGATGATCGCCGATGGACGGTTCCGCGAGGACTTGTTCTATCGGCTCGCCGAGATCGTCGTGAAGATCCCCAGCCTTGCCGAGCGGCCGGGCGACGCGACCTTGCTCGCGAAGGCCTTCCTCAATCGCTACGCCAAGGAAATGAACCCGCGCGTGCGGGGCTTTTCCGCCGATGCGCTGGCGGCAATCGATGCATGGCAATGGCCGGGCAATGTCCGCGAACTGGAGAATCGGGTGAAGCGCGCCGTCATCATGGCGGACGAAAAGCTGGTCTCTGCCGTCGATCTCGACCTCGCCGAGCCGGACGAACAGGTGGCCAATGCCCTCAATCTTAAGACCGCGCGTGAGCAGGCCGACCGCAAGGTGATCCGCCATGCACTGGCCCGCAGCGAGGGCAATATTTCCAGCACTGCCAAGATGCTGGGGATCAGTCGGCCGACGCTGTACGACCTGCTGAAGCAGTACGATTTACAGAGCTGATTGGTTCGCATTGCCAAAGAAAAAGGCCGGTAGCGCATTCAGCGCCACCGGCCTTTTCTATGCCTTCAAGGCGGACCCGATCAGATGTGGATCGGCTTGCCCTGCACGGCCATGGCCGCTTCCTTGATCGCTTCCGAGTGGGTCGGGTGCGCGTGGCAGGTGTAGGCGATGTCTTCCGAGGTCGCGCCGAATTCCATGGCCTGCGCGGCCTGGGCGATCATCGTGCCGGCCACCGAAGCAATGCACCACACGCCGAGAACGCGGTCGGTTTCGGCGTCGGCGATCACCTTCACGAAGCCGTCGGGCTCGTGGTTGGTCTTGGCGCGCGAGTTGGCAAGCATCGGGAACTTGCCGACCTTCACCGCTCCGCGAGCCTTGGCGGCTTCTTCGGTCAGACCGACGCCCGCGATTTCCGGCTGCGTGTAGACCACGCCCGGGATCACGTCGTGGTTCACGATGCCGGTCAGGCCCGCGATGTTCTCAGCCACGGCGATACCTTCGTCTTCGGCCTTGTGGGCGAGCATCGGGCCGGGGATCACGTCGCCGATAGCCCAGACGCCGTCGACCTTGGTGCCGAAGTCGTGGTCGGTCTCGATCTGGCCGCGCTGGTTGAGTTCGAGGCCGATGTTCGCGAGGCCGAGGCCGTCGGTGTTCGGCTTGCGGCCGATGGCGACGAGCACGACATCAGCGTCGATCATTTCGGCAGCGCCGCCGGCGGCGGGCTCGACGGTGACCTTGGCAGCCTTGCCTTCAACGGCAACGCCGGTGACCTTGGTCGAGAGCTTGAGCGTCATGCCCTGCTTCTTGAAGATCTTGGCGGCTTCCTTGCGGACGTCGAGGTCCATGCCGGGCAGCAACTGGTCGAGGAATTCGACGACGGTGACTTCCGTGCCGAGACGACGCCAGACCGAACCGAGTTCAAGGCCGATCACACCGCCGCCGATGACGACCATCTTCTTGGGAACCGAGGCCAGTTCCAGCGCGCCGGTCGAGTCCACGACCACACCGCCGGCGTTGTCGATTTCCACGCCCGGAAGCGGGGTGACCGAGGAACCGGTGGCGATCACGATGTTCTTGGCGGTGACGGTCTTGCCGGCCACTTCGACGCTGTGCGCGTCCTTGAACTGGGCGTAGCCCTTCAGCCAGTCGATCTTGTTCTTCTTGAACAGGAATTCGATGCCGCCGGTCAGGCCCTTCACCGCGTCAAGGCGCTGGCCCTGCATGGTGTCGAGGTCCAGCTCGGGCGTGACCTTGATGCCCATCTTGGCCATCGAGCCGCCTTCCTTCGCCGCTTCGAAGTATTCCGAAGCGTGGAGCAGCGCCTTCGAGGGGATGCAGCCGACGTTGAGGCAGGTACCGCCCAGCGTCTCGCGGCCTTCGGCGCAGGCGGTCTTCAGACCGAGCTGCGCGGCGCGGATCGCTGCGACATAGCCGCCGGGGCCGGCACCGATGACAAGGACGTCGTAATCGTAATCAGCCATTGTTTAGGCCTCCGTCGCGCTAAGGGGCTTCGACAAGCTCAGCCTGAGCGGGAATTGTTCTAACTTCAAGTAACTACCGCGCGACATCCGCTCATCTGCGAGCTTGTCGAAGGTTGCCGCGCGGCATTGGACCCTCAGAGGTCGATGAGGAGACGCGTGGGATCCTCGATCGCTTCCTTGATCGTCTTGAGCGCGGTGACTGCCTCGCGGCCGTCGATGATGCGGTGATCGTAGGACAGCGCGATGTACATCATCGGGCGGATCACGATCTCGCCGTTACGCACGACCGGACGGTCCTCGATGCGGTGCAGGCCGAGCACGGCCGACTGCGGGGGGTTGATGATCGGGGTCGACATCAGGCCGCCGAACACGCCGCCGTTCGAGATGGTGAAGGTGCCGCCGGCCATGTCGGCCATGGTCAGCGTGCCTTCCTTGGCCTTCTTGCCGAATTCGGCAATGGCCTTCTCGATGCCGGCGAAGCCCAGCTTGTCGCAGTCCTTCACGACCGGAACGACAAGGCCGTTCGGGGCCGAGACGGCGATCGAGATGTCGACGTAGTCGTGGTAGACGATCTCGTCACCGTCGATCTGCGCGTTGACGGCCGGGATGTCCTTGAGCGCCAGGACCGAAGCCTTGGCGAAGAACGACATGAAGCCCAGCTTGATGCCGTGCTTCTTCTGGAACACGTCCTTGTACTTCTCGCGCGCTTCAATGACGGCCGACATGTCGACGTCGTTGAAGGTGGTGAGAAGTGCGGCGTTGTCCTGCGCGGACTTCAGGCGCTTGGCGATCGTCTGGCGCAGACGCGTCATCTTGACGCGTTCCTCGTTGCGTGCGGCCGGGGCAGCAGCAGCCGGGACCGAGGCGGCAGGTGCCGAAGCCGGCTTGTTCTTGGCCGCTTCAAGGACGTCGTCCTTGGTGATGCGGCCGTCCTTGCCGGTGCCCTTGATGGTGGCCGGATCGATGCCGTGTTCCAGGATCGCGCGGCGCACGGCCGGCGACAGCACCGACGAACCGGCGGCAGCGTCGTCCGCTGCGGGAGCCGCAGCAGGGGCGACGGCAGCGGCTGCCGGGGCAGGGGCCGGAGCAGAAGTGGCCGGTGCGGCAGCGGCGGCGGGGGCCGCAGCGGCGCCCGAACCGGCTTCGATCGTGGCGATCAGCGCGCCGACGACGACGGTGTCGCCTTCCTTGACAAGCTGCTGGCCCATGACGCCGGCATGCGGCGCCATGACGTCGATGGCGACCTTGTCGGTCTCCAGGCTGGCGATGGGTTCGTCAGCGGCAACCGCTTCGCCGGGCTGCTTCAGCCACTGGCCGATGGTGGCCTCGGCGACGGATTCCCCAAGGACGGGGACCTTGACTTCGGTGGTCATGATTTATCTCAAGCCTTCTGCTTGCGGCGGAGTTCGGAACGTACGGAGAGGTGCAGCGCATCGGCAACCAGCGCGGCCTGTTCGGCGACGTGGCGCTTGGCGAGACCGGTGGCCGGCGAGGCCGAGGCGTTGCGGCCGGCATAACGGGGACGCGGCTGGGCGACACCGGCTTCCTTGGCGGCAGCTTCGATCTGCGATTCGACGAAGAACCAGGAACCGTTGTTCTGCGGTTCTTCCTGGCACCAGACGATCTCTTCGAGATTCGGCATGCGCGACAGGCGCTTGGTCAGCGGCTCGCCCGGGAAGGGATAGAGCTGTTCCATGCGGATGATCTGCGTGTCGTCGATCTCGGCGGCATCGCGGGCTTCTAGGATGTCATAGAAGACCTTGCCCGAGCACAGGATGACCTTCTTCGTCGCCACATCGCTCGGCGCATTGGGGTCCGAGAGCAGGCGGCGGAAGTGGCCGTCACCGAGGAATTCCGAAGCGGGCGACTTGGCCAGCGGATGACGCAGAAGCGACTTCGGCGTCATGATGACCAGCGGCTTGCGGAACGGACGGTGCATCTGACGGCGCAGAACGTGGAAGTAGTTCGCGGGCGTCGTGATGTTGCAGACCTGGATGTTATCCTGCGCGCAGAGCTGCAGGTAACGCTCCAGACGGGCCGACGAGTGCTCCGGACCCTGGCCTTCGTAGCCATGGGGCAGGAGCATGACGAGGCCGTTGGCGCGCAGCCACTTGGACTCGGCCGAGGCGACGTACTGGTCGATGATGATCTGCGCGCCGTTGGCGAAATCGCCGAACTGCGCTTCCCACAGCACCAGGGTCTTCGGATCGGCGCTGGCATAGCCGTACTCGAAACCGAGCACGCCATATTCCGAAAGCGTCGAGTTCAGCACCTCGAAGCTGCCGTGGGGCAGGGTCTTCAGCGGCGTGTACTTGTGCTCGTCCTTCTGGTCGACCCAGACGGCGTGACGCTGCGAGAAGGTGCCGCGTTCGCAGTCCTGACCTGACAGACGCACGCTGTAGCCTTCGGTGACGAGGCTGCCGAAAGCGAGTGCTTCCGCCGTGGCCCAGTCGAAGCCGTCGCCCGACTTGAACATCTCGTCCTTGGCGGCGATCACGCGGGCCAGCGTCTTGTGGACGGTGAGGTCTTCAGGAACGGTGGTCAGCACGCGGCCGAGGCTGTCGAATAGCTTGTTCTCGATGCCGGTTTCGACGTTGCGACGCGCGGTTTCGGGATCGGCAGGCTTGTGGAAGCCGCTCCACTGACCGGCGAACCAGTCGGCCTGGTTGGCCTTGTAGGTCTTGGCGGCCTCGAACTGCTCTTCCAGATGCTGCGTGAACGCGGCCTCGGTCTGCGGCAGGAACGCGTCGTCGATGACGCCTTCCTTCTTCAGACGCTCGGCATAGATCTGGCTGACCGGCGGGTGCTGGCGGATCTGCGCGTACATCAGCGGCTGCGTGAAACCAGGCTCGTCGCCTTCGTTGTGGCCGAAGCGGCGATAGCACCACATGTCGATCACGATGTCGCGGCCGAAGGTCTGGCGATAGTCGATCGCCAGCTTGCACGCGAAGGTCACGGCAGCCGGATCGTCACCGTTGACGTGCAGGATCGGGGCCTGAACGCCCTTCGCCACGTCCGACGGGTACGGCGAGTTGCGCGCGAACTGCGGGCTCGTCGTGAAGCCGATCTGGTTGTTGATGATGAAGTGGATGCAGCCGCCGGTGTTGTAGCCCTTCACGCCCGAGAGGCCGAAGCACTCCCAGATGATGCCCTGGCCGGCGAAGGCCGCGTCACCGTGGATGAGGACCGGCAGCACCTGCTTGTGCTTGGCGCCGGGGCCGACGTCGTCGCCGATGTCGTCCGCGATCGTCTGGTAGGCGCGGACCTTGCCGAGCACGACAGGATCGACGGTTTCGAGGTGCGACGGGTTGGGCATCAGGCTCATGTGGACCTTGATGCCGTCGAACTCACGGTCGGCCGAAGTGCCGAGGTGGTACTTCACGTCGCCCGAGCCGCCGACGTCTTCCGGGTTGGCGGTGCCGCCCGAGAATTCGTGGAAGATGACCTTGTAGGGCTTGGCGAGGACGTTGGCGAGCACGTTCAGGCGGCCGCGGTGGGCCATGCCGTACACGATTTCCTTCACGCCCAGCGTGCCGCCGTACTTGATCACGGCTTCCAGCGCCGGGATCATGGCTTCGCCGCCGTCGAGGCCGAAGCGCTTCGTGCCGACGTACTTCTTGCCGAGGAACTTCTCGTACTGCTCACCGCGAACGACGGCTTGAAGGATCGCCTTCTTGCCTTCGACGGTGAACTCGATCTCCTTGTCGGCGCCTTCCATGCGCTCCTGGAGGAAGCGGCGCTCCTCGACATCGGAGATGTGCATGTATTCGAGGCCGACCTTGCCGCAATAGTTGGCGCGCAGGATCTGCACGATCTCGCGAACGGTCGTCCACTCAAGGCCCAGCGCGCCGCCGACGTAGACCGGACGGTCCTGCGCAGCGCCCACGAAGCCGTGGTATTCGGGGGTCAGGTCAGCCGGAAGCTGGCGCTGGTTAAGACCAAGCGGGTCGAGTTCCGCCGCCAGGTGACCGCGCACGCGATATGTGCGGATCAGCATCATGGCGCGGATGGCATCGGCCGCCGCTTCGTCTATGCGGGACTGGTCGATCTTCGGACCACCCTTGGCGGCGGCCTTCTCGATCTGGACCTTAAGCGCCGCGGGGTCGAGGCCCTGCGTCAGGTCGTCCTCGAACTCGGCGCCGACGAGGGGCCAGTTCTTGCGCTGCCAGCTGGGTCCGGCCTGAGGGCCGTCGAGGGCGCCATTGTCAGCCGAGCCGGGGGTGAAGTCGAAACTCTCGTCGCCCATGGGAATCACCTTCATGTGGCGTCGGGAGGGGATTCCCGGCGCTACCGAGCATAATCTGCGCGAAGCCGGAATCCGGGGAGGAATTCCCGGTTCTTCGCATATCATCCGGCGTCAAATCGCACCGGCTATTTATAGACCCGTGGCGGCGGCAATGGGCTGCCGCCACGGGCAAAACTGGTTACGCCAGTTCCTTGAGAACCTCGACCAGCGTCTCGCCAAGCAGCGAGGGCGAGGGGGAGACGCGGATGCCCGCTTCTTCCATCGCCGCGATCTTGTCCTCGGCGCCGCCCTGGCCGCCCGACACGATCGCGCCGGCGTGGCCCATGCGGCGGCCCGGAGGCGCCGTGCGGCCGGCGATGAAGCCAACCATCGGCTTCTTGCGGCCACGCTTGGCTTCGTCCTTGAGGAACTGCGCCGCTTCTTCTTCGGCGCTGCCGCCGATTTCGCCGATCATGATGATCGACTTGGTTGCTTCGTCGGCCAGGAACAGTTCCAGGACGTCGATGAAGTTGGTGCCGTTGACCGGGTCACCGCCGATGCCGACGGCCGTGGTCTGGCCGAGGCCGGCGTTGGTGGTCTGGAACACGGCTTCATAGGTAAGCGTGCCCGAGCGCGAAACAACGCCCACCGAACCCTTGGAGAAGATGCTGCCGGGCATGATGCCGATCTTGCATTCGCCGGGGGTCAGGACGCCGGGGCAGTTCGGGCCGATCAGGCGCGACTTCGAGCCCGAGAGGGCGCGCTTCACGCGGACCATGTCGAGAACCGGGATACCCTCGGTGATCGCGACGATCAGTTCCATCTCGGCGTCGATCGCTTCGAGGATCGAATCGGCGGCGAACGGCGGCGGAACGTAGATGCAGGTGGCCGAGGCGCCCGTGGCGGCCTTGGCTTCAGCAACGGTGTTGTAGTTCGGCAGACCGATGTGGGTCGTGCCGCCCTTGCCCGGGGTCACGCCGGCGACCATCTGCGTGCCATACGCAAGGGCCTGCTCGGTGTGGAAGGTGCCGGTGGCACCGGTCATACCCTGGGTAATGACCTTGGTGTTCTTGTCGACGAGAATGGACATAGGGGAATCCTAATTCCTGTTCCTGAGGTAGGCCGAAGTGCGGCTTGGGAAGCGCCATGGCGCAAATTCTGCGAAGTGCAACCGTCCAAGTCGTAAAATCAACGGCCCTGAAAATATCCGGACCGCCCGAAGGCTCTACCGGCAGGGTGCCGGGAGCCTTCGGGCGGTCTTTCGGATCAGGCCAGCGAGCCGTCGATCGCCTTACAAGCGACCAGCAGTTCCTTGACCGCATCGATCGAGACCTGAAGACCGGCCTTCGCCTTTTCGTTCAGTTCGATTTCGATGACCTGCTCGACGCCGCCGGCGCCGATCACGACGGGCACGCCGACGTAAAGATTGTCGACGCCATACTGGCCTTCGAGGTGCGCGGCGCAGGGCAGAACGCGCTTCTGGTCGCCCAGGTACGATTCAGCCATGGCGATCGCCGAAGCGGCCGGTGCGTAGAAGGCTGAACCGGTCTTGAGCAGGGCAACCACTTCGCCGCCGCCGTTGGCGGTGCGCTTGACGATGGCGTCGATACGCTCCTGCGTGGACTTGCCCATCTTGATGAGGTCGGGAACCGGGATGCCCTTGACGGTCGAGTATTCGACCACCGGCACCATGGTGTCGCCGTGGCCGCCGAGCACGAACGAGGTCACGTCGCGGACCGAAACGCCGAATTCCCAGGCCAGGAAGGTCGAGAAGCGGGCCGAGTCCAGCACGCCGGCCATGCCGACGACCTTGTTGTGGGGCAGGCCCGAGAATTCGCGCAGCGCCCAGACCATCGCGTCGAGCGGGTTGGTGATGCAGATCACGAATGCGTCGGGTGCATTGGCGGCGATGCCTTCGCCGACCGACTTCATCACCTTGAGGTTGATGCCGAGCAGGTCGTCGCGGCTCATGCCGGGCTTGCGGGCAACACCGGCGGTGACGATGATGACGTCTGCGCCGGCGATGTCTGCATAGTCGTTGGTGCCGGTGATCTTGGCGTCGAAGCCTTCAACCGGACCGCACTGCGACAGATCGAGCGCCTTGCCCTGCGGCAGGCCTTCTGCGACGTCGAAGAGGACGATATCGCCCAGTTCCTTCTGCGCGGCGAGGTGCGCGAGGGTGCCGCCGATGTTGCCGGCGCCGATGAGGGCAATCTTCTTACGAGCCATGATGCGTGCTTGTCCTTCCCACAAGGCGGGATCGACGGACTATAAGGCGGCCTGCTTTCGTCCCGCTGAAGGCAGGTGCCGGGTTCAACGAAGGGCGCGTTACGCCCCTCGATCCGACATTGCAACCGGGAAACCGCTTTGCATCCGCATGGCGACGAAGATTTTACTGATAATAGTTCGCAATTGCAATAGGGGGGTAGGAAGCGCGGGAAACTGGGCCCGGAATCGCATCCGACCAACCGCTCGGCGCAAGAGCAACCGCGCAATTCGCAAGCCTGTGGCAGCCTTGCGTTGCCCGGATTCTCCCGCAGCAAAATGGCACTCGCAAGAACGGACGATGCGAGTCGGCGCGTCGGCAAGGCGCGTTGTCGCGATTGGGGTGGCAAGGCAAAGGGCAAACGAAAGAGGCGCGGGCCTTTCGACCCGCGCCTCTTTTATGGATTTCGATGGGGAAACGAGGTCAGGCGCCGTTGGCGATCTTGCGTGCGAGCGCTTCAGCCATTCGGCGGTCAAGCTGGCGGCAGATCGCCACCCACCAGTTGCAGGCCTTCTCGTCACCGTGGAGCCGGGCTTCCTCGGCATTGGCGCGGGCATGCCGCGCGGCGGACAGGCCGTAGACCGCGAAGTGGCGCAAGGCCTCGGTCAGCATCCGCTGGTCATGGCCGTTCTGGTTGGCGGCGGAAGGGAGGAGCGGGCCGGACGCGAAAGTGCTGCGACGTTTCGGGTCGTTGTCGTTCGCGGCGTCGAGCGGCGCCCAGGCACAGCGCATGCGCTTGATAACCGGCGTCATCCCGCCCCGTGCAGCGGAAAAGCGAATGGTCATCGTCGCAGGCCCTTTTTGTGATTGTCGTAGGGCCTTCTATTGCCACGGAGCCCGCTAAGTCTTCGTGAGGGGCTATGGTTTCCAGAGTGTTCAGATTAACTAGGGAAAGACCCTTATCAGGTGCCTGGGGCGGCGATCCATTTGCCGGAATTGGCATATTCAGGACGGATGCCCTGCGCCTCCGGCAGGCCCTGCGCGCGGTCAATGGCATCGCCGCCGCGGGCGCGCACGTCCTGCGTGTAATGCGGGGGCGGTGAAGGCGTAGAAGCGGCGTCGCTCTCGGCTGGCGGAGGCGCAGTTGGCGCCGTAGCGAAGGTGCGTTGCAGCGCGACCGGATCCAGCGCGGCATCGGCCAGGGCGCTGGCGGCGGACAAGTCGCGCGGGCGCGGCGCGGCCATCGGCTCGCCACCAAGATAGGCGAGGCGGAACGCGGCAGGCGCGCCCGCCGAACCTTCGAAGCTGTAGAACCGGTGCGCGCCGATCGTGGTGAGATAATGCAGGGTCGGCGCCCAGTAGGGATTGATCTGGATCGTATGGTAGTGCGTCGCGAGGCCCACGGGCGCGTAGACATAACCGGCCAGCGCGGCGCGGGCGACAGCGGCGGCGCGGTCCCAGAAAAAGCGCTGCGGCGCGCGGGCCAGCGACCCGTCGCAGGCGAAGGTGAACTGGCAGCCGGTCGGCCGCTCCGACCCCTGAAACACGACGCCGCACACGGTCTTGGGATAGGCGGGATGCGCAAGGCGGTTGAGCACGACTTGCGCCACCGCGCGCTGCCCGGCATCGGGCTCGGTCGCGGCCTCGTAATAGATCGCCATGGTCATGCACTGCTGCGCGCGGGCCCGGTCCAGTTCGGTGCCGGCGAAACGAAACGCGCGGGCTACCGGTCCTGACGGATCGGCGGGAAGGGCCGCGCTGCCGTCGTTCGTCTCCACGTCCGGCTCTGGTTGGAGATAATAATAAGCAGAGCCCGGGAAGCTGCTGCCGGGCTGCTCGAAGGGCATCGGCAGCACGGCGCCCTCACCACTACGGGCATCGGCGATAGTAAAGCGATCCCAATTGCCGGGTTCGGCCACGGCGGGCAGGGCGACGGCCGCCAGCGCCCCAGCCCCAAGCGCCCAGCGTCGCCGTAGCCGCCGCCGGGCATGACGTCGCCCGCCGCGCGCGAACTTCCCTGTGAAGTCGCGCGGGCGCGGCTCCATCTGGGTGAGTGCGGCAGGGAAGGAGATTTCGGTCACGCGGTCGTCCTAGCGGTTCGGCGCGGACAGCGCATGCGCGCGCTCGCGACTGTCCCGGAGCGGCACGATCTGACGGAAAAAGATGAAGGAGTGGCGAACGGGCCGTTACGCCGGCCCGTTCGCCACTCCTTCTGCGCTCAATCGAGCGCCGGCGTTTCGGCATGCAGGAGGCCGCAAAGGCCCCCTGCATGATCCCTGTCTGTCTTACTTCGCGGGCTGCGTAAGGCCGCGCGCTTCGAGCATTGGCTGCACGCTCGGGTCGTGGCCGGTGAAGTTGCGGAACATCTCGCCCAGTTCCTTCGAGTGGCCTTGGCCCAGGAACGTGGCGCGGATGTGGTCGCCATTGGCGCGGGTCATGCCGCCGTTCTGCTCCACCCAGGCCCAGCCGTCATGCGCAAGGACTTCGGTCCAGATGTACGAGTAGTAGCCCGCCGCATAGCCGTTGTCCCAGATATGGCGGAAGTACGGCGTCCGGTAGCGCGGCGGGATAAGGTCCGTCCGCAGGCCTGTCTCGGCCAGCGCCTTGGCTTCGAAAGCCATTGGCGGCAGCGCGGCGGCTTCGGGGCTCAGCGTGTGCCAACGCAAGTCGAGCATCGCGCCGGTGAGCGTTTCGCCCAGCGCAAGGCTCTGGTTGAACTTGCGCGCCGCCTTGATCTTCGTGAGCAGGTCCGCCGGCATCGGCGCGCCGGTCTGATAGTGCTTGGCGAAGTTCTGAAGCACTTGCGGCACGGTCGCGAAGTTCTCGTTGAACTGGCTGGGGAACTCCACGAAGTCCGTGGCGGTATTGCTGCCCGAGAGCGAGGCGTACTTCTGGCTGGCGAAGAAGCCGTGCAGCGCGTGGCCGAATTCGTGGAACATCGTCGTGACATCGTCCCACGTGGCGAGCGGGGGCTGCCCCTCGGCCGGCGGGTCGATGTTCAGGGTGTTGGCCACCACGGGCTTGGTCCTGTTGACGAAGGACTGGTCAACGAAGTTGTTCATCCACGCGCCGCCCTTCTTGTTGGCACGCGCGAAGGGATCGTAATAGAACAGCGCCAGCGACGAGCCGTCCTTGTCGAAGACTTCATAGACGCGCATCGTCGGGTGATAGACCGGCAGGTCGGTGCGGCGCTTGAAGGTGATCCCGTAAGTCTGCGTGGCGGCGTAGAACACGCCGTTTTCCAGCACGTTCCAGACTTCGAAGTAGGGCTTGATTGCCGTTTCATCGAGGTCGTACTTCGCCTTGCGCACCTTCTCGGCATAGTAGCTCCAGTCCCAGGGCTGGAGCGCGTCGGTCACGCCGTCGGCCTTGGCTGCTTCGGTCAGCAGCACAGCTTCGCGGTCCTGCGTGGCGCGCAGGGCGGGAACGAAGCCATTCATGAAGTCCATCGCCTTCTGCGGCGACTTGATCATGCGGTTGTACATCTGGAGCGTCGCGAAGTCCGGTTTGCCGAGCAGCTGGGCCTTCTTGGCGCGTGCCACCGCGATCTGGGTGACGATGCCGGTGGTGTCGTACTGGTCGCCCGAGGAGGTGCGATTGATGCTCGTCTCGAACACCTGCTTGCGGCTGTCGCGGTTTTCGAGCTGGGTCAGAACCGGCTGCTGCGTGAAGTTGAGAAGCGGGATCAGGTACTTGCCGGGCTTGCCCTGATCGGCGGCGCGCTTGGCGGCGGCGGCGATGTCGGAATCGCTCATGCCCTTGAGCTGGGCCGCGTTGTCGAACACCACCGCATGGGCGGCGGTACCGGCGGTCAGCGTCTGCGAGAACTTGGTCTCAAGGGTGGCGATCTCAAGGTTGATCTTCTTGAGTTCGACCTTCTGCACGGGTGAGAGCAGGGCGCCGCGATTGACGAACTTGTCGTACGTCGTGGCAAGCAGCATCGCGTCTTCGCCGGTCAGCGCCTTGCCTTCCGCGCTGTCGTGCACGGCCTTGACGCGGGCGAACAGCGCGGCGTTGAGGTAGATATCGTCGTTGAGCGCGGAGATCTGCGGGCTGACGGCGGTGTCGGCAGCGTCGAGCGTGTCATTGGTGTTGGCCGACGTGAGCTGGCTGAACACGTTGTAGACCCGGTCGAACATGCTGCCCGCGCGCTCCATGGCGACCACGGTGTTCTCGAAAGTCGGCTTGGCCGGGTTGGCGGCGATCGCCTTGATTTCGGCGCGCTTGGCGGCAATGCCGGCCTCGATCGCGGGCTGCCAGTCGGTGTCCTTGTAGAGGGGAAAGTTCGGCGCCTGGAATTGCAGCGTGCTGGGTTGGGCAAACGGCCCGGCATAGGCGGTTGCAGCGGCGGGCGCCGCGCTGGCCTTGGCATCCTTGGCAAGAGCGGTCATCGGCATGCCTCCAAGCAGGCCGGTGCCCAGCACGAGGGGGGCAGCAGCGGCCATGAGCCGGGTCTTCATCGGTCATTTCTCCTGGCGGCGGCAACCCTGAAAGATGTGCCGGCATCCGGGGGAGCGTTTGCGTGAAGCCGGCTCCCCTGGCGCCGGTGAGGGCGCCGCAGGTGGTGGAAGCCATGGGTTGAAGCGCAGAAATCCGCCACAGGCAAGCGCTCACACGCACCATTCCGGCGCATTGCGCAAGCGGGCTTACGGGCTTTCGTTATCGCCAAGCGCAATGACGCCGGAGCGCAACCATGTTACGCTCCGGCGCCTCGACGGTCGCGCCATGCCTCTGTGAAGAGGCGAGTTTGCCGGCGGGGGGATTTCCGGCCCGGTCAGTTCGACCGGAAGCGACCGTTCGACCAGATCTGCATGGGTTGCTCGCGGCCTTCGTCGTGTGCGCGCACGCGATCCTCAAGCTGGCGATCGAAGATCAACGAGCCGGTGCGGCGGGCAAAGCGGCTGCGGCGGTAAGGAAGTTCGGCCCCAATGTTCATAATGTATCTCCTCTCACGCCCAGCAACGCCGAAGCGGCGACTAGGTTCCCACTTTGGGACAGCGAATCCGAGGAAGGAGTCAGGTCAAAAGAGTTAGGTCAAGGAAATCAGGCCACCAGATTCTGGGCTCGGATTCAGGTCGCAGAAAACAGCGCCAGTGGCAGGCGCGTACCCGCGGCGGCGTCGGCCAGCGTGGAGCGGTCCAGTTCGGCCAGAAACGCGCCCACGGCATTCCGCAGCAGGCCGGTGAGCCCGCAGGCCCCCTTGAGCAGGCAATTGTCGCAATCGGCCGGTTGCAGGTTGGGCTCGGTCAGGCGCACGACTTCGCCCAGTGTGATGTCGCTCGCCGGGCGGCCGAGGCGAAAGCCGCCGCCGCGCCCGCGCACCGTCTCCAGCAAGCCCGCGTTCCCCAACAGGTTCACCACCTTCATCGCATGATTGCGCGAGATCTCGTGCGCTTCAGCCACTTGCGCGATCGAGAGCAGGTGATCCCGGTCCATGGCGGCGTGAAGCAGGATGCGCAGGGCGTAATCGGTGTGCGCAGTCAGGCGCAATCGCGGTCTCCGTAAATTGATGCTTCTGGTTTACATCTTTTTCAATCGACGTATAGATGCATTCAGGTTGCATCTTTAAAAGGACGACTCGACATGACTGCTCCTCTCGGCGAACGGACCGTCGCCATCGTCAAGGCCACCGCGCCGGCGCTTCAGGAACATGGCGTGGAGATCACCACGCGTATGTACGAACGGCTTTTCGTGAATGAGGAGGTGCGGGCGATGTTCGACCAGGCTGCACAGCAGTCGGGCGAGCAGCCGCGCCGGCTTGCCGCTGCGATCCTTGGCTATGCGCAGAATGTCGACAAGTTGCAGAAGCTGGATGGCGCCGTGGCCCGCATGGTCCATCGCCACGTCGAGACCGGGGTGAAGGCAGAGCACTACCCGCTCGTGGCCGAAGCGCTGCTCCCCGCGATCCGTGACGTGCTGGGCGATGCCGCCACCGACGAAGTGCTCGCCGCTTGGGGAGAGGCATATTGGTTCCTCGCCAATCTTCTGATCGGCAAGGAAGAGGAAGCTTACGCCGAGCGCGAGATGGCGTGACCGCCCTCGCGGTCGAGCCGGTCCTCAGCGCGTGCCGACGCCGCGATCGAACTGGGATTGCAGGTTCGCCAGCGTCGTCGGACTGACCGGCGGGAGTTCCTGCGCCGCCTTGCCCTTGCGCAGGGCGGCGCGGTCTTTTTCCGGGGGCTCGACCACGCGCACGCGGACGGCCGCCTTGCCCTTGCCGCGAATGCCAAGAGCTTCTGCGGCGCCGCGTGACAGGTCTATCACCCGGGCGCTCTCGCCATAGGGGCCGCGGTCGTTGACGCGCACCACGATGCGGCGGCCGGTGTCGAGCGAGGTCACTTCGACGTAGCTCGGCAGTGGCAGCGTCTTGTGTGCGGCCGTGATCCAGTCGGGACGGAAGCGCTCGCCATTGGCGACCTTGTTGCCGGATTCGTTGCCGTACCACGTGGCGTAGCCGAGCACGTCGTAATCGGGCTGGGTCGCGGGCGAATAGGTGACGCCGCGCACTTTGTAGGGCGCGCCGACGCGCACCGGAACGTCGCTGACCGCGCGGAACTTTGTCCCGCCGCCGCAGGCCGATAGCGCCATGGCCAGCGTGACTGTCAATGCGAATGCGGGCCTCCGCGCGCCCGTTAAACTGCCGCTCATTTGAAATTCCTAGCTTTATGGGCGTCGCCGTGTCCAATCGTTCCGGCGCTGACTGCGGGCGGGTCGCCGGAACCGGGGCCGCGTCCGGCAGGTTGTCCACGGCTGAAGGAGTGCGCGCATGTTCAAGTCGATCGCGGTGGCCACGCGCGACCGGGGGCGGATGGCCGAAGTCTCTGCCGTGATTGCGCGTTTCGGGCTGGAATCACTGGCGGTCCGGCTGGGGCTGGGTGAGAGCGACAGCCGCGAGGGCGTGGAAGCCCGCGACCTGCCGACACGCACGCGCCGCGCGCTGGAGGCGCTGGGGCCGACTTACGTCAAGCTCGGCCAGATCCTCGCCACCCGGCGGGATCTGCTGCCTGACCCGTGGATCGCCGCCTTCGAGCAACTGCAGAGCGATGCCCCGCGCCTGCCGTTCGAGCAGTTGCGCGCCGAAGTGGAAGCCGCACTGGGCGAAACGCCCGAAACCGCCTTCGCCGCCTACGATACCGAACCGCTGGCGGCGGCCTCGATCGCGCAAGTCCACCGCGCCCGGTTGCAGGACGGCACTGAGGTCGTGGTCAAGATCCGCCGCCCCGGCATTCGCGCCCGGATGGAGGCGGACCTCCGGCTCATGCGCCACCTCGCGGCATTGGCCGAGGCGCGGAGCGGCGCAGTGCGGCGGATGCGGCCGACGGCGATGATCGAGCAACTGGGCCGCGAGATCCTCGACGAGCTGGATTTCGCCAACGAAGGCCGCAACGCAGACCTGCTGCGCGCCGATCTCGCCTCGCTGGAACATGTCATCGTGCCCCGCATCCACTGGGAATGGACCGGCGAGCAAGTGCTCGTCATGGACTATGTCGAGGGCATTCCGCCGCGCGACCCGGCCGCACTCAAAGCCGCCGGGATCGATCCTTCGCGCATCGCCTTGCTGGGGGCGGAACTGGTACTGGAGATGGTGCTGGTCAACGGGCGCTTCCACGCCGATCCGCATCCCGGCAACCTGCTGTGCATACCGCCGAAACAACCGGGAGACGATGGGCTGGCCTTGCTGGACCTTGGCTCGGTCGGTTTCGTCAGCCCGCGAAGACAGCACGAATTCCTGACTTTCATTCTCGCCCTGCGCAGCGGTGATCCGCGCGGCGTGGCCGACATGCTGGTGGCATGGTCCGAAGGGGGTGATATCCCGCGCGAGACGTTGCTGCGGGCCTCCGAGCGCCTCGTCTCGCGGCATGGCACCGGCAAGCTCGTGCTCAATGCGATGGTGGCGGATTTCTTCCCGCTGCTGCGGCAGGAGGGGCTGGTGTTGCCGCCCGACCTTGTGCTGATCTTCAAGGCGATGGTGACGATGGACGGCGTGCTGGCGGGCATCGCCCCGGACTTCGACCTTTCGGATGCGCTGGGCCGGATGCGCGGCAAGCTCGTCGCCTCGCGGCTGTCGCGGCTGACCGAGCCGGATAAGCTGGAAGCCGCGCTGCTGGAATTCTCCCGCGTGGCCGAAGAGGCGCCCCGTTTCCTGCGCGCCGCTGCCGCGAGGATGGAAGCGCCCGTCTCTCAGGCCCGCGACGAGAGCGCGGCCAGAGCCATCAAGCTGGCTGGATGGCTGGTAGGCGGCGCGGTGGTGTTTCACGCGCTTGCCGCCTTGTTGATCCACTGGGCCTGAACCAGCGCCCGCCGTCCGTAGTCCGTAGTCCGTCGTTCCTCCACCGTCGTTCGTCATTGCGAGCGGAGCGAAGCAATCCAGAGCGGTTTGGGCCTGCTCTGGATTGCCGCGCGTCTTCGCCGCTCGCAATGACGAGGGTGGGAAAACGGTGGGCGATAATCAAGTGTGGCCCGTGTAGCCCCCTTAGGTCGCCGCCCACTGTGTTAAGGGCGAGGCGCTTACTTGCGCGCCGCTTCTGACTTGTCGCGTGCTGCCTTGAATTCCGAACCCGGCTTCCACTGCGGCCACCGGGACGAATTGGCGAGGTCGGTACCGATCGTGCGGATCAGTTCGATATCCTGCACCGCGCCGTCCATGTTCCAGTCCGGCGACCACATGTCGCAGGCCTGATGGTAGCACTGGCCGGTATAGGCATCGATCCATGCCTGACCCGCCTTGACGCCACCTTCCTTGAGGTCCGCCGCGCCGGCGATGCCCATCAGCAGCATCACCGGCACGCCGCGCTTGGCGAAGGAGAAATGGTCGGCCCGGTAGAACAGCCCACGCTCGGGCAGGCCCTCGGGTGTCACGCGGCGGCCTTGTGCAGCGGCGACGCGGGCCATGTCGTCCTCCAGCGTATCCTGACCCTTGCCGATCAGCGTGACGTCGTTCGCGGCGCCTGCCGTCTGGAGCACATCGATGGCGAGGTTGGCGACCGTCTTCTCCATCGGGAACACCGGATTGGCAGCGTAGAATTCGGAGCCGAGCAGCCCGCGCTCCTCCGCCGTCCACGCGGCGAAAACGACCGAGCGCTGCGGCGGCGTTTCCGCCTTCATGACGCGGGCGATGTCGAAGAGCGCGGCGATGCCGATCCCGTCGTCATTGGCGCCCGCGCGGTAGATGCGGCCCTGCGCGTCCGGAGCGCCCTTGCCATAAGCGTCCCAGTGGGCGCCGAACATTACCACTTCGTCCTTGCGCGTGGTGCCGGGGATCTGGGCCAGCACGTTGTGGCTCATGACCTGTTCGTGGTTCACCTGCACATCGGCATCGAACGCTACGCCCTTGAGTTCCACGGGCTTGAAGTCGGCCCGCCGGGCGGCGGTGGAGAGTTTTGCAAGGTCCAGTCCGGCCGAAGCGAACAGTCGGGTTGCCGCATCGCCCGAGAGCCAGCCTTGCAGGGCCAGGCTGGTGAGCTTGCCCGGCGTGCGTACGATGTCGTAATTCTCGCCGCCCGGGCTGGTGACGACGTTCCAGCCATAGCCAGCAGCTTCGGTCTCGTGGACGATCAGCGCGCCGATCGCGCCTTGCCGCGCGGCTTCCTCGAACTTGTAGGTCCAGCGGCCGTAATAGGTCATCGTCCGGCCGCCGAACTTGCCCGCGACCGGCTCGCCGCTGGAGGTGTGGAAATCGGGATCGTTGATGAGGAAGACCACGACCTTGCCTTTGAGGTCGGCGCCCTTGAAATCATCCCAGCCGCGTTCGGGCGCGTTCACGCCGTACCCGACGAAGACCACCGGCGCGCCGGCGATCCGTGCCGTGTCGTCCGGGCGCACGGTGGAGATGTAGATGTCTTTCGCCACCTCGACCGGCATCGTGCCCTTGGGACTGGTAAAGGCAAGCGTTCGCGGCGCTCCCAGCCGGGTGTGCAGCAGCGGCACCTTCTGCACCCACTGTCCGTCAGGCCCTGCGGGCTGGAGGCCGAGATCCTGGAAGCGCGCGATCAGGTAGCCGATGGTCCGCTCCTCGCCCACGGTGCCGGGCGCGCGGCCCTCGAACGTGTCGGAGGAGAGCGTCTTCACGTCGGCAACGATCCGCGTGGGATCGATGGCGTCCTTGGCGAGGGCAGGGTGCGAGGCGGCGGCGAGCAGGGCTGCGACCAGAATGGGGATGCGCGGGGGGGATATCGTGTTCATGCCTCACGCTTTTAGATCGCGAAGTGGGGGAGGCAAGGGGCGGTGCTTGTCTGCGGGGCCTTCGACAGGCTCAGGCTGAGCGGGATTGGGAAGTGGTTTGGGGTCTGCGGGTTCCGGGGCGCTGCGGATGTGCCCCTATTTATAGAAGCCTTCGCGCAAGTTTATCCCGTGTTCCAGCCACGCTTTCATCGCTGCCAGCATCCCGGTCCAGCCTTCGCAATTGCCGTAGGAGGCCTTGATACCTTCCGGCGTGTCCAGCCAGCCTTCCTCGGAGATCTGGACGCGCGTGCGGCCATCGTCGAGCGCTTCGAACGTCATGGTCACGAGCGTCCGATGTGTGCCGTCCGCGCCTGCCGGAACCGCGCTCTTGTCGCCGTCCCAGCGCAGGACGATGCGCTTGTCCTTCTCGACCTCGACCACATGGACGGGGAAGGCGCCGGGGAAATCGTGGAAATCCCAGGTGACGACGGCACCCGTCTCAAGCCGGCCTTTCGCGCCGCCGGTGGTGAAGAATTCGGATAGCGTGTCAGGGTTCGCGACGGCTTCGAAAACCTCTCCGACAGGCTTTGCGATCCGGCCTCCGACAGTGAACTTCGGCGTCATGGCTCGACTCCCTTGCAGGTCGATCCGATTATGTTATGATTTTGTAACATGTCAACCGACGATCAAGACGACGCGCTGTTCAAGGCGCTCGGGCACCGGGTGCGGCGGCGCATGCTGGACGTGCTGAAGGAACGCGCCTCCACGACCGGCGAACTCTGCGCGTTGATGCCCGAACTCGATCGCTGCACGGTGATGCAGCATCTCAAAGTACTGGAGCAGGCCGGGGTGCTGATCGTCGAGCGGCGCGGGCGAGAGCGGTGGAACCATCTCGACGCGCTGCCGATCCATGCGATTCACGAGCGCTGGATCGGCCCCTACGCCGCTTATGCCGTGTCGATGCTCAGCCGCCTCAACCGTATCGTCGGCGAGCCGGAAAGTCCCGGCGTGGCACCCGATATAGAAGCATCACGCTGAGATAAAATCAAGCACCATGAACTGGTTATGGGGGCTTTCTGCGTAGTCCGCGAAAGGCGGGCACGAGGTGAAGCCACCCTTGCGGTAGAGCGCGATGGCCGGTTGGTGCAGCTCTGCCGTGCCGGTTTCCAGATAGAGCCGCGCATAGCCACGCGCACGGGCTTCGGAGATCACATGATCGAGCAGGGCACGCCCGACGCCGGTTCCCCGCGCTTCGGGCGCCGCGCGCATCGATTTTACTTCGCCTTCGCCGTCGCCCAGATCCTTGAGCGCGGCGAAACCGGCAAGCAGGTCCCCGCGCCAGGCCGTCCAGAAGGTCACTTCCGGTGCCGAAAGGCCGCTGGAATCGAGCGCGAAGGCATGCTCGCCCATGACCGAGGCCAGCTCGGAAAGGTGATGGGTGAGCAAGTCGGCGACATAGGGCGCCGTCGGATCGTCGATCCGCAGGGTGAGCGTTGCCGTGACCATGATCGGGTTACTTCGGCTGATAGGTCTGTTCGACGCCGGGGAAAGTGCGGGCGCGCACTTCCTCGGCATATTTGGCTGCCGCCTCGGATACCAGCGTGGCCATGTCGGCATAGCGCTTCACGAAGCGGGGCACGCGGTCGAACATGCCCAGCATGTCCTCGGCCACCAGCACTTGTCCGTCGCACTGCGCCGAAGCGCCGATGCCGATCACGGGCACTTCAAGGCTCTGCGTGAGCGCGACCGCGATCGGTTCCACCACGCCTTCGACGACAACCGAGAAGGCGCCCGAATCCGCCACGGCCTTGCCGTCGGAGATGATCTTGGCGTGCTCTTCCTGGCTGCGTCCGCGGGCGCCGTAGCCGCCCAGCGCGTTCACGGCCTGCGGGGTGAGGCCGATGTGCGCCATCACCGGAATGCCGCGGCTGGTCAGGAAGGCGATGGTTTCCGCCATGGCGACGCCGCCCTCCAGCTTGACTCCGGCGCAGCCCGTCTCGGCCATGAGCCGCGCGGCCGAGGCGAAGGCCTGCTGCGGGCTTTCCTCGTAGGAACCGAAAGGCATGTCCACGATGACCAGCGAGTGATAACTGCCGCGCACCACGGCGGCACCATGGGCGATCATCATGTCCAGCGTGACGGGCAGGGTGGAGGGCAGGCCATAGATGACCTGCGCCAGCGAATCCCCCACCAGCAGAATGTCGCAATGTTCGTCCAACAGTTGTGCCTGCCGGGCAGTATAGGCCGTTAGCATGACCAGCGGCTCGGCGGTCAGGCCGCCGGATTTGCGGCGCTGAATGGCAGGAACCGTCAGGCGCTTCATCGGTGCCGGAGTGGGATTGGCGCGGCTGGTCGCGGTGTCGAGCTGGAAGGTCGTGGACATGGCTCGGGCTTTTAGCGGGCTCGTCCGTGCTCGGTAAACCCCATTAGCTCGATGTCTTCGGCACAGCCCGGAACTGGCCCCATTATGCGGTCCAGATACAGCAAAACTGGGGAACCAAGCGCGTTATCGCTTGCGATGTTCGGGCATGGCGCTAGCGTCGCCGCCATACAAGAACTCGGGGGTCCAATAATGTTCGGACGCGTAAAACCGCTCGACGCCATTCTGGCGACGGCGGAAAAGAAATCTCTTCACCGGTCGCTCGGACCCGTGCAGCTGACGCTTCTGGGTGTCGGCGCAATCATCGGCACCGGTATTTTCGTTCTCACTGCCGCGGCGGCCCAGAAGGCCGGGCCCGGCATGATGTGGAGCTTCGTGATCGCCGGCGTCGTCTGCGCCGTGGCGGCACTGTGCTATTCGGAACTGGCCTCGATGGTGCCGGTTTCGGGTTCTGCCTACACATACAGCTATGCCGTCGTCGGCGAATTGTTGGCCTGGATGGTCGGCTGGGCACTGATCTTGGAATATGCGGTTGCCGCATCGGCCGTTTCGGTCGGCTGGTCGGGCTATTTCATGGGCCTGCTCAAGAGTTTGACAGGGTTCCAGTTACCCGAATTGTTATCGGCGGGGCCCAGCTGGTCGCTCACCGGCGTTGATTTCAGCCACGGCATCATCAACGTCCCCGCCATCTTCGTGGCGCTGGCGGTGACGGCGCTGCTGGTGATCGGCACCAAGGAAAGCGCCACTTTCAACGCAATCCTCGTCGCCATCAAGGTCGCCGCGCTTACGATGTTCATCGCGCTGACCCTGCCGGTGTTGAAAGTCGAACATTTCGAGCCTTTCACGCCCAACGGCTGGTTCGGCCCGGCGGGTAGCAGCGGCATGGGCGTCTTCGGCGCCGCCGCTTCGATCTTCTTTGCCTATGTCGGCTTTGACGCGGTTTCCACCGCGGCTGAGGAAACCAAGAACCCGCAGCGCAACGTGCCGATCGGCCTGATCGGCAGCCTTGCGATCTGCACCGTGTTCTACCTGCTCGTCGCCGGCGGCGCGATCGGTGCCGTTGGCGCGCAGCCGACCGCAGCGGGCATTCAGCCCGGCTCGCCCGAGTTCGCCGCACAGTGCGCCGCACTCGCCAAGCAGGGCGCAACGCCGCTGGTCTGCTCGAACGAGGCGCTGGCCCAGGTTCTCCGCTCGATCAACTACACCCGCGCGGGCGACCTCATCGGTCTGGCCGCCAACCTTGCGCTTCCCTCGGTCATCCTGATGATGCTCTACGGTCAGACCCGTATCTTCTTCGTGATGGCGCGCGACGGACTGCTTCCCGAGAAGCTGGCGACCGTCCACCCCAAGTGGAAGACGCCGCACATCGTGACCATGATTACCGGCGTCTTCGTGGCGATTGCCGCTGCGCTGCTGCCGGTAGGCCAGCTTGCCGACATCTCGAACTCGGGCACGCTCTTCGCGTTCCTGATGGTCTCGGTGGCCGTGCTGATCCTGCGAGTGCGCGATCCCAAGCGCGTCCGTCCCTTCCGCACCCCGCTGGTGTGGGTGGTGGCGCCCTTCGCGATCATCGGCTGCGTGGTGCTGTTCTTCAACCTGCCGGTTGAAGCGATGCTGGTGCTTCCGGTCTGGGGCGGCATCGGCCTCGTCGTCTACTTCGCTTACGGTTACCGCAAGAGCCATGTCGGCCGCGGTATCGTCGAGACCCACGAGGAAGACTTCGACGCTCCGCCGCAGCCGCTTCCTCCGCACTGAGGCAGGGCTTCGCGAAAACAGGAAAGGGGGCTTCGCGCCCCCTTTTTTGTTGCCTTGTGTGCACAGGTTGTCCCTCGATTATCCCCGTATTTTCCTCTGGTTTTCCCGTAGTTGTCCACAATGCGACAATCGTTTTAATCGGCCGTGCCGGTAGCACGAAATTTACCAATTGATGCGAGACTCCCGGCAAGGCACAGTCAAACCAGGTCTATCGTCATGGCAATCATCAAGGCGTTGATCCCGGCTTTCCTGCTTACAGGGGTCGTATCGCTGATCATCGGATCGCAAGGCTCGCGCGGGGGAGCGCTCACGATCACGCATACCCTCTACCAGGGGCACGAGTTCTATTGGTCCTGGCCGTTGTTCCTCGGCGCCACCGGACTGGCCTGGGCGATCTTTTCGATGCTCGAATAAGCCGATGCGCGGAGCGAAGGGGAGGTGCGGGCGTTGATGCGGCATGATCTTTCCCATCGACCGCGTGGCGATGTCGCTCATTCTGCTTGCCTGTCTCGGGCTGGCGACGGCGGACTGGCTGCACGACCATCCCGGAAACAATCCCTGGGCGCCGCTGACGCTGGCTGAACGTCCGGGTTGGGCGACCAGCCGCAAGCTGGCGGCGCTGCGCGTCGACCCCGCCGCCTGTCAGTCTTTCCTCCTGCGCAGCGATTTTCCCGGCGAGGCCCTCCCGCCGGTGGGCGAAGGTGCCTGTCGTCGGGCCGACCGGCGGATGCTCGGATTCCCCGGCCCGATGGCGCTCGCTCTCAAGCCTCGGCATGCGGAGGGAACCTGCGCGCTGGACATGGGTCTGGCGTGGTGGCTGCGGCACGGCGTCCAGCCCCATGCGGAAGTGATCTACGGCAGTCCCGTGGTGCGGATCGAGCATCTTGGCACGGTGAACTGCCGGCGCATCGGCAACGGCGATACCGGCAACTGGAGCGAGCACGCCACCGGCAATGCCATTGACGTGGCGGCCTTCGTGCTGGCCAATGGACGGCGAATAGAGGTCCGGCGCGACTGGAAGGGCGGCATCGACGACGCGGTCTTCCTCCATGCCGTTCGGGACGTGGCCTGCAAGAGTTTCGCGACCGTGCTTTCGCCGGACTACAATGCCGCGCACGCCGATCATCTGCATCTCGATCAGGCGAACCGCGTGGGTGGCTGGCGGGCCTGTCATTAGTCCGGGGCGACAGGAGGAGCGCGACCCCGGCGTCGGTGGATCAGGTGTTCATTCCCAACACATCCAGCGTGTGCTCCGCGATCATCCGTTCTTCATCGGTTGCGATCACCCAGGCTTCGACCGCCGCTCCTTCAGGACTGATTTTGTCCTCGCCGCGCTGGTTGGCGTGCGGATCCGCGGAGAGACCAAGCCATCCGCATTGGGCCAGAACCTCGGACCGGGTGCAACTGTCATGCTCGCCGATGCCGGCGGTGAAGACTAGGGCGTCCAGCCCGCCCAGGGCAGCCGCCATCGAACCAATCTCGCGAACGATGCGATAGACGAAAAGGCCAGTGGCTTCGCCCGCTTCGGGCGCATCTGATTCCCGCAAGGTGCGCATGTCCGAGGATATGCCAGAGACGCCGAGGAGCCCGGATTCCTTGTAAATGAGGCGCTCGATCGCTCGGGCATCCATGCCCTTTTCATCCATGAGCCAGATCAGGACGCCAGGATCGATGCTGCCGCAGCGGGTGCCCATCATGAGGCCTTCGACCGCAGTGAAGCCCATGGTGCTGGCAATGCTCTTGCCGTCGCGGATCGCGCAAAGGCTGGCCCCGTTGCCTAGATGCGCGACCACGACCCGCGCTTTCGTGAGATGCGGCGCAACATCGGCAATGCGTCGGGCGATGAATTCGTAGGACAGCCCGTGGAAGCCATATCGCAGCACGCCCTCGGCGGTGAGTGCGCGTGGTATGGCGTAGCGTCGTGCCTGCGCCGGTTGCGTGGCGTGGAAGGCGGTATCGAAGCAGGCTACTTGCGGAATTTCGGGCACTTCGTCCCGCAAGGTGCGGACGGGCGCAAGGTTGTGGGGCTGGTGCAATGGGGCGAGCGGGATCAGCGCCTCCAACTGCGTGATGACCTCGGAATCGATCCGTACCGGAGCGGCGTAGTGCGTTCCGCCATGGACTACGCGATGGCCGACGGCTGCCAGGGTGTGGCCGGCCAGCCGCTCGCGCACTTCGGACACGATGGCGCGTGTGCCGATCCCATGGTCGAAGCCTTGCGGATCGAAATCCTGGGTCCCCGCGACGGCGCCGTCCGGCCCCTTCACTATCAGTTTCGGGGCGACTCCGATGGCTTCCACCTGACCTCGAAGCAGCGAGGAGAGGCCTTTTGCGATATCGTAGACGGCGAATTTGATACTGGACGAGCCCGCGTTGAGAACGGCAACAACGGAAGTCATGCCCGATCCTCTCTTTCAAGTGACGATATTCGGCCCATCCCGGGCGCATGAACGGCACGGCAGGCGTTCCGATCCGGCGCCGGCCCGACCTCGCGGCTCATAACGCGCTGATAGCTTTCGCCTGTGCTTCGCGGGCATGTTGGGCGACAAGCGATGCCACCGCACAACTCGCCCGGCGGGCGAGGGTGCTATCCGCCCGGCTCGTCAGAATGACGGGCACTCTTGCTCCCAGCACAATGCCGGCGGCATCCGCACCGGCAAGGAACGTAAGGCTCTTGGCCAGCATGTTCCCCGCTTCGAGATCGGGCACGATCAGGACGTTCGCCCTCCCGGCCACGGGCGAGGAGATTTTTTTGATTCGCGCTGCTTCCGGGTCGATCGCGTTGTCGAGCGCCAGTGGGCCATCGAGGGTTCCTCCGGTGATCTGGCCGCGATCCGCCATCTTGCACAATGCGGCCGCCTCGATCGTGCTGGGCACGTTGGGATTGATGGTTTCCATCGCCGAAAGGATGGCCACTCTGGCTTCCGCACGAAGCGCGTGACAAAGGTCGATGGCATTCTGGACGATGTGGACCTTTGCCTCGAGGTTCGGGGCAATGTTCACGGCGGCGTCGGTGATGATCAGGGCGTCGTCATGGCCGGGGACGTCCATGACGAAGCAGTGGCTGATACGGCGTTCGGTGCGAATGCCGGTGTCGCGCGCAACCACTGCGGACATCACCTCGTCGGTGTGGAGGCTGCCTTTCATCAGGGCCTCTGCCCTGCCTTCTCGCACAAGCTCTACCGCCTTGCAGGCGGAGTCATGACTGTGCTCGGAGGCGACTACCGGGTAGCCGGCGATATCGATGCCATGCTCTTTGGCAACGGACATCAACTTGTCGGGCGGGGCAACGAGTATTGGTTGAATGAGGCCAAGCTGTGCGGCTTCGACAGTCGAACTCAACGAAACTTCGTCGCAAGGATGAACAACAGCAGTCGGCAGCGGTGGGGCGCTGCGGGCAATCTCAAGAAGCCGCTTGTAGCGGGCATGCGTTTCGCCGCTCATGCAGATTGTCCTTGTCTTTCTTGTCGTTCTTCAGGGCGCTGGTCTTTGTCGCAGTTCCGTAGAGCGGCAAAAGCGTGTCGTGATTGAGAAACGTAAGTCGGTTCACAATTCCAACTTGCTCTTGAATGGACTCATTATGAATCGTGTAATTTTTCTTAAAATCGATGTATAGTATGGTCACTAAAAGACTCACTCAACTCGGCAATTGTCCGTCATTGGAATCATGGTTTGACCGGATTGCAATGACAGTATGGGTTAGTAACTTAACTATCTTAAGGATTATATTTCATAGTTGATCGCGAGTTTCTTCCTTTGGTGGGAAGTTGGTGGCGACCATGACGCTGTAATATCTATAAAATGTCGAATTCTGCGAAGCTGGCAATGCGTGATTGGCCTTCCGACGTGCCTTTCGCGCCCGATTGTCGAGTTTGCTTTTGATTCCGGTGGCTCACACGGAGGAGGGAGTTATGGCCGACGCTCGCTTGGAACTGGGTGACTCTGGCAGCATCCGTAAGGTCATTAGGCGCGAAGATTTCGCCGTGACCCGGATCGATGTACCCGAAGGGTGCGACCGTCGTGCGTTCATCGTGCGCTCCGCCCTGGCCACCGCTATTGCCGCCCTGACCGGTAACCCGGTCGCTTCGTTCGCGCAGGCCGTCGCAGCCTCCCCGATGTCGGGAATGAGCCCGAACCTTGAAGTGGTAAGGCGCTCCAAGGGGCCGGTGATGACGACGGTGGACGAGATGTACAAGGTCGGCCCCGGGCCGTCTTCATCCCACACCATTGGGCCGATGCGGATCACCTATGACTTTTACCAGCGTGCCATCAAGCTGCCGCCGGACCAGTTGAACCAGGCGACGGCGCTGAAGGTCCACCTTTACGGCAGCCTCAGTGCCACGGGGAAAGGCCACGGTACCGAGCGTGCGTCGCTGGCCGGGCTTGTCGGCAAGGAGCCGGCAACCATCGACCCGGCTTTCCTCGACGATCTTGCCGCCAATCCGAACCAGTCGTTTGACGTGAAGCTCGGGCCGAAGACGATCAAGGCTTCGCTGGCGGACGTCACTTTCGATGAAGTTAAGGGGGACTGGCCACATCCCAACACCATGACCTGCAAGCTGCTAGCGAACGACAAGGTCCTGCTCGAGCAGGAGTATTACTCGGTCGGCGGCGGGTTCATTGAATGGAAGGGCTATACTCCGCCTAAAAAGGGCGCGCCCAAGTATCCCTATTCGACGATGGCTGAAGTGCTGGAGCACACCCGGACGGCCAATATTTCCATCGGCCAACTCGCCATGGCGAACGAGATCGCGGTCTCCGGCAAGTCTGAGACCGAGATCAATGCCTATCTCGACAAGATCCTTGGCGCCATGCGGGCGACGGTAAAGACCGGCATTGCCGCGCCGATGTCGGTGCTGCCGGGGCCGATAAAGCTCAAGACCAAGGCGCACGATGTCTATACGCGGGCCAATCAGGCAGAATTGACGTCCACCCAGAGGGCCATCGCGCTGGTCTCGGCTTTCGCACTGGCGGGCTCGGAAGAGAACGCTCGCGGGCATCTTGTGATCACTGCCCCGACGGGGGGATCGGCAGGAGTCATGCCCGCAGTGGTGGTTTCGCTCGGGCCCGAGGGCACGAAGCTGACCGACGATGCGCTGCGGCGGGGTCTGCTGGCCGGCGCGCTGGTGGGCTATCTCGGCAAGCACAATGCCACTCTGTCGGGTGCCGAGGGCGGTTGCCAGGCAGAGATCGGAGTCGCCTCCGCCATGAGCGCCGCGCTGATTGCGGAAGCTTATGGAGAGCCTCCACAAGTCGTTGCCAATGCGGCGGAATCCGCACTCGAACATCACCTGGGCATGACCTGCGACCCTGTAGCGGGTTTCGTCCAGATCCCCTGTATCGAACGCTGTGCCTTCGGCGCGGTCAAGGCATGGACGGCCTACATGATCACCAAGAACGAAATTCCGGCGAACCGCCGTGTCGACTTCGATACGACAGTCGCGGCGATGGCGCTCACCGCGAAGGAGATGAACAGCAAGTACAAGGAAACCTCCGAAGGCGGCCTCGCCGTTTCGCTGGTATTGTGCTGAGCGGGCGATGGCGCAGAAGGCCGCCCAGACCGCAACGGGCACGGGAGCAACGGGCCTGGCCATAAGCGCCTGGCTCGTCGCATCCGTTTTCTACTTCTACCAGTACATCCTTCGCTCCGCGCCGGCCGTGATGGTCCCCCAGTTGACCGAGGCCTTCGGACTGTCGGCAGGCGGTCTCGCCGCCATGCTTGGCCTGCTGTACTACGGCTATTCGCCGTTCAGCCTCGTTGCCGGCGTGGCGATGGACCAGTTCGGCCCTCGGAAGGTGGTGCCGTTCGGGGCGGCCTGCGTCGCTATCGGCTCGCTCATGTTCGCGAGCGGCGATCCGGCGATCGCAAGTGTGGGCCGGTTTCTCCAAGGCGCGGGCGGTGTCTTTGCGCTGATCGGCGCGGCCTTTATCGCGACCACCCGCTTTCCCGCCGCGCGCGCCGCAACCCTGATTGGCGTTACGCAGATGTTCGGCATGGCGGGCGGATCGGCGGGACAATTCGCTGTAGGGCCGGCGATCGCCGCAGGGCTTCGTTGGCAGACGTTCTGGATTGGCATGGCGGTCGCCGGGCTGGTGATCGCGGTCCTTCTGTTCGCTTTGCTGCCCGAAACGGCGGCGAAGGCGCCGGGCGAGGGTTCGAGCGTCAGTTGGGTGCGCAAGGCCCTGTCGGCGCTGGGCGCGGTCTTTTCCAATCCGCAGTCATGGCTCTGCGGGCTGATTGCCGGCCTCATGTTCATTCCGACAACGATCTTCGACATGACCTGGGGGGTGCGCTTCCTGGAGGAAGGGCATGATATCCCTTATGCCGAAGCAGTCATGCGCTCGGCCTCGGTGCCGTTGGGCTGGATCATCGGCTGCCCACTGATGGGCTGGCTGTCGGACCAACTGGGCAAGCGGCGGCCCGTGATCATTGCCTGCGCGGCAGTGCTGCTCGTCACGCTGATCGTCATCCTCCATGCACCGCACGGGGCCGTGCCGCCAATGACGCTGGGACTGATCGCCGGCATCGCATCCGGTGCCGCTATGATCCCTTACACGGTCATCAAGGAAGCCAACCTGCCGCAACACAGCGGTACGGCTACCGGCGTCGTCAATTTCATCAATTTTTCCTTTTCGGCCCTGCTTGGCCCGGTTTTCGGCGCGCTGCTCACGCGGGCGAGCGGGGGCGGCGAGCGGGAGCTCGGCCACTATCAGATAGCCTTTGAACCGCTGATCTACGGAGTTGGCATCGCGATCCTGCTTGCCTTCGTTCTCAAGGAGACGGGCAAGGGGAGGCGGCCCGATCGGGCTGCCGTGCGGGCGGATTGACAGCCTCGGCGACGGGAGACAAGTCTTGGCAACGCAACAGAAATCGACGCAGCACGGAGCAACGGTGCCGGGGCCCGACAATCCCTGGGCGGGGTTCGAGGCCGGTTTGTGGCAGCGCGAGATCAACGTCCGCGCGTTCATCCTCAAGCATGTGACGCCGTATTACGACGGGGAAGACTTTCTCGCCGGCCCGACACCCCGGACCACGGCAATCTGGGATAAGCTTTCCGCCCTGTTCGTCGAGGAGCGGAAGAAGGGCGTGCTGGACGTCTCCCACATTCCCAGTTCCATCACGGCGCATGAACCCGGCTACATCGACAGGGACCGGGAGATCATCGTCGGCTTGCAGACCGATGCACCGCTGAAGCGGGCGATCATGCCCAACGGCGGGTTCCGGCTGGTCGTCGCCGCATTGGAGGCCTTCGGCTACGAGCCGAAGCCCGATGTGGTCGAAACTTTCACGAAGTACCGCAAGACGCACAATGATGCCGTCTTCGACGCCTATACGGAAGACGTCCGGAAGTGCCGTTCCTCGCACATCCTGACCGGCTTGCCCGATGCCTATGGCCGTGGCCGCATCATTGGCGACTACCGCCGGGTAGCGCTTTATGGCGTTGATCGGCTTGTCCAGGTCAAGCAGACCGAAAAGGCCGAACTCGACCGCAAACCGTCGCTCGATGACGTGATCCGCGACCGCGAGGAACTTGCCGAACAGATCCGCGCCTTGGGTGAACTGAAGGAGATGGCGGCCAAGTACGGATTCGACATCTCCCGTCCGGCGGCCTCCGCGCGGGAAGCGGTGCAGTGGCTCTATTTCGGCTACCTTGCCGGCGTGAAGGAACAGAACGGCGCCGCCATGTCGCTGGGCCGGACATCCACGTTCCTCGACATCTATTTCGAGCGCGATCTCGCTGCGGGACTCCTCACCGAAGAGCAGGCGCAGGAGATCATCGACGATTTCGTCATCAAGCTTCGCATCGTCCGTTTCCTGCGCACGCCGGAATATGACGAACTCTTCGCAGGCGATCCGACCTGGGTGACCGAGAGCATTGGCGGGATGACGGATGACGGCCGGCCGCTGGTGACGAAAACGAGCTTCCGTTTTCTGCAGACGCTCTACAATCTCGGCCCGGCGCCGGAGCCCAACCTGACCATCTGGTATTCGCCCGCGCTTCCCGAACCGTTCCGGCGCTTCACCGCCAAGGTTTCGATCGACACCTCCTCCATCCAGTTCGAGAACGACGCGACCATGCGCGGGGCCTGGGGCGACGACGGCGCGATCGCCTGCTGCGTTTCCCCAATGGCGGTCGGCAAGCAGATGCAGTTCTTCGGCGCCCGCGCCAACCTTGCGAAGTGCCTGCTCTATGCCATCAACGGGGGACGGGACGAAGTCTCGGGCAAGCAGATCGGCCCCGCATTGCCGCCGCTTACGGACGACACGCTCGATTTCGACACCGTGGTCGAACGTCTCGAAACGATGATGGACTGGCTGGCCGGAACTTACGTCAGCGCCATGAACGTCATCCACTACATGCATGACAAGTACGCCTACGAGCGGATCGAGATGGCGCTGCACGACTATGATCCGTTGCGGACCATGGCCTTCGGCATCGCCGGAATGTCGGTGGTGGCCGACAGCCTGTCCGCCATCCGCTATGGCGCCGTAAAGCCGATCCGTGACGACACCGGACTGATCGTTGATTACGAGACGACGGGCGATTTCCCGAAATTCGGCAACAACGACAACCGGGTAGACCACATGGCGGCCTGGCTGGTTTCCACGTTCATGAGGAAACTGCGCCGCTATCCGACATATCGGAATGCGCTGCACACCCAGTCAGTCCTGACCATCACGTCCAACGTGGTCTACGGCAAGGCCACCGGGCACACGCCTGATGGCCGGCGGCAGGGTGAGCCTTTTGCTCCGGGCGCCAATCCCATGCATGGGCGCGATAGTCATGGCATCCACGCCTCGGCCGCATCGGTCGCGAAAATCCCCTATCGCGACGCGGCAGACGGCATTTCCCTGACCACCACTCTGGTGCCGACCGGCCTCGGGGCGACGCTCGACGATCGCATCACCAACCTGACCGCGATCCTCGACGCCTACTTCGGGGCAACCGGCTATCACATGAATGTGAACGTGCTCAATCGCGAAACGCTGATCGATGCGATGGATCATCCCGAGAAATATCCGAGTCTTACCATTCGGGTGTCCGGTTACGCGGTCAATTTCGTGCGACTGACGAGGGAGCAGCAGACGGACGTCATCAACCGTACGTTCCACGGCGAATGACATGGTGCCGCGCGATCTCGCCGAGACAGTCCTTACCGCGAACAGTCCCTACGACATGCGTCTGGCACAAGGAGAACGCGTGCCCGAAGACGAGATGCGCGAGGCGCTGGCGTCCGGAGATCTCGGCTTCCTGCACAGCTTTACCACGGGCTCCGCAGTGGACGGTCCCGGTTTGCGGGTGGTCGCATGGACCACAGCCTGCATGTTCCGCTGCGCCTATTGCCACAACCCGGATACCTGGACGCTGCGCAACGGCATCCCTGTCACCATCGGTCAGGCCACTGCTTTTCTGCGCAAATATGCGCGTGGCCTTAAAGTGATGAAAGGAGGCTTCACGCTTTCGGGCGGGGAGCCGCTGCTGCAACCGCGCTTCGCGGTGAAGCTGTTCGCGGCGGCAAAGGACATGGGGATCCACACCGCCGTGGAGACCAACGGTTTCAATGGCGAAAAGCTTACGGACGAAGAGTTGAATCTCATCGACCTCGTCATCCTCGACATGAAGGCCATGTCTCCGGCCCAGCACAAGCGCGTCACCGGGCTGGAGGACAACGCACCGGTCCTTGAATTCGCCCGGCGGCTGGCCGCGCACAAGCGACCGATGTGGCTGCGCTACGTTCTCGTCCCCGGCCTGACCGACATGGTGCAAGAAATACAGGGCGTCGCCGAATTCGCGGCCTCTCTAGGCGTAGTCGAACGCGTGGAAGTTCTGCCGTTCCACCAAATGGGCCGATACAAGTGGGACCGCCTCTCCATCCCCTATTCGCTGGCCGACACGGCCACTCCGTCGCTTGCTCAAGTTGATGCCGCAGCGAATATTTTTCGCGGTTTCGGCCTTTGGGATGTCTAAATACAATCACCGATAAAAATACAAAATTTCACCTATTTGAAGTCCCGGTACAAAACGTAAAATAGCTTACAATTCCAGAGCTATGTCAGAAGAGTACAGGCTTTTCTGGCGTATTCTTGTTGTGGGGTATGTGTCCATGTCGAGAAAGAAGATCGGAATCATTGCTATTCTGGCTTTGGTCATCGTCGCGGCGGCGTGGTTCTTCCTGAGAAAGCCTGGAATGCCGGCAGGATTTGCGTCCGGAAACGGCAGGCTGGAAGCGACCGACTATTATATTTCCGCAAAGCGCGCAGGGCGAATTAAGGAAGTTCTGGTCGACGAGGGCGATACGGTCGAGGCCGGCCAGATAATCGCCCGCATGGACACCGAGGAATTGGAGGCCGCGGTCCGGGAGGCGCAGGCCAAGATCGCTCAGGCCGAGGCCCAGAAGCAGGTCGCGATCGCCAACAAGGGCTATGCCGCCGCGCAGGTTGCGGTGCACCAGGCCGACTATCAGTACGCCCGCAGCACCCACACCCGCTCGCAAGGGCTGGTCAAGCAGGGCGCTGTCTCCGAACAGGAAGCGGAAGTCGATCTGGCCCGTCAGTCCGCAACCGGCGCTGAAGTCGTCGGCGCGAAGGCGCAGGTCACGCAGGCCCAGTCACAAGTCGCGGCAGCCGATGCGGAAATTCTTGCCGGGCGCGCGCAGGTAGATCGCCTTCAGGCCGAAATCCGTGACGCGGTGCTCACTGCTCCGATCCGCGGACGTGTCGAACGCCGCATTGCGCAGCCGGGTGAAGTGCTTGCCTCGGGTGGGCGCGTATTGTCGGTCCTCGATCTTTCCGATGTGTTTATGTACATCTTCCTGCCGACAGAAGTTGCCGGCAAGGTGGCCATGGGCAGCGAGGCGCGCATCGTGCTCGACGCGGCGCCGAACAACCCGATCCGCGCGACCGTATCGTTCGTTTCGCCCGAGGCGCAGTTCACGCCCAAGACTGTCGAAACGGCCGAAGAGCGCTTCAACCTCACGTTCCGCGTCAAGCTGCAGATAGACAAGGAGCGGCTGCGCGAGTTCGAACCGCTGGTGAAATCGGGCATTCCGGGCATGGGCTACGTCCGCACCGATCCGAACGCGGCCTGGCCTGAATCCCTGACCCCGAGAGGCGCGCCCAACTGGGCCAAGACAGGAACGCCCCGCCCGGCAGGAACTCCTCGTCCGGCAGGGACTGGCGCCGGCTCGACAGGAGCGGCTGGGAGCGGGGCTGGCAAATGAGCCTCGTCGTCTCTGACGCACCTTGCGTGAGTATCCGGGATGTCACGCATCGATACGGCAAGACCGTATCGCTTGACCGGGTGAGCCTCGACATCCCGTCGGGCCGCATGATCGGCATGATCGGGCCGGACGGCGTCGGGAAATCCACCCTGCTTGCAATCGCGGCGGGCGTGCGCAAGCTGCAGGAAGGGACGGCAACTGTCCTGGGCGGCAATATCGACGATCCGGCGTTTCGCAACAGCGTGGCCTCGGGCATCGCATATTTGCCGCAAGGTCTCGGCAAGAACCTGTACCCGACACTGTCGATTTTCGAGAACGTGGACTTCTTCGGCCGCCTGTTCGGGCAGTCGGCCAATGAGCGCGCCATGCGCATCGATGACCTGCTGCAATCAACGGACCTCGAGCCTTTTCGCCACCGCCCGGCAGGCAAGCTTTCGGGCGGCATGAAGCAAAAGCTCGGCCTGTGCTGCTCGCTGATCCATGACCCCGATCTGCTGATCCTCGATGAGCCCACCACCGGCGTCGACCCACTCGCCCGGCGGCAATTCTGGGAGCTGATCGATCGTATCCGCCTGCGCCGGCCGCAGATGAGCGTCATCGTCGCCACTGCCTACATGGACGAAGCGCAGGGCTTCGACTGGCTGGTGGCGATGAATGCCGGCAATGTCCTGGCTACCGGTACGCCGACGGAGATCTTCGAGCGTACGGGCTGCGACAATCTCGAAAAGGCGTTCATCAGGCTGCTGCCCGAGGAAGCCACTCGCGGCCACAAGGAGCCTGTCATAACGCCGCTGGTGAAGCGCTCCGATGTGCCGGCGATCGAAGCCACGGGACTGACCCAGAAGTTCGGCGATTTCACAGCTGTCGATCATGTGAACTTCAGCATCGAGCAGGGTGAGATATTCGGATTCCTGGGGTCGAACGGCTGCGGAAAGACCACCACGATGAAGATGCTGACCGGCCTGCTGCCGCCCTCGGAGGGCGTGGCCAAGCTGTTCGGCAAGGAAGTGAAGGGTGGCGATCTCGACTCCCGCCGCCGGGTCGGCTTCATGAGCCAGGCCTTCTCGCTCTATACCGAACTTACCATTCGCCAGAACCTGCTGCTTCATGCCCGGTTGTTCGACATGCCGGACGAAAAGGGCAGGGCGCGCGTGGAAGAGATCATCCGCGACTTCGGGCTGCAGGAAGAGGCTGACACGCTGGCGGAAGCCCTTCCGCTCGGCATCAGGCAGCGCCTGTCGCTGGGCGTGGCGGTCCTGCACGAGCCGGAAGTCCTGATCCTCGACGAGCCCACCAGCGGCGTCGATCCGGTCGCCCGCGACGGGTTCTGGGAGCTGCTGATCCGCCTCTCCCGGGAAAACGGCGTAACGATCTTCCTCTCCACGCACTTCATGAACGAGGCGGAGCGTTGCGACCGGATGTCGATGATGCACCGAGGTACGGTCCTGGCGCAGGGCCCTCCCGCTGAACTGGTCAGGGAGCGTAACGCTTCGACGCTGGAAGAAGCCTTCATCGGCTATCTCGAAGATGCGGCGGCGGACCTCAAGGCCGAGGAAGCGAAGGCAAGCACGGTCAGTGCCGAACTGAAGGTCGAGGAAGACGCGTTGCAGGCTGAGCCTGCGCTCATGCAGCCCGGAGAACTGCCGGAAAGCCACGCCAGCAAGCGGGCAGGGCGCTTCACGTTTGCGCGCGTCTGGGCCTTCGCACGGCGCGAGGCGATCGAGATCGGGCATGACAGCGTGCGGCTCACTTTCTCGATCCTCGGGCCCATATTGCTGATGATCGTTTTCGGCTTCGGCATCACGCTGGATGTCGAAAACCTTACCTTTGCGGTGCTCGACAACGACCAGACGCCGACCAGCCGCATCTATTCCGATGCCTTCCGCGGATCGTCCTATTTCGACGAGCGGCGTCCCATTCGGAACTACGATGAAGTCGATCGGCGGCTCCGCAATGGCGAACTGCGCTTCGTCATCGAAATCCCGCCCGGTTTCGAGCAGGCATTGGAGCGTGGGGGGCAGCCGCGCGTGCTTGCATACCTTGACGGCGCCAACGCCTTCCGCGCCGAAACGTCGAGAGGCTATATCGAGGCCGCCCATCGCCGCGTCGAAGGGCAATTGCGGCGGCAGTTCGGCATCCCGCCTGCCCAAAAACCCATGAATATCGACGTGCGCGCGCTCTACAACCAGTCGTTCGAGAGCGTCTACGCGATGGTGCCGGGCAATATCATGCTGTTGCTCATGCTCATCCCCAGCATGCTCACGGCCCTGTCGGTCGTGCGCGAGAAGGAGCTGGGTTCGATCGCCAATTTCTACGCCGCACCGGCGACGCGCGGCGAGTTTCTTCTGGGCAAGCAGCTTCCCTATGCATTTATTGCCCTAGTTCAGTTCCTGACCCTGGTGCTTATTGCAGTAATCATATTTGGAGTGCCGATAAAGGGCAGCGTGTCGACCCTGTTGGTTGGCGGAGTGCTGTTCGTTCTGGCGTCTACCGGATTCGGTTTGCTGATATCGGTCTTCGCCAGCACCCAAACCGCCGCCATCTTTGCCGCAGCCATTATCGCGATCCTTCCGGCGGTGCAGTTCTCTGGCATTTTCGTGCCCGTTTCCTCGCTGACGGGAGGGGCCTCGATTGCGTCCTTCATCTTCCCGAGTACCTATTTCCAGGCAGTGAGTGTCGGCACGTTCACCAAGGCGCTGGGCTGGGCGGCGCTATGGCGCAGCGTTGCCGCGCTGGGCATCATTGCCGTGACATTTTTCAGCCTTTCGGTTCTTCTTCTGAAGAAGCAGGAGGCTTGAGCCATGCAAAAGCTGCGGCACATCTTCCATCTTGGCGTAAAGGAACTGATCAGCCTGTTCAGCGATCCGGTATTGCTGTTCCTGATCGCCTACAGCTTCACCTTTTCCATATACACGCCGTCCAAGAGCGCGGTGATGGAAGTCAAGAACGCGTCGATCGCGATAGTCGACGAGGACAACAGCGCGGTCGCGCGGGCCATTGCGGATGCGATGCTGCCGCCGCTGTTCTTGCCCCCGCACCAATTGCCCTTTGGCGAGATCAACCGGGCGATGGACGCGGGCAAATATACCTTTGTGGTCGTCGTGCCGTCGGGCTTCGAGGCCGATCTGCAACGTGATGCCCAGCCAACGCTGCAGGTCATCTCCGATGCGACGGCGATGGCCCAGGCAGGGCGTGGTCCGTCCTACATCGAACAGATCGCCAATCGCGCCGTCGAGCCGTACTGGCCGCAAGCAGGCCGTGCCGAGAACCAGCCGCTGGTCGGGCTGGAGACCCGCGCCCGCTTCAATCCAAATCTTGAGCAAGGCTGGTTTGTCGCGGTCAACCAGATCATCAACAACATCTCTGTCCTGGCAATCTTCCTGTGCGGCGCCGCCGTGCTGCGCGAACGCGAGCACGGCAACATCGAACACCTTCTGGTGATGCCGCTCGATTCCTTCGAGATCATGTTCGCCAAGATCTGGGCCAACGGGCTTGTGGTGATCGTCGTTGTCATGGCCTCGCTGTTCCTTGTCGTCAAAGGCATGCTCGGAGTGCCCATCAGCGGGTCGCTCCTGCTCTTCATGATGGGGCTGACGATCTATCTTTTTGCAGTCACGGCGCTGGGCATCATGCTGGCGACGATCGTCAATTCCATGCCGCAATTCGGCCTGCTGGCCTTTCCCACATTCATCAGCATGACCTTGCTCTCGGGCGGTCAGACCCCGCTCGAATCGATGCCGTCGTGGCTCCAGACGGTGATGCAATTCGTGCCATCGACGCACTTCGTCAGCTTTTCGCAGGCGGTGCTGTTCCGGAATGCGTCCTTCGGGATGGTGTTGCCCGACATGCTCAAAATGTTCGCAATCGGCAGTGTCTTCACCGTCTACACTCTGTCTCGTTTTCGCAAGATGCTGGCAGCCATCAAATGAGGCGAATCATGCGCATAACGGTCGTATCCCGCTTCGCCCTTGTCGCAGGTTCTGCGATCTTGCTGGCGTCGTGTACGCAGGGTCCCGATTATCACCGGCCAGAGGTAGCGACGCCGCCCCAGTTCCGGTCGCCCGTGGCTTTGCAGGACGCAAGTTCCATTGCCGACGCGCCATGGTGGGAGGTGTTCAACGACCCGGTCCTGCAAGACCTGATCAATCGATCGCTGAAGGCCAATCCGGATATCGCCGTGGCCGCGGCCCGGGTGGAGGAGGCGCGCGCCATGGTTGGCGTGGCCAAGTCGGAGGCCGCCCCGCAGGTCAATTACAACGCCGGCATCGCCGCCGAACAGACTTTCATTCCTCTTCCCAACGCGCCGACCGAGGCGCGGTACTGGGGCTGGAAGGCGGGCCTTTCGGCAGCCTGGGAACTGGACATCTGGGGGCGTATCAAGCGGTCCACCGAAGCGGCGCAAGCCAACATGTTTGCCGAAGAGGAAGTCCAGCGCGGCGTGCTGCTGTCGCTCGTGACCGATGTTGCTTCCAACTATTTTCAGCTGCTTGCGCTAGATCGCCAGCTCAAGATCGCCGAGAGCAGCGCCAGTGTGTATGGCGAGAACGTCAACTTCTTTACGCTGCGTTTCAATGCCGGGCGCGACACCAAGTTGCCGGTGGAGCGTTCGCAGGCGAACTACGCGCACAGTCAGAACAGCATCGCCGAACTCAAACGGCAAATTGCCGTGCAGGAAAATGCCATAGCGGTCCTGATCGGGGGCTATCCCGATAACATTCCGCGCGGACCCGCGCTCGACGAACAGGTGCTGCCGGAAGTGCCGGTGGGTGCGACCACAGTGCTCCTTCAGCGCCGTCCCGATATACGGCGGGCCGAGCAGATGATGATCTCCGCCAATGCGCAAGTCGGTGTTGCTGCGGCCAATTTCTTCCCGCGCATCGGTCTGGGTGCCTTTTTCGGCGGACAGGGCCTCAATTTCGAGAACTCCGTCAACGCGACTTTCGCGGTGTGGAACGTCGCCGGCGCGATCAGCGGTCCGCTGCTGGACGGCGGCAAACTGCGTTCCGAAAAGAAGAACCGTGAAGCCTATTGGGACGAGATGGTCGCCAACTATCGCAAGACGATCCTGACCAGTTTCCAGGAGACGTCGGACGCGCTCTATTCCAAGCGGGCGGCCGCCGACCGGCGGGCCGCGCTGGAACTTCAGGTCGCTGCGCTCCAGCGGGCGGTAGACCTTTCCATGGTGCGCTTCCGCGCGGGCCGCGCGAACTATTTCGAGGTGATGGAGGCCGAGCAGCAACTGTTCCCCGCCCAATATGCCCTCGTGGAAGCACGGCGCGATCAGCTGGTGACGGTCGTCGCGCTGTACAAGGCGCTTGGCGGAGGCTGGCAGTTGGCCCCCGATCAATGGAGCAACGGGGCGGCGGTGACTCCCGCCTCCGCAACCACGGGACCGGCCGGCAAGTGATCCGGGAGAGGGGAATGGCCTGCGTTACGGGGAGGCAGGCGCATTCATGACCTAAGGATTCAATCCCATGGCGCTGGCCCGGCAGTTACCCATCGCGCAGACACTGGGAAGCTACCGTGCCTCCTGGATTGGCAAGGATGTCTCGGCGGGGCTGGCGATCGCCATGGTCGGTCTGCCGAGCGCGATCGCCTATCCAGCCATAGCCGGACTCCCGCCCGTGACGGGACTATATGCCAGTATCTTCGCGGCCATCGGCTATGCGCTTGTCGGACCCTCCGATCGTCTGATTACGGGCCCGGATGCGCCGACCATGATGATGCTGGCCGCCGTCTTTGCCGCGCTGGGCAATGGCCCGCCGGATGGGCGCGTCGTGCTGGCAGCCGCAATTGCCGTGATGGTGGGCATCTATTCCTTCATCGCGCGCCTGCTGCATCTGGATCTTGTGGCGAACTTCCTGTCGCGGCCGATCCTGATGGGCTTCATGACCGGCATTTCGCTGTCGATCCTCGTCGGTCAGATTGGGCGCATTACCGGTTTGACGATCGAATCCGATGGGCTGCTCCGTCCGATACTGGAGCTGGCAAACAAGGCCGCCGACATCCACTTGCCGTCCTTGTTTCTGGGCCTTGGGATGCTCGTCCTTCTCCTGCTCATAAAGCGCCTGCGGTCGCCCGTGCCGGGGCCGGTCATTGTCGTCATACTGGCCGGCGCACTGTCGTTCTTCTTCGACCTGAAATCGGAAGGCATCCGCGTCGTCGGTGCGGTTCCGAGTTCGCTGCCGCAATTCAGGATTCCCTGGTCGATCCCGATTCCGCTCAACCAGTTTCTTGCCGACAGCCTGGCCGTCTGGCTCGTCAGTTTCAGTGCCGGCATCGTGACAGCCCGCGCATTCGGCATTCAGGCGGGCTATCGGGTCGATGCCAACAAGGAACTGGGCGGATTTGCGGCGGCCAATGTCGCCGCCGGGATGTTCGGCGGATTTCCCGTCACATCCTCTGATTCGCGCACTGCGATCAACTTTTCGGTCGGGGCAAGGACAAGGATCGCCGGGTTGGTGTCTGCCTTCGTTCTGCTGGTGATCCTAGTCTATCTGAACGACCTGCTCCGCTTGATCCCGATCCCGGCGCTGGGCGCGATACTGGCCGCGGCTGCGCTGTCCCTCATGGATTTGAGCGGCCTGTCCCACCTCTGGCGAGTCAGCCGTTCGGAATTCCTGTTCGCGGTGATCGGGCTGATCGCTCCCGTCCTCTTCGGTGTGCTGAATGGCGTGACGATAGCCATAGGCGCGACCCTCGCCTACCTGCTCTATCGCAGCATGAACCCCCGAGCCGTCCTGCTTGGCCGGATCAGCGGGGAATCCGGCTTTCACAAGCTGCACCGCTTCAAAAAGGCGCGGGCCGTCCCCGGACTGACCGTCTGCCTGCTCCAGGGCAGCCTTCTGTTCTACAATTCCGATCATGTCCGCAGCGAGATAGAAGCGTTCGCCGAACAGGCCGGTGAACCTGTTCGATGGCTGATACTTGATGCCGGCTCCATTCCACACATGGATACGACTGCTGCGGCGATGCTGACGGAGATCAGTGGCGATCTTGCCTCGCGCGGCATCCGGTTCGGCATCGCTGACCTGCATCACGAATGCCTGAAACTTCTCGAAGCGGCCGATACCATCGACGCCATGGGGCGCGACATGGTTTTCGATAATCTTGAAGACATGTTCGAGGCATTCATGGCCTCGAAATAACCCGGTCAACCCGCAGCAAGGTAAGGATCATGGGCAAAAAGGACAAGCAATCGACGGGAATCGGTGCTGATATGGGCGAGCGCCTGAAGCGCAAGGACTATGAAAAGGAACTTCGCAAGCTTCAGGTCGAACTCTGCCATTTGCAGGAGTGGATCAAGGCTACGAACTATCGTGGGATCGTGGTGTTCGAAGGGCGGGATGCCGCAGGAAAAGGCGGCACGATCAAGGCGATCACCGAACGGGTGAGCCCCCGCGTGTTCCGCGTCGTCGCGCTGCCGACGCCATCGGAGCGGCAGAAATCGCAGATGTTCATGCAGCGGTATATCGAACATTTCCCGGCAGCCGGCGAAATCGTCATATTCGATCGCAGTTGGTACAATCGCGCGGGCGTCGAACGGGTCATGGGTTTTTGCACGAAACACCAGACAAAGCGTTTTCTGGAAGGGTGCTCCGAAATAGAGAATTATATTATCGAGGGCGGCATCCAGCTTATAAAATTCTGGCTCGAAGTCGGCATGGAGGAGCAGACCCGGCGCTTCCAGGCCAGAATTGACGATCCTATTCGGCAGTGGAAGCTAAGCCCGATGGATATCAAATCCTACGACCGCTGGTACGAATATTCGAAGGCTCGGGATGACATGCTCGAAGCAACCGATACGCCGATTTCCCCATGGAATATCGTCCGAACGGACGAAAAACGCAGGGGTAGGCTGAATCTCATCAGCCATCTCCTCAAGCTCATCCCCTATGAGCAGATCCACAAGGAAAAGATCAAGCTGCCCGAGCGATCGGACAAGCATGCCTATGACGATCAGGCCACCCTGATCGGTCGCCGTTTCGTGCCGGAGCGGTGAGGGGCTGCTTCAGGCGCGCCTCGCGTCAGGCGACGACATTTGAACCGCCGTCTACGTAGACGGTTCCGCCGGTGATCCGTCTGGCAAAGGGCGAGGCGAGATAGGTGCATACGGCCCCGACATCCATGATGTCGGCAAGTTCGCCCATGGGCGCGCGTTCGGCCGCAGCGGCAAGCATGTGCTCGAAATCGTGGAGACCCGAGGCGGCGCGGGTTTTCAAGGGTCCGGGCGATATAGGGTGCACCCGGATGCCGCGTGGACCAAGCTCATAGGCGAGATATCGGCAGGCCGCCTCCAGCGCCGCCTTGACCGGCCCCATGACATTGTAATTGGGTACCACCCGATTGGCCCCGTAATAGCTCATGGCGAACATCGTGCCGCCATCGGTCATAAGCGGAGCGGCCAGTTTCGCCATGCGCACGAAACTGTGACACGATATGTCCATCGCCTTTGCGAAGCCCTCGGCCGAGCAATCGAGCAATCCGCCCGCAAGATCCTCCCTGGGCGCGAAAGCAATCGAGTGGACGAGTACGTCCAACTTTCCCCAGGTCTCCGAAACGAGGCGGAAAACCTCCTCGAGTTGTCCGGGGATGGCGACGTCGAGCGGGGCCGTGATCGAGGCGCCCAGCGCTTCGGCCAGCGGCTCGACATAGGCGCGCGCCTTGTCGTTCAGCCAGGTGACGGCAAGTTCCGCTCCGGCCTCGCGAAACATGGCCGCGCAGCCATAGGCGATCGAGGAATCGTTCGCGATGCCAACGACGAGGGCCTTCTGCCCGGCAAGTACGCCATCCCGGTTCATGCTGCACGAACCTTCGCCGATTGCCCTCTGGAAGTATCGCCCGAGCCGGTCTCGGGCGCGTCAGGGGCAAGGAGCGCTCGCAGCAGATTCAGCCGCCGTGTTCCCTCCTGATTGAGAAGATCGCTATCGAGGGCGAAGAGCCCTTCCAGACTGGAGATGATACGCGCTCGCCCCGCGGGATCGGCGCCTGCCATCGCCGGGATAGCCGCGATCGCTTCGTCCGGGGACATCGCGAGGATTGCCTGCTGATCCCGCAGCACCGCCCGGACAGCCGACAAGCCCGCCTGTTTGAGCAAGGGTATGGTCTTCACGCCTTTGACCACTGCCTGCAGGACGCGTTCGTCGGCGCGACCGACAGTCATTGCGACCCAGACCAATGCGCGGAGCGCGGCCTCCATCGGTCCGCCTTCGCGAAGCTGGTCACGCAGTTCCTTTTCCCGGAGCGCCGCCAGCGCTTCGCGGGGCAAGTCGCGGTATATCGGCTCGGCCATGCCCGCTTTTTCGTCGACACCGGCCAGCGCCTGGATCATCGGGTGGCCATAGACGCTCAGGAAAGTCGCTTCCTTCCACCAGTCGGTGACGTTGCCGAACGCGGTCAGCGCGCTTTCGATGAAATCGGCCGAGACGTGCTCCGCCTGGACGAATGGATTGTCCTTGTCGACCGGCTGCCGCCATTCACGGGCTCCAGCCGCGAGAGCAGGGACGGCGGTCATCAACGGGTTCTCATCTGAGAACAGTTCGAACCGCAATCGATTTGGATGGAGGCGCCGCGCGATACCGGCCGTGAGGTCATTCGTCACTGCCCTGACCGCCGGGCGGGCAAAGGCGCGATAGAAGGAAAGGTTGATATCGGAAATCCGCGCGACGGCTGCAAAGCGGCGATCATCCTCCGGATTCTGCTGGCAGATCGCGCGAACATCATCCAGCGTCCGGCGTTCCAGCGTGAAGATATACTTGCCTTCCACCAGTTCACGGTGGGCGATATCCTCATCGATGTTGTCGATTACGGCCTCGAAAACGCCGGGTCCAAGCAAGTCGATCGCATCCATGACCTGGGCAAATTTCTCATGCTCCCTCGTGGCCACCTTCCCGGAAACGAAGATTCCCAAATGCCCGATGGTCTGATGGAGGCAATAGACGATCGTCTGCCCGGATTTCCGCAAGTTTCCATCGGTCTCGTAGAGGTTTGGAATCCACTGGAGTGCCTGCGGGGGCGGCGTAATGTCGTCTCCCCAGGAACAAAAGACGATGATGGGAGAGCGGATGTTCCGCAGGTCAATTCGCGTCCCGTCAGGCGCGCTAAGTTGGCCGGACGACAGCTTGTTGCCGACGAAGAGGTTGTTGGCGATCGACAGCATCTCGTCCGCCGTCAGCAGCACGGGGCTGCCCCACCATCGCTCGAAATCGATGAAGCGCTCGGCTTCGGTGTCGACGTTGTCGTAGACATTGTACGGTTTCGACCACAGCGTATTCGCCGGGTTGAGGCTCTCGAAATTGGCGACGAGGTAGGCGCCGTCGAACAGGCCATTGCCCAGATCACCTGTCAGCGCATTGAGCCAGGTGCCGCCGAGAAGCCCCCCCGAATATCGCATCGGGTTCTTGCCTCGCACGCCTGCCCAGTAGGAAAGCGGAGAGCCGGCGAGCATGATGGGGCCGAAGAGCTCGGGCCTTGCGGCGGCGGTCATCATGATCTGCCAGCCCGCCTGGCAATTGCCGATCACCACAGGACGGCCGTCCGCATCGGGATGCCGTTCGATCACTGTCTCGACGAAATGCGCCTCGGCCGCGCAGACGTCGCCCACGGTCTGTCCATCGACCGGAATGGGCGCGAAGCCGACGAAGTAGCACGGATGGCCTGCCTCCATCGCCTTGCCGATCTCGCTGTCACGCTTCATGCCGCCGATGCCCGGGCCATGACCGGCGCGCGGATCGACGACGATGAACGGACGCTTGGCGGGGTCGATCGTGTATTCCGGACCCGGAACGATTTCCACGAGGAAGTAGTTCACCCGCCGGTCAAGGGTGCGGCCATCGACAATCACGCGCGCATCGAACACGAGGACATGCGGCACGCTTTCCCTGGCGCGATCGTTATGGATGTTGCCTCGCTGGCGCATCGTATCCAGAAGCAGAACCGACTTCTGGGCGGCATCGTAACAATATGCTGCCCAATCCGTGGACAAATGCAGCCAATGATCGAAGATTGTCGGGCTGATCTCCTGGGACATTGCGAATCTCCGGTGACGCCTGATTTGCGGAAACATACGCGGGCGCCAGATGTGTCGCAATCAGGGTAAACGGATGAGGGTGATCGAAGTGGAATCGCTTCTTGGCCGAACTTCACATAGCTCCATCAAAACATGCGAAATTCCACGGGTCGGTATCTGTGTTGTATAAATGCATAAGACTTACCTGCCCGCGCTCTTCGGGAGATCTTTGCTTCCGGCCTGAACCGCTTCGCCATCGCGTCACTCCCACGACCATGGTTCAGCCCGCTGCCCGTGTCGGCTGGTGAGCGGCCAAGTATCCCTTTTTGCATTGTCCGCCTTCTGCGACAGAAATCGGTCAAAGAAATAAATCCACCCGGGGCCGATATTTCATGACGTGGCCGATCGGAATGTCTCGAAATTCGTTTTGGTTATGGGGAATGATTGGGCCGGAAATGGGGACCAGTACTGATGGTGTCCATCGTCGTTCATGAATAGATCATCGAAGTCGATGGCGAGTTATTTTCGGTATGGGACTGGCCTCCTTCAGCATACGTTCGGACTTGACCGGGAGCACGATTGCCCTCTCCGGCGATTGGACCTCGCTCACCATGGACAGGGCGGTAGCGGCCCTTCCGGAGGCAATGCGCGCCTCTTCCGCATCGCCGTTGCGGTTGGACCTGAGCGAGTTGGGGCGGCTCGACACTGCCGGCGCCTATACGATCCTGAGCGCGATATCGCCCGGCGCGAAGGAGAGTGGCAGCGACACTCGACCCGACGTGGCACGTCTCTTCGATCTGGTCCGACCCTCCATTGGGGAACCGGTGCCGGAACGGCCGCGCACGTCTTCGTTCCTCTATTTCGCCGATCAGGTAGGACGCGGCGTGGTCTCGTTCGCACAGGAAGGCCTGCGCATTGCGGAATTCGCCGGGGAACTCAACGTGGCGCTGGCGCGAACGATCCTCCATCCGAGCCGCCTGCGGGGCATTTCGCTTGTCAGGTTGATGGAAACGGCGGGCGTCAAGGCGCTCCCCATCGTGATCGTCATGAACTTCTTCATCGGCGCCGTCGTCGCATTGGTGGGCACCAATCTGCTCGCCTCGCTGGGCGTGTCGGTGTTCACCGTGGAGCTGGTCGGGGCGGCGGTCCTGCGCGAATTCGGCGTTCTCATCACGGGTATCCTGTTGGCCGGCCGATCCGCATCCAGCTTCGCGGCGCAGATCGGCACAATGAAGATGACCCAGGAGATCGACGCCATGAAAGTGATGGGTGTCGACCAGTTCGACGCACTCGTCGTGCCGCGCGTCCTTGCCCTGCTCCTGACGATGCCATTGCTGGTCTTTGCCGCCATGATGGCGGGGATCGCCGGCGGGCTGATCGTCAGTTGGCTCGCGCTCGGCATGAGCCCGATCTTCTTCCTTTCGCGCATGCAGGAAGCGGTCGACATCCGGCATTTCTGGATCGGCATGAGCAAAGTGCCGCTGCTTGCCATATTGATCGCCATGTCGGGCTGCCGTCACGGCCTGTTCGTGAAGTCCGATGTCGAGAGCCTCGGGGAGCGCGTGACCCAGGCGGTCGTGCAGGCGATTTTCATGATCATCCTGTTCGACGCCATTTTCGCCGTCATCTACATGGAGTTGAAGCTCTGAACGGCGTGGGCAGCCCTCCGCCGATCCGCGTGATCGGGCTGCGCAGCGCTTTCGGCGAGCATGTCGTGCACGATGGACTGAACCTCGAACTGCGCGATGGCGAGATTCTGGGCGTGGTCGGAGGATCGGGGGCAGGCAAGTCCGTACTTCTCAACACGATCCTCGGCCTCAAGAATCCAGACGGTGGCCGGGTCGAGGTGTTCGGGTGCGATGTCCACGATCCCGCCGCCGAGGCCAACGTCAGCCGCAAGGCCGGGGTCCTGTTTCAAGGCGGTGCGCTCTTTTCCGCGCTGACGGTGGGGCAGAATGTCGAAGCCCCGATGCATGAACAGGCCCATCTTCCCAACGGGTTGGTGCGCGAACTGGCGCGGCTCAAGATCAAGTTGGCCGGTCTCGATACCCGTGTGGCCGACCAGATGCCGTCGGAACTTTCGGGAGGCATGGTAAAGCGTGCAGGCGTCGCCCGCGCGCTGGCACTCGATCCTTCTCTCCTGTTCCTCGATGAGCCCACGGCGGGGCTCGATCCGATCAGCGCCGCCGATTTCGACCAATTGGTCAGGGGGCTGTGCGATACGCTCGGGCTGTCGGTCTTTCTGATCACGCACGACCTCGACACGCTTTACACGATAACCGACCGGGTCGCTGTCATTGCCGATAAGCGCGTGGTGGCCACTGCGCCCGTGGCCGAGCTGGAGAAATCCGAACACCCCTGGATTAAGGCCTATTTCAAGGGGCCGCGCGGTCGCGCCGCGCAGGCGGCGCGGCGCGGGAATGACGGAGCGAGCTGATGGAACGGCAAGCGAACTACGCATTGGTTGGGATCATCAGCATAGTGCTGATCATCGCGGCGCTGGTCTTCGTCGTCTGGCTTGCGCAATTCCAGTTCAATCAGACCTACGACACCTATCGCATCATCTTTCGAGGCCCTGTGAGCGGCCTCAGCAAGGGCGGGGAAGTTCAATTCAACGGCATCAAGCTCGGCGAGATCATTGATATCAGGTTGGACGAGGCCGATCCGAACCGCGTCATCACCGACATCGAGCTTCAGCACGGAACGCCCGTGCGGGCGGATTCCCTGGCGCAAAGTGCTGCCCAGGGGATAACCGGCGTGCGCTACATCCAGATCAGCGCCGGCACCGTGAGCCAGCCGCTGCTGCGCAAGAGCAGCCGCCAGCGGCCGCCGGTCATCCGCTCACAGGGTGCGCGGTTCGATGTGATCGTCCAGGACGTCGGCAGACTTACCCGTGACGGCGCGGAGGCCCTCGAGCGCGTCAACAAGGTGTTGTCGGACCAGAATATCGCCACGATTTCGCGCTCGATCGACAACGTGGGATCGATCAGCGATGAACTGCGGGCACGCCGGACCATGTTCGCGAAACTCGATCGTGCGTCCGCCGACCTGGAGCAAGCGGCTGCACAGACGCGCAGATCGCTGGGAGGACCGAACGGTACGCTGGCGCAGATCAACGGGAGTGTCGGAGAGCTGCACCAGACACTGGTGGGAGTCCGGACGCTGGTCGGGCGTGTTGACGGGTCGGTTTCAGACGTCTCGTCGGGGACATTGCCGGAATTGAATGCAGCGCTCGTCTCCATCCAGCAGGCCAGTGCGTCGTTGAACGAGCTAAGCTCGGAAATCAGGCGAGACCCGCGCGGAGTGCTCCTGCGCTCGCAAGCCCAGGAGGTGAAAGTCAAACCATGACTGCAAAGGGCCGTCCATCGCTGGTGCTCGTCGCGACCTTTTTCCTCGCCGGATGTGGCGGCCTGTTGGGCGGCGGCGGTCATCCGGCCACACTCTACCGCTTCGGCAATATATCGCCATCGCCGCAGGTTGCCGAACCGAATAGCCCCGCGGCCGGGCCGGTACGCGTAGTGAGTTACCGCGGCGCCGTATTCCCGCCCGAAAGCCGCAGTGACCGCATCCTGACGACGCGCGGCGCAAGTATGGCCTATGTGGCGGAATCACGCTGGATTGCCCCTCCCGACGACCTGTTCGACACGGCGCTGCGGCGAGAGTTCGCCCGGACGCAACCCGGCTTGCGCCTGATAGGTCCCGCTGAAGGGCCTCGGGCCGATTTCGTGCTGTCCATAGATGTGCGCCGCTTCGAAGCCGCCTATGAGGGGCCGACGGCACCCGTCGTTACCATGGAAGCGCAGGTCAGGCTCATGCGCTGGGCAGACCGCTCCATCATCGGCGAATGGGTCTTTTCCAGTCGGCGGCAGGCGGCGGAAAACAGGGTGACATCCATAGTCTCCGCCTACGACGAGGCGACGAGCGAAGTAATCGGTCAAATCGGCGGAGTCGTGAGCCGTTTTGCGAACAACGCATCGAATCCAGTCCCTTGACCGGCAGTCCATGCTGCCGCTCCGCAAGGCGATGCTCTGTTTTCGCAGGGCTTCGCCTCCCGATAAATCTCGTCAATCGGGAACGCCGCAAAATCCGGCGCGGTCGGAGGCGGCTACTTGATCGGATAGAGATGCCGGGCATCAAGAGTGGGAACCGATGGGGCTGGAACCTTGCAGTATTCCGCAGCCGTTCCGATCGTCTTCTGGATGCGTTTGCCGACGACTTTCGTGTCGCTGCTCGAGGCTTTTTCTCCGATTTCGTATTCGTTCCATGCGACATTGGCGCAGCCACGGAATCCGGCGACGATGCGCAGGTATTTCTTGTTCCGCTCGGCGCTCACAACGAGGTCACCGGAAGTATAACCCGCTTCGCATGCGTCGAGCGTGCATGGATCGTTGCCCGACCATAACTGTTTCGCGAAGGCCCACGTGCCGGGCGGAAGCCTGAACAGATCTTCTGGAAGCGCCGGAGTATCGGGGCTTGTCGTTTTGACCTCCTCGACCGGTTGGCTGTGGCCAGCTTGCGAAACAAGGAGAAGGGACGTGCCGAATATGAGAAGGGCGGCTTTCATCTGCAGATCTCCAGCATGCCGGAGGCTGTTGAGGTGGCGTAGAACAGGCGCCGCCTTGCGTGCCGCCGGTCACCGTGATTTGGTCATGGCGCAATCCGCGATTGACGACACTCCACAATAATCGATCGAAGGCGTCAACCTCGGTTGAGATACCATGGCACAATTACATGTATGTCAGCTTCCTTGAGCCAGTTCTCGGCATGGTCATTGCACCATGCCGAGTGGGATAGTGCGCCTTCAATTGGCGGAAAGGAAGGTCCCAATGGCTTTCGACCGGACCACAGCGACGAAGTCATGTGCTTTCCGGTACCCGTGAGGCCGAACACCGTGGTTTCTTTCGAAAATTACCAATAATCCGTATAATTACCTATGTCGCCACCCGTGGATCGTACATATCGTTACGGGTGGAAAAATGAGACGATTATTGAAATTCCGATGGGAAAATCGCCCAGCGTAATTTTCGAATTTATGCGTGAACATGATTTGGAATTAATAAAATCCGAGTCTGGATATTCAGGGGAATGCCGATGGCATCTGTTCTGCAATGGCTCTTCATTGAGGCTCCATTCTGGTTGATTGCACTCAGCGTTCTCGGCATCCTCTCGGCGGCCTATTTTCTAGGAGTTGCGGTTCGGCATTACCGGAAAGTATCGGATTCAGAGGAGACGAAAGACAGCCTGGCCTTGTCTACCGCCATGGGTTTGCTCGCACTTCTTCTGGGTTTCACATTTGCGCTTGCACTTGAACGATTTGACGGACGGCGCGGCTTGGTTCGCGAAGAAGCGCTGGCAATTCGTACAACTTACTTGCGCGCGGGTACTTTTGCAGAGCCTCATCGCACGCAATTGGAAAACCTCCTGAAGACATATGCCGATGTCCGTGTAGCCTTGGGCAATGCGACGCAGCCGGCCGATGTGAAGCGATTGTCAGGCGTCAGTGACGGTCTGCAAAACCAGATGTGGCAAGCCACCGAAGCTGCCCTTGTTGGAAATCGCGACGATGTGTCTTCAAGTTTCATGGATTCGATGAACCGGGTCATTGAAGCCGATGCATCACGACGAATTGCCCGCAGAACTCACGTCCCCTCACGGGTTCTTGGAACGCTTCTGTTTTACATGTCCGTATCATCGGCAATGATCGGATATGCTGTCGGGGCAAAGCGTCGTGGAGAAATATTGCTGATGCTGGGGCTGACGGCCACAGCTTATTTGCTCATTATCGATATCGATAGTCCCACACGAGGCAGCATTCAGGAAAGTCAGGCTGCAATGGAGGACCTTCAATATGTTCTGCGAACAAATATGAACCATTGAGCATGCCGATTTCGATTTTATGCCGTGAGCGGGCATGTCCGAGTTGGCTTTCAGGATGAATCAATGGGATAAATCAGGTAAACTACTGACAAATGAGATGGCATTTCTGATTGTTATCGCGTTGAGTTCCAACGATGTTGCCGGCGTCGTTTGACAATGCCCGCAGTCCGGCGCAATAGGCTGTCTCCTTACTTTACCCTATATCTTTTCGACGGCGGTTCGCGCACATTCCTTCGATTGGCGCAAAGGCTGAATATTATGCGTGCTCATGTGGAGCCATGCCGAGAAAACATGGTCTCAGGAACGCGCATTTTACTGTGTAGATAGCGCCAGTGCGTCGACCTCGGATGGGTGCCCTCAAGGCAGGGGGCTGCGGTTTTTTCTTGTTAGAGGCTGCAACAATGACGGGCCGTTTCGTTGAAACGATTGTGCTGGCGATCGTGGCCCTGTTTCCGATCATGAACCCGTTCAGCACCGCTCCGTTGTTCGTGTCGTTGACGGCGGGCTTCGATGAGCAAAAGCGGAAGCATCAGGCCCTGATGGGGTGCATTTATGCATTTGCCATACTGGTCGTATTTCTGCTCATGGGATCGGCTATCATCGATTTTTTCAGTATTTCGGTGGCCGGTATCCGCGTGGCTGGGGGCCTGATCATATCGACCATCGGGTTTCGCATGCTGTTCACAACTCCGGCCAGCACACCGGATGTATCGACGGCCAAGCCTTCGGCCACCAACATTGCTTTCACGCCTATCGCCATGCCGAGTTTGGCCGGTCCGGGATCGATCTCCGTCGTGATGAGCGCGGCCGGACGAATTGAGGGCATGGATCCCCAGCAGTGGCCGGCGATTTATGCCGCACTCATCATTGGCATCACGGTGACGCTGGTCATTTCCTATGTGGTCTTGCGCGCAGCCAGTGTCATGGTCCGGTTCCTCGGTCATGACGGTCTCGACGCGATGACCCGGATTTTCGGGTTTCTGCTGATCTGTATTGGCGTGCAGTTTTTACTGGCTGGCGTCGCCTACTTTTACGGAATCCCTCTCCGATAGTTCTGATCAACCGGTTTGCGTGGCGAAATCGCTGGTCGTTCCGCTTCGAAGGCAAGTGCGAACGCGAGGCCATCGAAATGTTCGACAGCAAGGCAGGAGAAGCGCGATGACCTTCGCCGAGATCCTCAAACTGCTGCTGGTGGTCAGCATCTTTCTCAATGTTTTCGCGCTGGCTCTGCAGGTGAACGCGACGGACGCGGTCCATCTCTTCCGCGAATGGCGATTGGCGATCTGCGCATTCCTGGCGATGTTCGTCGTCGTGCCGGTCATCGCCGTCCTGATTGCCTATTCGTTCGACTTGAAACCGGCCGTGAAAATTGCGCTGGTCGCGCTGGCCTTTTCGCCAGTGCCGCCGATCCTGCCCCAGAAGCAGATCAAGGCAGGTGGCAGTCTTTCCTATGTCACTGGGTTGCTGGTGAGCGCAGCGTTGATTTCCTTGTTCGTCGCGCCGCTCGGCCTGGAACTGACCGGATGGCTATTCGGGCGGGAAACGGAAGTCTCCACTATCGGCATGATCCGGACTTTGGGCATAGGCATCGCGGTACCGTTCGCCAGCGGACTGCTTGCACAGAGGTTGTTCGGTGAACGGACGCGCCGCTTCGCCGCCGGAATGGCCAAATTCGCAACGATCCTGCTGATGGCGTGCTTGCTGTTGTTGCTGATCGCCTTTGCGCCAGAGATCTGGCAGGTCATCGGCGACGGCACGATCCTGGCGCTCGTCGCGATGAGCGTTGCCGGGCTCGTCGCCGGCTATTGGCTGGCGGGTGACGTTGCGGAGAACAAGACCGCGCTCGCGCTCGCGGCCGGGGCAAGGCATCCCGGCGTGGCCATCGGAATCGCCATGTCGAGCTTCCCGACGGAGAAACTTGCCATCGCGGCGATCTTGCTTGCGACAGTGCTGGACGCATTCATCGCAATGCCCATTATGCGGCAACTTAATAGATTTGATCGCGTAAACGCGCGGGTAGCGTGAATGGCTCAGGCCCGAAGGCCGTGGGTGCCGTCAGAACGTGAACCCCAGAATCGTGCGGAAAATCCATCCGTTCGGCCCGTACTGGTTACGGTCGACGACGCTGCCATAGCTTACACGCAAGGATGAGTTCCGGCTGAGGGCCAGCGTACCGGTGGCGCCGAGCGATAGGGTATATTGGGAATTGTCTGCCCCGATGCCATCGATCTTCATTTCGCCGCCGCGACGCCAGAGCAGATCGAGCGAGGCCCAGAATTTGGGCGTTAGACCGTGGGTGAGGTGGCCCTCGACAATGTACAGCGGCTTCTGCTGGCTGCTGTCGGCACCGAACGGGTCTCCGTTCCTGCCGAAAAAGGTGACGGTCGGCATCAGTTCGATCGTGGTCAGATGCGGATCGGCCATGCGCTTGCCGATGGCATAGACCAAGGGGGCACCAAGCCGCAGCGCCCATCGATTGGCTCCGACATTGAGCGATTGCTTGCTATCGTATTCGCCCGTCGGGAAGAAGATTTTGGCGAGAAGATTGACCGCCAGTCCGGGCCGATGCTCCGCATATGCCGCCGGTGCCAGCGCCGGCGTGCCATGGACGCCCAGGACGAAGCCAAGCTGTGCGTCTCCTATTCCGGACACGCGATCCGACTGCGCTTGCGGCAGCAATGCGCCGTCCGGCTCGATGTTGCTGACCGGGAGGACCAGGAAAACGAAGGATTGACTGTCAGCGATCTTCAGCGCCTGGACGAACTGGAAGACGACCAGATCGGTATCCAGATGATCGTTCTCGGCGACATTCCCCGGATCGACCGCAAGATTGCTGTGCATGCGATGATAGCGCACCGAGAAGATGGTCGTCTTGTCCGGGATCACCATGTAGAGCCGCGCGCCGTCGTCCTGCGCCTCTGCCGGGCTGGAGCCGATCGGCAGGGCAAGTGGCAATGCAAGACATCCGGCAATCAGGAGACGGAGTGAGGCCCTCTTTTTCGTAGTCGCGGACATCATCTGTCTAGGCTCCGCGCGCTCTGAGTGTCGCCGTACGTCGCCGCCAAACCGGCGTTAGGACGTTCGGGAAGCCCAGAGCGCGGCTTTCTCGAGCACGACAGCTGCAGGCCATCGAACACCGTTGCCGGCAGAGCGCCGAGTTAGGCAAACCGCTCTCAAGACAGGCAGTGTCTGGCGGTGCGCTCAGTATGCCCGAAACGAGCCCGCTCTCCTCAATGAGAGCGGGCTACACCTGATCCCGGCGCGATCGCATCCCGGTCTCTCGTATGTCACGCGCCATTTGCCAGGCTACTGCTTGAGCTGTCCCTTTGGCGTAACCACCCGCACCACAACGCGGCGCGCCTCGGCGTCGCTGGTCGGGGTGGCTTCGCCCGGGGCAACAGTGCCTTCGCCCATGGCCGATGGTGACAGCACGCGACCAGGCTGGATCAGCCCGGTCTGGCGCATATAGTTGCTCACCGCAGCGGCACGCTTCAGGCTAAGGCGTTCGTTCGCTTCGGCGTTGCCCCTCTGGTCCGCAAAGCCCAGGATGGAGATGCGATAGTTGCCGAAAGTCGGCGCCTTCTGCGCAATGGCGCGAAGGTTTGCCTTGTACTGCTCGGCAATGTTCGCGCTTCCTGTCTCGAAGTAGACCGCCGTCTCGTCCTGGATGACATATTCCTGGCCATCGATGATGGCTTGCCGCAACTCGGCGAATTCCGCTTTCGTGCCGGCCTTGGTCGCCACTGCGGCACGCCAGTCGTCATCCTTGAATTCGATCGATTGCGCGGTGATCGTGTGGTCCTGCAGGTCACCCTTGACCTTGAAGATCAGGCCGGGGATCAGGCTCGACACATCGCGGTCCTTCGACCGGACGAGGCCGCTGCGTTCGCTGATTTTCGTGGAGGGCGTCAGGACGACTGTCAGGTCACCTTCTCTCGTACGCGCCGTGATATTGTTATTGGCGACCGAGACGATGACGGCTTCCTGGTTCACGTCTTCCGCAAAAGCGGGCGTCGTAAACATCAGTGCAGCAGCAAATACCGCGAGGCCATGTTCCTTGACGCCCATTTTACACTCCTTTTGATAGATCCCGCTTGCAGTCGGCAAAATGAAGTACATCCATCCTGACAACCGCCAGAGACAGAGGCGCTGACATGCTCGATGCGCGATCGCAAAAGCATGTCAGCGGCAGGTGACGGGTTTCGGCCTACTGCGGTTGGGGCGCAGGAACCGTTGTCGTCGTCGTTTGGCCTGGCTGTGGTACAGTCACATATACCACCGTATCGCCTTCATATTGCGGCTGATAATAGACACCGCCGCAATTGTAATAGTGGTAGCTGGCGTAAGGATAGGGTGCGCAGCCGCCCGGCAATGCGTAATATGCCGAGCCGAATGCTGCCGCCGTCATTCCCGCCACCGCGCCGATAGCGAGCCCGGCCGCGATCGGATAATCAACATCTCCACCCCAGCCGTCAAAATCGTTGCCGCTGACGTTGATGTTTCTGCTGTTGTCGATGTTGGTATTGCGATCACCGCGATTGGCCTGACGGTCCCCGCGATTGTCCGAACGCGTTGTCTGGCGGTCGGTACGATTGTCCTGGCGATTGCCCTGATTGTCCGAACGTGTTGCCTGACGGTCGCTTCGATTGGCACCACCGGCGCGGTCACCACCGGCAGTCCGCTGACCCGCACCTGATCCGCGCGACGATGCAGCCCCTCCCGCGCCGCCGACGCTGGGGCGCGTGGCAGGCCGGTTGTAGCTGCCGCCGCCCGGTCGGCTGTAGGTGCCGCCACCACGGCCGGCGCCGCCGCCACGGTTCATGGTGCTGCCACCGCCACGGCTCATACCGCCGCCGCCCCGGCTCATGCCACCTCCACCGCCTCGGCCGCCCATGCTCATCGATCCACCGCCGCGCGCGCCACCGCCGCCACCACGTCGCGCATCGGCGACTTCAACCTGTCCGGCGATGAACAGCAGGATAATGGCGATACGCACAAATGTAGAGGTCGCAGTCATTGCTTGTCCTCCGGCGTGAACTGGGCTGCCTGGATCTGCATCGCATCCTTGTTGGCCACGAACGCAAAATCGCTTGCGGTCAGGGGTGGATTGAGTGTCCAGGTCAGCCGGGCAGTATAAGTGGGATATGTCGGGTCCGTTCGATCGATGATCACGATCTTGCGCGGAACGGGGCGATCGCCCTGTTCGATCCATACCTCCCAATCGAAGTCGCCTCCGCGGAATGCCCAGTGGTCGGTTGCAACACCGTCGATCTTGGCAGTCCCGACGCTGAAGCCCGAAGTGAGCGCCTTGATGTCGGAATCGTCACCGTCGCTCCAACGGAACAGATCCTCGAGCGGCAGCTTTATTCCCGTCCGGTCGTAAAGCGCCTTCAAGAACTCGCGGTTGGTGCCCGGAGCCGGCACGGTGGCGTAAAAGCCGAGTTTGGGGGCGAAAATGGTGAATTGCTTGCCGTCGTAGATATATTGGCGGGATTTCTGATCGCTCTCATAGTCGATAGAAATTCCCGGGCGCATGACTTTATAATCGATCGTCGCGTCCATTTGCACGCGCTGTCCCGCCACCGTCACAACGTCGAGACTCGATTCAGCCGTCAGCTTGAACGTATTCAGAGACATGAGAAACTTGCTCATCCTCTGTAACGCCAACACGGAATCTGGATCGACTTCAGTACTTGCACTGGCCGAAGCCGGCGCAGGTGCCGTCGCTGAGGGTGTAGACTGAGCGTGGACGCTTGTGCTGATCGTCATGATCGCAGCGCAGCCGATTAATGCTAAAGCCCGCATCATCAATCTCCTACGTAACAAGTAGGTAAAATAATCGGCGGGAAAATAAAGAGGAACTACCCTGAAAATTACCAGAATAAATACTAATCTGGTCTCGACTGTGGCGCGGTCGACAGAGGGTGTGGCGTGATAAATCGAGCCGGTATTATATATGTTATGCAATATTTTGACGGAAATCCAAGTTTGGCTTCCTCCGCGACTAATCGGGACTCGATTCGATGCTTGTCATCAAGCTCCTTGATAGGATCGCGGAGTATGTGTGCGAATTCGCGTTCGCGCCGGGATGGAAATGACCAACTTGGCATATAACTTTCAGCGTCTCGTCTAGTTCATGATCGCTCGGTCGGGCCTAGCCCTGCAGTCCTTCCATGCCTCCTCTGAGAAGGCGCCATCCTTTTAGCGGTTCTGTCCTCATGAGTGGTCAGATCGGCTACGATTATCTCGTTTTATATGTGCTCGGGTCTACAAATGGCGCGGCGATATCACTCGGATAACGAATGAAATTCACTCCTCTTTCGCATTCGCTAATCCAGATATGTTCGTTCTTTTGCATCTCAATCTGGTGGCGCCGTTGGAGGCCAGATGCGTTCGCGATACTCCGCTCCGCACAAATAGACATAGAGCGAAATGGCGTATGCGACGAATTCGGTGAGGCGTTAATTATGTAAATTGATCGAAGCTATATATGGTGTGGCCAAAATATACGAAAACGATTAAATTTGCCTAAGGATTGATGAGGAAAATAATTCGCAAAATGCGGATTCATCCCGATATTGTGTGGAAATAAAGGGGTATATTCTGATTTTTCAGAGTTACAGTTGGCTTTGTTAGAGCTATCGTGAATACGATATCGCACGGGATTCTAGGTACAGGGGGAATCGCATGTGCACTTTCCTGCTCTCGATAAGTAGTTCCACACACGGGGAAAGACTGCCGAACGCCTTGCAGGCTTGAAGAGGTTCGGCGCGGTGATTTCGAAATCCCGTGCCGCCTTTCGTTCTGCCGCGCTGTTTTGCAGTAGTTCCGGATTCGCCAGAATTTTCACCGTCTGGATGAAACTGGCTTGCCTGCAGAAGGCAAAGTCACCGGCCGACGGTGAAATAGTACTATCAAGGATCTCAGGCCATTTAATCAGCAACTTATGGGGAGCGTGGGGATGTCTCTTTCTTGCTGCCGGATACTGATCGCTGACGATCACGAAGCCATACGCCAAGGCGTTCGCGCAATTCTGAAGGACCGACGGGGCTGGCACATCGCCGGTGAGGCGGCGGACGGTCTCGATGCGTTGAAACTCGTGCGAGAGACTCAGCCCGACATCGCCATTGTCGACTATTCGCTGCGGCAGATGAATGGCTTGGCGCTCACCCGCGCAATCAAGCGCGATCTGCCGGGTACGGAAGTCCTGATCTACACGATGCACGACCGCGAAAGCATTTTGATCGAGGCTCTGGACGCAGGCGCACTTGGCTATGTGCTGAAATCCGACACCATCACAAACCTGATCGCCGCGCTCGAAGCGTTGATCAAGCACAAGCGGTATCTTTCGGCCGGAATAGCGGGCAGGTTGGAGAGCTATTTCATTGAACATGGCCGCAATAAAGCTGGCGCTTCGGTGCTCACCTCGCGGGAGCGCGAGATCGTCCAGCTTATCGCGGAGGGCAATATCAACAAGTGCATTGCCCATAAGCTCACCATCAGCGTCAAGACAGTGGAGACACATCGCGCGTCGCTAATGCACAAGCTCAAGATGCGATCGACCGCCGATATTGTGCGCTACGCCATACGCAACAACATGGTGGATCTTTGAAATCTCTTTCGGGCGCCCGGGATCTGCTTGGTATAGCCAGCACTTTCCGGATGAAACGGGCGCATAAGACAGATCTACGCCATGACGGACGTAATTCTTCACTGGGGTAATACCCGATAGCGCTGCCCGGCAACAATATTTACACCGCGCCGGAGTTCTCAGATTGGGTGGCATATGAGCATCAGATACGAGCTCGAAGCGAATTTCGAAAAGGTTATCTTCGCTGCACGATGGCTCGTGGCGCCGATCTACGTCGGCCTGATATTCTGCCTGATTATGCTCGTGGTTATACTTGTAAAGTATACGTTTTGGGTGGCGATGCAGCTACCTTCCATCAACGTCCATGATGCCATTGTCGCGACGCTGTCGTTCATCGACTTGGCGCTCATCGCGAACCTGGTCTTGATCGTGATGTTTACAGGATATGCGAGCTTCGTCTCGAAGCTGGATATTGAGGATGATGAGGACAAGCCGGCATGGCTCGGGAAAGTCGATTTCTCCGGGCTGAAGCTGAAGCTGTTCGCATCCATGGCTGCCATTACCGGAATAGAGCTTCTGAAAGCTTTCATGGATTTACGTGAAACAGGAGCGGTAGACGCGCAGGTTATGCGCTGGCTGGTGATCATCCACGGAATGTTTCTTATAACGACCGTGGCTGCGGCCATTAGCCAGAAATTGGAGGGGCACTCCTCCTAAGTTGTCACTGTGTTCAAGCCGCTGTTGGGAAACAAGTTTCCGCGACTGATGCGGGGAACATACCGCGGCAATGTATTCGTGGCCCGGCACCGCCAGGATTAAAGGATGGGGAATCTTATATCGTATGCGTCCGGGGAAGATCCTTTAGGATCGGCCTGAGATTTGCCGGCCTTCGGTTAGGCGGCCCGGACGTTGATCCGGCATGTCTGGATGGGTGTGTAAACGGCGGCGGTGCTCTCATCTTCGCGGGCAAAACCCAAGAATTTCCAGTTGCGTCGATCGATTTCGAACGGAGCCGCCCTGTTTGAATCAATTTCCCATTATAAGCATGCTGGTTGTTCGAATTATATGACGGTACTGACAGAATGTCGTCATATACTCATATTGACAAGTATATTGTTGAGTATAGGGTCGTTTACGGAATCGACTCTACTTTTATGGGGCCACTTTCTGCGGCTTTGATTATGGATTTGGTTCTGGCTTTAAGTGTATGATAACCGAGAAAGGTTCAGAGATGATCTCCTCGAAAAAAACACTAACTGGCGTGATGCCGCTTTCCGCCACGGTTCTTTGTCTCGGTATTCTGGGACTTTCGGCTCCCGCCATGGCCCAGGACAACCAGACCAGCCCGTGGAGTGGCTTTTACGTCGGGCTCAATGCGGGCGGCGCCTGGAGCAATTCCGACGCAGACTCCGTGCTCACGGTCAACGGTCTCCCCAACGTGCCGTCCAACCCGATTGCGGGCGGAGACGCCTCTTCGCTCAATGGCGCGACTGTGAAGGGCCATCTCGACAGCGGGCACCACAATACCTTCACCGGCGGTGGCGAGGCGGGCTACAATTACGTGCTGAATAACGGCCTGCTGTTCGGCATCGAGACCGACATCAGCTACTTCCGCATTAATCGCAGCAGGACCGAGACGGTACCATCATCGCTCAATCCCGGGGTCACCTATACAGCAAGCCAGAGAGCCAGCACTGACTTCCTCTGGACGCTGCGCCCCCGGATCGGTTACGCGATGGACAAGTTTCTGATCTTTGCGTCCGGCGGCCTGGCGCTGACGGAAGCACATTACGATGCGAGCTTCACCGACAGTTCCTCCACCGCCAATTCGTTCAGCTCGACAAAGAGCTCGACACGGACCGGGTGGACGCTCGGCGGCGGCGCGGCTTATGCGATTACCCCCCAAATCTCGGTGAAGGGCGAATACCTTTACCAGGACTTCGGAACCCAGAGGTCTACGGAGACGTCGCCGAACGGCTATCTCACGCTCGCGACAGATACGAACCTCAAGTCGCACTTGTTCCGCGCCGGGATCGACTATCGCTTCTAAAGCGTAGTCACCGAAGTTTGTACGATAAAAGCATCCGGCTTTGATTGCCTTGGTGGCGTCGCGCCGGATGCATTGGTTTATTGTCCAATAAGCTGCGATGCTGCGCGTCGATAATAGAAGACATGTTCGACACCGGCGTCGCGATTGTTCCCAGGTGGGCTCGTCACCAAAATCCACGCAGTCGTCGGCGGGCAGGGCCTTGTGTTCCTCCCGGAGCAACAGCTTAACATCAATGGTAGTACCACCTTTGCCGATCCTCGAATTAATCGGCATCTGTTTCGCTAACCCGATTTGACAGGTACTTATGATGGTAAGGGTTTATCCCTATTGTGGGGCCCTTTTTAAAATGGAATTCAAGGTATATCGCCGGCTTCTCTGGAAGATTGGCAATTCGCGTCTGGGGGGAACAGATCGTCATGCCTTCACTTCCCAAAAAGAGCGGCTGCGTTATCGATCGTCGAATTCAGTTGTTTGTCGCTTTCCTTCTCGCGAATACCATTGCATTTCCGGCTCATGCACAGACGGCCCCTACGGCGGCCGATGTTGAGCGTATAGAGAAGAAAATCGACGAGCTACGCGCCTCACGCCAAGAAATGCAGCATCAAATTGGTGCGCTTCAGACGCAGATGAATGAATTCGACAGCCAGATCGACACGCTTGAAAAGGATCTCGGTCGCACTTCTCCTGCGCAATCCGTCGCGACAGTACCTGCGCCGAGCGGTAACACCTCTTCGGCCCCCGCAACGCAAAGCAGCGCAGTGGCAACTGCCGGGCCGCCTGACGGGCAAACCGCCAAGGGGTTCAAGGGCTTCATGGAGCGAACGGAACGTGCGGGCACTTATGATCCCAATCTGGGTTTCGTGGTCGCCGACAGCAAGGATGGCTTGCTGGCCGTAAGTTTCACGACTTATGTGCGCTATCTCAACCAGAATGCCCTCGACAGTACTTACACGGACAGCTTCGGCAGGGTTAAGTCCATCGATCTTCGCAATGAAGTTCAGCTCAACAAGGTCAGTCTGAACTTCAAGGGCTGGTTGTTCGATCCGAAGTTCCAGTATCTCCTGTTCGCATGGACGAACAACGCCAATCAGGGCGAGGGTGCCCAGGTCGTCGTGGCCGGGTTCCTGCGCTACAAATTTGCCAATTGGCTGACCGTCACGGGCGGCATCATGCCGCTTCCGACGACGCGTAGCACCAACTGGAGCTTCCCCAACTGGCTCCGTCACGACAATCGCGTCATGGCGGATGAATTCTATCGTGGCTCTTATACCAGCGGCATCGATATTGCGGGAACGATAACCAAGGGTCTCGAATATCGGGCGATGATCGGCAATAACTTGTCGACGCTGGGCGTCAGTTCCAGACAACTCGACAACAAGATGGACACTGTTTCAGGTGCGCTGACCTGGATGCCCACGACCGGTGAATTCGGTAAGAACAACGGTTTCGGTGACTACGATTATCACGAGGAACTGGCGACACTGCTCGCGGGCTACTACACGCAAAGTACCGAGACTGCGCAAGGTCAGCCTTCCGCCGATGAGTTCGAGAATTCGCAGATCAGGTTGACCGACGGTACGCTGCTGTTCAGTCCCGATCCGTTCGGGACCGGTGGCAAGATCGAGCGGGCCCGTTATCGCATGACCAGCATTGATGCCGGCGTGAAATACAAGGGCTTTTCGCTTGAAGGGCAGTGGTACTGGCGCTGGGTAGATAAGTTCAAGACGATTGGATACGTTCCGGTCGACGAGATCTCCGACAATGGCTTCGTGCTTCAAGCCTCGGCCATGCCGGTCAAGGATTTGCTGCAGGTCTATGGAACGGCCTCGAAAATCTGGGGCGCCAACGGAAATCCCAGCGAGTTCGCCGTCGGTGCAAATCTCTATCCTTTCAAGCGACGGGAAATGCACGTGAACCTTGAGGTTCTCAAGCTGAACCATTCGCCGGTCGGTGGCTATCACTTGCCTGTTCCTGTCGGGGGCGACGGCTACGTGTTCCTGACGGACTGGGTCGTGATGTTCTGACCCTGATCGACTGATCTGCCCCAAGAGGAACAGGCCTCGCCCGTGGCCCAGCAGGCAGCCGAACAGGCGCCTTTCTCGGCCCGTTGCCTTTCTCCGGCACGAGGGGCCTAGGCACTCACACCGGCACCAAACGCGGGGTTTCACTTATGTGCCGCTGTCGGGGTGTCGGCTACCTTGCCTCCGCAGTCCGTCTGGGAAAGCCCCCTCCAAGGAGGCGAAATCGAGCCGCGGGCGAGCTGAACGAGGAACCACGTCATGGCAGTCAACGAAGATCCGCTTACGCCGGCCGCACTCGCCATTCCGAAGGAGGGGTATTTCGAACGGGAGGATGGACCCTATGGCCCGCTCTTTCCGAAGACCCCCGCAAACTACGGTTTCTCGATCCTCGGCAAGGTGAAGCCCGGCCGGGAGGAAACGGTTCGCGGCTATGCCAAGACTATCGAGGGGGCGGTTCAGGCGGATCCCACGGTTCTGGCTCCCTTGAAGCTCCATTATCTTCGCTGGATCATGTTCCCCATCGGCGACGATACCTATTTCATGTACCAGGGAATATTCGATACATCGTTCGACAAATATCTGGACGACGCGATTTCCATATTTCTTGCGTCGGGAATAACGACGGTGTTCGTCAATCTCGAAGGTTTTCCGGATGACTGGAGGGAAAACCTGCCCGCGGTCATCCAATATTTTCGGGAGCATCAGGTCCCGAGTTTCCTGGAATACGGCGAATATCCCTACGTCAGCGCGGACGAGATCAAGAAGGCGCTTCGGCTGAAGGCTGCGCTGACCACGGCCCTCGACCAGCTTCAGTAATCGCCCTCCACATCCTCCTGTCGGGAAGGCTCTCCAGATGAGCGAACCAGCTCGCACCTATAACCAGACGCACGTGCCACGGCTCTATACGCCGGGGCGTCGCCGGTTGAGCGTCTATATCTCATGGACCTATCCCGGTGAGGCCGGGCGGGACGTGACCCAGATGGACAATCGCTACTCGACGATGACGGAAGTCCGCCGCGTAACATGGCCGGCATATGAAGCGCCGCGCTTCTCCGATCCGCTCTCCTTCCAGCAGGGAATATCCGGATCGATGGAGCTGTTCTTCTGGGCCTGGATCCCGTTCCAGCAACTGGCCGGAGAGGTTACGGGCCATCAGGTCCCGGTCTTCCAGCGGGTGGATCAGGCGGGCTTCTTCCTGCCTCTGGACGAGCGGGTGCTGGCCGACGTCGATACGCTGCTGATTTTCGGACTGGACCACAACGTCACGGGTCAGGAAGCTACGGTGGCCGAGATCGAGGCCTTGCGCGAGTTCCTGAAGCGAGAAGGGACCTGCCTCGCGATCGGGCCCCATCACGATGTGGGGCGATCGGACGATCCCGCAGTGCGGGCGATGGAATATGCCCATCATGGCGATGCCCTTGTGCCCCGCCAGCAGCGCTTCGGACGCTACACGCTGTCGCTTCTGGAAGGGCTGGGCATTGCGGTTGAGAACCAATTCGCCCTGCGCCCCGCCGTGGTTCCGGGCACCAACAAGATCGCGCCTCTTTCGGTCGATCGCGATCTTGATGCCAAGGGCTGGCTGGAAGGAGTGGAATCGCTCAATTTCCACCTCCATCTGCCCCATTATGCCATTCTTCGCGACGACGGCTCCGCCTGCGTTCTGGCGCGCCAACCGATAGACCTGTCGCGCCCGCACCCCTTCACGGAGGCTGGCGAGAGGGAATTCAACACGCTCGTCTGGGTTCCTCCCAAGGGTGACCGTGCCGGCGACGTGCTGATCGTCGATTCCACCAATTTCAGCACATTGTTCGGCGGCGACGAGAGCCTGAAGCGGTTCTGGAAAAATCTGGCCACGGTCAGTTGAGGTCGACATGAGCCAAGCCACCATCCCGGCTCTGGAGCTTGACGACATCCAGAGCGGTGTCCTGCGTCCGCGCCCTTCGCCCTATGCGGCGGTCTATTTCGCGCTGCGGATCGATGAGGCGGAGGCCGGCCGCGAATTGATGCGGCGCATGGTCGGCGTGGTCACATCCGCGGCAGCGCCGGAACGCGTTGGATACGATACGTTCGTCAGCCTCGCACTGACCTATCGGGGTTTGAAGGCGCTCGGCGTTCCGACAGCGTCGCTCGAGAGCTTCTCGTGGGAGTTCCGGCAAGGGATGGCGGCGCGGGCCAGGGCGCTGGGCGACATCGGCGAGAGCGCTCCGGAACACTGGGAGCAGCCGCTGGGAAGCCCCGATGTCCATGTCATCCTGACCGGTATCGCGCCCGAAAAGGAGCGTCTCGAAGCGGCCATCGCGCGGGCGCGCGAGGCCTTTGCCCAATTGCCGGGGGTCGTCCCGATCTGGCGTCAGGATTGTTATGCGCCGCCAGACCACAAGGAGCCGTTCGGGTTCCGGGACGGGATCAGCCATCCCGCGATCGAAGGCAGCGGCATTCCCGGCGACAATCCCTTGGAGGCGCCGCTCAAGGCTGGCGAACTGGTGCTGGGCTATCGAGACGAGATGGGGCACTTCCCGCCATCGCCGCAGCCAGATATTCTCGGCCGCAACGGCACCTATGTGGCCTTTCGCAAGCTGCATCAGGATGTCGCGGGCTTCCGTCGTTATGTGCGGGCCAATGCTGCCGATCCCGAAGACGAGGAACTCGTCGCTGCCAAGATGATGGGCCGCTGGAGGAGCGGTGCGCCGCTGGCGCTGTGCCCCTTTCATGATGATCCCGCGCTTGGCGCCGACGATGCGCGCAACAACGTGTTCGGTTTCCTCGATGACGATGCCACCGGCTACAAGACGCCGCTCGGCTCGCACGTCCGGCGCTGCAATCCCCGCGATGCCGATGTGGCCGGCGTTGTTCGCCTCCACCGGATGGTCCGGCGAGGCACTGCCTATGGCCCGCTGTTGCCGGAAGGCGTGCTGGAGGACGATGGTGCCGAACGCGGCCTGATGTTCGCTTTCGTGGGCGCGCATCTGGGACGCCAATTCGAATTCGTCCAGTCGGAATGGATCAATAACGGAGAGTTCCTCGCACTGGGCAATGCCCTGGATCCCATCGCCGGGCGGCAGGAGGATGGATCGTTCACCATCCCGAAGCGGCCACTGCCGCGGCGGCTTCGCGGCCTTCCGAGCTTCGTCACCACGCGCGGCGGCGAATATGCGTTCATGCCGGGCCTGCGGGCGCTCCGCTGGCTTGGCGGAGAGACGGGCTACGCCTCATGACGGGCAGCGATGTTGACGTGCTTGTCGTCGGCGCCGGACCCGCGGGAGTCACCGCCGCAACCAGAGCCGCCCAGCTCGGCGCGCGTACCACACTCGTGACCAGCAGCGATTTTGGCGGCATGGCGGCCAATGACGGGCCGGTTCCCGTGCGAACTCTCGCCCATGCCGCAAGGCTGATCCGGGAGGCGTGCCAACTGCCCGCTTATGGCGTGATGATCGGTGAACCGATCCTCGATTACAGCAGGCTGCTCGATCGGACGAAGGAGGTTGTGAAAATGGCGCGGGCGCGCTCGATGTTGCGTGCCCAGGCCGAGGCCGCCGGTGTCACGATCCACGAGCATCTGGGCGAGATCCGCTTCAACGGCGCCCACACTTTGCAGTCTGCGGCGGGCGCCGAGTTCACATCGGACCGCGTCATTCTCTGTTCGGGAGGTGTTGCCCGCAAACTGCGTGTTCCCGGCGCGGAACTGGTTGTGAGCCACAGCGCGGCCTGGTCGCTGGCTGCGGTACCGGCCTCGATGATCGTGATCGGGGCCGGTGCGACGGGTCTGCAGGTTGCCTCCGTGTTCAACGCCTTCGGGGCCCGGGTGAAGCTCTTCAACGCCCGGGGGCGGATCATTCCGACCGAGGATGAGGACGTCTCCGCCGCAGTGGCGACCGCTATCGCGGAAGCCGGCATCGAGGTTCATCAAGACTTCGGCACCATCGACAGGTTCGAGGCAACGCCGGACGGCGTCCGCATGGTCTTTGCGAAGGACGGGCATACGTTCCACGCCGAAGCCACCGTGGCGGTCGCGGCGGTGGGCTGGGTGGTCGACAGTGCCGCATTGAACCTGACCGCAGCGGGCATCGAGATTGATGCGAAGGGCTTCATCCGGGTCGATCAGTATCAAAGGACAAGTGCGCCGCATGTCTGGGCGGCGGGCGACGTGACAGGCGGGTTGATGCTCACTCCCCAGGCTGTCCAGGAAGGATTCGTTGCGGCGACCAACGCCGTGACCAATGCGCAGGTTTCGGCTCGCGAAGAGATCAGCCCGATCGGGAGCTTCACGGATCCGGAGTACGCGCAAGTAGGCCTGAGCGAAGCCGCTGCCCGAAGCCGGCATGACGTGGAAGTGGTGGTCGCACGCTCCGAGGACATGACGCGAGCAATCATTGACGGGCGTACGACCGGGTTCTGCAAGCTCGTGACGGATCGGGCGGATCACCGCATCCTCGGTTGTCACATCGTGGGCGACCGGGCGGTCGATGTAGCCCAGATCGCGGCGGTGGCCATGGCCGGCAGGTTGACCGTGGACGAGCTGGCCCGATTGCCGCTGTCCTTCCCGACTTATGCCGGCATTTTGGCAAGAGCCGCCGCATCGGCGGCATATCGCCTGAATGGCGGCAATCTCGGCCCGGTCGATGCGGGTGGAGTCTAGGACACCCAGCTAGCGCGTCGGCAGCGGCGGGGATTTTGAGGGTGCGATGCATAGGGCAGGGGACCCGGGCCGAGCCGCTGGCATGGGTTTCCGAAGGGCAGCGACTGTGTCACTATTCGCAAGTCGCCCCTTCTGCCGATAAAGTTGCGAGGCCGCATCTGGCCTGTGGGACAGAACGATGGATGTCGATGGCGTCTTCACCCGATACGACCTCACGCTCCGGCCGGATGCGTCGAGAACGGTGCTGCGGCCGTTCACGCCCAGTGATCCCGCGCCCTTCGAGCGCGGCGAAGCGCGACGCGAGAACCACCTCGTACGGGCCATTCTCGAACTGGATGAGGAGCGGTTCGCGTGCGCCTACGATGCCATCGTCGGCTCGCTTCAGGACCGGCACCGCGACGTCGAAGCCTATTTATATAACAGGTATCAGCAGTTACAGGACAAGATCGGGTTGCCGCCCGCATCCGGACCATGCGCGGCGCTGATCGGCGCATATTTTACCCAGGAATACGCATTCCAGTCGGCAGCGCTGTTCAATCCGACCTGCATCGTGATGGACAATCAGTCCAACGTGCCCGACGGCGCGACCCGTCTGTTGTTCGCGCTGCGCGGCATCGGGGAAGGACATGTCTCCACGGTGACCTTCCGGACCGGAACCTGGAAACCGGGCTTTGAGCCCGAGATCGATTCCAGCTCGTCTCGCTGCATACAGCCGAGAGTGGAAGAGGCCGAGGGAGACGAAGTCCACTTCTCGTGGCCCGAACTGGACAACATATCCGACGCGGTCCTCTTTCCGGTCACACCCAGCCAGCGGCAGGGAATCGAAGATCTTCGCCTGACCCGGCTGAAAGGGGAAGACGGTTCCGATGAACTCTATGGGACCTATACCGCCTTCAGCGGTTCGGCGGCGCGGCCCGAGATGCTGCATTCGGCCGATCGTGTAAGATTCGATCTCAGGCCGCTGACCGGCATCTACGCCCTGAACAAGGGCATGGCGCTTTTCCCACGCCGCGTCGACGGCCGCTACATGATGCTGGGCAGGGCGGACAACGAAAGCATCTGGCTATTGCGTTCGGACGAGCTCTATCGATGGGACGAGGGCCAGCGCCTGGCGCGACCCCGGTTCGACTGGGAACTGGTCCAGATGGGCAATTGCGGCCCGCCCATCGAAATCGACGAAGGCTGGCTCGTGCTGACACACGGCGTTGGAGCCTTGCGCACATATTCGATCGGCGCGCTGCTGCTCGACAAGGCCGATCCCGCACGCATTATCGCTCGGACCCCGAAGCCGCTGCTGACTCCGCGCCCGGAGGAGCGCGACGGCTATGTCCCCAATGTCGTCTATAGCTGCGGCAGCGTGGTCGTGGATCGGCATCTGTTGCTGCCCTATGCGGTAGCCGATCAATACACCGCGTTCGCGAGCGCCCCGGTAAGCGACGTGCTCGCCTGCATGCAGTGAGTGGCACGAGGTTGATCGTCGCGCCGTGGATGCCGCATTTCTCGACTGATTTCGGGAACTGACACGAAGAGTTCATTTTATTCGCCGAGAGGGGGTTGACCCCCTGTAGGACCGCCGCTAGAGGGCCGGTCCTGCCTCCGGCACAGATCGGAATGGCCCCTTCGTCTAGCGGTTAGGACGCGGCCCTTTCACGGCTGAAACACGGGTTCGATTCCCGTAGGGGTCACCATCTTGGTGCGTAAATGGAATGGCAAGCGACCACTTGTTTCAGTGGCCGGGACGCGACATTCTCGCGAGAGCAAGAATCCACCCTCCCCGAAAATAATGCGGTGCCGCGTTTGGTCCGTAAGGTCCAATATCCGCTTGGCGGGCAACCACGGCGTTCGAATTCGATCAGATGAGACTTCGGCTTACGGTGAAAGTGATTTGCTTGCCGCAGCCGGATGATGCTTGGCGCGACATCGCTCCGGCCAGCGTATCTGGATTTCAAACGACTTCCAGAACTGACTGGCAGTGCGATCTTCAGGCCCGCCTGCAAACTGAATCTCCGCATGCCACCTGGCAGACCCGGACCTACCCTAGCCATCAGGCGAACGTCGCGACGAAGGCGGCTGGTTGCTTGCGGCACTGACGAAGCGCTTGGCCGCTGCCCGTGATGGGCAGAGATGCAGACGGGGGTGAATTCGATCGGAAAGACGCCCTCAGCCCCGACAGGCACGTACGTTGCCGTGGTCATGCAACCGTTCGGCGGCAGGCGTGGGTTGGCGCGAAAGCGGAGCGAAAGCGGAGCGTCTGAAGTGCTGCGGATTACGCCGGTGCGCCTTCAGGCAAGCCGGTCGGTCTTTACATGAGCCGGATTGCATCCCACCGGAGTGCGACAATTCGCTCGGTTTGCTGAAGCTATATCAGATCAATGCTTGGAAGAGTGGGCCAAACGCCTGAAAATGCTGGTGACCCCTACGGGAATCGAACCCGTGTTTCAGCCGTGAGAGGGCCGCGTCCTGACCGCTAGACGAAGGGGCCGTAAAGGCATTTTGGTCCTGCGCTCGTGCACCAAGATGGTGACCCCTACGGGAATCGAACCCGTGTTTCAGCCGTGAAAGGGCCGCGTCCTAACCGCTAGACGAAGGGGCCATTCCGATCTGTGCCGGAGGCAGGACCGGCCCTCTAGCGGCGGTCCCCCGGGGGGTCAACCCCCTCTTGGCGAATAAAATGAACTCTTCGTGTCAGTTCCCGAAATCAGTCGAGAAATGCGGCATCGTCGACATGGAGTTCGGCTTGCGGGCGGCTGCCCCAGTCGTCGATCTTGGCCCGTCCGGCCAGCCACAGGCGGCGTCCTTGCGAGGCGTGGAGCAGGGCCTGCCCAAGGTCGGTTTCGGCCGCACGGAAGGCCATGGCCTTGAAGCGGCCGCCGTCGTTGCCGCCAACGATCAGGCGGACGTGATCGGCGCCCACCGTATCGGCCTTGATGACACGTACCGGCCCGACTGCCACGCGCGGGCCCGGCCAGCCCATGCCGTAAGGCCCCGCGCTTTCGAGCGCCTCGACCAGATCGGGGGTGAGGCCGCCAGGTGCGAGCGCCAGATCCAGCAGCATCGACTGGTGGGCGCTGGCCGCCGCAACGTCGGCGCCAAGGCGCGAATCGAGCCATTCGGCCAGTGCGTCCAGCTTGTCGGCCGCGATCGTGAGGCCGGCCGCCATGGCATGGCCGCCGCCCGCCACCAGCAGGCCCGTCTCGCGCGCGGCGATGATCGCGGCGCCAAGGTCCACGCCCGAGATCGAACGGCCCGAGCCTTTGCCGTTGCCTGCCTCGTCGGCGTCAAGGGCGATGACCAGCGTCGGCTTTCCGGTCTTTTCCTTGATCCGTCCGGCGACGATGCCGATCACCCCGGGGTGCCAGCCGGCACCCGCGACAACGATCACGGCGCGGTTGTGCTGGGCCGCAAGCTGCGCTTCGGCGGCTTCTTGAACTGCCTGCTCGATGGCGCGGCGCTCGTCGTTGAGGCGGGATAGCTGGGCGGCGATCGTGCCCGCTTCTTCCGTGTCCGTGGTGGTGAGCAGCCGCACGCCCAGCGTCGATTCGCCGACGCGACCGCCTGCATTGATGCGCGGACCCAGCGCGAAGCCGAGGTCGGAGCAGGTGGGCGCGCGATTGAGGCGGCTTGCGTCGATCAGCGCCGACATGCCGATATTCTCGCGCTTGGCCATGATCTTGAGGCCTTGCGCCACCAGTGCGCGGTTGAGGCCGTGGAGCGCGGCAACGTCGGCCACGGTGCCAAGTGCGACAAGGTCGAGCAGGGCGAAGAGATCGGGTTCGCGGCGCGTTTCGAAGAAGCCCTTGCGGCGCAGGGCGCGCACTGTCGCCACGGCCAGCAGGAAGGCGACCCCCACGGCTGCGAGATGTCCGTGCCCGGCGGCGAGTTCGCTCTCGTCCAGACGGTTCGGATTGACCAGCGCCATGGCGCGCGGAAGCACGGCGGAGCACTTGTGGTGGTCGACCACGATCACATCGACACCGGCGTCATTCGCCATGTCCAGCGCCTCGTACGCCATGGCGCCGCAGTCGACCGTGACGATCAGGCTCGATCCCTCGCCGGCGATTCGCACGAGCGCCTCACCGCTGGGGCCGTAGCCTTCGAGCAGACGGTCGGGAATGTAATAGCGCCCGTCATGGCCGAGCCCGCGCAGCAGCAGGATCAGCAGCGCGGCGCTGGTGGCGCCATCGACGTCGTAATCGCCGTAGACGGTCACGGTCTCGTTCGTCAGCACCGCTTGGGCAAGGCGCTCCGCGGCGGTGTCCATGTCGCGGAATTCCGAGGGATCGGGCAGGAACGAGCGCAGCGAAGGACTGCGGTGCCGCTCCAGATCCTCACGCGGGACGCCGCGCGAAAGCAGCAATTGGGTGACGATATCGTCGCCAAGACCGCCTCCGAAGCCGGAGCCGGGCTCCGAAAGGTCCATATTGCCGCCGCGCCAGCGCCAGGACTTGCCGGAGAGCGAACGGTCTATGCCGAAGACGGATGCGGGTCTGGATGCCATGCAGGGCGGTTATACCAGCCAGTGCCCGGCGGGAAGCCCGCGCACTCATTCAGGCGGGATTGCCTGCATTGGGCACTAGGGAGCGGCGGCGATGCGCGGTATAGTTCCACGGATAACGGAGAGGAAGCGGCCATGACCAGATCCACGGAGCGTCCGGTGCCCCTGCTCGCGGTCACGGAGGGAGGCTGAGCGATGCTGGCGATCATCTGGCACAGCCGCACCGGCGCGGCACGGGCGATGGCGCTCGCCATTGCCGAAGGCGCGGGCAGGGCGTCCTTTCTGCTTCCTGCAGTCGAGGCGATGCCGGCCATCCTGATAGGCGCGACCGGCTACGTTTTCGTTTGTCCGGAGAACCTTGGTTCGATGTCCGGACAAATGAAGGAAATGTTCGACCGCTGCTACTATCCGATGCTCGGCCGGGTGGAGGGGCGGCCCTATGCCACCGCGATCGCTGCCGGTTCCGACGGTGCCGGGGCGCAGGCGCAGATCGAGCGGATCGTTACCGGATGGCGGCTCAAGCGTGTGGCGCCGCCGCTGGTGGTTCGGCTCGGCGCGCAGACGCCGCAGGAAATTCTGGCGGAGAAGACAGTTTCGCCGGTCGATCTCGATTCTTGCTGCGAATTGGGCATGGCTTTCGCGGAAGGGCTTGCACTCGGCATTTACTGAGGCCTTCATGTGCTTCCAGGGTATGGTTAATGTCCGGTCGCGGGGCGACGATTGAACGGATTCGACGGGGGGCAAATTGATGTCAGGTGCTGGGGTGGAAACAGATGATCCGGTGAGCTTCGACTTTCGTGGTGCGGAACGACGGCCAGGCTCTTCGGTCACGGGCGTCTCGCTGCTGTTTTCGGCGGGGAAACGCCCCTCGGCGGAAGACATCGAAAGGCTGCTTGGCGGGGGCGAGGGCAGTGCTCCGGCGGCCCGGATTACCCACAAGCCGCCGCGCGAGCAGGGATGGCTCGAACTGCTGTCGAGCGGGCTGACATTTGACCTGTCGGGCCTTGCGCCCGCTAATCCGGCATCCGGTGCGGAAATTCGCCACGCCTACGGTTTCGATGCGGTGCCTGAAATGGGCGCTTTGGAAGCGGTCGAGATTGTACCGGGCGGCCACATCGCAGGGGGCAGCACGATGCTGCCGGTCGTGCGTACCTTGGCCGGTCTGGCGGCCGATCTTGCCCTGCAGCTACCGGTAAGCGCGGTGGCGTGGCATTCCGCGGGTACGGTCATGGCGCCAGGCTATTTCGCGCGCATGGTGATGAACTGGCTTGGCGGCGGCGCTTTTCCTGTGCTGGGCTTGACCGCATTGGTACCGGCAGAGGACGGCAGCATCGCCAGTCAGGGGCTCGCTGCGTTTTCCGGACAGGAATTCCAGCTCGAAGCGGCCGAGGGGGAGCGGGGGGGCGACACCGTCAAGCTCGCGATCCGGGTGGTGGACCATATCGTACGCCATGGCCCGCTGACGACGCCCGGCCCTATCGACGGCGCGCCCGGCCTTTTCGCGGAGCCGTCGCAGGTCGGCAAGGTGGTGTGGATCTGGCGCCAGAATTGACAGGATCATTGACGGGATCGGCCGGGCACTGCGAGAATTCCTGTCTTTCCGAGCGGTCAACCGCAGGCATCAGCCAGACTACGATCCCGGTTTGCAGCGACATCATCTGCTGCCGCGCGAACTGCTCGGGCGCAGGCCGTTCGCGCGCATGTTCACGACTCTCGGCCGGGAAAGCCTGCGCTTCGAGGATTTTCGCGATAACGGATTGCTGCTGCCCTGCGATGAGCGGGCGGCCCTGCGCATGGGGCTGCCGCTCCATCGCGGGCCGCATCACCGTTACACCGAGCTTGTCGTTGAGCGCGTGGCGCAGATCGAGGCGCAGATGCGGCTCGATCTTTTGCGCCGCGCGTTGCGGCGGCTGTTGCTGGCGCGGCGGGCCACACGCCCTTTGCTGAACCGTCACGATCCGCTTGGCCATGGTCTCGATTTCTCGGACCTTGACGCTCTGGCGGATCTGCTTTGGGACGGGACGGCCTTGCCGGCTCGGCTGCCTGTCCCGTCCGTATTGCCTCAGGCGATGCCGGTGCGGGCGCGCAGCTCCGTCTTGGCCGACTGATACTGCGCGTCCAGTGCAGCGACGAGATCGGCCACCGGCTCGATCCGTTCGATGGCGCCCACGCCCTGACCGGCGCCCCAGATGTCCTTCCAGGCCTTGGCTGCGGTATTGCCGCCCGAACCGAAGTCCATCTGCCCCTTGTCGCCTTCGGGCAGATTGTCGGGATCGAGGCCGGCGGCGACGATCGAGGCGCGCAGGTAGTTGCCGCGAACGCCCGTGAACAGGCTGGAATAGACGATATCGGTGGCGTGACTGTCGACGATGCCTTGCTTGTAGGCGTCGGTCGCGTTGGCTTCGGTCGTGGCGATCCACGGGCTGCCGACATAGGCGAAGTCCGCGCCCATGGCTTGTGCCGAGAGGATCGAGCGCCCGCAGGCGATCGCGCCCGACAGCGCCAGAGGCCCGTCGAACCACGCGCGGATTTCCTGCATCAGGGCGAAGGGAGACTGGGTTCCGGCGTGTCCGCCCGCGCCCGCTGCAACCGCGATCAGCCCATCGGCGCCCTTTTCGACGGCCTTCTTCGCAAACCGGTCGTCGATCACATCGTGCATGACCAGTCCGCCCCAACTGTGAACGGCCGCGTTGACTTCCGGGATCGCGCCCAGCGAGGTGATGACCAGTGGAACCTTGTGTTTTTCGAGCATCTTGAGGTCTTCCTCAAGTCGGTTGTTGCTCTTGTGGACGATCAGGTTGACTGCGAAAGGCGCCGTGCAACCCTCTGTTTCTTCGGAAATTTGGTGCAGCCAGTCATCGAGCTGACTGGCGGGGCGGGCATTGAGCGCGGGAAAGCTCCCGACGATTCCCGAACGGACCTGGGCGATCACCAGTTCGGGGTTGGAGACGATGAACATCGGGGCGGCAATCACGGGAAGGCGCAGGTTCGCGAAAAGCGCAGGCAGGGTCATGTCTCGTCCGTTTAAGTGATCGATTAAATCGTGGCATAATCGGACGCCCGCGCCGTGTCGAGGGCGTGGTAGCGCCACGGCGTTACTGCAAGTGGGCAAGGGCCTTGGTGCGTGACCTCGATGCCTCACGATGTAATAGACAGCACTGTCGACTAGTAACAAGGCCATTGCGAATGGCCCGCAAAGGAGAGGAATTTCGTCATGGCTGATGCCACATCGACAACGGGCGCCACGCTCGATTGCTCGGACATCGATCAGTATCTCGGCAAGGTCATCGATTCCTCGCCGATCCGCGAGCCGCTCGGCAACAACGACATTCGCCGCTGGGTGCAGGGGATGCACTATCCCAACCTGCTCCATTTCGACCCAGCTTATGCTGCCGCGAGCCGCTTCGGCCGTCTCGTCGCGCCGCAGAGCTTCCCGATCGTCATGGACGACGGCCATGGCACCGCGCCTTCGTGCATGGGCTGCATTCCCAACTCGCATCTGCTCTTCGGTGGCGATGAGTTCTGGCACTACGGGCCGCGCATTTTCGGCGGCGATGTCGTTTCGAACGAGCGCATTCCGTTCGATTACGTGGTCAAGAACACCGGCTTTGGCCCGACCTGCTTCCAGCGCGGGGACAATTTCTACCGCAATCAGAACGGGGAACTGATCGCGAAGCAGCGTTCGACCGCGATCCGCTACCTCGCGTCCGCCGGCGGTGACACTGTCAACACGGCAGAGTTCGATGAACCGGAGTGGACCGACGAGGAACTGGAGAAGCTGGAAGAGCGCAAGTTCGCGTGGATCCAGATGCTTCACGATCTCGGCCATGGCGAGCGCTGGTGGGATGACGTGCAAGTCGGCGACCATCTTCCCGAGCGTGTTATCGGTCTCCACACCGTCGCCAGCTTCACCACCGAGTGGCGTTCCTATCTCTTCACCACCTGGGGCACGCTCGACCGCCGTGAACTCGATCTTGCCGCGCTGGGCTTCACGGCAGAGATGGCAGGGCACGAGAACGACCCGCATATGGAGCGGATCAATCCCGAACTGACCGACGGCGCCTATATCGGCCCGTCGCGCGGGCACCTCTTCCCGAAGTATGCGCGCAAGATCGGCATGCCCCGCGCTTACGGCTATGGCGCTTCGATGGGTGCCTGGGTGACCGATTATCTGGCGGGTTGGGCCGGCGAATGGGGCATGGTGGTCCATTCTACCGCCAACTATCGCGGTCCTGCGCTTTCGGGCGACATCACCATCCAGACTGCCGAAGTGGTCGACAAGATGGTGGACGAAGAGGGGCGTTACCTCGTACAGGTCAAGCACAAGATGATGAACCAGAAGGGCACGCTCATGTGCGCCGGCGTGGCCGAGATCGCCCTGCCGAAGAAGCCCGGCTGACGACCCTTCAGGCTGTTTCCGGTCCGGATGCGGGAGGCGTTATCGCCCTCGGATCCGGACCGAAACGGTTCGTACCGCGCGTTCCGGGGATGCAGACCAGCGCAAGGCAGACAAGCGCGAATGCAGGAAACAGCAGCCAGTCGAGATAGCGCGTAACCGCTTCGACACTGCCGCGCGCATCCCAGCCTGCCGTCAGGGTCACGAGGTCCAGAGACAGGTTTTGCAGCGCAAGGATCGGGACTGGCAGGGTCCACAAGCCGCTGAAATTCAGGTCGTGCGCGCGCCGGACGAACAGCGCGAAGCAGGGCAGTACGATCAGGGCGGGAATACCCAGCCGGGCCCATTTCAAGGCATCGCCTGACAGAAACAGTGATGCCGTTCCCGACAGTAGCAGATTGAGCAGGATCAGGCTCACCCCACATGCCAGCACTTCGGCGCGACTTGCGCGACCGGCGGCACTGAAAGTCAGGCGCAGCGCCCGGGTGCCGTATCGAAGCCAAGTCTTCATCGTATCGTTCATGTGGCGGGGCCGATCCCGTGGCTGCTGAAGTCGAGCCCGTTGCGTTCGGCATGTTCCGACATGCGCATCGGGAAGAGGACCGAGGCCATGAGTGCGGCGATGGTGCTCGCGACGGTCGCCCAGAGGACCACGGCGCCAAGGCCCAAGGCCTGCGCGAAGATCTGCGAGATCATCGTATGACCGCGGGCATACCCGGTCCCGCCGAAGGATGGGCTCAGGAACAGGCCGAGAAGGAGGGTTCCAATCATGGCGGGAAGCCCGGCTATCGCAAAGATGCCAAGAGTGTCATCGATCCGTGCGCGGGCGAGTAATCGCAGTCCCTGCCGTGCCGCCAGGGCTCCGAGAATGCCCAGCAGCAGCGCGGCACCGGGCGATATGTATCCGGCGGCGGGAGCGACGGCGGCAAGGCCGGCGATCACGCTTGAACCGAGGCCCGACGATCCGATACGGCCGTGGCTCAGGCGGTCGGCGGCAAGCCAGGTGAATACGCTCGCGGCCATGGCGACATGCGCATTGATCGCGGCGGCGGCTGCGCCATCGGAAGCGCCAAGGGCCCAACCTCCGCAGAGGCCAAGGCCGCCGATCCAGACCAGCGCGCTGCCGACCAGTCGCAGCGGGATGCCGCCGTTGCCGTCACGTTCACCGGGATAATCGAGACGGCGACCCATCATCACCGCGACGACGAGCGAGGACGCACCCGTCGCGACGAAGATGGGCAGACCGCCGCTCCAGTCGAACGTGCCGACTGAACTCGCCAGCCAGCCTCCGCCCATGACCCAGTGCGAGATCGGCGCTGCGGCCATAAGCGACCACAGCGCGCAGAACAGCACGACCCATCCGAACCGCGCGCGCTCGGCCCAGGCGCCCGTCATCAGCACGGGAGCCAGCGTTGCCGCGACAAGCTGGAAGAGAACGAAGGCGCTTTCGGGAATGGCGGTGCCTGCGCGCACGGCGCTCAGCCGGATCAGCATCCAGGCATTGCCGGCGCCGATCCAGCCGCCCGATACGTCACCGAAGGCCAGCGTGTAGCCAACCACCGTCCAGATCAGGCTGACGACGGCAACGATGGCGAGGGTTTGAAACAGCACGGACATGCCGTTTCCCGCGCGCACCCGCCCGGAATGGAGCAGGGCTATGCCGGGAAGCGCGGCCAGTAGTACAAGCGCGGCGGCGGCAAGCAGCCATGCGGTATCGCCGCTGTTCACCGCATCATGCAGCGATTGCGCCAAGGCAGGGCGCGGCAGTGCCGCAAGCAAAGTCGCCACGGTAACCGTGCCGCGCGTGTTCATCGAACCATTCCCCCCGAAATGGACCGGCCAGAAAGCCGGGCCCCGGGGAGGACTTAGAGCAGGAAAAGGTTACGAGACAAGTTACCGCGCCTAGGGCAAGTCGGGCAGGACCTGATCGGGCGGGCGGTGGCCGTCGACCCAGAAGCGGATATTGGCGATGATCCGCTCACCCGCTTCGCCGCGGCCCTCGAAAGTTGCGCTGCCGAGATGGGGAAGGGCAACCACATTGGGGAGCGCGAGCAGCCTCGGGTCGACGCTCGGCTCCCGCGCGAAGACATCGAGCCCCGCGCCGGCGATCCGGCCTTGGGTCAGCGCGTCGATCAGGGCGTCCTCGTCCACCAGTTGCCCGCGCCCGGTGTTGATAAGGCAGGCGCCGGACTTCATCAGGGCAAGCCTGTCTGCATCAATAAGCGGCGCACCGCCGGGCAGGGCGGGGCAATGGAGCGTCAGAATGTCACTTTCGGCAATGAGGCGCTCCAGATCCGCTTCGAACCGGGCGCCGAACATGGTCTCCAGAGCGGACGGGAGACGGCGGCGGTTGTGATAGACCACCTCAAGGCCAAAGGCGCGGGCGCGATGGGCAACGGCCTGACCGATGCGTCCCATTCCGACGATCCCGAGTCGCTTGCCGGAGAGCGCGCTGCCAAGCATCGTGGACGGCGCCCAGCCTTTCCATTGGCCGTCGCGCAGAATGGCCTGGTTCGCGCCGAATCGCCGCATGGTGAAGAGAATGAGCGCCAGCGTGAGATCGGCAGTGTCGTCGGTGAAGACACCCGGTGTATTGGTGACGACGATGCCCCGCGCTCGTGCGGCATCGACATCGATATGTTCTGTTCCGGCGCCGAAGTTCGCGATCATGCCGAATCGCGGATCCGCCTGCGCGATCAGTTCGGCGTCGATGCGGTCGGTCACCGTGGGGACGAGCACGTCGCATTCGCGCATCGCAGCGGCAAGCGCGTCGCGCGTCATCGGTGTGTCGTCGGCATTGAGAACCACGTCGAACAGTTCGGCCATGCGCGTTTCGACCCCCGGCAACAGGCGCCGTGTGACGATAACGCGGGGGCGTCCACCAGGGCGATGGGCCAGATCTGTCTCGGTAACCAGAGTCATCACGGGAATGGGCTAGGCCGTCCACAGGCGGCGGGTCAAGCAGCCTTGAAGCGGTGCCCGGGGGCAAGGTATGAGTGGGGCATGTCTCAAGGAAAATCGTTCCGCCTGCGCGCGGTTGCCTGCGCCGTCATTGTCGGTGCATTCGCCGGCTTTCTCGCGGTGCCGGCTTCGGCTGCTGATGAGGGCAAGGTTCCCTATTGGGCGTCAATCGATGCTGACCTCGCGAACTTGCGCGTGGGGCCGGGGGAATCGTACAAGATCGACTGGGTCTATCGCCGCGAGCACTTGCCGGTGAAAGTGATCCGCCGTGAGGGGCCGTGGCGTCTGGTTGAGGATCCCGACGGTACGCAGGGCTGGATGCGCGACCTGCTGCTTTCGCGTACGCGCTCGGCGATGGTCCGCTCCAAGGGCGTGATCGAGATGCATGCCGAACCGCGCGGCTCCTCGCCGATGCTCTGGCGGGTCGAGCCGGGCGTCGTCGGACTGCTGGGCGAGTGCAAGGAGGGCTGGTGTCCGTTCGATATCGCCGGACATAAGGGTTTCGTCGAACAGGAGGACCTCTGGGGCGCGGGCACGCTCTGAGATGGATACCCCAACCTGCTGATGACAAAGAAAAACCCCCGCCGTTTCCAGCGGGGGTTTCTTCTTGAGAGCTTGTATTGCGATCAGGCCAGTTCGATCGCCACGGCCGTTGCTTCGCCGCCGCCGATGCAGAGCGAGGCAACGCCCTTTTTCAGGCCCTTTTCCTTCAGGGCATTGATAAGGGTGACGATGATGCGGGTGCCCGAAGCACCGATCGGGTGGCCAAGGGCAGTGGCGCCGCCGTGGACGTTCACCTTGTCATGCGGGATGCCAAGGTCATGCATCGCGAACATGGCGACGCAGGCGAAAGCCTCGTTCACTTCGAACAGGTCGACGTCCGAAAGCTGCCAGCCCACTTTGTCCATCAGCTTGGTGATGGCGCCGACCGGAGCCGTGGTGAACTTCGCGGGCTCCTGCGCATGGGCGGCAACGCCGACAACGGTGGCGACCGGAGCGAGGCCCTTGGCTTCGGCCACGCTCTTGCGGGTCATCACCACGGCAGCAGCGCCGTCCGAGATCGAGCTGGAGGTGGCGGCAGTGATCGTGCCGTCCTTGGCGAAAGCGGCCTTGAGCGTGCGGATCTTGTCCGGGTTGCCCTTCGGCGGCTGCTCGTCGGTGTCGATCACCAGATCGCCCTTGCGGGTCTTGACGGTGACGGGAACGACTTCGTCCTTGAACGAGCCGTTGCTGATCGCTTCCTGCGCGCGGCGGAGCGACTCGATCGAGTAATCGTCCTGATTTTCGCGGGTCAGCTGATACTCGTCGGCAGTGACCTGCGCGAAGGAGCCCATCGAGCCGCCTTCATAGGCGTCTTCAAGACCGTCGAGGAACATGTGATCGTAAAGCGTGTCGTGGCCGGCGCGGGCGCCCGAACGGTGCTTCTTGGACAGGTACGGCGCATTGGTCATCGATTCCATGCCGCCCGCGATGATCACGTCGAGCGAGCCCGAAGCGAGTGCCTCTGCGCCCATGATCACCGTCTGCATGCCCGAGCCGCAGACTTTATTTACAGTGGTCGCCTGCACCGACTTGGGAAGACCGGCCTTGATCGCCGCCTGACGGGCAGGGGCCTGGCCGAGGCCGGCGGGCAGCACGCAGCCCATATAGATGCGTTCAATGTCGTCACCGGCGACACCGGCGCGCTCGACGGCGGCCTTGACCGCGGTTGCGCCGAGGTCGGTTGCCGACACTTCGGCGAGCGAGCCTTGCAGACCGCCCATCGGAGTACGGGCGTAGGAAAGAATGACGATAGGGTCCGAAGCCGAGATCTGGGCCATTATTATGCCTTTCACGCTGGAAAACAGGTATCCTTGGCAGGTGAACTAGTGTTGCGCTGCATCAATTGCAATTGGCGACTCTGGCGATAACGGATGCGACCATGCTCCATCCCCATGGCGTTGGCCTATTGCTGTTGAGCGTCATTTTTCGCAATCTGGCTGCGAAATCTTGCATCTGTGGGGCAGCCCGGCGTTTCTTATGCCCGTTCGGGCAATGCCGCGGGCTTTGCCGGGGTTGCGCTACGCCGCCGTATGCCCGCGATCGGTGTCCCCGTCTCGGCTTATTGCGAACGTGTTGCAATGCAACGAACTTGGGCCGAATATTCCGCTTGGACACCTTGCAGAGGGGGGAGGGCTGGCCTAAGAGCGCCCGCAACGACCGGACATTGTCTTTGGCATGAGTCCGGCTGCCGTAATACCGGTATGAGGCCAGAACCATTGACTGATCTGTCACAATACCTGCCGATCCTCATCTTTCTGGTGATCGCGCTCGCGCTCTCCTCGGTGATTGTGCTGCTGCCGATCGCCGTCTCCCGCCTGACCGGCACCCACAACCCGAGTGCTGACAAGAACAGCGAGTACGAATGCGGCTTCCCCGCGTTCGAAGACCCGCGCAGCCAGTTCGACGTCCGCTTCTATCTCGTGGCGATCCTGTTCATCGTCTTCGATCTTGAAGCTGCGTTCCTGTTCCCCTGGGCCGTTTCGCTCAAGCTGACCGGCTGGGCCGGCTGGCTGACGATGATGGTGTTCCTCGGTGAACTGGCCATCGGCCTCGCCTATGCATGGAAGAAGGGAGCTCTGGACTGGGAATGAGCACGCTCGTTAACTCCGCCGGCCAGCCTCTGGCGCCGGCTGCAAGCCAGGGCGGTGCTGTTACGCCGCCCGATCAGTCCTTTTTCAAGGACCTCAACCAGGAAGTGTCCGACAAGGGCTTCCTCGTCACCTCGACCGAGGAACTGTTCCAGTGGGCCCGTACCGGCTCGCTGTGGTGGATGACCTTCGGCCTCGCCTGCTGCGCGGTCGAGATGATCCACGTGAACATGCCGCGTTACGACATGGAACGCTTCGGTGCCGCGCCGCGCGCGTCCCCGCGCCAGTCGGACGTGATGATCGTTGCCGGCACGCTCTGCAACAAGATGGCTCCGGCGCTCCGCAAGGTCTACGACCAGATGTCGGACCCGAAGTACGTCATCTCGATGGGCTCGTGCGCCAACGGCGGCGGCTACTATCACTACAGCTACAGCGTCGTGCGCGGTTGCGACCGGATCGTTCCGGTCGACATCTACGTGCCGGGCTGCCCGCCGACTGCCGAAGCGCTGCTCTATGGCGTGATGCAGTTGCAGCGCAAGATCCGCCGCGTCGGCGCGCTCGATAGGTAAGGACGACGATGACCGTTCTGCATTCCGCCCCGAAGTTCGCTTCGAATGAAGGTGTGATCGAGACGCTCTCGGCCGCGCTGGGCACCATGGTCGAGGCGAGCAAGGAAGAGCACGGCGAAGTCGTGCTCACCGTTGCGCGTAATCAGATCGAAAACGCGCTTCGCCTGCTGCGTGACCATCACGAATACCAGCAGCTGATGGAAATGGCTGGCGTCGACTATCCGTCGCGGCCTGAGCGTTTCGAAGTCGTCTACATGCTGCTCTCGGTGACGAAGAACCATCGCCTCATGGTGAAGGTGAACGCCGCCGAAAGCACGCCGGTGCCGACCGTGACCACGCTATGGCCCAACGCGGGCTGGCTGGAGCGCGAAGTGTTCGACATGTACGGCGTGATCTTCGCCGGCAATCCGGACCTGCGCCGCATTCTGACCGACTATGGCTTCGAAGGGCACCCGTTCCGCAAGGACTTCCCGCTCACCGGCCATGTCGAGTTGCGTTATTCGGAAGAAGACCAGCGCGTGGTCTACGAGCCGGTCAAGCTCGCGCAGGACCTGCGTCAGTTCGACTTCATGAGCCCTTGGGAAGGCGCCGAATACGTGCTTCCGGGCGATGAAAAAGCCGAAGGAGACAAGGCGTGAGCATCCAGCTCGAACAGTCGCCGACCACCGGCGATGAAGTCATCACCAACTACACGATCAACTTCGGTCCACAGCACCCGGCGGCCCACGGCGTGTTGCGCATGGTCATGGAACTCGATGGCGAGATCATCGAGCGCATCGACCCGCACGTCGGCCTGCTGCACCGCGGCACCGAAAAGCTGATCGAACACAAGACGTACCTTCAGGCGCTGCCGTATTTCGACCGTCTGGACTACTGCTCGCCGCTGGGCATGGAGCATTCCTACGTCCTTGCGGTCGAAAAGCTGCTCAACCTCGAAGTTCCGATCCGCGCGCAGTACCTGCGCGTGCTGTTCGCCGAGCTGACCCGCATCTGCAACCACATGCTCAACATCGGTTCGCACGTCATGGACGTGGGCGCGATGACCCCGAACCTGTGGCTGTTCGAAATCCGCGAGGACTGCCTCAACTTCTTCGAACGCGCATCGGGCGCACGCATGCACTCGGCCTGGTTCCGCCCCGGCGGCGTCCACCAGGACGTGCCGCTCAAGCTGCTGACCGACATTGCCGACTGGCTCGACACCCGCCTGCCGGAGCTGTTCGAGGACGCGATGAGCCTCGTGGTCGACAACCGCATCTTCAAGCAGCGCAATGTTGATATCGCGCTGGTGAGCAAGGAAGACGCGCTGGCATGGGGCTTCTCCGGCCCGATGATCCGCGGCGCGGGCATCCCCTGGGATATCCGCAAGTCGCAGCCTTACGACGTCTATGACCGCATGGACTTCGAGATCCCCGTCGGCACCAACTCTGACTGCTACGACCGCTTCATGGTCCGCGTCGAGGAAGTGCGTCAGTCGGCCAAGATCATGAAGCAGTGCCTGGCGCAGATGCCCGAAGGCCCGATCGCTTCTTCCGACCGCAAGGTGGTGCCGCCGAAGCGCGGTGAGATGAAGCAGTCGATGGAATCGCTGATCCATCACTTCAAGCTCTACACCGAAGGCTTCCACGTGCCGGCCGGCGAAGTCTACGTTGCCACGGAAAGTCCGAAGGGCGAATTTGGCGTCTATCTGGTGTCGGACGGCTCCAACAAGCCGTACCGCTGCAAGATCCGCCCGACTGCCTTCTCGCATCTCCAGGCGATGGATTTCATGTCGAAGGGGCACATGCTCCCCGACGCGACCGCCATTCTGGGCGCCATCGACGTGGTGTTCGGGGAGTGCGACCGTTGAGCAAGCTCGCCATCGCCGAAGCCATGATCGCGGCCTACAACGCGCAGGACGCCGATCTTTACGTGACCTACATGACCGACGAAGCCAGCGAAGCGAACTATCGCGGGGCTGTGGTTCGTGAGGGCAAGGAAGGCACGCGCTCTGGCCTCAAGGCGGCTTTCGCCAAGTGGCCCGAGAACAAGGCCGTGATCGTCTCGCGCGAAGAGACCGACAACTATGTCGTCTTCCGCGAGCATGTCACGCGTGGCCCGGCGACGGACGGTTCCGATCTCGTCGAGCCGTTCGACGTTCTGGCCGTCTACAGCTTCGAGGGCGACAAGTGCTCGCGCGTCGAGTTCATCCGGTGAGGGAGGTCTTCCGGTGAAGTTCAACACTCTCGAACTGACTCGTATCTGGGCCGCTGTCACCGGTGTGGCGCTTGCGGTCTGGTATTTTGCCGCCGTCTACCTCGCATTCCAGCCTTCGGCCATGCTGCCGATGATGGTGACTGCGATCGGCGGTTTCGAATTGTTTCTTTTCGGCCAGGACCAGTGGCTGAAGCGCAGAGGTAAGCATGGCTGACCGCTATATCGAACCCGATACGCCCGAACTGCGGGCGCGTTGGGGCAATTTCGCCTGGACTCCGGAAAACGCCGAAAAGGCGAAGGAAGTCGTCGCGCGTTATCCGGAAGGGCGCCAGCGCTCGGCCGTGATGCCGCTGCTCGATCTCGCTCAGCGTCAGGTTGGCGCGGAGCTGAACACGCAGGGCTGGCTGCCGATCCCGGTGATGGAATACATCGCCGCCTATCTCGACATGCCGATCATCCGCGTGGTTGAGGTCGCGACCTTCTATACGATGTACAACATCGCGCCGATCGGCCGTTTCCACGTGCAGGTCTGCGGCACCACGCCGTGCATGCTGCGCGGATCGGACGATCTGCTGGCGACCTGCAAGTCGCGCGGCATGAAGAAGGGCCACATCTCGGAAGACGGCCTCTGGTCGTTCACCGAGGTCGAGTGCATGGGCAACTGCGCCTCGGCCCCGATGGTCCAGATCAACGACGACAACTACGAAGACCTCACGTCCGACCGCCTGAACGCGGTGCTGGACGCGCTGGCGCGTGGTGAAACGCCCAAGGCCGGTACCCAGGATCCCGCCCGTCACACCGTCGAACCGGTGGGCGAGCCGACCAACCTGGCGGCCATGATCACCGAAAACCATGACTATCGGAGTGAGTGGTAATGGCTCTCCTCGATAAAGACCGCATCTTCACCAATCTCTACGGCTATCAGCCGTGGAACCTGAAGGAAGCGCAGGCGCGCGGTGCCTGGGACAACACCAAGGCGCTGATCGAGCGCGGCCGTGATGCTATCATCGACGAGATGAAGGCTTCGGGTCTGCGTGGTCGCGGCGGCGCGGGCTTCCCGACCGGCATGAAGTGGTCCTTCATGCCCAAGCAGCCGCCGCTCGACCAGAACGGCAATCCCAAGCCGAGCTTCCTCGTGATCAACGCGGACGAATCCGAGCCGGGTTCGTGCAAGGATCGCGAGATCATGCGTCACGATCCGCACCTTCTGTTCGAAGGCGCGTTGGTCGCGGGCTTCGCAATGGGTGCGCGCGCGGCCTACATCTACATTCGCGGTGAATACATCCGCGAGGCGGAGACGCTGTTCGCGGCGCGTGAAGAGGCTTACGCAGCCGGCTTGCTGGGCAAGAACGCCTGCGGTTCGGGCTACGATTTCGACGTCTTCGTCCACCGCGGCGCCGGCGCCTACATCTGCGGTGAAGAAACCGCGATGATCGAAAGCCTCGAAGGCAAGAAGGGCCAGCCGCGCCTGAAGCCGCCGTTCCCGGCCGGTGCAGGCCTCTACGGCTGCCCGACCACGGTGAACAACGTCGAATCGATCGCCGTCGCGCCGACGATCCTGCGTCGCGGTGCCGCGTGGTTCTCAAGCTTCGGCCGTGAGAACAACAAGGGCACCAAGCTCTTCCAGATCAGCGGGCACGTGAACCGTCCCTGCGTGGTCGAGGAAGAGATGTCGATCCCGTTCAGCGAGTTGATCGAGCGTCACTGCGGCGGCATTCGCGGGGGCAAGGACAACCTGCTGGCGGTGATCCCCGGCGGTTCGTCGGTTCCGCTGGTCCCGGCTGCCGACATCTGGGATGCCCCGATGGACTTCGACGGCCTGAAGGCCGTCGGCTCGGGCCTCGGTACCGCTGCCGTCATCGTCATGGACAAGTCCACCGACATCGTTCGCGCCATCAGCCGCATCTCGTACTTCTACAAGCACGAGTCCTGTGGCCAGTGCACCCCCTGCCGCGAAGGCACGGGCTGGATGTGGCGCGTGATGGAGCGCCTGCGCACCGGCGACGCGGAAGTCGAGGAAATCGACATGCTGCAGCAGGTGACCAAGCAGGTCGAAGGCCACACCATCTGCGCTCTGGGCGACGCTGCGGCGTGGCCGATCCAGGGCCTGATCCGTCATTTCCGTCCGGAGCTTGAGCGCCGGATCGCCGAAAACGTCCGCGAGGCTGCCGAGTAATGCCCAAGGTCAAAGTCGACGGCGTCGAGATCGACGTCCCCACCGGCGCAACCGTGCTGCAGGCCTGTGAGCTTGCCGGCAAGGAAATCCCGCGCTTCTGCTACCACGAACGCCTGAGCATTGCCGGTAACTGCCGCATGTGCCTGGTCGAAGTGAAGCCCGGACCGCCGAAGCCCCAGGCTTCGTGCGCGCTTCCTGCCGCCGAAGGCCAGGAAATCCGCACGGATTCCGAAATGGTCAAGAAGGCGCGGGAAGGGGTGATGGAGTTCCTCCTCATCAACCACCCGCTCGACTGCCCGATCTGCGATCAGGGCGGCGAATGCGACCTTCAGGACCAGTCCGTTGCCTACGGTCGCGGCGCTTCGCGCTATGACGAGAACAAGCGCGCGGTCACTGAAAAGTACATGGGCCCGCTCATCAAGACGACGATGACGCGCTGCATCCACTGCACCCGCTGCGTGCGCTTCTCGGAAGAGATCGCCGGCGTGGACGAGATCGGCGCGCTTTATCGCGGCGAGAACATGCAGATCACGACTTATCTCGAACATGCTGCCAAGCACGAGATGTCGGCCAACGTGATTGACCTGTGCCCGGTTGGCGCGCTCACCTCGCGTCCCTACGCCTTCGAGGCCCGTCCCTGGGAACTCAAGAAGACGCTGGGCATCGACGTGTCGGACGCCACGGGTGCCAACATCCGCATCGATGCGCGTGGCCGTGAAGTGCTGCGCGTGCTTCCTCGTAACAACGATGACGTGAACGAGGAATGGATCAGCGACAAGGCGCGCTACATGGTCGACGGGCTTACCAAGCGCCGCCTCGACAAGCCGTTCCTGCGCCGTGACGGCAAGCTCGTCGCGGTCAGCTGGAACGAGGCATTCGCTGCCATCGCCACGCTGAACCCGGGCAATTCGATCGCCGCCATGGCTGGCGACATGGTCGATTGCGAAACGATGTTTGCGGCCAAGAAGCTGGTCGGCGCACTCGGTTCGAAGCTTATCGAAGGTCGCCAGACCGGGATGGACTACGCGACCGACAACCTCGCCGCCGTCAACTTCAACACCACGTTCTCGGGTATCGAGACGGCTGACGCGATCCTGATCGCGGGCAGCAACGTGCGCTGGGAAGCCCCGCTGCTCAACGTTCGCCTCCGGAAGGCAGTGAAGCGCGGTGCCAAGGTGTTCCTCGTCGGTCCCGAGTGGGAAACCACTTTCGGCGGCGAGTTCCTTGGCGAAGACCTCTCGGTCCTTGGCAATCTTCCGCAGAACGTCGCCGATGCGCTGTCGAACGCGAAGCGTCCGGCGGTCATCCTCGGCGGTGCGGCGCTCGGCCGTGGTGGTCTGGAAGCGGGCCTCGCGCTCGCCGCCCAGTTCAACCTCGTTCGCGATCTTGAAGATGGCACCAAGTGGAACGGCTTCAATGTCCTCCACATGGCGGCGGCCCGCATGGGCGGCCTGATGCTCGGCTACGCGCAGAAGGGCGGCATTGCCGACCTCGTCGCCGCCAAGCCCAAGGTTCTGCTCGCGCTCGGCGCCGACGAAGTGGACTTCACCAAGTTCGCCGATTCGATGATCGTCTACATCGGTCACCACGGCGACAAGGGTGCCCACGCTGCGGACGTGATCCTGCCGGCTTCGGCCTACACCGAAAAGGCGGGCACGTACGTCAACACCGAAGGCCGCGTGCAGTGGGCTGACAAGGCCGTCTTCGCACCCGGCGACGCGCGTGAAGACTGGACGATCCTGCGTGCGCTCGCGGACGCCTTCGGCGTGTCGGTCGGCTTCGACAGCTTCGATCAGCTGCGAAATGCAATGATCAAGGAAGTTCCTGCACTTGGCAGCGAAGGTCTTGCCGATTACGGGAGCGTTCTGCCCAATGGCGGCGGTTCCGCTGCCGGTCAGATCGCCTATCCGATCAAGGACTTCTACATGACCAACCCGATCGCCCGTGCGAGTGCCGTCATGCAGCGCTGCTCGGCCGAAATCCTGCACGGTGAAGATCTGGCGGAGGCCGCGGAATGACCGCTTTCTTCCAGACTCTCGGGATGAGCCACGAGTGGGCATGGTTCGTGTCCACCGTCTGCGGCATCCTGCTCATCGCGCTGCCGCTGATGCTGGCTGTTGCCATGATCATCTATGTCGACCGCAAGATCTGGGCCGCCATGGCGCTGCGCCGTGGTCCCAACGTGGTCGGCCCGTTCGGCCTGCTTCAGTCCTTCGCGGACGGTCTGAAGGTTTTCCTTCAGGAAACCATCATTCCTTCGGCGTCGAACAAGGGCTTGTTCCTGATCGCGCCGGTTGTCACGTTCACCGTGGCGCTGCTGGCCTGGGCGGTGATCCCGTTCAACTCGGGCGCGGTTCTGGCGGACATCAATGTCGGCCTGCTTTACGTGCTCGCGATCAGCTCGCTCGGTGTCTACGGCACCGTGATGGCGGGTTGGGCATCGAACTCCAAGTACCCGTTCTTCTCGGCGATGCGCGCTTCGGCGCAGATGATCTCGTATGAAGTCTCGATCGGCTTCATCCTGATCTGCGTCGTTCTCTGGGCCGGTACTTTCAACCTCAACGGCATCGTCTGGGCCCAGAAGGGCCACGTTTTCGGGATCATCAACGGCTTCGTCGCGAACCCGCTGCTCTTCCCGATGTGGGTGATGTTCCTGATTTCGGGCATGGCCGAAACGCAGCGCGCTCCCTTCGACCTTACCGAAGCGGAATCCGAGCTCGTTGCCGGTTACCAGACCGAATATTCGTCGATGGCCTTCGCTGCCTACTGGCTGGGTGAATATGCCAATGTGCTCCTGATGTGCGCGCTCAACGCGACGCTGTTCTGGGGCGGATGGCTGCCGCCGCTCGACATTCCCGTTCTCTACCTCGTGCCGGGCTTCATCTGGTTCCTGCTCAAGGTCGCATTCTTCTTCTTCGTGTTCAGCTGGGTGAAGGCGACGGTTCCGCGCTATCGCTATGACCAGCTGATGCGCCTGGGCTGGAAGGTCTTCCTGCCCGTATCGCTGCTGTTCGTTGTTCTCGTCAGCGGCTACCTCATGGCTACCGGACACTTCCAATGACCGTCGGACAACTCATAAAGAGCTTCACGCTCTGGGAGTTCGTGAAGGCGCACTGGCTGACCTTGAAGTATTTCTTCAAGCCCAAGGCGACGATCAACTACCCATTCGAGAAGAACCCGCTTTCGCCGCGCTTCCGTGGTGAGCACGCCCTGCGCCGTTATCCCAACGGCGAGGAACGCTGCATCGCCTGCAAGCTCTGCGAAGCGATCTGCCCGGCGCAGGCGATCACCATCGAAGCCGCGCCGCGTGCCGACGGTTCGCGCCGTACCACGCGCTACGACATCGACATGACGAAGTGCATCTACTGCGGTTTCTGCCAGGAAGCCTGCCCGGTGGATGCGATCGTCGAGGGGCCGAACTTCGAATACGCGACGGAAACGCGCGAGGAACTGCTCTATGACAAGGCCAAGCTACTGGCGAACGGGGACAAGTGGGAGCGTGCGATCGCCGCGAACCTTGAAGCCGACGCGCCGTACCGATAGGGGGCCACGGACATGATCCAGATTATCGCCTTCTACCTTTTCGCGGCGCTGACCATCGCTTCGGCGGTGGCCACCATCGTCTCCCGCAACCCGGTGCATTCGGTGCTGTTCCTGATCCTGGCGTTCTTCAACGCTGCCGGGCTCATGGTTCTTGTCGGCGCCGAGTTCATCGCCATGCTGCTCATCATCGTCTACGTCGGTGCTGTCGCGGTTCTGTTCCTGTTCGTCGTCATGATGCTGGACATCGACTTCGCGGAGCTTCGTGCAGGGTTCGTCAAGAACTTCCCGCTGGGCTTGCTGGTCGCGGCCGTATTGGTCGCCGAACTGCTCGTCGGTCTCGGCGTCCTGAAGTCGGGCGCAATGACGCTCGGCACGCCTGACGGCACGGCAGCGATTCCGGTCGGTGCGTCGAACATCGAGGCCATCGGCGCCCTGATGTATGGCCGCTATCTCTTCCTGTTCGAGGCGGCGGGCCTGATCCTGCTCGTTGCGATGATCGGCGCCATCGTGCTGACCCATCGCCAGCGCACCGACACGCGTGGTCAGAACATCAGCAAGCAGATTGCACGTCGTCCCGACGAAGCGACCGTCAACGTCAAGCCCGAAGTGGGCAAGGGGGTTCAGCTGTGATCGGCATCGAACATTACGTGGCCGTCAGCTCGATCCTTTTCGTGCTCGGCGTCCTCGGTATCTTCCTCAACCGCAAGAACGTCATCGTTCTGCTCATGGCGATCGAACTGATCCTGCTTGCGGTCAACATCAACCTCGTCGCCTTCAGCGCGTTCCTGCACGACCTCACGGGTCAGATCTTCGCGATGTTCGTGCTGACGGTTGCTGCCGGCGAGGCCGCAGTGGGGCTTGCTATCCTCGTGATCTACTTCCGTGGCCGCGGCACGATTGCCGTCGACGACGTCAACCGGATGAAGGGATAAGGCCTTGCACCCGATCCTGATCATCGTCTTCCTGCCATTATTGGCAGCGATCATCGCCGGGCTTGGCAACAAGCAGCTCGGCAACGTCGCGGCGAAGTCCCTGACAACAGGCGCGCTCTTCGTGTCGTGCCTGCTGTCGTGGCCGATTTTCCTGCAGTTCCTCGGCGGCCACGCCGAAGCCAGCGTCGTTCCGGTCCTCAAGTGGGTCCAGTCTGGCGCGATGACCTTCGACTGGGCGCTGCGTGTCGACACGCTGACCGCCGTCATGCTGGTGGTCATCACCTCGGTCTCCGCGCTCGTGCACCTCTATTCGTGGGGCTACATGAGCGAGGAGCCGGATCAGCCGCGCTTCTTCGCGTACCTGTCGCTGTTCACCTTCGCCATGCTCATGCTGGTGACGGCGGACAACCTGGTGCAGATGTTCTTCGGTTGGGAAGGCGTGGGTCTCGCGTCGTACCTTCTGATCGGCTTCTGGTTCCGCAAGCCTTCGGCCTGCGCCGCCGCGATCAAGGCCTTCGTGGTCAACCGCGTGGGTGACCTTGGCTTCATGCTGGGCATCTTCGGCACCTACCTGGTGTTCGGCACGGTCTCGATTCCCGAGATCCTGCACGCAGCGCCGGGCATGGCGGGTTCGACCATCGGCTTCCTCGGCCACCGCTTTGACACGATGACGGTGATTTGCATCCTTCTGTTCATCGGCGCGATGGGCAAGTCGGCGCAGCTCGGCCTGCACACCTGGCTTCCGGACGCGATGGAAGGCCCAACCCCGGTCTCGGCCCTCATTCACGCCGCGACCATGGTCACCGCCGGCGTCTTCATGGTCTGCCGCCTCTCGCCGATGTTCGAGACCAGCGAGACCGCGATGCACCTCGTCGCCTTCGTTGGCGCCTGCACCTGCTTCTTCGCCGCCACCGTGGGCTGCACGCAGTGGGACATCAAGCGCGTGATCGCGTACTCGACCTGCTCGCAGCTCGGTTACATGTTCTTCGCCGCCGGCGTCGGCGCCTATGGCGCGGCCATGTTCCACCTGTTCACGCACGCGTTCTTCAAAGCACTGCTGTTCCTTGGTGCCGGTTCGGTCATCCACTCGATGCACCACGAGCAGGACATGCGCTTCTACGGCGGCCTGCGTAAGCATATCCCGATCACCTTCTGGGCGATGACGGCGGGTACGCTGGCCATCACCGGCGTGGGTATCGCAGGTTTCGCGGGCTTCGCAGGCTTCCACTCGAAGGACGCGATCCTCGAAGCAGCCTTCGGTTCGGGCACCCAGATCGGTGGTTTCGCCTTCTGGATGGGCATCGCTGCCGCGCTCATGACGAGCTTCTATTCGTGGCGCCTGGTCTTCCTGACCTTCTTCGGCAAGCCGCGCTGGATCCAGTCGGAGCACATTCAGCACGCCGTTCATGACGCGCATGGCCATGGTCATGACGATCATGCTCACGATGGCCATGAGCACGCTGAGGACGAAGATTCGCATGCGAGCGAAGAAATCGGTTCGCGCGGTCCGGACTACACGCAGCACGGCGACGGCACGGGTGGCTACCACCCGCACGAAAGCCCGCCGGTCATGCTGCTGCCGCTGATCATCCTCTCGTTGGGTGCGATCTTTGCCGGCTTTATTTTCCAGCATGCCTTCGTCTCCGAAGGAGAGGGCGAGTTCTGGAAGGGCGCACTGGTCTTCCACGAACACCTGATCCACGCGATGCATGGCGTTCCGACCTGGGTGAAGTGGGCTCCGTTCACGGTGATGGCGCTGGGCCTGCTGACCGCATGGTACGGCTACATGAAGAATCTCTCGTTCCCCAAGGCAGTCGCCGAACAGCTCGGGCCGGTTTACACCTTCGTGTACCGCAAGTGGATGTTCGACGAACTCTACAACACGATCTTCGTCCGTCCCGCTTTCTGGCTCGGCAAGGTGTTCTGGAATGTCCTGGACATCGGCGTGATCGACAAGTTCGGTCCCGACGGTGCGGCCTGGGTCGTCGCCAGGGGTTCGACTTACGCGCAGAAGGTCCAGTCGGGCTATCTGTACAGCTACGCACTTGTCATGCTGATCGGCGTCGTTGCCGCCATCAGCTGGGTGATCGCGGGATAAGATGATGAGTGGTTTTCCGATCCTCAGTCTGATGTTGCTGGTGCCGCTCGCGGCGGCACTGGCTTGTCTCTACCTTGATGCCAAATCGGCCCGAGTGGTGGCGCTTGTCGCCACCCTCGCGGACCTTGCTCTTGGCATTGTCCTCTGGATGAACTTCGACATTGGCGGAGCGCAGTGGCAGTTCACGGAACGGCATGAGCTGTTCTCGGGCTTTTCCTACGCTCTCGGCATCGATGGCATTGCGCTGCTGCTGATCCTGCTTTCGGTCTTCCTCATGCCGATCTGTATCGGTGCGAGCTGGAACTCGATCGAGAAGCGCGTCGGCGAATACATGGCCGCTTTCCTGCTCATGGAAACGCTGATGATCGGCGTCTTCGCGGCACAGGATATCTTCCTGTTCTACATGTTCTTCGAAGCCGGCCTGATCCCGATGTACCTTATCATCGGTATCTGGGGTGGTGCGGACCGTATCTACGCTGCTTACAAGTTCTTCCTCTACACGCTGCTCGGTTCTGTGCTGATGCTCGTGGCGATGCTGTGGATGGTCCACACTGCCGGCACGACCTCGGTTCCTGCGCTGATGGCTTATGACTTCGATCCGCAGGCTCAGACCTGGCTGTTCCTCGCCTTCTTCGCCAGCTTCGCGGTGAAGATGCCGATGTGGCCGGTCCACACCTGGCTTCCGGCGGCGCACGTTCAGGCGCCGACCGCTGGCTCGGTGATCCTGGCAGGCGTGCTACTGAAGATGGGTGGCTACGGCTTCATCCGCTTCTCGCTGCCGATGTTCCCCGAAGCTTCGGCCTACTTCGCGCCGCTGGTGTGGGGTCTCTCGATGGCCGCTGTCGTTATCACCTCGCTGATCGCGCTGGTGCAGAGCGACATGAAGAAGCTGATCGCCTATTCGTCGGTCGCTCACATGGCGATCGTGACCATCGGTCTCTTCGCCTTCAACCCGCAGGGCCTCGAAGGTTCGATGCTGGTCATGCTGAGCCACGGCCTCGTCTCGGGCGCGCTGTTCCTTTGCGTGGGCATCATCTACGACCGCCTGCACACCCGTGAGATCGTCCGTTACGGTGGTCTTGCCATCAACATGCCGCGTTATGCGCTGTTCTTCCTGCTCTTCACGATGGCCTCGATCGGCCTTCCGGGCACCAGCGGTTTCGTCGGCGAATTCCTGAGCCTTGGCGGCATTTACCAGGCATCGAGCTGGACGGCGCTGATCTGCACCACCGGTATCATCCTGGGCGCTGCCTACATGCTCTACCTCTATCGCCGGATCGCCTTTGGCGACCAGAAGAACGCCGATGCCGCCGCCATGGCCGACCTCGACGTCCGCGAACTGCTTATGGTGGTTCCGCTGGGCCTCGCGGTGCTGTGGATGGGCGTCTATCCCGAGAGCTTCATTGCTCCGATGCGCGCCGACATTGCCGCGCTCGACGCCCGGATTGCGCGTGCAAAGCCGGAAGGAGACGCCAAGTTGGCCATGGGCAAGGAAAAGCCTGCGCATGAAGAAGCTGCGCATGAGGGGGCACACTGATGGACTGGTCGCAGTCACTGCGCCTGATCGCGCCTGAAGAAACGCTGAGCTTCGCAAGCCTCGTCTTGCTCCTGATCGCCGCCTGGGGTGGTGACAAGGCTGCCCGGTTGATCTCCGTTCTCGCCGTGGCGGCGCTCGTCGCCGCCGGCGTCCTCGTCGCCCCCGCGCTTTGCGGCGGTGCCATGGGCGTCGAAACTTACGCCTTCTTCGGCCAGTTCAAGGCCGACGCTTTCGCTTCCTTCGCGAAAGTGCTGATCTACATCTCTGCCGCCGTTTCGATCATGGTCGCTCCGGCCTACTTCGATCGCTTCAAGGCGATGCGTGCCGAATATCCGGTGCTCGTCGTTCTGGCGGCGATCGGCATGAGCATGATGGTTTCGGCAACGAACCTCATCACGCTCTACATCGGCCTGGAGATGAACTCGCTCGCCGCCTACGTCCTGGCCGCGTTCCTGCGCACCGATGGTCGTTCGGCCGAAGCGGGCCTCAAGTACTTCGTGCTGGGCGCGCTGGCTTCGGGCATCCTGCTGTTCGGCATGAGCCTGACGTACGGGTTCGCAGGCACGACGTCGTTCGACGGCATCAGCGCCTCGATGGCGCATGGCCTCTCGCATGGCGCCCTGTTCGGCCTCGTGTTCGTCTTCGCCGGTCTTGCCTTCAAGATCAGCGCCGTACCGTTCCATATGTGGACGCCGGACGTTTACGAAGGTGCACCGACCCCGGTGACCACGCTCTTCGCAACGGCCCCCAAGGTCGCCGCGATGGCGCTTACCATGCGCGTTGCCATCGAAGCCTTCGGTGAACAGGCGCATGCCTGGCAGCAGATCGTTGTCTTCGCAGCACTCGCTTCGATCGTGATCGGTGCTCTTGGCGCGATGCGTCAGTCGAACATCAAGCGACTGATGGCCTATTCGTCGATCAACAACGTCGGCTTCATGCTGGTCGGCCTCGCGGTGGCAACGCCGGAAGGCATCTCGGCGATGCTGTTCTACCTCGCGATCTATGTTGCGATGTCGATTGGCGGTTTTGTCATGATCCTGATGCTTGCCGACGAAAACGGCAATCCGGTCGAGGATCTCGGCAAGATGGCCGGCCTGTCGCGCACCCGTCCGGGCCTTGCCCTGGCGCTGGCGATGATCATGTTCAGCCTTGCCGGTATCCCGCCGATGTTCGGCTTCTGGGGCAAGTTCCTGGTCTTCAAGGCCGCGGTTGACGGCGGCATGATCGCGCTCGCCGCGCTGGGCTTTGCGGCTTCCGTGATCGGCGCTTTCTACTACCTCAAGGTCGTCAAGATCATGTACTTCGACGAACCGGCCGACGTGGTGAAGGGCCAGAGCGACATCTGGCACAAGCTCGTCCTCGTGGGTTCGTGCGTGGTCATTTCGCCGCTGGGCTTCCTGCTCACCCGCTGGCTGGGCCATCTGGCTGACACCGCTGCGGCGGCGCTCTTCTCCGGCCTTTGATAGAGGTCGTCGAAGAGACCGCTTCGACCAATGCCGATCTCGTCCGGCGCCTCGGCGCCGGCGAGGGCATTGCTGAAGGGTTCTGGCTACGCGCGGTGCGACAAAGCGCCGGGCGCGGGCGTCGCGGCAAGGAATGGTCCTCGCCTGAGGGCAATCTCTACGCCAGCACTGTCATCGCGCTTCGCGCCGATGACCCGGCGGCTCATACGCTGGCTTTCGTGGCGGCGCTCGCCGTCCGTGACCTGATTGCCGCGCTGCTACCTGCGGAAGCGGGCGTTCAACTCAAATGGCCCAACGACGTTCTTGTCGCGGGCGCCAAGATCAGCGGCATTCTGCTGGAACGCTGCGGCGATCATGTGATCGTTGGCATCGGTATCAACCTTGTATCCGCCCCCGAACTGGCCGACCGCGCTACGGCGTCGGTACTGGCTTCGGGTGGAAGCGATGTCGATGCGCAAAAAGTGCTCGAAAAGCTGGCGACTGCTTATGCGAGGCGTCTCTCGCAATGGCGGAGCGAAGGGCTTTCGGCCACGCTGGGGGCCTGGCAGCAGCATGCCTATCCGCAAGGCACGCCTCTGAAGGTTGTGCTGGACGGGGAAGGGGAGGCGCTCGGCGCTTTCGCCGGGCTTGACCCCGACGGTGCTCTGCGCTTGCGTCTGCCGGACGGAAGCCTACGTGTCATCCATGCGGGCGACGTCTCGCTGGTCTGAAGGAATTCCGATGCTGCTCGCGATCGATGCCGGCAATACCAATGTCGTTTTCGCGCTCTTCGAAGGGCGCACGCTGCGAGGCCGCTGGCGCATTGCGACCGATCCGCGCCGTACGGGCGACGAATATGCGGTCTGGCTGATGCAGTTGCTGGCGATCCGCGGCGTCGATCCCAAGGCGGTGGACAGCATCATCATCTCCACTGTGGTGCCGCGCGCGCTGCACAATCTGGAGATCCTCTGCCGCCACTATTTCGAAGTGGAGCCGCTGATCGCGGGGCAAGGCAAGGCCGACTACGCGATCGATATCGACGTTGACGAGCCGCGCTCGCTGGGTGCCGACCGTGCGGTCAATGCGATTGCCGCGCATGAACGCCACGGCGGCGATCTTATCGTCGTCGATTTTGGCACGGCCACGACTTTGGACGTGGTTGACTATCATGGCGCCTACAAAGGTGGCATTATCGCGCCGGGCATCAATCTTTCGCTGGACGCGCTGGTCGGCAATACCGCCAAGCTCCCGCGCATTGCCATCGCCGTGCCGCAGAGCAAGTCGGTGATCGGCCGCAATACCGAAGACCAGATGCTGATCGGGGTATTCTGGGGCTACGTCGCCATGATGGAAGGCCTGATTGCCCGCATGCGTGCGGAAATCGGCCGTCCCGCCAAAGTAATCGCCACCGGCGGTCTCGCCGTTCTGTTCGACAAGGCGACGGACATCTTCGATGCCGTCGATGCCGACCTGACGCTTGAGGGCCTCGCCATACTTGCCGAGAGGGCTGTAAAGAAGTGATACCGGGTAACGAACTGCTGTTTTGCGCGCTGGGTGGTTCCGGCGAGATTGGCATGAACGTCAATCTCTATGGCTGCCAGGGCAAGTGGCTGATGGTCGATCTCGGCATGACTTTCGGCATGAACGAGTACCCGGGCGTCGATCTCGTCTTCGCGGACCTCGAATTCATCGAGGATGAGCGCGAGAACCTGCTGGGCATCGTCCTGACCCATGCGCACGAAGACCACATCGGCGCGGTACCCTATTTCGCCGAGGCGCTCGACGTACCGATTTATGCGACCCCTTTCACCGCGCGTCTTGTCGCGGCGAAGCTGGAGGAAGCGGGCATCCTCGGTGAGGTCGAACTGATCGTGGTCGAGGATCTCGAACGCTTCGAACTCGGGCCGTTCGGTATCCGCTATGTGCCGCTGGCGCATTCGATCGCGGAAGGCAACGCGCTGCTGATCGACACGCCTTACGGCAAGATTTTCCACACCGGCGACTGGAAGCTCGATGACGAGCCGCAAGTTGGCACGCCGACGACCGCGGAAGAATTGACGGCGATCGGTGACGAGGGCGTGCTCGCGCTCGTCTGCGATTCGACTAACGTGTTCAATCCGCAGGCGTCGGGCTCCGAAGGCGAGGTCTATCGTGGGCTGCTGGAGGAAGTGAAGTCGCATCGCGGCAGGCGTGTGCTCGTCACGACTTTCGCCTCCAATGTGGCGCGGCTTCAGACGCTGGGCGATGTGGCCCGCAAGACCGGGCGCAAGCTCTGCGTGGCCGGGCGTTCGCTGGATCGAATCATCGAGACGGCAAAAGCCAGCGGCTATCTGGAGAAGCTGCCCGAACTGATCGACATCGATACCGCGATGGACCTGCCGCGCGGCGAGGTCCTGATCGTCGCCACCGGCGGGCAGGGCGAGGCGCGTGCGGCGCTGGCGCGTATTTCGGAGGGCAACCATCCGATCAAGCTTGAAGCGGGCGATGTCGTATTGTTCTCGAGCCGCCAGATCCCCGGCAACGAGATCGCCATCGGCCGCATCCAGAACCGTCTTTCGGATTCCGGCATAGTTATCGTCACCGACCGCCAGAGCACCATCCACGTATCCGGACATCCCGGCCGTCCGGAGCTTCAGGCACTCTATGGCTGGATCCGGCCCGAAATCCTTGTTCCGGTTCACGGAGAGGTACGGCACATGCGCGAACAGGCGCGGCTTGGTCTCGCGAGCGGTATTCCCAAGGCCCTGTTCCAGAAAAATGGCGACCTCGTGCGCCTTGCGCCAAGCCATCCCGGAAAATTCGGTGAAGTGCGCTCGGGCCGCCTGGTGCTCGATGGCGATATCATCGCGCCCGCGGATGGCGATGCGATGGTGATGCGCCGCCGGATTTCCTTCAACGGCGTGGTCTCGGTCGCAGCCGACCGGAAGGGCAACGTGCAGGTTGCCGCAATCGGGTTGCCGCTCGATGAGGACTACGAGAAGTTCGTCGAAGAAGCGCAGCAGGATGTCGTCAATGCGCTTGGCAGGGCGAAGAAGTCTGACCGCGAAGTTCGGGTCGAGGCGGCGCGGCTTGCCGCGCGCCGGGCAGCGACGCGCTGGTCCGGAAAGAAGCCGCAAGTGCAGGTTCTGCTGCTGGAGGATTGAGCGATGGCCATGCAATGGACTTCGATGATTGCGATTTACGGCCTGTTCTGGGTCCTGGCCGCGTTCCTCGTCATGCCGTTCGGCCTGCGCACACCCGATGAGGTGACGGGCTATCGGGTCGAGAAGGGGCACGCCAACAGTGCGCCGGTGAACTTCCGCCCGAAGCTTATCGCCAAGCGCGCCACGGTCCTGGGACTGGTGCTTTTCGGGCTCTATTACATGAATTACGCCGAGCAGTGGGTCACTGCCGACGATCTCAATGTTTTCGGGCAGCCGCCGGTGAAAGATATCGGCTACTGATCCTGGAAGGTCGGACGCGAGGCTGTTCCAGCCTTGCGGCTCCGGCCCAAATCAATTGCGCAGCCGCTCGATAGCCTGTGCCAGCGCCACGTAAAGCTTGCCCATGTCCGATGAGAGCAGGGTGACGCCCAAGGCATTGCCGTCGCGTGTCGAAAGTACCTGACGCAGGATCGCCTCGAAATCGTGGATGTAGCGGCTGACGTGCTCGCGGAAGGCAGTCTCGTGCTCGAACAGATGCTGGATCGACTTGACCTCGCCCGCATCGAGCAGGGCTACCGCGCGGCGCGTGAAGATGCCGCGATCGCCGCGAAGATAGGCAGCCCAGGCCGTATCGGATACGTCGGCCGAGAGCGACGTGGCAATGTCGATCGCGTTCGAATTGAGCGACTCGGTAATGAGCGCGACGCGCCGGGCAAAATCGTTGTCGATTTCCTCTTCGGCCCGTTCGCGCGCTTGGGCGACGCGGTTTTCCAGGTTGCCGACGAGTTCGTCCACTTTCGCAAGCTGGTCGCGAAGCTGGATCGTGGCCTCGCGCGTGGCGCCCGAAGCATGGGCGACGGCCTGATCCAACTGGCCGGTCACTTCCGCCACACGCTGGCGCATGGCCTTGTCGATGGCCTGTGCGCTTTCGTCACCAAGCTCTTGCGCCACGCGGGCGATGCGCTCGGCACTATCGCCCTCGATGGCTTCGACAGATCCCGCAAGCGCTGCCTGCAAAGCCGAAACGGCATCGCGAAGCTCGCCTTGCGCCTTTCCGGCGGCATCGTCCGTGGCGATTTCGATGGCGGAGACCGACTGGCGCAGTTCGTCCAGCAGCTTACCGTGAGCGGTACCGCTGCGTGCCAGTTCGGCTTGTGCCTCGGCAAGCTCGGTGGTGAGGGCCTTGAGGCCGAGACCGGAAGTCTCGATCGTCCCGGCGAGTTCCAGGCCATTGCCGGCCGATTCCCTCAGCGATGCGAGGAGGGCGGCGATCCCCGCTTGGAGGCGATTCAGCCGATCCTCGGATAGGGCGAGGGATTCGGGCAAGTCATTGTGGGCATATCGTGCGCTGCCCTGAATCAGTTCGAGCAGGCGGACGCTGGCTTGGGTGAGCGATTCCACATCGCCATCGGTCGCCGCAAGCGTTGCCCGAGCGGCGGTGAGGCGTTCAGTGAGCGAGCCGAGGCTGCCGGTGAGGCGGCTCTCGATATTTTCGCTGGTGACAGCAATGGCATCGAACCGGGCCTGATAGCGCTCCAGTTCAGCGGTGATAGCACCGGCCCGCTCGCCCAGCGTCGCGGCTTGCAGGCGATGGCGTTCGAGCCTTTCGGAAATCCCCGCGTCAAGATCGCCGAGCATGGCTTCGATGCGGGTAATCGCGGCCCGTTCGAGTTCGGACTGGCGTGACTGGCGCGCATCGAGTTCCGCAGCGAGCCGCTCACGGCGAGCTGCAATTGTGCCGTCGAGTTGCTCGGCATCGGCAGCGATGGCGTTCAATGAGGCCTTGAGCGCGCCGATAGTGGCGTCCTGTGTACGGGTGATGCCACGGCCGACTTCGCGCTGCTCGTCCTCAAGCTCTTCCAGCGCCTTCCGCCAGTCTTCCGCGGCGCGACCCTCGCTGTCACGCAGCGCGCGGGAAACGACATCGCTCTCCTCACGCAGGGCGATGAGCCGGGCGCGCAGGGAGGTGAGGCTCTCTTCCTCATGCCGATCGAGTTGTGCGCGCGTTTCGGCGATCTCGGTTTCCAGCGCGTTGGCGCGCGTGCGGATACCCGCGAGTGCTTCCACCTCATGCCGTTCGAGTTCGGTGCGGAACGCCTCGCCACGTTCGTTCAGAACGGTGAAGCGTTCGTCCGCCAGCGTGCCCATGCGGTCGGTGCGGGTGGTGAATTCGTCGAGCGCTGTCGCCACCGCTTCACGCAGGCGCGAGACCTGCCGTTCGCTGGCGGAGCCGAACTCGTTGAGGCGGTTGAAACCGTTGATCATGTCCTCAAGCTGGACATGCGCCGCCCGGCCGGCGTTGCCGATGTTATTGGTGACGTCCTTGGCAGAGCTGGCGATCACGGGGAGCTGGCTGCGCAGCTTCTCCATGTTGTCGAGCGCGGTCGCGCTGACAGTGCTGATCGAATCAACCTGGCCGCCATTTTCGCGGATAAGATCCTGCAATCGTTCGGCATTTTGCGAAAGACGCTCGGTAGCGATGCGGCCCAATGCTTCAAGATCGCGGGACTGCGCGGCCACGAACTCCCGCGCGAGGCTCAGCTCGCGGTTCACGGCAGTCAGCCGCTTTTCGAGATTCGCGGATTCGCGCGACAGCGTCCGTGCGACATCGCCGAAGCGTTTACCTTCGCGCGCGCTGTGGCGCATGGCAAGCAGCCAGACGAGGCCGATCAGCAGCAAGGGAACCGCCCAGGTCGTCACCATCGCCGGGATCGCCACCAGTGGCAGGCTATTCAGGAGCGGCCATTGCGATCCCAGGAAGAAACCGGTCCAGGCTGCGGCGGTAAAGGCGGCGAGGGCAGGCAGCAGCCACTTTGGCGCACCGGTTCCACGCGTCAACGCTGCCGGCGCCAGCGCGCGATGCCATTCTTCCTGCGACAGGGGCATGGCATCGCCTTCGTTTTCCGTCATGGGAGGCTGCGAAACCGCTGCGGCATCGCCATTTTCACTATGGTTCGCGCCGAACGCGATGATCCTGTTTTCCCCGGACATGGCGGCAGGATACCATGTGTGATCCTCCAATAAACCCCACTTTAACCCTTCTCGGATTAAGCTGGGGAAATGGCATATGAAGCAGGTGCACTCGAAGCAACGCTGTCGGCAGCGGCAGGCGGGGACGCGGATCTTTTCGCGGAACTGCGCGCGTCTTACGTCGAAAGCGTGGACCGGCAAGTGGATCTGCTCGTGCGCGCCCGCTGCGACGGAAACTGGCAAATGGCGGCGATGCGGCTCAAGGGCATCGCGGCCAGCTTCCACAGCGCCTCGCTGCTGATGCTGGCCGATGAGGCGTTGGACGCGGCTCCGGGCGACCCGGCGGTGGTTCGCCGCCTTCGTGCTTATATCGCCGAGTTTTCCGCCGACTGATTGCAGGCATACGCTTGGCACTCGCGCGTCCCATGTTTACATGGTGCGGGGTCGCTGGAGGGTTACAAGCTGCGCATCGCATTGCTGGCCATGACGGAGCCCGCGGGAGCGGGTCAGCCGGTCCCACGCGCGTTCCTGCGTGTGGGCGGGGCTATGCTTGCCCGGCACCAGCTTGGCCTTGCGCTGGCTATGGATTGCCAGAGGGTGATCTGCATCGCGCGCGGCGCTTCGCCGGAACTCATCGCGCTTCAGCACGCGGCTGAGGATGCCGGGCTGCAATTCTACATTTCTACCGGTTCCCGCTCGCTTTCCGGGCTGGTAACCGCCAATGACGAACTCGTCGTCGTCAGCGAGGGGCTCTTTGCCGAGCCGGCGCGCGCGGTTTCGCTGTTCGACGGGCCCGCCCCGGCGGTGCTGGTTCAACCCGTTGAAGGCGCGCTGGCCGAAGGGTTCGAGCGGATCGATCTCAATCGGGCGGGGGCCGGGCTGATGCAGATTCCCGGACGCCTGGTCGAGCACCTTCACGAACTTCCTGCCGATTGCGACGTGCCTTCCGCGCTGATGCGTATCGCACTGCAATCCGGCATTCCGATGCGCGAGATACCCGCCGATGCAAGGGCTGGGGCGAACTGGCGCATGATTCGCACCGAGGCTGAGGCGCACGCGGTCGAAACCGAGTGGTTGCGCACACGGTTCGGCGAAGGGGAGCCGATGTCTCCGGGGCAAGCGATTGCGCGCCAAGGCGTAGTGGCGTTCGGCTCTTCGCTGCTTCACGCCGGCAATGCGAGCAATGCTCTGAGCGCCGCGGTACTTGTGGTGCTGGCGATTTCCGGCGGTCTTGCGTGGTTTGGGACGCTTTCGGTCGCGTTTCTGTTCGCATCGCTCGGCGCTATCCTTGTCGAGGCGAGCCGACTGATCCGCTCTGCCGAACGTCAGGCGCTGGGGCAGCTTCCTCCCGCGATTCCGCGAGCCCACGTACTCGGTTGGGTGATTGATGCGACTTTTGGACTTCTGATTCTCGCCAGTGTCCCCCGGCTTTTCGGCGAAAGCCTTCTGTCCTGGATGTTTCCTCCCACAATGTTGATGATGTTGTTGGCCTTGGTGCCGCGCGTCGTCAGCGGGCCGGCAACGCGGCTTGCGGGGGACAGGGCGCTGCTTGGCGTTGTGCTGGCGTTTGCTGCCGGTTTCGGGCAGGTTGAACCCATTGTGGAGGTTCTGGCAGTTGCTCTGGTCATCCTTGGCATGGCTCTTCCGCTGCGCAGAAAAGGCTAACCGGGGCTTAACCAAATACAGGGTATTAAGGGACGGATGATCGACAATGCTGTCCATCCGGCCAACGTGGAGAACGTCGAGGCCGTGCTGCGCGCCGAACTGGCGCGGGGCGACGCATTGGCGGCAAGCGTCCAGCCCGTCCTTCGGCATTTGCTGACGGCACAGGATGGCGCGCTGTTCAGTGACGAGATCCTTGCGCGGGTGCGCGGCATGTTGGGTGACCTGGCCGGGGCGCTGCTCGAAACGCCGGGCGGGCTGCCCGCACAGGGTAGCGAGGAGCACGAGGCGCTTGTGCTGGCCTTGATGGACCAGCGCGCACTGTTGGGCCACGTTCACGCACTCGCGCTGGAATGGCGTCTGACTGAATGCTTGCAGGCCCGCATGGCGCTCGACCCCGTCGTTTCGCCGCTGCTCCAGTCGCTCGTTTCTTCCGAGAACGAGGGCGTTCAGGCCCTCGCGATGACATGGCTTGCGGCGCAGGCGCGTTGGTGTCAGGCGCAGCGCCGGATGGGGCTGCCGTTCACCGAACTGCCGGGCGAACTTCTGCACGGGGCGCTTCAGGCACTCCGTATCGCGTTGTCCGGTACGGCCGATGCGGGCGCGAGGATTGCCGCGACCGAAGCTGCGGTCAGACTACGCTATGAAGAGGGGGCTAGCCGCCTTGGCCTTGCTGCGCAGCTCGTCATGGGGCTGGGCAATCATGTGGACGACGCGCTGGCGATCGACCACGGCGGTCTGGCACTGTTCCTCACCGCGCTGGCGCTGCGATCCGGACTTGGGCGCGATGCGCTGGTGCTGTCCACCCATGAGGCGCAGGCTGCGCGGCTTGCACTGGCACTTCGGGCCGCAGGGCTTTCGGCCGCCGAAGTCACGCGCCAGATGCTGGTGTTCCATCCCGGCCAGATCCTGCCCGAGGTGTTCGACGAGATCGGCGGGGACATGGCAGCGATCATCCTGGCAACGGGACGTCTGGGGGGCTGATGCTCGCCATCGGCAACATCGTGGCTCGTGCCGAATGTGACGCGCAGGACCGCCTGACGCGCGCTGACGAGCCGCTGGCCGGATTGCAGACGCGGTGCGGCGGCGCGGTTCCTGGTGCGATTGCGGTGCCGGAACTCCTCGATATCGTCCGCAAGGCCCGGAGTTACGGCTTCCGCCTGGCACGCGCAATTACGGCCTTTGATGGCGCCGAACTCGTAACAGCCTGGGTGGAGATCCAGCCGCTCTTCGGCGAGGACGATTCGGACGAGGCCGGATGTTGCGAGATCGTCGTCCGCAACTGGCAGACGACGCAAGTGGCTGTCGAGGACACCGCAGCTTCCGACCGCCGCCGTACGATGATCGACCGGCACCTTGCCGAGTTGACGGCGCGGCTTGACGGCGCGCAGCGGGTGCTTTCGGTTGAGACCGACAGTCCCGAACTCGCAGGCGTTGCCGCAGCCATGGCGGGCGGACTTGGCAAGCCCTGGACCGATTTCGTGCCGCCGGAAAACTTTACGCAGCGTCAGCCGCTGCATTGGCGCCTGCTCGACGGGGCCCGGGTCTGCGTGGTGGGTTCGCAGAGGCCTTGGCGAGTGGCGCTTGTTCCGCAGTTCCAGCCGGGTTTTGATCCGACCGGGTTCGAACTGCTGCTGGTTTCGGATGCGCCTTCGGCACCGTTGCCGACAGTGCATTCGCCGGCCGAGCCGCTCATGCGGCGCAGTCTGGTGGGACAGGATCTCGCGCCGGTGCTGCGGCAGCCGATCGCTCGGATCATCGCCAATGCGGAGACGATCCGCACGCGGCTCGCTGGGCCGTTGCCTGATGCCTACGCTGAATATGCCGGCGAGATCGCGGGGGCGGGCAAGCTCCTGCTCGGCTTGCTTGAGGACCTGGCCGACCTCGAAGTCGTCGAATCCGACAATTTCGACACGATCCCCGACCATATCGATCTTTCCGAAGTTGCCCGGCAGGGCGCGGGAATTCTCAATGTGCGTGCGCAGGAAAAGGGTATCAGGGTCGAGGCGCCGCACTGGACCGAGAGCCTGCCAGCCATCGCTGAATTCCGCCGCGTTCTACAGATCATGCTGAACCTGATCGGCAATGCGGTCCGCTATTCGCCCGAAGGCTCACAAGTCTGGATCAGGCTGGATTCGCTTGATGGGCGGGCTTACGTGACGGTGGCTGACCAGGGGCCGGGCTTGGCGCTTGAGGATCAGGAGCGTGTCTTCGAGAAGTTCGAACGCCTGGGTCGCAGCGGGGATGGTGGTTCTGGGCTTGGTCTTTACATTTCGCGGTGCCTGGCGCGTGCCATGGGCGGCGACCTTACCGTGGAGAGCGCTCCAGGGCAGGGTGCGCGGTTCATTCTTGAACTGCCGGCCGACCGCGATGCCTGACGATTCAGTTCAGGTCGAGCTGAGATGGTTCGATCATTGCATTGATTTAAAATAATAATGCCAGAATAGGCTGCGGCGAAATGGCCTAGAGCCGGTTGTCGCTGCTGCTGCGCCCGTTATTTCGCCACGCCAGCCATAGCAGAATCGCGCCAACACAGACCATGACGGCACCGCGAACGGCCCAACCGCGATCGTCTATCATGAAGCTGTTTGCGGGCCAGAGCACCAGTCCGGTCCCCTGTCCGACCCAAAGCACGCCCAGCGCTACGGCCAGGAAGCCGATGATGCAGGCGAGAATTCTCAAGAACAGCATGGTAATTGCCCCATAATGGCCCAGTGGCTGTGTAGTAACAACTTGCGGCCAATTTGTGGCTTTCGCAACAATATCCTTGATTCGTAGAGCAACAAAAAAAGGCCCCCGCTTTCGCGAGGGCCTTTGATCTTGTCCGATGCGCCGGGATCAGCGCTGATTCATCGGCACGTAATCGCGCTGCGTCGGGCCGGTGTAGAGCTGACGCGGGCGGCCGATCTTCTGGCCTGGATCCGAGATCATTTCGTTCCACTGCGCGACCCAGCCCACGGTGCGGGCAAGGGCGAAGAGCGCCGTGAACATCGTGGTCGGGAAGCCGATGGCCGAGAGGATGATGCCCGAGTAGAAGTCCACGTTCGGGAACAGCTTCTTCTCTACGAAGTACGGATCGTTCAGCGCGATCTCTTCAAGGCGCAGTGCGGTCTCGAAGAGCGGGTCGGTAACCTTGAGCGCGTCGAACACTTCGCGGACGGTCTTCTGCATGACCGTGGCGCGCGGATCGTAGTTCTTGTAGACGCGGTGACCGAAGCCCATCAGGCGGAACGGATCGTTCTTGTCCTTCGCACGCTCGATATAGTGCGGGATCTTGTCCGGCGTACCGATTTCCTTGAGCATGTTGAGCGCGGCTTCGTTCGCGCCGCCATGTGCAGGGCCCCAGAGGCAGGCGATGCCGGCCGCGATGCACGCGAACGGATTGGCGCCCGACGAACCGGCAAGACGCACGGTCGAGGTCGAGGCGTTCTGCTCGTGGTCGGCGTGGAGGATGAAGATACGGTCCATCGCCTTTTCGACGGCGGGGATCACTTCATATTCTTCCGCCGGCACGCCGAAGGTCATGCGCAGGAAGTTGCCGGTGTAGCTCAGCTTGTTGTCCGGGTAGAGGAAAGGCTGGCCAACCGAGTACTTGTATGCCGCAGCGGCGATCGTCGGCATCTTGGCGATCAGGCGGTGCGAGCTGATCTTGCGGTGCTCCGGATCCGAAATGTCGGTCGAGTCGTGGTAGAACGCCGAAAGAGCGCCGACCACGCCGCACATGATCGCCATCGGGTGGGCGTCACGGCGGAAGCCGCGGTAGAACGTCGCCAGCTGCTCGTGGAGCATGGTGTGGCGCGTGATGGTGTTGGTGAACGTGTCGAGTTCGCCGCCATTGGGCAGCTCGCCGTTCAGCAGGAGGTAGCAGACCTCCATGAACGAGGAGTTCTCGGCCAGCTGGCCGATCGGATAACCGCGGTGCAGAAGGACGCCTTCGTCACCGTCGATATAGGTGAGCGCGCTCTCGCAGCTGGCCGTCGACGTGAAGCCGGGGTCGTACGTGAACTTGCCCGTCTGGGCGTAGAGCTTCCGGATATCGATTACATCCGGGCCGACACTGCCCTTGAGCACGGGATAATCGAATTCCGTGCCACCAGCATTCAGTTTGACCTGATCACCCACCAGTTCTTACTCCTTATATTTGCGTTCCGGCCGCCACGTCCGCCTGCGCGCCAATGCGAGCAAGGCTTTCGTCCCGACCGAGCAGAACCAAGACGTCGAAAATGCCCGGAGAGGTCGTTTGACCGGTCAGGGCGGCTCGCAGCGGTTGTGCGAGCTTGCCGAGGCCCAGTCCCAGCTCCTCGGCCATTGCCTTGAGGTTGGCTTCCAACGCCTCGAGGGTCCATTCGGACTCTCCCGAGAGACGTTCATGCATTACGGCAAGGCGCGTACGCGCTTCGTCGGTCAGCAGCGCCTGCGCCTTCCCGCTCATGGCGAGCGGGCGCTTGGCGAATAGGAAGGCCGCGCCTTCGGCAAGTTCGTTGAGGTCCTTTGCGCGGACCTTCAGCACCGGCATGGCCCGCGTCAGCAGGGTCATGTCCGGATTGTCACAGCCTGCTGCCTCAAGGCGCGGCAGGACGAGGCCGGCAAGCCGGGCGTCATCCGCTTCGCGCAGGTAGTGGCCGTTGAGATTTTGCAGCTTGGCAATGTCGAAACGCGAGGGCGACTTGCCGACATCGGCCATGTCGAACCATTCAACAGCCTTTTCGCGGCTGATGAACTCCTCGTCGCCGTGACCCCAGCCGAGCCGCAGCAGATAATTGAACAGCGCTTCGGGCAGGATGCCCATCTCATCGCGATAGGAATCGACGCCCAGCGCGCCGTGGCGCTTGGAAAGCTTGGCGCCATCCGAGCCATGGATCAGCGGCACGTGGCCATAGACCGGCACGTCCCAGCCCATGCCGTGGATGATCACGAGCTGGCGGAAGGCATTGTTGAGATGATCGTCGCCGCGCAGGACGTGCGTGACGCCCATGTCGTTATCGTCGACCACGACTGCCAGCATATAAGTCGGCGTTCCGTCCGAACGCAGGATCACGAAATCGTCGATCTCCTCGTTCTTCACGGTAACTTCGCCCTGGACCAGGTCCTGGATCGTCGTTTCACCCTCGCGCGGCGCCTTGATGCGCACGACATAGGGCTTTTCTGCGGGCCAGGCCGAGGGATCGGCGTCGCGCCATTCGCTGTCGATGCGGAACGGGCGGCGCTCTTCCTGTGCCTTCTGACGGCGTTCGGCGAGTTCCTCGCTCGTCAGGTAGCAGCGATAGGCGTGCCCCTTGGCGATGAGTTCGTCTGCGACTTGTGCGTGCCGATCCGAGCGGGCGAACTGGAACACTGCCGGTTCGTCGCCGCCGAGGCCCAGCCAGTTCAGCCCGTCGAAAATCGCCTCGATCGCCGGTTCGGTTGAGCGGGCGCGGTCGGTGTCCTCGATGCGCAGGAGGTACTTGCCGCCATGGTGGCGGGCATAGAGCCAGTTGAACAGCGCCGTACGAGCGCCGCCGATGTGCAGGAAACCCGTGGGCGAGGGGGCAAAGCGCGTGACGACGGGCTTTCTGTCCGTCTGTCCGCTCGATGCGCTACCGCTTGCCATTGTTATCACCTTCCGTCCTTATGTCGGCCATGGCCAGCCTAGCCGCCACGACCGATGATCCCGTTTTTCCGGCCTCTGCCGGAGGCGCTGCGTTGCAGCATCGCCCATGGATCAGCCAGAGCCACATGTCGAGGTGTTTGGTCGGTGTCGAGTGTTTTCTTTCGAACTGCGGTTTCGACAAGGCGCCGTGGCTTACAGTGGGCTTTGGGGCCGGAATTGCGGGCTGGTTTGGGCTGCCCCGGCCTCTCTATTGGATTGCATTTTGCGCAACTTGTGCGGCTACCGCAACTGCTGCCAGCGTCTGGCGGCACGGTCGGGCCAACTTTCCGCTGGTGCGACGTGCGGTCATGTCGATGGCGCTGGCTTTGCTGTTCGGTTGCCTGGCCGTGTGGGGCCGTTCCGAGCTGGTTGGCGCGGCGCCGATTTCGCGCTCCTTATCGGGTACGTTCATGGCCCGCGTCCTGTCGGTGGAAGAGCGGCCGGCCCAGGAACAGCGCCGGTTTGTGGTGGCAATGCGGGAGCCGGCGACCGGCCGTGCGATAATGGCGCGGGTGACTGTGCCCAATCGATTCGGCGCTCTGCACGCCCATTCGGGATCACAATCGCAAGTCGGGCCGGGCGCGTTGATCCGCTTCCGTGGCAGGCTGGTTCCGCCGGCTTCTCCGCTCATCCCAGGGGGGTACGATTTTGCTCAGGCAGCGTGGTTTGCGGGCCTTTCCGCAACGGGCAGCGTCCTCGCGCCGATTGAGGTCTTGAACGCCGGAACGGGGGGAGACCTTTTGGCTGCCTGGCGGGAAGATCTGAGCGGTCATATCCAATCGAGGCTACCGAGCGGCAGTGCAGGTATCGCCGTGGCATTGGTTACCGGAGACATGGGGAGCATTTCCCAGCAGGATGGGCAGGCCATGCGCGATGCCGGGCTGGCGCATCTGCTTTCGATCAGCGGTCTGCACGTCAGTGCGGTTATCGGCGCCGTCTATTTTCTGGTGCTTCGCCTGCTGGCGCTTTCGCCCGGATTGGCGTTGCGCTGGCGGCTTCCCATTCTGGCGGCAGGCGTGGGCGCACTCGCTGGCATCGCCTACACGTTGTTGACGGGATCGCAGGTGCCGAAAGGTACGCTCCTGCGTGGGATCGCTCTTGGTGCTCACTGCACTGGCCATGGGGCGGGAGGCTTTGTCCGTCCGCCTACTGGCAGCCGGCGCCTTTGTTGTCATGCTGTTATGGCCCGAATCTCTTGCCGGGCCGAGCTTCCAGATGAGCTTTGCAGCGGTTCTGGCGCTGATCGTGGTGGCAAATGCCGGTCCGGTGAAGCGCTGGATGGCGCCGCGTGAGGAAAGCATTGTGATGCGCCTTCTGCGCGACATTGTCCTTACGCTGGTGACCGGGATCGCGATCGAAGCCGTACTCATGCCGATCGGCCTCTATCATTTCCATCGGGCGGGCGTGTACGGAGCCATGGCCAACATCGTGGCAATTCCGCTGACGACCTTCATCATCATGCCGCTGGTCGCTGGGGCCCTGTTGCTCGACATCGCCGGACTGGGCGCCCCAGTCTGGTGGCTGGCGAATTGGGCCATTGCACTGCTGCTGGACCTTGCTCACGGAACGGGAGGACTTCCCGGCGCCGTGAGGTTGTTCCCGACGATGGGAACGGGCCATTTCCTGCTTTTCGTTGCGGGCGGACTTTGGTTTGCCTTGTGGCGTGGGAGAGTGCGATTTCTGGGGCTCGTTCCCGCAATCGCAGGTGCTCTTGGTCTGGCATTGCTGACGCCGCCGAACATCCTTGTTGCAGGCGACGGCCATTACGTGGGCGTGGTTGTCGACGGCGGAAGAAATCTGGCCCTCTTGCGCGAGAGCAAGAGCGATTATGCCATGGACAACTTCCTGGAAGTGGTCGGTCAGAGGAATGCTCCGCTTTCCCTGCCTCGGCGGCCGGAAGCACACTGCAATGCGGATTTCTGCGCGGTTTCACTTGATCGTGGCGGCCGGACGTGGCGCGTACTGATAGCGCGCAGCGATGCCTATGTTCCTGTCCCGGCACATTTGCGCGCGTGCAGTCAGGTCGATATCGTCATTGCAGATCGCCGCTTGCCAGGAAGTTGTCATCCCCATTGGCTCAGGATCGACCGACCTATGCTCAAGCAGACGGGCGGTCTCACCATCGACCTGTCTGGGCAGACAGTGCAGACCGTTGCCCAAGAGCAAGGCGGTCATGGCTGGTGGCGGCCTTAGAGCGTTTTTGAACAAGGCGGAATCACCTGACGACTCGGAAAACGCGACAAACCAAAAACTTGGAGCGTTTGATCCGATACAGTCGGATCAAACGCTCCAGATCGTCGTAGATGCAGGATTTCGCTGCTCGCTTCAGTGATAGCGGCGCAGAATCCCAGCGAGTTTACCCTGCACCTGAACTTCATCCGCACCGTAAAGTTGGGCTGTATATGCCGCATTGGCCGGGTCGAGCCGCACCTTGGGGCCTTCGCGCCGCAGGTACTTTAGGGTTGCCTCTTCACCACGGATGAGGGCGACGACAATCTCGCCGTCACGCGCGGTATCGGTACGCTTCACGAGGGCCAGATCACCATCGAGAATTCCCGCCTCGATCATCGAGTCGCCCGAAACTTCAAGGGCGTAGTGGTCACCGGAACCAAGCAGGGCCGCCGGAACCGGCAGCATCGACTGACCCTCTATGGCCTCGATCGGCGCCCCGGCAGCGATACGGCCGTGCAGCGGAATCTCGATCACGTCGTTGGCCGGTTCGGGTGCCCGAGGAGCCGGACGCAGTGACGGCGCCGTCTCGCGCGGCGGCGCAGCTGCGGTAGTTGGCTTGCTATTGACGTCTTCGGGCTGGCGAAGAACTTCCAATGCCCGTGCGCGGTTGGGCAGGCGGCGGATAAAGCCGCGCTCTTCCAATGCCGAAATCAGGCGGTGCACGCCCGACTTCGACTTGAGGTCAAGTGCGTCCTTCATCTCTTCGAAGCTAGGCGAGACGCCGCTGTCTTCGAGCCGCACCTGAATGAACCGGAGCAATTCGTGCTGCTTGCGCGTCAACATCTGGCCTGCCTCACCTGCTGGGCCGCCGTCAGCGGCCTTGTTGCCATCGCGAAGAACACTTGCAGGTTCGTTCGCGAACAATGAGGGAACAATTAAGCAACGAATCCGGTAACGTCAAGCAATACCGCCATTCTGGAGCAAGTAGACTCGCACCGGATCGCCTGCCCCGGCAACTGGCGCACGCGCGGGGCGATCGATCAGGACATTGCTGGTGGCCAGCGAAGCCAGCGCGCCACTGTCCTGAACGACTTGCGGGGTGACGTTTTCTCCGTCCCACACGCCCCGCAGGAATTCGCGGCGATCGCCGGTCGCGGGTACGGGGCTTGTTAGCAGGGCGAGCATGGACATCGACGTCGGCCGGCCCGCGCCCAATAGCGCGCGCAGGACCGGCAGCAGGAAGTGATACGCGGTAATATGGCTGGAAACGGGGTTTCCGGGCAGTCCGATAACGAGTTGGCTGCGCCGGCCTTTGGCTTTCCGGGCGACCAGGATCGGCTTTCCCGGTTTGATCGCTACGCGCCAGAAATCGAGTTTGGCGCCCCAGGCTTCGAGCGCCGGGCGCACCAGGTCGTGCTCGCCGACGGAGGCGCCCCCGCTGGTGACGATCACGTCCGAATCCGCCGCCGTCTGGAATGCTTTGACCAGTGCTTCCAGTTGATCCTCGACCGGTCCGATCCTGTCGACTTTCACAGGCAGATTGCGCGCCATGGCGGCGAGCATGGCGCCATTGCTGGCGGGGATCTGATGCGGTTCGCAGCATTCCGGGTCGGAAGCCAGTTCGTCCCCGCTGTCGATCACTGTGAGGTGGGGAATGCGCCGGACAGGAAGGTGTTTGTGGCCGGCTGCCATTGCGAGCGCCGCCTGCGAGGATCCGATCCGAACGCCAAGTGGAAGGATTTCCTTGCCTTCGGGGAAGTCCATGCCGCGACGGCGTATGTGCTTGTGCGCAGGGATGGGTGCCTCGCCGGTTAGCGAGATGCGATGCTGTTCGCGGGACAGATCTTCCTGGAGGATGACCGCCTCGGCGCCCGCGGGCATCAGTGCGCCGGTGGAAATGCGCACGGCCTGACCCGGTGCCACGGTTGCGTCGTAGGGATGACCCGCCGCGCTCTCACCCACCACATGCCACGGGCCGGTGAGGTCTTCGGCGGTGACTGCGTAGCCATCCATCGCCGAGACATCTGCCGCCGGTTGGGTGCGGCGAGCCAGCATGGGTTCGGCAAGGTAGCGGCCCAGCGCACCCTCTATGTCAACGCGCTCGATCGGCAGGGGGTCGACAAGCGACAGCAGCTTGGCCTGTGCGTCTTCGAGCGAGAGCATTGGATGTCCGGCCATCAGGCAGTGCCTTCCAGAGTCCAGTGTCCCGACTTTCCGCCGCGTTTCTCGATGAGCCGGATTTCGCTGATAACCATGCCTTTATCGAGCGCCTTGGCCATGTCGTAGATTGTCAGAAGTGCGATGGAAGCTGCTGTAATAGCTTCCATTTCGACACCAGTTTTGCCGGTGAGGATGGCCGTGGCGGTTGCGCGGATGGCGCTGTCTTCGAAATGGAAATCCACGTTTACCGCATCAAGCATTAGCGGGTGGCACATGGGGATCAGATCGGCGGTCTTCTTGGCGGCCATGATCCCGGCGATGCGGGCTGTGCCAAGAACATCGCCCTTGGGCGCGTTTCCGAGGCGGATCGCTTCGAGGGCGTCCGGCGTCATGGAAATCCGGCCAGATGCCACGGCGAGGCGTTGGGTTTCGTCCTTGGCGCCGACATCGACCATGCGGGCGGTTCCATTCGAATCGATGTGGGTCAGGCTCTTGGTCATGTTCAGCCTTCGGCTTCCGCAAGGTGACTCAGTTTACATGGTCCTGAGAAAGATGCCGCAGCCGCGCCGGATCGCTGGATTCGCGCGGTTTTTCTGGAAGTTCTGCAAAGGTCCATGAAGGACCGATGGCAGATTTTGTGCGAGTAGGACAGGGATTGCGGCGCGATTATCGCAAGATCGATCAGGCAGGTATTTGGGTTTCGTGGCAGGACAGCCTGCATGACACGAAGCTCGAAACAGGATGAACATTCGCGCCGCCGCTATTTTGACCGGATGGCGCGCGTGGTCGAGCGGATCGATGCAGAGCAGGACGCGTCGCCGGACCTAGAAACGATCTCAGGATGGGCCGGATTCTCGCCGTACCATTTCCATCGTCAGTTCCGGGCGCTGAGCGGAATGCCGGTCCAGCGTTTCGTTCAGCTTTCGCGGTTGCATCGGGCGGGTACGAAGCTGGCCTATCAGCCCCGCACGCGGGTTACCGATGCCGCGCTGGATGCCGGTTACGAAGCGCCGGAAGCCTTTGCCCGCGCCTTTCGCGCGTGGATCGGTCAGACGCCTTCGGCTTTTCGCGCTGGGCCGGACTGGTTGGCATGGCAGGCCCTGAGCGACACACTCCAAGTGGCAAGGAACAGGACAATGGTTGAAACCACGGCAATCGACGATGTCGAGATTCGCGAATTTGCGCCGATGCGCGTGGCGGTCATGGAGCATCGCGGCGACATGGCAAAAATCGGCGACACGATCCGGAGATTCATCGACGGGCGGCAATCGGCGGGCTTCGTGCCGCCAGGCAGCCGCACGTTCAATCTCTTCCCGACCGTTCCGCGCACCACACCGATCGAGGATCATCTGGTCATGCTCTGCGCGTCGGTACCGGCATGGTTCGCCGGTGACAGCCCGGCCGGCGTGCGTGTAGATGAGATTCCCGGCGGTCGCTATGCGGTGCTGCCGATCACGGGCCCGGCAATGGACCTGGAGGAATCCGCGCTGTGGCTCTACCGCGAATGGTTGCCCGCCAGTGGCGGGAGCCTGCGCGATTATCCTCTTTTCTGCGAGCGCGTGCGCCTTTACCCGCAGTTTTCCGCGACCGAGGCGCTCACGGAAATGTTTCTGCCGCTGTCCTGACCGGCGCGCTGATCAGGCCCCGGTGAGCAGAGCCCGGGTTGCCGTTTCCACGTTCGCTTCGCGCATCAGGCTTTCACCAACAAGGAAGGTCCGCGCACCGCAACCTGAGAGTCTTTCGAGGTCGGCGTGAGTGTTGATGCCGCTTTCGCTGACCAGAAGCGTGCCCTCGGGCGCCAGTGGCGCAAGGCGTTCGGTGGTGGCGATGTCGGTGACGAAGCGCTTGAGATCGCGGTTGTTCACGCCGATCAGCCGCGACTTCAGGCGAGCGGCGCGCTCCATTTCAGCTTCGTTGTGAACTTCGACGAGGCAGTCCATGCCGCGTTCGTGGGCGGCGGCTTCGAGTTCGGCCATCAGCACGTCGTCAAGAGCGGCGACGATGATGAGAATGGCGTCGGCGCCGATCGAGCGGGCTTCGGCCACCTGCCAGGGATCGACCATGAAGTCCTTGCGGATCACCGGCAGCGTGCAGGCGGCGCGGGCGTCCATAAGGAAGTCCTCATGGCCCTGGAAGTAAGGCGCGTCGGTCAGGACCGAGAGGCAGGCGGCGCCGCCGCGCTCATAGGCGACGGCATGTTCTGCGGGACGAAAATCAGGACGAATCAGCCCTTTGGAAGGCGAAGCTTTCTTGATTTCTGCAATCAGGGCAAAGCCGTTTTGGGCCTTGGCACGCAGCGCCGCTTCAAAGCCGCGCGGGGCGCTCTGGTGCGCGGCGTGGGCATCAAGGTCGGCCATGGTGGCCACGGTCTTGCGCTCGGCAACTTCCTCGCGCTTGGTGTCGCAGATCTCGGTAAGCTTGTCGGACATCGTAAACCTTTCGCGCGGCTCAGCCCTTGAGCGCGGAAATCCAGCAGTTGAGCAGGGCATTGGCGAGGCCCTTGTCGATGGCTTCGGCCGCTTCCTCGACGCCTTCGCGCCAGGTCTCAGCCTCACCGGCGACGATCAGGGCACCGGCCGCATTGAGCAGCACGGCATCGCGATAGGCGCCGTGTTCGCCCATGAGCAGGCGGCGCAGGGCTTCCGCATTGTAGGCCGCGTCGCCGCCACGGATCGCGCCGACGGGTGAGACGGGCAAGCCGACATCCTCGGGCCCGACGCGGCGCATCGAGAGTTCGCCGTGCCGGATCTCGGCCACTTCGTTGCCGCCCGCGAGGCTGAGTTCATCCAGCCCTTCGTCGCCTGAGATGACGAAGGAGTGATCGCTGCCAAGGCTCATCAGTGCTTCGGCGTAGATCGGCACATAGGCCGGGCGGGCGATACCGACGAGCTGGCGACGCACATTCGCCGGGTTGGCTAGCGGGCCCATCAGGTTGAAGATGGTGCGGCGGCCGATCGCCTTGCGGATCGGCATGATCCTGCCCATCGAGGGATGGTGGCGGGCGGCGAAGAGGAAGCAGATGCCGAGGTCGCCGAGTGTCTCTTCCGCCGTCTCGGCCGCGCGGTCGAGATTGAGACCGAGCGCTTCCAGCGTGTCCGCCGCGCCGGCCTTGGAACTGGCGGCGCGGTTGCCGTGCTTGGCGACCGGCACGCCGCAGGCCGCGACGACCAGCGAAACCGCCGTCGAGACGTTGAGCGTGTGGTGACCGTCGCCGCCGGTGCCGCAGACGTCGATGGCGTTTGCAGGGGCATCGATCGGGATCATGCGGGTTCGCATGGCGCGCGCGGCGCCGGCGATCTCGCTCGCCGTCTCTCCGCGCTCGGTCAGAGCGAGGAGGAAGCGGACCACGGCGTCGTCGCCCACGCGGCCATCGAGAATGGCACCGAAGGCCTCTTCGGCTTCGGCTTCCTCGATGGGATGAAGGGGATCGGGCAGGATCATCGTCGTCATGCCGCGGCGAGCCGTGCGGGCATTCGGGCTTCGATGCCGCAGAGCTTCAGGAAATTCGCCAGCATCGCGTGGCCGTGCTGGGTAGCGATGCTTTCCGGGTGGAACTGCACGCCGTGGATCGGCAGCGCCGTATGGCGGAAGCCCATGACGTGGCCGTCATCGGAGCGGGCATTGATCGTCAGCGTCTCGGGAACGTCCTCGACGATCAGCGAGTGATAGCGCGTGGCGGTGAAGGGCGAGGGCAGTCCTGCGAACAGCCCGGTGGCGTCATGCGTCACGGCCGAGGTCTTGCCGTGCATCAGTCCGCCGCGCACGACTTTACCGCCGAAATACTGGCCGATCGACTGATGGCCAAGGCAGACGCCGAGCAGCGGCTTTCCGGCATCGGCGGCTGCGCCCACGAGGTCGAGGCTGATGCCTGCCTCATTCGGGGTGCAGGGGCCGGGCGAGATCAGGAAGCCCCGCGCGCCGCTGGAGATCGCCTGCCCGGCCGAAAGCGCGTCGTTGCGCACGACTTCGACTTCGGCGCCCAGTTCCATCAGGTAGTGGACCAGATTCCAGGTGAAGCTGTCGTAATTGTCGATGACGAGGATCATGATCCAGCCTTTCCAGAATTGGCCCCGATAGCGGCCTTTGCGCTTTTCTCGACAACGATCAAGGGGCCGAGCGGCGGACCGCCGTCGACACGCCCGTGATCAGGGTCCCAAAGCGAGGAGACGCTGCCGTCGAGAAACAGCGCGTTGGGGCAATCCAGCTTGTCGCGAAACAGCCGGGCGAGCTTGCCGAACGAGACCGGCTCATCCGAGATCACGAAATGGGCCCGCCCTTGCCGGTCGACACCAACGGCATTGCGCAGCTTGAGCGATTGGCCGTCTTCATCGATCCGGGGACGAAGCTTGCCGTCGATCACCAGCATTGGACCGGACTGCGTGCCGAAGTCGGGGCGATGGTTCACTTTGCTCGCGAACTGGTCGGTCGTGCGGATCTGCCAGTGTCCGGCGGCATCGCCGAAGAATACGCCGTTGGGCAAGAGGTGGAAATTGCCCCAGCCCTTGTTGGTGTTGAGCGTATGGACGCGCTCGCCCTCGATCGCGGCATAGCCGATCGGCTTGCCGTCCCCGTCGAACATGCCGCCGTTCATCGCGAAGGCGACTGCCGGGCTGCCCGACGGCCGCCCGACCGCAAGCTGCGAGAGGCTGCGATAGGGCGCGCCGTTCTTCGGCCCCAGAACGAGGTGGATCGTATGGCGGCCGGGCGTGGCAGTGCAGTGCGTGAAGCTCGCGCCTTCGAAGCTGGCGCCCTCGCATGGCGGCGGCGGTGGGGCTTCCGCTCGCCGCTGCGGTTGCTGAGCGCCCGAGGAACAGGCAGCGAGGGTTAGCGCAGCCGCAAGAGCGGCGGCCCTCATTGGCCGAAGCCCGGCTCTCCCGCCACGCGGATGGCCTCGCGCGCGGCGGCGAACAGGGCGCCGGACTTGGCCTCGCACTCACGCTGTTCGTAAGCGGGATCGCTGTCGGCAACGATGCCCGCACCGGCCTGGACGTGAAGCACGCCGTCCTTGAGCACGCCGGTGCGCAGGACGATGCACGAGTCGACGGAGCCGTCGGGCGCGAAATAGCCCACGCCGCCAGCATAGGCGCCGCGCGTTTCGGGTTCGAGGCTGGCGATGATCTCACAGGCGCGGACCTTGGGTGCGCCCGAGACGGTGCCTGCCGGGAAGCCCGCGAACACCGCGTCGATGGCGTCGTGCTTGGCCGTGTCGAGCTGGCCGATCACGTTCGAGACGATGTGCATGACGTGGCTGTAGCGCTCGATCGTGTAGCTGTCCGTCACTTCGACGCTGCCGGCGGCGGCGACCCGGCCAACGTCGTTGCGGCCAAGGTCGAGCAGCATGAGATGCTCGGCGCGTTCCTTGGGATCGGCGAGCAGGCTCACTTCGTTGGCCTTGTCCTCGGAGACGGTCTTTCCGCGCGGGCGCGTGCCGGCGATCGGGCGGATCGTCACTTCGCCCTCGCGAACGCGGACGAGGATCTCCGGGCTCGATCCGATCAGCGCGAAGCCTGGCAGGTCGAGGAAGTAGAGGAACGGAGACGGGTTCACGCGCCGGAGCGAGCGGTAAAGCGCGATCGGCGGGAGCGGGAATTCGCAGGTAAAGCGCTGGGCCAGCACGACCTGGAAGATGTCGCCCGCCTCGATGTAGTCCTTGGCGCGCGTGACCATGGCTTCGTAGTCGGCGGCGGCCATCATCGGCGTCCGTACCGGCTCGGGAAGGTCCGTCACGGCGGGCGCCACCGGGACAGGCGCGGAAAGCTTGCGCAGCGCCTCATCGATGCGTTCGGCCGCCATATCCACAAGCGTTTCGGGCTTGCCGTTTTCGGGCCACAGCGGGGCGACGAAGAACAGCTCGTCGCCAAGCCGGTCGAAGATCAGGATCAGCGAGGGGCGGACGAAGAGCATGTCCGGCAGCGCCAGTTCACTCTGCGGTGCACGGGGCAGCTTTTCGACAAGACCGATGGTCTCGTAGCCGAAGTAACCGACCAGGCAGGCGAGAGCCTTGGGCAGCTCGGCCGGAACCTCGAAGCGGCACGATTCCACCAGTGCGCGCAATTCGGCGAGGGCATCGCCCGGGAGCGCCTCGAAGGCGTCCCGGTCATGCTGCCACTTGCGATTGATCGCGCAGGAGTGGCCATCGGCGCGGAACACCAGATCGGGATCGAGGCCAAGCAGGCTGTAGCGCCCGCGCGTCTCGCCGCCTTCCACCGATTCGAGCAGGAAGTCGCCGCGCCCTTCGGCAAAGAGCCTGAGCGCGGCCGCCACGGGCGTTTCGGTATCGGCGACGAGACGGCGCCAGAGCAGCGCGGGCTTACCCTCGCGCAGCCGTGACAATGCCTCTTCGCGATCCGATTCGCGCTTCATGCCGATGGGTGTCCTTCTTTGGGGGTTACGGGTTAATCGGTCAGTTCGCCGGCGTGGTGCCGCCAAGCTGGTCGCGCACCGTCTTGAATGCGGGGGCGTGCTTCTCGGAGCCGACCTGCTTGGTGATCGCCTTGGCGAGCGCGTCGGTATAGGCCGACCCGAGCTGGCTGGAGAGTTCGCGCTGCGTACCCTGCACGACAACCGGGTTGCCCTGGCTGGGTGTCTGGACGTCGTTGAGCGCGACGACGAACCAACCGCGTCCGCCACCGGCCGACTGCACCTTCACGGTGCCCTTGGCCATGTGGAACAGCAACGAGACCGGCGGCGGAACCTGACGGCCCTGGCGCATGGCTTCGGTCAGCATCGGGCGGCTCATGGCCACGTCCTGCACCGGCGGCAGCGTCTTGCCGAGCGCGGCGACGGCCTCGTTCAGCGACTTGCCGCTGCGCACGGCAGCCTGAACCTTGAGTGCGGCTGCCTTGGCGTCGACCGAACCCTTGTCGAGCTTCCACGCCTCGGTCACGTCGGTGACGATTTCCTTGAACGGGGCAGGGGCGGAGGGGGTGATATCGGTCACGTCATAGATGACGTAGCCGGCGGTGGTCGGAGCCGTTGTGCCCGGGGTGAGCTGGGCAAGCTGCGGCTTTTCCTGCTCCATCGAGAAAGCGGTCGAGAGGATCGGCTGAAGCTGGGCAGGAGCGGTTTCGCCGGGCTTGCCATAGACGGCGCCCGTAGCGGTGATGGGCTGGGTCGCGCCGACCGTAGCGCCGATCGCCTTGGCAACTTCGACAAGGCTCGCGCCGCTCGAGAACTGGTCGTCGATGCGCGAAAGCAGGTCGGTGAAGGCCGCGCGCTGCTTTTCTGCGGTGAGCTTGGTGACGATGTCGGCGCGAACGGCGGCGAGCGGACGCTCTGCGGTCTTCTGTTCCTGCTCGACACGGATCACGTGCCAGCCCAGCGCGCTCTTCTGCGGAGCGGTGAGCTTACCGGTCGGCGTCGCGAAGACGGCGTCGGCAACTGCCGGTGAGAACTGCGCGGAAAGCTGGTCGTGGCTGAAGAATTCGAGGTTGGCGGCCGAAAGGCCCTTTTCCTTGGCGGCCTGTTCCAGCGACTTGCCGCCGGCGACTTCGGCAACCACGGCCTTGGCGGCGGCTTCGGTCGGGACGATCAGCTGCGTGATCTTGCGGTCGTCACGTGCGGCATAAAGGGCGACCTTGTCCGCTTCGTAGCGCTTGGCGATTTCGGCATCAGTCGGCGCGGCGACGTTCTTGAGCGTGTCCTCGCCGAAGATGGCGTAACGGATCACGCGGCGTTCGGGGCGCACGAACAGGTTCGAGTGAGCCTTGTAGAACCTTTCGAGTTCGGCCTGCGACGGTGCCTGCGTGGGCGCAAATGCCATCGACGGCACGGTCACGACCTGACCCTTCCGGTTCTCTTCCAGCAGCGACGCGTAACGCGTGGCAAGCGAGAGCGGCATGGTCGCGCTGAACTGCGCAGGGATCATGAGCTGCTGGGCGATCAGGCCCTGGCTGAAATCGTCGCGCAGGGCCTGCTCGGGAATTCCCTTCTGCGCCAGCGCCTGCCGGAAGGTGGTCTGGCTGAACTTGCCGTCCACACCCTGGAATGCGGGGATCCGTGCGATTTCGCTGTCGATGAGGCGCTTGCTGGCAATAACGCCGTTATCGTTACCGAACACGGCAATCGCAGTGCGCGAGATGATCTCGTCGAGGATACGCTCAAGACCGCCCTCAGCGACCAGCATCTTCATCGTTGCTGTCGGGTTCTGGGCCCGGATCTGCTCAAGCTGCGAATTGGCAGCCGAGGTCAGCTCGGTGGCTTCGACATTCTTGCCGCCCACGGTGGCAACCGCCGTGGCGCTGCCCAGGCCTGCGGAGTTGCGCATGCCGTTGATGTCCCCGCCGGCAAAGGCGAGCGTGATGAGCACGAGTACCGCCAGGGCAATGCCGGCACCGATCTTGGACTTCAGGAAGTTACGGAAGAATGAGAGCATGGACCGGGCCGATCAGCGTGGAGAACGAATATACGGACAAGCGCAAAGGCGAAACCGATGCGGGCGCAGGCTTTAGGGGGCGCAATGCGATCCTGCAATGGCTGACCTGCAGTGGTTGGCGTGGAGAGTGCAAGGGTATGGCGCTCGCCGGGCGGCAACTCGGCGCAATTCGCCCCGTCCCGGCGGTTTTGCGTGTTCTGGGGCGGCGCGACTTTTGACAAGTCGGGCCCGGCTGCCTAGCAGCGCCCCGCAAGCGTTCGGCTGATTCCCGCCCTCGGCGGTAGAACTACGTGGCCGGACGCAGACCAAAAATGATTCAGGGTTTTTGTTAGATGGCTGCTCTGCCTTACATCGTCGGTAACTGGAAAATGCATGGCACGCGCGCGATGCTTACCGAGGCGCGCGCGATTGACCGGGCTGCCGCACGCTTTCCCAAGGTGCAGGTTGCCCTCGCTCCGCCCGCCACGCTGATCTTCCGCATGCGCGACGCTGTCGAGCTGATCGGCGTCGGCGGTCAGGATTGCCGTTCCGAGGAGAGCGGCGCTTTCACCGGCGATATCTCCGCGCCCATGCTCAAGGATGCCGGTGCGGACTTCACCATTCTCGGCCACTCGGAGCGCCGCACGCTCCACGGCGAGAGTGACGCGCTCGTGAAGGCCAAGGCCGAGGCCGCGCTGGGTGCGGGCCTTGCGGTGATTCTCTGCGTCGGTGAAACCGAAGCGCAGCGCGACGCGGGCGATGCCGTCGCCGTGGTCGCCGCGCAGCTTGAGGGTTCGTGCCCGCGTACCGACGGGGCGCCCGAAAAGCTTTCGATTGCCTATGAGCCGGTCTGGGCCATCGGCACCGGCCGCGTACCTTCGATCGAGGACGTGGCCGAAATGCATGCAGCGATCCGCGCAAAGCTCGTCGCGCTTTATGGCGAAGGCGGTGCGGACGTGCGTATCCTTTACGGCGGCTCAGTAAAGGCTGAGAACGCGGCCGAGCTGCTCTCCGTGCCCGACGTGGGCGGAGCGCTGGTTGGCGGTGCCAGCCTGAGCGCCGAAAGCTTCACGGCCATCATCGGCGCCGCGGCCCTGCTGGACGCCGACTGACACCGAAATGTTGCGCTTTGCCGGAAGCGAACGGGCAGCGATGTCGTTCGAATTCCGGCTGGTGGCTTGCGCAGGGGCGCTCCAGCGCCTATCTGCGCGGCTTGAATCGCGGGACGAGCAATCGCCCCCTCCGAAAGATCGAGACTTAACACGATGCTGTTCACTTTCCTGACCGTGGTCCAGGCCATCGTTGCCCTGCTTCTTGTGGTCGTGATTCTGATTCAGAAGTCGGAAGGCGGCGGCCTTGGTGTTGGCGGCAGCCCCTCGGGCATGCTTTCGGCGCGCGGCGCGGCGAACTTCCTGACGCGCGCGACCGGCGGTCTTGCTGCGGCTTTCGTGATTCTCTCGATCGTGCTTGCGGCGCTGGCGGTCAACAAGACCGGCGACGACGTCGATACTTCGCTTCAGCGTGCAGCGGTTCCCACCGCGCCGGCACCGGCCGCTCCGGCGCCCGCGCCGACCGATCCGCTCGCCGGCGCGGCCAATCCGGCCGCCGCTCCGGCCGCTCCTACCGGTGGCGCCACTCCGGCCCCGGCGAATGATCCGCTTTCGGGTGCCGCTGGCCACTAAACCGGCCCGGTACCCCCGCGTATCATCGTAAAGAGAATGCCGTCTGGCTCTGACAGACGGCATTCTATCGCTTTTTGGTCTTTGGCCATCCGTTTGATCTGTGGATTGAAGCACAGCGCTCTTGCGCTCGTGCCCCCATGCAATTTAAGGGCCGACTCCCATGGCGCGGCATATTTTTATCACCGGCGGCGTGGTTTCCTCGCTCGGTAAGGGTCTCATGGCGGCGAGCCTCGCCGCACTTCTGCAGGCACGCGGTTATCGCGTCCGCATCCGCAAGTTCGACCCCTACCTGAACGTCGATCCGGGCACGATGAGCCCCTATCAGCACGGCGAAGTCTTCGTTACCGACGATGGGGCCGAAACCGACCTCGACCTTGGCCACTACGAGCGCTTCACCGGCGTCTCGGCGCGCCAGGCTGATAACATTACGTCGGGCCGCATCTATCAGGACATCATCGCCAAGGAGCGTCGCGGCGCCTACCTCGGTGCCACGGTCCAGGTTATTCCGCACGTTACCGACGCGATCAAGGACTTCGCCATGGCGGAGACCGAGGACCTCGACTTCGTGCTTTGCGAAATCGGCGGCACCGTCGGCGATATCGAGGGCCTGCCCTTCGTCGAGGCGCTGCGCCAGATGCGCAACGAGCTCGGCCGCGAGCAGACCTGCTTCGTCCACGTCACGCTGGTGCCTTACATCGCCGCTGCCGGCGAGCTGAAGACCAAGCCGACGCAGCACTCGGTGCGCGAACTGACCGGCCTTGGCATCCAGCCCGACATCCTGCTGTGCCGCTGCGATCGCGAACTGCCCGAGAGCGAGCGCCGCAAGATCGCGCTGTTCTGCAACGTGCGTCCGCAGGCGGTCATTCCCGCGCTCGACGCGCCGAACATCTACGCGGTGCCGCTCCAGTATCACATGGAAGGCCTCGACGCGGAGGTTCTGCACCACTTCGGCATGTCCTCGCCCGCGCCGGAACTCCGCCGCTGGAGCGACATCACCGACCGTTTCGAACACCCCGAAGGCGAGGTGACCATCGGCGTCGTCGGCAAGTACGTCGGCCTGCCCGATGCCTACAAGTCGCTGAACGAGGCGCTCGTCCACGGTGGGATGGCCAACCGCGTGAAGGTCAACGTCAACTGGATCGATGCCGAGATCTTCGAGAAGGAAGATTCGGAAATTGCCGCTGCCCTCGAACCGATGCACGGCATTCTGGTGCCCGGTGGCTTTGGTGAGCGTGGTTCGGAGGGCAAGATTGCCTCGGTCCGGTTCGCCCGTGAGCGCGAGGTGCCGTTCTTCGGCATCTGTCTCGGCATGCAGATGGCCTGCATCGAAGGCGCGCGCGCTGCCGGTATCGAAAAGGCCAGCTCGACCGAGTTCGGCCCGACCGAAGAGCCCGTGGTTGGCATCATCACCGAGTGGATGACCGAAGACGGCCTCCAGACCCGCGCCGAAGGTGGCGATCTGGGCGGCACCATGCGTCTTGGTGCCTACAAGGCGATGCTTTCGCCCAACAGCCACATCGCCGCGATCTACGACGCGACCGAGATTTCGGAACGCCATCGCCATCGCTACGAGGTCAACGGAAAGTACCGTGACGCGCTTGAGGGCAACGGCCTGATCTTCTCCGGCATGTCGCCCGACGGCCTGTTGCCCGAGATCGTCGAGCGTCCGGACCATCCGTTCTTCGTCGGCGTGCAGTTCCACCCCGAACTCAAGTCGCGTCCTTTCGAACCGCATCCGCTGTTCAAGGGCTTCATCGCTGCCGCGCTGCGTCAGGCGCGTCTGGTCTGATCGGACCGGATCGAATTTGGAAGGGCCGGACTCCCCAGCGGAGCCGGCCCTTTTTCGTTTCAGCCGAGAAGCGAGAGCAGCAGCGTCACCGTACCGATCGAGAGGATCGTGGAGGTGAGGATGACTTTCGCGGTCAGCGCGCCTTCGCGGCGGTGGAATTCGGCCAGCATGAAAGGGCCGGTGCCGGTAGGCAGCGCTGCCAGCAGTACCGCCGCATTGCGCAGCGGTGCGGGCAGGGGAAAGACCCATAGCGCCAGAACCAGCGTCAGCGCCGGATAGACGAAAAGCTTGAGCACCACGAGAAGCGCGGTCGTGCCAGCCGCGCCTTCGCCCTTGTCGCGCGGTTCGGCCAGGAACATGCCGAGGCAGACCAGCGCGCAAGGGCTGGCGGCCGAACCCAGCAGCTTGAGGAACGCATCGAGCGGGGCGGCAATGCCAAGGCCGCTCGCCATCACCGCCGCGCCGGCCAGCGGGGCCAGCACCAGCGGATTGCGAAACAGCGCCTGGCCGACGCGCAGCATGATAACGGCGGGATTTCCGCCCTTCTGGTTACCGAATTCGATCAGCACGATGGCGAGCGCGAACAGCACGCAGACGGTGTTGATCGTGGCGATCAGGGTAAGCGTCTGGGATGCCGGTCCGAGCGTCGCCAGCAGCAGCGGAAAGCCAAGGAAGGCGGTGTTCGAGTAGCTCGAATTGAGTCCAAGGATCGCGGCATTGCCGATGTCGCGCCCCATCCAGCGGCTCGCGGCCACGGTCAGCACGAAGAACGCGAAAGTGCTGATCGCGAAGACGGCGACGAAGCCCGGTTGCCAGAGCTGGGCAAGGTTTGCCTTGGCAACGATGTCGAACAGCAGCGCGGGCAGGGCGAGATAGACGACGAAACGGTTCAGCTCGGTGGTCGATTGCGGACTGAAGATGCCGACGCGGCGGGCCAACCAGCCGACAAATGTCAGCGCGAAGATCGGCAGGACGACCAGAAGTATCGAGAGCATGGTGGAATTGCGGTCCGCTATGTCGGGAGCGTGCCGCTTATCGGTTGCAACGCTCGCGTTCCAGCGCGGAAACGGCGTAGGGGTGTGCGGTAGACGCAAAAAGGGTGGCCCGGATGTCCGGACCGCCCTCGATCATGTCAATGCGTCAGGGCTGCAATCAGGCCGCCGCTATCTCGTCGGAGCCGCCTTCGACCACGGTCAGCGTATTGCCGCCGATCGCGATCTTCTTGGGCTTCATCGCCTCGGGCACCTCGCGCACGAGGTCGATCACGAGTAGGCCGTCGGCAAGGTCTGCCTGTTCGACGCGAACATAGTCGGCCAGTTCGAAGCGGCGCTCGAACCCGCGCTGGGCGATGCCGACGTGCAGCATCTCGCCTTCATTGCCATCGTCGGGCTTATTGCCCCGAACGACGAGGAGGTTCGCCTGCGCGGTGATGTCGATGTCGGCCGGCTTGAAGCCCGCCACTGCCAGCGTGATGCGATAGGCGTCGGCACCGCGACGTTCGATGTTGAAGGGGGGGTACTTGTCGCCGGCGTTGGCGCGGGCCTGGTTCTCGATCATGTCGAACAGGCGGTCGAACCCGACCATGGTGCGGCGATAGGGGGTAAAATCGATGCGATTCATGACAAAAATCCTCGTCTGAGCAATCTTCGTTTGATGAGGCCCGAAAGCTCGGCGCCTCGTAATCGAGCCATCCCCATGGCGGGCCATGACTCGAGTGATTAGATATGGTAGCGCCCCACGCTTTCAAGGGGACGCTAACCCTTTTGACGGAGCCCGTTTTGATGAGTGAACCGAAGGTCGAGATCTACACCAAGTGGGGTTGCCCTTATTGCGTCGCGGCCAAGGCGCTGCTCGACGACAAGGGTGTGCCTTATGAGGAGTACGACGTGACCATGGGCGGACCCAAGCGCGCCGAAATGGAAGAACGCGTGCCCGGCGCGCGCACCGTTCCGCAAGTGCTGGTGAACGGAAAAGCCTATGGCGGATTCGACGACATCAATGCGCTCGACCGTGCGGGTGAGCTTGACCCCGTCCTCGGCCTGTAAGGCGCCGGACAGATGACGCGCGCCGCGCTATTCCAGATGACCACCGGTATCGATCCGGCGGTCAATGCCGAGGCGATCGTTGCCGCTGTCGCCGAAGCGAAAGCGGGCGGTGCGGCCATGCTGTTCACGCCCGAGATGTCCGGCCTGCTGGACCGCAAGCGTGATCGTGCGGCCGCCAGCATTGTCACGGAGAGCGAGGACCGCGTACTTGCCGCCGTGCGCGACGCGGCGGTGCGGGAAGGCTTGTGGGTCCACATCGGTTCGCTTGCGGTGCGCCCCGAAGGCGGTGACGGCCGATACGCCAACCGCGCCTTCGTGATCGACGACAAGGGCGAGATTCGCGCCCGCTACGACAAGATGCACATGTTCGACGTGGATCTTGCGACCGGGGAATCCTGGCGCGAATCCAATGCCTATGCGCCGGGCGACAAGGTGGTGACGGTGGACACGCCGCTGGGCCGCCTGGGCCTTGCGATCTGCTACGATGTTCGCTTTCCCGCGCTGTTCGAGGCACTGGGGCGTGAAAAGTGCGACGTGATTGCCATTCCCGCGGCCTTCACCGTGCCCACCGGCAAGGCGCACTGGCAACTGATGCAGCGCGCCCGCGCGATCGAGGCCAGCGCATTCGTGCTGAGTGCTGCGCAAGTCGGCCATCATGAGGACGGACGAGAGACTTACGGGCACAGCATCGCGGTCGATCCCTGGGGCGATGTTCTGATCGACATGGGCGGCGAGCAGGCGGGGCTTGGCTTCGTAAACCTCGATTTCGCGCGCATTGCCGAAGTTCGCGCACAATTGCCGAGCCTTGCCAATCGCCGCGCGATCGCCAAATAAGCGGTTAAACGCAAGAAGTGTCGCAATGATTGTCTATGATCTCGAATGCCGGGGCGCGCGCCATCGGTTCGAAGGCTGGTTCAAATCCTCCGATGATTTCGTGCGTCAGCAGCAAGGCGGCCTCCTGTGCTGCCCGCAATGCGGTACCGGGGATGTCAGCAAGGCGCTTCAGGCACCAAGGCTGGCGCGCAAGGGCAATCAGCGGTCCGAACCGGTTCCGTCCTCGCGGGCCGTCTTCAAGCCAGAGCCGCAGCCGGTCGCTCCACGCGAAATGCCTGTCGCCAGCGCGCCCCTGCCACCCCAGGCCGTCGAACTGATCCGAAAACTGGCGAAGATGCAATCCGAAGCGCTGAAGGACAGCCGCTATGTCGGGAAGAGCTTCGTCGATGATGCGCGCGCCATGCACTACGGCGAGCGCGAGGCGGAAGTGATCCACGGCGAAGCCAGTGTCGAGCAGGCACAGGAGCTTATTGAGGAAGGCATCGCCGTGGCGCCCCTGCCGTTTGCGGTGGTTCCGCCTGAACAAGCGAATTGAGCGAATTGCGGTCCTTCACGCACTGAGGCGCGAGACTCTAAGAATGCCCGAGGCAACGATGCCATCGATGCCGGCATTCGGCCCAATGGGGCGCTTCAGTGCGATTGGTTTGTGAGCGGGCGAAACGTCGACACACTATTTGCGCTAAATCCCCCTGACTTTCACCGAAAGGAAAAGGGGGTTTGGACTGACCTCGTTTTGACATGGGTATGTGCCACGGGGCAGTTTCAGCGATCGAGCCAACGTAAGGCGTTGTGTACGAAGCGACACCCATTGCTCGATTGCCAAATCCTTGTGAGAAATCGGCAATCTGAAAAGGCGTGAGCATTACGCGTGAACTGCCGTTCGTCCGCCGGTGCGGATCACGGAATGGCATTTGACATTGCGGACCGGGAAATGGTCGATCCTGCCCGTCTACAAACCGCGCTCGCCTGCGGCTGGAGACTGGTCGCCACGCCAAGCGGCGCCGACGAATTTGGAAAGACAGTTTCATGAGCCTTCGTTTCATCTTCATGCTCACGCGCAACGATCGAACTGTCGAGGACGCCATGGAACATGTCCAAACCGCGCTGGGCCTTGGCGTGCGGCACATCGGCTTCAAGGATATCGGCCTGTCGCCGGACCGACTGAAAACGCTGAACGCGGCGATCCGGGAGGGCGGGGCGACCTCCTATCTCGAAGTCGTCTCGCTTGGCCGCGATAGCGAGATCGCCTCGGCAGGGGTTGCGGTTGATATCGGCGTGGATGTGCTGCTCGGCGGTACGCATGCCGAGGACGTGCTGCCCATCATTGCCGATACGGAAATCCGCTATTTCCCGTTTCCCGGCCGAATTTCCGGCCATCCGAGCGTGCTGGAAGGGACTATCGCGGAGATCGTCTCCAGCGCGGCGGAACTGTCCGCCCGTGAAGGTGTGCATGGGCTTGACCTGCTCGCCTATCGTTCGACGGAGGATGCTTCGACCTTGATCGGGGCTATCTGCTCGGCGGTGTCCAAGCCTGTCTATGTCGCGGGCTCGATCGACAGGCCGGAGCGGATTGCAGCCGTGCAGAAGGCGGGCGCAGCGGGCTTCACGATCGGCACGGCCGCGCTCGATAGCAAGTATCCGGCCGACGATGAGCGATTGCCGGGTCAACTTGCCGCGATTATCCGCGATCTTGCGGCTTTGGGCCGAGACAAATTGGAATAGAACAGATGTCCGGCGTGAGCGTGATCGGTAACGACAGGATTCAGGCGCCAAATTGACAACAGCCACAACCGCCTTGCGAGCCCACCCTTCACACGGGCGGGAACGCACGGTCTGCCTGTTCCTCATTCTGCCGCGCCGCGTAAGCGATTGCCATTGCTGGTAAGGGGAGCCGTCTCGCCTGCACGACCAATTTACGAACAGGCTGGACGCATGATGCGTCCATCGATAAGGACCGCCGATAAGTGGCCCCGTAGCTCAGCCGGATAGAGCGACAGATTCCTAATCTGTAGGCCGCGCGTTCGAATCGCGCCGGGGTCACCACTTTCCGCACCTCGTCCTCGCCGACTGCGCTCGCTCAACCCGTTAGTGGAAATCCCTCGATCTTGGGAGGATGCGCACATTGCGGGGATGCGACGAGTGTCGGATTTCGTCACCGCGTCCGCTGTCGGGAAGAGCGTGTTGAGGCTGCGATGCTTGTGCCTGTGAGAGGCGGGACAATGCGTTGCTGGCATCGGTGACCTTGGTGACGATCAGGTGAACCACGTCCTCCTTGCTCCGCTGAACCTCGCCATCGATCACCATGAGGCGTGCGGCCATGAGCGCGCGTCGTTGGGGCTCCATATCGCGTGCCCAGAGCAGCGCGTTGACGACCCCGGTCTCGTCCTCGATCGTGATGAAGATCGCATTGCCCTTGCCGGGCCTCTGGCGGACCAGCACAACCCCCGCAACGCGCAGTTTCGTGCCGTCCCGCGCTGCGTTTACCGTGGCGCAGTCGGTAACGCCTCGCTCTGCGAAATGGCCGCGCAGGAATTGCATCGGGTGGCCCTTCAGGGAAAGCCGCTGGGTCTGGTAATCGGCCATGACTTCTTCCGACGGCGTCATGGCCGGTAGCGGTGCATCCGGTTCCTTGCCCAGTTCCGGCGCATCCAGCGCGGCGAACAGCGGTAATTGGACGGGCGGAACGCGCCGCGTTTCCCACCCGGCTTCGCGCCGGTTCTGCCCCAGCGAGCCCAGTGCGTCGCCATCGGCCAGCAGGCGCAGCGCGCGGGCAGGCAATTCGGCGCGGCGGGCAAGGTCTTCCATTCCGGCGATGGGCCGTTCCTTGCGCTTTTCGGTCAGCATCTCCGCCCATTCCTCGCGAAAGCCGTCGATCTGGCGCAGGCCAAGGCGCAGCACGCGCTCATTCTCCAGCGTATTGTCCCATTCGCTGGCATTGACGTCGATCGGGCGCACTTCGACCCCGTGCTCCTGCGCATCCCGCACAAGCTGGGCGGGGGCATAGAAGCCCATGGGCTGGCTGTTGAGCAGTGCGCAGGTGAACACTGCCGGATAGTGGCATTTCAGCCATGACGAGACATAGGCCAGCCAGGCAAAGGCCTGCGCGTGGCTTTCGGGAAAGCCGTATTCGCCGAAGCCCTTGATCTGCTCGAAACATCGCTCGGCGAACTCGCGGGGATAGCCGCGTGAGACCATGCCTTCGATGAGCCGGGGCTGGTAATGATGCACGGTGCCGTTGTGGCGGAATGTGGCCATGGCGCGCCGGAGGCCGTCTGCCTCTGCGGGTGTGAAACCGGCTGCGACCATGGCGAGTTTCATCGCCTGTTCCTGAAACAGCGGGACGCCGAGTGTCTTCTCGAGAACGCCTTCGATTTCGCCCTTAGGTCCCGGATATACAACCTCTTCTTCCTTGTTCCGTCGCCGCAGATAGGGATGGACCATGCCACCCTGAATGGGCCCAGGCCGCACGATGGCGACCTGGATGACGAGATCGTAAAGGCATTCGGGCTTCATGCGCGGCAGCATGGCGATCTGCGCGCGGCTTTCGACCTGAAAGGCGCCGATGCTGTCTCCCTTCTTGAGCATATCGTAAGTGGGCTTGTCCTCGATCGGAACGGTGGCCAGCGTCAGGTCGCGCAGGTCATGATCGCGCAGCAGGTTGAAGCTCTTCCGGATCGCGGTGAGCATGCCCAGCGCCAGCACGTCAACCTTCATCAGGCCCAGCGCTTCGAGGTCGTCCTTGTCCCATTCGATGAACGTGCGATCCGGCATCGCGGCATTGTGGATCGGCACCAGTTCGTCGAGCCGCCCTTCGCTCAGCACGAAGCCGCCGACATGCTGCGAGAGGTGTCGCGGAAATTCGAGCAATTGGCCGACCATGTCGCGCAGGCGCGCCAGTTCCGGATTGCCGGGATCGAAGCCGGCCTCGGCAAGGCGGCTTTGGGGCAGTTCCTCGTCGCCCCAGCTACCCCAGATCGTGCCTGACAGGCGGCTGGTCACGTCCTCGGTCAGACCCAGCGCCTTGCCCACCTCGCGGATGGCGCTGCGCTGGCGGTAGCGGATGACAGTGGCGGCGATCCCGGCCCGGTCGCGGCCATAGCGCTTGTAGATGTACTGGATCACTTCCTCGCGCCGCTCGTGCTCGAAGTCGACATCGATGTCCGGCGGTTCGTTGCGTTCGCCCGAGAGAAAGCGTGAAAACAGCAGCTTCTCCCGCACCGGATCGATCGGCGTGATCTCCAGCAGGTAGCAGACCAGCGAATTGGCGGCCGAACCTCGCCCCTGACACAGGATCGGCGGTTCGCGGGTGCGGGCGTGGTTGACGATATCATGAACGGTCAGGAAGTAGCAGGCGTACTTCTTGTCGCGGATCAGGCTGAACTCCTCGTTGAGCACCTTGCGGTAGCCATCCGGCAATCGGTCGCCGAAGCGTTTCCTGGCACCTTCCATCACGAGATGTTCGAGCCAGCTCTGCGGCTCCCAGCCTTCCGGCACCGGTTCGCGCGGATATTGGTAGACCAGTTGGTCGAGCGTGAAGTGGATGCAGTCCTGCAAGTCCTGCGTGGCGGCTATGGCTTCGGGGCAGGCGAGGAAGAGGCGCGCCATTTCCGCAGGCGGCTTGAGATGGCGCTCGGCATTGGCGGCAAGGCGGCGGCCGGCGGTCTGGACGGTCAGGCCTTCGCGGATGCAAGTGAGCACGTCCTGCATCGGCCTGTCGTCAGGCGTGGCATAGAGCGCATCGTTGGTGGCGATCAGCGGCACGCCGGTCCGCGCGGACAGTGTCATGCGCTGTTTCAGATAGCGGGCATCGCGTCCGGCGCGGGGCATGGTGGCGGCGAGCCAGAGATGGGGCGTCGCGGTGCGCAGGGTTTCGAGCAGGGCGGCATCGCCGTCCATCGCGATCAGGGCCATGTCCTGCGCGTGCTCGAGCAGGTCGGGCAGGTGCAGCGTGCATTCGCCCTTTTCCGCGCGGCGATTACCCAGTGTGAGCAGCCGCGTCAGCCGTCCCCAGCCGTGGCGCGTGGTGGGGTAGGCGACTATGTCTGGAGTACCGTCTGCAAAGATCAGTCGCGCGCCGACGAGGAGCCGGAAACCGCTTCCGGCTCCGCCCAGTTCCCGCCATGCCTTGAGCGCACGGGCCACGCCGGCCACGGTGTTGCGGTCCGCGATGCCGATGCCGGTCATGCCCAGCGCATGGGCCCGCGCGACCATGAACTGCGCGTGGGAGGCGCCGCGCAGGAAGCTGAAGTTGCTGGCGGCCACCGCCTCCAGGAAGCGAGGGGCTCCGGCATCGCTCATGGAAACAGCCCGTGCAGATACCAGCGCGGGCTGGAGGTTTCCTCGAACAGGCCGTGCCGGAACATCCAGTAACGCCGCCCTTCGGCATCCTCGATCCGGTAATAGTCGCGGGTCGGCGGTTTTTCGCCGGAAAGATGGCCCGTCGGCTTGCGCCACCATTCCGCCCCGATGCGCTCGGGCCCCTCGGCAAGTCGGACCTCATGCAACCGGTTTTTCCAGCGAAAACGCAGCGGAGGGCCATCCGGCACGCCGGCGACCACGTCCACCGGCTGCGGAGGATCGAGCAGCAGGACCGGGCGCGCAGGCCGGTCTTGCACATTGGGCCAGTCGCTGGCTTGCACCCGCATGGCCGGTTCCAGCTTTTGCGCCACTTCCGGTAAGTGCCTGTCGCAAGGCGTGAGGCGGCGAACGCGGTTCGGGCCGAGCCGGACGCTGAGCCTGTCGATCAGGGCGGCCAGATCGTCGGTCAGGTCTTCCGCCGCGCCTTCGAGCGCCATCTGGCGCGAGGGCAACGGTTCGGTGCGCGAGACCGCCAGTTCGATCGAATCGAAGCCGAAACCGGGATCGAGGGGATCGGACAGGGTGTCGATCCGTTCGTGGAGCAGCCGCATCACGATGGCCGGATCGCGTTCCGGGCGGCCCGTTTCCACGACCAGTCGGCGCCGGGCATTGTCACTCCGGCAGAGCACGACCGTGAAACGGCGGCCGCCCAACTGACGGGCTTCCATGTCTTGCGCCGCTTGCTCCAGCAGGTCCTCGATAGCGTCGAGCGCGTCGTCGGTGCGGATAAGAGGCTCTGGAAAGCGCGTTTCGAGACGGATTGGCGGAGAAACGCGGCGCGGGGCGATTGCGCTGGAAGCCTCCCCCAGGATCTGGCGCAGGCGCGTGACCATCTCCTCGCCGAAACGGGCGGCCAGCGTCTGCATCGGTCGCCGGGCAAGGTCGCCAATCTGCCGCAGGCCAGCTCTGCGCAAGGCCGCCTGCGCCTCCTCGGGCAGTTCCAGTGAGGTGATGGGCAGGGCCAGCACATCCTCGTTTTTGCCGCCATGCCGAGCCAGTGCACGCGCGGCCGCCGCGTTCGGTCCCAGCGCGTGGCGGGTGGTGTAGCCGGACAGGGACACGGCTTGCCGCGCCAGTTCGGCTTCGCCGCCGAACAAGTGCGAGCACCCGGTCACGTCGAGCACGATCCCGTCGGGCGGATCGGCAGCGACCATGGGAGTGAAGCGCACCATGGTCCGCACCAGAGCATCGAGTTCGCGGGTATCGAGCGCCGGATCGGCCGGACGGGTCGCCAGCGTCGGACAGCGCGCCCGGGCGTCGGCCAGAGTCATGCCCTTGTCCAGTCCTGCCGCGTTCGCGCAGGAATCCACGGCGGTCAGGCGCAGGGCATTACCTACTCGCGATACGAGGGCAAGGGGTTCAGGCGGCGCGGGTATGCTCGGGCCCGCTACCTTCCGCACTCTCTCGCATGCCAAATAGGGGAACCACAGTGCCAGGCAGCGGCGCCCGGTGGGTTGTGTCGTCAGTTGCATCGCGGAATGTTCCATGATCCCCATCCCATTCCAGCCGCCACCGGCGGCCTGCGGGGCCATTGCGCCAGCGCAGCAGGGTCGCCTCCAACGCGGGCGATCCCGGGGCATTGGCTTCGAGGGCGTGGGAAGGCGCGCTGGATATGGCCCAGCGTGTCTGCGCGGCGCTGGGACGTGGTTCGGCATCCTGACGCAGCACGATGACCCGGCAGCGCGATTGTTCGGCCGCCAGAGCCAGCCTTCTGCTGGCGGTCAGGTCGTACTTCGCAAAAGATCCGCGCGTTTCCAGCAGGACGAGTTCCACGCCCGGGCAGCGCGCCGCTTCGAGACCCGCGCGCAAGAGGTCGAGTTCGTTTTCGGTCTCCACAAAGAGCAGCCGGGCAGAGGGCACGCCGAGCAGCGCCAGCCCGTCTCCAGCGGGGATCGCCCGGCCGGGTGCCCGGGCCATTTGCACGAACACCGCCGCGCCGGGCTTGCCGGGCTCACCCCTGAGATCGCTTCGGCACAGGGCAAAGGCAAAAGCGGCGGCGCGGTCGTCTGCGCTCGCGTGGATTTCGTGCAGGCGCCCGCATTCGAGCGGGGGTAGTTCACTACCGGCCGCCAGTGCGAGGCGCTCGGCCACGCTTCCCGTCAATTTGAAGACCTTGTCGGCCATACTCCGAATCGCCTGATATGTTCTCTATATGTTCCATACAACAACCTTCGCCGCTTGCCAAACGGAGCGGCGATCAGCAGCCTCGATGTACGGGGATCTTCAGGCGTTACAGCGTCAGCCGGCAAAGGCCGTGGCGACCGTTGCGGTCATCGTCGCGAACATGGGGGAGCCGTGGCCCCGGCCCCGAAGTGCCAGATATCGGGCCTGTGCCCCGCGGTTCTGCCAGCGAGCGACCAGCGCCTCTCCCGCGGCGCCGCTGCATCCGTCAGGACCGCGTTCGGCAGTACCGCTGGCGATCAACAGGCGGGTCTTCAGCGTGGGATCGGCCTTGCGCTCCTGCGCCTCCAGCATGCCGCCGCCGAACCAGAGTGACGGGTTCACCGCGACGATTGTCGAATAGCAGCGTCTCGTAAACAGGCTGTGCAACGCCAGCAGGCCGCCGAAGTTGTGCCCGGCAAGCGTTTGCTGCGCGGGATCGAGGTGCCAGCGTCCCTCGACCAGTGGGCGGAACGTCTCTTCGATTAGATCGAGGAAACGCTCCGCGCCACCGGTTGGGACGCCGCTAGCGGGAAAGCCCTTGGGGATCGCGTAGCCCGGCACCGCAGGGGTGTAATCGGCGATGCGGCGCTCCAGCGGGCCGGATTCGATGGTGACGATCATGCCTTCCGCGATGCCCTCGCTCCGCGCGAGACGGCGGGCAGTCATTGTGGCAATCGCGAAATCGTCCTCGCCACCAAGCAGCCAGAGCACGGGCCAGCCTTGTGCGGGCGGCTCACCTTCGGGCCACGAGACCAGAATGCGGTAGAGGTGACCGTCGGGGGCAGGAATTTCCTGCATATCCGAACGCGGCAGAGCCCACGGCGCCGCGTCGAACGGATCCGCAGAAAGCATCGAGAGCAAGGCTGTGATACCCAGGATAGGCTGCATGGTGGGGGCTCCTTGACCAGCGGATATCGAGGCGGACGATCACCCCGCGGCGAGAACGGCCATGGGGGCAGGCGGCTTGCTCACGATTCTCTCCCGGATTGCGATGTCGCTTCATTCGCTAATGATAATCAATCGCAATTACAAGCCGTGTGCGCGAAAGGAGGCGCAGATCGGCAGCAATCGGGATCGTGCACCATAGGTGCGCGATCCACTCTGCATGGCAGATCGCCATTGAAGCTTCATTTCCAGCCGCTAACGCCGGGGCAACGGCAGAATGGGGCACAGGGAAACGGTAATGAAATTCGCAGCTTGCGTCGCAGCTTTGATGGCGGGCACCACGCTTGCCGGTACGCCCGGCACGGCCTTTGCCGAAGAGGCCGATGCAGCCGCGAATAGCTCCTCCGCTACGTCCGATTCCAACCAGATCGTCGTTACCGCGCAGAAGATCGCCCAGCGCGCAGTCGATGTGCCGATCACACTTTCGGCCATCACCGGTGAGCGCATGCGCCAACTGGGCGTTACCGATATGGGCGAGCTTTCGGCCTATGTTCCCGGCCTCAACATCCAGATCCAGAGCGCCAACAATCCCGGCTTCGTGATTCGCGGCATCACTTCGGACAGCGGCTCGGCGCAGGAAGGGCCGCGCGTCACGCTCTATTACAACGGCATCGATATCTCGCGCTCGCGCGGGGCCTATCAGGGGAACTTCGATCTCGACCGCATCGAAGTGGTCAAGGGCCCGCAGGCAACGTTGTTCGGTACGGCCGCCGCCATTGGCGCGATCAGCCTTGTTTCGGCCAGACCCCAGCCGGGCCTCTCGGCGCAAGTCACCGGCGCTTACGGCAACCTCGACGCCTATCGGCTGGAAGGCTTCGTCAATGCCGGCAACGACGTTCTTGCCGGGCGTATCGCTTGGCAGTGGAAGAAGCGTGACGGCTATGTGAAGAACCTCGCTCCCGATCAGGACGATCTCTACGCGCAGGATCAACTCGGCCTGCGCGGATCGCTGCGCTTCACGCCGACCAGCGACTTCACTGCCGATCTCATCTTCACGTACGATCGCCAGCGCAATTCGGGCACGCCCTTCCTGTCGAAGGACCTCGGCTCGACTTCGGTCGACGGACTGTACGGCCCAGCCTATCTCGGCGGTTCGCCCTATTCGGCCGAAGTTCTGGGCAGCGACAAGCTGGGCCTCCACCGCGACGTCTACGATGCGAACCTCACGGCAAGCTGGGATTTCGCGGACGGCTGGAACTTCACCACCGTCAACGGCTACCGCCACTTCGATGCGCTGGAAGTCTTCGACGCCGATGGCTCGGCCGCCTGGTATCTTGAATTCGCCGAACACGCCAAGGGCTGGCAGGCCAGCCACGAGAGCCGCTTTACCTACAGCGACGACCAGTGGCGCGCCTCGTTCGGGTGGAACTATTTCATCGAGGACAGCTACCAGTACGTGCCGTTCTCCTCGGAAGTCGGCACCTATCTGCAATGCACCGCGAACATCATTCCGGGCCTTGGCTGCGTCTCGGCAGACAACACGGTTACGGCATCGGCGGCAACCTATCTCGCCAGCCGGGGACTGGTCAGGCAGCTGCCCTATTCGAGCTGGTACGAGAACAAGGGGCGCAACCAGTCGTGGTCGATGTTCGGCGACGTGGCGTTCAAGCCGGTTCCAGCCGTCGAACTCACCGCCGGTGCGCGCGTGCTGATCGAGAAGCGCCGCTCGGGCTATGCCGCCAACCAGCCTGCGGCGCCGCTATACGGCCAGCCGCTGCTGCCGCTGGTCGATACCGGCGGGCAGACGTTCTATGCGCAGCGCTCCTACGCCGCCGTGCTGCCGCGCTTCAACGCGCTCTGGCACCTCAACTCCAACGTCAATCTCTACGCGACGATTTCGGAGGGGCGCCGTTCGCCGGTGGTGCAGCTTTCAGCCGCTACCGGGCCCGTCGCGGATCTGAACCTGATCGAGGCCGAGACGGTCTGGAACTACGAAGTCGGCATCAAGGGCTCGGCGGGCATCTTCTCGGGCTCGCTGGGCGTCTATTATGACGATTACAGCAATTTCCAGGTCGACGTGATCGATGCCACGACCGGCGTCGCCCGCACGGAAAGCGCGGGCTCTGCCACCAACATCGGCGTCGAGGCCGAACTGGAAGCGAAGTTCACCGACTGGCTGAGCGCGTTCGGCAACGTCGGCTTCATCAGCGGCGGCATCGACGACAAGGAAGCCAACGGCATCTACGCCGGTAACCAGTTCCGCCTCCAGCCCAAGTGGCAGTGGGCGGCGGGCCTCAATCTCAATGTCCCCGTCACCCAGAACACCAGCGTGTTCCTGACGCCCAGCGTGACCTATCGCAGCAAGATCTACTTCGAAGTCCCCAACAGCGAAGCGATCAGCCAGGACGCGGTAACGCTGGTCAACGTGCGCGGCGGCGTCTCGTTCATGGACAACCGCTTGCAAGTGGCCGGCTATGCACGCAATCTGGGTAACGAGAAGTACCTATTGGACGCGGGAAATACGGGCGGCTCGTTCGGGCATCCGACCTACATTCCCGCAGAGCCGCGTACTTACGGCATCGAACTGACTGTGCGTTACTGAACCTTCGTAAACGGGAAACAGGACCCATGACGCTCGCTCTCGACCGCCGCCTGCTGATCAAGGCAGGCGCTCTTGGCCTTGCCGCGCTTTCTACACCGGGTCTTGCGCAAGTGCTCACCGCGCGCGGCTTTACGCATGGTGTCGCCAGCGGTGAACCGGCGGCGGACTCGGTCCTGCTGTGGACGCGCTACGTCGGCAGCGGGGAGACGAAGCTGCGCTGCGAGGTGGCGGAAGACGACGCTTTCCGTAAAGTCGCCAGCGGAGGTGACGTCGTGGCCTCGCCCGCCCGCGACAACTGCGCCAAGCTGGTCGTCGCGGGGCTCCAGCCGGGCAAGTGGTACTTCTACCGCTTCATCGCGCCCGATGGCACCATGAGTGAAGTTGGCCGCACCCGAACTTTGCCGGTGGGTGAGGTTGAGCGTTTCGGCATCGGCCTGTTCTCCTGCTCGAACATGCCGTTCGGCTGGTTCAACGCCTATGCCCATGCCGCCGAGCGTGACGATCTCGACCTGATCGTCCACATCGGCGACTACATCTACGAGTACAAGCTCGGCCAATATCCCGAGCATCCGCTGGCGGGCCGTCCGATCGAGCCGGCGAACGAGATCGTCACGCTGGCCGACTATCGCCTGCGTTATGCGAGTTATCGCCTCGATCCCGATCTGCGGGCGCTGCACCGCCGGTTCCCGATGATCGCGCAGTGGGACGATCACGAGTTTGCCAACGATGCCTACAAGGATGGGGCGGAGAACCATCAGCCCAAAACGGAGGGCTCGTGGGCGGTGCGCAAGGCGGCGGCCGAGAAGGCCTATCGCGAATGGCTGCCGGTTTCCGATGCCGACTGGGGCAGCTATCAGATCGGCTCGCTGGCAACGATCTTCCGTCCCGAGACGCGGGTGACGCAGCGGATGAAGCAACTCGATCTCGGCTCGGCCTTCAAGGGTGGGGATGTCGGCAAGGCGCTGCTCGCTTTCCGTGATGGGCCGTGGATGTCGGCCGACCGCACCCTGATGGGCGCCGCGCAGGAGGACTGGCTCTACAAGAGCTTCGCTGCGTCGACCAAGGCGGGCACGCGGTGGCAGATCCTTGCCCAGCAAGTCGTGATGGGCATGCTCAAGGCGCCGCAGGCGCTGGCCGATTTCGTTCCCGCCAAGGGCGATGCCAGGATTCGCCGCCAGCTCATGGCAATTTCGGCTGCCGCGAAAGTGGGCCTGCCGTTCAACATGGATTCGTGGGACGGCTATCCGGCTGCGCGCGAACGCCTGCTCAAGGCGGCGCGCGAGGCGGACTGCAATCTCGTCGTGCTTTCGGGCGACAGTCACAATGCCTGGGGCAACGAGCTTTCGAGCGGCGGGACGGCGGTCGGCGTGGAATATGCAGGGCAGTCGGTCACTTCGCCGGGGTACGAGGAATACCTGCCGCTGGCCAAGCCCGACACGCTATCCGCCGCGTTGCGGGGGGCCAATCCGGAACTGGTCTTCGCCGATGTCCACCGCCGGGGCTATGTCTCGCTTGACGTGCGGCCCGATCAGGTGCGCGGCACCTGGCACTTCATGTCCACCATCGCCGAGCGCACAACCGCCAATACGGACAGCACCACATTGGCCGTGAAGTGGGGCGATCGGGTCTTCACAAAGACCTGAGATCTTTCCCTGAACCCGCGCCAAACCGGGTTCGGAACGGTTGACGCAAGGGGCGTTGCCGCCGCAGAGAGTGCCGGTTTCCTAATTCCGCAAGGATTCCCCCCGCCCATGTCCGATTCTGATTCCGATCCCACCTCCGGTTCCGGCGAAGCCATGTCCGGCAATCCCGACCGCCGCGATTTCCTGGGCGGTCTTGCCGCCGCAATCGGGGCGGTTGCCGTTGCAGGCGCGCCTACCGAAAGCGCCGAGGCCCGGCCCGCGAAGGCGTCCTCCCCGCGCCCGGTCAGCGATGCGAAGCTGCGTGAGGCGATCGATACGGTCGTGGTGATCTTCGCTGAGAACCGCAGTTTCAACAACCTTTTCGCGGACTTCCCCGGGCTGGAGCAGCCGCTCGCTGCGATTCCGCCCGAACGCACCCGCCAGCGGGACCGTGACGGCAAGGTGCTGGAGCGGCTGCCGAAAGTCTGGGAAGGTCTGGTGCCGTCGAAGCAGGTGGTCCAGCATACCGAGTACCAGATCGGGCCGGACGATCTCGGCCCGATCCCCAATGGCGCCTTCGCGCTCAAGACGCCCGACGGCGATCCGCTTCCGCACGGGCTGGTGACGCGGGACCTCGTCCATGCATTCTACCACAACCAGATGCAGATCAACGGCGGCGCCAATGATCATTTCGTTGCCTTTGGGGACAGCGGCGCGCTGGTCATGGGGCACTATGGCGACACCCGCGCCCAGCTTCGCCTCTGGCAGCTGGCACGCGAGTTCACGCTCTGCGACAACTTCTTCATGGGTGCGTTCGGAGGATCGTTCCTCAACCACCAGTACCTGATCTGCGCGCAGCCGCCGTTCTACCCGGATGCCGACAAGAGCCCGGCCGCCAAGCGCATCGCCCATCTTGAAGGGGACGATCCCAAGGGCACGCGCCTCAAGCTCGATCCCAAGACCGCGCCGAGCGCTCTGGACGGGCCGGCGGTGTTCGGGCCGAGCACGCTCTCGCCCGATTTCTGGGCGGTCAACACGATGCTGCCGCCCTATGCGCCGACGTACGAATTGGATCCGGATAAGCCCGGCTTCGCCAATGCCGCCAGCGCCAACACGCTGGTGCCGCAGCAGCACAAGACGATCGGCGACATGCTCTCGGCAAAGGGTGTCGAATGGGCGTGGTATGCTGGCGGGTGGAATACGGCGCTTGAGGGAAAGATGAACGACGCCTCGTTCCCTTCGCGCCCCAATTTCCAGCCGCATCACCAGCCGTTCAACTACTACGGCCGCTTCGCCCCCGGCACGGCCGACCGGGCACGGCACCTGCGCGACGGCGGTGAGGGTGATACCGCCCGTACCAACCGCTTTCTGGCGGATGCCGGCGCGGGCAAGCTTCCGGCGGTCAGCTATTACAAGCCGCAGGGCAACCTCAACATGCATGCGGGCTACTCGGACATCGATTCAGGTGACCGGCATATCGCCGCCGTGGTCGATGCCCTGCGTGCCAGCCCGCAGTGGGAGAAGATGCTGATCGTCATCACTTTCGACGAAAACGGCGGCTGGTGGGATCATGTCTCCCCGCCGAAGGGCGACCGATGGGGTCCGGGCACGCGCATTCCGGCCGTGATCGTCTCACCCCACGCCAAAAAGGGCGTGGTTGACCATACGATCTACGACACCGGATCGATCTCTCGCTTTCTCACCCGCCGCTTTGGACTGGAGAAGCTTTCCGGCCTGAAAATGCGTGAAGATGCCATGGTCGCTGCCAGCGGCGTGGCGCCGGGGGACCTGACCGGAGCACTTGATATTGCCTGAGAGCGCCTGAATTTTTAGCGGCGTACCAAAACAGGTGCGCCGCTCCTGCGAATGCGACAGAGTGCTGACATTGGGGCCGATTCTCTTTGGCTTCGATGAACCAGAACCTTCGGGCGAATCGCATTTCAGGGCAGGGCAATTTCCATGAGGCATATCCTTCTTCCGGCGGCGTCGCTCGCCGCCATCGTGCTTTCCGCGTCTTCCGTTCAGGCCGCGCCGACGGCTTATCCCGATGCCGAGGCGCATGTGCTCGACATGGCCAAGAAGGCCATCGCCCTGCGCTCCGTGGAAGGCGAGGGTAACCAGACCCCGCAAGTCGCCGCACTGTTCAAGCAGCGCCTGATCGAAGCCGGCTGGGATGCCAGTGACATCGATATCGTCCCCTACAAGGACACCGCCTATCTCATCGCCACCTGGAAGGGCAGCGACCCGTCGCTGAAGCCGCTGGTCGTCTCCGCGCACATGGACGTGGTCGAAGCCAAGCCTGCCGACTGGGAGCGTGATCCCTTCACCCCGGTGGTGGAGAACGGATACCTCTACGGCCGCGGCGCCAGCGACACCAAGTTCGAAGCGGTGCTGGCGATGGAATCGATGATCGAACTGCGCAAGCAAGGTTTCAAACCGAAGCGCACGCTCGTCATCGCCTATTCGGGTGACGAGGAAACCTCGATGGCGACCTCCAAGCTGATCGCCGAGCGGCTGAAGAACGCCGAACTCGTGCTCAATGTCGATGGGGCTTCGGGCACACTGTCCGAAGAGACCGGCAAGCCGCTGTTCTGGACCTGGCAGGGTGCCGAGAAGACCTACATCGATTACGAGATCACTGTCACCAATCCCGGCGGCCACAGCTCGGCCCCGCGTCCGGACAATGCGATCGTGCAGCTTTCCGAAGCGCTGGTGCGGATCGGCGCCTACAAGTTCAAGCCCGAACTCAACGACGTGACCCGCGCTTACTGGACCGAGGCGTCGAAGCTGGAGGCCGATCCGAAGAAGGCCAAGGCGATGCGCGACTTCGCCGCCAATCCGAACGACCCCGCCGCGCTGGAAGTGCTGCGCGCCGATCCCGCCAGCGTGGGCCGCGTCAGCACGACCTGCGTGCCGACCATGCTGTCCGGCGGTCATGCCCGCAACGCCCTGCCGCAGCGGGCGAGTGCCAATATCAACTGCCGCATCTTCCCGGGTCACACGCGGGAAGAGATCATGGCCGAATTGGCGAAAGTGGCCGCCATGCCCGCCGCAAAGTTCTCGGACGTGACGGGCGACGATTCCACGATGGCCCCGGCCTCGCCGATGCGACCCGATTTCGTCGCTGCCGCGCGCAAGGCCGTGACAGCGGCCTGGGGCCCGGTGCCGCTGATCCCTTCGCAAGCGTCGGGTGCCTCGGATTCGATGTGGTACCGTGCGCTCGGCGTGCCGAGCTACGGCGCTGCCGCCTCGATGATCAAGGACTCGGACGAATTCTCGCACGGCCTCAATGAGCGGATTCCGCTGCTCAATATCCGGCCGGGCATCACTTATTACCTGTCGATGTACAAGGATCTGGCTGGAAAGTGAGAATCATGGGGGCGGAACGGAAGCGGGTGAAGCAGGGGGCTTTTCTCGCGGCAATCCTGGCGGGCGCGCTGGCCGCGCCCGCTTCGGCGGCAACGCTTTATGTCCGTGCGGGACGACTGATCGATGTGGACTATGGCACCACGCGCACCGGGCAGTGTGTGCTGGTGACCGACGGCCGCGTCATCCGCGTGGAGGCCTGCGGCAAGACACCTTCGGGCGCGCAGGAGGTGGACTGGTCGGCCTATACGGTGCTGCCCGGCCTCATCGATCTGCACACCCACCTTGCCGATACCGGGCAAAGCGCCGATGTCGCCGCGCCGCTCAAGACCTCTCCCCAGCTGACCGCGCTGATCGGGGCACACAATGCCAAAGTGACGCTCGACGCCGGCTTCACCACCGTCCGCGATGTCGGCACCTATCGCGGGCTTACCGACGTGGCCTTGCGCGACGCCATTGCCGCGGGTGACGTCCCCGGACCGCGCATGTTCGTGGCCGGTGCCTATATCACCAAGCCGGGCGGCGGGGGTGAGCTTAACGGGGTGGTCCCGAACGACCAGCTTCCGGCGGACATGCGCTACGGCGTGATCCGCAACCCGCAGGAAGCGCATGAGAAGACCGAATTCCTGTTCGAGCATGGGGCCGACTTCATCAAGATGATCGCCACCGGCGCGGTCCTCGCCATCGGTACCGAGCCGGGACAGGTGGAATTGACCGAGGACGAGATGCGCGCGGTCGTTGCCGTGGCGAAAGAGCATCACTCCTACGCCACGGCCCATGCCCACGGCGCGGAGGGTATCAAGGCGGCGATCCGTTCCGGCGTGCATTCGGTGGAGCACGCCAGCCTGATCGATGACGAGGGCCTGAAGATGGCCAAGGATGCCGATGTCTGGCTGGTCATGGATATCTACGACGGGGATTGGATCGATCAGCAGGGCACCAAGGAGGGCTGGCCCGCCGAATACTTGCGCAAGAACCGCGAGACCACGCAGATCCAGCGCGACGGCTTCGCGAAGGCGGTGAAGATGGGGGTCAAGCTAGCCTTTGGCACCGATGCGGGGGTCTATCCGCACGGTCTCAATGCGCGCCAGTTCGCCTATATGGTGAAGTACGGCATGACACCGATGCAGGCGATCAAGGCGGCGACGATCGATGCGGCGAAGCTGATCGGTCACGAAAGCGAACTGGGCTCGATCGCGCCCGGCAAGTTTGCCGACATGATCGCGGTCGAAGGCGATCCCTTGCGCGATGTGAGCGTGCTGGAGCATGTCTCGCATGTGATGAAGGCGGGGACGGTCGAGGAATAGCGGCCTCAGGCCGCTGCCAGCCGTCCTCCGCTCAGCACTTTCGCCGGTCCGGGCGCTGCGCGGACCAGTGCGGTTCCAAGCGCCACGACCGCCAGCAACACGATGAACGGCTGAGCCAGCAAGAAGTAGGGATAGAGTGGCGAACCGAGCTTGCCGAACAACGCGCCAAGCAGCGGGCCGCCCAGCCAGATCAGGATCAGGTGCGAGCAGAACAGGAAGAAGGCAAAAGGTTCGATCCGCAGCAAGGGGGCCTTCAACGGGCTGGCCGAAAGAGCCCAGGCCAGGCGCCAGTAAGCCGTGGCCGCCGTCAGTCTGATCGCCAGATCCAGCGTTGCGCTGGCGGCATTGTCCGGCTGCATGCCGTACCGAAGCGTCAAAAAGAGCTGCAGCGCCATCAGGCTCGCGAATGGCAGAAGTGCCACCGGCAGGGGCCATGAGGCCACTCGGTCGGCGAAATTCTCGCGCCGGGCGAGAATGCCCAGCACGAAAAAGAACGGGATCGAAGCCCGCATCACCACCGGCGCGCCGATGCCGACGATCTGGCAAACGGCGGCGATCAAAGTGATTGCCACCAGCCATGGGTTCGCAAGCCGCACCAGCCAAGGCGCGGCCAGCATGCAAACGAAGAGGTCTCGCAGGAACGGCATCTGTACGTTGATGTCGGGGTTGCGGCTGGCCACGAACAATTCCTCGAACACCCAGTCGAACGAATGCGGCGTTGGCGCGGGCAGGTTCAGCAACCATGCCGTCCCGGATACCAGCAGCAGGGCGAGGGCGTTCCACAGGACCATTGGCAGCAGGATCGTCCGCGCCTTGCGGGCGACATGCGTGGGCCAGTCACGCGTGCGGCTCGACGATGCGACCAGCCAGCCCGAGATCAGCCCGAGCAGCGGCACGGCGCTGCGTCCGAACACGTCCATGAGCACCCAGCGGAAATCGTCCTGCGGGGTGCCGCGGGCCAGTTGCAGGTCATAGCCGGTTAGGCCCGTCCAGGCGTGGACATAGACCACGCCCAGGATGCAGATGACGCGCGCGATGGAGATCGCAGCAGACTTGCGTGAGGAGTCGGCAATCAAAGTGCTGGTCAAGCGGTCTTCCCGTTCTTGGCGACCCGGCCGTTCTTGGCACCGGTCCGGAAATCGGCCCTCCGCTTGCCGCGAAAGGTGCCGATTTCCCGTAACCGGACCTCAGGACGGTTTTATCCGCTATGCCCAGCGTGATTTCGGTGGGTTGCCCGCTCGAAGGGATGAAGCGCCCGGTTTCAGGTCCTGAAGCGTCCGAAACGGCCCTTGTCGGCGATCACCTCGTGCGCGCAGTTGTGGCCCGGCGCGCCGGTCACGCCGCCGCCCGGGTGGCTGCCCGAGCCGCACATGTAGAGCCCTTTGATCGGCCCGCGATAGCTGCCATGGCCGAGCACCGGCCGTGCCGACCACATCTGGTCGAGCGTCAGGTTGCCGTGCATGATGTCTCCGCCGACCAGGCTGAACTTGCGTTCCAGCCCCTTGGGGCTGAGTACCTGCCGGCCAAGTATCGAGGCGCGGAAGCCCGGTGCGTATTCCTCCACCGTGTCGATGATGGTGTCTGCCGCCTTGTCTTCCTCCGCATCCCAGTCCCGGCCGTCCGGCAGTTCCGGTGCGAACTGCTGGCAGAACAGGCTGGCGACATGCTGGCCTTCGGGCGCGAGGCTGTCGTCCACGGTCGAGGGGATCAGCATCTCCACGATCGGCTTCTTCGACCAGCCATAGGTCTTCGCGTCGAGGAAGGCCCGGTCCATGTAGTCCAGCGTCGGCGCGATGATGATGCCGGACTGGTGATGTTCGCCCGGCTCGGGCAGGCAGGTGAACTTGGGCAGTTCGGACAGTGCCACGTTCATGCGGAAGGTGCCGCTGCCGGTCTTGAAGCTTTTCATGCGGCGCTGGAAATCGGGGGCGAGGTCGCTTTGCGCGATCATCTTGCCATAGAGCAGCTTGGGTCCGACATTGGCGATCACGCGGGTGGCGGCAATTTCTTCGCCGCTTTCAAGCCGCACGCCGGCCACCTTGTCGCCATCGACGAGGACCTGATCCACCGGGCTTTCCAGGCTGATCTCCACGCCCAGCTTGCGGCAGACTTCGCCCATGATGCGGGTGATATTGCCCATGCCGCCCACCGAGTGGCCCCATGCGCCCTTCTTGCCGTTCACTTCGCCGAAGACGTGATGGAGCAGCACGTAAGCGCTGCCCGGCGTATCGGGCGAGGCATAGTTGCCGACCACGGCGTCGAAACCGAACGCGGCCTTGACCGCCTCGCTCTCGAACCAGCCGTCCAGCAGCCCGCGCGCGGATTTGGTGAAGAGGTCCAGCACATCGCGCTGCGCCTCGATGGAAAGGCCCGCCAGCTTGCGGCCCTGAAGCGCTGCGTCGATCAGTCCGCGCCAGCCGTCGCCAGCGTTGGGCGGCGATTTCAGCGCCAGATCGCGCAGGACTTCGGCCACGACTTCCAACGAATCGTAATAGGCGGGCAGCACTTCGGCATCGTGCTTGGAAAAGCGGCGGAACTCCGCTTGCGTGCGTTCCAGCCCGCCGCCCAACTTGAGGTAGCCACCGTCTTCCTGCGGCAGCAGGTTGGAGATCGGCCGCTCGATCACGCGGTAGCCATAGTCGGCCAGCCGCATGTCGGCGATGACCTTGGGCTGGAGCAGGCTGACGGTATAGCTGGCCACCGAATTGCGGAAGCCGGGGTGGAATTCTTCGGTGACCGCCGCGCCGCCGACCACGTCGCGGCGCTCCAGAATGCGGACCTTCAGCCCCGCGCGGGCAAGGTAAAACGCGCAGACGAGGCCGTTGTGGCCACCGCCGATAATTACAGCATCGTATTTCTGGGTCATTTTTGGCTCCAGCCGGATGCGGGCCGCTCGTTCTGGCGGGCCTCTGGGATCAGTTCGCGGATGCGCTTGCAGAAGTGGCGCAGGCAGACTTCCTTGTTGGACAGCGGCCCGACCGAGAATGTGCGAGAGGCCATGCCCGCCTGCACGCGGGTGATGAGCTGCGTATCCTCGGCATTGACTTGCCGGTTGATGCGCCAGTTGAGATAGCGCGCGGCGCGCATCTCCCGGCGGTCATCAGGCAAGACGTAGCTGATCTCGCGGATCATGCAGGTTTCCGGCCCGGTGGGCAGCCATTGCATGAAATCGACCTGATCCGGATAGATGTCGAAGGCGACGCACGGCCAGAGCTTGAAATAGAGCCAATGGCGCTGCCGATCCTCGGGCAGGTGCGGTACCGGCGGCAGCAGTCGCTGGTACATGCGTTCGGACCAGTTGGACGAGGGCGCATCCATCAGATCGCCCCACATGCGGTCGACATGGCGCTCCGCTTCCACGCCGTAGCTGCGGCCGAACAGGCGGGTGAGGCCGGGATGGGCGACGGGGATGTGCAGCCCATCCGAATAGTTGTCGCCCACGTTCTTCCAGTTCACCTCGCGCGCGCGCATGGTGACGCGGCCGAGGGCCTTCAGATCCTCAAAGCGATAGGGGGCGACCATCTCCTCGTAGGGGGCCATCATCTGGCTGACCGTCGGCCCGCTATCATCTACGAGGCGCACGAAGATGAAGCCGCGCCAGACTTCGATGTCCACCGGGGATAGGCCGTGGCTGGCCTTGTCGAAATCGGGATAGCTCTGGCTGTCGGGCACGCCGGTAAGGCGGCCGTCGAGATCGTAGACCCAGGCGTGATAGGGGCAGACCAGCTTCTTCGCGCAGCCGCTGGCTCCATCAACGACGCGCGATCCGCGATGGCGGCAGACATTGGTGAAGGCGCGCAATTGCCGGTCATTGCCGCGCACGACGATCACGCTTTCGCCGATATACTCCAGCGTGTGCCAGTCGCCCACGTTCGGCACGTCGCTCTCGTGGCAGACGACCTGCCAGCTTGGGGCGAAGACGCGCTCCTTCTCCACCTCCAGGAATTCGGGATCGGAATAAGTCCAGGCCGGCAGACTCCAGCCATCGAGCGGATCGTTTTCCGCGAAATCCCTGAGCTGCGTTGCCATGGGCGACTCCTTGTTATACGATCGTATAACAACGCGATGACTACCAAGCAATCCTCCACACCGGCCTATACGCGCGGTGATCCCGACGAGCGGCGGCAGAGCCTGATCGAGGCGACGGCGCGGTGCCTTGCGGTGCATGGTGTGGGCGGGACTTCGGTCCGTTCGATCTGCGGGATGGCAGGAGTGTCGCCGGGGCTGTTGCGACACTATTTTGGCGGCGTGTCCGATGCGATTGCCGAAGCCTATCGCTGGACGGGAAACCGGGTCGCACGGGCGCTTGAAGAGGCCGTGGCCGAGGCGGGTGAAGAACCGAGGGCGCGGCTGCTGGCCTATCTCGCTGCCAGCTTTCGTCCGCCCATCGCGGATCCCGAACTGCTGGCGACCTGGCTGGCATTCTGGGCAATGACGCCGCAGGACTCTGGCATCGCCGCGCTCCACGAGGAGATCTATGGCGAGTTTCGGATCGGCATGGATGCGCTGATCCGCGCGTGCCGACCGGGCATGGCCGATACCCGGCTGATCGGCGTGGGCCTGACCGCGCTGATCGATGGGCTCTGGCTCGAACTCAGCCTGGGCAAGGCGCCCTTCACGCCTGAAGAGGCGGCCGGACTGGTCGAGGCGTGGCTAGACGCGCTGCTCGGCGTTTCGGCGCCGGACCATGAGCCAGATCGGCAGGCCTAGCGCCATCAGCACGAAGCTGAGCCCGCTCGCGCCGATCCCGGCCCCCCAGAGCGTCCATAACGCATAGACAGCACCCAGAATGGCAGCGGGGCGCGCAACTCCCAATCGCAGCGCCGACAGCGCGCAGGCAAGGTAGAGCCACAGCGTTGCCGAGGTCGATAGCAGCAGCAGATATTCGAACAGCGCCTGCATCGACCGGCTGGCGTTCATCGCCGCAAAAAGGCTGGCGATCACGGTCGAGATCAGCAGTGCGCGGCGTGCGACCCCGCGTCCATCGGTCTCAGCGAACCATGCAGGGAGCAGGCGGCGGTTCGCCATGTCGCGCACCATTTCGGCTTCGAGCAGGGTCCAGCCGTTGAGCGCGCCGACGCAGCTGATGACGGCAAAGAGCGTGATGAACGTGGCTGCGTCTGCATTCCAGAAGCGCGCGACGAATGTCGCGAAGGGGGCTGGTGAATGCGCGGCAAGCTCCACCGGCAGCAGTAGCGCAACCGCCGAGCAGACCAGAAGGTAGAGAATGCCGGTAAGCCCCGTGCCCCAGAGCGTGGCGCGGGCGATGTTCACTTCAGGATTGCGCACGCGGGCCGCCGCGACGCTCGCGCTCTCGAAGCCGAGCAGGGCCCAGAGCGTCAGCGTGGCGGCGCCGTTGATCGCGCCGAAACCGATGCTGCCGGGAACGGGAGGCGCCACATGCGCGCGTCCGCTTCCGAGTACGGCTGCCGCGATCACGATGACGACGATGAGCGGCAAGACCTTGAGAGCAAGAGTGACGATCTGGAACTCACCGGCCGCGCGCACGCCGCGCAAGTTGATGAATGCCATGAGCCAGAGCAGTACGATGGCGGCCATCGCCGGGACGTGCTCGCCCACGCCGAGCAGGGGCACGATGCTGGACAGATAGCTGACGGCGGCCACCGCGATCGCGACCACCGAGGTCCAGATCGAGACCAGATAGATCCAGCTGATGAAGAACCCGGCAGCCGGTCCGAAGGCGTCGGTAACGAAGCCCGCCGGTCCACCGGCTCCGGGACGGGCGCGGGTAAGGCGGCTGAGAACATAGGCGAGCACGAGCGCGCCGCTGATCGTTATGAGCCAGCCGATCACTCCGTTCCATCCGAACGGCGCAAGGCTGGCGGGTAGCAGGAACACGCCGGAGCCGATCATGTTGCCCATGACCAGCGCCGTGGCCGCCACGAGGCCCAGACTTCCGCCCGGGCCTCCGGCTGTTGGCTTTTCTTCCGTCACCTGCACGAGGGGATCAGAAATCTGCGCCGAATTTGATACCGATCACGCGCGGCCTGATGACATAATCGTAAAACACGCCGCCGGTGCCGGACACTCCATCCGGATCGCCGCACGTCGTCTCCAGGCACTGGACGCCGGTATTGACCACGCCGTTGCTGTTGAACAGATTGGTGGCGTAGAGTTCCACCCGGTAGCCGTCGCGGGCCACGCCCAGGCTGACGTCGGCAGTGGTATAGGCGCCGAGTTCGCCCTTGATCTGGTTCTCCAGCGTGCGCAGGTCGCTGCGGCGCTTGCCGATGTAGCTTGCAGCCGCCTGAATGTGGGCGTTCCAGTCACCGATCGGGAATTCGTAGCGGGCGACAGCATTGCCCTTGAACTTGGCGGTGATCGGCAAATGCGTGCCCTTGGGGGCGAGCAGGGCGTTCTCGGCCCCGTCGGAGCCGGGCAGCGTGCAGTCGAACGCACTGTTGGCGATCAGGCAGAAGTCCTTGCGGATGGTCGCATCGTTGTAAGTGCCGGACAGGTCGAACGAGAAGCCGTTCTTGTTGTAACCCAGATCGAACTCGATGCCGCGGATCCGGGCGACGCCGGCGTTGCGGATCTCGGTCAGGCCATTGGCGCCCAGGAACGATAGCTGGATGTCGTTCCAGTCCTGCTGGTAAACTGCGCCATTGAAACGGACCGGGCCCCACATGGTCTTCCAGCCGAGTTCGTAGTTGTCCAGCCGGTCAGGCTTGTAGGGCGGCAGCGTGCCGCGCCGATTGATGCCGCCCGGGCGGAACCCGCGCGACCAGGTGGCGTAGACGAGCGCATCGGGCGTGATCTTGTACGTGAGGTTCGCCTTGTAGATCGCGTCCGTCTTGGCAGTCGACTTGTCGAGGTTGGTGCAGGGCGAACCGGCGACCACGGCGTCCGCGAAGCAGGAGGCAACGCCCGTGCTGCTCGAAAAGCCGGCGCTGTAGCCATAAAAACCGACAAGCGAGTTGTTGTAATGATAGAGGCGGACACCGCCGGTGGCGCTCAGCTTGTCGGTGATGTCGTACGTCAGTTCGCCGAATGCGGCATAGTCACGGTCCACGCGTTTCTGCTGCGTCAGCCAGATGTCGCTTTGGGTGCCTGGAACCTTGAGATCGTCCGCCAGACCGTCGATGATGTAATTCTGCACGATGTGGTGCGACTGGCGTTGGTAAAACAGCCCGCCGATGAAGCGCAGCGGATTGCTCTGCGGCGAACTTATGCGCACTTCGCCGAATTGCCGGTGATAGGTGTCCTGGCCCTTGATGTACTGGTTCGGGCTGATGAGGTTACCGGCATTGTCCGTGAGATAGGCGCCCGATCCGAAGAGCGCGTCGTAGAAATAGGCGTAGTCGGAATAGTCGGACTGGGTCCAGTCCTTGCGGTTGAGGATGCCGCCAGTAGCGGTGAGATCCCAGTTGCCGATCTTGCCCTCGATAGTGAGGGCGGCCTGGATCCACTCGTCCTTGCTCTTCTCCGGGTTGTACTGGACGGTCTGGAGCTTGCCGGTGACCGCGCTGGAGCGTTCCTGCGCGAAGCTGCCGTTGGTTTTCTGGACCTGTCCCATGATCGTGGGCTTCAGCGTCCAGTTGCCGTCGAGATCGATGCCGAGGGCAAGACGGCCGCCATATGTATCGACGTCGTTGTAATTGTCCTCGACGAGGTTGGCGTTGTCCTGCGTGATGCCCGAGACCGGGAATGTGCGGGTACCGTGTATGTTGTCGATATAGCCGCCGTCATGGCGATACCAGCCGACGAGACGGGCGGCGACCGAATCCGAGATCTTGTAGTTGAGGAAGCCTTGCAGCACGCCGCCCATGCTGCCGTGCGAAACGGTGTTCACTTCGCCGTCGACCGCGCCGTAAGTGCTGGTGGTATCCGGCGCGTTGGTCACGATCTTGATGGTGCCCGCCATCGAACTGGCACCGTAGAGCGTGCCCTGCGGACCGGCCAGAGCCTCTACCCGGGCAATGTCGTAGGCATGGATGTCGAGAGCACCCTGGATCGTGGTGATCGGCATTTCGTCAAGGTAAGTGCCGACCGTCGGCAGCGGGCCGGAGTGGTTGGCGTTCTCGCCAGAGGCCACGCCGCGGAAGTAGACCTGGCTGAAACCCGGCTGGAGGGTCTGGATGGTCACCGAAGGCAGGAACTTGACGACATCCTGTAGCTCCTTGACCTGAAGGTCCTTGAGCTTTTCGGATCCGAGCGCCGTGATGGCGATCGGCACGTCCTGAAGATTTTCGACCCGCTTTTGCGCGGTCACATAGATGACGCCGCTTTCCGGAGCGCCGACGGGCTTGGTATCTATCTTGCTGGCGGGAGTAGTCTGCGTTTCGGGAGGTTGCGATTGCTGCGCTTGCGCTGGTTGCGCTGCAACAATTGCGGTGGAACAGAGCAGGACGGCAACCATGCCGTGGCGAAACGAAACACTCGATGCGACCACCCGAAGACCCCCATTATTATCTGGATCTTCAAGCCGCCATAGTTCCGCGATCTTGGCAATAGGCCTTTCGGATGACAATCATGTTGCACTGCACCTATTGCATTTGTGCAACATGAACAAAGCGTTCAGGAAAGCGCGTAAGTATCCGGCAAATCGCCTAATGCTGCGCGAAGGGGGGCCAGCCATTCCGCGTAAGCCCGCCATTGCCCCACGCCGTCGCGGTTGATCGGACGCCGCACTTGCTCGCTCGACGCAGTGCGTACCGCGCGGGTGTTGGTGTGGAACTCAAGGCAGGCCTGTTCGAACGGCAGGCCAAGGTGATCGAGCAGGGCACGCACTTCGGTTTCGGGATCGTCGAGCAGGCGCTCGTGAATGACCCGGTGGACGCGGCCGGGCATGACAGTATCGTAGTGCCGCATGGCGCGCACGTAGTCGGCATAATACCGCCCCATGTGCGCAAGGTCGTAAGAGAAGGCCTGCCCTTTGGCATAGTGCTGACGGAAGTTGGACACGCAGCAATCGAGCGGATCGCGCCGCGCGTCGATGATCTTCGCATTGGGTAAGGTCAGCGCGATAAAGCCGAGATAGGCCCAGTTATTGGGCAGCTTGTCGATATAGCAGGGCTTGTCCGTCTTGCGCTGAATGCGCGTGCGATCAAGGAATTCCGCGCCGAGTTCGGCCAGCCGCTCCGGCGCCATCGCGGCGAGCGCGGCCGGCCAGTCGCGCGGCTTGCCGCCGGTGGCCTGCGCCTCGCGCATGGCCAGCGCAGGAATGTCGGGCAGTTCCATCGTCCCCTCGACTTGCGAGTGGCTGGCGAGGATCTGTTCGATCAGCGTCGATCCCGCGCGCGGCATGCCGAGGATGAAGATCGGATCCGCCGAAAGTTCGCCCTTATCGGCATGGGCTGCGACGAGGGCGGGGGTGAAGGTTTTGACCACCGCGTCCACCTGTTCGGTCACGGCGTCAGGGTCATGCTGCAGGTCGATGCTGCGCAGCGCATTGGCCTTGGCATAGTGCGCGAAGGCCGTTTCGGTCTCCCCGCGCTCCTCGCAGGCCTTGCCCAGCGCGAAGTGAAGGTGGAGTTCATCCTCTCGCGAAAGTGCGCCGCCGGTTGCAAGCGCGGTTTCCATCGCGGCAAGATCGCCGTCGTCGAAGCGCACGGTCTTGAGATTGGCAAGGCTCCACCACGCCTCGCCCATCGTGGCTTCGAGCACGATGCAACGGCGATAGGCGGTGACGGCCTCGCCCTGTTCGCCCAGCGTCTTGAGGATGTGGCCATAGCTCATCCAGAGCTTGGCGTGATCGGAGAAGCTTTCGAGCAGCTCACGGTAGATCCGGCGCGACTCCTCGTATTCGCCGATCCGGCCGAGCGCTGCGGCACGCAAGTTGAGATCGCCCGCATTGGCGGCGTTGTCGGCGAGTACGGTATCGAGCTGCGCGACCGCATCGGCAAAGCGGTTCTGCTTGTAGAGTACGATTGCCAGATTGGCGCGCGCCGCCGCAAAGCCGGGTGCGAGGTCAAGGGCGCGGTACAGCAATGTCTCGGCGTCGCGATAACGGCCGATGCGCCCGGCGAGTTCGGCCATCATGCGGATCGCGGCCACGTCGCGCGGCTGGGCTGACAGGCGCTGGCGCAAACCCGCCTCGGCGGCGGGCAGGTCGTTCGCGAGGAGGGCATGGGCGATGGCGATCAGTTCCGGATCGCGCACCGAGGCGCGGATCGCCGCATTCTCGGCCAGTTCTGCCTCGCCGTCGCGGCCAAGCTTGCGCAGCGCCTGACCGAGCAGCCGCAGCGCGCGCGGATCCTCACCCTGTCGTGCCAGTGCTTCGCGCAGCAAAGGCACGGCGCGAGCAGGATCGGTGACGGCAAGCTGGCCGAGCGGGATGGCGGATGCGGTCTGATTCATTGCGGGCGACTATGCGTGGCCAGACGCCGCCGCTCAAGCCACCCGCATCAGAAGCCCCTTTATCAAAAGCCTCGCGCCACGCCTTCACGCCGAGGATCGGCACCGCCGACAAACCCCTTCGGCGTCACGATCACGGCTTGCAGGCCGGATTCCTCGCCCCGGCTGGTCGACAGCGGCATGCCGCGCGCGGCAAGGGCGGCCATGATCGGATCGGGGAACACGTCGGCGCTGTAAGTGTCGCCCTTCGCCACGAGATTGGGCAGCGAGACCGCGTCCTGCGGGCTCATGTGCCAATCGAGCAGGGCAACCAGCACTTTCAGGTTATAGGCCTGGATCGCAGAGCCGCCGGGCGAGCCTGCGGCCGCCACGAACTTGCCTTGCGGCGTCAGCACGATTGCCGGGCCCATGCTGGAACGCGGGCGCTTGCCGGGCGCGGGGGCATTGGCAGCCGGGGCGCCGTCATCGTCGGTGGGCGAGAACGAGAAGTCGGTCAGCTGGTTGTTAAGGAAGAAGCCGTCGACCATCCGGCCCGAACCGAAGATGCTTTCGACCGTGGTCGTCATCGAGACGACGTTGCCTTGCGTATCGACGATCACGAAGTGGCTGGTGCCGCCCGGCTCGGCCGTGGCGTCGGCTCCGTTGACAGGGGCGCCTTCCGGCATGCCGAAGGTGATCGGGCCGGCCTTTTCGCCAATCAGCGCGGCGCGGGATTTGAGGTAGTCCGGCGCGAGCAGGCCGGAGATCGGCACTTTCACGAAAGCCGGGTCGCCAACGTAACGGTCGCGGTCGGCATAGGCGAGGCGGCTGGCCTGCGCGAACTGGAACCAGGCTTTCTCGTCGGTGGCGGAGCGCTTGTCGATATCGGTATGAGCCAGCACGCCGAGCGCGATTTGCAGGCCCGGGCCGCCGGAAGGCGCCTGCGGCGTGCAGACCACATAAGTGCGGTAGGGAGTGCAGAGCGCCGGGCCCGAATGCGGGCGATAGGCGGCAAGGTCGGCCAGCGTCATCGTGCTGGGGCGCGAGCCTTCATGAAGGCGGGCAACAATGTCCTGCGCGATCGGGCCGGTGAGCAGGCCCGAGGCACCGAACCGGGCGATCCGCTCCAGCGACTTTGCATAGTCCGGATTGCGCAGGCGGTCTCCGGCGACATAGCGCGTGCCGTCGGCCTTGGTGAAGTACCGCACCGCATCGGGCGCGGAGGCCTGCGGCGCCTTCGAGGCGATCATCCCGGCCAGGCGCGGGCTGACGATGAAGCCATCCTCTGCCAGCGTGTGCGCTTTGTCGAAGAGGCCGGCCCATTCGAGCTTGCCGTGATCGCGGTGGGCCATGTCCAGCATGGCGATGGCACCCGGCACGCCCGTCGAAATGCCGCCAAGTACCGCATCGAAGAAGGGCAGGCGCTTGCCGCTATCATCGACGAAGAGGTGGTTGTTCGCCCCCATCGGCGCCATCTCGCGCCCGTCATAGGCCGTGACCTGCTTCGTCTTCGCGTCATAGAAGATCATGAAGCCGCCGCCACCGAGGCCCGAGCTTTGCGGCTCGACCAGCCCCAGCACCGCCTGGATCGCCACCGCGGCGTCCACCGCCGAGCCGCCCTTGCGCAGAACCTCGACCCCGGCCTCGACCGCGAGCGGGTTCGCAGCGGCGACCATGGCATGGCGCGTTGTGGCGGATTGTTGCGGGCGCGCAGCCTTCGCAACGGCAACATCGACGGGCGCCTCGGCCCATGCCTGAGCTTCCGGAACCAGCGGAGCGGTGAGGGCGAGTGCCAGTGCAAGGGCAGTGATTCGGCGGAAAGGCGAGGGATGACGCAAGCGCGATCTCCGGTAAGGAGGGATTGAGAGCGACCGATTTTCCCGAGGCTTAACGAGCCTTCCGGCTTCGCACCAGCCCTCCTGCGCGCAGATATTCTGCAAGGCGGCCGGTTCGGGCGCCCATGGTCCGAACGATCCTTCGCATTTGCAGCGTGGGTGGTGAGGGGGACAGTTGCCTATTCGCTTGCATTACTTGCAATAATATCTCCCTTGGAGTGACTTGCTGCCATTAGTTAGCGTGCTAAGGACCGCGCATGCAGGAACGACGGTTGCGTGAGCGGGCCCTTGCCACAAGGCTGGGCCCGATCTCGCGCTCATGGCTACAATTGGCGGACGATGCGCTGTCCTCGCTCGGGATATCCAATTCCTCGGGCTGGGCGCTGGTGCATCTGCTGCGTCTTGGAGAAACTGTGCGGCAGGGGGAACTGGCGCGTGTCGTCGGCGTGACCGAGCCGTCGCTGGTGCGCACCTTGAATATGCTCGAAGGCGCAGGCTTGATCGAGCGCATTGCCGACGAGAGCGACCGCCGCGCCAAACACCTTGCGCTGACGCCCGAAGGCGCCGCGCTGGCAGAAAGAATCGATACGCGACTCAATGCATTGCGCGCGGGTCTGCTCGATGGCATTTCTGATGAAGACCTTGAAACCACGGTGGCGGTTCTTGACCGGATCGCTGTTCGCGTGGCCGAGAGCAGCGGCAAGCCATGACCACGCGCTTTGGACTCGATACAGCGCTGTTTTCGGTAAAGGCGTACGCCGCCGCGATTCTGGCCGTCTATATCGCGCTCTCAATCGGGCTCGACCGTCCTTACTGGGCATTCCTCACCTCTTACATCGTCGCGCAGCCGCTGGCGGGCGCGGTCGTGTCCAAGGCGGTGTTCCGCGTGATGGGTACATTCGTGGGCGCGGCCGTGGCTGTCATCATGGTGCCGCCGCTGGTCCACGCGCCGGAACTGCTCACGCTGGCTATCGGGAGCTGGCTGGCAATTTGCGTCTTCATCTCGCTGCTGGATCGCACGCCGCGCGCCTATGCTTCGGTTCTGGCGGGCTACACGGCCGTGCTGATCGTGTTGCCCAGCGTCGATACGCCGCAACTGATCTTCACCACTGCGGCCCTGCGCGTGCAGGAGATCACCATCGGCATCCTGTGTGGCAGCTTCGTCCACGCGCTGGTGCTGCCGCAGTCGGTCTCGGCCTTCCTGCTTCACCGCGTTTCGACGATCCTGGCCGATGCCGAGCGGTGGTCGGGCGATTCGCTGCAGATCGAGGTTGATCCTTCGGTCGACAGGGAGCGCCGCCGACTGGCGCTCGACGTGACCGAACTGCATCAGCTCTCGATCCACCTTCCTTATGAGAGCACCCGGATCGCGCCTCGCATCCGCACGGTCCGCGCCTTGCAGGACCAGCTCTCGCTGATCATGCCGCTGGGTGCGGCGGTTGCCGACCGTATCGCCCAGCTTCATGAATCCGGAGGCGGCCCCGCCGAAGTGGCCACCCTGCTGGCTGATACGCGCGACTGGTTTTCCCGGCTCGATTCCATGGATATCGCGCGCAGGAGCGAAGAGGCTGAGGCCTTGCGTACGCGCTGCGCAGCGCTGGAGCCGCAAGTCGGCGAAGGGGCGTCCTGGCACGACCTGATCCTGCTCAGCCTGCTGTCCCGCCTGGCGACCCTGATCGGCGCTCACCGCGATTGCCGCGACCTTGCCGAGCAGTTGGCATCGCCCACCACTCGCCCGGTCAGCGGGCGCACGGCAGCATTGCTCGAAGGGCGGCGCGGGCGTGAGCTTCACCTCGATTTCGGCGGCGCCGTTCGAGGCGCGCTCAGTGCCTTCATCACTATCGTGGTGGGCTGCGTGATGTGGATCTACAGCGGCTGGCACGACGGCGGCACCGCGATCATGCTGGCCGGCGTCTTTACCGCGCTGTTTGCCTCCGCGCCCGATCCACTGGCACCGCTGCGCTCGTTCTTCGTGGGCACTTTCATCGCCACGCTGCTCGGCATGCTCTACGGTTTCGTGATTTTGCCCCGGCTCGATGGCTACCTGGAATTCGCCGCCGCCATGGCGCCGATGCTGCTGATACTGGGCATGCTCATGCAATCGCCGCGCTTCGGCGGTATCGCGGTGCCGCTGCTGCTCGGGCTCGGTACTCCGGTGCTGGTGGCGGATCGCTACGTTGGCGGCTTTGCCGGCTACATGAACGGCTCGCTCGCCCAGCTTACCGGCATTCTCTACGCCATCGTCATGATCCGGCTGCTCAGTTCGACAGGGGCAGAGGGCGCCATCCGGCGTACGCTGCGGGCAGGCTGGATGGACATTGCCGAACGCTCCAACCTCATAGCCCCGCCCGACGTGCGCGCCTGGATCAACCGTATGCTCGATCGAATTGCCCAACTTGCCCCGCGCCTTGCCATGGCCGGTCGCTCGCCCGGAAAGCCGCTCTACGATGCCTTGCGCGATCTGCGCACCGGCATCGCCATCGGCGAGCTGCGCGAACTGCGCCTTGGCATGTCGCCCGAACGCAGTGCCCCGCTCACCGCCGTGCTGCGGCGCGTCGGCGAATATTACCGCAGCCTCGTGCCCGATCGCCCGGCACCGGCCGATCCAGAACTGCTCCAGGACATCGACCTCGCGCTGGACGCGGTACTGCGGGACAAGGACCGCGATGTCAGCCGCGCCGGTGCGCTGGGGCTGGTAAGCCTGCGCCGCAACATCTTCCCCGATGCCGCGCCCATCGCCGCTTCCACGATGACCCCCGCTTCGCAGGTTCCGGCATGAGGGGAGAAGTCTCGTTCGACGGCGTGTTCGTGCCGACGCTGCTGGTGCTGGCAGTGATCGCCTCGATCATCACGCTGATGCTCATGCGCATCGCCAATCTCGTGGGTTTCTACCGCCTGTTCGCTTATCGTGCGGCGGTTGACCTGTGCCTCTACATCTTCGTGCTCGGGCTTCTGGTCTGGGCCGCTCCGCTGATCGGTTTCCGCCAATGAAGAACCTGTTTGCCCGGATTGCCCCGAGCCTTGCGACCCTCGTGCTTGTCGTTATCGCCGCGCTGGTGGCGATCTGGCTCTGGAATCATTACGAAAACAGCCCTTGGACCCGCGACGGCCGCGTTCGTGCGGACGTGGTGCGGGTCACGCCCGACATCGGCGGTCTCGTCACCTCGGTGGAGGTGCGCGACAATCAGGAGGTGAGGGCGGGGGACCTGCTCTTCGTGATCGACCGGCCGCGCTATTCGCTGGCAGTGCAGGCGGCGCAGGCTGCGGTGCAGAGCGCGCAGGCGAAGCTCGGCCAGGCGCAGCGCGAGGCTGCGCGCGACCTTGCGCTGGGCGATCTGGTCGCGACCGAAAGCCATGAACAGAACGTCGCCGCCGTTGCCACCGCGCGCGCCGCGCTCGACCAGTCGCTGAGCGCGCTGGACAAGGCCAAGCTCGATCTTGCCCGCACCAATGTGCGCGCCTCGGTCAACGGCACCGTCACCAACCTTGACCTGCACCCGGGCGACTTCGTCGCGCCCGGCAGTCAGGCGATGGCGCTGATCGACCGCGATTCGATCCGGGTCGAGGGCTATTTCGAGGAAACCAAGCTGCCGCACATCCACGTCGGCGCGCCGGTTACGGTGGTGCTGATGGGCGAGACCCGGCCGGTGAAGGGCGTGGTGGAGAGCATCGCGGCGGGCATTGGCGACACCACCCGCACGGACTCGCACAACCTGCTGCCGAACGTCGATCCCACGTTCACCTGGGTCCGTCTGGCCCAGCGCATCCCGGTCCGCATCCGCCTGACCGAGGTGCCGAGCGGCGTGCGGCTGATCGTCGGCCGGACCGCGACAGTGACGATCGAACAGCATGATCAGGCTCCGGCCAAGGGGCAACCGGCAGGTCAGCGCGCTCCGGCCTCTCCGGCTCAGCCAGCCCCCGCCCAGACCATCGCTGCACAACCCGCACCCGCACAGACTGCTGCGGCCGCGCCGACGGAGCATGCCAAGTGATCCGCTCCGCCTGCCATATGTCCGGTCGTCTTCTCGGCGCCGCTTCGCTGGGGGCGCTGGCGCTGCTCGGCGGCTGCGTGGCCGGGCCCAATTACAAGCCGCCCGAGAACTCGGCCGCCACCGCACCGGGTGCCACCGGTGCTTTCGCATCGGCGCAGGGCTCCTACTTCTCGCAGGATCCGCTGCCCGACCACTGGTGGCGCCTCTATGACGATCCGCGCCTCAACGCGCTGGTCGAGCAGGCGCTGGAAGCCAATACCAACTTGCACGCGGCCGATGCCAACTTGCGCAAGGCCGATGCCGTGGTGCGCGAGTATGTCGGCGAGAAGGGCCTCGAAACGACAGTCCAGGCCAATGTCGCTCTCGAACGCGACTATACGCTGACCTCGGTGGGCACCAACATGCCCGGCGTGGTGACTTACGATCTCGGCCTGGCGCTGAGCTATCCGCTCGATCTCAACGGCAAGCTGAAGCGCGCCATCGAAAGCAGCCTTGCCGACCGCGAGGCCGTGGAGGCGGCGCGGGACGCGGTGCGCATCAGCGTCGCCGCCGCGACCACCAAGGCCTATGCCGACGTCTGCGCCGCGAACTATCAGGAAGCGACCGTCCGCAAGGTGATCGAGCTGCAACAGCAGACGCTCGATGCCACCACCCGGCTCAAGCGCGGTGGCCGCGGCACGGCGTTCGACACCAGCCGCTCGCGGACTGCGGTCGAGACCAGCAAGTCGACCCTTCCGGGCTATGCGGCCAAGCGCAAGGCGGCGCTCTATCTGCTGGCGACGCTGCTTGGAAGGCCACCGGCGGAATATCCGGCCGATGTCGAAAGCTGTTCGGCGCTGCCCATCTTGCGCAGGCCGATGCCGGTGGGTGACGGCGCGGCGATGATCCGCCGTCGTCCCGACATCCGGCAGGCGGAGCGCACCATCGCGGGCGATACCGCGCGCATCGGCGTCGTCACGGCCGATCTCTATCCCACCGTCAGCATCGGCGGCGGGATCATCAACGACGGCAAGCTCGAAAACATCGGCAAGACGCACAGCTTCGGCTTCAGCTTCGGGCCGATGCTGAACTGGAGCTTCCCGAACCGGCCACTGGTCAAGGCGCGGATCGATCAGGCGAATGCGCAAGTCGACGTCGATCTGGCGAAATTCGACGGCACCGTGCTCGATGCCCTGCGCGGTACGGAAACGGCGCTGGAGACCTATGCGCGCGATACCGACCGGGCCGCCGCCCTCGGCAGTGCGGCCAGAAGCGCCGGCGTATCGCAGGCGCAGGCGGCCAAGCTGTTCCGTTTCGGCCGCAGCGACATTCTTTCGCTGCTGACGGCGCAGGGCAATCTGGCGACCACCGAAGTCAGCCACGCAGCCGCCGAAGCGGCGCTGGTGGACGATCAGATCTCGGTATTCATCGCTCTTGGCGGAGGCTGGGAGCAGGACTGACGTACAGGCGCTCCGGGAAGGTCGTCCCGGGACGCATGCACTGCCGCCGCATCAGGCCGCGCGCCGGCGCTTGACGAGACTGCTTTCGTAAGCGGCGAACAAGTCGTTGAAATGCTCGTCCATGGTCCGCGCGGTTGCCGCCGGACGCGGACGATCACGCACGACGGTGCGGATCGCTTCGGCGGCGGCGTGGACATCGGCGGCGGCATAAGTCCGCCCGGCGCCATCGCGCGCGTGATCGGCGGCGCCGCCCGCATCGGGGACCACCACCGGGACGCCGCTCGCCCGCGCTTCGGCCGCGGTCATGCAGAACGTTTCCGCCTCGCAGCCGTGGACCAGCGCATCGGCGCTGGCCATGATCCGTGCGAAAGCCAGCCGGTCTCGCTCCGGCGCGAACAGGCGCACGTGCGGGTTTCCGGCGATATGGCGCAGGATCGTGCGATGCTCACGCCCTTCGCCCAGCATGACGAGGCCGATCGGGCTCTCCTGACTGGCCATGCTGACGGCATCGATCACCATGGGCCAGCGCTTTTCGGGTGCAAGGCGGCCCACCGCCAGCAGCAGGGCGGCGCTTTCCGGCAGATCGCAGTCCGCCAGCAGGCGCGCGCGCAAGGCGGGATCGCGCAGGGCGGGCGAGAAGCATTCTGCCTCCACGCCCATCGGGATCGTCATCGTGTGCTGCACGCCCCCTTCGTCGAGACGACGGGACAAGTCGCTGTTGGCGCAGACGACATAATCATAGCGGCGTGAGTGCCGCCGCAGGTGCTCCCAGAATACCGAGAACTGCCGGTCGATGGTCTGGCGGGAAAACACGTCGCCCAGCCAGCGATAGGCATAGGCCGAAAGCGGATCGGCATGCATGACCAGACTGCGCGGCGTGGCCGAGGGCCAATCGGCGACGAGCGAGGCGCTGCGCCATGGCGAAGTGGCTTCCACGAAATCGGGCTCCAGCGCGTCGAGCGCGGCGTGCAGACGCCCCGCCTCGTTGAAATACCAGTATTTGCGGTCGAGGGGAAAGCGCGGGCTTTTGAGCGTGACGATGCGGGCGGCGGGCCCGCGCTCGATCACCGCGTCCTCGTCACCGGGGGCGAGGATGACGATCTCGTGCCCCAGCGTGGGGCCGATGCGCAGCTTCTGCTCGACATAAGTCCGCACGCCGCCGCCCTGCGGCGAGTAGAATGCGCAGACGTCAACGATTCTCATGTTGTTATCCTTGCGACCGGTACTGGCTTAGTTGAGTGGGGCGACGCCCAGCCCGTGGCGATAATTGAGCACGATGCGCAGCGAGGTCATGCCGCTGCCGGCAACGGTGCTGACGCTGCGCACGCTCGGCTTGCCCCAGCCGAGCCGGGGGTTCTGGGAAAAGCCGATGCCGTCGACGCGCCAGTTGAACTTGCGGTCGCTATCGCGGTCGTGAAGCAGGGTGACCGCGAATGTGCCTGGCCCGGGCAGACGCACGCAGAGCTTCGGGTTGCCCGTTGCCGGAACCGGAACTTCCACGCGCCGGAAGGTCTTGCCCGCGCTGACCAGCACGTTGTCGTCGGCCAGGAAATCCTTGTCGTTGGCCGGATAGACTTCGAGCTTGAGCTTGCCGACGCGGTCTTTCAGGCCAACCACTTCGACCTCGAAGGCCGGGCCGCGTTCCCCCGCGCGGCACTGGCCTTCGGCCTTGCCGAGGTCGGGGGTGGAAGGGATCAGCGCGGCGGCGAGCGGGAGCAACAGCGAGAGGCTCATACGGCGATCTCCTCGGGAGCGGCGAGGTCACGGATCGCGAGGAGCGCGCCCAGTACGAGGTGCGTCGCCAGGATCAGGCCTGCCATCAGCGTCATCAGCGGGCCGATGTCGCCCTGATTGCCAAGTGCGAGCACGGCGAAACCGGCGAACAGGAGGTCCTTGTTCGGCATCAGCGGCAGGCGCGAGACGAGCAGGCGCAGCGTCGCCAGGAACAGCCACCAGCTCAGCGGCACTTGCGGCAGGACGATGTGCCACATCACCGCATTCGACAGCGTGGTGAAGGCGATGCGCGCGAGGTGGACCTGCGTGATCATCACCAGTTCGGAGCGCGGCAGCGTGAAGACCTTGCGGCGCAGCAGCATCGTCGCGGCCGAGATCACCACCAGCAGCGCCAGCGAATAGACCAGCATCCGCGAATCGAGCCCCAGCCGCGTCATGCCGACGATCGGCAGCATGATCGCCACCAGCAGCATGGTAACGACATTGCCGGTCATCGCCGAGAGGATCGCCACGTCCTTCACCGCGCCGAACGGCGCCGCCGTCAGCGAAACGCGCTTGCGGGCCCAGGTGTAGAAATAGGCCTCGCCCAGATAGCCGAGCAGCAATTCGTTGTAGATCTTCTTGCGCAGCAGCGCGAGGATGCCGCCGGGCGGAATGCCCCAGAGGCGGTTGAAGATCAGCCATTCGCTGGCCGGGGTGACAAGGTAACCGGCGGCGAAGACCAGCCAGAAGCCGATACTCACGGGCATCATCGCCCGCATCCGCGCGATTTCGAGGCCGCCCATTTCATGGATGACGGCGGCGATGACCGCGAGCGACAGTGCGATCGAGAAAAGAGCCTGCTTGCCGCGATTGGAGGTGCGGTCTTGCGGCGTCAGCTGGATTGGCGGGGCCTGGGGGGGCAGCGCTGGTGGTGCCAGTGCGACGAGGGATTCGTTCACGCGATTCTCCGGGGGTGGGCGCGGGGGCTCAGAAGGTGCGCTGCCAGGACGAGGGCGGCAGCCAGGCGCTCTCGTCGAGCATGCGTATGCGGCTGCGCTCGTGCTCGCGGCGCAGGTCGTCCATGAGGCCGATGTAGCGCGCGGCCGCGCCTTCGATCTCGTAGCGGGATGCAATCGTTCGGGACCGGGCGGGATCGCCCGGCAGTTCGCGGATCCGGGCGAGCCCGTCGGCGAACGCCGCCTCGTCGCCAATGGGCACGAGCAGGCCGGTTCGCCCGCTTTCCAGCAGGCAGGCCATCGATACGCAGCAGTCGGTCGAGAGCACCGGCAACCCGCTCGCCAATGCCTCCACGACAACGCCGGGCAGACCTTCGTAATCCGAACTGAGCACGAAGGCATCGGCTTCGGCCAGCAGCGGATCGATACTGGCAAGATGGCCCGGCAGGCGGATCTGCGCGGTGATGCCAAGTTCGCCGGCAAGCCGCTCGATCGCGGCGCGTTCGGGGCCTTCACCGGCGATGGTGAGCGTGTCGCCCGGCCTTGCCGCACGCGCGAAGGCGCGCAGCATCAGCGGGTGGTTCTTCTGCGATACCAGCCGTCCGGCGGTGAGATAGCGCGTGCCCCAGGCCGAGGCCGGCTTTCGCTCGATCTTGCCGAGGTCGCTCAGCCGGCGGCGGGAGAGGATCGGATTGGCGATCGTCGCCACCTGCCGCGGATGCGCCAGCGTGGTCTCGCGGATTTCGCGGGCCATCGGCTCGGACAGCGCGACCAGCCGGTCGATCATCCGTCCCTGCGCGCGCAGCCAGCCGCCATAGCCGCGCCGGAGCAGCGGCGACATATCGGGCCGGTGGAGCGCATTGCTGACCTTGAGCACCATCGGCGGCACCCGTTCGCCCAGCATGACGCGCATAGCCGCGCCGACCACGGCATACGTGTTCCCGGCAAGGAACAGCACGTCCGCGCGATGTTCGAGCAAGTAGCTGTGAAGGCAGTGGATCATCCACGGCGTTTCCCACGCGGCGGTGGGGAAGGGCGCGGGCAGTTTCCAGTAATCCAGTGCCGGCGCCGATGTCAGATGGCTGCTGCCCGAGCGGCCGAGGACAATCGTCACTTGATGTCCCGCACGGTCCCACTGCGTGGCCAGCCCCAGGGCCACACGTTCGACACCGCCCGGATCGAGGCTGTGGATCGGTATCAGGATCCTGAGCTTGTCCTTCATATTTCCCCCGACGTCGCCGGCGGGCTCGATCCGCAGCCGGCGCGTGCAATTTCCTTCGTGGCGACCCTTGCGGAGCGATGCTCCGAGACGGCGTTTGCGGAGAACCTCTCCGAGGTGGCGTTACTGTTCGGGATCCATGTCGGGTTCGTGACGGCGGCGCGGCGGTCATGTTCCGGACGGAAAAGCGTATTCAAAGCGCCACGCCCGCTAGGGGTTGGCCCTTAGTTCGGCGTACCGCGCGGGTCGGTGGGTGACGGCGAAGCGCTTCAGCGTCGCATCGATGCTGTCGAGCAGCGACGTCTTGGTCACGTCGCCCGGATGGACGGCGATCCGCACTGTGCTCAGCACCCCGAGCGCGGCACGCGCCAGGCCTGCGAAGGCGAGCGAGGAGGCCGTGCGCATCGTCGAGCGGCTTGCCCAGGTGATGACCGGGCCCTTGGCCAGAACCGCGTCGGTCGAGGCGTCCCAGACGCGCCAGTGATCTTCACAGAGCGCGAAATCGGCTTTGCGCAGCGCCGTCCTTGCGCCTTCGCCGTAAAGCCATGCCGGGGCGATGAAACCTGCGCTCTCGCGCCCGATCACGTCCTCGACCAATGCCTTGCCTTCCAGCATGCGGGCGAGGGCCGTGGCATCGTCCAGGCCGAGGAATTCGCCTTCACCGGCGGTCATATGCTTCGCCTTGAAGCGCGCGGCGGCGTCGACGTGTTCGGCCATGTCCTTGTGGAACCAGCCGTGGACGAACATCTCGATCCCGCGATCCGACCATGCCCGCAGCCGCGCCTGAAACGCTCTGTCAGCCTTCAGGGGATGACGGCCCCAGTGATCGGGCACCACCAGCATGGCGAAGTTCGGGCCGCCCAGCCGCCGCTCAAGCAGATCGACCAGTTGCAGCACCGCGAGTTCGCTGCCGGGGCCGACATCGTGGATCGACGCCAGAAGCCGCTTGTTCTGCGGTTTTCGCACGGTTTGAGACAGGCGCTGGGGTGGGGAGGGCATCGTTTTCGTACAGCTCCATGGCTCGCGCCACGCCGACTATGCGTGCCGCGTGACTTTCCCATGACGCCGACGAAGGGGGATTTCCGCAGTCTTGCAGGGATCTCCATCGCCTGAGTGAAATTGGAGCGCGCCAAACCGGGTTTTTTCCGCTATGGCCGCCCAAACACAGACCGATGGGTCGTAAACTCCTCCCCATGTTACCCCCCAAGAGACCGCGCAAGCGGCACAGGACAGATTCGACAAACTCATGACTTTTTCCCAGCTTCCCCAGCCTCTCGCCGACGCGCTTACCGCGCAAGGTTACGAGACCCTGACCCCGGTCCAGGCCGCCGTTGCCGAAGCCGAGGCGCGCGGGCGTGACCTCGTTGTTTCGGCGCAGACCGGCTCGGGCAAGACCGTTGCCTTCGGTATCGCCATGGGCGACGAACTGCTCGCCGACGGCTCGATTCCTTACGCCGAAGCGCCGCTTGCCCTTGCCATCGCACCGACGCGCGAACTGGCGCAGCAGGTCAGCCGCGAGCTTGAATGGCTCTATGGCAAGACCGGCGCGCGCATCGTCACGTGCGTAGGCGGCATGGACCCCGTGCGTGAACGCAAGCAGCTTGAACGCGGCGCGACGATCGTCGTGGGCACGCCCGGCCGCCTTCGCGATCACCTCGAGCGCGGCAAGCTTGACCTCTCGGCGCTGCGAGTCGTTGTGCTCGACGAAGCGGACGAGATGCTCGACATGGGCTTCCGCGAAGACCTTGAGGAAATGCTCGACGCGATGCCGGCAGGCCGCCGCACGCTGCTGTTCTCGGCCACCATGCCGCGCCCGATCGAAGCACTGGCCCGCCGTTATCAGAACGACGCGCTGCGCATCTCGACGATGAGCGAGAACCGTGGCCACGGCGACATTGCCTATCAGGCCGTCACCGTCGCTCCCGCCGATGTCGAGAACGCCGTGGTCAACCTGCTGCGTCTTCATGACGCCGAGACCGCGATCCTGTTCTGCGCCACGCGCGACAATGTGAAGCATCTCCACTCGACGCTGACCGAGCGCGGCTTCTCCGCCGTGGCGCTGTCGGGCGAGCATTCGCAGAACGAGCGTAACAACGCGCTTCAGGCGCTGCGCGACAAGCGCGCCCGCGTCTGCGTCGCCACCGACGTTGCCGCGCGCGGCATCGATCTTCCCTCGCTGACGCTGGTCATCCACGTGGAGATCCCGCGCGATGCCGAAACGCTTCAGCACCGTTCGGGCCGTACTGGCCGTGCGGGCAAGAAGGGCACTGCCGTCATCGTCGTGCCGTTCCCGCGCCGTCGCCGCGTCGAAGGCATGCTGCGCGGCGCGCGCATTGAGGCGGACTGGATCGCGGCGCCGACCCCCGAGGTCATCCGCGCGGCTGACCGTGGCCGCCTGATGGAAAAGCTGCTGGCCCCGGTCGAGGCTGACGAGGAAGATCGCGAGATCGCCCGCGAAATCCTCGACAAGGTTAGCGCCGAGGATCTCGCCGCCGCGCTGGTTCGCGCTCACCGCGCCGCCATGCCGCAGCCGGAAGAGCTGATCGGCAGCAGCCCTGAGGCCCGCGAGGCGCGCCAGCGTCCGGGATTCGACGATGTCGTGTGGTTCACCATGGATATCGGCCGTGCCCAGCACGCCGATCCGCGCTGGATACTGCCGCTGCTGTGCCGTCGTGGTCACGTCACCCGCAATGCGGTGGGCCAGATCCGCATCGGCGCCGACCAGACGCACTTCCAGATCCCGCGCGCGCAGGCTGACCAGTTCATCCGCGCCGTGGAGCGCACTGCGCATGACGAGAGCGGCGACGTGGAAAACACCATCCGCATCGAACTCGCGACCGATACGCCGCGCGATGTCGCGCGCGACCGTCGTCGTGACCGTGAAGGCCCGCAGGGCCGTGGACGCAAGCCGCACGGCCGTGAAGAAGGTGGACGTGGCGGCTACGAAGGCCAGCGTTACCAGCCGCGTCCGACCGGCGGTCGTCCGGAACGGAGCGGTGGCGGTGCCACGGGTCCGGGCGGCGGCAAGCCGTTCCACAAGAAGCCGAAGAAGGGTGGCCGTCAGCCTTACTGAGGCTGATGGCATGATGGGGATGCAGGTTCCTGCATCCCGTCTGCCCAAATGGTGATCTGCCGCCGACGTAAAACCGTGCGGCGACCCAAACCCTATCCATGACACAATAAACCCGTCGTCCCCGCGAAGGCGGGGACCCCGCTTTTCTTGCGCCGAGGCAAAAAGATAGCGGGGCCCCCGCCTTCGCGGGGACGACGGGTCTTATTCGGTAGGTTTTGTTTCGGGAAAATATCTCAGGCTTGCTCAGGTCCCGATTGGGGCCAGCATACAGCTAAGCCTCTCAGACAAGCAGTTCGATAACCTCGATCGCCTCGTCCTGCCCATTGAAATCCACGAACTCACCTGCTTCCGCGCCCAGCAGGGCACGGGCGAGCGGTGCGGTGAAGGCAAGGTCGCCCTTGGCCGGATCGGCCTCATCGTGCCCGACAATGCGCACATCGCGCGTCTTGCCATTCAACACAAACCGCACCCGGTGTCCGAACATCACGGTATCGCCCGAAGGCGCGGGCTGGACTTCGGCCGTCGCCAGCCGCTTGCGCCAATATCGCAAATCGCGCTTGGCGGTATTGAGCGCGGTTTCCTCGGTCAGCGTCGGGATCTGCGCCTCCAGCGCGGCGATCCGTGCCTTGACGAGTTCCAGCCCCTCGCTCGTCACAAGGTTGGGGCCGGGCGGGATCGGCACTTCGAACTTGGGTTCGAGATGCTCCTCGTCCCCGTCGCGGCGGAAGGCGACGCTCACGCCGTCTTGCCCATGAGCATGTCCATCGCCTCATTGGCCTCGAACCAGCCCATTTCCGCGACTTCCAGGTCATCGGCGGCCTGCGTGCGGCGCTTGCCGAGTTCGCCGAAGTTCAGTTTGGCAAGATCGCCCTTGGCGGCAGCCGGATCGGCCAGCGCGGCGTCGAGCGCGTCGAGCTGCTGCTGGATGCGCTTCATGCGCGTCTCGGCCTCGGTGACTTTCTTGCGCAGGGCCTTCAGTTCCTCGCGGGCGATGGCGCCGGACTTGCGCGCGGGCTTGCCGTCGCCCTGATCGGCAGCCGACTTGGGCTGGTTCCGGCCGAGCACGAAATCGATGTAGTCCTCGATCGAACCGTCGTAGTTCGTCGCCGTGCCCTGATCGACCAGCACGAGCCGGTCGGCGGCCAGTTCGACCATGTGACGGTCGTGGCTGACCAGGATCACCGCGCCTTCGAAGGCATTGAGTGCCTGCACCAGCGCTTCGCGCGCATCGACGTCGAGGTGGTTGGTCGGTTCGTCGAGGATCAGCATGTGCGGCGCATCGCGCGTCACCAGGGCCAGCGCCAGACGGGCGCGCTCGCCGCCCGAGAGCGTGCCGATGCTCGCCGTCGCGCGGTCTCCCGAGAAACCGAAGCGGCCAAGCTGACCGCGCACCGCCACCGGGGCCTTGCCGACCATGGCGCGGGTCATCAGTTCGAGCGGGGTCGAATCGGTTGGCAGTTCCTCGACCTGATACTGCGTGAAGTAGCCGACGCGGATCTTGGGCGAGAAAGTGAGCGAGCCTTCCATCGGCTGAAGCTGGCGGGCCAGCAGGCGCGCCAGCGTGGTCTTGCCGTTGCCGTTGCGGCCGAGCAGGGCGATGCGATCCTCGGGATCGATACGGAGATTGAGGCGGCGCAGGATCGGCTTGTCTGCCTCGTAGCCCACCGAAGCAAGGTCGAGCGTGACGAGCGGTGGGCGCAGTTCGTCGGGGCTGGGGAAGTCGAAGCTGAGCGAGGGATCGTCGATCATCGCCGCGATCGGCTGCATCTTGGCCAGCATCTTGGCGCGCGACTGGGCCTGCTTGGCGGTGGAGGCGCGAGCCGAATTGCGCGCGACATAGTCGGCCAGCTTCTTGCGTTGCGCATCCTGATTGGCGCGCGCGGCGGCTGCCTGCGCGGCGCGTTCGGCGCGGATGCGCTCGAAGCTGTCATAGGTGCCCGGATAAAGCGTCAGCTTGCCGTGTTGCAGGTGCAGGATGTGATCGACCACGTTGTTGAGCAGATCGCGCTCGTGGCTGATGACGATCAGCGTCTTGGGATAGGACTGGAGGAAATTCTCCAGCCACAGCGTCGCTTCAAGGTCGAGGTGGTTCGACGGTTCGTCGAGCAGCAGCACGTCGGGCTGCGAGAACAGCAGGCCTGCCAGCGCCACGCGCATTTTCCAGCCGCCCGAAAAACTGTCGAGCGGGCGGCCCTGCATCTCCTCGTCGAAGCCGAGGCCGACAAGGATGCGGGCGGCGCGTGCCGGGGCGGTGTAGGCGTCGATGGCGATGAGGCGATCGTGGATGTCACCAAGGCGATGGGGCTCGGTGCAGGTTTCCGATTCCTCGAGCAGGGTGGTGCGCTCGACATCGGCGTCAAGGACGGCTTCAAAGGCCGTTCGGGTACCGCTAGGTGCTTCCTGGGCGATATAGCCGAGCCGCGCGCGGCGGGGCATGTCGATCGAGCCGCCGTCGGGTTCCAGTTCGCCGATGATCGCCTTGACCAGCGTGGACTTGCCCGCGCCGTTGCGGCCGATCAGGCCGACTTTGCCGCCATTGGGAATGGTGGCGGCGGCCTGGTCGAGGATGGTGCGCCCGCCAAGGCGAACGGAGATGTCACGGATCGTCAGCATGGAAGGCCGCCTAGAGGCTTTCGCGCGCCGTGGAAACACCCCCTGCGGAACATTCCTGCGCGGCCGAGGTTTGCTTCGCTGCGATGCAGTGTATGTATGTGCATGGTATTGCCCAAGTATCGCCAGCGATTCACCCCGGGGGGCCGTTGATGAAGAAGAGCGTGATCGCCGCGATTGCCGTTGTGCTGGTGCTGGCGGCAGGTCTCGTCTGGTGGATTGCGCGGGGGCACCATGCTTCCGATGAGATCGTGCTCCACGGCAATGTCGATATCCGGCAGGTTTCGCTGGCTTTCGATGGTTCGGGGCGGGTTACCCAGATGGCTGTCGAGGAAGGTGACGCGGTTCGCGCCGCGCAGGTTCTGGCGCGGCTCGATACGGTGACGCTGGGCCTTCAGGCACGCAATGCCGATGCGCAGGCCGCCGCAATGCGCGAAAATCTGCGCAAGTTGCAGAACGGCACCCGCCCGGAGGACCTTGCGCAGGCTCGCGCGCGGGTGGCCTCCGCCCAGGCTAGTGCAGCCCGCGCGGCGGACGATTACAAGCGGGCGCAATCGGTCTCTGCCAATACGGCGGGACGCGGGGTAAGCGGGCAGGAACTCGATCAGGCCCGCAGCGCTTCGCAGATGGCCAATGCCCAGCTCAAGGAAGCCAGTGAAGCGCTGAATCTGGCGGTTCGCGGCCCCCGCGCAGAGGATATCGCTGCCGCCGAAGCACAAGTGAAAAGCGCCGAGGCCCAACTCGCGCTGTTCCACCACCAGATCGATCAGGGCGAGTTGAAGTCACCGGCGGACGCCGTCGTCCGCTCGCGCCTGCTTGAAGTGGGCGACATGGCCACTCCGCAAAAACCAGTATTCGAACTTGCGCTCACCAGTCCCAAGTGGATCCGCGTCTATGTAGAGGAAGCGGATCTGGGGCGGGTCCGCATCGGCCAGCAGGCGCGCGTGGCCAGTGACAGTTTTCCGGACCAATCGGTCGCCGGCACCGTGGGGTTCATTTCTTCCGTCGCCGAATTCACGCCCAAGTCGGTGGAGACCGAATCGCTGCGGACGGCGCTTGTCTACGAAGTTCGCGTGCGGGTCGACGACAAGGAGGGCCGTCTCAGGCTCGGTCAGCCAGTGACGGTGCGGATCGATCCCGGAAACACAAAGGCGGGGCGCGCCCCGTGAGCACCGCCACCGCGCCATTGGACGCGGTCGGCGATCTGACCGTCGCCTGCGAAGGCCTGCGCAAGGTCTTCAACGGGCCGGACGGCAAGCCTTTCGATGCGGTGCATGATCTCTCGTTTTCGCTGCGTGCGGGCACGATTTCCGCGCTCGTCGGACCGGACGGCGCCGGCAAGACCACGCTCATGCGGATGCTTACCGGGCTGCTGAAGGCGGACGGCGGCACGCTGAAAGTGCTCGGCATCGATGTCGCGGCTCATCCGCAGGCAGTGCAGGACCGGATCAGCTACATGCCGCAGCGTTTCGGGCTCTACGAGGATCTCAGCGTGCAGGAGAACCTCGATCTCTACGCGGATCTCCATGGCGTTCCGCAAGACGTGCGGGCCGAGCGCTTCAAGCGCATGCTCGAGATGACCGACATGGCGCGCTTCACGGGGCGGGCGGCGGGCAATCTCTCGGGCGGGATGAAGCAGAAGCTGGGGCTTGCCTGCACGCTGGTGCGCGTGCCCGATCTGCTGCTGCTCGATGAGCCGAGCGTCGGCGTCGATCCGCTTTCGCGGCGAGACCTTTGGGAAATCATCGAGCAACTCATCGAATCCGACGGTCTCAGTGTTCTGGTCAGCACGGCCTATATGGACGAGGCCGAACGCTGCGACGAAGTTCTGGTCATGGATCATGGCCGTCTGCTCGCACAGGACACGCCGGCCGAAATCACGGCCAGAGCGCGTGGCCTCACCTATCTCGCCTCGCCGGCGCCCGGCACGCCCGCACGCGACTTGCAGGCGCGGCTGATCGACGCCCCGGAGCGGGTGATCGATGCAGTGCCTCGCGGTGGGGCGGTTCGGTTCATCCGCCAGCCCGACACGCCGGTCGAAAGACTGGACGATCTGTTGCAGGGGCGGCCCGTCGAGGAACGCGGCGAGGAACTGGAAGACGCCTTCATGCTCCTGTTGCGCCAGCATAACGCGGGCGGAAAGCCGGACGCCACGCACGAGGCGGCATCGCAGGATGCCCTTGTCTCTCCCGCTCCTCCCGATCAGACGGAGGGGGAGAACGTCATTCACGTGCGCGATCTCGTGCGCAAGTTCGGGGATTTCACCGCCGTTGCCAACACGTCCTTCGATGTGCGGCGCGGGGAGATATTCGGACTGCTCGGTCCCAATGGCGCAGGTAAGACGACGACGTTCCGCATGCTCTGCGGCCTGCTTCCGGCAACCAGCGGTACTCTGGAAGTCGCGGGCGTGAACTTGCGCCGAGCGCGGGCCGAAGCGCGGCGGCGGATCGGTTACGTGGCGCAGAAGTTCTCGCTCTATGCCAATATCTCCGTGCGCGAGAACCTGGAGTTCTTCGGCGGTGCGTATGGTCTGCGCGGGCCCGCGCTCAAGCAGCGCGTCCAGACCATCGTCGAGCAATTCGGGCTCGATCCCGCTGCCACGAGCGGTGCCCTCCCGCACGGCTACAGGCAGCGCCTCGCCATGGCGGCAGGGCTGGTGCACGAGCCGGAGATCCTCTTCCTCGACGAGCCGACCAGCGGCATCGATCCGCTCGCCCGCCGGGCTTTCTGGAGGACCATCACTTCGCTTTCCCAGTCCGGGGTGACCATTATCGTCACCACCCACTTCATGGAGGAAGCCGAATACTGCGACCGCATCGCCATTCAGGATGCCGGTCACATGCTGGCGCTGGGGACGCCGCAGGAAGTGCGGGAGCAGGCTGGCGGTGACAGCGTCGACGACATGAATGAGGCTTTCATCGCCATCGTCGAACAAGGCCGCGCGCACGACGCCGAGGAGAAAACGGCGGCATGAACGGCACGGAAAAAGGCACAGGCAACGGCGAAAGCGCGTTCACGACCCGGCTTGTGGCGCTGGTCCGCAAGGAGACGCGGCAGATGTTGCGCGATCGCAGCAACCTCGCGGTGGGCCTCCTGCTTCCCGTCGCGCTGATCCTGCTGTTCGGGTTCGGCCTTTCGTTCGACGTTCGCCATGCCCCGATCGCGCTCATCATGCAGGACCGGTCGGAAGGTGCGCGCGAGATCGTGTCGGGGCTGCGCGGTTCGGCCTATCTCGATCCTGTCGATGTGGAGACGATGGAAGAGGCCAGCAGGATGCTGCGCGATGGCAAAGTTGATGCCATCGTTCAGATTTCAAGCGATTTCGCCCGTCGTCAGGTCAAGGGCGGCGCGCAGATCCAGCTTATCCTGAACGGGGTGGATTCGACCACGGCGCAGACGCTGGAAGCCTATGTGCAGGGCGCCGTGGCGACGGCCATGGCGCGTCAGGCCGACCGCGGCGGCGTGGTTTCGCCGGGCGGTTCGGTCATGCTGATGACGCGGACGTGGTTCAACGAGGAAGGGAACAGTCGCTGGTATCTCGTGCCGGGGCTGGTGGTGCTCATCATGACGCTGGTGGGGGCCTTTCTCAGTTCGCTGCTGATTGCCCGCGAGTGGGAGCGAGGCACGCTGGAATCGCTGTTCGTGACGCCGGTGCAGCCGCTCGAACTCGTGCTCGCCAAGCTGGCGCCCTATATCGTTGTCGGGCTGATCGACCTTGCGATGTGTCTGCTGGCGGCGGTGTTCCTGTTCGGCGTGCCGATCCGGGGATCACTGTTGGCGATCGTTGTCGTCTCAATCCTCTATCTGCTGGTCTCGCTGCTGGTCGGCCTGCTGATATCCGGGGTGACGCGCAACCAGTTCGCGGCAAGCCAGGTGGCGCTGCTGATCAGCTTCATGCCCGCGCTCATGCTGTCGGGCTTCATCTTCGATTTGCGCAATATTCCCATCGCCGTACGCATCGTCGCCGAGTTCCTGCCGGCTACGCATTTCATGGGTGTTATCAAGACGCTGTTCCTTGCCGGGACCGACTGGGGAATGGTGGCGAGCAACAGTGCGATCCTGATCGGCTACATCCTCGTCTTCACCTTCCTGACCCGCCGCACCTTGCGCAAGCGACTGGACTGATCCGATGGCCCCGGCCCCAAATCGCTTTCCAAATCGCGCCGTTGCATGGCTGGCCGAAGTCGCCTTCCTGTTCCGCAAGGAAGTGCTGGCGCTGTTCAAGGACCCGGCCAATCGCATCATCCTGTTCGCGCCGGCCTTCATCCAGACGCTGCTGTTCGGCTACGGCGCGATCCTCGATCTTCAGCATGTGCCCTATGCGCTGTTGGACCAGAGCCGAGGGCAGGCGGCGAGCGAACTGATCGCGCGACTGGACGGCACCGGCGTATTCTCGCGGCAGGCGACGCTGGACAACACCAACCAGATCGCGCCGCTGATAGACCGCCAGAAAGTACTCATGGCGATCACGATCCCCGCCGATTTCGATCGACGACTGGCGAGCGGCGAGGATGCGCCGGTGCAGGTCGTGTTCGATGGGCGCAATTCGACGACGGCGGGCTCGGCAGCGGCCTATGTCGCCTCGGTCGTGCAAGCGTTCAACGCCTCGCGCAGCGGCGTGCAAGGTGTGACCGTGGTGCGCCGCGCCTGGTTCAATCCCAATCTCGAATCGCGCTGGCAGATATTGCCCGCCATGATTGCAACCCTGTCGATGTTGCAAACGATGCTGCTCGCCGCGCTTTCGGTCGCCCGCGAGCGGGAGCAGGGGACGTTCGATCAGTTGCTGGTCACGCCGATGACGCCGCTCCAGATCCTGGTGGGCAAGGCGCTGCCCTCGATCGTCGTAGGCTTGCTCCAGTCGACCATCGTGTTGCTGATCGTGCTCCTCTGGTTCCGGGTGCCGATGAGCGGTTCGCCCTTTTTGCTCTATTTCGGGCTACTCTGCTTCAATATCGCATCGGTGGGTATCGGCATGACGCTTTCGGCCTTCGCGCTGAACATGCAGCAGGCGATGCTCTTCTCGTTCATGCTGATCATGCCGCTGACGCTGCTTTCCGGCATGCTCACACCGATCCGCAACATGCCCCTGGTGCTTCAGTACGTTACATATGTGAACCCGCTGAGATTCGGCGTTGCCATCGTGCGCCGGGTCTATCTCGAAGGGGCCGGGCTTGGCGAGATCGCCCCCAATTTCCTGCCTTTGCTGGCCGTGGCGGCGGTTACGTTGCCGCTTTCGGCGTGGCTGTTCCGTCATCGGCTTGCCTGAATGCGAGGATATCCTGCCATGTCTCGTGCCCGGATCAACGCCTGTCTCCCGCTCGCGGCCGTGCTGGCGATCAGCCTTGGCGCGTCCGGCTGCACGGTCGGGCCCAACTTCAAGGCGCCCGTAGCAGAGGCTCCGAACGACTGGTCACAATGGCGCAGTGGAACCGGCGATGTGGTGGCCATCCCTGCCGGCGCGCAGGCCATGCCGGCCGAGTGGTGGACCCTGCTTGGCGATCCCGTGCTGAACGATCTCGAACGCCGCGCGCTTGCCGCCAGTCCCGATCTACGGACGGCAGCGCTCCATTTTGCTCAAGCCCGCGCCCAGCGCGGTGAGGTCGCTTCCGAGGGGCTGCCACAAGTCAACGGAAGCGCCAGCGTCACGCGCGAACGGATGAGCGAATACGGCGCATCGACCCGCCTCTTTGACATACTGGCGGGAGACAATCGCAATCAGCTTGCCCAGTACCTCGCCCGGCCATTTACGCTCTTTCAGGGCGGTTTCGATGCAGGTTGGGAGATCGACCTGTGGGGCAAGGTTCGCCGCTCGGTCGAAGCGGCCGATGCCAATGTCGCCGGGCAGGGGGCGCTGCTCGATTTGACGCGGCTCTCGGTCACCGCCGAAGTGGCACAGGCCTATTTCGCGATGCGCAGCGCGCAGGCGCAAGGCGCGGTTGCCGGGGAGGATATCGCCCTGCTCAAGGACCGCGTGGGGCTGGTCGGTGCCCGCGTCGATGGCGGGATGAACGATCACACCGCGATCGAGAGCGATCAGGCCAGCTTGCGCGCGTCGGAGGCGAATCTGCCCGCGCTTCAGGCGGAGGCGGCTGTGCAGGCCAACCGCATCGCGCTGGCTCTGGGCGTTCAGCCGGGAACGCTGCGGGACGAATTGAAACCGGCCGCGATGGGGCCGGTGCCTCCCGCACTGCCCGACCTGTCGCTGGGCCTGCCGTCCGAAGTGGCGCTGCGCCGGCCGGACGTGCGCGCGGCGGAGGCCAAGCTCCATGCGGCGACGGCGCAGATCGGCGTCGCGACCGCCGATCTCTATCCCACCATTACGCTGGGCGGTGGTTTCGGCCTGGAAAGCTACCGTTCGCAGAACCTGTTCGATTGGGCGAGCCGCACCTGGCAGATCGGCCCGAGCCTCAGCCTGCCGATATTCGACGGCGGCCGCCGCCGCGCGACAGTGGAGTTGCGCAAGCTGGAGCAGCGCGCGGCAGCGGTGAACTTCCAGGTTGCGGTACTCAAGGCGTGGCAGGAGATTGACGATGCGCTCACCGGCTACACGGCCGACTGGCAAGCGCGCGAGCGCCTGTCCCAGCGCCTAGAACATGCGCGCGCCAATGCCGAACTGGTGGAGGCGCGATACAAAGGGGGGCAGGTCAACTACCTTCCGGTGATCGACGCTCGCCGCGCGGTTCTGGCGGCAACGCGCGAACTCGACGACAGTGACGCCCGCCTGCGCACCCGTCTCGCTGCGATCAACAAGGCTATCGGTAATGTTCCGCCGTCCGCTCCGCAGTCGGCAATGCGATGACCGATCGCGCTAGGCGCGCAGGGTTTGGATCCGGATAAGAGTTATCAACACTTATATCGACGGTTTTGCGGTGCAATGATCCCTCTGGACCTGTCGCTAAAGAGTGCGAATCGCGTAATATTCGTACTTGCAACGCGGAATCACTTGTGATTCTATCACGGCATGAGGGCCATGCGTCACGACACCAACCTTGCGAAGGAGCGTTTGGTACAGGGTTCTGCCCTGGCCTTGCTGCTGCTCATGGGCGGCTTCGCTATTGCGGGGCCCAGCGGCGTGCTGGCGTGGGGTGAAAACCAGCGGCTGCTGGAGCAACGGCGAGAGAAGCTGGCCGAGCTTGAAAGCCAGCGCGATCACCTCAAAAACCGCGTGGCCCTGCTGGATTCGCGCAAGGTTGATCCGGATCTTGCCGGCGAACTTCTGCGTGCCAATCTGAATGTCGCGCGCCCTGACGAAATGGTCATGCTGATCAAGCGCTGACTTTCCGTCGGTTTTCGGGCTTAGGTATTGGCCCGGCTCGATTTCCATGCTGCGATGCAACATTTCCATTTGCCATAATTTTTGTGCTGAATACGGCAAATTTCCGTCATCGTGCTTTCGATTTCCGCGCGGCGTCCTATAAGCGGCGAGAAATCAATCGCACCAACGATGGGGAGTCCCGTTGCCCAAAGCCAAGAGTGACGCCGGGTCCGGCGCCGAGCCAGCCGCAGTACCGGCACAGGACGAAGACTTTGCGCTGCACAGCCTCCAGGAATCACTGGAAGCCGACAAGCGCTACACGCCCAGCAAGGAAGAACTGCTCCACTTCTATGAGCAGATGTTGCTCATTCGCCGCTTCGAGGAAAAGGCGGGCCAGCTTTACGGCCTCGGCCTGATCGGCGGTTTCTGCCATCTCTACATCGGCCAGGAAGCCGTTGCCGTGGGCCTTCAGTCCGCGCTCGATTCCAACCGCGACTCGGTCATCACCGGTTATCGCGATCATGGCCATATGCTTGCCTACGGCATCGATCCCAAGCTGATCATGGCCGAGCTGACCGGCCGTGCGGCCGGCATCTCGCGCGGCAAGGGCGGCTCGATGCACATGTTTAGCGTGGACCATAAGTTCTACGGCGGACACGGCATTGTCGGTGCGCAGGTCTCGCTCGGCGCGGGCCTCGCTTTCGCGCACAAGTACCGTGAAGACGGCGGCGTCGCGATGGCCTACTTCGGCGACGGCGCGGCCAACCAGGGCCAGGTCTACGAGAGCTTCAACATGGCGGCTCTCTGGAAGCTCCCGATCATCTTCGTGATCGAGAACAACGGCTATGCCATGGGCACCGCCGTGAAGCGCGGCTCGGCCGAGACGCATTTCTATCGTCGCGGCACCGCGTTCCGGATTCCCGGCATGCAGGTCGACGGCATGGACGTGCTCGAAGTCCGCAAGGCAGCCGAAGTGGCGCTCGAATACGTGCGTGCGGGCAATGGCCCGGTGCTCATGGAGCTGAATACCTACCGCTATCGTGGCCACTCGATGTCGGACCCGGCGAAGTATCGCAGCCGCGAGGAAGTGCAGGACGTGCGTGAGAAGCGCGACCCGATCGACCACGCGAAGACCGAGCTGCTGGCCCTGGGCGTGGACGAAGCCGCGCTCAAGGAAATCGACAAGCGCGTCCGCGCTGCCGTGGCGGAATCGGCCGACTTTGCCGAAAATTCGCCCGAACCCGAAGCTGCTGAACTCTATACTGACGTCCTGGTGGAGCGCTACTGATGGCGATCGAACTCAAGATGCCGGCGCTCTCTCCGACGATGGAAGAGGGCAAGCTTGCCCGCTGGCTGGTGAAGGAAGGCGACGAAGTCACTTCGGGTGACATCCTCGCCGAAATCGAGACCGACAAGGCCACGATGGAATTCGAATCCATCGATGAAGGCACCATCGGCAAGATCCTCGTGCCCGAAGGTACCGAGGGTGTGAAGGTCGGCACCGTGATTGCCGTTCTCGCTGGCGAGGGCGAGGACGCTTCGGCGGTTTCCGCCCCCGCTCCGAAGGCAGAGGCTGCCCCCGCAGCCGAAGCCGCGCCCGCTGCTGCCGCTTCGGCGCCGGCTCCGGTCGCTGCGAAGAAGGATCCCGAGATCCCCTTCGGCACCAACATGAAGACCTCGACCGTTCGTGAAGCTCTGCGCGACGCCATGGCCGAGGAAATGCGCCGCGACGACCGCATCTTCGTGATGGGTGAGGAAGTGGCCGAGTACCAGGGCGCCTACAAGGTGACCCAGGGGCTGCTTGAAGAATTCGGCCCGCGCCGCGTGATCGACACGCCGATCACCGAATACGGCTTTGCCGGCATCGGCACCGGCGCCGCCATGGGCGGCCTGCGTCCGATCATCGAGTTCATGACGTTCAACTTCGCCATGCAGGCGATCGACCACATCATCAACTCGGCGGCCAAGACCAACTACATGTCGGGCGGCCAGATGCGTTGCCCCATCGTGTTCCGCGGTCCGAACGGTGCGGCCTCGCGCGTGGGTGCGCAGCACTCGCAGAACTACGGTCCGTGGTATGCCAACGTCCCCGGCCTGATCGTGATCGCGCCTTACGACGCTTCGGACGCCAAGGGCCTGCTCAAGGCAGCCATCCGTAGCGAAGATCCGGTCGTTTTCCTTGAGAACGAGCTGATCTACGGTCGCACGTTCGAACTGCCCGAACTCGACGATCACGTCCTGCCGATCGGCAAGGCGCGCATCATGCGTGAAGGCAAGGACGTGACCATCGTGTCTTACTCGATCGGCGTCGGCCTCGCGCTCGAAGCCGCCGAGCAGCTGGCTGGCGAGGGCATCGATGCCGAAGTCATCGACCTGCGCACCCTGCGCCCGCTCGACAAGGAAACGGTGCTGGCCAGCCTTGCGAAGACCAACCGCATCGTGGTTGCCGAAGAAGGTTTCCCGGTCTGCTCGATCGCTTCGGAAATCTCGGCGATCTGCATGGAGGACGGCTTCGACGACCTCGATGCCCCGGTGGTCCGCGTCTGCAACGAGGACGTGCCGCTGCCTTACGCGGCGAACCTCGAAAAGCTCGCGCTGATCGACACGCCGCGCATCGTCGAGGCAGTGCGCAAGGTCTGCTATCGTTAAGGCCCTGGTGCCGATTTGGCGTAAGCGCTGACAAGTAAGACGGCGGCGAAGCGAAGGCTTCGCCGCCGTTTTACGTTACGGGCTTGCGCGGCAGACCATGGGGGCTAGAGAGGCCTCGTGTCCGAGCTATCCGCCCCCGAAAGTCGTCCCGAAGACCTGCTCCTTCCCGCATTGCCGCAGACCATGCGGCTTGCGCTGGCCTATGCGCCGTCGCGCGCAAGGTTGCCGACGCTGGCGTTGCTGGCGCTCGATCAGCGGCTTGCGGGCCTGCTTCGGCACTCGCGAGAACCTATGATGGCGCAGATCCGTCTCGCCTGGTGGCGCGAGACGCTGGCGCGCGATGCCAGCGAATGGCCGGAGGGCGAGCCCTTGCTGGCCGCGCTTCGAAGCTGGAATGGCGCGCATACGGCTCTCGTGGCGCTTGTCGACGGTTGGGAAGCGCTGACCGGGGAAGCGCCGCTGGCTCCCTCTGCGCTGGAAGAGATGGTCGATGGCCGCGCCGCTGCCTTTGCGGGCCTTGCTCATGCACTGGGCCATGAGGGGGAGGCTGAGGCCGCACGAACTCTCGGACGGCGCTGGGCACTGGCCGACCTCGCGACGAAGCTGAACCATCCGGGCGAAAGCGTGGTCGTGCGCCGTCTCGCCCAGGCCGAACAGGAGCGACCCGCGCGGGTGTCACGCGCGCTCAGGCCGCTTGCGGTGCTGGAAGGGCTGGCGCGCGAGAACATGATGAGCGGCGGGCAAGGCTCGGCGCGAACCGTGCTCAAGGCCATGCGGATCGGCCTGCTCGGTCGCTGAATTTGCAGCGATAACAGACATGTAATTTCCCTGAGGCGCGAAGCCGAGTGGATAAGTCGCGCAATTTCAGGGAGATTGCGATGCAGCGCTTCATCCTCGGCGGCGAGACGGTGCTACTGCTGCTGTCGCTGGGACTGTTCTGGTGGCAAGGGCGTGCCGAAGTGGAAAAGGCGGCGCCGCCTCCGGTCGCGGCCAAGCCGCAGCCTCATCCGACCGACATTCCCAGTGCCGATCTTGAAAATCTGGCGGGTCCGGAACTGCCCGAAGCGACGCCGCTCACCCGGGAGCAGCGCCGCTTCGCGCGTTACGATTTCAACCGCAACGGCAAGATCAGCCGTCAGGAAATGTCGTCGACCCGTACCGCGGCATTCCGCAAGCTCGACAAGGACGGCAACAATCTGCTGACTTTCGAGGAATGGGCCTTGGCGACGATCGACAAGTTCGACCGTGCCGATGCCAACCACGACGAGATCCTGACCCCGGACGAATTCCGCGCGACCGCGCCGCCCCCTCCCAAGCCGAAACCGAAGTGTTCGTGCAAACCCTGAGTTATGCGGGCGTCAGGTCTGCCAGCCAGGGGGCGATCTCTTCCTTGGCGCGCTCGGTATAGGCTTCCTTGCGCTGCTTCTTCTTCACGTCATGGAGCGGCGGGAAGAGGCCGAAGTTGACGTTCATCGGCTGATAATGCTCGGCTTCGGCATCGCCGGTGATGTGCGAGAGCAGGGCGCCGAGCGCGGTCGTGCGTGGCGGGGCCTGCCATTCGCGACCCGTCAGTTCGGTCGCCGTCATCAGGCCGGCCATCAGGCCGACCGCCGCGCTTTCGACATAGCCTTCGCAACCGGTGATCTGGCCCGCGAAGCGCACGTGCGGCGCGGTCTTCAGGCGCAGCTGGCGGTCGAGCAGGACCGGCGAATTGATGAAAGTGTTGCGATGCAGGCCGCCGAGACGTGCGAATTCGGCGTTCTCAAGGCCCGGAATCGTGCGGAACAGGCGCACCTGCTCGGCATGCTTCAGCTTGGTCTGGAAGCCGACCATGTTCCACAGCGTGCCTAGCTTGTTGTCCTGCCGCAGCTGGACGACGGCATAGGCCCAGCGGCCATTCGGGTGTTCAGGCGTGGCCCAGTGCGGATTGTCCAGCCCGACCGGCTTCATCGGCCCGAAACGCAGTGTTTCAACGCCGCGTTCGGCCATGACTTCGATCGGCATGCAGCCATCGAAGTAGGGCGTATTCGCTTCCCATTCCTTGAAGGCCGTTTTCTCGCCATCGAGAAGTGCCTGATGGAAGGCAAGGTACTGCTCCTTGTTCATCGGGCAGTTGATGTAGTCCTTGGTCTCGCCGCCCAATTTCGAAGGCTTGTCCCAGCGCGAGGCCATCCAGCACACATCCATGTCGATCGACTCGCGATAGACGATGGGGGCAATGGCGTCGAAGAAGGCCAGGCTGTCGGCTCCGGTCGCCGCGCCGATGCTGTGGGCCAGCGATTCGGCGGTCAGCGGGCCGGTGGCGACGATCGTGGTGCCTGCTTGCGGCAGCACGTCGATCCGTTCGCGCACGACGTCGAGGTTGGGCAGGGCGGCAAGCCGCGATTCCACTTCGGCCGAGAAGGCGTCGCGGTCGACTGCGAGCGCGGAACCGGCGGGAACCTGCGCCTTGGCCGCCGCCGCCATGATCAGCGAATCGCAGCGGCGCATCTCGTGGTGGAGCAGGCCGACCGCATTCTTCTCGTCGTCGTCGGAGCGGAAGGAATTGGAGCAGACCAGTTCGGCCAGGCCATCGCCCTGATGGGCCGGGCTTCTTTCGCCGCCCTTGTCCGCGGACGCGCCGCGCATTTCCGAGAGGCGAACCTTGAAGCCGCGACGGGCAAGCTGCCAGGCGGCTTCGCTGCCAGCCAGGCCGCCGCCGATGATGTGAACGTCATAAGTCATGGCGGTTGCGCCTAGACCTTTGCGGCGCGATGGGGAAGGGCAAGGTCATCCCCGGTGAGTGCGCATCCGCGCAGCCTTCGGCGTTTCAGGCCGAAAATTCAGGCCGGAAAGAGCAGCTTGCCGTCCTCGGCATAAGTGACAGGAGCGTGCGCAACGACGGCCGACAACGGCAGATCTGCGTAGATATGCGGAAAAAGTGCGCCGCCGCGCGAGACTTCCCACTTCACCGCATCGCCGAGCACATTCAGATCAACGGCGGCAAGGGCGAGGCCGGTCTGGCCGGAAAAGTGCTTTTCCAGCGTTTCCTGAGCCTGCGCGGCAGTGGACATGTGAATGTAACCGTCGGCCTTGTCGATCGGTGCGCCGGTGAAAACCCCTTCGGCGAGCAGCTGCTGGAGCTGCTCGCCGGTCAGGATCTTGTAGGCGATCGAGTCGCTCACGCTTCGGTTTCCGGCGTCTCGTCCGGAGTTTCCGGTGCATCGGATGCGCCGGCTTCGATTTCGGTGCCTTCGCCTTCGACGACATCCTCATCGGCCTCGTCGAGACGCACCGCGCTCACCACATGCTCATCGCCGGAGACGTTGAACAGGCGCACGCCGGCCGAGCCGCGACCGATTACGCGGAGCGAATCGAGCGGCAGGCGGATCAGCTTGGCCTGATCGGTAACCAGCATGAGCTGGTCGGCACGAGTCGCCGGGAAGCTGGCGACAACCGGACCGTTGCGGGCGATGTTGTCGATATTGGTGATGCCCTGACCGCCACGGCCGGTGCGACGGTACTCGTAGGCCGAGGACAGCTTGCCGTAACCGTTGGCGCAGACCGTGAGGATGAACTGCTCCTTTTCGACAAGGTAGTCGAAACGCTCGGCGTCGAGCGAGCTTTCGCCTTCCTTCTCGCCCTTCCAGGGTGCGAAGCGGAGGTAAGCCTCGCGCTCTTCCTGGTCCTGCACGCCGACGCGGTGCAGGATCGAGAGCGAGATGACCTCGTCATCGTCCTTCAGCGTCATGGCCTTCACGCCCGTGGACGTACGGCTTGCGAATTCGCGCACCAGATCGCCGGCGAAGCGGATGGCCTTGCCCTGACGGCTTGCCAGCAGAACGTCGTCCGAGTGCGAGAGCAAGGCCACGCCGATCAGACGATCGTCGTTGGGCGTGCCGTCCGCATCGGGCTCGAACTTCATCGCGAACTTGCCGTTCGACGGGATGTTCGCGAAGGCGTCCATCGAGTTGCGGCGCACATTGCCCTTGGCCGTCGCGAAGACGACCGAGAGCTTGCTCCACTCCTTCTCGTCTTCGGGGAGGGCGAGAACGGTCTGGATCGTCTCGTCCTTGTCCAGTGCGGGCAGGAGGTTGACGATCGGGCGGCCACGCGTGGTCGGGCCGCCTTCAGGCAGCTTGTAGACCTTGAGGCGATAGACTTTGCCGGCGGTCGAGAAGAACAGCACCGGGTTGTGCGTGGACGTGACGAACATCGTCGTCACCACGTCCTCGTCCTTCGTCGCCATGCCGGCGCGGCCCTTGCCGCCACGGTTCTGAGCGCGGAAGGTCGAGAGCGGGGTGCGCTTGATATAGCCGTCCATGGTCACGGTAACGACCATGTCCTCGCGCTCGATCAGGTCCTCGTCCTCGATGCCCTCGGCAGCGCCGGTCAGCACCGACACGCGCGAAGTGGCATAGAGTTCGCGCACGGCGACCAGTTCGCCGCGCATGACGCCGTAAAGCTTCACGCGGTCGGCGAGGATCGAGAGGTATTCCTCGATCGCGGTGGCCAGTTCCTTGAGCTCGTCGCCGATCTCGTCGCGGCCCAGCGCCGTCAGGCGGTGCAGGCGCAAGTCGAGGATCGCCTTCACCTGGATCTCGGACAGGCGGTAGGATCCGCCATCCTGCTCGGCGCTGGGCTCGATCGCCTCGACGAGGCGGATATAGGGCGCGATATCGCCGATCGGCCATTCGCGCGTCAGTAGGCGGGACCGTGCCTCTGCCGGATTCGGCGCGCTGCGGATGATCTTCACCACTTCGTCGAGGTTCGAAACCGCGACGACGAGGCCCAGCAAGATATGCGCCCGGTCACGCGCCTTGTTCAGTTCGAACTTGGTGCGGCGGGTGATGACCTCCTCACGGAACTGGATGAAGGCCTGGATGATATCGCGCAGGTTGAGGACTTCGGGGCGGCCGTTCTTGATGGCCAGCATGTTGGCCGCGAAGTTCGACTGCGCCGGGGTGTTGCGCCAGAGCTGGTTGAGCACGACTTCCGGCGTGGCATCGCGCTTGAGGTCGATGACGACGCGCATGCCTTCGCGGTTCGATTCGTCGCGGATGTCCGCAACGCCGTCGATCCGCTTGTCCTTGGCGGCTTCGGCGATCTTCTCGACGAGGCCGGCCTTGCCCACCTGATAGGGAATCGAGGTCAGCACGATCGAGCGGCGATCGCCGCGGCCTTCCTCGATCTCATGGCGGCAGCGCATGATGATCGAGCCGCGACCAGTGAGGTACGCATTGCGCGCACCGCCCTGGCCGAGGATCAGAGGCGCGGTCGGGAAGTCCGGCCCCGGGATGATCTGGATCAGTTCCTCGATCGTGACCGCCGGATTGTCGATCATGGCAAGGCAGCCATCGATCACTTCGCCGAGGTTGTGCGGCGGAATGTTTGTGGCCATGCCGACGGCGATACCGCCGGCGCCATTGATCAGCAGGTTCGGGAAACGCGCCGGCAACACGGTCGGCTCGCTTTCGGAACCGTCGTAGTTGTCCGCGAAGTCGACCGTGGCCTTTTCGATATCGGCCAGAAGCTCGTTCGACACCTTGTCGAGACGCGCTTCGGTGTAACGCATGGCGGCCGGCGGATCGGGGTCCATCGAACCGAAGTTGCCTTGGCCGTCGATCAGCGGAACGCGGAGCGACCACGGCTGCGTCATGCGCGCCAGCGCGTCGTAGATCGCGCTGTCACCATGCGGGTGATACTTACCCATGACGTCACCGACGATGCGGCTCGACTTGCGGTAAGGACGCCCGGCAACATAGCCTGCTTCGTGGCAGCTATAGAGAATGCGGCGGTGCACGGGCTTGAGGCCGTCGCGCACGTCCGGAAGCGCGCGGCTCACGATCACGCTCATCGCGTAATCGAGATAGCTCGTCTTCATCTCATCGACGATGTCGATGCGGGTGTATTCGCCTTCGGGACCGGGGTGTCCGGGACCGTTCTGCTCTGGAATGTCGGTGTCGTCGCTCACGCGCTGGATCGTTCGTTGCTGCGGGACAAGGGATGATGGATCGCCCTAGGGCATGCGTAAGGCGAAAGCCACCGGAACGCGCTGGGCGAGGGGGTCAAGCGTTCCTTTTTCCACACTTATGGAGTGTGCGGAGCAAACCGGCGCGCTGCAAACCCGGAAAGCTTGCGACGAAACGCATTCAATCAGCGTTAAGCGGCGTACATCTAATCGGGCGCCGAGGTTGCCAAGCGACCATTTCGACGCCAAACCGGCGCGGCGCTTTATGCGGTGCCGCTGTTCGCGGCGCGACCGTATGTGTCTTGTTGAGGAGTTGGCCTTGATGGCTCGCAAGTTCCTGATTTCCCGAATTGCCCTCGCCGTGGCCCTGAGTGGCGGCATGGCGGTTGCCATGGTGCCGGCTGCGGCGTCCGCCAAGGACGCCAAGAAGGCAGACGCGGCCAAGTACTCGGATGCCTTCATCAAGGCTGCCGGTCCCATTGAAAAGGCCGTCAACGCGGCAACTGCGGCGCTTCCGCAGGGCGCAGGTCCGGATGCTTTCCCGGCCGCCAAGTCGAGCATCGACACCGCGCTCGGCGGCAACGGCAAGGCTGCGATGGAAGCCGCCATTCCCAGCGCGACGACGCCTGACGACAAGCTTGCGCTTGGTCAGCTGATCCGCACCTATGGCGTGCTCGCGCAGGACCTCGCGTTCAAGCAGAGCGGCGTGCAGATGATGATCGCGAGCGGCAAGATCCCGGCGACTTCGGCCGGTTCGACCTACTTCGACGCGGGCGTCAACGCTTTCAACCTCAAGGACTACGCCAATGCGGCGACGTACCTGAAGCAGGCCAAGGACGCCGGCTATCAGGATCCGCAGGGCCAGCTCGACATGATTCTGGCGGAATCCTACAAGCGCGGCAACAACCCCGAAGCCGCGATGGCGATGGCCAAGGCCGACATCGACGCGGCCCGCGCCAAGGGCGTCGCGCCCAGCGAATCTTCGCTGCGCAGCGTTCTCCAGCAGGCTTACAACGCCAAGCAGCTTGATGCTTCGGCCGAATATGCCGGGCTGCTGGTGCAGTATTATCCGCGCGACGAGACGTGGAATATTTCGACCTCGATCGTGCGCCAGTTGGGCTCGTTCGACAAGTCGGACAACCTTGACCTCATGCGCCTGATGTTCATCAGCGGCGGCATGAAGGACAAGCGCGACTACTTCGAATACCTCGAAGATGCCGATCCGCGCGCCTATCCGGGTGAAGCGCTCAAGGTCATGGACCAGGGCCTTGCCAAGGGCCTGCTGACCCAGGCTGAAGTGGGTGCGGACCGCGCCAACAGCGCCTCGCGCGTTCCTGCCGACAAGGCTTCGCTGCCCGCAACCGAGCGTGATGCCCTGAAGCCCGGCGCCACTGCCGCGCAGGTGATGACCGCTGCGGACGTGTTCCTCAGCTACAGCCAGTACGACAAGGCCGAAGAACTCTTCAAGGCCGCGCTCGCCAAGCCCGGCGTCGATGCCAACAAAGCCAATCTGCGCCTCGGCATGGCGCAGGCGATGCAGGGCAAGAACGCTGAAGCGCAGGCGACCCTTGCCAAGGTTACCGACAAGCGTTCGTCGATCGCCAAGCTGTGGTCGGCCTATGCTGCCGGCAAGGGTGCACGCCCGGCTGCCTGATCCGGCGGTTGCGGTGCAAAATGAAAGGGCGGCGGGTTATCCCCGCCTCCCTTTTCGTTTGCTGTCGATTGTTCGCCGGGTGGGCGATCGTCAGCGAACCGGTGCGAACTTTCCGGTGTCGTCGTCCATCAGGTGCAGTTCGCCATCGGAAATCGCGAAGAACGTGCCGCGCAGCTTGAGTTCGCCGTTCTTTACCTTGTGGCGCACGCAAGGGAAGGTCATCAGGTTGTCGAGGCTGACGCGCACCGCGGCCTGTTCCATCTCGCGCTCGGCCGGGCGGCCCGTGATGCCGAACTCGGCCGCGACCGGGGCGCGGGCGTCGTCGAGCATGGATATCCAGTCGGCGATGAATCCGCCTTCACCCGGCTCGGTTCCACGCAGTTCCTGTGTGAGGGCCGCCTTGCAGCCGCCGCACATGCCGTGGCCCATGACGACGATTTCCTTCACCTTCAGCACCTGCACCGCAAATTCGAGCGCGGCGGAGACGCCGTGATGGCCGGGATTGGTCTCGAAGGGCGGCACCAGCGCAGCGACATTGCGGACCACGAAGATTTCACCGGGATCGACGTCGAAGATCTGCGAGGGATCCACGCGGCTGTCCGAACAGGCGACGATCATGATTTCCGGCTGCTGGCCTTCGCTGAGGCGGGCCCAACGCTCGCGATGCGGGGTCCAGCCCGAGTCGCGGAAGCGGCGATATCCGGCGATCAGGTTGTCGAGGACGCGGTTTTCTGGAGCGTTTGATTCTGTGGGTGAAACGGTCATCGGGTCCTCCATTGATGCGCACGCAACCCATAGAGCGGATATTCGCACTGGCAAGCCGGCAAGCTTGCGACTATCTGGGCCCCATGAACGACCTCTCCTCCGTGCCGAGCCCCGAGCAGAAGCCTGAACGTCAGCGCAAGCCCGACTGGATCCGCGTCAAGGCGCCGACCAGCAAGGAATATGGCGAAACTCGCCAGCTCATGCGCGATCTCAAGCTTAATACGGTTTGCGAAGAGGCGGCATGTCCGAACATCGGCGAGTGCTGGACCAAGAAGCACGCCACGGTGATGATTCTGGGCGACACCTGCACGCGCGCCTGTGCGTTCTGCAATGTGAAGACCGGCATGCCCGGCCGCGTCGATCCGCTTGAGCCCGAGCATGTGGCCGAACTGGCCGTGAAGACGGGCCTTGAGCACATCGTCATCACCTCGGTCGATCGCGACGATCTTCCCGATGGCGGCGCCAACCAGTTCGTGAAGGTGATTCAGGCCCTGCGCGCCGCGACGCCCAACACGACCATCGAGATTCTGACGCCCGATTTCCGGGGCAAGATGCGCCGCGCGGTCGAGGCGATCGTGGCCGCGGGTCCGGACGTCTACAACCACAATCTGGAAACCGTGCCCCGGCTCTATCCGACCATTCGCCCGGGTGCGCGTTACTATGCCTCGCTGCGTTTGCTGGAAGAGGTGAAGGCGCATAACCCGCTGATCTTCACCAAGTCCGGCGTGATGCTGGGCCTCGGTGAAGAGCGTTTGGAAGTTCATCAGGTGATGGATGACATGCGCTGCGCCGACATCGATTTCCTGACCATGGGCCAGTACCTGCGCCCGACGCCGAAGCATGCGGAGGTCAAGGAATTCGTCACGCCCAAGGCGTTTGATGCCTATGGCGCCATCGCCCGCGCCAAGGGCTTCCTGCAGGTTGCATCCTCGCCGTTGACGCGTTCGAGCTACCATGCGGGCAAGGACTTCGCCGAAATGCGCGCCGCGCGCGAGGCCAAGCTGGCGAAGGCCGCATCCGGGGCCGGAGCGGCCCGTTGATGCTCCGTACCTCCAAAGCAGCGACGACCAAGGCCTGACCGTGCCCGGAATTCACGAAGTCTACCGGCTGCCTTATAGCGCCGAACAGATGTTCGACCTCGTCGCCGACGTGGGTCGTTATCAGGAATTCCTGCCCTGGGTGGTGGCCACGCGCGTCAAGTCCGATACCGGGACCGAGATGATCGCGGACATGTTGGTGGGCTTCAAGGCACTGCGGGAGAAGTTCACCTCACGCGTCGAGAAGGTTCGTCCGCGCGAGATCAAAGTCCACTATGTCGATGGCCCGATGAAGGACCTCGACAACTGCTGGACCTTCCATCCGGTCGACGCGCATAGCTGCGACGTGGAGTTCGACGTGCGCTTCAGCTTCCGCAACGCCCTGTTCGAGAAGCTGGCCGGGCAGTATTTCGACAAGGCTTTCCGCAAGATGGTGGCCGCCTTCGAAGCGCGGGCGCACGATCTCTACGGGGAACCGCAGACCAGCTGAGCAGCCTGCGGCCGCCCAGTTTCGGTCAATTTTCCCAGCGGCACCTAAAGTGACCCAAGGCGTAGCTTGGGATCACCTAACCCGGTTTTGCAGTCACTCGCTGCCCGGCAGCAGCAGTTCGAGCGCGATGAGCGCGGCCTGATGCCGGATTTCGGCGCGGCCGGTGCCATCGAGCTGCTTTTGCTCCGCATTCACATCTTCCTCACCGCGCTCCGCACGGGCGAAGACCACGGTGCCGACCGGCTTGAACTCGCTGCCGCCATCAGGCCCGGCGATACCACTGATCGCGACGGCGACGTCGGCACGGCTGTGGGTGATTGCACCTTGGGCCATCGCCCAGGCCGTCGCCGGGGAGACCGCGCCCAACGTGTCGATGATGTCGGCGGGCACGCCGAGCTGTTCCTGCTTGGCCTCGTTCGAATACGTGATGAACCCGCGATCGAGCACCGCGGACGAGCCCGGCACTTCGGTGAGCGCGGCGCAGACGAGCCCGCCGGTGCAGCTTTCCGCCACGGCGACCTTGCGCCCGATCGCCTTGTTCTCGGTAATCACGCGCTCCGCGAGGTCGTAGAGATCCTGCGGGAAGAGGATGATGTTCGGCATGTCAGTCCTTGCAAAGGGTCAGCCCGGCGATCCTGGCCTTGTCCCCGACATCGGCGGGGGCAATGTCCCGGGCCTTGGCGGTGGCTTCGACGATCAGGGCGATCAGTCCGGCAGTGTTCTCGGGCGGCAGGGGCGACAGCAGGTCGATCGCGAGATCGATGCGGTCGCATGATTTGAGCGGAAGGTTCTGCGAGACCAGCCCTTCGACAGTGATGTCGACGAGCGGGCGCAGCGAATCGTCAGGCAGGTTGCGTGCGAACTTGGCTACGTCCGCGCTCTGGCCTTCGCCGAGCTTGAGGAAGGCGGCCTTGGCTTCGGGCCAGTAGCGGCCCTTTTGCGAGGCGTAGCGGGCCACCAGCTCGTCACTATGTGTGCGCAGATAGGCATTGGCGGGCAGCACTTGCTGGCAGCGCTTGGACGTGCCCGATATGACTTGCGGCAGCGCGTAGCTGAACAGCGCCTGCGCCTCGCCGCGGGTCAGGCAGGTCGCTTCGGCGGCCTGCGCCATGCCGGGCACCAGCGCCATGACGGGCGCGAGCAGGGCCGCAGTGAGCGACAGGATCTTGCGATGGGCCATGTTGAGCGCTCCTAGATCCGGACGAGGCTGATCGCCGCCTGTGCGGCAATGCCTTCGGCTCGTCCGGTGAAACCCAGTTTCTCGGTAGTGGTTGCCTTGACGCTGATCGCGGCGATGTCTGCGCCGAGGATTTCCGCGAGTCTTGCGCGCATGGCCTGCCGGTGCGGGCCGATCTTGGGCGCCTCGCAGATGATCGTCACGTCGGCATTGGCCAGCATGTAGCCGGCCTCGCCCACCAGCTTTCCGGCATGCGCCAGGAAGCGGTCGGACGCGGCGCCTTTCCATTGCGGATCGCTCGGCGGGAAGTGCTGGCCGATGTCACCCGCGCCGATTGCGCCCAGCAGCGCATCGACGAGAGCATGGATGGCCACGTCCGCGTCGCTGTGGCCGGAGAGGCCGTGCGTATGGTCGATCTTCACGCCGCAGAGCCAGAGTTCCTCGCCCGCTTCGAGGCGGTGGACGTCGTAGCCTGTGCCGACGCGGATCGGCGGCGTGGAAGGGGTGAAGTCGGCGGCGAAAGTCAGCTTGTGCAAGGCTTCGTCTCCTTCGACGAGCGCGATTTCGAGACCGCCCGCCTGTGCTACCTGAGCATCGTCCCCGGCGGTGGCGGCGCCTTCCCACGCCCGGTGGGCGGCGAGGATCCCGGCGAATCGGAAGGCCTGAGGGGTCTGCACCCGCCGCAAGGCTTCGCGGCGGGCCGGGGCGCCCATCGTTTCGCCGCTATCGCCGCATTCGGCGTGGGCAAGGCTGTCGACCACCGGCAAGACCGGGATCGCACCGTCATGATGCCCGAGGGCGGCGGTCAGCCGGTCGATGACGGCAGCGGGCAGGATCGGACGGGCGGCGTCGTGGATGAGCACGAGGTCGGGCGCGGAACCCGCCAGAACTTCAAGGCCGAGTCGCACCGATTCCTGCCGCGAGGCACCACCCGTGGTTAGCTGGATGTCCTTGATCCCGGCGAGAATTTCGCGAACCAGCGCATCGGCGCCTTCGGGGATAGCCACCATGATCGGCGCAACGCCTGCGCCGCTGAGCGCCTCGACCGAATGGCGAAGCACCGGCTTGCCGCGCCAGAGCGCGAACTGCTTGGGCAAAGGCTGCCCGGCCCGGAGGCCCTGACCGGCGGCAACGACGATCGCTGCCACCTTTTGCCCGTCTTCAGTTCGCTGGTGCGGAATTGTCTGGTCGTGCGACATTGTGCTCGCCGGTAATCGCTTGCCGTCGTGAGGGCAATCCACTATGCGCTGCCTGTTTTTTAGGCACGCTGCGTTTTCAGGGCACGTGACATTTTTAAGGCAATTTCGAGCTCGCTTATGAACGAACTTCCCACGCCACCGGCGGTCACGCCGATCGAGGTCGGACCGGTAAGGATCGACTGCCCGGTCGTGCTCGCGCCGATGACGGGGGTTTCGGACCTGCCGTTCCGGCGCATGGTCCGTAGCTTCGGTTCGGGCCTCAATGTCACCGAGATGATTGCCAGCCCGGCTGCCATCCGTGAGACTCGCGTTTCGCTTCAGAAGGCGATGTGGGATCCGGTAGAAGACCCGGTTTCGATGCAGCTTGTCGGTTGCGATCCGGAACAGATGGGCGAGGCGGCCAAGCTGGTCGAAGATCGCGGCGCGGCCATTATCGACATCAACATGGGCTGCCCGGTGCGCAAGGTCGTCAACGGCGATGCCGGCTCGGCACTGATGCGCGACGTGCCGCTGGCGAGGCACCTGATCGAGGCCACGGTCAAGGCCGTGAAAGTGCCTGTCACCGTCAAGATGCGCATGGGCTGGTGTCATGACAGCCTGAACGCCCCGGAGCTCGCACGCATTGCCGAGGATCTGGGCGCGAAGATGATTACCGTGCACGGCCGCACCCGCAACCAGATGTACAAGGGCTCTGCCGACTGGAGCTTCGTGCGCAAGGTGAAGGACGCGGTTTCGATCCCTGTCATCGTCAATGGCGACATCTGCGAGATCGGCGATGCCGCCACGGCGCTGGAGCAATCCGGCGCGGACGGCCTGATGATCGGGCGCGGTGCCTATGGCAAGCCCTGGGCTCTTGCGCAGGTCATGCAGTGGTGGCGCGGCAACGGCCTGCTTGCGGAGCCCGGCTTCGGCGCGCAGTACGAGATCATCCGCGAACATTACGAAGAGATGCTCTCCCACTACGGCCGCGAAACCGGCGTGAAGATGGCGCGCAAGCATCTTGGTTGGTACGTAAAGGGCATCAAGGGATCGGCCGAGTTCCGCAACCGCGTGAACTTTGTTGACGATCCCGACGTGGTTCTGGCCATGCTGGCCGAATTCTATGCGCCATTCCGGGATGAGCCGCGCGAGGCGAACGTCCTGCAACGCCAGGCCGCATGAACCTCGCGCCGGTCAATGCACGACCGGATGTCGGGCGGCTCATGGCCAGCCTGCCGCTCGCCGTTGTCGTGCTTGAACCCGGCCTCAGGATCGCGTCGCTCAATCCGGCGGCGGAGCAGTTTTTCGGCCAGTCGCTGCGGCGTCTTACCGGTAGTCCGCTGCGCGATGTGATGACGGTGCCTGACGGGCGTCTGCTGGAGCGGCTCGACGATTACGAGACGCCGGTTTCCGCGCGCGAAGTCACGGTTTCGATCCGGGGACGCGGCGTGCGGCGGATCGACGTGAACGTCGCGCCGGTTGCCGATACGCCGGGCTGGCAGGTGCTGACGATCCACGACAACAGCGCGACCGAGGCCATGGGCGACGATTCGGGAAGTGCAGACAATGCTGTCCTGCGCGGTCCCGAGATCATGGCGCATGAGATCAAGAACCCGCTGGCGGCCATTCGCGGTGCCGCGCAGCTGCTTTCGCGCCATGCGGGTGAGCGGGACATTGCGCTTACCGAACTGATTACGTCCGAAGTCGACCGCATCGCCAATCTGATCGAGCGCATGCAGAAGCTGTCGCGCCGGACCACGCCGCCGGTCGAACCCTGCAACCTGCACGAGGCCGCGCGCCGCGCGATCGACGTGATCGCGACGGCGCATGAAAGCACGGCCCGTAAAAACACGGCAACGGCCGTACGCATCGTCGAGGAATTCGATCCTTCGCTGCCTGCCGTTCTCGGCAGTTCAGACGCGCTGGTGCAGGTGATCATCAACCTCGTTTCCAATGCGCGCGAGGCCTGCCAAGGCGAAGCGGAGCCGCGCGTGGTGATCCGCACGCGGTTTGCCAGCGGCCTTCAGCTTCACACCACCGATTCGGGCGAGCCGGTGCGGCTTCCCGTCGAACTGCGCGTGACCGACAACGGCCCCGGCGTCGATGCGGCGATGCGCGATCATATCTTCGAGCCCTTCGTCACCACCAAGAAGGCGGGACAGGGGCTTGGCCTGCCGCTGGTGCGCAAACTCGTTCGCGACATGAACGGGCGCATCACGCACGAGCGCGACGACGAGGCGGGGCTCACGCATTTCCGCGTGCACCTGCCGCTGGCGCGCGAAACGCGCGGGCGGGCAAGCAGGAGGAAGGTCGCGCCATGAGTGTTCTGCTGGTCGAGGACGACGTCTCGATCGCCATCGTCATTACCGCTGCGCTTGAGGCGGAGGGGTTCTCCGTTGTCCATTGCCAGACCATCGCCGAGCGCGACCAGATGCTGGAAGATGGCTGCTTCGACGCGCTCGTCACCGATGTCATGCTGCCTGACGGCGACGGTATCGAGACGATAGGCCGCGTGCGCGATGCTCATCCGATGATGCCGATCATCATCCTCTCCGCACAGAACACGCTCGATACCGCCGTGCGGGCGAGCGATACCGGCGCCTTCGAATACTTCCCGAAGCCCTTCGACATCGACGAACTGGCGCGCACGGTCCGCCAGGCGGCGGGGGCGGGGAAGGGGCTTTCCCCCGCAGGCGACGAGCCGCTGGGCGACGGGTTGCCGCTGGTTGGCCGCAGTGTCGCCATGCAGTCCGTGTTCCGGATGATTACCCGGGTGCTGCGCAACGATCTGACCGTGCTGATCCTGGGCGAATCGGGAACCGGCAAGGAACTCGTGGCCGAGGCGATCCATAATCTGGGGCACCGCCGGGGTGGGCCGTTCATAGCGGTCAATACGGCCGCGATCCCTGCCGATCTCATTGAAAGCGAGCTTTTCGGTCATGAAAAGGGCGCCTTCACCGGCGCTGTCGCGCGCCATGTCGGCAAGTTCGAGCAGGCTTCGGGCGGTACGCTGTTTCTCGATGAGATCGGCGACATGCCGATGCAGGCGCAGACCCGGCTGCTGCGCGCGCTCCAGTCGGGCACCGTACGGCGCGTGGGCGGGCGCGAGGAAGTGCGGCTCGATGTCCGCATCGTGGCGGCCACCAACAAGGATCTCGAACCCGAGATCGCCGCCGGGCGCTTCCGCGAGGACCTCTATTACCGCCTCAATGTCGTGCCGATCCACATGCCGCCGCTGCGCGAGCGGCGGGACGACATCGATGTGCTGGCCCGGCATTTTCTCCAGCTTGCCGCTGGGGAAGGGCTGCCGCGCCGCCAGCTCAGCCCGGAGGCGGCGCAATTGCTGGCGCGGCAGGCGTGGCGCGGCAATGTCCGCGAACTGAAGAACTTCATCTACCGCCTCGCGCTGCTCGCGCGTGAGGACCTGATCGATACCGAGAGCGTGCAGGCCCTGCTCGTGCCCGAAGGCGCTGTCCCGGCCAATGGCTCCGGCCATGCACCGGACGACTGGAGCGGCACGGACAGCGGCGACGGAATCGCCGATGCCGTGTCGCGCTGGCTCGCGGCCGAGCGGCCCGCCAGCGGAACGATCTACGAAGCCGCCGTGGCGGCTTTTGAGCGTCCGCTGTTCTCGGAAGTGCTCCGTGAAACCGGCGGCAACCAGCTGCGCGCGGCACAGGCATTGGGCATAAATCGCAACACCTTGCGCAAGCGCCTCAGCGAACTCGCGCTCGATCCTGAGGAATTCACCCGTCGTTCATGATCCAGCCTTGATGGATTTGCTCTTGCAAACCGGCAACACTAGCGTTGTAACTTGGCCACGATGAGCGAAATCAAGGTCCGCAAGCGCGCTTGGCCGCGTTGGTGGCGGCGTGTCCAGATTGCGGCACGCCGGGCGAACTTCTTTGCCGTGATGGAAGTGGTCTCGGTCCTCGCCTTCCTGCTCGGCATGACGGCGGCGACCTGGATGGCGCTGGACAACGGGGACGACAAGCGCGCCCTGCTGCCTTCCAATCTCACGGCCACGCTGCTGATCGGAACACTGGTTCCGGCCATGGCGATCCTCGTGCTGTTCGGGCGCCGCATCGCCCTGCGCCGCGCGGCAGAACACATTGGCGGCACCGGGCAGATGCACGTCCGCATGGTGTTCATCTTCTCGCTGATCGCCGCGGTGCCGACGCTGCTGGTGGTGGTCTTCGCCTCGTGGCTGTTCCAGTCCGGCGTCGAGTTCTGGTTCTCCGATTCCTCGCGGGGGCTGCTGGAAAACGCCAACAAGCTGGCACGTGGCTATTACGAGCAGACGCAGCGGGACGTAGGCTACGAATCGGTCGCGATGGCGCAGGACACGCGCGTCATGCTGGGCGAATATCCGGTCGCGAGCCGCGAATTTCAGGCCTTCTTCGCCGATCAGGTGTTCCGCCGGAACCTTTCCGTCGCCGCGCTGATCCAGGTGGCCGGAGACGGCAGCCAGCGCACGCCAATCATTGTCGATCCGGATGGAAAGTCCGATTCCAAGCGGATCGGGCAGGACGTGCAGCAGCGGCTCCAGAAGGGCGAGCCCTACGTCGTGACCACCGATGCAAACCGGATCGTCGCGGCCGTGCCGATCGAGCGGCAATCCGGCGTCTATCTCTATGCCGCCCGAAGCAACGACCTGCTGGCGCTGAGTCAGGGCCAACGCGCGGAGAACGCGGAAAATATCGTTCAGGCCTACGAGGTTCTGACCAGTCGCGCCCGGGTGTTGCAATTACGCTTCAACATCGCGCTGTTCATCGCTTCGCTGGCGCTGGTCGGGCTGGCGGTGTGGGTCGCGCTGCGGTTCGCGGACCGGCAGGTCAAGCCGCTCTACGAACTGGTCGACGCCGCGCGGACCGTGGGCAGCGGCAACTTCGCGCTGCGGCTTGAAGGGCGTACCGGTACGGACGAGATCGGCCTACTCAACCGCGCGTTCAACCGCATGACGGCGCAGCTAGAGAAGCAGACCCAGGCGCTGCTGGGGGCCAATCGCCAGCTTCACGAACGCCGCGTGTTTATCGAGGCCGTGCTCGAATCGGTGACCTCGGGGATCATCTCGGTCGACAATCAACGGCGGATCCTGCTGATGAACAGCACCGCCTTGAAGCTGCTGACCGATCTTCCGCAGGCGCCCGAAGACTTGCCGCTGGACGATCTGGCGCCGCAGTTCGCCGCGCTGATCGACCAGAGCAGTTCGGGCGGGCTCGTCCAGTATCACCGCAAGGGCGATCTGCTGACTTTCGCTGTGAAGGTGACCCGCGATGCCACCGGCCACGTGCTCACGTTCGAGGATATCACGCGGCAATTGCTCGACCAGCGCACTGCTGCATGGTCGGACGTGGCGCGCCGCATCGCGCATGAGATCAAGAACCCGCTGACCCCGATCCAGCTGGCGACCGAGCGCCTCAGCCGCCGCTATCGCAAGCAGATCATCGACGATCCCGAACTGTTCGAAGACCTTACCCGCACGATCATCCGGCAGGTGGGCGAGCTTCGCAAGATGGTGGACGAGTTCTCCTCGTTCGCGCGCCTGCCGAAGCCGGTGTTCCGCAACGAGGACCCGGTCGCGCTGACGCGGCAGGCTTTGTTCCTTCAGGAAGTGGCCCGGCCCGATATCAACTTCCGCTTCACCAGCGATCCCGACATCGGCAGCATCGATTGCGACCGCCACCAGTTCGGGCAGGCGATGACCAACGTGCTCAAGAACGCGGTGGAGGCGATCGAGGCCAAGGCCAAGGATGCGCCGGAAGGCTATCACGGAACTATCGCCGTCGGGGTCGATGCACTGCCCGAAGCGATCCTCGTGCGCGTGGCCGACAACGGCATCGGACTCACGCAGGACCGTGAGCGGATCATCGAACCCTATGTCACCACGCGCGAAAAGGGCACCGGCCTCGGCCTCGCCATCGTCAACAAGATCATCGAGGAGCATGGCGGCGAAATGCAGTTCCTGCCGACCCCCGGCGGCGGCACCACGGTAACCATGCGCTTCGCCATCGATCCGACGGCCCAGGCGCGCAAGGCGGAGGCCGCCGAATGAATTCAGCGCGCTTTCCGCATTCCCATCCATTCAAGTCCAAGAAGATAGTGTCATGGCCCTCGAAATCCTGATCGTCGACGACGAGCGCGACATCCGCGAACTGGTCGCGGGTGTGCTGAGCGACGAAGGCTATGAATGCCGCACCGCCGGCGACAGCGAAGCGGCACTGGCCGCGATCGACGCCCGCCGCCCGTCGCTGGTGCTGCTCGATGTCTGGCTTCACGGCAGCCCGATGGACGGTCTGGAAGTGCTCGATGCGATCAAGGCGCGCGAACCGGGCTTGCCGGTCATTATTTTCTCGGGCCACGGCAACATCGACACGGCCGTCGCCGCGATCAGCCGCGGCGCGGTGGACTTCATCGAGAAGCCCTTCGAAGCCGAGAAGCTGCTCCACCTCGTCGGCCGCGCCACCGAGACCGAGCGCCTGCGCCGCGAAAATGCCCAGCTCCGTTCCGACTTCACCATGGGGGAGGAGTTCACCGGATCGAGCGGCTCGATCAACCAGGTGCGCGCGACGCTCAAGCGGGTCGCCAACACCGGCAGCCGCCTGCTGATCACCGGCCCCGCCGGTTCGGGCAAGGAAGTGGCCGCACGCCTGCTTCACGCCTGGAGCGCGCGGGCGGACAGCGCCTTCGTCAGCGTCAATTCGGCACGCATCACGCCCGAGCGCTTCGAACAGGAACTGTTCGGCGAAGAGAGCGAGGGCTCGCTGATCCGCCCCGGCCTGCTGGAAATGGCCGACGGCGGAACGCTCTATTTCGATGAAGTGGCGGATATGCCGCTTTCGACACAGGCACGCATCCTGCGCGTGCTGACCGATCAGGCCTTCGTGCGCGTGGGCGGCACCCGCCAGATCCGCGTCGACGTGCGTGTGGTTTCTTCCACTTCGCGCGATCTCGAAAAGGAAATCGTCGAGCGCCGGTTCCGTGAGGACTTGTTCTACCGCCTCAACGTGGTCCCGGTGTCGATCCCGGCGCTGCGCGAACGCCGGGATGACATTCCCTCGCTGATCGATCATTTCTTCGCGCGCTATGCCAACGAGCAGGGCGTTTCGCCGCCGCAAGTGAGCGCCGAGGCCATGACCGCGCTTCAGGCCTACGAGTGGCCGGGCAACGTCCGCCAGCTGCGCAACGTGGTCGAGCGGACAGTCATCATGGCCCCGCGCGAGAAGCTTGCCCGGATCGAGGTGGACATGCTGCCGCCCGAAATCTTCAGCAACCGGGCCGGCGGCGAGGCGGGCATCTCGGTGATGATGAGCGCACCGCTGCGCGAGGCTCGCGAGAGCTTTGAGCGGGAATATCTGCGGCTGCAAATCCGGCGCTTTTCGGGCAATATCTCCAAGACCGCCTCATTCATCGGCATGGAGCGCTCGGCCCTTCACCGCAAGCTGAAGCTCCTCGGCATGGCCGAGCGGCGCGAGGGCGAAGGTGAGGGCGAGGTGGACGACGAAATCTGATCGTGACGGGCTTGCGACAGGTCTACTGATAGGGGGAGGAGAGGGGGCAAGCTCGGAATTTCCCATTCCTTTCCGATCGTGTCATTGTACTGCTACATTTTTCGCGTTTACTGCATTGCAGCAAGTCGATAGGTTTCGATTCGCAAAAACGGCCTCTACCCCCCCGGAAGAGGCCAGATCGCGGCCCGCAAAAAGCGGGGCGCCAAAAAAAGGAGCAAGATATGGCTGGCCGCACGCTCACCGCGCGTCCTCGTCCCACCCCGGCCCCCGGCGATGAAACGCCTGAGGCGCCGGTTCCCGTTGCAGCCGGAACCTCGGCAGGCAAGGGGCAGAACCTTCAGGACCAGTTCCTGAACCTCCTGCGCAAGAACAAGACCCCGGTCACCATGTTCCTCGTCAAGGGCGTGAAGCTCCAGGGCATCGTTACGTGGTTCGACAACTTCTCGATCCTGCTCCGCCGCGACGGTCAGTCGCAGCTCGTCTACAAGCACGCGATTTCGACGATCATGCCGTCGACGCCGATCGACGCACGCCAGTTCTCGAATGGTGCGGAAAGCTCCAAGAAGACCCGCGTGCTGCAGGACGTGTTCCTCTCCAGCATCCGCAATGCCGGCGTTCAGGTGACGATGTTCCTGATCAACGGCGTCATGCTTCAGGGCCGCGTGGCGGCATATGACCTGTTCTGCATGCTACTGGAACGCGAAGGCTACGTTCAGTTGGCCTACAAGCATGCGGTTTCGACGATTCAGCCCGTGACTCCTGTCGATCTTCAGGCGCATGAAGAAGCCGACGAAGACTGACGAGAAAAGCTGAACCGATTTGAACGATGAACTGAAGGGTGAGGTCACGCGCGGCGCGCGTGCCCTCGTCGTATATCCGCAAATGCGGGGTCGATCTGACCTCGATCCCGAAGCCCGGCTTGAAGAGGCAAAGGGCCTTGCCCAGGCGATCGGCCTTGTTGTGGCCGAAGCCATGGCCATTCCGATCCGCGAACCCCGTGCCGGCACGCTGTTCGGCGAAGGCCAGATCCAGAATATCGGCGTTGCCTGCGAGTTGAACGAGGCCGAGCTGGTCATCGTCGACGGCTCGCTCTCGGCGATCCAGCAGCGTAATCTGGAGGAAAAGCTCAAGCGCAAGGTCATCGACCGCACCGGACTGATCCTTGAGATCTTCGGTGAACGGGCAGCCACGGCCGAGGGCCGTTTGCAGGTCGAACTCGCACACCTCGATTATCAGGCCGGTCGCCTCGTGCGCAGCTGGACGCACCTTGAGCGTCAGCGCGGCGGCTTCGGCTTCCTTGGTGGCCCGGGTGAGACGCAGATCGAGGCCGACCGCCGGATGATTCGCGACCGGATGAGCAAGATCCGCCGCGAGCTGGAACAGGTGCGCCGCACGCGCGGCCTGCACCGGGATCGTCGTGAGAAGGCGCCTTGGCCGGTGGTGGCGCTTGTCGGCTATACAAACGCTGGAAAATCTACGCTTTTCAATTACCTGACAGGTGCCGAAGTGATGGCACAGGATCTCCTGTTCGCCACGCTCGATCCCACCATGCGGGCGATCCGCCTGCCGGGCGTCGAAAAGGCGATCCTGTCGGACACCGTGGGCTTCATCTCGGACCTGCCGACCCAGCTCGTCGCGGCTTTCCGCGCGACGCTGGAGGAAGTGACCGCGGCGGACCTCATTCTCCACGTCCGGGATATCGCCAATCCCGATACCGAAGCGCAGAAGCGGCAGGTGCTGGACGTACTTGCCGACCTGGGCGTGCTTGGCACTGGCGAGGAGACGGCGGATGACGAGGACGTCGTACCCGCGATCCCGATGATCGAGGTCTGGAACAAGTGGGACCTGCTGGACGCGGAGCAGGCCGCCGAACTCAATGAGACCATCGCGCAGCGCAAGGGCGAGACGATCGCGCCGATCTCCGCACAGACCGGTTTGGGCTGCGACGCGCTGCTCGAAACCGTAGGCCTGGCGCTGACCGAGGATTCGAAGCTCTACACCTTCGTCCTGCCCGCCGCAGATGGCCAGCGCATGGCATTCCTCCACGCACGCGGCGAAGTCGTGTCCGAGGAGGATGCGGGCGAGGGCGAGGAGGGGCCCCTACTGCGTTTGCAGGTGCGCCTGTCCGAGCGCGAACTAGGCCGTTTCGGCGCGCTCTGACGCCTTGACGGCCTGCCAATAGGCTTCCTGCTCATCGAGCGAGAGCGCCGCAAAATCCCGGCCGTCGGTGGTGGCAAAAGCCTCCATCGCCCGGAAGCGGCGCTCGAACTTGGCATTGGCGGCGCGCAGGGCATCCTCGGGTGCGATGCCGTTCAGGCGGACGAGGTTGACGGCGGCGAACAGGAGGTCGCCGGCTTCCTCCAGCTTTTCAGCGTCGGAGGCTTCGGCCAGTTCGCCCATTTCTTCGGTCAGCTTCTCTGCCGCACCGCTGGGATCCGGCCAGTCGAAGCCGACGCGCGCGGCGCGCTTCTGGAGCTTCTCAGCCCGCATGAGGGCGGGCAGCGAGATGGCCACGCCGTCTATGGCGCTGGTTGCGCCTTTGTCCGCCCGTTCCTGGGCCTTGAGCTTTTCCCATCGCTCGGTCTGGGCATCGCCCGATGCTTCATCACCAAAGATGTGCGGGTGGCGCGCCTCCAGCTTGTCCGAAATGGCTGCTGCGACGTCCGCGAAAGCGAAGTGCCCGAGTTCCTCGGCCATGCGGGCGTGAAACACGACCTGAAGCAGCAGATCGCCAAGCTCGCCGCGCAAGTCGGCCAGATCATCACGCGCGATGGCGTCGGCGACTTCGTAGGCCTCCTCGATTGTATAGGGGGCGATGGTCGAGAAATCCTGCTCGCGGTCCCATTCGCAGCCCGAAACCGGGTCGCGCAGCTGCGCCATGATGCCGAGAAGGCGGTCGATCTGATGATGGTGCTGGGTCATGTCGAGCACACCTATAGCGGCGGCTTTCGGGGAGCGCACGCTTGCTGTGAGGGTCCTTGCGGAAGTCCGGTCAGGTGTTCCCGCAATTTAGAAAAGACACTTGCTGCGCAAGATAGAAATGTCACCGCTCGATACAGCAGGGGCAGCGCGTAGCCCGTCGGTTTTGCGCAGCGCTGACCCTGCTGGTGCAAAGGTCCATCGATCATGCGCCCCGGACCCGCTGCGTCAGCAGTCAGCAACGCGGCATCAAGGTGCTTGTTCTCAACAATCGCCGCCTGGTTCACCTGCCGGATCTTGTCGAACATCCGATAAGGAAGGGCAGTGCCCTCGTGCCGGATCTCCAGCGTCCCGTCCGGAAACTCGCAAACCTCGCCCCGCTTGCCCGCGAGCGGCCGGCTCACCGGGGTCGGCTCCAGAATGAACATCGCCTTGTTGTAATGCAGCGTCAGCGCCCGGGTCACCGAGCGCCATTCACGCCAGACCATCTCGGCCCGCAGATCTTCATGCGGCGCGAGCGGACGATGCAGGTCGCGCGCATCGAAGGGCGCTATGCCATCGCCCGTCGCCGAGGCGGTGTTGTTGCGGAATACCGAATGCTTGTCCGAATAGAACGCCACCGGCTTGCCGTGCGCCTCGATGTACGCCCGCGTCGCCTCCATGTAGGCAAACGTGCTCTCGCTCTCGACCATCCTGAGATGCATTAGCTCGCTGGTCGCATCGTCGATGTAGACGAGCAGGGTGCATTGCGGCCCACGATCCTCGAACCACCAGTGCTTCGAGCCGTCGATCTGGATCAGCTCGCCGCGACAATCCCGCCGGTAGCGCGGCTGATACGGCCGTGGCCGGCGCGCCTCGCGATCCTTCCATATGCCCGCCTTTATCATCCACTTCCGCAAGGTCTCGTGTGAAAGAGTGATGCCGTGCCGTTCGGCAAGATACTCGCTAATCAGGGTCGGTCCGAAATCGTGATAATGCTCGCGCACGAGGCTAAGCACTCGGTCACGGAAATCATCGCCGAGATCCCGGTAGCTGGTGCGGCCGCGCTTCCAGGAAACCAGCGCTTCAGGACCGTCAGCGCGCAATCGATCGAGCAGGCGGTAGACCTGGCGGCGGCTCAAGCCGAGCAGCATGGCGGTGTCTTCGATCCTCAGTTCGCCGCGATCGAACCGACGAAGCGTATCGTATCGTGAAAGCTCGCCATGGCTCATAGCCACCACCGACATAAGCGCGTCCTCTCAGCAAACAGGGAGGACTATGCCACCGGGACCACGAGACGTCCCAGCGTGGTGACATCTCTAAGTTGCGCTTACACCGGATCAGGATGATAATATGTATTATGTTAAATAATGGGTGGTTTGCAGGTGCCCCTTCAGTGCCGCCGGTCACTTGCGACTGTGCAGACCGAGCATCTGGATCAGCATTACCAGTCCAATGATGATCACGGCCCAGATCAGCGCGAGCTTGAGGCCTTTCGAAAATCCCAGCTGCCGAAACCGCGAATTGCTCGTAACCAGAATGAGCGCGCAAACGACCGAAATGACACCGACGATCGTTGCTGCATTGCTCATGGTTCGATCACCATCCCGTCATAGCCGACCAGCACGTTGTCCGGCACTTCGCCGCTCAGTGTGGCATAGTCCATGGACTTGTCGAGATGCGTGAGGACGGCCTTGCCGACCCGGCAGACCGAAGCCAGTTCCAGCGCCATGCCAAGGTGCGCATGCGTCGGATGCGGTTCGCGGCGGAGGCAATCGACCACCAGCAGATCCGCGCCGTAGCACAAGTCGATCATGCCTCTTGTGATTTCGCTGAAATCCGTCGCATAAACGACTGATTTTCCGTCACAATCGAAGCGGAATGCGGTTGATTCCGCCGGGCCGTGCGGCATCTGGACATGATCGACACGGAAGCCTTCGCAAAGGCGCAGAGTGTCGAGATTGTCGAGGCTGACCAGCGTCGGATAGCCGAACTGCCCCGCGAAAACGTAGCCGAAGCGCTGGCGCAGGCGGCGGACGGTTTCCGAGTTGGCGAATCCCGGGATCGGACCGGCGCGGCCATAGCGCAGCGGACGCATGTCATCGATGCCGTGGCAGTGGTCCGCGTGATCGTGGGTCCAGAACACGGCATCGATGCGGTGAATGTCGTTGGCGAGCAACTGCGCGCGCAAGTCCGTTGAGGTGTCGACGAGAATGCGGTTGCCGGCATCGCTTTCGAGCAGGATCGAGACGCGCGTGCGGCGGTTTTTCGGCTCGTTGGGATCGCAAAGGCCCCAATCTGCGCCGAATTCGCCGCCGAGGCGCGGCACGCCGGTCGACGTACCGCTACCAAGCATCACGACTTTCACGCGACTGCCTTTCGGTCCGCCTTGGTGAAGAGCGCGAAGAAGTTGCGCGACGTAACTTCTCCAAGCTGCTCGGCGCTTACACCGCGCAGATCCGCCACGAAGCGTGCGGTGTCGGCGGTATAGGCCGGTTCGCAGCGCTTGCCGCGATGCGGGACTGGCGCGAGGAACGGCGAGTCGGTTTCAACCAGCAGCCGATCCTCGGGAACGATCTTCACAACCTCCTGCAAGTCCTTGGCATTCTTGAAGGTTACGATGCCGGAGATCGAAATCGTGAGGCCAAGATCCAACACTTTGGCGCCGAAATCGGCGCTGGCGGTGAAGCAGTGGATCAGCGCCGGGAAGGCCCCCTTCCTCATCTCGTCCTCAAGGATGCGGAACGTATCCTCTTCCGCATCGCGGGTATGGATGATCAGCGGTAGCCCGGTTTCACGCGAGACCCGGATATGGGTGCGAAACAGCGCTTGCTGCACGTCCCGGTCCGACTTGTCGTAATAGTAGTCGAGGCCGGTCTCGCCGATGGCGATGACCTTGGGGTGCCGCGTCGCTTCGAGCAGCACGGCTTCGCCAAGGTCGGCATGCTGGTCCGCTTCATGCGGATGAATGCCGACCGAGGCCCAGACGTCCGGGATGCGCGCGGCCGTGCCGACCACGCGATCCCACTCGCTCTGCCGCGTCGAGATATTGAGGAAGCCCTTGATCCCGGCTGCACGGGCGCGATCGAGCACGCCCTGCTGGTCTTCGACAAGGCCTTCATATTCGAGATGGCAGTGCGAATCGATAAACATCAGGTGGTTGCTTCCGTTTCCTCGGGAAGTTCGAGACGCGGGAACACGCCTTGCGGCTTGTCGACCTTATAGCCGCTGGCGGCAAGAGTTGCGAACCAATCGGCGTCTTCCAACGCGGCATAGGTGCGCGCATCGGCGGCGATGCCCATCTGATCGAGCAGTGCGTCGATCGCGGTCGGCACGACGGGACGGACTGCAATGGCAAGGTCACGCACGACGCGGAACAGCGTCATCAGTACGGCTTCCATGCGCTCGGGATCGGACTTCCGCAGCGCCCAGGGCGCCTGCTCATCGACGTACTGGTTGCAGGCGAAGACGGCGCGCATCCAGGCTTCGAGGCCATCGCTGAAGGCGAGATCGGTGAAGCCCTTGCGCAGGCCGGCAATGCCATCGGCAACCGTTGCGAAGAGGGCCTTGTCTGCCTCGCCATCTTCGTAATCGGCCTTGATAGTCCCATCCATGTTCTTGAAAATCATGGAAAGACTGCGCTGGGCAAGATTGCCGAAGCTGTTGGCCAGTTCGGCATTGGCGCGCGTCACGATCGCTTCTGGTGACCACGAACCATCCTGCCCGAACGCGACTTCGCGCAGCAGGAAGTAGCGCACGGCATCGACGCCGAAGGTTTCGGCAAGCGCAATCGGATCGGTGACGTTGCCGAGCGACTTCGATTCCTTCTGCCCGCGATTGAGCAGGAAGCCGTGGCCGTAGACCTGCTTCGGCAGCGGCAGACCGGCGCTCATCAGGAAGGCAGGCCAGTAGACCGTGTGGAAGCGAACGATATCCTTGCCGATCAGGTGCAGATCGGCGGGCCAGTATTTCGCGTAATCGCCGCTCTCGTCGGGGAAGCCGAGGCCGGTGATATAGTTGGTCAGCGCGTCGACCCACACGTACATGACGTGGTTGTCGCTGCCGGGTACTTTGATGCCCCAGTCGAAGCTCGTGCGCGAAACCGAAAGGTCGCGCAGGCCGCCTTCGACGAAGCGCTGGATCTCGTTACGGCGCGTTTCCGGGCGGATGAAGTCGCCCGAATTGTAGAGTTCGAGCAGCTTGTCCTGATACTTCGACAGGCGGAAGAACCACGATTCCTCGACAGTCCATTCGACCGGCGTGCCTTGCGGAGAGAGCTTCGCGCCCTCCTCGCCTGCGACCAGTTCGGACTCGTCGTAGTAAGCCTCGTCGCGGACCGAGTACCAGCCCTCGTAACGGTCGAGATAGAGGTCGCCGTTGGCTTCCATCCGCCGCCACAGTTCCTGCGTCGCGGCATGGTGGCGCGGCTCGGTCGTGCGGATGAAGACATCGTAATCGATGTTAAGAGCAGCGCACATGTCAATGAAATGCTGCGACATTTCCGTTGCCAGCTCGCTCGGCGTGATGCCCAGATCGCGCGCCTTCTGCGCCATCTTCAGGCCGTGTTCGTCGGTTCCGGTCTGGAACCGCACGTCGAAGCCTTCCGCCTTGCGGTGGCGGGCGATGACGTCGGCGGCAATGGCCTCGTAGGCATGGCCGATATGCGGCTTGCCGTTGGGATACGAGATGGCGGTGGTGACGTAATAAGGCTCGGCCATGCGGCGTCGCAGTTCCTTGCTGGGTGTTATGGGCGAGCCGCTTCTCTAGGCATCGCGGCCGAAGCCAGCAACCCGCCAATTTCCATTATCAGGAGCCCGGCGTCGAAATTGTAGGTGGGAGCCTGCGCGGAAATCCGCATCAGGGTGCCATGCGCCTCGATCAGCGCGAGTTGCCGCGCGCGCGATGCTCCGGCCAGTTCGCCTACCAGCACGGTGCGCGCCAGTTCGAGCGCGGCAAGCTGACGGTCGCGCGCGGGGCGCGCGCCCATTTCGTCGGCAAGGGCGCCCCGCAGGTGATAGTCCCGGTCTCCCTCGTGAAGGATCCGCAGCATCAGTTCGTGGATCGGGCCGAGATCGTGCTCGACGAAGCTGAGCGCCATTCCCGGCGAGCCCTGCGCGGCCTTGATCGCCGCCTGCCGGGTCGTGGCGTCGGATTCGGGAATATCACGCCGGATCACCGCATCGAGTTCGGCTTCGCCCAGCGCGGCAAAGCGCAGCACGCGGCAGCGTGAGCGAACCGTGGGCAGAAGCCTGCCGGGCTGGTGGGTGACGAGCAGGAAGAAGGTACCCACAGGCGGCTCTTCCAGTGCCTTGAGCAGCGCGTTGACCGCGCTTTTCTCCAGTTCGTCGGCCGGATCGATGACGATCGCGCGGCGTTCGCCCAGTGTCGGCTTGGTCGTGAGGCGGCGGATCATCTCACGCACCTGATCGACCGAGATGCTGCGCTTGGCTTGCCAGGGCTTGCCCTCGGCCTTCTTCTTCGCCTCGTCGTCGTTGGCGGGAAGCGCCTGAAGCACGTGAATGTCGGGATGTGATGCCGGATCGGGCCGGGGCTGGCCGGACAGGCGCACCAGTTCGGCGGCGGCGGTGCGCGCGAAGGCCCGCTTGCCGAGCCCGCGCGGACCGGCGAGCAGCCAGGCGTGATGCATCCGCTCCGAACCGATCGCGGAGATCCATTCGTGCCAGGCGTCGCGCTGGCCGATGAAAGGCAGGTCGTCGCTCAAGCGCGCGGTTCCGGAGTGCCGGATATCAGGGGTTCCAGCGCAGCCATGGCATAGGCCACGGTCTGTTCCGGGGTGCCGTTCCCGTCGATGCGGGCAAAGCGCGTTGGCTCGGCTTCGGCAAACCGGGCGAATGCCTCGGCCACGCGGGCGTGATAGGCCGCTTCTCGGCCGCCGATGCGGTCCGTTCCTTCGGTGTCGCGCCGCGCAAGGCGGGCGCCCGAAACCTCGGGCGAGACTTCGAACAGCAGAGTCAGGTCGGGCAAGAGGCCTTCGCTGCCGATCGCATGAAGCGTGCGGATATCGGCATCGGAAAGTCCGCTGCCGCCGCCCTGATAAGCGCGGCTCGAATCGAGATAGCGGTCGCAGATAACCCACGCGCCGCGTTCCAGCGTGGGGCGGATCAGTTTCTCGACATGGTCGGCGCGCGCTGCCGCGAAGAGCAGCGCTTCGGCGCGGGCGCCCCAGCCGTCACCCTCGGCATGAAGCAGCAGGTTGCGGATCGCCTCCGCGCCTTGCGTGCCGCCGGGCTCGCGGGTGGTGACCACCTCGATCCCGCGCGCGCGCAGTGCTTCGGCTAAGAGCCGGGCCTGGGTGGACTTGCCCGCCCCTTCCCCGCCCTCAAGCGCAATGAATTTCCCCCGGCTCATGCGAAGAGATTGATAAGCCCGTTCCACAGCCTGTCCAGCGGCCCGCCAACGGCGACATCGCGGGCAGCGTAGAGCGGGACGTGGCCGGGAGCGAGACCGTCGACCTTGATTTCAAGCTGGCCGACTTCGTCACCCTTGCGGATCGGTGCCTGCAACGGCCCCTTGTAGTGGACGGCGAGCGTGATCTTCGGATTGTCGCCCTTGGGCAGCGTGGCGTGGACTTCACGATTGGCGACAAGCGGCACCGAGCGGGCATCGCCGCCCTGCACCGCGGCCTCGGTCACCGGCTGCCCCTGATCGAACAGATGGCGCGGCGTCCAGGCGGAGAAACCCCATTCGAGCAGGGCACGCGCCGCCACGTCGCGCTGCTTGGGCAAGGGCGAGGCGGCGAGCACCATGACAAGGCGGCGGCCGTCACGCTCGGCCGTGCCGAGGAAGTTGTAGCCGGCCTCGCGGGTGTAACCGGTCTTGATGCCGTCCGCGCCGGGGACCACGCCCACCGTCGGGTCATGGCTGCGCATGGCGACATCGCGCCAGAAGTAGTGCTTTACGCCCGAAAACTCGCGGTAAAGCGCGGGGTGACGGATGATCATGGCATCGGCCAGCCGCACCAGATCGCTGGCGGTGACGTAAGTGTTGCCCTCGTCCATCCAGCCGTTCGGCGTGTTGTAATGGCTGCGCGTCATGCCGAGCCGCCGTGCCGCGTCGTTCATCTTCGCGGTCCAGCCGGGAATGCTGCCCGCGTAGCCTTGGGCCAGCACGATGGCGCCGTCGTTCGCCGAGGCGGTCATGATGCCGTGGAGCAGGTCCGCCGTGGTGGGGTGGTCCTTCTCGGTCAGGTACATCGACGTGCCCTTGGCGAACCACTCGTGCGCCGTTTCGGGACGGACGGAGAACCGGCGGTCGATCGGCAGACGGCCCGCGTCGATCTCCTCGAAGGCGACGAACGCCGTCATCACCTTGGTCACCGAGGCAGGCAGGAAAGGCACGTCCGGATGGCGCTGGACCAGCACCTGCCCCGAACCAAGGTCGACCAGCAGGCTGACGGGAATCCCCTCAAGCTCCGGCGGAGGCGTCGGAATGGCGGCATTGGCCGGCACACCCAGCGCAAGGGCCAGCGCGGGAACGAGATAGCGGGCGGACTTCGGGAACAACTTCAAGACGCGACTTCTCCCGGCGCATCCTTGGCGGATGGCTGATGCGGGTGGTGCGCGCCGCAAGACTAGTCGGTGCGCGAGATTCGTGCGTCGCTATACCCTGCCGCGCGGGCCTTCTCCAGCGCTGCGGCAGCTTGTGCACCATTTGCGAAGGGGCCGAGGTGAACGCGCCAGAACTTGCCTGCGGGCGTGACCTGGGCGCCAAGGCCGCTGGCCGCCTTGCGGGCGTTGGCCTCGACGGAAAACGTGCCGACTTGAACAACTTGCGTGCCCTTTACGGGAGCAACAACAGTGGGTTTCGGAATGGGCTTGGGGGTGGGCTTCGGAGCGGGAACGACGGGAGCAATCGGCTTGGGCTCGATTGTTGGCACAGGCGGCTTCCGTACCGGAGCGGCGGCGGCCAATGCGGATGCGGGGCTCCTTGGCATCGTCGGCGGGGTCGAGGGAGGAGGCAGCAACGGTGATTGGTCGGCAAGCTTGCGGCGCAAAACCTTCAGCAGGCCGTCCGGCGTCGCCATGCGTTCGGGCGCCCGGCCGCCGCTGCGCAGAAGGGCGCGCTCGGCCTCGGGAGGGTTGACCCGGCGCACGCGAACGGCGCTGTGGGCGTCAGCGGCGATCCCCAGTTGCGCGGCGGCATCGGCCGAGAGTTCCATCAGCGCATCATTCGTCATCGGCCCGCGCCGGGTGATCCGCACGAGAATCGTCCGGCCGCTGTCGAGCGCGGTCACCTCGGCATAGCTGGGCAGCGGCAGCGTCTTGTGTGCGGCCGTTATGCCTGCCCCGCCGCCCTCTCCCACCTGGGCATAACCCACGGCGTCGTAATTGAGTTGATCCTCAGGGGTCCAGGTCGTGCCGCCGATGGCGAACGGTTCGCCAACGACAACCGGATAGTCGGCTGCCGGTCCGCTGACGGGCGGCGACGGCGGATTGCTCTTGGCGGTTGCGGGAACGGTGGTCAGGAATATCAGCGCCGCGAGCGGCAGCGCATGGTTAACGGGCAATCTCATCTGCAAGCAACCCAACGGACAATGCGTAGTAGTTCGAGCAGTTGTACTGGAGGATCACCCGATAATTCCCGGTTAACAGATAGGCAGGCGTCCCCGGACCGTCAGGCTGGAACAGAGAGGCTTGCACGTTATCGCCGATAGGCCCGAGAGCATTAACGCCAAGCGCGCGCCATTCGGCCACGCTCTTCCACTGCGAATGACGAGCATGGACTTGCGTGCAAGTGGGCGCCGAAAGCTTCGAGCCATAGGAACCGATCGAGAAACCGGCCGGCAACGAGGCGCGTACGCCCCAGGGTTGGCCCGGTCGCCAGCCCGCATCGCGGAAATAGTTCGCGATCGAGGCCAGCGTATCCGCCGGGCTGGAGAAAATGTCGCGCGTGCCGTTGCCGTCACCATCGGCGGCGAGGCGCAGATATACGCTCGGCAGAAACTGCGGATAACCGAAGGCCCCTGCCCAGCTTCCCTTGAGCTTGTAGGTCGGCACGCCTTGATCGACCATCTTCATCAGCGCGATCAGCTCGTTTTCGAAGAGCTGGCGGCGGCGCCCCTCCCACGCCAGCGTCGCCAGCGAGCGGGCAAGGTCGAAATCGCCGACATAGCTGCCGTAATTGGTCTCATGCCCCCAGATCGCGAACAGCATCTTGGCGGGAACGCCGTAGCGCCGCTCTATCGAGGGAAGAATCGAGGCGTTCTGCGCGTAGCGATCGCGCCCCCGGGCGATGATGCTGGGGCCGACATGCTGGGCGATGTAAGGCGCCACCGGCGGCGGCGCGCTGCTGCGGTTGGGCTGCGCGCTATCGAGCGCGATCACACGGTCGTTAGGCGTAAGGCCGGTGAGGACCTGCGAAATCGTGCTTGCGCTGACGCCTTCCCGCCGGGCGCGGGCCGCCACCGATTGCAGGTAGACGTCGAAACTCTGCCCACCAACACTCTGCACCACCGGCTGCGCATCGACCGACGAAAGCGGTACGAGAGCAAGGGCTGCTGCAAGAAACGGAAGACGCAGGGACCGAAGCTTCGAAGAACAACTCATCACGCCTAAATCTTGCACAATGCGCCGGCGATGCAAATGGGCCGAACGTCTCAGCCGTGGACAGCCGCCGCAAATGGGCTGCATTCCATCCCGATCGTCGTTTCCGGATCGGGTGGTTTCGGTGCCGCCCCTCTTGCAAGGCGCTCGCTTTTCGCTATGCGCGTTGCCGAAGCGGACAGGTGGCCGAGTGGTTTAAGGCAGCGGTCTTGAAAACCGCCGTGGGTGCAAGCTCACCGTGGGTTCGAATCCCACCCTGTCCGCCAAATGACCCCCGGAACATCCCAAAACAGCTATTTTTCGCCACAGGGTACACGGCACCACGCCGTGCACCGATGCACGGCGTGGTAACAATAGTTAGGCGATCGCCCCCTGTGCTTTGAGCGCCTCGATTTCATCCCATTCGACACCAAGTTCCATCAGGAACGTCTCGGTATGCTCGGAAGCCTGAGGCGCGCGGGTGGTTTCCACGGGCTGGTGGTTGAATTGAACCGGCCCGCGAACCAGTTTGAGCGGAGCGCCGCCGTCGGCCGCTTCCACCTCGATGAGCATGTCGTTTGCCAGCGCCTGTTCGTCGCTTGCAAGGTCGAGCAGGCTCTGGAACGGCGCCCATTGGCCGGTGAAGGTCTTGAGGTGCTGCCGCCAATACTGGAAGGGACGCTCGGCGAATTTGCGGGTGAGGATGTCGCTGGCCTCTTTCCAGTTTTCCATCAGGCCCTGAACATTGGCAAAGCGCGGATCGTCGGCGGCTTCCGGCGCACCCACATGCTCGAACATGCTGCGAATATGCGGACCCGGCGTGAGCGTGCAGAGGTTGATGGTGCCACCATCGGAGGTGCGGAAATTGCCCATGAAGGGATTGCCCGCCTTTCCGCCCGATGAGGGCATAGGCACGCGCATGACTTCGTTGTGTTCGATGAACTGGTCGACTGCGGCGCCGGCGGCCCACCATGCCGTACTGATCAGCGATACGTCGACCTCCAGGGCCTCCCCCGTGCGGTCACGATGGAAGAGAGCGGCCGAAATGCCCCCGGCGATATTCATGCCGCCCGACGAGTCACCGAATGCCGGAATACCCTGCGACAGGGGGCCGTCCAGACCGTCAGGACTCATCGAATAGCCGACGCCGCTGCGCGCCCAGAATGCGGTGCCGTCGAAGCCGCCGACCTCCCGCTCAGGACCCTTGTCACCGTAAGCGCTTCCGCGCGCATAGATGATTTTGGGATTGGCAGCGCGAATCTGTTCGACATCGATGTTCAGCTTGCGCCGATGCTGTGGGAGGTAATTGGTAAGGAATACATCCGCCGTCGCGGCGATCCGGTAGATGAGTTCCTGCCCCTCGGGTGTCGAGATGTCGATCCCGACGCTCCGCTTGCCGCGATTGGGATGCTCCATCAGCGTATTGCGGCGCGGATCGACCCGTTGGCCACCGAGATTGACAATCCCGCGCATCGCGTCCCCGCGAACCGGGTGCTCGATCTTGATGACGTCGGCTCCCCAATCGGCGAGTATCCCACCCGCCGACGGGACGAACGTATGTTGCGCCACTTCCAGAACGCGGATTCCCTGCATTACTTTCGTCATTCGTTCGGTATCCTCTCCGTCGCAGCCGCGGGTTCCGGAAACGCTGCCATTGCAAGTCGTTGGGGGATCGCAAATTGGCGGCGTGGCCGACTACGCGTGCTCACTCTGTCGGCGCATAAGCAAGCGCCGACATGCTCATGGGCTTGGCTGTATCGGCATCATCCCGAGCGTCCTACGGGTAGTGGTTCGCCATGACGATTTCGGCAGACATCCGACAGCAGGGAAGACGTCGCGCGGCTTCGAGGAACGCTTCCCAACTCGCATCAGCTGCGGAAAGTCGCGAATTTTTACAGAAAGCTGGTCTGTTGCATGATACGGGTAGAGCCACGTTCGTCTGAACGTCCTCAGTTCGGTCCTATTTGGAGCGCGCGGATCAATCTTCGAGACCGTCCGGAACCCAGCTGGGTGCCCGCTTCTCGATGAAGGCTCGCATGCCTTCGCGCGGTTCCTGCGAGTTCTGTAGCGACCAGAACATCGTCTGATAATCGATCGGCCGATAATGTTCGTTGAGCAGCCGCTTTGTATGCATCCGGGCCTCCGGCGCGGTCCGCAGGATTTCGGTGGCCGCCTTCCGGGCCTCGTCGTGAAGGCGCTCGTGCGGCACAACGCGGGAAATCAGGCCGATGCGCAGTGCCTCCCCGGCGTCAATGGTCCGGGCACTGAGCAGGAGATCGCGAGCGACCGCCATTCCCACATGCAAGGGCAGCGTCGCCGCATAGGTTGCATCGATCAGCCCCCTCAGCAGCTCGGGAACGCGGAACGTCGCGCGATCGCTGACCACTGCAATGTCCGACATCATGGCGGTCAGGAGACCACCGGCCTGACATATTCCGTTTACCGCCGAGATGATCGGCGCGGTGCTTTCGCGGATCGCGATAAAGGGCAGCGTCTCATAGGTCAGGCCCGTCGGCACGGGTTCGTCACCTTCGACCTTTCGGCCGCCCATGTCGCCGCCGGGGGCAAAGACATCGCCGGTGCCGGTGATGATAAGAGCCCTTGCTTCCTTGTCGGTGTTGACCAGGCGAACGGCCCGTTTGAGGCCGAGGTACATCGCAGGCGTCATGGCATTGCGCGCTTCGGGCCGATCGATGATGCACCAGGCAAGCGGACCTTCCCGCTCTATGCGAAGCCCGCCCGTACCCAGATTCCAGTCGTCCATGAAATGCATTCCTCCACCCGGTGTTAACGGCGCTGCCGCCTTCGAAGTCTCTTTCATGCACGCTCAGGGCAAAGCGGCGACGCAGCTCTGGCGTAATTGCCTCGGCGTCGCATTCAGCTGGGTTCTTGCGAAACGCGACATCGCGGACTGTTCGGAGAAGCCGAGCTTCTCGGATATCCGACCAAGTGGAAGCGCGGTGTGACGCAGGTAGTACATCAGGACGTCGCGGCGCACCTCGTCCTTTATCGTCTGAAAGGTGCAGTGTTCCGATTGCAGCCGCCGATGGAGAGCTCTGCTATGGAGGTCGAGCACATGTGCCACGTCCTCGACGGCACTGTTGCCGGTCCAGAGCAGTTGCATGACAACGCTGCGGACCAATGCCTGGAATGCCGGCCGCTGAGTGCCATATTCCCTTTCGATGCGTTCGATGAGTTCGCTCAGCGAAACCTCGTCGGGATCGAAGATCGGCCTCGACAAGTCTTCTGCCGTGAAGGCAACGCCATCTTCGTTGCAGCAGAACCGAACGTCGCATTGGAAGTATCGGCGATAGAGCGAGGGGCGCGATATGGCCTCATGACGGAAATGCACGCGGCGCGCACCGACATGCCCGCCGGTCATGGAACGGGCAGCCAGATGGCCGGCAAGCAGGGCATGCTCGATTGCCTGGCTTCTGCTTGAGATGTCCTCCGCGAGCAGCTCGTGCCCCATGAACACGGTCTGTCCGGATATCGTCCGCCCCATCCAGACCCGGGCGCCCAGACTGTGCGCCGCGTTGTGCGTGGCCGCGTAAGTGAGGGATTCGCCGAAATTGCGGCAGTTTCGCATCACGTTGCCGAGCGGCCCGAACAAGGCCGTCCCGCCCTGCCGTTCGGCAAGCCGCATTCCAAGATCATCGACGTTGAGAGTTGCCGCGGCCTGTTCCAGAACCCCGACCCACTGACGGCAGCTCACAGCCCCCTCGATCTCGCAGCTTTCGCAATCCAGATCGAACGCCCCGAGAATATCTTGCGCATCACCGCCCAGCTCACGGATCAGTTCGGGCAAAAATCGCAAAATCCGCGCCTGAATTGTCTGTGATGCGGATTCTGCCATCCACTGCGCAACTGTGTCTTGCGTTTGACGGTTCATCTTCTGATGTCCGCTTCCTGAAGTCAGCACCATCTCATGAGCGCCTTCGGATTGAAAGCTCGCAGGCTTCCCGCACCATGCATGTACCGTCAAGCCTGCTCGGATTGCTGGAGCGATGCCCGACAAAATGCGGATCTGCGGAGCAACGAAGTGGTGCGCGCCACGCTCGCCCGCCCGTAATCAATCGAGTTCTTCCTGCTCGCGCTTCATATGGAAGCGTGCCCGGATGCGGCGCGCCCAGACTTTTCGGCTGTACTGGCTGGCAATAGCGGCAAGTTCCGGATCGCCCTGAATGAGTGCCCCAAATTCCATCAGCCGGGCATTGCGCCAGCTCTGTACGAAACGGCGATGTTCAGGCGAAACATCGTCCGCTGCCGGCCCCTGGTAAGTCCTGCGCGAGAAGGCCACGTTGATGTCGAAGATGAGCTTGATGTACGCGCTGTCAGCCAGCTCGAACACAATATCCTGCGTCTCACGCTCGAGTTCCCGGACTTCGTCGAAACCGGCATCGTCGGAGACCGCGCGGGTCCGCTCCACAAGCGTCGCCGTCTTCTCCACAATCACGTCATGCGGCGCATGAGCGGCCTTGCGCATGGCCTCGACCCATAACGCGGTGGCGATGACGGTGACATCCTCCGGGGGCACCTCCATCATCGATAGGTACATGCTGACAATGGATTCGATCGTTTTCGAGTCCGGCCGGGATGCGAAATAGCCACCGGCATTGCCGCGGCGAACGGCAAGAAAGCCCTCGCGCTCAACCAGCCTTGCGGCTTGCCGAACGGTAGCCCGGGCAAAGCCAAGCTCGGAAATAAGCGCCTCTTCCCGGCCAATATAGGTTCCGGGCTCGCGTGCGAGGACGATCTCTCTCAACTTGTCCGCCGCGGTGTCGAGTGCCGTTCTGCTTTTGCGCTTGTCCATCCCGCACTTTCAAATCACGAAACCGATCGCATCGTCCAGTCGGTTGGCCTGGGGCGATGCGGCAAGTCCTATGCCACGCCTGACAGCCTTTGAGTATCCTTTTTGACATCGATATCGCCAAAAGAGGAAGCGTAACGCGCGCTCCGCATGGGCCGCTTCCGAAGCATAGAAAATGCCTATGGCATTGCCAAGAAAGCCTATTTGACCCTATGCCTTCGTGCGTGCCATCCCCTCCCCACACAACAGGGGAGATGCTGGATGACGACGGGCAAGTCGGTATATTTTGCCTTGGCAATGGCCTGCATGACGGCAGCCGGTAATGCGGCGGCGCAGCCCGCCGACTATCCGGCGCCCGCTCCGGCAAGTGCACCGGCCGAGACGGGCGCCATTCCGCTCTACGGAGCCAAGACCCCCGGATCTGCCGACAGCGAGAACTGGTCCCGGTATTTCGGCAAGGACTACTCGGTCCGCAATGTCACCCGGCCCACCCTGACACCGGTTCTTCCCGATCCGGGCAAAGCGACCGGCGCCGCCGTGATCGTGGCGCCCGGTGGAGCTTTTATGGCGCTTTCCATGTCGCACGAGGGCTGGGATGTCGCGCAGGCGCTTGCAGATCGCGGTATTGCCGCGTTCGTTCTGAAATATCGCCTCCTTCCGACCCCCAAGGACGAAGCGGAAGCCGGAAAATATGTCTGGGCCAAGATGATGGCGGGCATTCCCGATCCAACCAGACAGCCGGAGCTGACCAATCCGCAGGCCACTGAGGATGGCCTTGCCGCGCTGAAGGTGGTGCGTGAAAACGCCGCGAAATGGGGCGTCGACCCTGCCCGCGTCGGCATGATCGGCTTTTCGGCCGGCGCCATGACGTCACTCCAGACCGTCCTTGCCGCGAAGCCGGGCGAGCGGCCTGCCTTCTTCGGGTATATCTACGGTCCGCAGGCAAAGATCGACGTTCCGGCTGACGCATCGCCGATGTTCGATGCGATCGCCCTGGACGATCCCCTGTTTCCCTCGATGGGCTTTCCGATTGCGCAGGGCTGGCTTGCAGCCAAGCGACCTGTCGAAATCCATGGCTACCAGCAGGGTAGGCATGGTTTCGGGCTCGGAAAGCCGAACACGACGACAACACTCGTGCTCGACGAATTCACCGCGTGGCTTGCAATGCAAGGGTTCCTGACCCGCAAAGCCGCGCCCTGACCCGGGGAGAGTGCGCGCCGTTATCCGGCGCGCACCATTTCGAAGCTTCGCGCCATGTGCTGCGAAAAGCCGTCCTCTGCCGGATGGAAGGTCCACAAGCGATCGGTGTCGCGGATCGCATCGATGTTGTCGCCAACGGTGTCGATGCTCCAGTCCGGCCGGTAGAGTCCCTCCGTCTCGGTAATGAAGGCACGCGCGACGCGCCCGCCCATCGAGACGTACATCTCACCCGTAACCGAACAGCTCTCATGTGCCAGCCAGCCGACAACGGGGGCTACGAGTTCCGGCCCCATCGGCGGATACTGCGAGATATCAAGGCCCTCGGCCATGCGCGTCACTGCGCCGGGCAGGATGATGTTGGACTTCACCCCCCGAGCCGCGCCTTCGATCGCGACGATGTTGTTGAGGCCGATCATCCCGGACTTCGAAACCGCGTAGTTCACCACGCTGGGCATCGAGTATAGCCCGCCGATCGATCCCGTCAGGACGACGCGTCCATAACCGTCCTTCGTCATGCGTTCGAACGCCGGGCGAACGACGTGAAAGGCACCGAGCAGGTGGACATCCACCACCGCGCGGAAATCCTCGTAGCTGATCTCATCCAGCATCGCGAAACGGTTGTTTCCGGCGTTGTGGATCAGCACGTCGATCCGGCCGAAAGCATCCAGCGCCGCCTCGACGATTGCCTTGCCGCCTTCCGGTGTCGCAACGCTGTCGGTCGAAGCCACCGCCTCATATCCGGCATCGCGAAGGGCCTGGGCCGCCTCCTCGGCGGGTCCGGTATCCGATCCGCTCCCCGACAAGGCGCTGCCATTGTCGTTGATGACGACTTTGGCGCCGAGCGAGCCGAGCAGTTCGGCATAAGTCCGCCCCAGCCCGCGCGCGCCGCCTGTGATGACGGCCACCCGCCCATCGAAACGACGATCTCTCATGATGCTCTCCACGTTGTATCGCCAGCCGCCCAAAGAGGGGCGCCGCGCGTTTCTCTGAGGGACGGAATCGTGCGTCCGTCGCGGTCGGTCAGACCATATTCGGCGGCCAGCTCCGCGTTGATGAAAGTGCCGCCCGAACGCGAGCCGACGTGCGGGTCCATTGCGAGCGCCGCGATCACCCGGCCTGGAAACTCGGGAGAGGAGCCGACCGCGCTGTTGAGCTGGTTCGCCATGCCCGGCACCGTCTTCAGATTTTCCGTCGCGCGTTCGGTGTAGGTGAAGCCTTGCCACAGCGAGACTGCCGAAACGCCTGTCCCGCGCAGTTCATGGCCCATGTCCCGCATCATGCGGTCGGTTGCGGTCTTCGTGGTGCCGAAGATCACGTCGTACGTGTACGTGACGCCCACATAGCCGGACAGGGCCGCGATCAGCCCCGATCCCTGCGGGACCATGATCTGCGCCGCGTGCCATGCCGCGATGTAGGCCGCGCGCATCCCGGTGTCCCAGATCTCCCACTCGTCGAGCGGCTTCTCCCAGAAGCCATCGCGCCGGGTCATCGCATCGGGAATGGCCATCGCATTGTTGACCAGGATGTCGAGGCGGCCCTCATCGCGGCGAACCTGCTCGAACAGCGCCGCTATCTGGGCATCGTCGGCAAGATTGAGGGGAACCGCGACCCCTCTGCCCCCGCGCGCGTTCACCTCTTCCACCGTCTGGTTGACCGTTCCCGGCAAGGCGTGCTGACCGGGGTCGACGGTCCGGCCGGTTATGTAAACCGTCGCACCGTGCTCGGCGAGGGCACAGGCGATCCCCTTGCCGATGCCGCGACTGGCGCCAGTGACAACGGCGACCCGGCCTGCCAGTCCATTCGATAGGCTACCCATGGTTTTCCTGCCTTCTACAAAATGCTCATCGGGCATCGGTAGTCGCCGCGATCGGCTTCCACACCGGCGATCCGCGCGTGGCGCGGGCGGACTGGATCACCTGCCCGTCGACATCGGTGAGGCCATATTCCTGCGCCAATTCGGCAGTGACGAACTCGCCGCCCGAACGCTTCATGATCTCCGGATCGGCGGCCAGCGCGGCGATGACCCGTCCCGGATGCTCCACGCTGCTGCCATGCATCTGCGTGATCGAGGTGGTCATCTGGTCGCCCATCTTCGCCAGATTGTCCTTCGCCTTCTCGGTAAGCGTCAGCCCCTGCCAGAGCGTGAGCGAGGCAACGCCGTGCGGCTCCAGTTCGATCGCCATATCGCGCGCCATGCGGTCCACGGCGGACTTCGACGTCCCGAATATCACGCCATAGGTGTAGGTGACGGCCGCAAAACCGGAAATGGCGACGATCAGCCCAGACTTCTGCGGAACCATAAGCCGGGCGCCATGCCATGCCGCGACGTAGTTGGATTTCACGCCCACGTCCCACATCTCCAGGTTGGAGAGCGGCTTCTCCCAGAACCCCTTCGGCTCCAGCAGGTCGTCGGAGAGCGAGAAGGCATTGTTGACGAGAATGTCGAGACGGCCCTGCTCTCCCCCGATCCGTTCGAACAGGGCTGCCACAGCCGCATCGTCGCCGTGGTCGCAGGCCACGGCGATACCGCGTCCCCCGCTTGCCTTTCCGCGCGTATCGCACTCGGCAGCCGTGCCGCCGACGGTGCCGGGCAGGTAGTAGTCGCCCTCCCGCACGGTGCGCCCGGTGACGTAGACGGTTGCCCCCTGTTCGGCGAGAACGAGTGCAATACCCTTGCCAATGCCGCGACTGGCCCCGGTTACGAGCGCGACTTTTCCGGTGAGCGGCGCGCTCATGCGTCCGCCCCGGTGAACCAGCGTTCGCTGAAATCGCCCTTGGCCCGGCCGGGGAAGTGCTCGGCCGTGAAAGGATAGCCCATCACGCCCTTCGACCAGTCGGCTGCGGCGCCCCAGTCCTGCTCCCAGTCGTAGAGCATGATGCGATCGATGATGCGCCACTCGCTGCCGCGTTTCTCGAAGCGATCGAGATAGCGACCGCCGATGCAGGTATCGCGCTCTCCTCCCTTGGCACCTTCGCCCACGTCGACGCGGTGGTAGGAAAACACGTGGCTTTCCACCGACGCCCGGTCTCCGTCGAGTTCGATGTACGACTGTCCGATCAGGTGCTGCGTGTCCTTGATGGCATCCGCGCCCGGGACGACCCAGGCGAGATAGGCTTCGAAGTCACCGGAATAGACGCCGTAATCGAAGTGCGCTTCGGGCCACCAGCAGGAGCGGATCAGCTCGGCGCTGCGACGATCCTCGCCGCGTGCCAGGCGGGCAATGCAATCGCGAATTGCCTCGCGATCGGCGAGCAGAGTGAAATCGGGGCTCATTGTTCCTCTCCTTGACAGGCTTGCGGCGCCTGATTGTTTCTTGATTACCGCGCGGCAGACCCTGAACTCTTGACGGATTGCGACAGCTTGGGCCTGCGAGCCATCGGTCAGTGTGGCACGCGTTCCTTCACGAGCACGCGCCGAGGGTTGGCGATCAACATGCGCTCTATGTCGAGCTGAGAGACGCCAGCGTTACGGAGTGCCGGCAGCACGTCGTCGTGAATATGCAGGTAGTGATGCTGGGGCATGGCCTGGTTATAATCGTCGACTTCGGGAAAGAAGTCCGACCAGCAGCAGCAGTCGTGGCTCAGAACCATCTGCGAGGCATAACCGCGACTGACCATTTCGGCGATCGTGGCCACGCGCTGTTCCATGGAAATTTCGAACTCCACGCCGAACCGGTCCATTCCCAGCATCGAGCCGCGGTCGGCGATCCTCATCAGGTAATCGATATCCGTGGTGTCGCCGCAGTGGCCGATTACCACATTCTCAAGGTCGACGCCTTCTTCGGATAGCACTTTCTGTGCGATGAGGCCGGTTTCGTGCTTCGCCGAAGTGTGAACCGTAACGGGGGCACCGGTCAGCACATGGGTTCGTCCGACGGCCCGCATGATGCGCTCGACACCGCCCGTCAGGCCGGGTGCATCGATCGCACATTTCAACATTCCTGCCTTGATGCCGGTGTCCGCTATGCCCTCGACGATGTCGGCTACGAAGTGCCCGACCATCGGTTCCACGCCGGTATCGTGGAGCAGTCCGGGGCCCCAGTACTGAAACGGGGCCGGAACCGCATCGAACGTGTAAGCGCCTGTCGAAACGATGATGTTTATACCGGTTCGGGCCGCAACTTTGGCGATGCTGGGCATGTGCCGCCCAAGTCCCAGCACGGTCAGATCGATGATCGTATCGAAGCCGGCCGCCTTCAGGTCGTCGAGCCGCGAGACCGCGTCATCGATCGTCTTGGGGGACAGGAAATCGGGCCGATAATTGAAGGTGTATTCCATATCCATGAGGAAGACATGCTCATGGATCAGGACCCGGCCGAGGTCCTTCTCGGAAATCGTCCCGTTTGCCGTTTGAATCGTGGACACACCTCAATCCTTTCAGATTTCCAGGCAGACTTTGCCGAGCAGGTCAGGCCCCGGCGAGGTGACGCCGATCGGCATATCTCGCGGGTTCAGGTCGATGATGAAATCCTCCCTGGATGCGTCGCGGTTGTCGCTCACCATCTCTTCGTGTGCCGGTCAAAGCGCCTTCGGCGTTCTCATCAAATGGAACGGCGCGGCGGCTTCAAACTTGACGGATCGCGACACGTCGCCATCAGCGGCCGAACTTCGCTGTAGCGATGGCGCCCGGATTCACCATGTCTCCGCCGCCATCACGCAACCGGCATGGGGAATGGTCAGGCCGTTTCATTCGCCAGCCATTTTGCCGCAAGCGATCGGAGTTCGGATGTCTTGATCTTGGCCGATCCCGTCAAACCCAATTGCTGCTCGTCGAGACCAATGACCCGGCGAGGTACCTTGTAGCTTGCCAGCACCGCACGCAGCCTTTCGCGAACCGCATCCTCGCTCATTTCGCCGGCGACATGGAACACCACGCAGGAGACGACGATTTCACCCAGCGTTTCATGCGGCACGCCGACCGTCTGGCTCATCTTGACGCCAGGCAGCGCGCGAATGGCCTCGTCGATTTCGAGCGGGGAAACGTTGGCACCGCCGGTCTTGATGATGTCGTTCAGTCTGCCTTGCCAATGAAGGCGGCCCCGCTCGTCGAGCCGTCCGCCATCTCCCGTGCGGAAGTAGCCTTCCTCGTCCAAAGTCTCGAACAATGGCGTGCCGAGATATCCCAGCATCAGCGTCGGCCCCTTGACCGCGATCTCTCCATTCTCGCCCAGTGGGACCGGGTGCCCTGTGAGGGGATCGACGATCTTGATCAGATTTCCGGGCAGCGGCACCCCGTGGCTCTCGGCGGCATCATCGGCGGTGGTCATTGCCGGAAACGCCGCGCTCAGCGTGAAAGTCTCGGTATTGCCGTAGCAGTGCCTTGGCTCGATCCACGCAGTTGTGACTGTTGGATGAGCGGCAATCGGACATGCCGTATCCACGAATGCCAGCGAGGAGAGGTTCACCGCTTGCCAGTTTGGAGCCGCCGTAAGCTGCTCCCATTGATGCGGCCACGCGAAGGGAAATGTCACGCGCTCCGCCTGAAGGAGATCCAGCGCCTCTGCCGGATGGAAGGTGCGCTGAAGGATCAGCGATCCGCCCATCGACAGGGTGCCGCCGATAATCATCGCAAAATTGCCAGACCAGAAGAAACCGTTGGCCGTCCAACTGCGCACGGCGTCGCTCAGCCCCTGCTGGCGCCCCATCCGCCACATTTGCAGCGATACGCCTTGATGGGCGGAAAGGATGCCTTTTGGCCGCGCGGTCGAGCCCGAGGAAAAGAACAGCGCGCCCGGATCGGCCGGAACCACACTTTTCGCTCTCGCGTCCAGCCGGTCGTCCGGCACCGCGCGCCCCAGATCCAGAAAGCCATGCCAGGAGCGGGCAGCCCCCCTCCCTTTCCCGCCCACCACGGCGAGTTCCCGCAGAAACGGAAAGCGGTTCGACGCATAAAGGCCAGGCGCGCTTGTCCCGATTTGCGGATCAAGCCCGCAAAGGATCTCAAGGAAATCCTTCTTGAGCACGCTCTCCTCAAAAAGAAGATATGACACTGCCGAATGCTCGATCAGATATTCAAGCTCGGCCGGGGTCGAGAACGTGCTGATCGGCGTAGCGACCCCGCCTGCCAGTGCTGCCCCGAACATGGCTGAAAGGAACTCGGCCCGATTGGTCATGAGGACGCCGACACGCTCCCCCTTGCCCAGCCCGGTCGCTATCAGCGCCTTGGCGACTTCCCGCGAACGGTCCCACAAGTCGCAATAGCTCCATCGCTCGCGCGACCCGTCGTCAAGCCGGTGGACCAGCGCCTCACGGCCGCCATAGCGGGTCGTAACTTCCCGCAGAAAGCCGCCAAGCGTCAGTTCTCCCAGCCCCGTCTCCTCGCTGAGCGGAAGCCCGCGTGCGATGGAGACGGAGCGATCGACGACGAAATCGTGCGAAGACAATGGCCGCCCCTCAGTACGGAAGCTGAACTTCGTTGACCGAGGTGACGACGATCTTGCCGTCCTGATTGGTCATCTTCACCTCGATCCGTACGACCGGGAAGCCCCATTCGGAGTTCTCGATTTTCTCGATGACTTCGCCTTCGATGTAGGTGACATCACCTTCGAAAGCAGGGCCTCTGAATTCGCTCTTGGCATGGCGGACCATGCCGTCATGCCCGGCCCAGAATGCGAGGTAGTCGGTATTCCAGGCTGCCATCGTCGCGCCGTAGCCATAGGCCCGGTGCATGCCGATCTCGCTGGCACGACCATCGTCGATATGTCCGCGCGAGGGGCCGAGGTAGAGGCCGTCACGCAGACGCGGATCGGTCATCGCGCCCACCTCGTCGAACGAAAAGCCGTCGATCCAGCCCATGTCCTGATTGACCCAGCAATCGGGAACGCCCTCGACGCCCTGCCAGTAGAAGCTGCCCCAGATGTTGAAGATAAAAGCGCGGTATTCGGTGGTGAAGCTGGCGATCGAGTGCGGCCCGATCACGCGGCGGGGCAACTTCTGGCCCACCGAGACTTCCTCGAAATGCGGCGACTTGCCTTCGCGGTTGGACAGGAACCAGTCGCGGCGGATCTTGTCTATCTCGTCGAGTTCAGTAGCGGTCCACTTGTGCGGCGTGCCGGCGGTGGAGGCATACATGCCGCGCTTTTCCGCTTCCTTCGCCAGATAGCGGATCACCGTGGGGCAGGATTTCGCCACCAGATCGCCGCGCTGGTTGCGGTGGATCGTATCGCCGCGCTGGAACAGCGTGGGGCCGGCAAACTTGGTGTCGGTCAGCTTGTAGCCGGTAAAAATGCGCTCGTGGCTCAGGTGGTCGCCGGGGCGAACGTGGGTGCCGTACCACCACCATTCCTCGCCGCCGAAGATCATGTGCTGGCCGTCGATCCGGCCGACGCAGGCCTGATTGTTGCCGTGACCGTAGTCCAGCGCGACACAGATCGATTGCGGGGCGATGATGTCCCCGAACTTCGTCTCCTGTGCGAAGCGCTGATCCCAGTGGAGCGGGTTCACATAGTCCATCGCCATGACCCAGCGGCGGATATCGGTCTTGTTGCACGGCTCCCAAAGCTCGCCGCCGCCGACCTTGTGGCCAAGCCGCCATTCGACGTCGCTGATGTCCATCTTCACCTGGGTGTCACTATCCGTCACGCCAACTCTCCCAATTGTCGTCTTGGTCTGCCGCCGGCGGATCACCGCAGGCTGCCAGCCGTCCGTGAGACAATCGCGGGGATTCGCCGCGCAGACTTGACGGATCGCGACGCCCGGCAACGCGCTGTGGCGATATCGGCGGCAACGCTCTGCGCGAGCGCCGTGGCGGTGGGCAATCAGACGCATCGTCTCTACGACGCCGAAGGTAATCCATCAGCCATCTGAGAACAGAGGCGCCGGAGGGATCAATACCGGCGTTCTTGGTTCAAGGTGTTGAGATTGATATCAATTTTAGAGGTGGCCGTGAACATAATCTCGGCATCTCAAGCCTGGAGAGGACCCGAGCATGCAAGATTCGACCGACCAGAAATTCGGCATGGAATTCATAAGCGTGCTTGGTCAGGAGCCGTCCGAGTTCGTGGAGCTTGCTGCAAAAGTGGGGTGCTCCCGGATTGGACTGGCCCCCTCACCCATTACCGGACCGCTTGGAACCGACCCGCAATGGACGCTTCGCGGCGACCGACCGCGTATAGCGCGGCTGAAACAGGCGCTGGCAGATCACGGGGTAAAGATCAGCCTCGGGGAAGGCTTCATCATCATGCCTGGCCGAAACATCGCCGATGCTGAAGCCGATTTTGATCTCATGGCCGAACTGGGTGCCGAGCGCCTCAACATCTGCGCGATGGACCCGGACCCCGTGCGCAATCTGGAACAATTTTCGACCTTTGCGGCTTTGGCTGCCGAACGGGATATGCCGGTTACGGTTGAGTTCATGCCGGCAACACCTGTTCCCGATCTTGCCGCTGCACTGGCATTCGTGGAAGCGTCCACGGCATCGAACGCCAGCGTGCTGGTCGATGCGATGCACTTCTTCTGCTCTGGCGGGACAATCGAAGAACTGCGCAATGTGTCCGAGAACAAGATCGGCTATGCGCAGCTATGCGACGCGAAGCAGGTCAGCTTTTACGACGAATATTTTCAGGATGCGCGGCAGGAACGGCTGCTGCCAGGTTTGGGCGTGCTGCCGCTGGCCGATTTCCTTCATGCGCTACCGCCCGGCTGCCCGACAGGTCTGGAAGTTCCGTCGATCACCAGCGCTTTGGCCGGTTTGCCGCGAGAAACGCGCCTGATCCAAGCCCTCGATGCAGTCCGGGCGCTGCTCTGACACTCACGGACCGGCGGGTATCGAGCGGCGTCCGGGTAGGGAGGACAAATCTACCTGAACGATAAGTCGCCGCTCTGAAGCCGGATCGCGGCTCTGCCCGATGCGGGCAGCGCATGATCGACTTTCATGCTTTTCTCGATGAGGACTGCCGCCCTCGCAATCGGATCGGCGGCGGAAAATTGCGCTTCACCGTCCTCATTCCAATCGAGCCCGTCCAGAGCAGCCTGTGCGCGTGCCATCTGCGCGCCCTTGAATCGAGGATGATGCTGGAACGCCTGCCCAATCGCGTCGAGAACATCGCAATCCGGCTGAATGACGTCGCCAAATTGCCACATGGCATAGTCCGCGTTGCCATTCCATTTCGCGTAATGCGAATTGACGAACAGGCAGGGCCGCGGTTGGACGAGAAATTCGTAGACTTGGCTGCTGACATCTCCAACGTAGAGATCGGCCCCCAAAGTATAAGTCATGTCTATCGAACGGCATGATCCCAGATCGATAATAACACGGCCAGTTACAGCCATCGCCTCCAACGTTTTTCGGCGAGTATCGTCCCAATTCTGGGCCAGCCGAACATGAGGCGCGACGACCAGATTGTATCGATCATCGCCTGCAACGGCCTCGATCAGGCGACAAGTGAAACTGTCCGCCGATGAAAGCTTTTCGCTGAAATGCGGATTGTACAGAATGACCGGCCGATCGTTGTCGAACAGGCGAGGTGCCTGTGCATGTCTGCGGAGACTTGCTGAAATTTTTACCGGTCCGGACGCCGCGCATCTGTCTTCGTTGACCAGCCCTTCGGCCAGCAGCCTTTGGCGGTCTTTCTGGCCTGCGACCACGACATAATCGAAATAGCGAAAGCGCTTTTCAAAGCCCACTGCGCGATCGCCCGCGCCGTGCGGGATATGAACGATCTTCGGGCATCGTCCGGGCAGGCGCTTGAGAAGCGTGGAGGTACGCTCCGCGCACAGAATGGCATTTCCCGCCCGAATTCGACGTGCCCAGACCAGAAGCCGTGCAAGCTTGTCAAGCTTTCGCGGCGCGCCCCGACCGAGTGGCGTCGGAAGATCCATCGTCACGATGGTTGGCAAAGGGTATCCCAGGGCAGTTGCCATGTCTTCTACGTCGGCAACTTCGTCCGCATCCGGAACGAAAATGGTGACGTCGAAAGTCCCCCGGCGCTGCAGTTCAAACGCTACAGGCAGGAAATGGGCAAACTGATGCCGCCCGCCGATGGCAGGCACATGCAAGCGCGGCTTCACGTCTGTCAGCCGTTGTGAAGGTGATGCGGAAGCGAACATGGTGCAAATTCAGTAGAAGACACTGGATCTCCGGGGGGCATCGCTACTCCGCCAACGGCGGCATGTCCTTTTCACATCGAAACCAAGCGCGCCCGTCATATTTCCTCAAATCAATCGCACGATTTGCCCCAATTTAGGTGGCGCTTAAGCAGCGAAAGAGAGCGCTGTCCAGAGATCTGTTTGAACGAACAGGCCGGATGGCCCATGCAATTGATGCGGATAATAGTTCGGCGAATTGCGGGTTTGCCGATAAGGCACTCGGGCAAATAAAGAAGGCGGCCTTTCCGGGGTGTTCATCCGGTTGCGGAGCCGGCGGCGATGTTAAGCGAAATCTATCTCGACGCTATCACGAAGACGCCACACTTTGCGGATGGGCAAAGTGTGCGACGTCACGCAGATATATGCTGATTTTTCGTGAGTCGGGGCCGTCCATGGAGTCGGTTTCATGACGCGGGCTGTTCAAGGCGTGCTCCACCCACAAGGAAGCGTCGGATGCGATTGCTGGTAGTCGAAGACAACCCCGATCTTGCGAACGCGATCGCACAGGCCTTTGCAGCGCACGACATTCGCTGCGACTGGGCCGCGACGGCCGGCGATGCGGAGTTACTTGTCGAAACCACGGACTATTCCGCGCTCATCCTCGATCTTGGCCTTCCGGACGAGGACGGGCTCTCTTTGCTCAAGCGCCTGCGGAACGCACGCATTACCGTGCCCGTCATAGTGGTAACGGCGCGCGGCGAAAGTGAGATGCGGATCAAGGGGTTGGATAACGGCGCCGACGACTATGTCGTGAAGCCGTTCCTCTTTGCCGAACTCCATGCGCGCCTGAACGCGATCCTGCGCAGGCAGAGCGGCTATGTCGATACGCTGCTGCGGACGGCGAACCTGACCCTCGACCAGCGTTCACGGGAGGTCACAGTCGACGGCAAGCCTTTCGAACTGTCGACCCGTGAAATCGAGGTTTTAGAGCTGCTTATGCGCCGAAGTGGGCATGTCGTGCCCAAGCAGGTGCTTGAAGATCAGCTGTTCGGAGCCGGGGACACGCTCGGTTCCAACGCCGTGGAAGTCTATGTCCACCGCTTGCGGCGAAAGCTCGAAGAATTGGCCGCTGTCAAAGTGCAGACGGTGCGCGGAATCGGTTACATGCTGTCCGCGGCATGAGGGGCCAATGGCTTCCGCGATCGCTGTTCGGCAGGCTCTTGCTGGCGCAGATCGCCAATATTCTGGTCCTGGCGATCATACTGCCCGTGATCCTTTCGCACACGCTTGCCGCCACCGCAGATAGTTTCATCGCCGCGCGGCTTGCCCGGACCGCAGACCAGGTGGCTCGGCAGGTTGAGGCGCCGGGCGATCCGACCAGAATTTCCGACAGTTCGGCATGGCGGGGCGGCCGCAGTTTCGCATTGCTCGATCCCGAGGGAAAGATCCTCCTGCGCAGCCCCAGGGCCTTGCCCGAAGGCATTCTCCACATGCCCCGGCCCGGAGAAAAAGGCTTGGAAAGGCATGGTCGCTACGACGTTCTCACCCGCCCTCTCGTGCGCGGCGGCGTGCCGGTCGGCCGGATCGTGGTCGCGCAGGATCGCACGGTTCCCGACGAGATCGTGGACGATGTTGTCGATGAGTTCCTCGGCCATTTCCTGTGGGTGCTGCCGCTTGCCCTGCTGGCTTCGCTGTTCGTCTCGCTGGTCGTGATGCGGCGCGTGACAGGCAATTTCCGGCGTGCCGCTTCGCAGGCGGACCTTATCGGCCTGACCCGCCTTGATGCGCGGATCGATGAAGCACGGCTGCCGAGCGAGGCCACCCCCCTCGTCCACGCCACGAACCGTGCGATCGCTCGGCTTGAAGCGGGTTACCACGAGCAGGGCGAATTCGTGGGCAATGTTGCGCATGAGCTGCGCACGCCGCTTGCGCTGCTGTCGCTGCACACGGAACAGCTTCCCGGCTCTCCTCAGCGCGATCAGTTGCAGGCGGATATCGAGAAGGCCAACCACGTCGTCCGCCAGTTGATGGAACTTGCCGCGATCGACCGTCTGCATCCCGAATGCCGGCCGGTGGATTCGATCGAGGTGGCGCGCCGGGTTGTCGAGTCCATGGTCTCCATCGTCTACAACGCGCGCCACAGCATTTCGTTGGAACTACCGGACGAGCTGCCTCCTCCGGTGCAGGCGGTAAGCGAATTGCTGGAAATCGCGCTCACCAACCTGATCGACAATGCCGTACGGCACACCCCGGAAGGCTGCATAATCTGGGTCGTCGTGGAGGCAAACGGGTGTCTGGTGGTGGAGGACGACGGGCCCGGGATCGATTTCGACGACAACGAGACAGGGCGCCGCCGTTTCCGCAGGGGCGGCACTGCCCGCACCGACAGCGCGGGTCTCGGCCTCAGCATCGTCGAGCGCATTATGACCGTCTGCGGTGGAACGCTGGAAGTGGAGCGTGCGCCCAACGGCGGCGCCCGCATCCGTTTGCGAATGGCTCCGGCAGACAGTCGTAATGTTGATGTAAGTTCGTGAGCCCAAGCATCGGCGGATCGTGCTTCCGACAATGACTGCGGGCATCACGACCGGCAGGCGAGGAGAGCAGCGGGAATGGCAATTGAAGGTCAAACCGGCGAAGATCCGGCGGGGCGCTACGAAGGCGAAACACCGCCCGTCAAGCGCAGGAAGCCTTTGCTCATCGCCCTCCTGATTCTGGCGGCACTGGTATTGGTCGCGCTGGGCGTGCGGCATTTTGCCACGAAAGCGCGGGAATCGAACGGGCGCCCTGCAGCAGCGGTCAATGTCGGCAAAGCGGTACGCGCCGACGTTCCCGTCAACATCTCCGCGCTGGGCACGGTCCAGCCGGTCGTGACGGCCACTGTCCGCACGCAACTGGCGGGGACCCTGTTCAAGCTGTTCTTTCAGGATGGCCAGATGGTGCGGCAGGGGCAGGTCCTCGCGCAGATCGACCCCCGCCCCTACGCGCTTGCGCTCGCGCAGGCGAAAGCGAACCTTGCCCGCGATCAGGCACAGCTTGCCGCCGCACAAGTGGACCTAGGCCGTTATCAGACCCTGCTGCGGCAGGATTCGATCGCAAGCCAGCAGGTGGATACCCAGCGCGCCACCGTACACCAGCTCGTAGCCACGGTGGCGGCCGACCGGGCCGGTATCGGCACCGCGCAGCTCAATCTCGAATATACCTCGGTCAAGGCGCCCGTGACGGGGCGGGCCGGGATCCGTCAGGTCGATATCGGTAACTACCTGACGCCGTCCGACACCAACGGCATTGTGGTGGTGACCGAGCTCGATCCGATCGACGTGACGTTCTCGGTGCCACAGGCCCAGCTCTCCGCGATCGGGCATGAGGCCGGCAGCGGCGCGGGCTTGCCCGTGCAGGCGCGTGACCAGAACAGTCTGGCCCAGATCACGGCAGGCCATTTCCTGACGTTCGACAATCAGGTGGACACGACGACAGGCACGGTGAAGGCCAAGGCCCGGTTCGACAACAGTGGCAACGCCCTGTTCCCCAGCCAGTTCGTCAATGTCTCAATGCTGGTCCAGACGCTGCACGGCGTCGTGACCGTGCCCGTGGGAGCCGTGCGCCACGGCGCGCCGGGCGACTTCGTCTTCGTCCTTCAGCCGGACCACACGGTGAAGCTGGTCCCCGTGAAGATCGGCCCGTCAACTGCCGACCGCATCGCGATCCTGTCCGGCCTTGCTGCCGGATCGACGGTCGTTACCGAAGGCGCGGACGGCCTCGAAGACGGTGCGAGCGTGCGGCTTCCCGGTGAACATGGCACGCCCGGCAAAAACGGCGGGCATAAAGGCGGCCACGGGCACGGCCATCATGCCTCCGGCACTTCCCGGTCCAGCGACGCGGCGGGCGGATGAAGGCTCCGGAGACCTCGGCCCCGATCCCGCCCACATCGGGCGGTCCGTCGCGCCTGTTCATCCTGCGTCCGGTGGCGACGACGCTGCTCATGGTCGCCCTGCTGCTGGCCGGTCTGGTCGCCTACCGCAGCCTGCCGCTTTCGGCCCTGCCCGAAGTCGATTACCCGACGATTCAAGTCACGACGCTTTATCCCGGCGCCAGCCCAGACGTGATGGCGCTGACCGTCACCTCGCCGCTCGAACGGCAGTTCGGTCAGATGCCCGGGCTGACGCGGATGACTTCCGCGTCGTCATCGGGGGCTTCCGTCATCACCATGCAGTTCCGGCTCGACCTCTCGCTGGACGTGGCCGAACAGGAAGTGCAGGCGGCGATCAACGCGGCCACCACGCTTCTGCCCACCGACCTGCCGGCACCGCCGATCTACGCCAAGGTCAATCCCGCCGACGCGCCGGTCCTGACGCTCGGAGTAACCTCCCCCACCCGGCCGCTGGGCGAGGTGCAGGGCATTGTCGAGCGCCAGTTCTCCAACAAGATCGCACAAGTGCCGGGCGTCGGGCTCGTCTCGATGTCCGGCGGCCAGCGCCCGGCGGTTCGTATCCAGGCCAATGTCCCCGCCCTTGCCGCGCGGGGGCTGTCGCTGGAGACGATCCGCACCGCCATCGCCAATGCCAACGCCAATGCCGCCAAGGGCAGCTTCGACGGCCCGACGCGCAGCTGGACCATCGATGCCAACGACCAGCTTGCCGATGCCGCCAGCTATCGCAACCTCGTGATCGCCTTCGCCAATGGCGCGGCGGTCCGGCTCGGCGATGTCGCCAGCGTCGTGCAGGGCACCGAGAACGTGCGGCTTGGCGCCTGGATGAACGGCAGTCCGGCCGTGGTGATTGACGTGCGCCGTCAGCCGGGCGCCAATGTCATCGGCACGGTCGATGCCGTGCTGGCATCGCTGCCCGACCTTGAGGCGCAGTTGCCGGCGGACGTCCATGTCACGGTGCTGACGGACCGGACCACCGGGATCCGGGCCTCGGTCGCCGACGTGCGCTTCGAACTGGTGATCTCGGTGCTGCTGGTCACGCTGGTGATCTTCCTGTTCCTCGGCTCGCTGCGCGCGACAATCATCGCCAGCATCGCCGTACCGCTCTCGCTCGTCGGCGCCTTTGCGGCGATGTATTTCCTTGGCTTCTCGATCAACAACCTGACGCTGATGGCACTGACGATCGCGTCGGGTTTCGTGGTGGACGACGCCATCGTCGTGCTGGAAAACATCGCCCGCCACGTGGAAGACGGACTCAATCCCTTCGAGGCGGCGCTGCGCGGCGCCAGCGAGATCGGCTTCACGATCATCTCCCTCACTGTCAGCCTGATCGCGGTGCTGATCCCGCTGCTGTTCATGGGCGACGTGGTGGGGCGCCTGTTCCGCGAATTCGCCGTCACCCTGGCCGTGACCATCCTGCTTTCCGCCGTGGTCGCGCTGACGCTCGTACCGATGCTTTCCGCCCGCTGGCTGAGGCCGGCGCACGAGGAGCGGCAGCACGGCCTCTCGCGCATGACACAGGACGGATTCGCCCGGATCTCGGCGCGCTATGCAGTGCTGCTCGACCGTGTCATGGCCCGCCAGACGCTCACCCTGTTGGTCTTTGCTGCGACGCTGGTGATTACCGGCCTGCTGTTCTGGGTCATTCCCAAGAACCTGTTCCCGGAACAGGACACCGGCCAGATCGCCGTCACCACGCGCGCGCCGCAGGATGTCGGCTATGTGCGGATGGCGGCACTGCAGCAGCAAGTCGCGGCACGCATCCTTGCCGATCCCGCGGTGGCCAGCCTGAGTTCGGCCATCGGCGTCGACGGGCAGAATGCCACGCTTTCCCAAGGGCGGATGCTGGTCAATCTCAAGTCTCCGGGCGAGCGCTCCAGCTTGTCCCGGCTTCTGCCCGGACTCGAGCGCGCCGTGGCGGACATACCCGGCGTGCAGGTCTATTTCCGCCCGGTTCAGGACCTGACGATAGACACGTCCGCAGGCCTCAATGCCTATAGCTTCTCGGTTCAGGGGGCGGACGAGGGCATGGTCGCCGAGTGGGGCGCGAAACTGGCTGCGGCGCTGCAAGACAACCGGCATTTGCGCAATGTCACGTCCGACGTACTCGCCCATGGCCGCGCGGTGATGGTCGACATCAACCGCGACACGGCCGGACGGCTCGGCCTCAGCGCGCTGACCATCGACAACGCGCTCTACGATGCGTTCGGCCAGCGCATCGTCTCCACCATCTACACCCAGTCGAGCCAGAACCGGGTGATCCTGGAAGCCCTGCCGGGCAGCGTTGCCGATCCGCAGGCTCTGGGCGACTTGCGCATTCCCGTCAGCGGTACGCAGAGCGTGCCGCTTTCGACGGTGGCGACGATCCGTACCGCCGATGCCCCGCTCGTCATCACACGCGAAGGGCAATTTCCCGTGGCGACGATCGGCTTCGATCTGGCGCCCGGCGCCTCGCTCGGCAGCGCGGTGAGCGCGATCAACCGGGTCGAACGGAGCATGGGCATGCCGGAGGCGCTGACGACCAGCTTCATGGGCGCGGCCAGTGCCTTCCAGTCCTCGCTCGGCAATGAACTCTGGCTGATCTTCGCGGCGATCGTGGTCGTCTACATCGTGCTGGGGGTGCTCTACGAAAGCTTCGTCCATCCCGTGACGATCCTGTCCACGCTGCCCTCGGCAGGGATCGGCGCCCTGCTCTGCCTCTGGCTGACAGGGGCGGGACTGGGCGTGATCGGGATCATCGGCATCGTTCTGCTGATCGGCATCGTGAAAAAGAACGCCATCATGATGATCGACTTCGCGCTGGAGGCGATGCGCGCGCGGCAGGCCAATCCCCGCGACGCGATCCGCGAGGCAGCGCTGCTGCGCTTTCGGCCGATCATGATGACGACTTTCGCGGCGCTGTTTGCTGCGCTGCCGCTCATCTTCGGCGGCGGCATGGGGCATGAACTGCGCCAGCCGCTCGGCATCGCCATTGCCGGGGGACTGGTGTTCAGCCAGGTGCTGACCCTGTTCACCACGCCTGTCATCTTCCTGGTGCTGGAAGAGCGGCGAGAGCGCGGATGGCTGCGGCCACGGCCAGCCGAGGCGGCGGCGTGAACATCTCGGCGCCCTTCATCCGCCGCCCGGTCGGCACGATCCTGCTGACGATCGGGCTCATGCTGGCGGGCGCCGGGGCCTTCTTCATGCTGCCGGTGGCGCCGCTGCCACAGGTCGATTTCCCCACGATCCTGGTGCAGGCCAGCCTGCCCGGGGCCAGTCCCTCGACAATGGCCTCCAGCGTTGCCGCGCCGTTGGAGCGTCACCTCGGCACCATTGCCGGGGTTTCGGAAATGACCTCGCGCTCCGGCGTCGGATCCTCACAGATCACGCTGCAATTCGACCTTTCGCGCGATATCGACGGCGCCGCACGCGACGTGCAGGCCGCCATCAATGCCGCCCGGGCAGATCTTCCGGCAACGCTCAAGTCCAACCCCAGCTACCGCAAGGCCAATCCCGCCGAAGCGCCGGTCCTCATCCTTGCATTGACTTCCTCCACACGAAGCCCCTCGGAAATCTACGATGCGGTCTCGAACGTGGTGCAGCAGAGGCTGTTGCAGGTTCAGGGCGTGGGAGACGTGGAACTCGGCGGCGCGGCGCTGCCGTCGGTGCGGGTGGAGGTCAATCCGCTCGCCCTGTCGCACTTCGGCATCGCGCTGGAAGATGTGCGCACCGCGCTGCAATCGGAAAGCGCCAACCGCCCGCGCGGGGTGTTCGACGGTCAGGGCTATAGCTGGCAGATCTACTCCAATCAGGCCGGGCTCCACGCCGCCGATTACAAAGACACCGTGATCGCCTGGCGCAGTGGCGCCGCGGTCCGCCTGTCCGACATTGCCAATGTCACCGACGGACCAGAGGACGTGCGCACGATGGGCCTCTTCAATGGGCAGAAGGCCGTGCCGATCCTGATCAGCCGCCAGCCCGGTGCCAACATCGTGCAAGTGGTGGACGCCCTGAAGGCGCAGCTTCCGGGCCTGCGCGCGGCTCTTCCCGCCGATATTCACCTCGCCGTCGCCTCCGACCGGACGCTGACCATCCGCGCCTCGCTGCGAGAGGTGGAAGTGACGCTGCTGATCGCCACGCTGCTGGTCGTGCTGGTGGTCAGCCTGTTCTTGCGGAGCTGGCGCGCCACGCTGATCCCGGCAGCGGCGGTCGTCGCCTCGCTGCTGGGCACGTTCGGCGTGATGTATCTGGCCGGCTTCTCGCTGGACAACCTCTCGCTGATGGCGCTGACCGTCGCGACCGGGTTCGTCGTGGACGATGCCATCGTCGTCGTCGAGAACGTCAGCCGCCATGTGGAGGCCGGGATGAAGCCGCTGGACGCCGCGCTGCTGGGCGCGCGCGAAGTGGCCTTCACCGTCCTGTCGATCTCGATCAGCCTTGTCGCCGTATTCGTGCCGCTGATCTTCATGGGCGGGCTGGTCGGACGCTTGTTCCGCGAATTCGCGTTGACCATGTCGGTTGCGGTGCTGATCAGCCTTGTCGTTTCGCTGACGACCACGCCCATGCTCGCCTCGCGCCTGCTGAAGACCGAAACGCAGGAGGGCCCGGTCATGCGCGGCGCCCGGCGCGTGTTCGACTGGGCCCTTGCCCGCTACACCCGCGCGCTCGACTGGGCATTGGCCAATCGCGGGCCGATGCTGCTGCTCCTGACAGGCACAGTGGTGCTCAACATCTACCTGATCGCCATCGCGCCCAAGGGGTTCTTTCCGCAGCAGGATACCGGCGGGCTGCTGGGCGGCTTGCGCGCGGACCAGAGCATTTCCTTCTCCGAAATGAAGGACAAGCTGACCCGCATCGCCCGGATCGTGAAGAGCGATCCCGCCGTCGCCACCGTGATCGCCTTCACCGGCGGGTCGCGCGCGGGCGGCGGTTTCCTGTTCACCACGCTCAAGCCCCGGTCAGAGCGTCCCCCGGCAACGCAAGTGATTGCCCGGCTGCGCCCGAAGCTGGCGAGAGTGAGCGGCGTCAGCCTGTTCCTCAATCCCGTGCAGGACCTCCAAGTCGGCGGAAGGCAAAGCAACAGCACATATCAGTACGTGCTGAAGGCCGACGATCCCGCCGTGCTCAAGGCGGCCGGACAGAAGCTGGTCGATGCCCTGAAGCAGCAGAGCGGCGTTCTCACGGATGTCGATATCGATCAGCAGGACGCCGGGGCCAATGCCTTCGTCGACGTCGACCGGGATGCGGCGGCGCGGCTGGGCGTACCGATGGGGACCGTGGATTCAACGCTTTACGACGCCTTTGGCCAGCGACAGGTGGCAAACATCTACTCCGGCCTCAACCAGTATCATGTGGTGATGGAAGCGGCGCCGCAGTTCAACGGTTCGCCTGCCGCGCTGGCGAACATCTATCTGCCGATTGACGGCGCGGCCGCGGCGACCGGAACCAACGGCGCCAGCAACGGCGGCACGGCCGTCGCCGCTGGCAATGCCGTCAGCACGGCGGCGCGGACGATGACACCGCTCTCGGCCTTCGCCCAGTGGTCGACCGGCTCCACCAACGCCGCCGTCAGCCATTCGGACGGCGAACCTTCCGCCACGATATCGTTCAACCTGCCCTCCGGTTCGTCGCTCGGCGTGGCGGCGCGTACGATCACGCAGGCACAGGCCGGGCTCGGCCTTCCCGCCACTGTCCACGGCGAATTCGGCGGCACTGCCAAAGTCTTCGCGCAATCGACTGCCAGCATGCCGCTGCTGATCGTCGCCGCGCTGGCGGCGATCTACATCGTGCTCGGCATCCTCTACGAGAGCGCGATCCATCCGCTAACGGCCCTTTCCACCCTGCCCTCGGCCGGGGTGGGCGCGATGATCGCGCTGATCGTCTCCGGCGGGGAATTCGACATCATCGCCCTGATCGGAATCATCCTCCTGATCGGCATCGTGAAGAAGAACGCGATCATGATTATCGACTTCGCACTGGAGGCGGAGCGCGGACGCGGCCTCTCGCCGGTCGAGGCCGTTCGCGAAGCGTGCCTGCTGCGCTTCCGCCCGATCCTGATGACGACACTGGCCGCCGCGCTGGGCGCCCTACCGCTCGCCATCGGCTTCGGGGATGGTGCCGAACTGCGCCGCCCGCTGGGCATCGCCATCGTCGGCGGACTGATCGCCAGTCAGGTGCTGACGTTGTTGACCACGCCTGTAGTCTACCTCGCGCTCGATCGCTTCCGTCGCCGCGCCCCTCCTCGCGAGGGCTTGCCGACGCTATACGGAAATCCGGCGCCCATCCCGGGAGGCCCGGCATGAACCGCAAGCCGTTCACCACCTGCGCCTCTCTGGCCGTTCTGCTGCTGGCCGGCTGCAATCTCGCCCCCGCCTATCACCCGCCCACGACCGTCGCCATCCCGCCCTCTTTCAAGGAGGCGCCGGATTGGGCCCCTGCCCGCCCGAGCGACGATGTCGCGCGCGGCGCGTGGTGGTCGCTGTTCGGCGATCCGGTGCTCGACGGGCTGGAGCGCAAGGTCGCGGTGACCAACCAGAACGTCGCGGCCTCCCGCGCCGCCTATGAGGCCGCGCGCGCGATCGTCGCCGTGCAGCGCTCTAACCTGTTCCCCACAGTCACCGGATCCGTCAGCGCCGCGCGAACCGAGCCCTTTAGTGCGAGTTCCGGCACAGATCCAACGACGACCACCGGCTCTCGCTTCGCCCTTGGTATCGGCGCGAGCTGGGAGCCGGACTTGTGGGGGCGGCTGGGTAATGCCGTCACGCAGGCGGGCGCGAATGCGCAGGCCGCCGCCGGAGACCTCGCCAACGCCACCCTGTCCGCACAGGGCGAACTTGCGACCGACTATGTCCAGCTACGCGGCATCGACGAGCAGCGCGTGCTGCTGGACGCCACGATCAAGGATTACGCCCGCGCGCTGACGATCACGACCAACAAGTACAGCGCGGGTACCGTCGCTCATTCGGATGTCTATCAGGCGCAGACCTCGCTCGCCAACGCCACGGCCACCCGGCGGGATCTCGATCGCCAGCGGGGCCTGCTGGAACATGCGATTGCGGTGCTGATCGGCGAAAACCCCTCGACGTTCTCGCTTGCCCAGACCGACGTGAAGCCGACGGTGCCGACGACGCCGGGAATCCTACCGGCCACGTTGCTCGAACGCAGGCCGGACATTGCCGCCGCCGAGAGGCGGGTGGCGGCAGCGAATGCCAACATCGGTATCCAGCGTGCCGCCTACTTCCCCCAGATCTCGCTATCCGCGAATGCGAATACGGATGGCGGCTCCGTCAAGCAGCTGTTCTCTGCCGCGACGAGCCTGTGGTCGTTGGGGCTTACCGGCCTGATGACCTTGCTCGATTTTGGCGCGCGCCACGGTCAGGTCATGCAGGCGCATGCCGAGTACGATCAGGCCGTCGCAACCTACCGCCAGACAACGCTCACGGTATTCCAGCAGGTGGAAGACAACCTGATAGCCACCCGGGTCCTGGCGGAAGTGACGAAAAGTCGCATTACCGCCGCCGATTCCGCAAACCGCGCGGAGACCATCGCGAACAACCAGTACCTTGCCGGTATCATCGATTACTCGCAGGTCATCGTCGCCCAGACTACCGCCTTCAATGCGCGCCAGACCCAGATACAAGCGGTGATCGACCAGCAGACAGCCACTATAGCGCTGATGCAAGCGATTGGCGGGAAATGGGAATGATGTGCCTTCAATGAGCCGGGGCGAGGCTGATACGTTCCGTTCTGCGAGCGCTTAGCCAATGCCTGACCGGCTCATCGAATGCTACCGTCGCGATCCAGCCCACCGTTAGGGAAGCGATCACAAAGGCGACAAGCCAAAGCAGACGTGCGCCAAGGTCAAGGGCAGCAGGTTGAACTGAACTGGCTATGATAAGAAGCGGGTAGTGCGTCATGTAGAGTGGATAAGACAACCGTCCTATCCTCGCCCAGTTGGGGGATGAATACCTTGCCGTCAGGGCTACGATCAAGATCGCAGGAAATGCCAAGGTTACGATTAGCAGGTCAACTACGCCGGATTTACCGGGAATGGCGAAGCACGCTGTAAGAGCAAGTGCCACAGCCCCTAAATGTAAGCCAGGCAGGATACACGGGAGTCTGCGCGTCTGTTTGAGTCGCCAAATCAGAATGCCAATGGAGAACGGCAGCAGGGTACGCGGTGCACCTGCCAGGATGTCGCATGATGAATAGCCTATCTCGAGCGTCGATGTTGAAATGATGATGAGGTAGAGATAGGTGAAGGAGACTAGCGAAATTCGCGCCCATGTACCATTTTCACATCTTACCAAGATGGCGGCGAACGATATATTCGCTAGTGTTTCGAAAAATAGAGACCAAGTGGGCGGATCTATTATCCAGATGTTGGCGCGTCCGTTCGACACGAACTTTGCTGGTAGCAAGAAGAGCTGCAAAATCACGGCTCTAATCAGTTCAGGCCATCCGATGTTGACCGTCGCGACAAGCGCGATTGTGCCCAAGACCGTGCCAAGCAGAATCATCGGATAGAGGCGTACGATCCGCGCCAAGGCGAACGCCCGCAGGCTCATGCCTCCGCGCAAGCGCTCCTGATACGAGTGGGCCATGACGAAACCGCTCAACAGGAAAAAGAAATCGACGCCCAGGAAACCGCGTGGAACCAGTACGCTGCCAAACAGGCGCCAGCCGTGCATACACATCACCACAATTGCGACGACGCCGCGAAGGCCATCCAGAGATCCATAATGATATCGCGTCTGCACTGAATGACCGATCCCTGTTGTCGTCAGATTGATGTGCTGAACACCGCGAATTTTTTGGCACACATTGGTTTATTGGCAGTTACCATGCGCTGGATCATCTCTCACGCTGCGGGATTGAATTCAGAGAGGTGCGTCGCTCGCCGCAAGGTGATAGCCTGTCGCCACCTATCAAGAGGGAGAGAACTTGATGCCGCTGATCGATAGAGCTGCGCGGGCACTGGCGAAGGCTGAACATGGTTCCGATGAATGGAATGGCCTCACTCCCGAAGATCAGGAGGTGCTGAGGCAAAATGCGTTGGCGGTTATTTCGGCGATCCGCGTTCCCTCGCCGGCCATGACCGCTGCGGGCGAGAAACTGATTGGACAGGAGCGCCGTCACGCCATCGACCACGGCGATATGCACGACGCCTGGCAGGTCATGATCGATGTGCTCTTGCAAAAGAACGTCAGCGGGTGAGCGGGAAGCCGGCCTGACGTTTTTCAATCGCTATGGGTTTGGCGAAAGTTCGTCCGTAAGCGCCAGCAGGACGACTTTCGCCTTGCGACTGCGGATTGCCGGGCTTTTGCGATTAGACGGACACAGGCTCCGGAATAATGGTCATGTCATAGACGACCACCTTCTCCCATAGATGTTCGCAGGATTTGACGAAGGCCTGATGGATCGGGTGATCCTGATAGGTTTTCTGATCTTCCGCGCTCTCGAAATACATCAGTTCCGACACGTCGAAGCTTGAATCCACGACCTCGCGTTTTTCAGTGCTCGCTGGAACGCCGATTTCCAACCGGCGGATGACCGGAATGCCCTGCAACTTACGAAGACCGGCAATGAGTTCGCCGCGGTCCGCTTGCGATCCGGGCTGCTTCAGCCAGAAAAACACGTGATGCACCAGCTTCGTGCCGGCAAGGGATGTTGCCGCCTTGACCGAGGAGGCGGCGCTGAGCGCGTCATTCGATGCTGTCATTGCCGCCGTTTCCTTTCTGCGCGTTTCCAAGGAAGATCATTGCTGAGGCACGCGCGCGATGGATGCGCGCTGGACGATGTCGTGATCGAAAATTTCGTCGCTCACACCGACCTCTGCCTTGCCGAGCGCGGCGATCAGGCACTGGGTGGCGCGAAAGGCCATATCCTCGACCGGTTGCCGCACCACCGTCAGCGGCGGCCAGATGCGCGATGCCAGAATAGTGTCGTCGAAGCCCGTGACGGTCAGATCTCCGGGCAATTGCAGTCCCATGTGATTGGCCTGCGCGACTACGCCTGCCGCCAGATCGTCGCTGCTGCAAATGATTGCGGTCGGCCGGTCCTGTCGAGACAGAAGCGTCTGCGCGGCCGCCATGCCCGATGCGTAATCGAACTCGCCGTGCTGCACGATCAGGTCGGCCTCTTCGGACAGACCGGCCTCGTGCAAAGCCGCCCGGAAGCCGCCTAGCCGCGCCGCCACCACGCTGTAGGGATCCGGGCCGGCGACATAGGCGATACGCTGGTGGCCGCTGGCAATGACCTGCCGGGTGATGGACTGCATGGCGGCGCGGTTGTCGATCCTGACCGTCGTGATATAGGGCATCGCGGTGCCGGTCGCGATGGCTGCTAGCGGGACGCCCAATGCGGAAAGAATGCCCGATCCGCCGAGCTGTTCGGCAAAGGGCGGGATGAGCAGCAAGGCATCGGCGCCGGACCGCACGAGATCCTGGGCCATGCGTTCGGCTTCTTCGCGCGTGTCGCCGTCCCCGTCGCGCAGGATCAGTTGGAGGCCATGCGCGTTGGTCGCGCGCAGCGTTCCCACCAGTACGGCATCTAGAAAAGGCGTCCGTCGGTTGCTGTAAAGAAGGCCAACCGTCGTCGCCCGCGCCTTGGCGAGGCGCCGTGCGGCCAGATTGGGGACATAGCCCAGTTCCACAATCGCGGCCTGTACGGTCGCCACGGTGGCCGCGCTGGCCCTGCCCGCCCCGTTGATGACATTCGATACGGTCATGGCCGACACTCCGGCCCGCTGCGCAACCGCGCGGATCGTTACGCCATTTTCGTTTCGTCTCGCCATCAGGTCCCCGTCTCCATAGGTTCTGATAGCGTGTTTCCAGCGCCTTCATAGCGCTGGAAACGGCGGTTCAGCCTAGAGATCAGATCGTGCCCGCTTTCATCGCTTCCACGGCGTGATCGACGGCGCGCGCGGTCAGGGCCATGAAGGTCAGCGAGGGATTGACGCAGGAAATGGAGGCCATCTGCGCTCCGTCCGTGACGAACAGGTTGGAGGCATCGTGCGCCTGACTCCACTTGTTCAGCACCGACGCGTGAGTATCGGCGCCCATGCGGGCACCACCCATTTCGTGGATGGCGTCACCCGGCACATGTTCCTTCACGCTGCTTTGGACGTTCTTCAGCCCAGCCGCGCGCAGCATCTTTTCGCCCTGTTCGCGGGCGTCCGCCATCATCCGCAATTCATTGTCGCGGAACCTGACGTTGAACTGCATCAGCGGAATGCCGAAGCGGTCGGTCTTGTTCGGGTTCAGCGCGACGTGATTATCCTCGTACGGCAGGCATTCGCCGAATGCGCCCATCTGGAATTTCCAACCGCCATAGCGGCGCATCCCTTCCTTCATCGAGGCGCCGAAGCCCACAGGTTTGGCCGGCTCCCGGTAGGCGGCGCCCTGATAGCCATAGCCGCGCCGGAACCCCAGATCCTCGTCCTTGCCGATATTGCGGAAGCGCGGGACATAGATGCCGCCGGGGCGGCGGCCATATTCGATGAATTCTTCCATTCCGGGGATGTCGCCCTTCACGCCGACGCGGAAGATATGGTCCATCACATAGCGACCCAGCGTGCCGCTCGTATCGAAATGGCTGCGCTGGCTCCCTTGCGGGCGCGAGTTCATGAGGATCTGCACCGAGCCAAGCGTCGAGGCATTCAGGAAGACGACCCGTGCGCTAACCACTTCGGCCTGACCGGTCTTGGCATCGACGAAACGGACGCCCGTGACCTTCCTGGTCGCGGGGTCGTATTCAAGATTGGTGACGACGGCATCCGATCGCAGCGTCAGCCGCCCCGTTGCGCGCGCGGCGGGCAAAGTGACCGACTGCGTCGAAAAATAGGCGCCGAAGGAGCAGCCATTGCTGCACTGGTTGCGGAACTGGCACTTGGTGCGGTTCTGCTCGGGCTTGTCCTCGGTCATGTTGGACAGGCGGGCATTGATCATCTTGCGGCCGGGGAATTCTGCCTCCAGCCGCTGCTTCATCCATTTTTCGGCGATGTTCATCGGCATCGGCGGTTGGAATTCGCTATCCGGCAGATAGTCGAGATTTTCGCGCGATCCGGACACGCCGATGTATTTCTCTACATAGCTGTACCACGGCGCGAGGTCTTCGTAACGGATCGGCCAGTCTCCCCCGATACCCTCGCGCTTGTTCGCTTCGAAATCGGCGGGGCTCCAGCGGAAACACCACCGCCCCCAGATCAGCGACTTGCCGCCGACCGCGGAGGGGCGGATCCAGTAGAACTTGCTGCCTTCGCCGTAATCGTAGGGATTGAGCCGGTCGTTATTGTAGAAGGCCTGATTGCTGGGCGTGACATAGCCGTGCTGGGCGATGAAATAGTCGCTCTCACGGAGGCCGTCGGGCATGATGTTGCGCGCGGGGACTTCATAAGCGGGCTTGCCGTCGTACGTGTAGTCCTCGCCATGCTCGACCATGTGGCCCCGGTCGAGCATCAGTACGCGCAGCCCCTTTTCCGTCAGTTCCTTCGCGGCCCAACCGCCGCTTACGCCTGAACCGATGACGATCGCATCGAACCTGTCCGTAGAAGCCATGATGATCCTCTCCCGGTCAGAAGCGCAGCGCGCTCAGCGTCTGGAAGCTTTTCGTGATGTCGGGGATGAAGGGCGCGGGCGCCTGATCGTTTTCGACATAGAAATGCTGCACGCCGGCAAGCTGGTTCAGCTTGAAGATGCTGGCGAAGTCGATCGTGCCGGCGCCAACGGCCGCCATGCTGCGGTCGGCGCGCATGTCCTTCACGTGATAGGCATAGATGCGGCCCGGCAAGCTGCGGATCAGTGCGTGAGGATCCTGCCCGGCATAGATGGCCCAGTAGAGGTCCAGCTCGAACTTCAGCAGCGCGGGATTGGTGCCCTTGATCAATCGCTCGTAGAGGCTGACGCCGTCCGGTTTGACCGTGAATTCGAAGTCGTGATTGTGGTAGGCGAAGCCCAGGCCGGCCGCCTTCAGCTTTTCGCCAATGCGGTTGATGTTGGCAATCGCTGCATCCCATGCGGGGCCATTGCGGTGCTTGTCGACCATGTAGGGCAGGACGATCGTTTGCGCGCCCAAAGTCCTGGCCATGGTGATGCTGGCGTCGAAATTGTCCAGCAGCGCGTCATAGCCGACATGGATGGACGGGCTCTTCAGGCCCAGCCGGTCCATGGTCTTGCGCAGTAGGGCATGATCCATGGTGTCATAGCCGCCACCGCCATATTCGACTTCGCGATATCCGACCTTGGCGACCTGTTCGAGCGTTCCAACCGGATCGGCAGCGAAGATTTCGCGCACAGTGTAGAGTTGCAATCCGATTTTCGAAAGCTGCGCGGCGCGGGCGAGACCGGCAAGAAAAGGCTGGCTGGCGAGCACGGCAAGGCCGCCGGCGCCCAACATCACGGAACGACGATTCATGATCATGCGGAATAGACCTTGTTGACCTGAGAATAGGGAAAGGCGCCGTTGTATTCGCTGGGTACCGGCAGATATTCGCGCTCCTGCGTGATGCCGATTTCGGACGTGTAATAGCCGACGATCACCATCTGTCTGAACGCCTTGAAGAACTCCGCGCCGCCCGGAAGCGCGTCGTTCATGGTGAGAGTCAGCAGCGCATCCTGCTGATCGGGCTTGGCCTGAACGGCGGGCAGTCCATAGTCCTGCCGGCTGCGGGCATCGATTTCGGCGAGACCGGACAGGATTGGCTCGCGGTCTTCCGCAACGGCCCAGTCCGCGAGCAGCTTTTCGATATAGGCGGGCACGCCAGCGGTGATGGCGCCGGGGGTGTCGGTCGTCGGCATGACGCGTTCGCTCAGGGCCGACATCAAGGCACGCTGATCGGGTGTAAAGACCTGAACACTGGGCGCGCCCTGGTCTATCACCGGCATTCCGGCGCCGGGCGTGACCCCTGCCGCCCGGGCCAGCGGGGCGAAAATCTGGGCACCGAACATGGCGACCATGCCGGCTAGTGCGTCTCTGCGGTCCATTATCGTGTGGCCCCTTTCAGATCTTGCGCGATGGCATCTTCCGGCAAGGGACGAACCCAGATGTTACGGAAGGACACCGGCGAGTTGTGGTCCTGCAACTGGATCGGCGCCTTGTCGCCATGCGCCTCATACTGCGCGACTTTGCGCCAGATGGTGGTGCCGAGCATGGCCTGATGGTTCTGCACCAGCACGCCGTTCAGCAGCACCGTGACATAAGCCGGGCGCGCAAGACTGCCGTCCGGGGCGAAGTGCGGGCGTTCGAAGACGATGTCGTAGCTTTGCCATTCCCCCGGCGGCCGGGACGGATTTACCAGCGGGGGTTTCCACCCGTAGACCGCGCCGACGGTTCCATCGGCATAAGTGGCGTTCTGGTAGCTATCGAGGATCTGAACCTCGTAGCGCTGCATGAACCAGATGCCGCTGTTGCCGCGATCCTGAGAGCTTTTCTGCGGCGGATTGGGCGAGCGGAACTCGAGATGGAGCTGAACATCGCCGAACTCCTGCTTCGAGATCAGATTGTTCTCACCGCCGCTTTGGGCGCGGGACGGGATCGTCATCGCGCCCTGTTCCAGCAGCCACGGACCGCGCTCGCCGTGCCATGCGTCCAGCGATGTACCGTCAAACAGGACGATGGCGTCGGACGGCGCACCGCCGGGTGTCGCGGCAGGCGTGACAACGGCCGGCGCCGGGCGATCGGGATCATGGACGTGCCATTTGCCGCCGGGGAGGATCTGTGTGTCCCTGAAGCCCGGCCTATCCTCAGCGTGGGCAAGCGTGCCGGCCATCACGCAAGCCGCCGTTACCATGCCGATGTGGATGCCCTTCATCCTCGCGCCCCCTTCATGCCTTGTCGATGGCGCGATAGGCGGCGATCAGCCGATCCTCGCCTGCCCGCCCGTCCAGCGAATTTCCGTGCTCCATGCCGATCACGCCGGCATAACCGCGCCCGCGCAGCCAGCGGGCAATATTGGCGAAGTTGATCTCGCCGGTGCCCGGCTCCTTGCGTCCGGGGTTGTCGCCGAACTGGATGTAGCCGATCTCCCCCCAGCAGGCGTCGAGCGTCGGGATCAGGTTCCCGGACTGAATCTGTTCGTGATAGAGGTCCGCCAGCACCTTGATGCCCGGGCTATTGGCGCCGCGCGCGATGGCATAGCCCTGCGCGATCGACTGCATGAAGACGCCGGGATGGTTAGTGCGCGTATTGAGCGGCTCCATCACCAGCGCCAATCCATGCGGCGCGACAATGTCTCCGGCGCGCCGCATGCAATCGATGATCCGCCCGGTCTGGATCTCCACCGGTACCTTGCGGTCCATGAAGCCGGTAACGACGGTCATGTGCTTGGCATTGAGGCGCTTGGCCACATCGATGGAGGTACGGATATCCTCCAGAAACGCACCCCGCTCGGCATCGTCGTTGCTGCCCAGAACCGGCCGGAAATCCGCCCATTTCGGCATGCTGGCAACGAAGACGCCCATGGTCATGCCACGCTGGGCAAGCGCGCGGGCCATGGCTTCCTGCTGTTCGACCGGGCGCTTGCGTGCCTCGTTATCCTCCCAGCCGCGAAACCCCTGGTCGGCCGCGTAAGCGATCTGTTCCAGCAGACCGCCCCGGCTGGCGAAACTGCCTTCATGAGGCGCGTAGCCGAGCGAGAAATGCGCGGCATTCGATCCGCCTGCGCCCTTGTCCGTGCTGATCGACAGGGCCGGAGTTGCCGCAGCAGCAAGTCCGGTGGCGATCACCGCGCGTCTGGAAAGGCTCATGCCACGCCCTCCATAACGCGCGCGGCGCGGCGGCTGGCGCGTCGTTCGGTCAGCCAGATCGCGCCGAACACGAAGAGCAGGGTCAAGGGAACGAACGTCAGCCGCGCGAAGGATTGGGAGGCGGCGGCATCTTCCACGGCGTGCAGCGCGGAACCGCTCAGCTGCGTGAAGGCTTCCGGACCGCCCGCAATCTCGACTTTCGCCTGATCGAACATTTCACCGAGGCGAGGCAGAACAAAGAAGCTTGCCAGAGCGCCGGCCGAACCGACCAGTCCCAACGCCCAGGAGTCCCCGCGCGGATAGCGTTCGGCGACGGAGGCCAGCATCGTCGGCCACATGGCGCAGACGCCGAGGCCCCAGACGGTCGATGCAAGGATCGCGGAAACGGGCGACTGGGCCTGCGACAGCAGGAACAGGCCGATCGCGGCAAGCAGGCTCGAAACCCAGAGCAGCCCCGGATTGGACAGGCGGCCGGCAATCCGCCCGGCGAAATGGCGGAAGACGAACATCAGCGCGCTGACATAGACCAGCAGCAATATGCCGCGCATGCCGACGCGATTGCTGAGTGCAACATCGATCCACTGACCCGGTGCCAGTTCCGAGGATGCGGTAAGGAACATGGCGCCGAACCAGACGAAGAAGCTGGGGCGGCGCACCACTTCCAGCATCATGTCCTTCATGGCCCGCTCACCCGCCATTTTGGGTGGTTCGGGAAACCGGGTGGTCGCCGCGATCACGATGACGCAGACGGCGGGCAGGAACACCAGTGCCATGATCGCCTGCCACGGCAGCAGCGGCGCCAGGAATACGCCCGCAAGGCCGCCGACGATCAGCCCCCCGGGATACCATGCGTGGAGCACATTCAGGCGATGCGTGGTGTCCTCGGGATAGAGACGCGCGGTGAGCGGGTTGATCGACGCTTCGGCAAAGCCCCAGCCGATGCCGCTCAGCAGCATGCCCAGCCACACCAGATGATAGACGGCCATGCCGGTGGCGAAGGCCCCTGCCCCCACGATCAGCGTCGTGCCAATCAGGAAAGCGACGCCGCAGCCGATCAATATTCGGCGGATACCCACCCGATCGAGCAGCGCGCTGACGACGAAGACCGTGATCGCAAAACCCAGAAAAGCCGCGCCCAGAGCCGCGCCGATCAATTCGCCCGCAGCGATCGGCGCGATGGGATCGATCCATTGCGCCTTCAGGCTGCTCGCCACTGCCGCGCGCAAGGATGCGCTCATCGATGCCGTGAAGAGCGCCAGAACGCTCAGCCAAAACAGCCTCTGCCGGTTTACGCCCGTCATGCCCCGTTCCTCTGCCCAGTGCCCCGTTCAATGTTTTTTATCGGGGTCGAGTCTGCTTTGCCGTCAGGTTAGTCCCAACCAGCGCTTGTTGTTGGCGGGGTCACCGCCGCCTGCAAAATCGTCGAAGGCCCGTTCCGGCCGGCGGATCATGTGTGCCGCAATGAAGGGCGCACCTTCGCGCGCGCCGTCCTCAGGATGCTTCAGGCAGCATTCCCATTCCAGCACCGCCCAGCCGTCATAGCCATACTGCGTCAGGCGCGAGAAAATGCCGGTGAAGTCGATCTGGCCATCACCCAACGAACGGAAGCGGCCCGGCCGGTCGATCCAGTCGGCGTAACCGCCATAGACGCCCGCCCGCCCGGTGGGATTGAACTCCGCATCCTTCACATGGAACATCTTGATGCGGTCATGATAGATGTCGATGAACTGGAGATAGTCCATCGCCTGAAGCACGAAGTGGCTTGGATCATAGAGAATATTGGCGCGCGAATGGCCGCCTACCGCGTCGAGAAAGCGTTCGAACGTCAGGCCGTCATGCAGATCCTCGCCTGGATGCAATTCGTAGCAGAGATCGATGCCCTGCTCGTCGAACGCATCCAGAATAGGCCGCCACCGGCGCCCCAGTTCTGTGAAGGCCTCTTCCACCAGACCGGCAGGCCGCTGCGGCCAAGGGTAGAAGTACGGCCACGCCAGAGCGCCCGAAAAGGTCGCGTGCGCGGTCAGCCCCAGTCGCCGGCTTGCCTTGGCCGCCAGTTTCAGTTGATCGACCGCCCATGCCTGCCGTTCGGCGGGTTTGCCGCGCAATTCGGGAGGCGCAAAATTGTCGAACGCCGCATCGTAAGCGGGGTGAACCGCTACCAACTGCCCCTGCAAATGGGTCGACAGTTCGGAAATCTCGACGCCCGCCTCGCGGCAACGCCCGGCCAGTTCGTCGCAATAGTCCTGGCTTTCCGCCGCCAGCGCCAGATCCATGCAGCGCGGATCGTTACTGGGCACCTGAATGCCCTTGTAACCGGCCTGCGCCATCCAGCGTGCGGCGTTGTCCAGTGTGTCGAACGGCGCCGTGTCGCTCATGAACTGGGCCAGGAAGATCGCGGGACTGCGCATGGCCTGTCGCGCCTTCACTTCAGGCTTTTGAGATAGGCGATGATCGCCGCGCGCTTGGCTGGATCCGGCGTGGAAATCGGCATGCGCGTACCGGGAACCTTCTTCGACGGCGCGGTCAGAAAATCATCCAGGCTCTGATCGTCCCAACGCAGTTTGGAACCCCGGAGAGCCGGCGAATAGCCGAAGCCGGGAAGCGATGCCGCCGGACGACCCACGACACCATGCAGATTTGGGCCAATGCCGCTCTTTCCGTCGCTCTCCACGCTGTGGCAGGCACGGCACGCGTTAAAGGCCGAAGGCGCTGTTTGGGCCATGACCGGCGCGGCAAACAGCATCGCCGCGACTGCGGCAACCGGTGTCAGGCTGAGGTTTGCTGTCATGCGCATCCTCGACTCTCCGTCTTATTTATTGTTGCCTAACGTTTACCGGTAAATCATATCAGATCAAGGCCAGAATTATGGGGCTGGGACAAAGCGAAAAAAGGAGGAGAGAGGTGAGCACACGGACCTTGCGTCTGGCCATGGCCGGAGGCGGAGAAGGCGCTTTTATCGGTGCTATCCACCGCGCGGCAGCCGCACTCGACGGACGCTGGCGGCTTGTCGCCGGCACGTTCAGCAGCGATCCCGAGCGCAATCGTCGCTCCGGCGAAACGCTGGGGATCGAACCTGCCCGGACATATGACTCGCTCGACGCATTGCTTGCAGCGGAATCTGCTTTGCCGGTCGGGGAACGCGTCGACGCCATATCCATCGTGACGCCGAACCATCTTCACGCCCCCATGGCGATCGCCGCGCTGGACGCAGGGTTTCACGTGTTTTGCGAAAAGCCGATGGCGCTCGATCTGGAAGAGTCCCGCCTGATCGCGCAGGCGGCGGCGCGATCAGGCCGTCATTTTGGCCTGGCCTTTACCTATAGCGGCTATCCCTTGGTGGAAGAAGCACGCCTGCGCGTGGCGCGGGGAGACTTCGGCAAGATCCGGCTGGTGCAGGTCGAATATTCGCAGGGCTGGCTCAGTCAGGCGATCGACAGGGAAGGCAACAAGCAGGCGGAGTGGCGCACGGACCCCGCCCGCGCCGGATTGGGTGGATGCCTTGGCGATATCGGCACCCACGCCTTCCATCTGGCGGAACATGTCTCGGGCCTGCATGTCCGGGAACTCTGCGCGGACCTGACGACTCACGTTCCGGAACGGCGGCTGGACGACGATGTTAGTGTCCTGCTTCGTCTGGACGGCGGCGCGCGCGGAACGCTGAAGGCAACGCAAGTCGCGGCGGGGGACGAGAACGGCCTGAAACTGCGCATTCACGGCGAACGCGGCGGTCTGGAATGGGCGCAGATGGAGCCCAATACGCTGACCTTGCGCTGGCTGGACCGCCCGGCCGAAACGCTTCGGGCCGGCGGGCCGGGTCTGGCGGAATCCACCCTCCTCCGGTTGCGCACACCCGCCGGACATCCCGAGGGCTATATCGAAGCGTTCGCCAACCTCTACTGCGCTTTCGCCGCCCGAATATCGAACAGCGCGGCAGTGCCGGGGGTGGATGACTGGTTCCCATCGATCGAGGCGGGGCTCAGGACCATGGCTTTCGTCGAAAGCGTGATCGCCAATTCCGCGTCCGAGGAGAAATGGACGGAACTTGCGGTCGGGCCTCTCCCATCGGGCTGACCGGCTTCGGTCAGGCGATGCCGCGTCAATCAGCCTCATTTTCGGTCGCGGATGTCACTTTGAGCGGGCAATTCATGCACTGTGCGCACAATCGCACATATAATGTGCTGAATTGCTGGACATCTCGCTGCTCATGTATCGCCGACGGGTCGTATTTTTCGCTGGTTTCCTCGCTGTGCTGGCGGCCGTGGTGCCGCTGGCCGGAATTGCGGCCTATGCGCGATATCGGGCCAGCGCGGCCGAGCAGGAGCATCGCCTCGAATACAGCAATTGGACGCTCATGCGGGCCGGTCGGCAACTGGCCTATACGAAAGCGGCCTTCCGCAAGCTTGAGGCGGAGAACTGGAGGGGGTGTTCGCCCGACCACATCGTGCGCATGCGTCAGGTCACCGTAGACACCCGTACGGTTGACGAAGTCGGATACTTCATCGACGGCAAGCTTGCCTGCACAAGCTGGGGCATGGTGACGAAGGACATCGCGAAGGGCACGCCCGATGCCATGTTGCCCGATGGCTTCGGCCTCTTCCTCAACGTGAGGCCGAAAATCACGGGTGGCGCTCCCACTCTGGTGCTCGCCCACGGCGACTACAATGTCCTGATGCGGCCTGAGCGGCTTGTCGATGTCCTGACGGACACGGCCATGACGCTGGGGATCGCCACGCTGGACGGAAAGCTGGTAGCGATCAACGGCACCGCGGGTCTGCCTCTGGCGCACCGGATCGCGCGAACCGGCGGTTTCGGCCGATCGGGAGCGCTTGTCTATGCTTCAAGCCAGGACAGGAATTTCCGCGCCTTTGCGATCACCGACCACTCGCTCGTCGAAACGCGCGTAGATCGGGAACTGTGGCTGCTGGTCCCGATAGGTCTGGCGGTTTCCGCGCTTCTCGTGTGCCTTGTGGTATGGCTGTCACGCCAACGGCTTTCGCTGGAGCGTGAGATTGCGATCGCCATCAAGCGGCGCGAATTCCGGGTCTGCTACCAGCCGATCATCGAGCTTTCGACAGGTCTCTGCGTCGGTGCCGAAGCGCTGCTACGGTGGGAGCGGGCGGACGGATCGTGCGTGCTGCCGGACCTTTTTATACCGCTTGCGGAACGCAACGACCTGATCGAACCGCTCACCGACCTCATGATCGCTTGTGTCGTGGAGGATCTGGCGGAAATGCTGCGTCGCAAGCGCAACGTTCATATCGCCATCAACATTTCTTCGGCCGACATGCAGAGCGGGCGTTTCCTTCCGATCCTGACGACGGCCCTTGCCCGCACGAACGTCGCGCCCGAGCAGATCTGGCTGGAGGCAACCGAGCGCGGCTTCATGAATGCGGCTGCTGCGCGCGCGACACTGGAGACCGCTAGGGCGCAGGGGCATCCGGTTGCGATCGATGACTTCGGCACGGGCTATTCCAGCCTCTCGTTGCTGGAACTGCTCCCGCTTGATGCCCTGAAGGTGGACAAGTCTTTCATCCGGGCAATCGGAAAATCCGCTGCCACCAGCGCCGTCATCCCGCACATCATCGATATGGCTCACGGCCTGAACTTCAAGATCATCGCGGAAGGTGTGGAGACGCGGGAACAGGAGGCCTACCTCCGCAGCGCCGGTGTCGAATTCGCGCAAGGCTGGCTCTATTCGCAGGCGCTCCCGGCCGCCGATTTCCTGCGATATTATGAGCGTACGAACGCAGATGCCCCATCGCCGGAATTCCGGGGCATCGCGGGCTGATCGGAGAATTCAGCGCTTTCCAAGCGGCATCACATAGACATCCAGATGGCGAAGCTTCTGCGCGTCATCGAATTCGTAAATCGTCACCGTGTTCGACACGTCCGTTACCCCGTCACGCGAATTGCGCTCCTCCAGTTCCAGGATCACCCGGTTCGCCTGTTCGGTGACATGGCGCAAAGTTCCTTCCCAGGAGCTGCCCGCCGCATATTGCGAGATATAGAACTTGTACTTCGGCCAATCGATCACTTCGGCCTGAGGGCCCAGAAACACGCCCATGCGTTCATAGGCGTCGACATTGACGAGCGCCTCGATCCCGGCCCAGTCCGAGGCTTCCAGCGGCCCGGACTTCGCTTTCTCGACGATGCCCGCGAAGGCTTCGCTATAGGCGATGACCTTTTGCGTGAGACCGGTGAAATCCGTCGATTTCGGCATCTCATTCGCCATATACCCTCTCCCGATTTTATGGATTTCCCAGAATAATTACGCGTCAGGACATCACCAGGCCGCCATCGACGTTGATCGACTGCCCGGTCACCGTGCGCGCCTCGTCAGAGGCGAGGAACAGCGCCATCCGCGCCACATCGTCAGGCGTGGAGAAGGTCTTCAACGGCACGCCCGCGACCAGACCGGCCTCGACGTCCTCGAAGCTTTTCCCCTGCTCATCGGCGATCCGCTTCATGTAGTTGATCATGAGGTCGGTGCCGATGGCACCCGGCACCACGCAATTGCAGCGGATGCCGAATTCACCCACCTCCCGCGCAATCGTCTTGGTGAGAATGCGCAGTGCGCCTTTGGCCGCGGAATAGTGGCTCTTGCGGGCCATGCCGTCCCACCCCGCGCTGGACGAGAAGTTGACGATGGAGCCCGTCCGCCGTTCCAGCATCGAACGGTTCAGCACCTCGCGCGTGCACAGCATCGCGGCCATGCAATCGACCCTGTATGTGTCGAGGAAGTTGTCGATGGTCTGCTCCCAGATCCACTTGTCGACGCCGGGGACGGCCGCATTGTTCATCATCACGTCGACCTGGCCCCAGCGGGCCATCGCCGCCTCGACCATGGCTGCGACGTCCTCCTCCACGGTAACATCGGCGCGCACCGCCACAGCGTCGGCGCCGATTGCGGCGGCAACCTCCTCCACCAGCTCGAGCCGCCGGGCCGCCAGAACCAGCCGGGCGCCCTCCTGCGCCATCATCTTCGCCATGACCGGGCCCAGCCCGGTGCTCGCGCCAGTAATGATCGCGACTTTCCCTTCGAAGCGGCTCATATCGTGGCCACCTTGCGCATGGTCTCGTGGCTCTCCGCCGAACCGTCGAGCGCGCGGTTGAAGCGCTCGATGATACGCCAGCCCTGCCCGCCGCGCTCCAGAGTCCAGTGATTGACCGCCGCGCGCCAAAGGAACCAGCGGTCCTCTTCGCGAAGGATCACGACCGAATAGCCAACCGCCTCGGCCTTATCGCCATGCACGCTGATCTTCGGCGTCGCCGTGAGGTGCGCGCAGCCGGTCTTGACCAGTTCGAGATGGCCTTCCCACGCATACATGTCGGCGATTTCGTCAGGCGCCGAAAGGCGCAGAGTACCGCCATCGGGCAAAGTGAAGTTGTAGCCGCCGCCCTCGACCCACAAATCGCCCGCAGGCCGTGCCGTGCCGCTATCCACCAAAGGACCGTAAGTGTTCAGCAGATTGAGGATCTCCAGATGATCCTCCGCCTTGCGGCAGCGCTCTTCCAGCGCCGCCAAGCGCGCTTCGACATCCATCCCTGACAGTCCTTATGGTTTGCGTCCGGTCTTTTGGTGCCCGGTTCGATGACAGCTTACGCAACAGGATGGATCTGAAAAGCCTTTACGCGCGATCGCCCATGGCCGGGTGTGGGAGGGTCACGCGGCCACCTGCTCTCCGCCGGAACCGCCCCGCGAAGATTCTTCGGCGGCATTCATTTCGGACGAGGCGGCGAGCCGGCGGTATTTGATGCGCCGGTAAAACCTTCGGCATTTCGCCACGAAATCGGGTGCGACCTCCTGCCCCTGCTCCAGGAGATAAGAACGAAGCCGTTGCAGGCGATTGGTCGAGGCGGTCTGAAAAACGAGCTGTCGATAGGCCTCAAGCGTATCGTCGCGGTCGATGATACTGTTCGCGTCGGCGATGACTTCACCGAAGTAGGTGTCCACCAGCTGTTGCCCGGCGCTGAGCTTTCCCGACTCGGTGAGCTTGTTGATCAGCAACCATGACAGACGCATCTTGCTGTCTATGCGGTAAGTCGCGCCCTGACGCTTCACCCGCACCTGATCGGCGATATCGTCGATTATCATGGAGCAACCGGGCGCAAGCCGCTGCTCAAGCGTTTCCAGATCGCGATCGATCCGCCCATCGGCGTCGAGCATCAGGACGGAAACGGTCTGGTCGTCCGGGAGAACCGAAAGCCCGCTTCGCAGATCGGATGGCGTAACCGTGACCAGATCCTGGACACCGTAGCGCGCCAGATTGGCCTCTATTCGCGCGATGCGTTTCCCTGGCGAGTTCAACGATCGCCTCGGGCCGCCTGTCATCGGATCGAACGTGAACACATGGCCAGATTTGCCCGAATTTCGCAAACCCAGCGCGAGTGCGACCGTGGCCGCCCCCATGGCCGTGCCGACTTCGACGATCTGACCGCCGCGTTGGGCGGTTTCGTAGATGCGCGCATAGACGGCCGGCGCCAGCATCCCGTCACAAGTTGCGATAAGTTCAGAAAAAAGCTCGTTTCTTGCACCCTCGAGCATCGGAAGCCTCCCGAAATGCCTCTCCTATTCAAGTGTCGCTACTGTGAGTCAGAAATATATGATCCACCATCTCGAGGAGAATATTATTTCACATGAAATTCAGCCGGATTCACCATCGACTCTTAATGATTTCACTCGCAGTAATTGCCTATTGTAGAGTGCGGATCATTTTTACGCTCATAAAATCACCTTCCGATCGGGAAAAATCGCGACCCATTTGGTCCGGGCGCCGAAATGCGAAGGCGGTTCCGGCTCGTGAAGCGCTCTTGCCCTGATGCACCGCCGAGACTACCAATGCGGCCGTCGAGACGCTTTCAGGGTCTCGGCACTGATCGCGCCGGTGTCCCGAAAGGGGCTTAAAAGGGAACGCGGTGAGGACCTTGCGTCTGAAACCGAGGCTGTCCCTGCAACTGTAAGCGGCGAGCGCGATGCACATCGCGGCAGGGCAAGGCGCCCTTGCCGCAGCCACTGGGCCGGACGCTAAGTCATGCGGGGCCTGGGAAGGCCGTGCATCGAGGCCTTGACCCGCAAGCCAGGAGACCTGCCGGCGTCTGGTCGCTCTTGCCCTGGCCCAGGGGATGGCCGTGGCACGGTAACTCCGTCTGAGCGACGCACGTGCGGCGAGGGCCGCACCGGCATGCGTGCCGGGCGCTGGACGGCGTCCGTCCGGCGCACAGGCCGGCCGTTCGCGCGGAGGCCCTCCCCGAAAGTCGCTGACGCCGACGGGGTATTCACGAATGCAAGTCAGTTCTGTTTCGCATCGAACAACGGCGGCCGAGGGGCCTTCCGGCAAACCGCGCCTGCGCCGTCGGGTCGCGGTGCTTTTTGCCGCGCTCGTGGGCGCGAACGTCGCCACCTGGCTCTGGGCGTTCGGCGCGTTCCACGGCAATCCCGTGATGCTCGGCACCGCCGTGCTCGCCTGGAGCCTTGGCATGCGCCACGCCGTGGACGCCGACCACATCGCCGCGATCGATAATGTTACCCGCAAGCTGATGCAGGACGGGCAGCGCCCGCTCACGGTCGGGCTGTGGTTCGCGATCGGGCACTCGGCCATCGTGCTGATCGCGGCGACCACGATCGCGGCGGCGGCCAGCACGCTGGACGATTTCGAGGCATTCGGTCAGTCCGGCGGGGTTATCGCCACGGTCGTTTCGGCCAGCTTCCTTTTCGCCATCGCCATCATGAATCTCGCGATCCTACGCGGCGTGTGGTCTCGCTTCCAGCAGGTTCGTGGCGGCGGCACTTATGCGGAGGAGGATCTGGACATCCTGCTCGCCGGGCGCGGCCTGATGGCGCGCATCCTGCGCCCGCTGTTCCGTCTGGTACGCAAGAGCTGGCACATGGCCCCGCTCGGCTTCCTGTTCGGCCTGGGCTTCGATACCGCGACCGAAGTGGCGATCCTCGGCCTTTCGGGCGCTCACGCGGCGGACGGCATTTCGCTCGGAACGGTGCTGGTGTTCCCGGTGCTCTTCGCCGTGGGCATGGCGCTGATCGACACTGCCGACGGGGTCATCATGCTCGGCGCCTACGAATGGGCTTTCGTGAAGCCGATCCGCAAGCTCTACTACAACATCACGATCACCTCGATCTCAGCCCTTGTGGCGCTGGTGATCGGGTCGATCCAGACGGCGGCGCTGCTGGTCGACAAGTTCGGGCTGAAAGGCGGCTTCTGGTCCGGCGTCAGCGCACTGTCCGAGCATTTCAACACGCTCGGCTTCCTTATTATCGGCCTGTTCGTGCTGTGCTGGGTGCTGAGCTACGCCGTTTACCGCTGGCGTGACTTCGACGCCATCGAGGTGGCCACCGACGCAGGCTGAACCCACGCGGAGGATGCACCGGGCTTTCCCGGGCATCCTCCGCGTCCGGTCATGCAGTTGCCGGCTGCGGCCGGTTGGCGATCAGGTTCTCGACCACCGAGGGATCGGCAAGCGTCGAGATATCGCCGAGGTTCGAGAAGTCGTTCTCGCCGATCTTGCGCAGGATGCGGCGCATGATCTTGCCCGAGCGGGTCTTGGGCAGGCCCGGCGCGAACTGGATGACGTCCGGCGTAGCGATCGGGCCGATCTCATGGCGAACCCACTTGATCAGTTCCTTGCGCAGCGCCTCGTCCGGCTCGACTTCGGCATTGCAGGTGACGAAGGCATAGATGCCCTGCCCCTTGATCTCGTGCGGCATGCCGACGACTGCCGCCTCGGCAACCGCCGGATGGGCCACCAGCGCCGATTCGATCTCGGCCGTGCCCATGCGGTGGCCGGAGACGTTGATCACGTCGTCGATGCGGCCGGTGATCCAGTAATAGCCATCCTCGTCGCGGCGGCAGCCGTCGCCGGTGAAGTAGCATCCCGCGAATGTCGAGAAGTAGGTCATGAAGAAGCGCGCGTGATCGCCCCAGACGGTGCGCATCTGCCCCGGCCAGCTGTCGGTGATGACCAGACAGCCATCGGCTGCGCCTTCGAGCACGGTGCCGTCGTTATCGACCAGCATCGGCTTTACGCCGAACATCGGCTTGCTGGCCGAACCCGGCTTGAGCGCGGTGGCGCCCGGCAGCGGCGTGATCATCGCGCCGCCCGTTTCGGTCTGCCACCAGGTGTCGACGATCGGGCAGCGCCCCTCGCCCACGACCTTGTGATACCATTCCCACGCCTCGGGATTGATCGGTTCGCCCACCGAGCCGAGCAGGCGCAGGCTCTTGCGCGAGGTTTTCTTCACATAGTCGTCACCCTCGCGCATCAGTGCGCGCAGTGCCGTCGGCGCGCCGTAGAAGATCTCGACCCCGAACTTGTCGACCACTTGCCAAAAGCGGCTCGCATCGGGGAAGTTGGGCACGCCCTCGAACATCACCGTGGTCGCGCCGTTGGCCAGCGGGCCGTAGACGACGTAGGAGTGGCCCGTGACCCAGCCGATATCGGCCGCGCACCAGTAGATCTGGCCCGGCCGGTAATCGAAGACGTACTCATGCGTCATCGAGGCCCAGACCGAATAGCCGCCGGTGGTGTGGAGCACGCCCTTGGGCTTGCCGGTCGAACCCGAGGTGTAGAGGATGAACAGCGGATCTTCGGCGTTCATCTCTTCCGGAGCGCAATCGGTGGACTGCGCGGCGACCGAGCTGGCCCAATCGATATCGCGCCCCTTGACCATCGGCACGCCCGCGCCGGTATGGCTGAGGACGACGACGGTCTCGACGTCCGGGCAGGCCTTCAGCGCTTCATCGACATTCGCCTTGAGCGCGATGGTCTTGCCGCCGCGCAAGCCTTCGTCGCTAGTAAGCACGATACGGCTGTCGCAATCCTGGATGCGGCCAGCCAGCGCGTCGGGCGAAAAGCCGGCGAAGACAATCGAGTGGATCGCACCGATGCGCGCGCAGGCGAGCATGGCAACGGCGGCTTCGGGCACCATCGGCAGGTAAATGGTCACGCGGTCCCCGCGCTTGACCCCACGCGCCTTGAGGAGGTTGGCGAAGCGGCAGACCGATTCATGCAGCTCGCGGTACGTGATCCGGCGTTCCGGGTTCTTTGGGTCGTCCGGTTCCCAGAGAATGGCGATGGCGTCGCCGCGCTCGGCTAGGTGACGATCAAGGCAATTGGCGGAGAGGTTGAGCGTACCGTCGGAGAACCAGGAAATGCCGAAATCGGCTTCGTGGAAACTGGTCTTCTTCACCTCGGTGAACGGCTTGATCCAGTCGATCCGCTTCGCCTCGTCGCGCCAGAATCCCTCGGGATCGCTGACCGAGCGCTGGTACATTTCATCGTAACGCGCTGCGTCGATCAGGGCGTTCCGGGCCCATTCTTCAGGCACGGGATAGATGGCCTCAGCCATGACGTATTCTCCTCTCCGGCCGAGTGCATCCGGCGAAACCCTATTTCGCGCCGGCCCTGGACTCGCTTCGAGAATCCGGTCGGCGTCTCACTCGTTCGGCGTGACGTTAGCCAAAGATCGCGCGCCTTGCACCATGTTCGCAAAGGCTTCTTCAAAGGACGCGGGGAAATCCCGTTCCGGTTCCGGGACGGTTCTCCATCCCGGCGCGCGACAGGGCCGGTGGCTTGTGTTATCCCGTTGATATTGCCGCAGCGAAGGCGGCGGCGATTGGTCCCGTTACAGGCAAGTCCCTGATTGCGATTGCTGATCCCGATCAAGGACAAGTCCCGCGCGGTGGCCCAAGGAACCGGCACTTCTCGATGGAGTCTCGTCCATGTCTTTCAGTGACGTCATTACCCTGCCCACCCGTTCCGGCATCGAGCTGGAGGTCCGCCCCGCCAAGGAAAGCGACGAGGCCGACGTTACCGCCTTCTTCGAACGCGTGGCCGACGAGGATCGCCGTTTCCGTTTCTTTGCGGCCGCCGACAAGGTGAGCGCACAGCAGATCGCCCCGCTCGTCAATGCCGACCAGTTTCGCACCGAATCGTGGATCGGCTTCGACAAGGCGAGCGGCCAACTGGTCGCCTCGGGCGTGCTGGCCTGTGACGAGGCGCTCGATACCGCCGAAGTCGCGATCTCGGTTGCCAGCGCCTACAAGGGAAAGGGCATCGGTTGGGCCATGCTCGATTTTCTTGGCAAACAGGCCGATGCGCGTGGATGCCGCCGAGTGATCGCGATCGAGAGCCGTGAAAACAGCGCCGCCATCGAAGTGGAGCGTGACAAGGGCTTCACGCCCGAAACTTTCGAAGGCGATCCGACGCTGGTGGTGCTTTCCAAGACGTTTCGCTGAAAGGTTTCCACCGTTTCGGTGCGAACCGTCGGTGCCGCTAACCCCTTGGTAAGTCTACTTCTTGCAAGGCAATTCTCACATCAGGGAGGATGCCTTGCAAGACGTTACGAGTCCCGATCTACTCGTCCGCGATACCCGAGTGGGCGTATCGATCCTGTGCGAGGTGCGGCAAGGCATGCGCCCTTGGAAGGCCGCGCGACTGGATGATCTGTCTCCGGGCGGTTTCCGCATCGCCTGGCTTCCCGACACCCGCGACGACATGCCTCTGCGCATCCGCATTCCGGGGCTTCAGATGCTTGGTGCGCGGGTTTGCTGGGTGCGCGGGGCCACGGTCGGCTGCGAGTTCGTCGAGCCGCTCCATCCCGCCGTTTTCGAACATATCGTCCGCGCCGCCGCCAACTGACCGGTCCCCGGCAGTAGCGACAGCAAACGAAAAGGGCGGGCCTTGCGGGCCCGCCCTTCGCGTATTCCGTATCGGCGCTTAGCCTTACATGTGCAGCGCGCGGCCATAGGCGGCGAGCGTTGCCTCGTGCATCGTCTCCGAGATGGTCGGATGCGGGAACACGGTGTTCATCAGCTCGGCCTCGGTGGTTTCGAGCGTCTTGCCGACCACGTAGCCCTGGATCATTTCGGTCACTTCCGCGCCGATCATGTGGGCACCGAGCAGTTCGCCGGTCTTGGCGTCGAACACGGTCTTCACGAAGCCTTCCGGCTCGCCCAGTGCGATGGCCTTGCCGTTACCGATGAACGGGAAGGTGCCGGCCTTCACTTCGTAGCCCGCTTCCTTCGCCTTCGCTTCGGTCATGCCGACCGAGGCGATCTGCGGGTGGCAGTAGGTGCAGCCCGGGATGTTGCGACGGTCGAGCGGGTGCGGATGCACGTCCTTGTTGCCCAGTTCCTGCGCAATCGCCTCGGCGGCAGTGACGCCTTCGTGGCTTGCCTTGTGGGCCAGCCAGGGACCGTCAACGCAGTCACCGATCGCCCAGATGCCCTTGACGTTGGTGCGGCCGTAGTCGTCGGTCTTGATGTGGAAGCGCTTGTCCGGCTCGATGCCGAGGTCTTCCAGACCGATGTTCTCGACGTTCGGCACGATGCCGATGGCGACGATCATGTGGCTGAATTCCACCGCCTCGGCCTTGCCGGCCTTGTCGGTGATCGTCACCTTCACGCTGTCCTTGCCGACGACCATGTCGCTGGTCTTGGCGCTGGTCATGATCTTCATGCCCTGCTTGGTCAGCTGCTTTTCGAGGAACGCCGAAACGTCGGCATCCTCGACCGGGACGATGCGGTCCATCATCTCGACGACCGTGACGTCAACGCCCATGTCATTGTAGAAGCTGGCGAATTCGATGCCGATGGCGCCCGATCCGATGACCAGAAGCTTGGTAGGCATTTCCTTCGGCGTCATCGCGTGGCGGTAGGTCCACACGCGGTTGCCGTCAGCCTTGGCGTGCGGCAGGTCGCGGGCGCGGGCGCCGGTGGCGATCACGATGTGCTTGGCTTCAAGGGTCTCGGTGCCCTTCTCGCCGGTCACCTGGAGCTTGCCCGGACCGACAAGCTTGCCGGTGCCCATGTGCACGGTGATCTTGTTCTTCTTCATCAGGTGCGTGACGCCCTGATTGAGCTGCTTGGCAACGCCGCGCGAACGCTGGACCACGGCATCGAGATCGGCCGTGATGTTCTCGGCCGAAAGACCGTAGTTCTTGGCGTGCTTCATCTGGTGGAACACCTCGGCCGAGCGCAGCAGCGCCTTGGTCGGGATGCAGCCCCAGTTGAGGCAGATGCCGCCGAGCAGTTCGCGCTCGACGATGGCGGTCTTCAGGCCCAGCTGTGCGGCACGGATTGCCGCGACATAGCCACCGGGACCCGAGCCGAGAACGATGACGTCATAGGTATCAGCCACTGAGTTACTTCTCCTGATCGATGACGCGCGGTTTGCCGAATTCGTTCACCGCGACGAAGGTGAACACGGCCTGCGTCACCTTCACTTCTTCTTCTTCATGCCGATGGCGGCGCCAGGCTTCGATGGCGATCGTCAGCGAGGTACGACCGACGCGCTTGATCTCTCCATAGACAGACACTTCGTCACCTACCTTTACAGGCAGATGAAACTGGGTGCCGTCCATGGCGACGGTGACCGCGCGACCGCGCGAACGGCGGGCGGCGATAAGGCCGGCACCCATGTCCATCTGGCTCATCAGCCAGCCGCCGAAGATATCGCCATAGGCATTGGCGTCGGCCGGCATCGCCGTGACCCGGATCACCGGGTCACGCGGGCAACCGCTGGTCTTGTCTTCCATCTCAGGCAACCATGCCCAGCGGCGTTTCGACGTATTCGCGGAAGGCGGCCATCAGGCGCGCACCATCGGCACCGTCCACCGCGCGGTGGTCGAAGCTGCCGGTTGCGCTCATGACGGTGGCGATGCCCAGCGAATCGTCGGGCATGACCCACGGGCGCTTCTCGCCGGCGCCGACCGCAATGATCGTCGCCTGCGGCGGGTTGATGACGGCCGTGAACTGCTTGATGCCCATCATGCCCATGTTCGAGATCGAGGCGGTACCGCCCTGATACTCGCCCGGCTGCAGCTTGCCTTCCTTGGCGCGCTTGCCAAGGTCCTTGGTCGCCTTGGCGATTTCGGAGAACGACTTGCCATTGGCATTCTGGACGATCGGGGTGATCAGGCCGCCCGGGATCGAAACGGCAACCGAAACGTCGGCACGGGCATACTTGATCAGCTCGTTGCCGGCGAAGGTCACATTACATTCCGGCACGTCGATCAGCGCGCGGCCGAGGGCCTTGATCAGCATGTCGTTGACCGAAACCTTCACGCCCTGCTTTTCGAGCATGGAGTTGATCTCGGCACGCAGGGCCATCAGCTTGTCGAGGCGCACGTCCACGGTGAGGTAGATGTGCGGCGCTTCCTGCATCGACTGCGTGAGGCGGCGCGCAATGGTCTTGCGCATGCCCGACAGCTTTTCGACGGCGTGCGGGATGCGGTCATCGAGCAGGGCGCGGGTTTCGGGCGCCATTTCGACGGTTGCGGGCTTGGCTTCACCGGCAGCGACGGGCGCGGCGGCAGGCGCCGGGGCGGCGGCCGGAGCAGCTGCCTTGGGCGCGGCGGTACCGGGCTGAGCGGCTTCGACGTCGGCCTTGACGATGCGGCCCTTGGGGCCGGTGCCGGTCACGGCGGCAAGGTCGACGCCCTTGGCGACGGCAATGCGCTTGGCGAGGGGAGAGGCAACGACGCGGCCGTCAGTGGCCACGGCGGCAGGCGCGGAAGCTGCGGGAGCCGGAGCAGCAGGTGCAGCGGCCGGAGCCGGGGCAGCCGCCTTGGGCGCCTCGGTCTTGGCAGGAGCGGCGGCGACAGCGCTGGCGTCTTCGCCTTCACCGGCGATCACGGCGATCACGGTGCCGACCTTCACGCCTTCGGTGCCTTCCGGCACCAGAATCTTGCCGACGACGCCTTCGTCGACGGCTTCGAATTCCATCGTGGCTTTGTCGGTTTCGATTTCGGCCATGATGTCGCCGGAGTTGACGGTGTCGCCTTCCTTAACCAGCCATTTTGCCAGTTTTCCCTCTTCCATCGTGGGGGACAGGGCGGGCATCTTGATCTCGATGGGCATGGAAGCGTGTGTGTCCCTTGTTATCCTGTGGAGGGGGGAGGGTTGGCCTTTCCTTGGACAAGTTGCGCGCAGCATACAAGCGCCTTCGCAATCCTTTCGCCATTCGTGATCTCTTGCACAGAGACCTGAATGGCCTGATAAGCAGTCCGCAAGGGGATCAGGGCCAAAAAGTCATGCGTATCTATCTGGTTATCGTTGACGAAACCGAAGAGGCGCTGGTCGCTCTCCAGTTCGCCGCGCGCCGCGCCGCGAAGACCGACGGCATGTTGCATCTCCTGGCGCTGGTGCCGCCGCAGCCTTTCAATGCCTTTGGCGGCGTCCAGGCGACGATCGAGGAAGAAGCCCGCGCCCGCGCCGAAACGCTGGTGACGGCAGCGGCCGGCAACCTGCTGTCGCAAGGCGCGAAAATGCCGGTGATTTCGGTGCGCATGGGCGAGGATATCAAGATCGTGCGCGAATATCTCAAGGAGCATCCGGAGGTATCGGCGCTTGTTCTGGGTGCGGCGAAGGAAGGTGGTCCCGGCCCTCTGGTGGCGCACTTTACGGGTGCGGGACTTGGCCAGATGCCCTGCCCGGTCTTCGTGATTCCCGGGACGCTCGATGCCGATGCGATCGAACGTCTGAGCTGAGCCACTTTCTTTTTTCGTCATTGCGAGCGTAGCGAAGCAATCCATCGGCGGCTCGGGTCGCTCTGGATTGCTTCGCTACGCTCGCAATGACGGGAATGGGGCAGGTAATCCCCCTGCCCCACTCGCGCTACTTCTTCTTACGGCCCTGATGTCGGATATTGCCCGGCCTGCCGCGCTGACCGACCATATGGCCGCCCTTCTTTTTCAGCGGTTTCATCGGAGTCGGCCGACCGCGCGGTTCGATCCGGCCGCCGCCTTCCTCCAGCTCGAACTTGAGCGCGCCGGTCAGCGGATTCGCCTCGGCAAGGCGCAGGCGCAGGATCTGGCCGACGGCATAGCTCGTGCCGCTGCTCTCGCCTTCGAGGACTTGCGCCTTCTCGTCATAGGCAAAGCGCTCGTCGCCCAGAGTCGAAACCGGCACGAGGCCGTCGCCGCCAAGGCTGATGATCGTCGCGAAGAAGCCGAACTTCTGGACGCCAGTAATGCGCGTATCGAAGACTTCGCCGACACGGCTTGAAAGCCAGGCGGCAACGTAGCGGTCGATGGTCTCGCGCTCGGCCTCCATCGCGCGGCGCTCGGCCTGGCTGATGGCGTCGCTGACGCGGCCAAGATCGTCGCGGTCACGCTCGGACAGGCCCGAGGTCGCCGGGATATCGCCCTTGGGCGCGGGCTGTTCCAGTCCATAGGCATCGACCAGCGCGCGATGGACCAGAAGGTCGGCATAGCGGCGGATCGGCGACGTGAAGTGCGCATAGGACGCGAGCGCGAGGCCGAAGTGGCCTTCGTTGCGCGGGCCGTAATAGGCCTGCGTCTGGCTGCGCAGCACCGCTTCCATGATGAGCGCCTTCTCGCTCTCGTCCGCGATGTCCTTGAGCATGCGGTTGAACAGGCCCGGCGTGATGACCTGCCCGAGCGAGAGCTTGCGGCCGAATGTCGCCAGATAGTCCTTGAGCGTGGTCAGCTTCTCGCGGCTCGGCGTTTCGTGGATTCGGTAGACGACGGGAGCCACTTTGGCTTCCAGCGCCTTGGCGGCCGCGACGTTGGCGGCGATCATGAAATCCTCGACCACGCGGTGCGCATCGAGCCGCTCGCGAATGGCGATCTCGGCAATGCGGCCATGCTCGTCGAGCTTCACGCGGCGCTCGGGCAGTTCGAGTTCCAGCGGATCGCGCGCCTCGCGAGCCTTGGCAAGCAGCTTCCAGCAAGCCCAGAGGTGCTGGAGATGCTCTTCCGCTCGGTTCTCGTCGATGCGGGTCTGGGCGTCTTCGTAGGCGATCACTTCATGGATGCGCACGAGCGCGCGGGTGAAGCGCCAGTCTACGACCTTGCCCTCGCCATCCACCTTGAGGTGACAAGCCATGGCCGCGCGGTCCTCGCCCGAACGCAGCGAGCAGACATCGGCGCTGAGCACTTCAGGCAGCATCGGCACCACGCGGTCAGGGAAATAGACCGAGTTGCCGCGACGGCGCGCTTCGCGGTCCAGCTCGCCGCCGGGCCGGACATAGAAGGAGACGTCGGCAATGGCCACAAGCGCGTCGAAACCGCCCTGCTCGTTCGGCGTGGCCCAGATCGCATCGTCGTGGTCGCGCGCGTCCGAGGGATCAATGGCGACGATAGGAAGGTGACGCAGGTCCTCACGCTTCTCATGGCTGAGGGGCATCTTCGCGGCCGCCTCGGCTTCAGCGATGGTCTCTTCGGTGAAGTGGTTGGGGATCCCGTGCTTGTGGATCGCGATCAGGCTGAAGGCCTTGGGTGCCAGCGGCTCGCCGAGTACTTCGGTAACCTTGACCGAGGGTCGCGCGGAGCGGCCAATGGGTTCGGCCAGCACGAGTTCGCCCTTCTCGGCGCCACCGAGGTCGGAAATCGGCGAGGAATTGCGGATGCGCTTGTCCACCGGCGCCAGCCAGGGCTTGCCCGCGCCGTCGATCTCGACAACGCCGAGAAGCTGTTCCGAGCGCAGCGTCAGCTTCTTCATCGGATAGCCGCGCCATCCGGTGGGCGTCTCTTCCGTGCGAGCCAGCACGCGGTCGCCCTTCTTGAGTGCCGAGCGGCCTTTCTCGATCAGGCGGATGCGCGGCGGCGGCGAGGCATCGTCCGGCGTCCAGGTATCGGGAACGGCGATCGGCTCGCCTTCCTCGATCATGATGATGCGCAGCACCGTGACCTTGGGCAGCCCGCCCATGCGGTGGAACGCCGTCCGCTTGCCGTCGATCAGGCCTTCCTCGGCCATGTCCCTGAGCAGCGCCTTGAGCTGGATCTTCTCCTGCCCCTTGAGGCCGAAGGCCCGCGCGATCTCTCGCTTGCCGGCCGGTTCGGTCGAGTTCTGGATGAAATCGAGCACCTGCTGGCGGGTGGGCAGGCCGGGCTCGTGCCGGGGCGTAGTGTTCTTGGGGCGAGGCATATCTCCGCACTTGGAGACAAACGCGGGTAAATACAATCCGCGATAAGACGCGCCCTGCGCCCACGCCGCCGTTTTGCCGACTTCAGTGCATTCACCACGCAACATCGCCGATTGAAGCCGACGCTAATGACAAAAGCCGGAGTGGCCCGTGCCTGTCCGCTCCTGCGGCTTGTCGCATCTTAATTACTACAGTATTGTTCGAAGAAATTGGGGATATTGGGGGATATCGACATGCTTCGGACACCATCATCTTGTCGATTTTCGGCGTTTTTGTCCGGTACGGCGCTGGCCTGTACTCTGTTGGCCACACCGGAAGTAGCAAAAGCAGCTCCTGCACCTGTCGATACTTTCATTGGCAGCATTCTTGCCGATGCGCCCGATGCTGCCGCGCTCAATGCACGTTGCGACAAGCTCGCGGGCGAGATCGACCGCCGCATTGCCGAACTGGAGGCCGAACGCGGCGCTGCCACTGTCGACGGCACCTTGCAGCGTTTCGATGACATCTACGACCTGATCGCGGCCACACAGGGTGAATTCGGCCTGTTTCGAGAAGTGATGGCCGATGCCCCGCGCCGAGACGCCGGTGCCGCGTGCGAGGTCCGCATGCAGAATGCATCGGCCAAGCTCAGCCTGTCTCGACCCGTGTATGACCGCTTGAAGGCCGTGGACGCGGGCACCGATCCGGCCACGCGCTATTACCTGACGCGCTCGCTGGAGGCTTTCGACCGCGCCGGTGTCGCGCAGTCGCCCGATGGCCGCAAGGCGATCCAGGCGTTGCAGGATCGCATCGCCGCCAACGGCACCGCTTTCGAGAAAGGCATTGCCGATGCCCGCAAGACGCTTGAAGCCGATCCGGCCGAACTGGCTGGTCTGCCCGACGATTTCATAGCCGCCCACCCGGCGGGCGCCAATGGCAAGGTCACGCTGTCCACCGACAGCACCGACATTGTGCCGGTCCTGACGTATGCCCGCAGCGACGATCTGCGCGAGCGCGTTCTACGGGCTTCCCGCACGCGCGGCTATCCGCAGAATGACATCCTGCTGACGAAGCTGCTGAACGATCGGGCGCAACTGGCATCCGACCTCGGACGCAAGGACTACAGCGCGCTCGCCCTCGAAGACCGCATGCTGAACACGCCGGCGAAAGTGGACGAACTGCTCGGCGGCGTGGAAACCATCGCCCGTCCCATTGCCGAACGAGACTATGCCAAACTGCTTGCGGAGCGGCGGCGTGACGATCCCGGGGCAAGCGAACTCACACTGTGGCAACTGCCATTTTACACGCAGCGCGTGCAGCAGCGGGACTATTCCTACGATGCGCAGGAGGCCCGTAAGTACTTCTCCTATGCGAAAGTGCGGGACGGCATCCTGAAGCTGACGTCGGACCTGTTCGGCGTCGAGATTCGCCCATGGCGGACCGCAACGTGGGATCCGCGCGTCGAAACCTATGAAATGGTCGAAAACGGAGAGGTCATCGGTGCCTTCTATTTCGATTCGCACCCGCGTCCGGGCAAGTACGAACACGCCAACATGATCGGCCTGCGTATGGGGATTGCAGGCCGCAGCATTCCCGTGGGCGCGCTCGTCACCAATGTCTCGGCGGGCGAAGATGCCGATGCGCTGATGGAGCATGGCGACGTCGTCACCTTCCTTCACGAATTCGGCCATATGCTGCACCACATCTTCGGCGGCCAGGCCGCGCGCTGGGCGGGCCAATCGGGCGTGGCCAACGAATGGGACTTCGTCGAGGCACCGTCCCAGATGCTGGAGCAATGGGCCTACGACTACGACACGCTCGCCACGTTCGCATCCGATGCGCAGGGGAAACCCATTCCGCGCGATCTTGTCGCCAGCATGAATCGCGCGCGGTATTTCGGCCGCGGAATGGATGAACTGCGCGGTGTCGCTTATTCAGAGATTTCGTTGCGGCTGCATCAGGCCCCCGCGCCCGCCGATCTCGGTGCGGCGACGCGGGCGATCTATGCGCGTAATGTCGTCTGGTCGGTGCCCGACTGGTGGCAGTTCCAGGACAGTTTCAGCCACCTGAACGGCTATAGCGCGACGTATTACACCTATACCTGGTCGCTGGTGATCGCCGACGATCTCTTCACGCAGTTCCAAACGCACGGCCTGCGGGATCGGGCAACTGCGGAACGCTATCGTCAGCTGGTTCTGGCGCCGGGCGGTTCCCAGCCCTCGGCCGAACTGGTGAAAGCGTTCCTGGGCCGGCCGATCAGCCTGGATGCCTACAAAGCGCAACTGGCCAAGGACCAGTAACCCCGCCCCGGCTCAGGCTCAATGCGCCGGAGCCAGTTCCCGGGCCACGGCCTGAACCGGCGCATGCACCGCATCCTGCATCCGCGACTTCACCATGAGCTGCCACGAAGAGACGGCCAGCACGCAGGCCAGCAGCGGCTGAAGCACTCTGTCAGGCGCGTGCGAGGAGAGATAGCTGCCCAAAACCACGCCGGGGATAGAGCCGATCAGCAGGTTCCCCAGAAGCACCAGATTGACGTCGCCGATGATCCAGTGGCCGGTCCCCGCGATGAGAGCCAGCGGCACGGCATGGGCGATATCCGATCCGATAAGGCGCGAAACCTGCAGGCGCGGGTAGAGCAGCAGCAGCACGGTCACGCCGATGGCACCGGCACCGACCGATGAAATCGAGACCGCAACGCCAATCACCGCGCCCAGCAAGATCGTGCCGAACGTGACTTTGCCCGGAGGGGTGAGCTCGTCGCTATGGCGTGCGAAACGCATCAGCCATTTGCGCGACGCGACCGCCAGCGCGGTTGCGAAGAGCAATATCGCCAGCGAGAACAGGATCACGCTCTCCGACGATTTTCCGATCTTGCCGACATAGGCGAGCACGCCCACGGTCACGATAGCTGCGGGGATGCTGCCGGAGGCCAGACGGCGAACGATCGTCCAGTCAACCGTCTCGCGCTTGCCGTGGACCACCGAACCGCAGATCTTGGTGACTGCAGCGAAGAGCAGGTCCGTGCCGACAGCGGTTTGCGGGTTCACGCCGAACATCAGGACCAGCAGCGGTGTCATCAGCGAGCCGCCGCCAACGCCGGTCAGGCCCACGAGCACGCCGACGAGAAGCCCCGCGATCGCGTGCATCATGTCCAGAGGGTGGGTCATTGCCAGTTCACTCTCCAAAACGCATGCCGGGGGCCTGAACCGGTTGGGACCGGGCGGCAGGCGCGGGATAGTATGGCCGTGTCCGGCCCTGCTTTCCCCGCGCGCCCTTGAAGCGCTGGTTCTCTATCCATACGGCGCTGCTTGGCAAGCACCTCGATATACTCATTCTGGATCGCAGACAGCCTATTGCGGCGAACCAAGGGGCAAGAAGCCGCCGCCGGGCACGGCCGCAGCGACCGGGCTTTCGCTACCGTCTGCCGCGATCGAACTGACGCCAAGGATCCAGTCGTCACCGCGCAGACCGTCGAGCTTGACGCTTGTCGCGGCGGTTTTGGCCACGAGTGGCTGCGCCTCCCATTCGCCGGCATCGGTGCGGCGACGCCACACAGAGTACGCCACCGCGCCATCCACCGGTTTCCAGCTCACGTCGGTCCAGGTCTTCACGGCAGAATCGGCCTTGGCCTCAGGCGGCATCGGCACTTTTGCCAGCGCAGCAAGGGCTGCAATATTCAGGCGGGTGACGCGGGCCAGATAGGGGAAATCCATCCGGTCGATGGTATCGCCGTACCGCACGCCGTTCTCGGTGCGCAGGTCCTGATGCTGTTCGTTATAGTCCTCGATGGCGACCGAGAAGCGCACTGCCGGATTGCCTTGTTCAAGGAACGGAAGCTGGTCGCCGCCGCGCCCCATGCGATCGGTGCGCCAGACCTGACGGACCTCAAGCTTGTCCTGCACGCCGCCCGAGAGCGCGGCGATGAAGCGCGAGATGTTGCGCGAAGGGCTGTCGTTCTCGCCGCCGAACCGGCGGGCGTCGGCACGGGTCTTGTCCGTGGAATCCGCGCGCGGCCCTTCGGAGAAGAGACGCACATGGGAATCGTCGACCACGCCGTCCGAACCGTGGGTGCCGCCGACGATATCGTTGTTGAGCACCGCCTTCACGGTCCAGCCCTGCTTCTTCGCATAATCGGCCAGCAGCTTGCCGCCGTAGAGGCCCTGCTCTTCGCCCGAAAGCGCGGCATAGACGATAGTGGTCGGGAACTTGCGCTTCGAGAGCACCCGCGCGGCCTCAAGCACCAGTGCGGTGCCCGATCCGTCGTCATTGGCGCCGGGGGCATCGCTCTTGATGTCCATCACGTCGGTCACGCGGCTGTCGATGTGGCCTTCGACGATCACGACTTCGTTCGGACGTTCCGTGCCGCGCTGGATGGCCACCACGTCGACCATCTTGACCGGAGTGGGGATGCGCGTGCCGCTGACCATGCTTTCGGGCATGACCACTTCGAGACAGCCACCGCAGGCCTTGGAGGTCTTGCGGAACTCATCGGCCGCCCAGCGCCGCGCGGCGCCGATACCGCGCTTAGGATCCGTGTCGGACGAGAGCGTGTGACGGGTGCCGAAAGAGACCAGCTTTTCGATATCCGCGTGCATCCGCGCTTCGGATACGTCGACGGCCTTGGGGGCGGTCTTGGCATCCACCACAGCTGGCGCATCGGCAGCGCTGGCGGCGATCGGGCTGAGAATGCTGGTAGAAAGTACGGCGGCGACCAGGATCTTATTCGTCATGGGCGCGCTTGTCGGGCCTCACGCCACGATTGGCAAGGCCCGAGGTGGCGATCAGTGCCGAACCGGCGCGTCTCCGTAGCGGTTCGGCCCGGGTGTCGAGGGCCAGACGCCGAAGACGATGACGATCAAAATCGCGCCCCAGCTCATCAGGCTGGCGCCCAGAACCTTCGATTGCATGGAGAGGATGGCGGTGGGGTCTGAGCCCGAAACCCGGTTCATCGCGACGATGATTTCGCCCATTTTGGACCAGATGAGCGCCTGCGCGGCAAGCGAAAGGACCAGTGGAATCAAGGCAATCCAGCCCGGTCGATTCGAATCGTGCAGCCTGCGGATGAACGCAGTGAGCAGCAACAGCCCGGCAATCACCGCAACCACCGCATTGAGTGTCATGGCGGTGCGCATGTACCCGGCCATCTGCGCCATCAGCCGGGCCTGAAGCTCGGCCTCGGTCGCGCCTTGCTGCGCAGCGCTGAACGCGCCTTTCATCATCCCGCTCATCATCGGCATCGAGATGAGCAATCCCGCCGCGTATTGCAGAATGAACAGGAAGAGGACGTAGAACCAGAAGGTTTGCCGCGCTTCGCGGCCCTTGAAGTTCAGCAGGTTCGTCAGGTTGTACTTGATCGATCCCAGCACGTCCTCTTCCTTTCCGTTTCCTCAGTAGGCGCGGGCCACGTAGATGCGTTCGACCGCCGGGCGGCCGGTAAAGACGCAGGCGCCGGTCACCGCGTCACCGCCGAGCGGGGTGTTGCGCATGGTCAGCTTCAGCGCCTTGAGCTTCTGCACCACGGTTTCCAGTTCATCGCCGGTCGGGCGGGCCCATTCGACTTCGACCCAGCCCGGATAGCGCTTGTCTTCCGTGAAGAAGCCGACGAGTTCGTCGAAGCTGCCGACGCGGGTGATATTGGCGTCATGGCGCGCCTTCGCCTCGGCGTAGAGCGCGGTCTGGAATTCCTCGATCTCGGCAGCGGCGCGGGCGATGAAGTCGTCCTTGGCCATAGCGACGAAGTTGGCCTTGCCCGCTTCGTTCCAGAGCCTGTCGCGACGCAGCATCGAAACCTGACCCCCGGCCGCATCGCGTCCGCCGATTTCGAGAATGAGCGGCACGCCCTTCTTGACCCAGGCCCAGCGCTTCTGCGTGGCCTTGCCCGGACGCTTGTCGAGCAGGACGCGGACGGATTCGCCCAGAGCCGACTGCTTGACCAGCGACTTGCGCAAGTCTTCGCAATAGGTGAGCAGCGCCGCGTCCTCGTCATTGTCGCGTAGCATCGGCAGGATGATGATCTGGTGCGGCGCAACCATCGGCGGCACGCGCAGGCCGTCATCGTCGCCATGGACCATGATCATGCCGCCAACCATCCGGGTCGAGGTGCCCCAGCTGGTGGTGTGGGCGTACTGCTGCGTACCTTCCTTGTCCTGGTACTGGATGCCGGAAGCCTTCGCGAAGCCGGTGCCGAGGTAGTGCGAGGTGCCGGCCTGAAGGGCCTTGCCGTCCTGCATCATGGCCTCGATCGAATAGGTCGCTACCGCGCCGGGGAAGCGTTCGTTCTCGGGCTTTTCACCGGCGATCACCGGCATGGCCAGCTCGGTCTCGGCAAAGTCGCGGTACATTTCGAGCGCCCGCAGCGTCTCTTCCATCGCGTCTTCGCGGTTGGCGTGGGCCGTGTGGCCTTCCTGCCAGAGGAACTCGCTGGTGCGCAGGAACATGCGCGTGCGCATTTCCCAGCGCACGACGTTGGCCCACTGGTTCACCATCAGCGGCAGGTCGCGCCACGACTGGACCCAGCGCGCCATGGCAGCGCCGATCACCGTCTCCGAAGTCGGGCGGACGATCAGCGGCTCTTCCAGCTTGGCTTCGGGATCGGGCACGAGGCCGCCCTTGCCGTCACCAATCAGACGGTGATGGGTGACGACCGCCATTTCCTTGGCGAAGCCTTCGACGTGCTCGGCTTCCTTGGAGAAGAACGAGAGCGGGATGAACAGCGGGAAATAGCAGTTGGTGACGCCCGCTTCCTTGATGCGGTCATCCATCAGGCGCTGGATACGTTCCCAGATTCCATAGCCCCATGGCTTGATGACCATGCAGCCGCGAACGCCCGATTCCTCGGCCATTTCGGCCTCGGAAATGACTTCCTGATACCACTGGGCGAAGTCGTCCTCGCGCTTGACGGAGAGGGCGTGGCGAATAGCGGACACTGGGGCTACTTCCTGCTTGTCTGTGATGCGGGCGGACCATCCGCCGCATTCGGGCCCATCGGGTTTCTACACCGCGAAGGGCCCTTGCGCAGACCCTTATTTGCCCAGCGCGTCAAGCCTCTTCTGGATTTCGGCCATCTGTTCGCGCAGCACCGCAAGGTCACCCTTGTCCTCGGCCGGCGGAGCCTTGGGCTCTGCTTTTTCGGCACCGGGCATGAAGGCAGCGGCGGCGGCCTTGAACATGGCCATGTTCTGTTCGGCCAGCTTGGCAAGCGGATTGTTGCCAAGGCTGTCCTCGAACGCCTTGTGAAGCTTGGTCTGGTTGGCGCGGAAATTATCCATCGACGCTTCCAGATAGTGCGGCACCAGCGACTGCATGGAATTGCCGTACATGCTGATGAGTTCGCGCAGGAAGTTGACGGGAAGCATCTGCTCGCCGTTCGATTCCTCTTCCATGATGATCTGGGTGAGGATGGTATGCGTGATATCGGTGCCGGTCTTCGCATCCAGCACTTTGTAGTTCACGCCCTCGCGGGTCATCTTCGCGAGATGGTCGAGCGTGATGTAGCTCGACGAACGTGTATTGTAGAGCCGCCGATTTGCGTATTTTTTGATTATGACGGTGTCGTCTTCGTGCGCACCCGTTTCAGCCATAGCCAATCCCCAATGATTTAGGGGGCCGAGGATACCACTCAGGAATATCGCAACGCAACACAATTTGCTGCGCAGCAAAAGACGGTTATGTCGGACTTAACGACCGAAGCGGCGCCCCAAAGAAGTCAGCAGTTCATATTGCGAAAGGCCGGACACGGCCGCCGCTTCGGGAAGCGTGTAATCGGCCGTCACCCAGTCGCCTTCGCCCAGCGCGGACGCCGATGAAAGGTCGATCACGGTCATGTCCATGCTCACCCGGCCGAGCACGGGAAGACGCTCTCCGTTCGCGTGGAACGCGCCCTTGCCGGACCAGCACCGCAAGTAGCCATCGGCATAGCCCAGTGCGATCGTGCCCACGCGCATGGCGTGCGGCGCAGTGAACGTGGCGTTGTAGCCAATGGTCTCTCCCGCCGCGACATCGTGGACCTGAAGGATCGCGGCCTGCGGCCGCGCGACCTGCCGCAGCATTGCGGCCATCTCGCCGCGCGGCACGCCGCCGTAGAGCGCGATGCCGGGGCGTGTCAGATCGCCGTGGAAATCCGGTCCGAGCGCGATTCCGCCGCTATTGGCAAGGCTGGCACGGGCATGGCGCACCTCTCCGCGCGCAGCATTCCAGCGCGCGCATTGCAGCGCGTTGAGATCGGTTTCCTCTTCCGACGCGACGAGGTGCGAAAGCATCACATCGATATCGAGCGCACGCACCGCATCGTCGCCCAATTCCGTGAGCGAAACGCCGAGACGGTTGATCCCGGTGTCCACCATCAGGTGGCACCGTCCCCCGCCCGCAGCATTCCAGCGACGGGCCTGCGCGAGCGAATTGATGACCGGAACGATGCCGGAAGCACGCGCGAAAGCGACATCGGCATCGCTCAGCGGACCGTGCAACACGGCGATGCTTGCCGGTTCGGCAGAGTTCAGAAGTTCGGCCGCCTCGCCCCAGTGGGCTACAAAGAAGTCTGCGCAGCCCGCCTCGCGCAGCAAGGGCACGACCTGCTTCGCGCCAAGACCATAGGCGTTCGCCTTGACTGCCGCCCCTGCCCGCGCCGCTCCCGAAAGCCGATCCAGCGCGCGCCAGTTGGAGACGAGCGCGTCGCGATCGATGTCGAGACGGAGAGCGGGTTCAAGAATTTCAGGGAGCATCTTCACCATAGTCACGCGGGGGGCCTCCCCGCAGCCCCCATAGCGAGACCACGAGGGCGACTGCGACCACCCCCCAGGTGTACCAGAGGCCCTGGTAGGGGTTGCCGCTGCTGGCGACCATGTAGCTGGAAATCAGCGGAAGGAAACCGCCAAAGTAGCCCGTGCCGATGTGATAGGGGATCGACATCGAGCTGTAGCGGATGCGCGGCGGGAACATTTCCGACAGCAATGCCGCAACGGGCCCATAGGTCGCGCCCGAAAGCGCCATCAGCACGACAAGCACGCTGCCGATCATCACAGCCTCGCCAATGCCGGGCCGAACCTTGGCGAAATCGTATCCGGACTGCCCCAGCCAGTGCTGCAGCATCTTCCCGCGCGCGGCCTTGTCCTCCCATGGATAGGCGGCCAGCGGGAGGACCCTTTCCCCGACCTGAATTTCCAGTTCTGGTGCCGCATCCAGCCGATACGATACACCCGCGCCGGCAAGATCGCCGAGCAGCTTACCGCAGGGCGTGGCCTGTTCGGTCCTGAAGGGATTGTAGCGGCAATCCGGCCCTGCCACGAAAAGCGGGGCCTGTTCCGCCGCATTGGCAAGGCCGGGATTGGCGTAATTGCCGATCAACCAGAACGACGGGAAGAGCAGCAGCAGCGTCAGCACATAGCCCAGTACGATCGGCTGCTTGCGGCCGACCTGATCGGACAGGCTACCGAAGATCACGAAGAAGATCATGCCCAGCGCGGCCGAGACGCCGACGATGATCTCCGCGCTGGTATCCTCCATCCGCATCGCGCCCTTGAGGAAGCTCAGCGCCGAGAACATCGCCGTGTACCAGATGACTGTCAGCCCCGCGGCAATGCCGAACAGCGCGATGAAGATGCGTTTGCGGTTGCCGGGGTAAGTGAAGCTTTCCTTGAAGGGATTGCCGGAGAGTTCCCCCTCCTCGCGCATTGCCTTGAAAACCGGGCTCTCGGAGAGCTTGAGGCGCATCCATAGTGAGACCGCCAGCAAGCCGAGCGACAGCACGAAAGGCACGCGCCAGCCCCACGCCTCCCATGTCGCCGGCCCCATCACCGCCTTGCAGCAGAGCACTACGAGCAGGCTCAGCACGAACCCGCCGACCACGCTCGCCTGAATGAAGCTAGTATAAAAGCCGCGTCGACGCGGCGGCGAATGTTCCGATACGTAGATCGCCGCACCGCCGTATTCGCCCCCGAGCGCAAGGCCCTGCAATACGCGAAGCAGCAGTACTATGGCGGGCGCGGCCATGCCGATTTGGGCGGTGGAGGGAATCAGGCCCACCCCGGCAGTGGCGATGCCCATCAGTGTGACGGTGATGAGGAATGTGTATTTCCGGCCGAGCCGGTCACCCAGAAACCCGAACAGGATCGCGCCGAGCGGGCGAAAACCGAAGCCGACTGCGAAGCCGGCCCAGACCAGCAGTGTTTCCAGCGTGACATTGCCCGATGGGAAGAATGTCTTGCCGATGATCGCGGCAAGCGTGCCGTAGATGAAGAAGTCGTACCACTCGAACACGGTACCCATCGACGAGGCGGCGATCACCAGCCTGATGTCGGACGTGCTGGGCGCCGCTGCTTGCCGCTGCCACACTGCCTCTGCCATTTTCACCCCCATGTGGCCGCATTGCCCCCCGGCAGGCCGTTTGGTCCGGTTTAACCGGTCTCGCCTGCCTCGGGAAGCGCGGCGAGAGCAGCTCTCCACGGGAGCATGACCGCGCCATGCCGCGCCGGATAGTCCCGCGCAGCGGCGATCGTTACAAGGCCGGGCCAATCGGGCAGCGGCGCGTCGCCGGAGAGCCAGCGGGAAATGGCTTGCCCCGCCTCGGCCAGTTCCGCACGGTTACGCCCCTGTGCGGCATCGGCGAAGATTGCGGCGGCTGCCTGTCCGATCGCACAGGCCTGGCTGCGCACGCCGAGCCTGGCGACTCTGCCCTCCCCGTCAAGCGAGAGGCCGAGCGCGATCGTGCTGCCGCAACTGGGCGAGCGCGCTTCCGCCGTGAAGGGCAGTTCGCCGTCCCAGCGGTATGTCGCCAGCCTTACCGCCAGGCCAAGGACTTCGGGGGTATAGAGGACCGTTGTTGCCATACCGGTCAGGACTTGCTGTCCTGCGCGTCGGCCGTCTGGGCCTCACGCCGCCGGTCGGCCAGCATCTTCACGAGCGCTTCGCTGCTGGCATTGACGAAGGAATAGGTCCGCGCCTCCTTGATCCAGTCGGGGCGGCCGGCCGCCCCCCAGATCGTGTCGTAGCCGAGCACCAGCACCGAGAAACCGATCACCGTGATCAGCACGCCCTTGACCGCACCGAAGCCGAAACCGAGCACCCGGTCGATCGGGCCCAGCAGCGAGGCGCGGCTTGCGCGGCCCGCCCAGTTGGCGACCAGCTTGACCGCCGCGAACGGCACCAGCAGGCAGAGCGCAAAGGCAAGGACAGGCGTTGCCGAACCGTCGCCGGTATGGGGTTCGAGCCAGTGTGCGACCGGCGTGTGCAGTGTGCGGATGGCGATGACAGCAGAGACCCACGCCCCCAGGGCAAGGATCTCTTGCACGAAACCACGCATGAAACCCGTGACGGCACCAACGCCGACGATGACGAGAACTGCAATATCGAAACCGGTCATGGTATCCGCGAAACTAGAGCCTGAAGATCGAAGAGATAACACCGAGAACGCCCATGGCGATCCTCGCTCCCTTCGCCGGCAGGCTCTAGGCATCCGCCAGAATACGGTCAACGAGGTTGGGCAACATAGAAAGGCCCGTGAAGTCCAGCCCCTTCTCGGGCTTGGTGGTGGCGACCGGACCGAACGCGCTACCGAATCCAAGCTTGGCCGATTCTCGCTGTCGGATCGATGAATGGGCCACCGGGCGAATCTCGCCCGCCAGCGAGACTTCGCCGAACCAGACCGCGTTCTTGGGCAGAGGGCGGTCCCCCAGCGCGGAAACCAACGCGGCGGCCACGGCAAGATCGGCGGCCGGGTCTGCCAGACGGTAGCCACCGGCGACGTTGAGATAGACTTCCGCACTGGAGAAATTGAGCCCGCAGCGCGCTTCCAGCACCGCCAGCAGCATGGCCATGCGGCCCGAATCCCAGCCAACCACGGCACGGCGCGGTGTCGCCCCGCTCTGAAGACGGACGATCAGCGCCTGGATCTCGATCAGGACCGGCCGCGTGCCCTCCATCGCCGCGAAAACCGCACTGCCTGCCATCGCGTCCTCACGACCCGACAGGAACAGCATCGACGGGTTGCCGACCTCGGCCAGCCCGGCACCTTCCATCGCGAAAACGCCGATCTCGTCGACCGGACCGAAGCGATTCTTGAGACTGCGCAGGATGCGGTACTGATGGCTGCGTTCGCCCTCGAAGCTCATCACCACGTCGACCATGTGTTCCAGCACGCGCGGACCGGCGATGCTGCCGTCCTTGGTGACATGGCCGACAAGGATCAGCGTGACGTCGTTTTCCTTGGCATAGCGGATCAGTTCGAAAGCGCAGCCACGCACCTGGCTGACCGTGCCGGGTGCGCCCTCGATCGTGTCCGAATGCATGGTCTGGATCGAATCGATCACCAGCAGCGAGGGCGGATCCATCATCCCCAGCGTCGTCAGGATATCGCGCACGGAAGTCGCTGAAGCGAGCTGGATCGGCGATTTCGACAGGCCAAGGCGTTCCGCTCGCAGGCGCACTTGCCCCGCCGCCTCTTCGCCGCTGACATAGACCGCCGTACTGCCGGAATTGGCGATATGCGCCGCAGCCTGAAGCAGCAGCGTCGATTTGCCGATGCCCGGATCACCGCCCAGCAGAATCGCCGAGCCCGGCACAAGTCCGCCGCCCAGTGCGCGGTCGAATTCGGCAAGTCCGCTCGCTCGCCGCTTGGGCAATTCGCCCGGGGCATCGAGGGGCGTAAACAGGATCGGCCGCCCGCCCGACGAAAGATCGTGCTTCGAGGAGAACACCGTCTGCGGCGCATCCTCGGACAGCGTGTTCCACTCGCTGCAATCGGGGCACTGACCCTGCCAGCGGTTGGAAACGCCTCCACAGGCCTGACAGACATATCTACGCTTGGGCTTCACCATGGCGCATCGATTATCTGGAACGGAATGAGAACGCAATTGCCTTTCGGCGCGAGCCGTTCCAAGCTAAGTGCATGCGCCAGAAGGAACTGCGGATCGCGCTCGTCTGCTACGGCGGCGTCAGCCTTGCCGTCTACATGCACGGTGTCACCAAGGAGCTGTGGAAGGTCCTCCAAGCCAGTCGTGCCTATTGGGCCGGCGATGTCGAACCGGTGGGGACCACCGCCGTCTACCTGCGCCTGCTGAGGGGGCTGGAAGCGGCCGGAAACCTGCGTTTGCGGGTGCTGTGCGACATTGTCGCCGGAGCCAGTGCAGGCGGCATCAACTCGATCTTTCTGGCGCAGGCGGTCCACTCGGGGCAGTCGCTGGAACCGCTGACCGACCTCTGGCTCGAATGCGCCGATGTCGACGAACTACTCGATCCCGAGGCGAAACCGTGGTCGGGGCGCACCAAGTTCTGGGCGCATCCACTCGTGTCTTACCTGCTGACACGGCCGGGCAATGCCGTGAATGCCAGCGTCGCCCCGGAAACGCGGCAGGAAGTGCGCGACAAGCTCTCCCGCCTGATCCGCTCGCGCTGGTTCGAGCCGCCTTTCAGCGGCATCGGCTTTTCGCGCCTGCTCGCGCGCGCGTTGACGGCCATGGGGGCGACTCAAGGGCCCGCCTTGTTGCCGCTGCGCCACCCGATCGACCTGTTCGTCACGGCCACCGACTTCAAGGGGCATCTCGAAACCTTGCGGCTCCATTCACCCGAACTGGTGCTGGAAAGCGAACACCGGCTGACGTTCGGCTTCCGTGCGCGCAGCGGCGAACCGGAACTGGCGGCGCTTCCCGAGCTGGTGATGGCTGCGCGGTCGACCGCCAGCTTTCCCGGCGCATTCCCGCCGCTTCAGTTGGAGGAGATCGACCGGCTTGTCAGCGAAAGCGGCATCGATTGGCCGGGACGCGACGCGTTTGTGCGGCGGGTCATGCCCGAGCATGCGGCACGCGGCGATCTCGATTCGGTCTCGCTGATCGACGGTTCGGTGCTGGTGAACGCGCCCTTCGCAGATGCCATGCGGGTGCTGCGCGATCGCCCGGCCACGCGTGAGGTGGACCGCCGCTTCGTTTATATTGATCCCGCGCCGGACCGGATCGGCGCCGACCTCAGGCGCGATACCCGGCCTCCGGGCTTCTTCACCACGATCTTCGGTTCGCTCTCCTCGATCCCGCGCGAACAGCCGATTCGCGACAATCTGGAAGCGCTGGAGGAAGATTCGCGCGAGATGGCCACGCTGCGCGCCATCGTGCGCGCACTGCGGCCGGAGATCGAGGACACGGTGGGCAGCCTGTTCGGGCATACGCTGTTCCTTGACCGACCGACTCCCAAGCGGCTCGCAAACTGGCGGGCGCGCGCGCAGCAGGCCGCGTTCGAGCAGGCGGGCTTTGCGTACCACGGTTATGTCCAGGTCAAGTTTACCGGCGTCGTCACCATGCTGGCGCGGCTCGTGTTCGAAGCGGCGAAAGGGCTGGGTGTCGGCTCGACCGCGCCCATCGTCGAGCGGCTCTATTCCTATCTCTCGGAGAACGGGATCGACCGCATGCAGCCGCTGCGCGGGGGGACATCTCCCGGCATGGCGGCCTTCTTCCTCATGCAGGACATCTCCTTCCGCATCCGCCGTCTGCGCCTGCTGGCGCGCCGGGTAACGCAAGAATGGAGCCTCGACGGCGACGTTGACGAGAGCCAGCGCGACGCCGCGCGCGAGGCGATCTACGGCGCGCTGGCGCTCTATATCGACGCCGAATCGGTGTCATATCTGGGTGAGGAATTCACCGCGCTTGCCGAACGCGTGTTCGAGGACCCCGGTGCCCTGCTCGATCATGTTGCCGACCGCCGCGAGCTGCTGGAAATCGACGCGCAAGTAGACGAGATCCTTGCCGAAATGCTCTCGGCCATGCCGGCGGGACTGCGCAAGCGGCTGCTGCTCGCCTACCTCGGTTACCCGTTCTACGATACTGTGACGCTGCCTTTGCTGCGCGGCGATGGGCTGACCGAGTTCGATCCCGTGCGCGTAGACCGCATCTCGCCCGAGGACTGCACCGCGATCCGCGAAGGGCCGACCTTGCGCGGATCGGAATTCTACAACTTCGGCGCCTTCTTCAGCCGCGCCTACCGTGAGAACGATTATCTCTGGGGCCGCCTTCACGGCGCCGAGCGGATGATCGACCTGCTCGCTTCCACGCTGGACGGCGAATACGCGCTCCCGGAACGCGAGATCGAAACGCTGCGCCGGGACGCTTTTCTGGCGGTTTTGAAGGAAGAAGAGGATCGGCTGACTGCTGATCCGGAGCTCATCAAAAACCTGCGTGAAGAGGTGCTGCGCGGTGGGAACACCTGAGGCTCTCGTCCCAAAACCACTCGTCGCCCCCGCGCAGGCGGGGGCGACGCTGCCTTTTTGCTACATCGCAAGAAAAGCGGGGTCCACGCCCACGCGGGGACGACGAGGGTGTTATCGGATGAGTTCCCGCCCGAATTACTCGGTCAGGTCGTTCCACGCTTCCTTGATGCGGTCGAAGAAGCCCTTGGAACCGGGGCATTCCTCACCCGTCTCGGTGGACTGAAGTTCGCGCAGCAGTTCCTTCTGGCGCGCGGAAAGCTTGGTGGGTGTCTCGACGGTGATCTCGATAACGAGATCGCCCCGGCCCCTGCCCTGCAACACCGGCATGCCAGCGCCGCGCTTGCGCAACTGCTTGCCCGACTGGATGCCAGCGGGAATGTCGAGCGTGATCGGCTCGCCGTCGATGCCCGGAATCTCGATCGATCCGCCGAGTGCCGCCGTCGTGAACGTGATCGGGACCCGCGTCAGCAGCGAAGTGCCGTCGCGTTCGAACACCTTGTGGCGCTTCACATGAAGGAAGATGTAGAGATCGCCCGGAGGAGCGCCGAACGGCCCGGCCTCGCCCTTGCCGGCAAGACGGATGCGGGTACCCGAATCGACACCCGGCGGGATCTCCACCTGAAGCGTCTGGGGCTGATCCACCCGACCTTCGCCGCCACAGGAGCGGCACGGCTTTTCGATCACTTCGCCCCGGCCGTGGCAGGTGGGGCAAGTCCGCTCGACCACGAAGAAGCCTTGCTGCGCACGAACTTTGCCGTGGCCGCCGCACATGTTGCAGGTGCGCTTGCCGGTGCCAGGCTCGGCGCCCGAACCGTGGCAAGGCTCGCAGCTTTGCGAGACCTCGATGGTGATTTCGGTGGTCTTGCCCTGGAAAGCCTCGTCGAGGCTGATTTCCATGTCGTAGCGCAAGTCGGCGCCGCGGCGTGCCTGCTGGCGTCCGCCGCCGCCCCCGAAGGCGCTGCCGAAGATGGATTCGAAGATGTCGCCGATGTCACCGAATTCGGCGCCCATGCCGGGGCCGCCACCGCCCATGCCCTGCTGGAACGCAGCATGGCCATAGCGATCGTAGGCCGCCCGCTTCTGGGGGTCCTTGAGGCAATCGTAAGCTTCGCTGATCTGCTTGAAGCGCGCCTCGGAATCGCCGCAACCGGGATTCTTGTCGGGGTGATAGCGCATCGCGAGCCGGCGATAGGCGGACTTGATAGTCTTGTCGTCGGCGCTGCGCTCTACTTCGAGCAGTTCGTAATAGTCGATTTCGGTAGCTGACACGTTTCGTTATTCCCCGCGTGCGACCTGGCCGCCACCGCTACGATCCGTAACGATGGCGGCCACGCTTGTCATGAGGACCGGTCAGCCCTTGTTGTTTTCGTCGACTTCCGAGAATTCGGCGTCGACAACGCCATCGTCCTCGGCCGGAGCGGCGTCCGGAGACGCAGCCGAAGCCTGCTCCTTCTCGTAGATGGACTGACCCATCTTCATCGCCACTTCGGTCAGTGCCTGCGACTTGGCCGTGATGTCGGCGGAATCGCCGCCTTCGATCGCTGCCTTGGTCGCGGCGATGGCCGCTTCGACTTCCGACTTCAGGCCGGCGTCGATCTTGTCGCCATGCTCGGCGATCTGCTGCTCGGTCGCGTGGACGAGGCTGTCGGCGTTGTTCTTGGCCTCTGCGGCCTCACGACGCTTCTTGTCCTCTTCGGCGAACTTCTCGGCATCCTTGACCATCTGGTCGATGTCGTTGTCCGACAGACCGCCCGAAGCCTGGATGCGGATCTGCTGTTCCTTGCCGGTGCCCTTGTCCTTGGCAGAGACGTTGACGATGCCGTTGGCGTCGATGTCGAAGGTCACTTCGATCTGCGGCACGCCGCGACGTGCCGGCGGAATGCCGACGAGGTCGAACTGGCCGAGCATCTTGTTGTCCTGCGCCATCTCGCGCTCGCCCTGGAACACGCGGATGGTCACCGCCTGCTGGTTGTCCTCGGCGGTCGAGTAGACCTGGCTCTTCTTAGTCGGGATCGTCGTGTTACGGTCGATCATCTTGGTCATGATGCCGCCCAGCGTCTCGATACCCAGCGACAGCGGGGTCACGTCGAGCAGCAGCACGTCCTTGACGTCGCCCTGAAGCACGCCGGCCTGGATCGCGGCGCCCATGGCGACCACTTCGTCCGGGTTCACGCCGGTGTGCGGATCCTTGCCGAAGAAGTCCTTCACGACTTCGCGCACCTTGGGCATGCGGGTCATGCCGCCCACGAGCACGACGTCGTCGATGTCCTTGGCCGAGAGACCGGCATCGGCGATCGCCTTGCGGCAGGGTTCCAGCGTGCGCTGGATCAGGTCCGCAACCATCTTTTCAAGATCGGCGCGGGTAACGGTTTCGACGAGGTGCAGCGGGGTGGTGGCGCCGCCTTCCATGCGTGCGGTGATGAAGGGCAGGTTGACCTCGGTCGTCGCGGTGGACGACAGTTCGATCTTCGCCTTTTCGGCCGCTTCCTTCAGACGCTGCAGAGCCAGCTTGTCGCTGCGCAGGTCCATGCCTTCCTTGGCCTTGAACTTGTCGGCCAGCCATTCGACCAGCTTGGTGTCGAAGTCTTCACCGCCCAGGAACGTATCACCGTTGGTCGACTTCACTTCGAACACGCCGTCGCCGATTTCGAGGATCGAAACGTCGAAGGTGCCGCCGCCAAGATCGTAGACGGCGATGGTCTTGCCGTCCTGCTTGTCGAGGCCATAGGCCAGCGCGGCCGCAGTCGGCTCGTTGATGATGCGTAGCACTTCAAGACCGGCGATCTGGCCGGCGTCCTTGGTCGCCTGGCGCTGTGCGTCGTTGAAGTAGGCGGGCACGGTGATGACGGCCTGCGTCACGGTCTCGCCGAGGTACGATTCGGCGGTTTCCTTCATCTTCTGCAGAGTGAAAGCCGAGATCTGCGACGGGCTGTAGTCTTCGCCGCCGGCCTGGACCCAGGCGTCGCCGTTCTTGCCCTTGACGATGTGGTACGGAACCAACTCGGTGTCCTTCTTGGTCACCGGGTCGTCGAAGCGGCGGCCGATCAGGCGCTTCACCGCGAAAATCGTGTTGTCGCCGTTGGTCACGGCCTGGCGCTTTGCCGGCTGCCCGATCAGGCGCTCACCATCCTTGGTGAAAGCGACGATCGAGGGCGTCGTGCGAGCGCCTTCGGAATTCTCGATAACCTTCGGCTTGCCGCCGTCCATCACGGCCACGCAGCTATTGGTGGTGCCGAGGTCGATACCAATTACTTTTGCCATTATCCCCATTCCTCACGTCAGTGGATGACACCGCGCGGATAGCCCCCCCCGAACGAGGCAAGGCGGCTTGCACGGCTCGATGACGTTCAAGTCGTCGATGCGGCATATAGGTGCGGTTTGTGTTGGAACAAGAGCGTTGCAATGGCATTAGGCACGCGAAATTTTCATGGCCCCCAAATTTTTTACAGCCCAGAGACCGCCCCGGCCGAACGCCTGCCAGAAGGATGCCCAGCTTGAACATCAGCGTGAACATGAACGTCGACAAGAGCCGTACGCTGAGCCTGATCGCCGCCGCCCTGATCGTGACGCTGGCCGGCTGCAAGCAGGAGGCCTCGAATCCGCAGGACGGCACCGCCACTTCGGCGGCTGCGCAGGCGGGCACCGGCATCTCCGCACGCGATGGCAAGCTGGTCCTGCCGCCGATTCCCGGTCGTCCGGGCGCAGTCTACTTCACCGTGCGCAATGACGGTTCGGCACCTGTGGCGCTGACTTCCATCGAAGTTACCGGCGCGGGCAGCGCGCAGATGCACGAAACCAGCGGCGGGACGATGAAGGCGGTCGATTCGCTGCCTATCGCCCCGGGCGCCGAAATCAAATTCGCACCCGGCGGTCTCCACGTGATGGTCTTCGATATCTCGGGGGGGCTCAAGCCGGGCCTCACCACCGACCTCGTGCTGACCTTCTCCAATGGCAAAAAGCTGACGATGCCGGTCATGATCGACACCATGGGCGGCGGCGCCGATGGCAGCGACATGGACGGCATGGGGCCGATGGCAATGCCGAGCGGCGATGCTGGGGCCGGGGCCGGACACGGTCACGGCAATCACGGCGATCACGACAAGGGCGACGCCGCGATGGGGTCGATGCCGGGAATGGGCCACTGACCGTCCCGGGCGCCGCCCTCACCTGTCCAGCTGGCGGCGAACGCGGGCTGACGGCGGGGGAGGCAGCGCTCATCACCTCGGTCTTCGGCGCCGCGATCGACTGTGCGCCGGTTCGCATAAAGCGGCGACGCTGGTTTCCGGTGCAGCCGCCGCACGTCGTCATGGCGCCGTGCGGGCATTTGCACTTCCACCCGCGCTCACCGCTTTATGTTGACGATTTCGCTGAGGCCTCGCTGCCATTGCAGGGCCTCTTCATCCACGAAATGGTTCATGTCTGGCAGACGCAGCGCAAAGGTCGATGGTACCTTCCGCTGATGCGCCATCCGCTGTGCCGGTATGATTATACCCTGCGCCCCGGCTGGAAGCTGGAACGCTACGGCATCGAACAGCAAGCCGAGATCATCCGCCACGCCTTCCTGCTGGCGCGAGGAGAGCAGATCGCCGGCGCGCCGTCGCTGGAAAGCTACCGGGCGATACTGCCCTTTGGCGCGCCGTCCTAAACCGCGATCAGCAGTCGCGGTCCCAATAACGGTTACCGTCGCGGTCGTAGCGATAGCAGCCATTGTGCTTCTTCTGGGTCGAACCCACCGCGGCACCGGCCGCCGCGCCTATCGCCGCGCCCGCACCGGCATTACCGGCAATCGCACCGACACCGGCACCCAACGCACCGCCTGCCAAAGCGCCTTCGCCGCCGTAGTTACTGGCACATCCGGCCATGCCGAGCACGCCGGCAGCAATGATGGGAAGCATGAGCTTACGCATGACAATTCTCCCGAATCAGTTTCATACCTGAGCAACGGGCCGTCTGGCGGACGGTTCCTGTCCGCCGCGCGAATTGTCTACGACCCGCCCCCGCTCGTCGTGAGGAGGGCGGGCCGCCAAGGGTAGTCTATCAGTCCGGCTTCTTGGCCACGGCGACCATGGCCGGGCGCAGGAGGCGGTCCTTGATCATGTAACCGGCCTGGAGTTCCTGCACCACGGTACCGGGCTCCGCATCGGCCGAGGGGACCTCGATCATTGCCTGATGCTGGTTGGGATCGAGCGGCAGGCCCATCGCAGCGATTCGCGTGATGCCGTGGTTGGTGAAGACCTTGTCGATCTCGCGCCCGGTCGCCTCGATGCCGGCGACAAGGCTCTTCAGCTTGTCATCCTCGCGCAGTTCGGCGGGAATCGCCGTGAGTGCGCGGGCAAGGTTGTCGGCAACCGAAAGGATGTCCCGCGCGAAGCCCGTCGCGGCATAGGCGCGGGTGTCGGCGATGTCCTTTTCAAGGCGGCGACGTACGTTCTGGGTTTCGGCGCGCGCATAGAGCGCGTCCTGTTTGGACGTTTCGAGTTCCTCGCGCAGCTTTGCGACCTCGTCGCCAGCACTTGCCTTGTCGATCATGTCCTCGGGCACACCCTTCAGTTCTTCGGCCACGGCCGATTCTTCTGCCGACTGGGTTTTTTCTTCGGTCATTCTTCTTTGGTTCCAAGCTATCCGATGAGCTTGCCCAGGCTCTGGGCAGTGAAGTCCACCATGGGGACGACGCGCGCATAATTCAACCGAGTCGGGCCGATTACCCCCACCACTCCGACCACCCGACCCTCCCGGTCGCGATAGGGCGAGGCGATCACCGCCGAGCCGGAAAGCGCGAAAAGCCGGTTTTCGGAGCCGATGAAAATGCGCGTCGAATCGGCCTCGCGCGCAATGTCCAGCAGCTCGGCCACCGACTGCTTGTTCTCCAGATCGTCGAGCAGCGAGCGTACCCGTTCGAGATCGGACAGCGCCGTTTCATCGAGCAGGTTGGCCTGACCGCGCACGATCAGCACCGGGCGGTGCATGACATCCTCGCTCCAGACGGCAAGGCCGCGCTCCACGAGATCGCGGCTCGCCGCGTCGAGCGCCGAATGGCCGGAGGCGATCTCCGCACGCATGCTCCGCGCTGCTTCGGCAAGCGTCCGCCCGGCCAGATGCGCCGAAAGGTAGTTGGAGGCTTCCTCCAGCGCGCCCGGCGGCAAGCTCATCGGCAAATCGAGTACGCGGTTCTCCACTGCGCCGTCCTCACCCACCAGAACGGCCAATGCCCGGCCCGGCCCCAGTTCGACGAGCTGAAGCTGCACGAGTCGCGGTTCTCGCCGGGGCACCATGACCACGCCCGCGCCTGACGACATGCTGGACAGCAGCGCGCTGGTCGCCTCCAGCGCCGCCTCGATCGGGCCCGGCGCGGCGATGCGGCTTTCGATCGCCATGCGTTCCTCGGCCGTGGGTTCGGCCACTTGCATGATGCCGTCGACGAAGAGCCTCAGCCCCGCCTCGGTCGGCAGGCGGCCCGCGCTCGTGTGCGGCGCGGCCAGCAGGCCCAGCGATTCGAGGTCCGCCAGAACCGAGCGGATCGAGGCCGAGGAAAGATTTACCCCGCTCGTCCCCGCGAGCACTTTCGAGCCCACCGGGGTTCCGGTCGCAAGGTATCCCTCCACGACAAGGCGGAAAATGTCCCGGGCACGGGAGGTCAGTTCGGTTATCGGTTGGCTCGGCATCTCGCTTACAATTTAGGCAATGCCCTTGCGGCCTCAAGCCTATTCCGCCTAGGGGCACCGGGTTAATTCACGATCCGACTTCGAGCAGAGGAAATTCCATGCGACCTTCCGGCCGTGCGCCCGACGAGATGCGCGCTATCGACATCCAGACCGGTTTCACCAAGCACGCCGAAGGCTCGGTGCTGATTTCCTTCGGTGACACCCGCGTTCTCGTGACCGCTTCGGTAGAGGAAAAGGTGCCGCCGTTCCTGCGTGGCAAGGGTGAAGGCTGGGTAACGGCCGAATACTCGATGCTGCCCCGCGCCACCCACACGCGCGGTTCGCGTGAGGCCGCCAAGGGCAAGCAGTCCGGCCGCACGCAGGAAATCCAGCGCCTGATCGGCCGTAGCTTGCGCGCCGTGGTCGACATGAAGAAGCTCGGCGAGCGCCAGATCGTGCTCGACTGCGACGTGCTTCAGGCCGATGGCGGCACCCGCACCGCCTCGATCTCGGGCGCTTGGGTAGCGCTTCGCCTTGCCGTCGACAAGCTGATGGCTGAAGGCAAGATCAAGGAAGACCCGATCACCGGCCGCGTCGCCGCGATCTCCTGCGGCATCTGCGAGGGCACGCCGGTGCTCGATCTCGATTACGTCGAGGACAGCGCCGCCGATGCCGACGCCAACTTCGTGCTCATCGAAGGCGGCATGATCGCCGAAGCACAGGCAACCGCCGAAGGCGCGACTTACGACGAAGAAGGCCTGCTGCGCCTCCTCCGCCTTGCCCGTATCGGCTGCGACGGCATCTTCGCCGCGCAGGCCAAGGCGGTCGGACGCTAAGTTACCTCCCCCCACGACATTCCGTCGCCCCGCGCACGCGCCGGGGCGACGGAATTTAAGTACTAAGTACATCGGAAGCAGAGCATGACCCGCAAGCTCGGAAACACCCGCCTCGTCATCGCCACGCACAACGCGGGCAAGCTGAAGGAAATCTCGGCTCTGCTCGCGCCCCATGGGCTCGAATGCGTGTCGGCGGGCGAGCTTGGCCTGCCCGAACCGAAAGAGACCGGCACGACGTTCGTCGAGAACGCGCTGCTCAAGGCCCATGCCGCCGCGAAGGCGTCCGGGCTGCCGGCGCTCGCCGATGACAGCGGCCTCTCCGTGGTCGCGCTGGACGGGCGCCCCGGCGTCTACACCGCAGACTGGGCCGAGCGTCAGTGGTTCGAAGGCCCCAAGGGCCGCGACTGGTTCATGGCGATGGGCAAAGTCGAGGGGCTGCTCTGCGAACAGGGTCCCGACGTCGATCGCTCCTGCTGGTTCTCCTGCGTCCTCGCGATTGCCTGGCCCGATGGTGAAGAGGCCGTCTACGAGGGCCGTTCCAACGGCACGATGACCTGGCCGCCGCGCGGCACGATGGGCTTCGGCTACGATCCGATCTTCGTGCCCGATGGCTTCGAGATGACTTTCGCCGAACTCGATCCCGCGGACAAGGACCGCATCAGCCACCGCGCCGACGCCTTCGCCAAGCTGGTCGCGGAGCAGTTTGCCGCGTAAAGACCTGCCATGGCCCGCGCACTCTACATTCATTGGCCGTTTTGCCTCGCAAAGTGCCCCTATTGCGACTTCAACAGCCATGTGCGCGAGCGGGTCGAGCATGATCGCTGGCAGACGGGCCTACTGGCCGACATGCGGCGCGAACACGAAGTCGCGGGCGGAGAAAAGCTGTCGTCGATCTTCTTCGGCGGCGGCACGCCCTCGCTGATGCCCCCTGCCCTTGTGGCACGACTTCTTGAGGAAGCGGAAACGCTCTGGGGCTTTGACGAGGGCATCGAGATCACGCTGGAGGGCAATCCCTCCTCCGTCGAGGCAGCAAACTACGCCGCGCTGGCCGGGGCGGGCGTCAACCGCGTGTCGCTCGGGCTTCAGGCGCTGGATAATGAGACACTGCGATTCCTCGGTCGTCTGCACGATGCCAGCGAGGGTTTGAAGGCGCTCGACGTGGCGCAAAAGCAATTTGTGCGCGTCAGCTTCGACCTCATTTACGCGCGGCCGGGACAGAACCTCGACCAGTGGCGTGCGGAACTGGAACGCGCGCTCTCCTACGGCACTGGGCACCTTTCGCTCTACCAATTGACCATCGAGCCGGGCACCAAGTTCGCGACGATGGTGCGTCAGCACGAGTTCGAGCCGCTGGATGAGGACGCCTCAGCCGACATGTTCGCCCTCACGCGCGAGATGACGGCGGCCGCCGGAATTCCGGCCTATGAGATCAGCAACCACGCTCGTCCGGGCGAGGAAAGCCGCCACAACCTCGCCTACTGGCGTTATCAGGACTATTGCGGCATCGGCCCCGGCGCGCATGGACGGCGCGGCGGTGTGGCAACCACGCGCCATCGCAAGCCCGAGAACTGGCTGGAAGCGATCGACCGCGCCGGCCACGGCATCAACGAAACCCGCGAACTCGGCCGCCGCGAGCAGGCGAGCGAGGCCATGCTGATGGGCCTGCGCCTTGGCGAAGGTGTCGATCTCGACGCCACGGCGTCACGCTTCGGTCTTTCTGCCGCTGAGTTGTGCGACGACGCCAAGGCCGCGTTCTACGAAACGCAGGGCCTCGTCCGGCGCGAGGGCAAGCGCCTGATCGTGACCGAGGCCGGAATGGCACTGCTCGATGGCCTGCTCGCCGAGCTGGTGCCCGCCGATCTCGTCGAGACATGACCAAGGCGGACTTGCTCGAAGCCTGGGGCAGCCACCTCGTCCATGCCCGGCGGCGCAGTCCGCATACCTGCCGCGCCTACATCGCCACTGCCGCGCGGCTGATCGACGGCCTTGAAACGCCTGACTGGGATGCGCTGACCCGCGTCGATGCCGCCGCCTTGCGTCGCCATCTCGCGGATCGGCGCGAGGACGGGATCGGCAATGTTTCGGCCGCGCGCGAACTATCCGCCATCAAGGCCTTCCTCACTTTCGCCCGCGCGCAGGCAGGTGTGTCCGAACGCGCTGGACCGCGTATCCGGGGGCCGCGCATCAAGAAGGGCATTCCGCGCCCGGTCACGCCGGACGAAGCCGTAAATCTCGCCGCTACCGTGGAGGAAGATGCTCGTGAGGAGTGGATCGGCGCACGGGATCGCGCCGTGCTCTTGCTGCTCTATGGCGCCGGAATGCGTATTGCCGAGGCACTCTCGCTGACCGGCGCGGCCATGCCGCTTGGGGAGACGATCACGGTCACGGGCAAGGGCAACAAGCAGCGGGTCGTGCCGCTTCTGCCGGTGGTGCGCGAAGGGGTCGCGGACTATGTGGACAAGTGCCCCTGGCCGCTTGAGCGCAGCGGTCCGCTGTTTCGCGGCGCCAAAGGCGGCGGGTTGTCTCAAGGCATGGTGCAGAAGGCCATGGCGCGCGCGCGCATCGCGCTCGGCCTGCCCTCCACCGCGACGCCGCATGCCCTGCGCCACAGCTTCGCGACGCATCTGCTGGGTGCGGGTGCGGACCTGAGGAGTCTTCAGGAACTGCTCGGCCACGCGAGCCTTGGCTCGACGCAGATCTATACGAAAGTGGACGCGGCGACGCTGCTTGACGTCTACCGCAACGCCCACCCGCGCGAGCAGGGGTAGAAATCAGAGGGGGAACAGGGGGCACGTGGCCCCCTGCGTCAGCCCATTCAGATCGCGCCTTCGTCTGGCGCCAGCAGGAAACGCCAGATCAGCGCGCCGATGGCCGCGCCGACCAGCGGAGCCACCCAAAACACCCAGAGCTGGCTGAGTGCCGCCGTCTCCGCGAAGAGTGCCACGCCGGTCGAGCGAGCCGGGTTCACCGAGGTATTGGTGACCGGGATCGAGATCAGGTGGATCAGCGTGAGCGCCAGACCAATGGCCAGCGGGCCGAATCCGGCCGGTGCTATCCTGGAGGTCGAGCCAAGGATGACGATGATGAAGCCCGCCGTCAGGATCGTCTCGATGAGCAGCGCCGCGTGGAGCGAATAGCCACCGGGCGAAAGATCGCCGAAGCCGTTGGTGGCAAAGCCGCCGGGTGTCCACCCCGCCTTGCCCGAAGCGATAGCGAAGAGCGCCGCCGCCGCCACGATGGCGCCGATGACCTGGGCGATCCAGTAGGGGATCAGGTCTTTCCAGTCGAGCCGGCCGCCGACGGCCATGCCGAACGACACCGCCGGATTGAAGTGTCCGCCGGAAATCGCGCCGACCGCATAGGCCATTGTCACCACTGTAAGCCCGAAGGCCAGTGCGACGCCGGCAAATCCAATGCCAAGTTGAGGGAAGGCCGCTGCGAGGACTGCAGAACCGCAGCCTCCGAAAACAAGCCAGAAGGTACCGAAGAATTCAGCTGCCAGTCTCTTGGACATAACGCCTGCTCCCCTATGGTTGCGGGGGAAGAATACGTCAGTATGCTTAAGCAGGATAGCTGGGAATTACACTAAGCCGATATCCGACTTCATTTTTTTACATGAAGGGGATTCTGGCCGGTCGGCTTCCAGCTCATGACGCGCCAGAGATACCAGCAGAGCGTCATTATCGCGAGCACCAGCGTACCCCAGCCGATCCACTGCCCGGCCTCCGCGAAACGGCGTCCGAGCCACTGACCGCCCATCAGCAGAAGCGTGTTCCAGACCGCCGCTCCGGCAGCCGTATAGAGAAGAAACGGCACGCGCCGCATATGCGCGAGACCCGCCGGAATCGAGATCATCGTGCGGAACATCGGCATGAAGCGCATGACGAAAACGACCCAGTGGCCCCGTCGCCGGAAGAAGTCCCCTGCCCGCTCCACATCATGCCATTCCATCGTCAGCCAGCGCCCCCAGCGGTCGACCAGCGGCCGCAACCGCTCGTAGCCAAGCCGGTCCGCGATGAGGAACAGGATGTAGTTGCCCACGGTGCAACCCAGCGTCCCGGCCAGCAGGACCGGCCAGAACGTCATCGTCCCGCGCGCCAACGCGATCCCGGCGACACCCATGATGAGTTCGGACGGGATCGGCGGCACCAGGTTTTCCAGCGCCATCAGGAAAGCGATGCCCCAGTAACCGCCACCTTCGATCAGGTGGATTACCCATTCATCCATGGCGGCATTCCCGGGGCAGGCTTACGGTCACATCGCCGCGTGGCGGATTTCGATGGCTTCCCAGATGAGTGCTCCGGTATCTGTGCCGTTGAATCGGTCTATCGCGACGATACCCGTGGGCGATGTCACATTGATTTCGGTCAGCCATTTTCCGCCAATCACGTCGATGCCGACGAATACCAGCCCGCGCGCCTTGAGTTCAGGGCCAAGCGCCGCACAGATCTCCATTTCGGTCGAAGTGAGTTCGGTCGCCTCCGCCGAGCCGCCCACTGCAAGGTTGGAGCGGAATTCGCCGGCGCCGGGGCGGCGATTGATCGCGCCCGCAACCACGCCGTCGACCAGTACGATGCGCTTGTCGCCTTCCGAAACGTCGGGAAGGAAGGGCTGGACCATGAACGGTTCGACCCAGGCGTTCTCGAACATCTCGATCAGCGCGCCGAGGTTGCTGCCGTCGGCAGGCACGCGGAACACAGCCTTGCCGCCATTGCCGTGGAGCGGCTTGATGACCAGATCGCCACCGAAACCGGCCTCGATATTGCGCTGCTGGAACAGGCGCACGTCCTCGATACGGCGGGCGATGAAGGTCGGCGGCATGAAGCGCGCGAAGTCGAGCACAAAGACCTTCTCAGGCGCGTTGCGGACCGAGGCGGGATCGTTGACCACCAGAGTCCGCCCGGCAAGCCGTTCGAGCAAGTGCGTGGCAGTGATATAGCCAAGGTCGAACGGCGGATCCTGCCGCATCAGCACCACGTCGATATCCGCGGCAAGGTCGATCAGGCGATAGTCGCCGCGCGTGAAATGCGCGCCTTCGACGCGCTGGACGGCGACCGGCGCGGCCCAGCAGGTAAGCCGACCGCCCGCGCCTTCGGAAGCGTCGTAGGCCAAGGTCCGCACGTCATAATGAAACAGAGTATGCCCGCGCTCCTGCGCAGCAAGCATCAGGGCAAAGGACGAATCGCCCGCGATGTTGATCGTTTCGAGCGGGTCCATCTGGATGGCGACGCGTAGGCTCATGGAATTCGGTTCCTCGGGAGAATCTGGGGGAGGATAACGGGGGGAACTACGGGGCGGAGGCTTAATGAAATTCGGCAAGCCGTGCGAATAATTTCGTCGCCGTTCCTCGCCCTATTTCTTCGATCGATACCGGACTTCCTACCCCCCGCTGTCACGCGAAAGGTTGCCAGGCATTGGCAATCCGTCGCGGCCAGCACCGCGGCGACAGCAGCAGGACATCAATCCTGAGGCTGTCGCCGGGTTTCTGATAGCGCGGCGCAAGCGCTTCGGCGGCCGCCGCGACACGCCGCAGCCGATAGCCATCGATCGCATGGTCGAGATCGGCCTTGCGGGCGCGCCATTTCACTTCGACGAAGCAGAGCACCCGGCCGCGCCGCGCCACCAGGTCCACTTCGCCGCGCGGCGTCTTCACCCGATCGGCAAGGATCCGCCAGCCCGACAGGCGCAAGTACCAGAGCGCGAGCGCCTCGCCCCGTCGGCCCTGCCGTTCCGCCCTTGCGCGCTGCTCGCTCACCGGATGGCGCTCACTTCAGTTCGAGCGCGCGCGCATAGAGGGTCTTGCGGTCGAGCCCGGTCGCCTTGGCCACGCTCGCCGCTGCCTGCGAGGGCTTGGCTTCCTCCAGCGCGGCGCGGAGCAGCGCATCGACGTCGACCTCCCCCATCGGCTCGTCGCCGGGCGGGCCGACCAGCAGCACGATCTCACCCTTGGGCGGATGCGCGGCATAATGCGCGATCAGCTCCTGCGGCGTGCCGCTGCGGCATTCCTCGAACTTCTTGGTCAGTTCGCGCGCGACCGCCACTTCGCGGCCCGGCAGCACCGAATCGATTGCCGCCAGCGCATCTTCAAGACGCGGCGCGGTTTCGTAGAACACCAGCGTCGCCGGAACGCGCGCCAGATCGCCCAGAACCGTCTCGCGCGCCTTGACCTTGTTGGGCAGGAAACCGGCGAACAGGAAGCGGTCGTTGGGAAGGCCGGAGAGCGTCATCGCCATGACCGCTGCATTGGCACCGGGCAGGCTGGTGACAGCAATTCCCCGCTCACGCGCGGTGCGGACCAGACGGTAGCCCGGGTCGGAAATCAGCGGAGTTCCGGCATCGCTGACCAGCGCCACCGGCTCGTTTGCCATCAGTGAGAGCAGCCGCTCGCGGTCCCCCTCCCCGGCATGATCGTCGTAGCGGATGAGGCGCTGCTTGATACCCAGGTGGTGGAGCAATTTGCCCGTTACCCGCGTATCTTCGCAAGCGACCGCACTCACGCCCCGAAGCGTCTCTACGGCGCGGACTGTAATGTCCCCAAGGTTGCCAATGGGGGTTGCCACTATGTAGAGGCCTGGCGAAAGACTGTTTTCCATTATCGGCCTCATGGCCCAAGGACTGCGGGAGCGGCAAGCAATGTTCGACAAGAGCCTGAATGGACGACCCAATCGGCGTAATTTTCTGGCCGGGGCCGCCATGGCACTGCTTGCGGGCTGCGCGGTCGTTCCCAAGGCTCCCGCGCCTGCTCCCGCACCAACGCCCGCTCCCAGCGACAACGTCGTCGCCACCGATACCGAGCGCCACCGCGTAGCCCTGCTGGTGCCCACCACGGGTCCCAATGCCGGGGTCGGCCAATCGCTGGCCAATGCGGCGAACATGGCGATCCTCGATACCGGCGCGAAGGACCTGCGGATCACGGTCTACGACACCGGCACCAACCCCGGCGAGGCCGCGCGCCGCGCGGTGACGGACGGCAACAAGCTGATCCTCGGCCCGCTGCTCGCCGACGACATCGCCGCCGTGCGCGCCGTTGCCCGGCCTGCGCGAGTGCCGCTGATCTCGTTCTCAAACGACGAGAAAGCCGCCGAGAGCGAAGTCTTCATCATCGGCAACCTGCCCGGCCAGTCGGTCGCGCGCACGGTGGCCTATGCCCGCCAACAGGGCGTTTCGAGCTTCGCCGCGCTGGTTCCGCGCGGCGAGTATGGCGAACGCGTGAGCAGTGCCCTGCTCGCGTCGGTACGCGCCAGTGGCGGCACCGTGCTGGCCATGGAGCCCTATGACCGTACCGCCGCCTCGATCAGCGCCGCAGCGACGCGGATCAAGGCCAAGGGCGGCTTCGGCGCACTGTTGATCGCCGACAGCGGCGGCCTCTCCTCACGCGCCGCCACCACGTTCCGCACCGGAGGCGGCACCGGCACGGTCCGCCTGCTCGGCACCGAACTCTGGAGCGGCGAAAAGGAACTGACGACCACTCCGGCCCTGAACGGCGCCTGGTTCGCCACAGTGTCGGACACCCGCTTCGGCCAGTTCGCCAAGAGCTACCGCGCGCGGTTCGGCGCCCAGCCCTTCCGCATCGCCACGCTCGGTTACGATGCGGTGCTGCTGACCCTGCGTGTCTCGCGCGCATGGAAGCCTGGAGCGATCTTCCCGACGGCGGACATGTTTGCGCCCGACGGATTCCTGGGCGTCGACGGTGCCTTCCGCTTCAACCGCAACGGTCTGATCGAGCGCGCGCTGGAAGTGCGCGCGGTGGAGAGCGGCGGCGTCAAGGTGATCGACGCCGCGCCGACCGGGTTCGCCAAGGGCAAATAATCGCGAGCGGAGGCACCGTCGGCCGGCTGCCTCCGCATTTTGTTCCCTTTTTCTTCTCCATTCAACCAAACCCCTGCGGATAAGCACAAGCGCCTGCTTGATCGCTGATTCCGGGCCTGCCTATAGTCCGCCCATGTCCGATGACCTCTTCGACAAGCTCCCCTCCGCCGCAGGGGAAACCTATGACGGTTCCGCGATCGAGGTGCTGGAGGGGCTGGAGCCCGTCCGCCGCCGTCCGGGCATGTATATCGGCGGCACCGATGAGCGCGCGCTGCATCACCTTGCCGCCGAAGTGCTCGACAACGCGATGGACGAGGCTGTCGCCGGTCACGCCAACCGTATCGAAGTGACGCTGGAAGAGGAGCCGGGCACCGCCGGGCGCCTCACCATCACCGACAACGGACGTGGCATCCCGGTCGACGAGCACCCCAAGTTCCCGGGCAAGTCGGCGCTGGAGGTCATCCTCTCCACGCTGCACTCGGGCGGCAAGTTTTCCGGCAAGGCCTATGCCACGTCGGGCGGCCTCCACGGCGTCGGCATCTCGGTGGTGAACGCGCTCTCGGTGAAGACCCGCATCGAAGTTGCGCGCAACAAGGAACTGTTCGCGCAGGAATTCTCGCGCGGGCAGACGCTTGGCCCGCTCCAGAAAGTCGGCGCGGCGCCCAACCGGCGCGGTACGGCCGTGACCTTCACGCCCGATCCCGAAATCTTTGGCGACCAGAAGTTCAAGCCCGCCCGCCTCTTCAAGCTGGTCCGCTCCAAGGCCTACCTTTTCGCCGGCGTCGAGATCCGCTGGAAATGCGCGCCCTCGCTTACCTCCGAAGAGGTGCCGGCAGAGGCGACGTTCCAGTTCCCCGGCGGTTTGGCCGACCATCTGGCCGAGCAAATCGGCGGCCGCGAATGCGTGACCACGCAGTTCTTCTCCGGCACGCAGGATTTCCCGCGCGGCGATGACGGTTCCGAACAGGGCCGCGTCGAATGGGCGATCGCCTGGCCGCTCTATTCCGACGGTTCCTATTCCTGGTACTGCAACACCATTCCGACCCCGGATGGCGGCACCCACGAACAGGGCCTGCGTGCGGCGCTGACTAAGGGCATCCGCGCTTTCGCGGACCTTGTGGGGCAGGCGAAGAAGGCCAAGGACATCACTCCGGACGACGTGGTGACGGGCAGCGAGGTCATGCTCTCGGTCTTCGTCCGCGACCCCCAGTTCCAGAGCCAGACGAAGGACCGACTGACCAGCCCCGAGGCCGCGCGCCTTGTCGAAGCGGCGATGCGCGATCACTTCGATCACTTCCTGACCGACAACATGGAGCGCGGCAAGGCGCTGCTCGGCTCGATCATGGAGCGCATGGATGAGCGGCTTCGCAGAAAAGCGGAGCGCGAGGTCAAGCGCAAGACCGCCACCAATGCCAAGAAGCTGCGCCTGCCCGGCAAGCTCACCGACTGTTCGGGTGAAGGCGATGGCGAGACCGAACTGTTCATCGTCGAAGGCGATTCGGCAGGCGGATCGGCCAAGCAGGCGCGTGACCGCAAGACGCAGGCGATCCTGCCGATCCGTGGCAAGATCCTCAATGTCGCCAGCGCCACCAACGACAAGATCCGCGCCAATCAGGAAATCGCGGACCTTGGCCTCGCACTCGGCTGCGGCACCCGCAAGGACTGCAACGCGGACGACTTGCGCTACGACCGCATCGTCATCATGACCGACGCCGACGTCGACGGCGCCCACATCGCGACGCTGCTGATGACGTTCTTCTTCCAGGAGATGCCGGACATCGTGCGGCGCGGGCACCTCTACCTTGCCCAGCCGCCGCTCTACCGCCTGACGGCGGGTTCGACCTCGGCCTATGCCCGCGACGATGCGCACCGCGCCGAGCTGGAAAAGACCGTGTTCAAGGGCAAGAAGGTCGAAGTCGGCCGCTTCAAGGGCCTTGGCGAGATGAACCCGCAGCAGCTGCGGGAGACGACGATGAGCCCGGCCTCGCGCTCGCTGATCCGGATCACCCTGCCGCCCGAATACGAGGACCGCGCGGCGGTGAAGGACCTTGTCGACCGCCTGATGGGCCGCAATCCCGAACACCGCTTCCAGTTCATCCAGAACCGCGCAGGCGAGATCGATCCGGAACTGATCGACGCGTGAGGCTTAGGCGGGCACTGCTCGCCAGCCTCAGCGCATCCGCTTGATGAACAACCCGCTGTCGCGCATTTCCGTCGCGAAGTTGGGAAGTGTCTTCACCAGTTCCGACAGGCGCGAGAAACCATAGCTGCGGGCATCGAAGCTGGACCGGTTGGCAACGCGCTGGCCGACTTCCGAGAGACTGGCATAGCCGTTCTCGTCACGCTTGCTGGCCTTCCAGCCCTCGCCGATGAGCTTGACCAGATCGGCGTCGATGGGCGGCACAGTGGTCTCGCCCGGCGTCTCGTCCTCATCGGCGGCGGGTAGCGCGGCAAGGTCGATGAACCGGGTGCAGGCCTCGCGAAATGCCTCGGGCGTGCGGCTCGTGCCGAAGCCATAGACCGGCGTGCCTTTCTGGCGGATGCGGATGGCGAGCGGCATGAAATCGCTGTCGCTGGTCATCAGGCCGAAGCCGTCGACATGGCCATCGTAAAGCAGGTCCATCGCGTCGATCGTCATTTTCATGTCGGTCGCGTTCTTGCCCTTGGTCACGTCGAACTGCTGCTGCGGTTCCAGCGCGTGACGGTGGACGAGTTTGGACCATCCCTTGAGCGAAGCCTTGCTCCAGTTCCCGTAGACGCGCCGGACATTGACCGAGCCGAGATCGCCGAGGATGGTCAGCGCCGCCTCAAGGTGACTGGGCGAGGCATTGTCGGCATCGATCAGCAGGGCAATGTTGCGCGCGGCGCGGGGCTTGTTCTCGGGCACCTCAGGCTCCTTCGTTCAGGGCTGCTCCTCGTCGTCATGCGACTTGGGTCTGGAGTTGGCCCGGCGCCAGACTATCGCGAAGAATGCGGCCAGCACCAGCGGCATGATCGGAACCGAAAAGTTCAGCGCCAACGGCCGCGCGAAAGCGGGGGCGACGAACGTCAGCAGCAGTACCAGCTTCTCGTAAGGCGCAAAGCCGGTTCGCCGCCCCTCGCCCGCCAGCCAGAGCATCGGGAACGCCAGCAAAACCATGTCGTAATCGAGCACGAAGGGCGTCGCCAATGGCGCTCCGGCCAGCACAAGCGAGGCCAACGCGGGCCGCCAGCCCTTGGTCCACGCCGCGACAACAACCAGCGCCGCTACGGCAAGGGCAACCAGCCCTTGCACCCCGTAAGCCGCCCAAACCGGCGCCCCGAGCAGCCGCAGCGCTGCGAACGGGCTCACCATCTTGCCGAAACCTACCGCGCCTTCCGCCATGGCAGCCTGCGCGCGGTCGCTTGCCGCAAGCCAGTGCAGCCATGTTTCAGAGCCGAAGGCCAGCGCCGACAGTCCCGCGAGCGCCAGTGCCGTCACGACCGCGACGCCGATCACTTTCCACTCACGCGAAGCGATCAGCGCCAGCGGAACCAGCAACCCGAATTGCGGCTTGATCGTCGCCAGTCCCAGGCAAAGCCCCGCCAGCAAAGGCTGCCGGCGAACCATAAGCACGCCGGTCCCGAGCAACGCCGCAACAAGCCATGAGGTCTGCCCATGCGTCACCACAATCGGCATCGCCGGGAATGCCACCATCAGCAGCGCCAGTGGTTCTCCGATCTCGGCATTTCGCCACCAGACCCGCACCGCCGCCGCATAGAGCGCGCCCGTCGCCAGCAGCCACGCCGCCAGCGCGGGAAAATATCCCAGCCAACCGAGCGGCCAGCACAGCGGCAGGAACAAGGGCGGATAGAAGAACGCGGTGTAGCCGCCCGGCGACGCAAACCATGCCTGCTGCGCCGCGATATGCGCCGCCGCGTCGTATGGATCGCCGTGCGCGATCAGCATCCGCCCGGTGGTCCAGAAGCTGATGAAATCGCTGCCGAGCAGGAAGCCGTTGGCATCAACCCCGCCGTGCGCTGTCACCAGTAGCCAGGCCAGCATGGCCAGATTGAGCCCGGCCAGTAGACGCAGGTATCCCCGCACCCGGTCCGCGCCCAGCCAGTTCATTTCGCGCAAGAATCCAGCCCCCATGCGCCGCTGATTGCAACGCCCCGGCGGCGAAGTCCATGCCCTCGACTGCCCGCTTGCCATGCTGCGACGCAAAACTTAGGGATTAACCGAATAGTTAAACAACGGGACAGGCCGAATGCAGCGTTTCGAAGGCACCAGCAGCTACGTCGCCACCGACGACCTGAAAGTCGCGGTCAACGCCGCCGTCCTGCTGCGCCGCCCCCTGCTGGTAAAAGGGGAGCCCGGCACAGGCAAGACGGTGCTGGCCGAACAGATCGCCGCTTCTCTCGACGCGCCGCTCATCACCTGGAACGTCAAGTCCACCACCAAGGCGCATCAGGGCCTCTACGAATACGACGCCGTCGGCCGCCTGCGCGACGGCCAGCTGGGCGATGCCCGCGTCCACGACATCAACAACTACATCCGCAAGGGCAAGCTGTGGGAGGCCTTCACCTCACCCCGGCTGCCCGTCCTGCTGATCGACGAGATCGACAAGGCCGACATCGAATTCCCCAACGACCTTCTGGCCGAACTCGATCGCATGGCTTTCGATGTCTACGAGACTGGCGAGCACGTCGCGGCGAAGGAGCGCCCGATCGTGGTCATCACATCCAACAACGAGAAGGACCTGCCGGACGCTTTCCTGCGCCGCTGCTTCTTCCACTATATCAAGTTTCCCGAGCGCGAGACGATGCAGGCCATCGTCGACGTGCACTTCCCCGGCATCCAGAAGACCCTCGTCACCAAGGCGATGGAGATCTTCTACGAACTGCGCGAAGTGCCCGGCCTCAAGAAGAAGCCTTCCACCAGCGAACTCCTCGACTGGCTGAAGCTGCTGCTGAGCGAGGACATGCCGCTGGAGGTCCTCCAGAATCAGGACCCGGCCAAGGCGATCCCGCCGCTGCACGGCGCGCTGCTGAAGAACGAGCAGGACGTCATGCTGTTCGAAAGGCTCGCTTTCATGGCCCGCCGGGGAAGCTGACTTTCCCCGCTTCGCATTTTCTTCCAGGTATCCATCAGGCCATCGACACGGAAATTCCGGCCAGATATCGATTGCCGCTGATGTCGCCAGAAGTGAGGAAAGCCTGACCCAATGACAGCACCCTATCCCGGCCGCTGCGCCTGCGGCGCCGTCACGCTCGAAATTTCGGGCGAGCCGATTGCCACGCGTCAGTGCTGGTGCCGCCAGTGCCAGCAGCTTGCGGCAGGCGGTCCGACCAACAATGCTATCTTCAAGGCCGAAGATATCGCCATCGAGGGCGATCTCGCGTCTTCCACATGGACAGCGGCGAGCGGCAATACGCTGACGTTCCACTTCTGCCCCAAGTGCGGAACGCAGATATTCGCACAAAGCTCGGCGCGTCCCCATCTCAAGACCATGCGCCTTGGCGCGCTGGACGCAGGCCATGGCCTGAGGCCGGAAGCCGTGATCTGGACCGACGACGCGCCGGAATGGGCGCACTTCGATGCCGCGCTGCAAATATGGCCGCAGCAGCCGCCACCACCACCCTCTCCGGCATGATTTTGCCGTGACCAGGGGCTCGCAGACCCGTTTCGCGGCGATCCGCGCGCGGCTCGAAGCGTTCGAGCCGCGTCCCGGTTGGCGGGCGTGGCTTTATGAGTTCCTGCTGTTCGGCTTCAAGCAAGGCTGGGCCTGCCTGTTCGGCGGTTTGCTGCTGGCGCTGCTGGTCGCCACGCATCTGTTCTATCCCGCGCAAGCGCCGCTGGCCCGCTACGATTTCCTGGCGCTCGCCGCGCTGACAATCCAGATCGCAATGCTGACACTGCGGCTTGAGACGATGGACGAGGCGAAAGTCATTCTCGCTTTCCATGTCGTCGGCACCGTGATGGAACTGTTCAAGACCGCGCACGGGTCATGGGAATATCCCGAGGCGAACATGCTGCGGATCGGCGGCGTTCCGCTGTTTTCGGGCTTCATGTATGCCGCCGTCGGCAGCTATATCGCCCGCGTCTGGCGCATCTTCGATTTTCGCTTCACGGGTTATCCGGCCGAAGCCGTCTCGGTGGCGTTGGCCGTGGCAATCTACGTCAATTTCTTCGCGCATCACTGGCTTCCGGACATTCGCCTTGGGCTCTTCGCCGTCCTCGGCGCGCTGTTCCTGCGCACGCGGATCTGGTTTCGGGTCTGGCGAGAGGATCGCTGGATGCCGCTACTGCTCGGGTGGTTTCTTGTCGCGCTGTTCATCTGGTTCGCCGAAAACCTCGCGACCTTCTCGCAGGCGTGGATCTATCCCAGCCAGCGAAATGGCTGGACCATGGTGCACTGGAGCAAGCTCGGCGCGTGGTACCTGCTGATGTATATCTCCTTCGTGCTGGTCGCGCTGGTGCATCGGCCCAGATCGCGCGAGGGCCGCGCGGTTTCCTACGGCACCACGGGTGGTGTAGGTTCGCAATCATGAACCTCGCACGCTCCCTCCGCTCGGTAACTTGGCCAAAAAAGGCATCGGTACAAAGTGACACCGAGGCGGTGTTATCAGGTTTTGAAAAGTCACACAGGCATATGCAAAGTGACAGGTAACACATTGATTTCACAACAAGGTGACAGATCGCTTCATCCCGGCTTTCGTGTCAACCGGAGCGGAGCCACACCATGCTGCTGAACTTCGTGGAGGAACTGCGCGCGGCGGGGATCCCGGCCTCGCTCAAGGAGCATCTGGTGCTGCTGGAAGCGCTGGACCGCGAGGTGATCGAGCGGACGCCGGAGGCGTTCTACTACCTCAGCCGCGCCACTTTCGTGAAGGATGAAGGCCTGCTCGACCGGTTCGACCAGGTGTTCCAGAGGGTCTTCAAGGGCGTGTTCAGCGACTACGGCCAGCAGCCGGTCGATATTCCTGAGGACTGGCTGAAGAAAGTGGCCGAGCGCTACTTCTCGGACGAGGAAATGGAGCAGATCAAGGCGCTCGGCTCCTGGGACGAGATCATGGAAACGCTCAAGAAGCGTCTGGAAGAACAGGAAAAACGCCATTCCGGCGGCAACAAGTGGATCGGCACCAACGGCACTTCGCCGTTCGGTCATGCCGGCTACAATCCGGAAGGCATCCGGATCGGCGGAGAAGGCAAACACGGCCGCGCGATCAAGGTCTGGGAGAAGCGCGAGTTCGCCAATCTTGACAACACCCGCGAACTGGGCACGCGCAACATCAAGGTGGCGCTGCGGCGCCTGCGCCGCTTCGCGCGCGAGGGTGCTGTCGAGGAACTGGATCTCGACGCCACCATCTCCGGCACCGCGCGGCAGGGTTGGCTTGATATCCGCATGCGGCCCGAGCGGCACAATGCGGTGAAAGTGCTGCTGTTCCTCGATGTCGGTGGATCGATGGACCCGTACATCCAACTGATGGAAGAGCTGTTCAGCGCCGCCAGCGCCGAGTTCAAGAACATGGAGTTCTTCTACTTCCACAACTGCCTCTACGAAGGCGTGTGGAAGGACAATCGCCGCCGCTGGTCGCAGCGCACGCCGACCTGGGATTTGCTCCACAAGTTCGGGCATGACTACAAGGTGATCTTCGTCGGTGATGCAGCGATGAGCCCTTACGAGGTCAGCCATCCGGGCGGCTCGGTGGAGCACATGAACGATGAAGCCGGCGCGGTCTGGCTCCAGCGCGTGGCGCAGACCTATCCGGCCACCGTCTGGCTCAACCCCACGCCCGAGATCCAGTGGGGCTATTCCAGCTCCACGCGGATGATCCGCGACCTGATGGGCGGCGCGATGTTCCCGCTGACGCTGGACGGGCTGGACGCGGCGATGCGGGAACTGACGCGCAAGAAGGCATGACGGGCTTGCCTACATCTTGGGACGGGAGGATGATGCGGCGGTAACCGGAAACGGGAGTGCGACGATGAAGGACATTGCACTAATTCTTGTCATGGGTGCCCTGACGATGGGCGCGACACCTTCAACGGGTGCAGGCAAGGCTCCGGCCGCCAAGGCTAAATGCGGCTATACCATTCAGCGTGCCAATGAGGCGGCGGGGCATGGCACACCCCGCTCCAATGACGACAAGCCGGGAATGATCCGCGCGGTCGACACACGCCTGGCGGGTTGCCCGGTTCTCGTGCTCGCCGACGGCAAGATGATGGCGCCCCCACCCGTTGCCGATGGGAAAGCGGCCTTGTCGCCCGCTCAGTAGAGCAGCAGGTCCGCGATCTCGGTTTTCCACGCGGCTTCGTCGGCACCGGCCGCCGCATCGAGATCCTCGGGAAGCGATGAGGGATTGTCGACCCACTCCCGCAGGCCGGGGCCGCCGTTGATGACGTCGATGGCAAGGCGCGTGAACTCGTACTCGTACGGGAAGTCGCGCCAGATCGGATAGTCCGGATAGAGGTTACGGATCGCCTTGAACGCCAGCGCCTGAAGTCGCCACGGGCGGAAGGCATGGTGATCGTAGAACTTGCCTTCGGCGTGGATCATCAAGCCGCTGCACAGGGTCTTGGCATGCTTGTGGAAGGTCGGCTCAAACCAGCATTCGCGCAGGGCGCAGCCTTCGAGCCATTCAGGCGCAAAACGCTGCATCTCGGCCAGAACCGCCTTGGCATCGATATCGGGCGCGCCAAACAGCACTTCCAGCGGGCGCGTGGTGCCGCGACCTTCCGAAAGCGTCGCGCCCTCGATCATCACTGTGCCGGCATAGGCGCGGGCCATGTTGAGATCGGCCGCGTTGGGGCTGGGATTGATCCAGATGCGGTCCTGCGGCCAGCCGAAGCCGGGGCCTTCGGGCTCCCAGCCTTCCATCGCGATCACGCGGTAATCGACATCGAGCTTGAAGTGACGGACGAACCAGTGGCCCATCTCGCCCAGCGTCAGGCCATGGCGCATCGGCATCGGGCCGGCACCGACGAAGCTCTCCTGCCCGGGCAGCAGAGTCAGCCCCTCGACCGGGCGGCCGGCGGGGTTGGGACGATCGAGCACCCAGACGCTCTTGCCCCGCTTCTCGGCCGCTTCGAGCAGATAGAGCAGCGTCGTCACGAAAGTGTAGATGCGGCAGCCGAGGTCCTGAAGGTCGAACAGGAACACATCGGCGCTGTCCATCATCGCCTCGCTCGGGCGGCGGACTTCGCCGTAGAGGCTGTAGATCGGAATGCCGTAAGCCGGGTCCAGCTCGTCGGCAGTCTCGACCATGTTGTCCTGCTTGTCACCCTTCAGTCCATGCTGGGGACCGAAGGCGCTCGTCACATTCACGCCCGCCGCGATCAGCGCGTCGAGCGAATGGACGAGATCCTCGGTCACCGAGGCGGGATGCGCAACAAGCGCCACGCGGCGCCCTACGAGAGGCGCACGCAGTTCAGGATCCGCCAGCAGGCGGTCGATGCCGAATTTCACAGGGCCGAATTTCATGAACCGATCGGTGCCGCAAGCTCGAGCGTGAAGCAAGACGGATCGTGGAAGTCAGGCTCGTCCCTGCTGTGGGAAAGCGCCCAGTAGCTCTTAACGCCGCCCTCTTCCTCGATCACCGCCGTGAACCCGTAGTTCAGCGGCAGCGCGGGCAGCCCGGCCGCGGGTATGGCGGCGTCGAAGATTGCGATGTCCGAACCCTTGCGCATGGTGCAGTCGGGCTCGCGCGGCATCGACCGCTCGGCCATGCCTTGGCGGCGGCCGGTGAAGTCATAGACGTTCCAGCGCTCGGACGGGGAAAGGTTGATCTCGACATAGGACGGGCCGCCGGGCGGCTGAAGGAACAGCTCGAAACAGGTGGTCTGCCAAAGACCTTCCGCCCGGCCCTTGCCCGCGAAAGCCGGCACCACCAGCTTGCCAGCGCCGAGAATACGCCAGCGCACGCGCAGCCAGCTCTCGTCGAAACCGATCACACGCGTTTCGATACTGCGGACAAGGACAGGAGGATGTGCCGGGTGGCAGGTCAGGTCGGCCATGTGGGCATCCGTAGAGGGCTGCCTATCCGCCTGACAATCCGGATTCGGCCGGATGTCACCACGAAAGCGACCAACCGCTTTCGCTTGGCTGCTTCATCTTGAGCCTTTCGCATGCTAGGCGCCCGGCTCCCATTAACGAAAAGCACGGTCATGACTTACAAATCTTCCCTGCTCCGCGTCCTCGAAGAGCGCGGCTACATCCACCAGACGACGGATGCCGAGGGCCTTGACGCTCTCGCAGAGAAGCAGGTCGTGCCGGGCTATATCGGCTTCGACGCCACGGCGGCGTCGCTCCACATCGGCAGCCTCGTGCAGATCATGATGCTGCGCCGCCTACAGCAGACCGGCCACAAGCCCATCGTGCTGATGGGCGGCGGCACCACGCGCATCGGCGATCCCACCGGTCGCGACGAGAGCCGCAAGATGCTGTCCGACGAAACGATCGAGACCAATATCAAGGGCATCTTCTCGATCTTCTCGCGCCTGCTGAAGTTCGGCGACGGCCCCACCGACGCAATCATGGTTAACAATCAGGACTGGCTGGGCCAGCTTGGCTACATCCAGCTGCTGCAAGAAGTGGGTACTCACTTCACGGTGAACCGGATGCTCTCGTTCGATTCGGTCAAGCTGCGCCTTGAACGCGAACAGCCGATGACCTTCCTCGAATTCAACTACATGATCCTGCAGGGCTACGACTTCCGTCACCTGTGCAAGGACAAGGACGTCCGCCTGCAGATGGGTGGCTCCGACCAGTGGGGCAACATCATCAACGGCGTCGAACTGACCCGCCGCATGGACAGCAAGGAAGTCTTCGGCCTGACGACGCCGCTGCTCACCACGGCGGATGGCGCCAAGATGGGCAAGTCGGCCGCCGGCGCGGTCTGGCTCAACGAAGAGATGCTGCCCAGCTACGACTTCTGGCAGTACTGGCGCAATTGCGACGACCGCGACGTGGGCAAGTTCCTGCGCCTGTTCACCGACCTGCCGCTGGATGAGATCGCCCGCCTCGAAGCCCTCGAAGGCGCTGCGATCAACGATGCCAAGGTCGTGCTCGCCAACGAAGTGACCAAGCTCTGCCGCGGCGAGGATGCCGCCGTGGCTGCCGAAGCAACGGCCAAGGCGACGTTCGCAGGCGGCGGCATGGGCGACGATCTGCCGACGCTGGACGTGACGGGCGAAGGCGTGCGGCTCGGCGCGGCGCTCACCGAACTGGGCTTCACCGCGTCTAATGGCGAGGCGAAGCGCAAGATCGGCGAAGGCGCCGTCCGTCTGGACGACGTCCTCATGAACGATCCGGGTTTCCTGATCGAAGTGGCTGCCGGGGAAACCCGCAAGCTCAGCCTCGGCAAGAAGAAGCACGCGATCCTGCGCAACGCTTGATCGCAGGTGAAGCACCATTGAACCCGGCAGGACGGCAAAATTCTGCCGGGTTTACGGATTGTTTGCCATTTTGATGCACTGTGTCCCCTCACGGTCACAACCAGAGGCTAAATGGACATGAGTGCAGGAGCACAGCTCTCTGTAACCGACAAGCGGCGGGCGGCTCGCCATCCTGTCGATCACAAGCTGATTGCCGAGCATCGCCAGATGGGCGACGTTCATCTGCATATCATCAACCTTTCGGCTCAGGGCTTCATGTCCAAGGGCGAACTCCCTCTGGATCGCGGAGAGCGCCTCGTCATGCGCCTTCCGGTCATCGGCAGGATCGAAGCGCACATGATCTGGTCGCACGAGGGCCGTTCAGGCTTTCAGTTCGAGCGGATCATCCGCATCGACGATTTCCTAAAGCTGGTGGACACCGCCCAGCCCAACCCCCGACTGCGCCCACGCCGCTGAGCGCCCGCCCTGTCGGGCACTCCTTCAAGCCATTGGCGAAGCACGAAGACGCCGCGTGGACTAGTTCCGCGCGGCGTCTTCGTGTGGCGTTCGCGCCGCATCGCAACATGAAATTTCCGTCATGTGCGATTGGCACTTGATATAGTATATCATCACCCTTAGCCAAGTCGCCATGACGACGCCTCAAGCCCGAATCGCCCTGCTGGCCTCCGCCGGCGCCCTGGCCACCGCAGCCTTGCTCGCCGTCCCCGGCACGGCGTACGCCGAGACGGCCGCCGCTCCGGCTGCCGCCGACGACAGTTCGCATCCGCAGGAGAGCGGCCCTGAGATCATCGTTTCCGGACGCGTGATCTCGGGCAATGCTGATCCGATCAATGCACCGGTGGTGCTGACCGGAGACAGCCTCACGCGCGATCTGAAGCCTCAGATCGGCGAGATGCTGGCAAGCCTTCCCGGCGTTTCGAGCAGCGGCTTTGCGCCCGGCGTCTCACGCCCGGTGCTGCGCGGCTTCGACGGTCCGCGCGTTCAGGTTCTGCTCGACGGTATCGGTTCGCTCGATGCCTCATCGGTCTCGGCTGACCACGCGGTTTCGCTCGACACGCTCAATATCGAACGCGTCGAAGTGCTCCACGGCCCGCGCGTTCTGCTCTACGCCAGCGATCCTTCTGGCGGCGTGGTGAATGCGGTGGACAAGCGCATTCCGCATCAGGTTCCCGACAAGGCCTTCACCGTTGACGCACTCGGCTCCTACGGCACGGCGGCGAACATGGTGAACGGCGGGATTGCCGCCGATGTGCGCCTCGCCAGCCGCCTCGTTGCCCATCTGAACGCCTCATACAACCACAGCGATGATCTCAATATCGGCGGCTATGTTCTCTCGCCCGAACTGCGCGCGCAGACCCTGACGCAGGCGAGCGACCTTTCCGCCGCCGGCGATGCCGTGGGCGCCGCAACGCTGACCGCGCAGGCCAACAGCAAGGGCAAGCTCACCAATAGCGGCACCGAAGGCTGGACAGTGGGCGGCGGCCTCGCCTTCATCGACGATGGCGGCGATATCGGCGTTTCCGTGCAGCGCCTTGCCAATGACTACGGCATTCCGCCGCGCCCCTCGACCGACCCGGATTCGACCAGCATCTCGCTGCGCCAGACCCGTGTGGACTTGCGCGCAGGCCTCAACCTCACCGGCTTCCTCAAGCGCCTCGAAGTGCGCGGCGCCTATGGCGACTATGAGCACGCCGAAATCGAGGACGGCAACATCGGCACCCAGTTCAACAACAAGGCCGTCGAGGTCCGCCTTCAAGCCGACCAGGAAAAGCACGGGATCTGGAGCGGATCGAGCGGTGTTCAGTACTCCTCCTCGCGGCTCTCCATCAGCGGCGACGAATCGCTGCTGCCGGATAACAACACCGATCGTTTCGCGGTCTTCACGCTCCAGCAGTTCGAAGTGGGCCGCTTCGACCTCGAAGGCGCCCTGCGCTACGAAAACACCCAGATCCGCACGATCCCCGACGGCGACCAGCGCAACTTCGATCAATACGCGGCAGTCGGCGGCGTCGCCTGGCATGCGACCGACACGCTGACTTTCTCGGCCAACTTCTCGCACGGCGAACGTGCGCCTTCGGCCGAGGAACTCTTTGTCGACGGCCTGCACGATGCCACCCAGTCCTACGAGCGCGGCGATCCGAACTTCACGGTCGAGCGCAGCAACGGCGTCGAGGCAGGCATGCGCTACAATGGCGACGCGGTGGTCGGCTCGGTGACCCTCTACGGCATCAATTTCGATAACTTCATCACGGCCGTACCCACCGGCGAGATAATTCAGGACTTCCCGGTCTATCAGTATATCCAGGCCCCTGCCCGCTTCCGCGGCGTCGAGGCCGAGGGCGCTATCACGTTCGCACGCTGGGGCGACAATTCGCTGAAGGCCGACGCTGGCGTCGACTATACCCATGCCAAGCTGGTCGATATGGGACCAGTGCCGCGCATTCCGCCGCTGCGCACCCGTGGTGGTCTGGAATTCGACTCGCCCGCCGTCACCTTGCGCAGCGAAGTCGAATGGAACGCCAAGCAGAGCCGCGTCACCGAGAACGAGAACCCGACGAGCGCCTTCACGCTGGTCAACCTCAGCGCGACCTGGCGCCCGCTGGGCGAACATGGCCCGCTGTCACTGATCCTCGCAGCCGACAATCTCTTCGATGTCACCGGCCGCCTTGCCGCTTCGGAAACGCGTGACTTCGTGCCCATCTCCGGGCGCGACGTGCGGCTCACCGCGCGGTTTACTTATTGACTGCAAACATAACCTTTCGAGAAAGATCGGCGGCATGACTTGGCAAGGCCGGGTCATGCTGCCATGCAGCCGGTCGTGAATACGCCCTCGTCTCCCCCGCATTCCTCGGGCGCCGCCGCGCGGCCCACTTCGCCGCTTCGCATCGCCGATTATCGCAAGTTCTGGCTTGCCCGCTTCTTCGCGGTACTCGCCTCGACCGGTATGGTCGTCATCATCGGCTACCAGCTCTACGACGTTGCCCGCAGCGACTATGGCATGTCGATCACGCAGGCATCCTTCCAACTGGGCCTGCTGGGCTTCGCGCAGTTCCTGCCGATCTTCCTGCTGACCCCGGTCTCGGGCGTCATCGCCGACAGGTTCGACCGCCGCCGCGTGGCCGGTCTGGCGATAGCAGTCGACATTCTGGTAGCGATCGGTCTGGGCATCGCGACTACGCTTGAATGGCGCAGCCTGCCGGTGCTTTACATGTTCGCGGCAGTGCACGGAGCGGTGCGCGTATTCGTCGGCCCGTCGATGAGCGCAATCGCACCCAATATCGTTCCCGCCGAACTGATCCCCCGCGCCATCGGTTTCAACTCGATCGCCATGCAGGCCGGCACGATCATCGGACCGGCAGCCTTCGGCTTCCTTTTCGCGAGGCACCACGCGCTCCCTTACTGGATCGCGGCCGTCCTGATGGCGCTCTCGGCGATCAGCATCCTCGCCATCCGCAATCTTCCGCCGCTAGCGAAGGACGCGCGAAAGGCCCACCCGCTGCGCCAGATCGTCGATGGCTTCCATTTCATCTGGCATGAACGCTTCCTGCTCGGTTGTATCACGCTCGACCTTTTCGCGGTCCTGCTGGGCGGTGCCACTGCTCTAATGCCGGTCTTCGCGCGCGACATCCTGCACGTGGGGCCGGAAGGCCTTGGCCAGATGCGCGCCGCAACGGCGGCCGGCGCGGCCGTGGTCGCCCTCTGGCTCTCGTTCCGCCCGCTGGCGAAGAACGTCGGCGTCAAGATGCTGCTCTCCGTCGCCGCCTATGGCGCGATGACGGTGGGCTTCGGCCTCTCGCGCAGCTTCCTGATCTCGCTGGGCTTCCTTGCCCTGCTCGGCGCTGCCGACATGATCTCTGTGTTCATCCGCAGCTCACTGGTCCAGCTGCGCACGCCGGACGACAAGCGCGGCCGCGTCTCCGCCATCTCCGGCCTTGCCATCTCCGCCTCGAACGAGCTGGGCGAGATGCAGTCGGGCGTTGCCGCCGCACTGCTCGGCGCGACGGGGGCTGTTGTCTTCGGCGGCACCGCTGCCATAGTCATTACCGCAATCTGGGCCTGGGGTTTCCCTGAGATCCGCCGGGCCCGAACCTTCGCACCACGTTGGGAGCACCACTGATGAAGGCCGACAACATCCTCGCCACCATCGGCAATACGCCGCATATCCGCGTTTCGCGGCTGTTTCCCGACCATGAAGTCTGGATCAAGGTCGAGCGCGGCAATCCCGGCGGCTCGATCAAGGACCGCATCGCGCTGGCCATGATCGAGGCTGCCGAAGCCGATGGCACGCTTTCCCCCGGCGGCACGATCATCGAGCCGACTTCGGGCAACACCGGCATCGGCCTTGCCATGGTGGCGGCGGTCAAGGGCTATAAGCTGGTCCTCGTCATGCCCGAATCGATGTCGATCGAGCGGCGCCGCCTGATGCTGGCCTATGGCGCCACGTTCGACCTGACTCCGCGCGAAAAGGGCATGAAGGGCGCCATCGAGCGCGCCAAGGAACTGATCGCGGAAACGCCCGGTTCGTGGATGCCGCAGCAGTTCGACAACCCGGCCAACGTCGCGGTCCACGCCGAAATCACCGCCCGCGAAATTCTCGCGGACTTTGTCGATACGCCCATCGATGCCCTAATTACCGGCGTCGGCACCGGCGGCCACATCACGGGCTGCGCCGAAACGCTGAAGGCCGTCTGGCCCTCGCTCAAGGCCTATGCGGTGGAGCCCACGCTGTCGCCGGTCATTTCCGGCGGCCAGCCGGGTCCGCACCCCATCCAGGGCATCGGCGCCGGCTTCATCCCGGGCAATCTTCACACCCAGGCGATCGATGGCGCGATTCAGGTCGATCCGGCGGACGCCAAGGAATGGGCACGCCGCTGCGCGACCGAGGAAGGCATGCTGGTCGGCATCAGCTCCGGCGCAACACTGGCCGCGATTGCACAGAAGCTGCCGTCGCTTCCCGCCGGTTCCCGCATTCTGGGCTTCAATTACGACACCGGCGAACGCTACCTCTCGGTGCCCGACTTCCTTCCGGAGTGACCGAAATGGAGGCGATCACCTACAACCACGCAGGGCAGACCCTTACCGGTTGGCTCGCCCGACCGGAGGGTACGCCGCGCGGGACAGTGATCGTCTTCCCCACAATCGCCAATTACGCCCCTCCCGTGGAACGCCGCGCGCGAATGCTGGCCGACCTTGGCTATCTGGCCATGGTGGCGGATTTCTACGGCGAGCCGGTGGAAAGTTTCGAAGCCTCGTTCCCGCTGGCCGAAAAGCTGCGCGCCAACGTCGATCACTATCGTGGCCGATTGGCGGCGGCGACAGCAACGCTGCGCCGGGTTCCGGGCGCGGCCCACCTGCCGATGTTCGGCATCGGCTATTGCATGGGCGGGCAGGCCGTACTCGAAGCTGCACGAGACGGGCAGGACCTGCTGGCGGCGGTGAGCTTCCATGGCACACTCGCCACGGCCAAACCGGCCAAAGCGGGCGTGGTCAAGCCGCGCATTCTCGTCTGTCACGGCGATGCCGATCCGCTGGTTCCACGCGAACAGGTTCTGGAATTCTGGGACGAGATGGATCGCGCCGGGGCCAACTGGCACTTCCATGCCTATTCCGGCGTCCGTCACGGCTTTACCGATCCGGGTAGCGCCGCGCGTGGGATCGCGGCCATCGGCTACAATGCCAGCGCAGACCGCCAGAGCTGGGCCGCCATGACAAGCCTGTTCGACGAAATCCTCGGCTGAAGCGTCTGTTCAGCACATGAAACCGTGGCCGCCAAAGCGGCGGCCACGATCGGTTCCCAAAGCTTAGCAGCCGTGAGACTTGGTGCCACCACCATCGTGGTGACCATTGTCGCCACCACCATAATGATGGTCGCTGTCGCCCCAACCATTGTGATGACCGTTATCACCGCCACCGTTGTAATGGCCGTTACCGCCACCATTGTAGTGGCCGTTGCCGCCACCATAATAGTGACCGTTATTGCCATCGTGGCGGCCATAGTTGTTGTCACTGGGCCGGTAGTCGTGATCACGACCGCCACTGCTCCCACTAAAGCCACGACCGGAGTCGCCCCTGCCGAAATAGCTGGACAGCTTGAACTTCTGGTAGTTTAGCGTGGAACTGGCAGGTCTTTGATCCGCCAGCGCAGCGGTTGGAATGCCGGCCAGCAGGCCAGCAATCGCCGCAACGACTGTCACTCGTCGGTTCATGACATTTCCCTTCCTTCTTGCGCCCCGTAAAAGCCTCTCGGCTTCCCTCCATCATGCCCGCGACGGAAAAGCCGCGGCGTCCCCGTCGAAGGCATGCCCTACCCGTTGACCGGTGACGGGGCAGGACACCGGCCTGGAGCAGCCACATATTTTCTTTGCTTCATCGTAGGACAGCGGATTTCTCACGAGAAATCAGTGCTGTCGTCCGCAGCTTTGCCTTCCCCGATGCAGCATACGAGCCGCTTGCGGCGATATGTCCGCCTGATGGGTTAAGCCGAAATTGCCACCGTCAGGTCCGAAAGAGGGGATTTTTAACACAAGTAAGGAAAGTTATTGTTTTTAAGAGATTATAGCCCCCACCTGCCAGCCTTCACGCGATGTGGGGGCTGTAAGGCAACTGTCAGCTTTCGAATGATTCGAGGTCATTACCGGCGAGTCGCCGATAGAAACAGCTGCGAGCACCCGTGTGACAGGCGGGGCCTTCCGGCCGAACGAGGAGTTCCAGTGCGTCCTGATCGCAATCGACTCGAATCTCTTCGACTCTGAGGAAATGCCCGGAAGTCTCCCCCTTGAGCCAGAGGCTTCCGCGTGAGCGTGAATGGAAGTGTGCAAGCCCCGTCTCGCGCGTCTTGGCCAGTGCCTCGGCATCCATGTAGGCGACCATCAGGATCTCCCGCGTTTGCGAATCCACCGCGATCGCCACCAGCAGTCCATGTGCATCGAACTTAGGGAGAAATTCGCTGCCCAGCTCGCGTTCTGCCTTGGTGATCTCACGCATTTTCGGAAATTTCCCTCTGCTCTCGCACCGGCCTGCCGATGTTGCAGGATAACCACAGCCGATGACCAAAATCCCCGTAACGCCCTCATGCCTCTTTTCAACCCCCGGCTTTGCGTGGATTGTGGCCTTGCAGCTGGGGGGCTGCTTCCGACCACAGGTCGCTGACTGGTAACAAAAGCCTCAGGCAAAGTTACCGAGAACAGGCGCCACGGTTCAGGGAAATGTCGACCTTCCGGTCGGCGAAAGAATGAGGGATCGGACTAGGCGGCCTGCAGGGGGGCCGCCGAACCGCTCAGCGGAGTCCAAGAGTTTCGTCACGAGACGCCCGGAACCTTTGGTTCCGGGCGTTTTCGTATCTGGCTCACACGATATCCAGCGCCTCATCGAGGACGCGCGCGAAACAGGCGATCAGAACCTCTTTGGCACCGGCACGCTTGAGCGCCGACAAGCAGGCCTCGCTGGTGGCGCCACTGGTCAGCACATCGTCCACCAATACGATGCGGGCGCCCTTGACCCGCGCGCGCCGTCGCGGGGAGACGCCGATGGCTCCCGAGAGTACCCGTTGTCGCGCCTTGCCGCCCAATCCGCCCAGCGACGGCGTGGCCTTGCGCCGCTCCAGCATGTCCACTTCGAGTCGCGCACCTCTCATACGAGCGATCACGCGCGCGAGTTCGGCTGCCTGATTGTAGCCCCGGTGCCAGATGCGCCAGCGATGCAGCGGTACCGGCACGACCAGCCACTCTTCGCCGACCTGCGGCACGCGTGCTGCCATGAAAGCACCAAGCATGTCTGCAAGTGCCAGACGATTGCCGTGCTTGAGCGCGAGAACGAGCTTGCGCGAGGCGTCGTTGTACAGGGTGGCGGCAGCGATCCCGTCGTGACGTGGCGGCTCCGCGAGGCAGGGCGCGCAGATCAATCCATCCGGAATGTCTCTCGGGAAGGGCCGCGCGCAGGACGCGCACGAGGGATCACCCGGGATGGCCAGACTGCTCCAGCACTCCGGACACAGCCCGTTCTGCGCAGCAAGCGAGGCTCCGCAAAGCGGACAACGCGGCGGGAAGATAAGGTCCAGTACAGGTGTGAAAGCAGCGGCAATCATCATCGGCGCCAAGCCTAGGCGGCCGATGCGCAAGCTCAAGCTACAAGCTGTTCATCGCTGCACGTCCATCATGGATAACGCACCTGGCTGACGGGCACGGTTGCGCAAGCCGTCAGGACGCGGCAGGGAGCGCGGGATGGCTGAAACCGCTCCCCCTGCGCCCCCCCGCATCTTTGCCCCTTCCCGCCGCATCGCCGCGCGACGCCGCGCGCTGGCTCTCCAACGATTGCCGGATGCCCCGCGCTATCTGCTTGAGGACATGATCGAGGACGTGGAAGAACGCCTCTCGTTCCTCCGCTTCGAGCCCAAACGCGCGCTGATCGTGGGTGACTGGACGGGAACGCTGGCCCGCTCTCTCGCTGCTCGCGGCGTCGAGGTCGTTGAAGCCGAACCGGCGACGGGCTTCGACGAAGAAGCCCCCTACCCTTTCGATGGCTTCGACCTCATCGTCAGTCTCGGCACGCTGGACACGGTCAACGACTTGCCCGGCGCGCTCATCCACGCCCGTCGCGCGCTGGCACAAGGCGGCATGCTGATCGCCAGCTTCCTGTCGCTGGGAAGCCTGCCCCGGCTGCGCGAGATCATGATGGCCGCCGATGCTGAGCGCCCTGCTGCGCGCATTCATCCCATGGTGGACGTGCGCGCGGGCGGGCAACTGCTCCAGCGTACGCTCTTCGCGGATCCCGTGATCGACCAGCGTCCACTTCAGGTCTCTTTCCGTAGCCTCGAACGCCTCGTTGCCGATCTGCGCGCGCAGGGTCACGGCAGTCTGTTGGCCGACCCCGGCCCGCCACTTGGCAAGGCTGCGCTCGAACGTGCCCGGAAGGCTTTCGCCGAGGCCGGAACGGACGGACGGACCGTGGAACGCTTCGAAATCCTCACCCTCTCGGGCTGGAAGAAATAAGAAAAAGGCCGGAGGATCACCCCGGCCTTTTCATCTTCAGGCCAGCGCGGCCTGAGCCGCCGCCAGTCGCGCGATCGGCACGCGATACGGCGAGGCGCTGACGTAATCGAGGCCGACCTTCTCGCAGAACGCGATCGATGCCGGATCGCCGCCATGCTCACCGCAGATGCCGAGCTTGAGATCGGCATAAGTCGCGCGGCCACGTTCGGCACCCAACTGCACGAGCTGGCCGACGCCTTCGATATCGAGGCTGACGAACGGATCGCGCGGATAGATGCCCTTTTCGACATAGGGGCTGAGGAAGCGCGCAGCATCGTCGCGCGAAACACCCAGCGTGGTCTGCGTCAGGTCGTTGGTGCCGAACGAGAAGAACTTGGCCTCCTCGGCGATCTCACCCGCCATCAGCGCGGCACGCGGCAGTTCGATCATCGTGCCGACCATGTAGTCGAGCGTCCGGCCCTTCTCGGCGAAGACCTTGGCAGCGGTTTCATCCACCACCTTCTTGAGGATCTGCAGTTCGCGCTTGGTGGCGACGAGCGGGATCATCACTTCCGGCACGATCGCCTCGCCCGAAGCGGCTGCGACTTCGCAGGCGGCCTCGAAGATGGCGCGGGCTTGCATCTCGTAGATCTCTGGGAAGGTGATGCCCAGGCGGCAGCCGCGATGGCCGAGCATCGGGTTGAACTCGTGGAGTTCGTCGGCCCGGCGCTTCAGCGTGTCGACGCCGATGCCGATCGTTTCCGAAAGTTCTGCAAACTCGGCATCGCCGTGCGGCAGGAACTCGTGGAGCGGCGGATCGAGCAGGCGGATGGTGACCGGCAGGCCGGCCATCACCTCGAAGATCGCGATGAAGTCCGCACGCTGTTCCGGCAGCAGCTTTTCCAGCGCGGCGCGGCGGCCGGCCTCGTCTTCGGCCAGGATCATCTGGCGCACGGCCGAGATGCGGCCGGCATCGAAGAACATGTGCTCGGTGCGACACAGACCGATGCCTTCGGCGCCGAACTGGCGGGCCATCTTGCAGTCGGCCGGAGTCTCGGCGTTGGTGCGCACCTTCATGCGGCGGTGCTTGTCGGCCCAGACCATCAGCGTGGCGAAATCGCCGGCCAGTTCCGGCTCGATGGTCGGCACTTCGCCGGCCATGATGTCACCGGTCGCGCCGTCGAGTGTGATGATGTCGCCTTCCTTCAGCTCACGGTTGCCCATGCGCAGGGTGCGGGTCTTCATGTCGATCGACAGGCCCGAAGCGCCCGACACGCAGGGACGGCCCATGCCGCGCGCCACGACCGCCGCGTGGCTGGTCATGCCGCCGCGCGCCGTGAGGATGCCCTTCGCGGCGTGCATGCCGTGAATGTCCTCAGGGCTGGTCTCGACGCGGACGAGTACCACGGCCTCGCCCATTTCAGCACGCTTTTCGGCGGTGTCGGCATCGAGCACGATCGCGCCCGAAGCCGCGCCCGGCGATGCGGGAAGGCCCTTGCCGAGAATGTCGCGGGCGGCCTTGGGATCGAGCGTGGGGTGCAGAAGCTGGTCCAGCGCCATCGGATCGACGCGCTTGATCGCGGATGCCTCGTCGATCAGGCCTTCGTCCACCATGTCGACCGCCATCTTGAGCGCGGCCTTGGCAGTGCGCTTGCCCGAACGGGTCTGCAGCATCCACAGCTTGTTGCGCTCGACGGTGAACTCGATGTCCTGCATGTCGCGGTAGTGCTTTTCGAGAAGCTCGAACACCGCGGCAAGCTCGGTGTACGCGCCCGACATCGCCTCTTCCATCGACAGCGGCTTGGCCCCGGCACGCTCACGCGCGGCCTTGGTCAGGTACTGCGGGGTGCGGATGCCGGCGACGACGTCCTCGCCCTGCGCATTGACCAGCCATTCGCCGTAATAGGCCTTTTCGCCGGTCGCCGGGTCGCGAGTGAAGGCAACGCCGGTGGCGGAGGTATCGCCCATGTTGCCAAAGACCATGGCCTGCACGTTGACGGCCGTGCCCCAGTCACCCGGGATGTCATTCAGGCGGCGATAGACCTTGGCGCGGTCCGAATCCCAGGAATCGAACACCGCCTGGATCGCGCCCCAGAGCTGTTCATGCACGTCTTGCGGGAACGGGCGGCCGAGTTCTTCCTCGACGATGCCCTTGTATTCCTTGACGATGGCCTTCCAGTTCGACGCCGTCATCTCGACGTCGTTCATGTAGCCATTGTCTTCCTTGGCGATCTCCAGCGCTTCCTCGAAGCGGCCGTGATCGAGGCCAAGGACGACGTCCGAATACATCTGGACGAAGCGGCGATAGCTGTCCCAGGCGAAACGCTCGTCACCCGAGGTCTGGGTGAGGCCCTCTACGGTGGCGTCGTTGAGGCCAAGGTTGAGAACGGTGTCCATCATGCCCGGCATCGAAACGCGCGCGCCCGAACGGACCGAGACCAGCAGCGGATCGGCGGCATCGCCGAAGTTCTTGCCCACGGTCTTTTCGATATGCGTCAGCGCCTCGGCAACGTCGGCGCGCAGTTCGGCCGAGAAATCACCGCCTTCGGCGAGGTATTTCACGCACTCTTCAGTGGTAATGGTAAAACCGGGAGGAACCGGCAGGCCAATTCCGGCCATTTCGGCAAGATTAGCACCCTTGCCGCCGACTACGACCTTGTCGCGCGCGCGTGCGTCTTCATTCTTGACGCCGCCGCCGAACGTGTAGACCTGCCTGCTCATCTATCCCCTGACTTTCCTGTCCTGGTTGATAAAACTCTTCGAGAACTCCGGGGATCAGCCCCTAGCCCTCGATCCTCGAAAAATCCGCGACGTTGTGCACTGCAGCACGGAATCGATCAAGCAAGGCAAGCCTTGAATGGCGCTTCACCTGATCGCTGTCGTTGACGATAACCTGCTCAAAAAACGCGTCTATCGGCGCGCGGAGCGACGCCAGCGCGGTCATCGCGGCGGCGAAATCTTCCGCCGCCACGGCGCGGGCAACTTCGGGCTCGGCAGCCGTGACCACGGTCATCAGCGCCTGCTCGGCGGGCTCGGCTGCGTAAGGCAGCACATCGTCGCCCGCATGCCGGTCCGCCATCTTGGCGGCAATGACCGGCGCAAGATCGGGATCGTCGACCATGGCGAGCGGATCTTCCTCGCCGGTGCGGGAGATTTCTCCCTCCACGCCGTGCCAGTCTTCCTTCTTGAGGATGTTCGCCGCGCGCTTGTACCCGGCGAGCAGGTTCACGCCGTCGTCGGTCTGGACGAAAGCCTGAAGCGCATGGACGCGTGCCAGCAGGCGGACCAGATCGTCTTCACCACCAAGCGCGAAGACCGCATCGATCAGGTCGTGGCGGACGCCGGCTTCCTTCTGCTGGACCTTGAGACGATCCGCGAAGAAATCGAGCAGGTCGCCCTCGGCAACGCCGAAACGCAGGCCGTTGTCGGTGATGAGACGGATGATGCCGAGCGCCGCACGGCGCAGCGCGAAGGGGTCTTTCGAGCCGGTCGGCTTCTCGTCGATCGCAAAGAAGCTGCGGAGCGTATCCAGCTTGTCCGCCAGTGCGACGGCCACCGTCACTGGTGCAGTGGGGACCTCGTCGCCCTGCCCAACCGGCTTGTAGTGATCGCGAATGGCATCGGCCACGGCGTCCGGCAGGCCTTCGGCTCGGGCATAATATCCGCCCATAAGCCCCTGAAGTTCCGGGAATTCTCCAACCATCTCGGTAACGAGATCAGCCTTGCAGAGTTCCGCAGCCTGACGCGCCAGCGTTGGATCGCAGTTCGGGACGATGCCCTCGCTGGCAAGCCATTCCGCCAGCTTGGCCACGCGCTCGACCTTGTCGGCGACAGTGCCCAGCTTCTCGTGGAAGGTGATGCGGGCCAGCTTCTCGGCCTGAGCCGAGAGCAACGTCTTGCGGTCCTGCTGCCAGAAGAAGCGCGCGTCCGACAGGCGCGCCGCCAGCACCTTGCGGTTGCCGTCGACGATGGCTGTGCCGCCGTCGGTGGCGACGATATTCGCCGTGCAAATGAATGCGTTAGCCAGCGAACCTGCCGCGTCTTCGCACACAAAATACTTCTGGTTCACGCGCGCGGTGAGCTGGATCGTCTCAGGCGGAACTTCAAGGAAGTCCTCCTCGAAGCGGCCGAGCAGCGGCACCGGCCATTCGGTGAGGCCCGCGTTCTCGATGACGAGGCCTTCGTCCTCAACCAGCACGAGCCCGGCAGCCGCAGCCGCCTCGCGCGCCTTGGTGCGGATGATGTCCTGCCGTTCCTCGTGGTTCACGAGGACATGGGCGAGGTGCAGCTTGTCTGCATAGTCATGCGCGCCGCCGATGGTGATCTCGCCGGGGGCGTGGAAACGGTGGCCAAGCGTCACGAAGGACGACTGGATGCCGCCCACTTCGCAGGCCACAAGCTCTTCACCAAAGATCGCAACGATGCCCGAGAGCGGACGCACCCAGCGCAGCGATTCGGTCGAGATCGAGGCCGCGCCCCAGCGCTGCGACTTGGGCCAGGGGAAGTTGCGGATGATCGAAGGGATCACTTCGGCAAGAACCTCGGCCACAGCGCGGCCAGGCTTCTCGACGACGGCAAAGTAGGTGTCCTTGCCCTTGAGATCGCGGACTTCGAGCTGGTCCTTGCTGAGGCCTGTCTTGCGCAGGAAGCCTTCAAGCGCCTGTTCCGGTGCGCTGGTGGCTGGACCCTTGGTTTCCTCGTGCACTGCTTCGGTCGCGAGCGGCAGCCCACGCGCGATCAGCGCGAGGCGGCGCGGGGTGGACCAGACGGTCACTTCACCCACGGTGACGCCCGCCGCCGCCATGTCCTTGCGGAACAGCTTTTCCAGATCGGCGCGCGCGCCGGCCTGCATACGGGCCGGGATTTCCTGCGAGCGGAGTTCGAGAAGGAAGTCGGTCATACGGTCCACCCCGGGAACTTGGCTTCCCATTCGGCCTTGTTTTTCTCGATCCACGCCTCGCACGATCCCTTGGCGAGATCCCGCACGCGGCCGATGTAGCTGGCGCGTTCCTGCACGGAGATCACGCCGCGCGCCTGAAGCAGGTTGAACAGATGGCTCGCCTCGATCGCCTGATCGTAAGCCGCGAGCGGGATTTCCGCCATGATGCAGCGCATGCACTCGGCCTCTGCGGCCTTGAAGCCCGCGAACAGCGCCTCGGTATCGGCGATCTCGAAGTTGTACTTCGACATCTGCTGCTCGTTGGCGAGGAACACGTCGCCGTAGCTCACGCCTTCGTTGTTGAAGCGCAGGTCGTAAACGCGGTCCACGCCCTGAATATACATGGCAAGGCGCTCTAGCCCGTAGGTAAGCTCACCGGCGACCGGCTTGCAGTCGAACCCGCCGACTTGCTGGAAATAGGTGAACTGCGTCACTTCCATGCCGTCGCACCAGACTTCCCAGCCAAGGCCCCAGGCGCCCAGCGTGGGGCTTTCCCAGTCGTCCTCGACGAAGCGGATGTCGTGCGCCAGCGGATCCACGCCGATCGCTGCGAGACTCTGGAGGTAGAGTTCCTGAAGGTTGTCCGGATTCGGCTTCAGGATCACCTGATACTGGTAATAGTGCTGAAGGCGGTTCGGGTTCTCACCATAACGGCCGTCGGTCGGGCGGCGGGAGGGCTGCACATAGGCGGCCTTCCACGGCTCGGGCCCGAGCGCGCGCAGCGTCGTGGCGGGGTGGAACGTACCTGCGCCCATGCGCATGTCGTACGGCTGAAGGATGAGGCAGCCCTGCTTGCTCCAGAAATCATGGAGCGTCAGGATCATGTCCTGGAAGCTGAGCGGCTGTTTGGCGGCGGTCGACATCGAAATCCCGTCAAAACTCTTGGCTGCGCGGCCTTTGGCGGATCGAACCCGGCAAATCAACCGCACAAAAAGACCGTCTGGTGACTGGGAGCGCTACCCTGAGCCAGTCGAGGCCGCTAATGGGCCTGGCGGCGGCCTGTTAATGCGCCGTTTGCCCCTCCCCCTTCATGGAACGGCGATGCGAATCCTCCGAAAGTCCCGCCTTCGCCTTCTCGCCGCCGCGCTCGGCCTCTGCGTCGCCGCGCCCACGCTGGCGCGGGATGAAGCCCCCGCGCGCCCCGCCATGTGGAAGATCGAGGACAAGGACACCACCATCTACCTCTTCGGCACGATCCATATCCTGCCCGAGGACACCCACTGGTTTGCCGGTCCGGTTAAGAAAGCCTTCGATTCGTCCGACCTGCTGGTGACCGAGACGCTGGTCGATTCGCCCGAATCGCTGCAAAAGCTGTTCATCGAAAAAGGCATGCGCGCCGATGGGACCACCCTGCGGGCCAGCCTTGCGCCCGAGGAACGCGCCGCGTTCGAGAAAGCGGTTGCCGGAATGGGGCTGCCCGCGGAGACCTTCGATCCCTACGAAGCATGGTACGCGGGGCTGCTGCGTTCGCTCCTGCCGCTGAAGGCGGCGGGATACGACAAGGCCAATGGCGTCGAAACGCTGATCGATGCCAAGGCGGCCGAAGAGCACAAGGCGCGCAAAACGCTGGAAACGCCCGAGTACCAGATCGAACTGTTCGACAGCATGCCGGTCGAGAGCCAGAACCGCTATCTGGGCGAAGTGCTGGACCAGCTTCCGACGCTGCGCGAGGACGTGACCAAAGTGGTTGCCGCATGGAAAAGTGGGCGCCCCAACGAACTCGCCAAGCTGCTCAATGAGGACGAATCGGACGAGGCCATGCGCAAGGCCTTCATCACCGACCGCAATCAGGCCTGGGCCAAATGGCTCGAAGCGCGCATGGCGGTGCCTGGCACGGTCTTCGTTGCTGTCGGCGCCGGACATCTTGCCGGGGAAGGCAGCGTGCAGGATGAACTGGCCAAAGTCGGAATCAAGGCAACAAGGGTTCAATAACAAGACGATGCGTTGGTTTCTTGCCATCTGGTCCAGCCTACTGCTCGCCGCCTGCGCCCAGCAGCCGGAGCCTGCCAATCCGGCGCTCTGGCGCATCGAAGGGCCGCATGGCGAGCAAGGCTGGCTGTTCGGCACGATCCACAGCACCCCGCACCCCTTCGCGTGGCAGACCCCTGCCGTGCGCAAAGCGTTGGCAGCGTCGGACACGATCATGGTGGAAGTGGGCAACCTTGCGGACGAAAAAGCCGTCGCGGCCACTTTCGCAAGACTTGCCAAGAGTGATGGACAACCTCCTCTTTCACAACGCATATCTCCCGAAGAACGCCCTGCCCTTGCCGCGCTGCTCAAGCGCGGCGGCTATTCCGATGGCGACTTCGCGCAGCTTGATACATGGGCAGCCGCCCTCACACTGGCGCGGATCGGCGCGAGCGATGACGATGCCCGCAATGGCGTCGACCGAGGGGTAATGGATGAAGCCGGAGGCCGGCCCATCGTCGAACTTGAAGGCGCCGAACGCCAGCTTGGCCTGTTCGACAGCCTGCCCGAGACCGACCAGCGTGACCTTCTGGCCGCCGTTGTCACCGACCAGCAGAGCGACGACGACACCCGGCTCGCCGACAGCTGGCGCAAGGGCGACATGGCGGCGATCGAGAAGGAAACCCGGCGCGGGATGCTGGCCGACCCGGAACTGCGCGCCGTGCTCTTCACCGGCCGCAACCGGGACTGGACCGGCAAGATCGCCGCCGCCATGCAAGAAGGACGGCGCTCCTTCGTGGCCGTAGGCGCGGCGCATATGGCCGGGCCGGAGGGCCTGCCCGCCATGCTTGCCGCACACGGCTTCACCGTCACGCGCGTGGAGTGACCGCCTCACCCTGCCGCGCTTGCATTTCCGCCGCTTTCCCATTAAGGGCGCGCGCTTCCCGTCATGGTCATCCCTGGAGGCGTGGCGGGACGGTGCGGGCCGATGAGCGGTTCGATACCGAACTTTATCCAGTTTCTGAAAGGCAAGTCCTATGAGCGATACGCTTAACCTGCCGGCCGAGACGCGTGAACGGGCTGGCAAGGGAGCCTCCCGTGCTCTGCGTCGTGATGGCCGCGTTCCCGCCGTCGTCTACGGTGGCAACGAAGAACCCCTCGCGATCCACGTCGAGGAAAAGGAGCTGACCCGTCAGCTCATGACCGGCCATTTCTTCAACTCGATCATCGAGGTCGAAGTTGACGGCAAGAAGCTGCGCACGCAGCCCAAGGACGTTGCCTTCCACCCGGTCTCCGACCGTCCGCTCCACGCCGACTTCCTGCGCGTCGTCAAGGGCGCAACCGTGCACGTCAACGTGCCGGTCGTCTTCGCGAACGAAGATGCCTCGCCGGGCCTGAAGCGCGGCGGCGTGCTCAACGTCGTTCGCCACGACCTCGAACTGGTCTGCGACGCCGAGAAGATCCCGCACGAGATCGCTATCGACGTGACCGGCTTCGAAGTGGGCGAATCGATCCACATCAGCCACGTCAAGCTTCCGGCCGGTGCCGAGAGCGCGATCACCGACCGCGATTTCACCATCGCGACGATCGCTGCTCCTTCGGCTCTGAAGAGCTCGGAAGGCGATACGGCCAAGACCGACGCCGAGTAATCGGACGGTCCCAGATTGGCCCCTCCCGCCCCGGCATGTCCGGCGTGCGGGAGGGGCCTTTCGCTTTTCTGGGCCCCTCTTCTCGAGATCGGCCCTTTTTCAGGATCAGCTAAGCCATGCAGCTATGGGTCGGCCTCGGTAACCCCGGACCGCAATATGCGATGAACCGCCACAACGTCGGCTTCATGGCGGCGGATGCGATCGCCGAGATCCATCGCTTCGGCCCGGTCCAGAAGAAGTTCCAGGGCTGGCTTCAGGAAGGCCGCATCGGCACGCAGAAGGTGCTGCTGCTCAAGCCCGCGACTTTCATGAACGAGAGCGGCCGCGCGGTCGGCGAAGCCATGCGCTTCTACAAGCTGGCGGTTTCCGACCTTACCGTGTTCCATGACGAACTCGATCTGGCGCCGTTCAAGGTCAAGGTGAAGCAGGGCGGCGGGCATGCCGGGCACAATGGCCTGCGCTCGATCGACCAGCATCTTGGCCCCGATTTCCGCCGCGTTCGCCTTGGCATCGGCCATCCCGGCCACAAAGACCGCGTGCATGGCTACGTGCTGGGCAACTACGCCAAGGCGGAGATGGACCCGCTTGCCGGCATGCTCGGCGCTGTCGCCGCCGAAGCCGATCGCCTTGCCGCCGGTGACGACGTGCGCTTCATGAACGACGTGGCACTTCGTCAGCAAGACTGATCGCGGCGCCAGACTCGCTATCCGCCGCGACTGGCGCTAAGGCGCGGCCAATCATTTATTCCGGAGTTACACATGGGTTTCCGTTGCGGAATCGTGGGCCTGCCCAATGTCGGCAAGTCGACCTTGTTCAATGCGCTCACCGAGACGCAGGCAGCGCAGGCGGCCAACTATCCCTTCTGCACGATCGAGCCCAATGTCGGCCAGGTCGGCGTGCCAGATCCGCGTCTGGACAAGCTGGCCGCGATCGCAGGTTCTGCCAAGATCATCCCGACCCAGCTGTCGTTCGTGGACATCGCCGGTCTGGTGCGCGGCGCCTCGAAGGGTGAAGGTCTGGGCAACCAGTTCCTCGGCAACATCCGCGAGGTGGATGCTGTCATCCACGTCCTGCGCTGCTTCGAGAACGATGACATCCAGCATGTCGACAACAAGGTCGATCCCATCGCAGATGCCGAGACGGTCGAGACCGAGCTGCTGCTCTCCGACCTCGAAAGCCTCGAAAAGCGCGTTCCCGCCGCCCAGAAGAAGGCCGCGCAGGGAGACAAGGAATCGAAGATCATCGCTTCGGTTCTCGGCCAGGCGCTGGAACTGCTGCGCGAAGGCAAGCCCGCGCGCCTCACCCAGCCCAAGGACGAAGATGAAGCCCGCGTGTTCGCGCAGGCTCAATTGCTGACCGCCAAGCCGGTGCTCTACGTCTGCAACGTCGAGGAAGAAGCCGCGGCCGAGGGCAACGCATTCTCCGCCCGCGTCTTCGAAAAGGCCAAGGCCGACGGCGCCACTGCCGTCATCGTTTCGGCTGCCATCGAATCGGAACTCGTCGGCATGGAAGCCGAAGAGCGCATGGTCTTCCTTGAGGAAATGGGCCTGCACGAGACCGGCCTCGCGCGGATCATCCGCGCCGGTTACGACCTTCTGCACCTGCTCACCTTCTTCACCGTCGGCCCCAAGGAAGCGCGGGCATGGACCGTGCACCAGGGCGCCAAGGCTCCCGAAGCGGCGGGCGAGATCCACTCGGACATGCAGCGCGGCTTCATCCGCGCCGAGACTATCGCCTATGACGACTACATCGTCCTGAACGGCGAAGCAGGCGCCAAGGAAGGCGGCAAGCTGCGTCAGGAAGGCAAGGAATACGTCGTGCACGACGGCGACGTCATGCACTTCAAGTTCAACGTCTGAACCCTTATCCGGCGCGGGGCTTCTGTCCCGCGCCGCATCCTTGCGTATCCTCGAATGATTCGAGGATGGGACATGGCCCCTCATCGGAACCAGCGCATTCCCGGGCCAGACGGCGCAGCGATCGGCGCGCAGCTTCCAGTTCCGCGATCTCGCGGTCCAGCGCTGCCAGACGCACTTTCGCCATTTCCCGCGCTCTCGGGCGATCTCCCGTGTGATCGAGGCTGATCAGTTCGGCGATCTCGTCGAGGATGAACCCCGCCGCCTTGGCCGAGCGGATGAACCGCAGGCGCCGCACGTCCTCTTCGCCGTAATGCCGCCCACCGCCACCGCCGCCGGTTCGCGCGGGCCGGGGATCGAACAACAGTCCCTTGCGCTGGTAGAACCGCACCGTCTCGACACCTACACCGCTCGAACGCGCCAGTTCGGAAATCGTCAGGGCCATGCTTGACTCCGTACCATGGTACGGAAGGTATAGCCTCTTTCCATGACGCAGCAACCGACCGGAAAGCCGACCGCGGTACTCCACCGCATGGTCATCGACAGACACCCCTGCCCGTGGGGCCTGAAGTCGAAGCACTTGCTTGAGAGACTGGGCTACGCGGTGGAGGACCACTGGCTCACCACGCGCGAGCAGACGGATGCCTTCAAGGCCGCACAAGGCGTTTCCACCACGCCGCAGACTTTCATCGGCGGAGAGCGTATCGGCGGTTACACCGATTTGCGCGCCCGTGTCGGCCTCAGGGTCCACGATCCCAAGGCGAAGAGCTATCGCCCGGTCCTTGCCGTCTTCGCCACCGGGCTGGGCCTTGCCGCGGCGGCGAGTTGGGCAGCCTTTGGCACGCCGTTCACCTTGCGCACGGCGGAGTGGTTCGTCTCGATGACGATGATGCTGCTGGCCATGCTCAAGTTGCAGGACATTGAGCAGTTCTCGACGATGTTCCTCGGCTACGACCTCTTGGCCATGCGCTTCGTGCCTTATGCCTATGCCTATCCGGTGCTCGAATTCCTGACCGGCGCGCTGATGACGGCGCATGCCCTGCCGTGGCTTTCGATCCCGGTCGGCCTCGTGATCGGCAGCATCGGCACGGTCTCGGTGTTCTATGCGGTCTATATCCAGAAGCGCGATCTCAAGTGCGCCTGCGTCGGCGGCTCGGGCGCAGTACCGCTGGGTTTCGTCTCGCTGACCGAGAACCTGTTCATGGTCGTCATGGCACTTTGGATGCTCGCACGAATGGGCTGAGCCGACATCGACCTGTCATCACTTCGCGGCTAGGGGCGCGGGCATGAAACGCTTTCTCCTGCTGCTGGGGGCCTGCCTTGCCCTCCCCCTTTCCGCCGCCCCCCTTCCCGCAGCTGCCCAAAGCGCCCCGCCTGCCGCCGAAGTCCGGACGCCCGTCACGATCCTCGTTTCGATCGACGGATTCCGCGCCGACTATCTCGATCGCGGAATCACCCCCAACCTCTCGGCTCTTGCCGCGAAGGGAATCAGCGCCTCGATGCGCCCCGCGTTCCCGAGCAAGACTTTCCCCAACCACTGGACATTGGTGACCGGAAAAGTGCCCGATCACCACGGCATCGTCGCCAATCGCTTCGAGGATCCCACACGTCCGGGTGAAGTCTTCACGATGGCGAGCGACGATCCCTTCTGGTGGAACGCCGCCGAACCGATCTGGGTAACGGCGGAAAAGGCCGGGATCCGCACCGCCACGATGTTCTGGCCGGGCTCGAACGTCGCCTGGGGCGGCCACCATGTTAAAAAGCCATGGGCCGAGGACGTGGGCGGCATGCGCGCGTCCGACTGGCAGCAGTACAATCAGGCCGTCACCCCCGTGCAACGCGTGGCGGCCGTGATCGACTGGCTGCGCCGCCCCGCCGCGACCCGCCCGCGACTGGTGACGCTCTATTTCGATCAGGTCGACACCGCCGGTCACCGCTACGGCCCCGTCGATCCGCACACCGATGCCGCGATTGCCGATGCCGATAGCGATATCGGCCTGCTCGTCTCCCAACTGCGCGAACTGGGTCAGCCGGCCAATCTCGTGATCGTCGCCGATCACGGCATGGCTGCCACCTCCAGCGAACGCACGATCGTACTCGACAAAGTGGCCGACCCGAAGCTCTACGAACTGGGCGACACCGGCCCCTTCGCCACGATCACCCCCGTCAAGGGCAAGGAAGCCACGGTGGCAGAGGCCCTGCTCAAGCCCCATGACCACATGCAGTGCTGGCGGCGTCAGGATATTCCCGCCCGCCTCCGCTACGGCAGCAATCCCCGCATCGCACCGTACTTCTGCCTTGCCGAAACCGGTTGGGGAATCGCCGCCACCGCGCCGACCAAGGTCGAGAGCGGCGGATCGCATGGCTTTGATAACGCCGCTCCCGAAATGGCCGCACTGTTCGTGGCAGCGGGACCGGCGTTTCGCCCGGCGGGCAAGCTGCCCGCGTTCGACAATGTGGATATCGCCCCGCTGCTGCGCGACTTGCTCGCCCTGCCCCAGGCCAGCGACGGCGATGGGGACGATGCCCCGTTCCGTCCGGTACTGACAACGAAGTAGCCGAGCTTTCCCCGCCTGCCGGTCAATCGGGGGCGGGGGTACTCGGGGCCTCCTCAGGGCCGCTCCTGCACGTCACTTCGCCGTCCGCCAGGAAGGCTACGCGCTCCTGCGAATCGTGAAGCACCAGTCGCGCCGGCCAATGCGTATTATCCGAACCACCGGCTTTATCGGGCAGGCTGACAAGGTCGACCCAAGTTGACAGTCCGACGTAAGTTGCCCGCGCATTGCCCGGAAGTTGCGCGCTTTCCAGCTTCGCGGCGTAGCGCTTGAGGTCGCCCTCGATCCGCATGAAGCCTTCTTCGGCATTGGCAATGAACAGCGGATCGGCATCCCCCTGTTTGCGGAAAGTGCAGCCGGGCTTGTCCAGTCCGTAGCGGTCGATATCGATCCGGGTGATGGGCTTGGGGAGGATCGGCTTGAACGGCTCCTTGCTCATCCGTTCGACCATCGCGATGTCGTGCGCATCCTCGGCGTCCTTGCGGGCCGGGCTTCCCTGACCGCAGGCAGCGAGGGTAGCCAGCAGGCTCAAGGTAAGGCCTATCGCGGGGCCCATGCCGGGGATCGTGCGCGGCGTCATTTTCGTCCGAAAAGCTTCTCGATATCCTGGTTGGCCAGTTTAACCCACGTAGGGCGGCCATGGTTGCATTGGCCCGAACGCGGCGTGCGCTCCATTTCGCGCAGCAGCGCATTCATCTCGGCAACCGAGAGCGAGCGCCCGGCGCGCACCGAGCCGTGGCAGGCCATCGTCGCCAGCACCAGATCGAGCCTTTCGCCCAGCAGCAATGCATCGCCGTTCTTGGCAAGATCGTCGGCCACGTCGCGGACCAGCGCATGTACATCGCTCTTGCCCAGCACCGATGGCACCGCGCGCACCAGCATCGCGGAGGGCCCGAAGCGTTCTAGCGAGAGGCCGTAGCGGGCCAACTCAGCGATCTTGTCTTCCAGCGCGTCGCAGGCGGCTTCTTCCAGTTCGACCACTTCGGGCAGCAACAGGGCCTGGCTGCGCACCATGGCTTCCTCGGCACCGGCCGCCTTGAGCCGTTCGAGCACGAGGCGTTCGTGCGCGGCATGCTGGTCGACGATGACCAGCCCGTCCTCGGCCTCGGCCACGATATAGGTGCCTGCCACCTGCCCGCGTGCAACGCCCAGCGGATAGCTGACCGCCTCATCCGCATCCTCGGGCGCGGGTTCGGCGCGGCCCGAGGGCTCGGCCATCATTTCCGCCTCGTAGGAGCGCCAGACAGCTCCGGCTTCGGCCACACGCGGCGCCATCGGACGACTCGGAGTAGGCGCATATTGCCGCGCGAAGAGCGAGCCCAGCGCCGGTGCGGGCTCGGGCGCCACCGGTTCGACCTGCCACATGTTCATGGCGGCGGCCTGCGGGGGCTGCGCGCTTTTCTGCCCGGCCGATTCGAGCGCATGGCGCAGCGCGCCCACAAGGAAGCCGCGAATAAAGGCGGGATCGCGGAAGCGCACCTCGGTCTTGGCCGGATGGACGTTTACGTCGACTTCCTCAGGTGGAATCTCAAGAAATAGCGCCAGCACCGCATGCCGGTCGCGCGCCAGCATGTCCGAATAGGCACCGCGCACCGCGCCCACCAGCAGGCGGTCCTTCACCGGCCGCCCGTTGACGAAGAGGTACTGGTGATCGGCAACGCCGCGATTGTAGGTCGGCAGGCCCGCGACACCCGTAAGCCGCGCGGAACCACGCTCGGCATCGATCAGCACGCCATCGTCAGCCAGTTCGCGAGCAACGAGCCGCGCGACGCGCGACGCCAGTTCCTCGCGCGGCTGTACCGCCAGAACGCGGCGTCCTTCGTGCTCCAGCGTGAAGCCTATGTCGGGCCGGGCCATGGCAAGGCGGCGAACCACGTCCTGGCAAGCGGCATATTCGGACCGCGGCGAGCGCAGGAACTTGCGGCGCGCGGGCACTTTGCCGAACAGATCCTCGACCCGGATGCGGGTTCCCGGCGGCAGCGCGGCAGGCGAATCCACGGCGACCACGCCATGATCGACCACCCGCTTCCAGCCTTCGGAGGCATCGTGTGGGCGGCTTTCGATGGTCAGCCGCGCCACCGAGCCGATCGAGGGCAAGGCCTCGCCCCGGAAGCCCAGCGTCGTCACCAGCTCGATCGCCTCGTCGGGCAATTTCGATGTCGCGTGGCGTTCCAGCGCCAAGGCGATCTCGTCAGGCCGCATGCCGCAGCCGTCGTCCGTCACCTCGATCATGTCGAGCCCGCCTGAGGCCAGACGCACGGTGATCTCGGTCGATCCCGCGTCAATCGCGTTTTCGACCAGTTCCTTGAGCGCGGAAGCGGGTCGCTCGACCACCTCGCCCGCGGCGATGCGGTTGACGAGGTGCTCGGGAAGGCGGCGGATCGTGGGCATTTTCAGGTCTCTGGTTCGGCAGCGGAGGGGTGCTTCGCAGGGCGGTCCTACCGGGACCGGCGCCGCATTCACGAACTGTTCCAGTCCCTAGCGACGAAGCGCGGGGATTTCGAGACAGGCCCCTGCGGATTCCCCCCAAAAAACGACACAAAATTTTGGCGTTTCGCAAATCGATGGTCTAAGGGGCTCACTCTCCTTCAAACAAGCCGGCCACGCCGTCCCCTGACCGGGCGGCAAGCGGCCTGAAAGACAACGGATTACTGATGGCTTCGCTCGTCTCGCGATTCTTCAAGCTCGGCTCCCAGAACATGGCTATCGACCTGGGTACCGCCAATACGCTCGTCTATGTTCAGGATCGCGGCATCGTGCTGAATGAACCGTCGGTAGTCGCCATCGAGACGCTGAACGGCGTCAAGAAGGTCAAGGCCGTGGGCGATGACGCCAAGATGATGATGGGCAAGACGCCCGACAACATCGAAGCCATCCGTCCGCTGCGCGACGGTGTCATCGCCGACATCGAAATCGCGGAAGAGATGATCAAGCATTTCATCCGCAAGGTGCACGGCAAGAAGAACCTGTTCCGCTATCCGGAAATCGTGATCTGCGTGCCCTCGGGCTCGACCTCGGTCGAACGCCGCGCGATCCGTGACGCCGCGTCGAACGCCGGCGCCAGCCAGGTCTACCTGATCCTCGAACCGATGGCCGCCGCGATCGGCGCCGACATGCCGGTTACCGAACCGGTCGGCTCGATGGTGGTCGACATCGGCGGTGGCACCACCGAAGTCGCCGTGCTGTCGCTGCGCGGTCTGGCCTACACCACTTCGGTGCGCGTCGGCGGCGACAAGATGGACGAAGCGATCGTTTCCTACGTTCGCCGCCACCACAACCTCCTGATCGGAGACGCCACGGCGGAACGCATCAAGAAGGACTACGGCATCGCCACCATCCCGGCGGACGGGATCGGCGAAACGATCCACATCAAGGGCCGCGACCTCGTCAACGGCGTGCCGAAGGAAATCACCATCAGCCAGGCCAATGTTGCCGAGGCTCTGGCGGAACCGATCGGCGCGATCATCGAAGGCGTCCGCATCGCGCTTGAGAACACCGCTCCGGAACTCGCAGCCGACATCGTCGATCAGGGCATCGTGCTCACCGGCGGCGGCGCGCTGATCCAGGGTCTGGACGACTATCTGCGCGAAGAGACCGGCCTGCCGGTTAGCGTCGCCGAAGATCCGCTGTCCTGCGTCGCGCTCGGCACCGGCCGCGCGATGGAAGACCCGGTCTATCGCGGCGTGTTGATGTCCGCATAAGCGTTCGCGCGGGCGGCGCGGCCATGAGGGCTCGCGCCGCCCGCATTTGATTCCGGCGAAGGTTTCGTCGGCAAGGCCATTAACGGCGGTGCATCCGCCCATTGTTCAGGAGTGCATGGCGCATGGCGCCGCCCGCAAACAGGCGCTCCAGCTATTCGCGCAGGGCGCAATATTCCACTTTCCTGAGCTATTCTGCGGGCGTGCTGGGCGCGGTCGTGGGCATCGGCCTCGTGGTGGTCTCGCTGGTCAACCCCGACATGTTTTCCTCGCTGCGCGGTTTTGCCAGCGATGCGACCGAGCCGGCCAGCCAGGCTGCGGCCGGCGGGCGGGAACTCGGCCGCAACACCGTGGCCGAGATTTCCGGATTCCTGCATTCCGGCAGCGAGAACGCGCGCATCCGCCGCGAGCTTGACGAAGCCAAAGTGCGCCTCGTGCAGGCACAGGCCATCAATGCCGAGAACCAGCGCCTGAAAGCCCTGCTTGGCATTCGCGACGGTGATGCGACTCCGGTCGCATTCTCACGCCTGACCGCCTCGACCGGCGCCAGCACCCGTCGCTATGCGACGCTGGGCGCAGGCCGCGACAAGGGCGTGATCACCGGCATGCCGGTACGTTCGCCGATGGGGCTCGTCGGGCGTGTGCTCGAAGTGGGTGCATCCAGCTCGCGCGTGCTGCTGATTACCGACAGCGAGAGCCTTGTCCCCGTCCGCCGGGCGACCGACGGCGTCCCCGCCTTCGCGCAAGGCGCAGCCGACGGTACGCTACGGATCCGCCTGATCAACCTCGGCATCAATCCGCTCAAGAAGGGTGACGTGCTCGTAACCTCGGGCTCGGGCGGTCTGTACCGGCCGGGAACGCCGATGGCGATCGTCACCGACCTGCTGCGCGACGGCGCCATGGCGCGTGTGCTCAGCAATCCCTCGGACACCGACTACGTCATGGTCGAAAGGGCATGGGCACCGCCTCCGCCGCCGCCACCTGCGGTGAGCCCCGATGGCAAACCCTTGGGTAAGCGCTGATGTCGTTCAAGACAGCCCGTAACCACGCGCGGCGGAGCATCAACCGTGCGCCCTGGCCGCTGATGGCGCGCACGGTGCCGTGGCTGACGGTCCTGCTGGGATCGCTGGTCCCGTCCTGGCTGATGATCGCGTCCGCCCCGGTGATGCCGCCGATCGGCTACCTGATCTTCCTGTCCTGGCACCAGCTCCGCCCCGGACTTCTGCCGATCTGGGCGGGTCTGCCACTGGGTCTGTTCGATGACCTGTTCTCCGGCCAGCCCTTCGGCTGCGCGGTCTTGCTCTGGTCGGCCTCGTCGATCGTCCTCGATCTTGTCGAAAACCGTCTTCCCTGGCGCAATTTTGTCATCGAGTGGCTGATGGCAAATGGCCTGATCATCGCGTATATCGTGCTCTGCCTCGCTCTGGCCAATTTCGGCGGCGCGGCTTCCCCCATTCGTGTCATCGTGCCGCAGATCGTGATTGCCGTGCTCGCTTATCCGCTTGTTGGGCGCTTTGTCGCCATTTCCGACCGCTTCCGCCTGACCCCGTTCCTGGTCTCGCGATGAAGATCAACTTCCGGCGCCTCATTCAGCCGCGCCACGTCAGCGCCGGTACGCTGCGCAACAGCTTCGACCGGCGCAGCCTGGTCGTAGGCGGCATTCAGGGCGGCATCGGCGTGCTGCTGGCAAGCCGCATGGCCTACCTCGCGATCGGACAGAACGAGAAGTACAAGCTCGAAGCCGAGAGCAACCGCGTCAACCTCTCGCTGATCCCGCCACGCCGTGGCTGGATTCTCGACCGATTCGGCACCCCCCTCGCCTCCAATCGGGCCGACTTTCGCGTCGACGTGATTCCCGAGCGCATGGTGGACAGCGCTCATACGCTGGCGACGCTGGGCCAATTGCTCAGCCTGACGCCGATCGCGATGCAGGATCTGGAAGACAAGATCGACAAGTCGCGCGGATTCGCGCCTGTCGAAGTTGCCAGCGGCCTCGATTTCGAGCGATTCGCCGCTGTCAGCGTGCGCCTGCCAGATCTGCCCGGCGTCGTCACCCAGCGCGGCTTTTCGCGGTATTATCCTACCGGATCCTCGGTCGGCCACCTCGTCGGCTATGTCGGCCCCGCTTCGGCCGAGGAATACGAGAAAGACCGCGATCCGGTCCTCATCACCCCGGGTTACAAGGTCGGCAAGGACGGGCTCGAAAAGTATTTCGAGAAGGATCTGCGCGGCAAACCGGGCGCCCGCCGAGTCGAAGTGACCGCCTCCGGCCGCATCGTGCGCGACCTCGACACGAGCGAGGACGTTCCCGGCAAGACCATCAAGCTCACGATCGACGCCGGACTGCAGGACTATGCCTCCCGGCGCATCGGCCTCGAATCGGGCTCGGTCGTGGTGATCGACTGCACCAATGGCGACATCCTGGCGATGGCCTCGATGCCCAGCTACGACCCCAACAGCTTCTCGGACGGCATCGGCCGCCTCGAATGGAAGATGCTGTCGGACGACGACCACGTGCCCTTGCGCAACAAGGTGCTGCGCGGCCTCTATCCGCCGGGTTCGACGGTAAAGCCGATGGTGGCGCTCTCGTTCCTCGAAGCCGGGCTCGACCCGAACGAATCGGTCGTCTGCAACGGCGGCCTGCGCGTGGGCAACCGCGTATTCCACTGCTGGAACCACCACGGTCACGGCCAGGTCAACATGCTGAAGGGCATCTACCAGAGCTGCGACGTCTACTTCTACAACTTCGCCCAGCGCATGGGCATGGACCCGATCGCGGCGATGGCGCGCCGGCTTGGGCTCGGGCAGGAATTCCCGCTGCCGGTCAGCGGCCAGTCTTACGGCACCGTGCCCGATCCGGCGTGGAAGGAACGCAAGTACGGCAAGCCCTGGGCCGTGTTCGACACCGTCAACGCGACGATCGGTCAGGGCTACTTCTTGGTCAATCCGCTCCAGCAGGCGATGCAGGTCTCGCGAATCGCCAGCGGCAAGAAGCTGATGCCCCGCCTGATCCATGGCGCGCACGATGCGCCGCCCGAATCGCTCGGCGTCAAGCAAGAGCATCTTGACCTTATTCACTCTGCGATGAACGAAGTGGTCAACGGACGCGGTACGGCTGGCAAGGCACGTATTCCAATTCCCGGCGTGCTGATGGCGGGCAAGACCGGTACGGCGCAAGTGGTTGGTCTCAACTTCGGCAACGGCAAGGGCGGCCAGTGGAAGCACCGCGACCACGGCCACTTCATCTGCTTCGCCCCCTTCGACAATCCGCGTTATGCCATCGCCGTGGCTATCGAACATGGTGGTGGTTCGGGCGCGGCCTACCCCATCGCGCGTGACGTCATGACCTACCTGTGGGACAAGCAGAAGGCCATGGAGGTACTCGAAGGCTTCGAGAAGGACTGGGGCGGCACGGCGCAGCAGCGTCTTGAGGCACGCTACCGCAAGTATGCCAACGAATATGGCGTGGGCGCCCCGGCGGTTTCGCCGGAACAGGAAAACCTGGCTGTCCAGCAGGCAGAATCAACAGCGGAAGCACAGCAGCCGATCGTGCGTGACGCCCAGTCGCCCGCTCCCGAACCGGTGGCGGCTGACAATCCGGCGCCGGCCCCCGCGCCTGCGCCCGCCGCCTCTCCCTCTGCCGCCGCCGGTACCGTGCAAACTCCCGGAACTCCGCAATGAGCCGTACCATCGTCCCCGACACCATCGCCCGCCAGCCCTGGGGCATGCTGGTGCCGCTGATGGGACTGGTTTCGCTGGGCGCGGCAGTGCTCTATTCAGCCGCAGGCGGCAGCCTTCAGCCTTACGCGCTCAGCCATGTGCTGCGATTTATCGTGTTTCTGGGCATGGCCATCGTGATCTCCCGCTTCAGCCGGGATTTCTTCCGTACGGTCGCCTATCCGCTCTACGGCGCCATCGTCATCCTGCTGGTGCTGGTCGAGGCGATCGGTGCTGTCGGCGGCGGTAGCCAGCGGTGGCTCAACCTTGGCTTCATGACGCTCCAGCCTTCGGAACTGATGAAACCGGCCATCGTGCTGGTGCTGGCGCGCTTCTACGAAACCCTGCCGCATGCGATGACGGCAAGCTGGCGCGGCCTCGTCCCGGCGGGCCTGCTCATCGTGCTGCCGGTCGCTTTCGTGGCGATCCAGCCCGACCTTGGCACCGCCCTCGCCATCTGTTTTGGCGGCGCGGTGACGATGTTCCTGGCGGGACTGCCGATGTGGTGGTTCGTCGGCGCGGGCCTCAGCGGACTGATCGCGGGCCCCATCGCGTTCTTCACCCTGCTGCACGACTACCAGCGCAACCGCGTGCTGACCTTCATGGATCCCGAAAGCGATCCGCTGGGCACCGGCTATCACATCACCCAGTCCAAGATCGCGATCGGATCCGGCGGCATTTTCGGCAAGGGATTCGGCAACGGGTCGCAGAGCCACCTGCAATACCTCCCCGAGCCGCATACCGACTTCGTCTTCGCCACCATGGCGGAGGAATGGGGCATGGTCGGCGGCTATTTCGTGCTCTTCGTTTTCGCGGTGGTGCTGACCTGGGGCACGCGAGTCGCCCGCAATGCGCCTGATCGCTTCTCCAGCCTGCTGGCCGCCGGCATGACCGCGACGATCTTCTTCTACGTCGCGATCAACCTGATGATGGTCATGGGCCTTGCACCGGTGGTGGGAATCCCGCTGCCGTTCATGAGCCACGGCGGCACCTCCATGATGACCAACATGATCTGCATCGGCACGCTCATGGCGATCAACCGCTGGAGCAGCCGACCAAAAAGCATTTCCTGAAAAAATCTGAAACTACCCCCTTCCCATCCAAATTTTTGCCGCTATAGGAGCCTCTCCGCCGCCGAGGAGGAGCCCGCAAGGCTCTGAAACGGCAGCCCGGCCAGGGCAAAGTGTGGACGCATAGCTCAGTTGGTAGAGCAGCTGACTCTTAATCAGCGGGTCCTTGGTTCGAGCCCAAGTGCGTCCACCAGTCCTGTCCTTACGCGGAAACGTGTGGACGCATAGCTCAGTTGGTAGAGCAGCTGACTCTTAATCAGCGGGTCCTTGGTTCGAGCCCAAGTGCGTCCACCATTTCCGTACCTTACGCGGCAACGCGTGTGGACGCATAGCTCAGTTGGTAGAGCAGCTGACTCTTAATCAGCGGGTCCTTGGTTCGAGCCCAAGTGCGTCCACCACCGCCTCCCTAAAAAGAACATCATCCCGTTTCGGGTTTGTTTGCGAGGCATTCCGGGTGCCGTTCAGGCCCCGCTCCCTTCGTTGCATTCGAATCGGCATCCGAGCGATTTTTTGCGGCATGTCGTCATGCGTGCACGTGCCACCGCGAGAGTTGAAAGCGCCTGAAGGTGTGCTCAGCGTACGAAGAGCGGCGCTCCTGATCGGGAATTTCCCCTGTCGCAGCCTCCACGCGCCGGATTCGGGGAAACGTCCTTAAAGGCCCGTCCCGCTAAGCCTGCGCCTTCACGGACCGCCTGAGCCCTTATTTCGCGGCCCCGACGTCATCCTCATCCGCCGGTACTGCCGAGCCCGAGGCCTGCGCCTCGATCTCCCGCGCCGTCGTATCGATCTTCGCGCGGGCCGCGGCGTAGCGCTCGTCGAACGTCGGCTCGCGGTGACAACCGGCAAGCGCCGCCAGCGATACGACACAGAGGATCGCCCGCCGCATCAGTAGTCCTTCTTGATCTTCACGCTGAGCGAGTTGACGCCCGAACCGCCAGCCTGGCTCAGCACCGACAACCACCGGGTCACGCTGACTTCCAGCTGGGTCGCGGTAAAGCCGCGCGCGTCAGTGATCAGCTCGACATAGATGTCGTCGGTTATGTACTGGCCCGCTGCCAATGCTGTGCCGCGCCCGCTCGCCTCGTCCGGGCTGAGAATACGCAGGCGGTCGATCCCCGTCGCCGAACGCAGCTTGCCCAGCGGATTGAGCCCGCCGCCACTCGCCCGCAGCGAATTGAGCGACGTGGCAAGCTGAACCGCCTGGATCGCAGAAAGGTTGGCGATCGAACTGCCGAACAGAATGCGCGACAGAATCTCGTCCTCAGGCAGGCTCGGCTCGGAGCTGAATTCGATCTGCGGATTGAACGCGCGTCCGGAGACCGAAACCGTCACGTTGACGTCCTCGATCGACTCGGTTGCCGTGATCGCCACCGAGGGATCGATCGTGCGTCCGCCGTTGAACGTGATCTTGCCCTCGGAAATGCTGAACGAGCGCCCGGCGAAATCGAGGTTGCCGCGGATCAGCGTAACATCGCCGGTCATCGTCGGTGCTGCAGTAGTGCCGCCTACCGTGAAGTCGGCGCTCCATTCGGAATCGAGCCCCATGCCCGAAACGTAGAGCTTGTCCGAGGCGCGGAGGTGCAGGTCCAGACGGAGGGTCGAGAATGCGGATGCGATCTGCTCGGCTTGTTCGTCGCCGGTGACGCGCGTTGGGCCGGACTTCGGCTTGAAGCGGACGCCCGTTAGGCGCGGAATTTCCACCGCCCCCTCGCGAACGATCTCGTAGCGGGTTTCCGGCAGCCTCAGTTCGCCCGAGAGCAACGCCTTTTCGCCGGCATGCTTGGTCAGGTTGAGGGTGCCCGTGGCGCTTGCCGACAGTGACGCGCTGCGCGCCAGCCGGGCCCGATCCAACGTGACCGTCAGGGCCATCGGATAGCCTTCTGCTGCCGAAAGGCTCATCCGGCCGCTGGCGCTCACGGTGCCGTTGCCAGCATTGGCGCTGAGTGACTGAAGCTCGAAACTGTTGCCGGTGAAACGGCCTTCGAGGTTCATGTTGGTCAGTCTGGTACCGAAGGCCTGATATTCGTACGTCAGGTCCCGGCCCTTGATAAGGCCATTTACGCAGGGGTCGGAAAGCTTGCACGAGAAGTCGGCTGCAAGCCCGATCGGCCCGCTCAGCGTCTGGCCCGCCTGCCCGATGAAGGAGAACAAGGTATCGGCCGGGCCGTTGTAGCGAATGCCGCCGCCCAGCGGCGCTTCCAACAGACGTGACATCCATGACCCTTCGCCCGGCGGCAGTGGGCGCAGCGTTGCCGCCAGCCGCCCGATCACGCTGCCACGCCGGCGGATCACCGCGTGCGCCTCTCCGCCATCGGGCACCAGCTTGCCGAGGAAGTTGATGTCGACCGGTTGGCTCACCGTATTGGAACTGGTGCGGGTGAAATCGGTAACTGTCAGGCGCGCATCGGCGCGGGGGAAAGCGCTGCTGCTGGTCTGTTCGAAATCGAGGCTGCCGCTCGCGCTGCCGCCAAGGCCGTAGCCCGGCACGAAAGCGTTGACGGCACCGACGTCGAAGGTCTCCAGCCGGCTTTCCAGTTTGATCCCGCCGTCGCCATAACGGCCGGCAACGCGCGCAGTGCCGCGACCGAACGTGAGCGTGGTCGGCAGCAGTTCATAGCCATCCTTGCCCGGCACGATGCGCGCGGGGCTGAGCGTGCGCAACGATTGGCCGCGCACGCGTCCCTGTAGAGCCACGCGCCACAGATCGGGCGCGAGATCGGCATTGACGCCAAGGCGGAACGGTACGCCGCTCACACCTTCGATCAGCGCCTTGGCCTGTCCGCGACCGTCGCGATAATCTACCAGCACGCGCGCGGCAGCCAGATCGAATGCACCGATCCTGGTTCCCGCAAGCTGCGCGTCGGCCACCACAGTAGGCTTGTCGTAGAGGATCGCGCGGCCATCGATCAGAGCCGAGCCCACCGACAGATTGGCCGGGCCCGGGAATACCGCGTCCTTGGCGCGCAAGTTGAAGTCGACCGCCTGATACTTGCCCTCCGCCGCCAGTCTCAAGGCGCCGCCGATGCCATTGCCCTGCGCCGTCAATTCGCCCGCGAAGGGGCCGGCGGCCGTCTGAGTAAGCTGGCCCGCGAAATCGACGCCCCCGAGATTGGCGCTGTTGATCTGCATCGCCAGTTGCGCGCCCATGTGCAGGGTCACGTCGGCCTTCAGCGGCCCATAGTCGGTGTCGCTGGTCAGGTCGAAGCGGTAGCCGCCATGGACGCCGGTGATACGCGCATCAAGGTTGGCAAGGCCGATGCCCAGGCCGGGATGCTCCGCCGTGACATGCGCGTCGGGATTGGCGATCGTGCCGTCCACCCGCACACCGAGCGCGCCGTAGCGCTGCGATGTCCCGCGTGCATTGAGCGAGATCCGGCCGTCGGGTGACCAACTGCCCTGCCCATCGGCAACCTTGAGGTCAGGCGCGTTCAGGCGCAGCGACGAGAAATGCACAATGCCGTCGGAGCCATAGCGAACCCGCGACGAGGCCGCGAAATTACCGCCGAGGAAGTTTTCGAGGCTGGAATTCAGCAACTTTCTGGAACGTGCCTGAACCGTGCCTTCAAGCGCGAATCCGCTCCGCTCGCTCTTGAGGTCCATATTCGTACGGATGTCGAAAATGCCGACGCTTTCGAGGCGATAATTGTCGATTCTGCCGTCAATTGCGCCCGTATAGAGGCCCTTAGCGACATCGGCGGCAAGGATCAGCTTCGCATCGATGCGATCGGAGCGGATACGCATGTTGTCGGAGAGGATCCGGGTGCCCTGGATCGCCAGATTGCCGTCGAGCCGGACATTGGCGAGCGTGCCGCCGGCCACCGTATCGAGCCCGACGATGCGCTGAACATGGGCCGCGACCGGGATCATGATCCTGTCGGCATTGACACGCGCCGCACCCTCGGCGGTCAGGCCTTCGAGGCCCATGTCGTTCATTTTCAGGCGCGCGGCGTTGATGCGATAGGCAACCCGCGGCCGGGTGAAGGCCCCGTCAAGCGCAAGCGAGGCTGTCAGCCCCGATCCGCTGAGGTTCTTGGCCATGACCGTAGGCTTGAGCAGCACGAACTGAAGCCGCAGGTTGTCAAAGCTGTTCTTCGACAAATCGACCACACCATCCGGCCGCAGCGTGAAGGCATCGCTGGAAACGAGGCCGGACAGCTTTGCCCGCCGCTGATCCAGCGCGGCCGTGAGATCAAGATTGGTGATCGGCCCCAGCAGTCCTGCCGTCGGCCCCGTGAAGAGGCGTGCGATCTGCGTCGGCCCCTTGATTCCGAAAGTGCCGTTACGGGCCGTCAGCGCCAGCCGCGCCATCTCGCCGCCGGCAAGATCGGCTTCGAACTGGCCGTCCCACGCCTTCCAGTCGCCCTTGCCGTCCAGTCGGAACCGCAAAGGCTGCTTGAACCCGCCCAGCGCGGCGATCACGCCGCCGGTCGGGGCATCGAGATCGGCCTTGAGCGCCAGCCGGTTTTTCGCTGGCACTGCATCGAGCTCAAGGTCGAAGCGGTCGCCGCCTTGCTTGCCCTCGATGGCAATCGTTCCGCCCTTGGCAAAGACTTGCGCGCGCCCGTCGGCGATATGCGCCCGGCCATCGACGGTGAGGATGCGCCGTACCCCGGCGACCGGCGGTTCGGCGATAAAACGACCGATCTTGAGGCGGCCGACATCGATATCGAGATCGGGCAGCAGCGGCTCGTTGCGGGGCGGCGTCGGCAGAAACTTGGGCGTGCGGCGCAGGATCATCCGCTCGGTCGTGGCGCTGCGCACATCGACATGTCGGCGCAGATAGGCGAAGGGCCGCCAGTCGACGTCGATCTGGGGAGAGAACAGGAATTCGCCCTGTGGATCGCTCACCGAAAGGTCGTGCAGCGTCATCCGGCTGTAGAGCGAACCTTCGATGCGGCCGACCTTGATGCGCATGCCGTTTTCGAAGCGCAGTCCGGCGATCTGTTCGGCCACGAAGCGGTGGCCCGGACCGGTATCGATCCCGAAAATCACGGCAGCAGCGAGCACCACGGTACCGAGAAACAGTCCGACAATGGTCTTGAGCGCGCGGATGCGCAGACGGCGGCCGAGCGACGGGCGCGCGGGGCGGCTCTGATCGAGTTCCTCGCCGCCGATCTCGTCTTCGTTCTCGGGCGGCAGGGTGTCGTCGTCTTCGACCATCAGAAGGCCTGCCCGATCGAAACGTAAAGATTGAAGCGAGACTCGCCCGGCTGGCGGTCGATCGGCGTCGCAATATCGATGCGGACCGGGCCAAAGTTGGTGTAATAGCGGCCGCCGATACCGACACCGTAGCGCAAGTTGTTGAACTGCGGCGTCGTTTCCCGATAGGCCTGACCCGCGTCGACGAAGGTCACCACGCCGAAGTTTCCAAAGCGGTAGCGCGCCTCGACCGAGGCTTCGTTCAGGCTGCGACCGCCCACGGCCTTGCCGTCCGGCGCCTGCTCGCCAAGCGCCTGATAGCTGTAACCGCGCACCGAACCGCCGCCGCCGGCATAGAGCCGCCGCGAAGGCGCAATGTCGAACAGTTGCGCGCCCTGGATCGAGCCGAGGCGGAAGCGCCCTGCCAGCACGAGGCTGTCGGTCACGGGATAATAGGCAGAACCGTCGAGCCGGCTCCGGACATAGGGATTGAAACCACCCTTCACCGTAGCCTCGGGCTGAACGAGCGCGGTAAACCGGAAGCCCTTGGTAGGATCGAGCAGGCTATCGGTATGGTCGAAACCGGCCTGACCGTTCACGCCGACGACGTAGTAAAGCTTACGGTCACGTGTGCCGGTGGCGATGTTGTAGTCGGTTTCGCCGGTAATCAGGGCTTCGGCGCCATAGGCATACGTGAACTTCTTCTGCCACAGCGGCGTCGAATCGCGGGCCATGCGGACGGCAATGCGGCCGGTATAGGCGCTGTAAGCGTCGTAATCGTTGTGGAATGCCTCTGCCACGACCTCCAAAGTGCGATCGCGCTTGCCGGCATTGGAGCGGCGGAAGGTCGTGCTCAGGCCCTGCTGCCGGGTACCGGCGGTGCCGTTGACGATCACCGCGCCTTCGGGCGGGAACATGTTGCGGTGGGTCCAGATCGCCTGCGCGCTCAGGCCCTCACCCGTGGCATAACCAATGGTGCCCGCAATCGTGCGCGGCGGACCGGCATCCTGCTGGACGTGCAGCGTGACATATTCCGTACCGTCATCGCCCGCCGATTCGCCGGTCTTGCGTGGTTCAACCGAGACGGTCGAAAACAGGCTGGTCGCCACCAGCGCCTTGCGCAAGTCGTCCACCTTGCGGCTGTCGTAAAGCTGGCCGGGCTTGAAGCGTGCCAGCACGCGAATGTGTTTCTCGTCGAAGGCAAGGTCGCCCGAAGTGGTGAAGCCGCCGAACCGCCCACGCGGGCCGACGTCGATCGGCAAAGTGTAGACGCCGTCGCCGGTGTCCTGATCGAGCAGGATGTCGCGGTCGCCCAGTTGCGCGAAGGCATAGCCGTTTTCGGGCAGCGCGAGCGCCACTTGCGCTTCGGCTCCCTGAACCCGCTGGGCGATGATCGGTTCACCGACCTTGAGGGCGAAATTGTCCGCAATGAGGTTCGGAGGAATCGTCGGATCCGCCTTCACGACGATATCGGAGAAGACATAGCGCTTACCGGGATCGACAGTGATAACGGCGGTGAACGCAGCCCCCCGCTCGGCACCTTGTCCGCGCTCGATCCGGGTGGTGATGACCGGCGAATACCATCCTTCGGCTGCAAGGACGGTCTGCATCAGTGCCGCGTCGTCGTTGAGCCTAGACCGCAGCATCGCGACGTTGGCCGCCTTGCCATCACCCTTCTTCAGCGCCGAGTGTGACCTGAACTCGCCTCTGAGATCGATGTCAGCCGCCTGATCGGCGGCGTCCAGTCCATCGACCCGCATGGCATAGGCGATTTCGCTGTCCTTCGACTGCTGCTCGCTCTCGGCGAACTGGACGGGCGTGACTTCGAACTGGTCTATGGGCGGCAGCGGCGCCATCAATTCGGGATCGCGCACGGGCGCTTCGCCGATGGCTTCGGTTGAAGATGGTGCTGGAGCAGTCGCAGTGACCGTCGCCGTGCTCGCGCCGCCCGCGGCGGTCTGATTCGCCTGCTCCCCGGCTGGCTGATTCGCTTGCTGGGCCTGCTGGGCGGTCAGTCGCTTTTCGAACTCCTCGATCGAATCGAGCGGCTTGTCGAGTTCGGGGTCATCGGTGGCATCGAGTTTGGGGATCGACTTGTTGAACTCGTCATCGGGGATGACCGGCTTCACCTCGGGCAGGGTCACATCGGCCGGAGGCGCGGGCACGTCCAGCTTGCCCGCTTGCAGCGAATCGTCCGCCCGCGCGGGCCGATTTCCAGCGTTCTGAGCGCCGGCCTGAGCCGCGGTATTCTGCGGCGCGGAGCCGGTCGGCGGGCTCGCCGAAGGGTCTGCATCCTGCGCATAAGCAGGCACGCCGGAGGCCGCCAGCATCAGTGCCAGCGTAACCAATCCGACGCTTTCACACCTTAGCCGGGAACCGGCGGCGGCGTGATCGCTTGGCCTGGGTATATGGAACGCGATGGAATACCCCCTGTAGAGTCCGGCCCTGTGGAGTTTGACCTGACGAAGCCAAACCTTGTCGAGTCTGGGCAAGAGCCCCTCTCGTGCTTTACCGTATCGCATTGCAACAGCGAAAGTTCCCACCTGCAAGGGGGTACGTGATGGATACCCACGACGGATCATCGGACCGTGGCCAGATAGAGACAATTTCCGGCACCAATCCGGTCGGTGAGCCCATGTCACACCCCGGTTCCGATGCCAACGCACCCTGGGCGCTTTCCGGAAGGGCTTGGTGGCGCGTCATCCGGCGCGTCTGGGTCATGAGCGGTTTTCACGAACTCGGCCTGCTGGCGGCCGGGCTCGCGTTCTATTGCTTCCTCGCGCTCACCCCGCTGATCGCGGCGACCGTGATGACTTACGGCCTCATCGGAGACGTCGATACGGTGCGCAAGCAGATGCAGAGCATCGTCGAAATCGTGCCGCCCGAAGTGGCTCACATGCTGGAAGAACAACTGATCCAGATCGTTACCACCAGCCGGGGCGTGACCGGCTTTGCGCTGGTGATCGCGCTGTTCTTTGCGGTCTACGGCGGTATGCGCGCGGCCAGCGGGATGATCAGCGCACTCAACGTGATCAACGAAGAGCGCGAAACGCGCGGTATCATCGCCCTCACTTTCCGCGCCGGAGGGCTCACGCTTTCGGCCGTGCTGATCGCGTTGACCGGGATCCTTTCCGGCGGCGTGTTCGCATGGCTGCAAACGCAGGCGAGCGCCTTTCTGGGCGACGCGACGCAAACCCTGTTCAGTTGGCTGAACTGGACGGCAGCAATCCTGCTCGGCAGCCTCGGCTTCGCGCTTATCATGCGTTACGGCCCGGATCGGCGCCCGGCGAAGTGGCGCTGGCTGAGCCCTGGCGCCTTGCTGGCGACGCTGTTGTGGATGGCAGTGTCGTTCGGGTTCTCGCTCTATGTCGCCTATATCAGCGACTATAACGCCACGTACGGCTCGCTTTCAGCCATTGTCGTGTTCCTGATGTGGCTGTTCCTCTCGGCCTATGGCGTGCTGCTAGGCGCGCTGCTCAATGCCGAGATCGAGCGGCAGACCGTATGCGACACGACCCGCGGTCCAGCCCGCCCTCCCGGCGAGCGCGGCGCGGTACTGGCGGATGTCGTCGATGACCACGTGCCCTCGCTCGACGACCTGCAACGCAAGCGCAACCGCCGCGCCGACAAAGTGCGGCGCGAGGCCGGTTAGCGCCGCAGGATTTCGACCGGGCGCCGCGCCTCATCCAGCCGGATCACAAGGTCGGCGCGGGCGGGCATCTCGGCCAGGATCATGCGAGTGATCCGCTCGTAATGGGCAATGAAACGCGCGATTTCGGCTTCGGCCATGACCTTGCTGCCCCGCGCAGGGTGTCCGGCCAGATCGCGTTCCTGCTCGGCGCGCCAGCTGTGCACCACCTCGAAACCGGGCGCGGCAAGCAGCACCAGACGGTCCATCCTTGCAAAGAGCCGCTGATACGAATCGCCCAGCATATCGTTGACCCAGCGGCGCCAGCGGCCGTCCGGGTCTTCTTCCGCTTCCAGCGCATTGACCGGTTCCGCCAGTTCACTCGTCCGCTGCGGAAAGGCGCCCACGCACCAGCCCTCCAGCAACAGGACCTCGCAGCCGGGACCGACGATGGGCCAATCGCGCTCCGGCACGCGGTCGTCCCGCGCCTTGTCGAAACGCGGCAGCGCTGCCGGACCGCCGCTTTCCAGCGCATCGAGAACGTCGAGCCCGAGCGCGATATCGTGTGTACCCGGAACTCCGCGCGTCGCCAGCAGTGGATGAACCTCACGCGAGAGGGCCTGACGCTCGGCATGCGTGAGGTAGAGATCGTCGAGCGAAAGCACTGCGCTCGCCAATCCTTCGGCGCCGCATTGCCGCCGAACCGCTTCCGCCAGTGTGGATTTGCCCGATCCTTGCGCACCGCAGATGCCGATGACCACCGGCCGGTGCCGGAACGCAGACAGCGCGCCACGAATTTCCGCCATCAGGGCCTCGACCATTTGGGGGGCGGCTTTACTCATGGCGCGAACGTCGCCGCCTGCCCGTGGCACAGGCCCGCACCGTCCATGAGATTCCAGACCACCGCTGGACCGATGCGAAACCGCCGGCCCTTCGCACTGATCCGCACACCGGCGTAGTCGTCGATGAAGCCCTGCGTGGTCACGCGTTCGAGCAGCCGCTGACGCTCTTCCCGCAAAGGGGCTTCGGCGGAAAGTCTCGACGGCATCCCGACAAATTGGGCAGCGTCGCATTCGAAAGCGGCGAGCGCAGCGGCATTGCCGAAATAGAACAGCGGATCGGGCTCAGTCCCATGCGCCACGACGGCGAAAGGTGCCTGCCAGAGCGCCTCGACCGGATCGCCTCCAATCGCGACGAGCGGCTTGCCCAAAAGCCGCTCAAAGCTCTCAGAAACGAGTGCGATCAGCCCGGCGCAACGGGGCTCGCGATAGACCATCGGCACTGGACCTGCCTCCGCCAACACCGCCTGTTCGTCCATTCCGACCTCCCGCCTTTCGCCTGCTCTCGGGTAGCAGCACAAAGCCCCGTTTGCGACCCGCACGGCACCATCGCGACGGCGATCAGCCCGGCGCAAGGTTGAAGCCCCCGCCCCACTGCGACTAGCTACTTGCCGACAAGACATTGGGGCCGGCGTTTGCCCGCGCCCGTGAGAGGAAGGACAAGCGGGATGACCGATATTCTCGGCTATAAGGGCAAGCGCGTAATCGTCAGCGGATGCTTCTCGGGCATGGGCGAAGCGACGGCGAAGCTGCTCGTCGAACTCGGCGCGGAAGTTCACGGTTTCGACTTCAAGGAAAGCGCGGTGCCGATGGCATCGTTCACCCAGATCGACCTGCGCGATCCGGCCTCCATCGAAGCAGCTGTCGCCAAAGTCGGCGGCAAGGTCGACGCGCTGTTCAACTGCGCGGGCCTCGCCGGTGGCGGCGGCTTCCCGCCGCTCGATGTGATGAAGGTCAACTTCCTCGGCACCCGTCACCTTACCGAGCAGGTCGTGCCGCTGATGAGCGAAGGCGCCGCGATCGTCTCCATCGCCTCGACCGGCGGCCTCGGCTGGAGCCGCCGCATTCCGGTGCACATGCAGCTTCTCGCCACCAAGGGCTTCGAGGCCGGCCTCGCCTGGTGCGAAGCCAACCTTGACCAAGTGGCCGAGGGCTATGCTTTCTCGAAGGAAGCGGTGATCGTCTGGACCCAGTTCATGGGCGCGCAGCTCATCAAGAAGGGCATCCGCATCAACTGCTCGCTGCCCTCACCGACCCAGACGCCGATGATGGCGACCTTCCACGCCACCTCGGGCAAGGCGGTGGTCGATGCCGCTGCCGAGCCGCTCGGCCGCTACACCACCCCCGCCGAACAGGCCGGTCCGCTGGTGCTGATTTGCAGCGACCTTGCAGGCGTGGTCAACGGCATCGTCATGCCAGTGGACGGCGGCTTCATGGGCGGCCTTGCCACTGGTCAGGTGGACATCACCAAGATGATGAGCAAGCAGCCCGCTTGACGTCTTACATCATGTAAAAAATTGGAAGGGGCCCGGACGGCATGCCGTCCGGGCCCTTTTACCTATGCGTCAACCTGCTAAGGCGGACGCAACAACGAGGAGCAGGACCAACAGCATGACCGACGCCGTACTTTACGAGATCGACGCCGAAGGCATCGTCACGATCACGCTCAACCGGCCGGAACTGCGCAATCCGATCTCCGATCCCGAAGTGATCGAGGGCCTACTTGGCGCGCTGGAGCGGCTGGACAGCGATCCCGCCGCACGCGTTGCCATTCTCACCGGCGCCGGCAAGGGCTTTTCCTCGGGCGGCAACATCAACGAGATGAAGCCGGGTGGCAACGTCAACGGCGGCGAGCCGATCCGCACCCGCCTCAATTACAAGCGTGGCATCCAGCGCTTGCCTCTCGCTTTCGCCGCGCTTGAAGTGCCGGTGATCGCCGCCGTCAATGGCGCAGCGGCAGGCGCGGGCTGCGACCTCACTTGCATGTGCGATCTCCGCATAGCCGGTGAAAGTGCGCGCTTTGCCGAAAGCTTCGTGAAGATCGGCCTGATTGCGGGCGATGGTGGCTCATGGCTGCTGCCCCGCGTGGTCGGCTGGTCGAAGGCCGCTGAAATGGCGCTCACCGGCGACATGATCGACGCGGCAGAGGCACTGGCCTGCGGGCTCGTGTCCAAGGTCGTGCCCGATCATCAGTTGATGGACGAAGCCCGCGCCCTCGCCCGCCGCATTGCCGCCAACCCGCCGCACGCCGTGCGCATGACCAAGCGCCTGCTTTGGGAAGGCCGCCGCAGCGATCTGGCCACCCTGCTGGAAATGGCCGCCGCCATGCAGTCTGCCGCCCACGCCACCCACGATCACGCCGAGGCGGTCGATGCTTTCCTCGAAAAACGACGGCCCGAGTTCAAGGGGACTTGAATTTCGATGTGATGAGTTCATATCGCGATCACACCACGATGTGAAAATGGATAGACTCATGGCAGGCAATGTGATCGAACAGGTGCGCAAGCTCGTCGCCGAAGGCGGCATGAGCAAGTCGGGCCTCGCCCGCGCGGCAGGGCTCCACGCCAATACGCTTCGCGACTGCACCGAGCCCGACTGGAACCCCACCGCCGAAACGCTGACCAAGCTGGAACGCGTGCTGTTCTCTAACGACGACCGCCAGATGCTCGTCCCCATTGAAGAGATCATCGACGAGGCGCGCAACGGTCGCATGTTCATCCTGGTCGATGACGAGGACCGCGAGAACGAGGGCGACCTCGTGATCCCGGCCCAGATGGCGACCCCGGCGGCAATCAACTTCATGGCTACCCACGGCCGTGGGTTGATCTGCCTGACGCTCACCAGCCAGCGCGTCGACGAACTCGGCCTCGACCTGATGAGCCGCCACAACGGCACCCGCCACGAAACCGCTTTCACCGTTTCGATCGAGGCGCGCGAAGGCGTGACCACCGGAATCTCCGCCGGCGACCGCGCCCGCACCATCTCGGTCGCCATCGACGGCACCAAGAGCAAGGCCGACATCGTCACCCCTGGCCACGTCTTCCCGCTGCGCGCCCGCGATGGCGGCGTGCTGGTCCGCGCCGGCCATACCGAAGCCGCTGTCGACATTTCGCGCCTTGCCGGCCTCAATCCCTCCGGCGTGATCTGCGAGATCATGAAGGACGACGGCACCATGGCCCGCATGGACGACCTGATCGGCTTCGCGCGCATTCACGACCTGAAGATCGGCACGATCCGCGATCTCATCGCCTATCGCCGCAAGCACGATCGCATGGTCGAAAAGAAGAACGAGATCACGTTCCAGAGCCACCACGGCGGCCAGTGGCTCGCCCGCAGCTATTACAACAAGGCCACTGGCGATGAGACCATGGCCCTCATCAAGGGCCGCGTCGATCCCGCCAAGCCGACGCTGGTGCGCATGCACACGCTCTCGATGTTCACCGACGTGTTCGGCGAGGAATCGACCGAGCGCGGCAACCTGTTGCACCGCGCGATGGAAATGATCGGCGAGGAAGGGACCGGCGTGATCGTCGTGATCAATCGCCAGATCGGCAGTTCGATGTCGAAGGTCATGGACATCAAGCAGCAGATCCGTGCCGGCGAAATGCCTGACATCGAAGAACTTCGCGACTATGGCGTGGGCGCGCAGATTCTCGCGGAGCTTGGCATCCACGACATGATTCTGCTCACCAACACCCATCATTCGCTTGTCGCATTGGAAGGCTATGGCCTGAACATCGTCGACGAACGCCCCATTCCCTGCGCCCCCGAAGGAGCGAACTGACATGGCCCGTTTCCTCATCGTCGAAGCCCGCTTCTACGACCATCTCAACGACCAGTTGATCGCCGGCGCCAAGGCAGCGCTGAAGGTCGCCGGCCACAAGGCCGAAGTCATCACGGTGCCCGGCGCGCTGGAAATCCCGGCCGCCATCTCGCTGGCCGATGCCACCGGCGATTACGATGGCTACGTCGCCATCGGCGTGGTCATTCGCGGTGAGACCTACCACTTCGAAATCGTCGCCGGGGAATCGGCACGCGGCATCATGGCGCTGACGATGGACGGTATTGCCATCGGCAACGGCATCCTTACCGTGGAGAACGAGGAACAGGCGCTCGTCCGCGCCGATCCCGCACAAAAGGACAAGGGCGGTGAAGCCGCCAAGGCCGCGATTGCGCTCTACGACCTCAAGGAGCGTTTCGCCTGACGGAGAGTTGAATGGCTGATACGGTTCCGGTCGCGCACGCGTACATCGACGGCATCCCCCTCGTTCTGGGCGGGAACGTCTTCGGATGGACTATCGACCGGGACCGCAGCTTTGCGGTGCTCGACGCCTTTTACGAGGCGGGCGGCCGCATGATCGACACCGCCGAGGGCTATTCCAACTGGGTTCCCGGCCACAAGGGCGGCGAATCGGAAGCGATCATCGGCGAGTGGCTACAGGCGCGCGGCGTGCGCAGTGAAATGCGCATCGCCACCAAGACCGGTCAGGGCGGCGCGCCCGGCTCGCTGATACCCGAAAAGGTGCGCGCGGCGTTCGACGGCTCGCTTGAACGCCTGCGCACCGATTACGTGGACCTCTTCTACGCCCACCGCGACGACGGCACGACTCCGCTCGATGAAGTCGCGGGCGTCTATGGAGACCTGTTCCACTCCGGCCGGGCCCGCGAACTGGGCGCTTCCAACTATACGGCCGAGCGGCTCGCCGCCGTGATCGATGCCGCCGACGCACTGGGCGTCCAACACTTCACCGTGCTCCAGCCGCTCTACAACCTTGTGGCCCGGGATGAATTTGAAGGTCCGCTCATGGCGCTCTGCCAGAAGCGCGGGATCGCGGCCCTGCCCTATTACGGCCTTGCGGCGGGCTTCCTCACCGGAAAATACGCCAGCGCCGGCGAGTGGGAAGGCACCACGCGCGCCCATTCTCTCGATGCCGCAGCAGCCCATGGCGGATGGGCCATTCTCGACGATCTGCGTGCGATTGCGGCCGATTCCGGCGCCAGCCCCGCACAAGTCGCGCTCGTATGGCTGAATGCGCAGCCGACCATTGCAGCGCCGATCGCCAGCGCCACCAGTCCCGAACAGGTCCACGAACTTGTCGGCGCGGCGCGCCTCATCCTTTCTGATGAGTGTTTCAATGCCCTTAATACGCACAGTTAGACCGCGTATATCTACCTATATTCATCAGATACATTACTGAATTTACACAATCAGTTCACTGCAAGGTCAGATTTGATCGGTTAGTCAATCCCGTATGTCCTGTACCCAACTTGGACATAGCCGAATGACGAGTTCCCAAATCTCCGAAATGATGTAGCGATCATAACAGAAATATCCGTTACCGATCCTATTCGGAGCTAACTTCAAACCTCGACACCTCGACACCTCGCCGCAGAGGCGGGTCGCAGCCCCCGGCCCAGGGATATCGGGCCCTGTCGCGCCACCAGCCGCGACCGACGGAGTATATGCCAGTGAACACCGAACGAAAGCGTGCCGCGTTGATCGAAGCCCTCATGGCGAAATTGCCGGATCTTGAGGAGTTCGGCGCCTTCGTCGCGGCGGCGCATCTCCAGGCGGCGATCGACGCCCTGCGCGTGCCCTCCAACGCGGAGCAAGAAGACTCCAATTCGGAATAAGCTGAACAAGACGGCCTGTCTTCCGCATGCCACAACCCCGTTCGGAAAATGAATTGCGATTTTGCCGCGCCCGAACCTTCCTGTCGAACTCAGTCAGGAAGCTAATCGGATCGACAAGCAAGGCCAAAATTCATGATCTGCGGGAGTAATTGCTGCGAATAGTATCGTGTTCGGTACCCCCGATCGGCACGGAACCATTGCAGCCAGGCGTTTGGTGGGCTCTGGCTTATGGAGAAGACCGATCAAGTTATGCGCAACCGAGCCAAGGCCATACGCCTTATCGGTATCGCCAACGAACTTCTCGCCATGGCGCGGGAACTCGAAATCGGACAGACTATCGCTACCGACGCCGTGATCGGGACCGAGCGCGACGGCGGCAAGGGCGCCAGCCAGGACCACCCCATCTGGGTTGAACTGGCCCGCCAGACTTATGACGATCGCCGCAGGCGGACCAAGATATTCGGATCGGAGGAGCTTTTCGGCGAACCGGCCTGGGACATCCTGCTCGATCTGTTCATTGCCGCCAAGGAACGCCGCCGCGTCTCGGTGACGAGTGCCCGCATCGGCTCGGCGGTTTCCTCGACCACGGCACTGCGCTGGATCACCATTCTCGAAAAGCAGGGTCTGCTCGTGCGCGAGGCGGATCCGGGGGATGCCCGGCGCGTCTACGTCAAATTGAGCGCGCGGGGCTATGCCGCGATGCTCGAATATTTCGCCCATCGCGTTCCGTCGTGTTGCTCGATGACACTCGTACGGAGTTCTCGGCAATGCGCCCGGTAGCCAACCCGTTTCGCCCCTGGGGGTGGGGATCCAGGCACGGAACCGATGGAGGCGACCGGGTGGTCGCTCTACTGACCCAGGCCGATCACCCGGTTACAAAGTCAAAGAAAAGGCCCGGCTCCCCATGGGAACCGGGCCTTCCTTTAAACGGAAAGTCCGATCAGCGCGCGAGACGGCCGAACGCCGAAGCGCCGGCGAACTTTGCGGCCTTGCCCAGCTCTTCCTCGATACGGATCAGCTGGTTGTACTTGGCAAGCCGGTCCGAGCGGGCGAGCGAACCGGTCTTGATCTGGCCGCAGTTGGTGGCAACGGCGAGGTCGGCGATGGTCGCGTCCTCGGTTTCGCCCGAACGGTGCGACATGACGGCGGTGTAGCCGGCGCGGTTGGCGATCGAGACGGCTTCCAGCGTCTCGGTCAGCGTGCCGATCTGGTTGACCTTCACCAGCAGCGAGTTGGCCATGCCCTTCTCGATGCCCATGACGAGACGCTTGGGGTTGGTCACGAAGAGATCGTCGCCAACCAACTGGACCTTGTGGCCGATCTTGTCGGTCAGTGCCTTCCAGCCTTCGAAGTCGTCTTCGCCCATGCCGTCTTCAACCGAGATGATCGGGTAGGCTTCGCACAGGTCGACAAGGTAATCCGCGAACTGGATCGGGCTGAGCGAAAGGCCTTCACCGCTGATCTCGTACTTGCCGTTCTTGAAGAACTCGGTCGCGGCGCAGTCGAGCGCAAGCTGGACGTCCACGCCCGGCTTGAAGCCTGCCTTCTCGATCGAGGCCATGATGAAGTCCAGCGCATCGCGGGTGCTGGCAAGGTTCGGCGCAAAACCGCCTTCGTCACCCACTGCGGTAGCCAGGCCCTTCTCGTGCAGGCCCTTCTTCAGCGTGTGGAAGATTTCCGAACCCCAGCGCACGGCTTCGGCGATCGAACCGGCGCCGACCGGCATGACCATGAATTCCTGGAAGTCGATCGGGTTGTCGGCATGCTCGCCGCCATTGATGATGTTCATCATAGGCACCGGCAGCACATGGGCGGAAACGCCGCCGACGTAGGAATAGAGCGGCAGGCCGCGCGCGTTGGCAGCCGCCTTCGCCACGGCGAGGCTGACGCCGAGGATGGCGTTGGCGCCAAGGCGGCCCTTGTTCTCGGTACCGTCGAGTTCGATCATCGCAAGGTCAAGCTCGCGCTGCTCTTCGGCGTCCATGCCCACGAGTTCTTCGGCGATTTCGGTGTTTACCGAATCAACCGCCTTGAGCACGCCCTTGCCAAGATAAACGTTCTTGTCACCATCGCGCAGTTCGACCGCCTCGTGCGCGCCGGTCGATGCACCCGAGGGGACCGCAGCGCGGCCAAAGCTGCCGTCTTCGAGGAGCACGTCGACTTCGACGGTCGGGTTGCCGCGGCTGTCGAGAATCTGGCGGCCGTGGATATCGATGATCGCGGTCATTCTGGGATTTCCTCCTGAACGGCGCCACTGGAAGAGGCCCTGGCGCTCTCGAGGGCGTCTTAGCAGGGGAACTTGAGGTTACAAGTTGCGTTGCAGCAGCGCGGACAAGTTGTGTTACTCTGTCGGCACATCGCATATAGGCGAAAGACCGGGGTTACCCCGAAACAAGGAGGACAACGCCATGGCCGAACCCACCAGCGGCACGGGAAACGGAACCGAAAACGCCAAGAGCCACTTCAGCAAAGCCGTTGAAGAAGCCCGCGCGGGCGCTCTGGCCCTCGGCAAGGAAGCGCAGACCGTGGCGGAAGGTTATCTTGGCAAACTGAACCAGGCCAAGGGCGAATGGTCGAACGAGGCCAAGAGCCGCTCGGAAGACGCCAAGACCAAGGCCAGTGCCTTTGCGGACGACGCCAAGGTGAAGGCGACCGACCTTGCCAACCAGAGCAAGGCCAAGACCAGCCAGGCGATGGTGGGCCTTTCCAAGCTGATCGACGACAATGTGAGCGTGATCGACGAGAAGGCCGGCCCCAAGTACGGTGACTATGCCCGTACGGCCTCCAAGTCCGTGGCAGATGCCGCAGCCCGGCTTGACGAGAAGACGCTGGACGAACTGGGTGAGGATGCGCGCGAATTCGTGCGCAAGAGCCCGGGCATGGCAATCGGCGTCGCAGTGGCGGCCGGCTTCCTGTTCGGCCGACTGTTCAAGAAGAGTAGCTGATCCGGCCCCCGGCGCGATCTGCAGCAATGCTCGATCCTGACACGTCCCTTCGCTATGACAGCGATATAGAGGACATTTCGCTCGCCCAGGACCTCAAGCTTCTGGCCGAGGAAGCGCGCACGCTGGCGCAGGCGGAACTGGCTTTCCAGAAAACCCGGGCCGCCTACGTCGGTGCGGAAGCCCGCACGATCGCGCTGCTTGGCGTGCTGGCGGCGGTTGTCGTGTTCTTCGCACTGATGGCGCTGGTGTTCGGGCTGGTGCTTTCGCTGGCCTCGGTCCTTGGGCCCTGGCTGGCGACGGCGGTGGCGACGCTGGCCTTGCTTGTGATCGCCGCAATCCTCGGGTTGAGCGCGCGCGGGCGGGTCAAACGGGTGCGGTCCGTGCTGTCGAACGGAGGTACTGACTAATGGCATCGCTCGCCGCCCGCCTGGCCGAACACCGCGCCGTACGCGACGAGGCAAAGGCCACGTTCGATGCCCATTACGCCGCACTCAAGGCCGACATGGAAGAACGCGGGATTGCCGGACGCCTTGCCGACGAAGCGATCGACAAGGCGCTCGACGTTCTCGACGAGGCTGTCGCCGTGGTGGAGACACACCCCGCCGTGGTGGGCGGAACTTTCACCGCGCTGGTGCTTTGGATTTTGCGAAACCCGATCATCGCCTGGATCACCGACATATTCGGTGCCCTGTCGAACCGCGGATCGGATGAACATGAAAGCGAAAAAGGAGCCTGACGTGAGCGACGTTGAACAGAAAACGCCCGCCCAGTCCGCAACCGACGTCAACTTCGGAGCCGTCGTGCCGATCCGGCCGGCGACCGATGCCGACAGTCCGTCGCGAAAGGTCATCGCTTTCGTGAAGAAACACCCGGTGCTGGTCATCGCAGGCGGGCTGGCTGCCGGGGCGGTCGTCAGTGCCCTGCTGCCACGCCGGGTGACCGACAAGGCTATGTCGCGCACGCTGGAACTCGCCGAAGCGGCGGGCGGCGCGGCGCTGCTTCTGGGCCGCAATGCCTCCAGCAAGGCGCAAAGCCTTGGCATCGGCGCCAAGCGTGAGGCCGGACAGATCGCCGACCGTGCCGAAAAAGTCGGCGGCAATGCAGCTGAACGGCTTGAGCGTTACGGACTTGCCGCTCTTGCAGCAGCCAGCGCACTGGGCCGCGCTACGGCGGAGCGCGCGGAAAAAGTCGGCGGCCCTGCCGCACAAAAGGTCAGCAAGCTTGGCCACGACGCGGCGGAGAGCGCCAGCGAGAAGTCGCATCGTTTCATGGAACGCATGCAGGATTTCGCGCAGCGCATGACTCACTGAATTAATATTGCTATTGATTTGCAGGAGCGCAAAGGGCCGTATCGCGCATGCGATCGGCTCTTGCCCTGCAGACCGCCAAGACTTATGGGGACCTCATCTCTCTCCCACAGGAAAGCGGTCCCTCCCCATGCAGAAACTTCACCTCGTGATGGGTGGCCGGGTCAAAGATCCGCGCAGCCTTGAATACGCAAATCTCGAAGAAATGGACCTGGTCGGCGTCTATCCCGATTACGCCTCGGCCGAAGACGCCTGGCGTTCGGCTGCCCACCGTACGGTCGACGACGCGGAAATGAAGTACGTGATCGTCCATCTTCACCGCCTGCTCCAGCCGGACCAGCCGGAAGCCTGAACGGGCTTTCCGCTACCGAACGGCAGCGGATACGAAAAAGGCCGGCTTTCGCCGGCCTTTTCTTTTGCTCTCGTCCGGCGAAGTCCGGTTCAGATGAACTCGATCTTCTGCACCAGGTAGAACTTGTCGCCCGAAGGCACGGTCACTTCAACCTCTTCCTCGACCCGGCGACCGATCAGCGCCTTGCCCAGCGGCGAGTTGTAGCTGATGCGGCCAACACGGGCATCCGCCTCGTAAGGACCGACGATCTGGTACTTCACCGGCTTGTCGTCCTCATCGAGCAACGTGACCGTGGCGCCGAAGATGATCTTGTCGCTGGTCAGCGTGGCCGGATCGACGATCTGGGCGCGCGTGATCTTGTCTTCGAGGTCGGCAATCGTGGCTTCGACCTGGCCCTGACGCTCCTTGGCGGCGTGATACTCGGCATTTTCCGAGAGATCGCCGTGCGCGCGCGCTTCCTCGATCGCATCGACGATCCGGGGGCGCTCTTCACGCAGCGCCTTGATCTCGGCGGTAAGCTTCTCATACCCTTCAGCGAGCATGGGGAGCTTTTCGATACTGGCCATCAAACACTTCCTTCCTGCTGCCTCCCCGCTCCGCGAAACCAGTCGAGGGAGACTAGTTTCCTGTCCCGTCCCTCAGGTCATTCCCGAGGACTGGGCCGATCCGCAGCGATGTGGGGAGGCTAGATCGATTTCAGCTATAATAATCCTGCAACGAACGCACTTCAAGCTGGGTCCCGCGCAGTGCGGAAATTGCCTGTGCAGCAGCGACGCTGGCGGTGGCCGTGGTGAAGTACGGAACCTTGCCGGTCAGCGCCGAAGCGCGGATCGATTGCGAGTCCTTCAGGCTCTGCCACCCTTCGGTGGTATTGAAGATCAGCGCGATTTCGCCATCGACGATCTTGTCGACGATGTGCGGACGGCCTTCCGCCACCTTGTTGACGAGTTCCACCGGAACGCCGGCTTCGCTGAGGTACTTGTGGGTGCCGGCCGTGGCGACGATCTTGAAGCCTTCCTTCACCAGCGTCTGCACGCCGGGCAGGATCACGGCCTTGTCGCTGTCCTTCACCGAGACGAACACGGTGCCGCTGTCGGGCAGGCGCATGCTGGCGCCGAGCTGGGCCTTGAGGAAGGCGCGCGGGAAGTCGGCATCGAGGCCCATGACTTCGCCGGTCGACTTCATTTCGGGGCTGAGCACCGGATCGACGCCGGGGAAGCGCGCAAACGGGAACACCGCTTCCTTGACCGCCATGTAGGGCAGATCACGCTTGAACGGCGGGAAGTCGGCCAGCTTTTCACCCGCCATCACGCGCGAGGCGATCTTGGCGACCGGCTGCCCGAGCGCCTTGGCGACGAAGGGCACGGTGCGCGAGGCACGCGGGTTGACCTCGATCAGGTAGACCTCGCCGTCCTTCACCGCGAACTGGATGTTCATCAGGCCGCGCACGTTGAGACCAAAGGCCAGTGCTTCGGCCTGACGCTCCATCTCGGCGATGATCTCGGCCGAGAGGCTGTAGGGCGGCAGGGTGCAGGCGCTGTCGCCCGAGTGGATGCCCGCTTCCTCGATGTGCTGCATGACACCGGCAACGACGACCTGATCGCCATCGCAAAGCGCATCGACGTCGCACTCAATGGCGTCGCGCAAGTACTGGTCGATCAGCACCGGGCTGTCGCCGGAAACCTGAACGGCGGTGGCAATGTAGTTGTCGAGCTGCTGTTCGCTGTCGACGATTTCCATCGCGCGGCCGCCGAGCACGTAGCTGGGGCGCATCAGCACGGGGTAGCCGATGCGGTTGGCGACGTTCACTGCCTCGTCACGGCTGCGGGCAATGCCGTTGGCCGGCTGCTTTAGGCCAAGCTTTTCGACCAGCGCCGAGAAACGCTCGCGGTCTTCGGCAAGGTCGATGGCGTCGGGCGACGTACCAAGGATCGGGATCCCGGCGTCTTCCAGCGTCTGTGCCAGCTTGAGCGGGGTCTGGCCGCCGAATTGCACGATCACGCCGACAAGCTCACCCTTCGACTGCTCGACGCGCAGGATTTCCAGCACGTCCTCGCCGGTCAGCGGCTCGAAGTAGAGGCGGTCCGAGGTGTCGTAGTCGGTCGAGACGGTCTCGGGGTTGCAGTTGACCATGATGGTTTCATAGCCGGCTTCGGAAAGCGCGAAGCAGGCGTGGACGCAGCAATAGTCGAACTCGATGCCCTGACCGATGCGGTTGGGACCGCCGCCGAGGATCACGATCTTCTTACGGTCGGACGGATTTGCCTCGTTCTCGGGCTCACCGAAGATCGGGGCTTCGTAGGTCGAGTACATGTAAGGCGTCACCGCCTCGAACTCGGCCGCGCAGGAGTCGATGCGCTTGAACACCGGGTGCACGCCCAGCTTCGTGCGCAGCTTGCGCACTTCCTCTTCACTGGTGGCGCCGGTCATGGCGAGCAGGGTGTCGTGCAGCAGGCCCGAGCGCTTGGCCTGAGTCTCGCCCATGCCGCCGGCAACGCCGACCGAACGCACGGCCAGCGTGGCAAGGCGCTTGTCCGAGAAGCCCATGGCCTTCAGGCGGCGCAGACCCTGCGCATCCACCGGCAGGCCGTGCTTCATGATCTGCGCCTCTTCGGCGATGATCTCTTCGATGTGGCGCAGGAACCACTTGTCGTAGTGGGCGATGGCGTGGACTTCATCCACCGTGAAGCCTTCGCGGAAGGCCTGCGCGACATGCAGCAGACGCTCCGGCGTCGCGCGCGACAGCGCGGCGGTGATGACGTCGCGGCCGGCACCTTCCAGCTCGACCACGCGGTTGAAGCCGTCGAGACCGGTTTCAAGGCCGCGCAGGGCCTTCTGCATCGATTCCTTGATGTTACGGCCGATAGCCATGACTTCGCCCACCGACTTCATCGCGGTGGTCAGGTCGTTCTTGGCGCCCTTGAACTTCTCGAAAGCGAAGCGCGGGATCTTGGTGACGACGTAGTCGATGGTCGGCTCGAACGCGGCCGGCGTGGCGCCGGTGATCTCGTTCATGATCTCGTCGAGCGTGTAGCCCACGGCCAGCTTCGCCGCGACGCGCGCGATCGGGAAGCCCGTGGCCTTCGAAGCCAGCGCCGAGGAGCGCGAAACGCGCGGGTTCATCTCGATGACGATCAGGCGACCGTCCTTCGGATTGACCGCGAACTGCACGTTCGAACCGCCAGTTTCGACGCCGATCTCGCGCAGCACCTCGATCGAGGCGTTGCGCATGATCTGGTATTCCTTGTCGGTCAGCGTCAGCGCCGGCGCGACAGTGATAGAGTCGCCCGTGTGGACGCCCATCGGATCGACGTTCTCGATCGAGCAGATGATGATGCAGTTGTCGTGCTTGTCGCGCACGACCTCCATCTCATACTCCTTCCAGCCGAGCAGCGATTCCTCGATCAGCACTTCGGTGGTGGGAGAGGCATCGAGACCCGAGCGGACGATCGCCTCGAACTCGGCCTTGTTGTAGGCGATGCCGCCACCGGTGCCGCCCATCGTGAAGCTGGGGCGGATGATCGAAGGCAGGCCCGTGCGTTCGAGCACGGCGAAAGCTTCGTCCATGGTGTGGGCCACGCCCGAACGGGCCGAATTGAGGCCGATCTTGTCCATCGCGTCGCGGAAGCGCTGGCGATCCTCGGCCTTGTCGATGGCATCGGCGTCGGCGCCGATCATCTGCACGCCGAACTTCTCCAGCGTGCCGTCGTTGAACAGCGCCAGCGCGCAGTTCAACGCGGTCTGGCCGCCCATCGTCGGGAGCACCGCATCCGGGCGCTCCTTCTCGATGATCTTGGCGACCACTTCCGGCGTGATCGGCTCGACATAAGTGGCGTCGGCCATGTCCGGATCGGTCATGATCGTCGCCGGGTTGGAGTTCACCAGGATGACCCGGTAGCCCTCTTCCTTCAGCGCCTTGATCGCCTGCGTCCCCGAATAGTCGAATTCGCAGGCCTGGCCGATGATGATCGGGCCGGCGCCGATGACGAGGATCGAGGAGATGTCTGTGCGCTTGGGCATGGGCTGTCCTGGGGTGTCCTGTGTGTCTTGTATGTCGGACTGGCGGCCTAGGCCACCAGTTCGCCAAACGCCTTGTCCCAGTAATCCGGGCCTTCGGCTTTGGCTTTGAGAATGATCGGGTTGCTGTCCTGTTCCTCGCGGATCACCGCCTTGAACCGGTCAGCCTGAAACTGATGCATCGAACCGCCGTACTCGCCTTCGGTGGTCGACCAGGCGCCCGTTTCGAGCATCCGGTCGATGAAGGCCTGGCCGGCTTCCTTCGAATGCTTGCGCACCTTGGGGCCGAACTTGCGGACGGCTACCGAGATCTTGTCCTCGAAGATGAGCTGCAATTCACCGTAAGGGTAAAAACGCGGCGCAACCGAGAGTTCGGCAGCCTGTCCGGCAATATAGTAAGCGATCATGTGGTCGATAAGAGCGGTCATTATATGGCACCTTGCTTTGCACGGGTTGCCGGCGCGAACGCCGGGAACCCCAGTGCATAGGCAAAGCGACATGCCGGGTCGAAATCTCGCTGATCCGCACCGGCAATGATCGCCGATGCGGGATACGGCGCTAGCGCCGCAGCAAGAAACCGACCCGTGACGCCCATCAGGCCAGCATCCCCACGAACTTTTCGAAGAGATAGAAGCTGTCCTGCGGTCCGGGGCTGGCTTCGGGGTGATACTGCACACCGAAGGCCTTCTTGCCCTTGATCGCAATGCCGCAGTTCGAACCGTCGAACAGCGAGACGTGCGTCTCCTCGACGTTCTCGGGCAGCGACTGGTTATCGACCGCGAAACCGTGGTTCATCGAGGTGATCTCGACGACGGAGTCGTCCAGGCGCTTCACCGGGTGGTTGGCGCCGCGATGGCCCTGGTGCATCTTCGAGGTCTTGGCGCCGGCCGCAAGGCCGAGCATCTGGTGACCAAGGCAGATGCCGAAGATCGGCACGTCACGGTCGAGCAGCGACTTGATGACGGGCACGGCATATTCGCCGGTCGCCGCCGGATCGCCCGGACCATTCGAGAGGAACACGCCCGCCGGCTCCAGCGCGAGGATCGCGTCGAGCGACGTTTCGGCGGGAACCACCGTCACGCGCGCACCGGCCTTCACCAGATTGCGGAAGATGTTGTCCTTGGCGCCGTAGTCGATGGCGACCACATGCGGGCGCGCATCGCCCTCGCCGTTACCGAAGCCCTGGCCGAGTTCCCAGGTCGAGCCTTCCCAGCCCTCCTGGATTTCGCGGCTGACGATCTTGGCAAGGTCCATGCCTTCAAGGCCCGGCCATTCCTGCGCCCGCTTGATCAGTGCGGGAATGTCGAATTCGCCTTCCGGGTTATGGGCGATCACCGCATTGGGCGCGCCCTGCAGGCGGATGCGGCGGGTCAGCGCGCGGGTATCGACCCCGGCGAGACCGACCTTGCCCTTGGCTGCAAGCCAATCGCCGAACTCACCGGCAGAGCGGAAGTTCGAAGGCAGCGTCACGTCCTCGCGGACGACGCAGCCGACAGCGCCATCGACCTTGGATTCGAGATCCTCGTCGTTGACACCGACATTGCCGATGTGGGGGAAAGTGAAAGTGACGATCTGGCCCGCGTAGGACGGATCAGTCATCACTTCCTGATATCCGGTCATCGCGGTGTTGAAGCAGACTTCGCCGACTGCTTCGCCGACGGCTCCAAAGCCGCGGCCCCAGACCACGTGTCCATCGCTCAGGACGAGAACGCCTGTCGCCCCTTCAGGTTTGGGCGCAAGCGTATATGCGGCGTCGGCCATGGTGGGTCGCTCCGTTTACGGCGTTTCTGACTATGTGTGCTAAGGCCCGCCCGCTAGACAGGGTTGTGCACCGCGTCAAGGCGCGAGAGGTGCAATTTGGCGCGCGACTTGCTACTTTTGCGCCACGACAATTCCCCAAACCTATCAGAACAGCAGGAAACCAATGCTTCGTGATTCGATCAAGGCCGCCCAGATCACTGCGATGAAAGCCGGCGACAAGCCGCGCCTGGCCGCAGTCCGACTCATCCTTGCCAAGATCAAGGACCGCGACATCGAACTGCGCACGGCCGATTCTCTGCCGGACGACGATGCCATGGTAATCGACGTGCTCCAGAAGATGGTGAAGCAGCGCCGCGAATCGATCCAGCTCTTCGAGGAAGGTGGCCGTCCCGAGAAGGCCGCCGAAGAGAAGGCCGAAATGACCGTGATCGAAACCTTCCTGCCCGCGCAGCTGTCCGAGGAAGAGACCAAGGCCATTATCGAGGCCATCAAGGTCGAAGTCGGTGCCGAGAGCATGAAGGACATGGGCAAGGTCGTCGCCGCACTGAAGGCGCGCCACGGCGCCGAACTCGACATGGGCAAGGCTTCGGGCTGGGTGAAGGCGGCGCTGGCCTGAACCTGACGGAACGGCGGCAGGACCGTGCTTACCCCTCAATGGCTTGATCAGCTTCGCGCCCGCACCACGCTGTCGGCGCTGATTGGTCGCTCCACCCGCCTCCAGAAGGCGGGGCGCGAGTTCAAGGCCTGCTGCCCGTTCCACAACGAGAAGTCTCCCAGCTTCACCGTCAACGATGAAAAGGGCTTCTATCACTGCTTTGGCTGCGGCGCACATGGAGATGCGATCCGCTGGATGACCGACCATCAGGGCCTGTCCTTCATGGATGCGGTCAAGGAACTGGCAGCCGAAGCAGGGATGGACGTCCCTGCCCCCGATCCGCGCGCGGCCAAGGCGGCGGAAAAGCGCGATACGCTTCACGACGTCATGGCCGATGCGCAAGCATGGTTCGTGAACAACCTATCCTCGCCCGGCGGCGAAGCGGCGCGCGGCTATCTGGCAACGCGCGGGTTCGACGCTCATACCCTCCAGCGCTTCGGCTTCGGCTATGCGCCGGAGGGCCGGCAGGCGATGAAAGAGGCGCTCAGCAAGTTCCCCGAGGCCATGCTGATCGAGGCGGGCCTCAGGATCGAGGTCGAGAACCGCGATCCCTACGACCGCTTTCGCGGCCGCCTCATGCTACCGATCGAGGATGCGCGCGGCCGGGTCATCGCTTTTGGCGGCCGCATCCTCACAAAGGATAAAACTGAGGCCCCCAAGTATCTGAATTCTCCGGATACGCCGCTGTTCGACAAGGGACGCACGCTCTACAACCTTCATCGCGCCGCACCTGCCGCACGCCAGTCCGGCCGGATGGTGGTGGTCGAAGGCTACATGGACGTCGTCGCCATGGCCGCAGCGGGAATCGGCGAATGCGTTGCCCCGCTCGGCACCGCGCTGACCGAGCACCAGATCGAGATGCTGTGGCGTCATGTCGAAATGCCGGTTCTCTGCTTCGATGGTGACGCCGCCGGTCAGCGCGCCGCCATGCGTGCGGTCACGCGGGCACTTCCGCTGCTGCGCCCTGCCCACTCCCTGCGAATCGTGCGCCTGCCGGAAGGGATGGACCCCGACGACCTCATCAAGGCCAAGGGCGCGCGGGCCATGGAGGACATCCTCGGCACCGCGAAAAGCCTTGTCGACGTGCTCTGGGAAGTCGAACGCGATGCCCAGCCGCTCACGACGCCTGAGGACAAGGCCGGGTTGAAGGCCCGCCTGATGGAGCATGTCGACGCGATCCAGCATCCGGATATCGCCAGCCTCTATCGCCGCGAGCTTCAGGACCGCTATTCGGAGTTCGCCTTTCCCAAGCGCGAAAGCCGCTGGCAACAAGGGGATCGCGGCCAGTCTCGCCCCGGCCAATGGAACCAGCGTGGCGGCGGCGGTGGGCGGGGCAACTTCCAGAAAGGCCGCTGGAGCCCCCTGCCCGAATCGGATCCCGAATCGCTTGAACGCCTGCGCAAGGCCGCCTCGGGCGGCGCGCGGGATGGTCTTTCCGCCGCCGTCCTTGCCGGCCTGATCCGATGGCCCGACCAGATCGCGCGCCATGCCGAAGCGTTGGCCCGCACCCCCGGCCTCGATCCGCGCTTTTCCTTGCTGCTCGATTGCTACGACGTGAACCATCATGCGAAGGAACCGCTTGTAAGCGAGGCTCTTGCCACCATATTGTCGAACAGTGGCCTGGAGATCCCCGGCACCGCAGAATACTCCGGATTGCGCTTCGGGTTCTTAAATCCTGACGCAAGCGCGGATCAGGCGGCAGAGGATCTTGTGCAGGCCGTCGATCTCTTGGTGGAGCGTCCGGTACTGGAAGCGGCTTTGGCGCAGGCAACATCCCGCTTCGAAAGCGAACTATCGGATGAGGCTTTTGCCGAACAGCAACGTCTTCTCAAGAGAAAGCTGGAATTCGATAGTCGCCTAAGGCAAATGGCTACTAGGCAGGCGGCTTCGTCATGATTGTTTAGAATCAGGGCGTAGGCACGGGGAAAACGGCGGATAGATGAGCAAAAACGACAACACCGGCGATACCAACGACGATGCGCCGCTGATCGACCTCAACGAGGCCTCGATCAAGAAGCTGATCGCCCGCGCCAAGCGCCGGGGTGTCATCACCGTTGACGAGCTGAACGAGGCCCTCCCGCAGGACCAGATGTCCACCGACCAGATCGAGGACATTATGGCCGCGATCTCGGAAATGGGCGTCAATATCGTCGAGAGTGACGAAGACGCCGACAATAGCCAGGACGACGACCGCGAGTCGGAAGAGGCCGATGGCGACGAGATTTCGCCGCGCATGGTGGTCGACGCCAAGAAGAAAGAAACGGTTGAGCGCACCGATGATCCGGTGCGCATGTATTTGCGCGAGATGGGCGCGGTCGAACTGCTCAGCCGCGAGGGCGAAATCGCCATCGCCAAGCGGATCGAAGCCGGCCGCGACATGATGATCCTGGGCCTCTGCGAGAGCCCGATTACTTTCCACGCCATCATCCAGTGGTCCGAAGCGCTCAACAACGGCGAGATGCAGCTGCGCGAGATCCTCGATCTCGACGCGATGCTCTCGAAGGAGCCTGCGCCCGAAAGCCTGTCGGAAGACGGTGAAGGCGACGACGACGGCGAGATCAGCGAAAAGACCGCCGGCCCCTCGTTCAAGGAGGACGACGAGGCCGAGGAAGAGGAAACCGTCGACGAACTGGACGAGGATGGCGAGCCCCGTGCCAAGCGTCCGGTCGAAGAGGAGGAGGAAGACAACACCCTCAGCCTCGCGCAGATGGAAGCGGCCCTCAAGCCGGAAGCGCTTGAAAAGTTCATCCTCATCACCGAGCTGTTCCGGGCCTTCGAACGCCTCCAGTCCGAGCGCCTCGACGCGCTTGCATTGGGCATCGACTTCCCGGCCGCCAAGGAAGAGCAGTACCAGTCGCTGCGCGAGGAACTGACCGCGCAAGTCGAATCGGTGAAGTTCCACGCGACGAAGATCGAATACCTCGTCGACAATCTCTACGCCTTCAACCGCCGCCTGACCGCCCTTGGCGGCCAGATGCTGCGTCTGGCCGAGCGCCACAAGGTGAAGCGCGCGGACTTCCTTGAGACCTACGTGGGTCGCGAGCTGGACGACGCGTGGCTGTCGGACATGTCGAAGAAGGACAAGAAGTGGGCCGCCTTCGCCGAGGCAGAGGCCGATCCGGTCGAGCGCATCCGCGCCGAAGTTTCGGACATCGCCGCTGCCACCGGCATGGCGCTTCCCGAGTTCCGCCGCATCGTCAACATGGTCCAGAAGGGTGAGCGCGAGGCGCGCATCGCCAAGAAGGAAATGGTCGAGGCGAACCTGCGCCTGGTGATCTCGATCGCCAAGAAGTACACGAACCGCGGCCTGCAGTTCCTGGACCTCATTCAGGAAGGCAACATCGGCCTGATGAAGGCGGTCGACAAGTTCGAGTACCGCCGCGGCTACAAGTTCTCGACTTATGCCACCTGGTGGATCCGTCAGGCGATCACGCGCTCGATCGCGGATCAGGCGCGCACGATCCGTATCCCGGTCCACATGATCGAAACGATCAACAAGCTAGTCCGCACCAGCCGCCAGTTCCTTCACGAGCAGGGCCGCGAGCCGACGCCGGAAGAAATGGCCGAGCGCCTGTCGATGCCGCTCGAAAAAGTGCGCAAAGTGATGAAGATCGCCAAGGAGCCGATCTCGCTCGAAACGCCGATCGGCGACGAGGAAGATTCGCATCTGGGCGACTTCATCGAGGACAAGAACGCGATCATCCCGGTCGACGCAGCGATTCAGGCGAACCTCAAGGAAACGGTCACCCGCGTCCTTGCCTCGCTCACGCCGCGTGAAGAGCGCGTGCTGCGCATGCGCTTCGGCATCGGCATGAACACCGACCATACGCTTGAGGAAGTGGGCCAGCAGTTCTCGGTCACCCGCGAACGTATCCGTCAGATCGAAGCCAAGGCGCTGCGCAAACTCAAGCACCCGAGCCGCAGCCGCAAGATGCGCTCGTTCCTCGACCAGTAACGGTCGAAAGCCGGACACTTCAGAAACGCCCGCAACTCCGGTTGCGGGCGTTTTTCTTTGCCTGCGCGGGTTTTCTTACCTCGGCGCGTAGACCGGGATGCTCAGCGCCGGGGCGTCAAGCCGAACCCAGAGCGCAACACCCACGGCCGCCAGCAGGAGGAGAACGGTCAATACCTGCGATCCCCGCAGCGAAACCGGCGCACGCAGCGGCACCAGCGCGCAAACGGTGACCGCAAGCGGCAGTACCGCCACCATCGGCATGGTCGGGCCCACCGCCTGCATCAGCAAATAGCCGAGCATCAACATATAGCCCGTGACCACGCCGGCCACGATCACTTCGGCCGTACGAACCACGCTGCCGAACTCGAACGCTCTCAGCAGAGCGACAACGCCGCCCAGCAGCAGCGGTATCGTCAGCACATAGGCGGCCGTCGGCGCGAAAATCTGGAACGCCGCGCCGGCCAGCCACAGTGGCAGGACAAGACCAGCCTCTCCGGCGGGCCTATCCGGCTTCCGCCCAACCACCAGCAGCGCCGCGGCAAGGCTGGCGCAGAAGGTCATGATCTGGAGGCGGGGGATCGCCGCGAGCCGGTCATAATAGTTCACCGGCCCATCCGCGCCCGACAGCAGATTGAGCAAGTAAAGCGCAGCGCCGGTCACGATGACGAGCCCAAGCATGCGCCCCAGCCCGCCCACGAACGCCCGCCCCTCGAAACGCCGCAAAGCATGCACCGCATAGCCGGCGAAACCGACCGCCAGCATCACCCAACCCCACCACGCCGCGTAGTGGACCGCGAAAAGTCCGAACACGTCGAAGAACACGATGTCGGGTGACTTGCCGGGCAGTTCCGGCGCATTTGCCATCGCCCGCGCCAGCCCCAGCGCCTGTTCGCCCATCTGCTGGAGCGAGCCCCGATCGAGATTGGCGGCGGTCGACAGCGGTGAATGATAGAACGCCGGCCTGCCGATAAACGCGAAGTTCCACGCCGGATAACCGTGCGGCAGCGCCACGGTGAGATCGGTGTCGTTGGGCAGCACGCTGTAGATGAAGGTCGCCAGCGACGTCCCCGCCGGGTGCGGCACGGACGAGGCCCAGAGCCGCGCCACATCGCCATTCATGGCCGAAGTCTGGAACAAGTTGGCCTTGCCCCCGCCCCCGCGCGTCTCAAGATTGATGATTGCGCCGATCTGCCGCGCTTCCGGCGCCTGACCGAAGAACAGCCTCGCACCATTGAGGTTCGCTTCCTCGCCATCGGTGAGGATCACCATCACGTCGCGGCGACGTTCGCGATCCTGTGCAAGCGCCCGCACGGTTTCCAGTATCGAGGCAACGCCCGCCCCGTCGTCGGCTGCGGCGGGAGAACCCCAGACGCTGTCGTAATGCGCCATCAGCGCCACCGCCGGCAGATCGCGATCCTTGCCGGGCAGCACGGCCACGATGTTGACGAGCGGGATTTCCGCCCGGTTTTCGCCGCTGCGCCGGTTCAGCTGGTCGCGCACGTCTGCGGGAAACAGGCCCTGCTGCGTGCGCACTGTCATGCCGAAGGCACCGAGCCGGTTCATCAGATAGCCGCGCAGAGCCGCATGCTCCTGCGATCCGCTGGGGTGCGGCGCGCGGGCGATGCGCGTGATGTCCGTCATCGCCCGTCCGGCGGAGAACGTTTCGGCAGGCGCCTCGACAGACGCAGAGCGAGGCGGCGTCGTCCCCAACACGGCCAGGATCGCCGCAAGAAGGAGCGCAAGAACAAATGGCTTTGCCGACTTCACCGCTAACCCCTTTCGAGAAACGGAGAACATCCTTCCCGCCGCCATCCCTGTCAATCGCGCCGGACAAGAGGCTTTCGGCACTATAAATCGGCGCTATTATGCCCATTCCCGTTAATTGCGCCCCATGGGGCGGACAATGGTGGCATTGCGACGAAGTCACGACTAAGGGGATGCGCAAACGAATCCCCGCATCAGGACAGGCACACCGCTCCCATGCGCATTGCGATTGCATCTGACCACGCCGCCGTCGACCTCAAGGCCGAACTGCGCGAATACCTCATCGAACTCGGCCACGAAGTTGCCGATCTCGGCCCCGAAACCGCCGACCGTGTCGATTACCCCGACTACGGCTACAAGCTGGCCTCGGTCGTCGCCGACGGCACCGCCCAGTTCGGCGTCGCTCTTTGCGGCTCCGGCATCGGCATTTCGATCGCCGTGAACCGCGATCCGGCCTGCCGCTGCGCGCTCGTTTCCGAGCCGCTCTCGGCCGCGCTCGCGCGTGAGCACAACGACGCCAATGTCATTGCCATGGGCGCCCGCCTGACCGGCATCGACATGGCCAAGGCCTGCCTCGACGCTTTCCTCTCGACCGAATTCGGTGGCGGACGCCACGCGGGCCGCGTCGAAAAGCTTTCCAATCCGTCCTTCTGAAGGGGCTTTCAGAACATGACCGTCGAAACCGCCATCCGTTCCCCGGGCTTCTTCACTGACAGCGTGGCCCAGAGCGACCCCGCCGTCGCCAAGGCCATCGGCCACGAACTCAAGCGTGAGCGCAAGCAGATCGAGCTGATCGCATCGGAGAACATCGTCTCCAAGGCCGTGCTTGAAGCACAGGGCTCGGTGCTGACCAACAAGTACGCCGAAGGCTACCCCGGCAAGCGCTACTACCAGGGCTGCGAGCCTTCGGACGAAGTCGAAACGCTCGCCATCGAACGCGCCAAGCAGCTGTTCGACTGCCAGTTCGCCAATGTGCAGCCCCACTCGGGCGCGCAGGCCAACGGCGCCGTGCTGCTCGCCACCGTGAAGCCCGGCGACACCATCATGGGCATGAGCCTCGATGCCGGCGGCCACCTTACGCACGGCGCCCGCGCCGCGCTTTCGGGCAAGTGGTTCAAGGCCGTGCAGTACGGCGTGACCAAGGACACCCACCTGATCGACTACGATGAGGTTGAGGCCCTTGCCAAGGAGCACCAGCCCAAGCTGATCATTGCCGGCGGCTCCGCCTATCCGCGCGTGATCGACTTCAAGCGCATGCGCGAAATCGCAGACGCCGTGGGCGCGCTGTTCCAGGTCGACATGGCGCACTTCGCCGGCCTCGTGGCTGCGGGCCTGCACCCCTCGCCCTTCCCGCACGCGCACATCGCCACCACCACCACGCACAAGACGCTGCGCGGCCCGCGTGGCGGCATGATCCTCACCAATGACGAGGCGCTGGCCAAGAAGATCAACTCGGCGGTGTTCCCCGGCCTTCAGGGCGGCCCGCTGATGCACGTCGTCGCCGCCAAGGCCGTCGCTTTCGGTGAAGCGCTGCGTCCCGAATTCAAGGACTACGCCGCGCGCGTGATCGAGAACGCCAAGGTCCTCGCCGACACGCTCAAGGAGCGCGGCGCCGCGATCGTTTCGGGCGGCACCGACACCCACCTCGCGCTGATCGACCTCTCGCCGCTGGGCGTGACCGGGAAGGACGCGGACGAGGCGCTGGAACGTGCGGGCATCACCTGCAACAAGAACGGCATCCCCTTCGATCCGCTGCCGCCGATGAAGACCAGCGGCATCCGCGTCGGTTCGCCCGCCGGCACCACCCGCGGTTTCGGCCCGGCTGAATTCCGCGAAATCGGCAACATGGTCGCCGACGTGCTCGACGGCCTTGCCAAGTGCGGCGAAGCAGGCGACGCTCAGGTGGAGCAGAACGTGCGCGCGCGCGTTGAAGCGCTGTGCGATCGTTTCCCGATCTACGAGGACTGATCCAGGAGCCCCAGTGCCATGACCGACCCCGAACGCCCCAACGACACCGGTGATTTCATCTCGGACGCTCGCCACGAGCTTGCCGGAATGTTGCAGGATGGCCTCGACCATCCGTCTACCAAGCCCGTGTTGCTCTGGGGCGCGGCGGGGGCGGTCGCCGGTGCCGTGCTGCCGTTTGTCTCGATCCCGCTCGGCCTTGCGGTCGGTGCGGGATACCAGTTCTACAAGCGCGTGCGGCCCTGAGGCCATCCTTGGAAATTGAAAGTAACTGACTGAATGCGCTGTCCTTTCTGCGCCCACGATGATTCCCAGGTCAAGGACAGTCGCCCGACCGAGGACAACACGTCGATCCGCCGCCGCCGCCAGTGCTCAAGCTGCGGCGCGCGCTTCACCACGTTCGAACGCGTCCAGCTTCGCGAAATCACCGTGGTGAAGAGCGACGATGCCCGCGAGCCGTTCGACCGGGCCAAGATCGAGCAATCGGTCACCCTCGCCTGCCGCAAGCGCGGGATCGAGCGCGAGAAGATCGACCAGCTCGTCTCCGGCGTGCAGCGTCAGGTCGAAACGCTGGGCGAATCCGAAGTCCCCTCGCGCGAGATCGGCGAGATGGTGATGGAGGGCCTGCGCCAGCTCGATTCGGTCGCTTACATCCGCTTTGCCTCGGTCTACCGCGCGTTCAACGAAGCGCGCGATTTCGAGGCATTCGCCGGCACCGTACGCGATGTGGCCGGGCAAGGTGCCACCAAGGGCGCAGCAAAGGACGGCGACAATGGCTGACATGAACAAGCCGGTCATCGTGCTGGTCCGCCCGCAACTGGGCGAAAACATCGGCAAGGCCGCGCGCGCCATGCTCAACTTCGGCCTGACCGAGATGCGCCTCGTCGCTCCGCGCGATGGCTGGCCCAATCCCTCAGCCGGTCCCGCCGCCGCCGGCGCCGACACGGTGCTGGAACACGCGAAAGTTTACGAGACGCTGGCCGAAGCCGTTGCCGATTGCGCCAACGTCTACGCCACCACCGTCCGCAAGCGCGGCGTAACCAAGCCGGTTGTCACGCCGGAACAGGCCGCGCGCGAAGTGCATGAGGCACAAGGTCGTTCGGCCTACGTGTTCGGCCCCGAGCGTTCGGGTCTGGAAACCGAGGATGTCGCGCTTGCCCGCGCGATCCTGACGGTGCCGATCAACCCGGAGTTCGCCTCGCTCAATCTGGCGCAGGCCGTGATCCTCTGCTCCTACGAGTGGTCGAAGGGCGTCACCGCCTCTGGCGAACTGGCGCAGCCGACCGTGGAGGACCTGCTCCCCCCTGCCCCGCAGGAAGAATTGGAAGGCCTTATCGGCCACTTCGAGCAATTGCTCGAACCCAAAAACTATTTCTGGCCCGAAACCCGTGCGGCGGCCAATCGGCTGACCTTGCGCAACCTTCTCACGAAGCCGGGCTGGAATCACCTCGAAGTGCGCACCCTTCGCGGTGTGCTCTCTGCCCTCGGAAACGAGCGTCGCCCGCGTAGTTGAGCCGTTTTTCGGCTTATCCGCTTGACTTTCACCCCCGAGCCCGTATGGGGCACCCCTTCACATGGCGCCTGCCTTCTTGACAGGTCTGTCCATTCGGCCCCGCACCCCGGTGAAGCGGCGGCCGCATCCAGCGCATTAGGCTGGATGGTGCGCCCCGGGAAAACATGGACCGTTTCCACAGTGGAAGCGGCAGCAGAAAAGGAGACGACTTATGTCGAAGCGTAAAAGCGCCAAGTATAAACTCGACCGCCGCATGGGCGAGAACATCTGGGGCCGTCCCAAGAGCTCGGTCAACCGCCGCAGCTACGGCCCGGGCCAGCACGGCCAGCGCCGCAAGGGCAAGCTGTCGGACTACGGTCTGCAGCTGCGCGCCAAGCAGAAGCTCAAGGGCTACTACGGCGACGTGACCGAGAAGCAGTTCAAGGCCACCTACCAGGAAGCCGCCCGCATGAAGGGTGACACCGGCCAGAACCTGATCGGCCTGCTTGAGCAGCGTCTGGACATGGTTGTGTACCGTTCCAAGTTCGCGCCCACCATCTTCGCGGCTCGCCAGATCGTTTCGCACGGCCACATCCGCGTCAACGGCGTGAAGTGCAACATCGCTTCGCGTCGCGTGAAGGTCGGTGACATTGTCAGCCTCGGCAACAAGGCCAAGGAAATGGCCCTGATCGTCGAAGCGCAGGCTCTTCCCGAGCGTGACGTTCCTGACTACGTCGCTCAGGACGGCACCGACAAGGTGACTTTCGTTCGCGTTCCGACGCTGGACGAAGTGCCTTACCCGGTGAAGATGGAACCGAACCTGGTCGTCGAGTTCTACTCGCGCTAAGAGTTTCGGGTCTCCGGACCAGGATTAGGAAGGGCGGCTCTTCGGAGTCGCCCTTTTCTTTTGCCCTGCATCGTCGCGAGGCGACGAAGTGCCGGAAAACGCGGTGAATCGACGGACTTGTCAGGGAACCGACATGGTTCGCGGGCATTGAACCAGCACTATGTCTCGATTCCGTTTCATCACCCCCCATCGCACCGGCAAATGGTACACGACCCTCGATCTCGCCCAGCGCTTCGCAAGCAAGATCGGCGCCGGATTCCTGGATCTGCGAAGCGGCCGCTTCGTCGCCTACCCCGGAACCCGGCTGGAAGTTTCCTGCTGCTAGAGCGTTTTTCGGGTTATCAGGCGAAGTCACCTGATAACCCGGAAAAACGCGACTAACCGCACTAGTTACTGGCTACGGTAGTCGGCAGGGCCAATGCCTTGCGCAGGAAACCGTCGCTCTGCTCCAGGACCTTCGTGCGCGCCGCGCTGTCGTCCAGCGAGTGGGCAAGCCCCGGGAACGTCACCAGTTCCACTTGTTTGCCGGCATCGCGCAAGCGCCGTTCCATGATCTGCGACTGATGAACATTGACGTTCAGATCCCAATCGCCGTGGAACATCAGCACCGGCACCTGGATCGCGCCGACGTTCTGCGCAGGCGAACCTTGCGCTACGTGGGGGCCGTTGCCGATTTGCTGATCGACCAGCCGATAATCGGTGCGATTAAGGTGGTCCTGCCGCAAAACGCTGAGATCGGTTACCGGCGCGATCGCCACGATCGCCTTGAAGAGCCCCGGATCGAGCACGCCTGACTGGAGCGCGGCATAGCCGCCATAGGACCAGCCGACGATCGCCAGCTTGTCCTTTGCGGCGACCCCGCTCGAAACCAGCCAGCGGCCCGCGTCGTCGACATCACCGATGGCCGTCCGCCATGACTGGAAGCCGTTCTTCTCGAACCAGGCTTCCCCGAAGCCTGCCGAGCCACGGAAATTCGGCTGAAGCACCGCAAAGCCGCGCGCCGCGAAGAACTGCACCAGCCAGTCGAAACCCCACTCGTCACGCGACGAAGGACCGCCGTGCGGCATGACGATCGCCGGAAGGTTCTTGCCATCGCTGCCCGGCGGCAGAGTCAGATAGCCGGGGATCATCGTCCCGTCGGCGGCCGGGAACTGGACCGGCTTCATCTCGGCCAGCTTGCGCCCCGCAAGCGCCGGCCGCAGCGGCAGGATTTCTTCGAGATGGCGGGTTGCCTTGTCATAAAGATAGTAACGCCCCGGATCGACATCGCTACCCGCGAACATCACCAGCTTGCTCTCATCCTCGCTGGACGAGACGAAATCCACCAGGGGCGATCCCGGCAAAGCCTTGCCCAGGGCGCTGCGCAGTTTCGCCAGTTCGGGGTCGAAATACTCGGCTTTTCGATAGTCGCCGGCATAGGACACGCCGACCACCCGCTGCGTGCGCCCCAGACGGACGAGATCGTCCACCTCTATCCCGGGCTTGCTGAACACCAGCTCGCGCGCCTTGCTGCCGTCCAGCTTCTCTCGATAGAGCGCCAGATAGCCGTCCTTGCGCTCGAAGCCATAGGCTGCATCCAGCGTGGGATCGACCGCCACCGGCTGGAAACCGCTGTCCGAACCGGAAGCATTGAGGGTGACCCGGCTCAACAGATCCCACGAATGCGAATCCTTCGTTCGGTAGAAGTAGTTGATGACATTGGTGTCGTACCCGCCGCTGGTGGTGGGATTCAGACCTCTGATCCGCACTGAGCCCCGACCGTCGGTGATGTAATCCGTCGCATCGGTGTTGGGCTTCTCGATCGTGGTGCGGCGCAGCGTTCGCACGTCCACGCTCTCGACGCCCAGCCCCTCAAGGGAACTGGCAAGGTGAGTTCCGATCTGCTGCTCGGGCACGAACTGGCGCAGCATCAGCACTTCGCCCGGCCGCGCACCGGTCCAGTCGATGATGTCGCCGCCGTACCATGCGAAGCCGACAGCGCGCGAACTCTCGGCCGGGGTAACTACCTTGAGCGGCTTACCGTCCAGATAGAGCGCCACGAGCCGCGTGAACGAAGTCAGGTCGCTGGTCGCCACCGAGACGCTGCAAACCAGTTCATTGTCGGACGGCCAGGAGCAATGCCGAATTCTTTCGGCCGCGGTGTTGGAAACCACCAGCGTACGCAGCTTCGCATCCTTGTCGTATTCGGCCACGGCAACCGCGGTACCGTTCCGACCGATCGACTGGATCATCGCGATCTTCATGCCGCTTGGCGACATGCTGACGCCGTCCACCGCTTCACGCGTACCGAAGAGCGCCGCCACGGCCTCCACGCTCTCAGCCTGTGCCGTCGGTGCCGCCTGCGCGGTCGTCGCAAGACCGGCCCAGGCAAGCGCCGCCAGCGATGCCGAGGCAACAAACCTTTTCATTAAATCCCCCAAATCAAAACCTGACCGTTAAAGCCGGCCCAATCGGGGGAGGAAGTTAAAATGCCGACATATCAGCCGAAATAATCGCGCCGGAAATCGGCCGCGAAAGCCGCGAACCGGCTCTCGGCGATAGCATCGCGCATACCCTGCATAAGTTGCTGATAGAAAGAGATATTATGCTCCGTCATCAACATCGCACCGAGCATCTCTCCCGATTTCACGAGATGGTGCAGATAGGCGCGGCTATAAGTGCCGCAAGTCGGGCACTTGCAGCGCTCGTCAATGGGGGCACTGTCCTCGGCATGGCGGGCATTGCGCATGTTGAGCGGGCCATTCCAGGTGAAGGCCTGCCCGTTGCGGCCCGAGCGGGTGGGCAGAACGCAATCGAACATGTCGACCCCGCGCTCCACCGCGCCCACCAGGTCGTCGGGCTTGCCGACGCCCATCAGGTAGCGCGGACGATCCGCGGGAAGCTGCTGCGGCGCGAATTCCAGCGTGGCGAACATCGCCTCCTGCCCCTCACCCACGGCGAGGCCGCCGATCGCGTAGCCGTCGAAGCCGATCTCGCTCAGCGCATCGGCTGAAGTCTTGCGCAGCCCCTCGTCAAGCGCGCCCTGCTGGATGCCGAACAGCGCCGAGTTGGCGGCATGCTCGCCGCCGCTGTCGAAAGCGTCGCGGCTGCGCTTCGCCCAGCGCATCGACATCTCCATCGAACGCGCGATCACGTCGCGCGGCTGATCGATCTTCGGGCATTCGTCGAAGCACATGACGATGTCCGAGCCGAGCAGCCGCTGGATCTCCATCGAGCGTTCCGGCGTCAGCAGATGGCGCGAACCGTCAAGGTGGCTGGCGAACGTCACGCCTTCCTCGGTGATCTTGCGCAAGTCCGACAGGCTCATGACCTGATAGCCGCCGCTGTCCGTCAGGATCGGGCGGTCCCAGTTCATGAACTTGTGCAACCCGCCCAACCGCGCGACGCGCTCGGCGCCCGGGCGCAGCATCAGGTGATAAGTGTTGCCCAGCAGGATGTCGGCGCCGGTGGCGCGCACATCCTGCGGCTTCATCGCCTTCACCGTGGCGGCGGTACCGACCGGCATGAAGGCGGGCGTGCGGATTTCCCCGCGACGCATCTTGATGACGCCGGTGCGGGCCTTGCCGTCGGTGGCGTGGATGGAGAATTCGAAACGGGGGTTCATGCCCCGCCCGTTATCCAATTCAGAAGCCGTAGACCAGCGAGAACCGCGAAATGGTATCCGTCCTGAGCGTACCGTCGGGCGGCGAGGACTCGTGGGAGAACGAATAGGACAGCTTGGCCTTCAGGCTTTTCGACATCCCGGCCTCGATACCGGTATTCGTGGTGAAGGTGCTGTTGCCGGTCTCGATATACGAAGACGCGGTCTGCGTGAGCTTCAGGGTGTTGTCGACCTTCCAGCTGAAATCGAGCGAGGTCAGCGTCGACCATGTCGTCTCGGAAGGATCCACCACAAACCGCGTGCGGCGCACCGCCGGTCCGACTTCCACCGACAGCGCCAGATCGCTGCGCTTGATAACCCGGTAACCAAGGCCGCCCGACAGCGAGTAACGATCGCGGAAGCCCTGGATTTCGTTGCTTTCCCACTGGGTACGACCGAACGTGAACAGGCCGTCGTTCAGCGTGTAGCGGGCCTGATAGCTGGCAAGGTACTGCTCACGCGTAACCGTGCCCGAATCCTTCTGGTAGTCCGCCGTCAGCTGTACCGTGTGCTGCCAGTCGATCCCCTTGCGATCGAGATTGAGCGCGCCGGAGAAGCCGAAGTTGCTGGTGTTGCCGGTGGCGCGGAATGCGCCCAGTTCGACCTTGCCGGTCCACAGCTCAAGGATAGCCGATTGGCGGATGCGCTGCGTTTCCGCATTGGCCTTGGCGGCGAGCTGGCGGGCAGCCTCGTCGTCGTAGCTCTTCTTCATCGCCCGGATCTCGTCCTTGTCGTAAGGCTCGGTATCCAGCGCAACTCTGACGACGGCGGCAACCGTAGCCGAATCGCCGGTGCGGATCGCCGATTCGAGCATGGCGCGCACGTTTTCGGGCAGGCGCGGCGGGCCACATGGGACGAACGGCGTGGGCCACGGATAAGCCGGCAATGCGAGCGCAAGCGGCTCCACCGGCACTATGACCGGGGCCGCTTCCGCCGGGTTTCCGGGGGCTACAGGCAAAGTAACGGGAGTCTGTGCCTGTGCAGGAATTGCAACAAGCAGCAGCGGCAGACCCAACAAACGCATCGACATACCAGAAAGTTAGCGGCCCAAGAAGTTAACGACCAAAGCGTTAACGCCTTAGGCGCGCAGGCGCCAGCCGGTGCGGAAGATCCATGCGATGAGCGCAATGCAGATCGCGAGGAATGCCAGCGTCATGATCAGGGAAATGCCGATCGGGAAGTCCGACTTGCCATAGAAGCACCAGCGCAGACCGTTCACCAGATAGACCACCGGATTGACCATCGCCACCGAACGCCACGGCTCGGGCAGCATGCCGATCGAATAGAACGTGCCGCCCAGGAACGTCAGCGGCACAACGAAGAGCACCGGCACGATCCCCAACTTCTCGAAACTGTCCGCCCAGATGCCGAGGATAAATCCGAACAGCGAGAATGTCGCGGATACCAGCAGGATGAAGCCCAGCGTGTAGACCGGGTGGACGATCCTGTAGTCGACGAAGAACGTCGCCGTGGTGAGGATGATGGCAGCAAGGATGAGCGACTTGGTCGCCGCCGCGCCGACGAAGCCGATCAGCGTTTCGGCCACGCCCACCGGCGCGGAAAGCAATTCGTAGATCGCACCGGTGAAGCGCGGCATGTAGATGCCGAAACTGCCGTTCGACACGCTCTCCGCAATGAGCGTCAGCAGCAGCAGGCCGGGCACGATGAAGGCACCGTAGCTGACACCCTCCTGCCCCGAATGCATCCGGCCACCGATCGCCGCGCCGAAGACGACGAAGTAAAGCACCGTCGTCAGCACCGGTCCGAGGATCGATTGCATCGCGGTGCGCATGGCCCGCATGACCTCGCGCTTGTAGATGGTCCAGGTGCTGCGCGCGTTGAAGGCGATCATGCCGCCGCTCCTTCCAGAAGATCGACGAAGATGTCTTCAAGGCTCGATTCGCGGATGTCGATCGACGTGTAGTCGATACCCGCCGTCACAAGACGCTTGGTGAGTTCGGCCACTTCGGCCTTGCCCCGTCCCGAACCGTCGCCGCCGCGATAGACAAGTTCCATCCCGTCTTCGGACAGGCTGACATTGAGCCCCTCCAACACCGCCGGCACCGCCGTGAGCGGCGAAGATAGGGGGAAATGCGCTTCCGTCCGCCCCAGCCGCTTCATCAGCGCGCGCGTTTCATCGACCATGCGGATGCGGCCGGCCTGGATTATTCCCACGCGGTCGGCCATTTCCTCGGCCTCTTCGATGTAGTGGGTGGTGAGGATGATCGTCGTGCCCCGGTCGCGCAGAAGCGAGATCTGCGCCCACATGTCGCGCCGCAGCTCGACATCGACACCGGCAGTCGGCTCATCGAGGAACAGCAGTTCGGGCTCGTGCGCCAGGGCCTTGGCGATCAGCACGCGACGCTTCATGCCGCCGGAGAGAGCACGGATCTGGTCGTTGCGCTTTTCCCAGAGGCTCAGCGCACGCAGGATCTCTTCCACCCGCGCCGCATCGGGCGCGAGGCCGAACAGCCCGCGCGAATAATTGACCGAGTGGATCACGGTCTCGAACATGTCGGTAGCCAGTTCCTGCGGCACCAGACCGATACGCGCGCGCAGGCGGCGCCAATGGCGGTCCATGTTCTCGCCGAACGCATGGATCGTGCCGCCGGTCGGCCGCACCAGCCCGCAGACCGCGCCGATCAGCGTGGTCTTGCCCGCCCCGTTGGGACCGAGCAGGGCAAATATCTCGCCCTTGTTGATCGAAAGGTCGACCCCGTCCAGCGCCGTAAGGCCGCTGTCGTAGGTCTTTGTGAGACCGCTGATTTCGAGAATGCCTTGCATCAGCGCGTGATGCGCGAAACCGATGACGGTTCCAAGTCCTTTAAGGCAAAAGAATGCTGGAATCTCCGTAGGAATAGAAGCGGTAGCCTTCGCCGATGGCATGGGCATAGACCGCCTGCATCCGCTCCAGCCCCATGAGGGCGGAGACGAGCATGAACAGCGTGGACTTGGGCAAGTGGAAGTTCGTCATCAGGCCGTCGATCGCCTTGAAGCGATAGCCGGGTGTGATGAAGATCGCCGTATCACCCTCGAAGGGGCGGATCACGCCGTCCTCGCCGGTCGCGCTTTCGAGCAGGCGCAGGCTGGTGGTGCCAACCGCGATCACGCGATTACCGGCTGCGCGCGCCGCGTTGAGGCGATCTGCGGTCGCCGCGTCGATGCTGCCCCATTCGGCGTGCATCTTGTGGTCCTGCGTATCGTCCGCCTTGACCGGGAGGAACGTGCCCGCGCCGACGTGCAGCGTCAGCGTCTCGCGTAGGACCCCCGCCGTTTCGAGCCTTGCCATCAGTTCCGGCGTGAAATGGAGGGAAGCCGTAGGCGCGGCGACGGCGCCGTCCTTCTCGGCGAACATGGTCTGGTAATCGCGGCGGTCGGCCTCGTCGGTCTCGCGCTTGCCGGCGATGTATGGGGGCAGCGGCATGCGCCCTGCCCGCTCCAGCAGCACTTCGACCGGCTCTTCGCCTTCGAACATCAGGACCCAGCTGCCATCGTCCAGCCGTTCTTCGGCGATAGCCGTGACATCGGCCGGAAATTCCACGCGGTCGCCGGGACGCAAGCGCTTGGCATTGCGCACGAAGGCCTGCCAGCGGCGGAGGTCGACGCGCTTGTGCAGCGTGGCGCCGATCCGCGCCTCGCCCCGGCGGCCCTCAAGCTGGGCCGGGATCACGCGCGTATCATTGAAGACCAGCACGTCGCCCGCACGCAGGATGTCCGGCAGATCGTGGACGTGCCGGTCGACGAGCGGGCCTTCGCCAGTCTCGTTACCGCGGCCATCCACGATCAGCATCCGTGCCGAATCGCGCGGACGCGCCGGTCTCAGGGCGATGTTTTCGGGCGGCAGATCGAAGTCGAAAAGGTCAACGCGCATGGCGCGCCTCTAGGCGCGCGCCGTGGCCCCGTCATCCCCTTTCGGAGAAATTCAGTTCGACTTCGAGTTGCTGAGCTGATCCGCCGTGATCTTGGCAGGGGCCGCCGTCGCAGGCGCTGCCGGCGGCGGTGCCTTGTTGTCCGAGGCGAGCGAGGCCTGGACGATCTTGGTCGGGTTCGCGGGCGGCTCGCCGCGCTGGATCGCGTCCACGTACTGCATACCCGAGATCACGCGCCCGAACACCGTGTACTTGTGATCGAGCGAGAAGCGCGGATAGAGCACGATGAAGAACTGGCTGTTCGCGCTGTTCGGATCGTTGGTGCGCGCCATCGAGACCATGCCGCGCAAGTGCGGCATCGAGTTGAACTCGGCTTGGAGGTCGGGAAGCTTCGAACCGCCCTGCCCGGTGCCCGTCGGATCGCCCGTCTGAGCCATGAAGCCGTCGATCACGCGGTGGAAGATGATGCCGTTGTAGAAGCCCTGCGCGGCCAGCGTCTTGATCCGCTCGACATGGTGCGGCGCCCACTTCGGCATGAGACGAATGGCAACGCGGCCGCCGTCCGACAGGTCAAGCAGCAGCACGTTTTCGGGATCGTGCGTCACGTCGGGATCGACGACGACGGAGAGCGGCGGCGCGGCAGGCTCAGCCGCCGGAGCCGGTGCAGGCGCTTCCTTCTTCTTGGCCATCGCAGGCGTGGCGACAAGCGCGAGGCCGATCATAGTCGCAGTAAGGTTCAGGCGAAACTTCATCGAATACTCACAAGGAAGCCGTTCAGGCGTGGGGCGATAGAGCCCCGGTGCTGACGTGACAATGAATGATTTTGTCGCAGATAGGCTCAGTAGTCGCCCTGAAGGCCTTTCGCGGCGATCCGGCTGACAACATCGTCACGCACCGCGGGGCTGACGAAGCGGGAAATGTCGCCCCCGAAGGTGGCGATTTCCTTGACCAGCTTGGAAGCGATCGGCTGAAGGCCGACATCGGCCATCAAGAAAATCGTCTCGATGCTCGGGTTGAGCTGCTGGTTCATGCCCGCCATCTGATATTCGTATTCGAAATCGGCGACAGCGCGCAGGCCCCGCACGATGACGTTGGCCCCCTGCTTCTGCGCAAACTTCATCAGCAGTGCATTGAATCCGACGACGGTGACATTGTCGATGCCCAGGGCCGCTGCTTCACGCTCCACCATGGCCATGCGCTCTTCGGGCGTGAACAGCGGGTCCTTGGAAGGGTTGGTCGTCACCCCGATGATCAGCCGATCCACCAGCTTGGCACCGCGCCGGATGATATCGGCATGCCCCAGCGTGATCGGATCGAAAGTGCCGGGATAGACCCCGATACGCTCTCCCAGACTCATCAATGATCCCTCTCGATGATGTAGCGCGCGACCGCGCGCAGCAGGTCGGCTTCCTTGCCGTGCTGCGAAAGGTGTCCGATGGCCTGCTCAACCAGCATGCGCGCCTGTTCGCGCGCGCGGTCCGGGCCAAGCAGGGACACGAACGTTTCCTTGCCGGCCGCCGCGTCCTTGCCCACGGCCTTGCCGGCGACTTCGGCATTGCCCTCATGATCGATGAGGTCGTCCGCGATCTGGAAGGCAAGACCGATGTCGCGCGCATAGCCGCGCAAGTGGGCGCGGCCTTCGGGCTGAACACGCCCGAGAATCGCGCCCATCTCCACCGCCGCACCGAGCAGGGCGCCGGTCTTGAGCTGCTGGAGGCGCGTGACGGTCTGCAGATCGAACTCGCTGGTCTCGGCCACGAGGTCCATCATCTGCCCCCCCGCCATGCCCTGTGCGCCGCTGGCATGGCCAAGCGCCTGCACCAGTTCGATGCGCGTGAAGGGATCGGCACTGACGGCCGGATCGCCCAGCACTTCGAACGCGAAGGACAGCAGCGAATCGCCCGCGAGTACGGCCGTCGCCTCATCGAAAGCCTTATGAACGGTCGGCTTGCCGTGACGCAGGGAATCGTCATCCATGCACGGCAGATCGTCGTGGATCAGCGAGTAGACATGGATCGATTCGATGGCGATGGCCGCGCGGATCGCCGCCTCGCGAACGACGCCGTACATCTCGGCCACGGCTGTCAGCAGCAGCGGGCGCAGGCGCTTGCCGCCGCCGATCGCCGCATAGCGCATCGCCTCGATCAAGCGCGCGCGCGCGTCTTCGGGCACCGGCAACAGCGCGTCAAAGGCGCGGTCGACCTCATCGGCGATCTTCGCCAGCCCTTCGGCAAGCAGCGGATCGCTCACCCCGACCTCAGTCATCTTATCAGCGGTCCGCGTCGAACGGCTGGGTGCCGGTGGGCACCCCGTCCGGTCCGGCGACGATTCGCTCGATCCGGGCCTGCGCGGCATCGAGCCGCTTCTGGCAATGCTGGCGCAGACGCTCACCCTTCTCGTAAAGCGTGATGGAATCCTCAAGCGGCACATCGCCGCTCTCAAGCCTTCGCACGATGCCTTCGAGTTCGCGCAGCGCGTCTTCGAAGCTCAGGCTTTCGATGGTTTCTGTCTCATCTACCATGGTGCAGCAATGGCCTTGCGGCACCAGCCGGTCAAGGGAGCAATCCGCGCTTCCCCGGTTTCGTCATGCCTGCACGGCATGTGCTGCCGACGATCCGCACCGAAGCCGCTGCAAGAGCGCAATTCTCCGTCATTCCTGATAGATATAGTCCTTGAAGGTGGCCATCGTATCGGTCCAAAATTCCAGCGTGTCGAGGAACAGTTCCTTGCTCATCCCGCCCTTGTCGAGATCGAGATCGTACTGGATCACGCAGTCCTTGTCGTCGTCCACCTGCGGCGTGACGAAGCGGTACTTCTGCGCGAAGGTGTTCATCGCCTCCAGACTGCAATGCGTCGCTTCGGTCCAGCCGGCATAGAACTGGACGCTCGAACAATCGGCGCCATCGGTGCAGCCATAGAAGGTGATCGTGAAACGCGATCCCGAGGAAGCGCTCCGGATCAGCGGGTCTCCCACCGAATCCTTGGACAGCTCCGCGCGGTAGCCCGCGTCCTGCAAGGCCGAGACGATAGTGGCCGGCGATTTTGCCGTCACCATCTGCGCCTGCGCGGAACCAGCCACCATCAGCCCCATGACAATGGCCAAAGCTGCAACGATTTTACGCATAAACCCCCTGAATTATTCGGACAATCGCAGCATGATCGTGTGGCACATCGGCCCGGGCCTCGAAAGCGAAAGTTCATCTCAGGGCGCGTGCCGTCTAGCGCACAGCGACGGACATGGCTAAGGCGCCTCGCATGACCGGAATCACCCCTGACGTCGTCGAGGCGCATGGCCTCAATCCCGCGGAATACGAGCGCGTCCTGCACGCCCTTGGCCGAGAGCCGAACCTAGTCGAACTCGGCATATTCTCGGTCATGTGGTCTGAGCACTGCTCGTACAAGTCGAGCCGCTTCCACCTGAAGAAGCTGCCGACCAAGGCCCCCTGGGTCATCTGCGGCCCCGGCGAGAACGCCGGCGTGATCGACATCGGCGATGGACAGGCCGCCATCTTCAAGATGGAAAGCCACAACCACCCCAGCTACATCGAGCCTTTCCAGGGCGCAGCCACCGGCGTCGGCGGCATTCTGCGCGACGTCTTCACCATGGGCGCACGCCCGGTTGCCAACATGAACGCGCTGCGTTTCGGCCGTCCCGATCATCCGAAGATGAAGCACCTCGTGCAAGGCGTGGTCGAGGGCATCGGCTCCTACGGCAACTGCGTGGGCGTGCCCACCGTCGGCGGCGAGACCAACTTCCACAAGGCGTACGACGGCAACATCCTCGTCAACGCCATGACCGTGGGCGTCGCCGATACCGACAAGATCTTCTACTCGGCCGCAACCGGCCTCGGTAACCCGATCGTCTACGTCGGCTCCAAGACCGGCCGCGACGGCATCCACGGCGCCACCATGGCATCGGCGGACTTCGACGAGCATTCGGACGAGAAGCGCCCGACCGTGCAGGTGGGCGATCCCTTCACCGAAAAGCTGCTGATCGAGGCCTGCCTCGAACTCATGGCCACCGACGCCATCGTCGCGATCCAGGACATGGGCGCAGCGGGCCTCACCTCCTCGTCGGTCGAAATGGCCAGCAAGGGCGGCGCCGGCATCCGTCTCGACATGAACAAGGTGCCTTGCCGCGAAGAGGCGATGACGCCTTACGAGATGATGCTCTCGGAAAGCCAGGAGCGCATGCTCATGGTGCTTCAGCCCGGCAAGGAAGCCATGGCCGAGGCGATCTTCAAGAAGTGGGAACTCGATTTCGCGGTGATCGGCGAAGTGACCGACACCGGCCACATGGTTCTCGAATTCAATGGCGAAGTCGTCTGCGACATTCCGCTCGGCCCGCTCGCCGACGACGCGCCGGAATACGAGCGTCCTTACGTCACGCCTGAGGAATACAAGGCCTGGGCCAAGGTTCCAGCCATGGGCGACGTGGCGGAAAGCGCCGATGTGGGCGCGGACCTGCTCAAGCTGATGGGCACGGTCGACCTCGCCTCGCGCAAGTGGATCTGGGAACAGTACGACAGCCAGGTCGGCGGCGACACGATGCAGAAGTCCGGCGGCGACGCGGCCGTGGTACGCATCCACAACACCGAAAAGGCGCTGGCGATCAGCACCGACTGCTCGCCGCGTTACTGCTACGCAGACCCCTACGAGGGCGGCAAGCAGGCCGTGGCCGAGACCTATCGCAACATCAGCGCAGTGGGCGGCCTTCCGCTCGCCATCACCAACTGCCTGAACTTCGCGAACCCGCAGCGTCCCGAAATCATGGCGCAGATCGTCGGCTGCCTTAACGGCATGGGCGATGCCTGCCGCGCGCTCGACTATCCGATCGTTTCGGGCAACGTCTCGCTCTACAACGAATCGAAGGCCACCGGCGGCGGCTCGGCGATCCTGCCGACCCCGGCCATCGGCGGCGTCGGCATCCTCGCCGATCACGAGAAGATGGCTACGGTGGCGTTCAAGAACGCCGGCGACGAAATCTTCGTTCTGGGCGGCAAGGGGACGCACCTTGGCCAGTCGATCTGGCTGCGCGAGATCGCGGGTCAGGAAGCCGGTGAAGCCCCCAAGGTCGACCTCAAGGCCGAAGCCGAGAACGGCGCATCGATCCGTGAATGGATCGGCGCGGGCAAGGTTACCGCCGTTCACGACGTCAGCGACGGCGGTCTGCTCGTTACACTCGCCGAAATGGCGCTCGCCAGCGGCCTTGGCGTTGAACTCGACGGCGCGCTGACCACGGAAGAGGCTTTCGGTGAAGACCAGTCGCGCTATGTCGTGACGGCTCCGGCTGGCACCACCCTGCCCGGCGCCGTAAAGATCGGCACGGTCGGCGGCACTACCGTTTCCGGCGTCGAAATCGCCGCCCTGAAGCAGGCCAACGAGGCCTTCTTCAAGGACTGGATGGAAGCCTGATCCCGTATTGGCGGACTGCTACGGTAGCCCGCTGATCAAGAATTATCGCTCAAGCCCGGCCTTACCGACTGCGTGTGAGGTCGGGCTTGAGCAATTTACCGAACTAGCTCAGGTTTTGCAGGCGGCGCTGGCCGCTATGACCCCACCTACGTCACCGAAAACGCGCTTGGCGAAGTCCGCCTGCCGATGGGCAGGACGAAAAGCCTGCGCATTCGGCAAGCAAACTTGCGACGCCAGAACACCGGCCCTCAAAAAGATCCCGTCGTCCCCGCGAAGGCGGGGATCCCGCTAAACTTGGTGGGTGGCGCAAGAAAGCGGGGCCCCCGCCTTCGCGAGGGCGACGAGTTCCACACGTTAATGAATCCGCCCAATTGAAGGATCGGCAATCAGCCGCCCGTCGAAGACGCCAACACATTAACCGTCAGCGCCAAAATCCCGAGATTGAACGCAAACGCGAAGAGCCCGTGAAATGTGGACACCCGCCGCATGCTCGAATCGGTGATCTCGATATCGGCAGTCTGGCAGGTCATGCCGATCACGAAGGCGAAGTTCACGAAATCCGAGAAGTCCGGCACGCAGTCGCCCGGGAAATCGAGCCCCCGGCTGTCGCCGCCATCGCGCGAGGAATAGAAAAGCCGCGCATAGTGGAAGGCGTAGATGAGGTTGGCGAAGGTCCAGCAGGACAGCAGCGTCACCACCAACAGCGCAATCTCGCCAGTTTTCAGGCTCTTGTTGTCGAGAACCAGAGTGCCTAGCGCGGCAAGGATCACCGAAGTGACCACCCCAGTCAGCACGAGCAGCATGATCTGCCCGGCATCGTCGCGCTTGGCCTGCTGGCGCATGACCGTGGCATTGCCATTGCACCACAGCGGCACGCAGGACAGCGTGAAAGCGATCACCCCAAGGTCGAAGGCCGTGACAACGGCCTCCACCGCAGGCGCTACGGACAGCAATGGCAGGACGGAAAGCGCCATCACCGCAAGAAACAGCAGGTAGCGCGGGTGCGATAGCCGGCTCAGGATCGGATCTCGTTCACCGGCCATCGCTTGTCCTCTCTCAGACCCGAACCCATTCCTGCTCGTCGATGCCGAGCAGGCGCAGCCCGCTGGTCAGGTCGCCCCGGTCGATCCAGCCGTTGGCCGCCGCGCGCGCCTTGGGCTTGGCGCGATAGGCAATGCCATACGTCGCCGCTTCCAGCATCGGAATGTCGTTGGCGCCGTCCCCAGTGGCAAGCGTGGTGACATCGCCGAGCGCCGCCAGTTCGGCCAGCAGGGTCGCCTTCTTCACCGAGCTGTCGACAATCGGACCGGCAAGGCCGCCGGTCAGCTTGCCGTCCGCAACCTCAAGCCGGTTGCCGACCACATGCTCGAAGCCCAGCGAGGCAGCGACCGGATCCGCGAAGTGATGGAAACCGCCGGTCACCAAAACGGTGCGGCAGCCCAGCTTCTTGAGCGTCTCAACCAAAGTGCGCGCACCCGCAACAGGCCGGATCCGGCTGGCAAGGCATTCGTCGATCGCGCCGACAGAGAGACCCTTGAGCAGGCCCACGCGCTCACGCAGCGCCTGTTCGAAATCGAGTTCGCCCTGCATGGCCCGCTCGGTAATCTCGGCGATACGGTCCTTGATACCCGCGAAATCGCCCAGTTCGTCGATGCACTCCTGCCCGATCATGGTCGAATCCATGTCCGAGATGAACAGGCCGGGCACGATTGGCTCATGATCGCAGACAAGCCCGTCGGTCGGCGCGAAGTGATCGTCCAACGCCTTGCGGAGCGTGGCCGCATCGTCATCCGGCGAGGCGATCTGCATGGTCTGTTCGCAGAAATCGAGCATGGCGGCGGAAGCGAGGCGCACGCCCCCTTCCTGCATTTCGGCACGGGCAGCATCGATTCTTGCCGAGAGGTGGTCCGGTTCTGCTATCAGCCGCGCAATGAGCACTGCGAATTCCCTTGAAGCTACGTATGAAAATTCCACCGGCGGCGATCCGTCAGGACACAAGCCACCGCTCGCGCTCATCGCAGGGCCGACCGCGAGCGGCAAGAGCGATTGTGCCGTTTCGCTTGCGCAGGAACTGGAGCGGCGCGGCCGCCGCGCGGTCGTGGTCAATGCCGACAGCTCGCAAGTCTATGCCGATCTGGCGGTCCTGAGCGCGCGCCCCTTGCCCGAGGAAATGGGCGGGATCGAGCACCGCCTGTTCGGCGCCTGGGACGGCGCGACAAGCTGCTCCGCCGCCGACTGGGCCCGTGCCGCGCGCGAGACGATTGCCCCCATCCATGCCGAAGGCGCCGTGCCGATCCTGGTCGGCGGCACCGGCCTCTATATCCGCACCCTGCTGGACGGCATCGCTCCGGTGCCCCAGATCGACCCGGCCGTGCGCGAGGCCGTCCGCGCCCTGCCCGTCTCCGAAGCCTATGCCGCGCTTCAGGCCGAGGACCCCGAACGCGCCGCCCGCCTCGCCCCGGCCGACTCGGCGCGCATTGCCCGCGCGCTCGAAGTGGTGCGCTCCACCGGCAAGCCGATCGCCCACTGGCAGGCCATGACTTCCGGCGGGATCGGCCATGCCGTCTCGCTGTTCCCCGCTGTACTCCTGCCCGAGCGTCAGGCGCTCTACCGCCGCTGCGACTTGCGTTTCGACCGCATGATCGAACGCGGCGCTCTGGGCGAGGTCGAAGCCCTGCTCGCCCGCAAGCTCGATCCGGACCTTCCGGTCATGCGCGCCATCGGCGTTCCCGAACTTGCCGGAGTCGTTCGCGGGGACTGGGGACTCGCGGAAGCCGCCGCGCGCGGCGCGCAGGCCACCCGCAATTACGCGAAACGCCAGTTCACTTGGCTCCGGCACCAGCCTCCGCAAGATTGGACAAGGATCGCGTACGATAATTTCGAGCAAAAAACACTTGAAGATAGATTGTTTCAGGTTATGGGGTTGACGTAACATTTTCGTCCCCCTAGAGCCCGCTTCAAGTCCTGCCGTGGAAGTGAAGCAGGAGGAGAGGGAGACCCGGCACGGCGTCCGTCGTGTCGGGTCGGTTTCATTATAGTGCGTCAACAGGCGCGCTATGGTTTTTTCAGGCGGCAAGATTCGTATCGAGCCGCAATATTCGAAGACGACCCTACCCCCGGGGCCCGTCCAAGAGTCAAAAAGGAATGTATTGTGACTGAAGAGCGCAGCGGCGCGAACATCCTGGTCGAAAGCCTGGTCAAGCAGGGAGTCGAATTCGTATTCGGTTATCCCGGCGGCGCCGTGCTACCGATCTACGATGCTCTATTCGGCGACGAGCGACTTCGGCACATTCTTGTGCGTCACGAAGCCGGTGCGGCTCACGCTGCCGAAGGCTATGCCCGTTCGACCGGCAAGCCCGGCGTCGTGCTGGTCACTTCCGGCCCGGGCGCGACCAATGCGGTCACCGGCATTGCCGATGCCTTCATGGATTCGATTCCGCTGGTCGTCATCACCGGGCAGGTTCCGACCGGCCTGATCGGCTCGGACGCCTTCCAGGAAGCCGATACCGTCGGCATCTCGCGCCACTGCACCAAGCACAATTACCTCGTGAAGGATCCGGCCGACCTTGCCGCGATCATCGACGAGGCGTTCGAGATCGCCACCACCGGCCGCCCCGGCCCGGTCTTGATCGACATCCCCAAGGACGTCCAGATCGCGATGGCGCCCTGGCACGAAGCTCTGGTCCAGCGCCGCAAGCGCTACGACCCGCGCACCATGGGCACGACCGACGAGATCGCACAGGCCGTCGAGATGATTGCCAAGGCCAAGACTCCGGTGTTCTACACCGGCGGCGGCGTCATCAATTCGGGCCCGCGCGCCACGGAGCTGCTGCGCGAGCTGCAAGAAAAGACCGGCGCGCCGGTCACCTCCACGCTAATGGGCCTTGGTGCCTTCCCCGCCGACCATCCGGACTGGCTGGGCATGCTGGGCATGCACGGGACCTATGAGGCCAACCTGGCGATGAACCAGGCCGACCTGATCATCTGCGTCGGCGCCCGCTTCGACGACCGCGTGACCGGCCGCCTCGACGCTTTCGCGCCGAATTCGAAGAAGATCCACATCGATATCGACCGCGCCTCGATCAACAAGACGGTGCGCGTCGATCTGCCGGTCATCGGCGATTGCGCGAACGTGCTGGCCCAGATCCTCGAAGGCTGGGGCAACCGCGCGCCGCAGGATCTCGCTCCGTGGAAGGCCCGCATCGAGGGCTGGCGCGAGAAGAAGAGCCTCTCCTTCCCGGAGAACCGCAACGCGATCATGCCGCAGCTGGCGATCCAGCGCCTGTTCGAACTGAGCAAGGACAAGGATCCGATCATCTCGACCGAGGTGGGCCAGCACCAGATGTGGGCGGCGCAGCACTTCCACTTCTTCGGTCCGAACAAGTGGCTGACCTCGGGTGGTCTCGGCACGATGGGTTACGGCCTGCCCGCCGCGATCGGCGCGCAACTCGGCAATCCGGACAGCCTTGTCATCGATATCGCGGGCGATGCCTCGATCCAGATGAACATCCAGGAACTCGGCACCGCCACGCAGTACCGCCTGCCGGTGAAGATCTTCATCCTCAACAACGAGTGGATGGGCATGGTTCGCCAGTGGCAGGAACTCACCTACGAGAGCCGCTACTCGCAGTCCTATTCGGACAGCCTGCCGGACTTCGTGAAGCTGGCCGAGGCCTATGGCTGGAAGGGCATCCGCATCGAGAACGAAGCCGATCTCGACGCCGGCATTCAGGCGATGATCGACTATGACGGCCCCGTCATCGTCGATTGCCTGGTGGCCAAGGAATCGAACTGCTTCCCGATGATCCCCTCGGGCGCATCGCATGTCGAGATGATCCTCTACGGCGACACTGTCGCCGGCACGATGGACGATGCCGCCAAGGCGCTGGTCTGAGACCGCACGAGATCCGAGAGTACTTATGATGCACATCCAGCACGAAGCCGAGGAACGGCACGTCCTGACCGTTACGGTCGATAACGAGGCGGGCATTCTCGCGAAGATCGCGGGCCTGTTCACCGCGCGCGGCTACAACATCGACAGCCTGACCGTGGCGGACATCACCGAAAACCACGCGCTCAGCCGCATCACCATCGTCACCCACGGTCCGCCGAGCCAGATCGACCAGATCCGTGCCCAGCTCGAACGGCTGGTGCCGGTTCACAAGGTGATCGACCTTACCGAAGTGGGTCCTTACGTGCAGCGCGAACTGGCGCTCGTGAAGGTGACGGGCGTCGGCGAAAAACGCGTCGAGGCGCTGCGCATCGCCGGCGTGTTCCGCGCCCGCCCGGTGGACACCACCACCGGCAGCTTCATCTTCGAACTGACCGGCGCGCCGGACAAGATCGACAGCTTCGTGGCGCTTATGCGCGAACTGGGCCTTGTCGAAGTCGGCCGCACCGGCATCGTCGCGATGATCCGCGGCGCCGAAGAGGCCTGACGCAAAGCCATTTTCCCGGCCCCACGGCCGGAAACTGAAATCCCCGCGCCCCCGCGCGCAGACAACATCCGGCCCCGCCACCGGGCCCTCGAAAGGGTAGTACAATGAAGGTCTATTACGACGCCGACTGCGACATCAACCTGATCACGGACAAGAAGGTCGCGATCCTCGGTTACGGCAGCCAGGGCCATGCCCATGCCCAGAACCTGCGCGATTCGGGCGTCAAGAACGTGGCCATCGCGCTCCGCGAAGGTTCGGCCTCGGCCAAGAAGGCCGAAGGCGCCGGCTTCAAGGTGCTGTCGAACAAGGACGCCGCCGCATGGGCCGACGTGCTCATGATCCTCGCGCCCGACGAGCACCAGGCCGCGATCTACGCCGCCGACATCCATGAGAACCTGAAGCCCGGCGCGGCGCTCGCCTTCGCCCACGGCCTCAACGTCCACTTCGGCCTGATCGAGCCCCGCGCCGACATCGACGTGATCATGATCGCGCCGAAGGGCCCGGGCCACACCGTCCGCGGCGAATACACCAAGGGCGGCGGCGTGCCCTGCCTCGTCGCGATCCATCAGGACGTGACCGGCAACGCGCAGGACGTGGCTCTGGCCTACGCTTCGGGCGTCGGCGGCGGTCGTTCGGGCATCATCGAAACCAACTTCCGCGAGGAATGCGAAACCGACCTGTTCGGTGAGCAGGCCGTGCTCTGCGGCGGCGCCACCGCGCTGGTCCAGGCTGGTTTCGAAACGCTGGTCGAAGCCGGTTACGCGCCGGAAATGGCCTACTTCGAATGCCTCCACGAGCTGAAGCTGATCGTCGACCTGATGTATGAAGGCGGCATCGCCAACATGCGCTACTCGATCTCGAACACCGCCGAATACGGCGACATCAAGACCGGTCCGCGCATCATCACCGACGAGACCAAGAAGGAAATGAAGCGCGTTCTGGAAGACATCCAGTCGGGCCGTTTCGTGAAGGACTTCGTGCTCGACAACCGCGCCGGCCAGCCCGAGCTGAAGGCTTCGCGCAAGGCCGCCCAGCGTCACCCGATCGAAGAGACCGGTTCGAAGCTGCGCGCGATGATGCCGTGGATCGGCGCCAACGCGCTGGTGGACAAGGAAAAGAACTGATCGGAATTTAATCCGGTTAAGCAATTCCCCGTTTGACGGTGAAGCGAAGGCGGCGCAGAAATGCGCCGCCTTTTCCTTTGTCCCGACGGGAGTTGCCGATGCGTCTTTCCTATTTTGCGGTTCCGCTCGCCCTTGCCGCTGCCCTCGCGGCCCCCGTCATCGCGCAGCCCGGCCCCGGCGGTCCCGGCGGCCGGATGGAGACGCTTCACGGTGCAGGCACCCCGGCCGATGTGAAGGCCGGCACTTACGCGGTCGAACCCGCGCATACGCAAGTCACCTTCAGCGTCGCCCATTTGGGTATTTCCCCCTTCGCCGGCACGTTCTCGGGCGCCAGCGGCTCGATGACGATCGATCCCAAGAACCTTGGCGCCACCAAGCTGAGCGTCACCATCCCCATCTCATCGGTGCAGACGACGAGCGCCAAGCTCTCGCAGGAACTGGTCAGCGCCGACTGGTTCGACGCCGCCCGCTTCCCCACAGCGACCTTCGTCGCCACCTCGGTCACCCCACGCGGGCCTGACAACGCCGCGATCGACGGCACGCTCACGCTCCACGGCGTCAGCAAGCCGATCACGATCATGGCGCACTTCTTCGGCGCCGCGCAGAACCCGATGAGCAAGAAGGAATCGATCGGTTTCCTCGCCCGCGCCATGATCAAGCGTTCGGACTTCGGCATCACCAAGTACGTGCCGATGGTGTCCGACGAGACGGTGCTGGTCATCAACGCCGCGTTCGAGAAGCAGTAACCCCGCGCGAGGTGCGGGCTGTCATCGACTGTTCAAGCATTTTCGTGCATCCTCCTCTCCGGTAAAATCGCGAAGGGAGAATGGCATGATCCGCAGATCGACCACGATGACCGCCCTCACCGCTGGCCTTCTGGCCCTTTCCGCCTGCTCCGGCACGGGTGCCGGCACCGGCAAGGAGAAAGTCGCCGAAGCCGCGCCTCCGCCCGCGCCGCCCCCTTCGATGGAGCCCGATTGCGGCGCCGACAAGCTCGGTTCCTATGTCGGCCAGCCCGCCAGCGACGAAGTGATCGCCGCCATCGCCGCAACCCGGGGCGACAAGCCGATGCGCGTCATCAAGCCCGGCATGGGCGTCACCATGGACTACATGCCGGAGCGTTTGAACGTCCAGGTTGGGGAAGACGGCAAGATCAAGGGCTTCAACTGCACCTGACCCCTTGATCGTCCCCCCGCGCACCGCCACGGTGGTTCCTCAATGACGAGGACCGGCGAATGAACGACGTGGACGATATCGAGCGCGAGGACGGCGTCGCCCGGGTCGAGGCCTTTTCCGACGGCGTCCTCGCCATCATCATCACCATCATGGTGCTCGAACTGAAGGCGCCCGCGGCCGAGGGACTGGCGGCATTCTGGCCACTCTGGCCGGTGTTCCTCGCCTATGCGCTCAGCTATGCCTATGTCGCGATCTACTGGGTGAACCATCACCGCCTGTTCAGCCATGCCCGCGTCATCACCAGCGGCCTCGTCTGGGCCAATATGCTGCTGCTCTTCACGCTCTCGCTGATCCCCATCTCCACCGCCTACCTCGGCGAGCATCATTTCAGCCGCGAGGCGACGGTGATCTACCTCGTGACGATGTTCGTCCCCGCACTCGCCTACGTGACGCTGCAAGGCCGCGTCGCCGCCACCGGTGCGCGCAACAGGGCAAGCCGGGTCTATCACCGCGCCTCGCGCCGCAAGGGCCTTGCCGCCTCGGCGGTCTATGCACTCGGCATTCCGCTGAGCTTCATCACGCCCTGGCTCGGCGTCGCCTGCGCGGCACTGGTGGCCGTGTTCTGGATGCTGCCGTGGAGCCGGCTGGACCGACTCTTCCTCGCCTGCGAGGACTGACCGGGCCGAGATTATCGCCGGGCAAGTTTCTTGCGCGAGGCAATGCTGCGCCTGCAAGACTTTATGCCTTTTCGCTTTACAAGCGGCCGGTCAGTGCTCATAGGCACCCACATGACCCTTCGTCTTGGCCTTATTCTGCGACTTACACGCCCTTGGGCGTGAGATGACGCGTCGGTCCTGCGGCGCGCTCGGCGCTCAAGGGGACCCTGCCAGACCAGGCCGAAATTGCGGCCTTATCCGACGAAGACGAAAATCCGAGCGAGATTACCCATGACCATGTTGACAGACCCCTCGGTCAAGTACCGCCCCTTCCCGCAGATCGATCTGCCGAACCGCCAGTGGCCTTCGCAGGTCATCACCAAGGCACCGCGCTGGCTTTCGACCGACTTGCGCGACGGCAATCAGGCGCTGATCGATCCCATGGGCGCGGAGAAGAAGAACCGCTTCTTCGATCTGCTGGTCAAAGTGGGTATCAAGGAAATCGAGGTCGGCTTCCCGAGCGCGGGCGCGACCGAGTTCGACTTCATTCGCGGTTTGGTCGAGAACGACCGGATTCCCGAAGACGTGCTGGTGCAGGTCCTGACCCAGTCGCGCGAAGACCTGATCACGCGCTCGTTCGAGAGCCTGGAAGGCGTGCCCGCCGCGATCGTCCACCTCTACAACGCGGTCTCGCTGCTGTGGCGCACGGTCGTCTTCGGCATGGAGCCGCACGAAATCCGCGGCATTGCCGAGAACGGCGCGAAGATCCTGCGCGATCAGGCCGCCAAGTATCCGCAGACCAAGTGGCACTTCGAATATTCGCCGGAGACGTTCTCCACCGCCGAACTCGATTTCTCGATCGAGTGCTGCGAAGCGGTGATGAACATCCTCCAGCCGACGCCGGAAAATCCGATCATCCTCAACCTGCCGGCGACGGTCGAGGCGGCAACGCCCAACGTCTATGCCGACCAGATCGAGTACTTCTGCCGCAACCTGCCGAACCGCGAATCGGCGGTGATCTCGCTGCACACCCATAACGATCGCGGCACCGGCGTCGCGGCGGCCGAGCTGGGCCTGATGGCCGGCGCTGACCGCGTCGAAGGCTGCCTGTTCGGCAATGGCGAGCGCACCGGCAACTGCTGCCTCGTGACCGTGGCGCTGAACATGTACACGCAGGGCGTCAATCCCGAGCTGGACTTCTCGGACATCGACGAAGTGATCCAGACCGTCGAGTACTGCAACCAGCTCAAGGTTGCCGAGCGCCATCCCTATGGCGGCGAACTGGTCTTCACCGCCTTCTCGGGCAGCCATCAGGACGCCATCAAGAAGGGCTTCGCGGCGCAGGAAAAGCGCAACGACCAGATCTGGGCCGTGCCCTACCTGCCGATCGATCCGGCCGATCTGGGCCGCGACTACGAGGCGGTGATCCGCGTCAACTCGCAGTCCGGCAAGGGCGGTTTCGCCTGGGTGATCGAGCAGGATCAGGGCCTCAAGCTGCCCAAGCGCATGCAGGCCCACTTCTCGAAGCATGTGCAGGAACTGGCCGACGAACTGGGCCGCGAACTGCAAGCCGCTGACATCTGGGAAGTCTTCCGCAAGGCCTACCGCCTTGACGATCCGCAGCACTTCGCTCTGATCGACTGGGAAGAAGCCAAGGCGGCCGACGGCACCCGCGTCTTCGCCGGCAAGATCGGCGTCGACGGCAAGGAGCAGACGGTTTCGGGTCGCGGCAATGGCCTGATCTCATCGGTTACCGCGACTCTGGCCGAAAGCTTCGGCGTCACCCTCGACGTGCGCGACTATGCCGAGCACTCGATGGGCAAGAGCACCGACGCGCGCGCCGCCGCCTACGTCGAATGCGTGACGCCGGATGGCCGCACGATCTGGGGCGTCGGCATCGACGAGGACGTGGCCACGGCCTCGGTCCGCGCCGTGCTCAGCGCCGCCAACGCCGCGCGTCCCTGACGTTTTGCGACAGGGGGCCTCGTGCCCCCTGCGCTTCCCGCGAGTGGCGCTCAGGCCTCCAGCGCGCTTACCATCACCCGATAACCGTCCGGATCGCGCAAGGCGAATTCCAGCGTGCCCGTGGCCGGGTTGCGATGCGGCTCTTCGTCGAGTTCCGGCGTGAGCGAACGCGCGCGCTCCAGCGCCTGCTCGAAATCGTCGACACGGAAGAACAGCAACAGACCGTTGCCCGGTGACGGTTCTGGCCCGATCAGCGAGGGATGCTCGTGATCGCCCCATCGGTGGAGGCACAGCAGCACGGTGCCGTCCGGGTCCACGATCTGGCCGAACCAGTCATGGGCGGGCGATGCTTCGGGTAGCCCCAGCAAGTGCCGGTACCAGGCGAAACTGCTGGCGACATCCGCGACGCCAATGATCGTCCACAACCGCTTCATCACACACTCCCGCGCGCCCGGCGTTAATTCAATCCATACCAGAGCCCGTACAGAAACGCGGCATGCGCTACGTGTTCATCGCCGCCGCCCTTACCCTGACCGCCGTGCCTTTGCAGGCCGGGCCGGGAGATATTCCGCTGGTGGCAATCGGGCTTCCCTTTGCGCCGGAGTCGCCAAAGCCGGTGGGGCCGACGCATCCACTATACCACAGCATCGAGATCGGTGAGATCGAGGGCCTTCCCTCGACCGTCGGCAGTTCGGCGCTCAACTTCATAGCTGCCGCCAAGCGGTCCAGCATCAACGCCGGGCTGCGCGAAAGCTTCGAGCGCATGAACATGCTGGCCCCGAAGGACGGCAAGGCGCGCGGGCGGCTCATCGTCAGCTGGGGCGGGAGCCATACGCCGTTTCGGATCGCAACCTCCAACGCGGCCACGGCGACGCTGCATTATCGACTGGTGCGGATCGACAACGGCCACATCCTGTTCGAGCGTGACATCACCACGTCGATGAAAGGCTCGGGCAATGGAGATGCCGGCATGCGCGACAATGGAATCGTCCGCGCCGCCATCGCCTCGAACTTCGCCTCTGCCGCCTACTGCCTTGACCATACCGCGCTCGGCAAGCCGCCCGCGGACTGCGCGCTGGTTCCGCAATTTTCGGTTTCCGTCACCCGCGTCTACAACCGCTGACCGTCCCGCCCGCACAAACGAAAAGGGCGGCCCGAGGACCGCCCTTTTCTTGAATTCTGCCCAATAGCGATCAGTCGCCGGTCAGGATGCGGTCGACGAGTTCCTTCACGGTCGGCGTGAAGCCGTTCGAGTAGAACGGATCCTGCTTGAACTTGTAGGCGGCGTGGCCTGCAAACATCAGGTTCTCGTCGATCGGGCCGCCATGGGCGATGTCCTGCAAGGTCTTCTGGATGCAGAAGCTGCGCGGATCGGCGAGGCGGCCGGTGGTGTAATCGTCGTGGTCCTTCCACGAGGAGAAACCGCAGTGCGACAGGCAGCCCATGCAGTCGGCCTGATCCTGGCGGATCACGTCGCGTTCGGCGGGGTTCACGAAGATGATCGTGTCGTCCGGCGTGCGCAGGCCGTCGGTGTAGCCCTGTGCCGACCAAGCGCGTGCTCGGTCGAGATCGCGCGGCGTGACCCAGAAGTTCTTGCCCTTCACGCCGACGTCGAGCCGCACGGTGTGCTCGCCCGCTTCGACCTTCGAGTAGGGAATCTGACGCTCCGAGCGCGCTTCGAGGTTGCGCAGGAACGGATTGCGGACGGCCGAGGAATAGAACCCGGTCGGCGAGAAGCGGTGAAGCAGCACATCACCCGGCTCGAGCGTGCGCAAATGGTCCTTCCACTGCTGCGGAATCGGGCTTTCCTGCGTCAGCAGCGGGCGCGTGCCGTACTGGAAGGCGATCGTGCCGAGTTCGGGATTGTCGATCCACTCGTTCCAGTCCCGCAGGAACCAGACGCCGCCGGCCATGACGATCGGCACGGCATCAGAGATACCCTCGGCGCGCATGGTTTCGCGCAGCGCCTTGACGCGGGGATAGGGATCCTCCGGCTTGAGCGGGTCTTCGGCGTTCGACAGGCCGTTGTGACCACCGGCCAGCCAGGGATCTTCATAGACCACCGCCGCCATCAGGTCGGAAACCTTGTGATAGGCACGCTTCCACAGCGCACGGAATGCGCGGGCGGAACTGACGATCGGCAGGTAGTTCACGTTGAAGCGGGCCGCGATCTCGGACAGCTTGTAAGGCATGCCCGCGCCGCAGGTCACGCCGGTGACCATGCCCTTCGTCTTCTCCAGAACGCCTTCCAGAACGGCCTGCGCGCCGCCCATTTCCCACAGCACGTTGATGTTGATCGCGCCGTTGCCGTTCGAGATCTCGTACGCGCGCTGCACCTGTTCGACAGCGCCGTCGATGGCGTAGTCGATCAGTTCCTGATGGCGTTCCTTGCGGGTGAGCGCACGGTAGATCTGGGGAACGATCTTACCCTCGGCATCATAGCTGTCCGCATTGACCGCGCTGACGGTGCCGATGCCGCCGGCCGCCGCCCAGGCGCCCGAGCTCATGTGATTGGTCGCGGCAACGCCCTTGCCGCCCTCAACGAGCGGCCAGACTTCGCGTCCACCATAAACAATCGGCTTGAGACCCTTGAAACCCATCTTCTCTTTCAACTTTCCCCCGGCGCGGCGGGTCGATCAGACCTGCCTTATACGCCCTGTGTTACTGACGCTCACCTGTTTTGCGTCGCGGTTTTGCCGGAGAGCCGGCACGGCACGATATTTTCGGGCTCCGGCCGCGCTCCCACAGCCTCGAACTGTGCGAGATACCCTTGAAGTTCCGGCTTACGAACAAATTCGGTCAAGCGGAAGCCCAACGCACCAAATTCGCAGAAAAGCAACTGCGGCGGAATGCCATGGCGATCGCTCGCCCGGTCCGCCTCGACCACGATGACGCGTCCGTTCGGCCGCAACGCCGGGCGCAAGTTCCAGAGGAACGCATAAGGCTCGCTCACCTCGTGATAGACATGCACGAGGAAGATGCGGTCGAAGCTGTTTTCCGGCAGGCTCGGATTGTCGGGCTGCCCCAGCTTGATCGAGACGTTGTCGAGCTGCTCGCGTATCACGCGGGTGCCCAGACGCTCGTTCGCGGCGTGGTCGATATCCTCGGCCAGCACCCTGCCCTTTGCCCCCACGCGCTTGGCGAGGCGCACCGTGTAATAGCCCTCGCCCGCGCCGATATCGGCCACGGTCATGCCCGGCTCGATACGGGCAAGATCCATCACGACTTCCGCCTCATGGAGGGAATCGCGCTGGATTTCGGTGGAGGAATCGGTGTCGCTTGCCTTGCTGACCGGACGGTCCGCCACCGGGAAAGCGCGCACGCTTTCGGGGCGCCCGTCGTCAGGCGTCTTCTGGTGGCAAGCGCCGACAGCCAGCAGAAGGGCCAGCGTCGCGGTTCGACCGGAAATGAAGCGGGGCAAGCGCATGCGGCCCTTTAGCGGTTCGGCCCGCGCTTGGCAAAACGGTCTGCCGAAAGCGCTGGCCGAAACCGCCGCAGATCAGTCGACGTCCTCGACCTCAACCTTCTCGCCCGTCACGCGCTGCGAGAGCGCGGCGGCCATGAAGGGGTCGAGCGCGCCATCGAGCACGTCACCCGGCGCAGTCGAGACGACGCCGGTGCGCAGGTCCTTCACCTGCTGATAGGGCTGGAGAACGTAGGAACGGATCTGGTGGCCCCAGCCGATATCGCTCTTGCTTGCGTGTTCGGCGCTGGCGGCCTCTTCACGCTTGCGCATTTCTTCCTCGAACAGGCGCGCCTTCAGCATGCCCATCGCGATTTCGCGGTTCTTGTGCTGCGAACGGTCGATCTGGCTCGCCACGACGATGCCCGAAGGCGCGTGGGTGATACGCACCGCCGAGTCCGTGGTGTTGACGTGCTGACCGCCGGCACCCGAAGCGCGATAGGTATCGATCTTCAGATCGGCCGGATTGATGTCGATCTCGAAGCTGTCGTCGATCACCGGGTAGACCCAGACCGACGAGAAGCTGGTGTGACGGCGTGCCGAGCTATCGTAAGGGCTGATGCGGACCAGACGGTGGACGCCGCTCTCGGTCTTGGCATAGCCATAGGCGTTCTCGCCCTTGATCAGCAGCGTGCAACTCTTGATGCCCGCGGCTTCACCGGCGTGATAGTCCACCAGCTCGACCTTGTAGCCGTGACGCTCGGCCCAGCGCGTGTACATGCGCTGGAGCATCTCGGCCCAGTCCTGGCTCTCGGTACCGCCGGCACCGGCATGGACTTCGAGATAGGTATCGTTGCTGTCGGCCTCGCCCGAAAGGAGCGCGGTGACCTTGTCCTGATCGGCACGTTCGGCCAGCGCGGCAAGCGTCGCGATACCCTCGTTGATGGTATCCTCGTCATCTTCCATTTCGCCGAGTTCGACGAATTCGATGGCGTCCTGCATCTCGCGGCTGATGTCGTTCACGGCACCGATAGAGGCTTCGAGGCGGCGACGTTCCTTCATCACCGCTTCGGCTTCCTTGGGCTTGTCCCACAGGGTGGGATCCTCGACGCGTGCGTTCAACTCGGCAAACCGGCGCAGGGCGCGGTCCCAGTCGAGGAACTTGCGGACCAGCGCGAGGGCCTTCTCGATACGCGCAATGTGGGCCTGCCCTTCGGCACGCATGACATGAAACTCCCAAGAAACGAACGCCGCGCATAGCGCAGCGGCGACATAAGTAAAGCGCGCGCAACGCCGTCGGCGCGGGAAGCGGCGCTATTACTCGCTGATGGGGGTACTGTTCAAGGCTGGAGTGATCGGCGCCACGCCGAGACTCTCACCCCGCGCAACACCTGCCGATCTTCAGCCCTTGAGCTTCTTCACCGCTTCAAGTGTGAGCTTCACGTGATCGCGATAGTCGAGATCGGAATGGACCATCACGATCCGCCCGTCCTGCCCGATCACATAGCTGGTGCGGTCGGTCATGCCCGCAGGCGCGCCTTCGCGCTTCAGGGCCACATCGTAGGCCTTGATGATGTCAGGCGTGGCAACGGCGACAGCGAACTTGTCGCGGCAAGCCTCGGTCGAGAACTTCTGGAGCGTCGGCAGATCGTCGTTGGACATGCCGATCACCGTCGCGCCGAGCTTGGCGAAATCGTCGGTGGCATCGGCAAAGGCATGCGCTTCAAGCGTGCAGCCCTGCGTGAAAGCCTTGGGGTAGAAGTAGAGCACGACCGGCCCCTTCTTCAGGGCCGCCTTAAGGTCGAAGGCCATGACCTTGCCGCCCTTGGCGCCCTGCGTCGAAAACGCGGGGGCCTTGGCGCCGACCGGCAGTGCCGCATCGGCCGCAACGGCGGAAAAAGTGAGAGCCAGAACGGCGGCGATGGCGGGTAGGGTCTTGCGCATGAAACGCAATCTGAACCCATGAAGGGAACCTGTCCAGCCCCCTTCACACCCGCCATAATCGACCGCGATAACAGGCCGTTACTCGATATAACCGAGAACGGTGCCAACCTCGTAAGTCTCGCCCACCGAAGCGACGATCTTCAGCGTGCCCGAAGCAGGCGCCTCAACCTCGTTGGTCGACTTGTCCGCCTCAAGCGAGAACAGCGGCTGGCCTTCGGACACCTGATCGCCGTCCTTGGCCAGCCATTCGGCGACCTGGCCCTCCTGCATCGAGAAGCCGATCTTGGGGAGGAGAATTTCAACGGCCATGGTCAGTCCCAATCCTTTACGAATGTCTTTGAAAGGTTGCCTATCGCGCGCCCGCGCTCCGGCATAGGACCAAGAGCACGGGCGAACGCAGGTTTCGCCGGTACGATTACATCGCCAGTGCCGCGTTTTCGCGCGCGCAGTCCGGCACGGGCAGCGAAGTGCGCTTTTCCGCGACTTCCGCGCGCGCGGCAGCCAGATCGGCGACAAAGGCCGGTTCGGCGTTGAGGCGTGCGAAAACGGCGGCGGCAACCACGCGCCCTTCCTCGATATCGCTCAGCCAGTGGACGTTGCAGATCCGGCGGCTATCCCCGAAGGCACGACCACGCGCGACCAGTTCGGCGGCCCGCTCGGGCACCACGCTGGCAAGGATCAGGCCCGCGCCGAAGCCGATGGCACTATGCCCCGACGGGTAGGAGCCGTCCTTGCGCAAAATGGCCTCCTGATCGGGCGTGCAGGTCGGCTTGCCATTGGCCATGAACGGCCGGCCCCGCTGATAGCGGTTCTTGGTCGGGTAGCTGGCCAACCCGAAGTCCATCATCGACTTCAGCAGCAGTGCTTGCAGCTTGGGCGTAGTATCCGCGCCGATCTTGACGCCCGCCGCACAAGAGAACGTATCGGTTACCTTGGGCGTGAAGAGGTCAGCGTCGATCTTGGCCTGTTCCCAGCGCGGGGTTCCCTGCATGGCGATGGCGGCGCGGGCGCCCTCCTCGTCGCGCGCCATGGCGGCTGAGCCGGCGGCCGGCGGTGGCGGATTGAACAGCAGGCTGTTCGGCGCCGAACCGCGCGGCAGATAGCTGCCATTGCGCATGATCGCCGCCATGGCCGCTTTCCGGGCATCGGCATCGGAAGTTGCCGCCGGAGGGATAAGCGACGGGGCCGGTGCGGCCTGCGGCTCGCTCGATGCGACACTCGCCGCGCAGACGGCGAGCAGGAACGCTCCGCCTATGCCTGCTACGATCTTGCCGGTTGCGGCCTTGCCGCCTGCGATCTTCGTCGCCTTCATTCCCGTTCTCCCTTGATCTTGGCCTTTGGGGCCTGCTTCGCGTAGCAGGCCCCGGCCATCTGACCATCGGGAAAACGAGGCAATTTCCGGTTATCGCCCCGGCAATGGGGTCATTCCGGCACCTTCCCGTCCTCGTGCGCCATCCAGTGCACGAAGCGGTGCAGCGGATACATGGCATCATGCGGATTGCCGATCGTCGACGGGCCTGCCTCGCCCAGATGAACCACGCGCTGGGCGCCGCCCGCAGCCAGCCGGTCGCGATAGTCGGCCATGCGGTCGAAGGGATAGAAGCCCACCGTCTGCGTGGCGACATTGATCCACTTCACCGCTTCATCAAGGCTATCGACGCGCACGACGTTGGCGGTCTTGTTGATCGGGTGGAAATCGACCGGCTCCTCGGAGCGGATGACAAGACCCTTGCCGTCGGTCCGGCCCCAGACGCCGTATTCGTCGTCCATCAGCATCATCGTATCGACCGCCTCCCGCATGTCGCGATCGAGCGGGCGAAAGTCTCCGCTTTCGGCGGCGCGGCGGGCGATGTGGTGGTGCAGGCGGGCGCAGAAACGGTCCACTTCCTCCTCACTGCCTTCCACGAACTGGAAGCGACTGGCGACGCAGGCTTCCTGGTTCAACGTCATGACGTCAGTGGAGCAAAGGTCCGCCACGCGGTCGATGGTGGCGTCATCGGTCAGCCCCTCGCGCCCGACCATCGAGATCGAGGTCTTGGGATCGAACGAAACGAGCTGAAAACCGGGGCCCAAGTACTTGATGACATTGTTAATCGCATCGCCGCCACCCCAGGCGACGATCTTGTCGAAATACTGCGGACGATAGAGCACGCGCTCGGTCGCATCGTCGCCGCCGCGCCAGTAGACGGCCGACATCGAGCGAACGATCGGATGGTTAGCGTCGATATCCGCCATGGTCCGCAGGATCGCGACCATAGTGAAAGGGTCCGCGCTGCTCATTTTGAACAGGTTCACGCCCTTGACCATCGAACCCTGCGCCACCGACTTCACGGCCACGCCCGGCGAATTGCCCGGCAGCACATGGATCAGGCGCGGCGCGAAGGCCCGCACGAAGCTCTTGCGGCCCGTGAAGTCCTGCTTCGGCACCCACTCGTCGAGCGCGCGCGGATCGGGGAAGTTCTGCTCCACCTCGGCCATCAGCACGCGCTTGTCGAGATAGGCGGCAGCATGGCGCGCGGTGTTCTCGACGACGGCACGCGGCAGGATATGCGTGCGACACATCCGCTCGATGCATTCCTGCATGTGATCGTTGTCGGAAGCGGTCAGACGCTGGCCGGTTTCGACAAGGAAATCGATGATCTCCGCCAGCGGCACGTTAAGCAGCGGCGGCACTTCGGTGCGCGGCGGCACGGCGCGGTCGAAGGGTATCTTAGGTGTCGCGAAGGTCACGCCAAGGTCGCGCGACGTCTGGATCACGTCAGTGCCGTGCAGCACCTCGCCGCGCAGGAAGAACGGGCCCGAAACAAGTCCTTCTGTTTCAGTTTCTTGTGTCAGAGAGTTCATGCCACACCTCGCACATAAGCATCGACCGTGCCTGCACAGCCGATCTTGTCGTCACCTTCCAGATCCGCGTAGCGCACGATGTTGTCGCGGATCGAAGGACCGTGGTTCCCGCACTTGCAGGGGCTGTAATCGAGCGAGATCTTGTCGCCCGTAATCACGCCGCCCCAGCGCCCGTCGAGCGAGAGATCGAAGAAGGCAGCGCGACCTTCCATTTCACCTGAAGTGTGATCCAAAGCATTGTCGCCCGACTTGTCGAGCAGCACCGGCACGATCCACGGCGGCACATGATAACGCCCGCCCTCGCGGCACTTGGGCATGCCGGAGTTCAGCTCCTGCATCGAATAGTTCTGGAAGTGGCGATCTTCCGGAATGTTGAAGGTATCGAACACATACTCCTGATAATCCTCAGGAAGTTGCGCGCGCTTGAGCCCGCCACCGACATAGATCGAGTTGTCCGGATCGAAATCGGCGCGGCCATACCCCGCATCACGCACGGCCTTCGCGACCTGCCACAATCCGCTCCAGAGGCCCGAAAGCTGAAGCTTGCGATGGCGGTTCTCGATGATGAACTGCGCCGTCGCCGGGATCGCATCGGCCACGGCCTTGGCGCGCGCGGCCGAGGTTTCCTCGAAAGCGGCGATCTCGTCCGGACGCGCGGTGCCCTCGGCAATCTTCTTGCGCATGACCACCATCGAAGTGAGCGAACCCACGGTGATCGGCGGCACGGGATAGTGCCAGCGCGGCGCCGAAGGATCGGCAAAGGCCTCGTACTGCGCCTGCGCAATCGTGGCGTTTTTGGGCACAGTGGCGACCGGAGCGCAGCCAACGATCACGCGGTCCTGCGCCGGAACCACACCAGAGCCCCAGGCGAAGACATTGACCGTATCGATCTTCGACCAGTCCATGTCCTTCTGCGAGGCGATCAGCATGGCCGACTTGCCGGTGGTGCCGCTGGAGCAGGAGATGAAATGACCGAGTGCCGCCAACCGCTCGATCCAGTCATCGATACCTTCGACGCCTTCGAGGTCCAGCCCTTCGATCGGATAGGGCGAGATCGTGCCGAGCCACTTGGTCAGCTTGTCCCAGCGTTCTTCCATAAGGAAGCTCTCAGGATAGGACTTGTAGGCGGTATGCGGAAACAGCAGCGGCACCATGTCCGCGACAGAAGCGATCTTGTCGATCCCGGCGTCACGGGCACGCAGGCTCAGCAGCTTGATGCGGTCCTTGCGTTCCTGAAAACGCTCGTCGAGCGCGGCGACCTGCGTTTCGCGCAGTTCATCCGCGCTGAAACTGAAACGCTGCGGATCGGCGACCAGCGCCATGAGCTTGTCGGCGGCTTCACCCATTCGTTCTCTCCCAATTCCCTGTCGGCCAGAGGTCGCGGCTGGACGCCCGGCCTCGACTCGATTAATGGCAACTTGTGCGTATCATTATTCACGATTCTCTTGGCAGGGCAAGCGAGATCGGTTCCTATGGCGCGATGAACGAGCCTGCCGACGTAATCGAAACCGCCACCCCTTCCGCTCCCGCCAGCGTGCGCGCTGGTCGGCCGACGCGCGAACAGGCGCAGGCCCGGCACAAGCAGTTGCTGGACTGCGCGTTCGAGAATTTTCTGGAAAAGGGTTACGAGCCGACCACCATCGAGGCGATCGCCGCCGAAGTCTCGATGACGAAGCGCACCGTCTATGCGCGCTATCCGGAGAAAGCCGCCCTCTTCCGCGCCGCCCTGCGCCGGGGGACAGAGCGCCGCGCCGCGAGCCCCGAGCGGATCGCGGGAACGCGGACGGCCGATCTCGAAGCCACGCTGGTCAACATCGCCCTGCTGCGCATCGAACTCGCCGGAACCGAGGAAGGCCTGAAGATGCAGCGCCTCATCAATACCGAGGCCTACCGCTTCCCGGATATCTTCCAGACCTATTACGACATCGCCGCGCTGCCGACAGTGACGTTCCTGGCCGCGATCCTGGCCGACGAAACCGTGGCCGGACGGCTGGCGGTCGAAGACCCGATGCTGGCAGCGAATGTCTTCATGAGCATGGTGGTGAGCGGCCCGGTGCGCTTCCTCGTCTCGGGCAACGCGCTCAGCGAGACGGATGTGCGCAGCCGGGTCGACTTCGCGGTGCGGCTATTCCTCAAGGGCGCGGAACCGCGCTGATACCGAACAAAATGGGAGAGTAAGCAGATGGGCGAAACGGCACAATCACGCCAGCGATGCGTCGTCATCACCGGCGCCAGCGCGGGCATCGGCAAAGCGAGCGCGCAGGCCTTCGCGCGCATGGGCTGGCACGTCATCGGCACCGGCCGCGACGAGGTGCGCTGCGAAGAAGCGGCCCGGGAACTGGCCGCCGGGGCCGCAAACGGCGGACGGGTGGACTTCCTGCGCGGCGATTTCACCGAAATGCGCGACGTTCTCTCGGTCGCCCGCCAGATCGGCGAACTGACCGACCGGGTCGATGTGCTCGTCAACAACGCCGGCGGCGTGCGCGACGGCCAGTACCGCACCTCAGAGGGGCTGGAGGCGACATTCGCCGCCAATCACCTTGCGCCCTTCCTGCTCACGCGCGCGTTGATGCCGCTGTTGGAACGCGCGGCCGGAGACAGCGCGCCCGGGCTGGTCCGGGTCATCGCAGTGTCCTCTTCCGGGCATGCCGGGTGCCAGGAGATGCGCTGGTACGATCTCAATATGGATGCCGCTTTCAACACCAGCGCCGCCTACTGCCAGGCCAAGCTTGCCAACCTGCTGTTCGCCCGCGAGCTGGACCGGCGGGTGCGAGACAAGGGCATGGTCTCGCTCGCCATGCACCCGGGGCGCGTTGCCTCCAACTTTGCCAGCCACGGCGATGCGCAGATGCAGGCCTGGATGGCGAACAACGACAGCGTGCCGCCCGAGCAGCCCGCGCGCACGATCGTCTGGCTGGCGACGGCGCAGGAACTGGGCGGAATGGGCGGCCGCTATTTCCATGACCTGAAGGAAGAAGAGCCGGCGGCGCAGGCGCTCGATGACGAAGCCGCCCGGAAGCTCTGGAGCGAAAGCGAACGGATGCTCGATCGCATTCTCGTAACCTCGAATTGACCTGAGGTAGCCCCGGAAGGTTGCCGCCCCGCGTCCGCGCCATTCGCCCATGCCATTGGCGGCATCGGCTTCGGCGCGATCACGGGGCGGCGAGTTGCGACCCTCAATTTTATCGTATCGTTTCGGCGGGAAGGGGAACCCGCCCTTTCGCGACCGCCGAGGCTGAAAACGATCGCTGACGACAAGGGCAAGTATAGCCCCCCGAACAATCGATTACATCTGGACTTTAGGCCAATGCATAAGCCCTCATCTGGCGGGTAACGGGTTAGCAACCATGATTACCCCGCAAGGGCCGGTCATGTATCGCCCGGGCATCGCGGTGCTCCGCTTGACCCGGGCGCCCTCTCCAACGCATTGAACTTCCCCCGCCGAGGAGCCCGACAGGATGACCGCTACCCCCAATGACCGCCCGCGCCGCAGCGCGCTTTACCTCCCGGCATCCAACGAACGCGCCATCGCCAAGGCCCGCACCCTGCCCTGCGACGTGGTGATTCTGGACCTTGAGGATGCCGTTGCGCCCGAGGCGAAAGATGCCGCGCGCGAAACGGCGATACGTGCCGTGGCGGAAGGCGGATTCGGCCACCGCGAAGTGGTGATTCGTGCCAACGGGCTGGATACCGAATGGGGCGCGGCAGACCTTGCCGCCATTGCCGGATCGCAGGCCGACGCCGTGCTCGTTCCCAAGGTGAACAACCCCGAAGACATCGCCCGCTACAACGCCGCGCTGGCCGGTGCCGCGCCCGCCATGCAGCTCTGGACCATGATCGAGACATGCGCGAGCGTGGGCAACCTGCCCGCCATCGCCGCCATGGCCGAAACGACGCGGCTATCGCTCTGGATCATGGGCACCAACGATCTCGCCAAGGAAATGCGCGCGCAGCTTACGCCGTGCCGCACGCCGTTCCTGCCGTTCCTTTCGATGGCGGTCGCCGCCGCCCGCGCGCATGGCGTCGCCATTCTCGACGGTGTCTGCAACGAGTTCCGCGACCTCGACGCTTTCGAGGCCGAGGCGCGTCAGGGCCTGATGTTCGGCTTCGACGGCAAGAGCCTGATCCACCCCGCGCAAGTCGAGCCCTGCAACACGGTGTTCTCGCCCGGCGAGGCCGATCTGGCATGGGCCCACAACGTGATCGAGGCTTTCGCCCTGCCCGAAAACCAGGGCAAGGGCGCCATTCGCGTCGATGGCAAGATGACCGAACTGCTGCACCTCGATCAGGCGCAGCGCCTGATTGCCGTCGCCGAACGGATCGCAGCGGCAGGCTGATAGGAAAAGGGGCGGAAAATCTCCCGCCCCTTCCCCCAATTCAGATCATCCGGCTCATTCAGAGTGCGCCGGAACCTTGGCGATCTCGCCGGGCTCGTTGGCGATCACCTTGAGCACGGCCGTCCAGGCATCGACATTCTGCTGAAGCGCGGCCGGATCGACCTTGTCCAGCGTATCGTCGGGCGTGTGGTGCAGGTCGAAGTAATGGGTGCCGTCCTGCCCGAGGTCGATCACCGCAAGCTTCTGCGCCTGAATGATGCCGGACACGTCCTCGCCGCCATCGGCCGCGCCTTCGTGGGGGGTGATGCCCATCGGCCAGAGCGCCGCCTTGACCTTGTCGATCATCGCCTGGTTCTGCGAGGCGACCGAGAACTTCACCTGCCACACCTTGTCCGCGCCGAAGTCGCTTTCCATCGCCAGTGCATGCGGTTCCGATCCGTGCATCCGCACATAAGCCGCGTTGCCACCGTCGTTGAGGCCCATTTCCTCGTTACCCGCCCAGAGCACGCGGATCGTGCGCAAGGTCTGCCCGTCCTTCTGCGCGGCAAGCGCCGCGGCGGTCACGATCGCGCAGCCCGAAGCATTGTCGATGGCGCCGGTGCCGAGGTCCCAGGAATCGAGATGGCAGGCCAGCACGATCTTCGGCAGCGAAGGATCGCGGCCCGGCAGTTCGCCAATCACATTGCCCGAAGGCGCATTGGGGAACGGCTTGCCCATCAGCGTCAGATCGATCTTCATCGGCTGGCCGCGCTTGGCGACGCGGGCGATCAGGTCGGCATCGGGGTTCGAGACCGCGCCCGCCGGGATCGACGTCACGCCCTTGGGAAATATGGTCGTACCGGTATGCGGATTGCGGTGGTTGTCGGTTCCGGCCGAGCGGATAACGATGGCGGCGGCGCCCTTCTGCGAGGCAAGCGCCGGGCCCTTGCGGCGCACGTCGCCATAAGGGCCGTAGCCCGAACCATCCTGCGCCGCGCGCATGGCGTGGTCCACGAAGGCAACCTTGCCCTTGAGCGAGCCGTCAGGCGCGGCGCGCAGTGCGTCAAGCGTGGGGAAGTACACCATCTCGGCCTTGAGCCCGCCCGCCGGAGTCGGCACCGACATGCCCAGCGCGGCGATTGCCAGCGGCTGCGTGTAAGGCGCGATCAGCATCGCCTTTTCCTCGCCGCGCGTCCAAGCGAGCGTAGTGAAACGCTCGACCTTGACGTTCTGGAAGCCAAATGCCTTGAGCCTCGCCTCGGCCCAGACGCGCGCGCGTCCTTCCGCATCCGAACCGGCAAGGCGCGGACCGATCTCCGTGGTCAGGCCCTCGACGATGTCCCAGGCCGTGCCCGAACCCTCTTGAGGCGTGGCGAAAGCGGGCGCTGCGATGAGCGAAGCGGCGGATGCGGCAAGAAGCGCCGCGCGAGAGAATCTGCGTTGCATGACAGAGACGTAACGCGCTCCACCGCTCGTGCCAACCGGTCCATCTCGGCCATGCACGACGGGACCAGCCGGGGCGCGTTCGCCTTTCGCCGCAGGGCCGAATGGCGCGAAGAATCCTCCCTTCGGACCACCTTGAAAATCGCCCCCATCGACACAATCTCCAACATCGATACCACGCACGAAGCCATACAGGCCCCACTTATGGAGGCGGCCTTGGCAAGGGGGCCGCGCCCCTGTAGAGCGAACCCCAATTTCCAGACCCAGATCCTATTCCAGAGGAAACCGATGGCTGCCCAATACGCCTTCGTCATGAAGGGCATGACCAAGACCTTCACCGGCGCTCCGAAGCCGGTGCTCTCCGACATCAACCTCCAGTTCTACCAGGGTGCCAAGATCGGCATCGTCGGTCCGAACGGCGTCGGTAAGTCGACCCTGATCAAGATCATGGCCGGCATCGACACCGATTACACGGGCGAAGCCTGGGCCGGTGAGAACATCACCGTCGGCTACCTTGAGCAGGAGCCGGAACTCGATCCCAGCAAGACCGTGCTTGAGAACGTCAAGGACGGCGCGCGCGCAACGGCCGACATGGTCGATCGCTTCAACGCGATCGGCATGGAAATGGGCGAGGAAGACGCCGATTTCGAAGCACTCGGCGCCGAGATGAGCGAGCTGCAGGACAAGATCGACGCTGTCGACGGCTGGACGCTCGACAACCAGCTTGAAATCGCGATGGAAGCGCTGCGCTGCCCGCCGGGCGACTGGCCGGTGGACAAGCTCTCGGGCGGTGAAAAGCGCCGCGTCGCGCTGACGCGCCTGCTGATCCAGAAGCCGTCGATCCTGCTGCTCGACGAACCGACCAACCACCTTGACGCCGAATCCGTCGAATGGCTGGAAAACCACCTGAAGGAATACGCGGGCGCGGTGCTGATGATCACCCACGACCGCTACTTCCTTGACCACGTAGTGGACTGGATCCTCGAACTCGACCGCGGAAAGTACTTCCCGTACGAAGGCAACTACTCGACCTACCTCGAGAAGAAGGCCAAGCGCATGGAGCAGGAGGACCGTGAGGAATCCGGCCGCCAGAAGGCGCTCAAGGACGAGCTGGAATGGATGCGGCAGACGCCCGCCGCCCGCCAGACCAAGTCGAAGGCGCGTATCCGCAAGTTCGAGCAGCTTCAGGACGCCCAGGCCGGCCGCAAGCCCGGCAAGGCCCAGATCGTCATCCAGGTCCCCGAGCGTCTTGGCGGCAAGGTCATCGAGGTCAAGGACATCTCCAAGGCCTACGGCGACAAGCTGCTGTTCGAGAACCTCTCGTTCATCCTGCCGCCGGGCGGCATCGTCGGCGTGATCGGCCCGAACGGCGCGGGTAAGTCGACGCTGTTCAAGCTGCTCACCGGCAAGGAAACGCCTGACACCGGCTCGATCGAAATCGGCTCCACCGTGCACCTCGGCTTCGTGGACCAGAGCCGCGATCACCTCGATCCGAAGAAGAACGTCTGGGAAGAAATCTCGGAGGGTCATGACTACATGACCGTCAACAAGCACGAGATGTCGACCCGCGCCTATGTCGGCGCGTTCAACTTCAAGGGCGCCGACCAGCAGAAGAACGTCGGCAAGCTCTCGGGCGGTGAACGCAACCGCGTGCACATGGCCAAGATGCTGAAGCTTGGCGGCAACGTCCTGCTGCTCGACGAACCGACCAACGACCTCGACGTGGAAACGCTGGGCGCTCTGGAAGAAGCCATCGAAAACTTCGCGGGCTGCGCCGTGGTCATCAGCCACGACCGTTTCTTCCTTGACCGTCTGGCCACGCACATCCTCGCCTTCGAGGGTGACAGCCATGTCGAATGGTTCGAAGGCAACTTCGAAGCCTACGAAGAAGACAAGCGCCGCCGCCTTGGCGATGCGGCCGACCGTCCGACCCGTCTGGCTTACAAGAAGCTGACGCGCTGACGCTCTGATCGGAGCGCTCCTCGCGGACCGCACGGGCCGCCGTTCCGGGAAACCGGGGCGGCGGCCTGTTCATTTTCGTTGATGCAATTATGAATGAACGGCAACCGCCCGGTTCACGGATGCGACAGCCCCTCCCCTGTATCCAGTGTCTTAGGATAAGCCGCGAGAGGGTGCGGCAAGTCCGGTTTGGAGACCGGAAATGATTACGAAGGGTACGACATTGAAGGCGAAGTTCCTCAAGGGCGTGGGTGCTGCTGGTGCCATGGCGGTGGCAGTGACGGCCCTTTCGGCGCCCGCCATGGCCCGAGACGACCAACGCGCGGCTAACGCCCGCGGTGACAATCAAGCCCGCAATCACGGCGGTGACGGTGGCGGCGGCCGCAACGGTGGCGGTTTTGCCAACCGGGGCGCCGTGCAGCAGGGTCCGTCGCGTCCGCAGATGCAGGCGCCGCAGGCTCAGCCGCAGGGCCAACCGCGTCCGCAGATGCAGATGCAGGGCCGCCCGCCCGTGCAGGCACAGGCTCGCCCGCAGCAGAATGATCGCCAGCCGGGCCACGTGCCCTTCTGGAATCCGGGCGCGCGCCTTCAGGGCCAGCAGGCACCGAACTTCGCCCAGCAGGGCCGCCCGCCGATGCAGCGCGACGACCCGCGTCCTCCGCAAGGCAACCGCGCACCCAACTGGGCACAGGGCCGCGATGATCGCCCCGGTGGACCGGCACAGGTTCGCCCCGTTCCAGGCGGTGTCCCGGGTGGTCCGGGCGCCGTTTCCGATCGCGGACCGGATCGGACCAGCGCCTGGAAGAGCCCCTCGTACCGCAACGACCAGCGCGATCCGCACTGGAACAACAACCGCAACGATAATCGCAACGACGATCATCGCTGGGACAACCGCAACAACGGCGGAAATCGCAACTGGGACCGCGACAACTGGCGCCGCGACCAGCGTTACGACTGGCGCGACTACCGCAGCGCCCACAGCGATATCTATCGCGGACGGCCCTACTATGCGCCCTATCGCGGCTACGCCTATCGGCGCATCGGCATCGGGTTCACGCTGGGCTCGCTGTTCTACGGCAGCTCGTACTGGCTCGACGATCCGTGGATGTACCGCCTCCCGCCGGTCTACGGCCCCTATCGCTGGGTACGCTACTATGACGACGTGGTGCTGGTGGACGTCTACACCGGCCAGGTGGTCGATGTGATCTACGATTTCTTCTACTGAAACGAATGGCCCCGAAGCACCCGCTTCGGGGCCATTTTCCTATATGCGAAGCAAGCGATTGATCTTGCCCGCAACTGGGTTAGTCTCCCTTGCGATGAGGGGAGAAAACCATCCTGACTGCGAGGCGCTGGCCCGGATCGGTGCCGGCGTGCGCGACCGGCTGGCGCGGGTACCCTCGGCACACCGCGCCGTCATCGAAGGCGCGGAGATCTACACCGTGGTGGACTTCATCTCCGCCGATGCCTGCCGCCGGCTCACATCGCTGATCGACGCGGTCGCCTGCCCCTCCCGCCTTGTCGAGGAGGAAGACTGGGAGGGATACCGCACCAGCTATTCGGGCGACATCGATCCCGCCGATCCCACGATCCGCACGCTGGAGCGCAACCTGAGCCGCCTTACCGGACTGGATACCGCCCGCAGCGAATGCGCGCAGGGCCAGCGCTATCTCTGCGGCGAATATTATCACGAACATTGCGATTGGTTCGATACCGATGCCGACTACTGGCCGCATGAGAATGGCAATGGCGGCCAGCGCAGCTGGACGGCGATGGTCTACCTCAACACGGTGGAATTGGGCGGCTATACCGATTTCACCAAGCTTGGCCTGCGCGTCACGCCCCAGCCCGGCACGCTGCTGCTCTGGAACAATGCCTGTCCGGACGGCTCACCCAATCCGTGGACGCTGCATGCCGCCCGCCCGGTGGAGCGCGGCGTGAAGTACGTCGTCACCAAATGGTACCGCGCACGCCGCTGGCAATAAGCGCGGGTGGCGATCAGGCCTCTTCGCCGTCCTTGGCCGCCTGCCGGTTGTCCAGATATTCCATGAGGTGATCGAAACGGCGGTGCAGCCGGATGATCTCCAACTGCGTGCGCAAGTTCACCTCATAGTCGTGGCGGGCGGTGATGCGATCCTTGTCCGACTGCCGGTTCTGGCTCATCATGATGACCGGCGCCTGGATCGCCGCCAGCATCGAGAGCATCAGGTTCAGGAAGATGTAGGGATAGGCGTCGAAGGGCTTGATCCCGAGTGCCTGAAGCACGCTGGAATTGAGCAGCATCCAGACCAGCAGCACCACGCCGAAGGCAATGATAAAGCCCCAGCTACCGCCAACCGCCGCCACTTTGTCGGCAATGCGGTCGCCGTGCGAGGCGTGCATGGAGGCCAGTTCGTCCGCATCGGGGCCGATCAGCGTTCCCGACGCGATCCGGCCCAGCACATGGCGGTCTTCGGGATCGAGTTCCTCCAGCTTACGCCCGAGGAGTTCCTCGGCGAGTTCCTCGGGCGTTCGCGGATTTTTGTGCATATTCGGCCCCAATCAAGCGGCCGAAAGGGCCTCCGCAATCAGTTTGCGCGTTTCGGGTACGCCGTAAAGGGCAATGAAGCTGCCCATGCGCGGACCCTGCGGAGAACCGAGCAGCGTCTCGTAAAGCGCCTTGAACCAGTCGCGTAGCGTCTCGAAGCCATAGGCCTCGTTCTTGCCGATCTCGTAGACCGCATTTTGGAGGTTTTCCGCCGTGGCATCGGCGCCCAGCTTTTCCAGTTCGGCGTCCAGCACCTTGAGCGCCTCGGCCTCATTGGCGGTCGGCGCGCGGCGCTTCAGGGTCGGCGCGATGAAGTCGCGGTTGGTGGCGAGCGCAGCGCGGACCATCTCGCCCAGTTCCGGATGCGCTTCGGGACGGGCGTCCTCGATATAGTTGCCGAGGTAGGACCAGACCTGCTCCGCCGTGGCATCGGCACCAAGCACGCCGACAAGGTTGAGCAGCAGCGAGAACGTCACCGGCACGGTATCGCCTGCGCCCGCGCCCTCACCAGAAGCGCTCGCGCGCAGCAGGTGCCAGACCGGGTTGCCGAGCTGCTTGTCGACTGCCTGATCGGCCAGATTGCCGCGGAACTGCCAGTATTCGTCCACCGCCTTGGGAATCACGCCGACATGGAGCTGCTTGGCGCTCTTGGGCTCGCGGAACAGGTAGAAGCCCAGCGATTCCTCGGTGCCGTAAGTCAGCCACTGCTCGATGGTCAGGCCGTTGCCCTTGGACTTCGAGATCTTCTCGCCATTCTCGTCAAGGAACAGCTCGTAGATCAGGCCTTCCGGCTTACGCCCGCCCAGGATCTGCACGATCTTGCCGGACTGGGTGACCGAATCGGTCAGGTCCTTGCCGCACATTTCATAGTCGACGCCCAGCGCGTACCAGCGCATCGCCCAGTCGACCTTCCACTGGAGCTTGGCCTTGCCGCCGAACGCGCTCTGCTCGACGACAGAACCGTCCTCGTCAGTGAATCGGATCATGCCGGTGGCCACGTCGAGCACTTCGACCGGAACCTGAAGCACCACGCCGCTGCTGGGCGAGACCGGCAGGACCGGCGAATAGGTTTTGCGGCGCTCCTCGCGCAGCGTCGGCAGCATGACGTCGAGAATGCCCTGGTTGCATTCCAGCACGCGCGTCAGCGCCGCGTCGAACGCGCCCGAATTGTAGCGATCGCTGGCCGAGACGAACTCGTAGTCGAAGCCGAAACGGTCAAGAAAGTCGCGCAGCATCGCGTTGTTGTGGTGCGCAAAGCTCTCGTGCGTGCCGAAAGGATCGGGAATGCGGCTGAGCGGCTTGCCGAGATTGGCGGCGAGCACATCGGCGCCCGGAATATTGTCCGGCACCTTGCGCAGGCCGTCCATGTCGTCCGAGAAGGCAACAAGGCGCGTGGGCGCGCCGCCGGTCAGCGTCTCGTAGGCGCGGCGCACCAGCGTGGTGCGCAGCACTTCCTGGAACGTGCCGATATGCGGTAGGCCCGAGGGACCGTAACCGGTCTCGAACAGCACCGGCGCATTGCCGGGTTTGCCATTCGGATAACGCTTGAGCAGCTTCTGGGCCTCCTGGAAGGGCCAGGCCTTGGACACGCGAGCGGCTTCGATCAGGGCTTGTTCAGTCATGCGCGCGCTATGACGCGAATTCGCCGCATTTCGCAAGCGCGAAGCGGTCTGGGGAACTACTCCAGTGGGGAAGCCGTTAGGTTCCTCATGTCGCAAAAGGATACGAATTGATCGTGAGATACGTCGACACCCTGCAAAGACAGCTCGAAAGCATGGCCGACAGTTTCGTGGCAGCGCTGCCGAGCCTCGTCATTTCGCTGATGGTGCTGGTGGTCACCTGGATTCTCGCACGATTCGCCGTGCGCATCGCCGACAAGCTGACCGGCCGCACGCGCATCCGCAACGACCTCAAACAGCTTTTCGATACGCTGGTGCGTCTGTTCGTGTGGATCATCGGCTCGCTGGTGGCCCTGACCGTTGCCGTGCCGAGCTTCACGCCGGCGGGTGCTTTTGCCGGTCTCGGTGTCGGCGCCCTCGCCATCGGTTTCGCGTTTCAGGACATCTTCGAAAACTTCCTCGCCGGCGTGCTCATCATGCTGCGCGACAAGATGAACATCGGCGATTCGATCGAATGCAACAACATCCAGGGCAAAGTCGAACGCATCACCCTGCGTGAGAGCCACATCCGCCAGTTCACCGGCGAACTGACCGTCGTGCCCAACTCGATGCTGTTCAAGAACCCGGTGCGCATCCTCAATGACGAACCGGTGCGCCGCGACGAACTGGTCGTGGGCATTTCCTACGACGCCGATCTCGACCGCGCCGAAACCCTGCTTCGCGATGCTGTCGCCGGAGTGAAGGGCATCGATGCCACGAAGGCCGTGCTCGTCGTCGCCCAGCGCTTCAATTCCAGCTCGATCGACTTCCTGATCCAGTGGTGGGCTGATACCAGCCCGCAGGACATGCGCGTGACCAAGAGCCATGCCATCAAGGCGATCAAGACGGCGCTGGACGGCGAAGGGATCGAGATCCCCTACCCCTATGTCACCAATACCTTCAAGGAAGCGCTGCCGATCGACCGCGCCCATTCACAGGACAAGCGCGCGGCCTGACGCTACTGCCGAAAACGACACCGCCCCGCCTCCCACCGGCCTTGAGCCGGATGGGAGAGCGGGGCGGTGTCGCTTTGGATCAGTGGATCACTGAGCCGCAGTTTCCTGCCATTGCCAGTCATAGGTCAGCGGATCTTCGCGAAAGGCGAAGCGGTCGATATGGCGCGCGACCACGTCGGTCAGTTGCTCCACATCGTCCCGGTTCTCGCCGGTGATGGCGATGGCGATGCCCTCGCCATCCGCCGTCATCGTCGCCACAGCCGTCGGGAACGTTACCGTGCCGGTATCGCCGTCCACGCGGCTTTCCAGCTTGTGGCTCCAGTGCTTGCAAAGCTGCTGGACGTACTTGCCGCCATTCGGCGTGGCGACTTTCGCCGTGATCGTGTGGCTCAAACCTCGATCCTTTCGATCTTGCGGGTTGCCTCGTCGAGCGCATCGGCGATCTGGAGGATGACCTCGCGATTGGCGCCGTCCTTCGAAAGACGGTCGTGCATCGCGGTCCGCAGCGCATGGATCGCGCGGCGCACCGGGGCCGGATCGACCTTGTCGCGCGCCTCGGCCAATGCCGAGAGGCGGGCCTTCAGTTCCACGGCCTTCTCGGCGTCGGTCTCGGCCTGCTTGCGGCCTTCATCGGTCGCTTCGTAGGACTTGCGCGCGCCTTCCTCGGCCTTTGCCGAGATCAGGCCCGCTTCTTCCATGTAGGTGAGCGCGGGATAGACCACGCCCGGGCTGGGCGCGTAGTCACCGCCCGAAAGCGCCTCGATCTCGCGGATCAGCTCATAGCCATGGCGCGGTGCCTCGACGATCAGCGCGAGCAGGAGAACCTGGAGTTCGGCCTGTTCGAACAGACGCTTGCGACGACCGCCCATGCGGCCGCCACCGGGACCGAAGCCCCCGCCAAAGCCGCCACCGAAGCCTTCGCCCCGGCCGCCGCGACCGCGTCCACGGCCACCGGGGAAGCCGCCCTCGAAATCGTCACCATCGCGGCCGAACGGACCGCGTTCCATGCCGAAACCGCCGCGACCGCGCATGCCGCGCGGGTCGAAGCGCCTGTCACCAAAGCCGTGACCGCCAAACTCGGCGCCGAATTCTTCGCGGCCACTGCGTTCGCCGCGGCCGCATCCGCGGCCATGGCCGCGCTTGTGATGGATCTTCATCATTTTCATCTCGTTTCGTTGTGTCTTCATGATGGCTACAAGATATATCTTAAAGCGAGATCCGCAAGAGGCTAAAATGTATCTTGACGTATTTTTATCGAGACACCCTCGTTTCTGACGAAAGCGCGCCCCGCGAGGTTTCCCTTCGCGCCCTCCGCGCCTAAGACGAAGGCCATGGCCGCCCTACCCTTGCCCGCGCTCCACGCCAGCCACGCCGGCTCCTGGCTCCGCGAGGGGCCCGGCACGACTCGCCCGGTATCGAAGGGAGAGGCCGTCACCGCCGCTGCCGACACGCCGCTGCTGATCCTGAACGCGCCGCTGGTGGCGACGCGGCTCGGTTATCCGGACCTTTCCGGGCTCGACCTGCTCGAACTCTACGCCTTCATTCACCCGGCGCGCTTCGTGGTGCCCACTCCCAAGGGCCTCGCCCACGCGCTGGGCCTTGAGGAACCCACCAGCGATGCCGACGTGCCGCGCCTGTTACAGGAAGCGGCGGGCGCCCTGCTGGAAACGTGCGAAAGCCCCGACTGGCCGGAGCGCGAGGGCGCATGGACCGGCCTGCAATCGCTGATCCGCATGCGCTGGCCATGGTCCACCTTGCTCACAGCGCGGATCGCCAAGCCGCAGCGCGCCGAACGCTGGCTCTTCACGCGCCTTCCCGAGTGGGACGAAACGCCGGAACTCCCGCAGCCCCGCCAGATCACGCTGCAGCCCGGCGAAGTGTTGCAACGGCTGGCCCAACTCACCGGAACCGGCGCGGAACAGCGCGAGAGCCAGCGCGCCTATGCGGTAGAGGCCTCGGAAGCCTTCGCCCCGCGCGAGGCGCGCGGCCGTCCGCACGTGGTGCTGGCGCAAGCCGGCACCGGCATTGGCAAGACGCTGGGCTATCTCGCCCCGGCCTCGCTCTGGGCGCAGCAATCGGGCGGAACCGTCTGGGTTTCGACATATACCAAGGCCCTGCAACGCCAGCTTCGCCAGGAAAGCCGCCGCGCCTGGCCGGAATACCGGCCGGACGGCAGCCAGCCCGTCGTCGTGCGCAAGGGCCGCGAAAACTACCTCTGCCTGCTCAACCTTGAGGACGCGCTGCAAGGCGGATTCGCCGGTCGCGCCGCGATCATGGCGCAGATCGTTGCGCGCTGGGCCGCCTATTCGCAGGACGGCGACATGATCGGCGGCGACCTGCCCGGCTGGCTGGGCACGCTGTTCCGCCAGCGCGGCATCACCGCCCTCACCGACCGGCGTGGCGAATGCGTCTATGCCGGGTGCCCGCATTTCCGGAAGTGCTTCATCGAACGCGCCACCCGCGCCAGCGTCGGCGCGGATCTCGTGATCGGTAATCACGCCCTCGTCATGATCAATGCCGCGCGCGGCCGCGATCAGGCCTCGCGCCCTACTCGCGTGGTGTTCGACGAAGGCCATCACGTGTTCGACGCCGCCGATTCGACGTTCGCTGCCGCGCTGACCGGCACCGAGGCCATCGAGTTGCGCCGCTGGGTGATCGGCCCTGAAAAGAACGCGCGCGGGCGCCGTCGCGGGCTTTCCGCGCGACTCGCCGATGTCGCCAGCTATGACGAGGCCGGCGCTAAGGCGATCACCGCAGCCGTCGCCGCCGCCGAGGCGCTGCCGGGCGACGGCTGGATGCAGCGCATCGTCGAAGGCGCGGCATCGGGCCCGCTGGAAGAGCTTTTCGCGGCCGTCCGCGCGACGGTCTATGCCCGCGACGAAAGCGGCGGGCAGGAAGCGGGCTACGGACTCGAAACCGAGGCGGCCGGGCTCGACGGCGCCTTCGTGGAAGTGTCCGAAGCCGCGCGAGAGGCACTGGCAGAGCTGCGCCAGCCCCTCATGCGCCTTGGCCTCAGGCTGGAGGCACTGCTGGAGGACGGGCCGGACTGGCTGGACGGCCCCGGCCGCGCCCGTATCGAAGGCGCGCGCCACTCCCTGAGCTGGCGAATCGACCTGCTGGCAGCATGGGAAGCGATGCTGGCCCGCCTCGCCGGCCCGGCCGATCCCGAATTTGTCGACTGGCTGTCGCTCGAACGCTCCGAGGCGCGCGAGTACGATACCGGCATCCATCGCCATTGGCTGGATCCGATGAAGCCCTTCGCCAGTGTCGTGCTGGAACCCGCGCACGGCGTCGTCATGACGTCCGCCACGCTGCGCGACGGCGACACGTGGGATCAGGCGATCAAGCGTTCCGGCACGCCTTATATCGACGTGGCGCCCAAACTTTCCGAGCATCTGAGCCCGTTCGACTACGCCGCGCAGGCCGAAGTGCTGATCGTCAACGATGTGCCGCGCGGCGATATTCCGGCGCTGGCTGGCGCCTATGGGCGACTGATCGAGGCATCGGGCGGCGGCGTGCTGGGCCTGTTCACCGCGATCCGCCGTCTGCGCGCGGTGCATGGCCGCATCGCCGATCGTCTCGCGCGCGGCGGGCTGCCGCTCTATGCCCAGCATGTCGATCCGATCGACACCGGCACGCTGGTCGACATCTTCCGCGACGATCCCAAGGCCTCGCTATTGGGCACCGATGCCTTGCGCGACGGTGTGGACGTGCCCGGCCATTCGCTCCGTCTTGTCGTCATGGAGCAAGTGCCTTGGCCGCGACCGACAATTCTGCACCGCGCGCGGCGGGTCGCCGGGGGCGGTTCCGCCTTTGACGACAGCCTGATCCGCGCCAAGCTGGCGCAGGCCTTCGGCCGCCTGATCCGCAGCCGCGAAGACCACGGGCATTTCGTGGTGCTTTCCTCCGCTTTCCCCTCACGCCTGCTCAGCGCCTTCCCGCAAGGGACCCCGGTGCGTCGCATTTCGTTGGAGGAAGCCTTGCATCGTGTGGCAGCAAGTGTTTCAGGGGAAACCGTGAAGGACGGCGATCCCGTCCGCCCCCCAGTGTGAGCGCATCATCGGCATGAAGACTCTCGGCATTTTCAGGCACGCCAAGTCCGACTGGAACGATGCACGCCTGCGCGATTTCGACCGCCCGCTCAACAAGCGTGGGCGCAAAGGCGCAGCACTGATGGGCCTGCACATCCGCGATCACACGGTAAAGTGGAACCGTATCCTGGCCTCGCCCGCCGTGCGCGCGGCGCAGACCATCGAACTGGCCGAAGAAGCCGCCGGCGAGTCGCCGCCGCTTACGTGGGACCGCCGACTCTATCTCGCCAGTTCCGCCACGCTGATCGACCTGCTGCGCGAACAGTCGGGCGATCCGCGCGCGATCATGCTGGTCGGCCACAACCCCGGTCTCGAAGACCTGATCTTTGACCTCGTGCCCGACGATGGATCAAGCCCGATGCGCGACATGGTCGAGGAAAAGTTCCCGACCGCCGCCTTTGCGGTGATCGAACTCGATATCGATTCGTGGGCGGACATCAGCGAGGGTCGCGGCAGGCTGGTCCATTTGACTCGCCCGCGCGATCTTGACCCGGCGCTGGGTCCTCAAGTCGAATATTGAGAAGAAAATGGCGGGTCCATAAAGGTGCCCGCCCTGTCGAAACCCCGCCCTATCGAAACCTTGTCAGGCCGCGACCAAAGCCTGGGCTAGATGCGCCCGAATGGCGCGCAGGCGATCCATAATTTCGTCATTGGAAACGGCGTCATGCGCCGGAATCGCGGCCTCGACGACGACAGGTCCGGCGCTTTCGTCCTCATCGGAACGTCCCTCGATCGCCTGGCGCGCGCCGCGCAACGTATAGCCCTCGCGGTGGACGAGCCGGTCGATTTCGGCAATCAGCGCAATGTCTTCCGGGCGATAGTAACGCCGCCCCCCAGCACGCTTGATCGGCTGAAGCGCGGGAAACTGCTCTTCCCAGTAACGCAGCACGTGCTGGCGCACACCAAGCGCCTTCGTCACTTCGCCGATAGTGCGAAGCGCCTGCGCATCCTTCCCGTCCTCAAAGCGGGGACGTTCCGAATTTCCGGACATGAAACGGGCTCCTCTGGGCGGTGCCGCCCCGCGGGAGCGGCCACGATCACATCTCTGCGATGCGATCCTTGAGCATCTGGCTGGCGCGGAATGTCATCACCCGGCGCGGGGTAATGGGCACTTCCACCCCCGTCTTCGGATTGCGTCCGACACGTTCGCCTTTGTCTCGCAACAGGAATGTACCGAAACCGGAGATCTTTACGTTCTCCCCATCGGTAAGTGCGAGCGACATGTGCTGGAGTATAGCCTCCACCATGCCCAGCGATTCGGCGCGTGAGAGCCCGAGCCTCCGGTGAATGGCTTCCGCGATCTCAGCCCTGGTCAATGTTTCCATGGAGCGCATCAATCCCGCATCCCCTAAGAGCGCTGACCCCCATGACGATAATATGAAAAAATGAGGGAAAAGCAATGCTCCGTGCAGTAAATGCCACGATACTTTCGATCGTGGGCAAATTCACATGCGGACGAGGCTTGCTCCCCAGGTAAATCCGCCGCCCATTGCCTCGAGTACAACGAGGTCTCCCTGCTTGATTCGGCCATCGCGAACGGCCTGATCGAGCGCCAGCGGAACCGATGCGGCGGACGTATTCGCGTGCTGACCGACGGTCATCACGACCTTTTCTCTCGGCAGATTCAGCTTCCTGGCGGTCGCGTCGAGGATGCGGGCATTGGCCTGATGCGGCACCAGCCAGTCGATATCCTGCGAAGTATGGCCGGTTTCGACGAGCACTTCCTCAAGGACTTCCGCCAGATTCACCACCGCATGGCGGAAAACCTCACGACCCTTCATACGCAGCTTGCCCACGGTCCCGGTGGTCGAAGGACCGCCGTCCACATAGAGAAGCTGGTTGTGGGCGCCATCGGCATGAAGGCGGGTGGCGAGTACGCCGCGCAGATTCTCACCGCCCTGCTCCTGCGCTTCGAGCACGATGGCCCCGGCGCCGTCGCCGAAGAGCACGCAGGTCGTGCGGTCTTCCCAGTCGAGAATGCGGCTGAAGGTTTCCGAACCGATCACCAGCGCGCGCTTGGCCATGCCCGAACGCAGCATCGAGTCGGCCACGCCCAAGGCATAGAGAAAGCCCGAGCAGACCGCGGCCACGTCGAAGGCGATTCCGCCACGGCAGCCGAGATTCGCCTGCACCAGAGTCGCGGAAGCCGGGAACGTCTGGTCCGGCGTTGCCGTGGCGAGCACGATCAGGTCGATCGAAGCCGCCTCGATCCCCGCCGCCGCCAGCGCGTTGCGCGCGGCATCGGTGGCAAGGCTGGACGTCGTTTCGTCGTCGGCAGCGATATGGCGGTTGGAAATGCCGGTGCGCTCGACGATCCACTCGTCGCTGGTGTCGACTTGCTCGGCAAGCTCGGCATTGCTGACCGCACGGCGCGGCAGGGCGGAGCCCGTGCCGACAATGACCGAACGCAACATCAGGCGCTCTCTTCCGTCACGCGCGGCTTGCGCAGGGAAGTCCCGCCCACGCGGGCGAGGTCGGCGGAGATCCGCTCGGTCACGTTTTCCTCCAGGAGGCGCGCCGTAACCGCCACGGCATTCGCGACCCCGGCGGCATTGGCACCGCCATGGCTTTTCACGACAATGCCGTTGAGACCCAGGAAAACCGCGCCATTATGATTGTTGGGATCGAGATGATGCTTGAGCAGCTCGGTCGCCGGTTTCGAGATCAGGAACCCGATCTTCGAACGCAGGGAGCTGCTGAAGCCGCGGCGAAGCAGATCGGCCACGAAACGCGCCGTGCCTTCCACCGCTTTCAGCGCGACATTGCCGGAGAAACCATCGGTAACGATGACGTCCATGTCCCCGCGCCCCAGCTTGTCGGCCTCGGAGAAGCCGTCAAACGAGATCGACAGGTCGGCCGCCGCCGCCTTGAGCATCGCTGCCGCGTCGCGCAGCATGTCGGTGCCCTTGGTTTCTTCGGTACCGATGTTCAGCAGGCGCACGCGCGGTTGCTCGCGCCCCGTGGCGACGCGGGCATAGGCAGCGCCCATGATCGCGAATTGCACGAGGTTGCGCGCGTCGCACTCGGCATTGGCGCCGAGGTCGAGCATCACGAGGTCGTTTTCACCCAGCGTCGGCAAGAGCGCGGCCAAGGCCGGCCTGTCGATACCGGGCATCGTGCGCAGCGTCAGCTTGGAGATCGCCATCAGGGCGCCGGTGTTACCGGCACTGACGGCGGCTCCGGCGTCGCCCGCCTTCACCGCCTCGATAGCGCGCCCCATCGAGGTGCCCTTGGCCCGGCGCAATGCCTGGCTGGGCTTGTCCTCGCCACTGATGACGCCATCGGTGTGCAGGATTTCGGAGCTTGCCCTGAGGTTCGGGTGATCCTCGAGCGCGGATTTGATCCGCGCCTCGTCACCCACCAGCAGGAACTTGAAGCGATCATGGCGACGGCGCGCGAGTGCCGCGCCCTCAATCATGACGCGCACGCCCTCGTCGCCGCCCATCGCATCGATTGCGATACGCGGCAGACTCATGCTCTTTCTCCGAAAGTCGTCGTTGGTCTTAGACTTCGACCGCGACGATCTCACGACCGTTGTAGTGGCCGCAAGCGTTGCAAAGGTTGTGCGGGCGCTTCAGCTCGCCACAGTTCGAGCATTCGTGGAAAGCCTCGACCTTCAGCGCGTCATGGCTGCGGCGCATGCCACGGCGGGAAGGGGTGGTCTTTCTCTTAGGGACAGCCATTTCGGCACCTGTTCCTGGAATAAATGAATGTCAAAAATGCCGCCGAGACCGACTTCAACCGGACCGGCGGCTTGCGAAGGCGCGCCTATAACCGATTTCTCACGAGTTGCAACCCGTTCCTCCCCGGCGCATGAACGCGAAAACCGCAACACCCCGGGGAACGGAGAGAAACCTCACATGATTCTGCAGACAACCTTGTGCCTGGCAGCCGCTGCCGCGGTAATTACCTTCTGGCATATACTCCGCATCGGCCAGCTTCGCACCAAGGAAAAGGTTCTCCACGGCGATGGCGGCAACGCGCGGCTTGCCTATCGCATGCGCGCGCAGCTCAATTTCGTGGAGAGCACGCCGTTCGTGCTGATCCTCGTCGCCGCGATCGAGATGACCGGCAAGGCGGGGGCCTGGCTGGCCATCGTCGGGTCGATCTTCATGCTAGGGCGCGTGCTCCACGCCTTTGGCATGGATCTGGACCGTCCCAACCTGCTCCGCGCCGCGGGGACGATCATCACCATCCTCACGCTGCTGGGCCTGTCGGTCATGGCGCTTCTGATCGCCCTCGGACGATTCTGAGCAGAAGCCCGGCCGAAACCGGACTTCACACTTACATATAGACTCGCTGCCTGAGCGCGCCCCGGACGTGCTCAGGCAGGCAGGCCTCGCGCCAGCGCCGCATCGCCTACATAAGGATTGCTGCGGCGCTCCTCACCGAAAGTGCTGACGGGGCCATGCCCCGGAACGAACGTCACTTCATCGCCCAGCGGCCAGAGGTGCCCGGTGATCGAGTTCACAAGGTCTTCCAGATTGCCGCGTGGGAAGTCCCAGCGGCCGATTCCGCCCTGGAACAGCACATCGCCCACCATCGCGAACTTGCTGGCCGCATGGTGGAAGACGACATGGCCCGGCGTATGACCGGGGCAGTGATAGACATCGAGCTCAAGCTCGCCCACCGTCACCTTGTCGCCGGTATCGAGCCAGCGATCCGGTTCGAACGTGTGCGCCTCCATGTTCCAGCGCGGGCCGTCGTCATTGAGCTGCGCGATCCAGAAACGATCTTCCTCGTGCGGCCCCTCGATGGGAACGCCCATTTCCTTGGCGAACACCCCGGCCATCCCGCAGTGATCGAGATGCCCGTGCGTGACGAGAATCTTTTCGAGCGTCACGCCGGTCTGCTCCAGCGCCTTGCGCAACTTCGGCAAGTCCCCACCGGGATCGACGAAAGCGCCGCGCATGGTCTTCGTGCACCACAGGAGCGAGCAGTTTTGCTGGAGCGGCGTCACGGGAATGATTCCCACGCGCATCGGTCGTTCGTCGGCAGTTTCAGTCATGCCTGCCGAAATGGCCGCAAGCCTTCTCGATTGCAACCGGACTAGATTCGGCCGCCCTTCCAGACGACTCGGCCGATCACCACGATTTCGGCAAGTCCGCAGGTAATGGGGCGATAGGCCGGATTGTCGCTGGACAGCACGACGCGCCCTGCCCCCACCGATCCCAGTCGCTTGACCAGCACCGTATCGTCGAGCCGCACGACATGAATGCCGTCGCGCAGCGGCTGCCACTCACTGTCGACAAGAATCTCGTCACCGTGCCGCAGAGTCGGCTCCATCGAATCGCCCGAGACCGTGATGGCCGACAGCATTTCGGGGCTCAGCCCCATCGACCGCAGCCACCGGGCCGAGAAACGCAGCGTGCCGAAAACTTTCTCATCCCCGGCGTGCGCGCCCGGCCCCGCCGAAGCCCCCACGGTCAGACGCGGAACACCGATCCATGCCGGTGCCGCGTCGTAATTTTCCTTCGCCTTTCCCAGCTCGCTCTCTTCCACGCCGAAGAAACGGGCGAGCGCGCTTCGGTCCACCTCCTCCAGCTTTTTCGGACTACCTTTCTTAATGAATTGCTGAAGATAGCTCGCATTCTTGCCGATCATCCGGGACAGGGCGGAGAGGCTCACGCCCCGCCCATCGGCAAGTTCAAGCAGGCGGCTGCGGGCATCGGCGCTTTCCATAATATAATCCGTACGCGAAGGAAATTTCCTAGACAAGTAGGATTTCAGTTGGAACATTTGAGGAACATAAACCGCCGTCCATAGGAGGACACCCCCAAGATGCTCCTGCGCCAGATAGAGATTTTCCTGCGCAACACCGACATGCCGTGCACCAAGTTCGGCCGACTCGCCGCCGGCGACCCCCGATTCGTTGTCGATTTGCGCAATGGCCGCATGCCGCGTCCCGGCACCGCCGCCCGCGTCGAAAGCTTCATGGCCACTTACAAGGAGGCCGATCATGCGTTCTGAGTCCCTGGATTCCGCATCGCCGCTCGCAACCGCCCGCCGCGCGCTGGGTACCGAATCGCACTCGCGCGGGCCCTGGCTGCTGCTGCTTTCGGAAGTGCTGCACCTCGCCGGCCCGCGCGCCGAGTTCCAGCGCCATGCCGAACGGCCGTGGAGCAGCGCGACCTTTTCCGGTTCACGCCATACCATCGCGCTGGAATTCACGGGCCGAGACGGTCTCGACGCGGGCGAAGCGCTGATTGCCGCCCTGCCCGATCATGAATTCACGCTGCCCGGACAGCTTGTGGCCGATGCGACGATTGCTGGAGTCGATCATGTGGCGGGCTCACCGGCACACATGATCGTCGAGGTGGAACTGCTGCTTCTCGACGAGACCTGACGCTTAGGCGGCCACCCGCCAAAGCGCTCGTTATCGACGTCGGACCGTCAGTCTAACCACTCCGTCGCCCCCGCGAAGGCGGGGGCCCCGCTTCCTTCTCAACCTCTCGTGTCGGGTTCCTTCTCAACCTCTCGTGTCGGGCTCAAGAAGCGGGATCCCCGCCTTCGCGGGGATGACGGGAAAATTTGGCGGCCCCTTGCAGCTTTGCCTTAGTATCCCAGCGAAAAGTCGACGACGTGCGCGAGCGGCTCGCCGCGCACGAATCGGCCAAGATTGGCCAGAAACCGGGCCGCCCCCCGCTCGAACAACGCATCTTGCGCCCGGCCGGACAAGTGCATCGAGACATGCACGTTATCGCGCGACCAGAGCGGGTGGTCGGCCGGTAGCGGTTCCGGTTCCGTCACATCGAGGAACGCGGCGCCAAGATGCCCCGAATCGATGGCGTCAAGCAGCGCATCCTGTTCGATCACCGTGCCGCGCGCAAAGTTGAGGAAGAACGCCCCTCGCTTCATCGCCGAAAATTCCGCCGCACCGAACATCCGCAGCGTGTCCGGCGTCGACGGCACGATGGCGATCACCCAGTCGAACCCGCCAAGCTTTGCGCGCCATTCATCGGATCCGAGTTCGCCCGGGCCCGGACTGCGACGCACGCCGGTCACTTCGGCCCCGAAGGCGCGCAGGATTTCGGCGATCCGTCCGCCGATCTCACCCGCACCGACGATCAGGACTTTCGAATCGAGCAACTCGCGCTTGCCAGGCGGCTCCATCAGCCATTCGTGACGATCCTGCGCGCGCACCACGTCGCGCCAGCCCTTGGCCACGGTAAGCATGCCCATCACCGCATATTCTGCGACCGACTGCGCGTGGATCCCTGCTCCATTGGTGAGTCGAATCCCCCGCTCGGCCATGAGTTTCAGCGGCAACCAGTCCACGCCGGAGGACATGGCATTGTACCAGGCGAGCTTGCCCGCCCGTGCAATGAACTCCCCAGCCACCGCCGGCGGGATCGGATCCAGCCACGCGACGTCAGCCCGCGGCGCCAGTTTCAGAAGCTGATCGTGGCTCTCGAACCAGAGCGGCTCGACGCCCTCGGGCAAACGCCCTTCCAGCAGCGGCCGGGACCGGGCGTTGATGAGGGCTGCGGTCATTCTTCGTACTCCGGAATTCTGCAAATTCTTGAAGTTAACGAAGATCGGCAAGCGGGGACAGGATGGCAAGGGCCCGTCCAGCAGACATCATTGCGCTTTTCGGCGTGATGATGGCGTCTGCCGCAATAGCACCAGACGAGAGGCGCAGCCCCGGGTTGCTCCTCCCAGGAGTCAGCCGAGCTTCCATTCCCAGCCGAGTGGGTCGCCGTCCATCGCTTCCACGCCCTTGGCGGCGAGTTCGTCGCGCAGGGCGTCGGACGTGGCGAAGTCCTTCTCCGCACGCGCGGCCTTGCGGCGGGCGAGCACATCCTCGATCTCGGCCTCGGTGATTTCGGCGATCTTGGGACGGATGCGAAGGTCCGCGCGGCCGGTACCGAACAGGTCGAGCCCAAGCACCGAATCCATCGCCTCGATCGCCGCGCGCTTGGCGCCGGGATCGACCTTCTTGGCGGCCAAAACCTCCTCCAGCGCGGTCAGCGCGACGGCAGTGTTGAGATCCTCGCCAATCGCCTTCTCGAACGTTTCGAGCATCGGCGCGAGCTTGGGATGACGGGCATCGCCCGGCTCCACATCGCCCAACCGCTCCACCACCATGATCATGCGCTTCAGGCGTACAAGCGCGGCAGCAAGCCCTTCCCACGAGAACTCAAGCTCCGACCGGTAATGCGCCTGAAGGCACATCATGCGGTAGCCAAGCGGGTGGTAGCCCTTGTCGATCAGCAATTGCAGCCGCAGGAACTCGCCCGAGGACTTGCTCATCTTGCCGGAGCGTTCGACGAGGAAATTGTTGTGCATCCACAGCTTCGCGCCCGAATTTGCGGGCACGTCGAGGCCATTCGTGCAGCAGAACGCCTGGTTCTGCGCGATCTCGTTCGGGTGGTGGATCTCGCGGTGGTCGATGCCGCCGGTGTGGATATCGAACGGGAAGCCGAGCAGGTCACCCGACATCACCGAGCATTCGAGATGCCAGCCGGGAGCGCCCTTGCCCCACGGCGAATCCCATTCCATCTGGCGCTTCTCGCCCTCGGGCGTCTTGCGCCAGATCGCGAAGTCAGCGGCATTGCGCTTGCCCTCGACTGCCTCGATGCGCCCCTCGCCCTCATCGGTGACAGCACGCGCGAGGCGGCCGTAGTCGGAGACGGTGGAGACGTCGAAGTAGAGCCCGCTTTCCAGTTCGTAGCAGTGGTTTGGCGCGATCTTCTCGGCGAATTCGATCATCTGCGGCACATAGTCGGTCGCGATCGACCACTTGGCCGGCTGACGAATGTTGAGCGCCTTGATGTCGGCCCAGTAGGCCTGCGTGTAATGCGCGGCGATGTCCCAGATCGATTGCGCCTGGGTCCGCGCCATCTTCTCCATCTTGTCCTCGCCGGCGTCGGCGTCATCGGTCAGGTGGCCGACATCGGTGATGTTGATGACGTGGGTGAGCTTGTAGCCCGCATGGCTGAGCGTCCGGCCCAGAATGTCCGCGAAGACATAGGCGCGCATGTTGCCGATGTGGGGATAATTGTAGACCGTAGGCCCGCAGCTGTAGACCCGTGCCTCGCCAGCGTGGACGGGCTGGAACGGCTCCAGCTGGCGGGTCAGGCTGTTGAACAGCGTCAAGGACTTCGTTTCGGTCATGACGCAGGGCAATTAGGCAGGAGCCGGGCGCAGTCAAGCCGCGCCCGGCATTACCATTACTCGAAACCGAGGAACTTCACCTGATCGTCCAGCGCGACGCGGGGGCGATCGAAGGCGTTTACCGGCACGTCGAGCCGCTTGCCGATCGAAAGACCGCAGAACAGCAGGTGCGTCTCGTCCGACACGCCGATGTGGTCCTTGATGAGGCGGGCGTAGAGACCCATCCACTCCTGCGGACAGGAATCGAGGCCTTCCTCGCGCAGCAGCAGCATGATCGTCTGGAGCCACATGCCCACGTCCGACCATTGCGGCGGCCCCATGAAGCGCTCGAAATAGCAGACCAGCAGCGCCGGGGCGCCGAACGAGGTGACGTTCTGGTTCATGAACGCCTTGCGGCCCTCACCATCGTCGCGACCGATGCCCATCGCCCCATACATGAAGCCGCCCAGTTCCTGCAGACGCGCGGCGTGGCGCGGGGACTGCATGGGGGCGGACCAGTTGTATTCCTCGGGATCCTGCGGCTGGCTGGCCAGCATCTTGTCCTGCAGCGCCTTCAGCGGCTCGCCGGTCAGTACGGTCGCTTCCCAAGGCTGGAAGTTGCAGCCCGAAGGCGCCATGCGCGCCTTGTCGAGCACGCGGCGCAGCACGTCGAGGCTCACCGGCTCGTCGCTGAATGCGCGGATCGAGCGGCGGCTGAGGACTGCGTCAGTTACGTTCATGAATTTCCCTTCGTTGGCGACAGTTTGCAAACCGCCGCCGAACTTGGGACCGGGCGGTACAGATTCAATACCGCCCGGTAGAAAAATCACTCTTCCTCGAACAGTCCCGCCAACTGCTCGATCATCGTGCCGCCAAGCTGCTCTGCATCCATGATCGTGACGGCACGGCGGTAATAGCGCGTGACGTCATGGCCGATGCCGATGGCGACAAGCTGGACCGGGCTCTTCGCCTCGATCCATTCGATCACGCGGCGCAAATGCGCCTCCAGATAACCGGCCGAGTTCACCGACAGCGTCGAATCGTCCACCGGCGCGCCGTCGGAGATCACCATGAGGATACGGCGATCCTCCTGCCGGGCGAGCAAGCGGCTGTGCGCCCAGAGCAGCGCCTCGCCGTCGATGTTTTCCTTGAGCAGGCCCTCGCGCATCATCAGGCCAAGGTTCTTGCGCGCGCGGCGCCAGGGTTCGTCGGCCTTCTTGTAGATGATGTGCCGCAAGTCGTTGAGGCGGCCGGGATGTGCGGGGCGGCCGCTCGCCAACCACGATTCGCGGCTCTGTCCGCCCTTCCAGGCGCGCGTGGTGAAGCCGAGAATCTCGACCTTCACGCCGCAGCGCTCCAGCGTTCGCGCCATCACGTCCGCGCTGATCGCCGCGATGGAGATCGGGCGTCCGCGCATCGAACCCGAATTGTCGAGCAACAGGGTGACGACGGTGTCCTTGAACTCCACGTCGCGCTCGATCTTGTAGGAGAGCGACTGGCCGGGCGAGACCACCACGCGGGCCAGCCGCGCGGCATCGAGCATGCCCTCTTCCTGATCGAAGTCCCAGGACCGGTTCTGCTGCGCCATCAGGCGACGCTGAAGCCGGTTGGCAAGGCGCGTCACCACGCCCTGAAGCCCCTTGAGCTGCGCGTCGAGATAGGCGCGCAGCCGCGTCAGTTCTTCCTCGTCGCAGAGGTCGGCGGCGCTGGTCACTTCGTCGAAAGCCTCGGTGAAGACCTTGTAGTCGAAGCTGTCGGGAATGTCGGTCCAGGGACGGTTGGGCCGGACGGGGAGCATGCCCTCCTCGCCTTCCTGCCCTTCCTCGCCCTCGTCCATGTCCTCGGAATTTTCGCCCTCGGCCTCGCTCTCGCCTTCGTCCTGACCTTGCGAGGGTTCGGCGGCGGCTTCGGCGGGCTGTTCCTCGCGCCCGCTTTCGTCGCCGGTCTCGTCGTCCTCGGTCTCCTCGTCGCCGTCCATGTCGTCGGCGTCCTCGGGCGGCATGTCGATTTCATCGGCCTGCGTCATCTCGAGATGCGCGAGCATGTCGAGCGAGAGCTTCTGGAAAGCCTTCTGATCCTCCAGCAATCCAGCGAGCGCATCGAAATCGGCAGCCGCCTTCGATTCGATCCAGCGGCGGACCATGGCGACGCCGGTCTGGGCTGCCTCGGGCACGGGCTGGCCGGTCAGGCGTTCGCGCAGCATCAGCGCCAGCGCGGTCGGCACCGGTACCTTGTCCGGACTGTCGGCGCGGGAAATCGGATCGGTGGCGATGCGCGCTTCGAGCGAGGCGTCGAGATTGTCGCGCATGCCGGCATAGGCATTGGCGCCCAGCGCTTCGTAGCGCACGGCCTCCACCGCGTCGTAGCAGGCCCGCGCCGAAGGCTCGCTGGGAGCATGGCGCATGTGCAGACGGTCGTCATGATGGCGCAGCCGCAGCGCGAAGCTGTCGGCATAACCGCGCGCCTGCATCGCCGCGCCGCGCGGGACCGAGCGGCCCGGCATCGGAACGCGGAAGGTGCCCCCGCTGGCACTGGGGGCATCCGCCGTCCAGTTGACCTCGACCTCGGCATCCTGCGCAATGGCGCGCGAGGCGCCGGTCAGCGCGAATTTGAAGCGATCGACGGGTGTTTCATCGGACATGACCGCTCAATGGCGTCATAGCCGCGCCTGTGCAAGCCGCCGCTATGCAAAACGCCGGAGGCGCGATGCACCTCCGGCGTTGAATTTGCTGGCCTTGCGCCGACCCACCCGAAGGTGTGCTTATTTTATGAGCGCGGCTATCAGAGCGACTGGCCGGTCTTGGCCCAGTCCGCCATGAAGCCTTCGATGCCCTTGTCGGTGAGGACGTGCTTGACGAGGTTCTTGATGACCGCCGGCGGCATCGTCGCAACGTCTGCGCCGATGCGTGCGCATTCGAGCACGTGGACCGGGTGGCGGATCGAGGCGGCGAGGATCTCGGTCTCGTAAGCGTAGTTGTCGTAGATCAGGCGGATGTCGCGGATCAGGTCCATGCCGTCGAAGCCGTTGTCGTCATGACGGCCAACGAAGGGCGAGACGAACGACGCGCCAGCCTTGGCGGCGAGCAGCGCCTGATTGGCCGAGAAGCACAGCGTGACATTGACCATGGTGCCATCGCTGGTGAGCGCCTTGCAGGTCTTCAGGCCGTCGAAGGTGAGCGGCACCTTGATGCAGACGTTGTCCGCGATCTTGCGGAGGATTTCGGCCTCGCGCATCATGCCTGCGTGGTCGAGAGCGACGACTTCGGCGCTGACCGGACCATGGGTGAGGCCGCAGATTTCCTTGGTGACTTCGATGAAGTCACGGCCGGACTTGGCGATCAGCGACGGGTTGGTGGTCACGCCGTCGAGCAGGCCGGTGGCGGCAAGGTCGGCGATTTCGGCGGTGTCGGCGGTGTCGACGAAGAACTTCATGGCACAAATCCTGTGATGGGGCCCGTAACGGCAGTTCGGCGCGAGCGAGGGACCAGCGCCGATTCTGGCGCCCGCTATAGGCAAGCGCGCCCAATCTGAACACCCCGAGCGGCCGATCCGGCCCGGGGCGGATATTGGCGCGGTTTTTTGGTGCCGGTGCCTGGGCGCACCGATGAATTCGCTGCCGACTGACGGCGCAATCAGGATGAGAGCGCCCGATTGCGATACCGCGATATTATTGCAAGCCCGCTATATTGATTACACCGCACCCCATCCCCCCGTCATCCCCGCGAAGGCGGGGATCCCGCTTCTTGTGTAAAGCGAGAGCTTGCAAAGAAGCGGGCCCCCCGCCTTCGCGGGGGCGACGGGATGGAACAGCTGGTGCGCGAACTGTCGATCAGACACCGCAATAAACGATGCGGCCCAAAAGGCTCAATCGCTCCGGAATATTGCAATAGCTGATCGGGATTTTCCCGTTCGAATTCGCCCAAATCCGCCTTAGCCGCCCTTCAGCGCGCCAATCAGCACGGCATCGTTGGTCTGCGTGGGATCCTGCCGGATCGCGGCTTCGGCCGAGCCGATCTCGTACCAGATCGAATTGTCGGCCTCGATCGCGAGGGCATGCGCGGCATCGGTGATCGTCACGCCCTTGAGCGCGGCGATCGCCTGGCCCAGCGTGGGATCGGTGGTCTGCTGCATGGCCCGCTCGATCCCCGGCATCATTGCATTGACGACGCCGGGCCCCACGGCCTTGCGCAGCAGCGTGGTGGCCTCGGTCCGCCCCCCGCGAAGCACGCCCGCGGCGTTGGGAATGGCCATGTCCTTCGCGGTTTGCGACACCACCGAGGCGGCAGCTCCAGCGCTCTGGCTGGCAATCGTGTTGAGCTGATGCTGAAGCTGTTCGCGGAATTTCGGCGATTTCAGCACGGCCGATTTGGTCGAACCGGTGCGGGTGAACAGCACCGGCAGCGGAATGCGCGCGACCGGGCTGGTCCAGAAGCCATCGGGCTGCACCAGCCAGGTAAAGGCCCGCTCCGAGGAATAGCGCATGAGGCGCCGCACCGGCTCGGCGTCGGCGGGGCTGCTTCCGGGCAGACCCATTGTTGCGCAACCGGAAAGCATGCCGGTCAGCGCAAGGCCGCCCACCATCACCAACCCGCCCAGCACCGTGCGGCGGGCCATTCTGTAGTCGTTCTGCTGCCCGACCGATTCAGGCGATCCCCAATTCACCATCATCATCTCCTTCACGTGCCCTTGTCCGAGTGCCTATATGCATTTCAGATGAAACGCATTCGAATCCTTGTCTTCAATGCCGCGCTGGGCGTGCTCGACTATCGCGTGCCCGAAGGCATCGCGGTCGAATACGGATCCGTGGTGATCGCGCCGCTCGGCCCCCGGCAAGTGCTGGGGATCGTGTGGGAAGCAGAACGCCTGAGCGCGCAGGAAGTGCCTGAAAGCAAACTACGTCCGATTCTGGAAGTGCTGCCGGTGCCCCCTCTCCCCACCCGGCTGCGGCGGCTGATCGAGTGGACGGCGGATTACTACTGCGCCTCGCTGTCTTCGGTGGCCCGCATGGCGCTGGGCTCGATGGCGGCGCTGCGCGGCGGCGGGACGACCACCGAATACCGGCTGACAGGCGCGGAACCGGCCCGCCTCACCCCGCAGCGCGCAGCAGCACTGGATGCGTTGCAGGGCGAACAGGCCTCGATCAAGGAACTGGCCGAACTGGCCTCGGTCTCCGACGGCGTGCTGCGCGGCATGGTCGGCGCGGGGCTGCTGGAGCCGGTGGTGGTCGATCTCGACCGGCCTTATGCTCGCGCCAATCCGGAATTCGCGGTGCCCGAACTCTCGGAAGGGCAACAGGCCGCAGCGGACATTTTCGTCGAGGCGGTGCGCGGGGACAAGTTCGCGCCCTTCCTGCTCGACGGCGTGACCGGATCGGGCAAGACCGAGACCTATTTCGAAGCCGTGGCCGAAGCGCTGCGGCTCGGAAGACAGGTCCTGGTGCTGCTGCCCGAGATCGCGCTCACTGAAAATTTCCTCCGCCGGTTCGAGCATCGCTTCGGTGTTCCGCCGATCCTCTGGCACTCCTCGCTCAAGTCCAGCGAGCGGCGGCGCGCGTGGCGCTCCATCGTTCTAGGTAACGCTCAGGTCATTGTAGGTGCCCGCTCGGCGCTGTTCCTGCCTTACGCGAATCTGGGCCTTGTCGTGGTCGACGAGGCGCACGAAATCTCGTTCAAGCAGGACGACGGCGTGCGCTACAACGCCCGCGATGTGGCGGTGATGCGCGCCAAGTTCGAGGCGTTTCCGGTCATTCTCGCCAGTGCCACTCCGGCGCTGGAATCGATGCAGCTGGCCGAAGCCGGGGTTTACCGCAAGATCGACCTCCCCGCCCGCTTCGGCGGCGCGCAGCTTCCCGATATCCAGATCCTCGACTTGCGCAAGGAAGCGCCCGAGCGCGGCAAATGGCTGGCTCCCCGGCTTGTCGAGGAGATGAAGGCCCGGCTCGCGCGCGGTGAACAATCGCTGCTGTTTCTCAACCGCCGGGGCTATGCGCCGCTGACGCTATGCCGCCATTGCGGCTACCGCTTCCAGTGTCCGAACTGCACGGCATGGCTGGTGGAGCACCGGTTTTCCAAGCGGCTTGCCTGCCACCACTGCGGCCACGAAGTGCCGGTTCCGGACGCCTGCCCCGAATGCGGAACGGGCGACTGCCTCGTCGCCTGCGGCCCCGGTGTCGAGCGGATTGCCGACGAAGTGGCGGAAATCCTGCCCGAAGCGCGCGTGGCGCTAGTGACGTCGGACACCATGAACACGGCAGAGGCGATGAACGAATTCGTCGCCAAGGCCGAAAGCAAGGCCATCGACGTGATCGTCGGCACCCAGCTCGTCACCAAGGGCTACCATTTCCCCGAACTGACGCTGGTCGGCGTGGTCGATGCCGATCTCGGGCTGGAGGGCGGCGACTTGCGGGCGGCCGAGCGCACGTACCAGCAGGTCGCACAGGTCGCCGGACGCGCGGGTCGCGGCGAAAAGCCCGGCGAAGTGCTGATCCAGACACGGCATCCCGAGGCCGCCGTGATCGCCGCCCTCGCCGCCGGGGATCGCGATGCTTTCTATAGTGCCGAGATCGAGGCCCGCCGCGACGCCAACGCCCCGCCCTTCGGCCGATGGGCGGCAATCATCGTATCGTCCGAGGATCAGGCCGAAGCGAAAGCCGCCGCTCGCGCCATCGGCGGCACCGCCCCCAACCATCCCGACATGCTGGTGCTGGGCCCTGCTCCGGCGCCGCTCTCCCTGCTGCGCGGACGCCACCGCTTCCGCCTGCTCATCAACGCCCGCCGCTCGGCAGAATTGCAGAAGATGCTGCGCGAATGGCTGGAGCCGCTGCAATTCCCGCGCGGCGTGCGCGTGAATATCGATATCGACCCCTACAGTTTCGTCTGAGCGTTTTCGCGCCGGAGCAGCTCGCGCTTGATCGCCTCGCCATAGGCATAGCCGCCGATCGCGCCGTCGGAGCGGATCACGCGGTGGCAGGGGATCAGCACGGCGACATTGTTGGCGCCATTGGCCGAGCCCGCCGCCCGAACCGCGCCGGGTTTGCCCACGGCGGCGGCGATCTGCGCATAAGTCCGCGTTTCTCCCGCCGGGATGCGCTGCAATTCGCGCCAGACCGCCTGCTGGAAAGCGGTGCCCTGCACGTCTAGCGGGATCCGCTGCGAATGCTCGGGCTGCTCGACTGCGGCGACGACATCCTCAAGAAGCCGCGCGAAATCCTCGCCGCCCTCGATCAGTTCCGCCTTGGGAAAGCGCGCGGCCAGATCCTCGCGGTCTTCGTCGAACGACAGTCGGCAGACGCCCCGGTCGGTCGCAGCGACCAGCATTCGCCCCAGCGTCGTGGCGACTACCGCCCAGTGGATCCGCACGCCGCCGCCGCCGTCCCGCCATGCCGAAGGTGCCATACCCAGACGCTCGGCGCTGCTCTCGTAAAAACGCGAAGGCGCGCTGAAACCGGCCTCATGGATAGCCTCGGTCACGCTCGCACCGCCGCTAAGCGCCTCGCCTGCCCGCTCGAACCGTCGCGCGCGGCCATATTCGGCGGGTGAGAGCCCGACGGCGCGCTTGAACACGCGCTGGAAATGTGTGGGACTGTAGCCCACCGTCTCGGCCAGTTCGGCCAACCCCGGCGCGGTATCGCCTACCTCGTCCAACATCGCCAGTGCGCGGGTGACTGCCTCCTCGTCGCGCGACACGTCGTTCGGGCGGCAACGCAGGCAAGCCCTCAGCCCCGCACGCTCGGCCTCGGCCGGTTCGGCGAAGAAGCGGACGTTCTCGCGCCGGGGATGGCGCGCGGAACACGAGGGGCGGCAATAGATGCCGGTGGAAAGGACGCCGGTAACGAAGCGCCCGTCGAATTTCCGATCCCGCGCCAGCACGGCCTGCCAGGCACGCTCGTCGTCGGGTTTGGCAACAGTATGTGTCACAGTCCGTCTCCCTCGCGTTCGATCCGCGCCGCGAAGCAGCCATGGGCGGCATTGTGCGCGTGGATGCAAGCGACCTCCGGATCGGAGAACAGCAAACTTATGCCCGCCTCCACCATGCCGGGTGCGGCAAGAAGCGCGTGAACCATCATTCCATCCCGATCGAAACCACGCAGCGACATCGTCCTTCCCTCGAACACCGGTGGGAGCCGATCGACGAAGGGTTCGGCCTCGCTCGCACCTTCCCGAATATATATCGCATGCGCGGTGCGGTAAGGATTGGCGACTTCGTGGCTCACGAAATTCACGAGCAGGACGCGCTCGCCCGCCTCGGCGTCCCGCAAACTGACGCGGCACGGATAGCCGGAATCGCTGTCCGCAATGAGACGCCGCGCTCCGGAATCAATGAGTTCCCGGTCGTTCATGGAGAAATAGTGGGCAAACGGGGCCGTTAGCAGGCCAACGATTCGATAGGTCATGAAAAACTCCGGTCTCGCTTCACCGGAACTTCTGCAGCACTGAAACCAACGGCGCTTCCCGTGCCTTGCTTTCAAACCGCTTTTTTAGGCATTGTCCCCAAGCGCCCTCCCGCGCCTTGCATAGTAACACTATCGTCGCTATGCGCGCCCCGTCTGCGGGCCGGGGGGCACGTTATATTCGTGTACCCAAGTGCCTCAGCCCACCCGATGTAAGGATAGGACACGCGTGGAGAATTCCGGCGGCATCAAAGCCAGCTTGCAAGGGCGCTACGCTTCGGCGCTGTTTGACCTTGCCAGCGAGAACGGCGTCGTAACGAACGTCGAGGGCGACCTCGACCGTATCGGCGCTGCGATCAAGGAAAACGGCGACCTCGCCGACCTGATTCGCAACCCCGAAATCAGCCGCAAGGCGGCCGGTGCGGCCATGGAGGCTGTTGCCGACGTGCTTGGCCTCTCCGCCCTGACGAAGAACTTCGTCGGCGTGCTGGCGGCCAATCGCCGCCTTTCCGCGCTGCCCCAGATCATTCGTGCCTTCGCAGCGATCGCCGCCGCCCAGCGCGGTGAGGCTACTGCCGAAGTCACCACGGCGCACCCGCTCAACGACGCTCAGGTCGAAGAGCTGCGCCAGAAGCTGGAACTGCGCGAGGGCCGCAAGATCAGCGTGAAGACCAGCGTGGACGCCGATCTGCTCGGCGGCCTTGTCGTCACCATCGGCTCCAAGCGCATCGACAGCTCGATCCGCACCCGTCTCAATTCGCTCGCCCAGGCCATGAAGGGCTAAGAAAGGCACCACAATGGACATCCGCGCCGCAGAAATCTCGAAGGTCATCAAGGACCAGATCGCCAATTTCGGCACCGAAGCCCAGGTTTCGGAAGTCGGTTCCGTGCTCTCGGTGGGTGACGGCATCGCCCGCATCCACGGCCTCGACAAGGTCCAGGCCGGCGAAATGGTCGAATTCGCCAACGGTGTGCAGGGCATGGCCCTCAACCTCGAAGCCGATAACGTCGGCGTCGTGATCTTCGGCTCGGACGCCGAGATCAAGGAAGGCGACAGCGTCAAGCGCACCAACACCATCGTCGACGTTCCCGTCGGCAAGGGCCTGCTCGGCCGCGTGGTGGACGCTCTCGGCAACCCGATCGACGGCAAGGGCCCGATCGTTGCTGAAAAGCGCGCCCGCGTCGAAGCCAAGGCTCCCGGCATCATCCCGCGCAAGTCGGTGCACGAACCCGTGCAGACCGGCCTGAAGGCGATCGACGCCCTCGTCCCCGTTGGCCGTGGCCAGCGCGAGCTGATCATCGGTGACCGCCAGACCGGCAAGACCGCCGTCGCGATCGATACCTTCATCAACCAGAAGGAAGCGAACGCCGGCACCGACGAATCCAAGAAGCTCTACTGCATCTACGTCGCCGTCGGCCAGAAGCGCTCGACCGTTGCGCAGATCGTGCGTCAGCTCGAAGAAAACGGCGCGATGGAATACTCCATCGTCATCGCCGCTACCGCTTCGGAGCCCGCTCCGCTGCAGTACCTCGCTCCCTACACCGGCGCCGCGATGGGCGAGTTCTTCCGCGACAACGCGATGCACGCCGTGATCGTGTATGACGACCTTTCGAAGCAGGCCGTCGCCTATCGTCAAATGTCGCTGCTGCTGCGTCGTCCTCCGGGCCGCGAAGCTTACCCGGGCGACGTGTTCTATCTCCACAGCCGCCTGCTTGAGCGCGCTGCGAAGATGAACGACGAGAACGGCAACGGCTCGCTCACTGCGCTTCCGATCATCGAAACGCAGGCTGGCGACGTCTCGGCCTACATTCCGACCAACGTGATCTCGATCACCGACGGCCAGATCTTCCTTGAAACCGGCCTGTTCTACCAGGGCATCCGTCCGGCCATCAACGTGGGTCTGTCGGTGTCGCGCGTCGGCGGTTCGGCCCAGACCAAGGCGATGAAGAAGGTTGCCGGCTCGATCAAGCTGGAGCTGGCGCAGTACCGCGAAATGGCGGCCTTCGCCCAGTTCGGTTCGGACCTCGACGCCTCGACCCAGAAGCTCCTCAACCGCGGTGCGCGCCTGACCGAGCTGCTCAAGCAGAAGCAGTTCTCGCCGCTGAAGTTCGAAGAGCAGACGCTGTCGATCTTCGCCGGCACCAACGGCTACCTCGATGCCCTGCCGGTTTCGAAGGTCACCGAGTACGAAGCCGAAATGCTCGACTTCATGCACGAGAAGCACGCCGACGTTCTCGAACTGATCCGTTCGACCAAGGACTTCGGCGACGAAGCCAAGGCGAAGACCAAGGCTGCGCTCGACGCGTTCGCCAAGCAGTTCGCCTGAGATTGACCTGATCCTCCGTTCCGGCTGCCATCGCGGCGGCCGGGGCGGAAAACGGAGAGAAACGAGTGGCTTCGCTCAAGGAACTCAAAGGCCGCATCAACTCGGTCAAGTCGACCCAGAAGATCACCAAGGCCAAGCAGATGGTCGCCGCGGCCAAGCTGCGCAAGGCGCAGGCCGCCGCGGAGTCCGCGCGTCCCTACGCCGCGCGTCTCGCCGAGGTGATGGGATCGCTCGCCAGCAAGATCACGGTCAGCGAGAACAGCCCCAAGCTGCTCGCCGGCACCGGCAGCGACAAGGTGCACCTGCTCGTCGTCGCGAACTCGGACAAGGGTCTGTGCGGCGCGTTCAACTCGAACATCGTCAAGGCCGCACGTGTGAAGGCGCGTGAGCTGGAAGCACAGGGCAAGACCGTCCTGTTCTACCTCGTCGGTCGCAAGGGTCGCGCGCCGCTGCGCCGCGAATTCCCCAAGCAGATCGCGCACATGTTCGACACCACCGACGTGCGTGACCCCGGCTTCAACGAAGCCGAGCGCATCGCCGACGAACTGGTCGCCATGTACGAGGCCGGCAAGTTCGACGTGGCACACCTGTTCTACTCGAAGTTCCGCTCGGCGCTTCTGCAGGAGCCGACCGACCAGCAGATCATCCCGGTGCCCGCCCCCAAGGCGGTCGTGGCCGGTGATGCCGTGACCGAATACGAGCCGGAAGAGGAAGAAATCCTCGCCGCGCTGCTGCCGCGCTACCTGCGCACGCAGATCTTCGGTGCGCTGCTGGAGAACGCCGCTTCCGAACAGGGCGCGTCGATGACCGCCATGGACAACGCCACGCGCAACGCCGGCGACCTGATCCAGAAGCTGACGATCCAGTACAACCGCAGCCGTCAGGCCGCGATCACCACCGAACTCATCGAAATCATTGCTGGCGCGGAAGCGCTGTAAGTCACCGCAGGCAAGGAAACCAAAATGGCCACCGCACCCGTGCTAAACCTGACCGCTACTGGCAAGATCAGCCAGATCATCGGCGCCGTCGTCGACGTCACCTTCGAAGGCGAACTGCCGGCGATCCTCACCGCGCTCGAGACCGAGAACAACGGCCAGAAGCTGGTTCTCGAAGTCGCGCAGCACCTCGGTGAAAACACCGTTCGCACCATCGCCATGGACGGCACCGATGGCCTGACCCGTGGTCAGCCCGTCGCCAACACCGGCAAGCAGATCTCGGTCCCCGTCGGTCCGAAGACCCTCGGCCGCATCATGAACGTCGTCGGCGACCCGATCGACGAGCGTGGTCCCGTCGGTTCGGACATGTTCTCACCGATCCACGCCAAGGCTCCCGAATTCGTCGACCAGTCGACCGAAGCGGCGATCCTGGTCACCGGCATCAAGGTCATCGACCTTCTCGCCCCCTACGCAAAGGGCGGCAAGATCGGCCTGTTCGGCGGCGCCGGCGTGGGCAAGACGGTTCTCATCCAGGAACTGATCAACAACATCGCCAAGGGCCACGGCGGCGTGTCGGTCTTCGCGGGCGTCGGTGAACGCACCCGTGAAGGTAACGACCTCTACCACGAGTTCCTCGACGCCGGCGTTATTGCCAAGGACGCCGAAGGCAACGCCACCTCGGACGGTTCGAAGGTTGCTCTCGTGTTCGGCCAGATGAACGAACCGCCGGGCGCCCGCGCTCGCGTCGCTCTCTCGGGCCTGACCATGGCCGAGTACTTCCGCGACCAGGAAGGCCAGGACGTTCTGTTCTTCGTCGACAACATCTTCCGCTTCACCCAGGCGGGCGCGGAAGTGTCGGCTCTGCTCGGCCGTATTCCTTCGGCCGTGGGCTATCAGCCGACCCTGTCGACCGACATGGGCCAGCTGCAGGAACGCATCACCTCGACCACCAAGGGTTCGATCACCTCGGTTCAGGCGATCTACGTCCCCGCGGATGACCTTACCGACCCGGCACCAGCCGCATCGTTCGCGCACCTTGACGCAACGACCACGCTGAACCGCGCCATCTCGGAACTGGGCATCTACCCGGCCGTTGACCCGCTCGACTCGACCTCGCGCGTTCTTGAGCCCCGCGTCGTCGGCGCCGAACACTACGAGACCGCCCGCAAGGTTCAGGAAACCCTGCAGAAGTACAAGTCGCTTCAGGACATCATCGCGATCCTGGGCATGGACGAGCTTTCGGAAGAAGATAAGCTCACCGTCGCCCGCGCCCGCAAGATCCAGAAGTTCCTGTCGCAGCCGTTCCACGTCGCGGAAGTCTTCACCGGCATCTCGGGCAAGTTTGTCCAGCTGGAAGACACCGTGAAGTCGTTCAAGGCCGTCGTCGAAGGCGAATACGATCACCTTCCGGAAGCAGCCTTCTACATGGTCGGCGGCATCGAGGAAGTGGTCGCCAAGGCCAAGAAGCTGGCCGAAGAGGCGTAATCGATCATGGCTCTGCACTTCGAACTCGTCACGCCGGCCAAGCTCGTCCGCTCGGAAGACGTCCACATGGTGGTCGTCCCCGGCACCGAAGGCGAGTTCGGCGTGCTGGAGGGCCACGCGCCCTTCATGTCGACCGTCGCTGACGGCGCCCTCAAGGTCTATCGGGCCGAAGGCGCCATGCCGGAAGAGATCCGCATCACCGGCGGTTTCGCCGAAGTGGGCGAAAAGGGCCTGACCGTGCTCGCAGAGCACGTCGAGGGCTGATCTCCGACAAAAGCTTTCAACAAGCTTTGCGCTTTCAGGGGCGCCTCCGGGAAACCGGGGGCGCCCTTTTGCTTCTGCCTGCAGACCTGACGCGAGATCTTGCGGCAATCGGAAGCCGGGGCCGCGCCCATTAGGAAGTTATCAAAGTTTCAACCTTAATCCTCTGCATATTCGCACAGGTTCGCGGGCAACCGCGCAACCGGAGCGCTGGAAAGGTTTATGGAAGCATGACGGCATTCGGGCGGCGTAACGGCATGGGAGGGATGAGCCAGGGAGCGCGTCCCGCGTTCGGCGTGGCCAAGCCGCTCAAGAGCGGCGTCGGTGAGAAGCCTCCGGTTTCGGGCGGCCCGGGCGGCGAGCAGTTCCCGCCGGTTGCCAGCATGGACGCGCCCTCGTCCGGCCCGCAGAACTCGCGCGAGGACGCCATGTCGCGCCTCGCCGATCGTGCCAATTCGGTTCATTCGGGCGAATCCGAGCAGAACGGCTTCGAAGCCTCGATCCACAAGATCAAAGAACAGGTACTCCCCCGCCTGCTCGAACGCGTCGATCCCGAAGCGGCGGCGACGCTGACCAAGGACGAACTGTCCGAGGAATTCCGCCCGATCATCATCGAAGTGCTGGCCGAACTGAAAATCACCTTCAACCGCCGCGAACAGTTCGCGCTGGAGAAGGTGCTGATCGACGAACTGCTCGGCTTCGGCCCACTGGAAGAGCTGCTCAACGATCCCGACGTGTCGGACATCATGGTCAACGGCCCGAACCAGACCTACATCGAAAAGAAGGGCAAGCTGCAACTCGCGACGACCAAGTTCCGCGACGAGCAGCACCTGTTCCAGATCGCCCAGCGCATCGTCAACCAGGTCGGCCGCCGCGTCGACCAGACCACGCCGCTGGCCGACGCCCGCCTCAAGGACGGCAGCCGCGTCAACGTCATCGTGCCGCCGCTCAGCCTGCGCGGCACCGCGATCTCGATTCGTAAGTTCTCCGAGAAGCCGATCACCATCGACATGCTCAAGGACTTCGGTTCGATGAGCGAGAAGATGGCCACCGCACTCAAGATCGCCGGCGCCTGCCGGATGAACGTCGTGATCTCGGGCGGTACCGGCTCGGGCAAGACGACGATGCTCAATGCCCTCTCGAAGATGATCGATCCGGGCGAGCGCGTGCTGACCATCGAGGACGCCGCCGAACTCCGCCTCCAGCAACCGCACTGGCTGCCGCTGGAAACCCGCCCGCCGAACCTTGAAGGGCAAGGCGCGATCACTATTGGCGACCTTGTGAAGAACGCCCTGCGTATGCGCCCGGACCGGATCATCCTGGGCGAAATCCGCGGCGCCGAGTGCTTCGACCTGCTCGCCGCCATGAACACCGGCCACGACGGTTCCATGTGCACGCTCCACGCCAACAGCCCGCGCGAGTGCCTTGGCCGTATGGAGAACATGATCCTGATGGGCGACATCAAGATCCCCAAGGAAGCCATCAGCCGCCAGATCGCCGAATCGGTAGACATCATCGTGCAGGTAAAGCGCCTGCGCGACGGTTCGCGCCGCACTACCAACATCACCGAAGTGATCGGCATGGAAGGCGACGTGATCGTCACCCAGGAACTCTTCAAGTTCGAGTATCTGGACGAGACCGACGACGGCAAGATCATCGGCGAATTCCGCCCCTCGGGCCTGCGTCCCTACACGTTGGAAAAGGCCCGCCAGTTCGGATTCGATCAGGCCTATCTGGAAGCCTGCCTCTGACGCGAGTGCCCTCACCGCGCGCACCCGGTTGACACGAAACCGGGTGCGAAACGGTGTAACCTTGCCTCGCCCCTAGCGCCCGACAATGCCGAACGATCCAACTGGGCGAGATAGGCCAGAAGCGCGGAATTGTCGGCTTTTCGCTCGGTCGCGACATGGCGGCCACGGTACATCCGCACCTTGAGCAGACCGAACAGCGCGCGTTGTGCCCGCTCTTCGGCTGTGACCTTCCACTTTCGCGACCTGTCACCTTGTGCGGGCCTGTCACCTTGTGGGCGCACACCCGTCACTTTGTCCCATGCGGCGGCGAAACTGCCCGCGCCCGGCTTGCGGCGCAGCCGATAGGCCGTCTCGCGCGCCATCCCGACGCGCCGCGCGGCCTCCACGACCGAACCCGTCTCCGCCAAGGCGCCGAGAAAGCGCGCCTGACGGTCCGGCGTCCAACCATCGGCACGCGCCCGCACGGGTACGGGAGCAAATGCGGGAACCCGGATGTGACGGGGCTTGTTGCGGGGCAGATTGCGCTTCATCCCCCGATTAGGTCACAACCCCGCGATGTAGGAAAGCGCGGCAAGCGCCCCTAGTCGATCATGCGAATGATCCGCGCCGGGCTTCCGCCGACAAGCGCGTTCGGCGGCACGTCCTTGGTCACGACCGCCCCCGCTGCCACGACGGAATTCTCGCCGATCGTCACGCCGCCGATAATCGTCGCACCATTGGCGATCCAGGCGTTGCGTCCGATCACGATCGGTTTGCCGATCGTGACGGAGCGACGCTGGACCGGATCGAGGGGATGGCTCGCCGTAATGATGCTCACGTTCGGCGCGATCATCACATCGTCACCGATGTCCACGCCGCCAAGATCGTAGATCGTGCAATTCTGATTGATGAAGACATTCCGGCCAAGCCGGATTTCGGTGCCCCCGGAGGTGTAGAACGGTGGAAGCAGGAGGAAACCATCGTCGACCGGGGTTCCGATCAGTTCGCTGAACAGCGCCCGCACCGCATCGGCATCGTCGAACGTCAACTGATTGAGCCGGGCCGTCAGCGTCATCGCCCGCCGCGTTGCCGCGACCATGGCCGCAGACTCCGGAGTCTTGCCGCGAACGATCCGCATGCCCGGTTCATCATCCATCAGACATTCCCCCTGCCCTTGTCGACCGGCGGCCTAGGCCCTTGCCGGATTATCGCCCGAACCAGTCCTTCGCGGAAATCCCGAGCAGCAGCACCGCCCCCATCAGCGCAATGAAGAACACCGTCGTCCAGGGCATGAAGCCCACGCGGTCGAGATCGCGGCGCTTCATGCGGCGAAGGTCGCCGATCCAGGCGATCGCCGCCACCACGACGCAGACCCCGCCCGCCACTGCCATGATAAGGTCGGTATCGTTCATTCCCCGCCCTTGCCTCCTTGCGCCGGGAAGATAAAGCCCGCCGGGTGAACGTTTCCTCCGCCCCGTCGCCATCCCGCCCACCCGCAAGCAGGCGTCCGGACCGTCCGCTGCTGGCCATCGGGCTGCGCCTCATGGCCATGACCATGCTCTCGACCATGTTCATGCTGATCAAGCTTGCCGGAAGCCGGGGCGTTTCGGCGCCGGAAATGGTGTTCTGGCGGCAGGCCATGGCGGTTCCGCTGATGGCGGGCTGGCTGCTGGCGACAGGACGGCTCGGCATGCTGAGGACCGGCCGCCTGCGCAATCATGCGATGCGGGCGACCACCGGGACGCTGGGCCTCGTCTGCAATGTCACGGCGGCCATGCTGCTGCCGCTGCCCGTGGGCACGACGCTGGGCTTCACAGCGCCGCTCTTCGCGGTGCTGATCACGGCCCTTGTCATGCGCGAGCATGTCGGCCGCTGGCGTTGGACCGCCGTGGTACTCGGCTTTATCGGCGTGTTGCTGATTACCCGGCCGGGGGAACAGGCGGTTCCGCTGGCGGGCCTCGCCGCCGGGCTGGGTGCGGGCGTGATCGTCGCCGTCGTCAGTTTCCAGATCCGCGACCTTGCCCGTACCGAGGAGCCGATCGCCTGCGTATTCTGGTTTTCTTTCTTCGGCTCGCTGTTCGCCGCCGTGCTGCTGCCGTTCTATGGCCAGTCGCACCCGCCGCAAGTCTGGCTGCTGCTGGTGGCTGTGGGGCTTGCCGGGACACTGGCGCAATTGCTCATCACCGCCGCGCTGCGGTACGGCGCGGTCGCGACCGTGGTGGTCATGGACTACAGCGCGCTGATCTGGGCGACGCTTTACGAACGCACGATCTTCGGATCGCTGCCGCCCGCATCGATCTGGCTTGGCGCGCCGCTGATCGTCGCGGCAGGCCTCATCATCACCTGGCGCGAACATACACTGGCAAAGCGTATCTCGCCGACCTCCGCGCTGGATGAAGGGGCGACCGAAGAAAGCCTTGGCGAGGCGGGGCCGGCAATCGAAACCTCCGCGCCCTCCCTTCAGCGAACCTAGGGAACCTGCTCGCGGGCTGGACGTTGCCTTTAGCGATCCCGGTAAAACATGCCGGACGGATGCTCGAAAGGAACGAGAAATGCTCAAGAAATTCGTGCTCGCCCTGATGGTCGGCGGTATCGTCGTCTCGGCTTCGGCCTGCAACACGGTCAAGGGCGCCGGCAAGGACGTCCAATCGGTCGGACAGGCCGGCGAAGACGCCATTCACAAGTAAGCCGATCAGCCGCGCACGCCGAAAGTGGGCCGGAACGCTTCGGCCGAGCGCCGAAGCGCAGGCTCTCCCCTCTTTCGCTGCCTTGCGTGATCGCCTAGCGGTCGCCGATCGATAGGACCAATCCGGGGCCTTTCGCTGACAAGGATAGCGAAAAGATGATCAGGAAGCTTGTCCTGGCTGCCGCTGCGGCGGGCCTCGTGCTCGGTGCGGCTGCCTGCAACACCGTGCGCGGCGTGGGACAGGACATCGAATCCGCGGCGAATGCGGTCGACCGCGCGACGTGAGGCATCACGGCCTGCCCCAGCGCCACAGGCGCCGGCAGGCCGCAATTTCCTGTTCTGTCAGGCGTCGGTGATGTGGTTGGCCACCATGGCCCGCGCACGCTGCCAGAGCACACCTCGGCTCACCACGACCATTCCCAGCACCAGACCGAGCATAGCATCGGTCAGCAACAGCGCCGTGGCCGCAGGATGGCTCGCGCCGATGGCCATGCCGCCCGGAAGCAGAAGGCGGCGCACTATGAAGACGCCGCCGATCAGAACCAGCGCAAGCGGCGACTGACGCACCATGACACGCGCATCGTCGCCCTCGCCTTCGACATGCAGGCGCATCAGGCGCGAACGCTGCATGCCGATCGCGCCGCCGATCGTGGCACCGGCGGCAAGGCTCAGCCAGCCAAGGCCGCTCGGCGGCAAGGCAAACAGCGCGAAGCAGACCAGTGCCGTAATGATCAGCGGCAGTATCCAGAGCAAGGGAAGCCGGAGCGGACGCGCCTTTTCAAGGTTGCGGAACCGCCAGAGCATCAGCCCGGCAAAGACCAGCAGCGGCAACCATGCCGCCATTCCACGTCCAGCTTCCCCCATAGACTTCAGCTACCCCCGAACTCGCTCAGCGAAGGCGTACCCGGCTCACCCAGGTGCCCCTGCCACACGAGCACTGGCTTACGCGCCGCAAGCGTTTCGTCAAGTCGACGACGCGGGGCAAAATGCGGCGCGCTGTGAAGGCTTTGGTCGCCATCCTTGGCACGCTGGGCAAGGCTGCGCAGCGAACCGATGAAGCGGTCAAGCCCGGCCTTGCTTTCCGTCTCGGTCGGCTCGACGAGCATCGCGCCCTTGACCACCAGCGGGAAGTAGACGGTCATCGGGTGGAAGCCCTCGTCGATCAGGCCCTTGGCGATGTCGAGCGTGGAGAAGCCCTCGGCCAGACCGGCGTCGCTGAACAGCGCCTCGTGCATGCACGGGCCGCTCTTGGCGAAGGGTGCGGGCAGCAGGTCCTCGCACGAGCGCAGGACGTAGTTGGCGTTGAGCACCGCGTCCTCGGCCACCTGGCGCAGACCGTCCGCGCCGTGGCTGAGGATGTAAGTCAGCGCGCGGGTGAACATGCCCATCTGGCCGTGGAAGGCGACCATGCGGCCGAATGCCTGTGCATGGCCCTCACCCGCGTTCTCTTCCTCGACGAGGTGGACGGTGCCGTCCGCGCCGCGCGTGACGAAGGGCAGCGGCGCGAAGGGTGCCAGCGCTTCGGAGAGCACGACCGGACCGGCACCGGGGCCACCGCCGCCGTGGGGCGTCGAGAAGGTCTTGTGCAGGTTGATGTGCATGGCATCGACGCCGAGGTCGCCGGGGCGGACCTTGCCGACGATGGCGTTGAAGTTCGCGCCGTCGCAGTAGACATAGCCGCCCGCCGCGTGAACCGCGTCACCGATCGCCTTCATCTCCGGCTCGAACAGGCCGCAGGTGTTGGGGTTGGTGATCATCACGCCCGCGACGTTCGGCCCGAGCTTGGCCTTGAGCGCATCGAGATCGACGCGGCCTTCCGGGGTCGCCGGGATCGACTGGACCTTGAAGCCCGCAAAAGCGGCCGTCGCCGGGTTGGTGCCGTGGGCGCTCTCAGGCACCAGCACGACGTCGCGCTTCTCACCGCGCGCGTCGAGCGCGGCGCGGATGCAGAGCAGGCCGCAGAGTTCGCCATGGGCACCGGCCTTGGGGCTCATCGCCACCGAAGCCATGCCGGTGAGCGTGATCAGCCAGTCGGCCAACTGCTCGATCACTTCCAGCGCACCCTCGACCGACTTCTGCGGCTGGAGCGGGTGGACGTCGGCGAAGCCCGGCAAGCGGGCCATCTTCTCGTTCAGGCGCGGGTTGTGCTTCATCGTGCACGAGCCGAGCGGGAACGGCCCGAGGTCGATCGCGTAGTTCTGGCGCGAGAGGCGCGTGTAGTGGCGCACCGTCTCCGGCTCGGTCAGGCCCGGCAAAGCCGGAGCGGCCTTGCGCAGGAACTTCGACAGACCTGCCGCCGCCGGACGTGCCGGAGTGTCGAGATCGACACCGCACTTCTCGGAAGAGCCGAGTTCGAAGCTCAGGGCTTCTTCCAGCATCAGGCCGTAATCGCCTGAAGAGGTTACGAACTTTTCGCCCGCCTCACCGGTTTCGCCCATGCTGGGACGCCAGCCGCTTGCGTTTACCGCGTTCATGCCAGCACTCCTTCAAGCTCACGGGCAAAGGTTTCGATATCCTCGTCGGTGACGGTTTCCGTCGCCGTGATGAGCAGGCCGTTGTGCAGTTCGCCTGCCTCGGGGAACAGGCGGCCGAGCGAGACGCCGCCCAGCACCTTGCGGTCGGCCAGTTCGCGAACAACCTCACGCGCGTCGCGCGGGAGGACCAGCGTGACTTCGTTGAAGTAGGCGTCGTTCAGCAGCTTCACGCCCGGAACCTTGGTGATCCGTTCGACCAGCGCCTGCGTGCGATCGTGGTTCACGGCAGCGAGACGAGACAGGCCTTCACCGCCCAGAAGGGTCAGGTGGATGCTGAAAGCCAGCGCGCAAAGCCCTGAATTCGTGCAGATATTGCTCGTCGCCTTCTCGCGGCGGATATGCTGCTCGCGGGTAGAGAGCGTCAGCACGAAGCCGCGCTTGCCTTCGGCGTCCACGGTCTGGCCGCAGAGGCGGCCCGGCATCTGGCGCACGAACTTCTCACGGCAGCCGAACAGGCCGAGGTAGGGACCGCCGAACTGAAGGCCGACGCCCAGCGACTGGCCCTCACCCACGACGATATCCGCGCCCAGCTCGCCCGGCGCCTCGATCATGCCGAGCGCAACCGGCTCGGTGACGACCGCCACCAGCAGCGCGCCCTTGGCATGCGCGGCTTCGGCAATCGCGGCCAGATCGGGGATGCGGCCGAGGATGTCGGGATACTGCACGACGACGCAGGAGGTCTTGTCGTCGATCGCCGCGATCACGGCAGCGTCGTCGGCTTCGGCCACCAGTTCCGCCTTCAGCGAGACGATATCGTCCTCGGTGAACTTGGCGAGCGTGCGCACCACTTCGGCGTAGTGCGGGTGCAGGCCGCCCGAGAGCACCGCACGGCCCTTGCGGGTGACGCGCGCGGCCATCAGGATCGCTTCCCAGCACGCCGTCGAGCCATCGTACATCGAGGCATTGGCGATATCGGTGCCGAACAGGCGCGCCACCTGCGTCTGGAACTCGAACAGCACCTGCAGCGTGCCCTGCGCGATTTCCGGCTGGTAGGGCGTGTAGGCGGTGAGGAACTCGCCGCGCTGGATCAGGTGATCGACCGAGGCCGGAACATGGTGGCGATAGGCACCGGCGCCGAGGAAGAACGGCACCGAACCGGCGCTCAGGTTCTTCGCGGCAAGCGCGGACATGTGCCGTTCGACGGCCATTTCGCTGGCATGGGCGGGAAGGCCCGCGATGGGACCGGAAAGCCGCGCCTCGGCGGGAACGTCGACGAAGAGATCGTCAACGCTGGCGGCGCCGATGACGCCGAGCATCTCGGCCCGGTCGGCGGGAGTCAGGGGAAGGTAGCGCATGGAGCTGGGGTTTCCTCAGCAGAAAATCTCGAAGATCCTCCCCTGCAAGGGGAGGTGGCAGCCCTTGGGGCTGACGGAGGGGTATCGCCCTCTCGGCGTGGAGCCACGCCGCGGGCGTCGACACCCCTCCACCACCGCTTCGCGGCGGTCCCCCTCCCCCTCAGGGGGAGGATCGGAAGCTTAGAGGCTGCCGACATAGTCCTTGTACGCCGCCTCATCCATGAGGCCTGAAAGCTCCGAGGCATCGGAGAGCGTGATACGGAACAGCCAGCCGCCCACTTCGGCGTCGGTGTTGACCAGTTCCGGCTCGTCGCCGAGCGCGGCGTTCACTTCGGCGATGGTGCCCGAAACCGGGGTGTAGACGTCCGAAGCGGCCTTCACCGAGTCCACCACGGCGACGGAATCGCCCTTGCCGAACGTCGCGCCGGCTTCAGGCAGGTCCACGAAGGTGATGTCGCCGAGCTGGCCCTGTGCGTAGTCGGTGATGCCCACGGTGCCGAGGTCGCCTTCGACTTCGAGCCACTCATGTTCCTGGGAGAAATAACGGGTCATGGAATGTCCTTTGCTAGGAGGATTGGTCCTCAGCGGTGATAGCGATTGGGGACGAAGGGCATCGCCGCGACCGTGGCGTCGAGCTTCTTGCCCCGAATTTCGATGGAAAGCGCAGTGCCGTCAGCAGCAAGCGCCGCATCGACGTAGGCCATGGCGATCGGGTGCTGCAACGAAGGCGAGAAACCGCCCGAAGTCACAACGCCAACTTCCTGTTCTCCATGGAAAACCTTGGCACCCTCGCGGGCGGCCTGACGGCCTTCCAGCTTGAGACCGATGCGCTTCTGCGCAGTGCCCTCGGCAAAGTCGCGCTGGACGCGCTCGGCGCCGGGGAAGCCGCCTTCGAGGCGGCGGCGCTTGTTGATGCCGAAAGCAAGGCCGGCCTCGACCGGACCGCGCTCGGGATCCATGTCGTGGCCGTAGAGCGGCAGGCCGGCTTCAAGACGCAGCGAGTCACGCGCGCCAAGGCCGATCGGCCTCACTTCGGGCTGGGCCAGCAGCAGGTCCGCCACTTCGGCAGCGGAATCGCCGGGGATCGAAATTTCGAAACCGTCCTCGCCGGTATAGCCCGAGCGGCTGATCCAGGCGTCGACGCCGCCCAGCGTGAAGCGGCCGCCCTTCATGAAAGTCAGCGCGGAGAGCGGATATTCACCCTCGGCCACGCGTTCGAGTGCGGCAAAGGCCTTGGGGCCCTGAAGCGCCAGCAGCGCGCGGTCGTCGAGGTGGTTGAGCGTGACGTCGTCCGGCAGATACTCGCGCAGAGTGCCGATATCGTCCCACTTGGTGGCGCCGTTCACGACGAGGTAGAAGCCGCCCGGCCAGCGCGCGACCATGAGGTCGTCGAGAATGCCGCCGTTTTCGTCCAGCAGCAGCGAGTAGCGCACCGCGCCCAGCTTCAGGGTCGAAAGATCGATGGGCAGGGCCGCTTCGAGCGCGGGCTCGACATCGGTCTGCGCGCCCTCTTCGCCCGAAACGAGCAGCTGGCCCATGTGGCTGACATCGAACAGACCGGCGTTCTCGCGGGTCCAGAGGTGCTCGGCCATGATGCCCTCATACTGGACGGGCATCATGTAACCGGCGAATTCGACCATGCGGCCGCCGCGATCGCGGTGCCAGCTATCCAGCGGCAACAGCATCGGCGCGAGTTCTTCGGGTTCCTGATCGGAATCGGAAATCGGGTATTCGCTCAAGACATGACTCCGCACAGTTCGGTACACCATTCCAGGTGCCCCCTCTGTCACGGAAACCTGAGAGCTTCCCCCAGAGGGCCCGAAACGGACCATACCGGAGTTACACCGTCGGCGGCCTCACCCTTTTGGGATGAGACACTTTCCAGAGTCTCGCTATCGACGCTGCGCGGTCCTTTTGCCTGAGAGATTCCGGGGCGGTTGCTCCTTCGGCGCCTGCCTTCTCCGCATGTGCGAATCGGCAGGTCTCTCCCGCGCTGTCAGCGATGCCTTGACCCTTGGTTGAGAGGTGCGTTTGTGTCAACGCCGGTTGCGCTGCACTGCAGTACTATTTCCCCGAATGGAACGGGAGCGGGCACGGAAGCAGCCCCTTCCTGTCGCTGCCCCGTCTCCTTCTCGTCATTGCGAGCGTAGCGAAGCAATCCAGAGCGGTTCAAGACTGCCCTGGCTTGCTTCGCTACGCTCGCAATGACGAGAGAAGAAAGAAGGGGGGTATGGGCGACAGGAGAGTGCGCCCCCCCCCTCAATCCCCTGCCCGGCGCAGCGCGCGCATCATTGCTTCATGTTCGTGAATGAAGCGGCCACGCGTCTTCTCCGCGCTCAGCGCGAAAATCACATCGGCAAGGCGGCGGACCGAGATCGAGCGGAACTTGGAGAACCGACCGCGGAGCACGATGGCGTCGGCCACCGGGTTGAGCACTTGCGCCATGCTCTCCAGCGGGCGGCTTTCGGTGCGGTGCCCCCGCAAGAGGCCGGGGCGCAGGATGTCTAGCCGGCGGAAGCCCAGTTTATGAACCGCGTCCTCGATGTCACCCTTGGTGCGCAAATAGAGGTTGCGGCTCGCCCGGTCGGCGCCGACCGAAGAGACCAGGATCATATGCTCGATGCCGGACGCGCGCGCAGCCTTGGCAACTTCCAGCACGAGATCGTAATCGACGGCGCGAAAGGCCCCGTCGCTGCCCGCAACCTTGCGCGTGGTGCCAAGCGCGCAGACCAGCACTTGCGCGCGCGCGGCGGCGATCAGCGGCGGCCAGTCGGCGGTTTCTCCCATAAGGATTTCCAGCCGTGCCCCCAGCGGCAGCGGCACCTCGCGCCGGGCCACGCCGACCACGCGAAGGTCGCTCCGCCCCATACTGCCCGCGATCACGGCCTGCCCGACCATGCCGCTTGCACCGACGAGGCAGAGGCGCCGGGCTCCTTGCGGAGCCGAGCCAGCATCAGACATTGCGCAACCCTTCGGGCGTAACGCCATAGATCTGCGCGTGGCAGGCGATGGCGTAACGGTCGGTCATGCCGGCGATATAGTCGGCGATATGGCGGCTGCGTTCGGGCTCGTGGCGCGGCAGGCCGTCGATCCAGCTTTCCTCCATCAGCACCGGCTCCTGCGAGTAGGCCGCGTAAAGTTCCGCGATCAGCGCGCGGGCACGGCGCGCGGTTTCCAGCTGTTCGGGGTGGTAATAGAGCTTCTCGTACATGAAGCGCTTGAAGGCCCGCTCGCCTTCCTCGACTTCGGGCGAGAACGTGACAAGCTGGCGTCCGGCGGTGCGCACGTCGTGCACGCTCTCGATGCCGATCAGGTTGGCCTTGGTCTGCGCGACGAGGTCGTTGACCATGAAGCCGATTTGGCTGCGGATCAGTTCGGCAAGCTGGCGATTGAGCGGAACCCCCGGGAAGCGGCGCTCCACCTCGCGCCAGCGGTCCACCACGAAAGGATGCGCGAGCAGTTCTTCGAGATCGAGGAAACCAGCGCGCAGGCCGTCATCGATATCGTGGTTGTCATAGGCGATGTCGTCCGAAAGCGCGGCGACTTGCGCTTCGAGCGAGGCGTAGGAGCCCAGTTCGAGATTGTAGTCCTGATCGAGGCCGGCAAGCGCCCAGTTCGGGGTCAGCACCGGGCCGTTGTGCTTGGCCAGCCCCTCCAGCATCTCCCATGTCAGGTTGAGCCCGTCATGCTCGCAATAGGGGCTTTCGATGCGCATGAGCGTGCGGAGGCAATTGGCGTTGTGATCGAAGCCGCCGGCCTTGTGAAGCGCGGCGTCCAGCGCTTCCTCTCCGGCATGGCCGAAGGGCGGATGACCGATATCGTGCGCGAGCGCGAGGCCTTCGGTCAGGTCCTCGTCGAGGCCGAGGATGCGAGCGATGACGCGCGCGACTTGCGCGACTTCAAGGCTGTGGGTCAGGCGGACGCGGTAATGGTCGCCATCCGGCGCGATGAAGACCTGCGTCTTGTAGCGCAGGCGGCGGAAGGCGATCGAATGGACGATGCGGTCGCGATCGCGCTGATAGGCACTGCGCGGACCGCGCGCGACGCCGTCCTCGATCGGATATTCGCGTCCGCGCGTGCGCGCCGGATCGGATGCGTAGGGAGCGAGGGTCAAGCGGTGATCTTTCCCGAACTAGGAATTTCTTGCCGCCCCCTAGAGCATTTTCAGGGCCGCTGGAAACACCTGACTTGTAAGGGCTTCAATGCGCAAGCCCGGACTTGCACAGGGCGGCGGAGGTGGTGGTGACGAGAATGACCTTGCTGTCGTCCACGCCCTTGACCGCATGGATCCAGGCGCCGAGCGTTGGCTTGTCGCCCTCCAGCTTCTCAAGCTTCATCAACTGGAGCAGGGTGAGGCGCTTCATCATGCGCTTGGTCATGCAGGACGCGACGCGATCGGACATGCCGTTCGCCACCAACGCGGAGTGCAGGCGCCAGCCCGCATAGAAATGCGCGCCCACGAAAAGCACCGCGGCAAGGCCGACGAGCAGCAGGATTCGCTTGAGAAACCGGGTCATCGCGCCGCTATAAGCCCTCGGCCTCAGTCCGCCAGAGCCTTGACGATGTCCTCGACCATCTTCTTGGCATCGGCCAGCAGCATCATGGTCTGGTCCATGTAGAACACGTCGTTGTCGACCCCGGCATAGCCTTGCCCGCCCATCGAGCGCTTGATGAAGAAGATGGTCTTGGCCTTCTCCACGTCGAACACCGGCATGCCGTAGATCGGCGAGGACTTGTCCGTTCGCGCGGCGGGGTTCACCACGTCGTTGGCGCCGATGATGAAAGCGACGTCGCACTGGGCGAACTCGCCGTTGATATCCTCAAGCTCGAAGACTTCGTCGTAGGGGACATTGGCTTCGGCCAGCAGCACGTTCATGTGGCCGGGCATGCGGCCAGCGACCGGATGGATCGCATATTTCACGCTGACGCCGTGCTTCTTGAGCTGGTCCGCCATCTCGCGCACCACGTGCTGGGCCTGTGCCACCGCCATGCCGTATCCCGGGATGATGATGACGTTCTCCGCCTCTTTCATGAGGAAAGCCGCGTCTTCGGCCGAGCCGCGCTTCCACGGACGGTCAGTCTGCGCCGCGCCGCCTCCTGCGCCGGCCTCGGCGCCGAAGCCGCCGGCGATCACCGAGATGAAGCTGCGGTTCATCGCCTTGCACATGATGTAGCTGAGGATCGCGCCCGACGAGCCCACCAGCGCGCCGGTCACGATCATCGCCGTATTGTGCAGCGTGAAGCCCATCGCCGCTGCCGCCCAGCCCGAGTACGAATTGAGCATCGAGACGACGACCGGCATGTCCGCCCCGCCGATGGGGATGATGAGCAGGAAACCGATTGCGAAGGACAGCCCGACGATGCCCCAGAACATCGGGTTTTCGCCGGGGCCCGCCTGCGCGGAATGAGCGAACAGCGCGGTCAGCGCGAGGATCACTACCAGCGTGCCAAGGTTGATCACATGGCGTGCGGGCAGCAGGATCGGCGCGCGCGACATGTTGCCGTTGAGCTTGGCAAAGGCGATGATCGAGCCCGAGAACGTAATCGCCCCGATCGCCGCACCCAAGGCCATTTCGATGCGGCTGACGGAGAGGATATTGCCGTCGGCTCCGAGAATTCCGAAAGCCTCCGGATTGAGAAACGCGGCCACCGCGACAAGCACTGCCGCAAGGCCGACCAGCGAGTGAAATGCGGCAACAAGCTGCGGCATCGCGGTCATCTGGATCTTGCGCGCGATCACGAAGCCGATGCCGCCACCGATGGCGATGGCCGCCACGATCTCGGGCAGGCTGGCGATCTGGTGCGTGAGCAGCGTGGTCGCCACGGCAATCGCCATGCCGATCATGCCATAGCGGTTGCCCCTGCGGCTGGTCGCCGGCGAGGACAGCCCGCGCAGCGCGAGGATGAAGCAGATACCCGCGACAAGGTAGGCCACTGCCACCCAGGGGTTCACCGCGTGGGCCGACATCAAGGCTTGCTCCCCTCACCCTTCGCGGGTTTGTCCTTTTTCTTGTACATCGCCAGCATGCGCTCGGTGACGGCGAAGCCGCCGAAGATATTGACGCTTGCCAGCACCACCGCGCCGAGGCCCAGCCACTTGGCCAGCGGCGAGCCGGCCGCCGCGCTCGCCACCAGCGCGCCGACCACGATCACCGAGGAAATCGCGTTGGTCACCGCCATCAGCGGCGTGTGCAATGCCGGGGTCACCGACCAGACGACGTAGTAGCCCACGAAACAGGCCAGTACGAAGATCGAGAGGATCGATACGAAATCCATGCCCTTACTTGTCCTCCCCGGCACGGGGAGGATCCTGCCAACGTGTCATCGCAACGATCGAGGCCGCTACTTCCCCCGCATCCCGCAACACGTCGGACGCCGGAATCCGGACCACCCGCAAGCCAATTTCCTGAAACCATGCATCCCGTAGCCTGTCGCGATCGGGATTCTCGCCCATGTCATGGGCACTGCCATCCACTTCGATAACGAGCCGTGCCTCGTGGCAATAGAAATCGGCCACGTATTTTCCTGCGGGATGTTGACGGCGAAACTTGAGACCCTCAGGCCGCTGACGGAGGCGCTGCCAGAGCAAGACCTCGGGCATCGTCATCTCGCGGCGGAGCCGCCGGGCGGCGCTTGCGGTCCGATCCGTCCCTTGCAACATTTCAGCTCCTCCCCTGCAAGGGGAGGTGGCAGCCCGTCAGGGCTGACGGAGGGGTATCACCGCTTCGGCCGTGCGCCACGGAGAGGGCGACACCCCTCCACCGTCCTGCGGACGGTCCCCCTCCCCTTGCAGGGGAGGAATTACGAGGGGATCCCCCACTCAACCCACCAGCCTCTCGTTCACCACCTTGCCGCCTTGCGTCAGACGGATCGCATTGCCGATTTCCTCGTCAAGCACGGGCCTGCCCTGCTCCTTGTCCCAGAAGGCCGAAACGAAGTTGAACAGGTTACGCGAAAAGAGCGCCGAAGCGTCGGCCGGAAGGTGCGCCGGCGTATTTGAATAGCCGACGATCCTGACCCCGTGCCGCACGACCACCTGATCGGCAACCGACCCTTCCACATTGCCGCCCTGCGGCGCGGCGAGGTCGAAGATCACGCTGCCGGGCTTCATCGTCGTGATCTGCGCATCGGTGATGAGTTGCGGAGCCTCGCGCCCCGGGATCAGCGCGGTGGTGATGACGATATCCTGTTTGGCGAGGTGACCGGAAACCAGTTCGGCTTGCGCCTTGCGGTATTCCTCGCTCATTTCGGAAGCGTAGCCGCCCGAGCCCTCGCCCTCGATGCCCGCGACGTTCTCGACGAAGATCGGCTTGGCACCGAGCGAGAGGATCTGCTCCTTCGTGGCTGAGCGCACGTCCGTTGCCGAAACTTGCGCGCCGAGGCGGCGGGCCGTGGCGATGGCCTGAAGCCCCGCGACGCCCACGCCCATGACGAAGCACTTCGCCGCGCTCACGGTGCCGGCGGCGGTCATCATCATTGGAAAGGCGCGGCCATAGAGATTGGCGGCGACCAGAACGGCCTTGTAACCCGCAAGGTTCGACTGCGAGGAAAGGATATCCATCGACTGCGCGCGTGTAATACGCGGCATGAATTCCATCGCCAGCGCTTCCAGCCCCGCCGTCGCATAAGCGGAAACCCGGGCCCGTCCGCCCTTTTCGCCCGCTCCGAAAGGATCGAGCCCGGCGACCACCCAGGCCCCCGGCTTCACGCCCGACAGCAGCGCCGGATCGGGGCCCTGCACGCCGAACACGATGTCCGCGCCCGCCAGCACCTCGGCCGCCGGGCCGACTTCGGCCCCGGCCGCCGCATAGTCCGCGTCGGAAATGCTGGCTGCCAGCCCCGCGCCGCTCTCCACCGCGACGGCCGCGCCCAGCGCGGTCAGCTTCTTCACGGTCTCCGGCGTTGCCGAGACCCGCGTTTCACCCGCCGCCCGCTCTTTCAGGACAGCGAAGCGCGTGGTGCCCGCCACCCGCGGTCAGGACGCGATGATGGCGACGACGACGGCGACGATGATGACGATGGCGCCAGTGCTCCAGGTCGCGGCCTTGATGAAGGTGTTGTAGGTTTCGGTCGCCGCCTTGATGTCCGTGCCGGATGTCATCGGATCAAATCCCCTGCTGTGATTTCGACGTGATTATTTTGAATAATTGCCAATGATCTAACCGTGTCAGGTCCGCGGCTCAAGTGCCAAGCCTAACGACCGGGACGCTATTGGCGCCGTTATCGTATCGTCTCGGCGATTGGCATGCGGAATTGCCATTTTTCGCCGCGGACGGCACACGGGGCACAGGCTTAAGTCCGTATTTACTGGTTTGCCCTAAGCCTCAGTCACCACAAATGCGAGGCGAATGACGGGCGTGAATATGGCGGAACCGGAACAGCGCCTCCTGATGCTGATCGACGACGAGCCTGCGCAGAGCCGTCTGATCTCGGCGCTCGCCGCGCGGGAGGGTTGGCGAACGCTGATTGCGCGCGATCCCGAGACCGCGATTGCCACGCTCGGCACCCGTCAGGGCATGCAGCTTTCGGCCATCATCCTCGACCAATGGGTGCCCGGCGAAGACGCCTGCGCGCTGATTGCCGAGCTGAAATCGCGCCGCCCGGCGCTGCCGATTCTGATGCTCACCGCCAATACCTCGCCGCTGCTCGCGGTGGAGGCGATGCGTGCGGGGGCGACCGATTATCTGGTCAAGCCCATCGCACCGGACCGGCTGATGCACGCGCTGCGCTCCGCCACCACGCGCGAGGCCCCGCGCGACGAACTGGCACCGCTGACCGAGAAGATGCCCTCCAACCCCGATTTCGAATCGATGATCGGGGCCTCTCCCAACTTCCGCAAGGCACTCGCCGTGGCTGCCAAGGCCGCGCGCGGGCATGGGCACGTGCTGGTCGAGGGCGAGAGCGGCACCGGCAAGGAAGTGCTGATCCGCGCCATGCACGCCGCCAGCCCGCGTTCGCGCGGAGCACTGCGCTTGGTCAATATTACCGGCCTTGCCGCCAATTCGATCGAATCCAACTTGTTCGGCCATGAGAAAGGCGCCTTCCCCGGCGCTTTCGAGCAGCAGATCGGCGCCTTGCAGCATTGCGACGGCGCCACCTTGGCGCTCGATGAGATCGACCAGTTACCGCTGAGCGTGCAGGAGCGTTTGCTCGAATCGATCCGCAAGAGCGACGTGCGCCCGATTGGTGCGCGCCATTCGTTCCGCATCGACGTGCGCATCATCGCCGCCAGCAACATGCCCTTGCAGGACCTTGTCGATATCGGCGAGTTCCTGCCCGAGCTGTACGAAGCGCTTTCGCCCACCAAGGTCGATCTCCCGCCGCTGCGCGAACGGACCGGTGACATTCCCGCACTCTCCCGCTTCTTCCTTGCGCGCATCGGCGAGCAGCCGGGGCTGCGGGAACTGGGCATCACCGACGGTGCGCTCTCGCTGCTCGCAGCATACGACTGGCCGGGCAACGTGCGCCAGTTGCAGGCCGTGCTGTTCCGCGCCGCCGTGTTCTGCGACGGCGATGCGCTGACTTCGGACGATTTCCCGCAGCTTCTCAATATCCTCGGGTCCGGCCCCGCGACGGTTGCCGGCAATCCGCGACAGGAAAGCTCGGGCGTGATGCTCTATACCGCCGACGGTCACTTGCGGCCGCTGGAAGAGATCGAGGCCGACGTCATTCGCCTGGCCATCGGGCTCTACCGGGGCCGCATGACCGAAGTGGCGCGGCGGCTCGGCATCGGCCGCTCCACGCTCTATCGCAAGCTGGGCGAACTCGGCATCGACAACGCCGCCTGACAATAGGCGACCCCGGAGCCGGGGCTCCGGGGTCGCCGCCCCTTGTGGGGCTGCCCCCAAACGGTGGCTGGCTACCGGCGCTTACAGGCTTTCGAGATAGACCTGCGGCACGCGGTAACCGCGCTTGCTCATGTACTTCACGTACTTGCCGCGTTCCTTGAAAAGCTCGCTGGCATATTCACTGTAGGCGTCGCGCTGATCCTCGATATCGGTGGCGTGGCGCAGATCGCTGGCGAGTTCCTTGCGCGTCTCGGTGACGTTGATGCGGTAGTCGTACCACTTGCTGTTGAGGATGCCGCCAATCGGGCTTTCGATGATCCGGGCTTCCTCGCCGCGGGCGACTTCGTGTTCGTACATCGTCGGTACGGCCAGTGCGGCGCTCGCGGGCACCACCGCCATGACGGCGAGAGCGGTACGAAACAGAATGGTCTTGTTCATGGGATATCTCCCTTTCGCTTTGGGGTGCGAGAGAACGGGCCTCACACCTTTCGGTCGGTTCGGGGGAGTAACGAACCGAACGGCGATTTTCGTCAGGACTGTGGGACGAACCGGGCAGCGCTCCGGACGATCCGAAATGGCGTCAGATCATGCGTTTACGTGTCGACACATGGCCGGACGCCGTTCATCGGCGAGCAAGGCTATCCGCAGCGCGGGTCATTGGGGCAACTGCGCGAAATCCGTCAGCGCCGCGTCGCGCAGGCCGCGCCAGACATGGACCGCCTGCACCGTCTCGCGCACGTCGTGGACGCGCAGGATGTGCGCTCCGGCATCCATCGCCTTGATCGCCAGCAGCAGCGAGCCGCCAAGACGGTCATGCGCGGCCGCCTCGTTGGACAGCGCGCCGATCATGCGCTTGCGGCTGGCGCCGACGTAGAGCGGGTGGCCCAGCGCGTGGAAGATCGCGAGGCCGTTCATCAGCATGAGGTTCTCGGCCACCGTCTTGCCGAAGCCGACACCGGGATCGAGCAGGATATTTTCCGGCCGTACGCCTGCCACCAGCGCCTCGTCCCGGCGCTGTTCGAGCCAGTCGTAGACGTCGAGCACGACATCGGCATAGTCGCCGTTGGAATGGAGGTCGTCCGCCTTCCCCGGCGCGTGCATCAGCACCACCGGCGCGCCCGAAGCCGCCGCGAGGCCAAGACTGCGCGGATCGTAGCGCAAGGCCGAAACGTCGTTGATGATGTGCGCGCCGGCGGAGAGCGTCGCTTCCATCACGGCGGGACGGCGCGTGTCGATGCTGATCGCCGCACCCATCGCCGCGAGTTGCCCAACCATCGGCACCACGCGCTTGATCTCGTCCCCTTCCCAGACCGCGCCGGCACCGGGACGGGTGGATTCGCCGCCAATGTCGACCATCGCCGCGCCCGCTTCCAGCATGGCGGCGGCGTGTTCCCACGCGACGTCCGGCTTGTCGAGGAACGAGCCTCCGTCGGAGAAGCTGTCCGGCGTCATGTTGAGAATGCCCGCGACTTGCGGCTGTTCAAGGCGGATCGTGCGCGCGCCGCATTGGAGCGGGGCGTGGACCTTGCGCAAATTCGCCCACTGGACCTCGGCCATCGCCGCAAGGTCGCCGGGCAAGGCCGCGAGCGCGCCGGGCACTTCGGCCGCGCCCAGCCGCTGGCGCGAGATCACTTTGCCGTTCTCACGCAGGATCAGCGCAAAGCGGCTGGCCCAGACCAGCGAACCGGCGAGACGGACCGCCTCGCCCTCCTCGCTCTGCGGGCTCTGGGCGAAGGCGATCGGCTGGATGTAGATCTTGCGAGTCATGGGCGGCCCTTAGCGGTTGCGCGGGCCACGCAGAACAGGTTTCGAGGGCCAGCCCGGTTTTGGGCCCATCACCTCTCGCTAAACCTCGCGCCTCCGCATACCCGTCATCCTGAACTTGTTTCAGGATCCATCGGGCAGCGGAGGCTGAAGCGTCGCGAATTTCGAGCCGACCTGTCGGCTGGCTGACCACCCCCGGCACAGGCTGAGGGATGGATCCTGAAACAAGTTCAGGATGACGGAAGGAGGAAAGTCAGGTGTTCCCCAGGCCCCGATCAGGGCTCGGTCGCGAGGATGTAAAGCTGGCGGATCGCGTCGATCGGCTTGACCTGGCCTTCATGCTCAAGGTGCCAGAACGTCCAGCCATTGCACGAAGGCGCGCCCTGGAGTTCCTTGCCGAGGCCGTGGATCGAACCGATCGCCTTGTCCTCCGCCACCAGCGAACCATCGGCGCGCACGACGGCGCGGAAGCGGTTCTTCTTATCCGAAACCACGGTGCCGGGCGCGATCCAGCCGGTCTCGATCAGCGTGCCGAACGCCACCTTGGGCGCGGTGCGCTTCGACTGCATGGTCTTGAGCGCGCTTTCGTCGAGCGGCAGCGCCATTTCGATACGCTCCATCGCGGCTTCGCGATAGTCGCCCTCACGCTCGCAGCCGATCCACTCGCGGCCGAGGCGCTTGGCGACAGCGCCGGTGGTGCCGGTGCCGAAGAACGGGTCGAGCACGACGTCGCCCGCATTAGTGGTGGCCAGCATCACGCGGTAGAGCAGTGCTTCGGGCTTCTGCGTCGGGTGAACCTTGCGGCCGCCCTTCTTCAGGCGCTCCGCGCCGTTGCAGATCGGCAGCACCCAGTCCGAACGCATCTGCAGTTCGTCGTTGAGCGTCTTCATCGCGCGGTAGTTGAAGGTGTACTTCGACTTTTCGCCCATCGAGGCCCAGATCAGCGTCTCGTGCGCGTTGGTGAAACGCGTGCCCTTGAAGTTCGGCATCGGGTTGGCCTTGCGCCACACGATGTCGTTCAGGATCCAGAACCCCATGTCCTGCATGATCGCGCCGAGGCGGAAGATGTTGTGGTACGAACCGATCACCCACAGCGAACCCTCGGGCTTGAGCACGCGGCGGGCCTCGGTCAGCCAGTCACGGGTGAACTGGTCGTAGACGGCGAAGCTGGAGAACTTGTCCCAGTCATTGGTGACAGCGTCCACATGGCTGCCATCCGGACGCGAAAGGTCGCCGCCGAGCTGGAGGTTGTACGGCGGGTCGGCGAAGACCATGTCGACGCTGGCGTCGGGAATGGTGCGCATCGCCTCGATGCAGTCGCCCGGGATGATCTGGCCGAGGGGCAGCAGTTCCTTCGGCGTCGGCGCGGGTGCGCGAGCGCGGATCTTCTGCTTGACGAGTAACTGGCCCATGTTTGCTCCGGGGTATTGAACTGTGGATTGACCCCCTAGTGAGTCTTTCGAGAGTCAGCGTCAAGGCGCGACTCGTGGGATTCCCTTGTGATTCACGTGTTCAGCAGAGAGGAACAAAACGAATCCGACACAAGATGTCGAGTCATATGCGAATCGCATGACTCAACATCTTGGGTTTCGCGACTCGCAGGAGTCGTCAGGAATTTTTTATCAACAAGACCCGTCAGGCCGGAGCGAGGCCGTAATCCACACCTGTTGTTTGTGCGCTGACGTCCCACAACCGTCGCGCCGCTTCGGGATCGGTGGCGGACGGCTTGCGCTTCGCCACGCCCGAGGGGCCCGAAACCTCGCCCATGCGCTGGGGACCGTAGTATTGCCCCGGTTCGACGGCGTCCGTCGCCGCCTGAAGTGTGGGCCACGCCCCTTGCGCCGCGCTGTTGAGCATCACGCCGACAATCGGGAACAGCGCCCGGAAGGCCAGAGAGTGACGCCCCAGTTCGGTGGAAGCGACGCCGGGATGACAGGCCACCGCCGTAACCGGCGAGCCCGCCGCGCGCAGGCGCCGGTCCAGTTCATACATGTGCAGCAGGTTCATCAGCTTGCTGTCGCCATAGCGCTGCGAGCGGTTGTAGCTGCGATGCGCGTCGAGATCGTCCCAGTCGATCTTGCCGCGCCGGTGGGCAAGGCTGGCGGTGATGACCACGCGCCCGTCATCCACGGCAGACAACTTGGCCAGCAACAGCCCGGTCAGTGCAAACGTGCCAAGGTGGTTCACCCCGAACTGCAATTCATGCCCCTGCACCGTACGCTGGAGCGGCGGCATCATGACGCCCGCATTGTTCACAAGCACATCGAGCCGAGGCTCGTCACGCGAAACCATCGCGGCGCATTCGCGCACGCTGGCAAGGTCCGCCTGATCGAGCGGCACGAAGGCCAGATTGGCGCCGGGCACTTCCATGCGGATGTGCTCCATGGCCAGCCGTGCCTTGTCCTCGCTGCGGCAGGCCAGCAGCACGCGTGCGCCCCGCGCGGCCAGCACTTTCGTCGCCTCGTAACCGAGCCCGGTATTGGCGCCGGTGACGAGAAAGCACTTGCCGGCCTGTCCGGTCACATCCGCAGCAGTAAATCCGGTCAAAGCGCCATCTCCAGTTGAGCGACCGGCGCGAAACTGCGGCGGTGGTGAATGGTCGGGCCGTGGGTGCGCAGCGCCTCAAGGTGCTGGGCGGTGCCGTAACCGGCATTACGCTCCCAGCCATAGTGCGGGTGCGCCAGTGCCAGTTCGCGCATCAGGCGGTCCCGGTGCTCCTTGGCGATGATCGAGGCGGCCGAAATGCAGGGTTCCACCGCGTCCCCGCCGACAATGGCGCGCGCGTTCCAGCGCCACTCGGCCGTGCGGCCGTGCGGCGTCATATTGCCGTCTATCAGGACTTCGTGGGGGTCTTGCTCAAGCTGGGCGCAGAGCGCGGCCACCGCGCGCGTCATCGCCAGCATCGTTGCGCCGAAGATGTTGATCCGGTCGATCTCCTCGACGCCGACCACGCCCACGGCCCAGCGGCAGCGGCGCTTGATCACCTCTTCCAGTTCTGCGCGGCGCTTGCCGGACAACTTCTTGGAATCATCCAACCCCGATGGCCGGGGCTTGCACAGCACGACCGCGCCCGCCACAACCGGACCGGCCAGGGGGCCACGCCCTGCCTCGTCCACGCCGATGATGAGGCGGCCCGGTGCAATGGCAACAGGGGATGAAATCGACGTGACCAAGCGGAATACCTCCAGATCGCTCCTCGCTGCGGTATCGCCCGTAGCTTTCGTCCTCGCAAGCTGCGGCGCGGCAGGCTCCGGGGATAAGGCTTCCGCGGCGACGTCCGATGCCGCGCCTTTCAAAGTCTCGCAAGTTGCCGCGTTCAATGAGCCTTGGGCGATGGATATCGACAAGGCCACCGGCGCGATGATCGTCACCGAGAAAAAGGGCAGGATCCGCCTGCGCCTTGCTGACGGCACAATGGGCGAAGTGAGCGGCGCGCCGACGGTCGCCTATGGCGGACAGGGCGGGCTTGGCGATGTGATCTTCGCTCCGGACCAAACCGGCAAGACGCTCGATGCCAAGACATTGAACGGGCGCGTGGTCTACCTCAGCTGGGCGGAAGCCGGCGACGGCGATACGCGCGGCGCGGCGGTCGGCAAGGGCACCCTTTCCTGCCCGCAACCGGCAAGCTGCTCGCTTCAGGGCCTGACGGTGATCTGGCGGCAAGTGCCCAAGGTGACGGGAGAAGGCCACTTTTCGCACCGCCTGGTGTTCTCGCCCGACGGCAAGTACCTCTTCGTCAGCTCAGGCGAGCGGCAGAAGTTCACGCCTGCGCAGGACCTTGGCACCAATCTCGGCAAGATCGTGCGCCTGCTGCCCGACGGCACCCCTGCCCCCGGCAATCCCTTCGCCGACAAGGGCGCGCCGACCAACCAGATCTGGTCCTACGGCCACCGCAACGTACTGGGCCTCGTGTTCGACGACAAGGGCCGGCTCTGGAACCTCGAGCACGGCCCGGCGGGCGGTGACGAAATCAATCTCATCAAGCCGGGCCAGAACTACGGCTGGCCGCTGGTCTCGGACGGCGACAATTACGACGGTACGCCGATCCCGCGCCACAAGACCCGGCCCGACCTTGCCGCCCCGGCGATCAGCTGGAACCCGGTGATCGCGCCGGGCGACTTCATTTTCTACACCGGCCAGCAATTCCCGCAGTGGCAAGGGCAGTTCCTGATAGCCTCGTTCGCCGTTCCCGGCCTCGTGCGCGTGCGGATCGACGGGGAAAAGGCCGTGGAGGAAGCGCGTTACCCGCTCGATAACCGCATCCGCGAGATCCAGCAGGGGCTCGACGGATCGATCTGGCTGCTGGAGGACGGACCCGCTCCAGACTCCGGCCGGCTGCTGCATCTCACGCCGGAAACCTGATAGCCCCTCACATGAATTGAATCGACAAACCCGCGCGCCGCACCTATCGGCCCGCGCGATGTCCGATATCGCCACGCTCATTCCGCTCGACAATGTCGATCCCGCGCTCGTCGAAGCGCTGCTCGATCGTGCGTTCGAGCCGGAGCGACACACGCGCACCGCCTACAAGGTGCGGGCGGGTACCGATTGGCTGCCCGGGCTGTCCTTCGCCGCGTTGGACGGCAGCGAGATGCTGGTCGGCACGATCCAGTGCTGGCCGGTCGCGCTGACCGACCCCGAAGGCCGCGCGCATCCGATGATCATGATGGGGCCGGTGGCCGTGCTTCCCGGCCTTCAGGGCAAGGGCTTCGGCAAGGCGCTGATGTCGGCCAGCCTTGCCGGGATCGACGCGCGCGCGCCGCTGCCGCAAGTGCTGATCGGCGATCCCGACTATTACGGCCGCTTCTGGGGCTTCTCGAACGAGGCGACCGGCGAATGGACGCTTCCGGGGCCCTTCGAACGGCACCGCCTGCTCGTGCGCTGCGACAATCCGGCCGTCCTGCCGCGCGAGGGCGCGCTGGGGCCTTGGCTCCGTTAATAATCGCGTCTTCCCGTTAAATCGCGGGCGGACACGCACTGGACCTTGGCGCGCGAGCCCCTATCTGGCATCGCGAAGCCATGCCTTATGACGTGCCGCCCGATCTCTCCGCCCTGACGCTCGCCGAAGCGGCCGAACTGGTGGCCGCGCGCAAGCTGCCGCCGGTCTCCGAATGGTCGCCGGCGCAGACGGGCGACAGCGAAATGCGCATCATGGCCGACGGGCGCTGGTTCCATCAGGGCGGTGAAATCCGCCGTCCCGCCATGGTCCGCGCCTTCGCTTCCCTCCTGCTGCGCGACGACGATGGCCGGCACTGGCTGGTCACGCCCGCCGAGAAGCTCTCGATCGAGGTCGAGGATGCCGCCTTCATCGCCACCGACGTGCGTGCAGAAGGCGACGCGCTGGTCTTCCGCCTCAATACCGACGATATCGTCATCGCCGGGCCGGATCACCCGATCCGCAGCGCAGGCGATCCCGAGACACCGGCGCTCTATCTTGCCGTCCGCAATGGCGCCGAGGCCCGTCTCAACCGCAGCACTTACGGCCAGCTTGCCGAGATCGCGCTTTCCGGCGGCGACCTTTCGGTGACGAGCCGGGGCGCGACTTTCGATCTGGTGCCGTCATGAGCCTGCTGTTCGACCGCCTCCGCCCGCGTTTCGATGCCGCGCACAAGAACGCGCCGCCCGAACTCTGGCTCGATCCGCGCATCGACGAGATTCCCGAGTTCAAGCCCGCCGCCGTGCTGGTGACGCTGACCGAGCGTGATAAGCCCGGCACGCTGCTGCTCCATCGCCCCTCCACGATGCGCGCCCACCCCGGCCAGATCGCCTTCCCCGGCGGGCGGCTGGACGAAGGCGAAACCGCGATCGAAGCCGCGCTGCGCGAGGCGGACGAGGAACTGGGCATCCATCCGCGCGACGTGCAGGTGCTGGGCACCAGCGACGTCTACCGCACCGGCAGCGGCTACGAGATCACGCCGGTACTTGCGGTGATCCCCGCCGACCTGCCGATCCATCCGAACCCGGCCGAAGTGGCGCAGTGGTTCGAGGCGCCGATGAGCTACCTTCTCGATCCCGCCAACCAGCAGCAATGCTCGGTGGAATGGGAAAACCGCCATCACCGCTTTGTCGAGATCAACTGGCACGACCACCGCATCTGGGGCGTGACCGGGGCGATCCTTCACAACCTTTCCCGCAGGCTCGACTGGAATGACTGAACCACTGCCCACCCGCATCGCGCCCGAATGGATGCGGAGGGAGGATATCGCGGCGCTGGTGGAAACGCTGGGTGCCGAAAATGCCCGTTACGTTGGCGGCGCCGTGCGCGACACGCTGCTGGGCCTGCCGGTCAAGGATATCGACATGGCCACCGTGCTCGAACCCGACGCGGTGATGGAACGCCTGAAGAGCGCCGAGATTCACCGTATCCCCACCGGCATCGACCACGGCACCGTCACTGCCGTACTGCCCGGCGGCCCTGTGGAGATCACCACGCTGCGCCACGACGTCGCGACCGACGGGCGCCGCGCGACGGTGGCCTTTGCCGAAGATTGGCGCGAAGACGCCGCGCGGCGCGATTTCACGATCAACGCGCTCTATGCCGATCCGCTGACCGGCGAGGTCTTCGACTGGTTCGGCGGCCTTGCCGACCTTGCCGCCCGCCGCGTGCGCTTCATCGGCGATGCCCGCCAGCGCATCCGCGAGGATCACTTGCGCATCTTGCGCTACTTCCGGTTTCAGGCCCGGTTTGGCTCGCAACCCGCTGACGAGGAAGCGGAAAGTGCCTGCGCTGAACTCGCCGCCACGCTCAAGGGGCTTTCGCGCGAGCGTGTGGGCATGGAGATGATGAACCTTCTCGGTCTGCCCGATCCGGCGCCCACTGTCGCGCGCATGGCCGAGCTGGGCGTGCTGACCGTAATCCTGCCCGAGGCCGATCCCGCCGCCCTTGCGGCGCTGGTGGGTCATGAAAAGGCACAGGGCGTCGCCCCCGACGCGCTGCGCCGCCTTGCTGCGCTGTTGCCCGCTCACGTGCCACTGGCCGAGCAGATCGCCTCTCGCTTCCGCCTTTCTGGCGCGCAGAAAAAGCGCCTCGCCCTCGCCGCCGCGCGAGAGGACGAGCCCGGAGAGCCGCGCGCACTCGCCTATCGGCTGGGCCGCGAAAGCGCGCTCGACCGGCTGCTGATCGCCGGTGCCGACACTGCAGCGCTGGGCCAGTGGGACATTCCCGCCTTCCCGCTCAAGGGTGGCCAAATCGTGGCGCGCGGCGTCAGCGCCGGACCTGAAGTGGCCCGCGTGCTGCGCCGCGTCGAAGATCGCTGGATCGCCGAGGGCTTTCCCGCAGCCGCGCGCATCTACGCGCTGCTCGACGCGGAACTGACAGGGCAGGCGCAGTGAACTTCGGGCAGCTTGAAGCGCTGCTTTATGCGAAGCCGCTGCTGGCGCTGACCATCGTCGCGATCCTGCTGGCGGTGCTGGCTGGCATGCTGCTCCACCGTTACCCGCGTCTTGGGCATGGCATGCGCAATACGGCGTACCTCGCCCTCACTGCCGCGCTTCTGCTGACCGTTGCCAGCCTTGCCACCAGCGCGCACCGTTCGGATGCCGCGCTCTGGCTCGATCAGGTGAGGCCGGCCGCCGTTGAAGGCGGACAGACCGTGCTGCCGCTGCGGACCGACGGCCACTTCTGGGTCGAGGCGCAGCTCAATGGCGTGCCTGTCAATTTCCTGATCGATACCGGCGCCACTTACACCGGCATCTCCCAATCGGCCGCCCGCCGCGCGGGCATCATGCCCGACGAAGGCGATCAGGGCGTGATGCTGGATACGGCGGGCGGCACTATCGTCGCCCGCATGGGAACCGCGAGTTCGCTGCGCTTCGGCTCGATCGAGGCGACCTCCCTGCCCGTCGCCATCGGCCCGGACAGCGAGGTCGAAACCAATGTCATCGGCATGAACCTGCTGTCGCAGCTGGGAAGTTGGCGGGTGGACAATAACCAGCTCATTCTGGTGCCCAAGCCTGCGAGCGCGGCCAAGGATTGAGGCGGGGTGCGGAAAATCGCTCCCTCAATATTGTCAGGCAGGCCCCAGCACAAAACAATCCGTCGCCCCCGCGAAGGCGGGGGCCCCGCTTCTTTTCGCCCCGCCGCAAGAACAAGCGGGGTCCCCGCCTTCGCGGGGACGACGGGGTGATTTGGGATAGCCGGCTCACGAATGATGCGGGTGTTCGGCGACCACTTTCGCGGCGCCGAACACCAACCTCATTTATCCCTGAAACTTGTTGTCCCTCGGGAACCCGGTCGGCGGCAGACGGCCTGCCGCGCCGCGTGCGACTTTCCAGAGACCCATGTCCTTTTCGGTCCGCGTGCGGCCGCTGTCGCCGCCCATCGTCCACGACAGGCCATCCTCAAGCTTGAGCGTAATGAGATCGGACAGTCCGCCGTCGCGATAGCGCTGGAGCGTCACACCCTGCCCCTTGGCCATCAGCGGCAGCTCTTCCAGACTGAAGATCACCAGCTTGCGATTGTCGCCCACCACGGCAACATGGTCATGCTCGGCAGGGATCTCGCGCACGATCTTGAGCTGAACGCCCGCCTTGGTGGACATAACCGCACGGCCCTTGCGCGTTTCGGCCAGCAGTTCCTCCGCCTCGACCGCAAATCCGCGACCCACGTTCGAGGCCAGCAGGATCTGCGACTTCGGCTTGTAGACCAGCGCCGCGATGATGTGCGCATCCGCATCGATATCGACCATCGTGCGGATCGGCTCGCCAAACCCGCGCGCGCCCGGAAGTTTGTCGGCACCGACCGTGTAGAAGCGGCCATTATCCAGCGCGATCAGCACCTTGTCGGTGGTTTGCGCGTGGAAGGCATAGGCCGGGCCGTCACCTTCCTTGAACTTGAAGTCGCCGTCCAGCGGCACATGGCCCTTGGCAGCGCGGACCCAGCCCTTGGCCGAGAGGATCACCGTCACCGGCTCCTTCTCGATCATCGCGTCCATGCTGAATTCTACCGTCGGCTTGGCCTGCGCGATCGTCGTGCGACGGCGGCCGATGACGGTATCCTCGGCATATTCCTTGCGCAGCGTAGTCAGGTCGCGCTTGAGACGCGTGCGCTGGCGGGCCGGGCTTTCGAGCAGCTTGTTGAGGTCTTCCTGCTCGCGCAGCAGTTCCTCGTGCTCCTTGCGAAGCTCCATTTCCTCAAGCTTGCGCAAACTGCGCAGGCGCATGTTGAGAATGGCTTCGGCCTGACGGTCGGTCAGTTCGAACTCGGCCATCATCACCGGCTTGGGCTCATCCTCGGTGCGGATGATCTCGATGATCCGGTCGAGGTTGAGATAGGCGATGATGTAACCGGCGACCAGTTCCAGCCGCGCGGCGATCTTTTCCAGCCGGTGGCGCGCGCGGCGCAGCAGGATGTCGATCTGGCTGTAAACCCATTCGGACAGCAGCAGCTTCAGGCCCATCACCCCCGGCGTGCGATGCGAATCCAGCACGTTAAGGTTGAGCGAGAAGCGGCTTTCCAGATCGGTAAGCCGGTAGAGGCTTTCCTTCAGCAACTCGGGATCGACATTGCGGCTCTTGGGCACGAAGACGATGCGGATCTGCTCGTCGCTCTCGTCGCGAATGTCTTCGAGGATCGGGAGCTTCTTGTCACCGATCAGCGCGGCGACCTGCTCGATCAGCTTGCCCTTGGCCAGCATGTAGGGAATTTCGGAAATGACGAGTTGCCACTGGCCGCTGCCAAGCCGCTCGATCCCGCTCTCTTCCCAGTTGCCCGCCTGATCCTTTCCGGTCGAGAACCGGCCGCGCACACGGAAGGCGCCCTTGCCGGTCTCGTAAGCGTGGCTGATCGCCTCGGGACTGTCCACCACGAGCCCGCCGGTCGCGAAATCGGGGCCGTGGAACACCTGCATGAGTTGCTCATGCTCGGCATGGGGATTGTCGATCAGCATCATCGTCGCATCGATGATCTCGGCGACGTTGTGGCTGGGGATCGAGGTCGCCATGCCCACGGCGATGCCGGTCGAACCGTTCGCCAGCAGGTTGGGGAACATGCCGGGGAACAAGTCCGGCTCGCTCTCTTCACCGTTGTAGGTGGGAACGAAATCGACGGTGCCCTCGTCCAGCCCGGACATCAGGTGGATCGCCGTACGTGTCAGGCGCGCTTCGGTGTAGCGGTAGGCGGCCGCATTATCTCCGTCGATATTGCCGAAGTTGCCCTGGCCCTGCACCAGCGGATAGCGCAGCGAGAAGTCCTGCGCGAGGCGGACCATCGCGTCGTAGACCGAAGCGTCGCCATGCGGGTGGTACTTGCCGATCACATCACCGACGACGCGCGCCGACTTCTTGTAGGCATTGCCGGGATCGAGCTTCAGCTGCCGCATCGCCCAGAGCAGGCGGCGGTGGACCGGCTTCAATCCGTCGCGCAAATCCGGCAGCGAGCGCGCCGTGATGGTCGAAAGCGCATAGACAAGGTAGCGCTGAGACAGCGCGGCATCGAAAGGCGCATCGACGATGGCGTCGAACGGATCTGAATCTTCGTCGGTCGTGGTCACCATGGGCGGAACCTAGCAGCGCCCCGCCCGGTGCCAAGTCGGATTCCCGTGTTTTCCAGAACTTGGTTTCCCGATTCGTTCCGATTTGTCGGGATCAGCCGATCTGCATGTCTCGCGAGAGGCCGGGGATGCGCACTTCCAGGCCGTCCAGCGCCTCGGTCAGTTCGATCTGGCAGGACAGACGGCTGGTGCGCGTGACCCCGGCAGCGAGGTCGAGCATGTCTTCCTCGTCATTGGAGGCCGGCTCAAGAACGTCGAACCACTCGGGCGAGACGATCACGTGGCAGGTGGAGCAGGCCATCTGGCCTTCGCATGTGCCCTCAAGCGGCATGCCGCAGCGCTGGGCAAGGGCAAGGAGACGCGTCCCCGGCTCGGCCTCGGCCGTGACGGATACACCTTCAGCGGTAACAAATCTGACGTTCAACAATTCAGACTCCCTGCGCCGCTGCTGCGGCATCGATACGTGCGCAGGCATCCCCGATTTCCCTAAGCCCAGTATATCTCCCGAATCCCAGACGGATAGAGCTTTTGGCCTGCCGGTCAGAAAGTCCCAATGCTTTCAGCACATGGCTGGGCCGTCCGGAGCCGCTGGCGCAGGCGGAACCGGCGGAAAAGGCCATGTCCCGCAAGTCCGACATCAGCCGCGCGACATCGAGCCCGTCGAGCCGCACATTGAGGTTTCCGCGCCAGCGATGTTCCGCCGAGCCGTTGAGCGTCCAGCGGGCCAGCGCCTCGCGCGCGGCCGTCCACAGCGCCTCGACATGCGCCGCGTCCGCTTCCATGCACTGTGCGGCAAGTGTGGCTGCCGCGCCGAAACCCGCACAGAGAGCCGGACTCAGCGTTCCCGAGCGCAATCCCTGCTCCTGTCCGCCGCCGTGGATCAGGGGCTTCAGGTCCAGCCCGTCCCGGATCCACAGCGCACCGATTCCCTTGGGGCCGTAGAGCTTGTGCGCCGAAAGCGCGATGAGATCGGCGCCCTGCGGCGCTGCGATCTTGCCCGCACCCTGCACCGCATCGCAGAGGAACAATGCCCCCGCGCGGTGCGCAGCCTCAGCCAGCGCGGCGATCGGCTGGACAGTGCCGATCTCGTTATTGACCTGCATGACCGCGACAAGGCCCGGACCGTCAGAAAGGTTGAGCGCCGGATCGACCAATCCGTCGGCATCGACGGGAAGGATCGCCACATCGGGATCGACCACCCGCGCGGCGTCGAGAACTGCCGCATGCTCGATTGCGGAGACTGCCAGCCTGCGCGCGCCGCTGCCGAACAAGGCAAGATTGATCGCCTCGGTCGCGCCGGAGGTGAAGACAACCCTGCCCCCCGGCGGCAGCAGCGCCGCAACCTGTTCCCGCGCCACTTCGACAATGGCCGCCGCGCCGCGACCGGGACGGTGGGGACTATGCGGATTGGCGAAACCCACGCCCTCCGGCCCGCCAAGCCACGGCAGCATCGCCTCGCGCGCTTCGGGGGCGAGCGGTGTGGTGGCCTGATAGTCGAGGTAAATCATGCGTTCACCTGCGCCCAGGCTTCCGCAAAGGCATCGAGTTCGGCTGGTGTGGTATTCCAGCCAATGCTGATGCGCACGGTGCGCCGGGCAAGGTCTTCGTCCACGCCGAAGCCCTGCAAGACCCGGCTCTGCTTGAGCGTGCCCGAGGAGCAGGCGCTTCCCGCCGAAATCGCAAAGCCCATGGCATCCATGCGGATCAGTGTGGCGGTCGCGGCCAGACGCGGCGCGGCAACGGCAAAGATATGAGAACAGGGCATGCCCGGCTGAAGGATCTCCCCATGCGCGGACAGGCGGTTCCTGAAGTCGAAGCGCTGCTCGATGGACGTTTCCCAGTCTTCCAGCCCCCGCGCTTCAAGCGCGGCGGCGAAACCGAGTGCGCCGGGCAGGTTCTCGGTCCCGGCACGGTAGCCGCGCTCCTGTCCGCCGTTCGGCTCCAGCATCGCGAAATCCTTCACCAGCAAGGCGCCGATGCCGACGGGACCGCCCAGCTTGTGCGCGGAGACAACTACCATGTCCGCATCAGGCAAGCCCATCTTGCCCGCCGATTGCGAACAGTCCGCCAGGAACAACCCGCCCGCTGCGCGCACCTGCTCTGCCAACGGATTGCCTCCGGCAGGCAGCAGCACAGTGCCGGTCTCCGAGTTGATCGACTGTACCGCGACGACCGGACGCCCCGCGCCTGCCAGCGCCGCCGCAAGCGCGTCGGCATCGACCCCGCCCTCATGCATGGGCAGCACTTCGGCATCGGGCGCAGCGCGAAACACGGCGTCATGCTCGACCGCCGAGACCAGCCGCTGCTCTGCCTTCGCGCGGCCGAGGCCGATCGCCAGCGCCTCGCTCGCGCCGGAGGTGAAAATCACTTCGCCCTGCCAGCCCAGCACCCGCTTTATCCGCTCGCGCGCATCCTCCAGCGCGGCGCGGGCGGCGCGGCCAGCCTTGTGCGGGCTCGACGGATTGGCCCAGATTCGTGCCCCTTCCAGCCACGCATCGCGCGCTTCGGGCATGATCGGCGTCGTCGCGGCATGGTCGAGATAGATCGGTGCGTTTTCGATTTCGGGGGCCATTGTTTGCAAAAGTTGTTTTCGGGGCGGTTGTTTCTATATAGCGAACCTTCTTATTTGCACTCCCGCGATTGCCGGTGCGGCAGACCGCCGCCGGTATTTCGCGGGAGTTTCAACAGGTCAGGCCCGCAAACACATGCCCGCAGTCATTTTTCCCGGACCCGAAGGCCGCCTCGAAGGCCGCTTCCAGCCCGCAACGCGCCCGCGCGCGCCGGTGGCGATGATCCTTCACCCGCACCCGCAGGCGGGCGGCACGATGAACGACCGCGTCACCCAGCACCTCTACAAGGCCTTCGTGGCGCGCGGCTTCGCCACGCTGCGCTTCAACTTCCGCGGCGTCGGCCGCAGCCAGGGCAGCTTCGATAACGGCGTGGGCGAACTGTCCGACGCCGCAGCCGCGCTTGACTGGGTGCAGTCGATCCATCCCGAAGCCTCGACCACCTGGATCGCGGGCTACTCGTTCGGCGCGCTGATCGGCATGCAGCTGCTGATGCGCCGCCCGGAGATTCGCGGCTTCATCTCGGTGGCGCCGCCGGCCAACATGTACGACTTCTCGTTCCTCGCGCCCTGCCCCGCCTCGGGCATCATTATCCAGGGCGCGGCGGACACGGTGGTCACGCCGAACGCGGTGCAGAAGCTGGTCGACAAGCTGCGCACGCAGAAGCACATCACCATCCACCACGACGAGATCCCGCGCGCGAACCACTTCTTCGAGAACGAGATCGACGATCTGATGCGTTCGGTGGACAATTATCTCGATATGCGTCTTTCGCCGGATTGTCCGATTAAGTGACGCAAGCGGTTGGCGCCCGCAAAGCGGGCGCTTACCCCTTGCGTCACCCTGAACTTGTTTCAGGGTCCATTTTTCGGCCTCAACCGGAGGTTGCAGGGGTAACGCCGCGACGGCGTGTTACTGCCGCAAGACACAGCGCCAAAACCACGATGGACCCTGAAACAAGTTCAGGGTGACGTTGGTGGCGGTGGGCAAGCCGGTCGCAAAATCGCAAAATTTGGCAAAAGGCGTCGGAGGCTCACTCCGGCGCCTTTTCCTTTGCCGCACCGGCCAGCGTTTCGCCGCCGGACGTGGGCACGACCAGAATCGCCACATTCGCCACCATCACCCCCGCCAGCACCAGCATCAGCACCGCCTGCTTGCGATGCCCCCCGCGCCGAAACAGCGCAAAAGCGCCCAGCACAAGCGCGACAATAGTGAGAACGAGCAGGGAAAGCGCAATGTCCATGGTTATCCCCTAGCCGAGCAGGGTCCGGCAATCGAGCGGGTTTGACACACGCCTCGTCGCTCGCCAATTTCGCGGCCCATGAAGAACCAGACCATGGCCCCCCCGCCGCTCTCGCGTCGCACCACTCTCCAGCTTCTCGCCACCGGTACCGCCGCGCTCGCGCTGCCCGGCGCCCGCGCGCTCGCCGCCGCACCGGCCGGACAGCAGAACGCCGCCGCTCTGCTCGATTCGATCGCGTGGAAGATGCTGGAGCACGCGCCTGAAAACGCCACCAGCCTCGGCGTCGACACCGGCGCGCATGCCGCGTTGCGCTCGCGCCTTGAGGACCGCTCCTTCGCGGGCCGCGCCGCGCTCGGAAAGACGCTGCGCGCCGATCTCGCCCGTGTCGAGGCATTCGACACCACCGGGCTGGACCACGCGAACCGCACCAGCCTCGCCGTCGTGCGCAGTGCCTACAAGACCGCGCTCGACGGCCTGGCCCAGCCCTATGGCGACGTGGCGGTGGGCGGCTGGCGCAACACGCCCTACGTCGTGATCCAGAACGTCGGCGCCTATCTCGATACGCCCAAGTTCCTTGACGCCGACCACCCGGTAAAGACCGCCGCCGATGCCGAGGCTTATGTCTCGCGCCTCTCGCAGTTCGATGCCCAGCTCGACGGTGAGCTGGAGCGCATGCGCGCAGCAACCGACAAGGGCCTCGTCCCGCCCGACTTCCTGCTGGACCGCGCCATCGCGCAGATGGAAAGCACGATCGCCGAAGCGCGGAACAATGGCGGCGGGCTGGTGTCCTCGCTGGTCGGTCGCGCCAAGACGATCCCCGGCGACTGGGAGAACCGCACCAAGACCATCGTCGCGGGCGAAGTGGTGCCCGCGCTGGAACGCCAGCTGGCCGAACTCAAGCGCCAGCGCGGCCTCGCCAAGAGCGATCCCGGCATGGGCGCCCGCCCGAATGGCGACGAGTTCTACGCCTGGGCCCTGCGCGCCAGCACCACCACGACCGTCCCCGCCGAGGAAATCCATCAGCGCGGGATGGAGGAACTGGCAGCGCTCCACGCCCGCATGGACCCGATCCTGAAGTCGCTCGGCTATACGCAAGGGACTGTTGGCGCGCGGATGTCCGCGCTCGGCAACGACAAGCGCTTCATGTTCTCCGAGGGCGATCCCGGCCGGGCCGAGATCATGGCCTTCATCCAGAAGCGCATCGACTGGATCCGCGCGCAGATGCCGCGCGCCTTCCGCGATCCGGTATCGGGCAATGTCGAAGTGCGGCGCCTGCCGCTTTCGGAAGAGCCCGGCGCGCCCACGGCCTATGGCGGCGGCGGCTCGAAGGACGGCACGGTGCCCGGCAAGATGTGGATCAACCTCCACACCACCGACCTGCACCGCAAGTTCGACCTGCCGACGCTGGTTCATCACGAGGCGATTCCCGGCCACGTCTGGCAGGGCGAATATGCCAACCGGCTGCCGCTGATCCGCTCGATGCTGGCCTTTAACGCCTATTCCGAAGGCTGGGCGCTCTACGCCGAACAGCTGGCGGACGAACTTGGCGCCTATGACGACGATCCGGTCGGCCGCCTTGGCTACCTCCAGTCGATCGCTTTCCGTGCCTGCCGCATGGTGGTCGATACCGGCCTTCACGCCAAGGGCTGGAGCCGCCAGCAGGCCGTGCAGTTCTTCGTGGAACGCAACGGCAGCAATGCGGGCGAGATCGCCAGCGAAGTGGACCGTTATTGCTCGTGGCCGGGCCAGGCCTGCGGCTACAAGATGGGTCATTCGGAGATCAACCGCCAGCGCGACCGCGCCAAGGCGGCGCTGGGCACGGCCTACGACTTGCGCGATTTCAACCAGGCCGTGGTCGACGGCGGCAATGTCCCGCTCGATGTGCTTGCCACCAATATCGACGAATATATCGCCACCACCGGCAAGCGCTGATCGCTCCGCCGCGCTCACGGGGCACCATGCCCCATGAGCGCGGACATGGCGTAGGCACCCGGCCTGCCGGGGAGCAGGATCGATCCGCCGCCCCTACGTTGTCCGACTCAGGCGCGTGCGGGCGGCGGTTCGTTTTTCACCCCCCGGAACTCAGCCAAGGAGCATGCCCATGTCCATCTTCGGCTCGATCAAGGATGCCATTTTCGGAAAGAAGGCCGCGCCGGCGCCTGCCGCAGCGGCACCAGCGGCAGCCCCCGCCACAGCGCCTGCTCCCGCAGCCGCGGCCCCGCCGCCACAGGCCGCGCCCGAATCGGTAGACGTCAGCGCCGTGCTTACGGAAATGGCGTCCGGCAAGAACCTCGACTGGCAGCACTCGATCGTCGATCTGATGAAAGTGCTCAATATCGATTCCAGCCTCGACAACCGTAAGGAGCTGGCGAAGGAGCTGGGCTATACCGGCGCGCTGGACGGCTCGGCGGAAATGAACCTGTGGCTGCACAAGGAAACGCTGCGCCAACTGGCTGCCCACGGCGGTCAGGTGCCGGCCGACATGCTCGATTAAAGCATTTTCAAGTCGGGTGGCATCACCTGACGGCTCGGAACGAACGGATTACGCTCAGAATTCGTCCAGCTTCATCGTTTCGTCACCCCCGCGCAGGCGGGGGCCCCGCTGCCTTGAAACCTCTCGTTCTGCTGCCAGAAAGCGGGATCCCCGCCTGCGCGGGGATGACGAGTGTTTGTCGGGCAGGGATCGGGGCAGCCGGGCGCACTGCCAAGTCGGCCGGGTCGGATTCGCCTTGCGAATTTGTCCGCGCCTTCGGATGGCCTACGAGAAAGGCCGCCCCGCTTCGGCAGGGCGGCCTTCTTCGTCATGGCCGGGGTTCAGCTCTTGCCGAACAGGCCCTTGGCCATGTTGGTGATGTCGTCGACCACGCTGCCGTCACCGTCCTTGTCGAGGAAGGACGTGAACTTGGACGGATCGCTGGAAACGAGACTGGCGAACTGACCCAGAGAGCCCTCGCCGCCGATCGAGCTGATGATCTGCTGGATCGTGCCGACACCAAGACCGGTCTTTTCCGCCGCCAGTTGCGCGGTATCGCCTTCCTGCTGATGCGCGAAGCCGAGTGCGGCGATCGCCTTTTCCGCCGTTGCCGGATCAAGGCCCAGCTTGCCGGCAAGGTTCTCGACATCGGGGTGATCGCTGACCTGGCCGAGAATGCCGTCAAAAATTCCCATGGTCGTTTCTCCATGAAAGAGAGAGGGGGAGCGACAGCATGCACCCAATTCATGACAAGACAAGGGCCCCGAAACCGAAGTTCCGGGACCCTGCCTTTATTTCACGCTGAACGGCGCGCGTTGGCGCCGTTTCCGGCCGTTACACCGAGACGGGTGCAGCCTTGCGGACGCCTTCGTCGACATGGGCTTCGAACTGGGCGAAGTTGTCGATGAACTGCTTGACCAGCGTCTGTGCGGTCTTGTCGTACTCGGCACCGTCGGCCCAGGCCGCGCGGGGATCGAGCAGCTTGGCGTCAACGCCCGGAACCGCGACCGGAACCTCGAAGCCGAAGTTCGGATCTTCCTTGAACTCGGCGGTATTCAGGCTGCCGTCGAGCGCGGCATTGAGCAGCGCGCGGGTGGCCTTGATCGGCATGCGCTTGATGCCTTCCATCGTGGCCTTGCCGCCCGACCAGCCGGTGTTGACCAGCCAGCACTTCACGCCGCCCTTGGCGATACGCTCCTTGAGGAGGTTGCCGTAGACCGAAGGGTGACGCGGCATGAACGGTGCGCCGAAGCAAGTGCTGAACGTGGCTTCCGGCTCGGTCACGCCAATCTCGGTACCGGCAACGCGCGCGGTGTAGCCCGAGAGGAAGTGGTACATCGCCTGATCGGGCGTGAGGCGCGCGATCGGAGGCAGCACGCCGTAAGCGTCGGCCGTCAGGAAGATGATGTTCTTCGGAACCGGGCCGAGGTTCTTCTCCGAAGTGTTCGGAATGAAGTCGATCGGGTAGGAACCACGGCTGTTCTCGGCCAGCGAGTTGTCGTCGAGGTCGATCTCGCGCGTCACCGGGTCGATCACCACGTTTTCGAGCACGGTGCCGAAACGCTTGGTGGTCGCGAAGATTTCCGGCTCGGCTTCGGCCGAGAGGCGGATCATCTTGGCGTAGCAGCCGCCTTCGAAGTTGAACACCGCAGTGTCCGACCAGCCATGCTCGTCGTCACCGATCAGGGTACGCGAGGCGTCGGCCGAAAGCGTGGTCTTGCCGGTGCCCGACAGGCCGAAGAACACCGCAGTGTCACCCTCGGGGCCGATGTTGGCCGAGCAGTGCATCGGCATCACGCCCTTGGTGGGCAGCAGGTAGTTGAGGATGCCGAAGACCGACTTCTTCATCTCGCCCGCGTAGGAGGTGCCGCCGATCAGGATCAGCTTCTCGGTGAAGTTGACCGCGATCACGGTTTCGCTGCGGCTGCCGTGACGCTCGGGATCGGCGCGGAAGCTGGGCAGGTCGATGATCGTGTATTCGGGCGCGAAGTCCGCGAGTTCAGCTGCGTCCGGGCGCACCAGCAGGGTGCGGATGAACAGGTTGTGCCAGGCGAACTCGTTGATGATGCGCACCTTGACGCGGTGCTCCGGCTGCGAACCGCCGAACAGGTCCGCCACGTAGAGCGTATCCTTCTCGGCCACGGCCTTGAGGAAATCTTCCTTGAGCGCGGCGAAGTGCTCGGGCGTCATTGCGACGTTCGTCTTGCCCCACCAGACCGTGTTTTCGGTCTCGGCGTCCTTGACGATGAACTTGTCCTTGGCGGAGCGGCCGGTGTGTTTGCCGGTGGCGACGACGAAAGGTCCGTCGACGCTCAGCACGCCCTCTCCGTTTCTGACCGCATGTTCCACGAGCGGGGCCGTGCCCAGGTTCGCGAAGATTTCCGCGTTGGTTTCAATGCCTTGTTTGGCGAGCGGATAGTTCAGGGTAGCGGTCAATGTCATCTCCTCCATTTTCAGGCACCGATCGAGGGGGATCGATCGATACCCGGACATTTTTTCGCAAGACTCGGGGCGCGCATAATCCCGCCCCCCTTTTCCGTCAAATCTGGGGAAAAATAAACCAATCGGACTGCGACGAACCTTATCTCTTTTGCGTCAGGAACGGAGATTGTCAGCCGGACCCACTCCCGCTAGGCGTTTGTCGCTAGCGATAAAGAGGACCCCGCAGCCTCATGGCAGAGCCTTCGACAGCCCCCGGAAACGGCGAGACGATCCCTGCCCCCGCCCATGCGGGAGAAGTCCGGGCCGAAGCGCCCGCGCGTATCCAGACGATCGCGCTCGTGGATGACGACCGCAATATCCTCGCCACGCTGTCCATCAGCCTTCAGGCCGAAGGCTTTGCCACGCGCGTCTACGCCGATGGCGAGGCGGCGCTGAAAGCGCTGCTCGACAATCCGCCCGACCTTGCGATCTTCGATATCAAGATGCCGCGCATGGACGGGCTCTCGCTGCTTCAGGCGCTGCGCGCGCAGTCCAGCCTGCCGGTGATCTTCCTCACCTCCAAGGATGAGGAGCCGGACGAAGCGCTCGGGCTGGCCATGGGGGCGGACGATTATATCGCCAAGCCGTTCAGCCAGCGCCTGCTCGTCGCGCGCATTCGCGCCATCCTGCGGCGCAGCGAACTCGTGCGCGCGCCCATCGACGCCGACTCCGGCGAAAGCCTGCCGGACACGGTGGTACGCGGACGCCTGCAACTCGATCCCGCCCGCCATCAGGTCGCATGGGACGGCACGCCGGTCTCGTTGACGGTTACCGAGTTCCTGATCCTGGAGGCGCTGGCGATGCGCCCGGGCGTGGTCAAGAGCCGCAACCAGCTGATGGACGCCGCCTACAGCGAGGACGTCTATGTCGACGACCGCACCATCGACAGCCACATCAAGCGCCTGCGCCGCAAGTTCCGCGCCGTCGATCCCGAGTTCGCCGCAATCGACACGCTCTATGGCGCCGGTTACTCCTTCGCCGATGGCTGAACACCACCGCACAAAGCGGTCCAAATCGTCCCGCGCCACCTCATCCCGTCACCCCTCGTCCGGCAAGGCCTCGCTCGGCGTCCGCCTCGGCCTGCCTTGGCGCGTCTCGCTCACGGCGCGCATCCTTGCCGTGAACGTCATCGCGCTGGCGCTGTTGGCAGGCAGCCTGTTCTACCTCGACAGCTACCGGCGCGAATTACTGGACGAGCGCTACCGCCTCGCCGCCTCGCAGGCCGAGATCGTCGCCCATGCCCTTTCCGGCACCGAGGGAGATCAGCGCCGCGACCTGATCGCCCGCATCGGATCGAGCGAAACCCTGCGCCTTCGCCTGTTCGATGCGAAAGGCCATCTGATCGCGGACAGTTTCGCACTGGCCCCGCCGTCCTATACGCTCGTCGATCCGGCCACCGAGCCGTGGCTGCAGGACGCCGCCCGCGCGCTGGACAGCGGCATGAACTTCGTCCTCGGCTCCCCCCCGGTGCCGCCCTATCACGACAATCCGGGCGCCAATGCCAGCGCCTGGCCTGAGATCGCCACCGCCCTCGCCAACGGCCGCACCGAAGTCAGCAACGAGGCCGCGCCCGACCAGACCCCGGTCATCATCGCCGCAACTCCGGTGGGCGACCGGGGCGATGCCCTGCTCGTCACCCGCAATGCGCGCGACATCACCGAGAACGTGCGGATGGCGCGTCAGACGCTGGCGATCATCGTCGGCGGCGCGCTGGGCGTCTCGATCCTGCTCTCGCTGTTCCTGGCCCGCACCATCGTAGAGCCGCTGCGCAAACTGGTGCGCGCAACGGTGCGCGTGCGGCTCGGCCGCGACCGCAGTGTGGTGGTGCCTCGCCTGCCTGACCGGCGTGATGAAATCGGCCTGCTCGCGCGTGCGGTCTCGGACATGAGCGGCGCCCTGCGCCAGCGTATCGACGCCGTCGAGAGCTTCGCGGCCGATGTCGCCCACGAACTCAAGAACCCGCTGACCTCGCTGCGCAGCGCGCTCGAAAGCCTCGACCGGGTCGAGGATGCGGACCTGCGCCGCCAGTTGCTCGGCATCGCCAAGGATGACGTGCGCCGCATCGACTTCCTCGTGACCGAGATCGCCGATGCCAGTCGCATCGACGCCGAACTGAGCCGCACCACGTTCGAACCGGTCGATATGCTGCGGCTGGTGCGCGCACTGGTCAACGAACGGGAGCAGCGCGGCGTCAACGGGAACTGCCCGGTCGAGATCCTCGAAGCCGCCGGGGTCGATGCCTATGGGGCCGACCGGCTGGTCGTCCCCGGGGATGCCGGACGGCTCGAACGCGTGCTCCAGAACCTGATCGACAATGCCATCTCGTTCTCGCCCGCCGGTGCGCCGATCGAGATCATGCTGACCCGCGAAGCGCAACGCGTGGTGATCGCCGTTTCCGACCACGGACCCGGCATTCCCGAGCCCGCGCGCGAACGGATCTTCGAACGCTTCCACTCGCTGCGCCCTTCCGGCGAGGAATTCGGCAAGCACAGCGGCCTCGGCCTCGCCATCGCGCGCACCATCGTCGAGGCGCATTTCGGCAAGCTGCGCGCCACGGATCGTATCGACGGCGAGCATGGGGCCCGGCTGGTGTTCTCCCTCCCCGCATGGCAGGGCGAGTGACATGACGGGAACACCGCCTCTCGTGCGTCAGGCCACCAGCGTCGCCATCGACGGCCGCGCGATGCTGATCGAGGGCGATTCCGGAACGGGCAAGTCAAGCCTCGCCCTGGAACTCATCGACCGGGGCGCGGTGCTGGTGGGGGACGACGCCGTCCTGCTCGAAGTGTCCGGCAACCGTCTTCTGGCCCATCCCCATCCCAATACGCGCGGGCTCGTCGAAGTGCGCAACCTTGGCATCCTGCCCTTCCCTTGCGCGGAGGAGGCAACGGTTGCGCTCGTCATCGTGCTCGACCCGCAGGCGCCGCGTTTCATCGAAGCGGCCGATACTATTGAAATTGCGGGAATCGCCATCCCGCTGGTGCGCCTCTGGCCGCACGCGGGCCCGCTCGCGCTCAAGGCGGAACTGGCACTGTCCCACTTTGGCAACAGGGTTTGCTGACAGCACTACCCTCCCTCTTCCCTTTCCGGTCCGCCCGGCGCAAACAGGCCCTCATGACCCCCGATTCCCCGGAAAGCGAATATCTGTCAGAGGCCCAAGCCATCCCGGACCGTCAGCGCGTGCTGCTGGTCACCGGCATGCTTGGCGCCGGCAAGACGACCGTGCTGCGCGTCCTTGAGGATCTGGGCTGGGAAATCATCGACAACTTCCCGGTGCGCCTGCTCGAACGCCTGATCGAAAGCGCGCCGGTGGCCGACCAGTCGCCGCGCCCGCCGCTGGCGATCGGCTTCGATTGCCGCACGCGCGGTTTCGATCCCGAACGCGTGATCGGACAAGTCCGGACGCTCAGCGAGCGCGGCGATATCGAACTCAATACCCTGTTCCTCGACTGTTCGAGCAAGGAGCTGGAACGCCGCTTCAACGAGACCCGTCGCCGCCACGCATTGGCCGCCGATGCCCCGGTCGATACCGGCATCCGTGCCGAGCGTGAGTTGCTTGCACCGCTGCGGCGCTGGGCCGATCTGCTGGTGGAAACCACCGAATTCACCTCGAACGACCTCCAGCGCGTGATTCGCGAGCGTTTCTCGGCCGAACGGCCTGACGATCTCACGCTGACCATCTCCAGCTTCGGTTTTTCGCGTGGAATGCCACCGCTGGCCGATCTGGTCTTCGATATGCGCTTCGTGGAAAATCCCCACTGGGATCCCATACTGCGGCCGATGACCGGACTGGATGCGCCGGTGGGCGACTATATCCGGCGGGATCCGGCCTTCGACGAAGCTTTCGAGCGAATCCGCGATCTTCTCCTTCTGCTCCTTCCCCGTTACCGCTCACAGGGAAAGGCCTATGTCCACGTCGCATTCGGGTGTACGGGGGGGCGGCACAGGTCGGTATTCACAGCCGAGCGCATGGCTGCGGCCTTGCGCGAAGCGGGATTTTCGCCCACATTGCTGCACCGCAACCTGGGCTCGCGAGCAGCCGATCTTCTGGAAGGAGGTCAGCGGCGTGAAAAATGAACAAACAATCTGGTCGCCCAAGCAAGAAAAAGTTCGGAGCCCGTTTCCAGCATGATCGGCATGATCCTGGTTACCCACGGCAATCTCGCCGAGGAGTTCGTACACGCGATGGAGCACGTCGTCGGCGATCAGTCGGCGGTGGCGACTGTCTGCATCGGTCCCAATGACGATATGGAGCGTCGCCGTAGCGAGATTGCCGAGGCAATCGTCGCGGTCGACAGCGGCCAGGGCGTCATCATCCTTACCGACCTGTTCGGCGGAACCCCCTCCAATCTGGCGATCTCGCTGATGGAGGCCGGGCGCGTCGAAGTGATCGCCGGCATCAACCTGCCGATGCTGATCCGCCTCGCCAAGGCGCGCGAATGCATGTCGGTGCGCGAAGCCGCCGCGGCCGCGCGCGACGCAGGCCGCAATTACATCACCATCGCAAGCGAATACCTGGGGCAAGACGCCGCATGAATGATTGTCGTGAGACGGTCCTGATCGTGAACCAGCGGGGGCTGCACGCCCGGGCCAGTGCCAAGTTCGTAAACCACGTGGCCGAATTGCCGGCCACCGTGCTGGTCAAGGTTGGCAAGGACGGGATCGAGGCCGCGGGCAATTCGATCCTCGGGCTGATGATGCTCGGCGCCGCCAAGGGCGACACGATCGAGATTTCCTGCGTGGGCGATGGCGCACCTGACGCGCTGTCGGTGCTGGCAGGCTTGGTCCGCGATGGATTCGGCGAAGAATAAGGGCAGTCCGTTGGCCGAGCGCCGCACTATTACCGGTTTTTCGAACCCGCTGGTCAAATTCCTGCGCTCCTTGCGCGAGAAGAAGCATCGCAAGCGGGAAGAGCGTTTCCTGGCTGAAGGCCTGCGCCTGCTCACGGATGCGCGCGAATGCGGCGTGCTGCCCGAGATGCTCGTCATGGCCATCGGGCGCGAACCGCACCCTCTGCTTGACGCCCTGGAAGAGGCCGTGGCCGCCGCCGGCGGCGAGATCGTCGAGATGGACGAAGAGATCCTTGCCAAAGTCACCGGCAAGGACAATCCGCAGGCCGTGGCCGGCGTCTTTGCCGAATTCGATACGCGCCTTGCCAATCTCGACCGCGCCGCTGCGCCGATCTGGCTGGTGGCGCAGGCACTGCGCGATCCGGGTAACCTTGGCACCATGCTGCGCACCGGCGACGCCGTGGGCGCTGGCGGCCTGATCCTGATCGACGACTGCGCCGATCCCTTCTCGGTGGAAGCGGTGCGCGCCAGCATGGGCGCGATCTTCACGCAGAAGATCGCCATCGCGCGCTGGGACGAATTCCTGCCCTGGCTGCGCAATGGCGATGGCGGAAACGGGGGCCAGCTTGTCGCCGCATCGCTGCGCGATCCCACCGATTACCGCGAGGCACCTTACGCCGCACCCTGTTTCCTGATGGTCGGCAACGAATCGCAAGGCCTGCCGCAGACCTATGAGGAGGCCTGCGACCTTCGCGTGACCATCCCCATGCTGGGCCGCGCCGACAGCCTCAATGCCGCCGTCGCCGGCGCCGTGCTCGCCTACGAAGCCTTGGCGCATCTGCGCCCGGGCAAGTAAGCGCCGGTTTGTCCTGAGAGCGTTCGGAACAAGGTAATGAGGCCGGTGCCTTAAGCTCCAGCCTCATTAGCGATCTACACCAATACATGCGCCCCGCCGCCTTTCCGAAAGGCCGTGTTCATCACAGCCTCAGGTCGGTTGTGGCAGGAGCGTCGACGATGGTTCGTCACGCCCTTCTGCCGGTCTTCTACGCCGCCTCACTCGCTGCATGCTCGGGCGGCGGAGGCGACTCGCAGCTTTCTCGCAGCAGCTGGCGCTTCACGCTGATCGATGGCCAGCACCCGCAGACGGATGGCGCCCGCATCACGTTCGAAGGTCGAAAGATCGGCGTGCGTGTCGGCTGCAATCAGATGGACGGCCCGTGGCGAGTCGATGACGACCGGCTGGTTGCCGGACCGCTCGCGCTGACCGAAATGAGCTGTCCGACACCAGCATGGGATCAGGAAAAGGCGATCGGCGCTCTGCTCGTTGCCACGCCGCATTTTACCGTCGATCGCAACCGCATGGTCCTGCAATCAAGCGGCCACACTGCCGAGCTGCAACGGGAAACCAGCGTAGCCGGGAATGACAAGCTCCCCGGCACTGGCAGTTAAGGCTTATTCGGCCGCTTCGGCGCTCTCTTCTTCCGACTCGTTCGAGAAGTCCGCGATAACCGCGCCGGATTCGGAAAAGCGCGGCGCGGCTTCGACCATCGGCACATCGTCCGAAATCTCGCGCTTGCCGATCTTGATGTGCTTTTCGGTCAGGCGGCGCGCGCGGCTCATCACATTGCCCTCATAAGTCCGCGCGAAATCGTTGAAGCTGTTGACCGCGCGGCCGAGATGCACGCCGACCTTCGACAGATCGTCCTGCGTCTTGGCAATGCTGTCATAGAGATCGCTGCCGAGCTTGCCGATCTCGCGCGCTTCCTTGGCCAGCCCTTCCTGTTGCCAGACCTGCGCGATGGTGCGGCAGATGGCAACGAGATTGGTGGGGCTCGCCAGCAGCACGCGGCGCTCGAAGGCATAGTCCCACAGGCTCGAATCGTGATCGAGCGCAGCGGCAATGAAGTGCTCGCCCGGCACGAACATCAGCACATAGTCCGGCGCGTTCTCGAACTGGCTCTGATAGCTCTTGGTGCCCAGTGTCTGGATATGGTTGCGCATCGAGGCGGCATGAGCGTCGAGGAAGGCAAGCCGCGCCGTCTCGTCATCCGCCTCGAAAGCATCCTGATAGGCATTGAGCGAGACCTTGGCGTCGATCACCAGTTGCTTGTTGCCGGGAATGCGCACGATGGCGTCGGGACGCAGACGTCCCTCATCGGTATCGATCGAATGCTCGGTGACGAAATCGGTATGTTCGGTCAGCCCGCACTGTTCGAGCACGTTCTTGAGCTGCTGCTCGCCCCAGCGTCCGCGCGCCTTAGGCGCATTGCGCAGCGAATTGCCGAGCCGCACGGCCTCTGCCCGCACTTGCTCCTGCCCGACCCGAAGCGCCTCGATCTGGCCGGTAAGCTGGCCGAAGGCATCGACGCGCTTGGCCTCCAGCGCGGTAACCTGCTCCTCGTAGCTCTTCAAACGCGCGCCGACGGGTGCGAGCAAAGTGGCAATGCGCTCGGCATTGGCCTTTTCACTTTCCTCGAAACGCGCACCGGCGCGGGTCAGGAAGGCCTCCTGCGCGCCCGCCAGAACCTTGGCCCCGGCATTCTCGAATTCCTTGCGAAGCGCTTCCTGCGCTTCGATCAGCAGACGCTTCTGCTCGTCGAAATTGGCGGATTTTTCGCGCAGGGTGGCGAGTTCGGAGGCCAGTTCGCGCTGTTCGCGGCGCAGGGCGTCGACAAGCGACGCATGTTCGCTGCGCGTGCGTTCCAGAATCTGCGTGAGATCGGTGCGTGTGCGCTCCAGCACGGTTCCATGCTCACCGCGCAGCCGTTCGATCGTTTCGCCGTGGCCACGCCGGGCAATATCCATCGCCTCGGCATGGTCCACGCGGCTGCGTTCGAGCGCTTCGGCAAGATCGTCGGCGCGGATGGCGCGTTCACTCGCCGAAGCGAGGTCGCGAATCGCGGCGCGGAAACGCTCATCCAACTCGCGCGCCTCGCGGTCGCGCGTTTCGTGCCGGGTTCGCCATTCGGCCACAGGCCGCGATCCGAGGAACCAGCCGGCTCCAAGACCGACAACAAGCGCGAGAATGGCGACGACAGCGATTTCCATCCCGGCAGCATAACCGGAACATTCAGGGAACGCCAGCCCTCAGGCCGGCTTTTCCCCAAATCGCGAAATCAGGCGGCCTTGCGCATCTTGTCGAGCTTCTTGAGCGCCATCTGGCGCTTCAGGCGCGAGAGGTGATCGATGAAGAGAATGCCTTCGAGATGGTCCATCTCATGCTGGAGGCAAGTGGCCATCAGGCCATCCATGTCTTCCTCATGAACATTGCCGTCGAGGTCATGCCAACGCGCGCGGATGCGCGACGGGCGTTCGACATCGGCGAAGATCTCGGGCACCGAAAGGCAGCCTTCCTGATAGACCGTGTGCTCTTCCGAAGGGTCGAGAATCTCCGGATTGATGAAGATCCGGGGTTCCTTCTTCGTCGGCTGGTGCGTGTGGTGATGCCCGCCGTGCGAGGAGCACACTTCAGGTTCCGCATCCTCGTCGTCAGGCTGGAGATCGATCACCAGAACGCGCAGCGGCACGCCCACCTGAATGGCGGCAAGGCCGATGCCCGGCGCGTCATACATGGTTTCGAACATGTCCTCGACGAGCGTCTTGAGCTCGTCGTCGAACTTTTCGACGGGGACCGAAACCTGCTTGAGACGCGGATCGGGAACTTCGAGGATTTCACGGATAGCCATGCCCGCCAAATAAGCGCGATGGCCGTTTTTCGCAAGATGGACGCTTCGATGACAGTGATCGGTCAGCTGACCGGTCGCCGCGCGCGGATCGCCTGGGCCAGCGTGCCCTCGTCCAGATAGTCGAGTTCACCGCCCACCGGCAGGCCATGGGCAAGCTGCGTGATCCGCACCGCAAGCCCTTCCAGGCGCTCGGCAATGTAGTGCGCCGTGGTCTGTCCTTCGAGCGTGGCGTTCATCGCCAGCACCACTTCGTCGATGCCGCCTTCTTCCACGCGGCGGAGCAGGCGGTCGATCGTCAGGTCCTCCGGCCGCACGCCGTCGAGCGCCGAAAGTCGGCCGCCGAGGACATGGTAACGGCCGTTGAAGAGTCGCGCGCGGTCGAGCGCCCAAAGGTCCGCCACTTCCTCCACCACGCAGAGCGAGCAGGCATCGCGGCGCGAATCGGCGCAGATGCCGCAGGGATTGGTCGTATCGATATTGCCGCAGGTCTGGCACTCGACCAACGCTTCCCGCACGGCTCCCAGTGCATCGACCAGTTGCACGAGCGAGGTTTCCCGCCGCTTGATGAGCCAGAGTACCGCACGGCGGGCGGAACGCGGGCCAAGGCCGGGGAGGCGCGACAGGGCCGCGGTAAGCGTCTCGATCTCTTGCGATGCCATGGCGCCGGAGATAGGGCCTCCGCAGCTTCAGAGGAAGTGTTTCGGAGATTTCCCCACACCATGCGCATCGTCTTTATGGGAACGCCCGATTTCGCGGTGCCCGCACTCGTCGCACTGGTCGAGGCCGGGCACGATGTCGTCGCGGTTTACAGCCAGCCGCCCCGCCCCGGTGGCCGCCGGGGCAAGGAACTGACGCCCTCCCCCGTTCACAAAGAAGCCGAGGTGCGCGGGATAGAGGTTCGCCATCCGGTTTCGCTGCGCAATGCGGAAGAGCAGGCGAAATTCGCGGCGCTCGAAGCCGATATTGCGATCGTTGCAGCCTATGGCCTGATCCTGCCGCAGGCGGTGCTCGACGCGCCGCGCCTTGGTTGCCTCAATATCCATGCCTCGATCCTGCCGCGCTGGCGCGGTGCGGCGCCGATCCAGCGCGCGATTCTGGCGGGCGATCCGACCACCGGCGTCACGATCATGCAGATGGAGGCCGGACTCGACACCGGGCCGATGCTGGCCACCCTGCGCACGACGATCGACCGCAAGACCGCCGGCGAACTGACCGCCGAACTGGCGGATAAAGGCGCGCAGCTCATGATCGGGACCTTGCGCGACCTTGCGGTCCACCGCGCCGTTACCCAGCCCGAGGACGGCGTGACTTACGCGAAGAAGATCGACAAGGCCGAGGCGCGACTCGACTTCACACACCCGGCCGAGCAGGTCGAGCGGCAGGTGCGCGCTTTCATGCCTGCGCCAGGCGCCTTCTTCGAACTCGATGGCGAACGGTACAAAGTACTCGCGGCCGATGTTGTCGAGGGCAACGGAGAACCGGGCACGACGCTCGACGACGCACTCACCGTGGCCTGCGGCGAAGGGGCCGTCCGCGTCACCCGCATCCAGCGCGCGGGCAAACCCGCCATGACGACGGCCGACCTGCTGCGCGGCCGCCCGATTCCCGCGGGCACGCGCCTCGGCTGATTCGTTACGTGCGTTCAGGTAAGCGGCGGACTGGCGGCGCCTCGTCCGCCCAGCGGGCCTGCGCCTCGCGTACGAGGCCTGCGCTTTTCGCCCAGCCTTCCGGCGACTTGTCGCGAATGCGGATGTCGAAAGCGTCGGTCGAGCGGAATTCGAGGACTTCGGCGCCCTCCGGCCCCGCGACATAAGCGTAGGGAACTTCGCTGCCGACGAAAAACCCGTCCCCAGCGACCAGCGTCTCGGTGCCAAGCTCCACGCTGCCCGCGACGATGTAATAGAGGCAGTCGCAATCGTGGCTGTGCAGCGGGAGTGCAAATCCGCTCTTGAGCAAAAGCCGGGCGAGGCTCATGCCCGGGCGGCGATAAGGGACATCGACCAGTTCACCGGTTTCCGCGCCAGCTTCGGCGAAAAGCGGAAGCGCGGCCATCATGTTTGGCACCTCGCCCGCCATGGTCATGCAGCCGCATTCGTCCAGCGTGGGTGCATTGCTGCCCCGGAATATCTCGAAACGTGGCGGCGCATCGGCCATTTTGCACTCTCCCCTTAAGCGTCGCGCAGAGAATGCGCCCCTTCTCCGTGCACGCCAAGCCGTTTGCAGCGGGCCCGCAGTCCTGTATCGGCGGCGCGATGACCCGCTTTGCCCTCACTCTCGAATTCGACGGCGCCCCGTACATGGGCCTTCAACGCCAGGCGCATGGCCCTTCTGTGCAGCAAAGCGTCGAGGAAGCAGCCTTTGCGCTCACCGGCCAGAGCACCAGCATGCACGCTGCCGGCCGCACCGATGCGGGCGTCCATGCGCTGGGCATGAAAGCGCATATCGACATCGATAAGCCGTTCACGCCGTTCCACTTCATGGAGGGGATGAATGCGCGGCTGCGTCCCCATCCGATTGCGGTTGTCGCCTGCGAGATCGTGCCGGACGCATGGCACGCCCGTTTTTCGTGCATCGGCCGGTCGTACATCTACCGCATCGCCAACCGCCGCGCGCCTCTGACGCTGGAGCGCGGCAAGGCCTGGCAGGTACCCAAGCCGCTGGACGAAGCCGCCATGCACCGCGCGGCGCAGATCCTGGTGGGCCTTCATGATTTCACGACGTTCCGCTCGGCGCACTGCCAGTCGCAAAGCCCGGTGAAGACGCTCGACCGGCTCGACGTGCGGCGCGAGGGCGAGATGGTGCTGATCGAGGCCGAGGCGCGCAGTTTCCTGCACCATCAGGTGCGCTCGATGGTCGGCTGCCTTGCGCTGGTGGGCATGGGCCGCTGGGATGAGCAGAAGGTCGCCGAAGCGCTGGCGGCGCGCAACCGGCAGGCGCTGGGCCTCAATTCCCCGCCGGATGGGCTCTATTTCGTGAAAGCGACTTATCCCGAGGACTGATCCTGGCTGCCGGACATGGTGACATGCCTTGCCGGCACCTGTTCCAGTTACGCCGACCTCGCTGCGGTCAGAAGGAAGCGGTGGATGCAAGGTCGCTTGCCATTCCATTGCCGAATACCCGACACAGACGCGTTCTGGGCCGCATGCTCACTTCAATCCCGCTCAGGCTGAGCTTGTCGAAGCCCCCGGCGGCGTGGCGCTCTTGCTCCCATCCTTCGACAAGCTCAGGATGAGCGGGGCGTGAGGCGGTCGGGCGGAGGAATAGCGTTTCGGGAGAAGCCGCTTCCTTGCTCCAGGGCTGCCGCATCTTCGGATGACGAAGCGAGAATGCGGTCCGGAGCGACATCTCTCTGCGCCTCCGCGTCTCCGCGTGATCCAATCTCCTCAACACCTCTCCACAGGCACAAAAAAAGGGAGGCCGCAGCCTCCCTTTCCGATCCCGTTGCGGCCAGTTCAGGCCTTGGAGACGATGCTTTCGGGCAGTTCCGTCCCAAACACGCGCTGGTAGTATTCGGCCACCATGACACGCTCGGTCTCGTCGCACTTGTTGAGGAACGAGAGGCGGAACGCGAAGCCGACGTCGTTGAAGATCGCCGTGTTCTGCGCCCACGTGATGACCGTACGCGGGCTCATCACGGTCGAGATATCGCCGTTCATGAAGCCCTGACGCGAGAAATCGGCAACCTTGACCATGTTAGCGATGGTCTTGGCATCGATCTGCGGCACCTTCTTGGAGACGATGTCGGTCTCGACCGGCTCGGGCAGATAGTTGAGGCCGACCACCAGATTCCAGCGGTCCATCTGGCCCTGGTTGATCTGCTGGGTGCCGTGATAGAGGCCCGAAGTATCGCCAAGGCCCACCGTGTTGGCCGTGGCGAACAGGCGGAAGTTGCGATCAGGGCGGATCACGCGGTTCTGGTCGAGCAGCGTCAGCTTGCCCTCGGTTTCCAGAATGCGCTGGATCACGAACATCACGTCCGGACGGCCGGCGTCGTATTCGTCGAACACCAGTGCCACCGGGTGCTGTAGCGCCCAGGGCAGCAGGCCTTCGCGGAACTCGGTAACCTGAAGACCGTCGCGCAGGACGATGGCATCGCGGCCGATCAGGTCGATACGGCTGATATGCGCGTCGAGGTTGATGCGGATGCACGGCCACTTGAGGCGCGCGGCCACCTGCTCGATATGCGTCGACTTGCCGGTGCCATGATAGCCCTGCACCATCACGCGGCGATTGTAGGCAAAGCCCGCAAGGATCGCGAGCGTGGTGTCCGGATCGAAAACATAGGTCTCGTCGATGTCGGGCACGCGTTCGTCGGCGACGGAGAAGGCAGGCACCTTCATGTCGATATCGATTCCGAAGGTCTCACGGACGTCGACTTCGATGTCGGGCGCGGCAAGGACGGTGGCGTCGCGGTTCTCGGGCTTCATGGTCTCGGACTCAGTCATCGTGCCTATCGGGTAGACAAGCGGGCGCTGCACCGCAACAGCCTTTGACGGAGGAATGATACGCGCCGGCGAACTATTCCGCTTCAGGACCGGAACTTGGGCGGCAATGCGAAGAGGTCGATAAACTGCGCGGCCAGTGCCGGATCACCTTCAATCGCCAGCTTTCCGCCCGCCTCCTCCACCGTGCGCTTGCCGTAGAAGACCGGGAGAAAATCGGACGCGCTATCCGCGCAGAAGCGCAGTTCGGCCGCCGTCATCGCGTCTCCGGCGGGATGGACGATCAGTTCTCCGTCTTGCACGCGGGCAGCGAATTTCTGGACACCGATCTCGAAAGCCGCCAGTGGCGAAAGATCGCCAGCGCGCGCCCGGTCGATCAGCGCCCGCAGCGACAGCATCAACGAAACCGGCGTGAACGCCAGCGCCGGATCGTGCCCCGGCGAGCGCAGCCCCCAGCGCACCAGTTCCAGCAGGACCGGCTCCAGCCCGTGCCCCCACTCCGTCAGGCCGTAGACTTGCACCGAAGCGGGCGGCGCCAGCTTGGTGCGGCGAACGATTCCCGATGCCTCCAGCGAGACCAGCCGCTCGGTCAGAACTTTGGCGCTCAGCGTGGGCAGCGCCGCGCGCAATTCGTTGAAGCGGCGCGGACCGAGCAGCATCTCGCGCACGATCAGCAGCGACCAGCGCTCCCCGATCAATTCCAGCGCCAGCGAACCGCCGCAGGCGTCTTCATACCAGCGGCCGTGGCGTGCGGCAGCCTGCGAGCCCGAAGCACATGCCTCTTTCTCCATCCGCTTTGCTCGCTTCGTCGTCACACCAGTTTCATTTAGTAACTTCATAGTTGCTTTTTGTAACTCATAGGATCAGCTTTCTGCAAGAACGATTCGCCGCAAGGGCAACCGTGGCGAACACTTCGCGGGTCCGATTGCGGACCGACATATGTTATGGACATCATCGGGAGAGAGCAGATGCCTGTTTGCGACAACGCAGCAACGGTGATCAGCGGTTTCAACAACGTGCCCCCACCGGTACGTGGGCAGGTGCGCGATCTGCGCATCCGCTGGGCGCTCGAAGAGATCGGGCGCGATTATCGGATGGAACTTTTCGACGCGATGGCCCCGCGTACCGACCAGTACCGCGAGTGGCAGCCCTTCGGGCAGGTTCCTGCCTTCGAAGATGGTGAAACGCGCATGTTCGAAAGCGGCGCGATCCTGCTTTACCTTGGCGAACAGGACGAACGCCTGCTCCCCACCGATCCCGCCACGCGCTGGCAGGCGATCACCTGGCTTTTCGCAGCGGTCAACAGCGTCGAGCCGTTCGTGACGCAAGTGACCGCGCTCGACCTCTTCCACGCCGGCGAGGCATGGGTGGCCGAAGCCCGTCCCGGCGTGGTCCAACTGGCCGAACGCAGGCTCGCAGTGACCCAGAAGGCGCTGCGCGATCGCGAATGGCTGGCAGGCCCCTTCTCCATCGCGGACATCGTCATGGTCACCGTGCTGCGCTGCATTGACCATACCGCGATCCTCGAAGGCTTTCCCGCGCTCGCCGCCTACAAGGCCCGCGCCGAGGCACGCCCCGCCTTCATCCAAGCCCTGACCGAACAACTGGACGCCTATTCCGCCCCCGCAGGAGAGTGAGCCATGGCCTACGTCGACGGTTTCCTGATCCCCGTATCGCTTGCCAACAAGGACAAGTTCATCGCCCACGCGCGCGAATTCGACGACTACTTCATCGAATACGGCGCGCTTCGAGTCTGGGAATGCTGGGGCGACGACGTGCCCCACGGCAAGCAGACCGACTTTTACCGCGCGGTCGACGCCAAGGAGGACGAGACGGTCTGTTTCAGCTGGATCGAATGGCCGGACAAGGAAACCCGCGACCGGCAGATGGGCCTGCTGATGGAACTGATGAAAAACGACCCGCGCTTTGACCCCGCGAACAATCCTCCGCCCTTCGATGGCGCGCGGATGGTCTTCGGCGGATTCCAACCTGTCGTCCAAGTGGGAGAATGACCATGGCCAATCCTGTTGGCAGCTTCATCTGGTACGAACTTCTCACCAGCGACGTCGATGGCGCCGCAGCCTTCTACAAGGCCGTGGTCGGCTGGACGTTCTCGGCCCATTCCGATCCCGGTGCGGGCAGCATGGATTACCGCATGATCCAGCGTGACGACGGCGGCATGGCCGGCGGCGCGATGCAGATCACGCAGGACATGGCGATGGGCGGCGCCCGCCCCTGCTGGCTGCCCTATCTCAATGTCGAGGACGTGGACGCCAAGGTCCACGCCATCGTCGCCGAGGGCGGCCGCGAACAATTGCCCGCCTTCGATCTTCCGGTTGGCCGCATCGCCATGGTTGCCGATCCGCAGGGCGTGCCGATCTATCTGATGAAGCCGGTGCCACCCGCGGGCCAGACCGATTCCACCAGCGATGTCTTCTCCGTCACGGAGAACCAGCACGTGCGGTGGAACGAACTCGCCAGCCCCGATCAAGCCGCCTCAATGGCGTTTTACGGCAAGCATTTCGGCTTCGAATTCAATGATAAGATGCCGATGGGCGACATGGGCGATTATTGCTTCATCGGCCACCACGGGCAGACGCTCGGCGCGATCATGCAGCGCCAGAGCGACCAGCAACCGGCGATCTGGCTGTTCTACTTCGGCGTACCGTCCATCGCCGCGGCGAAATCGGCGATCGAAAACAACGGCGGCAAAGTCTTGATGGGCCCCCACGAGGTTCCCGGCGGGGACTGGATCGTCGTTGCAGTGGACCCGCAAGGCGCCGGTTTCGGCCTTGTCGGCCCCAAGGGCGACTGATCCGCACGCGCATCGGTGAACACGCCGATCGGCGCTTGACGATCGGCATTTGTTCCATGATTGTTCCAACTCGGACGCGGATTGCGAGGAGCACCGGGAATGGCTGACTACACCTTCTACACCAACCCCATGTCGCGCGGTCAGATCGCTCGCTGGGCCCTCCACGAAGCCGGCGCCAATTACGATCAGGTCATCATCGACTGGAAGGAAAAGCCGGCAGGCTTTCTGGACATCAACCCGATGGGCAAAGTCCCCACCATCGTCCACCATGCCGAAGGCGGAGATCGGGTGGTGACAGAAGCCGCCGCGATCTGCCTCTACCTTGCCGAGATGCATCCCGAAGCGGGGCTGCTGCCCAACGATGGCGAGATGGCGGACTATTACCGCTGGACGTTCTTTGCGGCCGGACCGGTCGAACAGGCGATCACGTCGCGCCACTTCAAGAGCGAACCCGCACCCGAACAGGAGATGATGGCCGGCTGGGGCAGCTTCGACCGCACGATGAATGCGCTGGAAAAGCATCTCGAAGGGCGCGACTGGGTTTGCGGCGCGCGCTTCACCATGGCCGATGTCTATGTCGGCAGCGCGGTGGACTGGGGCCTGACCTTCGGCACCATGCCGCCGCGTCCGGCCTTCGTCGCTTATGCAGAGCGGCTTCAGGCCCGCGACGGCTACAAGGCCGCCAAGGCTGTCGACAACACGCTGATTGCGGAGATGAAAAAATGACCGCCCGCACCAAGAACCGCGTCTGCCTCTGGTACGACGGTACGGCCGAAGACGCCGCGACGTTCTACGCCAGCGTCTTTCCTGACACACACGTCACCGAAGTGACCCGATCGCCCACCGATTATCCCGACGGCAAGACGGGAGACGTGATCACGGTGGAATTCTCGGTCATGGGGATTGAGTGCATCGGCCTCAACGGCGGCCCCAGCTTCCCGCACAGCGAGGCATTCTCGTTCCAGGTCGAGACGCTGACGCAGGAAGAGACCGACCGCTACTGGAACGCCATCGTCGATAACGGCGGCGCTGAAAGCATGTGCGGCTGGTGCAAGGACAAGTGGGGCCTGTCCTGGCAGATCACGCCCAAAGTCTTGTCGGACGCCCTCACCGATCCTGACCGTGCCGCTGCCAAGCGCGCGATGGAGGCGATGATGACGATGCGCAAAATCGATATCGCCGCGATTGAAGCGGCATTTTCCGGAGCTTCCGCGTGAATTCCGAACCCGTCCTCGAACTCTTCGGTCACCCTTTCTCGTCCTACACGTGGAAGGTTCTAATCGCGCTTTATGCTTACGATGTGCCTTTCACCTTCAGGGTGGTTGACCCTGAGCATCCGGACAACGCGGAAGTGGTCCAGACGGCGGGCCCGCAAGGCAAATTCCCGGTCCTGCGCGATGGCGAGAACCTGCTGTTCGAAACGACCTCTATCCTTGAATATCTGGACCGCCACCACATCGCGCCGGGTACGCTGGTCCCCGAAGATCCTGATGCGGCAACGGCGATCCGCATGCTCGACCGGGTCTTCGACAACTACGTGATGAACATCATGCAGATCGTCGTGGACGAGCATATCCGCGCACCGGACAATCCCGATATGGCGCGCTGCGCCGAAGCCCGCACGCGGCTGGAACGCACTTATGCCTGGCTTGAAGGCTGGCTGCGATTCTATCCGCAGATAGACCATGTAACCCTGATCGAGTGCGCGGCGGCCCCGTCGCTGTTCTATGCCGACTGGGTGCATCCCATCCCCGAATCGCTGCCTCGGCTTCGGCAATGGCGCGCACATCTGCTCTCTCTGCCGCCAGTCGCGCGCTGCGTGGACGACGCCCGGCCGTTCCGTTCCTACTTCCCGCTCGGCGCACCCGACCGCGACTGACGCTTATTTTGGGAGAGATTGCCCGTGAGCGAAACGGACAACGAACTTTCGATCACCCTCTATATCGACGCCCCGACCGACAAGGTCTGGGATGTCCTTGCCAACCGTCAGGAAGAATGGTGGTGCCCCCGCCCCTGGCGTGTCGAAGTGAACGAGCAGGACAAGCGTCCCGGCGGCGTCTGTCGGATGACCATGTACGGTCCTGACGGCGAAACTGCGCCGCAGAACGGCATCTACCTCGCATTCGAGGAAGGCCGGCGTTTCGTGACGACCGATGCCATTACATTGACGGAATCCGGCGAGTTCCAGCCGTCTGGTCCGTTCATGATCGGCATCTGGGAAGTCGAACCCGAAGGCAACGGCACCCGCTACACCGCGCGGGCCCGCCATTGGAACGCCGAAACCATGAAGAAGCATGACGAGATGGGCTTCGTAGACGGTTGGTCGGCCTGCGCCCGGCAACTCGCGGAGATCTGCGAAGGTAAGGCCGCTTGAGCGCACGGGCCGAAGGGGGCTGCACTTGCGGGCAGGTCCGTTACCGCCTGCTGGACGATCCGATCGTCGTCCATTGTTGCCATTGCCGCTGGTGCCAACGCGAGAGCGGCAGCGCCTTTGCGCTCAATGCCGTGATCGAGGCTGACCGGGTGGAACTGATCGGCGAAAGCGCGCCGGAGCGCATCGACACGCCCTCGCTCAGCGGCAAGGGACAAGCGATCCTGCGCTGTCCGAACTGCAAGATCGCGGTCTGGAGCCACTACGGCGGCGCGGGCGACAAGGCCGATTTCATCCGAGTGGGTACGCTCGACGATCCCGACATCTGCCCGCCCGACGTGCATGTTTTCACCGAGAGCAAGCAACCCTGGGTGATGCTGTCAGAAAGCCCGGAACGGTTCGAGCAGTTCTATTCCGGCAAGGATGTCACGCGCATCTACGGCGAGAACGGCGCGGCGCGCTGGCGAATCCTGCGCGGCCGCTGATTCTCAGGCGAAAGCGGCGGCCTTGCGGAGCAACTGATAGGCTTCGACTACGGCCTGAAGACGCGTGGCGTGGCCATGATCGCCGCCGTTGTGGTCCGGGTGGTATTGGCGCAGCAGCCGCGTGTACCGCAGGCGCAGCGTTTTCCGGTCGATGTCGCCATCGAGCCCCAGCACTTCCAGCGCGCGCCGTTCGTTCGGCGTGAAGCGCGCATTCTCCGGCTTCATATCGGCCTGACGACGGCGCACATGCGCCCTTGCCCGCGCGCTGATCGCTTCGAGCGGATCGGCAAAATCGGCCCAGCGCGGCGCCCCGTCCACGCCAGCGTCCGGGCGGAAAGCGCGCGTCTGCGTTTCCCAGCCGTGGAGCGGAGACTGCGCCCGAAGGATCTGCTCCGAATCCATGCCGTCGAAATAGTCGTAGCCCGCATTGAACTGGCGCACGTGATCGAGACAGAACCAGCGATAGTCGCCCGGCCCGTCAAAACCCGAGGGGCGACCGCCCGGTGCCCGGAACTCACCCGTCTCTTCGCAACCCGGCCAACCGCACTCGCGGCTGCCGGATTCGACCCTGCCATGAAATCTCGTATGTCTCACCGGCTTCCAGATGGGGGATTGAGCGCCTAAATGGAAGCCATGACCGGACCGATCGAACAGGAAATGCGTCAGCTGCTCGAAGCAGCTTTCGCCCCCAGCCACCTCGCAGTGATCAACGATTCCGCCACCCATCGCGGCCATTCAGGCGATGATGGCAGCGGCGAATCGCATTTCACCATCGAAATTGAAAGCCCCCGTTTCGAGGGCGTCTCCCGCCTCCAGCGCCAGCGCCTGGTCAATGCCGCGCTGGGCGACATTCCCGGCGAGCGCGTCCATGCCGTGGCGATCAAGGCCCGCGCGCCGGGGGAATAAGGCAGCCAAAGTAAGTTCTTCAGGAAGCCAATCTCGTCGCCCCCGCGAAGGCGGGGGCCTCGCTGCGTGCCTTCCCTCTCAAGAAAAGCGGGGTCCCCGCCTTCGCGGGGACGACGAAGTGCTAGGCATCAAGTGAAGTGCCAGACTTCAGGCGAATGGCAAACTAGGGCCGAAGGGCAGACTTCGGCCAAATGACGGGCGCCGGCGAAGCTGCACGCCTCAGTGGCCCCTAACCCAGCCACTCGATCCATGCCCCGTGCGCGTGAGCACGCGCCAGCAAGTGCCATTCCTCGCCGCCGGGCCAATAGCGCACTGTCAGTGCATGCCCGAGCTTGGTCCGGTCTCCCTCGACCGAAATCCACGCAAGCGGCTTGTCCGCACTCGCCGCAGCCCCGGCCGCTTCCATGGCCTGCGCAATCCTCACGCGCTGATCCTCGGGAACGTACTGCATGACGATCGAGTGCATCAGCACGCGCGTCGTGCCCTCCGCCTGCCGCATGGCGAGTTGCTGCTCGACGAAATCCGCCGCATTCATCTTCACCAGTTCGGGTGCATGCTCGCTCGCCGCGGCGATGGCGGCATCGAGTCTGGCGAAGCGCTCCGTGTGCTCGGGCCAGATATAGGCGCGCAGCCGCTGCGCCTGCGCCGGATCGGCAAGGTCGACCGGCGCGACGTCGCATCCCCTCAGCGACGCGAACGAGATCTGCTCCGACGGCGGCGGCGCACCGCGCCATTCGGGCGCGAATTGCATGCCCCCCCGCTCCGGCCCAACGGTGACACCGCCCAGATCGTAACGATAGCGGTCCAGCATGAGGTTGATGCCCGCGCTCGCGCCGACTTCCAGACATTCGAAGCGGGCAGGCAGGCCCTTCGCGGCCAGCCAGAGCATCGCGGCAACGAAGTTGGACGAACGGCCCGCCTCATTGGTCTGCGGCGGCCCGTCCAGCCAGGGCATCAGTTCGGCATCGTGACGGCGAACCACATCGCGCAGAATCGCAGCGTCGTCCGCAGGATCGCCCGCATAAATCGGCGCCAGCGCAGGCTCACGGCCGGACTGGTGCAAAGCATGGATCCCCCCGGCTGCGCGCAGGGGCACGGCATCCGCCAGCGGCATGCCCTGCCAATCGCGGATTCGCGTCAGGAACGGCCCCGCATCCGCGTCGCCCAGCACGGCAGCCAGCCCGGCAACGATGCGCGCGGTGATCGGGGCGCCGTTTTTGCGGCAATATTCCACCTGATTGGCGAAAGCCTCGGCCACATTGCCGCCAAAACCTTCGCTGAACTCTTTCTGGTCCTGTGCCATGTTGCCCTTTCGCCACTTGCCGCCTAAATGCGCGCACCATGCCGACAACCTTGACCTTTGCCGTGCCCAAAGGGCGAATCCTCGACGAGGCGCTGCCGCTGATGGCACGCGCCGGTGTGGTGCCCGAAGCGGAGTTCCACGACAAGAAGTCTCGCGCGCTGTCATTCGCGTGCGAGAACAGCGAGATGCGCCTGATCCGCGTCCGCGCTTTCGACGTGGCAACGTTCGTCGCGCATGGTGCCGCGCAAGTCGGCATCGTTGGCTCCGACGTGGTGGAGGAATTCGCCTATCCGGACCTCTACGCGCCGGTTGACCTGAACATCGGCCACTGCCGCCTGTCGGTTGCCGAGCCCGAGGGCGAGATCGGCGGCCCGCTGCCATCGCACTTGCGCATCGCCAGCAAGTATCCGAACCTCACGCGCCGCTATTTCGAGAAGCTGGGCGTGCAGGCCGAAGTCGTGAAGCTCAACGGCGCGATGGAACTGGCGCCTTCGCTGGGCCTTTCGAGCCGCATCGTCGACCTCGTTTCGACCGGCCGCACGCTCAAGGAAAATGGCCTCGTCGAGACGAGCCGCATCCTCGACATCTCGGCGCGGCTCATCGTCAACCGCGCGGCGCTCAAGACCGATGACCGCGTCGCGGCGCTGGTCGATGCGTTCCGCGCACTCGTTGCCGAAACGAAAGCGGCCGCCTGATGCTGCGACTTTCCAGCAAGGACGCCGGATTCGCCGAGGCCTTCCGGCAAGTGGTTGCCGACCGCCGCGAGAGCGCCGTCGACGTTGCGCGTGACGTGGCCGACATTCTGGCCGCCGTGCGCGCCCGCGGCGATGCAGCGCTGGCCGAATACACCGCCCGGTTCGACGGCCACGAACTCGATGAAAGCGGCTGGCGGATCGACGCCGAGACCTGCCGCGCGGCCTTCGATGCCCTCACCCCGGAACTTCGCGGCGCGCTCGAACTCGCCGCTGCGCGGATCCGCGCCTATCACGCCGCGCAGCTTCCCGAGGACCGCGACTACACCGACGAGGCCGGCGTGCGCCTTGGCGCCGTCTGGCGCGCAGTCGATGCTGCCGGGCTCTATGTTCCGGGCGGCCGGGCCGCTTACCCTTCCTCGATGCTGATGAACGCGATTCCCGCCAAAGTCGCGGGCGTGGAGCGTCTCGTCGTCGTCACGCCGACGCCGAAGGGTGAAGTCAACGCGCTCGTCCTCGCCGCCGCGCACCTTGCGGGCGTGGACGAAGTCTGGCGCGTAGGCGGTGCCCATGCCGTGGGCGCGCTGGCCTATGGCACCGACAGGATCGCACCTGTCGATGTGATCACTGGCCCCGGCAATGCGTGGGTGGCCGAAGCCAAGCGCCAGCTCTACGGCGTCGTCGGCATCGACATGGTGGCGGGCCCCAGCGAAATCCTCGTGATCGCCGATGCGAAGAACGAACCGCGCCGCATCGCCGCCGACCTGCTGAGCCAGGCCGAGCACGATCCCACCTCTCAGTCGATCCTCATCACCGACGATGCCGCCTTCGCGGACGCCGTCGCCGAAGCGGTGGAACTGGAACTTTCCGCCCTCGCCACGCAGGCAACCGCGCGCCAGTCATGGAACGACTACGGCGTGATCGTCGTCGTCGAGAGCTTCGAAGAGGCCCCGGCGCTGGCCGATGCGCTTGCCGCCGAACATGTCGAGATCGCCACCGACGATCCCGAAAGCCTGTTCCGCCGGATCCGTCATGCCGGATCGGTGTTCCTTGGCCGCATGACCCCCGAAGCGGTGGGCGATTACGTCGCCGGCCCCAACCACGTGCTGCCCACCGGGCGCCGCGCGCGGTTCGCCTCGGGCTTGTCGGTCCTCGATTTCATGAAGCGCACCAGCTTCATCCAGCTCGATCAGGCGGCGCTTGAGGCCATTGGCCCCGCCGCCGTTGCCCTTGCCGATGCCGAAGGGCTTCCCGCGCACGCGCGCTCCATTTCCGTGAGACTTTCCCAATGAGCAATTCCAAGCCCAATTCGAAGCAGGCCCGCTCCGCAGCGCGCCTCGCCGCCGTTCAGGCTCTCTATCAGTTCGAGATGGAAGGCACGCAGCAGGCTATCCTGCTCGACGAATTCCACCGCCATCGGCTTGGCGCGGAAATCGACGAGGACCAGTACGCCACTGCCGAAGTCGCTTTCTTCGACGATGTTGTGAAGGGCGTGATCGCCCGCCGCGACGAGATCGATGAGCTGCTGTCCGGCAAGCTGGCCGAAGGCTGGTCGCTCGCCCGTCTCGACAAGACCATGTTGCAGATCCTGCGCGCCGGCACCTACGAACTGCTCGCCCGCGCGGACGTGCCGACCGGCGCGGCGATCGGCGAGTATCTCGACGTCGCCCACGCCTTCTTCGATGAGCGCGAGGCGAAGTTCGTCAACGGCGTGCTCGATGCCGTCGCCAAGGCGGTTCGCTGACATTTGTGCGCAGCATGACCGTGCACTCGTGATCTCGACAATGGGCCCTCTCGGGCCCATTGTTATATCATGACCCGCGAATTTGCCTTCATCGAAGCCCTGCGCGCCATTGCCGTGAGCCCGGCCGCGCGCGGACTTGCCGACGATGCGGCGGTGCTGGAAATCGGCGGCGAAAAGCTGGTCCTGACCATGGACACGCTGGTCGAGGGCATCCACTTCCTGCACGACGATCCGCCGGAAAGCATCGCCTGGAAGCTGGTGGCGGTGAATGCCTCGGACCTTGCCGCCAAGGGCGCGGAGCCGCTCGGCTGCCTGAAATCGCACGCACTCGGAGAAGACGAGTGGGACCGCGCTTTCCTGCGCGGGATGGACAATGCCTGCCGCCACTTCGCGCTGCCGCTGTTGGGCGGCGATACGGTACGCATGCCGCGCGGATCCGCCCGCAGCTTCTCGCTTACCGCGATCGGACGCGGGCTGGAGGATGTGGCGGTGCCCACGCGCAGCGGCGCGCAGCCGGGCGACATCGTCTGGTGCAGCGGAACGCTGGGCGATTCCGGCCTTGGCCTCGCGCTGCTGTCCGATCCGGTGAAGGACGTCAGCCCCGATCATACCTGGCTGATCGACCGCTATCGCCGCCCCATGCCCGAACCCACGCTGGGCGTCGCGCTCGCTCCGCTGACCAGCGCGATGATGGACGTGTCCGACGGACTGCTGATCGACGCGCGCCGGATGAGCGAGGCAAGCGGCGTCGCGGTTCATTTCGACATTGCCGAAGTACCGCTCTCAGCCGCCTATCGCGCCGTTGCCGGCGACGATCTCGACCAGCGCATTGCGGCGATGACGGCGGGTGACGACTATATACTGCTGTTCACCGCGCCGCCGGTGCACACCGCTTACTTGCGCGCGGCGGCAAAGGGGCTGGAAACCGAGATCCACGCTATCGGGACGGTAACCCCGGGCAGCGGCATAGTCCTTGAATGGAAGGGCACGCCGATTTCGTTGCCGGACAGGCTCGGCTACCAACACTAGGCCACGCGGATGAAGCGTGGCGCGAGGCTGCCATCCTTCGACAAGCTCAGGATGTGCGGGGTGGTGGCTGCCCCGTCTGCCCTCACCCCACCTGCCCCTCCTTCCGCTCGTCCTGAGCTTGTCGAAGCCTCCCGAGGCGTGACACGAAGCCTCCATCCTTAGACCATCTCAGGACGAGCGGGGTGGTCGCTACCCCGTCTGTCCTCACCGCACCAGCCTCTCCTCCCGCTCAGGCTGAGCTTGTCGAAGCCCCCGAGGCGTAGCGCGAGGCCTTCATCTTTCGACAAGCTCAGTATGAGCGGGGTGATAGCTGCACCGTCTGCCCTCACCGCACCTGCCCCTCCTCCCGCTCAGGCCGAGCTTGTCGAAGCCCCCGAGACGTAGCGCGAGGCCTCCATACTTCGACAAGCTCAGCATGAGCGGGGTGTGGGAGGCTATCTTGCCCCCTACTTTTCATTTCTCGATAACCGGCGATCACTCGCGCCCCACGTCACGCGAACGCGTTTTGCGGCAGTAAAGTCGCCTTCAAACGAAGTCGCTTGCCACTAATCCTCCTTATCTATAGCCCTTTACGTCACGAACGGGAAAACCCGTCGCAAATTGCGCATGTTCGCATTGGGAAAAAGGGGGCGTTTTGTGAATCCAGTCACGATCGCGATTGTCCTGGGATTTGTGGCCTTACTTTACGGCCTCATAACCAGCAGACAGGTACTCGGTGCTCCGGCCGGTTCCGAAAAGATGCAGGAGATCGCCGCCGCCATCCAGGAAGGCGCGCAGGCCTACCTCAAGCGGCAGTATTCGACCATCGCCGTTGTCGGCATTGTGGTCGCCATCATCATCTCACTGACCCTGGGCCACATCTCGGCCATCGGCTTCGTGATCGGCGCGATCCTTTCGGGGGTCGCCGGGTTCATCGGCATGAACATCTCCGTCCGATCGAACGTGCGCACTGCCGCCGCCGCCCAGACCGGCCTGCAGCCGGGCCTGACCCTGGCCTTCCGCGCGGGCGCCATCACCGGCATGCTCGTCGCAGGGCTCGCCCTGCTCGCGATCGCGGTGTTCTACTGGTATCTTACCGGCCCCGGCGGCCACACCGTCGGCGGTGAGGACCGTACCGTGGTGCAGGCGCTGACCGCCCTTGCCTTCGGCGCATCCCTGATCTCGATCTTCGCGCGCCTTGGCGGCGGCATCTTCACCAAGGCGGCCGACGTCGGCGCCGACCTCGTCGGCAAGGTGGAAGCCGGCATTCCCGAGGACGACCCCCGCAACCCCGCCGTCATTGCCGACAACGTGGGCGACAATGTGGGCGACTGCGCCGGCATGGCCGCCGACTTGTTCGAGACTTACGTCGTCACCGTGGGCGCCACCATGGTGCTGACCGCGCTGCTGATGAAGGGCGTCGACAACTTTTCAGGCCTGATGGCACTGCCGCTGCTGATCGGCGGCGTCTGCATCGTCACCTCGATCATCGGCACCTATTTCGTCCGCCTCGGCAAATCGCAGAACATCATGGGCGCCATGTACAAGGGCTTCCTGGTCACGGCGGTACTCTCGGTGCCGGCGATCTGGTGGGCGATCAACTATGCGCTGGGCGACATATCGGCCGAAATCGGCATGACCGGCTTCGACGGCCGCGCGCTGTTCCATTGCGCACTGGTCGGGCTTGTCATCACCGGGCTCATTATCTGGATCACCGAATACTACACCGGCACCGGCTACCGCCCGGTCCGCTCGATCGCCAAGGCCTCGGAAACCGGGCATGGCACCAATGTAATCCAGGGCCTCGCCGTCAGCCTTGAGGCGACCGCGCTGCCGACGCTGGTGATCATCACCGGTATCATCATCGCATACCAGCTCGCGGGCCTGCTGGGCATTGCCTATGCAGCCACCGCAATGCTGGCACTTGCAGGCATGGTCGTCGCGCTCGATGCTTATGGCCCGGTGACGGACAACGCCGGCGGCATTGCCGAGATGGCCGGCCTTGACGACAGCGTGCGTGAGAAGACCGATGCGCTCGATGCCGTGGGCAACACCACCAAGGCCGTCACCAAAGGCTATGCCATCGGCTCGGCCGGGCTTGCGGCGCTGGTGCTGTTCGCGGCCTATACCGCCGACCTTCGCGAGTTCTTCCCCGATCTCGACGTCGATTTCAGCCTTGAAAACCCTTACGTCATCGTCGGCCTGCTGCTCGGCGCGCTCCTGCCCTACCTGTTCGGATCCATGGGCATGACCGCCGTAGGCCGCGCGGCGGGCGATGTGGTGGTGGACGTGCGCGAGCAGTTCAAATCCAACCCCGGCATCATGACGTACGAGACGAGGCCGGACTACGCCCGCACCGTCGATCTGGTGACCAAGGCAGCGATCAAGGAGATGATCGTCCCCTCGCTGCTACCGGTGCTGGCACCGATCGTGGTGTACTTCGTCATCAGCTTCGTCGCGGGCGTGGAGAACGGCTTTGCCGCACTCGGCGCATTGCTGCTGGGTGTGATCGTCGGCGGCCTGTTCGTTGCGCTCTCGATGACCTCGGGCGGCGGCGCATGGGATAACGCCAAGAAGTACATCGAGGACGGCCACCATGGCGGCAAGGGCTCCGAAGCCCACAAGGCCGCAGTGACGGGCGACACCGTGGGCGATCCCTACAAGGACACCGCTGGCCCCGCCGTTAACCCGATGATCAAGATCACCAATATCGTCGCACTTCTGCTGCTCGCCGCGCTGGCGGCACACTAGGCGATCGACCGCAATGCAAGGGCCCCGGCTGAGCGATCCGCCGGGGCCCTTCGCATTTTCACGGAGCCGTTAGCGTTTCCTTGAGCCGGGCACGCTAGAAGGCGCTTCATGTTCACCGCCGCGCCCCTGCCGCACGAGGACGAGACCGGTTCCGACCGATCCTATCGTGCGGCATCCGATGACGGCCATATCGCCTGCCTGCCCTGGCGCGCGATGGAGAGCGAAGTCGACGCCTGGGACGCACTCGCCCACCGGGCCAGCGAGCCCAATCCCTTTTTCGAAAGCTGGTATCTGCTGCCTTCACTGCGGCATCTGGGCAGTTCCGAATGCGTATCGATTTTGCGGTTCGAGCGTCATGGCCGTCTGGCCGGACTGCTCCCGGTGGTGCGCAGCCGCCGGTACTATCGCTGGCCCGTGCCCAATCTGGGAGGATGGCTCCACGCCAATGCCTTCCTCGGCACGCCGCTGATCGAGCGCGGTGCGGAAAGCGCGTTCTGGCGGGCACTGTTCGACTGGACGGATCGCGCACCGGGCACCGCCCTCTTCCTGCACTTACGCGAAATGTCGCTGGAAGGCCCGGTCCATGACGGACTGATGGCGGCACGGGGCACCCGCGCGGTGGAAACCGTGCACCGCGAAGAGCGCGCCGTGCTGTACTCGACCCTTTCGCCGGATGACTATCTGGAAGCCTCGCTCACCGGCAAAAAGCGCAAGGAGATGCGCCGCCAGTGGAATCGCCTTGCCGAACGCGGCCATGTCACCGTCGAGCGCTGCCGTAACGACGACGGGCTGGACAACTGGGCACGCCATTTCCTCGCGCTCGAAATGGCGGGCTGGAAAGGCAAGGCCGGATCGGCGCTGGCGAGCCATGAAGGCACCGCCAGACTTTTTCGCGAGGCCCTTTCCGGTGCCGCCGCGCGCGGGCGGCTGGAACGACTGGCGTTGCGGCTGGACGGCAAGCCCATCGCCATGCTGGCGACGTTCCTCACGCCGCCGGGCGCCTTTTCCTACAAGACCGCCTTCGATGAGGGATTCTCGCGCTTCTCGCCCGGCGTCCTGCTCCAGCGCGAATATCTCGACATGCTCACCCGCCGTGAAATCGCATGGACCGATAGCTGCGCGGCCGAGGATCACCCGATGATCGACCATATCTGGCGCGAGCGCCGCGCGGTCGGGCGCCTGTCCATTGCCATCGGCGGGCCGCTACGCCGCGCACTCTTTCGCCGCTTCGTCACGGCCGAACTGGCACGCAATCCCGCGAGGCCCCACCCATGAACGCCCGATCCGCCCTGCCCGGCCGCTCCGTCTTCGACCAATCCCAGCGCGAGTGCTTCGCCCGTAATTATCCGGAAATCCCGCACAAGCTGGCCCATGCGCTGCGCAGCCATCCGCTGCTGGAACTGGAGGCGCTTGCCGAACTGGCCGAATGCCTGCCGGCCGGGGCGATAGAGTACAATTTCGGCAACCAGCCGCTCGGCGTAGACGGCAAGCCCGCACCCACCGGCATTCCCATCGGCCGCACCATCCGGGAGATCGAGACCACCAATTCCTGGGCGGTCATCAAGAACGTCGAACAGCATGCGGACTATGCCCGCCTGCTGGAGGATCTGCTCGGCGAACTGCGGCCGGTGATCAAGGCGCGAACGGGGCGGATGATGAAGCTGCAGGGCTTCATTTTCGTCACCTCCGCTGGCGGCGTGACGCCCTATCACTTCGATCCCGAGCACAACATCCTGCTGCAAGTGCGCGGCAACAAGGTCATGACCCAGTTTCCCGCCGGCGATGCCCGCTACGCGCCCGACGAAGTACACGAGACGTACCACACCGGTGGCGGCCGTGAACTCAAGTGGCGGGACGATCTGCTCGACGGCGGCCACGAATTCGCGCTTGAGTCAGGCGAGGCGGTGTTCGTGCCGGTAATGGCGCCGCATTTCGTGCGCAACGGCCCCGAGCCCTCCGTCTCGCTCTCGATCACATGGCGGTCGGAATGGAGCTTTGCAGAAGCCGATGCGCGGGCGCTCAACGGGGTTCTGCGCCGTTTCGGGCTGAAACCGCAGGCTCCCGGTCGCTGGCCCGCGCGCAATCGGGGCAAGGCGCTGATCTGGCGCGTGCTGCGCAAGTTCGGCGTGGCGAAGTAACCGCCACCCCGGCGCGTCCCGGAGCCAATGGTCAGGGAGGGCGTTACCCCTCCCCGATCCTTTACTTCTTCGTCTTCACCCAGGCCGCGACCTGCTCTCGCTGGCGCGGACGGTTGGCGATGCGTTCCGTGAGCGCGGTCAGCGCCTGCACCACCGGCTTGGCCTCATCGGCCGGAAGCGTCGCGGCATAGGCCTCCACCTTGGCGACCATGGCCGGATTGGTGCTGGACGCCACGATGCGCGCGAAGAAGCGCGCACGGCCGGAATGCTCGATCAGCGCGTCGACACGGGCCTGATTGGCGCGGACGAAGTCGAAGGCCATCTCCGGATGCGCGCGGGCGACCGAGGTGATGATCTGCGAAGCGCTGGTGGCATCGGGCGTGCCCGAAATCGCCAGCGCCAGCGCTTCCTTCGCCAGCGCCTCGTCGCTTACGAGGCCGAGATCGGCGTAATACAGCTGGCGCTCGACGAAGCCGGTCGCGCCGGTCGCCAGCTTGCGCAGCAGTTCCCAGTCCGCACGGTTGGCGTTGGCCGCCGCCACGCCGAGCCAGGTGCCCTTGAGCGGACCGTCGAGCGACTTGGGATCGGCAGCCAACCCCTGAAGGCGGCGACGCGCCTCAGCCACGACACGCGGATCGCCCACGCCGCCCAGCGCGTCGATAAGCTGCGCGCGCAGCTGGGTATCGACGAGCGGTTCGTCGGCGACCGGATCGAAGCCCAGCTTGGCCAGACGCGGCGACCATTTGGCGGAGATCATGCCGCCGATGCGGTCCTTGGCCGGGCCCTTTTCAAGCAGGTCATAGACGTTCTGCCACCGTGCCACGGCCTTGCCCGCCAGCGTGGCGTCAGCATTGCCGGGGATAGCCGACAGCAGGTCGAGGCCGACCGACATGTCCTGATAACCGGCGAACGACAGCGAGAGGTTGTCGCGCACCAGACCGTACTGGTCGATCGGCGCCAGCGTGCCGAAAGCGGTCTTCAGCGCCTTGATCGCGCTCGCCGAATAGAGCGTGCGATAGTAGCCGAGTTGGCCTGCGTTCACGAGCACCGGGCCGCAGCCGGGCAGCATCACGCTCTCGTTCCGAGCCGTCATCAGGTGGCGCACGGGCGCCGCATCACCCACGCGCACCAGCAGCGGCATCGGCCAGAGCGGTGCTTCGCCGCCGCGCGTTGCCGGATCGAGCGAGAACGCGTCCTGCGTCAGGTCGAGACGGGTCTGCCCGCCCGCGCACGAAACCGCGTTGACGCGCAGCAGCGGCACGCCCGGCGTGTGGGTGAAGGCCTCGGCAATGCGGTCGACGTCCTTGCCGCCGGCATCCTCCATCGCCGCCCAGAGATCGCGGCTGGAGGTGTTCGAATAGGCATGGCGCTTCATGTAGAGACGCATGCCGTCGCGCCAGGTATCGGGCCCGACATAGTCTTCGAGCATGGCGATGACCGCCTGCCCCTTCTGGTAGGTGATCGAATCGAAAGCCTGCTCCATCTCGGAAACAGTGCGCACCTTCTGCACCACCGGGTGCGTGGTCGGCAGCGCGTCGAGCGCCATGGCGCCTTCGCGGCCGTCGATGCCGCCCAGCTTCCAGTTCCACTCCGGGTGGAAGTGATCGGTGACCTTGTCGGCCATCCAGCTTGCGAAGCCCTCGTTCAGCCAGATGTCGTCCCACCAGGCCATGGTCACGAGATCACCGAACCACTGGTGCGCGGTTTCGTGCGCCTGCACCGAATAGATCGACTGCTTGCCCGAAGGGCTGGTGATGGCCGGATCCATGAGCAGGATGCGCTCGAACGTCATGATCGCGCCCCAGTTCTCCATCGCGCCGAAGAACTGCGAAGTGCCGGGGGCAGCGATGTTGTCGAGCTTGGGCAGCGGGAACTTCACGCCGAAGTAATCGTCATACCACGGCAGGATCTGGGCGAGGCCTTCGCGCGCGTAATCGGCCTGCTTGCCGCTGCCGGTGGGCGCGACGATGCCGACATCGACGCCGTCCGCCGCCATTTGCGAGGACCGCTCGAAGTCTCCCACGCCGAAGAACAGCAGGTAGGAACTCATCTTCGGCGTCGTGCCGAAGGTCACGCGCTTGAGGCCGCCGGGAAGCACTTCCTGCCCCTTCACCGGCATGTTGCTCAGCGCCATGCGATCGGCCGGGACGATGGCCGAGAGATCGAACGTCGCCTTGTAGCTGGGCTCGTCGAAGCTGGGGACGAAGCGGCGGGCATCCGGCGCCTCGAACTGGGTGAACAGGCCGCGCACTTCCTTGCCCGTACGCTTGTCGGGATAGTCGAGCGCGAAGAGGCCCGAGGGCTGCGTGCCGATCTTGCCGGTGTAGACGATATCGAGGCGATACTGCCCTGCCGCGATGGTTGCTGGGGCCGCGAAGTGCAGCGTCTGCGCGGCTTCGTCCGCGGTCACGGTAAGCGCGACCGGCTTGCCACCTGCGGGAACCAGCGAGGCACTGGAGACGGTCAGGCCATTGCCGTGCAGCGTCAGTGCGTCGGTGGCGGAAAAGACCGTCACGTCGATCGAGACATTGCCCTTGAAGGTCAGCGCCTGCGCGTCGGGCGTCACTTCGATGCGGTAGTGGGTGGGCCGGGCGTTGCGCGGCAAGTCGCTCGGGACGCTCTCGGCAAGCGGTGCGAGCGTGGCGGCGGGCACTGCCGGCGCGGCAGCGGCGAAAGCGTGGGCGGATATGGCGAAGGCGATCACGGCACCGGCCGTGGCAAAATTACGCAGGGAAGAACGCATGGGGGGCGAAAGCTCCGGGATATCGGGTAGTGCTGCGCAGACAGAACGCCGCGCCAGTCATGCGCGCGTGGTAGCGCGAAATGTCGCGGAGCGGCCATGTCGTTCGTCGATGGGAGTCGGCCGTTCGACCTGTCGCATCTTTATCGTCGTTCCCGCGAAGGCGGGGCCCCGCGTCCTTCTTCAAGCTTGAGGCAGTTCCAAGGAAGCGGGGCCCCCGCCTTCGCGGGGGCGACGGGTTTGGTTGTTGAACCTTAAACCAGAACCTCAAATCAAATGTCTGCGAACTCACGTCATTGCGAGCGCAGCGAAGCAATCCAGAGCGGTTTACGCGGCTCTGGATTGCTTCGCTGCGCTCGCAATGACGATGACCCTGCGGCGATCCGTTTCCCGCCCTGCCCTCACCCGCCCGGGTGGTAGAAGTCGTAAATCGTCTGCGCCACCGCCGCACTGACGCCGGGCGCGCGCTGAAGGTCTTCCAGACTGGCCGCCCTCACCTTCCCCGCCGTGCCGAAGTGCAGCAAAAGCGCGCGTTTGCGAGCCGGGCCGATGCCGGGAATCTCGTCCAGCGGGCTGGCCGTGATGGCGCGGCTGCGCTTCGCCCGGTGGGCGCCGATCACGTAACGGTGGACCTCGTCCCGCAGCCGCTGGAGGTGGAACAGCAGCGGTGAATTGACCGGCAGCATCTTCTCGCGCCCGTCGGGGAAGTGGAAAATCTCGCGCCCCTCGCGGCCATGGTTCGGGCCCTTGGCGATGGCGATGAGGTTCACATCCTCGATGCCGAGTTCCTCCAGCGCGTCCTTCACCGCGCTCATCTGGCCCTTGCCGCCGTCGATCAGCACGAGGTCCGGCCACATGCCGCTTTCGCGTTCAGGGTCTTCCTCCTGAACGCGGGCGAAGCGGCGGGTCATGACTTCGCGCATCATCGCGAAGTCGTCATTGCTCTGCGCCTCGCGGATGTTGAACTTGCGGTACTGGTTGGTGAGGAAGCCCTCCGGCCCCGCCACAACCATCGCGCCAACCGCCTTGCTGCCCTGGATATGTGAGTTGTCGTAGACTTCCACGCGCTGAGGCAAGTCCGGCAGTTCGAGGAATTCCGCCATTTCGCGCCAGATTTTCGCCTGCGAGCCACGCTCCGCCATGCGGCGGTCGAGCGCTTCGACGGCGTTCCGGGTTGCCTGATCCATCAGGCGACGACGGTTGCCGCGCTGAGGCACCGAAATCTCGACCTTGCCCCCAGCCAGTTCGCGGAAAGCCTCGGCCATCAATTCGGCCTCGGGCAATTCGCGGTCGACAAGGATCGTGCGCGCCGGGGGTACTTCCTCATAGAACTGCGCGAGGAAGCTTTCGAACACCTCCTCCTCGGAGAGCCCCTCGGTGTGCGTCGGGAAGAAGGCGCGGTGGCCCCAGTTCTGGCCGCCGCGAATGAAGAAGGCCTGGATGCCGACCTGCCCGTTCTTGCAGGCCATCGCGAAGATGTCGGCGCTGTCCATGCCCTCGGCATTGATCGCCTGACTGCCCTGAATGAACGTCGCCGCGCGCAGCCGGTCGCGCAGCATGGCGGCGCGCTCGAAGTCCAGCGCTTCGGCGGCTTCGGCCATCTGGCTCTCGATCTTCTTCTGCACCGCGCTCGACTTGCCGCCGAGGAAGTCCTTGGCCTCCTTCACGAGTTCGCCGTAGCCCGCCTCGTCGATGCGGCCCACGCAAGGCGCCGAGCAGCGCTTGATCTGATAGAGCAGGCAAGGCCGGTCGCGCCGCGAGAAGAAGCTGTCTGTGCAGCTGCGCAGCAGGAACAGCTTCTGCAGCGCGTTGATCGTGGTGTTGACCGAACCGGCGCTGGCGAAGGGGCCGTAATAGTCGCCCTTCATCTTGCGCGCACCGCGATGCTTCATGATGCGCGGGAAGTCATGTTCGGCCCGCAAGAGGATGAACGGGAACGATTTGTCGTCCCGCAGCAGCACGTTGTAGGCCGGACGGAAGCGCTTGATTAGCTGCGCTTCCAGCAGCAGCGCCTCGGCCTCCGAATTGGTGGTGACGATGGTCATGCTGCGCGTCTGGCTGACCATGCGCTGAAGCCGGATCGGCAGCCGTTCCCACTGCGTATAGTTGGCGACGCGGTTCCTCAACACCCGCGCCTTGCCGACATAGAGCACATCGCCGCGCGCATCCTGCATGCGGTAGACGCCCGGCTTCGACGGCAGCGTGCGAACCGTCTCGCGGATGACCTCCACGCCTTGCTGGAGATCGGGCTGATCGGAGCCGCGCAGGGTGAAAGTCGCCTGCTCCTCATTGAAGCGTGCGGTGCCCTTGGGGTGTTCGGGAGTTCCGGCAGGTGTTCGCGCCATTCCCGCCAGATAGGATATCGCGGCCGGATCGGGTAGACCCGGCCGCGATCAATCCTCAGAGGTGTTTTCGAAAATCCGCCGTCCGCGGATTTTGCGATGGCCTCAGAACATCTTGCGCAGATCGATCCCGATCACGCGGCCCTGCGGATTGCGATAGGCCGGTTGATAGGCAATCGGCACTTCGCCGTTGTCGTCGGTGACCTTCTGGCGCGTATCGAACAGATTGTTCGCCACGAACGAAACGCGCATCCCCTTGAGGATCGGCATTTTCTTCACCAGTTCGGTATTGCGGCTGAGATCCGCGAAAATGCGCAAGTTGGCGACGAAAGTGCTGCCGAAGTGCAAGTCCGAACTGGTCGGCGCGCCTGTGCCGTCCACCGTGCTGGGCGCATCCCATTCGGCCTTCAGGCGCAGGCCGTAGCCATTCACGAACATGCCGCCCTCGGCCTCGATCACGTGGCGCGGCACGCCGCCCGCCGTCAGTGCACCGCCGTTGAGCTGGTCGAGCACCGGCACGCCATCGGCGATCTTCACGTCATCGGTGAAGCGCCAGGTGTGGTAGATCGAGAAGTTCCAGCGCGCGCCTTGTGGGCCGCGTCCGCCACCCATCATCGGCGGCGGACCGCCGAAGCCGCCCCCACCGCCGGAGCCGCCAGAGCCGCCACCGCCGGAATGGCCAGCGCCGCCCGCAGCGGATCCGCCACCCGCGCCGCCCGGTGGGGGACCGCCCGGAGGCGGGCCGCCGAAGCCGCCGGGGCCGCCCTGCGGCTGCGCACCGATATTGCCCGAAAGATTGAAGCCCCAGCGGATGCGCGAACTGGTCTCTTCGGCGAATGTCACCGCACGGCGATCCACCGCCGTCAGGTTGCCCTCGTCATCGCGCGTCACGCGGTCCGGGAAGGCCGCCTCAACCGCAGGCGTGAGCATCGGGAACGCCTCGGAGACATTGCTCGAATGGTTGTGGAAGTACTCCACCACCATGTTCGAGCGCTGCATGAACGGCAGTTGCCATGTCGCCGAAAGCTTGATGTCGCGCTGCATTTCCTTGACGAGATCGGGATTGCCGCCGCTCGTCACCGTCACCAGCGCGGTCTGGTTCGTGGTGAAGTCGTAGACCGACACATTGTAGGTCTGCACTACCGGCGCACCTAGTTGGACCAAGGTCGGCGCGGCCTCGTTGACCAGATAGCTCGCCTGGAACGTCAGCTTGCCGGTGGGCGACCAGGTCAGCCCCGCGCTCCAGTCCGTCAGCGTGCCGAAGTCCGACAAGTTGTCGAGCCCGCCGCTCAAGTTGAGCGTGATATCGCCGATCGCGCCGAGCACATCGTTGTTGCGGCTGGTCAGCGGCACCGCGAGGTTGAGGCCGCCGGAAACGTCCCCGCGCGTGAGGCCCACCATGCCCGTCTTCGAGGCCGAGTTCTCGCTGGCGCTGTGCGTATAGTCGTAGCCGCCCTTGAAGGTCAGGTTGGCATCGCCCGCCGGCATCGTGAAGGGACGGCCCGAAAGCGTCGCCAACGACGACAGCGTGGTCGTGCGATTGCGCGCTTCGTCCACGCCCGCGCCCGGCACGACAGGCAGCGCGCCGTCGATGGCGAGCGCGCCCGATTTCGCCGCGTCGACCAGACCCGAGGTGTCGCGCGGACGGTCTGTATCGGTCTCGGTAATCGTGTAGCCGGCGTCATTGGTGACGTTGAAATTCCAGCCACCAAGCATGCGGCTGTAGCCGAGGCCGGCCTGGAATTCGTTGGTCTCCACCCGCGTCGCCAGCGGATCGGGCAAAGTGCGAACGGCAGAATCGCCGTCATGGACCAGCTTGACCGTATCGAGGCCGGACCAGGCGTTCGTCACCGAATGCGTGAACGTGCCATTGGTGGTGAACGAGCCGTCGAACCCGTCCTTGCCGATCCCCTGCGTCATCGTGCCGTTCAGCGTGAACTCGGAATCGGCGGCCGCCAGACTGCGGTAGCGCGCCGGATCGGGATCGCCCGCCACGGTCGGCAGCGAGTCCGGATCCTGCCGCACGTCGCGCTCGTTTTCCGTCAACATCGAAGTGTCGGTGTACTTGGCGGCCACGTTGAAGCGGCGCGGTCCGACGGCCTTGAAGAACCCGCTTTCCAACTCGTAATTGTCGTAGCCACCACGGGTCGGCAGATTGTACTCGCCCGAAACCGTGGTCGCGGAGAACTTCTTCTTGAGGATGATGTTCACCACCCGCTGGTTGGCTGGATAGCCGAAACGCAGCGCCACTTCCTCGGGCAGAACCTCCATGCGGCGGATCGCTTCGGGCGGAATGTCACGCATCTCGCGGAAGCTGGTGATGCGCTGGCCATTGACGAGGATCACCGGACGCCCGTCCCCGCGCCCACGCCCACTGCCGGTCTGCGGCGAAATCGCATCGATCAGGTCGGCAATCGAATTGACGCCGTAAGCGGCAATGTCATCCTCGTCATACGTCTGGATCGGCTGGCTGGGCACTTCGAGCTGCCCGGCGATACGCGCGGCGGTGACCACGATTTCATGCCCGTTGCTCTTCACCGTCGGTGCCGGCGTGGATTCGTCGGTTGCCGCCAACGATGTGGGCACGGCTGGCACAGCGACGCTCGCATCCGCAGGCTGGGCATGAGTCTCCTGAGCACTGGCCAGTGCCGGAACCATCGCCGACAGGCTGACGCCCGCCGCGAGTGGGATCAGATGAACGCAACGCAACTCAGGATCTCCGCCAAAAAGATATAGTTTCCCCACCCGGCGGCGCTGATGCCGCGACTGCGAAAAGGTCGCAAGGCGGCGCCGGGTAACATTTTGTCGCAACTGGAGAACCCGTCACCGCAGGGGTACCCAAATGGGTCAAGTGTTCGCCAAGGCTTCCATTTTTGGCGAGTCGTGGCTATGTCGCGCCGCGACGACACAACAAGCTCACGGACTAGATCGCCGATGGCGAAAGAAGAACTCCTTGAAATGCGCGGCCGCGTGGTCGAACTGCTCCCGAACGCCATGTTCCGTGTAGAGCTCGAAAACGGCCACGAAATCCTCGGTCACACTGCGGGCAAGATGCGCAAGAACCGCATCCGCGTGCTGGTCGGAGACGAAGTTCTGGTCGAACTGACCCCCTATGACCTCACCAAGGGTCGTATCACCTACCGTTTCATGCCTGGTCGCGGTGGCCCCGGTCAGTACTGACGCCGCGTCCCCCAGCGGGGACGCCATCGCACCGCGTATCGACGCTTCTGCACAGCTGCAGTTGATCCTCGCTTCGGCGAGCCCGCGCCGCCGCGAACTGATCGGCCGGCTGGGCCTTACGCCGCACGCGATCATCGCCGCCGACATCGACGAAACGCATGACCCGCGCGAGCACCCGCGCGCCTACGCCCGTCGCATGGCGCGCGAGAAAGCGCTCGCGGTTGTCGCAGATCATGCCCATGTCCTTGCCGGAGACACCGTGGTCGCCTGCGGCCGCCGCGTGCTGCCCAAGGCCGAGGACGAGAAGACCGCGCGCGAATGCCTGACTCTGTTGTCCGGCCGTCGCCACCGCGTGCTTTCCGCAATCGCCCTGAAATCGCCCGACGGCACGCTGCGCGAGCGGCTGTCCGAAACGATCGTCCGCTTCAAGGCACTCTCCCGCGAGGAGATCGAGGGCTATATCGCCGGCGGCGAATGGCACGGCAAGGCGGGCGGCTACGCCATCCAGGGCAGCGCCGAGGGGCTTATCACCGCGATTTCCGGCAGCCATTCCGGCGTCGTTGGCCTGCCGCTCTACGAGACCCGCGCGCTGCTCAAGGCCGCGGGGTTCGCGATTGCCTGAATGGCTCGTCGAGGACGGGATCGGCGAATCCCGCGCGGTCCTTGTCGACAATGGCGAGGTGCTCGCCGCCCGGCTTGACTGGGACGACGACCTGAGGGCGGGCGAAGTCGCCGAGGCGGTGCTGACCTCGCGCGCGAAAGGATCGAAGCGCGGCACGGCACGCTTCGCATCGGGCGCGGAGGCACTGGTGGATGGTCTTCCCGCCGACGCCAGCGAGGGCCGCGCCCTGCGGCTTGTCGTCACCCGCGCCGCCATGGCGGAAACGGGAAGGCTCAAGCGCGCGCAGGCAAGACCCACGGAACATCAAGTCCGCCCTGCTCCTTCGCTGGCCGAATCGCTACGGGAGACCGGATTGCCGGTCCGCACCGTGCGCGCTTTCCCTGAAGATCCCTGGCCCGAACTTTTCGCGGAAGCCTTCGCGGGCGAGATCACGTTCGACGGCGGCGCGATCCTCGTGATCCCGACCCCCGCGATGACGCTGATCGATATCGACGGTACCCTGCCGCCGTCCACCCTCGCCCGTGCGGCCGTCCCCGCCATCGCGCGCGCGGTGGAGCAGTTCGACCTGGGCGGCTCGATCGGCATCGATTTCCCCTCGCTGGAGCGCAAGGACGACCGCCGCGCCGTGGACGAGGCCATGGCGGCCGCACTCGACCATTGGCCGCACCAGCACACCGCAATGAACGGATTCGGATTCGTCCAATTGGTGGCACGGCTGGAGCGCCCCTCGATCCTCCACCGCCTGCGCCACGATCCTGCCGGAGCCTGTGCCCGCCTGCTGCTGCGCCGCGCCGAGCGCATTGCGGAGCCCGGCACGTTGCTGCTGACTGCCCATCCGCGCGTGCGGGCGAAAGTCCTGCCGCAGTGGGAGGCGGACCTCGCACGCCGCACCGGCCGCACGCTGCGGTGGCAGGAGGACGCGACGCTTGCGCTCACCGGCGGATTCGCGCAGGCGATCACATCATGACCACGAAAATCCGCAAGTGCCCGATCTGCGGCAAGCCGCGCAGCGAAGAACACACGCCGTTCTGTTCGAAGGGCTGCCGCGACCGCGACCTCGTGAAGTGGCTGGCCGACGGCTATGCCCTGCCCGGCCCGCCCGCCGATCCGGACGTACCCGAAATTTTTCCACAGGACGATTGAAGCGGCACTGTCATTTTAGGGTTGCCAAGCTCAGCGCCCTTCGCCATAGGCCCGCCACCGACACGGAACGGTCGCTTCGGCACCGCACCGAACCAGGGATGCCCGGGTAGCTCAGTTGGTAGAGCACATGACTGAAAATCATGGTGTCGGCGGTTCGATCCCGTCCCCGGGCACCACTTCCTTAACCGGAAGTGGTGCCTTTTTCTTTGCGCCACTCGCGCACTTCCCCTGCCCACACATTCGGAATGGATCGCACATCGTCGTGCTGTCATGGCGATTCGCGAAGCCGCGACCGGCAACATAGCCTCCAGGACCGATTCGGGCTGCGCTGAGCTGAAAAACGCCCCCACCGTTCGACTTTCCTGTTCATCGCAAGTGTCGGAAATCGCAATTAGTCACAAATTGTCGCACCCGCGAAATGGCGACTTGCGAAGCCTCGCGAATGCCTTGATAGCTCGCGCATCCTTCGACACGCGGTGCGCAACTTGAAATCCACCATGCCCACGATGCTTCCGGCCTTTCCGATGCGCCGGACCACTCTCACGCTGATCCTTGCCTCGCTTCTGGTCGGATGCTCCGGTCAGGGTGCAAAGGATGCATCGAAGCATCCGACGCAAGTCGGCTACATCGTTGCCCAGCCTTCGACCGTCCCGCTCGCGGTGACGCTGAACGGCCGCACCGTGGCTTTCGAAACCTCGGAAGTCCGCCCGCAGGTCAACGGCGTGATCGTCAAGCGCTACTTCACCGAAGGCAGCTACGTTCGCGCCGGCCAGCAGCTGTTCCAGATCGATTCAAGCCTCTACCGGGCGGCGGTCAATCAGGCGCAGGCCGATCTCACCAGCGCCCGCGCCACCGCAGAGGCCGCCAGCGCCAAGGCGGATCGCTACAAGCCGCTCGCGGACATGGAGGCGGTTGCCAAGCAGGACTATGCCGATGCGCTGGCCACCGCCCGCTCGGCCCGCGCCTCGATCGCGCAGAATGCCGCGGCGCTGGACACCGCGAAGACCAATCTGCGCTTCACCACGGTCCCGGCCCCGATCAGCGGCCGCATCGGCCGTTCGCTGTTCACCGTCGGCGCGCTCGCCAGTGCCAGCCAGGCCGATCCGCTTGCCGTGATCCAGCGCATGGACCCGATCTATGTCGACATGCAGCAGTCGGCGGCGGACATCACCGCGCTGCGCCGCAGACTGGCGGCTGGCGGCATCAATCCGGGCAGCACCACGGTTCACCTGAAGTTCGACGACGGCAGCAAATACGCTTACGCCGGAACCGTGCAGTTCTCCGAAGTGACGGTGGACGAAGGCACCGGCACGGTGACCTTGCGCGCCAAGTTCCCGAACCCGGACGGCCTGCTGCTGCCGGGCATGTTCGTCTCGGCGATCTTCGACCAGGCCAACGACCCCAATGCCTTCCTCATCCCGCAGAACGCCGTCCAGCGTGACTTCGATGGCTCTGCCTTCGTCATGACGGCGGGCGACGACGGCAAGGCCGGTCGCCGCAAAGTCGTCGCGGACCGCACCAGCGGCGCCTATGTCGTGGTAACGTCCGGGCTCCAGCCCGGAGACAAAGTCATCGTGCAGGGCCTGAACGGCCTGAAGCTCGGCACCGAAATCAAGGCGGTGCCATCGACGGCGCCGCAGAAGGTGGAACCGCGGGCTGCCAAGCCCGGTGAAACCGGCGCGAAGGGCCACTGATCCTCCCATGTCCCGGATATTCATCGACAGGCCGATCTTCGCCTGGGTTCTCGCCATCATCGTCATGCTGGCCGGCGCCGGCGCGCTGGTTTACCTGCCCAACGAGCAGTATCCGGACATCGCGCCCGCGCAGGTCAATATCCGCGCGACCTACAACGGCGCCTCGGCCGAAACGATCGAGAACAGCGTCACCCAGATCATCGAGCAGCAGCTGACCGGCATCGACGGCCTGCTATACTTCTCGTCGCAATCCTCGAACCGTGGCCAGGCCACGATCAGCGCGGTCTTCGCCAAGGGTACCGACCCCGACATCGCGCAGGTGCAGGTCCAGAACAAGGTCCAGTCCGCGCTCTCGCGCCTGCCGCAGGCGGTGCAGAGCCAGGGCGTTACCGTCACCAAGTCGAACCCCGACCAGCTGCTGCTGGTGGCCGTCTACGACGAGACCGACGGGCGTTCGAACCAGGACGTTTCGGACTACCTGACCTCGAACATCCAGGACCCGCTCTCGCGCCTTGAAGGCGTGGGCGACGTCAACGTGTTCGGCGCGCCGCACGCGATGCGCATCTGGCTCGATCCCGCCAAGCTGGCCGCCGTCTCGCTGATGCCGAGCGACGTGACCACGGCGATCACCGCGCAGAACACCGAAGTCGCCGCAGGTGAAATCGGCGGCCTCCCCGCGCCGCAGGATCAGGCGATCGACGCCATCGTCACCGCCGGTTCGCGCCTGCAAACGGCCGACCAGTTCCGCGACATCGTGCTCAAGACCAACAGCGACGGCTCGACGGTAACGATCGGCGACGTCGCCCGTGTCGAGATCGGCGCGGACAATTACAGCACGATCAGCCGCATCAACGGGCACCCCGGTGCCGGTATCTCGATCTCGCTTTCGCCGGGCGCCGACGCGCTGGCGACGGCCGAGCGCGTGAAGGCGGCGATGTCGCAGCTTGCCGTGGGCATGCCCGATGGCCTTGCCTACGATTACGGCAACGATTCCACGGCGTTCATCAAGCTGTCGGTCTCCGAAGTCGAAAAGGCGCTGTTCGAGGCGATCGTGCTGGTCGTCATCGTCATGTTCGTGTTCCTGCAGAGCTGGCGCGCCACGCTGATCCCGGCCATTGCCGTGCCGGTGGTGCTGCTGGGCACCTTTGCGGTGTTCTACATCGCCGGGTTCACGATCAACACGCTGACGCTGTTCGGCCTTGTCCTTGCGATCGGCCTGCTGGTCGACGACGCCATCGTCGTCGTCGAGAACGTCGAACGATTGCTGGAGGAAAATCCGGGCATGACCGCCCGGCAGGCGACCATCAAGTCGATGGAGGAAATCCAGGTCGCGCTGATCGCCATCGCGCTGGTGCTGTCTGCCGTGTTCCTGCCGATGGCCTTCTTCGGCGGCTCGACCGGCGTGATCTACCGCCAGTTCTCGCTGACGATCGTCGTTGCCATGGTGCTCTCGGTGCTGGTGGCGTTGATCCTCAGCCCCGCACTGACTGCAACGCTGCTCAAGGCCAAAGTCCACGGCAAGGAAGAGCCGACCTGGTTCGACCGCCACGTGCCGTGGCTGGCGAACTTGTGGCTGCGCTTCCACACCGGCTTCAACAACGGCTTCGAGCGCCTGACCAACGGCTATGTCCGCCGCGTCGAGCACGTGGTCGCGCACAAGTGGCGCTGGCTCGGGCTGTTCCTGATCGCCTGTGCCGCAACGTATTTCCTGTTCCACCGACTGCCCACCGGCTTCCTCCCCAACGAGGACCAGGGTTCGATCATGGTGCAGTGGCGCCTGCCTGCAGGCTCGCCGCGCACGCGCACCGAAGACGTGCAGCACAAGATCGAGCAGTATTTCGCGACGTACGAAAAGGGCAACGTCGAGAACATGTTCACCGTCTCGGGCGGCGGACAGGGCGCGGCCGGCCAGAACACCGGACAGGCCTTCATCACGCTGGTCGATTGGGACAAGCGTCCGGGTTCGAAGAACACCGCCGATGCCATCGTCCAGCGCGCCAACGGGGCCTTCAAGGGGCTGCGCGACGCACAGGTCTTCACGCTGGTTCCCGGCGCAATTCGCGGCCTCGGTCAATCGTCCGGCTTCACCATGGAGCTTCAGAACCGCTCGGGCATGACCCGTTCGCAGTTCCAGCAGGCGCGTGACCAGCTGCTGAGCAAGGCCGCTGCCGACAGCCGCCTGACCAACGTGCGCCTAAGCGACCTTCCCGAAGTCTCGACCCTGAAGATCGCCACGAACACGCGCGCGCTCACGGCCTATGGCCTCACCGCCGCGAACGTGAACAACACGCTGCAAACGGCGTGGGGCGGCACGTACGTGAACGACTTCCTCGACAAGGGCCGCGTGAAGAAGGTCTACGTTCAGGGCGACGCGCAGTTCCGCTCGCGCCCCGAAGATCTCGCGCGCTGGTTCGTGCGCGGTTCGAACGGGCAGATGGCGCCCTTCTCGGCCTTCTCGACGCAGAGCTGGTCAACCGCGCCAAGCTCGACCTCGCGCTTCAACGGCCTGCAGGCCTATGAATTCTCGGGCACTCCGTCGCCGGGCGTCAGCTCGGGCCCGGCGATGCAGATCATGCAGGATCTGGCCAGCCAGATCCCCGGCACCGCCGTCGCATGGTCGGGCTCGTCCTATCAGGAGCGCCTGTCCTCGGGTCAGGCCCCAGTGCTCTACGCACTGTCGCTGCTGGTCGTGTTCCTGTGCCTTGCCGCGCTTTACGAAAGCTGGTCGATCCCGATCGCGGTGATCATGGTCATTCCGCTCGGCCTGCTGGGCGCGGTTCTGGCGGTCACGCTGCGCGGGCTTGAGAACGACGTTTATCTGCAGATCGGCCTGCTCACGACCATGGGCCTTGCCGCCAAGAACGCGATTCTCATGATCGAGTTCGCGGAAATGGCCGAAAAGCAGGGCAAGCGCGTGATCGAAGCGGCACTGGAAGCTGCCCGCATCCGCCTGCGTCCGATCCTGATGACCAGCTTCGCCTTCATCTTCGGCGTGCTGCCGCTGGCCGTGGCAAGCGGCGCAGGCGCCAACAGCCGCATCGCCATCGGTACGGCCGTGGTCGGCGGCATGCTGACCGCGACGCTGCTGGCGATCTTCTTCATCCCGCTGTTCTTCGTGCTCGTACGCCGGGGCGTGCGCGATGGCCTTGCCGCTGTCCGTCACCAGATCCAGAAGCGCCGCGAAGCGAAGGGAGACGCCGCATGATCCGCTCCCGCACCCTGAAGCTGGCGGCACTTGCCCTGCCCGCCATGGCCCTGAGTGCCTGCTCGATGGCGCCGAAGTACGTGCAGCCGACGCCGCCGGTCTCGCAATCGTGGCCGGTGGGCGATGCCTATCTTGCGCAGAGCGAGGCGAACCTCCCGCTGGTTTCCTACACCGAGATCTTCCGCGACCCGCGCTTGCAAAAGCTGGTCGAACAGGCGCTCACCGAAAACCGCGACTTGCGCGTGGCAGCGGCCAATCTCGCCGCAGCCCGCGCGCAAGTGCGCGTGACCCGGGCGGACCAGATCCCCGCGATCGGCGCCACCGCATCGGTCACGCGCAACGAAGTCAACGGATCGGGCGATGCCACCGCGCTTTCGCTCAAGGGCGGCATTTCCAGCTTCGAGATCGACTTTTTCGGCAAATACGCCAGCGCCACCGAAGCCCAGCGCAACACGGCGCTCTCGACCGAAGCCGCTGCCCGCACCGTCCGCCTCGGCCTCGTCGCCGATCTGGCGCAGGCCTGGGCGAACTATGGTGCCGACCGCGACCTGCTGAACATCGCGAAGGCCACGGCTGACAACGCCCAGCACTCGGTCGTGCTCAACACCGCGCGCCTCAAGGGCGGCGTCGCACCGCGCACCGACCTGAGGCAGGCCGAACAGGTCCTGGAAACGGCCAAAGGCGACCTTGCGGCGCAGACCGCCCTGCTCGCGCAGGACGTGAACGCGATCCGCCTGCTGGTCGGCGCCGATTTCGACGAGAGCCTGCTTCCCGGCGGCATCGACGAGGTCAATGCCCAGCTCGCCGTGCTACCCGCCGGCACCAGCTCGCAGGTCCTGCTGCGCCGTCCCGACGTGGTCGAGGCCGAGTACGAGCTACGTGCCGCCAATGCCGACATAGGTGTCGCTCGGGCCGAACTGTTCCCTTCGATCTCGCTGACCACCCTGCTCGGCTTTGCGAGCGACGGGCTGACTTCGCTCTTCAGCAAGGGCGCCTTCGCGGCCACCGCTGGCGCCGACGCAAACTGGACGATCTTCAACGCGGGCGGCAAGCTGGCCAACGTCGATGTCTCGAAAGCCAAGCGCGATGCTGCGTTGGCGACCTATGAGAAGTCGATCCAGACCGCCTTCAGCGAAGTTTCCGATGCGCTGGCCGATCAGGGCACGCTCGGTGAACGCCTGCGCGCGGCCAGCAGCTACACCAATGCCGCCGCCGACACCGCGCGCCTGACCGAGGCGACATACAAGCAGGGCATCGCCAGCTCGCTCGATAACCTCGATGCCCAGCGCAGCCTCTACACCGCACGCAAGCTGGAAATCGCGACGCGGCTTGCCGTCGCCAGCAACCGCGTCACGCTCTACCGCGTACTCGGCGGCGATCAGGCGACCGCCTCCGAGCCGCCGCGATAAGTCAGCCGAAAATCGGGATGATCTGTGGCAGGTCCACGGTCGTCCTGATACCCGGTGCAGCCGCGCAAACGGCCGGAATCGCATTGACCGGACGATGCGCGGTGAGCCCCGGAGTGAAGGCGGCATAGTCCTCGGGCGCCACCGGGAACATGATGTCCATCCGCACCGGCGTATCGCCGCCGGTGGTCACGCGCCAGCCCGATTCCCGCAGATCCCAGTCGTGCTCGATATCGGTGGTGACGTACCAGTTGGCACGAAAACGCATGATCGGCTCGCCCTTGTGCAGGCAGGTGATCGTGGTGCGCATGGCCCCGACGGTACCCGCCGGCACAGTGCCTGCCGCGATGGTCAGGTCCTGCTTCGTTGCGGAAAGTTCGCCGAACGCCTCGATCGCATCGATCTCAAGGCCCATGGCGTCGGCCACTTGCGAGAGCGAGCTGCCGAAGTCACCCTTGAGATGCTCGGCCCGGCGCTGGTCGAACGGGGCCATTGCCGCACCGAAGCCCATGATCTTGAACAGCATTTCCGGCGAATCGCGGCTCGATACGTCGGCGAATTCGTCGATGGTCAGAACGCCGTGGCGACGCTCCAGCGAGAGCAGCGGGATCGCCAGCGCCTCTGTCACGAAGCCCGGGCTCGATCCGGTGGAGTAGACCGAAGTGCCGCCTTTCGCGCAGGCCGCCTCTACCCGCGCGCGAATGTCGGCATCCATCAGGCGCGGATTGTGGAAGTCGCCGCGCGTGGTGATGACGTTCTTGCCCGAAGCCAGCAACGCGCAAAGCTCGCCCCAATCGGTGCCCTGCCGCATGTAAAGCACGCAATCGGCATCCAGCGCGAGGATATCGTCCAGCGAATTCGTGGCGCGCACGCCGGTAGCCGGCAGCCCGCAAAGTTCGCCCGCGTCCTTGCCCGCCTTCTCGGGTGACGAGACCCAGAGGCCCACAAGCTCCATGCGCGGATGCTCGATCACGGTGCGCAGCGCGCGGCTGCCGACATTGCCCGTGGCCCACTGAACCACGCGCCAGATCTTGTCCTGCATTATATTCTCTCCCGCAATTCGTTGCTTCACCACGCCAGCGAGCGTCAGCCTCGGCAATTCCCTTATGGGGACAGACTGAAAGACGCCTCAGGGCGCCATCCAGCCCACCGTTTCCTGTTTCGGATCGTACGATTCCGCCTTCCAGCGCACGGAGCCGAACGGCCGCTCCAACTGCCGCCGTACGCGGTTGGCCGGGCGCGTCCGGTTGAAGGCGTCGGCGGCGGCCTGGATCTCGTAATCGGCCTCGGTAAAGCGGTCGCGCAGCCGCAGGTAATCGCCCCAGGTCGGGCAATGATAGCGTTCGGTCCAGAGTGACGGATTGGCGATGTCACGCGCGATGGACCACGCGAATCCGCCGTTTCGCTTACGCATGGACTGCATCTTCATCATCGTCGCGTAGAATTCGCGCGCCTGATCGGGATCGACGTCATAGTCCACCTCGATCACCACGGGCCCCGAACGCAGCGTCAGCGCCATGCCGACCTCGGGCTCATGGCCCAGCGGCATTTCGGACGTGCCGCTGGCGGTATCGCGCGCAATCGGCAGGATGAAACCGAGCAGCGCCGTTGCCGCCACCGCCAGCCCCGAGGCGAGCATGGCGTGGGCAACGCCCTGCTGCTGCGCGAATTGCCCCCAGCACCAGGCACCGATGCCGATCCCGGCAGTGATGGCCGAGGAGAACAGCGAAAGCGCACGCGCCGTCACCCAGCGCGGCGCCGAAAGCTGCACGGTGACGTTGAGCATGGCGATGGTCAGGATATTGCAGGCGCCCACTAGCAGGAAAGCCGCGCAGGTCAATATGAGGTCGTGACTGAAGCCGATCACCGCCAGCGCCGCGCCGGTGCCGATCGCGAAGAGGCGCACGGCCATCTCGGTCGAGATCGTCTCGCGGATGCGGCTGACGAAGAGCGCGCCCGTCACCGCGCCAACGCCCTGCGCGCCGAGCAGAAGGCCGTAAGTCGCGGCATTGCCGTGCAGCAGGTCGCGCGCGATCAGCGGCGCCAGTGCGGAAGCGGTTGCAGTGGAAAGCCCAAAGGCCAGCACGCGCAGCAGCGCCGTGCGGATCGCCGGGGCGTGGAGCGCATAACGCGCCCCGCCGAGCATGGCCCGGTCCATCCGTTCCGGCGGCAGCCGCGAAGGTACGTGCCGCCTCCGCCACATGACGAACGCGAAGAACAGCGGAAGGTAGAGCAGCGCGGTCATGCCAAAAACCGCACGGGCCCCGTAGAGCACGACGATAAGACCCCCGAGCGCCGGCCCGAAGCTGCGCGCGACATTGTAGCTGATCGTTCCCAGCGCCACGGCGGCGGGTAGATGCTCGCGCGAGACCTGCTCGGGAATCGAGGCCTGCCAGGACGGCGAATAGAGCGCCACGCCCGCACCGATCAGCGCGCAGAACAGCAGCAATATCCAAGGCGTGACAAGGCCGAGGAACGCGATAGTCGCCAGCACGGCAGCGCAGCATGCGCTGAAAGCAAGCCCGGTCATGGCGATACGGCGGCGGTCGAACATGTCGGCGATGGCGCCCGCAGGCAGTGTCACTACCATCAGCGGCAACATCATCGCGCTCTGCACGAGCGCCACCATTTCCGCCGAACTGGTGAGCCGCGTCATTTCCCATGCCGCGCCGACGCCGAGGAAAAGCTGCCCGAAATTCGAGAACAGGCTGGCCGTCCAGATCCGGCGGAACGTGCCCTCCCGCAAGGGCGCGAATGCGCCGCCCTGCCCGGTTATCACGTCTTGCGATGTTTCGTCGTGGCCGCTGGCCCCCACGCCTTTCCCCTTTATCCTGTCCCTACCCCTTGCTTTGTCCCGCGCATCGCTACCGTCAAGCCGGGCCTGCGCCGCCGTCACGATCTATGGCCTTACTGCGTATGCTTGACGGGGTGACTGTAAGCTCCGATATACTTTCAAATGAAAGCAATCGCCGCTGCGATAGGACAGCCCCCTCCAATTGCAATTGCCCTGACCTGCCAGCATGACCTCAAGCCAAGGCGCCGCAAATGACCACCGGCGCCACATGGGAATTTGAGGAGATCCGATCGTGACCGAAGCCTGGATCATCGACACTGTGCGCACCCCCCGGTCCATCGGCAAGATGGGCAAGGGCGCGCTCTCGCAGATGCACCCTGAGCATCTCTCCGCCACCGTTCTTGCCGCTATCAAGGAGCGTAACGCGCTCGATACCTCGGATGTGGATGACGTGATCTGGGGCGTTTCGGCGGCGATCGGCCTACAGGGCGGCGATATCGGCCGTATGGCCGCGCTCGACGCCGGCTATGACGTGCGCGCCGGCGGCGTCACGCTCAACCGCTTCTGCGGATCCAGCATCACCGCCACCAACCTTGCCGCCGCAATGATCATGTCAGGCATGTCGGACCTGATGGTCGCGGGCGGGATGGACATGCTTTCCTACGCCAATGCGCATGGCATGAAGATGCGCGAAGCCGGGGTCGGCAGCGCCGGCATGGGCGCGGGCAATCCCCGGCTCCAGGCCAAGCATCCGCAGACAAACCAGGGCATCGCCGCCGACGCCATCGCCGCGATGGAAGGCATCAGCCGCGAAGAACTGGAAGCGTTCGGCGTAGAGAGCCAGCGCCGGGCCGCCGTCGCCATCGCCGAGGGCCGCTTTGACCGCTCGACGATCGTGGTGAAGGACGATGAGGGCAACGTGATCCTCGATCATGAGGAATACCCGCGCCCCGACACCACCGCAGAAGGCCTGGCTCAGCTCAAGCCGGCATTCGAAATGTTCTACAACATGCCCTCGGCGCCGGGCGGCAAGACTTACGTCGAACTGGTCAACCAGGTTTACCCCGACCTCGATGTGAAGCCGATCCACCATGTCGGCATTTCCTCGGGCGTGGTGGATGGCGCTTCCGCGATCCTGCTGGCGTCCAAGGACTATGCCGAGAAGCACGGCCTCAAGCCCCGCGCACGCATCGTCGCCATGGCCGAGATCGGCGATTGTCCGACGCTCATGCTCAACGGCCCGGTGCCGGCGGCCAAGAAAGTGCTGGCCAAGGCGGGACTGACCAAGGACCAGATCGACGTCTGGGAAGTGAACGAGGCTTTCGCCGTCGTGGTCGAAAAGCTGATCCGCGACCTCGATCTCGACCGCGCGAAGGTGAACCCCAACGGCGGCTCGATCGCGCTAGGCCATCCCATCGGCGCGACCGGCGCGATCCTGATCGGCACCGCGCTTGACGAACTCGAACGCACCGGCGGTCGCTACGGGCTCATCACCATGTGCGCTGCTGGCGGCATGGCGCCCGCCATTATCATCGAACGAATTTGAACCAAGGAGATACGTGTTGGCCACCGAGGCGGAAGACAAGCTGAGCGGGCGATTTGTCGATATTCTGAACGACAAGGACGAAAGCCCCCGCCGCCAGGTGAGCCTGCGCATGACGGTGATTGCGCGCCTCCAGCGCAACAAATTCGATCGGCTTGTTACCGAATTGAACGTCACGCGCTCACAGTGGGCGATGATTGCGGTGGTGGCGCGCTATCCGGGTTCGACCCAGCGCACCATCGCCGAATATCTAGAAATGTCGGAAGCTTCGGCAGGCCGGCTGATCGACCGACTGTGCACGGAAGGACTGCTCGAACGGCGGGACCGGCGCGATGACCGGCGGGCCCGCTCGGTCTATCTGACCGAGGCCGCGCGGCCACTGCTCGACAAGCTCGGCCTGATCGCCTCCGAAGCGGAAGCACGCATGTTCCACGGCTTCTCCGACGAGGAAGTGGGGCAGCTTCGCGACTATCTCAGCCGCATCTACGACAACGTCAGCCGGGGGTAAGCGCCGGGTTGCCACCCGGTTCTGCTCCACACTGGACTACACAAACAAAAAAAGGGCGGTACCGAAGTGCCGCCCTCTCTTTTTCGTGGCAGTCGGAAGACTTACTTCGCCGAAGCGAGGTCCTTCTTCGTCAGCGAGGTGGTGAGCTTGCCCTGGGCATCGGTCAGGCTGGTAGCCGGAACGGTGATCAGACGGCCGTTGAGGATAACCTGCGGGTTACCATCGGCAGCAACGCGGTAGATCGGGGCAATGCGGGTGCCGTTGGCGGCATAGAGCATCTTGCCGGCGCTCAGGTCGACCGGAGCAGCAGCTTCTTCGGTCACGGCGCGAACCGACTGGGTGGTTTCAGCGACAGCCGGGACAGCGAAAGCGGCGATCGAGGCGACGGCGGCAAGGGCAACGAACTTCTTCATGAGGAACTCTCCAAATCTGAAGCGGGTCGGTCCCCGCGATTTACTCACCTAGGTTAGTAATTCCGTACCTAGGTGTCAATTGCGATTGCCGCAACCGCACAAACTATTTTCGCAACCATCGCTCCCGCGCAGTTTCTCGGGGGTAGCGGCGTTGCCGCAGCGCAGCATGCAATGATCGCACCAGCGAATCCGGGGCTTGATCGTCGCCACGATGGGCTGCGGTGTTGCTCCGGGCCACCTTTGCGCGCAAATCGAAACCAACCGGTGCGACCGGCGAAAACCCGCCTTTCGCACCCTGACCGATACGATAAAACGCAAGATAAAACTGGGGACTGTCAGATGCCGACAAAGGTCATGCAGGGCGTGCGCGTCCTTGAAGTGGCACAGTTCACGTTCACGCCCGCAGCCGGTGCAATTCTGGCCGACTGGGGTGCGGACGTCATCAAGATCGAACACCCCGTGCGCGGCGATACCCAGCGCGGATTCCTCAACATGGGCGGCGTGCAGCTCGATCCGCTGCGCCACACCCTGTTCGAACATCCCAACCGCGGCAAGCGCAGCGTCGGCATCGACCTGTCGACCGCGGAAGGGCAGGAACTGCTCTATGAACTGGCCAAGCAGTGCGACGTGTTCCTCACGAATTACCTGCCGCAGGTCCGCCAGAAGAACCGCTTCGATATCGAGCACATCCGCGCCGCGAACCCGAACATCATCTATGCCCGTGGCAGCGCCTGGGGTGACAAGGGCCCCGAACGCGAAAAGGGCGGTTTCGACGGCACCGCGTTCTGGTCGCGCAGCGGCATCGCGGACTGCATGACTCCGCCCGAACTGCCCGGCCCGCTCTCTCAGGGCATGCCCGCATTCGGCGATTCGATCGGCGGCATGTTCATCGCCGGCGGCATTTCGGCGGCCCTCTTCCACCGCGAAAAGACTGGCGAAACCGCCGAACTCGACGTCTCGCTGATGAGCACGGCTGCCTGGGCGTCGGGCGCGAACATCGCGCAGGCCGTTGAGACCGGCGTGATCACCAAGAACTCGATGCCCAGCTCCGGCGGCGGCGCGAAGAACCCCTTCATGGGCAACTTCTGGACCTCTGACGGCCGCACCATCAACTTGTGCATGGTCAGCCCCACCGGCCTGATCCAGGACACCTTCGAACACATCGGCCGCCCCGAAGCGGCGAACGATCCGCGTTTCAAGGACGTGCTGAGCCTGATCGAAAATGCGAAGGCCGCCAGCGACATCCTTGTCGAAGCCTTTGCCGAAAAGCCCTTCGCCTACTGGCGTGAGCACCTCAAGACGCTGAAGGGTCAGTGGGCGCCGATCCTCAACCTGCTGGAACTGGCAGGTGACGAACAGGCGATCGCCAACGACATGCTGATCGAGGTTGAGGCGGCAGACGGCGGTGCACCGCTGAAGCTGGTGCGCAGCCCGGTGCAGTTCAATCGCGAAGCACTGGAAACCACCCGTTCGCCGCAGGCGTCCGAACATACCGAGATGGTTCTCATGGAATTCGGCGTCGAATGGGACAAGATCGAAGAACTCAAGACCAAGGGCGCCATCGCCTGAGATAGAGTGCCTGAGGCACCCTGCCGGTCACGCTAAAACAGATTACGAGGAATTGGGAAAATGAAGCCTGGAACCCGTCTCAAGAGCGCCACCTGCGACACCGAAGTTATGGTGATCCGCTGCGCCGACGGCACGATCGAATGCGGCGGCGCGCCGATGGGCGAAGCCAAACCCGCCGAGCCTGCTCCCCTCGCCGCCGATTTCTCGGCCGGCACGCTGATGGGCAAGCGCTACGTCGATGCGGACGGCAAGTACGAACTGCTTTGCGTGAAGCCCGGCAAGGGTTCGCTCTCGGTCGATGGCGTCGCGCTTGTCACCAAGGACGCCAAACCGCTGCCCGCCTCGGACTGACCCGATGAACATCGCGCTTCTTCTCGAAATGGCGGCCGAGGCCGCGCCCGACCGTGTCGCACTCGTCTGCGACGGTCGGCGCTGGACTTATGGCGATCTGCTCGATGCCGCACGCGGCGCTTTCGAGCTGATCCGCCAGAGCCAGGTGGAATATGTCGCGCTGCTCGACGAGAGCAGCGAGGCCGCGGTGATTGCGGTGTTCGGCGCGGCGCTGGCCGGCGTGCCCTATTGCCCGCTCAACTACCGCCTGCCGGACGCTGATCTCGCCGCCCTGCTCGGCCGCATCACGCCGGCACTGGTTATCGGTGATGAGGAGCGTATCCAGCGCCTGGCGGGCGAACACGACCACACCGTGTTCTCGCGCGAGGAATTCGTCCTCAAGGCACAGGAAACCGTGCCCGACGACGATGCGCGCGAGTATGATCCGGGCGAAGGGATCGCCATCCAGCTCTTCACCAGCGGCACCACCGCTGCGCCGAAGGCGGCGATCCTGCGCCACTCCAACTTGCTCGGCTACATTTTCGGCACGGTCGAATTCGGCTCGGCCGATGAAGCCGACGCCGCGCTGGTGGTCGTGCCGCCCTATCATATCGCGGGCATTTCGGCCCTGCTCTCGTCGATCTACTCGCTGCGCAAGATCGTGATGCTACCCAGCTTCTCGCCCGAAGGCTGGCTGGCGCTGGTCGGCGGCGAGGCCGTCACGAACGCCTTCGTCGTGCCGACTATGCTAGCACGTATCATCGACGCCATGGAAAAGGGCGCCAGCGGCGAGGTCTCCTCGCTCCGCGCGATCGCCTATGGCGGCGGCAAGATGCCGCTGGAAGTGATCCAGAAGGCGCTGGAACGCTTCCCCGAGGCCGGCTTCACCAATGCCTATGGCCTCACCGAAACCAGCTCGACAATCGCCCTGCTCGGCCCGGACGAACACCGCGACGCCCTGGCGTCCGATGATCCCAAAGTCCGCGCGCGCCTGACCTCGCTGGGCAAACCGATCCCGACCGTCGAGATCGAGATTCGCGGCGAAAACGGCGAGGCTCTGCCTGCCGGCGAAGCGGGCGAGATCTATGTGCGCGGCGAGCAGGTTTCGGGTGAGTACAAGGAAAAGAGCGCGCTCGATTCCGAGGGCTGGTTCCCGACCCGCGATGCCGGTTTCATGGACGAGGACGGCTATCTGTTCCTCTCCGGCCGTGCCGATGACGTGATCGTGCGCGGCGGGGAGAATATGTCGCCGGGCGAGATCGAGGACGTGCTGCTCACGCATCCGGCCGTCGCCGACGCCTGCGCCTGCGCGATCCCCTCGGTCGAATGGGGCGAGTCGGTCGGCGTTGCCATCGTTACGCGCGAGGGCCATGCCCTCCCCTGCGAAACCGAGCTCAAGGACCTCATCCGCGCCCGCCTGCGTTCCTCGCGCGTGCCCGAGAAAGTCGTCTTTGTCGCCGAGCTGCCCTACAACGAAATGGGCAAGCTTCTGCGCCGCAAGGTCAAGGATGTCCTTGCCGGCTGACGATGATACCCCCGGCCCGGCGATCCCACTGGCTCGCTGGGCCGACCGGCAACTGGACGCGCTTGCCCGCGATTTCGGACTGCCGCGTTTGTCAGGCGCCACGCTGCTCGGCGAGCGCGCGGCGCACGGCGATTATCGGATAGCGGGACGCATCTCGGCCGGGCTTGGCGGCAGCCGCCTCATGCCGACGCGTGACGGCAACTGGTTCGCGCTCACCCTGATCCGGGAAATCGATCGCGAGCTGCTGCCCGCCCTGTTCGGCGATGCCGGGTTGGATGTGCATGACAGCACCGCGATTGCGGCATCCGTGCTGCGCGGCAATGGCGCCGAACTGCTCGAACGCGGGCGCATGCTGGGCCTTCCGGTCGCCCTGCTCGACGAAATTCCCACATCTCCGCCCGTGGAGGTGATCGCACGCGGTCCGCGCCGCGAGCGGACTGCACAGCGCCGCCCGCTCGTCATCGACATGTCTGCGATCTGGGCGGGGCCGCTGGCCGGGCACTTGCTCTGGCAGGCCGGCATGGACGTCGTGAAGGTCGAAAGCCGCACCCGGCCCGACCTCATCCGCCGCGACGATCCGGCGACTTTCGACCTTATCAACCAAGGCAAGGCCAGCGTCCTGGTCGATTTCGCCAGCGACGTCGAGAAAGCGCTTCTCGTCGACCTGATCCGCCGTGCGGACGTGGTCATCGAAAGCGCGCGGCCGCGCGCCCTGCTGCATCTGGGCATCGATGCCGAAGCGCTGGTGCGCGAGATTCCGGGCCTCGTCTGGCTCACGGTCACGGGCCACGGCGCGCGGGGCGAGGCTGCCAACTGGGTCGGCATCGGCAATGACTGCGGCGTTGCTGGCGGCCTCTCCCGGGCGCTCGCGGATGTGACGGGCGAGCCGGGCTATGTAGGGGACGCGATTGCCGACCCGCTCACCGGCATCACCAGTGCGCGCGAGGCGCTGAAAGCCTTGCGCAGCGGCGAAGCACAGCGCATCGGTCTGTCCATGAGCGCAATCACAGCCATTGCACTGGCCGAGGAACGGGCCTTCGACGCCGCCTTGCTCGAAGCCGAACTGCGCGGTTGGGGAGCGGGCCTCGGCCGGCGCTTCCCCGCGCTCGAACGCCGCGCGACGCAAGCGCCCGTCCGCGCCCTAGGCGCCGACACTGCGCACTATCTGCCTGCACTGGCATCATGCTGATCCGAAGCGCGGAAATTCACGGTCACGGCTTGGCCGATTTGCGCATCGAAGGCGATGTCATCTCCGCCATAGGTGCCCTCACCCAGCGCCCCGGTGAACCCGTTATCGAGGCAAAAGGCGGTGTTCTTCTGCCGGGCCTTCACGACCACCATATCCACCTTGCTGCGCTGGCAGTGCGCGCCGCTTCGGTTGACTGCGGCTCGCCTGCCGTGCGCGATCGCGACGATCTGGCCAGAGCGCTGACGCAGCCCGGCTCAGGCTGGCTGCGCGGTTTCGGATTCTGCGAGAGCGTGCTGGAAGGCACGCTGCCCGATGCGTCGGTGCTCGATACCTTGGTGCAGCATCGCCCGGCCCGCCTGCAACATCGTACCGGCCGCATGTGGCTGCTCAACAGCGCCGCGCTTGACGAACTGCTGGCCGAAAATACCCCACCACCGGGCCTGGAACGCGATGGTGACCGCTTTACCGGGCGCCTTTTCGACGAAGACGCCTGGCTACAACAGGCACTCGCCGGCACCCCGCCCGATTTCTCGCAAGCGAGCGCAGACCTTGCCCGCTGCGGCGTGACCGGCCTTACCGACATGTCGCCGCGCAACGATGCGGTGATGGCGCATCATTTTGCACAGCAGGCAGAGTGCGGACATCTTGCCCTGCACGCCGTGATCGCGGGCCGACTTTCGCTTGTCGATGCGCCGCAACATGGCTGGCGGCTTGGCCCGGCCAAGCTGCACCTGCACGAGGCCGCGCTTCCCGATTTCGACGCGACATGCGCGTGGATCGCCGAGGCGCATGCGCAAAAGCGTGGAGTCGCAGTTCACTGTGTGACCGAAGTCGAACTCGTCTTCACGCTTGCGCTGTTCGAAGTCGTTGGCGCCCAGCACGGCGACCGTATCGAACATGCCTCGATCGTTTCGCCCGAACTGGCCGCGCGCATGGCCGCGCTCGGCCTTTGGGCCTGCGTCCAGCCGCATTTCGTCCATGAGCGCGGCGAGCGTTATCTCCGCGATGTCGAAGCCCAATACCAGCTCGACCTTTACCGCCTGCGCACACTGCGCGAGGCCGGAATCATTCTAGCGGGCGGCAGCGATGCGCCTTACGGCAGCCCGGACCCGTGGGCGGCGATGCGCGCCTCCGTGCTGCGCAACACGCGCGAAGGCACGCCGTTCAATCCCGATGAAGCGCTGACACCCGAACAGGCGCTCGCGCTCTACCTTGCCGATCCGCTCGATCTTTCACGCCAGCGCCGAATTGCGGTGGGCGAAGTAGCAGACCTTTGCGTGCTCGACAGACCCTGGCGGGACGCTCGCGAACGGCTGAAAAGCGCGGATGTCCGCGCCACGTTGGTTTCAGGGCAACTCGTCCACCAGCGCATCGACGAGCCTCCAATTCAACGCCTCGCGCGCCGTGAGGCGGCGGCCTGAAAGTATCATGAGCAATGTGCGCTGCCGCCCGATCCGGCGACTCAGCGACACGCATCCACCAGCGCCGGGCAGAATGCCCATCGCCAGTTCGGGCAATTGAAACCACGAACGCCGTGTAGCGACGATGCGTGAGGCGAAGGCCGCCAATTCCAGTCCCGCGCCGATGCAGGCCCCGTCCACCTGGGCCTCGAATCGGTCGCTGCATTGCGCCGCCTCGCGTCCGGGCAGCGTCAGGCAGCGAATCCGATGCGCCTCGGCCGGGTCCGCCGTAGTACCGAATTCCGCAAGCTCGGCGCCAAGGCTGAAGGCCTTGCCCTTGGCCCGCAGCACGACACGAGAAATCGTCGTATCGACATTGGCCAGCGCGAAGGCCTCATGCAGCGCATCGCGCGTGACGCGGTCTATCGCATTCCCGGCCGCAGGACGGTCGAGGGTAATCGCGAGTATGTCGTCCTCACGGGACAACAGCACCGCGCCCTCCGCACTGGCCGCCCTCTCGCGCGCTGCGATCCAGCGCCGATGTGCTTCGCTTCCCTGCAAGGTCGCATAGGCCAGCGACTCCATGGTCAGCGCCTCGGCGACGGGCAATGACGGCAGGGCGCGCAGCAATTGCGTGACGACCATGGCGGCGAGCGGCTGGGCCATGGCGCCCACCACCAACTGCGATGCATCAAAACGCGGTTCGAGCACGGCATCGAGTCGCGCCGACAAGGGATGCTCACGCGGCCCGATGCCGATCACCGGGCATGGCGGCAGAGCAATCGGCACCCCATCACGCGATTCGCGCGCGAGGTCCACGAAGGCGATCGGCGCCTCGGCCCCCGCAATTTCAGCGATTTCGGCTGCGGGAAATGTCAAATCCTCGGGCCGCATTCCTGGGCAATTCCCTTCCGGCCAGTGACTTGGCCACGCCAATTCATGGCCGCCGCCCGCGCGATTGACCAGCCCGGCCCACGAATATCACGCCTTGCCGAAGCGCAGATGACGAAAAACCGCGGAATTTAGCGATGTTTCCCACAGAAGCGCGTGCGCGCAATTAATCGTCTGCGCGAAGCCTATTGCGGACGTCCTTCTGCAATGATAACCAAGCTTAGCAAAAAACGAGTTGGGCTCAGTTTTCTGACAGCCGACTCGGGAGAGAAGTGAGTTCACCCAATAACCACCCTTGAGGGAGGAGAGACCTCATGCCTGGAAAGTCCACGTCATCGAACAAGGCCAAGATCGCACGCCGCGTGATCGAGGTGCTTGAATATTTCGACGATGCCCACCGCGAAGCGACCGTCATGGACATCGTTCGCCGCTACAATCGCCCGCAGTCGAGCACGTCGGAACTGCTGTCGAGCCTCGTCGAACTCGGCCTCCTCCATAAGGATCCCTATTCGCGTGCCTACAGCCTCACGCCACGCGCCGCGCTGATCGGCACTTCGGGCCAGCCTGAACTGGTGCGTGACGGCCGCATCGTGCGCCTGATGGACCGTCTGGTCGCCCAAACCGGCCTTTCGGTCGCGCTCCATGCGATGGTCGGCCTCGACGTGCAGATCGTAAACTGGCGCCATGGCCCCCGCGCACTCGCCGCAACGCGTGAGCTTTCGGGCGGTATCAAGGAACCGCTGGCACAAAGCGCTGCCGGTTGGCTGATGCTCTCGACCGTCACGCGCCAGCGCTGCGAAGGTATGGTCCGCCGCCTCAACGCCGAAGCGGACGAGCTGAACAAGTTCACGTTCGCCGACATGATGACGCGCATCGACGCCTGCCGCGATCCGCGCCATGTGTTCGGTCCGGCCGGTTTCGGCAGCGGCGCCGAAGCGCTCTGCGGCCTTGTCCCGCGCCAGCCCGAAGGCCACCCGCTCGTCATCAGCCTGATCTACGGCAAGGACGACAAGGTGAACCCCGAAGCCCTGCTTCAGTCGCTGAGCGACGCCATGCGCAAGTGCCTGCCCGACCCCGTCCAGTTCGCGGAGCCGGAACAGCTGCTGCCGCACGCCGCATAATCCAACAAATCCTGAACGGGTCGCACACCGTTACGGAACGGGCCCCGCGAGATCTCTCGCGGGGCCCATTTTCGTTTCAGGCTTCCTGCTTCTGCATCCGCTTGGTCCGGTCTGTATCTTCGTGGCGCATGAACATCTTCATGATGTCGCCCGAAGTCACAGGACGGGTATCGCCTTCCTCGACCGGGCGCTCGCCCTGCGAGGACTTGGGGCTGGTATCGACGTTTTCCGCCTTCGCCCGCTCACGCAGCGCGCCAACGGTCAGTTCCTCGCGCGTGTAGTGCTGGAACGGATCGAAGCGGAACCAGCGCATCGCGTTCTTGTGCGTGATCTTGTCGATCTGCGCTTCGGTCAGATGGTTGATCGAGGGCCAGAGGTGCTCCGGCACTTCCGGCCACAGCGTATCGGAGTGCGGATAGTCGCATTCGTAGGCGATGTTGTCCTCACCGATGAACTGGATGTTCTGGAGGCCGAAGGCATCGTCGATGAAGCAGTTGAGGAAGTGCCGCTTGAACATTTCGCTCGGCTTCATCTTCTGGAAGCGCGAGTTGGTCCAGGCCTTGTGCCGCCAGTTCGAGAAATCCGCGCGCTCGGTGAAGTAGGGCACCCACCCAATCGAACCTTCCGAAAGCGCGATGCGCATGTCCGGATACTGGTGCAGCGCCTCAAGCTGGAGCCAGTCCGACGCGGCATAGGCGATCGACATCGGCATCGTCGAGATCCACGCCTCGATCGGCGTCTCCATCGAGGCATGGGGCGCGGGATTGCCGCCGCCGATGTGGATGCAGATCGTCATGTCGAGATCGTTGATCGCCTTGTAGAACGGGTCCCAATAGGCGTTGTGGATGCTCGGCAGGCCCTGGCAGGTCGGGTTCTCGCTGATCGAGACAGTGTGGCAGCCCTTGGCCGACACGCGCTTCAGCTCGGCGATGGTCGCGTCCATGTCCCAGGTCGGCAGGATCGCACAGGGGATGAAACGGCCCGGATAGGCGCCGCACCACTCATCGATATGCCAGTCGTTATAAGCGCTTACGTGCATTTTCGCGAGTTCGCGATCAGGCACGCGGTGAAGGCGGCCACCGGCAAAGTCGAACACCGAACCGAAGTTCAGCGACGATGCGATGCCGTTGACGTCCATGTCCTTGATGCGCTCATGCACGTCATAGCAACCGGCGCGCAGCTGATCGAGCGAGGTCGGCTCCATGCCGTATTCCTCGAAAGGACGGCCGACGACGGCATTAAGGCCCACCGAGGGGAATTTCATGCCCTGATAGGTCCACAGGTCCTTGCCATGCTCGTCCTGCACGAGCTTCGGCGCGCTTTCCAACGCAGCACCCGAGAGGTGGTTCTGAAACAGGTCTGGCGGTTCGCTGATGTGATCGTCGACACTGATCAGCACCATGTCGTTCATTTCCATTTCGGCACTCCCATTCGTTGCCGGGCCGGATAGGTCCCCGGCGGGCGCATCTTCGGCGCCTTGGTTTGAGAAGCTACGCCTCCCCTCCCCGACCGGCCAGCACTCATGCCGAGCTATCGCGCCTGCGATTGCGGAGGGGCGGTGATTGAACAGGGCGGCGAGGTATGATGAGGACGGGGAAACGTCACAAGAAAAAGCCCCGGGGAAAGCCTGAAACATGAACTTCGACCTCACCGACGAACAGTCCATGATGCGCGAGACTTTCGCGCGCTTTCTTGACGAGAATTCAAGTTCGGCGCGCGTACGCAAGGCGCAGGAGAACGGCGGTTTCGACGCCGAGATGTGGGCAGGCCTTGCCGAACTGGGCGCCTTTGCGATGCGCGTTCCCGAAGAGGCGGACGGCATGGGCCTGGGCCTGTTCGACGCGGGCCTGCTGATGGAAGAGGCCGGGCGCACGCTCGCCTCCGGCCCGCTGGCCGAAGCGCTGGTGGCCACGCGCCTGCTGGGCCTGCTGGGCGGTCAGGAAGACCTCCTTGCAAGCGCCGTCGGCGGCGAAGCGGTGGTAACCATGGCCATGCAGGACATCGCGCAGTTCCCGAAGCAGTGGGTCGCCGGCGGTCTGGTTGCCGAGGCAGTCATTGCACGCAAGGGCAACGATGTCGTGCTCGTCTCGGTGCCCGCGGAAGCCCGCATTGCCGAGCCGACCCTCGCAACCACGGCCATTGCGGAACTCGATCTGGCCGCCCTGCCGACAACCGTTCTGAGCAGCGGTGAGGCCGCTCTCGCCACGTTCGCCAGCGGCCTTGAGGAGTGGAAGCTGCTGATGGCGCTGGCCCTGTCCGGCCTCAGCCGCGCGGCGCTTGCCACGGCGGCGGAATATGCCGGCGAACGCAAGGCGTTCGGCGTGTTCATCGGCACGTTCCAGGCGTTGTCGCACCCGATGGCGGACCTCATCTGCGAGATCGATTCCGCCAAGTTCCTGGCGTGGAAGGCCATGCGCTCGATCGCCGACGGCGATGCCGAAGCCGGCGCGCAGATTTCGCTGGCGGCGTGGTACGCGGCAGGCGCTGCGGGCCGCACGGTGCGCCACGCGGTGCAGACTTTCGGCGGCATCGGCCTAACCACCGAACATGACGTCCACCTCTACAACTTGCGCGCCAAGGCATGGCCGCTCGTTGCGGGCGACCCCGAAGACTGGCTGGCCGAAGCCGGACGCCGCCTTTACGCGGGCGAGGCGACCTGCCTCCCCGACGTGGGTGAAGTGCCGGTCGAATTCGACCTTGGCGAGGATGCCCGCGCGATCCAGCAGGAAATCCACGAATTCTTCGCCAAGAACGTCACCGACGAACAGCGCGAGAAGTTCCACTTCTCGTGGGAAGGCCACAACCCGGTCATCCACAAGCAACTGGTCGAGGCGAACCTTGCCTACCTCCAGCTTCCCAAGGACGTGGGCGGGCGCGGCCTCAGCCCTTACGCGGTAACGGGCGCGCGCTCTGCTTTCGAGGAAGAAGGCTGGAACAATCCGGTCGCCAACGTCGCGCAGATGGTGGCCCTCATCATGTACCGCTTCGGTACCGAGGAGCTGAAGCGCGACGTGCTGACGAAGGTCATGGCGGGCGATGCGATCTGCTCGCTGGGCTATTCGGAACCGGGCTGCGGATCGGACGTGTTCGCCGCGCAGTGCAAGGCCACGCAGCTTGAGGACGGGTCCTGGCGGATCGACGGCACCAAGATGTGGACCAGCGGCGCCAACCTGACTGACTATGTGCTGATGCTCTGCCGCACCGATCCGGACGCTGCCAAGCACAAGGGGCTAACGATGTTCATCGTGCCGCTGAAGGCTGAGGGCGTCACCGTGCAGGCCGTCCACACCTTCATGGACGAGCGCACCAACATCACCTTCTACGACAACGTGCGCATCCCCGACACCTGGCGCCTGGGCGAGATCAATGCCGGCGGCCGGACCATGGCGGCGAGCCTCGAACTCGAACACGGCGGCGGCTTCGCCAAGGTGCAGCGCGCGATGTTGGAAAACGCGGTCGAACTCTGCGAGGAAATCCCCGTGGCGGGCGGCGGCAAGCTGATCGACACGCCCAAGGCGCAGGCCCGACTGGCGCGCACTTACGCCAATGTGCTCGCGTCCGAGATGATCGCCTACCGCGCCAACTGGACGCAGGTCCACGGCAAGGGCAACGGTGCCTATGGCCCGATGGCGAAGATGTTCTCGTCCGAGTTGTTCATCACCGATTCGCGTGACCTGCTCGATCTGACGGCGCCCTATTCGCTGGCCAAGCGCAAGGGCGCGGCGAATGCGCTCAACCTCGCCTATCGCCATGCCCACGGGACGACCATTTACGGGGGCACCAGCCAGGTGCACCGCTCGATGATTGCCGAAAAGGGCCTCGGCCTGCCGCGGTCGCGGAACTGATGCGCGAAATTGAAGGGCATACGATGACCGAAGAAGCACCGCACCTGCTGACCGAAGATCAGGACGGCATCCTGATCGTCACGTTGAACCGGCCGGACAAGCTCAACGCGATCAGCCGCCAGATGATGGACCTGCTGACCGAGGCCGTGTTGCGCTTTCGCGAGACGCCTGAACTGAAAGTCATGCTGATCCGCTCGGCGGGTCGCTATTTCAGCTCGGGCGCGGACTTGCGCGGGGGCAACCAGAACATCGTCTCGCCCGTATCCACCGGCGGCAGCGCGCGCGGCATTCGCGAGAACCACCGGCTCAACCTCAACAACATGCAGCAACTCTGGGACGAGATCGAGCATATCGAGAAGCCCTTCGTCGTCGCGCACCATGCCATGTGCGTGGGCGGTGGGCTGGAAATGAGCCTCTCGTGCGACTTCCGCCTTGCCGCCAAGAGCGCTGCCTATGCCTTCCCCGAAGGCCTGTTCGGCGTGCTTCCGGCATCGGGCGGCGTGTCTCGCCTAACGCGGATCTGCGGGCCGCACTGGGCGCGCTGGCTGATCATGGCGAACAAGCCTGCTTCGGCCGACATGGCCTTCACCATGGGGCTGGTCCACCAGGTCTATGAGGACGAGACGTTTGAAACGGACGTCATGGATTTCTGCCGTCATCTGGCGAAGCAGAACCCGGAACAGATGGGCGCGGCCAAGGTCGCCATCGAACTCTGCGCCGAAGTCGGACGCGATTCCGCGCGCCATGTCGAGCGCATGGCCAACAGCGCATTGATGCTCAACCCCGACTACATTCGGGGCATGGAAGAGTATCTGAAGGGCGTGGGCGGCAAGAAGAAGTAATTACGACACGGCAGAGCATGCGCCATCCTCCGGAAACGGAAGTGCAGCGTGCTCTGCCGGAGTCATATCACTTGCCTGTTTGCGGATGCGGATCCCGGCACAGATACGCGCCACCGGCGCAGCTCCCCTCTCCTCCACCGACGGGAAGCCATGCTTCCATCGCGCCTCCAAATTTGAAGCTGTAGCGTTCGAATTCCTCTTGTTTCTTAGGGGATAGACCCGCGCGCCGGATCGGCGCATGAATAGGCCATCGGAAAGCGATCTCCGCCGGCGAGGACGAGTCCGCCGAGACCGCAGCGCGATGCCACTTGCACGGGAGGATGCCGCGATGGGATTTCACAGTGCCTCAAATAGCTCGAACGTTCGTCCTGCCGGTGGAGGGCATCGGCTCCTGCTCGCCCTGATTTTGGTCGGCAGCACTCTCACGGCAGCGAGCCCGGTCGTGGCGCAACGCACCCCGCAGCAGGAACTGGCCGCATTTCCGCGAGCGCCCGCCGGTCAGACCCGCTGGGTCATCTTCCTGCCGCATGCCGCCGATGAGAATGCGTTGAAAGTCGGCGTGATCATAGGTCGATCGATGCTGATCGACTGCAACCGCGCGATGTTCTCCTCACGGATGGAGGTTCGCACGGTGAAAGGCTGGGGATATGACTATCATGTCGTCACGTCCGTCGGACAACCTGCCAGCACTCTCATGGCCTGCCCGAACACCGCCAAGACCAGACAATTCGTGCGCAGTTCCGACGAACCGCTGCTGCGCTACAACAGCCGCCTGCCGCTGGTGATCTTCGCGCCCAACGACGTTCAGGTCCGATACCGCATATGGAAAGCGGGCCCGGAAGTCATGGCGCGATCACAAAACTAGAGCATTTTCCAATCGGGTGGGCGACGGCTTGACCTGACGAACCAGAGGCGGGCGATATACGTCCGCCTCCTGCTCGTTTACCGGGCTGCCCGCTCCCGCGTATCGCGGATCGCCAATTCCATCAGCCGCGCATTGATTTCCACCAGATTTTCCTCGCGCCGCCCCGGCAGCGTGCCGAGAATGCGCTGCAAACGCCGGTCGGTCGCCAGCGTGATCGAGCGTTCGATACCCGTCATCAAGGTCGTCGCCATCAACACCGCCGTGTCGCCCAGCGCACCGCGCGGATCCATTTGCGCGACGAACAGGCCGATCAGCGGCCGCGTCGAATTGACGCGCTGGTGCATGATGCGCACGTCGAACTGATCCGCCAACGAGTTACGCAAGTGCAACAGGCCGGTGTGGCGCGCCCAGAAATCGTGATAGGAACGCACGAATTCCGTGGAGCGCGCCTCCAGCTCGTCGTCGGACCAATAATCACGGACGAGCGCGAAATACTCCTCGTGCGCAGTGCCCATCACCGGCTCCAGCACTGCAAGCAGCAGTTCGGTGAAGTCGGTGAAGTAATTGTAGATCGACGTCATCCCGAGGCCGACCGTGCGCGCAACGGCGCCCAGCGTTACCGGCTCGTCGGTCTTCTCGACAAGTTCTATGGCCGCCGCAAGGATCCGCTCACGCGTAACGCGTCCCTTGCGGCCCATCCTCTGGCCATGAAGATTGTGGCTGATCGCCGCTCCAGCATCGGTGACCGCGGACGCGAGGTACGGCGGGATGGCCGGAACAACCGGTTCCTCCCCGCCGTCATCGGGCTCAGGTGTCACTTCTCCGGTGTCGCTTACCAGAAAAGCCTCGTCCGAACTGCGTTCGTCAGGCCGCCGCCTGGCCGACCGGCCAGGCGAGGATCTTGACGTCGGTGAATTCCTCGATGCCTTCGACACCCCATTCGCGTCCCATGCCGCTTGCCTTGTAGCCGCCGAAGGGAATGTCGCCGGCAATGCACATGCCGTTGTTGACGCTGATCGAACCGGTGCGCACGCGCTTGGCGATATTGATCGCCCGATTGAGATCGCCCGATACGCCGCCCGACAGGCCGTAGGAGCTGGCGTTGGCAATCCGAATGGCGTCCTCGTCGTCCTCGTAGGGGATGACGACCAGTACGGGGCCGAAGATTTCCTCCTGGGCGATGCGCATGTCGTTGGTGACATCCACGAAGCAGGTCGGCTCCACAAAATAGCCGCCGCCCTTGTCGGGACGGATCTGGCCGCCGGCGAGCAGCGTGGCGCCCTCTTCCTGGCCGAGGTCGATGTAGCTCTTTACGCGCTCCATCTGACGCTTCGAGATCACCGGGCCCATGATATGCGCCGGGTTTTCGATATCGCCCCAGTTGTCGCCGAAGTTGCCGTAAGCACCCTTGAGGATGGCCTTGGCTTCCTCGTAACGGCTCTTGGGAACCAGCAGGCGCGACTGCACGGCGCAGCCCTGACCGGCGTGGAACACGAGCATCGCCATGCCCACTTCCATCGCGAAGTTCGGGGCATCGTCGAGCACGATCTTGGCCGACTTGCCGCCGAGTTCGAGGAACACGCGCTTCAGAGTGGCCGCGCCCTGCTCCATGATGCGCTTGCCGACGCCGGTGGAGCCCGTAAACGAGATCAGGTCCACGCGCGGGTCGGTGACGAGCATTTCACCCGCCAGCGCCGGATCGGCACCGAACACGACGTTGATGACGCCGTCGGGGAAGCCCGCTTCCTTGGCGAGTTCGCCGAAGATCGCGCCCATGCCGGGGGTATCCGGCGCGGGCTTGAGGATCACGGTGCAACCCGCGAGCAACGCGGCGACCATCTTGCCGATGTTGACGTAGAGCGGCACGTTCCAAGGGGTGATCGCCCCCACCACGCCGACCGCCTCACGCACGCCGACGCGCTTGTGGATCATGCCGAAGGCGGCCTTCTCGCCGTAATCCTTTTCCCATTCCACCTGGTCGAACACGGCCATGTAATCGTCCCAACCGTCAAGCGCCATGCCGACGTGGGCACGGCCGACGGCGCCTTGTGCGGCACCGGCTTCTTGGACGGCGAGTTCGCCAAGGCGCGGACGCGCGGCTTCGAACAGTTCGCGATACTTCTTCACCAGCGCCACGCGCTTTTCGGTGTTCGTGGACCAGTCGGTCTCGTCGAACGCGCGGCGGGCGGCGGCGATGGCCGCGTTCACATCGTCGGCAGTGGCGTCAGCGGCCTTGCCCACCGGCTCACCGGTCCACGGGCTGATGACGTCGAAAGTGCCGCCATTGCTGGCGCCGCGCAGTTGGCCGTCGATATAAAGCTTGGCTTCGGGAAGAGTGGTCATCGTCTGATCCTTGGCGGGAATGGGGTCTTGCAGGATTTGGGCGTCGCTCATGGGTGCCGCGCTCCGACCGAGACGTGGGTCACGCGCACGTCTGCCGGCAGATCCAGCACCGAGCGGAACACGCCGGTCACGTTCTCGGTCTGCGAGATCGGACGCGTGCGCAGGTCGATGCCATTGGCGGCACAGCCCTGATGGAAACGCATGGCGGCATCGGGATCCCAGCCGGGCGCCGTCTTGCCGGCCTCGTACATCGGCCCGGCGCGGACGGTGGTGACGCGAATGCCGGCGGGTTCGAGTTCCTCGACCAGCGCTTCGGTAAAGCGTTCGATCGCCGCCTTGGTGGTCTGGTAAAGCGAGAGCATCACGAAAGGCACGGCGATGGATTCGCTGCCCACGTTGATGATCTGCCCGCCCTTTTCCAGCATCGGAATCGCGGCGCGGCAGCAGTAGATCGGGCCATTGAGATTGGTGGCGATGATGCCGTCGATCTGCGCGTCGGTCGCCTCTGCCACGGTGAACGGCTCGTAGATCGCGGCATTGTTGATCAGCACGTCGATCTTCGGGTGCTTTTCGGCAATCGTCGCGAAAGCCTTGCGCACGGAATCGGCAGAAGCGACGTCGCATTCCACCGCCATGGCAGTGCCGCCGATCTCGTCGGCCAGTTCCTGCACCTTGGACAGCGTGCGCCCCAGCAGGATCACGGTTTCCCCTTCACTGGCGAAACGCCTTGCGAGCGCGCGGCCGAGGCCGGCACCGGCGCCAGTGATCACGATCGTCTTACCCACGCATCCTCCACTCGTTTTCGTTCTTGCGCCGGAGCTTTGACCGACACGATTTCCCATACCCTAGCCCGTGCGCAAGCCGCTGCCTATCGCGGCCACGATGGTTCGACAGGAGCGTCCCGGCGATGCCCAGCCAAAACCGAATTCGGCTCGAAATTCAGCGGGATAATCAGCTCTGGACCGAAGCATCCGAAGGGCGGTTGCGCGTGAGGTTGAGACGCATCGTCTCCAGCACTTCAAGCAGCCGCTCCATATCCACATCGGGCACGCCTTCGAGCGCGATATCGGCGGTTTCCTCCGCCAGCGGCTGTAGCTGTTCGAGCAGTTCACGGCCCCGCTCGGTCAGATAGAGCCGCCAGGCGCGACGGTCGGCCGGGTCGGCGCGGCGTTCGACCAGCCCGCCATCCTGCATCCGGTCGATCATACGACCGGCAGTGATCGGCTCGACTTCGAGAATCTCGGCAAGGCCGCCCTGATTGATGCCTTCCATTCGCTGGAGCACGCTGAGCACTTGCCATTGCGGCCTTGTCACGCCGATCGCCCGGGCCCGCTCGTCGAAAGAGCGGCGCATCAAGCGCGCCACTTGCGACAGGACAGTGCCGATCTTGCGTTCCATGCACCCGAGATACCCGCTTACCGGCCATTGGCGAGTGAAATCGCCCGGCCCGCCGAATGAACGCCCGGGCGCTGCCCCTTCCTGACAGGCGCGTCAGGCCTTGGTCATGTCCACGATCAGGCGCGAGAGCGTCTGCCGTGCGATCTTCCAGCCTTCCGCCGTGCGCACGTAAGTCTCATGGTAATGGCCATAACCGGTGAGCGCGAAACTGTCCTTGATCACCCGGTCCTGCATGGTCCAGATGACTTCGGCACGGTCGCCATCGACGGTGATCTCGGGCGAATGGATCTGGTGCGCGGTCTTCGCATCGGCGAGCGAGGTTCGCACCATCGAGACGAACCGATCGCGCCCCTTTTCCAGCGTGCCACCGGCCGGGCGCGTATCGATCTCGCAATCCTCGGTGAAAAGCGCGGCCCAGCCGTCCCAGTCCTTGGTATCAAGCAGGCGGCAGTAACGGGCCTTGAGATTGCAGATCTCCAGCCAGTCGCCGAAATCCAGTGCCTGTGTCACGCTATTCTCCCCTCAACCGGGCGTGACTTCCGCCTCCAGCCGCTCCGCGGCCAGCTTGCGGAGATCCGCCGTCTTGATCTTGGCGCTGCCCGTGGTCTTGAGGTCGCTTTCAGCGACGAAGAGCACCCGGCGCGGCACTTTGTAGCTGGCCAGCTTTTCCTTCGCGAAATCTCGGATCGAGCCGGCTTGCGGGCTCGCCCCCTCGACCGGAACCACGCAAGAGACCACCAGTTCGCCCAGCAGCTCGTCCGGAACGCCCACGGTCTGCACCATCTTCACTTCGGGATGGGCGCGGATCACTTCGTCGATCTCAAGCGGGGAGACATTGGCGCCGCCGGTCTTGATGATGTCGTTGAGGCGGCCTTCCCAGAACAGGCGGCCCTGTTCGTCGACATAACCGCCGTCCGCCGTGCGCAGGAAGCCGTCGGTGTCGAGCGTCTCGTCCAGTGGAATGCCGAGGTAGCCCAGCATCAGCGTCGGCCCCTTCACCGCGATCTCGCCGCGCTCGCCCAGCGGCATCGTCGCGCCGCTGAGCGGATCGACGATCTTGATCGTGGCCCCGGCGGTGGGCAGCCCATGCGACTTGCCCGCCACTTCCTCGGTCGTGCCAGCGGCGAAGACCGAGATCAGCGTGAACGTCTCGGTATTGCCGAAGGCCTGCGCCGGTTCGCGCCATGTCGTCGAAATCGACGGATGCTTGGCGCAAGGCGTCAGCGCGTCGAGATAGATCATCGGCGACAGGTCGACCGTCTCGTAATTCGGCGCGGCCATGAGCTGGGCCCACTGGTGCGGCCAGGCGAGGATCATCGTCGCCCGCTCCGCCTCCATCAATGCCAGCGCTTCCTCGGCATCGAACCAGCGCTGGAGCACCAGCGAACCGCCCGAGCCGAGCGTACCGCCCAGCGCCATCGCGAAATTGCCGGACCAGAAGAAGCCGTTGGCCGACCACGTGCGCGGCGGCTCCTTGATCGCGTACCACTGCGGCCAGCGCCAGAGTTGCAGGCAGACGCCGCGATGGGCGGAAAGAATGCCCTTGGCCTTGCCGGTCGAACCCGAGGAGAAGAACAGCACGCCGGGATCGCTAGGCTGCACCGAGGCTGACGCCGCTTCGACCAGCGCCGGATCGACGCTGTTTCCGCGCGCGAGAAACGTGCTCCAACCCTCGATCGCGCCGAGGCCCTCGTCGCTGTCGATCACCGCGAGGTGACGCAGGAACGGGAATTTCGTGGAGGCGACCTCGCCCGCCTTCGCGGTGCCGATCTGCGGCTCCAGATCGACCAGGATCCGGGCGAAGTCCTTCTTGAGGACGCTGCGTTCGAGCAGCAGCACCGAACAGCCCCCCATGCCCAGCACGGTTTCGAGTTCGGCGGGCGTGAAGAAAGTGCTCACCGTCATCGCGACACCGCCCGCAAGCGCGGTGCCGAAGACGCTGGAGAGAAATTCCAGGCGATTGGTCGCCAGAATGCCGACGCGCGTGCCCTTGCCGACACCGCAGGCCGATAGTGCGCGCGCGACTTCCATCGAACGCGCCCAGAGATCGTCGTAGGTCCAGCGCTCTACCTTGTCGCCAAGGTGAATTACCGCCGCCTCGGCCGGACCGTGGCGCCGCGTGACCTCGCGGACGAAGCCGCCCAGCGTCAGCGGGCCGATGCCCTGCTCCTCGGAGAGCGGAATGCCGCGCGCAATGGACAGACCGTCCGTGACTTCGACCATGCCTTCCTCGTCATCCTGCGGGGCTCTGTGCCCCGTTTCCCATGCCCCGTGTGGGGGATGGGCGCGGCGGCGGGCTCCCTCAAACCCGCCGCCGCGCCCGGCTGCATCAGGCGTTCACATCGACGATGTACCGGCCCTTGACCTCACCGGACATGAACTTCTTCGCAGCCTCGATGGCTTCACCCAGACCGATGGTCTGGCCGATGGTTTCCAGCGCGGCCGGATCGAGATCCTTGGCGAGGCGATCCCAGGCCTTCAGGCGCTTGGCCTTGGGCGCCATGACGCTGTCGATGCCGAGCAGCGAGACGCCGCGCAGAATGAAGGGCATGACAGTCGACGGCAGGTCGAAGCCCTGCGCCAGACCGCAAGCGGCAACCGCGCCGCCATACTTGGTCTGTGCGATGGCATTGGCGAGCGTGTGGCTGCCGGCCGTGTCGATGACACCGGCCCAACGCTCCTTCTGGAGCGGCTTGCCCTTCTCGGCGAGTTCGGCGCGATCAATGATGGTCTCGGCGCCAAGCGACTTGAGATAGTCGGCCTCGGAAGCCTTGCCGGTCAGCGCGGCGACCGAGTAGCCCAGCTTCTTGAGAATGGTGATGGCCACCGAGCCGACGCCGCCGGTGGCGCCGGTCACGAGGATCTCGCCCTGATCGGGCGTCACGCCCCAGTCGACCAGTGCATCGACGCAAAGCGCGGCGGTATAACCGGCGGTGCCGATCGCCATGGCCTGCGCCGGGGTGAATGCGGCGGGCAGCGGCACCAGCCAGTCGCCCTTGAGCTTGGCCTTCTGCGACAGGCCGCCCCAGTGGCCTTCGCCCACGCCCCAGCCGTTGAGCACGACGGTATCGCCGGCCTTCCAGTCGGCATGGCTGCTTTCGGTAACGGTGCCGACAAGGTCGATCCCCGGCACCATCGGGAACTTGCGCACGACGGGCGAAGCGCCGGTAACGGCAAGGCCGTCCTTGAAATTGAGCGTCGAGAAAGCGACGTCGATAGCGACATCACCTTCGGGCAGCGCGCTCTCTTCGAGCTGCTGGAGAGTGACCGTCTGGCCCTCGTCGGTCTTGTCGATCACGATAGCGGAAAACATGGCATACTCCCTCAGGGTTGGGCTGGCTCTTGCCCTACGATGCAGGCCCAAGCTGAAAGGGAATATGCGCCGCTCCGTCAATGCCGCGGCCCCACGCCATCGCCTAGGCGAAGCGGCATCACGGACGGGGTATCGGCTGAGGTGGTGAAGTCGCACTCCGCCCTCGCCCCCTTCCTCGTCATTGCGAGCGCAGCGAAGCAATCCAGAGCCGGGCTCACTCCGCTCTGGATTGCTTCGCTGCGCTCGCAATGACGATGGGTTGGTGGAGTGGGAGGCTCTAGGCAGGCTGCCTCAGCCGCCCGGAGAAACCCCATGCGCCGCCAGCAGGTCCGCGACCTTCGGGAAGGCCTTGGCCCGCATCGTGCCGTACATCGAAAGCCGCAGAATCTCGCGCGAATAGCGGCGCGACAGTTCGCGGCGCTCGCCCTCGCCTGCGGCATGGGCGCGCGCGAGGATCGGCCAGAAGAACACGCCGGCAAGGTTCATCACCGAATAGACCTCGAAGTCTATGCCCGGCTCGGCCAGATCGGTGCCGGCGAAACGGCCCAGCGATCCGCAATATTCCCGCCAGAAAGGGTCCTGCGAAGGATCGGGCGAGGCCAGCACCTGCTGGAGCCAGACCCGGCAAATATCGGGATTATCCATCGCGAAGTCGCACAGCCGATCGGTGAGCGAGACCACGTCCACTTCTTCCACGCGGCGTTCGCCGACCGTCTCGGGATCTCCGAAGACCGCGCGGAACAGCTTGTCCGAAACCCAGTCGATGGTCGCCTCGATCAGCTTTTCGCGCGTTTCGAAATGCTGGTAGGCCGTGCCGCGATTGACGGCGGCGAGGTGCGCGACGGCGGAAAGGCTGACGCCCTCGGGCCCGTCCTTGGCAAGCAGGTTGGCCGCGGCGTCGAGAATGGCGGCCCGCGTCGCGACCGGGTCGCGCGTCCTGCGCCGTATTCTTGCCTCCATGCTCGCCCCTCCTTGATTGAACGGGCGAGCATAGCGGCAGGCTTAGTAAACGACAATGTTGATTAGCTTGTCCTCAGAGGAAGTCCTTGACCTTCTCCAGCACCAGCGCCGCATGTTCCTTACGGCAGATCAGCAGATCCGGCATATAGACGTCCTCGCGGTTATAGACCAGCGGGCTGCCGTCGATCCGCGAGACATGCAGACCCCAGCCCTGAGCGACAGCCGCAGGCGCACAGCTGTCCCATTCGTACTGACCGCCGGAGTGGAGGTAGATATCCGCCTCTCCGCGCAAGATCGCCATGGCCTTGGCCCCGGCCGAGCCCATCGGCACCAGTTCGGCCCCGATGGCTTCGGCCACGCCGGTCGCTTCCTTGGCAGGACGCGTACGGCTGACGACCATACGCAGCACTTCCGGCGCGGGCGGCACTTCGCCCGGCTGGTCCGAGCGCAGGACTACCCCTGCCCCCGGCAACGCAACCGCCCCAAGCACCGGAGCACCGTCCACCGCCATGCCGATGTGAACCGCCCAGTCGGCACGTTCCTCGCCATATTCGCGGGTACCGTCGACCGGGTCGACGATCCACACCCGCTCCTTGGTCAGGCGCTCGGCATTGTCCTTCTCCTCTTCGGAGAGCAGCCCGTCTTCGGGCCGCTGCTCGCGAAGGGCGTGGCAGAGGAACTGGTTGGCGGTCTGATCCCCCGCCTTGCCCAGCGACTTGCCTTCGAACAGCCCGGATGCCCGCACGTCGAGCAGGATTTTCCCTGCCACTTCCGCGAGATGCGCGGCGAGATCGCCGTCATTCGCCATCGTCATCAAGCGTCTCCCAGCAAGGTGTCGACGATCAGGTTGGCCGCGTCTTCCGGCGAGATCGCCGTGGTGTCGATGCGGATTTCCGGATTGCGCGGCGCCTCGTAGGGGCTGTCGATACCCGTGAAGTTCTTTAGTTCGCCCGAACGCGCCTTCTTGTAGAGGCCCTTGACGTCGCGCGCCTCGGCCACCTTCAGCGGCGTGTCGATGAACACTTCGAAGAACTCGCCTTCCGGCAGCATCGCCCGCACCATCTCGCGATCCGCCTGGAACGGCGAGATGAAGGCGGTGATCACGATCAGGCCCGCGTCGGTCATCAGCTTCGAGACTTCGCCCACGCGGCGGATGTTCTCGATGCGGTCAGCCTCGGTGAAGCCCAGGTCCTTGTTGAGGCCATGGCGCACGTTATCGCCATCGAGCAGGAAGGTGTGCCGGTTCATCCGGTGCAGCTTCTTCTCGACAAGGTTGGCGATGGTCGACTTGCCCGAGCCCGAAAGGCCGGTGAACCACAGCACCGCCGGACGCTGGTTCTTGAGACCGGCGTGCTGCTTGCGATCGATGTCCACGGCCTGCCAGTGCACGTTCTGCGAACGGCGCAGCGAGAAGTGGATCATGCCCGCCGCCACAGTGGCGTTGGTCATCTTGTCGATCAGGATGAAGCCGCCGAGCGTGCGGTTGTCGGCATAGGCCTCGAACACGATCTGCTTGTCGGTGGTCAGTTCCGCCACGCCGATCGAGTTCAGCTCCAGCGTCTTGGCCGCCAGATGCTCCATCGTGTTGACGTTGACTTCGTACTTCGGCTCCTGAACCGTTGCCGACACGACCTGCGTGCCGATCTTCAGCCAGTAGGCACGGCCGGGCACCATGGCCTCGTCCGCCATCCACACGAAAGTCGCCTCGAACTGGTCGGCAGTCTGCGGCGGGCTATCGGCAACCGAGATCACCGAACCGCGCGAGCAATCGATTTCGTCCGCGAAGCAGACGGTGACCGACTGGCCGGCAACCGCTTCTTCCAGATCGCCGTCATAGGTGACGACGCGGGTGATCGTGCTGGTCTTGCCCGAGGGCAGGACGCGGATCTTGTCGCCCGCCTTCACCGAACCGGTGGCGATCAGGCCCGAGAAACCGCGGAAGTCCAGGTTCGGACGGTTCACCCACTGCACCGGCAGGCGGAACGGCTTGTCGGCATCGACCGAGGAGAGAACCTCCACCGTTTCCAGATGCTCGACCAGCGGGATACCGCCGTACTGCGGCGCCTTGTACCACGGGGTCTTTTCCGAGAGCGTCGTAATGTTGTCGCCCTTGAAGCCCGAGATCGGCAGCGCGGTGAAGTTTTCGATCCCGATCGAAGTGGCGAACTCGGTATAGTCCGCGACGATCTTGTCGAAGACCGCCTGGCTGTAATCCACGAGGTCCATCTTGTTGACCGCAAGAACGATGTTCTTGATGCCGATCAGGTGGCACAGATACGAGTGGCGGCGCGTCTGCACCAGCACGCCCTTGCGCGCATCGATCAGGATCACCGCAAGGTCGGCGGTGGAAGCGCCGGTGACCATGTTGCGGGTGTACTGTTCGTGGCCCGGGCAGTCGGCGACGATGAACTTGCGCTTCTCGGTGTTGAAGAAGCGATAGGCCACGTCGATGGTGATGCCCTGCTCGCGCTCGGCGGCAAGACCGTCGACCAGCAGCGCGAAATCGATCTCCTGGCCCTGCGTGCCGACCTTCTTGGAGTCCGACTGGAGCGCGTCCAGCTGGTCCTCGAAGATCATCTTCGAATCGTAGAGCAGGCGCCCGATCAGGGTGGACTTGCCGTCGTCGACGCTGCCGCAGGTGATGAAGCGCAGCATCGTCTTGTGCTCGTGCTGGACGAGGTATGCGTCGATATCGTCCGCGATCAGCTGATCGGTGACGTAGACGGCTTCTTTGGTTTCAATATCAGCCATGATCAATCTCTCTCCGCTCGCCCTTGAGTCCCGAATTTATCGAAGGATCGAAGGGCATTGGCGCATCGCTCAGGCGGGCTTCGACAAGCTCAGCCTGAGCGGGAACAGGGAACGGGGTCTTAGAAGTAGCCTTGCTGCTTCTTGACTTCCATGCCGGCACCGCCGGCGTCCTTGTCGATGGCGCGGCCTTGCCGCTCGGACGTGGTGGTGAGGAGCGTTTCCTGGATCACTTCGGGAAGCGTCTTCGCCTCGCTCTCCACCGCGCCGGTCAGCGGGTAGCAGCCCAGCGTGCGGAAACGGATCGAGCGTTCGACGGGAACCTCGCCTTCCTTCAGCGGGAAGCGTTCATCGTCCACCATCAGCAGCATGCCGTCACGCTCCACGGTCGGGCGCTTTTCGGCGAAGTAGAGCGGCACGATGGGGATGTCGTTCAGGTGGATGTATTGCCAGATGTCCAGCTCGGTCCAGTTGGAGATCGGGAAGACGCGGATCGATTCACCGCGCGACTTCTTGGCGTTGTAGAGGTTCCACAGTTCCGGGCGCTGGTTCTTCGGGTCCCAGCCGTGCGAGGAGGTGCGGAAGGAGAAGATGCGCTCCTTGGCGCGGCTCTTTTCCTCGTCGCGGCGGGCGCCGCCGAAGGCCGCATCGAAGCCGTACTTGTCAAGCGCCTGCTTCAGCCCTTCCGTCTTCCACATGTCGGTGTGGAGCGCGCCGTGGTCGAAGGGATTGATGCCCTTTTCGATGGCTTCGGGGTTCTGGTAGACCAGCAGTTCCATGCCGCTCTCACGCGCCATCTTGTCGCGCAGTTCGTACATCGCCTTGAACTTCCACGTCGTATCGACATGGAGCAGCGGGAACGGCGGCGGCGAGGGATAGAACGCCTTGCGCGCAAGGTGCAGCATGACGGCGCTGTCCTTGCCGACCGAATAGAGCATCACCGGCTTTTCAGCTTCGGCGACGACTTCGCGGATGATGTGGATGCTCTCGGCTTCGAGACGCTCCAGATGCGTGAGTGTTTTCATCAGGTCTTCCTCTGCCCTGGGCTCATGCCCGTTGGCTGGGTTTCAAACAGTCCCGATTCCGAATCGCAGGGATGACATTCCCGCGAACCTCCCATATGGGAGGGTATGGCCCTTACTAGCAATGACGAGACCGATCTCCTGATCCCGCTCTTTCAGGGAAATGCCGAAAATCCGCGCTTTTCGACATTTCTGGAAAGATTGCGTCGACGCACCCAGGCCGATTACGTCAGCCTGATCCTTCGCATGGGCGATGGCCCGCACGCCGCAATCGTCGAAAGCTACGCCGGAATCGACTTGCGCAAACGCGCCCGCGAGTCGGAGCAGCAGGGGCCGTTCGACCTCGATCGCTACCTCTACGACAGCCTGCGGCCGGGGCGGGTCTATTCGATCGGAGAGATGATCGATCACGACCCCGTGGCGCGCGCGGATCGCAACCGGCGCATGGCGAAGCTTGGCATCGGTGACGAGCGCGTGGTGCGGATCGCCGGTGGCGAACGCTACAGCGCATGGCTGATGATGGCCCGCGCGCGTGAGTGCTCTGCCGCCGACAGCGCCTTGCTCTCCAGCCTCGCGCCTTACGTCGCCATCGCGGTCGAAAATCTCGCGGCGATGGACCGCGACAGGCTTTCCGCGCGGATCAACGCCATGGGGCTGGAGCGCACCGGCAAGGGCTGGATGCTGCTCGACGCCGAAGCGCGCGTGCTCGCGGCCGATCCAGCGCTGGCGGAATTCTGGCAGGCGCACTGCGGCGCGACGTTGCGCCCCGGTGAGCGCGTGCTAGGCTTGGACCTCGCCGCCGAGCGCAAGCTTGCGGCCATCGCGGCGGAAATGACGCAGGACCGTACATTGCCTGCGCGACCGCTGCTGCTGCGGGACAATCCGCATATCGAGGCGCTGCTGATGCCCGCCGAGAATGCCGAGGCCCTCGCGGCACCGGCAATCCTGGCGCTCTGCACCCTGCCCCGTCCGCATTCGGATGACAGCGCCGAGCGACTGGCCGAAGTCTTCGATCTGCCCCGGCGTGAGGCGGAACTGGCGATGGCGCTGACGGACGGTCACTCCATCGCCGAAGCGGCGGAGCGCATGGGCCTGACGCTGGAAACGGCGCGCAATTACTCCAAGCGACTCTATGCCAAGCTGGGTGTACGTGGGCAGGCCGAACTGGTGCGGCTGGTTTATGAGAGCAGCGCAGTGATGGCGTGAGTGTGTTGTGGACCTAGAGTCCAAGACGCTATGCCCCACACCCTCTTCGTCATTGCGAGCGTAGCGAAGCAATCCATGGCCGCCTTACGCCGCTCTGGATTGCTTCGTCGGCTTCGCCTCCTCGCAATGACGATGCAGAGAGGAGGCGATGGGCTTGGCGTGCGCCTACCCCATCAATCGCTGAGCTTGGCCTCCATTGCCCCGATCTCCGAACGCAGCCACATCGTCTCGGACAGGTTCTTGCCGCCCGAAGCCGCCAGCAGCGCCTCATGCGCCGCCTTGCGCACGGTCAGCACCGCCGCATTGTCCGGCTCGGCACTGAGGGCGATATCGGTCAGATGCACAGCCTCCAGCGCAGCCCCCGCATCCAGCTTCGCCTGCGCCCGTTCGGCCAGATTGGCAGCGCCGCCGGCCAGTTCGACCAGATCGGCATCGACGCTCGAACGCGGCACGCCGTAAAGCGCGGTGGTGCCGTCCTCATAGTGCAGCCAGCCCGAATACTCGCGCCAGATCGACTTGATCGCCCAGGCCGCCTTGCCGTGGAATTCGCCGATCTCCAGCCCCTCCGGCCATGCGAATTCGCGCATCAGCCTGTGCACGTCCTTGCCCGCCTTCATGCCTTCCAGCGTGTAGTCGCGCACATAGCTGACCGCCGCGTGCATCTTGTCGAGATCGGCGCGGATGCGCTCGGCACCGCGAATGGCTTCGCCGTGGCCGGTAACGACGATCTCGGCCCCAAGGTCGCGGATCGTCTCTAGCGACTTCAGGTAATTGCGCACCAGACGCGGCTTGTCGCCGCGCAGGGTGTTGAGGAACGGCATCGACAGCCAGACCGGACCGAAGACATTGCCGGTGAAGGCGATCTTCTCCTTGGGCATCCAGACCGTGAGCGAGTCGATGGTCTCCCCCTCCGGCGTGGAGATCAGTTCGAACGTGCGCCCGCCAAGATCGATGGTCAGGCGGCGGTCGACAAGGATATCCGGAACCACGTTCGGCGCCGGCTTGGGCGAACCGCCGCGCTTGAGCGTCGATCCCCAGAGCTTGCCGCTCCTCGGCCCGAAGAAGGGCTGAAGGCTCATCATGTCCGAAAGCGCTTCGTTGAAGCCCGGACCGCCGACGATTTGCGTGCCGTCTTCCAGGAATTCCGGCACGCCGCCGAAGTGATCGGCATGGCTCTGGGTAAGGATAATGAAGGCCAACGGACCAGTGCGCGGCGGGGTCAGCAGGCGCTTGGTGCGCTCCGCATTGTCCATGAAGCCGGTGTTGATCACGACATCGCCCTCGGACGTCGTCACGAGGTAGGCGTTCGAGATATCGTTCGCCTGGAACACGAAATCGGTGATCGGGATGGCTTCGGCCTGCTCGTCGCCCGAGCGGACCAGACCTGCCAGCTTCGGCCCGGCGTCCTTCACACTGTCAGCACTTGGCATTTCAAGCCTCCTCGATACCGATCATGACCTTGGCGGACTGCGGCGTCGCCGCGATTTCCAGGCCCTTCATGATCTCGCTGAACGGCAGCTTGTGGCTGATCATCGCCGCGATCTTGTCCTTCAGGCGCGGCATGGCAGCGATCACTTCGGGCATTTCGGTCGGATAGCCGACCGCCGTGGTGATCGTCATCTCGCTGGTCAGCATGCGGCCGACCGGGAACTCGATGGGCCGCATATAGGCCGCCGTGATGACGAGCTTGGCGTGAAGCTTGGCCATCATGATGACTTCGGTGAGGATGTTCGGCGCGCCTGCCGCGTCGATGAAGGCATCGGTGCCCACGCCCACACGGCCATAGCTCGGCACTTCGCCGTGGAGCTTCGCCAGTTCCGCGCGAAGATCGACCTTGCTCGGATCGAGTGCCGCCTGCACGCCAAGTGCCCGCGCGCGCTCCAGCCGTTCCTCGGAAAGATCGAGCGCGACAACGTCGGTCACGCCGCGATCGATCAGCCAGAGCAACATGCCAAGCCCGATCGGCCCGCAGCCGAACACGACAACCTTGTCGCCCGGCTTCACATTGGCGCGATTGACGCCGTGCATGGCGACGGCCAGCGGCTCGCACATAGCGGCGACGTCATAGGAAATGCCCTCGGGGATCGGCAGGATCGAATCGCCCAGCCGTGCCTCGCGCACCAACAGTTCCTGCGTGAACGCACCTTCCGGGCCGCCTGAGCCGATGTTGCTGGGTGTCATCATCGGATTGACGATTACCGGGTCACCCACGGAAATGCCGGCGACTTCTGCGCCGACTTCCATCACTTCGCCCGCGCCTTCATGGCCCAGCGCGGTCTCCACGCCCGGCGGAATCCCGCCCATCTTGATGTAGGACAGGTCCGATCCGCAAATGCCGACCGACTTCATCTTGACGACCACGTCCTTCGGCCCGGCCACCGGACGTTCGTAAGCATCGACGCGAACATCGCCGACGCCGTGGATCTTGAGCAGTTCCATTGCTTCTCTCCTCTTCCGGTCGCTCAGGGGCGAACCATGTAGCCGCCGTCGATCGTGACCGTCTCACCGGTCATGAACGAGCTGGCATCAGAGCAAAGGTAAGCGCCAATGCCTTCGAAGTCCGCCGGATAACCCGTGCGCTGCATCGGGATCGTCGGGGCGAAGTGGGCGGCCACGGCATCGGCACGGGCTCCCTCACCCATCATCGGCGTGATAATGAGGCCCGGCGCGACCACGTTGGCGCGAATGCCGAGCGGCGCGAGTTCGATGGCAAGGCAGCGCACCGCCGCGGCAATCGCCGCCTTGGACGAGGCATATTCCATCTTGCCCGCAAGGCCCTGGAACAGTGAAAGCGAACCGCAGGCAACAAGACTGCCGCCGCTCTGATCGCCCGCTTCCACACGCTCCTTCATCAGCCGCGCCGCTTCGCGCAGAGTGAAGAAAGCGCCGTGCAGCGCGGTCTTCTGGAATTCATACCAGTGATCGGTCGGCATCTCGAATGCCGAGTTGTAGCGGGGGCTGGCGCCAGAGTTCGCGAAAACGCAGTCCACGCGGCCGAAGTCCGCCATCACCTGCTGGTAACCGGCGATGATGTTGGCTTCTTCCGAAACGTCCACCTGATAGGCGATCACCTTGCCCGCACCCGCGGCTTCCAGCTCGGCCTTGGCCTTGGCGCTCTTTTCGGCATTGCGTGCCCAGATCGCCACATCGCCGCCCATCTTGGCCACGCCCATGGCAAAGCCGAAGCCGATGCCGCCGTTACCGCCGGTCACCACCGTCACCTTGCCCGTGCAGTCAAAAAGGCCCTTGGCCATCATTCTCTCCTCGATCCCGTTACCGGCCTTCTTGCCGGCACTTTCGTTGGCGCGATGTTTCCCGTGGGCGGCTTGTCCCGCAAGCTTGGCAATCATAGAATTCAGGCCCTATCCAAGCGTCAGGGACACGAATTCGGGCCAGAGACCCGACTGGTCCGGGAGAGCCTGCAATGACCGAAAGCCGCTCCGTCCATACGCCGACGATGATCGTCGATGCGGAGCTTTGCGCCGCTGGAATTACCGCGCAGATCGTGCGTTTCGACATTCCCGAGCCGACCGACAACCGCCACGCCGTGGCCGCCGGCTATCACGTCAACATGTGCCTGACCCCGCGCCCGCTGGAATCGCGCGGCGGCTATCGCGAGCGCTGGGGCCCGCACCGTTTCGAGCGGCTTGGCGACATATTCGTGATCCCGCCCGGCGAGTCGCTCTACATTCGCGGCGGCAGCGGCCGTCAGGCTTCGCTGGTCTGCACCATCGACACTTCGCTCGTGCATGACCTGCTGGGCCGCGACCTGCCGTGGGATGATGCGCACCTCGCCGCCGCGCTGGATATCGGCAGCGCACAAGTGCGCGCGCTGCTATTCCGCATCACCGCCGAAGTGCGCCACCCCGGCCTTGCCTCTCAGCGCATGCTGGAACTGCTGGGCAGCGAACTCGCCATCGAACTGGGCCGCTATGGCCTCGAAGTCTCCGAAAGGCCGATGACCGGCGGCCTCTCCGGTTGGCGCCTGCGACTGATCGAGGAGCGACTGGCGAACGACCTCACCGCGCCGCCGCTCAAGGAACTGGCCGATTCGTGCGGGCTTTCGGTACGCCAACTCACGCGCGGCTTTCGCGTCAGCCGTGCCTGCTCGATCGGCGACTATATCGAACAGCGCCGCATGGAAGCGGCCAAGCGCCTGCTGATGGAGGGCGAAAGCGTGAAGACCATCGCCTTTGCCATGGGTTTCGCCTCGCCTTCCAGCTTCACCTTCGCGTTCCGCCGCGCGGTGGGCGCCAGCCCCAGCACGTTCCGCCAACGGCAGGGACGCGCGCTTGGCTCGATGGCCTCCGTTGCAGCCTAGTCGCTCGGCCGGTCTTGTCCCGGATTCGACATATAGACCCGATCTGACGCACCAGCCGCATTGCCAATCGGCCCCGCGCACAGGCTAACTCATGCCCATGAGGTCGCCGCAGCGGCCCGGACCGAGACACGGGAAAGAGGATTACGAAATGGCCGAGCAACTCACGGCGAACAAGCTCGTCGGCGACGCTCTCGTCGAACAGGCGATGAAGGACACCGGCATCCGGGACTTCGACAATGACACCTGGCGCGAAGGCTTCGATGTCTTCGTGAACGACTTCAACGCCGGCATCGCGCGCGGGCAGTACACCGAAGGCGGCATCGGCCGCGCCACTGCGGATACGCTCCACTACTTGCGCGGCCGCCTGAAGATTTCGGACTATCTGCGCCAGAACCGCGAACTGCTCAGCCGCCCGGTCGAAAAGCCGGTCTTCGTGATGGGCGTGCCGCGCACCGGCACCACGCTGCTTTCGAACCTGCTGGCCGCCGATCCGGCGCGCCGTTCGCCGCTGACCTGGGAAATCGACGATCCGGTGCCGCCGGTCGCCTCCAGCGACTTGCTCACCACCGATCCGCGCGCGCAGGCCCGCCTGGCGCAGGAAAAGGCGATGCTCGAAGCCAATCCGGCCATGGGCAAATACTATCGCGGTTCGGCCGTCTATCCGAACGAGTGCGTGTTCTTCATGGCGCACGACTTCAAGACGCTGATGATCGATTCCAAAGGCACGCTACCGGGCTACAAGGAGTTCATCTTCTCCTGCGACATGACCAGCGCCTACGAATACCACAAGAAGTTCCTGCAGGTTCTGCAGCAGAACGCCGGCGGCGTGTGGAACGTGAAGAAGCCCAGCCACGCGCTGTGGCTGGAGACGATCTTCAAGGTCTACCCCGACGCCCGCGTGCTCTGGGCGCATCGCGATCCCTTCTCGGCCACCGCCTCGCTCTGCTCGATCATCTCGCTCAGCCACATGGCCCACATGGGCAAGCCGGATACGGCGTGGCTCAAGGAGAACTATACATGGCAGGCGGCCGAGCACGCCAACCGGATCATGGATTTCCGCGACAAGTACGGCGAGGACAAGATCATCGACGTCCATTACGCCGACATGACCGCCGACCCGATCGGCGCCATGAAGAAGGTCTATCAGCAGCTTGGCGACGAGTGGACGGCCGAGGCGGAAGCCGGCATCCAGCAGTGGGTGGACGACAACCCGCAGGACAAGTTCGGCAAGCACGAATACAAGCTGGCGCAGTACGGCATCGAGAAGGCGGAGCTTGAATCGCTCTTCGAACGCTACCTCTCGCGTTACGACGTCGCACGCGAAGGCTGAACCGCCGCCCGCCTCCCTATCCCATCGCCCCCGCTTTCGGGGGCGATGGCCGTTGAGGCCGGACCCAAAAAATTGAGGAGAGACTGATGCTCGAAGGCCGCCACTATCAAAACGCTTACATCTGCGACAATCTGGAAGCCGGTATCGACCTGTTCCGCGGGCGCGGGCTGACCCGCGAACCGGTCATCATCCCGGTCGACCAGCAGGTACTCACGCCGCAGGGTCTGAAGCGCCAGAAGGGCCGGATCTGCTTCATCTGGATCGGCGAACTCCAGATCGAACTGATCGAGAACGAGATCGACGAAGTGGGCATATACGCTAACTGCCTGTCCAACGGCGGCCCGCTGCGCTTCCACCACATCTGCTTCGCGGTCGACAACTGGGCGGACTTCCGCTCGCGCGTCGATGCGCAGGAATTCCCGCTGGCGATGGAGCGTCCGGAAGGCGACGATCCGAACGCGCTAAAATTCCTCTACCTCGATGCCCGCAAGGTCTTCGGGCACTACATCGAATATACCTGGATGCCCGAAGCCATGTGGCAGCAGATCAGGAAAATGTGATCGGCATCGTGCCGTCGGCTCGTACGGCGGCACGGCCCACCGTGTCACGCGCGATGCGGTAGGCGGTCGGTTCGGCAATGTTCAGCCGCCCCCGCGCCACCTCGAGCGGCTCGGCCAGGAGGCGTTCGTAGTCTTCACCCGGCAGCCATGCGGCGTTCTTGCCCCGGCGATAGCCTTCGCGGATCGCCCGCAGCACCAGCTTGCCGCCGCGCGCGCGCAGCGCCTTCAATGCCCCACCCAGCGCGATGAACCCCCAGCCCAATCCGCGTGTCTGCGCATAGGAAAAGGCCACGAGGCACAGTTCGCCCAACGGTTCATCGGCGCGGTAGCCGGTGAGTACGTGCCAGATATCGTGCGTGTCGCGCATGCGCCGGCCGTACCAGAGATAGGGATGACGCAAGTTGAGATCGACACCGTCGATCTTGCTCACTTCGGCAAGCTCGGTGGCGGAATAGCCGGTCTTGCGCAGGAATTCGGCATAAGCCGCGCCCACGGTGCCATCGCGGAACTGGGCGATGAAGGCCGGGTCCGAAAGGCGCTCGGCCAGTTCCACCCGCTCATAGGCAAGGCGGCCGCCCTGGGCCGTGCCCATCAACCGCAGATAGCCCGCCTTCGCCGTGCCTGCATTGAGCGCCCGCATGATGCGGAAGACCTGCGCCGTATCGTTGGCATCGGCCAGCAGGCGGCGCAGCGCCTTGAAGGCAGTGCCCCAGTCGCGGCGGTCAGGGATCACGGTCGAGATTTCCGGTGTCATCATTCGGTCCTTGGACAGATGCCGATGACGGAATTAATATGAGCAATGCTCATGTTCTGAAACTCGCGTTAGACACACTCTCTCATGACCGAAAAATCGCCCGAAAATCCGCCGATCAAGACGCGAAAACCGCGTCAGGGCCGCGCCGTGCACAAAGTGGAACTCATGTTGGAGGCAGCCATGCGGCTGCTCGACGCGAAGGGCTATGATGGCTTTACCACCAATGCCGTCGCCGAAACGGCGGGCGTCAGCATCGGCACGCTCTACCAGTACTTCCCCAACAAGGAATCGATCCTCGACAGTCTCGCCGATCGCGAGATGAACGCGCTGTCGGAGCGGATTGTTAGCGTTCTGGCCGATCAGGCCACGGTATCGGTGCGCGAGCGTGTGGGGCTGATCGTGCGCGCCGTCGCGGCGGCCTATGGCGACCGGCGCCGCGTGCACCGGCTGCTGATGGAGCGGTCACTGGCAAGAGGCACGCACCGGATGGCGCCGCTGCTGGAACATCTGACCACCCTGCTCTCCTCGCCTTCCGGCCCTCCCGCGCCGGGTAGAAACCGCAGGTTGACGCGGGGAGAGGCCTTCGTGCTCACAACGGCCTTCGTCGGCGTCCTGCGCGCGATGATCATGCGCCCGGAAACCGCGCCAAGCGATGCAGAGATCGAGGACGGTTTGGTCCAGCTTGTGATGGGCTATGCCGATCTCGCGAGACCGGTTCAGGCGGGTTCCGACACCACTTCACCGTAAAGCGTAGTGCGCTGCTTCAGCGTGCGGCCCACGCTTTCCGCCGCCGTGCGCAGCTCCGCAATCGTCACGCCCTGCCCGTGCGCGGCCCCTGCCGCACGGCTGATGCTTTCATCCATCAGCACGCCGCCAAGGTCGTTGGCACCCGCCGCCAGCACGGCCGCCGCGCCGTCCATGCCCAGCTTCACCCACGAGCACTGGATCGAGTTGATCGCCCCGTTCAGCGCCAGACGCGCCACTGCGTGCATCATCACCGCCTCACGCCAGGTCGGCCCCTTGCGGCATTGCCCGCGCCGGTAGAACGGCGCCTCCATATGGACGAGCGGCAGTGGCACGAACTCGGTGATGCCGCCGGTATCGAGCTGGAGATTGCGCAGCGCCAGCAAATGCCGCGCCCAATGCTCGATGCCTTCGAGGTGGCCGAACATCACGGTGGAGGTCGTCGGCAGGCCGACACGGTGCGCCGTCCCCACCACGTCCAGCCATTCCTGCGTGGTCAGCTTGCCCGGACAGATCTGCTCGCGAATATCGTCGCAAAGGATCTCCGCCGCCGTTCCGGGTAGCGAGCCCAGTCCCGCGTCCTTCAGCATCGCCAGATAGTCCCGCACCGGCATGCCCAGCGTGCGCGCGCCCTGGCTGACTTCCAGCGGGGAGAAGGCATGGACATGAAGGTCCGGACACGCCGCTTTCACTTCGCGCAGGATCGAAAGATAGGTTTCGCCGGTATAGCTCGGGTGAATGCCGCCTTGCAGGCAGACTTCGGTCGCCCCGCGCTCCACCGCCTCACGGGCTCGACCAGCGACTTCGGACAAGTCGAGATTATAGGGCTTGTCGCGGAAACCCGCCTTGCTGCTGGTCTTCGAAAAGGCGCAGAACGAGCAGGTGTGGGTGCAGATATTGGTGTAATTGATGTTGCGGTTGACGACGTAAGTCACGGTATCGCCGCTGACTTCGGCGCGCAGGGCGTCCGCCGCCTCCGCCACCGCCTGCGCCGCCGCGCCGCGCGTGGCGAAAAGGGCGACGATCTCGTCCTCGCTCAACGTCACCCCGCTTGCCGCGCGGTCGAGAATACGATGGAGCGACGCTGCCACCGGCCCGGCATGGAACTGCCCCAGCGGGGCGCGGACACTGCCCGGTGCATGCTGATCGGCGAGACCCGGGCTCCAGGTGCTGTCTCGCGCCAGCCCCTCGGCATCGGCATGGCGCAGCACTGCCGGGCGGATCGCCGGATCGAGCCATGAGTGGACCTCGCTCATCACGAAGCGCGGATAGATCGTCAGGCGCTCGACCAACGGCAGGCCCTTGCCTGCGCAGATCGCGCGCAGCCGTTCCACTTCGGGCCAGGGCGCTTCCGGGTTCACATGATCGAGCGTGACCGGAGAGATGCCGCCCCAATCGTCGATCCCGGCGTCGATCAGTTCGACAAGCCGCTCGTCATTCAGGTTAGGCGGCGCCTGTACCGAGACTTCGTCCGGCAGCAGAATGCGCGCTGCAGCGACCACGCGCAGGAAATCCGCCTCGCTCGCTTCCGGCGCGCGGGCCATCTTCGTACCCGGCTTGGGGCAGAAGTTCTGGACGATCACTTCCTGCAAATGGCCGTGTTCGCGGTGCAGATCACGCAGAGCGATCAGCGCGTCGATCCGTTCTTCCGCCGTCTCGCCAATGCCGATCAGCACGCCGCTGGTCATCGGCACCCGCGCGCGACCGGCCGCCGCCAGCGAAGCGAGCCGCACCGCCGGCACCTTGTCGGGCGAGCCATGGTGGCACATGCCCTTTTCCAGCAGCCGCTCCGACGTGCTTTCCAGCATGAGTCCCGCCGAGGCCGCGACGGGGCGCAGCATGCGGTAGTCCTCTTCCTCCAGCACGCCGGCGTTGACGTGCGGCAGCAGGCCGGTTTCCTTCAGCACCAGTTCGGCGCAGTGGCGCACGTAATCGATGGTGCGCGCAAAGCCCCGCTCCGCCAGCCAGTCGCGCGCGGCGGCATAACGGCGCTCGGGAGCGTCGCCCAGCGTGAACAGCGCCTCCCGGCAGCCCGCAGCGGCCCCGGCGCGGGCGATGTCCAGCACTTCCTCAGGCGTGAGGTAAGGCGCTTCGAGCCGGGAGGGCGTCGTCGCGAAGGTGCAATAGTGGCAAACGTCGGTGCAAAGACGCGTCAGCGGGATGAAGACTTTGGGCGAATAGGTCATCCGAGCCGGACCACGCGCATCGCGTCTGGCGCGTGCCCGGGCGGTGACCTCCTCCAGCGGAGCGGCCAGCAACCATGCCTTCATCTGGCGGGTCTCATCCTGCATCTGCTCACCCTTCAGATGCCTGCGAGGGCAAGCACCTCCTTCGCGAGCCTTTCCCTGTCGGCGGCTTCGCGCATCATTGTCGTCGTCACGGTGACGCTGAGGCCCCGTGCCTGCAAGCCAGAGACATCGGCCTCATCGGCATGGTCGATCAAGAGGTGATCGAGAAGATCGCTGTAGTGATGCGCGATGGCCGCATTGCTCACCGCCTGGCCACGCTCGGCCAGCATCTTGGCCAGCGGACCCTTCACCGAGGTTCCGCCGACAATCGGAGAGACCGCGATCAGCTGCACCTGCCGCTCCGCCAAGGCCGCACGCACGCCGTCGACGGCGAGGATCGGATCGACACTGAGGAACGGGTTGGATGGGCAGACGACCACGGCGGCAAGGTCGTCCCGCTCCAGTGCGGCGGAAAGACCCGGTGATGGTTTTGCGCCCGGTGTGCCCTCGAACCGCACATCCGACACGGCGGGGCCGCATTGCTCGCCCACGAACCAGCGCTGGAACGGCGTCCATCCCGCTTCGGTCAAGACTTCCGTGCGCACCGGATCGTCGCTCATCGGCACGACGGCATGAACGATCCCGAGTTCGCGCGTCAGCCGCGCCGTCACTTCAGAAAGCGTCTCACCTGCCCGCAGCCGCCATGACCGCGCGATGTGCATCGCCATGTCGCGGTCGCCGAGGTTGAACCACCCCTCCTCGCCCAGCGCACGGAGCATGGCCATGGTCTGCCACGTCTCGTCCTTCACACCCCAACCGCGCTGCGTGTCATTGAGCCCGGCAAGCGCGTAAGTGACGGAATCTATGTCTGGACAGACAGTTAAACCAAGATGCTCGAAATCATCGGCGGTATTGACGACGATCGTGAGATCCTCCCGTGCCATGACCGCAGCAAGCCCCGCCGCCAGCTTCGCCCCGCCCACGCCGCCCGAAAGCGCAAGGATGTGCTTTCTGCTCATCGGAACATGTCCTGCTCCATCGGTCTCAATCCGCCGATTGCACCGGGCCCGTCTTCCTCGGTCACCCAGCGCTCGCAGCCGCGCACCAGCGCGACCGGAGTGCCCTCCGCGCCCTCGCCCATCGCCAGTGCCGCCATCGCCGCAACCGAGTCCGCAATCCCGATCACCGTGGCCTGAAGCGTCCGGCCATAAAGGTCCTGCGCGCGCCCACGGCGATCCTCCAGCACCGTCAGCCCCGCGCAGCCGATGGCCGTGCCGAGCGTGCCGATCCGCCATGCCCGCCCCATCGAATCCGCGATCACCACGCCGATCCGGACTTGAGACCTTTTCTGAAGTTCGGCCCGCAGCCCCCGCGCCGAAGCATCGGGATCGACTGGCCAGAGCAGCACGCGCCCTTCCTCGCCCCCCTCGACATTCGAGGCATCGATCCCGGCATTGGCGAGCACGTGCCCGGTGCGATGCACCGCAATCACCGCGGCCGGCGTGCAGCGCAGGATCTCGGCACTCTCGTCGAGGATCGCCTGCATCATCGGCGCATCGCGCCCGGTTGCGCGGGCGAGTTCATGTGCTTTCTCAGAAGCCTCGAACGCGGCAAGATCGCGCGTGCGCCCTTCCACCTTGGAGACGATCTTCTGCGCCACCACGCAGATATCGCCGTCGCGGAACCGGTCGCCCTCAGCCTCAAGGCTCGCGCATATCGCTTGCGCTATCGACATATCCGTAGCGAACATGGGCAATCCGGCCAGCGGTCGTACGGTCAATTCTGGATTTCGCTTCATCGGCCCTCCCGAACCCCGTGTCTAAAGCCGCCGCGCCGTAAACGACAATGATGACAAACAAGAATTCGCGGGAGAGATAATCTGATGGCAGCGATCGCGGTGATCGGCGGAACCGGTGCGCTTGGCAAAGGTATCGCTCGCAGGCTCGTCGGAGCCGGGCATGAGGTGACGATCGGGTCGCGCACTGCGGACAAGGCGCGGGCGACGGCAGAGGAACTGGGCGCAGCGGGCTCTGCCGAAAATGGCGAGGCCGCGAAAGGCAAGGACGTGGTGATCGTGACCGTCCCCCATGCCTCGCAGGGCGATACGCTTCGCCAGATCGCGGGCGTGATCGGCTCTGCCGTGGTCGTGGACACCACCGTGCCGCTCGTGCCGCCCAAAGTCATGCGCGTGCAGCTTCCTGCCGAGGGCAGCGCCGCCATGCAGGCCCGCGAACATCTGGGGCCGGACGCGCGGCTCGTCACGGCGTTTCACAACGTCTCGGCCCACCATCTCGACAGCGACCATGCCATCGACTGCGACGTGCTGGTCTTCTCGGACGACGTCGAGGCGCGCCAAACGGTAGTTGATCTCTGCCCGGGCATGGGCCTGCGCGGGCTCTCCGGCGGGGCGCTCGCCAATTCGGCGGCGGCCGAGGCGCTGACCTCGATCCTCATCTACATGAACAAGACCTACAAGGCGGACGGGGCCGGGATACGGTTCACCAACCTCACGGCAGCCCCCCAGGTACCGTGAGCTGCTGGGCGCTCATCCCGATCAAGGCGCCGGGACTGGGCAAGACACGACTGGCGCCGGCGCTCGACCCGGACGAGCGCGAGGCCCTGGTGGAAGCCATGTTCCGCCACGTGCTGGACGTGACGCGATCCTCTCGAAGGATCAAGCGCGTCTGCGTGCTTGGTCCGCCGCGCGCGAACCTTGGCAGCGGGATCTTGCGCATCGACGATGTCGGGCCGGACCTCAACGGCGCGATATCCTCGGCATTGGCTGCGATCACGGCGGCGGGTCCGGACCGCATCGTGATCGTCCCGGCCGATCTCCCGGGCCTGACCACCGAGGACCTCGACCGGCTGGCCACCCTGCCCGACAACACGATGGGCATCGCCCCGGATCGCCATCGCACCGGCACCAATGCCCTCTCGCTGCCCTTGCCCGCAGGGGCATGGTTTCCTTTCGCGTTCGGTGAGAACAGCTACCCAAATCATTGTAATGAAGCTGTAAATCGAAGCCTTACCGTGGAGACGATCCTCTCCTGCGGACTGGAGAAAGATATAGACGACCCTCTGGATCTCGCTGATGCTGTCCGCCTGTTGAGACGCGTGTTCATAGCCGGAACCAACCGCAGACCGCGCGCACAAGGCCGAATACGGCCGGCATGATGGGGAGAACGGGTGTGGATGGCTCTGTCATCGACCTAACGGGAAAAGTCGCGTTCATCACCGGCGGCGGCGGCGGGATCGGGCGTTCCATCGCCCTTTGCCTCGCCGACATGGGCGCGGACATCGCGATACTGGAAGTGATTCCCGAACGCTGCGAGCAAGTCGCCGAAATGGTCGAGGCGCGGGGACGCAAGGCGCTCTGCATCGCCGGTAATGCGATGGACGTGGACGTCGTGCAAAACGCGGTGACCGAGGCTGCCCGCCATTTCGGCAGACTGGACGTGCTGGCGAACAACGCCGGCGGCGTGACACGGCGGCCTTTCGTCGACCTTGTCGAGAAGAACTGGCGCCGCCATATCGACCTCAATCTGGTCTCCAACCTCGCCGCCACGCAGGCTGCCGTGCCGATCATGATCGAAAGCGGCAGGGGCGGCTCGATCATCAACGTCACCAGCATCGAAGCCTCGCGCGCGGCGCCGGGCTATGCGGTCTATGCGGCCTGCAAGGCGGGGATCAACAACCTCACCCGCACGCTCGCGGTCGAACTTGCCCATCACCGCATCCGCGTGAACGCCATCGCGCCCGACTATACGGTGACGCCCGGTACGCGCGGCCAGTTTGCCGGCGCGGTGGATCCCAGCCTCTGGTACCAGCCCACCCCCGCGCAGGAGGAGGCGATCCGCCGCCGCATCCCGCTCGGCCGCGCCGGTGTGGACGAGGAATGCGGCCGCGTTGCCCTGTTCCTCGCCTCCGAAATGTCGAGCTACGTTACCGGGACGATCATCCCCGTCGACGGCGGCACCTGGGCCTCGGGCGGCTGGATCCGCAACGACCGCGAAGACTGGGTGCTGCCGCCCGAAGCCACCAATTGAAAGACCGCAAGCCATGACTTTCACGCTCAGCACCAGCCTGCCGTTCGACCGGATCGACAAGCCGGAGGAATACGGCACCATGGAAGCCGTGCACGAGATCGCCCGCACCGTGGAAAAGGCGGGCTTCTACGCCGGTACCGTCACCGATCACCCGGCGCCGTCTTCGCGCTGGCTGGACGCGGGCGGGCACTATGCGCAGGATCCCTTCGTGATGCTCTCGCTGATCGGCGCGGTGACGACGAAGCTGCGGCTTCAGACCAACATCCTCGTCCTGCCCTATCGCAATCCCTTCGTGGTGGCGCGCAGCGTGTCCTCGCTCGATCACTTCACCAATGGCCGCGTGATCCTTGGCCTTGGCGCGGGGTATCTGAAGGCGGAATACAAGGCGCTCGGCGTCGATTTCGACAGCCGCAACGACCTCATGGACGAGTATATCACCGCCATGAAGCTAGCCTGGACCGGCGAGGATTTCACTTTCGAGGGCACCGGCTACACCGCGCTCGGCAATCGCATGCTGCCCACGCCCGCGCAAAAGCCGAACCCGCCGCTGCTGGTGGGCGGCAACTCCAAGCGCGCGCTGCGCCGCGCCGCAGAGATGGGCGATGCATGGCATCCGTTCTTCGTGCCCAAGTCCGTGACCGACACCGCCCGCACCGCCAATCTCGAAGGTGACGACGATATCAGCGAAGCGATCGCCTACATGCGCGCCCATGCCGAGAAGATCGGCCGCGCGGTGCCGCCGAAGGTCATCGCCTCGTCCACGTACTCGATCAAGCAGGGCTGGAGCGCGCAGGAAGCGCTGGATCACTTCGCGCATCTGAAGTCGCTCGGCATCGATGCGGCCGGGGCGACGGTCTATGCCGATACGCGCGCGGAATATTGCGAACTCGCGCTGAAGTTTGGCGAGGAAGTGATTGCGAAGATTGATTTTTGATGGAGCAGTTCAAGGCATTGGACGAGCGTTGCCGTCCGGTGCCCTGAACAACAAATCCTGAACCATAAATCTCGTCGCCCCCGCGAAGGCGGGGGCCCCGCTTCTTTGGGCGCTCGAAGAACAAGCGGGGTCCCCGCCTTCGCGGGGACGACGGAGTTTTTAGGGGTAGCCGAGCGGGTTATCGCCCGCTCTACCGCAGGCCGATAGCGCGGTCGAAGTTCGCCTCAGCCCATCGCCCCGGTCATGGCCTCGTGGAAGGCCTTCACCGCCGCAACTTCGTCACCGTTCCAGACCGCACCCGACACGGCAAGGAAGTCGGCACCGGCCTTGACCAGCGGCGCGCAATTCTCGGGCGTGATGCCGCCGATGGCCACGCAGGGAATCTCGAAGATCGCCTGCCACCATTCGAGCAGGTCCACGCCTGCCATGTGCTTCACGTCCTTGGTGGTAGTCGGGAAATATGCGCCAAAGGCCACATAGTCCGCACCCGCCTCGCCCGCGTCCATGGCAAGGTGGCGGCTGTTGTTGCAGGTCACGCCGATCTGCGCATCGCGGCCGAGGGCATTGCGCGCTTCCTCAACGGTGCCGTCTTCCTGACCCAGGTGCACGCCATCCGCGCCAAGGCGCTTGGCGAGAGCGGTCGAGTCGTTGACGATGAAGGCCGTCCCACGCTCGGCACAGATCTTCTGGAGCGGCTCGGCCAGACGCGCGGCCTCATGCTGGTCCACGCCCTTCACCCGGAACTGGAACGCCGCGACCGGCGCGGCATCAAGCGCGCGGGCCAGGCGATCGGGGAAAGCGCCAGTCACGTCGAGCGGCGAAATCAGGTAAAGCTGCGTCGGTTCGCGTTCGTTCTCATCCATGAGCGCGCACCTAGCCTTTTGACGGCCTCAGGAAAAGAGTTCGTCGTCGAACAAGGCGTCGGCATGCTCGCGTTCGAGGCTTCGCACCACGCGCAGCACCGCCAGCAGGATCGTCATGTGCACGAGCGCGTAGAGCGCCGGAAAGCCCAGCGAGCGGTCCAGCACTCCTGCGGAGGCAATGGCGTAGAGGTCTCCAACGATGGCGAAAGCCTGAAAACCCACCATGAGCCGCAAGTTCACCCGGTTCGCGCGCCAGACGATCAGGCATGCCAGCGCACAGCCCAGCGCCAGTTCCAGCACGATCCGCGAACCGAGCGCCCCCGTTATCGCCGCGTCGATCACTTGCCAGGTGTCCAGCGCCGCCAGCAGGACAACGGCCATCCGAAGCGGCTCCAGCAGCGACGGACGATAGTTTTGTAGGATCAGATAGACCGCACCGCCGACGAAGACCGCAGGCAGCATCAGGATCAGCAGATCGTGCAGAAGCAATACAGCCCCGATCCGCAGGCCGATCGCGGCCGCGAATCCCAGCACGGCAAGTGCCGAAGACCACTTGTTGCGGTCCGGACTTATCATTGAACACGTTCAGGCATTGGCGGAAAGCCTAATGGCCTTTGTTGCACCGCGAAAGACCGAAGTTCGGAACCAAGGCGCTGTTCGTGCGATGTCTCGGAACGATGAGACGACGCGCCTTCTCGCCGGTGGTTTCGCTGGCCCTTTTCGCTGCCGCACTGGCCGGATGCCGGATTATTCCCGAAGGGGCCGGGCCGGAGAGCGCCGGTGCACCTGCAACGCCGTCGCCCATGACGTCAGCGATGCCCGAAGAACGGCAGCCACACAGGTACCCCGAGCCGCCGCCGGTCGCCACCCCGACGCCCGCTTACGAGCCTGTCGCCAGCCCCGCTCCGCCTTCCCAGCCCTATAGCGGCCCGCCGCTCGCCTATACGCGCATTGGCGAGACGGTCTTCGTGGACGGCCCCAAGGTCACCCCGCTTTCCCTGATCGAGGACAGCCGCTGCGCGCAAGGCACGCAGTGCGTCTGGGCCGGACGCCTGAAAGTCCGCGTGCGCGTGGATCTCGGCTCCGGCAGCCACAAGCTGGACATGACGATGGGCGAGCCGATCCAGGTTGCCGATGGCAAGCTGTTGCTGCTCGACGCGTTGCCCGGGCCCACTGCCGGATCCCGCCCCGCGCCGCTCGCCTACCAGTTCGGCTTCCGCTTCATGGGCGGCATCTGACGCGAAAAAGGGCGGCGCCCTGCGGCACCGCCCCTTCCCTGAAACGTAACGCCTGAAAGATCAGGCGGCCGTGGCGGCGCCGGTCTTCTCGGTCGAGCCCTTGTAGATCGCATCAATCGCATCGGCGAGCGCGACGTCGAATTCCGCGTCGCTCATCTGCGAGCGGAGGTCTTCCAGCAGCGCGCGGCTGAAGCTGGCGATGATGCCCTTGTTCTTGGCCAGTTCGGCGCAAGCTTCGGGACGCTTGTAACCGCCCGAGAGCGCGACCACGCGCAGCACCTTGGGATGCGACACCAGCGCGTCGAACGTGCCCGGAACCACCGGCAGCGAAAGCTTGAGCATGACCTGCACGCCGTCTTCGAGCGCGTCGAGGTTCTTGAGGATCTCGGCCAGGAGCAGCTTGTCGCACTCCGCGCGGGTCTCGCTCTTGATGTTCACTTCGGGCTCGATGATCGGCATCATGCCGTGCGAGAGCACCTGCTTGCCGATCTCGAACTGCTGGCGGACCACGGCAGCGATGCCTTCCGCATTCGCCGAGTTGATCACCGAACGCTCCTTGGTGCCGTAGACGCCCAGCGCCTTGGAACGCTCCAGCAGCGCGTCGAGCGTGGGCATCGGCTTCATGAGCTGAACGCCATTCGCCTCATCCTCAAGGCCCTTGTCGATCTTGATGAAAGGCACCACGCCCTTGGCGATCAGCGCCTGCGGGGTGGATACGCCGTTCACTTCGCCGTCCATGGTGCGCTCGAACAGGATCGCGCCGATGACCTTGTCACCGTTGAAAGCGGGCGAGGCGATGATGCGGGCGCGCATCTGGTGGATCAGGCCGAACATTTCCTCTTCGGTCGACCAGGCGCCTTCCTCGATGCCGTAGCCCTTGAGCGCCTTCGGCGTCGAACCGCCGCTCTGGTCGAGCGCGGCGATAAAGCCGTTTCCGCCGGCCATCTTGGCCCTCATATCTGAAAATTGCATGGTTTCTCCTCCTTGAGATGCTCCAACGGACTGGAGCGAAACTGATTGCCGGGCCCTCCCCGTGATTCCCGTTCTATCGGCGGAAATTCACGGCAGCGGGTGGACGGCCGGCTTGGACCGGCGGCGCAGCAGGCCGCCCAGAAGCGTGCGGGCAGGCACATCGATCCAGCGCACGCAGAGCCAGGCCACGGCGACGCAGGCGCCCAGGAATACGAAGGTCATCAGCACCGCGTTGTAGTGCAGATCGTCCTTGAAATACCGCATGGGCTCGATCAGCGCCCAGTGCACCGCGTAGAGCGCGAAAGAAACTTCGCCCACGAACCAGGCCAGCGGCGCCAGACGGCGCGAAGGCTCGACCCGCGAACCGCACCAGACCAGCAGCGGCGAGACCACCAGCGCGCAAGCGAGATCATACCATACGGTCGAGATGAAACCGGGATTGGCCAACAGCATCACCGTAATGGCAATCAGGCAGGCCACGCCCCCCAGTGTCGCCGGGCGGTGCCTCGGCTGCGGCAGGCTGGCGATCAGCATGCCGATGCCGAAGGAATAGAGCGTGCGGGCCAGCGCCACCGCCCATTCCTTCCACATCGCGCCGATATTGCCCGAACCGTTCTCCAGCACCGCCGGCACGAACCACCAGACCGAGAGCAGGCAGACCGCCGCAATGCCAAGCCGCGGCAGGCGGAACAGCAGCACGATCATCGCGAAATTGGCCACGAGTTCGTAGAACAGCGACCAGGCGGGCACGTTGAGCGGAAACAGCGTATGGGTCAGCGGAGACGGCAGCATCAGCGCGTTGAACAGGGTGCTGCCGAAGATCGTCACGAGGCCGAGCGAGGTATCGCCCCCGCTGTGCAGCCGCGCGAGGCCGACGCCCGTCGTCAGCACGACGCCGACGAGGAACAGCGGATAGAGCCGGATCAGCCGCTTGAGCATGAACTCGCCCACGCCCATGCCGTCCTGCCAGCGCGGCAGGTAGCTGGTGGCGAGCACGAAGCCCGAGAGCGCGAAGAAGAAGTCCACCGCGACATAGCCGTGCGGGGCCTGCGAAATATTGAAATGGAACAGCGCGACGGCAAGCGCGGCGATCCCGCGCATGCCGTCGAGCGTTACATAGCGGCCATGCCATGGCGGGCGTCGCCCTTGCCAGGCCCGGGCCGCTTCGGGAGCGGCAACATGGACCGAACTGTTCATGCGCCGCCGCCCCTACCCGCGATCAGGCCTCGAGGGCCGCTACGCCGGGCAGTTCCTTGCCTTCCATCCATTCGAGGAAAGCACCACCGGCAGTCGAAATGTAAGAGAAATCGCCCGCAACGCCTGCATGGTGAAGCGCGGCAACGGTGTCACCGCCACCGGCAACCGAAACCAGCGAACCCTCACGGGTAAGCGCAGCGGCGGTCTTCGCCAGCGAGACGGTGGCCGCATCGAACGGCACGGTCTCGAACGCGCCCATCGGGCCGTTCCAGACCAGCGTGCGGCAGGTCTTGAGCACATCGCCCAGCGCTTCCACTGCCCGCGGGCCCACGTCGAGGATCATCTCGTCGGCGGCGACTTCGTGGACGTTGCAGGTGCGCAGCGAAGGCGGGTTGGCGGCGAATTCCTTCGAAACCACCACTTCGTAAGGCAGGTGCACGGTGCAGCCCGACTTGTCGGCCACGTCGAGGATCTCGTTCGCGGTGCCGGTCAGGTCATGCTCGCAGAGCGACTTGCCCACGTCCACGCCCTTGGCGGCGAGGAAGGTGTTGGCCATGCCGCCGCCGATGATGAGGTGATCGACTTGCGTCACGAGGTGCTTGAGCACGTCCAGCTTCGAGGAAACCTTGGCGCCGCCGACTACGGCCGCGACCGGCTTTTCCGGCTTGCCCAGCGCCTTGTCGAGCGCTTCCAGCTCGGCCTGCATCGAGCGGCCGGCATAGGCCGGCAGCACGCGGGCAAGGCCTTCGGTGCTGGCATGGGCGCGGTGCGCGGCGGAAAACGCGTCGTTGACGTAGAAATCGCCGTTCGCGGCGATCGCCTTGACCAGTTCGGGGTCGTTCTTTTCCTCGCCCTTCCAGAACCGGGTGTTTTCGAGGATGGCGATGTCACCGGCGCGCAGGATGCCCACGGCCTGCTTCACCACGTCGCCCGCGATCTCGGGCACGAACATCACTTCCTTGCCGAGCACCTTCTCAACCGCGCCGACCACCATCGACAGCGACATGCTGGGCACGCGCTCGCCCTTGGGGCGGCCGAAGTGGGCGAGCAGGAGAACCTTGGCGCCCTTGGCGGTCAGGTCGAGGATGGTCGGTGCGGCGGCGCGGATGCGGGTATCGTCGGTGACGACGCCGTCGTTCATCGGCACGTTGAAGTCGACGCGCACCAGCGCGACCTTGCCGTTCACATCACCAAGGTCGTCCAAAGTCTTGAAAGTGCTCATCTCTCGATCCTCATCTCGTCGCGGCGGCCTTCGCAGCCGCCGCCGGGGCACCCGCCTCGCGCACGGGGCGCAAGCGAGGGCCGATGCCCGATTGTCCTGTCATGGTCTGTCGCGTCGGAAGGGAGCAGATCGGCACCGTTTCCATGCGCCGCTGCGTGCCCCGGACGCACCGCGCCGCGAAAGTCCCGTGGACTCCCGCGGCGACGGTCCCCTCGGCAGGCCGCAGTTCCCTATCGGTGCGCCGCCCCTTGGGCCACGCGATGCCGATAGGGCGGCCTGCCGTCATTGGCTCCTCAGAGCAGACCCGCCATCACACCGGCGGTGTCGACCATGCGGTTCGAGAAGCCCCACTCGTTGTCGTACCACGACAGAACGCGGACCAGCTTGCCTTCGAGCACGTGGGTCTCAAGGCTGTCGATGGTCGACGAATGGGCGTCGTGGTTGAAGTCGATCGAAACCAGCGGCTCGGTGGTGTAGGCCAGCACGCCCTTGAGTTCGCCCTCGGCCGCTTCCTTGAGCAGCGCGTTGACTTCATCCTTGGTGGTTTCGCGCTTCGGCACGAAAGTCAGGTCGACGACCGAGACGTTCGGGGTCGGCACGCGGATCGACGAACCGTCGAGCTTGCCCTTCAGGTCCGGAAGAACGAGGCCCACGGCAACGGCAGCGCCGGTGCTGGTGGGGATCATGTTCATCGCGGCGGCGCGGGCGCGGCGCGGATCGCTGTGGATCTGGTCCAGGATCTTCTGGTCGTTGGTGTACGAGTGGATCGTGGTCATCAGACCATGCTCGATGCCGATCTTCTCGTGCAGGACCTTGGCGAACGGCGCCAGGCAGTTGGTGGTGCACGAAGCGTTCGACACGATCACGTGGTCGGCGGTCAGTTCCTTGTGGTTCACGCCGTAAACGACAGTGAGGTCCACACCCTTGGCCGGGGCCGAGACGAGGACGCGCTTGGCGCCCGCGTCGATGTGCTTGCCGGCAGATTCCTTGTTGGTGAAGAAGCCGGTGCATTCCAGCACGATGTCGATGCCCTGCGCGGCGTGCGGCAGGTTCGCCGGGTCACGCTCGGCCGTCACATGAATGCGCTTGCCGTTGATGACGAGGTCGGTGCCGTCAACTTCCACGGTACCTTCGAAAGTACCGTGGACGCTGTCACGCTTGAACAGGAGAGCGTTGGCCTTGGCGTCGGCAAGGTCGTTGATCGAGACCAGCTCGAGGTCATGGTCCGTGCGCTCGAGAATGGCGCGCGCGACATTACGTCCGATACGCCCGAAACCGTTGATCGCAACCTTGGTCGCCATTGGGGTAGTCTCCTGTTTAAACGCTAAGCTTGTTGAGGATCTTCGGAACGATCGCTTCGACAGTGAAGCCGAAACGAGCGAACAGGTCCTTGGCCGGAGCCGAGGCACCGAAGCGGTCGAGACCGATGTTCAGGCCGCCATTGCGGCTCTGTGCGGTGTAGCGTTCCCAGCCCATCGTGACCCCGGCCTCGATCGAGACCTTCAGGATCGAACCGTCGTTGGGCAGGATTTCGTGCTGGTAGGCTTCGTCCTGAGCGGCGAAGAGTTCCATGCACGGCATCGACACGACATCGGTACCGATACCCTGCGATTCAAGTTCCGCACGGACCTTGACGGCAAGTTCGACTTCCGAGCCGGTGGCGACGATAATGACCTTGCGGTCCGCTTCGGCGTGGCGAAGCGTATAGGCGCCGCGGGCCGAGAGCATATCGCCGGTCTTGCGCAGCTGCGGCAGGTTCTGGCGGGTAAGCGCCAGCACCGAAGGCGTGTCCTGCGATTCCAGAGCGACGTTCCAGCATTCCGCCGTCTCGATCACGTCCGCCGGGCGGAACACGTAGAGGTTCGGGATCATGCGCAACGACATGACATGCTCGACCGGCTGGTGGGTCGGGCCGTCTTCGCCAAGGCCGATCGAATCGTGGGTCAGCACGTAGATCGCGCGGGTCTGCTGCAGCGCCGAGAGACGGATCGCATTGCGGCAGTAGTCCGAGAAGATCAGGAAGGTGCCGCCGTAAGGGATCACGCCGCCGTGCAGCGCCATGCCGTTGAGCGCGGCAGCCATGCCGAATTCACGGATGCCGTAATAGACGTAACGGCCGCCGTAATTGTCAGGCGTGAACGGCTCCTGGCACTTGGCCTTGGTGTTGTTCGAGCCGGTAAGGTCCGCCGAACCGCCGATCATCTCGGGCAGCGCCGGGGCCAGCACGTTCAGCCAGTTTTCCGAAGCCTTGCGGGTGGCGACGGTGGAGTCGCCTTCCAGCCATTCGGCCAGCTTGGCGCGGATCGCATCGGTTTCCGGCAGTTCGCCGGCCATGCGACGGGAGAATTCCTCGCCCTTGTCCGAGGCGGCAAGGCGGCCGAACCATTCGGCATGGGCAGCGGCGCCCTTTTCGCCGAGCGAACGCCAGTCGGCGAGGATTTCCGCCGGGACTTCGAAGGGAGCCGAAGTCCAGCCCAGGTATTCGCGGGCAGCGGCCACTTCGGCATCGCCCAGCGCCGAACCATGAACGTCGTGGCCGCCCTGCTTGTTCGGGGCGCCCTTGCCGATCACGGTCTTGCAGGAGACGAGCGTCGGCTTGTCCGAAGCGGCGGCCTCAGCCAGCGCGCGTTCGATGTCGGCAAAGTCATGGCCGTCGCACTCGAACACGTCCCAGCCCGAAGCGCGGTAGCGCGCCGGGATGTCTTCGCTGGTCGAAAGCGAGGTGTCGCCGTCGATGGTGATCTTGTTGTTGTCCCACAGAACCTTCAGGCGGCCCAGCTTGAGCGTGCCGGCAAGGCCGATGGCTTCGTGGTTGATGCCTTCCATAAGGCAGCCGTCACCCGCGATGACCCAGGTCTTGTGGTCGACGATATCGGTGCCGAAGGTGGCGTTGAGCTGACGCTCCGCCATCGCCATGCCGACCGCCATGGCCAGGCCCTGGCCCAGCGGGCCGGTCGTGCATTCCACGCCTTCGATCAGGAAGTTTTCCGGGTGGCCGGCGCAGACCGAGCCGAGCTGACGGAAGTTCCGGATGTCGTCCATCGTCGGGCTGGCATAGCCGGTCAGGTGGAGCAGCGAATAGATCAGCATCGAGCCGTGGCCGGCGGACAGCACGAAGCGGTCGCGGTCGGCCCACTTGGGCTGTGCAGGATCGAACTTGAGGAACTTGGAGAACAGGACGGTGGCGACATCGGCCATGCCCATCGGCATGCCGGGGTGGCCGCTGTTGGCCGCCTGGACCGCATCCATGGAAAGCGCCCGGATGGCGTTGGCCATCGGCGCGAGACGGTCGGCTGCAAGGGTCATCGGGTGGCTCCGGTAAACGGAATAAAGGGACGATTCGGCTTGCCGACCCCCTTTAGGGAGAGGCCAGCGGGCGTCAAGTTCGCCCGGACGGCAAACATGCACGGCCCTCGCGCAATCGCGTGGTGGCACAAAGTGCTCGCTTCGTCGAAGCAATTGTCGGCAAACCGTGCGGATTTCTTGCCTTTTTGCGGTTTCGCGGTAACCGTACGTCATGAATGAGGTATCGATCGAACAGGTCGTCGAACGGATCGAGGCCGCGCTGGCGCGTCTCGACAAAGTGATCCCCGAAACGATGGAACAGCGGGCCCGCGATGCGCGCCTGCGAATTTCGGTGGAACAGGCACTCGGCGAACTCGATGAACTGCTGGCGCCGTCCGAACGGCGGGCCCGGCCATGAGCAACGTCAATCTCACGATAGGCGGGCGCAGCTTCACGTTGGCCTGCGCGGACGGTCAGGAAAGCCATGTCGAGGACCTCGGCCGCCTGATCGACGAGAAAGTGGCGGCAGCGGGCGCGGTCGGCCAGACCGAGACTCGCATGTTGCTGTTTGCCGCGATCATGCTGGCCGACGAACTGCACAACTTGCGCGCGGAGCCCGCTCCAGCTGCTGCCCCTGCACCCGCAGCGGCGGAAATCTCACCCGAATTGGTCGAGCGACTCGTCGCCGTCGCCACGCGCATAGAAAATCTTGCCGAACTCCTTGAGGGATCGGGCAAGACCTCCTAACTAGGGGGAGACGGGATCTGCCCGGCACGAGCCGTTCGAAAATCCCTGAGGCTATAAGCAAATCCAAGGGGGCTGTCCCTGCCCGGACCCTGGTCCGACGCACATGGTCCCCACCTGACGTTGAGGCGTCAGAGGATTTCTAGGCAACGACCCATGGTGGACCCGTCACCCTCCTTCCCCATGACCTTTCGGGGACTTATGCATTTTCAAGGCAGGCGGATCGCCTGACCGCACGAAAAATGCAAAGCACACATAATAGATAGAGCGTGATCCGTTTCAGCATGAGCTGATTGCGCGCTGCCTCACCCTTCCAACATATGTCATGTTGGAATTCCAACATGCCGAACGAGACCGCAGATGGTACTCTGCCTTCTCGAATGCCAGGAATGGGACCTCCGGTGGATTCATCACCCCCTCTCTCCCCCGCGACCGAAAAGGCCGCGCTACGCAAGAAACACCGCGTCGCGCGCGCCAGTCATGTCGCTTCGCTCCCGCAAGGATTGCGCGCGCTGGTGCTCAACCGGCCGCCTGCCCCCGTCGCTGAAATGATGCCGGAAGGGCTGACCATCGGCCTCTATGCCCCGGTGGGGGACGAAGCCCCGGCGTTCGGCTGGGCGCGCTGGCTTTCGGAACATGACCGGAATGTCGCCCTGCCCTGGTTCGCCACCCGCGAATCGCCGATGGAGTTCCGCCGCTGGGCGAATCCCTTCGATGAGGAGCAACTGACGATCGGGCCCTGGGGGGCGCTACAGCCGCTGCCTGAGAGCGATCCGGTGGTCCCCGCCATCGTCATCGTCCCGCTGTTGGCATTCACCGCCGAAGGACACCGGCTGGGGCAAGGCGGTGGCCATTACGATCGCTGGCTCGATGCCAATCCCGACGTTCCCGCAATCGGCCTTGCATGGGACTGCCAACTCGCCGACACCCTCCCGATAGAAGCGCACGACCGCATCCTGGATGCCGTGGTGACGCCGACGAGAATATATGAGGGAGCGATCTGAACTTGCGCGAGACTCCAACACTCAGAATCCCCCTCGGCGTGTTGGGGTTGTTCGCTGTCCTGATCGCCTATGGCGTGCTGATCGCGCGCTATCTGGCTCCCGTGATGTCAGAATGGCATCCGCTGCTCCAGACGCCGGTCTATGTCATTCTAGGTGTCGTCTGGATCCTACCGCTGAAGCGGTTCCTGATCTGGATGGAGACCGGGCGCTGGGGGTGATTCCCCGGCGTTTTCTTTTGCCCGCAAGTCACGCAGACAAAAGAAAAGGCCGGGCGTTAACCCGGCCTTTTTCGTTTCATTGCTTTCCACTTCCGTGAAGGAAGTGGCGCGAGTGACGGGGCTCGAACCCGCGACCTCCGGCGTGACAGGCCGGCACTCTAACCAACTGAGCTACACCCGCGCAGCAATGTATGTGAGGTTTTTAGACTACCTCAAGTCGCTGGATTACCAGCATTTTCCCCAAGTGGCGCGAGTGACGGGGCTCGAACCCGCGACCTCCGGCGTGACAGGCCGGCACTCTAACCAACTGAGCTACACCCGCGTTCTTGCGGTTGCGTCCGCTTGGGAGCCGCGCCTCTATGGCAGGGCACCCACCCTGTCAACCGGATTGCTCGGGACAATGAAAAGTTTTTATCCACACCCCCTAAAAATGCTGCACGCACCCGCGCGCGCTCAATAGGCGGTGAACATGGTCAATCGCCGTTAACTATATGTTGGCGACTGGAATCGCAGAAAATACCCCATCCACGCGAAACGATCCGCGCGGAGACGACAGGGGGAATTCGGATGAAAGCATTCCATCTCGCCATGACGCTCGCTCTCGCAGGCGGCGCGCTTGCCGCCACCGAGGCGCAGGCAGAGCTGCACACGGGCCCTTCCGTAGCCACCGACAGTGCCGTCTATGTAGAACGCAGCGGCACGGCCGCCTCCCGCCGACTGGAGCCCGCCAGCCGCCTTGCGCGCGGGGATCGGGTCGTCACGATCGTCACCTGGTATCGCGCGGCCGGGACGGGCGGCTTCGTTATCACCAATCCCGTGCCCACCGCCCTCACCTATCAGCAGAGCGCGGAGGACATGCAGGAGGTTTCGGTGGACGGCGGACATTCCTGGGGCCGTCTGGGCTCACTGAGAATCGGCAACCGCCTCGCCACGCCGGAAGACGTCACCCATGTCCGCTGGCGCATCCCGCCGCAGAGTGCGGCACGCGGTCGCGGGCAGATCACTTACAGCGGCATCGTGCGCTGATTCAGCAGCGCTCGTACTTCCAGTTGCGGCGCTTGCCTTCCGAAATCCACTCGACGGCCTGAGCCATGCGCTTGGCGCGCGTGGCCTCCGCCTTGGCCTCGGTGATCCATTCCAGATATTCGCGCCGCTGGGAGGGAGAGAAAGCGTCGAAATGCCCCTGCGCAGCGGACACGGCCGCGAGCGCCGCGGCAAAATCGTCCGGCACCGCGATTTCCGCCGTGGGCGCACGCGGCGCGGCGCGCTTCAGTGCGGTGCCCTTGTCGAGCACTCTCTCCTGCGCCGCCTGCAATTTTAGGATGAGTTCGCTCTCGGGCGGCAGATCGCCGAGCACTTCAATACGCCCGAATTGCCCCATGGCATCGCCCTGTCGCCCGTCCCCATGGATGACGAACGTGCAGTGCGCCTTGAACGTGGCCATCCCGGCGACGTTCTTACCCTTCACCAGAAAGTGCGGCATGCCCCATTTGATGGCCTCTTCGGCCTCGGGCAGCGCGCGATGGGCGAGATCGCGCAAATGGGTGAGGATCGGGCGGGCAAAGTCCGCGGCCTTTTCGATATACTCATCGACGCGCGGATCCTTGCCCATGAATGCCCTCTCCCTTAGCCCGCCAGAATCAGCGCGGGAGCCTCGATCAGCTTCTTGAGATCCTGCGCGAAGCTTGCCGCGTCCCAACCGTCTACCACACGGTGATCGCACGACATCGAGATATTCATGATCTTGCGCTTCTCGATGCGCTCCACGCCATCGGCGCCCTTCACGAACATCGGCCGCTCGACGATGCGATTCGGACCGATGATGGCGACTTCGGGACGATTGATGACCGGCGTGGTCGCCACGCCGCCCATCGGCCCGAGCGAGGTGACCGTGATCGTCGAGCCCGAAAGTTCCGACGACTTGGCCGAACCATCCCGCGCCGCATTGGCAAGGCGGCCGATCTCGGTGGCGAGCTGCCACAGGTTGCGGTCCTGCGCATCGCGAATCACCGGAACCATCAGGCCCGCCGGGGTCTGCGCGGCCATGCCCAGATGGACCGAACCGTAACGCGTCACCACGCCTGCCTCGTCATCGTAATGGGCGTTGAGCATCGGATACTTGGGCAGCAGCTTGCAGATCGCCGCGATCAGGAACGGCAGCATCGTCAGCTTCGGCCTGTCACCGCGCCTGGCATTAAGCTGCGCGCGGGTTTCCTCCAGCGCCGTCACGTCGAATTCCTCGACATAGGCGAAGTGGGGGATCTGGCGCTTGGACGCCGCCATGTTCTCGGCAATGCGGCGGCGCAGGCCGATCACGCGGACCTGTTCGTCCTTGCCCTTGGTACCGGCGGGCTGGAAACCGCCCGCAGCGTTGTAGGACAGGAAGGCGTCGAGATCGCCGTGGCGCACGCGGCCGTCTTCCGCAGGGCGGACTTCGGCAAGATTGATGCCGAGGTCCGAAGCGCGCTTGCGGACGGCGGGGCTGGCGGTGACTTTCGCGGCAGGCGTGGGCGTGCGGGCTTCGACAAGCTCAGCCTGAGCGGGGGTGGCGGTTGCCGCGATCGGGGCGGGCTCAGATGCCGGTGCAGGTGCAGGCGCAGGCGCAGGCGCAGGTGCAGGTGCGAGTGCGGGTGCCGCCTCCACAACATCCGCTCGTGCTGAGCTTGTCGAAGCACCAGCCGCCGCACCGTCAACCTCGTTACCCGCGCCTTCAACCTCGATCACCACCAGCGGCGATCCGATGGCGATAACATCACCCGCCTCACCGGCGACTTCGACCACCACGCCCGAAACCGGGCTTTCCATCTCGACCGTCGCCTTGTCGGTCATCATGTCCGCGACGCGGTCGTCTTCCTCGATCCGATCGCCGATCTTGACGTGCCAGGCGACGATCTCCGCCTCGGCAATGCCCTCGCCGATGTCGGGCAGCCTGAAAGTATAGCGTCCCATCAAATCAATCCTTCAACAGACGATCGACCGCCTCGCCAATGCGGACGGGACCGGGGAAATAGGCCCACTCAAGGCTGTGCGGGTACGGCGTATCGAAGCCGGTCACGCGCTCGACGGGCGCTTCAAGGTGGTAGAAGCAGCGTTCCTGAACCAGCGTCACCAGTTCCGCGCCAAAGCCTGAGGTGCGGGTCGCCTCGTGTATCACCAGGCAACGCCCAGTCTTTTCCACGGACTTTTCCACAGTCTCCAGATCGAGCGGAACCAGGCTGCGCAAGTCGATGATCTCGGCATCGACGCCCTTTTCGGCCAGCACCGCCTCGGCCACGTGGACCATGGTGCCATACGTCACCACGGTCAGCGCAGAACCTTCCTGCACGATCCGCGCCTTGCCGAGCGGGATCGAATAGTACCCCTCCGGCACCATGCCGAGCGGGTGACCCTTCCACGTTTTCGACGGGCGATCGTAATAGCCGTCGAACGGGCCATTATAGATGCGCTTGGGCTCGAAGAAGATCACCGGATCGTTGTCTTCGATGGCGGAGATCAGCAGGCCCTTGGCATCGTAGGGGCTGGCCGGGATCACCGTTTTCAGGCCGGAAACGTGCGTGAACAGCGCTTCCGGGCTCTGACTGTGGGTCTGGCCGCCGAAAATGCCGCCGCCGAAAGGCGAACGCACGGTGATCGGCGCGATGAACTCCGACGCCGAGCGATAGCGCAGACGCGCCGCTTCGGAGACGAGCTGGTCCATACCGGGATAGATATAGTCCGCGAACTGGATCTCCGGCACCGGGCGCAGGCCGTATGCGGCCATGCCCACAGCAGCGCCGATGATGCCGCATTCGTTGATCGGCGTATCGAACACACGGTTGCGGCCGTACTTCTTCTGAAGGTTGGCCGTCGCGCGGAACACGCCGCCGAAATAGCCGACGTCCTCACCGAAGGTCACCACATCGGGATCACGCGCCATCATGATGTCGAGCGCGTCGTTGATCGCCTCGATCATGTTCATCTGGCGAGTCGGCGCGTCGTGGAGGCTGACCGAATCTTCTTCAATCATCATGATCAGTCCTTCCAGTCCGGGAACTTGCTCTGCCGCTCGCGGATCGCCTGATCCGCCTGTTCCTCAAGGTGCCAGGGCAGTTCCTCGAAGACGTCCTCGAACATGGTGTGGAACGGATGGTGCATGCCGTGGCCGAGGATGCCGTTCTTCTCGGCTTCCTTGGTGGCGGTCTTCACTTGCTCGGCAGCGTCGCGGTCCATCTCTGCATGTTGCTCCTCGGACCATTCGCCCAAGGCAATCAGATGCTTCTTCAGACGCATGATCGGATCGCCCAGCGGCCATTCCTCACGCTCATGCGCGGAACGATAGGCCGTGGGATCGTCCGAGGTGGAGTGCCCCTCGGCGCGATAGGTGAAGTGCTCGATCAGCGTTGGCCCTTGGTTGGAGCGGGCACGGTTGGCGGCCCATTCCATCGCCGCATAGACGGCCAGGATGTCGTTGCCGTCCACCCGCAGGCCGGCGATGCCGTAGCCCGTGGCGCGCGCCGCGAAAGTCGTGCGCTCAGCCCCGGCAAAGCCGGAGAAGCTGGAAATCGCCCACTGATTGTTGACGACATTGAGCACGACCGGCGCGTTGTAGACCGCCGCGAAGGTCATCGCCGCGTGGAAATCGCCTTCCGCACTGGAGCCTTCGCCCACGAAGCTGGTGGCGATGCGGGTGTCGCCCTTGATCGCGCTCGCCATCGCCCAGCCCACTGCCTGCGGGAACTGCGTGGCGAGGTTGCCGGAAATCGAGAAGAAGCCGTAGTCCTTGGCCGAATACATGATCGGCAACTGGCGGCCCTTCAGCGGGTCAGCACGGTTGGAGTAGATCTGGTTGACCATCTCCACCAGCGGATAACCGCGCGCGATCAGGATGCCCTGCTGGCGGTAGCTGGGGAACACCATGTCGTCGAAGGCGAGCGCATGGGCACAGGCGATCGAGACCGCCTCCTCACCCGTGGACTTCATGTAGAAGCTGGTCTTGCCCTGCCGCTGGCCGCGATACATGCGATCGTCGAAAGCGCGGGTCAGCGCCATCGAGGCCAGCATGCGGCGCATCGTCTCGGCATCGAGATTGGGGTTCCACGCGCCCACCGCCGCATCGTTCTCATCCAGAACGCGGATCAGGTCGAGCGTCAGCGGCCATGTCTCGCTGGCGGCGCAGCCCTCATCGGGGCGCGCCAGTTTGCCGGCCGCGGGAATTTCCAGATGGGTATAGTCGACCGGGTCACCGGGCCGGAACTTCGGCTCGGGGACATAGAGATCGAGGGGCGGCAGGTTGCCGCGCGACTTGCCTGCTCGTGTCGGGCCTAGGGCCATCTTTGCGTCCTCTCCCGCTTGAATCGGGCCGTGGAACGCGAAACGACGCTGAAAACAGCGATCAACAGCGCGTTTCAAAATTCCACGGTCAGGTCACAATATTTCAACCATGAGTAATGTCAATACAAAGACGATCCATCGCGCATGCGGTGCGTCAGACCGCTACAGGGGCTGAAATGTGCCCCTGCGGCGCATAGCCGGAGACGGTGAAATCCTCGATCCGATAGTCGAAGATCGAATCGGGCCGCCCCGCGATCTCCAGCCGCGCCTCGCCCGATGGTGTGCGCGAAAGCTGCTCTTCGACAAGGCTCGCGTGGTTCAGATAGAGATGCACGTCCCCGCCCATCCAGACTGCCTCGCCCGGCTCAAGGTCGCACTGCTGCGCGAACATGCGCGTCAGCAGCGCCAGCGACCACATGTTGAAAGCAAACCCGAGGCCGAGATCGCAGCTCCGCTGGTAGAGAATGCACGAGAGGCGGCCATTGGCGACATGGAACTGATAGGTCTTGTGGCACGGCGGCAGCGCCATGGCGTCGAGTTCGGCGACGTTCCAGCCCTCGATGATATGGCGACGGCTGCCGGGATTCGCGCGCAGGCTGGCGATCACCTCAGCCACCTGGTTCACGCCCTGCGCGCGCTTGCGATAGAGCCCCTCGCCTGCCGGCTCATAGACCGGCCAGTCGACCCACTGCTTGCCGTAGACCGGGCCAAGATCGCCCCACTCGGCGGCAAAGCCCTCGTCCTCGACGATCCGGCGCGAGAAATCGGCGCGCGCGATGTCCTCGCCCGTCGCCTTGCGGTAGCGGTCGAGCGGCCAGTCGGTCCAGATCTCCACGCCTTGCGCGCAAAGCGGGCGGATATTGGTCTCGCCGGTCAGGAACCAAAGCATCTCGCGGCTCGCGGTCTTCCAGAAGACTCGCTTGGTGGTGAGCAGCGGCATCAGCCCGCCGGAGAGGTCGAAGCGGATCGTCGCGCCGCAGATCGAGCGCGTGCCGATCCCGGTGCGGTCGACGCGCTCGTCGCCGTGCTCCCAGATTTGCCGCATCAGATCGAGGTACTGCCATTCCCAGTGACGGTCGCGGCCTTGCGAGGGGGCAATGGTGCTGGCGGTTTCGAGCAGGCTTTCGGTCATGTCCAAGACCTAGCCCTCCACGCCGCGAAGGGAAAGAGTGCCGCCGCAAACGCAGAAGCCAGACAGCAAAAAACCCAGCGTTTCCGCTGGGTTTTACTTGCTCATCCGAAGATGAAATGGTCGGGGAAAGAGGATTCGAACCTCCGGCCCCTGCCTCCCGAAGACAGTGCTCTACCAGGCTGAGCTATTCCCCGACCGGAGGGCGTTCCGAAGAGCGCCCGGGGCAGGAGGGCGCCTATAGAGAGCGATTCTGTGGGTGGCAAGGGGCGAAAATCGCTTTTCGTGAAGCTTGGTGATTTGAGGGTGTGGACAACTTCACCCCTGCCCCGCCCTACTGCCCGAAACGCGAGGAAATGCGAGGGTTCGCCGCTCTGCGCGGGCTGAATTGAAATGCAGTGGAGGGCTGAAAACCCGCCATCGCAGCCCGCTCGTCGATGACGGCAACGGGCAGAATCACCGATACGCTGCTTTGATTCGGCCGCAGAAAAGCTGGCTTTCGGCGTGGATCAGCCCGGCTTGCGGACTTCGGGGCGGCCGTCGGGCAGGCTCAGACCCTCAAGCTGCTTGTCGGTGAGGTTTTCCACGAAGGCGGGCGAAAGCTTGCGTTCAAGGCGGCGGCACATGTCCGCATGCTTGATCAGCCCCTGCGACGCCGAGCGCAGGGCATTGCGATCCAGCTCGGCATCGCCCGAGAGCCAGTCGCGCACTTCCTTCTCGGAAATTCCCATAAAGCGCGCCATCGCACGCTGTCCGCCGACTGCGTCGACTGCCTGGGCAAAGATGGCGAGCTGGATTTCCGGTTTCTGGGACATGGCAGAGGCCATCACAGGGCGCCGGAGCCAAGTCAATTGCGCCCTCCCCGGCTTTCTCTCTGGCCGCTTATCCGCCGCGCAGCAGTTGCACGCCCCAGTCGCGCTCGAAGAGATAGAGCAGCAGACGCGCCGCCTCGCCGCGGGGGCCGGTAAGTCCGCCGTCGCGCTCGATCAGCAGCCGTGCATCATCGTGGGCGAGCGGCAGCAGCTTGGTGATCTGTTCGAGGCTGGCGATGCGGAACGGCGTATCGCCCGACTGGCGCGTGCCGAGCAGTTCGCCGCCGCCGCGCAATTGCAGGTCTTCCTCGGCCAGCCGGAAGCCGTCCTGAGTCTCGCGCATCAAGGCCAGACGCTGGCGGGCGGTTTCGCTAAGTTGCTGGCCGCGCAGCAGCAGGCAAGTCGATTTCTCGCTGCCGCGCCCCACGCGCCCGCGCAGCTGGTGAAGCTGGGCAAGGCCGAAGCGTTCCGCCTGCTCGATTACCATGAGGGTGGCGTTCGGCACGTCGACGCCGACCTCGATCACCGTGGTCGCCACCAGCACCGAAGCCTCGCCGCTGGCGAAGCGCTCCATGCCGGCATCCTTCGCCTCGGGTTTGAGCTGCCCGTGAACGAGCACCACGGTATCCCCGAAGCGCTCCTTCAGCGTCGCGTAACGCGCTTCGGCGGCGGCAAGGTCGTCATTCTCGCTCTCGCTCACCATCGGGCAGACCCAATAGGCCTGCTGCCCGGTCTCGATATGCCGGGCGATCGCGCCGACGACATCACCCATGCGCTCCACCGAAACGACACGCGTGTCGATGGCCTGACGGCCCGGCGGCAATTCGTCGAGCTTGGAGACTTCCATCTCGCCATATTGGGCCAGCGTCAGCGTGCGCGGGATCGGCGTGGCCGTCATCGCCAGGGTATGCGGCGTGCGCCGCCCCTTGCGCGCAAGCATCAGGCGCTGGCCGACGCCGAAGCGGTGCTGCTCGTCGATCACCACCAGCGCCAGATTGCGGTAGGACACGGTATCCTGAAAAATCGCGTGGGTGCCGACGACGATATCGATGGAACCGTCCACCAGCCCCATAAGAATCGCCTCGCGCGCCTTGCCCTTGTCGCGCCCGGTCAGCAGCGCGATCTCCACGCCGGTGCCCTGAAGCATGCGCGCCAGCGTC